>CAVSTZ010000003.1:0-4353 GCA_963731005.1 uncultured Conexibacteraceae bacterium | reverse complement strand
CCCGGGCCATTGGGGTCGTGTCGGTAGAAGTGGTGTAACGGCGCTGGGGTGGTTCTGACCACCGTGGTGTCCAAGCTCGTCGTCTCTTCCAGGAGTCGATGAGAAGGAGCACCACGATGGCCGAAGGGCGAAGGATGACGGCTGCTGATGTCGTTGCGCGGGTGATGGCTGGTGAGCACGGTGATTTCGTGCGTGAGGCGGTCGCGATGGTCGCGCGTGAGCTGATGGAGGCCGAGATCTCGGTCGAGGTCGGCGCCGAGCTGGGCGAGGTCTCCGATGCCGCGCGTGACGCATCGCAACGGGTACCGGCCGCGGGACTGGGAGACCCGGGTCGGCGAGATCGAGCTGCTGATCCCCAGGAAGCGTCAGGGGCCGGCGTACTTCCCGTCGTTTCTTGAGCCGCGCCGGCGGTCGGAGCAGGCGATCGTTGCGGTCGTGATGGAGGCCTACGTGAACGGTGTCTCGACGAGGAAGGTCGATCGGCTTGTCGAGCAGCTCGGGATCGCGGGGATGACCAAGGACCGCGTCTCAGCGCTCTGCCGTGGCCTGGACGAGCAGGTCGAGCTGTTCCGCCAGCGCCCGTTGGAGGGCGCGTACCCGTATCTGTGGCTGGACGCCAAGCACGTCAAGGTCCGCGACCAAGGTCGTGTCGTGTCCAAGGCGCTGGTCGTCGCCTACGCGGTGCATGAGTCCGGGGTGCGGGAGATCATCGGGCTGGATATCGGCGAGGTCGAGTCGGGCAGCTTCTGGGTCGAGTTCCTGCGCTCGCTGAAGAAGCGAGGCCTGAGCGGCGTCAAGCTCGCCGCCTCCGACCAGCACGAAGGGCTCAAGGCCGCGATCGAGCGGGTCCTTGGCTGCAGCTGGCAGCGCTGCACCGTGCACTTCGTGCGCGACATGCTCGCGCACTGCCGCCGCGACCAGCGCGGCCTGGTCTCCGCCGCGCTGCGGGAGGTCTTCAACGCCGAGGACCGTGCCCAGGCCCGCGACCGCGCGACCCTCGTCATCAGCCGCCTCGAGCCGATCGCGCCGAAGGTCTGCCGGCTGCTCGAAGAAGCCGAGGAAGACCTGATCGCGTTCTACGCGTTCCCGCGCGAGCACTGGACCAAGCTGCGATCGCACCAACCCGCTCGAGCGCGTCAACAAAGAGATCGGCCGCCGCTCCGACGTCGTCGGCATCTTCCCCAACGACGCCTCCGCGATCCGCCTCGTCGGCGCGCTCCTGATCGAACAGAACGACGAATGGCTCGTCCAGCGCCGCTACCTCTCCGTCGAATCGATGACCCTGATCCTCTCCGCTGCGCAGACCGAGGAAGTCACTGACCACGGAGAACAAGGAGGTGATCGAACTCAACGCGGCCTGAGCCGCCAACCCAATCACCGACGAGCTCGGACCGTTACACCACTACAAACGACTTGACTGCCATTGGGCCACGAGATACGGGCTTCGTGGCCCAATCGCGGCGCCACTCATCGGCCACCATCGGCCGCCCCGCCGAGCCACCTTCTCCCGTGACCGTCGTTCTCGCTCGCGGAAGGCTCTACGCTCGCGACGAGTACCTGCAGCTGCTCAACGAGGGGACCGCCGACGGACCATCGTGCCGCAGCTACACAGAGGCGGCTATCGCCGCTCGAAGGTCCTCGATCAGGTCGGCCGGTGCCTCGATCCCGCAGGACAGCCGCACCAGGTCCGCCGGCACCGCCGCCGCGGAGCCCTCGACCGACTGGTGGGTCATCGCCTGAGGCACCTCGATCAACGACTCGACGCCGCCGAGTGACTCGGCGAGCGTGAACAGCCGCGTGCGCTCCGCAATCCCGCGCGCGTCGGCGTGACGGAAGCACACCATCCCGGAGAACCCGGGCCAGCGCACGTCGCTGACCCCGGGGATCGTCGCCAGCGCGGCGCTGACCGCCTCCGCCGCGCGCGCGTGGGCCTCCATCCGCAGCGCGAGCGTCCGCAGGCCGCGGTGGACGAGGAAGCAATCGAACGGCCCAGGCACGGCGCCGACGGCGTTTTGGACGAAGCGCAGCCCGTCCACAAGCTCGGCGTCGATCGCGATCGCGACGCCGCCAACGACATCGGAGTGCCCGCCGAGGTACTTCGTGGTGGAGTGCACGACCAGGTCGGCGCCGAGCTCAAGCGGCCGCTGGTTGACGGGCGTCGCGAAGGTGTTGTCGACGACGACGAGGGCGCCGCGGCGGCGCGCTATCACCGCCGCGATGTCGACCACGCCGAGCAGCGGGTTGGTCGGAGACTCGACCCAGATCAGCCGCGTCTGCTCGCTCACGACGCGCTCCAGCGCCCCGAGGTCAGTCTGGTCAACCAGGTCGTAGCGCAGCCCCCACCGCTTGAACACCTTGTCGACGAGGCGGTAGGTGCCGCCGTAGAGGTCGGCGGGCAGCACGACGTGATCGCCGACCGTGCAGATGTGGGTGATCACGGCGTGGGCGGCGGCGAGGCCACTCGAGAAGGCGACGGCGTGGCCGCCCTCGAGCTCCCCCAGCGCGCGCTCGAGCGCAGCGCGGGTCGGGTTGGCCGAGCGCGCATAGTCGTAGTCCTCGACGAACTCGCCGACCGCCGTCTGGGCGTAGGTCGAGGTCTGATGGATTGCCGGGATCACCGAGCGGTAGGTCGGGTCCGGGTCGAGGCCGGCGTGGACAGCGCGGGTCGCGAACTCCATCAGCGGGTCAGCGCCTCCAGCAGGTCGGCGCGCGATACGATCCCCACGGGCTGGCCGCCGTCAAGCACGATCAGCGCCTGGCGCTCGCCCACGAGGACCTCGACGGCGGCCCTGACCGGGTCCTCGGCGGGGACGGCCGGCAGCGGTGGCTCCATCACATCGAGGATGCGCGCGTCGAGCAGCGCGGGGTCGCTGACGGCGTGGGCCAGCAGGCCGCGCTCGGCCACCGAGCCCACGATCGCGGAGGCATCGTGCTCGGAGACGACCGGCAACTGCGAGACACGGTGCTCGTGCAGCAGCGCCACGGCGTCACGAACCCGCTGGTGGGAGTGGACCGTGACTAGCGGCGGCACGCCGCCGCCCTCGGTGCGCCGACGCAGGACGTCGCCGACCGTGCGCTCGCCATGGCGCTCGATGAAGCCGTACTCGGTCATCCATGCGTCGTTGTAGATCTTGCTGAGGTAGGAGCGTCCGCCATCGGGGAGGATCACGACGACGACGGCGTCGCCGTCGTCGATCCCGCGCGCGACCTCGAGCGCAGCCCACACCGCCATGCCGCCGGAGCCGCCGGCGAGGATGCCCTCACTGAGCGCCAGCCGGCGCGTCGTCAGGAACGCGTCGCGGTCGGAGACCGTCACATAGCGGTCGATCACGGAACGGTCGAGCGTCTGCGGCCAGAAATCCTCGCCGACGCCCTCGATCAGATAGCCGTGAATCTGGTCCGGCGAGGCCGCGGTGAAGATCGAGCCGGTCGGATCGACGCCGACAATCTCGATCGAGGGCCTCTGCTCGCGCAGGTAGCGAGCGGTCCCGGTGATCGTGCCGCCGGTGCCGACGCCGACCACCAGATGCGTGATCGTCCCAGCGGTCTGCTCCCACAACTCCGGGCCGGTCGTCGCGTAGTGGGCCTCCGCGTTGGCGGGGTTGGCGTACTGGTTGGGGCGAAACGCGCCCGGGATCTCGCGCTCGAGCCGCTCCGCCACGCTGTAATAGGACTCTGGAGACTCGGGGGCGACATCGGTCGGCGCAACGACCACCTCGGCGCCGTAGGCCCGCAGCAGGTTGATCTTCTCGCGGCTGACCTTGTCAGGCATCACGGCGACGACGCGGTAGCCCCGCAGACGCGCAGCCATCGCCAGCGCGGCGCCGGTGTTGCCACTGGTCGGCTCGACGATCGTGCCACCCGGGCGCAGCTTCCCATCACGTTCGGCGGCGTCGATCATCGCCACCGCCAGCGCGGTCCTTACCGAGCCTTCCCGGTCCAGCGTCTCGATACGCCGAGCAGCTTAGGCGCGGCGCCGCCGGCGATGCGGCGCAGGCGCACAGCGGCTCGGCCGATCGCGTAAGATCGTCCTTGATCTCGGTCGCCACCGGACGATGGTAGTGGCGACGCATGTCGTCCAACGCCCGGGCAGGCTACGTCGATACCCCAGCAGGCGCGCCGCAATATGCCTCGCCGACCCTCGAATTCGGACACCACGATCCGACGGCGGAAGTCAACGGGTGCAACCCGGGCCGGCCCGGCCCCTGCAACAGGGCGCCCGGCCATCGACGGCACGCGGACCCTGTTTGTGCCGATCGGCTTCGAACTGGACGCTTGTAGCCCACTCGTCGGCCACAAAGCGGCCCTCCGTCCCCGAACCACGCTCTGGAAAGGACGCGTTTGCAGGCTCTT
>CAVSTZ010000002.1:0-2565223 GCA_963731005.1 uncultured Conexibacteraceae bacterium | reverse complement strand
AGTTGATCCTCGGCGGCGGCGAGCGCGAGCTCCTGCTGGCGTTGCTGGTGATGGCTCGTGCCGAAAAGTACAGCGTGCCCTCAGCCGGTGTCACCGACCAGGAAAGAGTTCGATAGGATCCGTCCTTGCGCGCAGTCGATTGGCGAAGGTTAGCGAGGTGACGCCCTCGGCTAGGCGCGCGATCTTGGCGCTGGTCCCCTCCCGGTCCTCCGGATGCTCGAGCCACTCGGTCGTCCATCCAAGCGGCTCTCCCTCGCTGTCCCAACCCAGAATCCGGGTCCAGGCCGGGTTGACGTGATTCCAGACGCCTCGGCCATTGGCCACGCCCAACATGTCCTGACTGACCCGCCAAATGCGATCCCGCTCGGCGGTCCGCTGCTCCAGCCGCCGGTTCGAGAAGCCCTTCGGCATTCTTCTGGTCGTCAACGTCGGTACTGGTACCGATCCAGCGCAGGATCGTGCCTTCTCGGTCGACGAGCGCAAAACTCCACACACGAGCAGATGCCATCGGTATTCGCCATCGTAACGGCGAGATTCTGAACTCCGCTTCAAAGTCCTCTCCCGAATTCAAGGGACGCCCTCCAACGTTCAACGGTGATTGGTAAGTCGTCGGGATGAACCATTTCGAACCATCCGCTTCCGTTGAGCTCGCCTTACGCACTTGCCGCTGTACATATAGACCTGTTCGTTGAAACAATTGAGAAGGCGTCGTTCTTCGCGTTCCAGACGTGATTAGGCATCGCTTGTGCGAGGACGCGGAGCTGCGCCTCTCTCGCTCTGAGCGCAGCTTCCGGCTGACACGTTCGATATGCGCCCACGACCGTTCGGTGACCTCGGTGAGGATGGTGGAGACGCTTCATCCGTCCATAGCCGGGGCACCTTGTCGTGGATGGCCATTAGGGCCGTCAGCCGACCCTCCTTGGCCGACCAGCGGCATCCAAATGGTTGCGGCAATTCCGATGTTTTGAAACGTGGCTGCTTCCTCGGCGGACTTCTCGCGAATTGTCGTTGACGACAAGCAGTACGACCCGCGCCAAGATTCCGCACCGCAAGCTTGCCGAAGTCGGCGAGGTTGTAGTGCCCGACGATGCTTGGCGATCCCGGCGCGCTCCACTCGCCCTGGATTGTGAACCCGTCTTGATCAGCGTCCATGTCCGCATCGCGCATATCGCGACCTTGAGATATTCGCCGGTCATCTTCGTCGTGATCGCCATAATCGCGTCGGCGTCGTGGCTTTTCGCGGTTTCCTTACCGAGAGCATCCAGGAAAAGGAGCCGTGCTTCGTTCTGCTGCGCCTTGCGCTCGGCAGCGACCCGCAGCGAAGTTTCAACCACCACGGCAATTACACCCGCGCCAGTTTCCCGCCCTCTCCGAACACCGGAGAGTAGTCGAGATTCATGAAGACCTGCTCGGCTGCCCCGAAGCGATGCAGCGTCAATTCCTGATCGCGGTACGACAGGGTATCGCCGGCCATGCCGACCTTCATGACGTTGTCGTTGAACTCTGCGACCTCGGGCCAACCCTCGCGAACCTTGCTTCCCAGCAGCTGCGGATGGCGGCCACCCGCAAAGACCGAATAGGCATCGTTGTAGATCATGAACCCGTCTTCGCCCCAGAGCAGGACGATCGGTACCGGAGAATGGAGCAATATTCCGACGGTGGTTTTCAGGCTCCCAGGCCAGGATCTCGATCGGGCCAAGCGATTCCGACCAGTCATGGCCGGCTATCAGCTTTGCCGTGGTGCCGCCGGCGGCCAGGAACGACGCATCTCTGTGGATTTCCCCAATCACGTCGAAGTATACCTCGCCACATGCACAATGACTTTCCAATTCAAGGAATCGAAACTCCGGGAAGTCGCGGAGGTTCCGCCACGCGGCCGGGATTGAAGAAAGGAAGGGGGCTTCCCCGACGAAAAAATGGCCCCGGTTAGGGGCCATTTTGATTTCCAGTCGTCCCAATGACGGTGACGCTTCTTGATGATCACGGTGCGCTCCCCACGATCCTTGTACCAACCACGGTGCAAACCGCGATCATGTCGATCGTAGCCGTACTCGGCTCGCGCCCCACGAAACTCACGGCTCGTCCGATAGTCGCCGCCATCTCGGTACATGCCCCGATCGCCGCCAACGCGAACGCTGAACTCCTCAGCACTGGCCGCACTTGGAAGGCCTATAGCTACCGTCGCCAACGCCGCACAAGCTAGAGCTAACTTCTTCATGAGAACTCTCCCTTAGAAGGATCATTGTCGTGAACAACGTCTACAAGAAACCTTACGTTCCTTTTTTCAGGATGGAAACTTTTCTGAACGCCTGTTCAGTTAGCTTGCGTAGTTAATGTCAAATGCTCTGCGTTGGCCGACGGCATAACGCGCCAGGCGAAAAACGTGCGTTCGTCGATATCAAGTTTAGCGGAAGTCCTATCTGCAAAGCGCTCGAAGGAACCACCATCGCGGTCCTGCGTCGGCGGTCCCATCACCGGCCGAAGCCCGATGGCGGGGTGGTGGCTGGGGTCCGGGTCTTGCGGGTGGGCTAATCGCTGGCGCGGTGATCAGCGGCATAGCATAACGCTTATGGCCCCAGTTATGGTTATTATGGCGGTCCGGGGTACGGTTACGACGGCGGGCACTCAAGTTCGTTGCATTATAAATTAGCGCTCTAAACTTTGGAGGAGGGCGCTTGTGGCAAATGACAGGCGTGAAAGGCCGGCCGATCGAGCCGCTGGTTCTGAGTGCGCAGGAGCGGACGTACTTGGAGAGGCAAGTCCGCCTGGCCGCCCTCAAATCATCAACGATGATCAGGTTGCTGCCGTGATCGAGCGGACTTGCGTACGACGCCCGCCGATGCGACGCACTGGTCGATCCGCTCGATGGCTGCGGAAACTGGCTTTCCCACACCATAACCCGCCGAATGTGGGCAGCGTTCGGCTTGCACCCGCACCGTAGCCAGACATTCAAGCTGTCGAGCGATCCGCTGTTCGTCGATAAGGTACGCGAGATCGTCGGCCTTTACCTATCCCCGCCGAACCGAGCCCTTGTCCTCAGCATCGATGTTGGAGCGACCTGAAGGAGGGCGGGGCAGCTCGAACTGGAAACCCCGGGCCTGAAGTTCTGCGCTCGTCCGATTATTTGGGCGGCTTGACTTCGATCGGCTTACTGCCCCGACATCGCCAGTCCGTCGCCACAAAACCGAAGGGCTCATGCATGCGAACGTCAGCGCGGCCCCGTCGACGAACGCGACGGCGGTCCCTTTGGCTACGCTGGAAGCGACGTGTTCGGCGTCCCAGTTCGTCAGGCGCACGCAGCCATGCGACTCGGCCTTGGAAACCTTTCCCGGAGAGGACGTCCCATGCAGCCCGTAACCCTCGGCCGAAAGGCCGATCCAGACCGAACCAACCGGATTGTTCGGCCCGGGCTTGATGGTGAACGGCTTGTTGGAACGCACTCCCTTGAAGCGGTAGTCGGGATTGTAGCGGTACGTCGGGTTGCGGCTGATCTCCGTGACCTTCAACGTCCCCGTTGGAGACGGTTTCTCCTCGCTTCCGACGGTGGCCGGATAGAAGGCGATCATCGAGTTTGACTTGTCGAAAAGCGTGACCGTCTGCCTCGTCTTGTCGACCTCCACCCGATCCGCCTTGACCGCCCCTTCCTGCACCGCCGCCCGTGTCCACCACCACGATGGTGTCGCCGGCGCGGTCGAAGCGCTGCCCGGGATTGAGCTTTGCGAGCAGCTGCTCGCTCATGTGGAACTTCTCGGCGAGGCCCTCCCGCGGGCTGGTGTAGCCGAGTTTCGGAATGTCCTTCATGTCCTCCATCTTGGACGGCAGCTTGCTCAGGAACGGTCCGGATACGTCCTTTTCAACGATGGTGTAATTCGTGATCACCGGCCGCTCGTCAACCCGCAGCGCGTTCCAGAGGTCGGCGGTCGGCGCATCCGAGTTCGGCAATTGTTTGGCCTCGGCATAGGCGCGCAGGGCCTTCTTCGCGTTCTCTCCGAACTTGCCGTCGATCTCGCCGGGCGAAAAGCGGGCCCTGTCCAGCAGGACCTGCAAACGCACGCCCGCCGGGCTCGGCTTGTCGGACGACAATGTCTTCTTCGAGGGCTCGGCCGAATTGACCGCATCGGCGTTCATTTCGGCGCCGAACGCCGAGCTCGTCAGGCTCGCGATGGCAAGACCGGTGAACATGAACCTCGCTATCCGGAACGACATTACTTCGTCCTTTCGAGTTTACTGTGACCGTCGGGCGCCGTCAGTGTCTGCGACCAACTTCCGATACTGCCGCTCGTATTCCCGCACCATGCGCCGCGCGGAGAAGCGCTCCTCGAAGCGCGCCCGTATGATCCTTCTGTCCAACCGTCCCAATCGGCCCACCGCAGCGACGGCCCCTTCCTCGTTCTCGACGATGAAGCCGGTCACGCCGTCCTCGACAACCTCCGGCACGGAACCCGACCGGTAGGCGATCACGGGGGTGCCGCAGGCCATCGCCTCGATCATCACGAGGCCGAAGGGCTCGGGCCAGTCGATCGGAAACAAAAGTGCCGCGGCATCGGCAAGGAAGCGGCTGCTTCCTCGCCTCATCGACCTCGCCGACGAGTTCAACCCTTTTGCCGTCCAGGTGAGGCTCGAGATGCTTCTTGAAGTAGGCGGTCTCGGCGCGCGGAATCTTGGCGGCGATGCGCAGCTGCCATTCCGGCGGCGCGCGCAATCCGGATGGCATCTTCCGGCCCTTTCTCCACCGTCAAACGGCCGAGAAAGGCGAGGTAAGATCCCCGTTCGTACGATGGACGAAACAGGTCGACGGGCAGTCCATGCTGGATGGTGTCGAGCCAGGTCGCATCCGGAAGCGGCAGACGCTGGTGGTCCGATATCGACACGAAGGGAGCCTCGGAAAACTCACGGACGACATCGGGCAATCCAGGCAGATCGAGCCGACCGTGCATGGTCGTAAGAAACGGCACGCCAAGTCGGCGGAGCAGCGGGATGGCTAGCCAGTCGATATGCGAGTGGATCACGTCGAATTCTGCCGCCCGTTGGGCGACCGCCTCAAGCAGCACGGCGCAGGCGGAGTTGGGATCTACTCCCTTTCGCCCGAGGCGCAGCGCCTTGGGCCACACGGGGTGAAGCTTGCCCCTCGTCCGGGAGTCTCCGCTCGCGAACAGCGTGACGTCGTGGCCGAATTCGACCAGTTCGTCCACCAGCCAAGCCACCACCCGCTCGGTGCCGCCGTAGAGCTTCGGAGGGACGCTTTCGGCGAGTGGAGCAAGTTGGGCGATGCGCATCCAGGCCGCCCGTCAGTCGAAAACGGAATGCAGCGAGATCACGACCGCAGCGGAGATCGCGTACGAGATCGCGAGCAACGTCCAATCGGGCCTGGCGCTTCGCGCGGCCGCCCTACAAACTACCGCCTCGATCCACCTCAACATTCTTGTTCGGGAAGCCGCGCGAGGAAAGCTATTCCGAAGCCGGTCAACTCTTCGACGTCGCTGCCATGCGCTTCCCACCTCCCGTGCAGATGACGCTCGAGCAGGCAGCGAGTGCCATCCGCATCATCGACCCCCGATCGGGTGGCACGGTAGACGGCCCAGGCGGTGTCAACCGCTTTCGTCAGAGAAGCATCGTCGGCCATTCTCAAGCTCCAGACACGAACATTCTGTGCTTACAACTCGGCTTGAGGGCAAAAGTTTCCAGTTTTTCCCGACCACTCAGCTGCGCGCCCTGAGACGTATTAGTTAATTGAGGAGCCCGCGCCGAAAGCCTCGCGCGGTACGCTCCATTTGGCTCTTATTCAAACGGCCAACCAATTGCGCGAGCGGTGGGCAGGTCCACCACACCGGATGCGTATCAATGTTTTGACCGGCGCGAAAGCGCAGGAACCGGGCAGCTACAAGGCGCGCTGAAGTGCTCGGAATTAACAATTGATACCAAACTCCGGCCGGATCTTTGCCCGGGAATAAGTGGCAATATTTTCCCAGGCTGTGTTACTTTTTGAACAGACAATCTCGACGGTGTCTTGTTCAATTCCGCCATTGTCTGCATTGGAATCCATACTTGCGAATCAGTCCGGCTCGCCGCGCCGGACTTTTCGTTTTGCTTTTGCCTATTGGTGGAGATTGGTCTTGCTTTTGAACGCGAATAGTCCCGTTTGCTGGGGACTCGTCTGGTAGGCCATGATCGCCACTGCCCTACATCGTTCCGCGTTTGCCGCAAGTCTGAGAAACGAATTGTTTCTTCGATCAGCCTCGAAAATTCTCGGAATTACTACCCCGTCTTTCCCGTCTAGCAGCATTGTAGTGCCATGGACATTGAAGATACGGACAGATTCCTAAGGCAAGCAAAGATCTGCCGGGAAGAATTGAATAAGGCTCGCGACCTAGTTGATGCAGCAAGCTGGCTGCGACTTGCCGACGATTTCGAGAAGCTGGCTGAGCGGGAGATACCCCGCGGCCGCGGGCATCAGTCTCATGCACACTGGCTTGAGTAGCGGCCTCACATCGGCGCCCGGCGGCCGCAAACTTGACAGGTGAGTTTCGGCGGATAGGCGAACCTCATTTCACCCAGATGGCAGCATCGATCACAACTGAATGGGCGGACGGCATCGCCTACCTGCACCCCCTCGTCAGCTTCGCAACGAAAGGCTTCTGCCGAATAAGCCGCGAAGGCGTGGTCTCAAAGCGTGAACAAACAGAGTCTCGCGACGGGTCCGCGCCGTCCGCACTGTTGCGCAGAGTCTTAGGGCATTCCAGCAAGTTCCCTGAAGGAACGACACAGGTCGGGTTCACGAGACTTTCCCTGACTTATGGAACGCAATGTCCAACGTTTCGTTAGACGTGATCAAACATAAGGAGGTGCGCATGGACTGGAATTGTGTGGAAGGAAATTGGAAGCAGGTCAAAGGCAAGGTTAAGGAGCAATGGGGAAAACTGACCGACGACGATCTGGATGTCATTGCTGGTAAGCAAGACCAACTCGAAGGAAAACTTCAGGAGCGTTACGGGTACGCCAAGGACCGCGCCCAAAAGGAAATGAACGATTGGTACGGACGCCAAACCTGGTGACCGCAAGTTGAGCCCCGCTTCCGCGGGGCTTTTTGTTGGGAGGGCGAGATGTGAGTCCGATGACACATTCAGACATTTGACGTCACCGGTGCGGGGCTGGCTTGGCGCCATCCGCTTGCGTCCATCTCATCGTCCCGGATTTGTGTGATGGGGCAACTTTTACATCGACTGCAAACCCCTCAGGAAGAGGTTAAATTTATCGACTGTTGGCTGCCCACGCAGGATTAGATCGGCTGAATATTGATGTCTATGGCCCACTGCGGCAGTCTTCGACGACAATAGCGCAGAGCCCTTCCAAGTTTCTTCTTGCAGCGCCGACGACCTGAAGATGCTTTCCGAAAAGGCAGCCGCTCCCCAACTTGTTCAGGACAAAACGGTGGTGTCAGCGAAGCCCGCGAAAATGAAGGTCCGGGTGATATCCTGGCTCGGGCGGACGCGGCACTTTATCGCGCGAAAGGGGCCGGCCGAAATCGAGTGCTAGGCGCCTGGTGCCCAAAACTCAAATGACACCGTGGGGTTGCGATGATGCAGAAACCAAAGCGGCCCGGACGGTACGCAACGCGCCCGGACCGCGCCCGCGGCCTTGGGGGCTTGGAGGAAGTCGAGGCCGACAGGCGTGGAATCTATTCGCATTGACAAAAAACGTTCCAACTGTAGTTAAAAACAAGCGCGCGCTATTAGTTAGCGGAAATTAAGCAAACGGTCGAAGGGGCGCCAGCCCACTCTTTGAACGCGCTCGCATGGCACCAGCGCATAGCCGCTCAACGAAAACAGCCCCCGCCAATGCAAGACTGGGGCCGCATTGGGATCCGCGTTCTGCCGAGAAACATTCGGCACATCACTCGTAACAAGTGGCAGATACGAGGCAACCCGCCCGCTTTGGGCCGCGGTCACGACAAACTCATGGTCCCAGCTCTCAGTTGCCGTTTCGAATTGCAAGTGCATAGTTTCCGGCAAACATAAAAATGTCCGCGAGGGCTGTCAAAATGAGAACTTTTCCATCCCCAAAATTTGCCCTTGGATGTTCTAGTTTTCTGCGAAAAAAGTCCTTCGCAATCTAACAATCTCACCAAGAGATTTGCAGGCGGTCGGCACGGACTTGTTCGCGTGATGAGTCTGGGTTCTCGGTAAAACTACGAAGGGGGCCTCAATGTTCTCAGTAGAACTACGGGACCCGCAATCCTACGCGGCACCTCTGAGTATCGCGCTCCCCGCCCCAACCATATCTTCCGGCCATGCTGCGTAAGGTCGCCCACGTTTCCGGCTTCTCGGACCGTGCCAGCCGTCGAGGGTGCGCGGCCGCCGTCCGGCCCGTTCTGGGTTCACGAAATCAAGCATGACGGCTACCGGTTAATGTGCACCGGGACGGCTCCCGCATCCGCTGCTTCACCCGAAACGGCCATGAATGAGGCGACCGTTTCCCCGGTATCGTCCTCGCTGCAGCCGTCACAAGGCGGAGAGCTTTGTGATTGACGGCGAGGTCGTCGTTTTGCGCGTGGACGGACGGTCAGACTTCAACGGCCTGCGAGGTAAGCCCCGCAACGATGCCGCCATTCTGCTCGCGTTCGATCTGGTCGAGTGCGAGGGCAAAGACCTGCGCGACTTGCCGTTGAGCGACCGCACAAGAAAACTCCTCAGGCTCCTCGGCAAAACGATGACCGGTATCCATTTCGTGGACCATTTCCCCGACGACGGCGAATCCGTGTTCCGGCACGCGTGTCTGATGGGGCTCGAAGGCATTGTTTCGAAGCGGATCGACGCGCCGTATCCCAGCGTACCGTCGAAGGTTTGGCTGAAGCCAAAGAACCAGCTGAGCGAGCCGGTGCGCCGCGAGGCCAAGGAAGATTGGAACGCGAGACGTTGAGAGCGTTTGCTGCTCTTGTGATCCGTTCAAGGCTTGAGCGGCGAGTAGATTCCATGTCTGCCTCTCATCACCCCCTGACGACAATGCAGATCCATCAATCGAGCTGCAATGACGCAATGACGTGGCGGCTATTGATACCACGTTGGTGCGGGTCTTCTTGTTGCAGCAAGCTGGCGCTTGAGCAGGATGACCGGGTCCCATAGACCACCCGATCTCTAACCTCGCCCGCAATGACCAAGTGCAAAGGCGGCGAAGGTTTACTAATGTCGGTCGATTGGGAACTGGAATTTGACCTGTAACACCGGCCCGCCGGCATCCCTGAGCTCGATCGCCATTGGGCCTGAGGGGCCGTTGGGGTGTTCCCCAATTGCGTCCCGCGCCATGTGGGCAAGCGCCTGAGCAGCTTCCTGTTGCAGAGCGATGGCTGGACGTGAAGATTCAAAATAGTCGGCTAGGGTATAGAATATCAAGCTTGCGCGGTCGCATCGCGCAGCGGAGTCGGTCCGGCAATAACGTGCGCCCCAGGTTGCTGAATCCTGTGGGCTAAGAAACCTCACAGTCAGAACGGAGCCGCGTGTAGCCTTCAGATACAAGTCTGAAAATTTTCGGCTACCTGACAGATCAGGTTGTCATTCTTCATCGGCCTCGCTCTTGCGGCCGAGGACGAAAGTCGCGACGCAAGACGCGTGACCTTCTTGAGGCACGGCATAACGCGGCTGTCAGCTAAACCAGTTGGGTATTCCCGGCCATACGCGCTCTGCTGCTCGACTGCACTCGATCTGCTGCGTGTCTTGTCAGGCCGTCGATCGCGTCGCGGATGGTAGGGCTTCGCGCCACTTGCAAACCAAAGTCGCGAACCAAGCAAATTGCGCTGCCTGGTGCGGACTGCATATTTTTCCCGACCAGGAACGATCAAACGCGAAAAGAGTCGAATCCTCGCCTTCGGCAAGAAGCCGAGAGGTCAAATCGGAAGGCCGATCTGGGCCTACTTGGTAGTGTAATGGCCCTAAACTTCAATCGCGTAGCTCCCGCATCCGAGGAGCTTGAAATATGGAGCGCTACCGAGCGCGACTTCTCATTTGTAATTAGCAACGAGAGCCGGAATGGCCCTGGCCTCCACGGACAACCTGGTTTTGTAGCTTCTTGGCGGCCGATTAATTTCAATAGACCTGCCATCAGAGTAGGCGGATCACCTTTTAAGACGTTTGCCGAAGCCGAGAAAGCCTGTGAAACCATGCTGGCCCACCTTGCCAGATAGTGGCGCAGCAACAGATGACCAATTATCTGCACGGCGGGGATGCAAAAGGCGCCCGCAGGGACGCGGCGGAAACAAAGTTCGAAAGTATGATCCGCGGGTGTTGCTCCTGGGATCCGTTATCGCTCGCTCAATTGGTTCATAACGTATCAGGGGTGCGGGTTGGCGAGGATTTGTCTTGATTGCGCAACTCCTGTTCCGCCAGCCGCCAAAATTCAGCTTCCCGATCTTCAGGCCTGCCAGCTTGCTCCCAAAGTTGGTACGCTCGCGCTTCGATTTCCATTTGGCTTGGTTCTAGCATGCGGTTCTCCGGGTTAGAAAAGGCCCATTTCCGGCTCAGCTGGATCAATCCTTGCAGCAGATCCTAGTTCCTGGAAACTCACCCATTCTCAATCCGCACTGCCTCACCGCTCCCGGGCCGAGGCGGTAATGGGGCGCGGCGAGGCGCCGAGCCGCTCTGCGGGTGTGGCGGCTAGTGGCCAGCGGCTGCTTCTCAAGGTAACAGCTGAGGCTACGCTACCTATTGTGCCGGGCCAGGCAAGCGCTCCCCTGGGACCCCTTACGTCTCAGATATAGCGCACAATGGGCCCAGCGATATCCTACGCGCATTCAAAAATGACGCCGCCGGGGCATCCCAGCGGCGTCGCCATCGTCTAAAGCTTTGCCATTACGGCAGCACTTTCTCGCGCCGACCGAACGCATTCGAGCGGGCCATCCAGTCTGGCAATGGCGCACCATCCCGGTGCCTTCCACCAGCGCACGCGGCGGCCCAGGCCGCCACGGCACCTAGCAACACGGCTGTTGCGATTGAGAAAGCGAGGATAATGCTGCTGCGTCGTGACCTTGCTATTGCCGTTTTGGCGCTGCCAAGCGCGCTGTCGACGCGACGCTCCGAGTCCACCGGCGATAGGCCCGTCAGCGCGCCGACCTGCTGAATCAGATAGGTACGATCGTCTGAGCTTATCCCAGTATGACTTGAAGTCGTCAGGAGGATGCGGCCGGCCTCAGCCCGTTCGGCGCTGAGATCTACGTTGGGGGCACGACGGGCGGCACGAAACAACCGGTCTAGCTCGTAGCTTAACAGGGGCTCGGCGGCACTTGTTTGCGCACCGCTTCGCGCTGGGGATGTTCGGCTTACGGTGGCCGCCCCGAGCAGCGTTGCGAGGATCGCGCCCATGACCACCGCTAAGGCCCAGGCCCCTAAACCATGGACGCCATCGGTCCGCTCGGTCTCCTCGACCACGGTATCCGCCACCGTCGCTCTGGCAACAGTCGCTCCGGGGGCTCTCAGGCGGCCGGCGAGGTAACCGCCGAAGCCAAAGCTGAGCATGGCCTGAAGGATCAGGTACAAGCCAGAGAGTATCGCCAGTGCTGCCGATGCATCGCGCCAGGTTGGCGCTGTTGACGAAACGCCCAGGCCAATCGTGATACCGAAGCCAAGTAGGACCGAGGATAACGCGGTTGCCGCGAATGCGCCGAGCATGATTGGTGACCACTCCAAAAAGTGCCACCGGTTATCGTTTCGCGCCACTGGTGGGATGCTTTCCATCGTCATCTCCATCGGCGTCAACGAAGGCCGAAGAAGGACAAGACCGCCAAAATCACGACGATGAGGCCGACGAGATAAATCAGTCCGTTCATGGGTTTCCTCCTTGCATCGCCCCATCACTCAAGTGACCATCTATCGGCAAAGTTCCCGGGCTCCGGGAAAAACATGCAGTCCCGATGCATTTCTTCATGGTGTCGCTTAGCCTTTCGGCCGTCACCACTGTTGCGCGTCGATGTGGGCGTTTGCCGAGCAGTCGGGAGGCGCGGAGCAACCGATCATGCCCGGCCTTGGACCGGGTTAGCGCAATCAGAAGCTGCCCGCGAGCAGAGCTCGCCATCCTTTTTGTCGCAATCGACTGCAGCCAACAACCCACATTGAAACGCCTGCACCCAGCCAGACATTTCACTCTATCAAAATTAGTCCACGTTTCTTGTCGCCATCCAGCGTATCTACGGCGGCGAATAGACGCTTCCGTTCGATCAGCCATGGCTGGTAATCCGAATTGACGTCGAGGACGAAGACTAAATCGTCCAACCGACTGGGTGGGGAGGTCCATCTGGAGAGCGAACCCGGCAAGGGGACGAAGGTCCGATTGGATTTGCCGTTGATCTCGCCCGCAGAACAAGGTGCCAAAACACTGCCTTAAGCTCAGTTTTGATAATGACGGACATGCTGCGCGTAGTCCGATGTTCGCTTGAACACAAACGGGCGCGTGAGGTTGGGAAGCCTAGCTCAAATTTAAATTTGGCCACTGCTAACTTCAACCCGGTCACCAAGTATTGAAACAGGCAAGTGCTCGCATCAAGCGCGTCAGCGTGGCGGGACACGTCCGACATGTGCCACACGGAAATCGCCGAAAGCTTATTTTTTCATTTCACCGCGCATCAGGACTGCCTTCAATTCGCTGAGGCAAAACTCAAAAACCGCATGGACGCGGGGCAATTTACGAAGGTCGCGGTGCGCTAGAAGGAACATTGGATAGTTCAATTCCGGCAATGGTCCAAGCACGCAGACAAGCTCTTCGTCTGCGGCTGCAAACACTGCTGGCAAAGGAGCGATACCGGCACCGGACTTGATTGCTAGGTGTACGCTGGGAACATTGCTGCATCGCGCTGCAATCCTCGCCGTCGGCGCATGAGTCTTCATCCATCGCGCTGGCCGGCAATGCCTCAATCTCGTCGACCAGCTCGACAATGTTGAAGCTGTCGATGTCGGCAGAGGTGGACGGTCGACCGTGGCGTTCGACGAATGAATGGCTAGCGTAAATTCCCCAAGGGACCTCCGCAATTTTTCGCCCAACCAGCGCAGGGTCGCCATCGAGGGTTCCGCCTCTGATTGCAATATCTGCCTCGCCCTTGGAAAGATCGAGCGCCCGCTGCTCCATGATCAACTCGACCGTGATGCCCGGATGCCTCGAATGAAATCGATCGAGGAATCCGGATTTGACGATGCGCTGACCGACCGTCACGTGGCTCGTCAGCTTGACCAAGCCGGTGGCGCGGTCGTCGAGTGTTGCCGATTGGCGTTGCAATGCATTGACGGTGGCTTCAATCTGTTCTGCATGGACCAAAAGCTGCTGGCCATGCGCCGTCAGTCGGTACCCGGCCTGTCGTTCAGCAAGCGAGCAGTCGAAAGCCGCTTCAAGAGCCCGCAAACGGCGTTGAACGGTCGACTCATTGACGCCTAAGGCTTTTGCAGCGATGCCGATGCTACCACCGTGCGCGATCGCCAGAAAATAGCGAAGGTCGTTCCAATCGAACATCTGCCTACCCGCATTTTTGCCGAACCGACGCGCAGACTTGCGGCTCCCGTCAGCCGTCACCTCATGCTAGACCGCATCTGCGGCCGAAGGCAGAACTGTACAGATATTTGGCCAATGAGGAGCAGAAATAAATCAAATGAATGCTCTTGCCTTCATTGTCGCGGTTAGTCTGGCCGCGTTTGGGACTGCGTCAATATCAGGAGCACAGCAAGCCGGCAGCAACGAAGACGAAGCGGCCATTCGAAAAGTCATTGTGGAAATGACTGAAGGTTTCAACAATCACGATGGAAAGGCTGCTCCGCGTATGTACGCGCCGGACGCCCGATTTGTCAGCGTCCGGGGTGACATGATGAACGGCCAAGCCGGTATTGAGAAAGGATTATCGGCAATACTCTCTAGCAGGGCGAAGAACGCGACGCAGCGAACAATGGATGTCACGGTTAAATTCATACGGCCCGATGTTGTGCGCTCGCAAATGTAACCAATGAGCTGAGCGGCCTGGTTGCTCCAGATGGTCATGCATTGCCATCACATCAGGAACTAAGCTTGCGCGTCTTCGTCAAGGACGCCGGGGTATGGCAGATCGCAGCCTTCCACAATACCCGGGTCGCCCCTTTCTCACCACCGCCTCCTAGATGAGAACTCCCGTCGGATGCCACCGACGGTCACTACTCTGGGCGCCCCCACGACGGTATGTCCATTTCTGGTCAAAAGCAGGCAATCGGTCACTCAATCAATTCGTCTGTCGTTTCGAGGAGCGGGTCCGGGATTTTTAGTCCGAGTTGTTTGGCGGTCCTGACATTAAGGACCTGTTTAAAACGGGTCGGTTGCTCTACCGGCAAGTCGGCGGGCCGTTGGCCATTCAGGATACGACCCACCAGTCTGGCGGAGCGCTTGAAGAAGTCCGGGAAATCGGGTCCGTACGAGATCAGAACTCCATATGGCACCATCTCCGCAATCGCAGTGACAACCGCAATCTTATTGGCGACTGCCGCAGCGCCAATGCGCTTTCGTTCATTGAAGAACATCGAGCCGCCGACAAGTGCCCCCTCAAATCCTGCATTTGCCGCAGATGCAAAAGCTTCCTCGATTTCGGATGGATCCCGAATCAAAAACTCACCGACCGATAAGCCCAGAGCATTCGCCGCCTCCCGACCGACTAATCGCTTGAACATAACTACCCTCACATCCGGCTGTCTATTCCATTTCCCGGGCCGCTCTAATTCAAAAAATCGATCACGGGCTAAACGAGCGAGAGGATGCCATTTCCATTTGCGGGGCTGCTATGAAGCCAATCACATTTGTCTTCAGCGATCGGGTGGCGCGGCGTGTCAGCCGCCTAGATGGAAGGCGATAGAATGGGACGAGACGTGCCTTCCGCCGGTTGATGGCTTCCAAGAGTGCGAAGATCGCGGATAGTTCTCCTTGAAACCAATTTTGCAGCAGTTCGTTTTCGGACTGCCGAATGGCCGGCGCTTTCCAGGGAGATTTGAATGAAACGCCTGATTTTTGCGGTGACTACCCTTTTGGCACCCTCCATCGCCGCAGCCCCAGCTTCAGCTGCCATGATGACATGTACGAGCGAGAATATGGCCAAGTCCGTTACGGCATCGACTGCCATGCCGGAAGGCCCGGAGAAGATGGCAATGATGAAAGAGATGGGAGCGGCAAATGCTGCGATGTCTAAGGGCGACATGAAGGGCGCCTGCCGGAGCTACATGCGAGCCCAGAAAATGGGTGCAGCAAAGCCCAGTGCTGGCATGAAAATGTAACTTCGAAACGCGCCCGCCGGCCCAACCGGCGGGTTTTCTCTTTGGCGAAGCGATTCACTCATTGTCGCATGAAGCTGTCGCGCTGGGCGACGCAGCCTAGAATGACTTACGCGAAAAATGGCGTCCGCCCTTCGGCGGTTTCCTCAGTGAGACTGTCTTCAAGCGCTTGCGGCGCGGTTGGCTAATTGTATGAACGCTGGGCGTCGCGACTGCTTTGCCGTGTTCGAGACTGGGAAGAAGCGCACGCAGGCTTTCGGCCACGGCAAAGCAGCCAGCCTCTAAGAGTGCCTCTGATGAAAATCCGCCGGTAAGAACACCAGCGGCAGCCGCTCCTGCTTCAGTGGCAGCTTCGGCATCGTATGGCGTGTCGCCGACCATGACTGCTTGCGATCCGGGGAGCTGAAGTTTTCTAAGCGCCATGCCAACAAGACGTGGATCGGGTTTACCATGCTCGACGTCATCACCGCATGCAGTCGCGCTGATAAACTCGTCCACTTTCAGCAGAGAAAGATAGTGCTTTAGCGCGGGACCTTTGCAGTCGGTCGCCAGCGCGATCCGCCCACCCTGCTGAACGAGGGTCCGAAATACGTCGTGGACACCATTAAAGGGCTCCACGCCATGAAGATACTGCTCTTCATAGATTGTACCTTGCGCCTTGAGGATGCTCTTCCGTTCGGACTCGTCGGCATCCGGCACAACAAGTTGAAGCGTCTGATCGCCATCGAGCCCGGAATAAAGCTGAAGTGTGTTGTATGGCGCCTGGCGGCCGAAGCGTTCAAGCGCCTCCTGCAGGCTCTTCAGGGTTTGCGGTACGCAGTCTACCAGAGTGCCTTCAACGTCGAAAATGAAGCCTGTAAACATCGAAATTACTCCGGGCCGGCATTGGTACCCCGATTCAAGTCCCCGGACGGGAACCGGTTCCTAATCAGCCGTTGGCTCGTTGTCCGGGGCAAAGGAACCGCAGCGCTGTCCCTTAGTTTGTTGCATCGATGTCAAAAGAACTCGACGCGAAGCTCAAAACCGCTCTTGATGAATCTCGCCTCCTTATCCTGGGAGCGCAGGTCTTGTTCGGCTTTGCCTTCCAGGCGGCTTTTCAGGAGCTATTTGCAGAGGTCAATGCCGCGGGACGCACCATGCAGATACTCGCGCTCGGCCTGCTGAGCCTCAGCGTCGCGCTTCTGATCGTCCCCTCCCTGTACCATCAAATCGCCTGCCGCGGTCGCACACTTCACAAGGCCCTCGGCGTGGCGACCTTTTTCGCCGGCTGGAGCCTACTTCCGCTGACCCTGGGACTAGGTGCATCGGCATATGTGGTCTTTGCACGCTTCGCGGGCAACGAGATAGGCTTGGCGTTCGCAGGCTTGCTGACTGCGACCGGCCTTTCGCTGCTTTACGGACTTGGCTTTTCGTTGCGTAAAAGGCGGAAAGCTCTGCCGCCGGAGAGCGAGACTTCGCTCAAAACGAAGATCGAGCAGCTTCTGACAGAAGCACGCGTCATCATCCCGGGCGGCCAGGCACTTCTGGGTTTTCAGTTCGTGGCGACGCTGACGAAGGCGTTCGATAACCTGCCTGACGAGATGAAATGGTTGCACGCCGCCGCTCTGGCGGCCGTCGCGTCTGTCAGTGTTGCTTCTGATGACACCCGCCGCGTTGCATCGTCTTGCGTTTCATGGCGAGGACGACCCGCAATTTTTTGAAATCGGTTCGAGGCTTGTCGTCGCGGCTGCATTTCCGCTCGCTCTGGGAATTTCCGCCGACGTCGCCGTCGTGGCGTACAAAATCACTGAAAGAAGCGCGCTCTCTCTTATCATCGCAGGCGGAGCGGCTATGGTCTTCTTTGCCGTCTGGTACGTGTACCCGCTCGTCGCGAGAGAACGCCGAAAGCAACGTACCTCCTGACCCGCTGGTAAAAAAATGCCTTTTACGACTTCTGAAACCCTGCTTGCTTGAATTCCCGGGTCCCTCTTTTTCCCAGATTGGAACCAGCCATTCGTAGACCCGTTTGTCAGGGGATGATCAAACCCGACACGCAAACAGTCGCGCGCCTTTTGAAGGAATACGCGCATCGAGCATCTCTTCGCGGTGGCAATCCCTACCGCATAAAGGCTTACCTGAAGGCGGTTGACAGCCTTGCCACCCTTTCGCAACCCTTAGATCGCATGATCGCTGCGGGCACGCTCACCGAGATTCCGGGCATTGGCGACGCTATCGCAGATATCATCACCAGGCTCCATCGGACCGGATCGCATCCAAGCCTTGAACAACTGCGCAAGGAAGTGCCGGAAGGCGTCCTTGAATTGTTCTCCGTTCCCGGACTTCGACCCGACAAGATCCTCAAGCTTCATCAGGAGCTCGGCGTCTCCTCGCTTGCCGATTTAGAAGCCGCTGCGAAGGACGACCGCATCCGCAAAACAAAGGGCCTCGGCACTGCACTGCAGATGAAAATTCTACAGAACCTCGCTATCGCGTCCGGCGGAGTAACGCAGCTTCACCTGCACAAGGCAGCGGCTCTACTGGAACAAGCAGTTGCGGCCTTGAAACACGAGCATCCAGATTACTCCCGCGTGGAAATCGCAGGAGATTTCCGCAGGGGATGCGAGCTTGTCACGGAGCTGGCCGTCGTTGCTGAAACAAGAGATCCTTCCAAAGATCATGAGGCCTCGGGTGGTCTCAAGCTTGCGGTGACCGATAAGAAGCATTTCGGCGCAAGCCTGTTGTATGCCACGGGTTCAGCCGAACATGTCGAACAACTCCGCAAGCTCGCGAGTGACAAGGGCTTCGAGCTCAAACCCGATGGTCTCTATCGCGGGAGGAAGCTCATAGCGGCGACTACGGAGGAAGATATTTACAAGGCGTTGGGTCTTCAGTTCATTGAGCCGGAACTCCGTGAAGGCAGAGACGAATTACAGAAAGCCACAAAGAACAGCCTGCCAAAGCTTGTGCTAGTTAAAGACCTTCGAGGCATCCTTCACAGCCACACGACGGCGTCGGACGGCACCGAGACGCTTGAGGCAATGGCGGAAGCCACACGTAAACGGGGTTTCGAATATTTCGGCGTCGCCGACCACTCGCAATCGGCCCACTATGCGGGCGGCCTGTCACTCGAGGAAATCGCCGAGCAGCACCGCGAGGCCGATCGCCTTAATACACGGTACGGGAAGTCCTTTCGCATTCTGAAAGGGATCGAAGCGGATATTCTGGGAAACGGTTCGCTCGACTATCCCGACCACGTGTTGGGCGAATTTGATTTCGTCGTTGCCAGCGTTCATAGCCGCTTCAAAATGTCCGAAAAGGAACAGACCGAGCGTATCCTCAAGGCGATCAAGAATCCCTATACGACTATTCTCGGCCACATGACCGGGCGGCAGCTCCAGCGCCGCCCTGGATATGAGGTCGAGATCGATCAGATTTTGAAAGCCTGCGCTGAGCACGGCGTTGCCGTTGAAATCAACGCCCATCCGTGGCGGCTCGATCTCGACTGGCGCTGGCATCAAAGGGCTCTGAATTACGGCTGCATCTTCAGCATTAATCCCGACGCCCACTCCATTACGGAGCTCGACCACATGCATTGGGGAGTCGAAATGGCCCGCAAGGGCGGCGTACCGCCTGACCGCGTAATGAATGCGATGACGCTCGCGAAGCTTCTTCGCCACCTTCATCGCAGGCGGCAAAGCGCGAGTCGTGCGGCTTAACGTGCCGGTAAAACGGGCCACATCCAGTAAGCAGAGTGCAGGTCTTTTGCTATACCGGCAAGTAGGCAGCGGCATTGAAGTTCTGCTTGGTCATCCCGGCGGTCCTTTTTGGCGCAACAAGGACATTGCATCATGGTCAATTCCAAAAGGCCTGATTACTGAGGGAGAGTCGCCGCTCGCCGCTGCAAAGCGGGAGTTCGCGGAAGAGACGGGTCACAGACCGCGCGGCAAAACGCAGCCCCTGGGCGAGGCAAAGCAGCCTGGAGGGAAGATTGTTCACGTATGGGCCGTCGAAGGCGACTGGGAGGCCGCCAGCCTTAAGACGCAGTATGTTCGAGTTGGAATGGCCGCCCAGGTCCGGTCGGCGTCAGAAGTTTCCTGAACTTGACCGCACCGAATGGTTTGGCATCAACGAGGCGCATGCGAAGATTTTGAAAGGGCAAGCGGTTTTTCTCGACCGTCTCCTGTCTGTGATCGTTAACAGTTAGGGCTCAAGCAGAACATTTCCCAAGCCTTCAGTCGTCGGGGCAGACAGAACAGGAGCAAGCCCATGAGCCTTTCGGTTGACTGGAATTCCGTCTTCGTGCCGGCAATAGGACTTGCAGAGATCGTGGTCCGCGGAAGTCTTATGTATCTTGGGCTGTTCGTCATCATGCGCTTCATGGCGCGACGGCAGGCGGGGCATTTCGGACCCGCAGACCTTCTCGTCATCGTCCTGATCGCCGATGCCGCCCAGAATGGGTTAGGAAAAGAGTATAGCTCGGTCACCGAAGGTCTCGCGCTCGTAGTTACGATCGTTGCATGGGAGTATCTTCTGGACTGGTTGGCTTGGCGCTTTCCCGCGACGCGGCCGTATCTCAAGCCTGCCGGTCTTACCCTTATTCGCGATGGGAGGTTGATTCCTCAGAACCTGCGAAAGGAAATGATCACCGAAGACGAACTAAAATCGCAGCTACGAGAACAAAGTGTCGAGAGCTACGAAGACATCAAGCTGGCTACCCTCGAAGGTGACGGCCGGCTCAGCGTCCTGAAACGAAATTAGGCCAAGGGATGTGGCTGGAGGCAGCCTGCAGCTGCCTGTCGACATCGTCCCGCATATTGACTGCGGTGGACAATTAGCTGCGCCATAAGATGTTACATTACTGGCCACCGATCGTTAGAACCCCGCTAAGAAGATGCTCCATTGCGGTGCGACGCTCACGGCTAACGCTCCGAACCGGAGCCGTTACTTTTTGAATTTCAGGTCAAGGCGTCAGCGATTGCGAACAGCGCGATTCTCGTGTCGCTCTGGTCAAAGAAAGCTTTTCCCGGGTGGGAACTTATTATTTGCGCAAACAGCTAGGAACATGTTGGCTCCTCTAATGTTGCATTGCATCATAGAGGACTTTTCCCGTGTCAAGACCGAAAAAGCCATGACGTCGGATAACGGAACGCCACCGCCCCACCGTGCGTCACGAGTTGTCCCGCAGGGGCGAAGGCGCGACCCTCTCGGTCGGCGTCGACCGCGACGCCCGGAAGGTCGTCTTCGATCGAGGCAGCGCATGAGCGACACAGGCGACACGTCGCAGCCACGTCGGCTCCTCACCGAGGACCCTACCCTGCCGATCCTGGGCGGCACGGCCGAGGCGAGCACGGGCACCATCGCGTCCAAGCGCGGCGCGCTACGACCATGGCCCACCACCCTCTTGGGACGGATCCTGTTCTCCCGACGCCTCGTCCACGGGCGGCGCTCGGAGGCCGAGCTAGAGCACATCCAACGGCGCGCTTCCATCGCGGCGGCGCGCGACTTCGGTGAGAACACGCCGGCCCTGCTGCAGAGCAGCGACGGCATTCGCGTGGACCCTCCGCACCGCGGCGTCTCGCGCACGCGTCTGGCACGTGCGCTCGTGCCGCGGACGCGCACGCTCTCCCGAGCCATCGTGCTCTCGGCGCGGGCGAACGACGGGGTGGTGGTCGCCGAAGCCAAAGCCACCCGCGCCAGGGAAGAGCTCGAAGCCGCGCGGGAGAACCTGCCGCCGCGCCCGTCGACGAGGATCGTCGGCAACTTCGTGTGGGCGCTCGCGATCATCGCCTTCGCGGCCATCGAGGGCAGCGCGACCAGGACGCTCTGGGACGACGTGATCGGGGACACCCGCGCCGGTGTCGTCTTCGCCGTCTTCTCCGCGGTGGTGTTCGCTTTCGGCGTCCACGTCTTCGCGATCTGGCTCTGGCAGCTGGCGTCCGATCTGAACCGGGTACGGGCCGTCGTCGGGGGCCTGTTGCTGTTGATGGCCATCTCGGTCGCCGGGTTCTTGTTCGTGCTCGGCACCGAACGCGACGACCTCCTGGTCAGCAACCGGCTGGCCGAGATCGAACGCAAGCAGGCTTCCGCCGAGCAGCAGCGCTCCGGGCAGTCCGTGATCTCCTCCGCGCTGGGCGGCGGAGCATCGGCCTCCGGCTCAGGGCTCGCGGCTGCGCTCGGCGCAGGTTCGACGCCGGCCGGAGGAGCGACATCGGCGAACCCTGGCACGACCGCCCCCTCCTCGGCGGCGCCCGCCTCAACGACCTCGGGGACAGCGAGCCCTTCCGCGTCGACCCCAAGCACCACGGCGCCGACGGCGTCGTCGAGCGCCCCGGCGGCCTCTACCTCCGCTCCCGCGGCCGGGACGGCAGGGACCGGTCAGGCCGGCGGGGGACTGGCCAGCGCGCTTCCGGGCGCTCAGCAGTCCGCCGGCGGGACGGGCACCGCAGCGGCACCCGGAGGCACCGGCCTGGCCGCGGCGAGCACCGGCGTCGCCGATCGGTTCTCGAGGGGAGGCGAAAGCAGCGGCGGACTGGAGGACGTGTCGTACAAGTTCGTCGTCTGGTTGAACTTCTTGATGCTGTTCGCGCTGATCCTCTTCACCCGTCTTCGGGGCGTGGGCGATCCGTACCGTGAAGCGCGCAAGCATCTCAAGCGGTTGGAGAAGTACGATGCCGACGCGCGCGCCCAGTTGCAAGCCGCCGAAGTCGCGCGACAGGACGCACAGGCGCCCATCGACGAGGCTGCCCGCAGCCTTT
Source organism: uncultured Conexibacteraceae bacterium (assembly GCA_963731005.1). Taxonomy (GTDB): domain Bacteria; phylum Actinomycetota; class Thermoleophilia; order Solirubrobacterales; family Solirubrobacteraceae; genus Baekduia. The sequence continues at coordinate 2,543,238 of CAVSTZ010000002.1, read as the reverse complement.
TCCCTCTCGCCGACCGTTATGCCGCCGAAGAGGCCGAGCTGGATCGCCTGTTCCTTGACCAGGTGCGGCGGTCGGCGCTCCTGGCCGGGCACGGCCATGTCGACATCGAGACCGTAAGCGAACCGCCCGACCTCACCGACATGGTCACGAGGATCATCGAGGCGGACATCGGCATCATGACGCCCGCGGCAGCGGACCGGGGCTACGTGCCCCACGACCGCGACGCCGTCACCGAAGGCATCGCCGGGGCCGGTGACCGCGGCGACAGCCGTGACCCGCTCTCGTCGTTCGCCGGGTCGCGCACCGAGACCGAGACCGCCGAGATGACCCAGGATCGCGAGCAGCGCCGCCGGGCGCGCCGGGCGCGCCGCGAGCAGATGATGCGGTCCGCGTTGACGTTGCGCGACCGGGTCCTGGACCGAAACAGCCCTAGGCCCCAGCCCGAGACCGTCGCCTCCACGCCTGAGCGACGCCGGCACTCGAACGAACAGCCACCCGCTCAGCCGCACCAGCGCGACAAGGACGCGGCGCCTGCCGGGGAGTCTCCGTCAGCGGCCACGGGTCTCGATCAGGATGGACGCGGCGAGGCGGGCTGGAGCCGGGACGCGGACCCGAAGCCCGACCTTCGGACGGGCCGGTTCGACCGGACGGAGCACGGCGCGCCGCTCGCGGAGGGCGAGCTGCTCATCGACGTCGTGCCCCGCCCCGCCCAGTGGCGACGGGACCAGGAAACGGCCGAGGGAGGCCAGGATGGGTGATCGACGTCCGCTGCACCTCGCGGTGGTCGCGGCCCTCCTCGTGCTGTTCGCGACCGGGTGCGGGGAGAAGGCGAATCCTCGCTTCTGCGTGGTGGCCGAAGGTTCCGGTAGCACGCGCGACGCAGATATCCGCACCGCATACCTCACAGCGTTCGAACGGGACATCGCATGGTTCGCCGACCAGCCTGGCGATCAACCGATGTGCCTCGTTCTGGCCACCGGCGATCCGACGCTGAACACGATCGCCATCCAGCCGATCCATGCCGCCGATCCTCACAGCCCAGACGCCGACGGAGAAGTGGAGAGCAACGTGGCGACGGCGCGTGCAGGCTTCGCCCAAGTTCTCGGCTATGCCAGTGACAAGCAGCACACGCCGCTCGCCGAGGCGCTGTTCGCGTTGGCACAACGAGCAGAGCTCAAGGCCGGCGACACGATTGCGGTCTACAGCGACATGCGTCAATTCAGCCAATTCGTCGAGATCCCAGCGATAACCCGGGTCGGCAACCCGCCGGCGCAAACCGCCGCCATCGATGGTGCCCTCGACGGTCTGGCAACCGCGCATCTACTGCCGGACGGCAAGGACGGAGCTCCTTCGCTGCAGGGCGTTCGCATCGTCGCGCCGGTCCCCGACGTCAGCCGTCCCTCCGACTCCGACGACCCCCGCCTACCTCAAGCGCGCGCCGCGGCAGCTCACGAGTTCTGGCAGCGTTACGCAGCACGGGTCGGAGCCGATCTGCGGTGGGCTGTGACGGCGGACGGAGGGCGCCGAGGCGGCCAATGACCGGCCGGGTGAGCACCGCTCTGGGTCTGGGTCTGCATGGGCTATCGACACCGCAGATTGCAGCGTCGGTCGAACGAGCCAACCATCGTTCCCTCGCCGTTGGGGACGGCCGCCCCCAGCTAGGTGCCGAAGGTCTGGCGGAGGTCGCAAAAGCGGGATGACCGGACCGCTTCGCCATAGGGTGCGGCATCCATGACCTGGGCCGAGTTCGAAGAGAAGGAGTTTGAGGTCGCAGCCGCCGTCGAGCTCGCGCACGGCCCGACGGGATACGGTCCCGTGTTCTCCTCAGGCCAGGTACTCGAGAAGCTGCTCGGCTACGACGCCGCCTCAGCGCCTCCGCACGATCACGTGATCTGGCAGATCCTCGCGGTCCCTCGCCCTCGCGGCGTGCAGCTCGTCAGCGGATACTGGCAGACCGGCATGCGACCGCCAGCTTCACGGTTGCCGGCGGCGCCGATCAGTCTCGTTGTGCAATACAAGCGTCCCGAGTTCCTCTATGGAGGGCGGGCCAAGCAGTGGCGGCTGTGGCACGAGCCGTATCTGCGCTTCACGGTTGCCGCTCGCCAGCAGTCCGTGCTGCTGCGACTCGATCGGCAGCTCGGCTCCGAAGCGCTGGTGCGCTACGCCGCGCCCGCGTTCTGGCAACGCGGGGAATTCGACGCCGCGCTGCTGTCGCGGTCGATGTTGACACAGACGGGGTTCGTCTCGCCCGAACGGCTCGCGGGTCATCGCGTCTGGACCTACGTCGCGCCGGGCCAGGACGGGCGTCCCAACCCCAGCGGCCGGCCGACCCGGTTCGAGGTGCTCGACGAGCTGCTCGGCTCTCGGGAGCGCTCGGTGCTGCCGCCCACCAGCGGCACCGAGCTGGTCGTCCGCGAAGGCCTACAAGCCCACCTGCGCCGGGTCGCCGGCGCCGCCCGCGAGCGAGAGCCCCGCTTACGCCGCGCGGTCGACGCGTGGGCCGCCGATCTCCGCGAACAGGTCCCCGAGCTCGAGCCACAGCCACGGGCTAGCGTGGTCGACCTGGCAACGATCGCCACGGTCATCAGCGCCTACGGCGCCGCCTGGTACCTCGTCTGACAGCCCGGCGAGTTTGCTGCGCCTCGGACCAGCGCGGTGGCACTGGCACCCGGACGGCTGTCGCGCCCAACCCTAGCCGCCGGCCCTCGGGGCATCCGCCAGTTCGCCTAGATTCCCGCTGTGGTCATCGGCATCATCGGTCTCGTTATTGCGCTTGGCGCGAGCGTGCTCGCCTATCTGTCCTGGCGCGCCGCCGAGAACGCCAACGAGCTCGCCGCCCGGGCGCTCCAGCTCGCTGAGGCTGAGCACGCCACGATCGCTCAGGACCGCGGCGCACGGGCCCGGTTTGAGGTCGCGCTCTCGATCGTCGGCCAAGCGGTCGCCGACGACGGGACGCTGCGCGTCGAAGGAAGCGGTGGACAGCTACGGCTTCGGATCGTGATCCGCAACGTCGGCGATCGGGCCACCGGCCGCGGCAGGGTCGACGTGTCGTTTAGCGCGATCACCAACGACTCCTATGTGCGCTGGTCCGACCCGGGAGGCCGACCGCTGCCCGAGCTCTCCGAGCGCGGCGCGCGCGTCGATGATCGTGTCGTGCTCAGCCGCGAGCTTGCACCACTGGGCCAGGACCTCGAGGAGACCTGGCACGCGACGTTCATGATTGACGTCCCAGCCCAGCGCGGCCAGGCAAACGACTACTCGCTGAGCGTCAGGGTCGCCGCCGACGGCGCCGACCAGACCGAGGCGTGCCTGCCGTTGAAGGTCCTCGGCCTCTGACACTCGGCCGGCGGACACGCCGAGCGTGCGAGCGTCATCCGCGTAGCTGTCGACAGTGGAGGAGGCTTAGCGGCTGCGAAAGCGTCCGATGATGCGTCCGAGCAGGTCGCCGTCCGGGGGCTCCGGGGGCGCAGGCAAGCGATGAGCGCTGTCTGATGCCGACGAGACAGCCGGGCCCGAGTCGAGCGTGGAAGGAGCAGGCTGCAGGGGCGGAGGAGTCGACGCGGTGCCGACTGCCGCTCTGCCGGTGTCCGCGACACCGTCGCGTAGGACGTCATGAATAGCGTCGCTGTAGAGACTCCACGCATCGTCCGGGTCTGCGGCGAGGACTTCGCTGCGGTAAACGAACTTCTGACGACCGAATGTCTTTAGCTCGGGTGGCTCGCCGAGTGCCTCTTCAAGCTGGAGGTACTCGACGCAGAGGCTGGCCAGAGCGGTGAAGCTATTCCACTGTGCCCGCTCGGACTCGTCCTCCTTCCAGCTCGGCGGCAGCTGGTACGGCATCCCGCGCAGGCGTTCGTAGAGTCTGGTGGCGAAACCGTCCGGGTCACGAGGCACGAGGCGCGTTGCGCGGGTGGGTCCCGCCGGCGCCTTGATGCCGAGCACGCCGTACACGCCGGTCAGGTCACCGCCGAACCATTGGTTGGCCTCGGGAGCGGCGAGCTTGGCGAACTGCTTGAGCGTCGGCGCCTTGGACTTCTGCGCGATGTGCCGGTGGTAATCCTCGGCGACCGCGCGCAGCTCAAGCTCCCAACGTGAGCGCAGGTAGTGGTCGAGGTAGCGCTCAGCCCAGGACCGGCGGTGACGGGTGACGATGTCGCGCAACTGCTCGAAACTGACCGCCGGGTCGCTCGTTGGCTCGCCTTCGCCTACCGAGACGGACCCGTCCTCTTCATCGAACGAGACGGAGATGGTCATGACCAGACCGCTGTTGCGGGCAGGCGAGCCGTAGGACTGCTCTGCTTCGCGGAGCTCTCGAAACAGGTCGTCGCCGACGGGACAGCCCAGCTCGTCGAGGGCATCAAGCTCGCGCTGATGGTAGTTCGCGAGCCCGTCGATGTCGGTGCGAGAGTACGGACCCTCGCAAAGGAACCAGGCTGTGAGAGCGACACCTTCCCAGAACTTCAGAGCCGGCCCGAAGGTCTCGGCCAGTCGTGCGTGCGGCGCCGGCTCGGTCACGAGCCGGTCGGGCCAACGGGTCAAGACCGCCGTGCTCCAGTGGCGCCCGATGGTGTCGTTCAGCTCGGAAGAGAGCAGCTCTTCATACAGGCGCGCGGCGAAGACTTCGTCTCCGTCGCCTTCGTCGTTCTCGTCGCCTTGACGGTCGGCTTGTTCCTCGGCTCGCGGATGCACGTAGGAGCTGCTCTGCACAAGCCCCCACAGTGACCGCATGCCACTCCGCTGGCGAGCGTGAAGCTCGTCGAACTCGTTCCAGAACTGCTTGAGGGCTTCGACGCGCTGTTCGACCGGGGAAGCGTGGTCGCTCTGCTGCCAGAACGCAGCCAGCATCTTCCGGACCTCCTCAACCGGCAGACCGTGCTCGGCAGCGACCTCGGCGGCACGCGTGGAGTCACCGACCATCAGCTTGGTCTGAGGCAATGCTTGGACGATGTCCTCACGCGGATGGACCTCCTCGCCGAGGTATGAGAGAAAGGCCAACCAGTCTCCACCGAAGTACGCGGTCAGCGTGCGCCCGTGCGCTTTGGTGAGCACGGACTTCCGCAACGCCTGACCGTTCTTTGCCTTGCTGTAGTAGCGCTCGACGAGCTCGCCGGTGCGGAAGGTCCGGTAGCTGGCGGGCACATGGTCGGCGACTTGCGACCATGCGTCCACGAGAGCGCAGCGTCGCGCGATGACCTGTTCCGTGGTGAGCTGCGACCAGCCGGTCGAGGGTCGGTACGCATCCAGCGGCTCGGTGTCAATGCCCAGCGCCTGGTAGAGCGGGTCGATGACCGCCCACGACTTCTCTTGCTGCTCGATGGTCCGCTGCCCGAGCCAGTACAGGCCTCGAAGCTTGAGCGGCAGGAATAGGCCCTCGAACAACGGCTCCAGCACCCAGACGGCAACGCCGCCCGGTGCTCCGCGAAAGTCGGGCCGAACGCGCTCGGCGTCGGCCATGTTCAACGCGAGCCGCTCGCTGCGGCCCATCCAGTGAACGAGATGGAAGAGACCGAGCGACAGAACCTCGTTCTCCGGCAGGTACCAGCTACCGCGCCTTTCCTGCTCAGCGACTTCAAAGTGCTCGTCCAACGCTCGTCGCTCGTCGGGGCCAAGACTGACAAGAAGCTCGACCCGGTCGGCGTCGCGCTTGCGCTTCGGCGGCACGAGCTTGGCGACACGTTCGCCGCGCAGCGCTGCGGCAATGAGCTTGTCGAGGACCGCATCGGCGCTGGTAAACCGAGCCCGTCGGTTCTCGGTGACTTCGAGGGAGAGGCGTTTGTCGATGTTGTCGAGCGCGGCGTATCGAGCGCCGAAGGTCGGGGCTGTCTCACTCACTAACTTGCCTCATGATGGTGGCGAACTGCTCGAAGCTGACTGGGTCGTCGTTGCTTTGTGCGTAGGAGGCGTAGCGTTGCGCTAATGCCTCGCGCTCACGCTCGATGCGGCGCTGCTCCATGCGCTCGGCATCGTGGACGACGCGTTGCTCGATGGTGCCGCGCTCGAACATCACGAACGCTTCGGGACGTTCCGCGACGTCATGTCCGGTGGTGCCAGGCAGCTCGCCGGCGCCATCCGCCTGTCCCCAGTCGTCAGGGATGACGTGCTCGGTCAGCGGGTCCATGTCGTTCTCGGCGTAGATCGTGTCGACGTGGTCATCGAGGCCGAGCTCGGCGTGATAGACCACATCGAGCCACTGTTCGCCGGGGGCGACCCGCCCCGTCAGGGCCGGGTGAGCGATGACACGGATTCCGCGACCGATGAACTGGTAGAACTCGCTGAAGCTGCCGTAGGGCCGCATCGGCACGACGATGCAGATGGGCGGGAAGTCGTAGCCCTGCCCGAGCATCTTTAGCTGCACGAGCCCCTGAAGGTCGCCGGAGTCGGTCTCGTACCGCTGGCGCGTGTCCTTGATTTGCCGCTCGGTCATCGAGTGGTGCAGATACGCCGAAGGAATGCCGTGCTCGGAGGCGATACGCGCCACTCTGCTCGGCGTGTCGCTCGCCGAGCGCAGCGAAGAGAACACGAGGCTTAACCGGATACAGCAGCTCGGCTTGGCGGTCGAGCGCCTTTTTGACTTCGCGCATCACTTGGCGGATAGGTTCGTTGGACTTCGCGGTGATACGCGCGAGCTTGCGGTCGTCGCCGAGGAGGTCCAGCAAGTGCGTCGCGTCCGACGATCTCCTCGCGGACGCCGTCCGGCCAGACCATCTCGTAGGTCGTCTGCGCGACCTCGGGGGCGAACCGATGCATGCGCAGGTTCTTCGCGTTGCCGTCAACGATGGAGTCGATGAGCCGGTAGCGGTAAACGACGTCGGCGTCGATGGGCCTGCCGTCCAGGCGCTGGAAGCAGGCCGACATCAGCAACGTCCGCGCTCTGCCGAAGTGCGCGAATGCGCGCTGGTAGGACTCTGCAGCCGCGATGTGCGCCTCGTCGACGACGATGAAGTCGATGTCGTCCGGGGCCAGCTTGCTCAGCAGGTCGTCCTCGTCGCTGCCGTCACCGAGCGAGTGGAAGTTGGTGACGATGACGTCGGCGGCCAGCAGTTGGTCTCGCGTCACATTGCGGATGGGCGCTTCGTCGCGGTCCAGGGTGCGCACGGCGGGGGGCCGGCAGCCAGGGATGAGCGGACCGCCGGGAAGTCCGTAGAGCGTGTTGCCGACGGCCTGGTGGTCGAAGGCTCTGTCGAACGTGCCGCGGATGACGCTCCCGGGTGTGACGACCATGGCTCGTCGCTTGGCGAAGCCAAGACTGGCGGCAACGCCAAGTGCGGTCTTGCCGGCGCCAACGGACATCACACACGCCGCCCGGTTTCCGTCGCCGAGGTAGTAGTTGGCCAACGCGGCAAACGCTTGGGTCTGGCAGTCGCGCAGCGTCTTCTGGTTGAGCTTGTCCCGGACGCCGTCAAAGTAACTGGCGCTCATCGGTGTCCTCGACGTCGGCGAAGGCGAGAGTGCGTACAGCGGGTCGGGGTCCATCTGCGGTGTCTCGACGACTGGGTCGACAACGACGAACTCTGCGAGCACGGGGTCCATACGCAGCACAGCTTGGAGCTGCTCGATGCATCTGGTGGTGTCTCGGCGGATGGAGTCGTAGGAGAAGCGGACAATGACGCGGCCCGTGGCCTGGATATCGTTCTGGCGTAGTCGGTCGTAGCTGAACGCGGGCCGAGTGGAGTGGAACTCGAAGCCATCAAGCTCCACGGCGATGAGCTGCTCCGCGCCGACGATTTCGTAGTCGAGGCGATACGTGTGGTCGCCCAGCATGAGCTCTCGCTGGGCATGGACTCGCTCGACGATGTCCGAGCGGGTGGCAGGGCCCAACACCCATCGCAAGAACGCGTATTCCAAGAAAGAGTCGGCGGGCAGAGCGACATGCGGTGAGAGCTCAGTTGCCATCCTCGACCTTCAGTGCGCCGAAGCGCTCGTTCAGTTCGACACCCACTTCGCCCTGGCCGAAGCGTTTCGCGAGGGCCGCAATCCGCTGCGCCTCCTGGAGGAACCCTTCGCGCGAGTACAGGCCGATGACGTTGTCGAACGCGGGGACCCGGTAGAACTCCGCGCGGTCTGACTGATCACCGGCAAACTCGTCCCGAACGGCATCGGGTGCCGCCTGGATAAGGCGCAGGTCGAGTAAGTTCAGGCACTCGAACCATTCGAGCACCTCCGGCTCCGCGCGCCGGCGGCCCCACAGTGTGCTCGCCACTCCCTGAATGGCGAAGTGGTAGTCCGACGGCAAGCCAGGGAGCTCTAGCCCCTCCCAAAGCCGCGCTAAGACCGCCGTCGTGCTCAGTTCTCGGTCGTCGCCTCCCGAGAACGCGACACCGTGTGCGGGCGACGCGGAGGTGCCGGACCGCTGCTCATCGTCCGGGTAGTCCCACAGCAACGACTCCCGAGTGTGCCCGTCGAACTCAAAGCGGCGCACCTGGGGCACGGCGTTGTGATGGGGAAGCTTCGCGCGGTCGACCGCGACCGGAGACTCGTAGTCGAGCCCCGGAATATCGCCCATGCGCCTGAACCACGCCGGAGGCATTCGTTGATGCTAACCGGCGCACTACTTTCTCGCGCTCTGGAGCTGTACCTAAGGTGAACGCCGCTGAGGACCTGTCGAGCCGGTACGTTGCACGAGAAGGAAGCTGCAGGCTCGAAGCTCAAAGGCGGGGCGTGAGGATCACGACCGAAGTGGCAGACGGATCTCCCGTACCTCGCCGCTCACTCCACCGCTCTGATCGCCTCGAGCCGTGCATGTGCATGTGCATCTCGAGCGCCGAAGCTCGGTCAGCGAGTGCGTGGCAGCTCGCCCCAGCGTTGAACAAGATCCGTCTGCCGGTCGGGACGCTCGTCGGTCAAGCCCACGCGGTCAAGCAGGGCTAGGCTACGGACGTTGCGTCGGTCGACCCGCACGAACGTGCGCGGGTGGCGGCCGAGCCTACGCATCTGCTGAAAGATCACCAACAACATAAAGTGACCGAGGCTGAGCTGCTCGCCCTCCGGCAGGTCGACGCGAACCCCGCGCGCGTCGCGCGCGACGGCAATGACCTCGGTGTAGCCGACGTCAGGAACCATCGACGGCTCGATGTGGTGGGCGCCGACGACGAGCAGGTCGCCGGCCGGGCCAATGCCGAGCAGCATGCGCCCGTCGAAGTAGGGCGGCGTCTGGAGGTATCGAAGCGGCAACGGGCCGCGGATCTGCTGCTCGACGACGTCCTCCCACGGCTCACCAGTGCTGCACGTGAGGCTACCGAGCACCTCTAGGTCGCCCGGCCGCAGACCGCGGATCTGGAGGTCGCCGGCCTTCACTCCACGTCAGGGACGCCGGCGGGGATGCGCACGGTCGGCGTGCCGGTGACCGTCAGGACCTCGGGATCGACCCCGCTGAGGACCTTCCCCCACGGCGTGCCGTACATGTCGACGAGCGGCTCGCCGAACTCGTTGACGTCGGGCATCTCGATCGCGGGCTCAACCGAGAGCATCGTGCGCCCGCCCGCGAGGATCTCCCAGCAGGCGACGACCGGGCTCCCCACCGCCCCGACTCCCAGGACGCGCACGGTCACCGCCGGCACCGAAACGGGAGCGGGCAAGCCCTGCAACTCGAGCATTGCCGCGACGTCGTTTAACGCCACGATCCGCCCGCTGAACTGCGCGGGCGCGGTGTCGGCATCCAGGCCGCGTCGGGCGCGGGCGAGCTTGCGCTGCAGCCCGGTCACCTCGGCGGCCAACTGCGGCGCAGCAAGCAGCCGGGCCAGCTCGGCGGCGCTGCTAATGCCGCCCGCGCCGGCGATCGTGCTCAGCGCCGCAGCGATCCGCTTGGCCTCCGGCGATGCGTCGAGCCGGGCCGCCGCCTTGGCGAGACGTTCGGCCATCGCGTAGTCCTTACGCCGCGCGGCCCGCGCGGCGTCGCGGTTCAGGGCGCTGTAGAGATGCACGCGGCCACCCAGCCGCCCCGCCGTCCCGCGCGTGGTAAAGCTCAGCCCCGGCGACAGGGCGTGCTTGTCCTTCAGCGCGCGGATGCCGTTGTCGATCGTCGTGGTCTCGTCGAGACGGAAGTCGCGAACGATCTCTTGACGCGTGACGAGCGGGAGCGCAGCGGGCATGCCGTCAGTATAGGCGCCCGACGCCGCAAATTGCGGCGTCGGAGTAGGGATGGTGGCACCGCTCGGCCTCATCGGTCCTGCGACGGCCCTGGCTCGGAAGGCTCGTCGCCCGGCCGTCGCCGCGCGAACGCCTCGTTGACCATCTGCACCTCGCGCTCCGACGGCTGGTAGTGCGAGTAGATCTGGGTGGTCTTGGCGTCGGCGTGGCCGAGCATCTCCTGGATGAACCGCAGCGGCGTCCCGGCCGCAGCCATCTGGGTGCCGAAGGTATGGCGCAGATCGTGAAAGCGGATGACGCGGACCTCCGCGTCACGGCAGGCCTGCTTGAACTTGCGCGTCACCTTTGCGCCATCCAGCTCCTTGCCCGATTCTGGATGGCAGAAGACGAGATCGCCCGGTGCGCCGTAGGCGCTGCGTACCTTCCAGACCTTCAGCGCCTCCACCGCCTCGTCGGCGATCGGGACCGACCGGCGCGTCGACTCATCCGACTTGCCCTCCCCCGAGTGCTCGCCGCGCACGTACGCATTGCGAACGCGGATGCGCTGAGCGACCCAATCAACATGCCGCCACCGCAAACCCAACAACTCAGACTGCCGCAGCCCGGTGATCGCCGCGATCAGCACGATCACACGCAGGACCGGACCCCAGACGTCGGGCGGGACCGGCGGCGCCGGACCCCGGCGGCCACGTCGCGTCGGCGCCGGCGCGGGATGCACAACCTCATTCGGGATCGCCTCGAGAACCCGATCGAGCTCGTCCAAGGTCAGGTACTTGAGGTCGGGGTCAGCGTCGTTCTGACGGCGTCGCTTCGGACGCGTCGCGTGCCGGACCGGGTTCTCGGTCGCCCACTTCTTGTGAATCGCGTGCTCGAAGATCGAGTGCAGGAACGTCATCACGTTGCGCACCGACTTGGGTGCCAAGCCCTTGGCGAGCATGTCCTCGGCGAGCTTCTCGACCTGCGCCGTCGTGACGCGGTCCACGGGCTTCTTGCCGAGCGCCGGCGGCCCGCCCGAGTCAGTGCTCAGATGCTTCACGTGGCGAAGATCGCCGCCACCGAGCCGAGACCAACCTCGGCGAGTGCCCAATCGAGCCACTCATACTCCGCGTCAACGAGATCCAGCCAGACCTCGGCATGGTCCCGCCCGGCATCGTTGAAGGGCATCACCAGGGTCTCACGCCCACGCAGCGGCGCGACGACGCGCCGCGCGGCGATGCCGTCGTGACTCATAACCGTCTCGTCGGGCTCACCGTTGTGCAGACCCGCCGCAGACGTGACCACGATCCCGTCTGGCAAGTCATCGCCAAGCTCGGCCGCGAGCGCAGCGGCCAGGCTCGGCAGCTTCTCCGTGAGCGGAGCACGTCCCCATTGGGTCGTCGGCCAGAGCCCGGTGAGCGCGGTAAGTCTCAGCCAGCCGGCGCCGGAGCCCTTCATCTGACGGGCCTTCGACTCGATGGCGCTGACCATGCGCGGCAGGAGGTGATCCGTCACCAGCGGGCTGCTGAGCACGTGCCCCGGCGCCTCCTCGCGGGGCACGAGATACAGCTCGATCCCTTCGAGCGCCCGCAAGCGCCGCATATCACCGACATCCGTCGAAGCTATCCAGCGTTCGATTCCGACGATCTCCTCCTCTGACGGCACACGGCGAAGGTTCCCGGCCGCCCACAAGCCCCGCGCCATCGCGGCAAAGCCGAGACGATCGGTGACAGCGGTGATCTCGGCTCGCTCATCCCGCGTTCGCTCCCGCTCGGTGAGCGCCTTCATCTCGACCGCGATGCGAGATCGATCCGGCACGTCGAATGCGACATCACCAGGCGAAGAGTCGCCCGACGGCTCCAGACGAACCGGCCAGCCCAGACGATGCGCGTGCCCGGCAAGTTCGAGTTGAAGCTGCGTGTGAAGCCCCCGCCCAACGCTCACATCGCGGGACAGGTGCCGCCGGATATCTCCTGCTCCGTCGACGTCGGCGAGGAGTTCAAGCCGCAGCGCCCACTCAAGGAGTTCCGCGGCCCCAACCGTATGCGTCATCGCCGACACCAGCACCGACCAGACCGGAGACGAGGGGATGCGCGTGCTCGCCTTGATCGCCCAGTCTTCCCCAAGCGTCGACTGAAGAACGTCTATTGCCCAACTCGTGGCGGCGATCCACGGCTCAGGTCGGCGAGCCCGAGCATGGAACGAGCGGAGGCCGTCCCAGCTCAACTCGGGCGGGGGCGCAGCAGGAATCGGCGAGGCCATAGGCGGCGATGTTCGCCGACGGGACGGAGAGCACGGAAAGGCTGCAACGGCTCGCGCAGGATTTGTTCCGCAAGATCCGGTCGGCACATCGCCACCGGAACGCAAAAGGCCCGCAAAGCGGGCCTTTCCACCTCGATCGGGGAGACAGGATTTGAACCTGCGACCGCCCGGCCCCCAGCCAGGCCAAGGGGGTATCGCTGAGGCGTATCCCCTTTGTTTGCAAGGGTTCGTGGTCTGCGAGTGCCTGTGGGTTGCGCTCAATTTGGACCGAAATTGGACCGAACCGGCCGCTGCGGCGTGGCGCAGAGCCCGCGCGGAACGGCGCTGTCAGTGTGAGGCCTCCGACTGCGCATGGGCATCGCCAACCGCACGGTCACTCGGACGACCGCGCCGGCCGTTTCGCCGCTCAGTCCTAGACGGTCCGAGTCTTGCAGCCTCGTCCCGGCTGCGCATGAACAGCTCGACGTCGGCGCGGTTGACCGTCAGGAAGTCGTGCCGGCGCCCGTCCACAACGACTTCCGTGAGCGCTACCTCGTTCGCGGTGTCGTGATGAAGGGTCCCACTAACCGTGGCGCCGCTCTTGAGCACGATCGTGGCAGCCCACCGACGACGTCTGCGAGACCATCTCGCCAGGACCCAGCCTGCCCCGAACGGCGCGAGCCACAGCACGTTCAATAGCACCAACAACGCGGCGACCCGGACAAACGGAGCGCCGCCTCGCACGATCGCTGCCACCCCGCCGGCGCCGCCGCTCAAGACGAGCGTGCCGCTCCAGGCCACGCTGATCGCCAGGGCGAGCGGCAACCAGTCGACCAGCGGCTGCGACGCCGGCTCACCGCGGCCCTCGTACCAGCCACGCACCGCGAACCATCCGGGCGCCACGAACACCGCAAGGCAAACCCAAGCGAGCGCGTTACCAAGCACGCGGGGCCTGCTTGTTGTCGAGGGCGTCTACCACCCTCAAGACAATCAGTTCGGGGACGGACGGAAAATCGTCATCACGAAGGTGCTCATTTGCAGCGCTTTTTTGAAGCCGTGACGAGACCAAATGTACGTCGGTGTATAGACTCCCTAGGCAAATGGAGCGCGATGGGCTATGGCTTCTCGGCAGCGGCGAGGGCGAATTCCGTCGAACAGACGGCAAGTGGGTCCATGCTCGCGACGCCGGGCGATGGCACGGGTTGTCGGTGCCCGGGGCGCGCGACGTGACGTTCGGCGAGCTCCACGGTCACCGGATCCTCGACCCACACCAGGACCCAAGCCTCGAACGACATCATTGGCGGCTGCGCAGGGACGCCCTGTACCTGCGGTTCGCGGACGTGACCGCGTTCCCCGAACTCGCCTGGGCACGAACCCCCAACCGACAGCAGCACCCGACCTTCGGGCTGTTGTGCGGCTTCACGCCCCGGGAATGGGACAAACGGCGATCGGCAGTGGCCGGGATGTGGGCGCCGCAGTTGGTGAAGGAGGACTTTCGCGGCGCGCTGGCCACCGCCGGACTCGAAGAGCGCGCTACTGAGCGCGACGCTCGATCGGCTGCGGGATACCGCCGCGCGCTCATGCGACGAGGCGCCAAGCACTTCCGGCTATCGCATCGCGCACTCGCAGCAGCCGCCGGGGTTAGCCGCGGCCGCGTCGACCAGATCTTGCGCGAGGCCGGAGGCCACGGCGAGGCCGCCGCCGCGAGCACATCAAGCGCCGACGAGGTCTTGCAGCGACTAGCCTCAGCGGCGAGCAACCATCGTCATGTGCGCGAGCGACTCGATGCGACGCGACAAGCACGTGGAGCAGCCGTCCAAGAGGCCCGCCGCCAGAAGATGAGCTTGGCGCAGATCGCGCTGTGCCTAGGGGTTACACGCGGTCGGGTCCAACAGCTGGCGCGGGCCTGAATCGCGTGCGACGCAGCTCGCGACGTGGCGGTCGACCTATGTGGACGGCACGGCACGCAGGTGCGGCCGGTCGGCGCGGCCGGCGTCCCCTCCCAGCTTGGCCATGAAGTCCTCGAAAGCCTCAGCGAAACCGCGGCCGTCGAGGAACGCCAAGGCCCCCAACTCGTTGAGCGAGTAGCTGTGGTCGACGACGTGGAGCCGCAGGGCGTTGTCCAGCGTCTGCGGCGTCTCGGCCGGGATTGGGAACGGCTCCTTCTTGAGGTAGCCGCGCGCATTCAGCATCTGGAAGAGCGATCGCGCCTGCCGCTCCGTCACCGCGCCCAGATCTTTGGCGCGCTTGGCGACGAAGGCGATCGACACCTTCCAGTAGTGCTTGATGTCAATTAGCCGCGCGAGATTTAGCCGGTGCGCTGTCAACTGCGGCTTCACCTCGGCCTGCGGCATCAAGAACTCGGCCGCGAACTTGTCTGCCTGCTCCTCAAGCTCGGGCGCGGGCACGTCGTGCATGACGATGTGCGCGAGTTCGTGCGCAAGGCTGAAGCGCTGGCGCTCGGCGTTGTGGTTCTTGTTGACGAAGAACATCGGCCGCTCGTCGGCATGCGGCCACATCGCTGCCGCCGACACCTTGTCCGTCGCGAAGGCCATCGTCACCACGACGCCGCCCGCCGCCTCGAGCAGCCGCGCGAGATCCGGGATCGGCCCGAGCGGCAGACGCCACGCGCGCCGGACCAAGCGCGCGACCTCCTCGGGACCACCAACCTCTTCGGGGTCGAGCCGCGGGAACGAATTGGGCGCGTCGATGGCGATGCCCTTGAGCAGCCGGCGCACCTGCAGGCGGCGCACGTTGATCTCGGCCTGCGTCTGCCGCAGCTTTGAGACAGGGACCGACTTGAGCTTGCGGTGGAACAGCGCATCGATCCCCTGCACGCTGTCGTCGCAGCTGAGGATCGATGGCGCGTAGTTGAGCGCGGCGGCGATCGTCGCGGCCTTGTCGGGCGCCATGACCTGCATCCCGTTCTCGGCCTTCGAGATGTAGCCCTGGCTGATGCCGGTAACCGCGGCCAACTCCGTCTGCGTCATCCCCCGCGACTCGCGCGCGAGCGTGAGCATCTCGGCGTTGGGCGCCTCGGTCATGCGTCCCCGGTATCGCGCCGCTGCTCGTCCATCTCGGACCGGACCGTAGCAACCGGCAGTTGCTCGTCGAGAAGCGAGTCGGGCAGGCTGACGACCTGGCCCGGCGTGGGGATCTCGATGTGCCACTGGTAGCGGCGGTTGATGCTGAAGACGAGCGCGGTGACCTCGAGCTCGCGACCTGTCTCGTCCATCCGGTAGGCGGCGGCGAGGTTGACCGCCTCTTCCAGCCCGAGGAGGGGCGCCTGGCGCTCCCACTTCTTCGTCTGGTTGGTGTCGTTGCGGCTGAAGTTCCACCCGTCCGCCAGCTTGCGGAAGCGCACGCAGACGAGGCCGCCGCAGTTGACGACGGCCAGATCCTGCGACCGCACGACGTTCACCTCGGTCGTGCCGGCGAAGACGACGTCGGCGTGGTCGGCGGCGAAGTCGCTGATGAGGCTGGCCTTGCTGCGGGCACTTACCGGTCCGAGAACCGCCCGGGCCTGGTTGAAGCGATCGACGGCGGCGTGCAGGCAGGCGCCGATCGGCTCGATGTGGTCGGCGAGAAGTTCCTGCGCTCGCGCCTGGGAGAAGAGATCGGTCATGTGGCGCGGAAGCCTAGCGCCCCACCCGGCGGAACGCATGTCGATTATTCCTGCCGCTATTCCCTCGATGCTCGCGGCCCTCGCGAAGCCAGTGTTCCGGGCCCGAACCGGCCGTCGACTGGACGTCAGAGTCCGACGCGTCTCGATCAGTGCGGGCCGATCGCGAGCAACCCGTGGTCCGCGGCCGCCTGCTGCAACCGCCGGTCGTAGCCGCACACCACCGCGGGCCGGCCGCCGAGCTGGGCGGCCTGCGCGCTCGCCAGGTGGATCGCGTCGAGCGACCGCAGGAGCGGCGGCGGCGCAACCGCCGCGGCGGCGATGATCGCGTCGGTCAGCGGGATCACGTGGGTCGCGTCGAAGAGCTCCGCGACCGCCTCGAGCCGATCGCCCAGAACGACCGGTGGCACAGCGCGACTTACCGCGCGCGGTAGCTCGACGCGCGTCAGGGCGCTCGTCACGAGCCGCCCTTCCCCCCACTTCGCCAGCTCCTCGCGCAGTGCCGCGGTCTCGTCCTCGTCGACGACGAGCTTCATCAGCGCCGAGGTGTCGAGGTACAGGAGCCCGTCGCGGGCGAGGTCAAGCACGATCGCTGCGCTGCTCGTCCAACGCGCGAGCCGTCGCTTGCGGATCGTCGAGTCTCACCGGCGGATGCGCGGCGAGCACGTCGGCGAGGCGGCGGCTGGCGGGCAGGACGACGCCGCGCTCGACCAGCTCGGCCAGGCCGGGCACTTCGGTCACAGAGCTTTCGGTGCGGCGCGCCATCGCCCTCAACGGTACCGATGTCGTCCTTCGAGAGCTACTCATCATCGTCCTCCGCGAACGCCTCGTTGACCATCTCGACCTCGCGCTCGGACGGCGCGTAGTGCGCGTAGATCTGCGTCGTCTTCGCGTCCGCATGGCCGAGGAACTCCTGGATCGAACGCAGCGGCTGACCAGAGGCCGCCAGGCGCGTGGCGAACGTGTGGCGCAGGTTCTTGAACGGGATGACCCGGACGCCGGCGTCCTCGCACGCGCCCTTGAAGCGTCGGCTGATCTTGCTGCGATCCACGGGGCGCCCCGTCTGCGGATGAGCGAAGACGAGGTCGTCGGGCGACGAGTACTCCGTGCGCTCGCGCCAACCACGAAGCGTTTCGGCCACGAGGTCGGCCATGGGCACCGACCGCCGCGTCGACAGATCGGACTTCCCTTCGCCGGAGTGCTCCCCGCGCACGAACGCGTTGCGCACGCGGATCCGCTGCGCCTTCCAGTCCACGTCGCGCCAGCGCAACCCCAACAGCTCCGACTGCCGCAGCCCGGTCAACGCCGCGACCAAGATGATGGCCCTGAGCACCGGCCCCAGCACGTCGGGCGGGATCGGCGGTGCCGGGCCGCGCCGTCCGCGGCGGGTCGGCGCGGGAGCGGGACGGACCGTCTCGTCGGGGATCACGGCGAGTACCCGACGCAGCTCGGCGACCGACAGGAACAACAAGTCTGGATCGGCGTCACCGGCGCGGCGCCGCTTCGGGCGCGTCGCCCGCCGGACCGGGTTCTCCGTCGCCCAGCGCTTGTCGATCGCGTGCTCGAAGATCGAATGCAGGAAGGTGATGACGTTGCGGACGGTCTTCGGCGACGAGCCGAGCGCCAGCATCTCCTCCGCGAGCTCTTCGACCTGACTCTGAGACACCCGATCGACTGGCTTCGTCCCCATCCGCGGCGAGATGTGGACGCGCTGCATCGACTCGCATCCCTGCAGGTACGACGTCCGGCAGCCCTCGATCTTCAGCTTGCGCCGCAGGGAGTCCGCCGTGTCGTCGACCGTGCGCCGCTCCGAGGCGGTACGTCGCGGGGTCCGCTCCTCCTCGTCCTGCATCTTGCGAAAGCGTCGCTCGGCTTCCGCGCGCGTCAGCCCGTCCGAGGACCCCTTCGCCCGGACCTTGCCGACCTTGCGATTGAGCTTGCGTCCGCTGACCGTCCGCCAACGGCCGTAGTAGGAGCCGCAGTTGACGTACAACTGTCCGGTGCCATAGTCGCGTTTGCTCACGCCACTCCTAGCTGCCAGCTCGCGATTCTCGCCCCCCCGGCGTGTCATCGCCGACCTGGCCCGCGCTCGACACCTTCCATCCAGCGCTCGATCGCCGAGCGCCGGTACCGCACGTACCGTCCGAGCCGCAGATGCGGAAGACCGTCACGCCGCGTCTCGGCGTACACCCACGACTGCGTCACCCGCATCAGCGCCGCGACCTCGCCAGCGGTCAGCAGCGGATCATCGACGGGGTGCTGTTCCTGCGCGTCCACCTCTCTCAGTCGACGAGGAGGTCCGACACCCCTCGCCTAACCGAAGCGACGCAGCATCTGCTCTGTGATTCACATGCGGGAGCTGGGCATCTCAGACGGCACCTACGGCCCACTCCGCGGCCCGAGCTAGGTCTGTACAGCGACCGCGGCTTCGATGCCCGCGAAGATGAACTCCAGTCCTTCGAGGAATTCGTCCTCGGCTGCCATGCTGGTGAGGGCGTCTGCTGCTGTGACCGTGTAGGGATACCGATCGTTGTCCAGCGAGCGGGTAATAGTCGGCCAGGTCGGCGGTCTCGCGTGGGTCCTGATGCGTCCGGGGCCTGCTGCTGGACCGCGAAGCCGATTACGTAGCGGGCGATGGTCGTGTGGCGGCGGGGTGCTCGACCTTGGCGCCGTAGGCCGCTTGCGAGTTAGCCCTGAACGTGAGCCGGACCGCGGTCACGCCCGGCATGGGAGTGTCAGCAGCCGCCGGACTACTCCAGCGACCACTCGCGCAGCACGGCCGACGTGGCCGCGAGCTCCCGGAGGTAGTCAGCGGAACCGAATGTGGGCCGCTTCGGGTCCGGCATAAACCCCAAGGCGTCTGCGTGCCGGATCCCCGAATGCAGTTGCGCGATCAGGAGCTGCCGAACACGGTCGAGGTGGGGCGTGATGACGAGCCCCACCTCGCAGTCGGCGTTCTCGATCCGTTTGACCTGCCGCCCCGTCACCTCGCCGCCGGTGATCAGCCGCTCGGCGATAGCGCCGGCCTCCTTCTCGAAGCGGCCGCCGTCGAGGACGACGATCTGGTCGTACACGCGCCGCACCGGAAGCGTGACATCCATCAGCCCGGACACGCGCGCCGCGCTGCGGATCGTGCTCGCCTCGAGGACGTCGTAGACCGTCCGCTCGGCCGCGACCGCGTCCAACGCCTCGGGCGCCTCCACGCCGAACACCCGCAGCACGGCGGCGAGCTGCGGCGAGGACCACCAGCGCTCGGCGAACGCGCGCCGATCGGTCGTCGCCTCCGTCAGCCGCGGGACGCCGGCCTCCGCCTGCGCCTCCACCAGCACGCCGTTGTCGACCTCGGCCCCGTTCAGCCGATGCCGGGCGTAGGCGATCTTCGTCAGCAACATGGAGGACTTGTTCGTGTCCGCGCCGCCGAAGGGCCCTTCCAGCTGGAAGCGATCCTCCAGCGCCTCGCGGCCCAGGTCGGTCGCCGCGGCCAGGAGCCGCTGGCGCTCCTCGTACTCGACGGCGGCCAGGCTCGCCTGCGTGTAGCGCACCAGCGCCTGCCCGTGGATGCACGCCGCGATGTGCGGATGCTGGGACTGCGGGTAGAGCGCCTCGCGGCCCTCGCGGACCATCGTGTAGACCCGGTCCGCCTCGCTCAGGTGCCCCTCGGCCTCCGACGGCGACCGCTGCGCCAGCGTGACGCGCGGCCCGGCGACGTTGAAGCGGGCGCGCAGGGCCTCTGCTCGATCAACGCCGCTGTTCGGTCGCTCGGCGACGTCCGCCTCGTACTCGAGATCCGTCAGCGCCGCGACGATCTGGCGCGTGCCCTCCGCGAAGTCCGGCTCCAGCCAGCCCACCTTCAGGCGCAGCAGGGCCTCCAGCCGCCGCGACCGGGCCGCCCGCCGCTCGTCGCCGATCCGGCCGGCCACCCGCTGGGCCCACGCCATCTGCGCCAGCGCCTCCTCCAGCGCCTCGCGGTTGCGCGCCTCGTGCTGGTTCGTCCACCGCGCGAGGCTCTGCAGCGCATCGGCCAGCTCGATCGGCTCCTCGCCCTCGGCCGCCGCCAGCGCTCCCACCGCCAGCTCGGCGAGGGCGCGAGACTCGCCGATCCGGCCCCGCTGCTCCATCAGGCTCGCCGCCCGCTGCAGGACGAGGCCGTCCTCCGCCGCGAGCGGCTTCCCCTCGAACTCGGCCTTGATGAGCTTGGTGTAGCGGCTGAGCAGGTCGGGATCGGCGGCCTCGGACAGGGCCTGGAAGGACGCCTCGTAGGGGAGCAGGTGGGCAGCGGTCTGCGCGTCGCCCTCCGGGCCCAGGACGCGGGCAATCGCGTGGCCGACGAGGCGGTGCATCCGCGCCGCGGCAGCGGCCGGCTCGAGGTCGACGAGCCCGAGCCGCGCCAGGTGCGCCATCGTCTCGCCGTCCGCGACGTGCTCGGACACCGGCAAGCGATCCGGCGGCAGAAGCGCCAGGCACCGGAGCACCGGGCGCAGCGCCTCGCGGCCCTCCAGCACGGCGCTGACGAGCGCCGCGGGACCGCGCAGCTCGTCGTCGGGCAGGCTCTCCGCGTGGCGCTGCAGGCTCGCCGCGTCGCCGCCGCCTTCGCGCAGGTAGCGCAGGAACGCCCGCAGCGTAACCGCGCGCCCGGCGACCAACGGGGCAAGCGCAGCGTCGTCGCCCAGCTGGCGCGCCACGTCAGCGGGATCGATCGGGTCGAGCGTCTCGAACACGTCGACCAGCTTCAGCTGGCGCCAGCTCGGGTTCGTCGTCGTGACGATGAGCGTCTGCAACCGCTCCGGGTCCGGGCGCGGCAGCCAGCGGAGCACCGTCGACGGGTCGTCGTCGGCGTTGTCGAAGACCACGCACCACGGCCCGGGCGCCGTCCGCAGGCGCGCCAGAAGAGACTCCGCGTCGCCCGCGCGCTCCAGCGGATCCAGGCGATCGGACGCGACACCGCGCTCGCGGGCGGCGATCTCCGCCGCGGACGCGGCGACCGTCTCCCCGGACGTCGCGTCGAGCAGCAGCGACGGCCCCACCTCGCGCTTGGCCGCGAGGTGCAGCGCCGCGGTGGTCTTGCCGGTGCCCGAGGCACCGTGGATCACGATCACGCCGCTCCGGCCGCGAAGCTCCGCGCAGACGCGCTTCTGGCTCTCGTACAGCTGCTTGTCGCCAGCGTACGCCGGAAGGCTCCGTGGAACGAACGAGCCTTCCTCGTCGGGCACGTAGGGAGACAGCCGGCTCTTCTCGTTGACCCGTGCGACATCGATCAGCACGAGGCGCCGCGCACCCGCCACCGCCTGGTCGACCAACCGGCCGCCCTCCGCGATCGCCGCGGCAAGGTCCTGCGGCTCGGCGCGCACCGGCGTGAGGAGCGCCTGGACGACGTCGATGGCCGTCGCCTTACCGCTCGCGATCCGCTCGACCGTCGTCCGGTCCGCCTGCGTGATCCCCACCATGGCCGTGGGCGACCCGATCGGACCGTCTCCGATGAGCACGAACGCGTGCTTGTCGCTGACCACGAGGTGCGGACGAACGCCCGCGCGCACCGCGAGCGCCGCGAACAGCAGGCTGGCATCGAGGCAGGTCGCCCCGCGCTGCCCCTGGATCAGGCGCGGCGGCCGGATCTGCTGGTCGGCCCGCGAGGCCAGCAGATCCTGGCGCTTGGGCTCGTCGACATAGATCCAGCGCCCGCGCGCAAAGACCTCGCGGTAGATGTGTGCCGCGACCTCGTCCGGCGGCAGGTCCGCTGGGAGCTCGTTCTCGTCGAAGCCCCGGAGCGCGTCGATGGTCGCGTAGCGGGCGAGGTCGACGAACTCGTCGTCGGTTCGCCGGGAGACGAACCGCTCGCGCCGCCACACCGGCCAGCTCGTGGGGATGGGATCGGCCATCATCAATGCTCCTCGTCGGTCTTCTGGGGGCCGTACACGGCAAACGCTGAGAGGTCCGGCTCGGAGAGGTCACCGAGCGGCGGCTCGGCCGCGACCGGATCGTCGCCAGGCAGCAGGTCGCTGAGCGGCTTGGACGCCGGCGCCACGTCGACCAGCGCGCCCGTCGCGGGATCGCGCCGACGCAGGGGCCCTTGCGCCGCCCGCATCAGCGTCGCGGGACGGTCGTCGCTTTCCGCGAGGCCGAGGACCCTAGTCAGGTAGTCGGCGATCAGGCCGCCTGTGACCCTCGCCGCCAGGTAGGCCAGCTGGGCCAGCGCCGCGCGCAGCGCGTCATCGTCGTCGCCGCCGAGGCGCCGATGCAGCACGCTCAGCCAGGCGAGCTCGAGCCGGGGGTCGGCCGCGGCGGCGGCCAGCATGGCCGGCTCGTCGACCCCCTCCGCCTCCACATGACCCCGGATCGGCCCCGCAACCTCCGAGTCACGCTCGGCGAGCACCCGCTGGACGAGCAGCCTCAGGGGCTCGTCGGTCGTCTCGGGCACCGTGTGCGGCTCGAGGTGGATGGCGTCCCCGTCCACCACGCAGTCGCTCTCAGCGAACCCGGGCGCCACCAACAACGTGGACATCGTCCAGTCCGGCTTCGCCTCGTGCCCGTCCAGGCGAGCGCGCTCGACGTGGACCCAGACCCGCTCGAGGTGCCTGGGACCACGCTCCACGTGCGTCATCACGAGGCCGATTCGCTCGGCGAGCCCCGGCCGGCGCAGGCGGTGGACGACCTCGGTCGGCGTCAGGTCGGCGGAGACGGCGACCAGGTCGAGCGAGAGGTCGACGGCGTCGTCCGACACCTGGAAGTTCGACCAGGCCTCCCGTGTCCCAGGAGGGGCGAGCGATGACGCCATCGCGGCGAGGTCGAGCACGACCCTGGTCAGGTCGAGCAGCGGCGCCTCGTCGACGAAGGCCGGCCAGACCGCGGGCTTGTGCTCGAGCGTCCTCGACGCCGACAGGCCCTCGTACTCGAGCAACGCGGCCACGGTCAGCGCGGGCTCGTTCGAACGACCGGCGAGCAACGTGTCGGCGCGCTCGTCCCACCGCGGCTCGCGCGAGGCGTCCATCAGGTCGTCGACGATCCCCAGCACGTCCTGGCGCGCGGGATCGTCCGCCAGCGCGTCGCCCGCGTCAGCGGGCCGCAGCGCGGGTCGGATCAGCTGCGTGCGGCGCCGCCGCCGCGGGCCGGTGCGCCAGATCACCTTCGACGGCTCGAGCGCGTCGACGTTCTCCATGGCGAACGGCTCGCCGTGGACGAAGCGCACGTCCGCGAGCTTCGTCAGCCGCGCGGCCACGAGCCGGTTGAGCGCGAACGAGCTGCGCTGCCCCGAGACGCGACCGGCCCGCACCTCGACCTGGCGCGCATCGCGCTGGACCAGCGGCTCTAGCACGCCGTCGGCCTCGTCGAAGCGATCTCCGGAGTACGCCTGCAGCGTCCCCTGGCCGCGCCCGCCGCTGATGCCCGCCTCGACGCCCAGGACGTCCTGCCCGAGGCGATCGACCTCCAGGAGCCGCTTCGCCAGCGGGACGAGCGTCTCCTGGTGGAACACCGGCCGCTCGCCTCCGTCGAGGCAAAGCCGGAGCAGTTCGGTGAGCGCGCCGTCGCCGTCGCCTACGATCGTGAGATCAGGGGTGGCCGAGCCTAGCGCCTGCCCGAGCGGGTTGTCCTTCCAGTAGCTGCCGGACACCGCGGTCCGCGCGACCCCCGGCTCGGGCAGGAAGCCGGTCGCCACGACCACCAGGTCGAAGGGCACGGTCGCCACCTGCACCATGTCCGCCGCGCTGCGCAGGTCGCAGACCGTCAGCGCAACCTCCTCACCGGCGGGGCGGACCTCGCTCACCGAGTGCTGTGAGCACCACGTCAGGCCGCCGTGCGCCGCGGCCAGCGCGAACTCGGCGAGCATACGCAGGCGCACCATGGCGCTCCGGTCCGCGCTCCAGTTCACGACCGGGAGGCCGGCGTCCTTCTCGTCCCAGCCCTCGACCGGCCAGTCGAACAGGTTCGGGTGCAGGTAGCGGTCGAACGACCAGCGCTGGGTGGTGATCGGCTCCTCGTGCTCGTCGAAGAGCGTCACCCGCGAGCCCAGCAGCGACGCGGCGGCCGCGAACGTCGCCCCCGCGGCACCAGCGCCGACGACGCCGATATGGCACGACGGAGTCAGGCGCCCGGTGCGGTGGAGCGCCCACGCGAGGTTGATCGCGCGGGTCTGCTGCGCCACGACCGTGACCCGCGACTCGTGGGGACCGCCGAGGACGAAGACGCGGGAACACAACCGTCCGTCCCACTCGCGCGCGGCGGCCAGCCGCAGGATGATCCCGGGCCAGTCGCGTACTGCTCGCAACCGATGAGCGCTCGTCATCGACGCGGATCCTACCCACACAGTGGGTCACGCTGAAGCGGTTTTGTGAGCGTCGCGGCTCGCGCCGCTCCAACGGCGGGTTCAGCCCGTCAACGCCGCGTCCAGCAAGCGCAGCGAACGGATCGTGCTGCGGATTTCCTGCAGGTAGTGGTGCGCCGCGAACGGCTGCGCCAGCCGCGGGTCGACGCCTCCGGGCTCGATCCCCACGACGTCGACCTCCACGCCGTGAGGCACCGTCAGCATCCGGATGGCGTCCGCTCCCTGGTACGGAGCGTAGATGTCGGTGGTGATGAGCAAAAGCGCGTCTCCCGGACGCAACCAGCCCGAATCGCCAGCCAGCCAGGCGTACGTGTCGGGTGTGTTGGCCCGCCGCGTGCCGGGCTCCGATGACGGCGCGGCGACGACGTGCACCGGGACGCCATCTGCGGTGGCGTAGTCGCTGACCTCCCAGGCCGCACCGACGACGTCGGACGGCTCGCCGCGTGTGGCGATCGGCGCGCCGAGACCGAACGCCGCCTCGACGCCCGAGCGCATCGCGTGGTACTCGTCGGTCACCGAGGCGTAGAGCAACTCGGCCACCAGCGTCTCTTCGTCGCCCCGGAGGGCGCGGAAGCCGCCCAGCGCGATGATGCGGTCGGCGGTGATCGCGCCGGTGGCGAGCAGGTCGGCCGCGTGTCGTGGACGGGCGAGGCAGGCGCGCACGAGGCCACCGAGGATCACGACCTGGTCGTAGTGGCGACGGGCCGACGCCGTGGTGCCGCGCATCCCGAGCTCACCGGCTGCGGCGAGCACAAGTTCGGCGAGGTCCGGGGAGAGATCCGGGTCCTGCACGAGGTTGCGCTCGCGGCCGCCACGAAAGTCCCAGCGTTGTGAGAACTCCTCGAGATACGTCAGCCATTCCGCCAGATCGCGGTCCCCCGCCGGCTCGCCGTCCCAGGCGGCGACGACACGCCCAAGCGCACTGGAGCGCGCCCATGCGTCCACCCAGGTCCGCGGATCGCCGTGGGGAGAGAGCGTCGTTCGGTCGGCGTCACCCATGAGTCACCTTCAGTTGATGGAAGCTGTCGCGAGGTCGCGGAAGTGGTCCCCGCGCGCCTGGTAATCGGCGTACATGTTGAAGCTCGGGGCACCCGGCGAGAGCAGGACGACGGTTCCAGGTGCGGCAATCGCACGTGCGGCGACGACGGCCGCTTGGAGGTCGTCGACCTGCTGCACTTCCCCGCCCGCGCTCCGGACCGCCCGGGCGAGCCGCTCGCCGGTCACAGGGAGCGTCAGGACGTGCACGCCCGACCGAGCGGCGACGGCCCCCAACTCGGTGTAGTCCTGTCCGCGGTCGAAGCCTCCGCCTATGAGTATCAGTCGCTTGTCGGGGAACGAGGCGAGCGCCGCGACCGTGCTCTCCGGCGTGGTTGAGATGCTGTCGTCGACCCATTCGACGCCGCCCGCCCGGTGCACCGTCTGCAGCCGGTGGGCAAGGGCCTCGAAGCCCACGAACGCTTCCGGCAGCCGTGGCAGCGGAATGTCGAGCGCATCCAGCGCGGTCAGCGCGCCGCACAGGTTGAGGGCATTGTGCGGGCCGCGCAGCGGGAGTGTGTCTCGCGCCAGGTCGAGAACGCCATCCTTCACGACGTTTCCGTCATCGCTGACGTGCCAGCCGGGGGCTTCTCCGTAGACGTACACGGGACCGGGCGCCCTTGGTGCGGCCATCACCTCGGGCGAGAGCGCGTTGACGACGCAGCGCTCTACGCCCGGCAACGCCAGCAGGCGCAACTTATCCTGCCGGTAGGTGTCGTCGGTGAGATGCCAGTTGAGATGCTCGCGGTAGAGGTTGCTAGCCATCGCGACCGCGGGACCGCGTTCGAGATCCGCGATCTGGTAACTCGAGAGCTCGACGACCGCCAACTCGGCCTCGTCCCCGTCAAGCAGCTCAAGCGCCGGCCGCCCGATGTTCCCGGCGAGCTGCACCGCCCGACCCGCGGCAGCGACCAGATGCGCGACGAGGGACGCGGTTGTGCTCTTGCCCTTCGTCGCTGTGATCCCGATCATGTTCCGGCCCTCTCGTTCGGAGAGCCACAGGCCCGTTGGCGTTGCGATCGGCGTCCCACGCGCGGCGATCGCCTGCAGTTCTGGCCGGTGGCGTGACACTCCGGGAGAGCGGACGAGCACGTCACAACCCGCGAGCGCGTCGACGGCCTCGCCGGCCCCGACCACACGGGCACCGTCCGTCAACTCGGGGGCGTCCGCGAAGCCTTCGAGGACGACTACGGCGATCCGTGCCCGTGCGAGGTGAACGCGGAGCATTCGGGCGAACGAGCGGGTCTCGACCCCGGCGCCCCACACCCCGATGCGGCAATCGTCAAGCGCCGAGAAGCGCACGGAGCTCGTCGATCAGCGGGCTCGGGACAGCGTGGTCGTTCGAGAGTCGCAGGAACGCGTCGATGCGCGCGGGATCGCGCCCATGGATCTCCAGCGCCTCTGCGACCAGCCGCCGGACGACGACCTGGTCGCGCCACTCGGGACGTGCGTCGAGCAACTCGATCGCCGCGAGGCTCTCGTCTTCCTCGCCAACGCACTCGAACGGCTTGGGTCCGCCCGTTGCGGTGAGCAACGCAAAGCCGTCGTACTGTCGCTCGTCGTCGAGCATCGCGCCACCGAAGATCTCCGCAAGCGCGTCCGGCTCCATGAACGGCGCGAGCATCAGGTACACGAACCGGCACTTCGGGCAGTCGCGACACCAGGGCTCGGCGCCGCGGCGGGCGACGTCGGTCTGGAAGTTGAGGTTGCAGCTGGTGAACGCGTGATGGTATTCGCCTAGCCGCGTTGCGAACGCCCGCGCGATCGTCAGCTCAGACGCGGGCCGCAGGAGCGAGAAGATGTCGGTGCGGGCACCGGTCTCCGTGGCCGCAGCGCGTAGCAGGCGCTCCGCCCGCGCGCTCTTGCTGAACTGGTGGTTCACTTCGACGCCGTCGTAGACGAGGTTCCCGGACGACGCCGAGCGCTCGTTCGCGAGCGCGACAGCGTCGTAGCCGTTGAGCTCGGCGGTGAGCAGCGCGACGCAGGCAATGATCGCCGTGATCGGCACGTGCCCATTGAGCGCCCCGGCGTCGTTGAGCCGCCGGAACGCATCGAGCGGCAGCCCGCGCTCGACCTCGAGCATCGGCACCCCAGCGACCGCCGCGGTCCGCCGCATGGGATCGAGGGCGTTGACGACGAACAGCGAGCACTCGACACCGGATCGCTTCACGATCTCAAGCGCCACGACGGAATCCTTGCCGCCGCCAACGGGGACCAGCACCCGCTCTGGCACAGCTCGCCGCCGCGATACGGCCGCGGAAGACTCGGACAACTGGCGGGGGAATACGGGCCGCGGCAGCCGCGGAAGGCGATGACGGTTCTCGTAGGCGAACTCGCCGAGCCCCTCGGAGTACAAGGCATCCAGGTACGCCGCGGCGGCAGGCGGCGGCGCGCCGGTCTCGCAGCTCACGGCCGGTGGCGCCGCCATCTTGTAGTAGCTGACGCCCGCGACCCAGTGCAGCAGGTCCAGGAGCGGCCCGACTGCGGCCTCGTCGGCGACCACGCCGGGCTCGAGCGGCAGGTCGAACGTCTCGGTGAATTCCTCGACATCGTCGAGCGCGTAACGCAGGGTGACCCGGCCACCAGGACTCAGTGAGCGGCCAAGGAAACGGAAACGACGAATCGCCGTACGGTCGAAAGAAGAGGTCAGAGACATAGGGCAACAGAAGGCGCGGTCATGATCAGGATAAGACCTTGAGTTCGATCAACTGACGGACTAGCCGACACGGGCCCATGCGCGCAGGGCCTTATGGTCGCGTCATGCTGCGATCTTTGACCGTCGGGTCCGCAACCGAGCAGACCGTTGATGACCTCCGAGACTTGTACCTGGAGTTGCATCACCACCAGCTCACAGCCTCGCCTACTCGGATGGGGTTGGATCCGACGAGCGACGACGTGGCTTGGGCTCGGCGGCGAGCCTTCTACACGCGCTCTGGTTGCCTTGTCGTCCGTGCGTACGTCGATGAAGGACTCGCAGGGTACGCCACCTGGGGAACGGATCACGGCTTCGCTGGATGGGGGACCGACGCACCGCTGGGTGTCCTCCACGACCTGGTCGTTGCCCAAACTGCACGCCGACGAGGCGTCGGATCTCTCCTTCTCGATCGAGTCCGCTCGGAGCTTCGAGCCGCTGGAGCTGCGGCGCTGCGTCTCAACGTCGTCAGCGGCAACGCCGAGGCCGTTGCCTTCTACTCGCGCAACGGGCTCACGACGATCGCTCAAACACTAGGCGCCCCAGTCATGTAGCGGGGGACAGCTCCCAGGGCGGCACGGCCGTCCTCGCGGATACGATGTAGCGCTTATGCGCGACCTATCTGCAATCGAGCGAACCATCCGAGGCAAACCCATCGCCTCGCTGGCTGAGCTGCAAACCTATACGTATGAGATCCCCGAGGACGGGTCTGCTGCACGAGTTGGTGACAGGTTGGGTTACGCGGCCTGAAGGGCCGGTGTGGTCATGATGGTCTCGAACTCGATCGGGGTCAATCGGCCGAGTGTGGCTTGGCGACGACGCCGGTGGTAGGTCCTCTCGATCCAGGTCACGATCGCGATCCGCAGCTCCTCGCGAGTGGCCCAGGCGCGGCGGTCGAGAACGTTCTTCTGCAGCAGCGAGAAGAAGCTCTCCATGGCGGCGTTGTCGCCGGCCGAGCCGACGCGGCCCATCGATCCGACCATGTGATGGCGGTTGAGGGCGCCGACGAGTTTGCGGCTGCGGAACTGCGAGCCGCGGTCGGTGTGTAGGACGCAGCTGGCGACATCGCCGCGCCGGGCGACCGCGTTGTTGAGCGCCGCGACGGCGATCCGGGACTTCATCCTGGTGTCGATCGAGTACCCGACGATCCGGTTGGAGTAGACGTCCTTGATCGCGCAGACGTACAACTTGCCTTCGCCGGTGCGGTGCTCGGTGATGTCGGCCAGCCACAGCTCGTTGGCCGCCGTCGCGGTGAAGCGATGACATAGCCGGCCGTCGTCGTCGATGACGACGCAGAGGTCGTCGTGAACCGGCGGGCCGGGCCTCTTGCCGTTGCGGCCGCGCTTCTTGCCGAACGCCGAGAACCAACCCAACTGCGAGCAGATCCGCCACGCGGTGCGATCCGTCATCGCTTCTCCGGCCTCGCGCGCCTCGTCGGCCAGGAAGCGGTAGCCGAACTCGGGATCGTCGCGATGGGCGTCAAACAACGCGTTGGCGCGATGGGCGCGGACGAGCTCGGCCTCGCCGACGGGCTTGGCCCGCCAGCGGTAATACGGCTGGCGGGCGAGATCGAGGACCCGGCACGTCACCGCGACGGCAACACCGTCGGCAGCGAGCTCACGGACGAGCGGGTACATCATTTTCCCGGCAGGTTGGCCTGCGAGAGGTACGCCGCCGCGCGTCGCAGCACCTCGTTCTCCTGCTCGAGCAGGCGGTTGCGACGCTTGAGCTCGCGCAGCTCGGCGGACTCTGACTCGGTCACGCCCGGCTTCA
Source organism: uncultured Conexibacteraceae bacterium (assembly GCA_963731005.1). Taxonomy (GTDB): domain Bacteria; phylum Actinomycetota; class Thermoleophilia; order Solirubrobacterales; family Solirubrobacteraceae; genus Baekduia. The sequence goes on along the minus strand of CAVSTZ010000002.1, from coordinate 2,513,496 downwards.
CGCCGTCCTCGACATCGGCCTGGCGCAACCACTTGGTCAACGTCCCGACATGGATCCCGAAGTCCCTGGCGATCTGCTCGATCGTCGTCTTCGAATCACGATCACGAGCGACCCGTACAACATCCTCACGGAACTCTCTCGGAAACGGCTTGGGCACAGCGACATCCTTTCAGCCGGTCTCTTGACCAGACAGATCAGGTGTCACCTATCCGTGCAGCAGACCCTTTAGTTGTAGGGAGATCTCGCTCCCCAGGCCCACAGAGCACAGACCGCGAAACTCGCCCCCTTGGTGTCCTCTGCCGGACGCCCTAGGCGCGGTGTCGGCCCAGACTCAGACACGTTCGGCGCGTTGCTCGTCAATCGCCGACCTCGTCGGCTGCACGTTCTCGATCTTCAGCGGTGGTCGACCCTCGCTCAGCCGACGGGTCGCCGGAACCAGCACGCTGCCCTCGATCAGCTCGTGCAGCCCAGGTATGTCGCGGCGTCCATCGTGTCGTTCTCCTCCCGCAACTCCACACGCCCCGAGGCTACCGCCGGCCGATAGACCACGGCCCCGAATTCGTACGGGTCGGCGCATCGCTCGCGTCCGGAATAGGTCGAACTCAAACTGAGCTTGGCTCGCATCCAGCTCGACGCTCGACACGGGGCAGGAGTGCTAAGCAACGCGGCCGCCCTCACTCTCTCGCTTGTCGCACAAAGCAGTAGTTGGGTATGCGGGAGCAGAAAGCGTGCCTACCACGCGTGGGCAAAGGCCGGACTGTGGTCGGTCTAACGTCGCGAAGCGCGATCCGGCAGGATCGTGCCACGCCGATGCTCGACATGATCATCCTCATTGACACCAACGCCCTCCATGGCGATGTCTACGCCGACGGCCAAGACGCCACCGCCCTCTTCGACGCGGTGGCCGAGGGCCGCTTGGTAGGGGTCGACATCTGGACCCCTCGTGGCGTCGTGCATGAACTAGTCCGTCAGTTCCCAGAGCGGCTCCAGCGAGTCCGCAAGGCAATCGGCGCGATCGATCACGATCTCTATGGCCTTGGGGTCGCGCGGCCCGAGGTGCAGAAGGCCGACGATGCCACAGTACGGGCGTATCGTGCACGGCTCGAGACCCGGCTCCAAGGCCCGGGCCGCCGGATCGCGGAGCACCCGCCGGATATTGGCCTGGCCATTGATTGGGCGGCGCGTCACCGCCACCCGGTGAAGCCGAAGCCTCCGCCGCCACCACCGAAGAACGACCAGGACCTAGAGCCGTTCCGCAAGCGCAAACCCGTCCCCGTCACCGGTGTGGTTGACGCGGCGATCTGGCTCACGGTGATCCAAGCAGCAGGTCAGGCTCGCCATGTCTCGCTTATCTCGAGCAACTCCGGCGACTTTTCGGATGGGAAGGACAAGCGACGGCCGCATCCGAAGCTCGTCGAAGACCTCGAGGCCGCCGGCCGCAATCCGGCGAAGGTGGAGATCTTTCATGACCTCGCGCAATTCAACGCTCGCCACATCGAACCGCTGGAACAGGCGATCAAAGCGGCGCAGGCGTTCCTGGACGATGGCGGGAGCCTCGAGGCACTCAAAGCCGATATTGCCGATGCGATCGAGTGGATCCCTGTGGACCTCGATGCGAGGTGGGGACTGCGCGTCGACATCGACGAGGCAGCCCTAGAGGCGTTCGATCCGACGACGGTGGAGCTTGTCCGGGCTGATCCAGGGCCGAGCGGCGTGTTCATGCGCCTGCGCGTGACCGGGGACGCGACGCTCGACCTCGGCATTCGCAAGGCCGACGTCGCCGACGCCGAAGCAGTCGAGGTGATCTCCATCTACGACTATGACTACAACGAGTCGATGGTGGCGGCGCAAGCGGAGCTGCCTGCATGCGTCACAGTCGAGGCGAGGCTGGTCGACGGCGACCTGTCTGTAGCAATCGAGGAGATTGGCCCGATCGACGGGTAGACCGGTCGGCCAGCCGGCGGACGGCGCGGCTTCACCTCAGCACCGGTTATCTCTCAACCGCCAGGGTTGCTGCAGCCACGCGATGGCGGAGTGATGGCACGGCCTGCTTGGGAATAACGCGACGCGACACTCACCCTGCTGGCGCTCCTCAGGAGCGAGGGTCTCTAGGCTGGCACCGCTGGGGAGGAGGAAGACGGGAGCACTGACCGCTCGGGAGTCGCTGCGCACTAGCCCACTCAGGCTCAGCAAGCCCGCTGTAGCGCCGTCAAGACTGTGCTTGCCTCATCGTTCAGAACTCCTCTGATCCGTCACGCGCACGAGCCTGGGTGGACCTGACTAGCATCTCGCAACCGCTCCTCCCGATTTAAGGACATTCGCCATCAGCACCATCGTCGGTATCGCCGAGAATCTTCACGACTCGTGTATCACGCTGGTGTCGAACCGGCGCGTGATGGTGCACCTTGAACTGGAGCGCGTGCTGCGTCGCAAGCGGGCGACATTCTCGTCAGTAGAGGAGGCAGTGGCGCTACTAGCGTGGGCCGTGCGGGCCTGTGGCGTCGAGCCGCCTGCCGCCGTTGGGATAGTCCGACACGCGGTCGAGCCGATGACCGGGCGTCTGATCGAGGGGCTCATCGCTCGGTACCCCGGAGCGAGCGTCATCTCTTTCGAGCACCTCGACTGCCACGCAGCGATCGCGGGAACCACAGCGGCCGCCAGCGCTGAGGTGCTCGCGATCGACGGAGGCGGCGATCGGCGCGTCGGTTGGGGAGAGCCGAACGCCGTGCTGCATCGGTGGCCCGTCGAAGACGGCGGCGCACCCCGTCTCCTGACCGCCTATGACCTGCCTGTCGATGGCCGCGCGTGGGCCGTCGTGTCACACGCCCTCTTCGGAGACGTCCATGCGGCGGGTAAGACAATGGGGCTCGCCGCCTACGGCCGGACAAGCGAGCGTGCCGCCGCTGCGGTCGACGCGCTGATCCACAAGAGCCTGCACTGGCGCTACGACGACACGACTCTCGACGCGCTCGCCAGAGAGCTACCAGTCGACACCTTCGAGGCACGAGCCAATATTGCCTACGCGCTCCAGGAGGCCTTCTCGGCGGCCCTGCTGCGGCTCGTCGATCTGGTCTCCGCAACGCCTGGGCGCCAGCTCGTCCTGACCGGCGGATGCGCCCTGAACGTGACCGCGAACTCCGTAATAAGTCGGCTGATCACAAGCCGATCGGGCAGCGTCTGGGTACCCCCATGCCCGGGCGACGAAGGGATCTCGATGGGCGCGGCCCTGTTGGCCGCGGCATCGGTCGGCGAGCCGGTCAACACCGTCGACTTACCGTTCCTGGGGGCCGGCTCGGCGCCTCTTTCGGCAGAGGCCGAGTTCCGTCAGGCGGCCGAGCTGCTGGCGCGCGGCGCCGTGGTGGTAACGGCCGTGGGGCGTGCAGAGATCGGCCCGCGCGCGCTCGGCAACCGCAGCTTCCTCGCGCTTCCGTCGACGGCCAACAAGCGGCGGGTCAGCGAGCAGATGAAGGGCCGCGAAGCATTCCGGCCTGTGGCGCCGGCGGTTCGCGCGGCAGACGCCTCACGATGGCTGGCTGATCCGATCGAGTCACCGTTCATGTCCTTCGCCTCGCCAGTGACCGAGGCATTGGCCGAGGCAGGCCCCGGGGTCGTCCACGTGGACGGCACGGCCCGTCATCAGAGCGTCCACCCGTCGATGCATCCTGTACTCCACACCCTGCTGGACCACCTCGCCGATCTCGGCGTCCCGCCCGTCCTCATCAACACCTCCCTCAACCGCCGTGGTCATCCCATATGCCTCGACGCCTCGGACGCCCTGGCGACGGCAATCGCGACCGGCGCCGACGGCATCCTGACGGCGGACGGGCTGACGAGGCTTCGCTGACCATGCGTGTGGTGTTCCTCACGCCGATGCCGCACCTGGTGACGCTGGGTGGCGCGAACCGCTCGATCCGCCTAACCGCGGAGAAGCTGGCGTCGCTAGGCCACGAGGTCATGGTGTGTGGCTCCCTGCTCGGCGAGGGACCGGGTCGGCTGACACGAGCCGAAGTTGACGGGCGGGCCGTAGTCACCGAGCGCCGTGGCGGCAGCGAGGTCCGGGAGCCAATCGAGGGTGTGGCCTACCTCGGGGTCTCACCTTTAGAGGAGTCGCTCCACATCCTCGCAGCCGCCCTATCGGACTTCGGTCCCGACGTGCTCCTGGTCGCCGGCGAGGACACGAACGGCTGTCTCCATCGTCTGGCCCTGAACCATGACGCCTCTCGGACGGTCGTGTTTGCCCAGACCCCGGACCTGCTTCCGCTGCAGCCTGCCGGCGACGCGCTATCCGCACAGCGCCGGGAGTTGCTCGAGGCTGCCGCCGGCCTGGTCGTCACGAGCCGGTACGCCGAGAGGATCGCGGCATCGGCCGGACTGACACATGCGCGCTGCGTATTCCCCCCGGTTTTCGACGTGCCCGCCCATCCCGTGAACGCGGGCACCGGCGGACCGGTGCTACTTGGCAATCCCTCGACGATTAAAGGGATCGACACGCTCATCAGCCTGGCGGAGGCCAGGCAGACGCGCGCGTTCGTCGGCGTTCCGCTGTGGGCCACGACGGCCGACGACATCGCGCGGATGAAGGCTTTTCGCAACATCACGGTCCGCGACCCGGATGAAGATTTCAGCCGGGTGCTGCGGAACGTGGGAGTGCTGATCGTCCCGTCGATCTGGAACGAGAACTTCCCGCTCACGCTGACGTCGGCCCTGGCCCATGGCGTTCCGGCGGTGACCTCGGACGTCGGTGGGCTCCCAGAGGCGGGACTGGGCATCGCGCGGATCGCCCCCGCTATCCGGCCCGACGATCCGCCGCGACGGCGGGAGGACGCTTTGAGAATCTGGCTCGCGCATCTCGACGAGCTGGCCGACCGGGTCCGGTGGCAGGACGAGTCCGACCGGTCCCGCGCAGCGGCCGCCGCCTTCGCCAGGCTGGCCACGGCCGAGCGGTTCCTCGCGGGCCTGTGCTCTGCGCTCGACCTGGCAAGCCGGACGACATCTGGAGCAGCAGAGTGACGACTACTCGGGTATTCGCTGAGATCCCCGACTTCGGCTATGGCCCGGCGGCGAGCTTCGCGGACCTGGCGGCTGCGCTCGGGGATTCCGCCCGGTGGACCGTTGCAACCACCGGGAACGCCGCACGGTTCCTGCGTGATGCGATGCCCGAGGCGACGTTCGCCGACTTCAACGGCTTCTCCCCGGAGGCGTGGCCCTCGGCGCGCGCCATCGCCGCGCCCGACGCGCTGTGGCTGACGATGAGCAACCCACGCTTCGCCAACTGGGCCGGCGCTCGTGGGCACCCCGTCATCCTCGTCGATCAACTGCATTGGATGTGGGGTAAGGAGGAGCTCGGGGAAGGTCGCTTCATCCACGTCGCCCCGCAGTACTTCGGGCACCCGCAGGCGCGGCTTCCAACCATGCGGCTGACGCGCCCGATCCTGGACCCGACCATCGAGCGGTACCGCCGTCCACGCGCGCGGCGGAAGGGCACGCTGATCGCCTTCGGCGGGATGGCCATCGCCGGAGACCCGACCGCCGGAGACGCCTACGCGCGGTGGATCCTCGAGCGCGCGTTGCCCGTCGTCCTAGACGCGACGGCCGGCGCGGTGCACGTCGTCGGCGGCAGCCCAAGGCTGGCGGAGCTCTGCACCCCGTGGCGGAACTCATCACGAGTCTGCGTGCACGGACGGCTCGACCGTGCCACGTACCTCAACCTGCTCGGCTCCACCGCCTTCCAGCTCCTCACGCCTGGGCTGTCGACGATCTACGAGTCCGCCGAACTCGAGCTGTCCCCACTGTTCCAACCAGGAGCGAACAAGTCGATGGTCCTGCAGCTCGAAGATCTCGCCGTGCTCGCCCCGCGGCGATGCGCTCGCTGGTCGTGGGCGCATGAGCGCGTCCCGCACCTACGGTCGGTGTCGCAGGTCGAGGCGCTTGCCGAGATCGCGGTCCTCCTCGAGCACTCGCTGTCACCTGCCTCGACGGAGCGCGAGCGCTTCGCCGAGGCCGTCAGCCGCTACCTGGGCTCTGGGCCGGCCCCGGCGCTGAAGCTCGACCGCGGACCGGATCTCCCGCACACGCACGTCGTCGTCGACGAGCTCATCAGGTCGCACACGGGAGGCGCCGCATGAAGCTCGGGTTGATCGGTCGCGGGTACGTCGGCGGCGCCGTCCAGCGGCTGTTTGCCGGCCATCACGAGGTCGTCGGCTGGGATGTCAGCGACGGCGGCGACGTGCCGGTGTCCGCGCTCGCCGATTGCGGCGCGGTCATCGTCTGCGTCGGGACGCCGGAAGGACCGGACGGGTCACTGGACACCAGCGCCGTCACCGCAGCCGTGGCTGCGGTTCCCAACGAGCGGATCATCCTAAAGTCGACCGTGCCGCCCGGCACCACCAGCCGCCTCGCCGAGGAGCTCGGGCGCGAGGTCTGCTACTGGCCCGAGTACGTCGGCCAAAGCCGCTACCACAACCCGCACTTCCCATCGAACATCGCCGACGTGCCGTTCGTCATCCTCGGGGGCGAGCGCCCGATAACCACATGGTGGTTACGGCTGCTCCAGCCGATCCTCGGGCCTACGAAGACGTACTACCGATGTTCCGCGGTCGACGCCGAGATGATCAAGCTCGCGGAGAACGCCTTCTTCGCCGCCAAAGTGACCTTTGTGAACGAAATGCAGCGGATCTGCGATGCCGTCGGTGCTGACTGGGACACCGTGCGCGAGGGTTGGCTCCTCGATCCGCGGATCGAGCGCATGCACACGCTGGTGTTCCCGGACGCCCCCGGGTTCGGCGGCGCGTGCCTGCCCAAGGACGTTCGCGGGCTGATCACCGCGGCACGCCACGCCGACTACGAGCCAGACTTCCTTGCGCAAGTCGTGGCCTCCAACCTCAGGTTCCGGGAGTCGACCGAGCAACCCGGCCGACAGGCGTGAAGGCAACCCGGCCGCTCATCATCCTGCTCACCCCCGGCCTTGGCGGCCCGCATGCGTGGGCCCGCCGTCTCCAGGCGCGCCTCACCGAGCGACCGGTGCTGCTGGTGGTGCGCGGTCTGGATCCGGCGGAGCGAACCGAGCGCGTCCTAGGTTTCGAGCGCACGCGCGAACTGGCCGCGCTGCTGCGCGAGGTCGGACCCGCAACCGTGTTCCCCAACTGGCTGTGGAACACGTACCCCGCGCTCGCGCGCCTTCGTGCCCGCGGGCACGATCTCCGTGTGATCGCCCACTGCCGCTCCGACGACGCGCGGAGCTACTACGAGCCGCTGGCACGCAATCTGGCGCACATCGACGCGATCTTCAGCGTGTCGCAGCGGTGTCATGGACGGCTGCAGCACCTGTTCCCGCAAGAGTCTCCTCGGCTCTATCACGTCCCAACGTTCGTATCGCGGCTCGACGCGCCCCGCGCGCAGGGGTGTCGGGGCCCGTTGCGAATCTTGTACCTGGGGAGAGTCGAGGACGAGCACAAGCGCGTGTCGGACTTACTGCCCATCGCTTCGATGCTGCTCGACCGAGCGATCGACTTCGAACTCACGATCGCCGGCGATGGATCACACGTGTCCGCTGTCGTCTCAGAACTCGGGAACCTCCGCCATCTCGGGCGCGTGCGTCTCATCGGCCCGGTCGCGGCCTGCGACGTCCCAGACCTGTTGCAGACGCACGATGTGATGTTGCAGACGTCGGAGGTCGAGGGCCTAAGCAACAGCCTCCTTGAGGGCATGGCCGGCGGACTCGTCCCGGTGGCGACGTCAGTCGGCGATACCGCAGCGGTCGTGACTCATGGACACAGCGGCATGCTGTTCGAGCCCGGTGACGTGTCGGCGGCCGTGGCCGCGCTCGAGTTGCTCGCTGCGGATCGCGACCTCCGGGATCTGTACGGTCGCCGGGCATGGGCCCGCACCGCCGAGTTCAGCTGGGAGGCCATCGCCCCTCGGCTGCGGGTCGCGCTCACAGAAGTGGAAGACCGTAAGTAGCAGCAGCCGTTCGCGCAGTTCTACGGCCGCAGGCGATCTCAACGAGAGCGTACGTCACCTTCACCGATGTCCGCAGAAGCTTCCGCTTCGCGTTGACGCGAAACCGCCCTACAGCGTGCGCCACGCCTCAGGCCGCGATCTTCCTCATCTGATGACCTAGATCAGATCGATCTGAACGACTTGCGTCAGTACAAGCGATAAGCGGGCCCAACGACTGCGCTCGTCGCCGCGCAGCCTTCTGCAGAAATTGGACCGCAAATTGGACCGCAAGCTCCGCACCACGCCCGCCTCAGCCCACGAAAAAGGCCCGCATTTGCGGGCCTTTCGTACGTATCGGGGAGACAGGATTTGAACCTGCGACCGCCCGGCCCCCAGCCGGGTGCGCTACCAGACTGCGCCACTCCCCGTGGCTATGAACTGCGGGCCTCATGCGTCAAGCGGGCGACGGGACTCGAACCCGCTCCTAGAGCTTGGAAGGCTCCCGTGCAGCCGTTGACACCTCGCCCGCAGGCCTGGCGGCAGTGTACCGGCCCGATCCAAACCCGGGTGGCCAACCGAAGCCCGCGCTCACGCGCCGACCCCCGGCTTGCGCGCCTCGGTCGGCACAACACCCGCGTCGTCGGCGATCGCCGTCGGCGGCCACGCGCCCCACCAGTTGTCGGCCGCCCCGTCCAGCGTCACGACGGTCCCGCTCAACGCCCGCCCCAACGGCGACGCAAGCATCGCCACCAGCCACGCGAACTCCTGCATCGTCCCCAGCCGCTGCAGCGGCACGCTCAACGCCGCGCTGCGCCAGACGACCTCCGGGTACTTCCGCAACGACTCCGTGTCGAAGCGCCCGATCGCCGCCGCGACGACCGCCACGCCGTCGTCCCGCCAAGCTGAGGCCAGCTCGATCGTCAACGCCTCGACCGCCGCCCGCGCCGCCCCCGTGTGCGCCATCGCCGGCATCCCGTGGTGCGGCGAGACCGTCACGTTCACGACGACACCCCCTCCACCGCCCGCGCGCAACGCATCACCCGCGGCGTGCGTCATCGTCATCGTCCCCTCGACGTTCAACCGCATCACCGCCCGCCAGCCCTTCGCGCCGATCGCCTCCGCCGGCACGAAGTACTGCCCGCCGGCGTTGTTGACCAACACGTCCAACCCGCCGTGGCGCTCCACCGCGCACGCAACGATCCGCGCCGCATCGGCAGGCTCGCGGATGTCGCCGCTGACCCACGAGCAGCCGTCACCAAGCTCCTCGGCGGCGGAAGCCAGCACCTCCTCCCGCCGCCCCGCGATCACCACCCGCGCACCGCACGCCAGCAGCTCGGCCGCCGCCTGGCGCCCGAGGTTGGTCCCGCCGCCCGTGACCACCGCTGACTGGCCGGCCAGCAAACCGGGACGAAAGATCTCCGAAGGCCCTCCCATTGCCCGCGAAGTCTATGGACGGGCGCGCAAAGGTGGACAGGCATGGCACGCTTAAGCCGAGACTGTCCGTGTCCAGCACCCTCGCCGAACGCCTCGCCGACCGCGACGAGCAGCGGTTCGTCGGCCGCGAGCGCGAACTCGCGTTCTTCGATTCGCTCTTCGTCGACGACCCGCCCGCGCAGGTCGTGCTCGTCCACGGGCCGGGCGGGATCGGCAAGAGCACGCTGCTGCGCGAGATCGCCCGCCGCGGCGAGCGCGCGGCTGGACCGCCGCGGCTCGTCGAAGGCCGCGATCTCGCTCCCGTCCCGGGCGAGATCGAGAGCGCGCTGGGCGACGTCACCGACGCGCCGCGCCCGCTGATCCTCTTCGACACCTACGAGCGGATGTCGGCCGCCGACGGCTAGCTGCGCGACCGCCTGCTGCCCTCCCTGCCCGGCCCGCGCGATCGTCGTCCTCGCCGGCCGCAAGGCGCCCGACCCGGGCTGGTTCGAAGCGGCTGGGAGCGACTGGCGGTCGAGCTGAAGCTCGAGCCGATGCCCGCCGACGCGGCGCTGAACCTGATCAGGCCCACGGCCTCGACGACGGCGCCATCGCCGAGCAGCTGATCGCGTGGGCCGACGGCTCGCCGCTCGCGCTCGCGCTCGCCGCCGACGCCGTCCAGCGCGACGGCGGCGCCTGGACGCCCGAGCGCATCCACGAGCACCCCAACCTCGTCCGGGCGATCCTGCACCGCCTCGCCCAGACCGACCTCGACGGCGGCAACCTCGACGTCGCCGCGGTCGCCGCGATCGCGCGCGTTGCACGAGCCGACTGCTGCGCGACGTCCTGCCCGAGGTCGACCCCGACGACGCCGACGCGTGGCTGCGCGAGCGCACCTTCGCCGAGCCGGTCGCGCGACGGCGTCACGCTGCACGACCTCGTCCGCCGGGCGATGCGCGCCGACCTGCGCGCGCGGCGACCCCGAGCGCGACCGCGAGCTGCGCCGCCGGATCGCCGACCACCTCTTCGTGCGCGGCCTGCGAGGCGGGTCCGCGCACGATCGTCGACCTCGCCGAGCTGGTCGAGAACCCGGCCGTGCGCTGGGGCTTCGGCGCCGACGGCTCGACGACCCACCGTCCGGACCGTGGCGCGCGGAGGACCTCGCCGGTCGCCCGGGACCGGATCCTGGCCAAGCGAGGACGGCGCGGTCTGGTGGGATGCGACGCAGCCGTCCTCGAAGGCGCGCCCGACCGCGTCGTCACCGTCCGCGACGCGCACGACACGCTCTGCGGCATCGCGATCGCGGTCACCCCCGACAACGCGCCCGCCGTCGCCGAGCGACGACATCTGCCTCGGCCCGTGGCTCGCCCACGCGCGCGCGGCACACGCCGGCGAGGAGGTCCTGATCTGGCGCGACTCGATCGACTTCATCGCCCACGGCGACGGCAGCTCGCCGGTCCTCTCGATCCTGAACACGGCGGCGATCCTGCGCTCGGGCGTCAACAACCCGCGCTGGTCTTACATCCCGATCGACCCGAGCAACGAAGCGGCGGTCGCGTTCGCGCGCGCGGTCAACACCACGCACTTGGACCGAGCTCGACATCGGCGTCGGCACGGGGTCGTCCAATGCCATCAGATCGATCACTGCGGCCGACGGCCTGCTCGGCGGCGTGCGCAGCGCGGTCTACGGCGAGCTCGGGCTCGGCGCGCGCCGGCCCGATCAAGCTCGGCGGCGACGCGGCGCCGCCGCAGTCGGTCGTGCGCGGCGACGACGCGCCCGACGTCACGCCGACGCCGTCCGCGACGCGCTGCGCAACCTCGCACCAGCCGCTGGAGCTGGCGCCTCAGCCCGCTGGCGACCGGCGACCACGCCCGAGGAGCGCGCCGCCTCGGTCCGCGCCGAGCGTCGCCGACGCCGTCGCCAACGCGTTCGGCGACGCCCCCGACGAGCAGCTCCTGCGCCGGATCGTCGAGCGCGGCTACCTCGACCCGACGGCAGCCACGAGCTCGGCCGCCGACGAGCTGCACGTCAGCCGCGCGACGTACTTCCGTCGCCTGCGCATCGCCTCGCAGCGCGTCGCCGACTACGTGATCGCCAAGCACGCCTGACGGTCAGGTCGCTCCCTGGGCGACGACCGTTCGGGCCCGTACACTGCCCGCTTCGGGCGGCCCGGATGGCCGTCGACCTGCCATGACGTTGGACGTCGCACATACCGAGTACGCGGGCGGTGGACCGGGCTTCGCGCTCGTCCGCCTGCATCGGCGCTGCGCGCGCCGCGACCCCGTGCCTCCTGGCGCCACCGACGCTGCTGATCGCCGACGGACCGTCCTGGCGGCGGCTGGCCACGGTCCCGGGAACGCCGTTGCTGAGCGGGACCCCGGACGGTGCCGCGTTCACGGTCGCCTTCGAGGTGCCGCTGCACCTCGCGTTGAGCGACGGCGCCTGGTGGCTGGAGCCGGGGCCGGAGCTGGCCGACCGGTCGTCCGACCGCCGCCGGCTCGACGAGCTGGCCGGCCGCGCGGCCGCGCTGGGCGCCGAACTGGCGGCGCTGCGCGTGCGGGTCGACGAGGCCGAGGCGGAACCCGCACCCGCGCCCTCCACCGACGCCGTCCACACACCAGAAGACCCCGGTGCCGCGCCCACGCCCGGCGCCGTCCCCGTCCCCCGCCGCGGCCGCCTGCGCGCGCTGCGCCCCAGCCTCCCCGCACTGCTCGTCGCCACCGGCGCCCTGGCCGTCGGCGACGCCGTCGCCACCGTCGTCTGGCAGGAGCCGGTCTCCGCCCTCTGGGCCGCCCACGAGCAGCACGCGCTGCAGGACGACCTCGCCCGCCTCGACGCGGCCTACGCCACGCCCGCGGCGACCACGGCCGCCGCCGCGCAGGCACCCGGCGCCGCCACCGACCCCGTCCGCACCGCCCAGGCCCGGATCCGCGCCCTCGCGCACACGCTCGAGTCCCGCACCACGAGCGGCAAGCCGCTCGGCGAGCTGCGCATCCCCCGCCTCGACGCCCACTTCGTCGTGGTCCAAGGCACGACCACCAGCAGCCTGCGCCGCGGCCCCGGCCACTACTACGGCACCGCGCTGCCCGGCCAGGACGGGACCGTCGGGATCGCCGGCCACCGCACGACCTACGGCGCGCCGTTTCGCCACCTCGACGCGCTGCGCCGCGGCGATCCCATCACCATGACCATGCCCTACGGCCGGTTCGTCTACCGCGTCGAGGGCACGCGGATCGTCAAGCCCCAGGACGTCTCGACCCTGCGCGCGATCGGCCGCCAACGCCTCGTGCTGACCGCGTGCCACCCGCTCTACAGCGCCGCCCAGCGGCTCGTCGTGATCGCCCGCCTGGAGCAGGCCGCGCCCCGCGGCGCGGCGGCGTCTACCGGTCCGTCGCGGCCCGGCGGCGCCGATGCAGCATGAGCCCGCCGACCATCAGCGCGGCGCCGAAGAACCCGACGTAGATCGGCTCGCCACCCGTGAACGCCAGATGCGACGGGCCCTTGCGCGTCGCCCGTGACGGCGGCGGGCCGCCGTTGGTGGTCGGCACCGGCGCGGTGCCGTGCTTGCGCTCCGGGTTGGTGCCGTTGGTCGTCGTGGCCTCCGACGGCGTGGTCGACGTCTTGGTCGGCGTCGTGGCCGCCGGCGTCGTGGGCGTCGTCGCGTAGGGCGACAACAGCGTCGTGGCCGTCGTGGTGCCGTCTCCCTGTCCGAAGGCGACGACGGCAAGCGTCAGGCCGCCCACGCTGGACAACAGGGCGATCAGCAGGACCACAAACGTGTGGCGAGACAGGCGCTTCATGACAACACTCTCGAATCCGTTCAGGCGCTTCTCTGGCGTCCGCGCCACCTTAGAGGCGCCGGAACGTCGCCGGCAACCGATGCCCCGGGTTCCGGGGGCAGACCTCGCCGAACGTTCAGGCCGCGCGACGATGCGCGGACATCGACGCGACACCCGGTCCGCGAGACCATCGGACCGTCTCGGGGCGAGCCGCCCCACCACCGCGCTCCGCCCTACAATGACGGGCCGCTGGGGGACTGGTGTAGTGGTAACACGACGGTCTCCAAAACCGTAACTCGGGGTTCGATTCCCCGGTCCCCCGCTACTTTCCGGCGATGGCCGGCGCGCTACAGCGCCAGCTCGCCGCGTCGCAGCGCCACGACGATCGCGTGGGCGCGCGTGCGGGTGCCGAGCTTGCCCATCGCGTTGCGCACGTGCGTCCGGATCGTCTCAGTCGAAAGCACGAGGTCGGCGGCGATCTCCTCGACCGACAGCCCCTCGGCCAGCCGCCCGAGCACCTCGCGCTCGCGAACGGTGAGGACGCGATCGACCGGCGCCTCCTGACGGGCGAGACGGTGGCGGACGCTGGGGTCGACGAACGTGCCGCCGGCGGCGACCGCCCGGACCGCGTTGAGCATCGTCTCGGGATCCGAGGTCTTCAACGTGAAGCCGCGGGCACCGCTGGCCAGCGCGTCTTCGAGGACGCCGGGGTCGTCCATGCCCGTGTAGAGCAGGACGCCGAGACGCTTGTCGCGGCGCAGCAGCCGCCGTGTGAGCTCCACGCCGCTGCCGTCCGGGAGGTCGACATCGATCAGCGCGACGTCCGGCTCGGCCTTGACGATGGCGGCGTGCCCCTCCTCCGCGGTGCCCGCGCGGCCGGCGACGAAGAACCCCTCGCGCTCCAATACGAGGCAGAGTCCCTCGCGCACGGTGGGGTGATCCTCAATCACCACGATGGATCGAAGGGTTTCCGTCACGCGGCCCCACGGTAGTTGACCTAGTGCCCTGATGGCAGAAGAACCGACCCACCCTCCGCTCGACGGCCGCGACGATCAGACGACGCGGGAGCTCGATGCGATCGCGATGGCCCTCGCACATGACCTGCGCGCGCCGCTGCGCGCGATCGACGGCTTCTCGCGGATCCTGCTCGCCAACCACGCCGAGACGATGCCCGATCAGACCCAGCACTACCTCGCGCTGGTCCGGGACGCGGGCACCGAGCTGGCCGACCTGCTCGACGACCTCGTCGACATCGTCGGGATGACGCGCGTGGCGCTCGAGCCGCGCGAGGTCGACCCGGCGCTGCTGGCACGCGAGCTGATCGAAGCGGTCCTCGAGCCACGCGCCGAGGGTCGCGACGTGACGTGGACCGTCGGCGAGCTGCCGCGCTGCCGCGCCGACCAGACGCTGCTGCGCCGGCTGATCGAGGAGTTGCTCGACAACGCGCTGAAGTTCACCGCACCGCATGGGCGGGCGCGGATCGAGCTGGCGTGGGACGAAGGCGCCGGCGCCTATGCCGTGCGCGACGACGGCATCGGGCTGGACGGCGAGTTGCCCGAGCAGGCCTTTGCGATCTTCGGACGGCTGAACGGGCGCGAGGCCTTCGGCGGAACCGGCTCGGGCCTGGCGATCGCGGCACGGATCGCCGAGCGCCACGGCGGTCGCGTGTGGGGTCGCGGGACGCCGAACGGCGGCGCGACCGTGTGGTTCACGATCGGCTGAGCGACCGCCGGCGCTGATAGAAGCCGCGGCGTGCTCCTCGAGTTCCGGCTTCTGCTCGCGATCTTCGCCGGTGGCTGCGCCGGCGCGCTGGCACGGGCCGGGCTGCTCGAGCTGGCGCCGACGCACGCCGGCCGCTGGCCGTGGGTGACGTTCGGGGTCAACGTCGCGGGCAGCCTGCTGCTCGGGTGGATCGCGACCCATCGCTCGCCGGCGAGCCGCGCCCGGGCGCTGATCGGCACCGGGTTCTGCGGCGCGCTGACGACCTTCTCGACCATGCAGTTGGAGGTGTTGGAGCTGCTGGACGCCGATCGCGTCGGCGTCGCAGTCGTGTACATGGGCGGGAGCGTGGTGGCGGGGCTGGCCGGTGTCGTGCTGGGTGTCCGCGCGGCGCCGACGCCGGCGCCCGCCCCCACGCCGGAGATCGCATGAGGGCCGTGACGTGGATCGCGGTCGGGCTGGCCGGCGGCGGTGGCGCGGTGGCCCGCGCGCTGCTCACGCACGGCGTCAACGTGCGCGCGGGCCGCGCATTTCCGTACGGGACGCTGACCGTCAACCTCTCCGGCGCCGTCGTCCTCGGCGTGATCGCCGGCTCCGGCCTCTCCGGCGACGCGCTGCGGATCGTCGGCACGGGCTTGGTCGGTGCCTACACGACCTTCAGCACCTGGATGCTGGAGACCCACCACGCCAACGCCATCGGCCACCGCGGCCGCGCGGTCGCCAACATCGCGATCAGCCTCGCCGCCGGCCTCTTGGCGATCTGGCTCGGACGCGCCGTCGGGCGCGCCGCGTTCTGAGCGCCGCATCGGCGATTACGATCGCCCAATGGTCGATCCCGAGTACCAGGACGACGATGTCGACTACGTCGTCGCATGGCTGAACCGCCGGATCCCGGACCCGGAGGCCTTCTTCGGGGACCTGGTCAGACGCGCGGTCGACGAGGTGCTCGACGGTCCGCGCACGGGTCGGTGGCACATCGACCAGTTGGAGAAGACCGAGGCGACCTACGTCGGGACCAAGGTCGAGATCCTGCTGCGCACGGCCTTGGAGCTCGAGCACGGCGGCTTCATGGACCTCGACATCGACGGCCGTCCGGTCGACATCAAGTGGTCGAAGACCTCGGTCTGGCAGATCCCGAGGGAGGCGGTCAACCAGGTCTGCCTCTGCATCGGCGGGACGAAGAAGATGACCCGCTTCCAGGTCGGCGTCATCCGCGCCCGACCGGAGTACTTCACCCCGGGCGACAAGCAAGGCGACCGGAAGCGGACCCTCTCGCTCACGGGCAGGGCGGCGATGGTCCGCCTGGTCACCTCAGCCGAGATCCCGCCCAACTTCGTCGCCGAGATGGACCCCGATCTCCGCACCGCCGTCATGGGCGAGCCGACGATCCAGCGCCGCGTGACGGCGCTGTTCAAGGCATTGCCCTACGTCCCGATCCCGCGCAACGCGATCCAGACCATCGCCCGGACCCCGGGCGATCCGATCCGCCGGACCAGGGCCGATGCCGGCCGAAGCGACCCGCTGGAGGGCATGAAGGTCCTGAGCGCCAAGTACGGCAACGCGACGATCGAGGCACTCGGCAGACCCCGGCTGGCGACCGACCACTGGATGGCGGTCCCCTCGGAGGATCTCGATGGGTGAAAGGTGCGGGCGGAGGGACTCGAACCCCCACAGCCATAAGGCCACGAGGACCTAAACCTCGCGCGTCTGCCAGTTCCGCCACGCCCGCACGGGCCTGCGGTGACACGCGCCCGGAACGTTGACCGTGGCGCGCGACCACAAGGGATTGTAAGGTCGGCGCGGGATGGAGGCCAACCAAATCATCATCGAGCACCCGAACCGCGACAAAGCGGCGAGCAAGGCGACCAAGGCCACGGTCCTGTTGCTGCTCCTCGTCTCGGTCGCGCTGATGCTCATCGTCACCATCGGCGGCTGGGATGTCCTGCAGGGCGCCAAGGCCGTGCAGATCGCCTACATCTTGATCTATCTGATCATGGCCTTCTACGTCAGCCGCTGGAACCGCGGCGTGCTCCCGGTCGCCGCGGCGCTCGCCATCCTGCTCGTGATCTTCGCCGCCGTCGCCGTCCCCGGCTGGCTGGACCGTGACGAGCCCGGCTTCGCCGAGCCCACGATCGACTCCGGCATCCTCGCCATCGTCACCGCCCTCATCATCCCGGTCCAGATCCTCCTGATCGGCTTCGCGATGCGCGCCTTCAACCAGGCGTGGAACGTCGAGCTCGAACGCACCGTGGACCACACCACCAGCCACTCGGCACCCCACCCTGCCTGACACGCGGCACGCGGCGCTTTAGACTGCAGCCCACCACCAGCCCGGGTGGCGGAACGGTAGACGCCGAGGACTCAAAATCCTCTGCCCGCAAGGGCGTGTGGGTTCGACTCCCACCCCGGGTACTCGCCGCTCAGCCGCGCGCCGAGGCCGCGGCGCCCAGGCGTGCCGGCGTGTCGTCGCCGGCCGAGCGGAAGAAGCCGCCGACGGCGTCTTCGAGGTGGTCCATGGACTCGGCGGCGTAGAGGACCGGCTGGTACTTGGTGATGTCGTAGTCGATGGTCACCATCTCGGCGAAGTCCAGCGGCCGGATCTCCATGTGGCGGAACTCCTCGATCTCGCCGTAGCTGGAGAGGATGCCGGCGCCGTAGGCGCGCAGCTCGCCGTCCTCGTGCAGGACGCCGAACTCCATCGTGAACCAGAAGACGTCGGCGACGACCTGCAGCGCCTCGTCGGTCTCGACGCGCTGGGCCGCCAGGCCGGCCTCGCGCTTGATCGCCGCGAAGCGCGGTGAGGCCAGGAGGTTGCCGTGGCCGATGACCTCGTGGATGACGTCGGGCTCCGGGGTGTAAAGCGGCTCGGAGGGATGGCGGACGTATTGCGTGGAATGAAAGACGCGATCGCCGAGCGACCCATAGAACTCGCGCAGCGCCACGAGACCCGGCGCCGGGTGGTACTCGAAGCCGGTCAGCGGCTTCAGCCGGTCGGTCACCTCGTCGAGCTGAGGCACACGATCCTCCGGGAGCCCGAGCGCCGTCTTGGCCTCCAAGAACTCCCGGCAGGCATAGCGCTCGTGCTTGGTGTGCAACTCGCGCGAGACCGTGCGCCAAATGTCGTTCTCGACATCGGTGTAGGCGATCTGTGGGACAGCGTCGCCGGGCGACCAGGCCATCGCGGCCGCCGCGATCTCGTTGCGCCGCTGCCGGTAGGCCGGGTCGTGGAAGCCCGGGTGGTCCTCGCCGAGGTGGACCTCGACGCGGCCGTCGTCACCGCGGGTGACCGGCGAGTAGAGCTGGCCCTCTTCGAACATCGCGATCATCTCCCCTGACGCGTCGTTGGTGCCGTCCACCAAGGAGACCACCCCGACCGTCCGCAGGCAAGGGCGACCGGCGGACCACGGGCGATGTCCGACTCAGGACACCAGCACGCGCAGATCGCCGGCGATCGCGGTCGGCGCGGCGAGCGTGCCCCACGGCAACTCGCCGACCGGCTCCAGCCGGCAGACCTCCAGGCCCGCCCGCGCGCAGATCAGCTCGCCCGCGGCGACGTCCCACAGGTTGACGCCGCGCTCGTAGTAGGCGTCCAGGCGCCCCGCGGCGGTCCACGCGAGATCCAGCGCCGCCGACCCGCCGCGACGGATGTCGCGGGCGCGCGGCACGACGCGCGCGACGACCTCAGCCTGCAGCTCGCGTCGCCGCGTGTCGTAGCCGAAGCCGGTCGCGACGAGCGCGTGCGCCAGATCCTCTGGCGGCGCCGGGGCCAAGACAATGCCATTGCATTCGGCGGGGCCGTCGGCCGTCGCGGTGAACAGCTCGTCCAGGACCGGATCGAAGATCGCCGCGACCCGCCCCTCGCACGCCACGCTCACGCACCACTGGGGCAACCCGTACAAGAAGTTCACCGTGCCGTCGAGCGGGTCGACGACCCAGCGTCGGCCGGACGTCCCGCCGGTGTCCTCGCCCTCCTCCCCCATGATCGCGTCGTCGGGGGCGCGCCGCGCGAGGATCTCGCGGATCGCGGCCTCGGCGGCCAGATCGGCGGCGCTGACGAGATCCGTCGAGGTCGACTTCGTCGCCAGCACGCGCTCGCTGCCGAAGCGGTCCAGCAGCAACGCGCCCGCCGTGCGCGCCGCCTCGACCGCGATGTCGAGGAGACCCGCCGCGTCGTCGCTCACGCGATCGCTCCCGGCCGGCGATCGATCCACGGCCGCGCCGCCTCGATCTGGGCCGACAGCGACAACAACAGCGCATCGTCCCCAAGGCGTCCGACCACCTGGACGCCGACCGGCAGCCCGTCGTCGTCGAGCCCCGCGGGCACCGCGGCCGCCGGCTGGCCGGTGATGTTCCAGGCCGGCATCCACGTCAGCCGCTCGGCGCCGCGCACGAGGTAGATCGGCGTCGACCAGCGGCCGACCGCACCGACGCGATAGGGCCCGTCGTTGACCGCCGGGGTCAGCAGGACGTCGACGTCGTCCCACAGCTTGGCCAGCCGCGCGGTCTGCCCGGCCTCGGCCTCGCGGGCCCAGCGCACCAGGCCCGCGGGCGCGCGGCGACCCAGCGCCGCCAGGTGCCGCGTGCGCGGCTCCAACCGCTCGCGATGCGGCATGTACGCCGCGACGTCGTCGCCGACGCCGCGCGTCACCCGGACCAGGCCCGCCGGCCAGAGCGACCCCGGGTAGTCCGGATCGCGCTCGACGACGTCGTGGCCGAGCCCGCGCAGCAGCGCCGCCGTGTCCTGCACCGCGCGTCGCTCCTCGCCGCCCAGCCGCGGCATCGCGCCCGGCGGCGCCTTCGTGCTGACCGCGATCCGCAGCCGCCCCGGCTCGCGCGCCGCGGCGCCGACGAAGCCGCCCTCCGGCACGCCATCGTCGTCGACGGTCGCATCCAGGAACAGCGCCGCGTCGACCACCCGTCGCGCGAGCGGCCCGCTGACCGAGAGCCCCTGCCACGCGTCGTCGTGTGGGGCCAGCGGCACGCGGTCGCGCGTCGGCTTGAGCCCGAAGAGGCCGTTCCACGCCGAGGGGGTGCGAATCGAGCCCGCCCCGTCGGAGCCCAGCGCGACGCCCGCCAACCCCGCCGCCATCGCCGCCCCGCTGCCGCCGCTCGAACCGCCCGGCGTCCGGCTGAGATCCCACGGATTGCGCGACGAGCCGAAGGTGGTGGTGTCGGTCGCGGGCAGCATCGTCATCTCCGGCACGAGCGTCTTGCCGACGATGATCGCGCCCGCCGCGCGCAGCCGACGGATGACCTCGGCGTCGCGCGCCACCGGGCCCGCGTGGGCGGCGGTGCCCCAGGCGGTCGGCTCGCCGACGACGTCGACGTCGTCCTTGATCGCGACGGGCACGCCGAGCAGCGGCCGAGCGTCTCCGGCACCCCGGCGCCCATCGGCCTGATCGGCCTCGGCGAGGGCGCGCTCGGCGAGCACGACGCGGTAGGCGTTGATCAGCGGGTCGATCCGCGCGATGCGCGCAAGTGTCGCCTCGACGACCGCGCGCGAGGTGACCTCGCCGTCGCGGATCAGTCGGGCCTGCTCGGCGGCCCCGGCGAGGGCGAGCGTCGTGGCGTCCATTGGGGTCCACGCTACCGGCCGCGGCCTTGAGATCTCCGGCGACCGGGCCGATGCAGACCGGAAGATGTCCATGTCCGTGCGCAGACTGCTCGTGGCGGCGCTGATCGCGCTGCTCGGCGGCGGCGCCGCGGCCCAGGCCGTCGCCAAGCCGGCCAAGCACCGCGCGGCGCGCAAGGCCGCCGCCAAGAAGCCCCACCGTCGCGCCCACGCGGTCAAGCTCGACGCCGGCGTCGCCTGGGTGCCGCTCGACGCCCTGCGGGGCGCCCCACCGCTGACGGGGATCACCAACGCCGGCCTCGCGAGCGCGAGCCCCACCGCGCCGCCGACGGTCACCGACCCGACGTCGAACTACATCGCACCGCCCCCCGGATCCGGCGACGACGACCCAGACCCACCGTCGACCCAGGCCGTCGGCGTCACCGTCGACGACCGCACCGGCTACTCCGCGCGCCTCTCGCGCGCGAGCGTCCTCGCCGGCTCCGTCACCGTCCAACTCCACAACCAGGGCGAGGACGACCACAACCTCCGCGTGATCCCCACCGACCACGCGGGCGCCACCGTCGACTTCCCGCTCACCGGCTCGGGCCAGAACAGCACCAAGACGCTCAAGCTGACCGCCGGCAGCTACCGCCTGTTCTGCACGCTGACGACGCCCGTCAACCACGAGACGGCGGGCATGAACGCGACGCTGACGGTCTCCTGATCAAAGACGTTGGCGTGTGAAAGAGTTGGGCCGCAGATGTCCGACGCCGAGCCGAAGGTCCTGTGGTCGCCCACCGCCGAGCGCGTGGAGGCCGCGACGCTGACCCGGTTCGCGCGCTGGGTCACGTTGACCCGCGGCGTCGACGTCTCCCGCTCCTACGCCGACCTGTGGCAGTGGTCGGTCGACGATCTCGACGGCTTCTGGGCGGCGATCTGGACGTTCTTCGAGGTCCAGGCCTCGGCGCCCTACCAGCGCGTTCTGGGCTCGCGCGAGATGCCCGGCGCGGAGTGGTTTCCGGGCGCGCGGCTGAGCTACGCCGAGCACATCTTCCGCGGCAAGCAGGACTCGGCGATCGCGCTGCAGCACGCCTCCGAGCTGCGCGAGCTGGACTTCATGACCTGGGGCGAGCTGCGCGACCTGACCGCGCGGATCGCCACCGGCCTGCGGTTCCTCGGCGTCGGCCCCGGCGACCGCGTCGTCGCCTACATCCCCAACATCCCGGAGGCGATCGCGGCCTTCCTGGCCTGCGCGTCGATCGGCGCGACGTGGTCGTCGTGCTCGCCGGACTTCGGCGCGCGCTCGGTCGTCGACCGCTTCGCCCAGATCGAGCCCAAGGTCCTGATCGCCGTCGACGGCTACCGCTACGGCGGCAAGGACTTCGACCGCCGCGACGTCGTCGCCGGCCTGCAGGCCGAGATCCCGTCGCTGGAGCACGTCGTGCTGCTGGACTACCTCGGCGCCGCGGGTGAGGCGCCCGCGGGCATGCTGCCGTGGCGCGAGTTGATCAAGCAGCAGGAGCCGCTGGAGTTCGCCCAGTTGCCCTTCGACCATCCGTTGTGGGTGTTGTACTCCTCGGGCACCACCGGGCTGCCCAAGGCGATCGTCCACGGCCAGGGTGGTGTGCTGCTGGAGCACCTCAAGAAGATGCACCTGCACCTCGACGCCCAGGAGGGCGATCGCGTCTTCTGGTTCACCACCACCGGGTGGATGATGTGGAACTTCCTCGTCGGGGTGCTGCTGACGCCGGCGTCGATCGTCCTCTATGACGGCAACCCGGGGACGCCGTCGCTCGACCGTCTGTGGGATCTCGCCGCGCAGTCGCAGACGACGACGTTCGGAACCAGCGCGAGCTTCCTCGCCACGTGCATGAAGGAGGGCGTCGAGCCTGGCGAGGGCCGGGATCTGAGCCTGTTGAAGTCGGTCGGCTCGACCGGCTCGCCGCTGGCGCCCGAGGGCTTCCAGTGGGTCTATGACCACGTCGGCGCCGACACGTGGCTGTTCTCGACCTCGGGCGGGACCGACGTCGTCAGCGCCTTCGTCGGCGGCGTGCCGACGCTGCCGGTGTACCGCGGCGAGATCCAGGGGCGCGCGCTCGGCGCGAAGGTCGAGTCCTGGGACCCCGACGGCAAGCCGCTGATCGGCGAGGTCGGCGAGCTCGTGCTGACCGAGCCGATGCCGTCGATGCCGATCTTCCTCTGGGGCGACGAGGACGGCTCGCGGCTGCGCGAGTCCTACTTCGAGCACTATCCCGGCGTCTGGCGCCACGGCGACTGGATCGAGATCACCGAGCGCGGCACGGCCATCATCTACGGCCGCAGCGACTCCACCATCAACCGCGGCGGGATCCGGATGGGCACCAGCGAGATCTACCGCGCGGTGCTGGCCGACGACGCGGTCGTCGACGCGTTGGTGGTGGACATCCCGCGCGAAGGCACCGAGGGCTGGATGCCGCTGTTCGTCGTGCTGCGCGAGGGCGAGGAGCTCGAGCGACGAGCTGGTCGCGCAGATCAAGCGGCGCATCCGCTCGGACTGCTCGCCCCGTCACGTCCCCAACGAGGTCCACCAGATCGCTGAGATCCCGCGCACGTTGAGCGGGCAAGGTCCTCGAGGTCCCGGTCAAGCGGATCCTGATGGGCCAGCCCGCCGACCAGGCGGCGTCGCGCGACTCGCTCGCCAACCCGGCCGCGCTGGACGTCTTCGTCGCGATGGCGGCGTCGAGCCCCGCCGAATGACCGTCCACCTTCCGGTGGACCGGTGCGGCAGCTAGGCTGCTGACCGCTACAACCGGCGCTGACCAGTAGGTGGCGCCGTCGCTCACTATGGAGGATGAGATGGCGCAGGTAGTCGAGTTCCGCAAGGGCGGAGAGGGCAAGGTCCGGAGCTTTGCCGTGGGAGCAGGGCTCACGATCATCACGCTGGGGATCTATGCCCCGTGCTGGTATTACCTGGTCAACGATGAGCTTCGCGACATCGGTCGCGAGAAGAACGACGAGGGGCTGGCGCAGTCGAGCCCGGCGCTCTCGGTCACGGCCCTCATCCTCAGCTTCCTCTACATCCCGTGGCTGCTGTCGGCCTACAACTACGGCAACCGCATCAAGCGGGCCCAGCGGCTCAACGGCATTCCGCGCGATCAGCAGATCAATCCGGTCGTCGCGTTCCTGTTGCTGTTCCCGGGCATGTTCCTGGTCATCCCGTACTTCGTGCACTACTGGTACGTGACCAAGCACCAGAACGCGGCGGTCCGCGCGACGGGTGGCCTGCCGCCCTGGGGCGGGCCGGCCGCCGTGGGTCCCGGCGCTCCGAGCATCCCGCCGGCACCGCCCACGATGCCCGCGCCCGAGGCGCCGGAGGCACCCGCTCGTAGCGGCGGCCTCGCGGGCGGCGACCCGCTCGGGAGCTAGCGCAGCGGCAAGGGCGGCGGCTCGGGGGCGTCGCGGTCCGGAGGTGGCGGCGCCGGCGTGGTGGGCCGGAGGCCGATCACCAACAAGACGGCGGCAGCGATGGCCAGCGCGAGGGGCCAGCCGAGAAGCGTGGCACCCTCGTGATCGACCTCGATCGACGTGATGGCGGCGAAGGCGATGAGGTTCAGCACGCCGAGGTAGGCGGGACCCGGTTGGCGGTCGACCGAGCTGTAGGCGATGAGGCCGAAGCCGACCGCCGCGATCAGCAGCTCCCACCCCCAGGGCACGCCGCCGATCGCGTCGCCGCCGTCCCCGCCTTCGCTGAAGATGCCGGCGGCCAGGAAGGTCCCGGCGATCACCAGCGCCGCGAGGCCCGCCGCGTCGATCAGCGCGACGCCATGGCGCGGACGGCGGTCGCGCTGGCCGATCGCGGCGAAGCCGTAGACGACGACCAGCACGAGCAACGTCCAGCGCGCGGTCGCCAAGCCCTCGGGCGAGAAGATCCAGTCGATGGCGACGAACACCGCGCCACCCGCCGCCAACGACCCGAGCAGCGTGCACACCGCGCTGTTGCGGTCCACGGCAAATCCCAGCGAAAGCGCGGCGACGGCCACCAGCGCCCAGGTCGCTGCGCCGGTGGAGTCCGTCGCGCTCGCACCCACGGCGCGGCTGAACTGCAAGATGACGTCGACGAACAGCGCGACCGACGCCACGTACAGCACCGACTGATAGGCCCGTGGCGCATCGCCCTCCCTCGGCGAGAGCACGGCCATCGTGGTCACGAACGCCCACGCAACCGTCGCGTAGGCCAGGTGGACGCCCGACCCCCAGGCGTCCGCGAACCGTGTGGCCACCACCCCCACCAGCGTCGTCAGCACGACCACGCCGGCCGCGACCACGTCCCCCCGGAAGGGCTTCGGGACGCAGCGGACTCAACAGTGAGGAGCGCACCACGCGGCCTTCGCCGCGCGGCGCGGCGGTCCTGCCCTAGGGCCGGACGAACGTGTCGGGATCCGGCCCGGTCCGGTCGCCCGCGTCGAGCGTGGCGATCGCGTCCATCTCGGCGGCGCTCAGCGTGAAGTCGCAAGACGTCGAAGTTCTGCTCGATGCGCTCTTGGGTCACCGACTTCGGGATCACGACGTTGCCGAGCTGCAGGTGCCAGCGGATCGTGACCTGGCCGGTCGTGACGCCATGGGCCTCGGCGATCTCGACCAGCGTCGGGTCGTCGAGCACCTTGCCCTGGGCCAGCGGGCTCCACGCCTCGGTGACGATGCCGAGGTCGGCGTGCTCGCGGCGCAGGCCGGTCTGCTGGAAGTACGGGTGCAGCTCGACCTGGTTGACGACCGGCGCGACGCCGGTCTCGGCGATGATCCGCTCCAGGTGGGCCGGCTGGAAGTTCGACACGCCGATCGAGCGCGTCAGCCCCTCCTGCTGGAGCTCGACCAGCGCCTGCCAGGTCTCGACGTACTTGTCGGCCGACGGGCACGGGCCAGTGGATCAGGTACAGGTCGACGTGCTCCATCTCCAGGCGCTTGAGGCTGGCGTGCAGCGCGCGCTTGGCCTGCTCGAAGCCGTGGTCGTCGTTGAAGCACTTGGTCGTGATGTAGACGTCGTCGCGCTGCAGGCCCGCGGCGTGCACGGCCTGGCCGACGCCCGCCTCGTTGCGATAGGCCGCGGCGGTGTCGATGTGGCGATAGCCCGCCAGCAGCGCGCGCGTGGCGACGTCGGCGGTGTCGGCCGGCGGGACCTGGAAGACGCCGAAGCCGAGCTGGGGGATCTGCTCGCCGTCGCTGAGGGTGACGGTCGGGACGGTGGAAGAGGTCAAGCTCATACCTCTTGCGGTGCCCGACCGCCAACCTCGCAAACGCGGTCTTTACCTCGCGAGCCCCGGGTTCTCGACCGGCTCGTCGCCCGAGTAGTCGTAGAAGCCGATGCCGGCCTTGCGGCCGTACCAGCCGGCCGAGAGCATCTTGCGCAGGATCGGCGGCTGGGCGAAGCGGCGCTCGCGGAACTCGTCGAAGAGCACGTCGCAGATCGCGCCGGTGGTGTCGTTGCCGACCAGATCGGCAAGCGTCAGCGGGCCCATCGGGTGGCCCGCGCCGGCCTTCATCGCCGCGTCGATCTCCGAGATCGAGCCGACGCCCTCCTCGTAGGCGCGCATCGCGTCCAACATGTAGGGGACGAGCAGGCGGTTGACGATGAACCCGGCCTTGTCCTTGGTCGGGATCGCGATCTTGCCCTGCAGCGACTCGGCGAACGCGAGCACCGCGTCGAAGGTCGCATCGGTCGTCGTCACGCCACGCACGACCTCGACGAGCTTCATGACCTGCGCCGGGTTGAAGAAGTGCAGCCCCGCGAAGCGCGTCGGGCGCGACGTCGAGGCGGCCTGGTCGATGACGGCCAGCGACGACGTGTTGGTCGCGAAGATGGCGTCGGGCTTGACGATCGCGTCGAGCTCCTTCCACATCTCCAGCTTCAGGCCGAGGTTCTCGGTGATCGCCTCGATGATGAGGTCGGCATCCGCGAAGTCGGCGTAGTCGGTCGTGCCGGTCAAGCGCGCGCGGATCGCGTCGGCGTCCTCCTGGGTCGACTTGCCCTTCTCGACGGCGCGGGCCAGCTGCTTCTCGATTTTGCCCAGCCCCTTCTGCAGCGTCGCGTCATCGACCTCGCGGACGACGACGTCGTAGCCCGCGGTCGCGACGACCTGTGCGATCCCATGACCCATGAGTCCGCACCCGACGATTCCAACCTTCTTGATCTCGGCCATGGCGCAGGACCCTAACTGGACGCGCGCTGAGATGAACCGCCACGTACAGTCCCACCCATGCCAATCGTCGAGACCGAGGACCGCGGCGCGGTCCGCCACGTCATCCTCAACCGCCCCGAGAAGCGCAACGCGTTCAACGACGAGCTGGTGCTCGGGCTGCGCGACGTGCTCCACGCGGCGGCCGACGACGACAGCGTCCACTGCGTCGTGCTGCGCGGCGCGGGCCCGATGTTCTCCAGCGGGATGGACGTCAACTTCCTCGGCGGCCTGGCCGCCGATCCGGGCCGGCTGCGCGCCTCGCGCCGCCCGATCATCGAGACCTGGAACCTGCTGGAGGAGATGCCCAAGCCGACGATCGCCCAGATCCACGGCGCCTGCATCGGCGGGGCGATGGAGCTGGCGCTGGCCGCCGACCTGCGCGTGATGGCCGCCGAGGGCGTCATCGGCCTGGTCGAGACGCGCGTCGGCCTGATCCCCGACGTCGGCGGCTCCTCGCGGCTGCCGGCCGTCGTCGGCCTCGGCCGCGCCAAGGAGATGATCATGGCCTCCAAGGTGATCGACGGCACCGAGGCCGAGCGCATCGGGCTGGTCAACCGCGTCGCGCCCGCCGAGGAGCTGGATGCGGCAACCGACGCACTGGTCAACGAGCTGCTGGCCTGCGCGCCGCGCGCGGTCGCGCTGGCCAAGCGCCTGCTGGACTCGGTCGCCAAGCCGACCCTCTCGGCGACGCTTGAGCTCGAGGTCGCCGCCCAGGAGCTGTGTGCCCGCTCGGAGGACTTCGGCGAGGGCACCCGCGCCTTCGCCGAGAAGCGCCAACCGGAGTTCAGCGGCCGCTGAGCGGCGCCGCGCGGGTATCGTCCCGCGCCGCAATGGACTTCGACTCCCGTTCCCCGGTGGTCGTCCTGGCCGGCGGTACCGGAGGCGCGAAGCTCGCCCGCGGGATGGCCGACGTCGCCGGAGACGACCTCGTCGTGATCGCCAACACCGGCGACGACGTCGAGCTCTACGGCGCCTACGTGGCGCCCGACCCCGATCTCGTCACGTTCTGGCTGGCCGATCGCATCGACGAGCGCGGCTGGGGCCTGGCCGGCGACACGTTCGCCGTCATGGACGGCCTGCGCGAGCTGGGCGTCGACGATCTGGTTCAACCTCGGCGACCGCGACCTGGCCTACGGCGTGCGCCGCGCCGAGTTGCTGGCCGGCGGCGCGCGCCTGACCGAGGCGATCGCGGAGCTCGACCGGCGCTCTCGGCCTGCGCGCCACCGTCCTGCCGATGGCCGACGCGCCCGTGCGCACGAGCGTCCGCAGCGGCGAGCGCTGGGTGCCGTTTCAGGAGTTCATGGTGCGCGAGCGCGCGGCGCTGCCGATCGACGACGTGCGCTACGACGGCATCGAAGCCGCCTCCGTGCCGCCCGAGGCGCTGGCGGCCGTCGCCGCAGCGAAGGCCATCATCGTGGGACCCTCCAACCCGGTGATCTCGATCCGCCCCATCCTCGCCGTCCCCGGCATGGCCGACGCGCTGCGCGCCACGGCGGCGCCGGTCGTGGCGATCTCGCCCGTCGTCGGCGGGCAGGTCCTCAAGGGTCCGACCAAGCCGTTTTTGGAGTGGGCGGGCGTCGCGGTGGACGCGGCGGGGGTCGCGGGCTACTACGGCGACCTGCTCGACGGGCTCGTCGCCGACGAGCACGCTCGACGGCCTCGCCATCCCGACGCTGCGCACCGACACGCTGCTCGCCGACCCGGCGCGGCCGCGCCCGCGTCGCCGAGGCCACCCTGCGCTTCGCCGAGGGCCTGCGCTGATGGCCGGACGCCGCGGCCGGACGATCGCCGTCCTGCCGATCAAGCGCTTCGGCGCGGCCAAGCAGCGCCTCGACAACGGCCTCTCCGACGGCACGCGCCGCGCGCTGGCCGAGGCGATGGTCACCGACGTGCTGATCGCGTTGCGGCGCGCCAAGTGCATCGACGAGGTGCTGGTCGTCTCGGGCGAGACGATGGCCGTCGCGCTGGCCGCCGGCTACGACGCCGCCGCCGTCATCGACGACCCCGACGACATCGGCCACAGCGCCGCGGCGCGGCGCGGCGTGCAGGCGGCGATGGAGCGCGGCGCGACCCGCGTCCTGCTCGTGCCCGGCGACTGCCCCGCGCTCGACCCGGCCGAGCTCGACGAGCTGCTGGAGGACGCCGACGATGTCGACGCCCCCCGACGTGATCGTCGTCCCCGACCGCCACGGCGACGGCACCAACGCGCTGCTGCTGACGCCACCCGACGCGATCCAGCCCGCCTTCGGCCCGGGCTCGCGCGAGCGCCACGAGCGCCTGGCCGAGGAGGCCGGCGCGACCTGCACGGCGATCGCGGTGGCGACGCTCGGCCTCGACGTCGACACCGTCGACGACCTCGCCGCGCTGCGCACGGCGCTGGAGGACGTCCGCGGCGGCGCGTCGCACACGCGCGGGCTGCTGGCACGCTTCGGGCGCGTGGGCGGCCGATGATCACGGCCCGGGCATTGCCGGGCCTGCCGGAGGTACGCGCGGGCGACGACCTGGCCGCGCTGCTGGCGACCGCGCGCGCCGCGCTCGATGCGGGTGAGCCCGCGGACCTCGGCCCTGATGCGCCCGCCGGCCCCTCCCCCGCCCCGGGCTTCGCCGCCGGAGAAGTGCTGGTGGTCGCCCACAAGGTCGTGTCCAAGGCCGAGGGTCGCGTCGTGGCGCTCGCCGACGTCGAGCCGTCGGCGCGGGCGCGCGAGCTGACCGAGCGCGCTCGGCGAGGACGACCCGCGCCACGTCGAGGTCGTCCTGCGCGAGAGCGCCGAGGTCGTGCGCGCCGAGCACGGCGTCCTGATCTCCCGCACCCACCACGGCTTCGTCTGCGCCAACGCCGGCGTCGACGCGTTCCAACGCTGCGAGCGACGGTCGAGCTGATCCTGCTGCCGCTCGACCCCGACGCATCGGCGCGCGCGCTGCGGGCGACGTTGCCGGGCCATCCGGCGATCGTCATCGCCGACTCGTTCGGCCGCGCCTGGCGTCACGGCCAGTGCGACATCGCGGTCGGGATCGCCGGCCTCGCCCCGCTGGAGGACTGGCGTGGGCGCGCCGACGCGCACGGCCGTGAGCTGCGCGCGACCTGGATCGCGATCGCCGATCAGGCCGCCGCCGCCGCCGACCTCGCCCGCGGCGGCAAGGACGCCGGCGAGCCCGCGGTCCTCGTCACGCGGCCTGGAGCGCCACGTGACCGTCGAGGACGGCCCGGGCGCGCGGCCCTCGTGCGCAGCCGCGACGAGGACCTCTTCCGCTAGCCCAGCGACTCGACCTTCAGCTCACGCTTGCCGCTCGGCGTCGAGACCGCGACCGTGTCGCCCGGCGCGGTGCCGATGAGCGCCTTGGCGACCGGCGACTCGGCCGACAGCTTGCCGGTCTTGAGGTCGGCCTCGGTCGCGCCGACGATCGTGTAGCTTCGCCGTCTTGCCCGACTTGACGTCGGTCACGTTGACCGTCGCGCCGAAGGTCACGACCGTCGCGTCGGCGTCGGACTCGACGACCGTCGCGTTGCGCAGCCGCTCGGTCAGGCGCGGCGATCTTGGTCTCGTGGTGCGCCTGGTCCTCCTTGGCGGCGTGGTACTCCGCGTTCTCGGACAGATCGCCCAGCTCACGGGCGATGAGGATCCGCTGCGCGATCGCGCGCCGACCCTCCCCCTCGAGCTCCTCGAGCTCGCTCTTGAGCTGTGCCAGTCCCTCGCGGGTGATCGCTTCGGCCATGCCTCAAACCTATAGCGGGACGCCGCGCGCGGGCGTCCCGCCTCCGCACGCCCCGCCACTACTGTTGCGGGCATGGGTCGCTCCCGCCGCCGCGCGCGCATCACCGCCACCGCTCCCGCCCCGCCGCGGGCCGCCGACCGCAAGCGCGCCGCCGCCACCGTCTCCCCCGCCGAGCTGCGCCGCACGCTCGGCGCCTATCTCGCCGGCGCGATCGTGCTCGCCGTGCTCGTCCTGCTCGGGACGCTGACGCTCGCCGGCACCCTGGCCCCGTGGCTGGTGCTCGCGGTCGACGCGGCCGCGGCCTATGCCTTGTACCGCTGGGCCCAGGGACGGCTCGCACCGCTGGCGCTCAGCGACGAGGACCGCGTGATGCAGACGCTCGCCGGCGGGCTGCTGCTGATGGCACTCGGCTTCGCGCCGATCGCCGCGATCGTGCTGACGCTCGCCTAGGCGACGGCCTCGCGCGGCGCGCCCAGCGGGTGCTCGCGCAAGATGTCGTACAACGTGCGTGCGCTCGGCCGCCGGACGACCGGCGCGCGTGGGCGGCGGCGACCAGCTGCGGCGGGTCCAGGCGCACGCCGTGGTAGGAGCCGGCCAGCCGGCGAGATCGACTCCTCCATCAACGTCCCGCCGAGGTCGTTGACGCCCCAGCGCAGCGCCTCGGTCGCGGTCTCGAGGCCCATCTTGACCCAGGAGGCCTGGACGTTGGTGATGGTCTTGCCCGAGCGCGAGGCGGAAGACCGCGGTGTGCTTGAGGTTCTCCTCGCGGGAGATCTCCTCGACGCCGTGCGTGCGCCCCAGCAGCGTCATGAACGGGATGAACGACAACGGCACGAACTCGGTGATGCCGCCGGTGCGCTCCTGCAGCTCGCGGATCACGCGTCATGTGCTCGGCCAGCTCCCACGGCTCCTCGATGTGGCCGAACATCACCGTCGAGGTCGAGCGCAGCCCGGCGCGGTGCGAGGCCTCGATGATCTCGACCCAGCGCGCGACCGGCAGCTTGTTGGGGCTGATGCGCTCGCGCACGCCGTCGTGCAGGACCTCGGCCGCGGTGCCGGGCGTCGAGCCGAGGCCGGCCTCGCGCAGCCGCGTCGAAGACCTCGCTCGGCGCCAGGCCCGAGATGTCGCACATGTGCGCGATCTCCATCGGCGAGTAGGCGTGCAGGTGCAGCTGCGATGCCTCGTCCTTGGCCACCCGCAGCCAGTGCAGGTAGTCCTCCAACTTCCAGTCGGGATGGATCCCCGACTGCATGCACAACTCCGTCGCGCCGTAGTCGACGGCCTCGCGCACGCGGCCGCGGAACTCCTCCTCGGAGTGCTCGTAGGCGTCCGGCGAGCGCTTGCCCTGCCCGAAGCCGCAGAACGCGCAGCCGACGATGCAGACGTTCGAGACGTTGATGTTGCGGTTGACGACGAACGTCACCGTGTCGCCCGCCAGCTCGGCGCGCAGCTCGTCGGCCGCCGCGCGCATGCCCTCGATCGCGCCCGCGTCGGTGGCCGCGAACATCGCCGTCAGCTCCTCGATCGACAGCGCCTCGCCGGCCCGCGCCCGCTCGGTCGCCGGGCCCACGAGGTCGGACCGGATCGCGAACGGCGCGTCGGTGCGGCCCGACCCACGGCGCGGGATGAAGGACCAGTACTTGGTCTTGACGACGTCCAGCACACGCTGCTCGACCCACTCGGGGTCGAGGTACTGGCCGTAGACGCACAGCCGCTCGGTCAGCGCGACGCCGTCCTCGGCCAGGCGCTTGCGCACCTGATGGGGCGACGGGAACGGGTGCTCGGGCGAGATGTGGTCGCCGTTGGCGCTCAGCCCACCCAGGTCGGTCGCGCCCGCGGCGACCAGCTCGGGCCAGTGCTCGGCGAGGTTCGGCGGCACCTGGATGCCGACGCCCGGCAACAGCTCGCGCGCCACCCCGATCAGCTCGACCAGGTCCTCCAACGACACCGGCCGACGCCCACTCCGGCACGCCGGCGATCGGCACGTCACGCAGTCCCGTGCGCCAGAACCGCTCCGCCGCATCGGTCGCGATCTCCGCCGGCTCCTCGCCGTAGTACTTCCGATGCGGGACGAAGTTCTGGAGGATGACCTCCTGCAGGTGCCCGTGCTCGGCGTGGACCTCGGCCAGCGCGCGCAGCGCGTCCACGCGGTCCTCGCGCGTCTCGCCGATCCCGACCAGGATCCCCGACGTGAACGGGATCTTCAGCTCGCCCGCCCAGCGGATCGTCTGCAGCCGCAGCGTCGGGTCCTTGGTCGGCGAGCCCTGATGGGCGACGAGGTCGTCGCGCATCGACTCCAGCATCAACCCCTGCGAGGCCGTCACCTCGCGCAGCCGCGCCAGCTCCTCGCGCGTCACCGCACCGAGGTTGGTGTGCGGCAGCAGCCCGCGCTCCAGCGCGCGCTCGCAGCACCACACGACGTAGGCGACGAAGTCCGTCGAAGCCCAGCTCGGCCAGCCGCGCCCGCACGCCGGGGTGGTGCGCCGGGTCGTCGCCGGTGAGGATCAGCAGCTCCTTGACCGAGCGCTTGGCGGCGCGATCCAGCAGCGCGAGCACCTCGTCGGGCGTGTGCAGGTGCGGCTGGTGGGTCTGGAAGGCGCAGTACTTGCAGTGCGAGACGCACGTCCGCGAAAGCGACAGCGTCAGGTTGCGCGAGAAGGTCACACGGCGGCGCACCTCTCTGATCCTACGACGCCGCCCGACCGTATCCTCCCGCGCCGATGTTCCCCCGCGCCTTCCCCGTCCTCCTGATCGCCCTCCTGGCGACGCTCGCCGCCGGCTGCGGCACCTCGTCGACCGGGAGCGACAGCCGTCCCGAGCAGGACGCCAGACTGCTGCTGGACTTCGCGCCCAACGCGGTCCACGCGGGCATCTACCTCGCCCTGCAGCGCGGCTACGACGAGGCCGAGGGCGTCCATCTCGACGTCGAGACGCCCGGCGAGGCCGGCGACGGGATCAAGGCCGTGCCTCAGCGGCCAGGCGGACCTCGCGATCGTCGACATCCACGACCTGGCGATCGCCCGGGCCAAGGGCAAGGACGTCGTCGGCGTGATGGCGCTCGTCCAGACGCCGCTGGCCGCGGTCCTCGCCCAGCCGTCGGTCGCGCGGCCGCGCGACCTGGAGGGCAAGAAGGTCGGCGTCACCGGCCTGCCGTCCGACGACGCCGTGCTGGACTCGATCGTCGCCGGCGACGGCGGCGACCCGGCGAAGGTCCGCAAGGTCACGATCGGCTTCAACGCCGTGCAGGCGCTGCTCGCGCGCAAGGTCGCCGGCGCCACCGCGTTCTGGAACGCCGAGGGCGTCGCGCTGAAGGCCAAGCGCCCCGGCGTGCAGGAGTTCCGCGTCGACGACTTCGGCGCCCCGTCCTACCCGGAGCTCGTCCTGGTCACCTCCCGCGAGACGCTGGAGACCAGCGCGCCGATGGTGCGCGCGACCATCCGCGCGGTGCGCCGCGGCTACGAGGCGACGATCAACGACCCGGAGTCCGCCGTCTCGGCGCTCACCGACGCCGAGCCGTCGCTCAAGCGCGTGCTGACCCTCGCCGAGCTCGACGCGGTCAGCCCCTCGTTCACCGCCGGCGCCGCGTTCTACGGCGAGCTGAACCCCACGACGCTGGCGAAGTGGGCGACCTGGGAGCAGCGCTTCGGGATCGTCAAGGACAAGCCCGACATCGCGACGATGTTCGATCCCACGGTGGCGCGCACGGGGCTCAAGGACGACCCGAACGCCTGAGCGGCGGGGCGCAGCGGCGCTACTGCGCGCGGAGGCGCTTGAACTCCTGGCGCACCGACTCGGGCCGGCCCCACATCTGGACCACCTCGACGCGCCCGCTGCGCGCCTCGCGCACCACCAGCTCGCCCTCGAGGCCGGCGTCGTCGAGCAGCTTCAGCGCGCCGTGGACGGCAGGCGCCGCCGAGGCGTGGCCGAAGCGATGGGCGACGAGGATCCGCCAGTGCCAGTCGTGCCGGGAGTACGGCTGCGCGTTGACCGTCGCGAGGTAGACGCAGCCGTCGACGTAGCGCGTCTCGTCGAAGATCCGGACGTCGAGCTCGAGGTCGGTCCAGTCGTCGGGCAGCGAGTCGACGATCTCCTGGAACGTGTCGGCGAGGGCCATCGCGCTGAGGTATCGGTCACCGGGCCTAGGGCACGCGCCAGGCCGCGATGGCGAGCGCCGAGAGCCTCCCGTGTCGACAGCAGGAACAGGTTCAGCGCGATGATGATCGCCGCGACGACGGCCCGCGACGACCGTCGTCAGCCGGCGGTTGACCAGCGCGCCCATGATGTCCTTGCGCCGCGTGAGCAGCACGAGCGGCACGAGCGCGAACGGGATGCCGAACGAGCAGCACGACCTGGCTGATGACCAGCGCGCTTGGTCGGGTTGACGCCGATCGCGAGCACGATCAGCGCCGGCGTCATCGTCACCGCGCGGCGCAGCGACCAGCGGGATCGGCGGGCGATGAAGCCCTGCATGACGACCTGGCCGGCGTAGGTGCCGACGCTGGACGACGGCGAAGCCCGACGCCAGCAGCGCGAGCGCGAAGGCGAGCGCCGCCGCCGCCGACGAGCTCGCTTGAAGCCCGCGTGCGCGCTCTCGATCGTGTCGACGCTCGCGGCCCGTTGCCGTGGAACAGCGACGCGGCGATGACCAGCATCGACATGTTGATGAGGCCCGCGAGCGTCATCGCGATCGACACGTCGATGCGCTTGAAGCGCAGCAGCAGCCGGCGCTCGGCGTCGTCGGCGGCCTGCACGCGGTTCTGGGTCAGCGCCGAGTGCAGGTAGATGACGTGCGGCATCACGGTCGCGCCGAGGATGCCGATGGCCAGCAGGATCGAGTCGGTGCCGTCGAAGTGCGGGACGAAGCCCTTGGCCGCGTCGCCGGCGTCGAAGCCGATCCGCAGCGTGTCGTAGAGGAAGCCGAGCAGGATCACGGCCAAGAAGCCGATGATCGCCAGCTCGAAGCGGCGGTAGCCGCGCGTCTGCAGCGCGAGGATCCCGAAGGCGACGACCGCGGTGATCAGGCCCGGCGGGCAGCAGCGGGATGCCGAACAGCAGGTTCAGCGCGATCGCGGCGCCGACGAACTCGGCCAGGTCGGTGGCCATCGCGATCAGCTCGGCCTGGACCCACAGGCCCCAGGTCACCGGGCGCGGGAAGTGCTCGCGGCACAGCTCCGGCAGGTTCTGGCCGGTGGCGATGCCGATCTTGGCCGACAGGTACTGGATCAGCATCGCCATCAGGTTGGCGCGCGAGGAGCACCCACAGCAGCAGGTAGCCGTACTTGGCGCCGCCGGCGATGTTGGTGGCGAAGTTGCCCGGGTCGACGTAGGCGATGCAGGCGACGAAGGCCGGGCCCGAGCGAGCGCCAGACGCGCGGTGCGACCACGGCCTGCGCGCGGGCGACGCGGCGCGCTCGCAGCGTCGAGGCGGCCGGGAGCGGGACGCGCGGCCTCGGCCGCCGCCGCGCGGCGGGCGCGCGTCACGCGGCCACCTCGACGCGCATCGCCGCGGCGAGGCGGCCGCCGAGCACGTGGACCTCGTCGTCGCGCCGAAGCGGGCGAAGAGCGGGCCGCCGAACGGCTGCTTGTCGATGACCTCGAACGTCGTCGCCCGGGGCGATCCCGCGCTCGCCGAGGTAGCGCAGCATCTCGGGGTCGGAGTCGGAGACGCGCACGAAGCGGCCGGTGGCGCCGGCCTCGAGGCCGTCCATGGCGACGGTGTCGGGCTCGACGATCTCGAGGTCGGCGGTCGGGATCGGATCGCCGTGCGGGTCGAGCGTCGGATGGCCGAGCTTGGCGGCGATCAGCTCCTCGAGCTCCTCGGAGAGGACGTGCTCGAGCACCTCGGCCTCGTCGTGGACGCGATCCCACGGCACGCCGAGCGCCTCGGCCAGGTAGAGCTCGAGCAGCCGGTGGTGGCGCAGCACCTCGAGCGCGACGCTCATGCCGCGCTCGGTCAGCCGCGACGCCGCGGTAGGGCACGTGCTCGACGAGGCCGAGGTCGTCGAGCTTCTTGACCATGCCGACGCCGAGGCCGGCCGTGACGCCGAGGCGCTCGGCCAGCGCGTTGGTGCGTGACCGCGCCGCCGTCGGCGCGCTGCTCGAGCGAGTAGATCGCCTTGGCGTAGTCCTGGACCGCGGAAGAGACTTCGAGCGTCATCGGAATCAGAGTTTAGCCAGCCTAAATCTGACTTCAACCACATGTCCAGATCGTCCTCGTATGCTCGACGCCATGGCCACCGTCGACACGCTCACCACCGGCTATGAGGCCTGCACGAGCGGCGCCGGCCTGGTCGACCGCTCCGAAGCCGGCAAGCTGCTGCTCACCGGCGACGCAGGCGCAGGCGTTCCTCGACGGCCAGGTCAGCAACGACATCGCCGCGCTGGAGGTCGGCCACGGCCGCTACGCGCGCTGCTGACCAACAAGGGCCGGATGCTCGGCGACCTGCGCGTCGCTCGCCACCGACGACGGCCTGCTGCTCGATCACCGAGCGCGTCGCGCTGCAGGCGCTCTTCGACCAGGTCCGCCGCGGGCTGATCGGCTGGCACGCCGAGCTGCACAAGCGCACGCTGGAGCTCGGGCTGCTGTCGCTCGTCGGCCCGCGCGCGGAGGAGGTCGCGCGCGCCGCAGGGCTGGCGATCCCGGGCGAGGACGAGCACGACGTTGCGGGCTCGGCGAGCACCTACGTCGTGCGCACCGACGGCGGGCTCGACGTCCTGCCGGAGGCCGCGCGTGTCGCCGAGGTGCGGGCCGCGCTGCTGGCCGCGGGCGCCGCCGAGGCGTCAGAGGCGGTGGCCGAGATCGTCCGCGTCGAGCACGGCCGTCCGCGCTACGGAATCGACCTCGACGACGAGCGTGATGCCCGCGGAGGCCGGCATCGTCGAGCGCGCCGTGAGCTTCACCAAGGGCTGCTACGTCGGCCAGGAGACGGTCGCGCGGCTGCACTGGAAGGGCAAGCCGAACCGCCATCTGCGCGGGCTCCGGCTGTCGGCACCGGTGACGGTGGGTGCGGCGGTCACGGTCGCCGGCGCCGAGGGCGCCGAGGGCGCCGAGGCGCGCGAGGTCGGCCGCGTCGGCTCGGCCGTCGTGTCGCCCACCGCGGGCCCGATCGCGCTGGCGATCCTGCGCCGCGAGGTCGCCCCGGGCGATCAGGTGCTCGTCGGCGAGCAGGCGGTCGCGGCGCAGGTCGTCACGCCGCCGCTGATCTGACAGCGCCGGCGTTTGGCGCGGGGCGGTCGGTCCGTCCGAAGCGAGCGCCCCGCGCCAACAGCCGGAGCCCGGTCGTCGGACGGCGCGCCCGGCCCTCAGCCGCTGCCGAGCACGCGTCCGTCGACGATGGAGAGCCCCGCGACGGGAGGCCTTCCCCGATCCTTCATGCGGCGATCCGTGCCGCGTCTTGCAGGTTCCGTTGCAGATCTTGCACAGGTTCGAGCCCAAATGCGCTCGAACATCTGCCGACTCTCGCCACAGAACACGGGAGGTCGTGCGTCCACGCCTGCGGGCGTGGCTCAGGCGTCCGGGCCCGCGGCCAGCGCCCGCGCGGCGAAGCGCTCCACCCGCGCGCGCGTCACCGTCGCCGACAGCGCGAGCTCCAGCGACGGATGGGCCGCCAGCCACGTCGTCGCGATCCGCAGCGCGCCGACCTCGTCGGGCGTCGCGCACGCCGTCGTGCCGCGGCCGTCACCGCCGCGCAGGACCTGCTGCGTCCGCAGCCAGACATCCGCCGGATCGCGCAGCGGCGTCCAGTCGGCCACGCGCCCACCGACCAGCCACAGCGCATCGAAGCGCGCGACCTCCGGATGGGCCGCCAGCACGAGCCGCGGCCGCGCGTGCGTCGCCGCCACCGCGCCGCCGAGGCGCTCCAGCAGCTCGGCCAGCCGCACCCGCCGGCGCCGCAGCCAGCCGGCCCGCTCGAAGCGCTCGTCGGCGGCCGCCGCGCGCATCTCGCCGTCCAGATGCTCCAGCAGCGCCCGCCCGCCATCGCCGTCGCCCGTGAACAGCGCCAGCGCCTCGTCGAGCCGGCGCCGGTAGGCGTTGGGATCGAGATCGCCCAGGCACGGCGACAGGCAGCGCCCCATCTGCCCGTAGGCCGACGGGTGCTCGCGGCGCTTCATCCCGCGTCCGCAGTGACGCAGAGCGAACAGCGACGTGCAGCTGCTCGACCAGCTCGGCCGCCGCGAAGCGTCCGCGCAGCGGCCCGACGTTGACCGCCAGCCCCGGCGCCGGCTCGGGCGCGACCTCGAGGATCGGGTACGCGATGTCCAGCCGGCAGCGCAGGTAGACCCAGCGGTCGTCGTGCTTGAGGCGCTCGTTGCCCGGCGGGCGCAGCTGCTTGATCAGCCGATGCTCGGTGCAGCAGCGCGCCGACCTCGCTGTTGCGTCTGCTCCGAGTCGACCATCTCGACCTGCGCGATCCAGCCCGTGTCCGGCGACGACGGCCGGAAGTGCGCCTTGGCGCGCGCCCGGATGTCCACCGACTTGCCGACGTACAGCGGCTGGCCCTCCGCGTTGCGGAAGAGGTAGACGCCGGGCTCGTCGCGGCAGCCCCGAGCAGTCGACCTTCCGGCGCCGGACGCCGAGCATCGACACGCCGCCGTCGGTCCGGCCGCCACGCGACGTCCTGCGCCGCTTGGCCGCCAGCAGCGCCAACGCCTGACCCACCGTCCCCGCGTTGGCGCACAGCCGCGGAAACAGCGCGCAGAGCACGCGCGCGCAGGTCTCGGCGTCGGCCAGCGCGCGGTGCGTCACCTCGACGTCGATGCCCAGCGACTCGGCCAGCGGCGCGCAGCTTGCGCTGACGCGCGAGCGGATGCAGCCGCCGCGCCAGCGCGACCGTGCACAGCACCGGCGGATCCGGCCACGCGACGCCGGCGCGCCCGAACGCCTGCGCGAGCACGCGCCGATCGAACGCCGCGTTGTGGGCGACGAGCACGCGGCCGTCGAGCTGCTCGGCGAGCTCGGGCAGCGTCATCTCCGCCGGCGGCGCCTCGTCGACCATCGCCTGCGTGACGCCCGTGAAGCGCTGGATCCCGCGCGACAGCGGCGCCCGCACGGGCACCAGCGTCTCCCAGCGCTCGTGCAGCTCGCCGCCGCCGACGAGCACCGCGCCGATCTCGGTGACCTCGCAGCGCTCGCCGGCCAGGCCGTTGGTCTCGGTGTCGACGACGAGGAACTCCGCCGTGGCCAGCGCGGCGTCGAGGAGATCGGAGGCGGTGGAGACGACGGTGTCCATGGCGAACGTATGTTTGTACTCCCGTCCTCGGACGCCCTGGGCGCGACCTTGCGGCTCGTTCGACCGAGCGGCGGGATACGGTGCGGGCCGACCCCAGTCGGATCGGAGGACCCATGACCACGTTCACCCCCCACGACAGCCCGTTGGACGAGCGCACCCGCAAGGCGTGGAGCGTCTACCGCGAGGATCTCGCGGAGCTGCAGGGGCGCGCGTACGACGCGGCCGAGTCCGAGTCATGGGACCGCCTCCAGGAGCAATTGCAGGAGATCGAGGCCGACCGCGCCGCGCTCCACACCGGTGGAGAGCACGATGTCTGAATCGTTCGCTGCACACGGCGCGATGGCGCCAAGGCGTCCGCTCGGCTAGGGTTCGCGCCGGGCCGTCACCCCGTCCTCGCGGACGGGACCGGTCCGGGTCGAGGATGAGGAGCCAGAGCCCCGCACACCGCAGGAAGCCCCGACAGGCAACGGCAGCCGCCTGCGCGCTGACGGCTGCCCTGGCCCTGGTCTCCTGCGGCTCCGACGAGTCCAAGCGCACCAACGCGGAGCGCCCGCCGGTGCCGATCGTCATCAGCGCATCGATCAACGACGATGCCGTCTCGGTCTCCCCGAAGCGGTTCGGCGCGGGACCGATCACGTTGGTCATCTCCAACCAGTCGACGTCCTCGCAGCAGGTGACGCTGGAGACCGCTGACGACCCCGGCGGATCGAGCCCCGGCGTCAAGGCGATCGAGACCGGGCCGATCAGCCCGCGCGAGACCGCGTCGGTCAAGGGCGACGTCAAGCAGGGCTCCTACGCCCTGCGGGTCGGCGCCGACGGCGTCCGCCCCGCACACATCGTGGTGGGCCAGCAACGCCCCTCCGCGCAGAACGAGCTGCTGCAGCCCTAGCCGGCGGCGCCGCCCATGCGCCACGATGTCGCCATGCGCCGCGCCCGCCACCTCACGGCCCTCCCGCTCGCCGCCGTCGCGGCAGTCGGCCTCGCCGCGGTCGCCGGCCCGATCGCCCAGGCCGACCCGACGCCATCGCAGACCGTCTTCACCAAGAAGCTGCTCGACGACCCCAAGACCAGCGCCGGGGTCAAGCGCCTGCTCACCACCAAGAGCGCGATCGTCGACCCGCGCAGCGGCTTCGTCGACGTCACCGGCGACGGCCGCCAGGACGCGCTGATCCTGGTCTCCACCGGCGGCGCCGGCGGCGCGGTCGCCCTCTACGTCTTCTCCACCCACGGTCAGGCGACGGCGCAGACCGACGACCAGACGTCGCTGAACGTCGTCTTCCGGCTGCAGTCGCTCTACGGCGCGTCGCTGCGGATCTCCGGCACGACGCTGAGCGTGCTCGAGCCGCGCTACGCCAAGGGCGACGACCTCTGCTGCCCCGCCAAGCTGCGCGAGCGCGACTACGTGTTCGACGCCAAGGCGCTGACGTTCCGCCGCACGGCGGATCACGACACCGCCTTCACGCAGCAGTAGCCCCACGCACCACGCACGTCGAGGGACGACTGATGGTCCGTCACGGACCATCAGTCGTCCCTCGATGCTCTGGAAGGCCGACGCTCTGTGACCGACCGCACAGTGCGTGCGCTTGCGTACTCGCTGCGCCGACGTAATACTTACGTGCATGCAAGCAAGCAGTGCGACGACGGAAGCGACGGCCGAGGCCCTCGCCGCCGCCATGCTCGATCTCTGGCGACAGGTGCTCGTCGGGACCACGCGCGACCTGTACCGCCTGCTGGCCGAGGCCGACCTCTCGATGACCCAGCTGAAGATGCTCCACATCCTCATGGAGTGCGAGAAGCAGTCCTCGGTCAAGGAGCTCGCCGAAGAGCTCAGCATGTCCCTCCCCAACGCCTCGCGCACGATCGACGGCCTGCTCCAGCGCGGGCTGGTCGAGC
The DNA here is from genome assembly GCA_963731005.1 of uncultured Conexibacteraceae bacterium. Classification (GTDB taxonomy): domain Bacteria; phylum Actinomycetota; class Thermoleophilia; order Solirubrobacterales; family Solirubrobacteraceae; genus Baekduia. The sequence continues at coordinate 2,472,042 of CAVSTZ010000002.1, read as the reverse complement.
GTCGCGAGGACGAGCACGACCGGCGCGTCAAGCGCGTGGGCCCGACCCCGGCGGCCCGCGAGCTGATCGATCGCGTCGACACCGCGCGGCTCCACGGCCTCGCCGCCTGGGCCGCCGACCTCTCCCCCGTCCAGCGCTCGACGCTGCTGGATGCCCTCTCCCTCCTCCCCAAGGAGCGTCCCCGATGACCCGCTCACAACTCCGCACGCGCTTCGTCAACGAGGAGAACCGCCGCTGGTGGACCCTCGCGGCGATGTGCTTCGCGCTGTTCATGATCATGTTGGACAACACGGTCGTCAACGTCGCGCTGCCGTCGATCCAGAAGGACCTCGGCGCCTCGATCTCCGGCCTCGAGTGGACCGTCAACGCCTACACGTTGAGCTTCGCCGTGCTGCTGGTCACCGGCGGTCGCCTCGGCGACATCTTCGGCCGCCGCCGGATGTTCCTGTTCGGCGTGATCGTCTTCGGCGCCTCCAGCGCGTTCATCGGCTTCTCGCAGTCCGAGGCGTGGCTGGTCACGCGGCCGTGCGATCCAGGGCATCGGCGCCGCGTTCATGATGCCCGCGACGCTCTCGATCATCTCCAACGCCTTCCCGCCCGAGGAGCGCGGCAAGGCGATCGGGACCTGGGCCGGCGTGTCGGCGATGGCGCTGGCGATCGGCCCGGTGGTCGGCGGCTTCCTGGTGGAGAACGTCTCGTGGCAGTCGATCTTCTTCCTCAACCTGCCGGTCGCCGCGATCGCGGTCGTCGTGACGCTCTTCGCCACCCACGAGTCCCGCGACCACACGGCGCCGCGCACCGTCGACTACGCCGGCGTCGGCACGCTCAGCGCCGGCCTCGCCGCGCTCGTCCTCGCGCTGGTCGAGAGCAACGCGTGGGGCTGGGGCTCGGCGCGGATCGTCGGGCTGCTGGCCTTCGCGACCGTGTCGCTGATCGCGTTCGCGATCGTCGAGGGGCGCATCGCCAACCCGATGGTCGACTTCAAGTTCTTCCGCTCGCGCTCGTTCGCGGGGGCCAACTTGGTCGCCTTCATCGTGAGCTTCGCGATGCTCGCGACGTTCTTCTTCTTCGCGCTGTACCTGCAGAACGTCCGCGGCTACACGCCGCTGCAGGCGGGCATCCGCTTCCTGCCGATGACCGGTGATCATCATCATCGCCGGGCCGATCGCCGGCCGGTTGAGCGACAAGATCGGGCCGCGGCCGCTGATGACCGTCGGTCTGCTCCTCAACGCGATCTCGCTCTTCTGGCAAGGCCACCTGACGGTCGACACGCCCTACACCAACCTGCTGGGCGCCTTCATGCTGATGGGCCTCGGCATGGGCCTGGTGATGTCGCCGATGAGCACGGCGGCGATGAACGCGGTCGACCCGACCAAGGCCGGCGTCGCCTCCGGCGTGCTGTCGATGAGCCGCATGGTCGGCGGCACCTTCGGCGTCGCCGCGATGGGCGCGCTGATCACGGGCCTCGGGCGCAGCAAGATCGACGAGACGCTGCCCCAGTTGCCGGAGTCCGCCCGTCACAACCTCGCCGAGGGCCTCGGCGCCGGCGCCACGGGCGGGACCGGCGCGGTCCACGACGCCGTGCAGACCGCCTTCCTCTACGCGCTCAACGACGGCCTGCGGATCGCCGCGGTCATCGCCGCGCTCGGCGCCGTCGCCGCCTGGACCCTGATCGAGGCCGGCGTCCCCGAGCGCCGGCCGGTCCACGACGCCGAGAGCTCCGAGGTCGGCACCGGCGACGGCGGCTCCGAGCTGGCCGCCGCGGCCGAGACCGCCCTGGCCTGAGCACTCTGTCCTGCCCCGGCGTCAGGCTGGGGCAGGTGCAAGTGCTCCACGCGGTCGACGATCCCGAGATCCCGAAGCTCCTCGAGCGCAACGAGTTCTTCTGGCTCAAGCTCCACGGGTGCTCGACCGAGCAGATCGCCGAGGTCGGACGGAAGTTCGGCCTGCACCCGCTGGCCATCGAGGACACCCAGGAGTTCGGGCAGCGACCCAAGCTCGACGACTACGAGACCGCGGCGCTGCTGGTCTTCTACGGCGTCGATCCCGACGGCACGCCCGTCGAGGTGCACTTCCACGTCAGCGGCGCGTGGATGATCACCGTCCACCAAGAGGGTCACGAGATCTTCAAGTACGCCGAGAGCCGCATCGGCAAAGAGCCGCCCAAGACCGAGGAGGAGGCGATCTACCGCGTCCTGGACGCGCTGACCGACTCGTTCTTCCCGGTGCTCGACGGCGTCGACGACCGCATCGACGTGCTTGATGGACGCGATGCTGCTCAAGCCCAGCCAGGACCAGCGCGAGGAGCTCTTCCACCTGCGCCGCCGGCTGATCGAGCTGCGCCGGATCGCCACGCCCCAGCGCGACATCCTGGCCCGCGGTGGCGACGTGCTCGGCCGGCTGCCCGGCCTGGAGGCCGACGACGCACGCGACTGGTTCCGCGACGTCTACGACCACCTCGTGCGGATCTCCGAGCTGATCGACTCCTACCGCGACCTGCTCTCCGGCGCGCTGGACCTCTACCTCTCGACACGGTCTCCAACCGCCTCAACGCGATCTCCAAGCAGCTCACGGTCGTCGCCACGATCTTCCTGCCCCTGACGTTCGTCACGGGCTTCTTCGGCCAGAACTTCGGCACGCTGGTGCGCCACATCAACACGCGCGTGGGCCTTCTGGGGCTACGGCGTGGGCGGCATGCTGCTGTCGGCCGTGGTGCTGCTCTGGTACTTCCGCCGCCAGGGCTTCCTCGGCGACGACTGAACGCCACCGCCCGCGCGAGGCGATCTGCCGTAATCTCCCGCCTCGCAGGGAACCGAACACCGACTTCCAGAGGGTCTTTCCAACAACATGGCCGTTGATGTCACGCAGGTCGCCACCGTCGACACCGAGCCCGGCGACGCTGCCGGAGACGATGGCCGCCTGGGTCATCCGCGAGGAGCGCTTCGGCGAGCCGAAGGACGCGTTCCAGCTCGAGGAGATCGAGGTGCCGGAGCCCGGCGCCTTCGAGGTCATCGTCCGCGTGATGGCGGCGGGCGTCAACTACAACAACGTCTGGGCCGCGCTCGGCAAGCCCGTCTCGGTCATGAAGTACGGCGACCACCCGGAGTTCGGCCACCACATCGGCGGCTCGGACGCCTCGGGCGTCGTCTGGAAGGTCGGCGACGGCGTCACGCGCTGGAAGGCCGGCGACGAGGTCGTCATCCACTGCAACCAGGCCTCCTACGAGGACCCCGAGGTCCACGGCCTCGACCCGATGGCCGCGCCCGTCGCAGCGGATCTGGGGCTACGAGACGACCTGGGGCTCCTTCGCGCAGTTCACCAAGGTCCAGGCCCAGCAGCTGCTGCCCAAGCCGCAGCACCTGACCTGGGAGGAGGCCGCCTCCTACGGCCTCGTCTACTTCACCGCCTACCGCATGCTGATGACCCGCTGCAAGCTGCAGGCCGGGCAGAAGGTCCTGATCTGGGGCGCCGCCGGCGGCCTCGGCGTCTTCGCCACGCAGATCTGCAAGGCCGCGGGCGCGCGAGTGCGTCGGCGTCGTCTCCTCCGACGAGAAGGGCGAGCTCGTCAAGCAGCTCGGCGCCATCGGGCTACATCAACCGCAACGAGTTCGCGGGGATGATGCGCAAGGGCGGCGAGACGCCCGAGGAGGAGAAGGCGCGCTTCAAGGAGTCGCGCGCGCTTCGGCAAGGCGCGTCTCCGAGATCCTCGGCGACGCGCCCGACATCGTCTTCGAGCACGTCGGCAAGGCCACGTTCCCGACCTCGGTGCTGACGGTCAAGCCGTTCGGCAAGGTCGTCATCTGCGCCGGCACGACGGGCTTCAACCTCGACTTCGACGTCCGCTACCTGTGGATGAAGCAGAAGGAGATCATCGGCTCGCACTTCGCCAACGCGTACGAGTGCCTGAAGGCCAACGAGCTGATCGAGTCGGGCGCGATCCGGCCCGTGCTGTGGCGCACGCTGGGCTTCGACGGCGTCGCCGAGGCCCACCAGCTGATGAAGGACAACAAGCACGCCGGGCAAGATCTCGATCCTGGTCGGCGCCGAGAAGGAGGGCCTCGGCAAGACCGCCGACGGCCCCGGAGCGATCTACGCGGAGGTGGGCTGAGCCAATGGCCGGCATCGTGCACGTCCCCTGGTACGCGACCGTCTTCCGTGGCGACAAGCTCGAGGCCGCGCTGGCCGAGATCGCCCCCGTGGCGCTGCGCTACGGCGCGACCTCCTACGCGGTCCATCGCAACCGCGACGACCGCCTACAAGTTCCTGCAGATGGCCGCCTTCGAGAGCAAGGGCGACTGGGAGCGGTACTGGTACGGCCCGGAGTTCATCGCGCTTCCGCGCGCAGTTCCAGAGCCTCTACCAGGTGCCGCTGCTCTACACGTGGGCCGATGTCGTCGTCGAGGGCGCCCTCGACGACGAGCCGGCGGGCACCACCGCCGCCATCGGGCACCACGCGGACTGACGACCGGCCGCCCGCGGCGCGGCGACGCGCTACGCCGCGGGCGCCTTGTCGATGTCCAAGCGCAGCTTGGCGATCGACTGGCGGATGATCCGCGAGACCTGCATCTGCGAGACCCCGATGCGCTCGGAGATCTCGGTCTGCGTCAGGTCGTCGGCGAAGCGCAGGCGCAGCACCTCGCGGTCGCGCTCGCTGAGCACGTCCATCGCGTCGTCGAGCAGGACGCGCATCTCGGCGCGCTCGAGCTCGACGTCGCGGCCGCCGATCGAGTCGGCCAGCGTCATGTCCTCACCGGTCGGCTCGTCCAGCGACCGCGTGCGCCGGGCGCCGGCGCTCTGGATCGTCGCCAGGACCTCCTCGAACGGCGCGTCGATCGCGTCGGCCAGCTCCTGGACCGTCGGTGAGCGGCCGAGCGCGCCGGTCAGCTCGTCGCGCTTCTTGGCGACCTCGAGCTGCAGCTCCTGCAGGCCGCGCGGCACGCGCATCGCCCAGGTGCGGTCGCGGAAGTGGCGCTTGATCTCCCCCAGCACCGTCGGTGTGGCGTAGGAGGAGAAGCGCACCTCGCGCGTGAGGTCGAAGCCCTCGATGGCCTTCATGATCCCGACGCAGGCGACCTGGACGAGATCGTCCATCGGCTCGCCGCGGCCGGCGTAGCGGCCGGCCAGCGCGCGCGCCAGCGGCAGCATCTCCTCGGCCAGCTGGTCGCGGGCGCGCGTGTCGCCGCCGTGGTGGTAGCGGCGCAGCAGCTCCTGCTCGCGAGCGGCGCGCGCCGCGGTCTCGATGTGCCCGCCGGCATCGCTCCATCGCCTGGGCAGCGTAGCGGCCGGCGAAGCGTCCGGCGGGAAGCGCTCAGGCCTGCTCGAGCGGAGCCATCGTCAGGCCCGCGTCGCGCAGCTGGTCCCAGTAGTGCTCGGCCAGCTCCTTGTGGCCCGTCCACACGATCGCCAGGCCGGCGGCGTGGATGCGGTCGGCGATCGCGTAGCCGCGGTCGACGTCGATGCCGGGGATCAGCTTGGCCAGCGTCCCGGCGACATGGTCGAACGTGTTGTGATCGTCGTTGCGGACGATCACGCGCCAGGCGCCACCGAGGGCGCCGTCGGGTCCTGCGGTGATGGGGAGCTCGATGGTCTGGCTCATGTCGACGAGGCAGTATCGCGCTTTTGCCAGTAGCGGGCCAGCCCGCCGTAGAGCGTGTCGGGCGGCATCGCCTTGAGGTAGCTGCGCTCCTCGGGGCCGGTCGCCAGCGCGGCGCGGATCTCGGCCTCGAAGCCCGTCGCGTCGGTCGCGGCGGGCGACCTGCGCCCAGCGATCGAGCGCGGCGTGCAGGCGACTCCAGATGGGCGCGCGACGTCGCTGAAGGTCGCCGAAGTGGGTGATCGCCAGCGCGCTGGGCGCCCAGGAGGCGATCAGGTCGATCGAGCGGTGCCAGGCCTCGATGTCGATGTCGGGCGGCGGCGTCGGCGGGAAGACCGGGCCGTCGCCGATGCGCACGCCCGCGGCGTCGCCGGCGAAGACGATGCCGCTCTGCTCGTGCAGGTAGGCGACGTGGTGGATCGCGTGGCCGGGCGTCTAGGCCCAACGGAAGCCGTCCGCGGAGCCGTCGTCCTCGAGGATCCGGACGTTCTCTCGGGCGACCGGGATGATCTTGCCCCAGAGGCGCTCCATGGCGTCGCCGTAGATCCGCGTGGCCGAGGCGACCAGCCGCGACGGGTCGATGACGTGCTGGGCGCCGTGCTGCGATGGACCCAGACCTCCAGGTCGGGCCAGCGCTGCACGAGCGCGCCGGCCGCGCCGGCGTGGTCGAGGTGGATGTGGGTCAGCAGGACGGCGCGCGGCTGCTCGTCGCCCAGCGCGTTCAAGAGCGTGTCGACCGAGGACTCGGGCCCGGGGTCGATGACGAAGCCGTCGACGACGTGCGTACAGACCGAGCGCTCGGCGCCCTGGAAGTGGACGTCGATCTCGCGATGGGTGCTCATGTCGGCACTCGCGGCGAGGTCCGGGCACGTTCCGACAGGGGCGCAGGCACTCGCTCTGAGCCTACCCAGCCGTCGAGGCCGTGGTGTCCCTGGACCGGGGCCGGCCCATATGGACCAGTACGATTCAGGGCATGGAACACCGGCTTGCCGAGCGCGACCGTCCGTGGATGATGCGGACCTACGCGGGCCACTCGACCGCGAAGAAGTCCAACGAGCTGTACCGGGCCAACCTGGCCAAGGGCCAGACCGGTCTCTCGATCGCGTTCGACCTGCCGACCCAGACCGGCTACGACGCCGATCACGAGCTCGCGCGCGGCGAGGTCGGCAAGGTCGGCGTGCCGGTCGCCCACAAGGGCGACATGCACCAGCTGCTGGACGGCATCCCGCTCGGCGAGATGAACACGTCGATGACGATCAACGCGACGGCGGCCTGGCTGCTGGCGCTGTACATCGGCACCGCGGAGGAGAACGGCGTCGCGGCCTCCGCCCTCCAGGGCACCACGCAGAACGACATCATCAAGGAGTTCCTGGCGCGCGGCACCTACGCGTTCCCGCCCGGCCCCTCGATGCGGCTGATCGCCGACATGGTGGCCTACACGGTCACCGAGGTGCCCAAGTGGAACCCCATCAACATCTGCTCCTACCACCTGCAGGAGGCCGGCGCGACGCCGGTGCAGGAGATCGCCTACTCGATGGCCAACGCCATCGCCGTGCTCGACGCGGTCCGCGATCGCGTCGCCCGCCGAGCTGATGGGCAAGGTCTTCGGCCGCATCTCCTTCTTCGTCAACGCGGGCGTGCGCTTCATCGAGGAGCACGCCAAGCTGCGGGCGATGTCGGTGCTGTGGGAGGAGCTCGGCCGCGACCGCTACGGCGTCACCGACGACAAGCAGCTGCGCTTCCGCTACGGCGTCCAGGTCAACTCCCTGGGGTTGACCGAGGCCCAGCCCGAGAACAACGTCCAGCGCATCGTGCTGGAGGCCTTGGCCGTGACGATGGGCCGCAACGCGCGCGCCCGCGCCGTCCAGCTGCCCGCCTGGAACGAGGCGCTCGGCCTGCCGCGCCCGTGGGACCAGCAGTGGTCGCTGCGCATCCAGCAGGTGATGGCCTTCGAGACCGACATGTTGGAGTACCCCGACATCTTCGAGGGCTCGGTCGTCATGGAGGGGCTGGTCGGCGAGCTGCTGGAGGGCGCGCGCGCCGAGATGGCCGTCGTCGCCGAGCACGGCGGCGCGGTCAAGGCGGTGGACTACATGAAGGGCTCGCTGGTCGACAGCCACCGCGAGCGCATCCGTCGCATCGAGCACGGCGAGCAGATCGTCGTCGGCATGAACAAGTACACCGAGTCCAACCCCTCGCCGCTGATCGACGAGGAGGGCGGGATCATGACCGTCGATCCCGCCGTCGAGGCCCAGCAGCGCGACGCGGTGCATCGCGTGGCGCGCCTCGCGCGACGCCGCGGCGGCCGAGACCGCGCTGGCCGAGCTGCGCCGCGTCGCCCAGACCGACGAGAACATCATGCCCGCGACGATCGCGGCCGCCAAGGCCGGGCGTGACGACCGGCGAGTGGTCAGCGGCGCTGCGCGAGACCTTCGGCGAGTTCCGCGCGCCGACCGGCGTCGGCGAGGCCGCCGCGGGCGACCGTGACGAGTCCGACCTCGCCGAGCTGCGCGAGGAGGTCGAGCGCGTCACCGAGGCGATCGGCCGCCGGCCGAAGATCCTGGTCGGCAAGCCCGGCCTGGACGGTCACTCCAACGGGGCCGAGCAGATCGCCGTGCGCGCCCGCGACATCGGGCTCGACGTCGTCTACGAGGGCATCCGCCTGACCCCGTCGCAGATCGCCGCCTCGGCCGAGCAGGAGGGCGTCCACATCATCGGGCTCTCGATCCTCAGCGGCTCGCACCTGGAGCTGATCCCGAGCGTCGTGCAGGCGCTGCGCGCGCGCGGCGTCGACGCGCCGGTCGTCGTCGGCGGGATCATCCCCAACGCCGACGTCCAGCCGCTGAAGGACGCCGGCGTCGCGGCGGTCTACACGCCCAAGGACTTCGATCTCGGGGCGATCATGCGCGACATCGTGGAGCTCGTGGCGGCGAAGTACGCGTCGGAGAGCCTCGCCTAGCGGCTCGGAGACGGAGCTGCCCGCCCGGAACTCGCCGGGAGGGCTCCGTTCCGCGGCGAAGGACGACCTCGTGCACATCGGTGAACAACTCGGCGCTCGACTGCGCGACGGGGACCTGAGCGTCGCCCCGGCGGTGCTCAACCTCGTGGAGAGCCGGGCGGCGCGCGATCGGCCGGAGATCGCCGCGATGCTGCGCGCGGTCTCCCCGGGCGCGCTGGGGCGCGAGGCGCCGGGGCACGTCGTCGGCGTCACGGGTCCCCCGGGCGCGGGCAAGTCATCGCTGTTGAGCGAGCTGTGCCGGGCCTGGCGCGAGGACGGCCGCTCGGTCGCGGTGCTCGCGGTCGACCCGTCGTCGCGGCGCAGCGGCGGCGCGCTGCTCGGCGACCGCGCGCGGATCGCGTTCGACCCCGAGGACCGCGGGCTGTTCATCCGCTCCACGGCGGCCGGGGATCGCCTCGGCGGCCTGGCGCCGGCGACGCGCGCGGCGGCCCAGGCATTGGCCGCGGCCTTCGACATCGTCGTGATCGAGACCGTGGGCGTCGGGCAGTCGGAGACCGAGGTCGGCGAGGTGGCCGATACGGTGGCGGTCATCGTGCAACCCGGATCCGGCGACGTCCTGCAGTTCCTGAAGTCCGGGATCATGGAGATCCCCGACGTCCTGGTCGTGACCAAGGCCGACCTCGGCGACATCGCCATGCGCGCCCGGCGCGACATCAACGCGGCGCTGCGCTCGGCCGGATCGCGGGACACCAAGGTCGTCGCGGTCTCCTCGGTCTCCCCGGTCCAGGGGATCGACCAGCTGGTCTCCGCGCTCGACGAGCACCGCGCGCGCGTGGACCTGGGCGCGCGGCGCGTCCGCGCCCGGCGCTCGGGTGCGCTGGCCGACTTCCTCGTCGAGCACGGCGAGCGAGGGTTGCGCGCGGTGGGCGGCCGCCGCGCGGCGGCCAAGCTGCTGGCCGGGTCCGACCCGGCCGCCGATGAGCCGTCGCTGGTCGCCGTCCTGGAGGCGCAACTGTGAAGTTCAACCTCGCACTGATCTTGGGCGCATTCGTCCTCGCGACGCTGATCGCCGAGATCGCGGGCGCGACGAACCTCGGCACGGCGCTGACCTTCGGGCAGATCGCCTTCGCGGGGGCGCTGGTGTTCGTGCTCGTGCGACGGCCGTAGATCGTCGCGCCATCCTCGATGGCGCTCAGCAGGGGTCAGACGACATGGATCGATGCGGGGCGTGTTGACAGGCACAACACACGTCAACTCGACCCGAACTCTTACTTCGGGCCCGAAGCGTCGATCCAGGTCGTCTGGTGTCCCCATATGGGATACAGAACGACCCGCACCACGAGCATGCCTCGAACCGCCCGCGCCGGCGCGCCCACGGACGACAAGCCCGCGCCCGAGCCGCCGGCTGCTCCTCACTCCCCTCGGTGCCCCGGACCACGCGGCGTGCCGCACGAACGCCTGGGCTGAACGCCAACCACATCCCGACCCGCCCACTATGGTCCGCGCCATGCCCGCCGCCCGCCGCGCGATCTTCGTCGCTCCCTTCGACGAGCTGGCCGATCCGCGGCTGCTCGCCGAGCTCGCCGCCAACGCCGAGGCCGCCGGGTGGGATGGCTTCTTCCTCTGGGACCACATCGTCTACAGCCCGCCGACGAGCGCGGTGCTGGATCCGTGGATCGCGATGGCCGCGATCGCGATGGCCACCAACAAGATCATCACGGGGCCGATGGTCACGCCGCTGTCACGACGACGCCCGCACAAGCTCGCGCGCGAGACCGCGACGCTGGACCTGCTCAGCAATGGCCGGTTCGTACTGGGGGTCGGCTTGGGCTCCGACAACCACGGCGAGCTCGCGCCGTTCGGCGATGTCGCCGACCCACGCGAGCAGGCCGCGCTCCTCGACGATGCGCTGACCAAGTTGGAGGACTACTGGAGCGGGACGTTCGTGCCGCGCCCGGTCCAGCAGCCGCGGATCCCGATCTGGGCCGCTGCGCGCTGGCCGGCGCGCCGTCCGGTCCGCCGCGCCGCGCGCCTCGACGGCCTCTTCCCCATCGACCTGCCCGAGCCCGCGGCGCTCGCCGAGCTGGCCGGCGAGATTGCCGAGCAACGAGCGCAAGAGGACATCAAGGGTCCCTTCGACTTCGCCGTCACCAACGCGCCCGGCACCGATCCCGCGCCCTGGATCGCCGCCGGCGCGACGTGGTGCCTGGATGGCTTCGGCGCCCAGCCCAAGCTCGCCGACGTCCGCAGCGCGATCGCGGCCGGCCCGCAGGGATGAGAACCCGGAGGCAACCAACCGGTGCGCTGGCCGCGATCGCGGCCGGTCCATGAGCGACCGCGAAGCGCAGCTCGAGGAACTGGCCGCCGAGATCCGCGCGCACAAGGGCGCCGGCTGCGGCTTCGAGGTCTGTGAGACCTGCACGCAGCTCGTGCCCGGCGTCGGCCCGGCCAGCGCGTCGATCGTCATCGTCGGCGAGGCGCCCGGCGCCAAGGAGGACGCCGCAGGTGTGCCGTTCGTCGGCGCCGCGGGCAAGTTCCTGGACTCGCTGCTGACCAAGGCCGGCATCGCCCGCGACGACGTGTTCATCACCAACGTGGTCAAGGCGCGACCGCCGAAGAACCGTGATCCGAAGGCCCCCGAGGTCGCTCACCACTGGCCCTGGCTGGAGGCGCAACTGGAGATCATCGAGCCGCAGTTGTTGGTGCCCTTGGGTCGCCACGCGCTGGCGCGCTTCGCGCCCGAGGCCAAGATCGCCGACGTCCACGGCGCCGTGCTGGAGGCCGACGGGCGTCGGCTCTTCCCGCTCTACCACCCCGCCGCCGCGCTCTACAACGGCGGTCTGCGCGCGACGCTCGTGGCCGACGCGCAAGCGCTCGGGCGGGCACTCGCGTAGAACTTCAGGCCATGACGACCAGCGCACGCGCCCTGCAGGCCCCCTCCGCGAAGGCCCCGCTGGAGGCCACGACGATCGAGCGGCGCGCGCTCGGCGAGCAGGACGTGGCGATCGACATCAAGTTCTGCGGGATCTGCCACTCAGACATCCACCAGGTCGAGGCCGACTGGGGCCGCGGGCTGTTCCCGATGGTCCCCGGCCACGAGATCGCCGGGATCGTCACGGCCGTCGGCTCCGGGTGTGACCCGCTTCAAGCCCGGCGATCGCGTCGGCGTCGGCTGCTTCGTCGACTCGTGCGGCGCCTGCGCGTACTGCCAGGCCGGCGAGGAGCAGTTCTGCACCAAGGGCGTCGTGGCGACCTACAACGCCACGGACTACGACGGCGAACCGACCTACGGCGGCTACAGCGAGCACATCGTCGTCACCGAGCGCTTCGTGGTGACGATCCCCGACGCGCTGGGGCTCGACGTCGCCGCGCCGCTGCTGTGCGCGGGCATCACCATGTACAGCCCGCTCAAGCGCTGGGGCGCCGGCCCGGGCAAGCAGGTGGCGATCGTCGGGATGGGCGGTCTGGGCCACGTCGGCGTCCAGATCGCGGCCGCCCTGGGCGCCGAGGTCACGGTCCTGAGCCAGACGCTGTCCAAAGAGCAGGACGGCCGCCGCTTCGGCGCCACCGACTACCACGCGACCAGCGACAAGGCCACGTTCAAGGCGCTGCGCGGTCGCTTCGACCTGATCGTCAACACGGTCTCGGCCAACCTCCCGCTCGACGCCTACCTCGGCCTGCTCAAGCCCGGCGGCGCGATGGTCTCCGTCGGCCTGCCGGTCGAGCCCGACAAGGTCCACGCCGGCTCGCTGATCGGCCGCAACCGCATCTACGCCGGCTCCAACGTCGGCGGCCTGCCCGAGACCCAGGAGATGCTCGACTTCTGCGCCGCAGCACGGCGTCGCGCCCGCGATCGAGCTGATCGGCGCCGACGAGGTCAACGCCGCCTACCCGCGCGTGACCGGCAGCGACGTGCGCTACCGCTTCGTGATCGACACCGCGACGCTGGCCGGCTGACCCCGCGCGGCGGGCCGCGGCGGACCGCGGCGGACCGCGGCCTACTTCCCGTTGTCGGTGGTCTTGGTCGCCGGCCGGGGCGTGGTCGTCGTCGGCACCGTCTGCGTCTTGGTCCGCTGGTCGCTGGGCGCGGCCAGCGACGCGATCTTCCACTCGCCGCCCTCGCGGACGACCTGCAGCGCGTCGTCGGACGGCGCCTCGCCCGTCGCGGTCGTGTGGATGCTGACCAGCGCACGGCTGCCGCTGATCGACACCTCGTTGATCGCCAGCGTCGGATTGCGCACGCCGCCGAGGCCGCGCTGGACCGCCGACTCGCACGGCAGGCCGATGGCCTCGATCTTGTTGACGAGGTCCTCGGACAGCAGGCGGTCGCAGATCTGCTGGTAGTCCTTGGCCGCGCGTCGCCACACCGAAGCGCGCCACGACCGCCCGGACCTGCTGCTCGGCCGGCACCCCGCCGCCGCCTCCGCCCTCTTCATCGGCGCCGCAGCCGGCGACCGTGACGGCGAGCGCGAGCAGCGGCGATCGGCGCGGCGGAGATCCATCGGCGGGGCACCGCGGCAGGGTACCCTCAAGGCGATGGCGCGCGATCCGCTGCACGACGGGCACGGCCGCCGGATCTCCGATCTGCGCGTCTCGGTCACCGACCGCTGCAACTTCCGCTGCCAGTACTGCATGCCCGCCGAGGGCCTGCCGTGGCTGGAGCGCGCCGAGGTCCTCACGCTTCGAGGAGATCGAGCGCCTCGTCACGCGTGATGGCCGCAGATGGGCGTCGACGACGCTGCGCCTGACCGGCGGCGAGCCGCTCGTGCGCCGTGACTTCCCCACGCTCGCCGCGCTGCTGACCGCCGTCGACGGGCCTCGACGAGGTCAGCGTCACCACCAACGGCTTCCTGCTGGAGCGCGACGCCGCCGCGCTCGTCGCCGCCGGGATCGACCGCTTCAACGTCTCGGTCGACTCGCTGCAGCGCGACCGCTTCTACGCCCAGACGCGCCGCGACGCGCTCCCCCGCGTGCTCGCGGGCCTGGAGCACCTCGCGTCGTTCCCCGAGGCCCATCCGATCAAGGTCAACGCCGTCGCGATCCGCGGCTTCACCGAGCAGGAGGTGCTCCCGTTCGCGCGCTTCGCCCGCGAGCATCCCTACGAGGTGCGCTTCATCGAGTACATGCCGCTCGACGGCGACCGCGCGTGGAAGCCCGAGCAGGTGCTGACCGGCGCCGAGATCCGCGCCGCGATCCACGCCGTCTACCCGCTCGAGCACGCCGCAGCGCGAGCCCCACGCCACCGCGCGCGTGCACCGCTTCGCCGACGGACAGGGCCGGATCGGCTTCATCAACCCGGTCTCCGAGCCGTTCTGCGACGACTGCAACCGCATCCGCCTGACCGCCGACGGCCGCCTGCGCACCTGCCTCTTCAGCCTCAACGAGACCGACCTGCGCGGCCCGCTGCGCGCGGGCGCGACCGACGACGACCTCGAGCAGACTGATCCGCGACGCGGTCTGGGCCAAGGAGCTCAAGCACCGCGTCAACGACGTCGGGCTTCGTGCAGCCTGCGCGGACGATGTCGGCCATCGGCGGCTAAAGCCCCACCGGCGGCGGCCGATCGCGGTGATGTGGAGGTGCTGCTGGAGCCCGACCAGCCGGTCGACATCACCCTCGACGGGGGCTGGCAGCTCACGGCCCGCGTCGCCTCCGTCGGCCTCGAGCACGTCGACCTCGGTCCGCGTCGACCGCCCGCTGACGCTCCCCGCGCAGCTGCGCTGGTGCGGCGCCACGATCTCCTGGAAGACGCGCATCGGCGCCGCGCACCGCCGTGGCGTCCTCGTCGACGGGCCGGCCGGCACGCTGCGCTTGCATCCCGTCGGCGACCCGATGAAGGTCCAGCGCCGCCAGTTCGTGCGCGTGCCGTGCGAGCTGTCGACCGCGGTCATCGCACCCGACAAGCGCCTGACGACCCGCACGCTCGACGTCTCGGTCGGCGGCATGCTCGTCGCGCCGGCCGACACGCTCGCGCTCGACGACGTCGTGCGCTTCGCCCTCGACCTCGGGGCGATCACCATCGCCGGCGACGGGCGCGTCGTGCGCGGCACCTCAGAGGGCGCCCGCGGGATCCTCTTCGCCGACCTGCAGGGCCGCGCCGAGCGCCGGCTCTCGCACTTCGTCGCGCAGCGTCAGCGCGAGCTCATCGCGGGCTCGTCCCGTTGAGCAGCACCGACACCTGCAGCAGATCCTCGGGCCGGTTGACGTTGTAGAACGCCGACGGGTCCGACGGCACGACCTCGCAGATCCCCAGGCCCTCGACGATGTCGGTCGCCCGCGCGTCGGGGTCGAAGGCCTCCAGGCCCGGCAGCGCGCGCGGCTGTGTAGAGCGCGCACAGCGGCTGCAGCCGGCCGTGGACGCGCGGCACGACGACCTTCGCGGCGTCGGAGGCCGGCGGCTCTGCCTGGGCAATCGTGCGCAGCGTCGCGGCGTCCATCAGCGGCAGGTCGACGGCCACGACCAGGATCGAGCGTCCCGCCGCCAGCCGCAGCGCGTGGGCGACGCCCGCCAGCGGATGGCGCGGCTCGTCGGGCTCGATCCACAGCTCGGCGACGCCCGCCAGCGGCGGCAGCACCGTGTCGCGCTTGGCCACGACGACGACCTCGTCGCAGAGCTCGTGCAGCGCCTCGACCGGGTAGAGCAGCAGCGGGCGACCCTCCAGCTCCACGATCGCCTTGTCGCCGCCCAGGCGCCGACCGAGGCCGCCGGCCAGGACCACGCCGACGGGAGGGCCGTGATTCCGGGCGGCCACCATGGCGCGACCATACCGGCGGTCGGCGACGGTGGCGCCCGACGCCTTATCCTGGCGGGTCATGGGAGACCTGATGGGCGGACACCCCTGGCTGCGCTGCTACCGCTGCTGGTCGCAGGATCTCGAGGTCCAGGTGCACTACGAGGGCATCCACCGGATCGACCCGGCCACCGGCGAGCGCGCCGATGTCGTCGACGAGATCCAGGAGGCGGTCGTGCAGTGCCTGGAGTGCATGCACGACCAGCCGCACCTGACCTTCGCCAACGGCCGCGTCGAGGCCGTCGAGGACCGCTGGGAGCGGATGATCGCCGGCACGCCGTGGGTCGCCTCCTGCACCGTCACGGTCGACGCCGACGACGTCGAGACCTGCTCGGGCCCCGAGGCCGGCGACGCGCTCTCCTTCGCCGCCTTCGGCGACCACGGCACGCGCGAGTTCTTCACCCACGTCCGCTTCCACAAGCACGAGGAGGGCAACCGCATCGTCGTGCACCTGCTCGTCGAGCTCTACGCGCCGCTCGGTCGAGGAGGCCACCGACGTGCTCGAGGAGGCCGCCCGCGGCCATCTCACGATCACCTCGCTGGCCGAGGAGTCGCGGCCGCCCGCCGCGGCCGAAGACCGCCACTGAGCCAGGCTGACTGGACCATCCCCCGATAGGGGGACGACAACCCTCCAGATGGAGGGGGCAGGTGCCGAACATCTGATACGTGGGTCCATCGGAGCGCATCCTCGTCGCCGAAGACTCCGCCCTGCTGCGGCGGATGCTCGGCGACGTCCTGCGCGACCACGGCTGGACCGTGCTGGAAGCGAGCGACGGCGAGACCGCGCTGCGGATGGCGCAGGCCGAGATCCCCTCCGTGCTGCTGATGGCCCGCGAGATGGAGGGCCTGGACGGCATGACCGTCCTGGACGCGCTGCGCGCCGACTCCCGCACCCGCGACATGCCGATCGTCTTCGTGACCGGCCACACCGACGCGCGCGACCTGGCCGAGGGACTGGAGCGCGGCGCGCACGACTACGTCCGCAAGCCCGTCGACCCCGTCGAGCTGGTCGCCCGCATCCGCACGGCGCTGCGCCTGCGCGCGCTGCACGACGAGCTCGCGCGCCGCAACGCCGAGCTCGAGCAGCTCGCCCGCACCGACGTCCTCACCGGCCTGGCCAACCGCCGCCACGCCGACGACGTGCTGCGCGCGACGATCGCCAGCGCCCGCCGCCACAGCCGCGCGATGAGCGCGGTGCTCGTCGACATCGACCGCTTCAAGTCGGTCAACGACGGCCACGGCCACGCGGCCGGCGACGCGGTCCTGCGCGAGGTCGCCGTGCGGCTGACCGCCGGCCTGCGCGAGGAGGACGTCGCCGCACGTTGGGGCGGCGAGGAGTTCCTGCTCCTGCTGCCCGACTCGCCGGACGCGACCGTCGTCTGCGAGCGCCTGCGCGCCTCGATCTCCGATCGACCGATCAACGTGCACGGGCTGCTGGAGCTGCACGTCTCGGCCAGTTTCGGCTGGGCGCCCTGGACCGGCGAGGAGACCGGCGAGGCCCTCGTCGGCCGCGCCGACGTCGCGCTCTACGCCGCCAAGGCCGAGGGCCGCAACCGCGTCGTCGGCGCCGGCGAGCGGCTGCGCGAAGCGGCTTAGGGCCGCAACCGGGCCAGGCTGAGCGAGGCGATCGTCGCGGCGTCGGCGATCCGACCGTCGCGGATCATCGCCTCGACCTCGGCGACGGCGAAGCGGCCGACGCGCAGGCCCTGCTCGGTCTCCTCCAGCGCCTGCTCGCCCTCGGTCAGCTCGGTCGGCCAGCCAGACGTCGAAGCGCTGATCGGAGATGCCGTAGGCGAAGAACATGCGGCCCAGGCGCTCCATGCGGCCGGCGCGCAGGCCGGTCTCCTCGGCCAGCTCGCCGCGCGCGAGCTGCTCGGCCGGCGCGTCGGGCCGGTCGTCCCACGCGCCCTGCGGCAGCTCCCAGAAGCGTTCGCCGACCGGATGGCGGTACTGCTCCACCAGCCAGAGGTGCTCGTCGGTGAGCGGGATGATCACCGCCGCCGGGGCCTTCTCGACGACGGCGTAGATCCCCGGCGTACCGTCGGGCAGCAGCGTCGCGTCCTCGCGCAGGCGCATCCAGCGGTTCTCGTAGACCGTGCGCGACGCGGTGACGCGCAGCCGGCCCTCCTGCGCCTCCCCGCTCATCCGGCCAGCCCGCGCAGGTGGCGGACCGCCAGCGTCAGGCCGGCGAGGTCGCCGTCGCCCTCGGCCCGCAGCGCCCGGGCGACCGACGACAGCCGCCGCCGCGGCGCCTCGCGGGCCTCCAGGAACGCGTCCACGGCCGCCCCGGGCTCGGCGTCGGGAGACTCCTCCAGGGCCTTCTCGGCCAGCACGCGGCGCGCGTCGAGCACGTCGTCGAGCAGCGCCTGCTGGGCCCAGCGCTGCACGCGCGTGGTCGCCGGCAGCGCCAGGACCTCCTGCTCCAGCCACTCCAGCCCCAGCCGCTCGCCGAGGTCGAAGAACGCGCGCGCAACCGCCACCACGTCACGCCCGGTCGCCTGCGCGACCGCGATGATGTCGGGCGCGTGGCGCAGCGCGCGCTGGAAGGCGTGCCGGCGCGCCAACGCATCGGGCACGCCGACGTCGATCAGCTCGATCGCCAGCGCCTCGTGCTCCTCGCGCCAGGCCTCGGAGCGCAGCCCGGGCATCGCCTCGGCGAGCGTCACGAACGCGTCGCCGACCGCCGCGACCGTCGCCTCCACGTCCACGCCGGGCGCGTGGATCAGATACCAGCGCGCGACGCCGGCGACCAGATCGTCGACGCCGTCCAGCAGCCGCCAGGCGGCATCGGCGTCGAGCGTCTGAACCTGGCCCTCGATCTCCAGCCACCGCTGCGTCGACGCCCGTGACCTCGCGCGCGATCCGGAAGGCGCGCACGACCTCGGCCGGCTCAGCGCCGAGCTCGCTGCTCAGGCCCGAGACGAACGTCGGGCCGAGCGCGTCGACGACGTCGTTGGCCGCCAGCGTCGCGACCAGCTCGCGGCGCAGCGGATGCTCGGCGATCAGGTGGCCGAAGCGCGCGACGACCGGCCGCGGGAAGTAGGCCGCGCACGTCGTGGTCGAACGCCGGCCTCGTCGGGCAGGTCGGACTCCAGCAGCGCATCGGTCAGCAACCGCTTGGCGTAGGCGACGCAGCACGGCCAGCTCCGGGCGCACGAGCCCGCGACCGGCGCGACGGCGCTCGGCCATGTCATCGCTGGGCGGCAGCGCCTCGTCGCGGCGGCGCAGGATCCTGGCGTCCTCCAGCGCGGCCATCAGGTCCTCGTAGGCGAAGACGCGCGTGGCACTGGAGCGCACCTCCTGCGACAGGATCTGCGCCTGCAGGAACGAGTCGTACACCACGTGTGCGACGACATCCTCGGTGACCTCGGCGAGCAGCTCGTCGCGCTCGGCGTGGCGCAGCTCCCCGCGCCGCACGGCGAGGTCGAGCAGGATCTTCAGGTTGACCTCGTGGTCCGAGCAGTCGACGCCCGCCGAGTTGTCGATGAAGTCGGCGTTGATCAGCCCGCCCTCGCCGCCGTGGCCGCCGACGTTGGCGTACTCGATGCGCGCGCGATGGGTGAAGCCGAGGTTGCCGCCCTCCCCCACGACCCGCGCCCGGACCTCGCGACCATCGACGCGGATCGCATCGCTTGACCGGTCCAGCGCGTCGGCGTCGCTCTCGCCAGAAGCCTTGACGACGGTCCCGATGCCACCGTTCCAGAGCAGGTCGACCGGCGCGCGCAGGATCGCGCGGATCAGGTCGGTGGGCGCGAGCGCCTCGTCGGTCGACGTCCAGCGCCCGGCGCACCTGCGGCGTCAGCGCGATCGACTTGGCGTCGCGGCTGAAGACGCCGCCGCCCGCCGAGATCGCCTCGCGATCGTAGTCGTCCCACGACGAGCCGCCCAGCCCGAAGAGCCGCTCGCGCTCGGCGAACGAGCGCTCGGGATCCGGGTCGGGATCCAGGAAGACGTGACGGTGGTCGTAGGCCGCGATCAGCTTCAGCGACCGCGACAACAACATCCCGTTGCCGAAGACGTCGCCCGACATGTCGCCGATGCCGACCGCACGCACCACGTCACGCTCGGGGTCGACGCCGAGCTCGCGGAAGTGG
This sequence comes from uncultured Conexibacteraceae bacterium, assembly GCA_963731005.1. Taxonomy (GTDB): domain Bacteria; phylum Actinomycetota; class Thermoleophilia; order Solirubrobacterales; family Solirubrobacteraceae; genus Baekduia. Next base: position 2,452,607 of record CAVSTZ010000002.1, on the reverse strand, counting down.
CGCTTGACCGACTCCCACGCGCCCTTGGCGGTGATGCCCAGGCCCTTGTGGTCATAGCCCGCCGAGCCGCCGGAGGCGAACGCGTCGCCCAGCCAGAAGCCACGCCGGACAGCGATCGCGTTGGCCGTGTCGCTGAACGCCGCGGTGCCCTTGTCGGCGGCGACGACGAGGTAGGAGTCCTGCTCGTCGTGGACGCGCACGCCCGTCGGGCGCTACCGTCTCGCCCTCGTCGGACAGGTTGTCGGTGACGTCGAGCAGCGCCTCGATGTAGCGCACGTACTGGCGCTTGACCTCGTCGCGCAACCGCGCCGGATCCTCCGGTCGCTCCTTGAGGAAGAAGCCGCCCTTGGCGCCCGCCGGCACGATCACCGCGTTCTTGGTCATCTGCGCGCGCATCAGCCCGAAGACCTCGGTGCGGTAGTCCATGCGGTCTGACCAGCGGATGCCGCCGCGGGCGATCCGGCCGCCGCGCAGGTGGATGCCCTCCATGTCGGGCGCGTAGACGTAGATCTCGAACAGCGGCGCCGGCTGCGGGATCGCGGGGACCTCCGCGCTGCGCAGCTTGAAGGCCATCGCGTCGCGGCCGTTCTTGAAGGCGTTGGTCCGGACCGTCGCGTCGATCAACCCGAGTTGGTTGCGCAGGATGCGGTCGTGGTCGAGCAGCGCGACGGCGTCGAGGTCCTCGCGGATCTCGACCGCGCAGCGCCTCCTCGGCCGCCTCGTCGCCCGCGCGCTCGTCGATGGCGAAGCGCAGCTCGAAGAGCCGGATGAGCTTGGCGGTGATCGCCGAATTGGCCGCGATCACGTCGTTCTGGAAGGACTCCGTGTAGCGCGAGCCGATGCGCTGGCGGTAGCGGCGGTAGGCGCGCAGGACCTGCACCTGCGGCCAACGCAGGCCGGCCGAGACGACGAGGCGGTTCAGCGAGTCGGACTCCGTCTCACCGCGCCAGACCGCCTCCAGCGCATCGGCGACGCGCGCGGCCACGTCGCCCAGCGGCAGCGGCTGCGTGCATCGCCGACGGGTCGGCGTTCGAGCACGCCGAAGGCCTGGATCCACAGCTCGTCGTCGCCGTGCAGGCGCGCCGGGATCTCCTCGATCACGCGCAGGCCCAAGTGCTCCAACATGGGTGTCGCCTGCGAGAGCTCGACCTTCGGACCGCGGCGATAGAAGGCGACGCGCGTACGCCGCGTCAACCCGTCCCGCCCGTCCCCCGCTCGTCCTGCAACCCCACCAAGAAGTCCGCGCCGCCCGTGGCCAGTGCCTCGAAGCGCTCGACGTCCTCGGCGGCGATCAGCGGCTCGACCGCCGCGCGGTAGGACTCCGGCAGCCGCTTGAGCCAGCGCGCCGCGAGCATCCGGCCACGCTCGGGGCCGTGGCGGTGCACCAGCGCGCCGCCGACGCGGTCGCGCCACGTGCGCGCCTCCAGGATCAGGCGACGCTCGAGGTCGGAGACGTCGACGTCGGGCAACCCGCCGCCGGCGTCGACGGTGAGGTGCAGGTAGACGCGATCGTCCTCGCCGAAGACCTCGTGCTGCTCGACGTGATCGGTGCCGTAGGCGCCGGCGACCATCCCGCGCAGGCGCTCGCGCAGCGCGGCGCTGTAGCGCTCCCGCGGCAGGGCGGCGACGAGCGCGGCGCCGCGACCGTCGCGCGCGCGGCGCCCGAGCAGCCGGACCTCGTCGGCACGCAATGCCAGCAGAACCGCGAGCTGGGCCCGGATCTCCTGGTACGGGCGCGCCGAACAGCTCGCCCTTGGGATAGCTGTCAAAGAGCGCGATCGCCGCCTTGGAGTCGTGGCTGCCGTCGATCAGGTCCTCGGCGTCGAGGATCCGGCGCAGCTTGTCGCGCAGCAGCGGCGTCGTGCTCGCGGGCTCGGCGTACGCGCGCGAGGTGAACAGGCCGAGCAGGCGCGCCTCGCCGGCCACGGTGCCGTCGTCGGCGAAGCGGCGGACGATCAGCACGTTCATCGGCTCGCGGCGATGCACGGGCGAGAGCGTGTGGGTCTTGGTGATCTCCAGGACGGCGGCGTCGCGCCCATCGCCATCGACCGCCGGCGGGTCGTGGGCGGGCACGCGCAGCTCACCGGCCTCACGCGTGTCGCGCAGCAGGCCCAGGCCGGTGCCGGACACGACGCGCAGGCGACCGTCCTCGTCACGCCCGTCCTCCTGGAAGCCGAGGAAGACGAAGTGGCCGTCGCCGGTCCAGCGCAGGAACGCGGCGACCTCGTCGGGGTCCTGCTCGGCCGCGGCCAGGCGCGCACCGCCCTCGGCGGCGATCGCGACGAGGCGGTCGAGCCCGCCCTGCAGCGCTCCGAAGTCGACGACGACGGCGCGGACGGTGGCCAGCACGTGGCGGGCGGCGTCCTCGAGGTCGGCGAGCTCCTCGGGGCTCAGCCGGCGGTCGAGCTCGAAGTGCATGACCGACTCGCGCGGCGCGTCGCGCGGATGCTCGATCGCGACGATCCGGTGCGGTGCCGCCGGATCGCGGCGCACGCCGACGATCGGATGGGTGACGCGGACGATCCGCAGCCCGCGCGCCGCCAACTCGGCGCCGACCGAGTCGACCAGGAACGGCAGGTCGTCGGTGGTGGTCTCCAACACCGAGCCGGCCGTCTCGTAGCCGTGCTCCTCGCGGCGCGGGGTGAACGCGCGCACGCCGGCGATCGCGCCACCGCGCCCGTCGGCCAGCGCAAAGGCGCCGCGGGCCTCGGCCAGCAGCGCCTCGGGATCCTCCTCGGGCGCCTCGGCGTCAGCGCTCGGCGCGCGGCGCAGGTAGGCGCCGACGAAGCGCGCGAGGGTCTCCGAGTCGCGCTGGCGCGCGAGCCGGGCGACCACCTCGGCGATCCCGTCGGCCGACCCAGCCGACGGTGACTCCTCCTGAAGGCTCACAGGCGCAACCTACCCGCCGGGTCGGCCGCAGAACGTCCGAAGGGCACCCGCGCCGGGGTGCCCTTCGGGCCATGTCGGATGGTGTGGCGGCGACCGCTACGCGCCGAGGCGCTGCTTGAGCGCCTCGAACTGCGCCGCGTACCGGGGCGGGCAGCGAGTCGCCGAACTTGGCGAGGTGCTCGGTGACCTGCGGCAGCTCGTCACGGAGCGCGTCGAGGTCGACCGAGAGGACCTCGTCGAGCGCTGCGTCGGAGATGTCGAGGCCCTTGACGTCCAGGTCCTCGCGCTTGGGGACGAGGCCGATCGGCGTCTCGTCGGCGTCGACCTTGCCCTCGACGCGGCGGAAGACCCACTCCAGCACGCGCGAGTTGTCGCCGAAGCCCGGCCACAGGAACTTGCCGTCGGCGCCCTTGCGGAACCAGTTGACGTAGAAGATCCGCGGCGGCTGCGCCCCGGCCTTCTCGCCCATCGCGAGCCAGTGCTCGAAGTAGTACGCCATGTTGTACCCGCAGAACGGGAGCATCGCGAACGGGTCGAAGCGCAGCTGGCCGACCGTGCCGAACGCCGCGGCGGTCTGCTCGGAGCTCATCGTCGCGCCGAGGAAGACGCCGTGCTCCCAGTCGAACGCCTCGCGCACCAGCGGGACCACGGAGGCGCGGCGGCCGCCGAACAGGAACGCGTCGATCGGCACGCCGGCCGGGTCCTCCCACTCCGAGGCCATCGACGGCACCTGCGTCGCCGGCACCGTGAAGCGCGAGTTCGGATGGGCGGCGGGGTGATCGGCCTCCGGCGTCCAGTCGTTGCCGTGCCAGTCGATCAGGTGCTCGGGGACCTCCGTGGTCATCCCCTCCCACCACGTGTCGCCGTCGTCGGTCAGCGCCGTGTTGGTGTAGATCGCGCCCTTCTCCAGGGCGGCCATGGCGTTGGGCGTGTTGCTGTAGCCCGTGCCGGGCGCGACGCCGAAGAAGCCGTTCTCCGGGTTGATCGCGCGCAGGCGACCCTCGTCGTCGAACTTCATCCAGGCGATGTCGTCGCCGATCGTCTCGACCTTCCAGCCCTCGATGGTCGGGACCATCAGCGCCAGGTTGGTCTTGCCGCAGGCGCTCGGGAACGCGCCGGTGACGAACTTGACGACGCCCTCGGGCGAGGTGAGCTTGAGGATGAGCATGTGCTCGGCCATCCAGCCCTCGTCGCGCGCCATGATCGAGGCGATCCGCAGCGCGAAGCACTTCTTGCCCAGCAGCGCGTTGCCGCCGTAGCCCGAGCCGTAGGACCAGATCTCGCGGGTCTCGGGGTAGTGGACGATGTACTTGACCTCGGCGTTGGTCGGCCACGGCACGTCCGTCGTCGCCGGCGGCCAGCGGGGCGCCGATCGAGTGGATGCACGGGACGAACTCGCCGTCGTCGCCGAGGACGTCGAGCGCGCCGGCGCCCATGCGGGTCATGATCCGCATCGAGACGACGACGTAGGGCGAGTCGGTGATCTCGACGCCGACGTGCGACTTGTCGGAGCCCAGCGGACCCATCGAGAACGGCACCACGTACATCGTGCGGCCGCGCATGCAGCCGGTGAACAGCTCGTTCATCGTCTGCGCGCATCTCGGCCGGGGCGCGCCAGTTGTTGGTCGGGCCGGCGTCCTGCTCGTCGGCCGAGCAGATGAAGGTGCGGTCCTCGACCCGGGCGACGTCGCTGGGGTCAGACCAGGCGAGGTAGGAGTTCGGGCGCTTGGCGTCGCTGAGGCGCTTGAAGGTGCCCGCGTCGACCAGCTGCTGGCAGAGGCGGTCGTACTCCTCCGCCGACCCGTCACACCAGTAGATCTCGTCCGGCTGGGTGAGGGTGGCGATCTCCTCCACCCACGCCGTCAGCCTGGCGTTCTTCGTCGGAACGGTGATGCTCACGTCACTTCCTCGGTATCGAATTCAAGCAGGCGGGCGAAAAGGGGACAGCGGCCCACCTCGGTGCGCATCCAGGGAAAGGTACCCCTTCGAGGCGCCGAAAGGCACCTCCTGGGCTGAACCTTCGACCGGGCCTGTGCCGTTTGGTCCAGGCCGTTCGACGGGGGTGGCGGCCGGACCGCCACCCCACGTTCTAGGCTCGCCCGGCGTCTTGCGCGGGACCAGCACGAGCCGCTTGAACTCGGCGACGAGCGTGCCGTCCTGGTTGAAGACGCGCGTGTGGACCTTGACGGTGCCGCGGTCCAGCTTGGTCTTGGACTCGCGCTTCTCCAGCACCTCGGACTCCACGAACAGCGTGTCGCCGTGGAAGACCGGCGCCGGGTGGCTGAGCTCCTCGGTGGCGAGGTTGGCGATCGCCTTGCCGCTGACGTCCGAGACGCTCATGCCCAGCGCGAGGCTGTAGACCAGCGGCCCGACGACGACGTTGCGGCCCTGCTGGCTGGCTGGCCGCGTACACGTCGTTGAGGTGCAGCGGGTGGTGGTTCATCGTGATCAGGCAGAAGAGGTGATCGTCTGACTCGGTCACGGTCTTGGCGGGCCAGTGCTTGTAGACGGCGCCGACCTCGAACTCCTCGAGGTAGCGGCCGTACGGATGCGCGCCGCGTGGCCTCGCGCGCGCGCTGATCGGTGGTGAAGTCGGTGTCGGTCATCTGAGGGGTTCTCCTTCGGCGGGGTCCTACGTGCGGCGCCGAAGCATGCCAGTGCGCGCGCTTCGTTGACTCGCGAGTCAACGTCGCGGCCGAATTCGCAATACGGTTCAGGACATGCGCAGCCCTCGAGACTTCTTCAAGCCGCTGGCGATCGGTGCCCCCGATCCCATCACCGAGATCCCGTTCCCGCCGTCGCGGATGATCCACTTCTTCGACGCCTCCAACGAGAAGATGGTCGCCAAGCTGCCCGACACGATCGCCAAGGCCGACATCCTGCTCGGCAACCTCGAGGACGCCGTGCCGGTCGACCGCAAGGAGGCCGCGCGCGAGGGCCTGGTCAAGGTCGGCAAGACCATCGACCTGGGCGACACGCAGCTGTGGACGCGCGTCAACTCGCTCGAGTCGCCGTGGGTCCTCGACGACCTGACGACGCTCGTCACCGAGATCGGCGACAAGCTCGACGTGATCATGGTCCCGAAGGTCGAGGGCCCGTGGGACATCCACTACGTCGACCGCCTGCTCGCCCAGCTCGAGGCCAAGGGCAAGCGTCGAGCGCCCGATCCTCATCCACGCGATCCTCGAGACCGCGCCAGGGCGTCGCGAACCTCGAGGAGATCGCCGCCGCGTCGCCCGCGCATGCAGGGCATGAGCTTCGGCCCGGCCGACCTCGCCGCGTCGCGCCGCATGAAGACCACGCGCGTCGGCGGCGGCCACCCCGGCTACCGTCGTCGATCGTCGGACCCCGACCCGGAGAACCCCGACGCCCCGCGCGTCACCGCCCAGCAGGACCCGTGGCACTACTCGATCGCGCGCATGGTCGACGCCTGCACGATCGAACGGCGCTGCTGCCGTTCTACGGCCCGTTCGGCGACATCAAGGACGTCGTCGGCTGCGAGGCGCAGTTCCGCGCCGCGTTCCTGCTCGGCTGCGTCGGCGCCTGGTCGCTGCACCCCGTGCAGATCGACATCGCCAAGAAGGTCTTCTCGCCCGACCCCGACGAGGTCGCGCTTCGCCAAGAAGGTCATCGAGGCGATCCCGGACGGCCGCGGCGTCCACATGATCGACGGCAAGATGCAGGACGACGCGACCTGGAAGCAGTGCAAGGTCATGGTCGACCTCGCCGAGAAGCTCGCCGCCAAGGACCCGGAGCTGGCCGAGGCCTACGGCTTCGCGCCCGCCGCGGCCTGACCGGCCGCCTTCTCGGCGCGCCGCCGCACCGCACGCAGCAACTCGTGGCGGATGAGGCCGCTGCCCGCGCGAATCACCATCCAGTAAGGCCGGAAGGTGCGCGCGGCGGCGGCATCGGTGGGCTGCACGCGCGTCTCGGTGGTCAGGCGCGTGCGGCCGCCGCCGTGGCCGCCCAGCGGCTCCAGCGCGAACGACATCGCCATCAGCACGAAGCCGGGCCGTACGAACTCGGAGACCTCCGCGTCGCCGTCGGGCAGCGGGACGCGCTTGCCGCCGCGCAGCTTCCACGGCTGCCCGGCGGCCGCGAGCGCCAGCGCCCGCGGCGCCTCGTCGAGCACCACGCCGAACCCGCCGGCGACGAACCGGTCGATCAGCGGCCGCTTCGCACCGCGCGAGCTTAGGCCCCGGAGCGTGGTCAGCAGCCGCGTCACCGGCAGCTCGGTCCCCTTCACCTCGTGCAGTGCCGCCCACACCAGCTCGGGTGCGGCGTCCACGGTGACCGTGTGCACCTCGCGATGAGCGAACTCCGGCAGCACGCGATCCAGGGGTGAGTCCATCGACCGAGTATCCCGGCCGCGCCAAGTTCGGACGCGCGGCCGGCTCAGCGATAGGTGCGCAGCGACGGCTCCAGGCCGTCGAGATGGCCGTGCTCGTTGAAGGAGACCAGCGTGACGCCCTGGCGCCCGCTGACCAGCCGCGCCACGCCCGTGTTGACGGCCACGCGGTTGAAGGCCACCAGCCCCGTCGGCGCCATCCCCATCAGCGCGGCGCAGATGCTCCCGATCACGCCGCCCGAGCTGCAGACCAGCGCCGTCTCGCCGCTGCCCAGCCGGGCGACCAGGCGCTCCAGGGCGCCGCGCACGCGTGCGTCGAAGGCTGGCCACGGCTCACGCGCCGTGCTCGCGTCGCCCGCCGTCGATCCAGTCGACCAGCGCACCGTCGAGCAGATGCTGGAAGTCGCGCGAGCTGACGCTCGGCCCCGCCGTGCCGGGCTCGGCGCCGAGCCGGACATCCGTCCGGGCGTGGTGGGTGAGGACGTCGTCGGCGTCGTACTCGTCCCAGCCGGGATCGATCTCCACCGCCGTCCCCGCCGCGCGCGCCAGGACCTCGGCGGTGCCGCGTTGGCGCTGCAGCCCACCGCTGACGATGACGTCGAACGCCAGGCCGCGGCGGGCGTGCTCGGCGGCCAACACCTCGGCCTGGCGCAGCCGGTCTCGGAGAGCACGTCGTAGTCATCGGCCCCGTAGGAGGCCTGGCCGTGGCGGACCAGCAGGATCGAGGGCATCGCCCGGGAGCCTGCCACAGAGATCCACGCCCGCACCCACACTCCCGCGACCGCCCGCGCCCTATAGGCTCCGGCGCCGCTTCAACCGCCCCCTGACCGGAGGCTCCACGCCTTGAGATTCTTCGAATACGAGGCCCGCGAGATCGTCAAGCGGGCCGGCATCCCAGTCACCGACTACGGCTTCACCACCGACGCCGCAGGAGGCCAAGGAGATCGCCGCGCGGATCGGCGGCTCGACCGTCATCAAGTCCCAGGTCCTGTCCGGCGGCCGCATGAAGGCCGGCGGCGTCAAGTTCGCCGACACGCCCGAAGAGGCCGAGGCGCACGCCAAGGACATCCTCCTGCTGGAGATCAACGGGCACATGCCGCGCGGCATCCTCGTCGACCCGAAGGCCGAGTTCGAGCAGGAGTACTACGCCGGCGTCGTCTGGGACGGCACCCGCAAGCAGCCGGTGATGATCTTCTCGCCGGTCGGCGGCATCGACATCGAGCAGGTCGCCGAGGAGCAGCCCGACAAGGTCGGGCGCCGCCACTTCTCCAACATCCTGCCCTTCGGCGACTTCGAGGCCAAGGAGGTCATCGCCTCCACCGGCGTGACCGGCGGCGCGCTGAACAAGCTCGTCCCGATCCTCACCAAGCTCGCCAAGCTGTTCGTCGACAACGACATGACGCTGGCGGAGATCAACCCGCTGGCGCGCATGGCCGACGGCTCGTTCATCGCGCTCGACGCGCACATGGACATGGAGAACGAGGCCCGCGGGCGCCACAAGCAGCTGCTCAAGGACCTCGGCGTCGGCGACGACGAGACCCGCGAGGCGCGCGAGCCCACCCCGTTCGAGCTGGCCGGCGAGGCCGTCGACAGCCAGGACCACCGCGGCGTGGCCGGCAACGTCACCGAGTTCGACGGCAACCTCGGCCTGGTCATCGGCGCCGGCGGCGGCTCGCTGACGCTGTTCGACGCGGTCCGCAAGTACGGCGGCGAGCCCGCCAACTACTGCGAGATCGGCGGCAACCCGTCGGTCGCCAAGGCCAAGGGCCTGGCCAAGTTGGTGTTGTCGAAGCCGGGCGTCGACAAGATCGCCGTGATGATGTCGATCGTCTCCAACACGCGGGTCGACATCGTCGCCCGCGGCGTCATCGCCGCCTGTCTGGAGCTGGGCATGGACCCGGCCGAGAAGATCGCCATCTTCCGCATCCCGGGCGCCTGGGAGGAAGAAGGCTTCAAGATCCTCGAGAAGTACGGCGTGCGAGTACGCCGACCGCAGCGTGTCGCTGCACGAGGCCGCATCGCGCGCCGTCGCAGAAGATCCAAGGAGCAGCTGCCTGATGTCGATCCTCGTCGATGAGAACACGACGTTCATCGTCCAGGGCATCACCGGTCGCGAGGCGGTCAACCTCACGCGCGAGTGCCTGGACTACGGCAAGGGCGCCAAGATCGTCGGCGGCGTCACGCCGGGCCGACTGGGCCGCGAGGTCCACGGCGTGCCGGTCTTCGACACCGTCGCCCAGGCCGTCGCCCATCACGGCTCGCCGATCGACGGCTCGGTCGTCACGGTCCCGCCCGCGTTCACCAAGGACGCGGTCTTCGAGGCCATCGAGAACGGCATCAAGATCATCGTGATCGTCACCGAGCGCATCCCGCGTCGCGACGTCGCCCAGATGGTCGAGCTCGCCAACCTGCGCGGCGCCCGCATCATCGGCCCCAACTGCCTCGGGATCATCGTCCCCGACGTCATCAAGATGGGCGGCATCGGCGGCCCGGCCAAGGACGCGGCCAAGTCCTACAAGAAGGGCTCGATCGGCGTCATCTCCCGCTCCGGCGGCATGACGACCGAGATGTCCTCGACGCTCAGCGCCGCGGGTCTCGGGCATCTCGACCGCCGTCTCGATCGGCGGCGACGCGATCATCGGCCAGACCTACGCCGAGCTGATGCCGCTCTTCGAGGCCGACGAGGAGACCAAGGGCATCGTCATCTACACCGAGCCCGGCGGCCGCATGGAGGCCGAGCTGGCGCGGTGGGTCACCGAGAACGACTCGCGCCTTCCGATCGTCGCGTTCATGGCCGGCCGCTTCATGGACGAGATGCCCGGCATGAGCTTCGGCCACGCCGGCACGATCGTCGAGGGCAAGGAGGACACCGCCACCGAGAAGATCGCGCGCCTCGCCGAGGCCGGGATCACGGTGGCCGAGGAGATCTCCGAGATCCCGGAGATCATGAAGGCCAAGCTCGCCGAGAGGAGCGTCAGCGCATGAGGACCGACGGAACGTTCATCGGCATCGAGGTCTCCGACGCGATCGTCGGCGACGCGGCCGTCGCGGCCAAGCTCCGCGAGGTCTGCCCCGTCGACATCTACTCCGACGCCAACGGCAAGGTCGAGATCGTCGCCGGCAACGTCGACGAGTGCGTCCTCTGCCGCCTCTGCATCGACGCGACCTCGCCCGAGCAGGTCAAGGTGCTGAAGTTGTATGACAACGAGGCGTCGCTGGCCTAAGGGCGGCGCTCTTCACGGAACATCCGCAGGGCGTGCTCGCCCGCGGGTGTTCCGCGAAGCTCCTCGACGGTCGGACGCATGCCGGGTGGCAGCTCCTCGACGGTCGGGAGGCGCACCCCGTACTCGGGTGGTGCGATCAGCGGCGCCGAGAGCGCCGCGAAGGTGAGGTCGGCGATGGAGAAGTCGTCGCCCACGAGGAAGCGGCGGCCGTCGGCGAGGCGCTGCGTCGACGTCGGCATAGATCGCGCGGAAGGTGCGCTCGGCCGCAATCGCGTTCTCGTCGTTGACGTTGAGGACCTTGGCGACGGCGAAGGCCACCGCCTTGTTGCCGTAGCGAAACGTGTGGCGCTGCCAGGTGGGCACGCCGTCGGTCATCGACACCTGCACCAGGTCGGGGTGGTCGAACATCTGGTGATAGACCCACAGCCGCGTCGCGGGGCCGAGGCGCTCGTCGAAGTCGTCGGCCAGCGCGCGGGCCTCGGCCGCGAGCGTCGGATCGGCCGGGATCGAGCCACGGCCGGCGGGCGCGCGCTCGTCGGCGTAGACGACGATGTCGGAGGACTCGTCGACGACGGTGCCGTCGGCGCAGACGAGCACGGGCGCGGTCTGCCTGCCGCCCGCGCGCTTGACCGCCACGCGGTGGATCGCCGGCAGGTGGCGGCGCTCGTCGTAGGCGATCCCCGCGCGGTCCAAGGCCCAGCGCGCCTTCTCGCAGTAGTGACTGATCGAGATCGTGACGAGGACGGGAAGCTGCTGGTCGCTCATGACGTGCCGATCATCTCGTACCCTGCACCGCCATGCCGGAACTGCCCGAGGTCGAGTCCGCTCGCGCCCTGATCGCCGAGCACGGCCTCGATCGCGAGATCGTCGCCGTCGACGACGCCGACACCTACGTGTGTCGCCCCCATGCGCCCGGCGAGATCGCCGACGCGCTGGTCGGCCATCGCCTCACCTCCGCCCATCGCCAAGGCAAGTCGATGTGGATCGAGACCGACGGCGGGCCGGTGCTCGGGCTGCACCTCGGCATGGCCGGGCGGATCGTCATCGACGACGAGGCGGCGGGCGACTACTGGTCTGACGGCGGCCGCAAGCACCTGCCGGTCTGGGATCGCTTCACGCTGCGCTTCGCCGACGGCGGCCGGCTGGCGCTGCGCGACAAGCGCCGCCTCGGCCGCGCGATCCTCGACCCGCGCCTCGATCGCCTCGGCCCCGACGCCGCCGAGGTCACCCGCGACGACTTCCGGGTACGCGTCGGCCGCGGCGAGGCCCCGCTGAAGGCGCGCATCATGGACCAGTCGGTGATCGCCGGCGTCGGCAACCTGCTCGCCGACGAGGCGCTCTGGCGCGCCAAGCTCGACCCGCGGCGACCGGCCGGCGGCCTCGACGACGAGGAGCTGGATCTCCTGCGCCGCGAGATCCGCGCCACGACGCGCCGGGCCATCGAGCGCGGCGGCGTGCACACGGGCGAGATCATCCCCCACCGCCGTCGCGACGGCGTCTGCCCGCGCTGCGGCGCCGACATGGCGCGCGCGACGGTCGGCGGCCGGACGACGTACTGGTGCTCCGAAGAGCAGTCTTAGGCCGGGTAGAACCGCTTCAGCATCGGCAACAGGATCGCGTGCGGCGTGTAGCGCGACGAGACGACGCTGGCCTTGATCGCCATGCCCGGCACGGCGACGCGGCGGTTGCTCGCCAGCGCGTTGATCGCCATCCTCGCGCAGTCCGGCGAGGAGACCCGCACGAACGACGGCAGGCTCGCGAACGCGTCGGTCAGTCCGGCGCGCGCGGCGAACTCGGTGTCGATCGGACCCGGGCAGAGCGCGGTGACCGCGACGCCGAGGTGTGACAGCTCGGTGTGCAGCGCCTCGGCGAAGCTCAAGGCGAAGGCCTTGCTCGCCGCGTAGGTGGCCTGGCCCGGGATCGGCTGGATCGCCGGCCGAGGAGGCGACGATCAGGATCGCGCCCGCACCCCGCTCCACCATCTTGGGCGCATAGGCGTGGGAGAGCGCGACGACCGTCTCGCAGTTCAACCGCACCATGTCGCTCTCGGAGCGCCCGTCGAGGTCGACGAACTGCCCGGCGCTGCCGTAGCCGGCGTTGTTGATGAGCATGTCGATGTCGAGGTCCAGCGCCGTGATCCGCTCGGGCAGCGCGGCGACCGCCTCGGGGTCGATCAGGTCGGCGGCCAGCACCTCGGCACGCACGCCATGGGCCTCACGCAGCTCGGCGGCCAGCGCCTCCATGGGGTCGACGCGGCGAGCGACCAGGACGACGTTGTGGCCACGGCCGGCCAGCTCGCGCGCGAGGTCGACGCCGATCCCGGAGGACGCTCCGGTGACCAGCGCGGCGGTGGACGGAGACGGTTCGGGCAGGGCCATGGTGAGGGACCCTACTCGGTGGCCGTCACCCGAGCAGGTACTTCCAGGACAACGCGACCTCTTCGACGGGCTCGATGCCGACCCGTTCGCCATCGACGGTCACCCACGAGCCGTCGGGCGCGACGTCGACCTCGGCGCGCACGTCGTTGCGCACCATGTCGGCCGCCGGTGACGTCGCGACAGCCGCGGACGATCGAGCGCGTGCGACTCGTCGGCAGCTCGGTGTCCTGCGCGGCGGCGCTGGTGAAGGCCAGCGAGAGCCGTGCCGCGGCGCCGCCGTGCGCGCCGACCTGGCGGCCGACGACCACCGGCTCGCAGAGCATGGTGGTGGCGTTGGGATCGCCGCTGGCGCCCCACGCGGCCACGCCCATCTTCACCACCAACTCGGGTCGCACGCCGAAGTGCTGGGGCAGCCAGAAGACGCAGTCGGCGACGCGACCCGGCGTGAGCGCGCCGACGTCATGGGCGAGGCCGTGGACGATCGCGGGGTTGATGGTGACCTTGGCCAGGTGGCGCAGGACGCGCTCGTTGTCGGCGAGGCCGGCGTAGCCGGCGCCGGGTGCGTGGGTCCGATACCGCTTCATCACGTCGGCGTTCTGGAACGCGCGCCGCACGACCTCCCCCGCCCGCCCCATGCCCTGCGAGTCGCTCGACAGCATGTGGATGATCCCGAGGTCGTGCAGGACGCCCTCGGCGGCCATCGTGGCGGGCCGGACCCGTGCCCGGGCGGCCGTGCGGTCGCCGTGGATGCGCCCCGGCTCCAGCACGTGGACCGCCGCGACCATCGCGGCATGCTCGGCGGCGGTGTCGACGCCGAACGGGACGGTCGGCGTCGTCGAGGAAGTCAGGATCCGCTCGCGGCCGGCGAGGCGCAGGAGGTCGGGCGCATGGCCGCCGCCTGCTCCCTCGATGTGGAACGCGTGGACGGAACGGCCGGCGAACGCCGCCAGCGTCCCCTCGACCGAGAGCACCTCGTTGAGCCCGTCGGTGTGGATCGCCAGCTGAACGTCGTGGCGCTCAGCAATGTCTAGGGCGGTGCGGATCTGGGCCGGCCCGGCGGCCACGTCCTCGTGGATCTTCAGCGCGGCGCCGCCGGCGCGTAGGCCGTCCTCGACGCGCTCGGCGCGCGACGAGGAGCCGCGGACGAAGAGCGCGACGTTGATCGGCGCGTCCTCCAGCGCGGCCCACGTCGTCGCCAGGCCGGACTCCGGGTTGGTGCCGAGGTTCCAGACCGGGCCGTAGTCCTGGGAGACCATCGTCGTGATCCCGCCCGCCAGCAGCGCGTCGATGACCTGCGGCGAGAGCCAGTGCACGTGCGGGTCGACGCCGCCGGGGGTGACGATCATCCCGGTCGCGTCGAGGACCGCGGTGCCGACGTCGAGGACGACGTCGACGCCGTCCATCGTGTCCGGGTTGCCGGCGCGACCGACGCTGACGACGCGGCCGTCGGCCACCCCGATCGACGCGTAGCGGACGCCGAGGATCGGATCGAGGATCAGGCCGCCGACGATCGCGGTGTCGACGCCGCCGCGCGTCGCCCGCACACCGAGGCCGTCCCGCATCGTGTTGCCGAAGCCGGGGACGAGTTGGTCGGGGCCGTGGACGTCGTCGCGCTCGGCCACGACGTGGAGGTCGGTGTCGCCGAGGCGGACGGGGTCGCTATGCACCGCGATAGCCCTTCTCGCGCGCCAGCGCCAGCGCGGCCTCGCGCGCGCCCGGCACGTCGAGCGGCCCGTCAACCAGCTCGCCGTGGCCGCGCACGACGCGCGCGCCGCCGATCGGCATCAGCGCGACCTCGACCGGCTCGCCGGGTCCGAAGAAGAGCTTGGTCCGCGCCGGCACGGCGAGCCGCATCCCCCACGCCGCGGCGCGGTCGAAGCGCAACATGGGGTTGATCTCGAAGAAGTGGATGTGGCTGGTCACGCCGACGAGCACCGCACCCTCGTTGACGACCGTGGTCCGCGCGGCGGCGCCGTCAAGCCAGGGCACCGCCGGCTCTGCGGCCGTGTCCGCGTCCGGCGCCCCACCCAGCGGATCCTCGACCACGACGAGATGGCGCCCGTCGCGAAAGACCGCCTCGACCTCGATCCGCCGGACCAGCGCGCGCACGCCGTCGAGCACATCGTCCTCACCGAGGATCGCGTAGGCGCCCGCGACGACCGCGTCGTAACGCAGCCCATCGCGGGCCAGCTCGCAGATCCCGTCGGCGATGATCGCCGTCGCCTCGGCCTGGTTGAGCTCGAGCCCACGCGCCCGCCGTGTCCGCGCCAGCTCGGCGGCGAGGAAGAGCAGCAGGCGATCCTGCTCCTGGGGCAACAGCCTCATCGCCGCTGAGCCTAGCCCCCGGCACGCATCGGCGGGTAGCGCTCGCGCAGGTCGTCGACCAGCGCCGCCAGGTCGCTGGTGACGATGTCGGCGCCCCACGCGCGCGCCAGGTCGACGACCGGCCCGCGGTACAGCGCGCCGCCGACGACGATCAGCGGCCGCGGACGGACACCGTCGAGCCTGGCGACCGCCTCCTCGGCTCCCGGCAGCCGGCCGACCGTCGAGGTCGACAGCGCGACGACGTCGGGACACTCCGTGGCGACGAGGTCGGCCAGCGCGTCAGCGGGCGCCGCGGCGCCCAGCGCGATGATCTCCCAGCCGCCGCGCTCCAGCAGATCGGCGAGCATCCGCGCGCCGAGCGCATGCTGCTCGTCGGGGGAGGACGTGACGACCGCGAGCCGACCACGCGTCGGCGCCAGCCGGCGATCCGGTGCGAGCTCGGCCAGCAGCTGCGCGGTCACCTCGGTCGCGTAGTGCTCCTCGGCGACGCTGACCTGCTCCAGCGACCACAGCTCCCCGATCTCCTCCAGCGCCGGCGCCAGGACCAAGGTGTAGATGTCGACGATGCGTGCACCGCGGTGCACGAGGTCCTCGATCTGCGCGCGGGCCTGGCGATCGTCGCGCGACAGCAACGCGTGGACGTAGGCCGTCGCCGCGTCGGCCAGCGCCTCCGGTGGCGGCGGCTCGAGGATCGGGCCTCCCATCCGCTCGCCACCGTGGAGCGCGCGGTCGACCGCAGCGTTGACGAAATGCGACAAATCCTCCCCGTCGCGATGCAGGCGCTCTTCGAGCTCCTCCAACAGGCCACTCTGGAACCGGACCGGCCGCACCTTGGTGCCCATGGGCGCGATGCTAGCTGGCATCCTCCCTAACGCCATGACGACGCCTGCCGCCGCCGGACTGACGATGCCGCCCGAGTGGGCGGCGCACGAGCGGACGCTGATGGCATGGCCGTGCCGGCGGGAGCTGTGGGGCGGTCGGCTGAGTGCCGCGAAGGGCGAGAGCGCCGGGGTCGCCAACGCGATCGCCGCGTTCGAGCCGGTGACGATGGTCGCGCGCGACGCGACCGACGTCACCGAGGCGCGCGCGGCGCTGGACGGCAACGTCGAGGTCGTCCAACTCGCCGTCGACGACTCCTGGCTGCGCGACAGCGGCCCGATCTTCGTCGTCGACCACGTGACCGAGCCGAGCGTGCGCGTCGGCGTGCACTTCGGCTTCAACGCGTGGGGCGACAAGTTCGAGGGCTATGAGAGCGACCAGGCGATCGGCGGGCTGCTGGCCCGGCGCGTCGGCGCCGACGTCGTCCGGGCCCCGCTGGTCCTCGAAGGCGGCTCGATCGCCGTCGACGGCACCGGCGTCCTGCTGACCACCGAGGAGTGCCTGCTGCACCCCAACCGCAATCCCGCGCTGAGCCGCGAGGAGATCGAGCAGCACCTCGAGGACTACCTCGGGGTCACGCGCGTCGTCTGGCTCGGCCAGGGGTTGTTGGAGGACAAGGACACCGACGGCCACGTCGACCTGATCGCCGCCTTCACCAAGCCTGGCACCGTCCTGCTCCAACGCGCCGCGCCCGACAATCCCAACCACGACAACATGGCCCACAACCGCGAGGTCGCGGTCGCCGCCGGGCTGGACGTCATCGACTTCGACCCCTTGGCCTACGCCGAGGTCGACGGCGAGCGGATCGTCGCGTCCTACATGAACTTCTACGTCGGCGACCGCTTCGTCATCGTCCCGACCGCCGGCCAACCCGACCTCGATGCCGAGGCACTCGCCCGCATCGACGAGGCCTTTGAGGGCACCAAGGAGATCATCGGCGTCCACGGCGTCATCCACGCCTTCGGCGGCGGCGGACCACACTGCATCACCCAGCAGGTCCCGGCGCTGGCGCGCTGAACCAGCGCTACTTGTGCGCGCGCCGCAGCCGCGCGCGCTCCTGGTGCTTCTCGACCACGCGGCCGATCAGCTGCAGGTACTGCTGAACGCCCGTCGCCTTCATGCGACCCTCGTGCAGAGCCTGCGCCCAGTCGTCGACCTTGGCGCCGTGCTCGACCATCAGGTTGAAGAAGTCGCGGCGCATCTCGACGCGGACGCGCGCGTCGGCGGCGATGTCCTTGGTGACCTTGAGCTCGGGCAGCTCCAGCCGGAACTGCTGGGTGTCGCCGCGGCCGTGGAAGTCGATGCCCACGACGAGCTTCATCGGCTTGAGCGCCGTCACCTCGTCGAGGACGATCCGGGCGGCCTGCTCGATCAACTGCGGTGCGTCGCTGCTCACGCTGCGGCACGCTAGCGGACGACGCGATACCGGACGTGGGTGACCGCCGGTGAGGTGACCGCGTCGACGACTTCGAGCGTCGGATCGCCCACGTCGACGAACAGGCGCTCGCCCGCGCCCAGCATGATCGGGGCGATGTGCAGGAAGATCTCGTCCAGCCGGCCGGCCGTCAGCACCTGGTTGAAGGTGCTCGCACCGCCGCCGATGCAGACGTTGCGCTCGCCCGCTGCCTCGCGCGCTCGCTCCAGCGCGACATCGAGACCCTCGGTGACGAAGTGAAAGGTCGTGCCGCCCGCCATCTGCACCGACTCGCGCGGGTGATGGGTGAGCACGAAGACGGGCGTGTGGTAGGGCGGATCCTCGCCCCACCAGCCGCGCCAGTCTCCCTCCCACGCGCCGCGGATCGGCCCGAACATGTTGCGGCCCATGACATAGGCGCCGTTGCCGTCCAAGAGGTGAGCGGTGACCTCGGCGTCGACCGGATGCGGCTCCGGCGCGAACATCCACTCGTGCAGTTGCTCTCCGCCGATCCCCAGCGGGTTCTCCCGGCTCTGGTCCGGCCCCGCGACGTAGCCGTCGAGGGAGACCGCGATCTGACAGGTGACCTTGCTCATGGCCCCAAGACTGCCAAAGGGCGCCGGACTCATCGTCCGGCGCCCCCGCAGCCCGCCTAGATCTTGTGGCGCTGCAACAGTTTCTTGCCGATGACCATCCGCTGGATCTCCGACGTGCCCTCGCCGATCAGCAGCAGCGGCGCGTCACGGTAGATCCGCTCGATCTCGTACTCCTTGGAGTAGCCGTAGCCGCCGTGGATGCGCAGGCACTGCTCGGCGCAGAAGTGCGCGGTCTCTGACGCGAACAGCTTGGCCATGCCGGCCTCCATGTCGGAGCGCAGGCCGGCGTCCTTCATCATCGCGGCGCGGCGCGTCAGCAGGCGCGCGGCGTCGAGCTGGGTGGCCATGTCGGCGAGCTTGAACTGGATCGCCTGGTGCTGGGCGATCGGCTTGCCGAACGTCTTGCGCTCCTGGGAGTACTTCAGCGCCAGCTCCAGCGCGCGCTGGGCCAGGCCGACGCCGCGGGCGGCGACGTTGGCGCGACCGACCTCCAGCGCATCCATCATCTGCGCGAAGCCGGCGTTGAGGCCCTCGTCCTCGCCACCGAGGATGTTCTCGGCCGGGCACTTGTACCCGTCGTAGACCAACTCGGTGGACTCGACGCCCTTGTACCCCATCTTCTTGATCTTCGGGGG
Source organism: uncultured Conexibacteraceae bacterium (assembly GCA_963731005.1). Classification (GTDB taxonomy): domain Bacteria; phylum Actinomycetota; class Thermoleophilia; order Solirubrobacterales; family Solirubrobacteraceae; genus Baekduia. The sequence goes on along the minus strand of CAVSTZ010000002.1, from coordinate 2,433,919 downwards.
AACGATCAGGCCGGCGTACTCGCCCGTGTTCTCGCTGACGCCCGCCTCCTTCTCGGTGATGAAGCAGGTGAAGCCCTTGTGGGTGGGCTGCGCATCAGGGTCGGTCTTGACCAGCAGGAAGACCAAGGACGACATCAAGCCGTTGGTCACCCACATCTTCTGGCCGTTGATCTCGTAGGTGCCGTCGGCGATCTTCTTGGCGTTGGTCTTGATCGCCTGGACGTCGGAGCCCAGCTCGGGCTCTGACAGCGAGAAGGCGGCGCGGATCTCGCCGGTCGCCATGCGCGGGAGGTACTTGGCGCGCTGCTCCTCGCTGCCGTACTTCAGCAGCAGGTAGGAGCCGATGAAGTGCGTGTTGATCACGCCGCTGATCGAGATCCAGCCGCGCGACAGCTCCTCGACGACCATCACGTAGGTCGTGAGGTCGAGGCCGAGGCCGCCGTACTCCTCCGGGATCGTGATGCCGAACAGGCCCAGCTCCTTGAGCTGGTCGACGATCGGCGCCGGGTACTCGTCGGCGCCGTCGTAGTGCTCGGCGTTGGGGATGATCTGCTCGTCGACGAACTGGCGGACCATCTCGATGATGGCCTTCTGCTCGTCCGTCGTGTCGTTGTAGACGCTGGTCTCGACGGCCATTGGTGCTCCAGGTTTCCTCGTTAAGTGGTCCGTCCAGAATACCTGCGACGGCCCGAACGTTCGTCCGCGAGCGCGCCCGAAGATCCGATGGACCGGCTTCCGGGGTCGATGAGGTCGCGAGTCACGGATGACCGACGGAGCCAACCTGAACCCGAACACGGGCGCCGTGCAGCGCCTCGGCCCCCTGGCCGACGCCCTGCTGGAGGCCACCCTCCCCGCCTGCGTCCGTGATGCCGCGGGCCGCTATGTCGCCGTCAACCCGTCCTTTGCCGACCTCGTCGGGCTCGAGGCGTCGCGCCTGGCGGGCAAGACCGACAACGCGCTGCAGCCGGCCGACGTGGCGCACCGCGTCGCCGAACTCGACGCGTTGGTGCTCGAGGCCCGCGGCCACCTCGACGCGCGCGAGACCATCCTGGCGCGCGACGGTCGCCGCGCGATGCGCGCCTGCCGCTTCCCCGTCTACGACGACGGCGAGCCGTGGGCGATCTGCGTCGTCATGGCGCCCGGCGACGACCTGCAGGTCGGCCGCGAGCAGCGCGAGAAGCTCCAGGCCGCGGTGGGCCAGGTCGCCACCGCCGGCATCTCGGCCCCGGCCGAGGAGGTCGTCGCCGAGCGCGAGGCCCGTGCGGCCGCCGACGCCGAGGCATTTGCCGCCCGCGAGGCGCTGGCCGTCGAGCGCGAGGCGCGCCTGGAGGCCGAGATCGCGTCGCGGTCGGCCGCCGAGCAGCTGGAGCGCGCCGATGCGGAGCTCGAACGCCTGCGCGAGGAGGCGGCCCGTGCGGCCGGCGAGCGCGACGAGGCCGCGACCCGCGTCGACGAGCTCGCCGCGCAACTCTCTTCGGTCCATGACCACAGCGCCGCGCTCGACGGCGAGCTGGCCGCCGCCCGCGACCGCGCCGCCGAGGCCGAGCGGCGTCTCGCCGAGGCGACCGCGCGGCATGAGGACCTCGCCCACGAGCTGTCCTCGGCCCAGGAGCGGGCCGGCCTGCTCTCCGGCGAGCTGGACGCCGCGCGCTCCGGCGACGCCGACCTGCAGCGCCAGGTCGCCGAGCTCGGTGGGCGTTGCGAGGCGCTGCAGAACGAGCTGGCCGCCGCGGGTGCCCGTCGCGATCAGCTCGACGCCGAGCTGGCCGGGCTGCGCGACGGCCGGGGCGGCGTCGAGGCCCAGCTGACCGAGGCGGCCGCGCGGCGCGACGAGCTGGAGGCCGAGCTCGAAGCGGTCCGGGGCGGCCGCAAGGAGCTGAAGGCGCGTGCCAAGGACGCCGAGGCCGAGGTGCAGCGGCTGCGCGCCGAGCTGGAGACCGCGAGCGCCGGCGAGCCCAGCGCGGCTGATGTCGAGGCCCTGGCGGAGGCGATCGCCGCCAAGGAGGGCTTCGCCGCCGAGCTGACCGCGCTGCACGGCGAGCACGACGATCTCAAGCGGCTGCTGGACGAGACGATCGCCTCGCGCGAGGAGCTGCTCGCCGAGCAGGCCGCGCTGCGCGAGCGTCACGACGTCGCCGCGCGCGAGCTGGAGCAGGAGCGCGAGCGCGCCGAGTGGCTCGGTGGCGAGTTGGCCGCCGCGCAGGACGCGGTCCGCACCGCGGCCGACGCGACCGCCGCGGCCGATGCGCGCCGCGAAGATCTGGAGCGCGCGCTGCACGCCGCGCACGAGCGCACCGAGACGCTCCTGGCCGAGCTGGAGGCCGCGCGCGCCGCGGTCGGCGACGGCGAGCGCCTCGCCCACGCGCTGGAGGCCGAGCGCGAGAAGTCCGCCGCCGCCGAGTCCGCCGTGGCCGACGCCCGCGAGCGCGCCGAGTCGCTGGCGCGCGAGCTGACCGCCGCCCAGGAGTCGCTGGCCGCCGCCGACGCGCGCCTGGCCGCCGAGCACGAGCGCGTCGCCATGCTGGCCGAGGAGGCCGACCGTCGCGTCGCCGCCGAGCGTGAGCGGGCGGCCGCGCTGGAGGAGGAGGCGCTGCAAGTCGCCGCCGGCGGTGAGGCCGCCGCCTCGGAGCTGACGCGCGAGCGCGAGGCGCGGCGCACCGCCGAGCTGGAGCGCGACCGCACGCGTGACGCCCACGCGCGCACCCGCGAGGCCCTAGACCACCACCGCACGGTCGCCGAGGAGGCGCAGTCCCGGCTCGTCGAGCTGGAGGCCGCGCGCGGCGAGGCCGACGCCCGGCTGGCCGCCGCCGAGGTGGCGCGCGAGGAGTTGCTGGCCCGCGCCCAGGCGGCCGAGGCCGACCGCGGCGATGCCGGAGAGGTCTTGCGCAACGCCGAGGCCGCGCGCGACGAGGCGCTCGCGCAGGTCGAGACGGTGCGCGCCGAGGTCAACGCGGCGCGACACGCGGTGGCCGCGGCCGAGGCCGCGCGCGATGGGGCCGCCGCGCGCCAGGAGGCCGCCGAGCAGACGCGTACGCAGGCGATCGAGGCGCTGCGCGAGGCCGAGACGGCGCGTGACGCGGCGGTCGCGGCGGCGGCGGAGACCGATCAGGAGACGGTCGCGCGGTTGGTCGCGGTGGAAGGCGAGCGCGATGCGCTGCGCTCGCAGGTCGCAGCACTTGAAGGGCGGGTCGCGCACGCCGTCGAGCGGGAAGCCCAGGCCGGCGACGCCGAAGCGCTCGCCGCCGCGACGGTCGCGCTTGCCGACCTGCAGACCGAGCGCGACGCGCTCGGCGAGCGGCTAGCGGCGACCGAGGCCGCGCGGGCCGAGCTCGTCGATCGCCTCCATGACGCCGAGGCGTTGGCAGCGAGGCGCAGGCCGCGGCTGCAGCCGCGGTCGCACGCGCCGACGCCGCCGCCAACGCGCTCGGTAGCTCCGACGCGCAGGTCGCCCACGCGCTCGGCCAGGCCCAGGCCGCCGAGGCGGCCCGCGTGCAGGCGGTCGCCGACCTCGGCGCCGCCCAGGCCGTCGCCGCGCAGGCCGACCTCGCGATCACCGCCGCGTTCGAGGCGCGTGACGCCGCCGTGGCGCGCGCGGTCGACGCCGAGCGCGAGCGCGACGTCGCCCTGGATCGCGCCGCCCGCGCCGAGTCCGCCCGCGATCAGGCGCTGGCCGAGCTGGACGCCGCTCGTGCCGAGCGCGACGACGCGTTGGCCCACGCCGTCGCCGAGGCGACCGCCGGACAGGCCGAGGCGCTCGCCGCCGAGGCCCAGGTGCAAGCCGCGACGCTGGCGGCCGACGCCCACCGCCGCGCGGAGGTCGCCGAGTTGCGCGCCGACGACGCCGAGCGCCGCCTGGGCGAAGTCGAGAGCGCCCTCGACGGTGCGCGCGCCGCCCTGGCCCGCGCCGAGGAGCAGGTCGGCCAAGAGGCTGCGACGCTGCGCGCCGACCTCGACCTCGCGCTCGCCGCCCGCGACGACCTGCAGGCACTGTTGGACCAGGAGCGCGAGTCACGTGAGCTGGCCGAGCGCCGCCTCGCCGACGTCGGCCCCGCGCAGGTCGTCGCGCAGGTCCCCGCGGTGATGACCTCGCCCTACAGCAACGGTCGCCCATCGCTACCGCCGCTGGAGGTCGCCGCCGCGCAAGCCAAGGCCTTTGCCTACTCCGCGCCGACCGAGCCCGAGGGCCCGCCGCCGGGCTTCACGCCCGACGCGCTGGAGGACTTCGACCGCGCGCTCGCCAAGTCCTCCAGCCCCCGCGCCGCCGGCCGCGCCGCGCTCCAGGCCCTGGCCACGGCAACCGGTTGGAAGGGCGGCGCGCTCTGGCAACCGCGCGACGAGGGCGACTTCGGCTGCGCGGAGACCTGGAGCGCCTACATGTCAGGCCTCGAGGCCTGGGAGACCATGGCCTGGCGCGCCCATCTCGAAGACGGCCTGGTCCCCGCGGCCGCCGGCTCCGGCGAAGCCCACTGGGCCGACACCGACGACATGCTCGCCTGCCCCCGCTCCCGCTCAGCGGCCTGGGCCGAGCTCGGCACGCTGGCCACCGTCCCCGTCGTCCATCCCGACGGCCGCGTCCTCGCGGTCCTCGAACTGGTCCGCGAGACCCACGACGCCGCCGACCCCGACCTCCTCGCAACCCTCTCCGGCGTCGCGGTGCGGCTCGCCGAGCGCCTGGGCGCGATCGAGCTGGAGCTCGCGGCGGCGAGCGGTCGGTTCTGAGCGCCCGCGTCGAAGGCCAACACGACCGTGTCGTCGTGACACGCAACGGCCGCCCCGCCGCGGTCCTGATCAGCCACGAGGATCTCGAAGGCCTCGAGGAGACCCTGGCCGCCCTCTCGGACCCGGACCTCATGCAGCAGATCCGCAACAGCGAGGCCGCCGTGGCCGAAGCCGACGTCGTCTCACTCGATGACCTGCGCGGGCGACTGGGCAGCAAGCCCCAGACGTGACCGACGAGCCGTGGCGACTCGTCGTCGCCGGCCCAGCAGCACGCAACCTGGAACGGTTGCCGGTCAAATACGCAACCGCCGTGATCAAAGCCCTCGACGCCATCGCCACCAACCCCCAACGCCTGGGCAAGCCACTGCGCTTCGAACTGACCGGCCGCTGGTCAGCCCGCCGCGGCCCCTACCGCATCATCTCCACCATCGACGACGTGACACGCACGGTCACCGTGCTCGCCATCGCCCATCGTGCCGACGTCTATCGGAGCACGTGACGCCAGGTGTCCTGCCCACCGATACCGTTGCGCCGTGACCGACGCGATCCTCTGGGGTGCCATCGCCGCCTCGTCGCTGGTGATCGGTGCGGTCCTCGGCCTTGTGCGTCCGTGGCCCGACCGGATCGTCGGCCTCGTCCTCGCGTTCGGGGCAGGTGCGCTGATCAGCGCGGTCAGCTTCGACCTGGCACAGGAAGGCGCGCAGCTCGGCGACCCGGGCGTGATGGGCATCGGGCTCGCGGTCGGCGCGAGCACCTACTTCGCCGCCGACCGGCTCGTGGGACGCCACAGCGGCGCCGGCTCCTCCCTCGCCCTCGGCGCGTTCCTCGACGGCATCCCCGAGCAGCTCGTTCTCGGCATCGGCATCGCGGCCGGTAACGGCGTGAGCGTCGGACTGCTCGTCGCGATCTTCGTGTCGAACCTGCCCGAGGCGATCGGCTCGGCGACCGAGATGCGCAGTGCCGGCGGCCAGTCGCGGGCCACGATCCGCCGCCTTTGGATCCTGGTCGCGCTGATCTGCGCGACCGCGACGGTCATCGGCTACGTGGTCGCCGACAACGTCTCGGGCAACCTCAACGCGGCGGTCGACGGCTTCGCCGCGGGAGCGCTGCTGGTGATGTTGATCGACTCGATGATCCCCGACGCGGTCCGCAAGGGCGGCGATGTTTCAGGGCTCGTCACCGTGCTGGGATTCGCCGTGGCCGCCGCGCTCTCGGGGATCGGCTGACGGGTCGCGCCAAATGGGATGGGTGCAACTTGGGTGTGACGCACCCATTCTGGTACCATCTTCGCGCGTGAAGACGATCCAGATTCGCAACGTGCCTGAGGATGTGCACCGCACCCTGCGCACCCGCGCAGCAGCGTCCGGGGTCTCTCTGTCGGACTACGCGCTGGGCGAGCTCGAACGTGTCGCACAGCACCCGCCGGTCGCCGACGTGCTCGCACGCGCGCGCGCACGCTCGGGCGGTGCCGAGAGCGGAGCGATCGTGGCCGCCGTGCGCGCCGGCCGCGACCGCGACTGAACCGTCGTGCTCGTCATCGACACCTCAGCAGTGCTCGAAGCGCTCGCGTCGAGCGCCCCCGCACCCGAGCTCATCGAGCGCCTCACCCACGACAGTGACCTCCACGCGCCGCACCTCATCGACACCGAGGTCCTGCATGCACTGCGCCGCATGACCATCGCCCACACGATCAGCGACGAGCGCGCCGCCGACGCGCGCAGCGACTATGCCGAGCTCACGCTCTTGCGCTATTCCCACCAACCATTCAGCGATCGGGTATGGGAGCTGCGCCACAACCTCACCGCGTATGACGCCACCTTTGTCGCGCTCGCCGAAGCACTCAATGCGCCGCTCATCACTTGCGACATGCGCCTCGCCTCCGCTCCGGGACATCACGCACGCATCGAACTGTTCAACGCCGCGTAAGTCGGATCCGGCCGTCAGCGCCGAGCGCGTTCGGTGATCTCGCGCACCTGCTCGGTCGTGATGCAACCTGACGTATCGGTGGCGAAGCGCACGCCGTACGGTCTCTGCTCGACCGCAACGCGCGAGGCAACAGAGATCTCGAGCCGTCCGTCGACGGCCTTGAGCTCGAGCTCAACGCCATGGACGAAACCCAGCTCGTCGCGCAACGGCTTGGGGACGACGAGCCGTCCGGCGGAATCGATGGTGGCGCGCACGGCGACAGGATGCCACGGGGTTGACGCGTTGCCCGAGCTACGAGGAGGTGGGCGGCGCTGGTGGCTAGGGTGCCGAGGCGATGAACTTCGCCGTGGATGTGGTCGAGGCGGCCGGGCCTGAAGGGCTGGCGCTGGTCGAGCTCGACCGTGCCGGTGGTCGCCGTGAGCATCGGTTCGGCGCGGTCGCGGAGGCGGCGCGCACGATGGCGGCCGAGCTGCACGGGCTCGGCGTGCGGCGTGGTGCTGTGGTCCTGACGCTCGCCGGCAATCAGCCGGACTGGGTCGTGGCGATGGTCGCGTGCTTTCGGCAGGGGTATGTGGTTTTGCCGTGCACGGAGCAGTTGCGGGCGAAGGATCTGCAGCTGCGGCTCGATGTGACGCAGCCGGCCGCCGTCGTCGCCGACCGTCGCAACGCCGACGTGCTGGCCGAGGCCGGCTGGGATGGCCCGACGATCTGGGGGCCGGGCGTCATGGACCGGCCGGCGCCCGCGCCCGAGGATGTACCGCCTGCCGCCGACCTTGCGGCCCTTGACCCGTGCCTGATCACGTTCACGAGTGGGACCGCCGGCGAGCCGAAGGCCGTCCTGCACGGTCAGCGCTACCTCGATGGCCAGCAACTGCAGGCCGAGCACTGGCTCTCCGCGCGCCCCGGCGACCTCGTCTGGTGCACCGCCGCCAGCGGCTGGAGCAAGTCGGCGCGCAACGTCTTCATCGCGCCGTGGCTGCGCGGCGCGACGGCGCTCCTGCACGACGCGCGCTTCGACCCGGCCGAGCGCCTCGACCTCCTCGAGCGCGAGCGCGTCGCGGTGCTGTGCATGGCCCCGACCGAGTACCGCGTGATCGCCAAGCGCGTCGAACTGCGCCGGTTCCCCGCCCTGCGCGCGCTGGTCGCCGCCGGCGAGGCGCTCAACCCCGAGGTGCTGGAGGTCTGGCGCGACGCGACCGGCCTGGAGATCCGCGACGGCTACGGTCAGACCGAGACCGGCCAGCTGACCGGCAACCTCGACGGCGAGCCCGCGCGCGCAGGCTCCATGGGTCGGGCGCTGCCCGGGGTGAAGCTGTGGATCGAGGACGGCGAGCTGGTCGCCGACCCTGCCACGGTCCCGACCTTCTTCCTGAAGTACTTGGACGACGACGGACCCGATCCGGGAAGCCGGCCCTGGCGCACCGGCGACCGCGTGATCGAGGACGACGACGGCTACCTCTTCTTCGAGGGCCGCACCGATGACGTCATCATCTCGGCCGGCTACCGGATCGGGCCGTTCGAGGTGGAGTCGGCGTTGGTGGCCCATCCCGCCGTTGCCGAGGCCGCCGTCGTTGCCGCCCCGGACGAGGAGCGCGGCTCGATCGTCCGGGCAGTGGTCGTCCTGCGGGACGGTCACGCCCCGAGCGACGACCTCGCCCGAGCCCTCCAGGACCACGTCAAGGCCTCGACCGCGCCCTACAAGTACCCCCGCGTCGTCGAGTTCGCCGATGACTTGCCGAAGACGTCGAGCGGCAAGGTACGCCGGGCGCTGCTGCGCGGCGAGTAGCCGACGAGCAGGTGTCGCGGCGCAGAGCGGCGGGACGAGCCGCCGCGCGCTGCGTCATCTCGAGGTCTCCTCGTCAACGAGGCGTCTGCCGCGTCCACCTCTGGCGTGGTTGCCCTTCCGTTGTGGGGCCAGGCCCCGCAACGGAAGGCGACGACCTATGTCGTGATCGTGTTGGTGTAGGCGTCGAAGATGCGGTTGAGGGCTTCGACGCCGTGGCGGTTGGCGTAGATCTCGGACATGACGATGGCGTTGGTGTCGTTGTCGGCGCCGATGTCGGTGAGGAGGTCGAGGTTGGTGTCCAGGAGATCGGCGCGGCGGAGGTGGAGTTGTTCGATGTGGCTGCGGGTCATCGGGACCTGGACGCTGTCGCGTCGCAGGCTGATGTCCGGGTCCCAGCCGAGGGCGTCGATGACCGCGGTCGCGTCGCGGAAGATGTCGGCGAGCGCGAGCTGGCGGACGGGGACGTAGTCGAGGAAGTCCTCGAAGGGCTCGTGGTTGAACATCAAGACCTTCTTGGCCTCGATGCGCAGCACGTCGGCGGTCGAGGGGTCGACGGTGATACGGCAGCCGAAGCTACCCTGCGGGGTACTCATGGAGGTCTTGTCTCCTTGGGTCATGCCCCCGGGCCGTTGTAGCGGTCGCGGGGGCGAACTTGTTGATGATGTCGGTCGCTGATCTTAGCGGAGGAGACGGACGGGATTGGTCGATTACGCAGAGTCGTTACAGCTCGTAACGCTTCTGTTGCTGATCGACCACATGCACAACTCTTGGGCCTGTGGTCGGGACGGGTGGCGGACCGCCAGAGACTGGCGTCGTGGGGCGCTGGTCGCGGGGCGGGCGTTGGTGTTACGAGCGCTTGGGAGGCGCGTCTTGTTATTGGCGTTCCGCGCGGACGTTGGTCTGGGTGTTGGGCGTGGTCTGTCCGCACCGAGGGGAGTGAGCGGGGCCGGTGCCTCGTGGCGTCGGCTCGTCGTCCGCTGGGCGCCGGGGCAGGCGATTCGGATCGTCTCGAATGACGCCGGCACCCTGACGTTGAGATCCAACGTCCAGGTGCCGACCACGCTTCTCGGTCAGCGGGTCGGTGGTCGTGGCGTTGGCTCGTCGTCCGTGGCGCTGGGGCGGGCGATTCGCGTCGTCTCAAATGACGGCCGGCACCCTGACGTTGAGATCCAACGTCCAGGTGCCGACGACGCTCGTCGGCGGCTGCTGGTCGAGTTGACCGGCACATCCCCCGACAACTCGACCAGCGTCCCTGCCGTGGCGCCCGGGCGCCAGCCGTCACAACTACGCCTGGCCGGCGTCGGTGGCTCGTCGCAGTCCGTCGCAATCTCGTGACCGACCGGATTGCGCAGCAAAATGGATCGCGCCGAACCCGCGTATATCGCGGGTTTGGCGCGTCTGACGACGCCACCACACGCAACGGTGCGTCGGCGGCGCGAGCGCGACGGGACAGTTGGCGCGACTTCGTGACGGTCTCGGGCACGTTGACCGGGAATGTCCCGGTCAAGGCGTCAGAGCGCTGGCGACAGCGCCCCGCACAGCCCGCGCCCGCGGCGCGAGCGCGTAGGGAGGGCGGTGATCCGTGATGTCGACATCCGCGCGACGCTCGTTCGGTGCCCACACAACCGAACCCCGAACCACGCCCCAACACTTTCACCCAACACCCCACACCACCCAAGCGCGGTGGCGATCTTCACGGAGCGCCGCCCATCCAACCACGCCCCGTGCACCCGAGCGCGGTGGCGACGTCACAGAGCGCCGACCATCCAACCACGCCCCGCACCACGACCCGAAAGCTAGGCGGAGACAGGAGGCCCCCGCACACCCGCCCACCGCCCCGCGACAACCGCTAAGCCGTCAGATCAGCAGCCATCTCGTCGAACACCGCCACATACGCATCGACCGCCTCATCCGTATGCGTCACCGACAACGTCCACTCCTCCTCACGCCCCGGCGTCATGAAGATCCCGCGGTTCATGTTGTACAACCACGCCAGGTCGGCGATCTCCGCGTCCTGCTGGGCCTTGAACGTCTCGTAGTCGATGATCTTGGTCGTCGCGAACGTCACGCAGCCCTTCGACCCGATCCCGACCGCATACCCCGGCAGGTTGTACTTCTCGATCACGCCCTCGCACCCCGTCAGCAGCCGGTCGTTCAGCCCATCCAGGTGCGCGTAGGCCTCCGGCGTCAAGACCTCCAACAAGTTCGCGCGCGTCGCCGCCATCCCCAGCGGGTTGCCGTTGTAGGTGCCCACTTGGTAGACGGTGCCGTCCTCGACGGTCTCGGCCAGCTGCTCGTTCATGCCGATCGCCCCCGTCGGCAGCCCGCCACCCAAGGCCTTGGCCAACGTCACCATGTCGGGCAGCACGCCGTACTTGTCGGTCGCCCCACCCGGCGCCACCGTCAGGCCGGTCTTGACCTCGTCGAAGATCAGCACCACACCGAACCGTGCCGTGATCTCCCGGACCGCCTCCAGATACCCCGGCTCGGGCAGCACGACGCCGAGGTTCATCATCGCCGGCTCCATGATCACGCAGGCCGGCTTGCGGCCCTCGCCGTCCAGCTCGACGATCCGCCGCTCCATCGACTCGGCGTCGTTGAAGTGCACGGCGAAGACGTGGTCGACGGTCGACTGCGGGATGCCGCCGCCGTAGGGCAGCGAGACCGGATGGTCGTGGTCGCCGATCTTGTCGTACTCGACACCGATCGAGACCATCACCGTGTCGTGGTGGCCGTGGTAGGAGCCGAAGATCTTCAACACGTCGTCGCGGCCGGTGAACGCGCGGGCGATGCGGATCGCGTCCATCGTCGACTCCGAGCCGGAGTTCGTGTAGCGCCACTTCGGCAGGCCCCAGCGACGGGCGAGCTCGTTGCCGACGACGATCGCGTCCTCGGTCGGCGCCGCGAAGTGCGTGCCCAACCCGTAGCGGTCCTTGATCGCCTGACCGATCGCGGGATGCGCGTGGCCCTGGACCATCGAGCCGAAGCCGTTGTGGAAGTCCCACATCTCGTTGCCGTCGACGTCCCAGACCTTGGGCCCGGCGCCGCGCTCCAGGTAGATCGGCCACGGCTCGCGCACCTGATAGCTGGAGGCGACCCCGGAGGCGAGGTGCTCGTTGGCGCGCGCGAACGTCTCGCCGCTGCCCGTGGTGGCCTCGTTGAGGCGCTTGGTCTCGCGCTCGGTCAACTCCGCGATGCGCGTGCGATCGATCGTGACGGTCTGAGCGTTGGTGGCCATGGTCAACCCATCGTAGGCGTGGTCGTTGTTCCTGTCTGTACCCCTCTGACCCGCTCGGACGCCGGGTCGTACAACGGCTCCGGCTCGCCCCGCGGCCCGGCCCCTACCCCGTGCGCGATCGCGCGATCACATCGCGGCTCGCCACCACCGCCCCGCCGAAGATGACGACGATCACGGCGGTGGCCAGGATGACTTCGGAAAGGTGGCTCTGCCGGATCCAGGTCGCATACACATCCACGAGCGACGGAATGCCGACTGCCGCCAGTGCAGCGGCGAGCGCCGCGAGCAACACGGTGGTGCGTGTGGCACGCCGCTCCTCCCCGACCTGCAGGAGCGCTCGCCCGAAGACCTCTGCCTTGCTCATCGCCGCTTCCATCGCGCCGAGGTCCCGGGCGACATCGCGGAATTCGGCGACGTCCTCGCTCAGCGCCCGGTTACGGCCTTCCCGCAGCGCCCGTGGCAGACGCTCCAGCTTGTCGTGGAGGGCGAGGTCGACCACGAGGTCGTGCACGAAGGCCTGGTGGGTGTCGACCGGCAAGGTCGACAGCGGCAGCATCGCAGCGAGCCGTCCCTCGTACTCGGCGATCACGTCTGTCGCAACGGCGCCGCGCAGCACCTCGAGGCCCCAGACGAAGATCGCCGAGGAGTCATAGCCCCAGTCGACGATCCGTCGATGCACGCGGTCACGGAAGTCTGCGGGCACGTTGCACACCTCCAAGCAGCAGGTCGCGTTGGCCAAGGCCATGTGATCGTGAACGAACGTGTAGCCATGGCAGATCTCGTGCAGCACCTGCTCGGCCCGCTGGTCGCGCCAGCGACCGAGGCGGCTGACGTGGAACACCGCATGGGAGAGCAGCGCCGACAGCTCCCAGGCGAAGGCCCGTGCCTCGACGGCGCCGTCAAACGTCTTCTCGTCGCTCCGGGATGACGAGCCGCGCAGATCCCAGAGCTCGACGGCGGCCGCGTCCTGAACGGCGGTGACCTGCTCGATCACCCCGTCCCCGAGGAAGCGGACCCGCTCCAACGCCTCGTGGATCGCCGGCGTGAGCACCTCGTCGGCCAACTCGTCCAGCGTGGCCATGTCATGGAGGACATCGCTGATCGTTGCGGGCTCATCTCGCCGAATCCCTGGGACGCAGTAGTCGTCGCGGCTCCCGATGACCAACGAGACCGCGACGAGCACGTGGCGATCGTCGAGCCAGACGAACCCCGCGTCGAGGGACGGCTCAGGCCGGGTGGAGCCGAGAGCCGCCGCCAGCCGCGGCGGCATGGCGCCGAGTCGGCGCATGCCCGTCGCGCGTACCGGATGCCCATCCCACAGGATCGTCAAGTACGACTCATCGGCCTCGTCGAACCCGAGCGCCGCATCGAGATCGACGCGATGTCCTCTCCTGAGCCGCACCAGCCAGTAGCGCAGCAACGAGTATCCGGAGACGGCCAGCTGCTCTGACTCGGGCACGGGCGGCAATGCACTCGCCGATGAAACGATCTGGGTGCGGTAGCGCTCGAATGGGTGCACCGCGGCATCATGGCCCCTCGTCAAGACGTTGCGGTCAATGGTGCGCTGCATATACCTTCGCGCGATGACGCTCGACGAGCTCCGCACGCAGGTCGCCGACGGCCGCATCGACACGGTGCTGCTGTGCCTGACCGACATGCAGGGAAGGCTGCAAGGCAAGCGCATGCACGCGGGCTTCTTTCTCGACGAGGTCGTCGCCCACGGCGCCGAGGCCTGCAACTACCTGCTGGCCGTCGACGTGGAGATGAACACGGTCGACGGCTATGCCATGTCCTCGTGGTCGCGCGGCTACGGCGACTTCGTGATGGCGCCCGACCTCGCCACCCTGATGCCGGTGCCGTGGCTGCCCGCCACGGCGCTCTGCCTCGTCGACCTGCAGTGGCAGGACGGCTCGGACGTCGTCGCCTCCCCGCGCCAGGTGCTGCGCCGCCAGCTCGCCCGCCTCGCCGAGCGCGGCTGGACGGCCAACGCCGGCTCCGAGTTGGAGTTCATCCTGTTCGAGGACAGCTACGAGCAGGCATGGGACAAGGGCTACGTCGGCCTCACCCCGGCCAACCGCTACAACGTGGACTACTCGATCCTCGGGACGACGCGCGTCGAGCCGCTGCTGCGCGCGATCCGCAACGCCATGCACGGCGCGGGCATGCGCGTGGAGGACTCCAAAGGCGAGTGCAACCTCGGCCAGCACGAGATCAACTTCCACTACAGCGACGCGCTGACCACCTGCGATCGCCACGTCGTCTTCAAGAACGGCGCGAAGGAGATCGCCGCCCAGCACGGCCAGGCGATCACGTTCATGGCCAAGTACGACGCCCGCGAGGGCAACTCGTGCCACCTGCACCTCTCGCTGGCCGACGCCGCCGGCGACAACGTCTTCGCCACCGACGATGCGCTCTTCGACGCCTTCCTGGCCGGCGCGATCTGCCGGCCTGCGCGAACTGACGCTGCTGCTCGCGCCCAACATCAACTCCTACAAGCGCTTCGCCGCCGGATCGTTCGCGCCGACCGCCGTCGCGTGGGGCAACGACAACCGCACATGCGCGTTCCGCGTCGTCGGCCACGGGCCCGGGCGCCGCTTCGAGTGCCGCCTACCCGGCGGCGACGTCAACCCCTACCTGGCCCTCGCCGGCCTCATCGCCGCGGGCCTGCACGGCGTCGACCGGCAGTTGGCCCTGCCGCCGGTCTGCGAGGGCAACGCCTACACGGCCGAGGATGTCGAGCACGTGCCGACGACGCTGCACGAGGCGCGCGCGCTGTTCGCCGAGAGCGCGATCGCCCGCGAGGCGCTGGGCGAGGAGGTCGTCGCCCACTACCTCAACATGGCCGATGTGGAGCTGGCCGCCTACGATGCAGCCGTCACCGACTGGGAGCGCGTGCGCGGCTTCGAACGGTTGTGAGATGAGCACCCAGACCCCCGCCTCCCCCGAGCTGCCGTCATTCGAGACCGTCTTCGCGCCGGTGCGCTCCCAGACGGCCTTCGAGGAGACGCTGGAGCGGCTGGGCACGGCGATCAAGCTCGGCCTGCTGGCGCCCGGCGCGCGGCTGCCGGCCGAGCGGGAGCTGTGCACGCGGCTGGAGATCTCGCGCTCGACGCTGCGCCAGGCGCTGACCGCGCTGGCCCAGAGCGGCCACCTGCACGCGGTGCGCGGCCGGGGCGGCGGCACGTTCGTGACCGAGCGCCCGCCGCCGCTGGACCCGCCGTCACGCGCCGTGCTGGCCTCCTGGCACGACGCGTGCGACGTGCGCCTGGGCGTCGAGCTGGGGATCGCGGCGCTGGCCGCCACGCGGGCCCTCGAAGACGAGCTGGCGCCGCTGGACGAGCTGGTCGGCGCGATGGACGACATGGCCGAGGACTTCCCCGGCTACCGCCAGGCCGACGTGCGCTTCCACATCGGGCTGGCCGAGGCGACCCACAGCGCGCGCCTGGTCGCGCTGGCCACCGAGGCCCAGGGGCAGATGACCGACCTCATCTCCTACATCGCCCACCCGCCCGAGATCCTCGAGCACGCCAACGCCCAGCACGCGCAGCTGCTGACCCGCATCCGCGCCCGCGACGCCGACGGCGCCGTACGCATCATGGCCGAGCACCTGCGCGGGACCGAGCTGGTCCTGGCGGGCCTGCTCCCGGGCGCCCGGGACTGACCGGCTAGCGTCGAGGGACGACTGATGGTCCGTGACGGACCATCAGTCGTCCCTCGACGCCCCTGGGTAGGGCGACTACGCGGGCTGTGCCATCGCCGCGTCGAGACCCTCGCGGGCCTGGCGGCGGACCTTGCCCTGGATGATCGGCGTCCAGCCGAGCACCAGGCCGGCCGGCCCCAGCGCCTGGCGCGCCCAGCCGTAGAAGGAGAAACGGTCGTGATGGGTGTGGATCAACCCATCGCGGAACGTGAACTCGGCGTGGACGTCGTTGTGGACCTTGCGGCCGGTGGCGGCGAAGGTGTAGTCGGCCAGCCAGTGCGCGCTGCCGCGCTCGTCGTGGGCCTCGTGGGCGACGAGCTCGATCTTGAGGTCCTTGGCGCGACCGGTGAGCATCACCCACATCGCGCCCGCCTCCGGACCGTGGAGATCCTGGAAGACCGGGTCGGAGAAGTGGACGTCAGGGGCGTAGCAGGCGGCCATCGCGGCGCCGTCCAGCGCGTTGAAGGCGGTGTAGAAGTGCTCGATCAGCTCGGCGTGCGGGTGGGCCATGACGGCGGACGCTATCTGACCGGGCAGCGTCAGTCCGCGAGGGCGCTGGGATCCGAGGGCACGTCGACCGCATGCTCGCGCAGCGCCTCGATCGGGACGACCTCCAGCGCGCGCTCGTGCGTGGACGCGAGGACCACGTAGGCGGCCGCCCCGTCGTGGTGCGCCCGCAGCCAGTTGACGGCCGTCACGCACCAGCGATCGCCGGGCACGAGGCCCGGGAAGCGGTACTGCGGCATCGGCGTGGTGAGGTCGTTGCCGATGCCCTTTTGATGGGCCAGGAACTCCGAAGTCATCACCGCGCAGATCGTGTGGCTGCCGAGATCCTCGGCGCCCGTGCTGCAGCAGCCGTCGCGGTAGAAGCCCGTCAGCGGGTCGGTGCCACAAGACTCGAGGTCGCCGCCCAGCACGTTGCGCTCGCCGTCGGGCTCGATCACCCGACCAGTATCGCGGATCGCCTGCCCGCGGCCTATGCCGGATCGATGAGCGGCGGGGGCGGGGACGCGCTCACGCGCGGCACCTCGCTGAAGTCCGTCGCCACCGCGCCGAGGACCGTGCGCAGCCATGCGCGCTCGGCCTCGTCGGCGACGCGCATGCGACGCTCGATCCACGCCGTCACCTGTCGCCGCGCGCCGATGACCAGGACCTCACCGCAGACGGCGTAACGCCCGTCGGCAAGGACCACGAGGCTGCCGGGCGCATCGCGGCGCAGACGCAGGAGGTCGATGACCTCCTGGCCGGCCACCGCCGTCGGCCGCGTCGCATCCCCGTCGCCCTCGGTCCAGGGCCGTGCGGTGAAGATCGACGACGTGCTGCGCACGTGGCGCGCCGGGCGGGCGCGCGGGCCGATCGGCCCGCTGCGCCAGGAGCTGGTGAGCGAGACGAGCTGGCGCGAGGCCTCCTCGCGGTAGAGCACGTGCAGACGATCGCCGGCGGCCACGCGCGTCGAGCCACGCGGCGGGATCGCCTGGCCGTCGCGGACGATCACGTTGACCACCGCCTCGCGCGGGAGGCCGAGGTCGCGCACCGCGAGGCCGACGATCGCGTCGTCGGCCACCACCGGGAACTCCAGCACCTCGGCGCCCAGCCGGCGGATCGTCCCCGACTCGGCCAGCGGCCGCGGCAGCGCGGGGTCGTCGGTGGTGACGCCCAGACGCTTGGCGAACGGCTCGAACGTCGTGCCCTGCACGATCGTCGAGAGCAAGACCACGAAGAAGACGATGTTGAAGAACTCGTGGCTGCGCGGGATGTGCTCGATCACCGGGAAGGTCGCGAGCACCACCGGCACCGCCCCGCGCAGGCCCGCCCAGCCGAGCACCGCCTGCTCGCGCACGGTGAAGCCGAAGGGCGCCAGCGAGATCACCGTCGCCAGCGGCCGCGCGACGAAGACCAGGACGATCGCCAGCACCGTCCCCTCGAAGGCCACGCCGGCCAGCTCGGACGGGAAGATCAGCAGGCCGAGGACCAAGAACATCGACAACTGCGCGACCCACGCCATGCCCTCGTGGAACATCGCGATCGTCTGCTTGGCCGGGATCGCCGCCGAGCCGAGCATCAGGCCGGTCAGGTAGACCGCCAGGAAGCCGGAGCCGTGGGCGGTGTCGGCCAGCGCCGAAGGCGAGCGCCACCGAGGCCAGCGTGGCGACCGGGTAGAGCCCGGCGGTGGCCAGGCGCGCCTCGCGCAGCGCGAAGCTGCAAGACGTAGCCGACGCCGAGGCCGACCACGCCGCCGATCGCGATCTGCCGGACGAACAGCCACGCGAAGTCCGCGACGCCGTAGTCGGGGTGCATCAGCTTCTCGATGAAGCCGAGCACGAGCAGGATCGCGATGGGGTCGTTCATCCCCGACTCGGCCTCCAGCGTGCGCGCGAGGCGGCGGCGCAGCGTCGAGCCGCGCAGCAGCGCGAAGATCGCCGCGCCGTCGGTGCCCGCGACGATCGCGCCGACCAGCAGCCCCTCGGTCGTGTTGAAGTCGAAGAGCCACGCCGCGACCAGGCCGGTGACCGCCGCCGT
Source organism: uncultured Conexibacteraceae bacterium (assembly GCA_963731005.1). Taxonomy (GTDB): domain Bacteria; phylum Actinomycetota; class Thermoleophilia; order Solirubrobacterales; family Solirubrobacteraceae; genus Baekduia. The sequence continues at coordinate 2,416,030 of CAVSTZ010000002.1, read as the reverse complement.
GATGAGCGTCCCGAGGACCGCGAGCGTCAACGCCGGGCCCAGCACCGGCCGGATCTCCGGGAAGCCCGCGGCCAGGCCGCCCTCGAAGAGGATCAGCGCGAGCGCGACGATCCCGACCGTACGCGCGAGCGCGTAGTCGTTGAAGTCGATCCAGCCCGCGCCGTCGCTGCCGACCGCCATGCCGACGCCGAGGAACAGCACCAGTCCGGGGACGCGCACCCGTGAGGCCAGCAACGAGGCCAACAGGCCGGCAGACAGGAGCGCGCCCACGATGAGGATGCGCTCGCCGTCGTGCACCTCGACACCATGGCACATCGGTTTGGCCGTGGTTGTGGCGATCAGCACTTGACTTCCGTCCCGGGCCGGGCGTAGATTCGCCGCGCCGTCCTAAGGACGGTTGACCACACCTTTTCGGAGAGGGAACACGCGCATGGCCAACGTGGACGCCGCCGTCGCCTCGAGTGATGAACAGCGGCTTGCTGAGCTGGGCTACAAGCAGGAGCTGAGTCGCACCTGGAGTGGGTTCCAGAACTTCGCGATCTCGTTCACCATCATCTCGATCCTCGCCGGCTGCTTCACGACCTACGGCCAGGCGCTTGAACAACGGCGGGCCGGTCGCGATCTCCTGGGGCTGGCCGCTGATCTCGATCCCGATCCTGATCATCGGCTTCTGCATGTCCGAGCTGGTCTCGGCCTACCCGACCGCGGGCGGCATCTACTGGTGGGCGTCCAAGCTCGGCGGCCCGGCGTGGGGCTGGTTCACCGGCTGGTTCAACCTCATCGGCCTGATCGCGGTGACGGCCTCGGTCGACTACGGCTGCGCGACGTTCATGAACACGGTCTTCGGCCTCTACGGCTTCGACCTGTTCAACGGCGACGTCGGCGCAACTTCCTGCACGGCACGTTCGTCGCTGTTCATCCTGGTGCTCGCGCTGCACGCGGTCATCAACATCGCCGGCAGCCACCTCGTCGCGCGGTTCAACTCGATCTCGGTCTGGTGGCACGTCGCCGGCGTCGCGGTGATCGTGGTGGTCCTGATCGTCGTTCCCGACCAGCACGCCAGCGCCGACTTCGTCTTCACCGAGCGCCTCAACAACTCGGGCTTCAGCGACGGCATGTACTGGTTCTACGTCCTGCCGCTCGGCTTCCTGCTGACGCAGTACACGATCACCGGCTTCGACTCGTGCGCGCACATCTCCGAGGAGACCCACGGGCGCCGCCGACGCGGCCGCCAAGGGCGTGTGGCGCTCGATCTTCTACTCGGCGCTGATCGGCTGGATCCTGCTGCTGGCGATCACGTTCCTGGCCGCCAACTCCGACCAGGTCGACGCCGCGGCGGGCGGCTCGATCCCGCTGCTGGAGGCGGCGATGAGCACCGCGTGGGTCAAGTTGGTGCTGATCATCTCCACGGTCGGCCAGGTCTTCTGCGGCATGGCATGCCTGACCAGCGCCTCGCGCATGTGCTACGCCTTCAGCCGCGACGGCGCGATCCCGGGCTGGCGCATCTGGAGCCGGGTCAACCAGCGCCGGATCCCGTTCAACGCGGTGATCTTCATGGCTGTCTGCGCGGCGATCATCACGATCCCGGCGATCTTCGGCACGGCCGAGGGCATCCCGGTGGCGTTCTTCGCCGTCGTCTCGATCGCGGTGATCGGGCTGTACATCGCCTACGTGATCCCGATCTACCTGCGCTGGCGCAAGGGCGACAGCTGGGTCAGCGGGCCGTGGACCAACGGCAAGAAGTACAAGTGGATGAACCCGTTCTCGGTGCTGTGGGTCGGGCTGATCACCATCATCTTCATCCTGCCGACCACCCCGGCCGGCGTCCCGTTCAGCGACGACTTCCAGTGGAAGGCCGTCAACTACGCCCCGCTGGTGACCGGTGGCGTGCTGCTGGCGGTCGGCCTGTGGTGGGTGCTCGGCGCCAAGCGCTCGTTCACCGGTCCCCGCCACACGGTGTCCGAGCTCGACGCCGAGATCAACGTCTAGCCTGCGCGCGATGACGGAGACGCTCGAGGTCCTGGAGCCCGCCACCGAGCAGATCCTGGACAGCATCCCCCGCGGCGGCGTCGCCGAGGTCGACGCCGCCGTCGCGCGGGCGCGGGCCGCCTACCCGGGCTGGCGCGCGGTCACGCCGGGCGACCGCGCCCGGCTGCTGCGTCGGGTGGTGGAGGCGATGGAGGGCGCCCACGAGGAGCTGGCATTGCTGGAGGCCCGCAACGCCGGCAAGCCGATCGGCGGCGGCCCGCGGCGAGATCGGCATGGCGATCGAGACCTTCCGCTACTTCGCGGGCGCCCCGGAGCGCCCGCACGGCGAGACGATCCCGGTCGCCGGCGGCCTGGCCTTCACCGTGCGCGAGCCGCTCGGCGTCGTCGGGCTGATCACCCCGTGGAACTTCCCGCTGGCGATCGCCTGCTGGAAGATGGCGCCGGCGCTGGCGGCGGGCAACACGGTGGTGTTGAAGCCCGCCGAGCTGACGCCGCTGACCGCGCTGCGCTTCGCCGAGCTGGCGCTGGAGGCCGGGCTGCCCGAGGGCGTCGTCAACGTCGTCGTCGGGCCCGGACGTACGTGCGGGCAGCGGCTCGTCGAGCACCCGGACGTCGCGAAGATCGCGTTCACCGGCTCGACCGAGGTCGGCATGTCGATCGCGGCGGGCGCCGCGCGGACGATCAAGCGCGTGACGCTGGAGCTCGGCGGCAAGTCGGCCAACGTCGTCTTCGCCGACGCCGACGTGAAGGCCGCGGCGCTCGCCGCGCCCGGCGCCGTCTTCGACAACGCCGGCCAGGACTGCTGCGCGCGCTCGCGCATCCTGGTGCGAGCGCAGCGTCGTCGACGACTTCCTGTCGCACTTGGAGGGCGCGGTCCAGGCGATCCGCGTCGGCGACCCGCTCGACCCGGAGACCGACATGGGGCCCTTGATCTCCGCGGCGCAGCGCGAGAGCGTCTCGTCGTTCCTGGACGGCGACGCCGAGGTCGCGATCCGCGGGTCGGTCCCCGACGGTCCCGGCTTCTGGTTCGCGCCGACCGTCCTGTGGCCCGTGCCCGTCGACCACCGCGCGGTCGTCGACGAGATCTTCGGGCCGGTCGCCGTGATCGTGCCCGTTCGACGACGAGGCGGACGCGATCCGCATCGCCAACGACACCATCTACGGGCTCTCCGGCTCGGTGTGGACCCGGGACGGCGCGAAGGCGCCTGCGCGTCGCCCGGGCCCTGGAGAGCGGCAACCTGTCGATCAACTCCAACAGCTCGGTGCGCGTCACCACGCCGTTCGGCGGCTTCAAGCAGTCCGGCTACGGCCGCGAGCTCGGGCCGCACGCGACCGACGCCTACACCGAGGTCAAGACCATCTTCTACAACATCGAAGGGAACTGAGTGTCGGGTCGACTGGAGGGCAAGGTCGCGGTGGTCACGGGCGCGGCCGGGGGCATCGGCGCCGCGACGGTGGAGGTCTTCCAACGCGAGGGCGCGACGGTGGTCGGCGTCGACTTGTTCGAGGGCTCGCCGGGCGACCTCGCGTTGGCGGTCGACGTGACCGAGGAGTTCGCCGTCCAGCAGATGTACGCCCAGGTCGCCGAGCGCTACGGCCGGATCGACATCCTGTTCAACAACGCCGGCATCTCCCCCGACGACGACACGTCGGTCCTGGAGACCACGCTCGAGGCATGGCAGCGCGTGCAGGACGTCAACCTCAAGTCGGTGTTCTTGTGCTGCAAGCACGGCATCCCCCACCTGCTGGAGGGCGGCGGCGGCTCGGTCGTCAACACCGCGTCGTTCGTCGCGGTGATGGGCGCGGCGACCTCCCAGATCTCCTACACCGCCTCCAAGGGCGGCGTGCTGTCGCTGACCCGTGAGCTGGGCGTCGAGTTCGCCCGCCGGAACGTGCGGGTCAACGCGCTCTGCCCCGGACCGGTCAACACGCCACTGCTGCAAGAGCTCTTCGCCAAGGACCCCGAGCGCGCGCGCCGCCGGCTCGTCCACGTCCCGATGGGACGCTTCGGGACCGCGGAGGAGATCGCCAACGGCGTGCTGTTCCTGGCCTCCGACGAGTCCTCGTTCATGACCGCGGCGACGTTCCTGATCGATGGCGGGCTGTCGGGGGCCTACGTCACGCCGCAATAGTTCTCCCGGCCGACGGGCGCCCCGATTAGGGTCGCTCATCATGGCCGATCCCTACGCCGGCGAGAAGCTCGACTGCGACATCGTGATGAAGGGCGGCATCACGAGCGGGGTGGTCTACCCGGGCGCCGCCGCGCGGTTGGCGATGGAGTACCGCTTCCGCTCCATCGGTGGGACCTCGGCGGGCGCGATCGCCGCGGCGATCGTGGCGGCCGCCGAGCACCGCCGCCGTCAAGGCCTCACCGACGGGTTCGTCACGGTGAACGAGCTCGCCGACGAGCTGGCCGGTCCCGAGGGCGGAGATCCGCTGTTGTTGAAGCTCTTTCAGCCCGACGAGCAGACGCGCCCGCTGTTCAACACCATGATGGCGTTCATGGTCAACCCGAAGACGGGGATCCTCGGGGCGATCGACGCGTTCCCGCGGTTCCCGATGATCGCGGGGTTGATCGCCGCGGTGTCCGTCGTGCTGCAGCTCGTCGGCGCGGCGGCGACCGGCACGATGGTGGCGGGCCTCCTCGCGGCCTTGATCGTGCTGGTCGCGGGCCTGGTCGCCGACGTCGTCCGCGCGGCCCTCGCCCTTCCGGCCAACGGCTTCGGCCTCTGCACGCTCGGACCGCAGAGCGTGGGATCGGGTCCGGCGCTCACGGCATGGCTGCACCGCCAGATCCAGACGATCGCCGGTCGCGACGAGCACGGGCCGGTGCTGACCTTCGCCGATCTCTGGGGCGTGACCGAGACCGAGCCCAAGGCCCGGCACCTTGATCTGCTGGCGCGCAGCCGCAACGCCGAGCTGCGCCAGGTCGACCTGCAGATGATGACGACCGACCTGACGCACGGCCGACCGTGGCGGCTGCCCGCGCCCTACCAGCGCTACCGCGGCGACCGCCTGGAGTACGGCGGCGAGCTGCTGTTCCGGCCCGACGAGCTGCGCGACTTCTTCCCCGCCAACGTCGTCGAGTACATGGAGCGCTGCGGCAAGCCAATCAGCGCCGGCCGCGCGCAGCACCTGCCCGACGGCGGCAAGGACTTCCGGCGCTTCCCGATCGGTCCCGACCTGCCCGTGCTCGTCGCCACGCGCATGAGCCTCAGCTTCCCCGGGCTGATCGCCGCGGTGCCGCTGTGGAACCTCGACTACGTCGCCAAGGACGACGTCCGGCGCGAGCGCGTCCTGTTCTCCGACGGTGGGATCACCTCCAACTTCCCCGTGCACTTCTTCGACGCCCCGCTCCCCAAGCGTCCGACGTTCGGGCTGCACCTCACGACGTTCCCCGACGGCGTGGAGCCGCCGGAGGGGATCGGCAACCAGCACCTGGCGGTCGTGCCGCCGGTGGATCCGGCCGTGCCCGCCCCGGAGGAGCCCCGCGCCATCACCTCGCTGTTGCAGTTCGTGGTCGCGGTCAAGGACGCCATGCAGAACTGGCGCGACAACACGCAGGCCCGTCAGCCCGGCTTCCGCGACCGCATGGTCCACATCCAGCTCGGCACGGGCGAGGGTGGGATGACGCTCACGATGAAGCGCGAGAAGGTGCGGGAGCTCAGCGCGCGCGGCGCGGCCGCGGCCGACGTCCTGATCGACCTGTTCGCCGTGCCGAGCGCGGCGGCCGACACGCGCTGGAACCGGCATCGCTTCGTTCGCTTCCGGATCGCGACCGCGGTGACCGAGGAGTACCTCGCATCGTTCTCCAAGGCCTACGAGGCGCTGCCGACCGACGGGATCTCGATGCGCTACCTGGAGCGGGTCGACCTGGCCCGGCCCAAGGGCGAGGGTCCGTACTGCTACAAGTCCAAGCCCCAGCTCAGGCGGGCCCAGAACGCGGCGCACGCCTACAACCGACCGCTCCCCGACGCCCCGCCCCAGCAGCTCTCCAACGGCGCCCCACGCCCGTCCTCGACCCTGCGCACCCTCCCGCCGACGTGAGCGTCGGCTAGGCCGGCAGCAACGCCCGCAGCGCCTTGGGCGGCAGGGGATCGGAGCCGAGGATCTCGGCGCTGAGCGCGCGCAGGACCTCGAGGCGGCGATCGGGATGCAGGCCGAAGGCGTACTCCTGGGTCGCCTCGTGGCCACCCTCGACGCCGAGGTGGGAGCGGTGCTCGGCGGTTGCGACGCGCGAGAGCACCAGGCCCAAGATGTAGGCGTCGAGATCCTCGACGGCGACCTCGACGGGCGCGCCGCTCGTGCCGTCCTCGCCGCCCGGCCCGAACGACGCCACGATGCGCGGCGCGCTGGACGCGACGACCGGCCGGTCGGCACCGCCCGAGGACTCCCAGTCGCGCTGCTCGGCGTCACGGTCGCGAGCGATGCCTTGGTCGCGATTGGCCGCCCAGCGCGCCTCGTCGAGCTTGCGCGACTCCTCCTCGTAGTTCTTGGGCTTGGGCGGCACGTAGCCGACGCCGAGCTTCAGGCCGGCCGTGCTGATCTCGCCCTTGGTCGCCTGCTCGACGAGGTCGCTCGCCTCGTCGGCCGACACGTCGCCGCGCGCGATGCCGCGCCGCACGACGTCGGCGACCGTGAAGGAGAGATCGCCCTCCTCGACGCGCTTGACCACCGACGCGGGCAGGTCGAGCAGCTTGAGCGACTTGCGCGTCCAGGCCAGCGGCGCACCGACCAGGCGCGAGACCTCGGCGGCGGTCAGCGAGGGGTCCTCGGCCATGATCGCCCGCGCGGCGCGCGCGAACTGGACCGGCTCCGGCTTGGCCTGGTGGAAGTTCTCGGCGAACTGCATCGTCAGCGCCTCGCGCTTGGAGATGCCCTCGACGAGCGTGAAGCGCCAGCCGTCCTCGCGCGGGCCCTCGGCCTCCTCGATCAGCCCCATCGCGCCGAAGCGGCGCCGGCCGGCGAGCAGCTCGTAGGGCACGTCGTCCTCGCCGGTGGCGCGCACCAGCGGCGGGTGCAGCAGCCCGGCCTCCTTGATCGAGACGGCGAGCTCGTGCAGGTCGGGCAACGCGCCGGTGCGCATGTTGACCATCGTGCGGACCTGTGACAGCGGCGCGGTGACGCTCGTGTGCGCCTTGCTCGCCGTGTCGGCCAGCGGAGCGCGCCGGAGATCCTCCTCGCGCTCCTCGCGGGCCGTCTTGGCGGCCTCCTCGCGCATCTGCGCGACGTGTTCTTCGGCGTCTTGGAGCTTGTCGACCTGGGACATGAGCTGCCGGATGCAAGCACACCTCCCGGCCGACCCGCCGGCCGGCCCGGCACCCTGCCCGCTACGAGCGCGAATCCTCGGTCAGTGCGCGGCCGGGTAGCGCGACACGCCGTAACCGGCGTCCCGCACGGCGTCGACCACCGCCGCCGCGTGCTCGCGTGAGCGCGTCTCGATCGTCAGCTGCACGCCGGTCTCGCGGACGTGCAGGCCGATGCCCTCGCGCAGGTGCGACACCTCGACGATGTTGGCGCCGGCGTCCGCGACGCTCTCCAGCAGCTTGGCCAGGGCGCCCGGCCGGTCCGGGACGCGGGTCAGCAGGACCATCCGCCGGCCGGCCTCGGTCTCGTGGCGGCGCGCGATCGTCGCCAGGAGGCCCGCGTCGACGTTGCCGCCGCTGAGGATCACGCAGGTCGTCCCGCTCTGGGCCGGGACGACCAGGCCGCCGAGCAGCGCCGCGACGCCGACCGCGCCGGCGCCCTCGACGACGAGCTTGGCCTTCTCCATCAACAAGACCATCGCGTCGGCGACGACGTCCTCGCCGACGACGACCAGGTCGTCGAGCCAGCGGTCGATCAGCCCCAGCGTCAAGTCCCCCGGCCGCTTGACCGCGATGCCGTCGGCGATCGTCAGCCCGGCGCTGACCGCGATCGGCCTGCCGGCCTTCAGCGAGGCGGGGAAGGCCGCGACGGACTCGACCTGCACGCCGATCACGCGCACGGCGGGCCGCGCGGACTTCACGGCGATCGCCACGCCGCCGGCCAACCCGCCGCCGCCGACGGGCACGACGACGGTCGCCAGCTCCGGGAGATCGGCGAGCAGCTCCAGCCCGAGCGTGCCCTGCCCGGCGACGATGTCGGGATCGTCGAAGGGGTGCACGAAGGCCATCCCGGACTCCTGCGCCCGCGCGTGCGCCGCGACCAGGCAGTCGTCGACGGTCGCGCCGCCGATGACGACGTTCGCGCCGAGCGCGGCGGTCGCCTCGATCTTGGCGATCGGCGCCCCGTCGGGCATGAAGACCTCGCACGGCACGCCGCGCGCCTGGGCGGCCAGCGCCAGCGCCTGGGCGTGGTTGCCCGCGCTGCCGCAGACGACCCCGCGGGCGCAGCCGTCGCCGAGGGCGTGGAGCTTGCTCAGCGCGCCGCGGATCTTGAACGAGCCGGTGCGCTGCAGCGACTCGGCCTTCAGCAGCACGTTGCCGCCGCAGCGCTCGCTCAGCGTCGCGGAGGGCAGGACGGGCGTGTGGCGGGTGACGTCGCCGATCGCCGCCTGGGCCGCGAGAACATCGGCGGCGGTGACGGGCCCTGCGTCGGTCGTGCCCGCCATCGCAGCGCTCAGTCGCCCAGGGCGACGATGGCGTCGATCTCGACCCGCGCCCCGACCGGGAGCGCCGCGACGCCGACGGTCGAGCGCGCGGGCGGCGCATCGGGGAAGAACTCGGCGTAGGCGGTGTTGACCTCGGCGAAGGTGCCCATGTCGGTGACGAAGATCCCGCAGCGGACCGCGTTGCGCAGCGAGGCCGCCGGCGGCCGTGCAGACGGCCTCGAGGTTGCGCAGGCATTGGCGTGTCTGCTCGCCGACATCGCCTTCGACGAGCGCGCCGGTCGCCGGGTCCAGCGGCGTCTGCCCCGACAGGAAGAGGAAGCCGTCGGAGCGGACCGCGTGGCTGTAGGGACCGACGGCGGCGGGGGCGTCCGGCGCGGTGATCGGCTGGCGGTCGGCTGACATGCGTTTTCCGTTCTCCTTCGACGTGGGGCGAGCACGGACGCTACCGTCCGCGCCTCATGCCCGCGCGCACGCTTCGCCGTTTCTCCCTGCTGATCGCCGCTTCCGGCGTGTTGGGAGGCGCGTTGGCCGCCGGCCCGGCGTCGGCCGACATCCCGTGGGCGGCCTGCCCGACGGCGGGCTTTCAGTGCGCGGGCCTGGCCGTGCCGGTGGACCGCACCGGCGCCGTCGGCGGCACGATCAACCTCTCGGTCCAGCGCGTGCCCGCGGCGACCAACCCCAACCGCGTCGCGGTCGTCCCGCTGGCCGGCGGCCCGGGCCAGGCCGCGCTGCCGCTCGCCCAGACCTTCGCCGAGGTCCTGCAGCCCGCGATCGCCGACCGCGACCTGCTGCTCTTCGACCAGCGCGGCACCGGCGCCTCGGGCGCGCTGAGCTGCAAGGCGCTGAGCGAGCGCGGCAGCATCGTCAAGCTCGCCCGGAACTGCGCCAAGGAGCTCGGCCCCGCCCGCGGCTTCTACCGCACGGCCGACACGGTCGCCGACATCGAGGCGCTGCGCGTCGCCGGCGGCTACGACAAGCTCGTGCTCTTCGGCGTCAGCTACGGCACCAAGGTCGCCGAGGACTACGCGGCGGCCTACCCCAACAACGTCGAGGCGCTGGTCCTCGACAGCGTCGTGCTGCCCGAGGGCCCGGATCCGTTCCAGCGCTCCACGCTGAGCGAAGCTCCGCGCGTCCTGCGCGACCTCTGCGCCGCCAAGGCGTGCAAGGGCGCGACCGACAGCGTCCAGAGCGACCTCAGGCATCTGGCCGCCAAGCTGCGCGAGGGCGCGCTGCGCGGCAAGGTCGTCCTCTCCTCCGGCAAGCGCACGCGCCTGGCGATGGGCCAGGGCGACCTGCTGTCGATCCTGCTCGCCGGCGATCTGAACCCGACGCTGCGCGCCGAGCTGCCCGGCTCGATGCGCGCGGCGCTGCGCGGGCGACTCCGCCCCGCTGCTGCGCCTCGCCGTGCGCTCTGAAGGGCTCACCACCGGCCTGTCGCTGCGCCACCAGAGTGATGCGACCAGCGCCGAAAGCGACGCGCTCTTCTTGGCCACGACGTGCGAGGAGACGCCGTTTGCCTGGACGCGCGCGGCCGGCGCCGAGCAGCGCTACCAGGAGATCATCACCGCGGCCCAGGCGATCCCGAAGGCCCAGCTCGGCCCGTTCTCCCCCGCCGCCGCGGTCCAGGGCGGCCCGGTCGGGTTCTGCCTCGGCTGGCCCGACGCCTCGCCGGCGCCGGTCCCCGCGCCGCCGCTGCCGCCCGTCCGCACGCTCGTCCTCGATGGTCAGATGGACCTCCGCACGCCGTACGAGGACGCCGCGCAGATCGCGCAGCGGATCCCGGGCGCGGCCGTCGTCCAGGTGCCGTTCACCGGCCACTCGACGACCAGCACCGACGCGTCGACCGACCGCGCCTGCACCAAGGGCGCGCTGTCCACGTTCTTCGCGGGCGGCACCCCCGCCGCGTGCACGGCCGGCAAGAACCCGTACTCGCCGACGCACCGCCCGCCGACGAGCCTGCAGCGGATCACGGCGAGCAGCACGTCGCGCAAGACGGTCATCGCCGCCACGGCGACCGTGGTCGACGCGGCGCGTCAGATCATCGGCGACACGCTGGCGCTGAGCGCGATCCCCAAGCACGTCGGTGGCCTGCGCGCGGGCAATGCCACCGTCAACCGCGACGGCAGCTTCAAGCTCAACCACTACGAATATGTCCCGGACGTCGTGGTCAGCGGCAAGGTCAATCCCAAAGGCACCGCCACCGTCACGATCCGCGGCGGCGGCGCCCTGAGCGGCAAGCTGACGATCAGCGCCGCCGGCGCCGTGCACGGCACGTTGGGTGGCAAGAAGGTCACGATCGGCTCCTTCGCCTCGGTGCGCCCGTCGCTGCCGACGGTCAAGCAGGCGCTCGACCGGTTGCCGTTGCTGGCCCGTCGATAGCCTCGGCGCCATGGCCAACGCCCTGGCGCACGAGACCTCTCCCTACCTCCGACAGCACCGCGACAACCCGGTCGACTGGCACGCCGTGGGGGCCGCAGGCGCTGGCGCGCGCGCGCGAGCTGGACCGGCCGCTGCTGGTCTCGATCGGCTACTCGGCCTGCCACTGGTGCCACGTCATGGAGCGCGAGTCCTTCGAGGACCCGGCCGTGGCCGCGCTCATGAACGACAACTTCGTCTGCGTGAAGGTCGATCGCGAGGAGCGGCCCGACGTCGACGCGATCGCCATGGAGGCCGTGCAGCTGATGACCGGCCACGGCGGCTGGCCGCTGAACGTCTTCCTCACGCCCGACCAGGTCCCGTTCTACGGCGGCACGTACTTCCCGCCTGCGCCGCGTCATGGGATGGCGCCGTGGCCGGCGGGTGCTGGAGGCGGTCGCCGAGCGCGTGGGGCGAGCAGCGCGAGGAGATCGTCGAGCAGGGGGCGCGGATGGCCGAGCGGCTCGGGCAGACCGCGACCTTGCGCGCGGCCGACGACGTGGCGCTGGCGGACCGAGCCGCTCGACGACGCGGTGCGCAACCTGCGCGCGACGTTCGACACGCGTCAACGGCGGCTTCGGCGGCGCGCCGAAGTTCCCGCCGTCCTCGGCGCTGCTGCTGCTCTGGGCCCAGGCGGCGCGCGGGGGCTCGTGGGCGGCCAAGGCGGGTGACATGGCCGCCGCGACGCTGCGCGCGATGGCCGCGGGCGGGATCTACGACCAGATCGGCGGCGGCTTCGCGCGCTACGCGGTCGACGCGACGTGGACGGTGCCGCACTTCGAGAAGATGTTGTACGACAACGCGCTGCTGGCGCGCGCCTACCTGCACGGCTGGCTGATGACGCGGCGACGCCGGCCTTCCGGCGGGTGTGCGAGGAGACGCTGGACTTCGTCGCGCGCGAGCTGCGCGGCGCCGGAGGGCGGGTTCCTGCAGCGCGCTGGACGCCGACTCCGAGGGCGTCGAGGGCAAGTTCTACGTGTGGACGTTGGCGGAGCTGCGCGCGGCGCTCTCGGCCGAGGACGCCGACGTGGCGGTCGCCTGGCTCGGCGTCGACCGAGGAGGGCAACTTCGTCGACCCGCACCATCGCCGGCCCACCCACGCCTGAACGTGCTGACGGCGCGCGGCGCCGAGCCGCCCGCCGAGCAGCGCGCGCGGATCCGCGGCGACGCTGATGGCGGCGCGCGCGGGCCGCGTGCGCCCGGGGCTCGACGACAAGCGCCTGACCGCGTGGAACGCGCTGGCGATCCACGCCTTCGCCGAGGCCGGCGCGGTCCTGGGCCGCGCCGGACTTCGTGGCGATCGCCGTGCGCCGGCGCGCGAGTTCGTGCTGGAGTCGATGCGCGACGCCGACGGGCGCCTGCTGCGCACCTGGAAGGACGGCGAAGGCAAGCTGAACGCCTACCTCGAGGACCACGCCTTCCTGCTCGAGGCGCTGCTCGCGCTCTACGAGGCGACCTTCGACCCGCGCTGGTTCGCCGAGGCGCGCGGGCTGGCCGACGCGATCCTGGCGCGCTTCGCCGACCCCGACGCGCGGCGGCTTCTTCGCCACCTCCGACGACCACGAGCGGCTCGTCGTCGCGGCGCAAGGACCTCGAGGACGCCCCGATCCCGTCGGGCTCCTCGTCGGCCGCGGTCGGCCTGCTGCGCCTCGCGGCGCTGACCGGCGAGCGCGCGCTACGAGAGCAGGCCGCGGTCTCGCACCTGCGCGCTCGTCGCGCCGCTGCTGGGCCCGCCACCCGCAGGCCTTCGCCCACGCGCTCGTCGGCGCTCGACCTGCTCGTCGCGGCCGGGGCGCGAGGTCGCGCTGGCGGGCGCCCCGACGATCGCGCGCTGGCCGCGCTGGCCGGCGTCGTCCGCGAGCGCCTGCGGCCCGGCGTGGTGGTCGCCGGCCCGCCCGGCGACGGCGTCGAGCTGATGGCCGGCCGCGAGCCGGTCGACGGCGCCGCGGCGGCCTACGTCTGCGAGCGCTTCGCCTGCCGGCTGCCGGTCACCGAGACCGAAGCGCTGCGCGACCTGCTCGATGCGTCCGGCTAGAGGACCGGCAGGTAGCGGTCGAGCTCCCACTGCGTGACCTGCACGCGGTAGTCCTCCCACTCCTGGCGCTTGATCTCGATGTAGCGGTTGAACATGTGCTCGCCGAGCGTGCGCAGGACGAGCTCGGACTCCGCGGTCAGCTCGATCGCCTCGCCGAGCGTCTCGGGCAGCTGCTCGATGCCGAGGCGCTTGCGCTCGTCGGGCGACAGGTGGTAGAGGTTCTTCTCCATCGGCTCGGGCAGCTCGTAGCCCTTCTCGATGCCCTCCAGGCCGGCCTGCAGCAGCGCGGCGAAGGTCAGGTAGGGGTTGCACGCCGGGTCGGGGCAGCGCAGCTCCATGCGCGTCGCCCTTCTCCTTGCCGGGGTGATAGAGCGGCACGCGCACGAGCGCTGAGCGGTTGCGCGCGACTCCAGGCCACGTAGACCGGCGCCTCGTAGCCCGGGACCAGGCGCTTGTAGGAGTTGACCCACTGGGCGAAGATCGAGGAGAGCTCGCGGGCGTGCTTGAGCTGGCCGGCGATGAACGCCTTGCCGACGTCCGACAGGAAGTAGGGGTCGTCGGCGTCGAACATCGCGTTGTGCCCGTCCTTGAACAGGCTCATGTGCGTGTGCATGCCCGAGCCGTTCTCGCCGAACAGCGGCTTGGGCATGAACGTCGCATGCCAGCCGTACTTCATGGCGTACTCCTTGACCGTGATCCGGTAGGTCATGCAGTCGTCGGCCATCTTCAGCGCGTCGGCGTAGCGCATGTCGACCTCGTGCTGGCGAGGGGCCGACCTCGTGGTGGGAGTACTCCACGTGGATGCCGAGCTGCTCGAGCGCGATGACCGTCTCGCGGCGCACGTCGGAGCCGGCGTCGAGCGTCGTGAGGTCGAAGTAGCCGCCCTCGTCGAGGACCTCGGTGCCGTTCTTGTCCTTGAACAGGAAGTACTCGAGCTCGGGGCCGACGTTGAAGGTGTCGAAGCCCATCGCCGTGCATGCGGTCCAGCGCGCGGCGCAGGACGTGGCGCGGGTCGCCCTCGTAGGGCGTGCGCTCGGGCGTCAGCACGTCGCAGAAGACGCGGCCGACGCCCTGCTCCTCGGGGCGCCAGGGCAGGATCGCGAACGTCGACGGATCCGGCATGGCGATCATGTCGGACTCCTCGATGGCGTTGAAGCCGGTGATCGAGGAGCCGTCGAAGCCCATCCCGTTCTCGAACGCGTCGTCGAGCTCGGCGGAGTTGATCGAGAACGACTTCAGCTGGCCGAGGATGTCGGTGAACCAGAAGCGGATGAAGCGCAGCTGGTGCTCCTCGACGATCGCCTTGACGTCCTCGACGGTGCGCGGCTGGTCGGTCATGGCCCGGGACCCTAGAGGATCCGGGGTGTCACGCCGGTCGGAAACTGGGCGCCGATGTGTCGAGGGGCGATGCCTGATGGAGGGCCATCGGCGCCGGGGTCACGCGGGATGTTCCCGCGCGCCCCGGAGGCGATGTGGCCGAAGGTGGTGTGGCTAGGGGTGGAGCGTCACGCGCAGCGGCGCGTGGTGGGCGGTGGCGTGGGCGACGTGCGCCGAGACGGCGGGCGCAGGGGCTGCGCGGTGCGGCGACCGCGGCCTGCGAAGACGAGGTCATCGCCGCGAGCAGGATCAGGATCGCGCCGAGGGCGACGGCCCAGAGGGCGATGCGGTCCGGGCGCGCGCCGATGCGGTCCGAGGCAGTTCGGCCACGATGGCGCTGGGCCATCGACGGCATCCGGCTCTCGGCGGGACGACCCTTGATCTGCACGGTGCGACGGGTGCCGGCGGGCGGCGGCGGCGTGGCGAACGGGTCGTCGGCAGCACTGAGGTGGGCGAGCTCCACGGCCACGTCGGCGGGGAGGGCGGGCACGATGGCGGCGTGGCCGTCGTCGACGGTCAGCTCGATCGTGCGGGAGGTCGCCGCGGCCTCGCGGGCCGGCGCGTGGGGCGCAGTCGGGACGAAGACGCCGTGCAGCGGATGGGCGATGCCGTCGCGATCGGTGGCGAAGCGCGGCGTGGCGACCTCGTCGGCGACGGCGGTCGCCGCGGCCCGGCCGATCCGTCGGCGCGGGGCGAAGTCGATGTCCTCGCCCAGCCAGTCATCGGCCGGGCGCCGGCCGGGCCCGGCGCCTGCGAGATCCTCGCGTTCCTGCTGCACGTCGGCCCACCAGTTGGGCGCGTCCGTCGATGGCATGAAGTGTTCTCGGTCCTCTTCCTTGGGCTTACGGGGTTAGCTGACGGGCTCGCGCCGAAAGAGCGGCGCTACGCGATAGGCGATTCGCCCCAGTGCAACGTGGGTCCCCCGCTCCTCGCCCGGGCGTACCAGGGCGGGGATTCAGCGGTTGTGAACGGCGGCATCGTAGCAACGTCGAAAATCCCTGCTAGATCGCAGAGTTATGGCAAGCGCCAACTGACCGCATAGTCAGGCATGCGTCGGACGGAACGTTCCCGCAAGCTGCGGGAATCTCCGCCTTGACATCCCGGCAAGGACCCCAACACGACTTCCGGACATCGTGCGCATTCGCTCTTGACAGGTGTCTGAGCGGACGAAATGCGACCCGGCCGTTGAATCAGGCCCGCATCGTCGTGGCTGGGCGTGCCGAGCGACGAGACCTCGTGCGCCAGCACCGGTCTCGTCGTGAGGTGCGTCCAGGCGCGTCGAGGCGCGCCTGATTCAGCGGCCGGCGACGGTGGCGACGTAGTTCGCCACGTCTTGGGCGTCGGCGCCGTAGAGCAGCCCGGCAGGCATCTGGCCGGCGCCGCGGGCGCGACCGTGCTCGATCGCGTCGAGGACGAAGGCGGGCTTGAGGTTGCCGCCGTTGAGCGTGTCGAGGTTCGGGCCGACGCGGCCGACGGCGCTGGAGCCGGCGAGCGTGTGGCAGGTCGCGCACTTCTCGGCGAACAGCCGGCGACCCGTGGTCTGCGACGCGTTGAGGTTCACGCCACCGGCGCCGCGCTTGGCGTGATCCTCGCCGTTGGAGACGAGGATCAGCAGCGGCACGGCGACGCCGACCGCCAGGACGACCAGCGCGATGCCAAGGCCCCATGCGCGGCGCGTGCCACGCGACTCAGGGCCCGAGCCCACGGGGGGCCGGCCGCTCCGCATCGCCGCCAGCACGACCGAGAGGCCGATGGCAAGGAAGGCGAGGACGAACACCAGGGTGCCGATCACGTGCGGCACCCTATCCGGTGACCCGGTCCCCAGCGCAAGTCGTGACCCTCAACCCGGACCGTCGCGGCCCGCACGCACCCCGTCGAGCCCGTCATCGCCGCCGTCCCGACGCGAAGCTCTGGGCCGCCGGCGCCACCGCGCGGAAGTCCCCGGTCCCCGTCGCGGCCAGATCCTCGCCGTCCTCGGCGGCCGCCCGCAGTGCCTCTTGGCGGGCCAGCTCCAGCGCATCGAGCATCGCGAAGTCCTTGACCTGGATGACCTCGGCGGCGGCCCGCTGCTCGCCGCCGGTGACCGCGGTGACGTGATGGACGGCGACATCGGCCGCCGGCCGGGCCTGCAGGTGGCCACTGGCGTCCAGGCGTACGAGCCGTCGGCAGACGATGTTGATCGCCCCGCCCGCCGACGCATGGCGCTCCAGCACGCCCTCGGCCACCACCAGCGGCTCGGCGCGCACGACGAGCCGGTCGCGCTCGTAGACCTTCGGCGGGACGATCAGGTTGACCGTTCCCGTCTCGTCCTCCATCAGCAGGAAGCAGACGCCCTTGGCGGTCCCCGGCCGCTGGCGCGCGACGACCAGCCCGCCGATGCGCACCGCCGTCCCGTGACCCAGCCGTTCAAGATCGCCGCCGGCCACCATCCCCTGCGCGCGCAGCTCGGTGCGCAGCAGCCCCAGCGGATGCTCGGCCGTCGTCAGCCCGGTGGTCGAGTAGTCGGCGATCATCGCCTCCCAACCGGTGAGGCCCGGCAGCGCCGGCGCCTCCCCCACCCCGAGCGGCAGCGCGAGCTGCGTTCCCAGCTCGACGCGCGTACGACGACCGGCGGCACCGACCACCGACGTCAGCAACCGCTTGCCCGGCGCCGCCACGCCGAGCTCCCACAGCGCGCGGCGCCGGCTGCCGCCGGCCAGCGCGTCGCACGCGCCCGACCACGCGAGCTGCTCCAGCGCCGGCCGCCCCGCCCCCGCGCGCGACGCAAGCTCCTCGACCGTCCGAAACGGCCCGGCCGCCTCGCGCGCGGCGACCAGCGCCTCGATCTCTGCGGCCTGCACCCCCAGCACGTAGCCCAGCCCGATGCGCACCGCGTCCGCGCCGTCGACCTTGACGACCGTGCACCCCACGGCGCTGTGCGTTGACGTCGGGCGCCAGCACCGCGATCCCGCGCCGCTGCGCCTCGTGGACCAGCGCGTCGGGCGGGTAGAAGCCCATCGGCTGCTCGTCGAGCAGCGCCGCGAGGAACTCGGTGCCGTAGTGCACGCGCAGGTAGGTCGACTGGTAGGCCAGCAGGCCGAACGCCGCCCCGTGGGCCTTGGGGAAGCCGAAGCCGGAGAAGCCCTTGACCATCGCCCAGACGCGCTCGGCCAGCGCCTCGTCGACGTCTGCCACGCCGTCATCGCCCGATGCACGAAGCGCTCGTGGTAGGCCTCGATCGCCGCCGCCGAGCGCTTGCGGCTCATCGCCCTGCGCAGCCCCTCGGCCTCCCTGGGCGACAGCCTGGCGAACGCCATCGCGACCTCGATGACCTGGTCCTGGAAGATGATCGTCCCGAGCGTGTCCTCCAGCACGCCCTTGAGCGACGTGATGGTCGTAGGGCACCTCGAAGCTCGGGTCGACCCGCAGCCGCTGCAGCCGCTCGATGTAGGGGTTGACCGCACCGCCGACGATCGGCCCGGGCCGCACGATCGCCACCTGGATCGTCAGATCCTTCAGGTTGTCGGGACGCGTGCGGCGCAGCGAGCCCATCTGCGCGCGACTCTCGATCTGGAAGACGCCCGTCGTCTCGGCGTTCTTGATGCAGTCGAAGGTCGCCTTGTCGTCCATCGGGATCCGCGACAGGTCGATCGGCTCGGCATGCCGCGCGGCGATCATCTCCACGCAGCGCTCGACCGCCGACAGCATTCCCAGCCCGAGCAGGTCGATCTTCAAGAAGCCGGCGTCCGCGCAAGAGTCCTTGTCCCACATCACCATCTGCCGGCCCTCCATCGCGGCGGGCACGACCGGGCAGCAGTCGACGAGCGGGCGCGTCGCGACGATCATCCCGCCCGAGTGCTGGCTGAGATGGCGCGGCAGGCCGTGGGCCTCGGCGGCCAGCTCGTGCAGCCAACGCCAGCGACCCTCGGCCTCGCGGCCCTTGCCCAGCGCCAAGGCGATGTCCTTGTCGACGGTCTGCGCCGAGAACGCCTCCGAGGAGCGCGCGACCCGCTCGATCTCTCCCGGCGGCAACCCCAGGGCCTTGCCCAGCTCGCGGATCGCGCCACGCGCCCGGTAGGTCGGGAACGCGGCGACGAGCGCCGCCTGCTTGCGCCCGAAGTGCTCGTGCACCCGCGGGATCAGCGCCGCGCGGACGTCGCGCGGGAAGTCGAGGTCGATGTCGGGCAGCGCCGTGATGCCCTCGCTGAGGAAGCGCCCGAGGTGGAGCTCGTTGTCGATGGGGTCGACGTGCGAGAGGCCCGTGAGGTAGCAGACGATCGACGAGACCGAGGAGCCGCGCCCACGCCCCGGCGGCAGCAGGCTGCGCGCCACGTCGTTGCCCCGCACCTCCCGCGCCACGTCCCGCGCGAGCTCGAGCATCTCGTGATGCAGCAGGAAGAACCCCGACAACCCGAGGTCGCGGATCAGCGCCAGCTCCTGATCCATCCGCGCGGTCGCAGTGGCCCGCAGGCCGCTGCCCGCCGGATAGCGCGTGTCGAAGCACCGGTCGCACACCGCGGCGAGCTTGCGGTCGGCCTCGCCGTCATCGGCCCCCGGATAGCGGTAGCCGAGGTCGGCGCTGAGGTCGAAGATCAGCGTGGCGGCCAGGCGCCCGGCCTCGGCGACCGCGTCGGGATGGTCCTCGAAGCGGGCCGCCATCGCCGTCGGCGACGTGAGCACGTGCGTGTGGTTGCCACGACGCAGCGGCTCGGAGGCGTCCAGCGTCGTGTGCTCGCGGACCGCCACGAGCACGTCCTGCAGCCGCGCGCGCGCCGGCTCGTGGGCGTGGACGTTGCCCGTCGCGACGCACGGCACCCCGAGCCGTCCGGCCAGCTCGGCCAGCGCACGGTTGCGCGCCCGATCGTCGCGATGGAACGGACGCTGCAACTCGATCCGGAACGCGTCGCGTCCGAAGGCCGCCAGCAGCGCGCGGGCGGTCGGCTCGTCGTGGACGCCGTGATTCGCGCAGCCCGACAGGCAGACCAGGCCCTCGGCGTGCTCGGCCAGATCGGCGACCGTCAACGCCGGCTTGAGCAGGCGCCGCCGGCCCGCCGACTCGCGCGTGTGCGCGTGCGCCCGCGTGAGGAGCCGGCAGAGGTTGCGCCAGCCGAGCCCGTCACGGACCAGCAGGGTGACGTGCCGCGGCCGGCGCGCCGCCTGCTCGGCATCGCCGAGCACCGCGCCCTCACGCCGCGCACGCGCCGTCGCCGGGTCGACCAGATCCACCTCCGCCCCATGGATCGCGCGCAGGCCCAGCGATGCCGCGGCCTGGGCGAACTCCATCGACCCCGAGACCGAGTTGTGGTCGGTCAACGCCAGCGCCTGATGCCCGCGCTCCAGCGCCGCCACCACCAGCTCCTCGGGCAGCGAGGCGCCGTCCAGGAACGAGAAGGCCGAATGGCAGTGGAGCTCGACGTATGACGACACGAACACATGTTCGCATACAGGGTCGACGACTTCGCTCATGCCACGCAGTCGGTCCGCGTGATCCATTGCCCGTCGAGCCCGCGCGAGGTTGCCGCCAGCAGCTTCTGGGAGCGCTGCTGGATCTGCGCGTCGGCGCCGAAGCTGCCCGGGCCGCCCGTGAAGCTCGCGCCCGCGCTGCGCTCCTTGCTCTGGGTCGCCAGGACGCGTGCCTGCACCGTGCCGTGCTCGTCGAGCCGCCGACGCAGCGCCTGCTCGGGCGCCGCCGTCGCATGCCGAGCCGCGATCGCGTTCAGCAGCCCGCGCGCGGCCGCGAGGTTCCCCGCATCCGTCAGGTCGAGATGGCCGGTGACCTCGTAGTCGCGCTCGTCCTCACCGGCGTCCGCCGCCAGCAGGCCGGCCACCGGCTGGACGACCGCCGGGAGATCGCGCGAGCCGGCGAAGGACCCCGATGCGATCACGCGCAGATCCACCGGTCGCCCCGTCTCGTCGTACTCAACCGCATAGGACTCCTGGCCATCGCCCGACAGTCCGAGCACATGACCGGCAACCGTGGCCGACCCTGTCACCGACGCCTGCACGTAGGCGGTGCGATGGCCGCTTCGCCGGTCGACGCGCCAACCCGCTTCACGGTCGAACGCGATTCCCGCCCGGGCCACCTCGACCGCCTTGCCCGCCACGTCGCCTGCGGCGTTGACATCGACCGACGAGTCCCACGTCCCCGACCCCGACGTCGCGTCCGGCGGCCGTCCGGCGCCGTCCTGCTCGAGGATCCGCTGCGCCTCGGCGCGCGTACCCACGACCCACGCCCGGCCGTGCCCCAGCCGCGCCATCACCGCAGCGGTGACCTCGCCACCGATGGCGAGACCGAGCTTGCCGACGTGCACGCCCGCCTTCAGCCCGTCCGACGCCGCCAAGCCGGCCTTGAACCCGTCCTCCAGCGTGACCGCGAACGTCCCGTCAGAGCGCTCCTCGATCACCCCCAGCTTGTCCTCGCCCATCCGGACGAAGAGCAGGTGCACCGTCATCCCCTGGCGGTTGGCCCGCGACCCCACCACGCACGGCTCCTGATCACGCCGGCAGTCGCCGCTGCCGACCAGGCAGATCGCCCGTGCCATCTCACGCGTGACCCGCCGCCCCACGTATCCCGCCTGTGCGAGCGCCGCCCCGAGGCCGAGCATCACCGCCACCAGCGCGACCACGGCCAGCCACTCCACCGACGCCTGGCCTTGCCGGCGGCGGTACGCGCGCGGGTCGTGGAGGGACATGTCCCCACCCTGCCGAGCGACCTGCCACGAGACCAGACGCGTTCGTCACGGATCTGCGGCGTGCGCGCCTCAGCGCTGCCGGTACCAGCCCCCCACCCGATCCAGCTCGCGAAACAGCACGAGCAGCTCGCCACGCGTCGTGACGACCTCCCAATAGCGCCGCCGCAGCGGCGCATCGGTCCACCAGCGGTCCTCGACCAGCCATGACTCGCGCACGGCGTCGACCGCACGGCCGTCGACGGCAAGGGGACGTCCGTGCGCATCGGCCCGGACGGTCGCGGGCAAGGGCAAGTTGAGGCGCCGAGGGCCGTTCACGACCGACTACAGCTCGTAGGGCGCCAGCACCGTCTGGCGCTCGGGCACCCGCGAGTCCGGATCGACCTCCAGCACGCGCAGCGCCGCCTCCGGGCCCGCGACCGCGCGCGCCTGACGGATCGCCTCGCGCATCCGGGTCGTCCGTTGGGCCGAGCCGTCCTCGAACAGCGCCGTGGCCCCCGCGCCAGAGGGCCCGAAGCGCTCGACCGCCAGCCGCAGCGACTCGGCCGGCGCCGGCAACAACACCAACTTCTGGCCGAGCGCGAGACGCATGCGCACCGCGTCGGCCAACGGCTCGCGGAAGACCATGCGCTCGCGCCACGTCCCACCCTCGACCAGCCGCGCGCCGAGGACGACCACGCGCAGCGTGCGACCCCGACGCTCGCGCCGCGCCAGCAACTGGTCGACGAGCAGCACGAGCGCGCGCTCCACCTGCACGCCAGAGCCCGCCTCCGGCAGCTCCAGGACTTCTTCCAGCACTTCCCCCGGGACCCGCGGGCGCAGCTCGTCATCGCGCCCACGCGCGAGGTCATGCGCGCGCTCACCCGCCCGCCCGAAGCGGTCGGCGACCACCGGGCGTGGCAGCTCCGCGAGCTGCCCGAGCGTCGTGATCCCCAAGCGCCACAAGGGCTCGACGAGGCTCTCGACCTCCGGCCGGCGCCGCAGCAGCGTGATCGGCTCGGCGGCCATGCCCGCGGCACCGTCAACCAGCTCGGCCCGTCGCGATCGCGCGCGCACCGCACCCGCATGCGCACAGAACCGCGACGGGCCGGCGCCGATCCGCGCCGGCAACCGCAACGCAGCGCGCACCGCCGCCACGACCCCGGCCAACCATGGCGGTGGTCCGCACGCCGCCCGCGCCCGCAGCGCCGCCGCCGGATCGCTCGCACCTCGCCCGCCGTGCAGGCGCCCGAGCGCCGCCGCGTCGAAGAACGCCAGCCCCGGCGCCTCGCTCTCCACCGCCGCGCCGACCGACTCCAGCCGCGCGACGACCTTCTCCCACGCATCGGCGACGCCCATCGGATCCGGCGGGATCAGCGCCAGCGACGGGCAGCGCGCCAACGCCTCGCCGAGACGCATCCCCGCGTGCACGCCGAAGGCCTCGGCCGAGGGCGAGACCTCGCCGACGCGCTGCTCACGCCCGGGCTCGGGCGCCAGGGCGGCAGGGCCCCGAGCGAGGACCTCCCGTCCGCCGGCGGCGATGACGAGCTCGAAGCGGGAGAGGAGGACGGCGAGGATCATCGATACGAACACATGTTCGCATCGCGAGTGGCGTCAGGCAAGCGTCTTTTCACCCGGAGATCCAAGGACCCCGAGCGCCGCGCAAGAACCCCTGCTCAGGCCATCAGAACGGGGGCGGCTGCCCGAACATCTCCCCCAGCCGCATCGCAACCGAGAAGTCGCCGGCCAGCTCGAGGCGGCCGGTCAGCACCGCCTTGACCGGATCCAGATCGCTGCCGGCGATGCGCACGAAGTCGGCGACCGACAGCGTGATCGTCAGCTTGGCCGCATCCGATGCACCGGCCCGCGCGGTGGCCCGCTCGCCGTCGACGGTGACCGTCCAGGAGCGCAGCGTCCCGTCGGCCGCGCGCAGGTTGTACTGGATGTCGCCGGTGAAGCCGGCGGCGCGCTCGGCGACGAACTGACGCTCCATCCCGGCGAAGATGACCTTGAGGCCGGTGGCCGACCCGACGGTGCGCGCGAGCCGCTCGTCACCCGAGCGCCGTACGAAGGACTGAAAGAGCTGCTCGCCACGGGCCTCCAGGGTGCGGCGCGCGGCGGCGACGACGGCCTTCGGCGCCCGCTGCGCGCCGACGGCGGCGCCCGCGCTTGGTGCGAGCACTGCCACGGCGGCCGCCTGCGGTGCATCAGCACCGTCGGCGTCGGCCTTGAACGCATAGCCACTCGCGACGGTCCGGCGTGCAGCGCGACGCGCCAGTGCACGACGGGGCGCGTCGCCGAGCAGCTTCCGCTTGGCCTCCGCGCGCGCCGGACGGCGCCCCACGAACTCCGGCATGACCTCGGCCGCGAAGAGCTCCAAGGACTCCATGATGTCGTTGTGGGTGGTCTTGCCGGTCTGGACGCAGAGCATCAGCTCGTCGACGCCGGCCCGCTCATAGCGGCCGATCAGCTCGCGGACCTGCGCGGGGGTGCCGATCGCGCCACGCAGCGAGGCGAGACCGTTGTTGAGGACCTTGACGCCCAGCGGCGCGCCGTCGGCGGCGATGGCGGCGCGGGCGAAGCCGACGTCCTCACGACGGGCCAGGAACTCGTCCCAGAGCGAGGTGCGCCCGGGCTCGTGCTCGCCGAAGGCCTCATAGTGGCCGCGCGCGTAGGCGAGGAAGTGCGCACCGTCGATGCCCCGCTCGATCGCCTGCGTCTCATCGGCGTGGACCATCATCGGCAGCGCCACCGCGATGTTGGGGTTGATGGCGAAGCCCGCGGGGACGCAGCGATCCGAGGTGATGATGTCGTAGTACTCGTCGACCCAGGCCTTGACCTCCTCGGGGTCGGCGAAGGTCAGACCGAGCGCTCCGATCCCCTGCTCGGCGGCGAGCCGGATGGTCGCGCGTTTGGTCGCGGCGACCCAGAGCGGCGGGTGCGGCTGCTGCAGCGGCTTGGGGACGACGTTGCGCGGCGGCATCTTGATGTGGTCGCCGTCGACGCCGGCGAACGGCGTCTCGACCATCATCCGCGCGACCACGCCGATCGCCTCCGCCCACTGGGCGCGCGCGGTCGCGCGATCGACGCCGAGGCCCGCAAACTCGGCCCCGGTCGAGCCCTCCCCCGTGCCGAGCTCGACGCGGCCGTCGGAGATGAGGTCGAGCGTCGCGGCGGTCTCGGCGACCCGTGCGGGGTGCTGGTAGCCGAGCGGCAGCGGCAGGGCGCCGAAGCCCAACCTGATGCGCTTGGTCCGCTGGGAGGCGGCGGCGAGGAAGACGCCGGGTGCGCTGGAGTGGGAGTACTCCTCGAGGAAGTGGTGCTCGGAGGCCCAGACGGCGTCATAGCCGAGGCGGTCGGCGAGCTCGACCTGGGCGAGCGCCTCCCACAGGAGGCGGTGCCCGGCGACCGCGTCCCAGGGTCGGGGGAGCTGATGCTCGTAGAGCAGCGAGAAGCGCATGCGGAAAACCTTGCCCGGAGGGCTCGTCTCCCGGGCGCGAGCTCGCCTGGCGGCTCCCTCGCACGGCCGGTGGTGTTTGGGCCGGCAACACTAGCGAGGGCCCTCCGAAGAGGGCCCTCGCCTTAGCACGCCTGTAAGCCGGATCTTGTCTTGGACGACCATCCATCTACGCGGCCGACCTGGACCTCGGCGGGCAGCCTGCAAACGGTCCTGCTTGGCCTTGCACCTGGTGGGGTTTGCCTGGCCACGCCATGTCGCCATGACGGCGGTGCGCTCTTACCGCACCTTTTCACCCTTGCCTGTGCGGGGCGCACGTGCGGCCCCGCCATCGGCGGTATGTCTCTGTGGCACTTTCCCGCGGCTTTCACCGGGTCGACTTGCGCCGACCACCATGCCCTGTGGTGTCCGGACTTTCCTCGACGGGATTTCTCCCCGCCGCAGCCGTCCGGCGTGCCCACCGAGCGTAGCGCCTAAGAGACCGTCGTTCCGCAATTGCGACAGCGGCCACCGACCGGCACGGGCCCGGCGCCATAGCGGGGCGTCATCGACGCCTCACCACAGGCCAGGCACGCGACGGTGCGGTTCGCGGCGAGGCCCTCCCAGACCCCGACGACCAGGTCGTCGAGGGTCGGCCCGCCGCCCTGCTGGACGATCGAGACCTGCGCACGCTGATCGCCGCCCTTCGGCGCCGTCGGGGCGGTGACCCGCCCCGACGCACGATCGCGTGTGAAGCTCGGACCGCGCAGCCGGAGCTTGCCCGCGTCCTCGATCGGATCGAGGATCGGGGGACGGAAGAGATCCAAGGTCAATGTCGCGCTCATATCACACGCTCCGGAAGAGTCCGACGACCCGGCCCATGATCCGCACGTCCTTGGAGCGGATCGGCTCCATCGTCGTGTTCTCGGGCTGAAGGCGGATGTGGTCGGTCTCGCGGAAGAACCGCTTGACCGTCGCCTCCTCCCCCACCAGCGCCACGACGATGTCACCGTCGGAGGCGTTCTCCTGCTTGTGGACGACGACGTAGTCGCCCTCCAGGATCCCCGCGTCCTTCATCGACTCGCCGCGGATGCGCAGGACGTACTCGCCCTTGTCACCACCGGCGACCGGCGGCACCTCCACGTACTCCTCGATGTTCTCCTCGGCCAGGATCGGCTGACCCGCGGCGACCGAGCCGACCAACGGCAGGCCCGCCGGCCGCACCAGCGACCGCACGTTGTCCACCGCGTCCTCGACGGCGTTGCCCACCGCCGACGACGCCTTGTCCAGGAGCTCGAGCGCCCGCGGCTTGGACGGATCCCGCCGCAGCAGCCCGAGCTTCTCGAGGTTCGCCAGGTGCGCATGCACCGTCGAGGACGACGCGAGGCCGACGGCCTTACCGATGTCTCGCACCGTCGGCGGGTACCCGTGCTTGGCCGAGTACCGCTTGATGAAGTCGAAGATCTCCTGCTGGCGCTTGGTCAGATCCACCGGGGTCACCTTTCGCCACTCGCGTCTCGGTCGAACATGTGTTCGTGAAGGTAGCGGGCTCTTCAGACGGAATCAAGCCGACGCCGCCAACACGACCCTCTCGCTATGCTGACTCGCGCCTGTCACGCGGCGGTGGCGGAATTGGTAGACGCGCAAGGTTGAGGGCCTTGTGGGGCAATTGTCCCGTGGAGGTTCGAGTCCTCTTCGCCGCATAAGCAACGAAAGCCCCGCAATGCGGGGCTTTCGTCGTTCCGGGAGAGCGGCAGGGCCCCGCTATGCCCGCTGCGATCCCTCGTCGGCGCGCTGCGCGGCAGCGCGCACGATCCGCTCGACCTTCGGCCGCAGCACGTCCAGCGTCTCTTGGAGCTGAGTGCGGGCCCGGTCGTCGAGGATGATCGGCTTGGGGTAGCCGTCGGCGAGGTTCGGAAGGGTCAGGAGGCCGCAGAGGGTCTGCAGCCCGACGAGCGGGTCGTTGAGGTCGGCCTCGTTGTCGGGCACGAGCGCGTAGAAGTGCTCCACGGCTCCCCGGGACCGCCCCTCGTCGGCGAGCGTGACGACCCCGGCCTCCATCAGCGTGCGCACGTGGTAGGCGGTCGACCCGAGCGACTTGCCGGTGACCTCGGCCAGGCGCGTCGGGCTGATCGGCCGGCCGTAGCTGCGCATCGTGTCGACGATCGCGTCCCGCGTGGGGTGCGGACGCAGCGTCTTGCGGCGCCTGGCCTGCTCACGCGTGGTCGTCCGCTTCAACGTGCGTCTCCCGGGGTCGGGCGATCGTCGCCGCCCAGGGCATCCATCAGGGCCGCGTGCCGCGCCTCGGCCTGCGCATCGCCACCCTCGGCGGCCTGCGCGAGCTCTTCGATGAGATCGGCGAGGCACAGCCCGAGGCTGATCTCGCGAAAGAGCGGCTCGGACGCGGCGCGGACCGTCTCGATCGCGAGATGTCGGCGTTGCGCATCGGTCAGCGGCTTGGCCTGGTCGAGGCTGATGAACTGGGCCTCGACCGGCACGCTGCGGCCGGTGTCGGTGCGGTCCTCGACGCCGGCATACGGGTCGCCGTACATCGCGATCACGGCAACACGTACATCTTGCCGTGGCCGGGTCCATTCGTAGATCGCGTCGATGGCAGCGACCAGCCCCCGCTGCAGGTCTTCGTGCTCTCGTCGCTCGCGGTCGGCCTTGATATCGGCGAACCGCGTGATCTCGGCGGTTCGCTCAGGCGCCGCGGAGGTGATGTCTCTGCGGGATCCCATCGGCATCGACAGTACGTGCCGCCGACGCCACCAACTAGTGCCAACGGCAGTAGTGCCCGTGGCACTAGGCGCACGTACGGTCACCTACCTGGTTCCCGAAGCGCTGTGGACTGCTGCCCAACGGTGGCCCGCGCCGCACCCTCCCACGCCGGCAAGCACCGCTAGCCTACGAACGCGATACGCCTGCCATGGCCCTCTCGATCTTCCTCATCATCGTCTGGCTCCTCCTCGCCTTCCTGTTCTTCGCACAGGCACGGCGGCTCGAAGCCGACCCCTCGAAGATCGTCGACGGTCAGCCGCCCGCGCGCTGGCGGCTGCTGGGCACGGGCATGATCGGCCTCGCGATCATCAACGGCATCGCGCTGCTCTTCCTCTAGCGCCGACCTCACGCCGCGGCGCCTCGTAGCGTTGTAGCTGTAGTGGTTCCCTTCCAGCGCTTCCTCGACGAGCACCGCGAGCCGGTCTACCGGTTCCTCGTGGCGTCGGTCGGCCGCGACAACGCGGATGACTGCTTCCAGGAGACCTTCCTGGCAGCGATGAACGCCTACCCGCGGCTGCGCCTGGACTCCAACCACCGCGCGTGGGTGATGACGATCGCGCACCGCAAGGCGATGGACCATCACCGCGCACGGGCGCGCCACCCGATTCCGACAGCAGACGTTCCCGAGGTCGCACACCACGACCCGCCGCTCCAAGACGACGACACCTGGCAGCGCGTCCGCGCGCTCCCACCCAAACAGCGTGCCGCCGTGCTGCTGCGCTACGCCGGCGACCTCAGCCACGCCGAGGTCGCCACCGCGCTGGACTGCTCACCGGAGGCGGCCCGGCGCTCGGCCCACGAGGGCCTCAAGAAGCTTCGCCACGAGATGAGCCCCACGCCATGACCAACCGCCTCCATCCACCCCAGGTCGATCCCAACGCCGTCGCGGCCGCCGCCGCGCGCTTCGTCGCCCACGCCGAGCCTGACATCGCCTACGCCGTCGTCGACTCCCCCATCGGCGCGCTCGTCGCCGCCGCCACGCCGCAGGGCCTCGTGCGCCTCGCCTACGAGGACTTCAACGGCGGGCTCGACAACGTCTTGAACAACCTCGCGACCCGCCTCAGCCCACGCATCCTCGAGAGCCCCGAGCGCCTCGACGACGTCCGCCGCGAGCTCGACGAGTACTTCGGCGGCCAGCGCACCACCTTCGACCTGCCGATCGACTGGGCGCTGTACTCCGACTTCGGCCGCCGCGTGCTGGAGGCGACGGCGGCGATCCCGTTCGGTCAGACCGCGACCTACGGCGACGTGGCCCGCACCGCGGGCAACCCCAAGGCGTCGCGGGCGGCGGGTCGCGCGCTCGGCGCCAACGCGATCCCGATCATCGTCCCCTGCCATCGCGTGATCGGGACGAGCGGCAAGCTCACCGGCTACACCGGCGGGATGCATCGCAAGGAGGCGCTGCTGCGCCTCGAGGGCATCGCCTTCTAGCGCTGCGGGCGCGGCGTCGCCGACGCGCTCGGCGCGGTGTCGGGCTTCGGGGTGGCGCTCGCGAGCGGCGTCACCTTCGGGTACTGAAACGTATGAGGGGAGGGCTGCATGTCTATCTCTCTCTACGCATGAGCCGCGGTCGAGTTGCGGCACAGTCGTGTTAAGCGATGTTGTTCGCCGCCCGGCGCAAGGTTCCTTGCGCCCCGTCGCCTCAGGTCAACGTCAACGTGAAGACAGTGTCGGTGAACGTCCCAGTGACCGGTGCGGACACCGAGGTGCCGAAGGACCCCTGCGCAGCCAAGCCCAGGGCGTTCTCGAACGACACCTGGTGCAGCACCGCACCCCAAGTGGTGGACCCCGCCGCGCCCGTGCCGAGCGTGCCGTACAGAGTGATCTTGCCGGGGGTCGCGCAGGGGGTCGGATCGCCCACCTTGTTCTCGAAGAGGGTGTCGATGTGGACGCCGTGGATCCTGATGTCGTTCTCGGCCAGTCCAGTGGCAGACCAATGGAGACGAGTGGCCGCGACAGTCGTCATGCAGTGCTCGGCCAGATCTGTCCCAGTGCAGTTCGAGAAGGTCGCACGCGTGATAGTCAGGGCAGCGGCACTGCTGACGAGCACGTGCAACTGCGAGTTGCGGCAAGTCGTCCCGACGAGGTTCCCGCCGCCGGTGTCGACCGTGACCCGCAGGTCCGTCGAGGTTCATTGGCTGGTGACGCGACGGCTCCGCAGATCTCTGCGTCCACGTCCCGGCGGGCCTATCCGGATCAACCCGCCGGGACGCTGACGTGGCGCTCGCCCCGACCATCGCTCGGGGGAGCCGCCTATGAGCCGGGACATGGCGCGCGCGCTGCAGGTACATGTCCCGGGGGACCTTCGACCCGTCGCCGGCCGAGAATCGGCGCGTCGAAGCTCTCGATGCGAAGCTAACGCAATCAGGCCGCACCTGTGGAAAAGTTGCCCCTGCCAATCCGGCAGGTTTCGCCGGTTGCCCGGTCACAACATCGGCGATCTCTAGTTACCGCCCTTGCCGGGCCGGCTCTGGCACGTTCACCCCGACGGCAGTAGACGTGCCAACGGAGGATGAACGCACCGGTCGTCACCCCTGCCCGACCCTCGGCCGAGACGCCTCCGCGCCGCGGCGCGCGTGCGCCGGGCTGGCTCGCGGGCGCCGTGTTGGTCGCCGGCCTGGTGGTCGTCGCGTCGATCGCAGCGGTGTCGGGCGTCTCGCTGGTCGCCCAGCACCACATGCACGCCGGCGCCGCGGGCCTGCACGAGGTCGGCAAGATCTACGTCCCCAGTTGGACGAGCCCGGACTACAACCCGTTCGTCGACCACCGGCTGCGCGTGATCACGCCGCTGCTGACGATCGTCTACCTGTTCTGCACGACAGCGCTGGGCTCGGTGCTCATCGGCGCCGTGCACGGATCGTCGCAATGGCCGCTCCCCGTGCGGCTGCTTTCCGGCTTCCTCCCTGGCTACCTCATGCTGCTCGGGCCGCTTCAGCTGCTCTTCGCCGCCGTGCCGCTGGTGCCGGCAGCGTGGCTCGCGCTCGCCGCCGTCACCGCCGCGACCGCCGTCGTCCACGGACGTGGCGCGCTCGCCAGGACCCAGCGACTGCGGAGCGACGCGATCGGCCGACGACAGCTGCTGCGCAGCAGCGCCGTGGTGGCCGGGATCCTCGTCCTCGCCGGCCTGCATCGCCTGCAGATGGGCTACAACTTCATGGTCACCGACTCGATCACGGTCTTCCTGACGACCGCGCACGACCAGTTGGCCGGGAGCCTCGGCCCCTACCTCACGCAGTGGGACCAGCAGTCCGACGAGTGGATCTTCAACGCGCCGTTGATGTTCACCTCGCACGCAGGCCGCGACTACCTCCTGCCGCTCTACGCCACCCAGTTCGTCGGGCTGGCGTCGTTCGGCTGCCTCGCCTTCGGCATCGTCCACTCGCTCGCCTCCCGCCGGCGTCGCCTGACGGCCGGGCTCGCCACCGCGGCGGTGCTGCTGTCGACGCCCGCGATCTTCCCGTGGTTCTACGCGCCGCTGGTCGGCGGACACAACCCCGTCCTGTGGCTCGGCCACCCCGGTCGCTTCGTCGCCATCTTGGCTCCATGGGTCGCGTTGCTCTTGCTCAGACGCCACCACCGGGGCGCGATCGTCGCGATCGGCTTGGCGACGGTGGGCCTGGGCTTCGTGACCCTTCACGCAATGGTCTACGTCCTTGCGATGCTCGCTGTGGCGCTTTGCTGGACGGTGTTGCGCGATCGACCGACACGCGCGGCGCTCGAGCGGCGCGCGAGGCTGCCGATCAACCTGCTGGCGGTCGCGGCGCTCGGCGCTCCCATCCTCGTCTTCTGCCTCCTGCATGCCGTGTCGGACCCGTCGCCGTTGGCGTGGATCCTGGTCGCGGGAGTCATCTTCGCCGTGGTCGCGGCGCTCCTTGTCGGACGCATCGCCACCGCCGACGGCCCGGTCGCGGTCGCGGTCACCCCGGCAGCGATCACCACATGGTCATTGGCCTGGCTCGCCGCCCTCGCCTTGGGCGTCGTGCTCTCCAACAACCTGCTCAACGGCCTGACCTCCGGCCACCTCCGCACGCTCCTCGGCGACGTCCTGCCGGGCTATCGACCGCACTTGACGTCCCGCGGCCTCTTCGGCGACGACCCGATCGCGACGCTGTCGTTCCCCAAGTTCTCGGGCGCGGACTGCCTCGCCACCGGCTCCTGCTCGACCGCGAGCTCCTTCCTCGCCGACTGGGGCTTTCTCACCGTCATCGCCCTGGCCACGTGGATCGCCCTCGGCCGGACCGTCTCGGGCCTCGCGAGCGCCGGCCGACGCGCCGCATGGCTGCTCCTGGTCGGAGCGCTCGGCGCGTCGTTCATCCTGCTGGACTTCACCGGCGCGAGCCTGGCGACGGCGTGGATCCTCACGCGCTTTCTCGAGGTCCCCTACTACGGCCTGCTCGGGCTGGCCGCACTCACCTTCGTGGCCTCCGGCAGCAGGGTGACGAGGTGGATCGGCATCGGCGTCCTGGTCGCGTGGAGCACCGTGCCGATCGTGGTCAACCTCGTACCCCTACAACTCGTCAAGAACGCGAGTTGGCTGGCGCACACGATCGTCGGATGAGGCCCTACGCCGACGCCTGCGGCGCCCACTGCGCCTCGGCCAGATCGCCCTCGGCCAGCGACGGCGGCGTCGGGATCTCCGGCGTGTCGCGCAGGTACCACTCGGCGTCCAACGCGGCCTGGCAGCCCGAGCCCGCGGCGGTGATCGCCTGGCGGTAGGTGTGGTCGACGAGATCGCCGGCGGCGAAGACGCCCGGCTTGTTGGTGCGCGTCGAGCGGCCGTCGACCTTGACGTAGCCCTCGTCGTCGACCTCGATGACGCCGTCGACGATCTCTGACTGCGGCTCGTGACCGATCGCGATGAAGGCGCCGCCGATCGCGACGTCCTCGATCTCGTCGGTCCCGGAGTGCTTCAGCCGCGCAATCCGCTTGAACGGACCCTCGCCGTCGAGGATCGCCTCGACGACATACGGGGTCTTGAACTCGATGTTCTCCATCGCGCGCGCACGCGACTCCATGATCTTGGAGGCGCGGAACTCGTCGCGACGGTGGACCAGCAGCACCTTGCTGCCGAACTTCGCGAGGAACATCGCCTCCTCCATCGCGCTGTCGCCGCCGCCGACGACCATGATCACCTGGTCGCGGAAGAAGGCCGCGTCACACGTCGCACAGTAAGAGACGCCGGCGCCGGCGAGCTCGGCCTCGCCCGGCACGCCGAGCTTCTTGTGCTCGGCGCCCATCGAGAGGATCACCGTGCGGGTGCGGTGGACGTCGGAGCCGACGTGGACCTCGTGGATCCCGCCGGGCTCGTCGCTCAGCTTGACCGACGTCGCCTGGTCGGTGATGAAGCGCGTGCCGAAGTCCTCGGCCTGGTCGCGGAGCTTCTGCATCAGCTCGGGACCGGCGATGCCGCCGCCCGGAAAGCCCGGGTAGTTCTCGACCTCGGTCGTCTGCTGGAGCAGGCCGCCCCACAGGAAGCCCTCGATCACCAGCGGGTTCAGGTTCGCGCGCGAGGTGTACAGCGCAGCGGTGTAGCCCGCAGGGCCACTGCCGATGATGATGACGTTCTCGATGGTGGTGTCGGCCATGCTGGTGGGTGTCCTTCCAAGGTTCCTAGGTCGCTTCACTTTGTATAGTACCGACCGCCGTGCGAGCGTTACGGCGGGCCAGCCGCTCGTCCTTCCACCGGGCAACCGTACGTCGCAGCTGGAAGTAGGCGATCGCGCCGGGGATCGTCGGCAGGTAGAACGCGAACAGGCGATAGGTGAGCACAGCGACGACGATCGAGTCCTTCGACTCCCCGCCGAACGCGACGAACGCGCCGATCATCCCACCGTCCACCCCGCCGACGCCGCCCGGCAGCGGCAGCAGGTTGGCGAGCATCCCCACGAAATAGCCCATCACGATCACGGCCCACGGCGGCGCCTCACCGAAGGCGTGAAACGCCGCCCAGAGGATCGCGATGTTGAAGCCCCAATAGGCGATCGAGCCGGCCAGCGCAGGGTCACCTGCGCGCACGAGGGAGACCGAGATCCGGATCCCCGACGAGATCGCCGCCGGCAGGTGCGCCGCCCGCTGGGCCACACGTCCGACGCGGCCGTGCCTGCGGGCGTAGCCGTCCAGGCGCCGCTGCAGGTCGGTCGGCGTCAGCGACGCCAGCAGCGCGATCGCGAACGCGACCACGCCGATGATCGCCGGCAGCAGCGTGATCGCCCAGTCCTGGGAGCCCGGCAGGATCCCGAAGTACAGGCCGAAGCCGCCGATGACGACCGCCGCCATGTAGACGCCGTAGGTCAGCACGAGGAACGCGAGCGTCTGGTCGGCGACCGCGCGCCGTGGCATCCCGGCGCGGCGCAGCGCCCACGCCGTCAGCGCGATGCCGCCCGCACCGCCCGCCGCGAAGACGCGCGTGGCGGCCAGGCCGGCCATCGTGATCTGGTAGCTCTCCACAGGCGTGAGCCGAAAGCCGCCGCGCACGTAGACGCCCTGGAAAAGCACGACGTAGCCGGCGAACGACAGCGCGGTGAAGACGCCCGCGACGATCAGCCACAGCGGGTCGCCGTTCTTGACCTGCTTCCACGTGTCGCCGAGGCCCGCGAGCTGCGGGAGCGCCACGGTCAAGAAGACGATGCACAAGACCACGAACAGCCCCATGAGGACCACGGTGCGCCGCGTGACCTTGATCAGCGGCATCTCCTCTTCGTCGTCGACCTCCTCTTCGTCGTCGACGAGCGCGGGGTCCGCGGTCATCCGCGCGCCCTTCGCTCCAGCGCCTGCAGCGTCCGCCCGAGGCGACTGACGGCGGGCGCGACGGTCGGCGCCGCGGCGCGGACGCCCTCGGTCAGCGTGGCGCCGACGAGCAGGTCGACGAGGTAGTGCTCACCCAGGTAGACGAGCGCGAAGCCGAGCGTCAGCGCGTAGCTCCACCCCACCGCGCCCTCGACCGGACCCGCCTCCGTGAGGAGATGCGCAGCCATCAGCGAGGTTGCGAAGTGCAGCGAGGGCATGGCAGCCAAGGGGTTGCCTCCCAGCACACTGTAAAGGGGCTCCCAGCTGTCCTTCCAGAACGCCTCGCCGTGCTCGACCATCATCCGACGGATGGCGATGTCGCCCTTCTCGCCCAGGCGGCCGTGCAGCGACGCGTACCACGGCGGCGCGGTCGGAACGGCCCAGTAGCCGATGAGGCCGAGGTCGAACACGGCGTAGGTCAACGCGGCGGTGCGCGGGAAGCGATCGGGGTGGCGCCAGCAGGATGTAGGCAACGGTCCCGTGCGGGAACAGGAACCAGAGCCAGTGCGACCAGACGAGGACCTGGTCGCGCTTGCGGATCCGGCCCGGCTGCGCGAACCAGCGTTGCAGACGGACGTTGGGCATCTCGCCGAGGCCCAGCATGCGGTCGATGCGCACCGGATAGTCGAGGTGGACGCGTCGCTCGAGCACCTCCGGGTCGTCGTTGGGCATCTGGTAGGTGACCGTGTAGGCGTACATCTGCAGCACGCACAGCGCGACGTCGCGCTTCTTGGAGCGCGGCAGGGCGACGCTCAGGGCGAGCGGGGCGGCGGCGGCGATGGCGGTGACGACCGGCGGCGGGATCCGCGCACGCCGGCGAACGAGCGGGACCGCGACACCAGTGGCGACAACGCCCCACGCGGCGACGCGGAGGGCTGAAGACAGGCGCACGAGCGGCCGCAGTGTATTGCGCGGGTCGGACCCGACGGCGGCGCGTGCGCCGGAGTCCGCCGCGACGGAGTCGCCCGCGACGACGGCGCGTGCGCTCCGCGCCAATCGATACCGTCGCGCCCTTGAGCGCGGTCGACAGCGAGCTGCAGCCCGGAGACGTCTTCGCCGGCTACCGCGTGACCGGTGTCGACCGGCCGCGGCGGCATGGGCGTCGTCTACGGGCCGAGCAGCTCGACCTCCAGCGTCCTGTCGCGTTGAAGCTCATCGCGACGCCGCTCGCGCGCGACGAGGCGTTCCGTGAGCGCTTCGTCCGCGAGTCGCGCGCCGCGGCGGCGATCGACCACCCCAACGTCATCCCGGTCTACTCGGCCGGCGAGGACGACGGGCGCCTGTATCTGGCGATGCGCTTCGTCGACGGCGAGGACCTGCGCACGCTCGTACACCGCGAGGGTCCGCTGGAGCCCGCGCGGGCGGCGTCGATCATCGCCCAGATCGGCGAACGCGCTCGATGCCGCGCACGCGCGCGGGCTCGTGCACCGCGACATCAAGCCGGCCAACGTCCTGCTTGGATCGCGACCACGCGTACCTGACCGACTTCGGACTGACCAAGCGGCTGACGGGCGAGACGACGATGACCGGCTCGGGGCGCTGGGTCGGGACGCTGGGCTACATCGCGCCGGAGCAGATCCGGGGCGAGGGCGTCGACGCGCGCGCCGACGTGTACGCGCTGGGCTGCCTGTTGTTCTACGTGTTGACGGGCGTGGCGCCGTATCGGCGCGACTCCGACGAGGCGACGCTGTACGCGCACCTGAACGATGCGGCGCCGGATGCGCGGGCGCTGGTGCCCGAGGTGCCGGTGGCGCTGGCGGAGGTCGTGGCACGGGCGCTGGAGAAGGACCCGGACGATCGCTATCTGTCGGCGGGCGACCTCGGGACGCGCCGCGCTGGCGGCGGTTGGCGACGGGCCCGCGCCGCCGCCGGAGCGGGTGGTGGCGCGGGGCGCCGCGGCGCCGGGGGGCTTTGCGGATGACGAGACGGCGGTACCGGGCGGGGCCGGCGGGCGCGAGTGCGACGCCGACGGCGCCGACGGCGGTCGCTGCGGGCGGCCCGAGTGGCGCGAGTGGCGGTCCCGGTGGGGGGCGCGGCGCGCGGGCCTGGATCACGCCGGTGCTCGCGCTGCTGGCGGGCGCGGCGGTTGTCGTGCTCGGGGTCGTCCTGCTCGGTGGTGGTGATGACCAGCCGGGCTCCGGGGGGTCGTCGCAGACGACCACGACGTCGGGGGTTGGCGGCGCGCCTCGGGTTGCGCAGACGGTGACCGTCGATCCACGCCCCAACGCGATCGCCTACGCGCGCGGCCGCGTCTGGGTCGGCAGCGTGCGTAGCGGGCGGCTGATCGGCCTGGCCGCCGACGGCAAGGGCGCGCGACGGACGATCAAGCTGCCGTGGAGCACCGGGACGACGAGCGTCGCCGCGGGCTTCGGCTCGCTGTGGGTCACCAACGGCGAGCAGAGCCGGCTGGTGCGGATCGACCCCGTCAGCGGCCACCTGCAGGGTGATCGCCTCGTCGGGTCAGGCACCGCGGTCGTCGTGGTCGCCGGCGAGGGCGCGGTCTGGGTCGGCCGACGGGCCTTTCGCTCGACCGACCCACCGTCGTCGATCATCAAGGTCGACCCGCGCGGCGGCGCCACCAAGGAGATCCCCTTCGGCCAGGAGGGCATCGGCGACATCGCGACCGGCGGCGGCTACGTCTGGGTCCCCAACCGCCGCCGCAGTCGCCTGAGCCGGGTCGATCCGCGCAGCGGCGAGCGCCGATCGACCCCGATCGGCCTCGGCGACCACCGTGTGGTGTTCGGTGCCGGACAAGTCTGGGTCACCAATTACGGTGACGGCACGATCTCTCAGAACAACCGCTCACTGAGCAACGCGGTTACCGATGCGCTCAACGTCCGCGGGCCCTTGGACCTCGCGGTTTCAGGCAAGACGGTGTGGGTGGCCAGCAAGTTGGATGACGCCGTCGTCCGCCTCGACGCCCGCACCGGCAAGACGGTCGGCGAGCCGATCGCGGTCGGCCGCAACCCATTTGCGATCGTTGCCCACGGACATCACGTGTGGGTGACGAACCTCGCGAGCGGGACCGTGTCGCGCATCGACGCCGGCTGAGCCGCGGGCGCCGCGACGGCGATGTGGCGCGCTTGCATCGCACCGCAATCCTGAGTTGCGCCCGTTGTGCCACTGGGCATCGGTGCTTAGCAATTGAGGCAGCTCGTTGCACAATGGTCGTGGACCAGTCCTTTTGCAGGGCTTTCCGCGTGTCGATTTCTCGAGTTGGCGCACCAACCGAGGTCGAAGACCGATATGGCTGTTGACATCATTTGAGCAGCGACCTATTACTAGAGACATCGAAGCGCTGGGGTCGCTGATCGGATTGGGGATCGATCCGGAGGTAGCGGCCCGGCGCTTACGTGCGACAGGGAAGGAGCCGAGCTCGATATCTGGAGCAGGTTGTCGTCTGTCTTGTCGTGGATCCCTGCGGTGATGGCAGGCATATTGAACGGCCCCGAGGCGCATCGCTCACGTCCGTGAGCCGGTACTGCTCGGACCGAAACTGTCCTGGCGTTCGCCAGGACTCACAAGGAGTAATTGACATGAAGAAGTTCTCGAAGAAGGGCGCTTTGCTCTTCGCGGGTGTGATGGCAGTGTGCGCGTTTGCAATGCCGGCGATGTCCTCGGCATCGAGCTGGGCCCCGCTCACTTCGGAGCACACGCTCCATTCGGCCAATCTCGGGTTCACGGCCACGGATCCGGTACTCGGAGGGATTTCGTCGTCGTGTGCAGAGTCGACGTTTACTGTTGATGTGCGCAACGCTGCCCAGTTGGCTGTCACTAGCACGTCGTTCAGGAACTGCACTGGACAAGGAGGGGCCATCGGTGACTGCACTGTGACTGCGGCCGGCACTAACACTACCACCTGGACCGGGACTGGGATCACGACCTCCAACGTCACGATCGACAACGTTCGAATCGATGTGACGTTTGAGAACAAGCCGGGCTCGTCCAATTGTCTGAACGTGAACGGTGCGAGCATCATCTTGACTGGGAACTTGGGTGGTGGCCAGTGGAACGGAAATGCAGCGCATTCTGTGACCTACAGTAATGACGAAGGCCTTGTGTCGCACGGCGCCACGGGCAACGGCACGGTCGCGACTGTGACGGGCACGATTCGCGACACTCAGCAGACGTTGACCTTGTCCTAGTTCGGTCTGTGTTTGCTGGTTGGGTGTTGTGAGGTTTTCCGGGGTCGTCGCCTGAGGGCGGCGGCCCCGGCCTCATGGTGCTACGGGCAGCAGCGCGGGAAACTTGGTGGTTTATGATCTGTGGCGTGGATCGGTTGGCTTGACAGAGGAAAACGGGTTCGTGTAGGAATGGTGGATCTCGTTCCTTGGTGGGTGGGTGCGCGATGGAGCGTGGCGTTCTGGTTTGGGTCGTGGGTTGATGATGAGGAGTGGGCGTGAGAGCTTTGGTCGTTGGGTTGGGTCGCTTTGGCGTGGTGGGTTTGGTGGTTGTGTGGTTGTTGTTGGTGGTTGGTGGTGGGTCTGCGTTGGCGACGACGGGGCATGATTTTGCGGGTGGGTTCGGTGGGTTGGGTGTTGGTGATGGGCAGTTCGGCGAGGGGTTTCACAATGGTCCGGTGGGTGTTGCGGTGATGCCGTTGACCGGTGATGTCTTCACGCTCGACGCGGGACGCGACACGGAGACGGGCGCAGGTGGACCGCGGGTGCAGCGGTTCAGTGGTGCTGGCGTGTATGTGCCGGGGTCGGGGTTTGCGATCGGGGCGCAATACAACGTGGTGGGTGGTATTGCGGTTGATCCTGCTGGTGGGGGTTCGGCTTATGTTTCGACCAACCAGGATCCCGCTCTTGCTGCGGTGAAGAAGTTCAGCGCGGCTGGCGTGTTTGCCTATGACTTGGATGCGTCGAGCTCGGGCACGACGCTGAACAACCCGCTCTACATCGCGACGCCGTTGGCGGTTGATCCGGTTGATGGGACGGTGTATGCCGCTGCGGCCGATGCCTCCGGGTTGCCGGTGGTCGATCGGTTCGATGGGTCGACGGGTGCGTTCATCAGCTCTTTTGATGGGACGAGCAGCTCGCCGGACGGGTCGGGCTTTGGGTGTCTGAGCGGGCTTGCGGTTGACGGTTCGCATCGGGTGTATGTGCTTGATGGTTGCAAGCCCGGTGTCCTGGGTGTGCCCGGGCGTGTCGATCGCTATGGCGCCGATGGTGTGTGGCAGGCGACGGTCGATGACGGTGGGCGTGGGGTGCCCTCGGCGGTGGCTGCTGATGCGG
The DNA here is from genome assembly GCA_963731005.1 of uncultured Conexibacteraceae bacterium. Taxonomy (GTDB): domain Bacteria; phylum Actinomycetota; class Thermoleophilia; order Solirubrobacterales; family Solirubrobacteraceae; genus Baekduia. The sequence continues at coordinate 2,376,735 of CAVSTZ010000002.1, read as the reverse complement.
CGACCGATGAGGTCTATGTGTCGGAGGCGGGCCCGGTCGGCCTGCAGATCACGCACTTCGACGCCGGTGGCGCAGCCGCGGTCTACACCTTTGATGCCTCCAGTGCCGGTGGCGCGCGGGCCTTGGCGGTCGGTGGCGCGGGAACGGTCTATGTCTCAGACGCGACGAACCCGTTCGTGGACCGATTCACCCGGTTTGACGGTCCAACGGTCACGACCGACCCCGCGACGTCGATCGATCCGCGGGATGCGACCTTGAACGGCACGATCAATCCCGAGGGCGTGAGCTCGAACTATCACTTCGAGTACGGCCTGGACTTCACCTACGGTTCGAGCACGCCCGTGACGGACGCCGGTAACGGCAGCATCCCAGTCGCGAAGACGGCCACCATCAGTGGCCTGGCGCCGAACACGATCTATCACTACCGGATCGTCGGGTCCAACAGTTCGGGGTCGATCGCCGGTCCTGATCAGACGTTGCCCACGGCGGCGACGCCTGCGGTTCTGAGTGGTCCGTTTACGTCGGAGATCACGCCGCGTAGTGCGAGCATCCATGGCACGATCAACCCGAACAACAACTTCATCGTGAGGTACCACGTGGAGTACGGCACGACGATGTCCTATGGCACGTCGACGCCCGCGTTCCCGCGATTTCTCCTCGGTGCCGGCGGCTCTGATATCTCGGTGGACGCCGTGCCGTTGTCGGGCCTGGAGCCCGACACCCTCTATCACTTCCGTTTCGTGGCCGACAACGATGGGCTGGGCGGCACCCAACAGGGTGCCGATCAGACGTTCATCACCACCCCAGCGGCCGGCGGCGGAGCCACCGGCGTCTCGACCCGTCGCGCGACGTTGACGGGCACGATCAACGCGCATGGTGCGGCGACGACCTATCACTTCAACTACGGCCCGACCGCCGCCTATGGCGCGGTCACGCCGGAGGTCGATGGCGGTGACACCGATGGGGATCGCGTGGTATCTCAGCAGGTGTCTGGACTGTCGCCCGACACGACCTATCACGTCCAGGTCGTCGCGACGACCGGTGACGTTGTTCGCACGGGTGCCGATGGGCTATTTCGTACCGCCCCGGCTCCGACGGCCGTGGCGATCGGCCCGACCATCGTCACGACCAGCGCGGCGACGTTGGCCGGCGATGTCAACACCTATGGATTGACAGGTAGCTATCGCTTTGATGTGTCGTCGCTAGACAGCCCGTATGCGATCTCGACCGCTGAACGGCCGGTTGCGGGTAGTGCCTCGACCGAGCGCGTGACCGTGCCGTTGACCGGGTTGCCTGCGGGCGAGACCTTCGTCGTCCAGCTCACCGTGACCAGCAACGACTCGAGCACGGTTAGCGACCTGGTCACCTTTGCCACCGCCGCAGTGCCCAAGGTCTTCCCACCCCCACCCGGCAGCGACACGACCAGCACCTACGGGTGCGGAGCCCCTCACCTGGATGCCTACAACACCCACCCCAGGCCCGGGGACACGATCGAGATCACCGGCAACGACCTCGGTATCGGCGCCAACGTCACCCTCGACGACCGGTCGTTGAGGGTGAGCGATTGGTCGTCGACGGGGTTCGGGTTGACGGTGCCTGATGACGCCAAGGGGACGTTGGCGTTGACGATCGATTGTGGGCACAGGTCCAACACGATCGCCATCGCGGTCTTCCAGGAGCCCGACAATGCGTTCTCGATCTCCGACCGGTCGGTGACCGGATCGACGGCGATGTTGACGGTCAGGGTTTCTGGTCCGGGCAAGGTCGAGACCCAGGCCACCAACGCGACGGCGGCGAAGGTCACGATCAAGAAGGCCAGGACCGCGACGATCAAGGTCAGGCTCACCCCCACCGGGCAGAGAGCGCTCAACCGCGCCAGGAGCCGGACGCTGAAGGTCAGCGCCCGCGTCCGCTACACCCCCGCCGGCGGCAAGCCCAAAAGCAAGACAGTCACCCTCACGTTCAAGCGCACGGCCCGACGGTAGACACACATGACCCAAGCACCGCACCACACCCCCGGCCCACACCGCGCCCAAGGACCCCCCATGCCACCAACCACACCCACCACGCACAACGCGCTGCCTCCGGGGCGTGGCTTGGCTGACCTCCCTGCGCTCGGCGCGTTGCTCGTGACCGTCGCTCTGGGCTTGTTGCTCTGTGCCGGCGTGACGTCGTCGGCGCAGGCCGCCGATACCTGCCCGAATGCCGTTCAGCGTGCCCAGAACAACTCCAGCGAGTTGTCCGACTGTCGTGGCTATGAGATGGTCAGCTCACCGTACAAGGAAGGATTCGGCGTCGACCCGCGCAGCTTCACCGATGAGGGCATCGTCTCCTACATCTCGACCGGCAACTTCGCCGGTAGTGGCCTGGGTTTGGCGGCCAATCTGTATCATGCGACACGCTCCTCAGCGGGTTGGGTGACGACGGCCCCGAGCCCGCCCGGCGTGACCTACAACCCGGGCGGCAACACCGCGTCGGCCGAGTCGGCCGATCTTGACTCGTCGCTGTGGGAGATGCGCCGCCGCGATGGCGTGGGAGGCAACGACCTCTACCTCCGCGGTCTCGACGGCCAGCTCACCTACGTCGGTCAGGGTGCCACCGCCGACGGTGTGTTCACCTCACCGGGCGTGGACGGGACGTCGGCCGATCTGTCACACGTGATCTTTCGGTATGGCTCTGCGGGAAGCGCCGATGCCACGGCGTTGCGGGAGTTTGTCGGCACCGGCAACGTTGGTCCTGCACGGGTGATCAGTGTCGACAACCTCGGCAACCCGACGCCGGCCGAGACGTGTCCCAACAAGATCTCTGATGATGGTCGGGTGATCGTCTACACGTCGGGGTGTCACGTTGCGACCCTGCAGTTGTGGGCGCGGGTGGGTGAGTCGGCGACGGTCGCGGTGTCGGGGTCTGAGTGCACGCGCAGCCCCGGTGATCCGGGTGGGGCGTGCAACGCGCTCTCCAGCGCCGACTACGCGGGCTCGGCCGATGACGGCTCGCGGGTGTTCTTCACCACCAACCAGCAGCTGATCAACACCGACACCGACACGACCACCGACCTCTACGCCTGCGACATACCTGCCGGCAGCCCCACGCCGGTCGGGACGGCCAACCCCTGTGCAACGCTGACCCAGGTCTCGGGAACCGCGAACGGGGCGCAGGTCGAGAACGTGGTCGCGATCTCTGACGATGGCTCGCGGGTGTACTTCGTCGCCCAAGGCGTCCTGGCCGACAACCTCGGAATCGGCGACCACGGTGCCGCCGCGGGTGGTAACAACCTGTACCTGTGGGAGCGTGACGCCGCTCATCCGGCCGGGCATACGAGGTTCATCGCCGGGCTCGGCACCGGGCCGGCTGCCAACGATCTGACCCGGAGTCAGATGACCCCCGACGGGCGCTATCTGACCTTTCTGACCTCCAATGCGCTCGTGACCACGGGTCCCGCTGCCGACACCGACGGCGCGAGGGACGTCTACCGCTATGACTCGGTCACCGGATCGGTCGTGCGCGTGTCGACCTCGACCTCAGGGACCGGCGGCAACGACCCGGCACACGACGCAGATCTGGGCGGTGGCACCAGCACAGTGCGTGCGTCGATGACGTCTGATGGTTCTTCGATCGTCTTCGATACCGCCGAGGCGCTATCTCCCAGCGACACCGACGGGACCACCGATGTGTATGCCTGGCATGACGGGCACGTGTCGTTGATCTCCAACGGGGGGGGCAACCTGCTGTGGATCAGCCCCGCGGGCCGCGACATCTTCTTCCAAACCGCCGTCGCGCTGGTGCCCACCGACCGTGACGTCAACGGAGACATCTATGACGCACGGGTCGCAGGCGGCTTTGACCTGACACAGCCAACGACGTGCTCGGGGGTTCAGTGCCGGGGCCAGCAGAGCTTGCCACCGAGTCTGGCCGGGCCATCGGCGCCGGCCTCGGCCGATGGCGGGCCGGTGGAGGCGGCGCCGGGCTTCTCGTTGGGGGCGGTGAGTGCGGCGCAGCGCAAGCGGCTCGCCGCGACAGGGAAGATCGCGTTGACGATCACAGCCAACGTGTCGGGGACGGTCAGCGTGACGGCCTCGGCCACGATTGGTGGTCGGTCGGCGACGATTGCGTCGGCCCGGCGGACCATGACCGCGCCGGGGAAGGTCGCGGTGTCGTTGACGTTGTCCAAGAAGGCGCGTGCGCAACTGGCGGCCAAGGGCAAGCTGACGGTCAAGGTCACCGTCGGTCATTCCAAGGCGGCGCTTGATCGGTCGGTGACGTTGCGGCTCACCCACGCCAAAGCCAGATCCAAGCGGAAGTCGGCCGGTGGCTCGCGTGCTCGGCGGGCAGCCGTCAGCGCCGGTCGGGGTCGGTCATGAGCTATGTCGCTTCCGGTTTTGCCAAGTTCCAGGTCACGAGAGATATGAGCCCCATGATCATCCTTCGACGTCGTGTCTCTCGTCTGGCGCTGGGCCTGTCGGCCGTGCTGATGCTGGCCGGCGCTGGTTCGCTGCTCCCGGCGGTCGCGACGGCGGCAGGTATTCCGCCGTTTGAGATCAACGACTTCGTTGCGCGTGCGTTGGACGCCGGCGGCAATGACGACACGGTGGCCGGTGGCCATCCGTATGAGGCGGTGAACTCGTTTACCTTTCCGAGCGTCGGTGGCGGCACCCCGAACACGAGCAACGTCGAGTTCGTCAAGTCGACGTTCACCGACCTTCCACCTGGGTTTGTCGGCAATCCCGCGGCGGCAGCCCGTTGCACGTTTACGCAGCTGGCGGTAGGCCAGGGCGAGACGCCCAACTGTCCTGCGAGCAGCGCCATCGGCACGGTCGAGATCGACACCAACTCACCGTTGCCGGCCCCGGATGGCACGTCGGTGTTCAAGGTCTACAACTTGGTGCCCGAGCGTGGCTACCCGGCCCAGTTCGGGTTCAACTTCGCCGGCAAGAACATTCTGCTGTACCCGCGTTTGCGGCGGTTGCCGACCACGGGGCAATACGGGGTCACGGTCGCCAGCCCGGGGATCGCGACGATCGGGATCACGCGGATCAAGGCGGTGCTGTTCGGGGTTCCATCGCAGCGCAACGGAACCGGTGGGGCGCGGGTGCCGTTCTTGTCCAACCCGGGTGACTGTCTGGTCGCTGCGCCGGTGACCAGCATGGTTGCCGACACGTGGGCGCTTCCGGCACGGACGTTGCCCGGTGGTTCGGCAGACTTCGGCTTTCCTGATCTCAGCGATCCGTTGTGGAAATCGGCCAGCGCGGTCGCTCCACCGGTGACCGGGTGCGACAACCCGGCACTGGCCTCGCAGTTCGCGCCGAGCCTCGATGCACGTCCGACGCCCGGTACGGGCAGCTCTCAGGCCGACGCGCCCTCTGGGTTCACCGTCGATCTGGATTTCCCCCAGAGCAATGACCCAACCGACTCGTCTTCGACCTTCGATCCGTCGGTGCCCAACGGCCCGGCACTGAAGGACGCGACGGTCACGCTCCCCGAAGGGGTCGCGATCTCACCATCTGCCGCCGATGGGCTGGATGGCTGCTCGGATGAGGGTCCGGGTGATCAGGTTCATTATGAGACGACCGACCCGGTGAGATGCCCGGATGCTTCGAAGGTCGGATCGGTGGTGGCGACCACCCCGTTGCTGGCCCGCCGCGACCCGGCGACCGATGAGGTCATCGGCGCCGAACCGATCAGCGGCGACATCTTCATCATCAAGCCCCACCCCGGCGACCTCGACCCCACCGGTGCCCAAGACGGCAAATACCGCCTGCTCATCCAGATCAACTCCAGCAAGTTCGGCGTCAATGTCAAACTGCCCGGCATCGTCACCGCCGACCACACCACCGGTCGACTGACCGCACGATTCCAGGACAACCCCCAGGTCCCCGCCAAGCACCTGACGCTCGTGTTCGACCCTGGATCCCGCGCGGCGTTGGTCAACCCCGTCACGTGTGGCTCGGCGAGCACGAGCGGGGTCTTCACCCCGTGGTCAGGAGGCGGAACGCGCACCGACGGCGTGCTCGTGCCCGGGACCCCGGACGCAACCACCGGCTCCAGCTATGACGTCAGTTGGGACGGCAACGGCGCGGGTTGTCCATCGACGCTGCCGTTCGCGCCGATGGTCAGCGCGGGGACCATCGACTCGCGGGCCGGCGCGTCGAGTCCGTTCACCTTTGATCTGACGCGTGGTGATCGCCAGGACGTGATCAACGGTGTCCACGTCGCCTTGCCCGGAGGCCTGTTGGCCGCCGTCAGGGACGTCCCGCTGTGTTCGGATGCCGATGCCGACGCGGGTGCCTGTCCGATTGGTTCGCGGGTCGGGTCGGCGACGGTGGCGGCCGGTCCCGGTGACACGCCGTTCTATCTCCGTGATCAGCCGGTTTCGTTGACCGGGCCGTACAAGGGCGCACCATACGGCCTGGCCATCGCCGTCCATGCGGTCGCCGGACCCTTCGACCTCGGCACCGTCGTCGTGCGCCAAGCCCTCAACGTCGACCCAGACGACGCCCACGCAACGGTCGTCAGCGACCCCCTCCCAACCATCCGAGACGGCGTGCCGTTCCGCATCCGACGGGTGCATGTCATCGTCGATCGCCCAGGGTTCATGCAGTCGCCGAGCTCGTGTGATCCCAAGTCGATCACCACCAGCGTCTTCTCGGCCGGCGGACAGACGGCAAACCTGACCACCCCGATCCAATTCACCGGTTGTGACAAGCTCCCGTTTGCCCCCAAGCTGGCGCTCAAGCTCACCAACCCGAAGGAGGCCAAGGTCGGCGGCCACCCCGGCCTCGAGGCACTGGTCACCCAGCAACCCGGCGAAGCCGGCATCAAAGCCGTGACCGTCACGCTGCCGCTGAGTCTCGCGTTGGACCCCAACAACGCCGAGAGCGATTCGCTGTGTGAGTACGCCGACGGGCTCAAGGACCAATGCCCGACCAAGTCGATCATCGGCACCGCGACCGCAATCAGCCCCCTGCTCAAGACCCCGATCAACGGCAAGGTCTACTTCGTCAAGGGCGTCAGGACCGACCCCAAGACCGGCCGCCAGATCAGAACGCTCCCCACGTTGTTGATGGAGTTGCGTGGTGAGGTCAACCTCAACCTCCGGGGCACGAACTCAGTGCCCGACAACAAGCACCTGACCTCGACGTTCCCGATGGTCCCCGACGCCCCGCTCAGCTCCTTCACGCTCAAGCTCAACGGCGGCAAAAAGGGCATCCTCGTCATCACCGACGGCAACAGCAACATCTGCTCCACCCCCCAAAAGCCGTTCCTCGCCGCCCAAGGCCACAACGGCAAACGCCTCGACACCACCACGACGATGACCGTCCAATGCCCCCTGGCCATCGCCTCCCGCACCTTCACCCCCAACACCGTGAAGGTCAAAATCAGCGGCCTCACCCCGGGCAAACTCACCATCAGCGGCCCCGGCATCCACACCACCCACCGCACCATCACCACGGCAACGAGCACGACGATCACCGCCCGGCTCACCAGCGCCGGTAAGCGGCTACGCCACGCCAAGCGCGATGTACGCATCAAGGCCGGCCTGGTGCCCAAGGGCACCAAGAAGGCCAAGACCGCCTACTCCGCAAAGCCCAGCAGCAAGCGCTAACCACGACCGCAGGCTCGGCGGGCACCACACCCATCCCGCCGAGCCTGCCACCCCCACAGTGCCGGGGGCCGAACCCACCGGGCAGGCGGCCCGCTCCTCTGCCGGGCCGGCAGCGCCGAGCGTTGCGTCGGCAGCTCTTGACGCCGTACGGTGGCGGTCTGTCATATGCGCAGGCCTCGGCAGTCATGAAGATCGGCGTTCTCGTCAAGCCCACCATCAGCAACGCCATCTACCGGGCGATCACGCCCATGCTCGCACTGGGCCGACGCGGACACGAGGTGGTCCTCGTCAAGCGCCCCGAGAACGGCAGCTTCTCCACCCGTGAGCTCCATGGCTGCGATGTCGTGCACGTCTATCGCGGCTCTGAGGATCCGCAGGTCCTCAAGAGCCTCGACGAGCTGAGACGTCGCGGTATCGCGATCACGTGGGACGACGATGACGACATCCGACTCGTTCCCTCAGACGCACCCGGCTACAAGGCGCTTTACACCGGCCTCAATATCCAGCGGCGGATCCGTCAGCAGATCGCGATGACGTCAAAGGCCGATCTCGTCACGACCACCTCGCAGCCCCTGGCCGATCTGTTTGCCAAGCACTTCGACGGTCCGACCCAAGTCATCGAGAGCTACCTCGATGACTCTCAATACGCACGTGACGGACGCGGCCACGACGGGATCACGATCGGCTGGGTCGCCTCTCTGGAGCACCTGGCCGATGTCCGAATGCTGGATGTGACCTCGATGCTGGCCAATGTCATGCAACGTGACCCGAACGTTCGGGTCACCACCGTCGGCGTCAAGCTCGACCTCGACCCCGACCGCTACACGCACGTCCGACGAGTCCAGTTCCCCGAGCTCAGCAAGTTCCTCGCCCAGCTCGACATCGCCATCGCCCCGGTCGCCGATCACCCGATGAGCTACGCCCGCTCCAACATCAAGGTCAAGGAGTACGCCGGCGCCGGCGTCCCCTGGGTCGCATCGGCCCGCGGCCCCTACACCGACCTCGGCACCAAGCAAGGCGGCATCACCGTCGCCGACGACCAATGGGAGCAAACCCTCCTCGACCTCGCCGGCTCACGCCTCAAGCGCACCCGCCTACGCCGCAAAGCCGCCGCATGGGGCAAATCCCAGAACATCAAACACCACACACACCACTGGGAAACCGCCATGCACACGGCCATCGAAACCGCCGCCCGACGCTCAACCCGATAACTACCAATTCCAGCATCACGCCAGGTCTGTACTACCGAACAGCGACACTCAGCAACTGCGTCCGCGTCACCCAGGCACCCCGATTACGGAGCCTTTCAGGGAGACTTCAACGGACCCGCCGAGGATCCCGCACCAACCGAGCCGCCACACCAGTATGGCTGTTGACACGAAATACACAACGGCGTACTGCTGACCATACCTAAAGTGTCAAGGCCGGTCGAAAGTTGATCCTCTGGCGCGGTCGGCGAGCTTGGTCAACACCGCCGCGGCGGCCCGGGCCTTGAGCTGGCGAAACAGGTGCACCAGCTCGGTGGTCGGGCGGCTCATGCGATCAACTGGTCAATAGACGGCCAGTGGGCGGGTCTGGACCGCCGGCTCGGCATCCTCTCGGTCGCCGTCATGGCGGCGCTTAGGGCCCGGGCGTGCTCCAGCGCGGTGATCGTGCGACGGCGCGCAAACGACCGGGTGTGCCAGCGGGCCAGTTCGCCGGTGTCCAGCGCGATCGCGGTGATCTCGCGATCACCGACTCTGACCTCGACCCTCCGGCCGAGCCCGCCGAGCTGCCAGAGGCAGCGACCGATCCCAGACATCGAATTGACAAATCTCCCCGGGCCGATAGATCGTGCGCTGCGTCGTCTGCGGCGCCTGAAACAGCGGCCGGACCTCGCGCAAGTAGTCGTCAAGGATCGTCTCGCCACCATCCCAGCCCAACGGCTCCAGCAGCTCCCCGATCCGCACTCCCGGCAACTTGGGGTCCTTTCACATCAACCGCTGGATCACGGCCCGAAACGGATCGAGCTTTGCCCCGCCCGACACCCGCGAGTACTCCGGTGGCCACTCAGATCGCAGCGCCAGCCGGACCGTGTTGCGCGACAAGCCCGTCCGCCGCGACAGCTCCTTGATCGAGACACCGCAGACAACGTGCTCCCATCGCAGCTCAGCCCACTGCTCCACACCAATCACCCCTTCACCACCCCTCGCCTCGATCCGCAGATCAGACGAGCCTCGGCACCACCCCGGACGCCTCCGCCAACCGCCCAAGGGGATCAGAATTCAACCGGCGAACGAGGGCCGGTCTTCACCCGGCACCGACACCGCGGCCTTCTTCGCAGCGGAGAACGGACCGGTGACGATGTACCCGGTTGATCTCGGCGCCGACACTCGACGCAGCAGGCCCGAACCCCTGTCTCTGTGGCTTGTGAGCTGCTCGGCGTCTGGAGGTCGGGCTGCTACGCCTGGGCAACCCAAGCACCGTCAGATCGTGCACGTTCGGTCGCCGACATCATGTATCTCAGGACTTGGGAGGGCTGGCTCTGCCTGGCCACCGTCCAGGACGCCTAAAGCCGCAAGATCGTGGGCTGGTCGATGGCCGATCACGTGCGCGCAGAGCTCGTCGTCGACGCCCTGCAGGTAGGCTTGCATCGCCGCCGCGGACTCGTGCATCAAACCGACCACGGCAGCCAAATCAGCTTCAAGGGGTCGTCGCAACACCGGCTTTCGGTCACGAAGCCCGCCACGCTGGCATCGCCGTCTCGATGGGCTCCCGCAGCGATTGCTTCGATAACGCCGTGGCCCAGAGCTCCTTCCCTCGAGAAAGAACTCGTCCATCGGCGCTCCTGGCCCATCCGCCGAGACCTGACCAGCGAGGTCTTCGAATACCTCGAGGCCTTCTACAACACCGCCCGTAGACACTCGACCCTGGGTCACCTCTCACCCGTCCAGTTCGAGAATGATTCAATGACAACAACCCCAAGATCACCGGCTAGGCCCGCAAGCCCTCGACTGTCCGAGCAACGGGGTCCACCTTCGCCCGGACGTCTCCGCCAACCGCCCAAAGGGGAATCAGAATTCGCTCACCGAAAAGGTGCCCAGTTTCCCCCGCCCGACGACACGCGGCGAACTGCTTGACGCGCATCCCGGCACGAGCAGCTCGACGACCTGACGACGGATCTCTGGCGGGTATCCAAGAGGCATCTGATGTGTCCGAACGCCGAACACTCCAGGAACCCGACTCCATCAACTTGGCGGTAGATCAGCCTGCGCCACGCCCGACCCGGCTCACACACCACTGGGAAACTGCCCCGCAATCCCCCGCGCGACGCGCCACCTGACCCACCCAAATCCGGAATCACGCCCGTTGTGCCACCAGGCAGGGACACTCACCAGCCGCCGTCCCGCCTCACCGAGCATCTCGTTTCGGGCCCTTGCAGGGACTTCACCGCCTGGCCTACCGAGATCGACGTGCCGAACCGAGCGCCAACACCAGTATGGCTGTTGACATCCAATCCGCGTCGGCGTACTACTGAGCACACCTAAAGCACCGCCGACCCGGACGGATAGGGATCGATCCGCAGGTGTCGATCGGTGCTTGTGTTCGACAGAAAAGGAGCCGGGCTCGACGCATCGCTCACGTTAGTGATGCAACGCCTGACGGGACCGGACCAATCTCCTGGCGTTTGCTGGGACTCACAAGGAGTATTTGACATGAAGAAGTTTTCGGCGAAGGGCGTTTTGCTGTTCGTGAGTGCGATGGCGGTGTGTGCGTTTGCGATGCCGGCGATGTCCTCGGCAGCGAGCTGGGCCCCGCTCCTTTCGGAGCACACGCTCCACTCGGCCAATCTCGGGTTCACCGCCACGGATCCGGTCCTCGGAGGGATCTCGTCGTCGTGCGCAGCGTCGACGTTTACTGTTGACGTGCGCAACGCCGCCGCAATGACAATCACTAGCACGTCGTTCACGAACTGCACTTTCTCGGGAGCGAACGTCGGCGACTGCACTATGACTGCGGTCGGTACTACCCCGACCACCTGGACTGTCACTGGGGTTACGACGTCCAACGTCACGATCGACAACGTTCGTATCGATGTGACGTTTGAGAACAAGCCGGGCTCGTCTGCTTGTGTGAACGTGAACGGCGCAAGCCTCATCTGGACTGGGAACTTGACCGGCGGAGCATGGAGCGGCAATGGCGCCAATCAGCATTCGGTGATCTATACCAATGCAGAAGGCCTCGTGTGGCACGGCGCCACGGGCAACAACACCCGCCTGACTATGACGGGCACCATTCGCGACACTCAGCAGACGTTGACATTGACCTAGAACAATGATCACCAATTGACTGTCGACCGGAGGGCCCTGGGTCACCACCAAGGCGACCCTGGGCCCTCCGCCGGCCCACCACCCAAACACCTGAGCCCCACCCTACGAAGCCCAACTCATCGCAGCACCAAATTCCAGGCTGCGATCGTCATGCCATGGGGCAACGACACTCACCGGCTAACATTGCGCCTCGACCAGGCGTCTGATACCTGCCTTTTGCAGGCATTCTTCGCGAGAGGTCACGGGCCCAACGCACGAACCGTGCGTGAAAGTGCCTGCCTTGGCTGTTGACATCAATTGTGGCACGGCGTACTACTGAGCACGCCAAAGACCGACTGTCGCACCGGTCGGGTCGGGCATCGAGCCGGAAGTATCGGTCGGCGCTTCTGCCGCCAGAAAGGAGCAAACTCGGCACCTGACGCCCAGTTGTCGTCTGTCTCGTGAACCCCACAGTGATGACAGGCGCTCAGAACGGACCCGAGGCGCATCGCTCACGTAAGCCCGCGCCACCGGGATCGCACCATTCGTCCCGGCCGGCGCCGGGACTCACAAGGAGCATTTGACATGAAGAACCTTTCCAAGAAGGGCGTGTTGCTCTTCGCGGGTGTGATGGCGGTGTGCGCGTTTGCGATGCCGGCAATGTCCTCGGCAGCGAGCTGGGGCCTAATCGGTACGGAGCACACCCTCCACTCACCAAACTTCGGGTTCACGGCCACGGATCCGGTGATCGGAACCCTCTCCTCGTCGTGCGCAGCCTCGACGTTTACTGTTGATGTCCGCAGCGCTGCCGCGTTGACTATCACTAGTACGTCGTTCAGAAACTGCACTGCACAAGGACCGAACATCGGTGACTGCACTGTGACTGCAGTTGGAACTCCGAGTCCTACTCCCGATTGGAGTGTCACTGGGATCACGACGACCAACGTCCAGATCGATGGTCTTCGCATCGACATGACGTTCGAGAATAAGCCACCCATCGTCGGCCTGGGCTCATGCCTGAACGTCAATGGCCTGAGTATAACGATAACTGGAACCTTGACCGACGGTGTGTGGAGCGCAGCTCAGCATGAGATTAACTACAACAATGCAGAAGGCTTGGTATACCACGGGCCCTTTGGGAACAACGCCCACTTGACTCTGTTCGGCACTATTCGCGACACTCAACAGACGCTGACGCTGACCTAGTGTCGTGATTCGGTAATTCGGTTGCAGTAGCGGCTGATGGATTGGAGGATCTGATCGGCGGTCTTGGTCCAGACGTAGGGCTTGGGGTCGTGGTTCCAGGTCTCAATCCAGGCACGGATATCGCGGTTGAGGTCACGCACAGAGCGGTGCGTTCCGCGGCGTAGCTTCTTGGTGGTCAGCTCGCCGAACCAGCGCTCAACGAGATTGAGCCAAGAGCTCGATGTCGGGGTGAGGTGCAAGACGAATCTGGGATGGGCGGCCAGCCATGCCTTGATCGCCGGCGTCTTGTGCGTCGAGCTGTTGTCGAGGACGAGGTGGACCGCAAGGTCGTTGGGGACCTCGCGGTCGATGGTCTGCAAGAACTTCTTGAACTCGATCGCGCGATGGCGGCTGTGCAGCCGGCCGATGACCTGGCCGGTGGCCAGGTCCAACGCCGCGTAGAGGCTTGAGGTGCCTGCCCGTTGTAGTCGTGGGTCGCTCGCTGTGGGCTACCGGGCAGCATCGGCAGGATCGGCGCGGTGCGATCCAGCGCCTGGATCTGGGACTTCTCATCGACACAGAGCACCACTGCCCGCTCGGGCGGGTTGAGGTAGAGCCCAACGACGTCACGGACCTTGTCGATGAACAACGGGTCCCGTGACAGCTTCCACGTGTCCTGGCGATGGGGTTGGAGCCCAAACGCCTTCCAGATGCGATGCACCGCCGACTGCGTCAGGCCGACCTCGGCGGCCAACGACCGCGTCGACCAATGCGTTGCGTCCTTGGGCGTCGTCTCGAGTGTTTTGACGATCACCTCCTCGACCTGGGCGTCGGTGACCGTGCGCGGCTGCCCGGGCCGCGGCTCGTCCAGCAGCCCATCGAGGCGGTGCTCGGCAAACCGATTGCGCCACTTACGCGCCGTCGAGATGTTGACCCCGACGCGCTCAGCGACCTCGGTGGTCTTCAGACCCTCCGCTGCGGTCGCTCGGCGCCCGCCGAGCCCAGCCGTAATAGCCCGAGCGCGAGACCCCCAACTTTTCGCAGCACAGAGACCGGGGTGCGGGCCGTCTCCGCCGAGATGAACCGGTAGACGCCCACGGGGCTCGATCTCTCCTTCGCGAAGAAGGCCGCGGCTGCTTGAGCAGAGCACGCCCTTGACCCGGCCGCGCGTTCTCACGCTCGAGCTCGCGCAGACGCTCGCGCTCGCTGCTGATGGGTCCCTCACGCTCACCGACATCGACCTCATAGCGTCACGCCCAAGCCCGCAGCGACTCGCCGGCGATCCTGAGCTCCCGGCGATCGTCTTCCCCGACCCCCGCTACAGCTCGCCAGCCTCACGCTTGAAGTCCTCCGCATAAGGCGCATGACCCGGCTTTTGGCATCACAGAACACCCTTTCGGCCGAGTCGGTCGACCCAGCCCTCAGACATCCGTCAAAGCGGTGTAAGACCGATGCAGCCCCCGGACCTCGCCAGCTCACCACTCAAACACAGCTGCCCAGGTGCAAAGCCGGCTCATGGCCTAATCCCAGAACATCACGTACCACACCACTAGGAAGCCGCCCTGCACCGCCATCGACCCACGCGCGACTGACCCACCCAAATCCGGAATCACGCTCGTTGTGCCACCAGGCAGCGACACTCACCATCTGACATCCCGCCTCACCTCCGCACCCGCTACCCAGCCTTTGCAGGGACTTCATCGGACCCGCCTCCCGAGACCGACGCGTCGCCAGCCCCGGCCGCCGGTATGGCTGTTGACACCAATAACGCACCGGCGTACTACTGAACAAACCAAAAGTACCCGCCGACCGACACGGACACGGGATCGATGCGCAGGTGTCGGTCGGCGCTTACGTTCGAGTGAAAAGGAGTCGGGCTCAATTATCTGGAGCGGGTTGTCGTTTGTCTTGTCATGGATCCCTGCTGTGATGGCAGACGCATTGTTGACCGGCCCCGAAGCGCATCGCCCACGTCAGCGAGCAGCGCTTGTAAGACCGAACCAATTGTCCTGGCATTCTGCTGGGATTTCCTAAGGAGGATTTGACATGAAGAAGTTTTCGAAGAAGGGCCTTTTGCTCTTCACGGGTGTAATGGCGGTATGTGCGTTTGCAATGCCCGCGATGTCTTCGGCAGCGAGCTGGGCCCCGCTCGGTTCGGAGCACACGCTCCATTCGGCAAATCTCGGGTTCACAACCACGGATCCGGTGCTCGGGCCAATCAGTTCGTCGTGCCCGGAATCGACGTTTACTGTCGACGTGCGTAGCGCAGCCGTGCTGACTGTCACTAGCGCATCGCTCAAGAACTGCACTGCACAAGGGCCGGCCATCGGTGACTGCACTATGACTATGGCTGGCACTACCTTTCCGTGGACTATCACTGGGGTAACGACGTCCAACGTCACAATCGACGGCGTGCGCATCGATGAGACATTTGAGACGAAGCCGGGCGGCGCCGCCAACAGTTGCGCAAATGTTAATGGGCAGAACATCCTCCTGACTGGAACTTTGACCGGTGGAGCGTGGGATGCATCTACGCACCAGGCGACTTACAACAATGCAGAAGGTCTCGTAACACACAGTGCCACGGGCAACAACACCCGCATGACTCTGTCGGGCACCATTCGCGACACTCAGCAGACGTTGACGCTGAGCTAGGAAGTCATCATCAGTTAGACATGATGTCGTGAGAGACCCGGGGTTGCCACTAAGGCGACCCCGGCCCCTCGCCGGGTCCACCACGCCAACACCTGCACCCCATCGTGCGAGGCCCGGTCGTAGATCGGCTCATCGCAGCACCGCATTTCGGTCCGCGATCGTCATGTAATCAGGCAGCGACACTCACCTTCCGTCGTCACCCCTCGGCCGACAGGCCTGGAACCTGCCGTTTCCATTCATTTCGTGGCGATCGGCGACTGGACCAACGCACGAACCGCGGTTGCCGCGGTTGCCGTGCCTGCCTTGGCTATTGACATCAATTGTGGCACGGCGTACTACTAGACACACCGGAAAGCGTCTGCCGCGCCGGTAGGTCGGACATCGAACCGGAGGCACCGGTCGGCGCTTCTGTTCGCCAGAAAGGCGCCGGACTCGCTACCCGAGGCCCAGTTGTCGTCTTTCTTGTCGCGAACCCCACCGTGATGGCAGGCGTTGTTGAACGGACCCGAGGCGCATCGCTCACGCACGCCCCCGTGCCACCGGCACCGAACCACTCGCCCGGCCGGCGCCGGGACTCACAGGGAGTATTCGACATGAACAACCTTCTCGAGGAAGGGCGTATCGCTCTTCGCGGGTGTGACGGCCGTGTGCGCGTTTGCCATCCCGGCGATGTCCTCGGCGGCCAGCTGGGGCGTCATCGGCACCGAGCACACGGCCCATTCGCCCGACCTCGGGTTCACCACCATGAGGCCGCTTCTCGGACCGATCAACACGCTGTGCAAGGAATCGACGTTTGCTGTCGACGTGCGGAACGCCGCTGCCTTGACTATCACTACTGCGACGTTCAAGAACTGCACTGCCAGCGGAGTGGCCGTCGGCGACCACACTGCGACTCCGGTCGCCGACGATTTGCATTGGACTGCGACTGGCCCCGCGACGACCAACGTCCTCTCTTCATCGGCGCCGAGGGCCTCGTCATGCACGGCCTCGGCGCCAACAACGTTCCGGTCACTGTGTCGGCGACTATCCGCGACACTCAGCAGACCCTGACGCTGTCCTAGCTCCGCCGGTCCGGTCACACCTAGGTGTGATCGGACCTCACCTGAGTGTGGAACCCGTAGCCCCGGGGTCCCTGGGAGCCGCCGCGAATTCCGGCGAACATCCAGCCCATGAACCCGGTCCTCTCCTCCCCCTCCCCCAAGGCGCGTGCCCCGCGCGCCGGCACCGCCTCCGACGAGGCCCTCGTCGCCGCCGTGCGCTCCGGGTCCGATGCCGCGTTCACCGCGATCGTCCACCGCTTCGAGCCGCAGCTCACCGCCTACGCCCGCCAGGTTCTCGGCGGCCGCCACCACGACGCCGAAGAGTGCGTCCAAGACGCCTTCATCCGCGCCCTACGCTCGATCACAAGCAACGACGCCGACATCGCGCTGCGCCCCTGGCTGCACACGATCGTCCGCAACCGCTGCCTCGATCAACTGCGCAAGCCCAACCGCACGACCGACCTCGACCCGCACGAGGCCGTGCTGGCCGACCACGGCCCCGGCCCGGTCTCGATGATCGCCCACCGCCAGCGCCTGCACGAGGTCGTCGGCGGCGTCGAGCAGTTGCCCGAGCGCCAGCGCCGAGCGCTGGTCATGCACGAGCTCGAGGACCGCTCGCACTCCCACATCGGGCGCGTACTCGGCGTGTCGGCCGGCGCCAGCAAGGCGCTGGTCTGCCGCGCCCGCCAGGGCGTCGCCGCCGCGGTCGGCGGCCGCACTGCGGCCTGACCGGTGCGCCACCAAGGCGACCCGAACCCCAGCGCCCTCACAGATCCCGCTGCGTCAACATCCCCCGCTGAAACGCCTCGGCCACCAACCGCGACCGCTTCTGATTCTGGGGCAGCGCCTCGATCCCGAACCGCTGGAACAGCGACCGCAGATGCGCCTTCACCGCATCAACACTCAGATGCAGCTCAACCGCGATCTCCTGATTCGTCGCCGGCGTCGCGAACTCGGCCTGCTTGTACGGCCGCGCCAACGCCACCAGCACCTGACGCTGCATCGGCGGAAGGTCGGCCAGCGCCACCGGCTCGCCGGCGACGACCGTGCGCTCGACCGTCTCCTCGGCATCCGGCCGGCGATAGCCCAGCGCCGTCCGACCAACCCGGATCGTGTCGCCATCACGCAGCCGCGCCCGCCCCGAGATCCGCGTGCCGTTGACGTAGGTGCCGTTGCGGCTCAGCCCGTCGTCGACGACCGTCCACTCCCCCGCGATGCACTCCAACTCGGCGTGCAGTCGACTGACTTCGGTGTCCCACGGCAACGGCACCCCGTTGGACTCCGCACGCCCGACGCTCAGGCGCTCGCCGTCGAGGCGCAGCAGGCGCTGGCGCCCCTCACCGTCACGCAACACGAGAAACGGCGCCCCCGCACGCTCGGCCCCCAGGCGCTCCTGAAGCTCGGCGGGCGACGCGGCGTGGGTGGCAAGCGGGGACTCGTCGGCGGACATCCCTCCCAGCCTAGAGCCCACCTCGGCGTCGCTCAGACGCCGAGCGCCCGCGCCACCAGCACGAGCACGATGATCGTCCCGAACACCGCGATCGTCCCCAGCAGCACCCGAAACGCCGCAGCCTCCGACCGAAACGGCTCCAGCACCCGCAGCAGCAGCGCGTTCCAGTCGCGCGGGCGCGGGGTCTCCCCCATCACAACACGTAGACCGTCGTGTACACGACGATCCACATCACATCGACGAAGTGCCAGTAGATCCCCGGGATCTCGACCCCATGATGCGACTCGGGCGAGAAGTGGCCACGGAACGCCCGGATCGTGACCATCCCGAGCAGGATCAGGCCGATCGTCACGTGCGCGCCGTGCAGGCCCGTCAGCGAGAAGAAGACCGTGGCCTGCGCGTTGTCCTGCGGCGCGAAGCCGATGTGGACGTACTCGTTGATCTGGATGAAGAGGAACGTCAGACCGAGCAGGAACGTCGCCGTCATACCGGCCTGCAGGCCGAAGCGGTTGCCGTTCTTGATCGACGTCTGCGCCCAGTGCAACGTCAGCGACGACGACACCAGGATCGCGGTGTTGACGCCCGCGACCGCGACCGGGAGGTCCTTGCCGTCGACGGGGAACCAGCGCGCCCGGCTCGGCGACGATCCGGATGAAGAAGTACGCCGTGAAGAAGGCCCCGAAGACCATGATCTCGGAGATGATGAACAACAACATCCCCAGCAGCGCGGGCTCGACGCGCGAGCTGCGGTTGGCCGTCGGCGGGCCGTGGTGGTCGTCGACCGTGGGCGCATCGAGGCGGCTTCCATGGGTCTCTCTCTACGCGGCGCTGGCGGCGCGGTCGGTCGGACTCGACGTGCTCGACCGGCTTGTTGGTGACCTTGCGGACGCGCTCGATCAGGTCGGCGCGCAGCCAGCCCGAGCGGGTCGCCGGCAGGGTCGAGATGACGATGTCGTCGACGCGGAAGAACTGCAGCGCGTTCATCGTGGCCGTGTAGGGATCCGGGTCGCCGATCATGCCCGCGGCGATCAGGTCCTCGGCGATCAGGCGGTCGACGACCTGCGCCATCCGCGCCCGTGCCCGCGCGGCGTGATGGCCCTCGCCGCCCTCCTGCGGGACGATCACGATGAACAGCGAGCCGCGCGGGTTCGAACCGGCCTTGGCCTTCAGCGACGTCCAGCAGCGCGTCGCCGGACGCCGTCTTGGCCGCCACGACCAGCGAGACGTGGAACGGGATGCCCTCGGCGTCGATGTCCTGGACGACGTGGGTGACCGGCAGGCCGCTGGCCTGCTCGATGCGCTCGATCAGATCGCGGCGCAGCCAGCCCGAGACCGTCGCCGGGAAGGTCGAGACGATGATCTCGTCGGGATGGTGCTCGGCGACGGCGTCCATCGTGGCGGTGTAGGGATCGGTGTCGCCGATGTCGCCGATCGCGTTGATGCCCTGGTCGCGCAGGAAGCGGCGGGCCAGGTCGATGCGCACCTTCGCCGCGTCGAAGACGAAGTCGTCGTAGATGATGTTGCCGTGCTTGGGCTTGTTGCGCGGCACGCAGACGATGACGCGGGTGCCCTCGCCGCCGGCGCTCGCGCGCTCCTTGACGATCTCCAGCAGCAGAGCGCCCGCGAGCGTCTCGTTGGCCACGACCAGGATGGTGCTCATGTGGTGCTCCCCTTCATCACTCGGTGGGTGGCTGGGCGTGCGTGCCCGCCGGGGTCGCCTTGGCCTCGGCCGGCGCCGCCGGGCCGAAGATCCCGTGGACCGCGCCCGGCACGCCGTACTCGTACGGGCCGCCGACGACCGTCGGGATCTGGTCGAAGTTGAACACCGGCGGCGGCGAGGACACCTGCCACTCCAGCGTCATCGCACGCCACGGGTTGGCGGTCGCGCGCGCGCCGCCGCGCCAGGAGGCGATCATGTTGTAGGCGAAGATCAGCGTGCTGAGGCCCAGCGCGAACGAGGCCAGCGAGATGATCAGGTTCCACGTCGCGAACTGGTCGGCGTAGTCGGCGACGCGCCGCGGCATGCCCTGGACGCCGATGAGGTGCATCGGCGCGAACGTCGCGTTGAAGAAGATGAACGTCATCCAGAAGTGCAGCTTGCCGAGACGCTCGTCGTACATCCGGCCCGTCATCTTCGGGAACCAGTAGTAGACGCCGGCGAAGATCGTGAACAGCGACCCGCCGAAGAGCACGTAGTGGATGTGGGCGACGATGAAGTACGTGTCGCTGACGTGGATGTCCAGCGGGATCATCGCGAGCATCACGCCCGAGATGCCGCCGCAGGTGAACATCGTCAGGAAGCCGAGCGCGAAGAGCATCGGCGTGTCCAGGCGCAGCACCCCTCGCCACAGCGTCGCCAGCCACGAGAAGATCTTGATGCCGGTCGGCACCGCGATGATCGCCGTGGTGACCATCATCGGGATCCGGATCCACGACTGCATGCCCGAGACGAACATGTGGTGGGCCCAGACCGTGAAGCCGAGCACGACGATCGCCAGCAGCGAGAAGGCCATCATCCGGTAGCCGAAGATCGGCTTGCGCGCCTTGACCGACAGGACCTCGGTGACGATCCCGAACCCGGGCAACATCATGATGTAGACGGCCGGGTGGCTGTAGAACCAGAAGACGTGCTGGTACATCAGCACGTCGCCGCCCTTGTCGGCGTCGAAGAAGTGGAAGCCCAGCGCGTAGTCCAGCAGGACGAAGAACTGCGACGCGGCGATGAACGGCGTGGCGATGACGACCAGCAGCGAGGTCGAGAAGTTCGCCCACGCCAGCAGCGGCATCCGGAAGAACGACATGCCCGGCGCGCGCATCGTGATGATCGTCACCAGGAAGTTCAGCGCGGTGGCGATCGACGACGCGCCCGCGAACTGCACCGCGATCGTGAAGAACATCTGCCCGAGCGGCGCCGTCGTCGACAGCGGCGCGTAGGCCGTCCAGCCCGAGGCGAACGAGCCGCCCGGCGCGAAGAACGACGCCAGCATCAGCACGCCGGCGCACGGCAGCAGCCAGAACGACAGCGCGTTCAGGCGCGGGAACGCCATGTCCGGCGCGCCGATCATCAGCGGCAGGACGAAGTTCGCCAGCCCCGCGAACACCGGGATGATGAACAGGAAGATCAGGATCGACGCGTGGACGCTGAACAGGCCGTTGAACGTGTTGGAGTCCACGAACTGCCGGCCCGGCTGCGGCGAGCTCGGCGCGCATCAGCATCGCCATCAGGCCGCCGACGAACAGGAAGAAGAACGAGTGGACCGTGTACTGGATCCCGATGACCTTGTGGTCGGTGTTCGGGCGGAAGTAGTCCTTCCACGACTTCGCGCCGTGCGCCGAGTGGTCCTCGGGGCGCGTCGGCTTGCCCGCCGCCCAGTAGAACCAGTAGTCGAAGCAGCCGAGGCCGACCAGGAACGCGAGCGGCAGCACGAACATCCCGATCAGGACGATCGACTCGGCCTCGAGGAAGTGCGCGTAGCGGTCGTGGCCGTACAGCATGCGCACGAGCCAGCTGATGGCGACGGCGAACGACGCGCCGACGAGCATGTAGGACCCGGCGCGGTACCAACCGGGCCTGCCGCAGCTTGACGGTCACTTGGCCGCCACCTCCTTGAGGTACTTGACCAGCGCGTCGATCTCCGGCTGGCTCAGAAGCTTGCCGAAGTTCGCGGGCATGATGCCCTTGTTGAAGCCCTTGGCGATCTCGGCGTTCGGGTTGACGATCGACTCGCGGATGAACGCCGCGTCCTTGCCCTTGAGGACCTGGTCGAGATCGGGCCCGACGCCGCCGGCCGTGCCGGCGTCGGCGAGCTTGTGGCAGGCCGCCGCACGCGGTGGCGCCGGTCTGCGTCTCACCCTGGGTGAAGAGCGCCTTGGCGTCGACCGCGGGAGCGGCGCCGCGGGTGGGCGGGCCCGATTCTGCGGCGGGCTTGGCGCGGCGCCGTCATCTTCGCGACCCACGCGTCGAACGCCGCCTTGGGCAGCACGTGGGCGGTCTGACGCATGAAGGCGTGGCCGAGGCCACAGAGCTCAGCGCAGACGACCGGGTAGCTGCCGAGCTTGGTCGGCGTGATCCGGTAGTTGGTGGTGATGCCGGGCACGGCGTCGATCTTCATCCGCCACACCGGGACCCAGAAGTCGTGCAGGACGTCCTTGGTCCTGACGTTGAACTTGACCGACTCGTCCTTGGGGACGTAGAGCTGCGCCGAGGAGAACTTCTTGCCGTTCTCGACGTAGTCGAACGTCCACGTGAACTGCTGGCCCATGGCCGTGATCTGCCGCTCGTTGCCGGCCGCCGGCGCCTTCTCGACGTCATGGAGCACGAGGTAGGCGTAGCTGCACAGCGCGACGAGCATGATCGCGGGGATCGCGGTCCAGACGACCTCGAGCCGCGTGTTGCCATGGATGGGTGGGCCGTCGAGGTTCTCCTCGCCCGGACGCATCCGGAAGTTGCGCGCGGCGAACAGCACCACGGTCGTCACGAGGACGAAGACCGGGACCGAGCAGATGATCAACACGTCCCAGAACGTGTCGATCGGACCGGCCTGCTTTGACCCCTGTGTCGGGAACCAATCGATGACGAGCCCGAGGGTGATCCCCAAAATCGATGCGATCAGGCCGACGGACACCATCTCTGTGACGGTGCGTCGGCCGGATTGCCCTCGCAGGGAATCAGCCTCCGCTCGAGTGCTCTCCTCACCCATAGCCCGGCGATCCTATGGGTAGCGCGCGACGGGAAGCAATGACGTTCGGCGCCAACCGGACTTCCGGCCCTGTCAGCGGGCCTATGCGGCGGCGTTGTCGGGCGCCGCGGAGACCGTGTCCAGGCGGGCAAAGCGCCCGTTGGCGCGGAAATCCGAGGGGGCGATTCCGTGGTGGCGCCGGAACGCCTTGGCGAACTGCGCGGGCTGGCGATAGCCGACGCGATGGGCGACGTCGCGGACCGTCAGGCCACGGATTCGGAGCAGATCGGCGGCGCGCTCCATGCGCACCGCGGTCAGGTGCTCGCGGAAGGTCGTGGAGCCGATCTCCGAATAGGCGCGCTGGAGCTGACGCCGTGACGAGGCGACCCGCTTGGCGATGTCGTCCAGCGACAGGTCCGAGGCGAACTCGGATTCGACGATGGCGACCGCATCCTCGAAGAGGCTGGTCCGCAGACGGATGGTGGCTGGTCGGTGCATGGGCGTCATCGGGAATACGTCAGGAGGGGATCGGCGGATCACCAGAGGGATTGGCGCGCTTGGACCTCGATGGTAGATTTTAGTTTGAGGCAATCGTTGCAAGGGTTCAAACGACGAAGGAGCGAATCGGGATGCAGGTGCGTGACGGGATGAGCGGCATGGTCCTGACGATCGGACCGGGCCACACCCTGCGGGAAGCGTCGAAATCGATGTCGCAGCGGCGTGTCGGCGCGGCTGTCGTGCTCGATCCCGACGCGGCCGGCCCGGGCATCCTGACCGAACGTGACGTCCTGGACGCGATCGGGATGGGGCAGGACCCTGACGTGGAAGTCGTCGGCGAGCACCTGACCAGCAACGTCGTCTACGCCTCCCCGGAGTGGTCGCTGGAGGAGGCGGCGGTCGCGATGGTCCGCGGCGGCTTCCGCCACCTGATCGTGATGGAGCACGGCGAGATCATCGGGATCCTCTCGGTCCGCGACATCGTGCGCTGCTGGACCGACGACGGCGCGATCTGCGACGTGCCTGCCGGGGTGTCCCTAGACGCATCGGCTTGATGGCGCGTAGCGGGCCGGGGTGGGCCTGTCTGGCGTGACCACGTCGCGCCAGACAGGCCCACCCTCTGCGAGCGCCCGCAGAACGACGGAGGGCGGACGCCGTGCGGCGCCCGCCCTCCTCGAAAGCTCAAACGATCAGCGCAGGGCGCTCAGTGATGCTCGCCATCGTGATGCAACGGCAGCTCGGCGATGTCGCGCCGCGTGTCGGCCACCCAGCGCACGATCACCCAGATCGTGAGGATCGCGCCGGCGATCACCAGCGGCAGACCCAAGGTGACGCCGAGCAGCGCCATCGTGATGCCGATGGTCAGCAGCAGCGGCTGGATCGAGCCACCGGGGAGATGGATCTCCTCGCTGACGGGCGGGATCTCGGGGTCGCGGCTCATGCGACGTAGATCGCCGCGGCGACGAAGGTCAGGCCGAACATGACGAAGCACACGGTCCCGGCGATGAGGCCGGTGCGCACGTTCTTGCGGGCGAGGTTGCGGTCCATACGGGTGCGATTCTCCCAGACGGGGCTACAGCTTGACGTCCGCCACCATCGCCACGAACAGCAGCGCGAGGTAGAGGAGCGAGAACAGGTACAGCCGCAGGGCGGCCTTGCGGGTCGCCTGGCGCTGCAGCGCCACGGCAAGGCCCACGAAGGCGATGCCGAGCACGAGCGAGGCGATCAGGTAGATGGCGTCCAGGCCGCCGCCGCCACAGAAGGGCAGCTGGGTCACGGCATAGAGCAGGACGCTGTAGAGGACGATCTGGCGGCGCGTCTCGCGCTCGCCACGGACGACCGGCAGCATCGGCACGCCGACCTTCGCGTACTCGTCCTTCATCAGCAGCGACAGCGCCCAGAAGTGCGGCGGGGTCCAGAAGAAGACGATCGCGAAGAGGTAGATCGGCAGGCCGGTCAGCCCGCCGGTCACCGCGGCCCAGCCGACCAGCGGCGGCACGGCGCCCGCGGCACCGCCCCAGACGATGTTCTGCCACGTGCGGCGCTTGAGCCACACGGTGTACATGAGCGTGTAGCCCAAGAAGCCGCTGAACGACAGCGAGGCGGCCAGGACGTTGGCCGTCAGCGTCAGCCAGACGAAGCCCAGGACGGCGAGCGCGATCCCGAACCACAGCGCGGTGCGCGGCGCGATGCGGCCCGCGGGGATCGGCCGGGAAGCGGTCCGCTCCATCTGGGCGTCGATGTCGCGGTCATACCAGTGGTTGACCGCGCCCGCGCCGCCCGCAGACAGGTAGCCGCCGATGCACGTCGCGATGATCAGCCCGATCGACGGCGTGCCGGCCACCAGCATCGTGGTGACGGTGGTCAGCAGCAGCAGCGACTGGACCTTGGGCTTGGTCAGCGCCAGCAGATCGCTTGCGAGCTGACGGGCGCCGGACGCCGGCAGTGCGGCGGTGGTTGCGCGTGACGCCTCCATGGCGGGGCGAGCCTACTCCCTGTCGTCCTAGTGGGCGAAGACGGGCTCGGGCTCGGGCACGCCACCGGTCTGCATGGCGACCTGACGGCGGATGTCCTTCATCGGCTCGACCGAGCGGATGCGGGGCACCGAGTCGAAGTTGTTGACCGGCGGCGGAGAGGTCGTGAACCACTCCAGCGTGTTGGCCTTCCACGGATCCGGCCCGGCGATCGCGCCCTTCTTGAGCGACACGAGCACGTTGATCAGCGTCAGCAGGATGCCGACGCCGAGGATGAACGCGCCGATCGTCGAGATCAGGTTGAGGATCGCGAGGTCCTGCACGTCGGAGTACTCGTAGATCCGTCGCGGCATGCCCTCCATGCCGGCCGAGTGCTGAACGAGGAACGTGACGTGGAAGCCGATCAGCATCAGCCAGAAGCTGGCCTTGCCCAGCGGCTCGCTCAGCATCCGGCCCGACATCTTCGGGAACCAGTAGTAGAGCCCGGCGAAGATCGTGAAGACCGCGCCGCCCATCAACACGTAGTGGAAGTGCGCGACCACGAAGTAGGTGTCGGTCAGCTGCCAGTCGACCGGGAAGACGGCGACGAAGATGCCGGTGATCCCGCCGATCAAGAACGTGCCGATGAAGCCGACGGCGAACAGCAGCGACGTCGTGTACTCGATCGTCCCGCGCCAGAGCGTCGCGATCCAGTTGAAGATCTTGACGCCCGTCGGCACCGCGATGAGGAAGGAGCTCATCATGAAGAAGATGAGCACCAGCGACGGGCTCGGCGTCGAGAACATGTGGTGGGCCCACACGAGCAGGCCGAGGAAGGCGATGACCAACGTCGCCGCGGCGATCGCCTTGTAGCCGAAGATCGGCTTGCGGGCGAAGACCGGCAGGACCTCGGAGATGATGCCGAAGCCCGGCAGCACCATGATGTAGACCTCGGGGTGCCCGAAGAACCAGAACAGGTGTTGCCACAGCAGTGGCGAGCCCCCGTTCGACGCGTCGTAGAAGTGCGTCCCGAAGTGGCGGTCGGTCAGCAGCAGCGTGACGGCGCGCGGCGATGACCGGCAGGGCGAGGATCAGCAGGACCGCGTAGGTCAGGATCGCCCACACGAACAGCGGCAGGCGGCCCCAGCCCATGCCGGGCGCGCGCATGTTGGCGATCGTCGCGTAGAAGTTGATCGCGCCGACCAGCGAGCTCAGGCCCGTGAGGTGGATCAGGAAGATCCAGGCGTCGACGCCGCCGCGAGGGCAGGTAGTCGGTGTCGCTCAGCGGCGCGTAACAGGTCCAGCCGCACTCGGGCGGGCTGAAGAAGACCGAGGCGTAGAAGACGATGCCGCCGGCGGCCAGCAGCCAGAACGACAGCGCGTTGAGCTTCGGGAACGCCATGTCGCGCGCGCCGATCATCAGCGGCACGAAGTAGTTGCCGAAGCCGGCCATGACCGGCACGACGAACAGGAAGATCATCGTCGTCCCGTGCATCGTGAACAGCTGGTTGTAGGTCTGCGGCGTCAGCAGGTCGTTGTTCGGGACCGCGAGCTGCAGGCGGATCAGCAGCGCCTCGACGCCGCCGAGGATGAAGAAGACGAACGTCAGGACCAGGTACATGATCCCGATGCGCTTGTGGTCGGTCGTGGTGACCCACGACGTCCAGCCCTCGCGAGGACGAGTCGACCTTGTGCGCGACGACCTGCGGAACAGGCGCGACGTTGGGACGGTGGAGCTTCGATGGTGGCGGCCATGCGATCAGTCAGATCCTGGGCTACGGGTTCGTGGTCGTTGCCGGAGTCGAGTCTGCTTGCGCTGCCGCGGCGCCCAGCTTCTCGGCGGACTTGATGTCGGCCTTGCGGTGCGCTGAGCCAGCGCTGGTACTCGTCGACGGACACGGCGCGCACGCGGGCGGTCATGTTCGCGTGGTTGCGCCCGCACAGCTCGGCGCACTGGCCGAAGAAGACGGTTCCGCCCGGCTTGTCTGCGAACTTGCCGGGGATCTTGAACCAGGTGTGGTTGGTGTAGCCCGGGATGGCGTCGAACTTGCCGCCGAGCTTCGGGATCCACCAGGAGTGGGCCACGTCCTGGGCGCCGATGTCGAGCGTCACCGTCGTGTCGACCGGGACGACCATCTCCTCGTAGGCGAACGGCGCGCCGAGGTTGGCGCCGGTCTTGCAGTTCGTCGGCGTAGGTGAAGCGCCAGATGTACTGCTGGCCGTTGACGCAGATGTTCAGCGACTTGCCGTTGGGCGGCAGGCGCGCGGCTGGTGTCGGCGAGCTGGAGGCCGTTGGGCGAGCGAGTCCGGCGGGTTGCGGATGCGCGTCGAGCTTGACGAACGTGACGACTGCGAGGACGACCAGGATCACCGCGGCGCCGACCGTCCAGCCGATCTCCAGGCGCGTGTTGCCGCGGATCTGGGCGGCGACGCGCGCCCTTGCGTGGCCTTGAACTTGAAGACCGAGTAGAGCAGCACGCCCTCGACGCCGACGAAGACGACGATCGCGACGGCGAAGATGAACTTGTAGAGCGTGTCGATGTCGTCGGCGTTCGGCGATCCGCCCGACTCCGGCGACGAAAGGTCCGCGCCGGCGACGGGTGCCAGCAGCAGGGCGCCGGTCACGATGGCGAGCAGGGTGAGGAGGAAGCGGCGCGAGGTCATGAGGGTGCGAAGGCGAGAGGTGTCCAAGGCGGCGGGGATTCTATTCATGAAGCGGCGGACGACGGCCGCTCGTGAGCCGAGCCCACCCGCCCGGACGCAGTTCGGCACCGTACGGGTTCCTGAGGCCGCTTGCCGGATCGTCAGCGCCCGCTGAAGGCGGCGGGGCGCTTCTGCAGGAAGGCTGACACGCCCTCGACGAAGTCGTCGGAGTGCGGCCATGTCACGCTGGACCCGGGCCTCCAGCTCCAGCTGGCCGTCCATCCGGTCGTAGAGCCACGCGTTGAGCTGGCGCTTGATGCCCGCGTAGGCGGCGGTCGGGCCGGCGGCGAGGCGGTCGACGAGCGCGGCCGACCTCGACGTCGAACTCGTCGTCGGCGAACACCCTGTTGATGAGGCCCCACTCGACGGCCTTGGGCGCCGGAACGCGCTCGCCGAGCATCGCCATCTCGATCGCGCGCGTGAACCCGACGCGCTCGGGCACGAAGAGCGACGAGCCGCCGTCGGGCACCAGGCCGATGTTCACGAAGGCCAGCAGGAAGTAGGCCGACTCGCGGGCGACGACGAGGTCGGCGGCCAGCGCGAGCGACAGGCCGATGCCGACGGCCGGGCCGTTGACGGCGGCGACGACCGGCTTGGGCATCGTGCGCAGGCCGGTGATGATCGGGTGGTAGCGCTCGGTGAGCACCTTGTAGACGTCGGGTCGGCCCTGCTCGGTCAGCTCGTCGCGCCCGCTGATGTCGCGCAGGTCGGCGCCGGAGGAGAAGCCGCGGCCGGCGCCGGTGATGCAGATGGCGCGCACGGCGTCGTCGTCACGGACCTCCTCGACGGCGGCCAGCAGATCGAGCCCGAACTGCTTGTTCCACGCGTTCATGGTCTCGGGGCGCGCCAGCTCGATGGTGGCCGCGCCGCCGCGCCGGTGGATCTTGATCGTGTCGAGCTCGGTCATGGCCGGGGATCCTATGTCTCCTGGCTGTCCGGCCGGCCGGGCGGCATGGTCCTGGCGGCACCACGCAGTAGCGTTGAAGCCATGGCCGACAGACCAGTCATCGGGCTGTGCGCCGCGCTGGAGCGCGCGCGGTGGGGCGTGTGGGACACGCCCGCGCACCTGCTCCCCCGCGAGTACGCCGACGCCGTGCAGCGCGCCGGCGGGATCGCGCTGCTGCTGCCGCCCGACGCGCGGGCGACCGAGCATCCCGACGAGCTGCTCGACCTGCTCGACGGCCTGATCCTCGCCGGCGGCTCCGACATCGACCCCGCCGCCTACGGCGAGGCCGCGCACGCCGAGACCATCAACACCAACCCGGAGCGCGACGCGTTCGAGATCGCGCTGGCCCAGCGGGCGATCGAGCGCGACCTGCCGTTCCTCGGCATCTGCCGCGGGATGCAGGTGCTCAACGTCGCCCGCGGCGGCACGTTGTTGCAGCACTTGCCCGAGAGCCACGGCCACGAGGACCACCGCCGCAACCCCGGCTCGTTCGACGGCGCCGACCACCAGGTCCGGCTGGCCGCGGGCTCGCTGGCCGCGCGCGCCGCCGGCGAGGAGGCGCACCGGACGCTGAGCCATCACCACCAGGGCGTCGATCGCGTCGGCGACGGCCTGGTCGTCACCGGCCGCTCCGAGCTCGACGACCTGCCCGAGGCGATCGAGCTGCCCGGCACCCGCTTCGTCCTCGGCGTCCAGTGGCATCCGGAGGTCGACGAGACGAGCAAGCTCGTCGCCGCGCTGGTGAGCGACGCCCGCGAGCGGATGGCCGCGCGGCGCGCGCACGCGGCCTGACGGCTTCGCCTCGCGCGGACGCGCCGCCGTACGCGCCGATGGCATCTGACCCGCGCATATCGCGGGTCAGATGCCATCGAGTGTCGATCCGGGTCAGTCCGGCAGGTCGATGCGCGTGAGGTCGAGGACCGGGAACGGCGGCGGCTCGGTGGCGGTGCGGTAACGCGCGAGCGCGTCGTCGCCGAGCGCGGCGAAGGCCGCCTCGACCAGCTCGACGTAGCGCGCTGGATCGCGACCATCGCCGTGCCGGCGCGGCCGGCGGCCACGCGCGCTCGCCCGGGTGCGCGGCCGACGTAGGTCCAGACCGGGCCGCCCGGCGCCGGATCGACGAGCGCGGTGACCTCGACGCGCTCGTACTGGCGCTCGCGCGTGTCGAGCGCCGCCAGCGCCGCGGCGTCGACGGCCAGCAGCGCGCCATCGATTTCGGCGCCGTCGGCCGTCCTCGCAGGTCCAGGAAGGCGACGGCGAGCGCCGGCCGCGTGCCATCGGGCAAGGCATACACCTTGTATCCCGGCACCGCGATCGCGTTGTCCATCGCGACGCCCCACACGCGTCGGTGATCGCCGCAGGACGGCACGCCCGACGGACGGCGCCGCGACGAGCGACGCGTAGCCGAAGACGTGGCCGACGGTGGTCATGGCCGCGCGACCGCGTCCTTCACGGCCGCGCGATGACGGTGCGCTTGCCACCGCTGCTCAGCGCGACCGACAGCACCCGCGGCGTCCCCACGCTCGACGCCCAGTCGGCCTGCGCGACGAACTGCGAGTAGCCCTTGGGTGCGCCGAAGTCGGATCGTCGTGTCCACCCCGGCCGGGATCGTCCAGCGCCGTCCGCCCGCCTCGACCTGCTGAGCACGACGCCCGCCGCGGTAGCGGATCTCGACCTGCGCAGCGCGCGTCGAGCCACAGCGCGCCGGTCATCGCGCGAGAGCAGGTGATCGGCGAGTCGACGCTCACGATGTCCGGGCTGTTGGTGGCGTAGCCGGGCGTGCGGCGCGGGCAGGGCAGGACGACCAGCGACCGCGCCCGCGGGATCGTCGACGGCTTCAGCTCGACCAGCCGGCCGACGTGCGGATCCGACGCCGAGCGGACCTCGTCCTGGAAGGTGACGCGCGCCGACGGGTCGTTGATCAAGAAGCGCGACGGCCGCGGACCGCAGCCCTCGCCGAGCACCAGCTCGCCCGACAGCGCGAAGCGCATCGTGCAGGACAGGCCCTGGACCTTGCGCCCCAGCAACCCGGCCGCCGGCGCGTAGGCCTGCGTGATCTTGCGGTTGAAGAAGTCGAGGTCGTCGAACTGCGGCGCGTTCTGGGTCACGCCCAGCAGCGCGACGGGCCCGGACGCATGGTGGTCGACCCACTGCGAGATCGGCGGGCATGATCGACCGAAACGACGTGCCGGTCCTGATCATCTGCCACCACGCGGCCTGACCCTGGATGGCGAAGACCGCCAGCATCGCGGCCCCGAGGATGATGACCGCCCTTGTCGGCGCGGTTTCACGCGCGCGCAGGAACGCCGACGGCCCAGAGCAGCGCGAGGGCGACGAGCGTCAGCCCGAGCCCGATGCCAAGTCCTAGGACATGGTCCAGCGCGATAGGCTGATGCCCCAGGTCGCGCGCTCCTCGCCGATCATCTGCACCGCGGGCCGCGCGAGCAGCGTCAGCGACAGCAGCCCCGCGACGGTCAGCGCGGTGCGCGAGAGCAGCGCCGGCCGCGCGACCAGCACCGTCGCCAGGACCAGCGCGAGCGGCAGCGCGTACGTGACGTAGCGGTCGATCGCCGACAGCGCCGGCGGGTAGCCGGCGAGGAAGAAGCCGCTCTGGGCCACGGTCGCCAGCGCCGCCGGCCAGAAGACCGCCAGCAGCGGGCCGGTGCGATCGTCGCGCCAGGCGCGACGCGAACAGCGCGGCGCCCGCGGCCAGCAGCACCGGCGCGAAGCCGCCGACGGCGACCAGCTCCAGCAGTTGCAGGCCGCTCTTGGACAGGATCCGGTCCAGCGACGGGCGCAAGCTTGAAGAAGCCGCCGTAGTCGCCGGCGACGCCGGGCGCGGCGAGCGCGACGATCACCAGCCCGACGAAGCCGATCGACCGCGACGACGAGGTAGGCGCGGTGCGCACGCAGCCGCTCGGCGCGCCGCGTCGGGTCGCGCAGCGCGTCGAGCAGCAAGGCCACCAGCAGCGCGGGAACGAGCACGGCCATCTGGATCCGGGCCCAGGTCGCCAGCCCGAGCAACAGGAAGGCGAGCCAGCCGAGCATGACCGCCGGGGCGACGCAACGCCATCACCGCGACGCACAGCGCAGCGGTCGTCAGCGGGAACGCGAGCACCTCGGTCGACGGCCTCGGCGCTGGTCAGCATCCACGTCCCGGCCACCGAGAGCGCCGCGGGCACGAGCGCCAGCCGCGGCCCGACCAGCTCGCGCGCGAGCAGCCAGACCGGGATCAGCTGGGCGCAGAGCACCAGCGTCCCGAGCACCTTGGACGCGTGGTAGGCGTCGACCGGTCGAGCTGAAGAGCCGCCCACAGCGGGCGTGATGAAGTACACGTACAACGCCGCGGTCTGGCCGATGTGCTCGCCGCGCCAGTCCGTGCCGGTCCCGTCGGCCAGCCCGCGTGCGAGGTGGGAGTAGCGGAACTCGTCGGGGAACAGGACGGGCAGCGGCGACCGCAGCGCCAGTACGAGGTACAGCGCGGCGGCAACGAGGTAGAGCCCAGCCACCCACGCCCACGGCGACGACAGCAGACCGGCCGCGCCGGCGCGGTGGGCAGCGGTGGGCTCGGCGGCCCGCGCGGTGCTCATCGCGCTGGACTGTAGATGGTCGGCCCGCGCCAACCGCCGCTACTTGACGGTGAGCGTGCCCTGCATGCCGGCCGCGCGGTGCCCCGGCACCGAGCAGTAGTACGTGTAGGTCTTGCCCGCGTCGAGCGTCGCCTTGAACGACGACGTCCCGTTGGTGACGATCGCGCCCTTGCCCAGGCCGTCGATGGTGATGTCGTGCTGGGTGCCGGACTTGTTGGGCATCTCGATCGTGACCGGGCCGGCCGTGCCCGTCGCCTTGGCGGCGGTGAAGGCGAGCTGGCCGCCCGGATCGGCCGGGATGCTCAGCACGCCGGCCTTCTCGACGGCGGCGCCGCCGCCGGCGGCCTTGACCGCCGTGGCCAGGCGCCCGGCGTCCTTGCCACCCTGCGCCGTGACCGACGCGACGTAGGCGGCGACGTCATGCGCCTTCTCGCCGCTGACGAGCTTGGCCGGCATCTTGATGCCGTCGGCGTTGGGCAGCCGGTTCGGGAACAGGATCTGCTTGAGGATGACGCCGCGGATCGCCGTCTCGCCGAAGTTCTCCTTGACGGGCTGCTGGAACGCCTCGTCGAGGTTCGGGCCGGTGGTGCCCTTGGTGCCGGCGCGCGCCAGCGTGTGGCACGAGCCGCACTTCTGGACGAAGAGCTGCTTGCCCGCGACGACGTCGGCCTGTGGGTCTTTCACCCCACCACAGGCAGACAGCGCCGGAACAACGGCGACGATGGCAGCGCAGAGCGCCGCTCGCGGCAAGATCCTCTTCCCCATGATCGCCGGGGATCCTAACCGCAACCCAGGCGGGCAACGCAACCACCGTCACGGCTCGGGCAGCGCGGCGGTCTCGCCGAGGGCCGCGGAGACCACCCCGCGGGCCACGCCGTCCCACGAGAAGCGCTCCCGCGCGACGGTCTCCAGCCCTTCGCGCGTCGCCTCCCGCAGCGCCTCGGGCGCCTGCAGCCAGGCGATCACCCGCTCGCTGAGATCGCGCACGGCGCGCGGCCCCGCCGCGAAGCCCAGCCACGCGCGCGCGCCGACCGGGACCGCGCCGGCGAGGATCGCCCGGACCTCGCCGAGACCCGAGTGGTCGGCGACGACCGGCAGCGCGCCGCAGGCGGCGGCCTCGACGGCGACCATCCCGAACGCCTCGGGAAAGGTCGAGGGCACGATCTGCGCCTCGCTGGCGGCGAGCAACGGCGCGAGCTCCTCGTGCTCCAGGCGACCGGTGAGGACCACGCGCTCCGGGAAGCCTGCGGCGCCGCCGCCAGATAGCGGTCGCGATCCGGCGCGGCCTCGAGGTCGTCCAGGAACGCCTCCAACAACATCAGCGGCGCGTGCGGGCCGCCCTCGGCCGCGCGGCCCTCGGCGGCCAGCCCGCGCACGGTCGCCAGGTCGCCGGCCGCCAACGCCGCCAACAGGCGCTCCAGCGCGTCGCGGTAGCCGCCGAAGCCGACCACGACGAGCTTGGCGTCGGGGACCGCCGCCAGCACGAGCGGCCAGGCGGCCACCAGCAGGTCGACGCCCTTGGAGACGATGAGCTTTCCCACGAACGTCACGAGGCGGTCGCGCTCGCCGTCGAGATCGCGGAGGCCACGGGCCGCCTCGGCGGGGTCGCGGGTGAAGGCGGAGGGCTCGCCGTCCTGCTCGCCCGCAGGCGGCGCGGCGAGCGCTTGCTCGGCCA
Organism: uncultured Conexibacteraceae bacterium; assembly: GCA_963731005.1. GTDB lineage: Bacteria > Actinomycetota > Thermoleophilia > Solirubrobacterales > Solirubrobacteraceae > Baekduia. The sequence continues at coordinate 2,342,470 of CAVSTZ010000002.1, read as the reverse complement.
GCCCGGCGGCCAGCGCATGCGAGCTCCGCGGTCGCCTCCGCGCGCGTCCGCGGGCGAAACGCCTCGACGTCGACGCCGGGCGGCCCGAGGCGCGTACGCGCCGGCAGCTCCGGGTCCTCCATCGCCGCCCAGAGCGACTCGGCGGTGTGGCGCGAGCCGACCAGCACCGTCCGTGGCGCGCGCCAAGCCCTTCGCGCGCGGCGGGCAGGAAGCGCTCGGGCTGCGGCTTGACCGCGTACTCCAGCGCGCTGCCGTGGACCTTGACCGCGTAGGGAACGTGCTCCGGCAGCCCGCGCGCGAGGATCAACGGACCCATCACGAGGTGGTTGGCCAGCGCGACGTCGGGCGCGACGCGCTCGGCGACCTCCGCGACGGCCGCGACGTTGCGCGCCACGTAGTCGGCGATCGCCGCGTCGTCGAGCTCGGCGAACGTCCGGGCCTGCACGCCCTCGTAGCGATCGGCGACGTAGACGGGCAGGACGGCGCCCGACGTCGGGGCGGTAGGTCGTCACGCGGCGCCCGTCGCGGATCGGTCGTACGCGCAGCACGCCACCGTCGTCCCAGTCGCCCGCCGCCCCGACCGCATCGACGTCCTCGGGATGGCGCTCCTGGCAGAGCAGATGCACGTCGTGGCCTTGGCGGGCCAGCGCCGTGGCGAGCAGCGCGTTGTAGACGTTGGACCCGGTGCCGCGCAGGAGGTAGCCGTGGAAGATCAGGATCCGCAAGGACGCCATCATGCCCGCTCAGGTCTCGTCTGACGCCCGTCCTCGCTAGGCTTCCGACCGTGAGCCTGAAGCAGCGCTACCGCATGCGCACCCCCTCCACGGGGCGCGAGATCTTCCTCGAGGCCGAGCCCGGCAAGATCTACCGCGACCGCGACACCGGCGAGACCCTCGAGGTCGTCGGCAAGGTCATCCCGCTGGCGCCCAGCCCGTCGCGGCTGCCCTTCGCCGTCGAGAACCTCCGCTTCTGCAACTGGTGTGACCAGCTGGCGCAGAAGGACCTCAACGACTGCCCCACCTGCGGCCGTCGCATGGGTCCGCTCGGCGTTCCCGTCCCCGCGACCGACTAGCTTCCGCGCATGCGCCGTCGTGCCACGGCAGTTGCCCTGATGCTCCTCGCCACCGTCGGCCTGTCGGCCTGCGGCGGCAGCAGCGTGACGCACGACGTGGTCCCGAAGAAGCCGCAGGCGCTGATCGCGCCCGCGAGCACGTCGATCGGCGGCGCCGCGGCAGCGTCGAACGACAGCACATCAACGACGGCCGACGAGGCCTCCAGCAGCACGCCCTCGTCAACGACACCGAGCAGCTCGTCGTCCTCATCGTCGTCGAGCAGCGGCACCGGCGCCGCCACCCCGGCGGCCCCCAGCACCGGCGCGGCAACCGGCGGCACCAGCTCCGGGCAGACCGGAACGGGCACCGGGACCGGCGCGGCGACCGGCGGCACCGGCTCCGCCGGAACCTCCACGGGCACCAGCACCACCAACTCCGGCGGCTTCAGCGACTTCTGCTCGCAAAACCCCGGCGCCTGCCCGGGCTGAGCTTCACCAGCACGCGGCGCCGCCGCACCGCCCGCCCCACGCCGACGAGGCACGTGGTCAACAGCAAGGCGAAGCTCAGCAGCGTGAGCAGCCGGCCGACCCGCAGCTGCCACCCACTGCCCGCCGACGACAGGCAGATCGCGCACTGCCCGCGGACGGTGGCGGTGAACGCGTGGTTGACGTCGGTCCTGGTGACCTCGAGCAGCGTCAGGCCGTTGTCGGTGCGCCCGGCGATCCGCGCATCGCCGGAGATGCGCACCAGCGGCGAGGCGACGACGTCGGTCACCACCCGATCGCCGACGTTCGCCGAGCCCTGGATCGTTCCCGCGTCGGAGGTCAGCTGGGAGTCCATCTCCGCGGCGATCCCGCCGACGACCGCCTGCTTTCCCTGCGGCTTGTGCATGACCCGGAACTGCGCGGCCACGATCTCGCCCGGGCCTGAGAAGGGAGACGGCTCGCCATCGACCGTCACGGCGTCGTGCCGCACGGGAACCGCCGTGTTGGTGACACCCGGATGGCCCGAGGTCACGACGTAGATCGCGATCAGGACCTGCACGGCCACCGCGGCGGTCAGCGCGCCCAGCAGCGGCCGGCGCGCCGGCCGCTGCCCCAGCCCCACCAGCAGCACGCAGACCGCGACCGCCGTGATCACCGCCAGGAACGGCATCAGGCGCATCGTCATCTGCACGGTCTGCAGGAGCCGCGGGAAGTCCAGCCACCAGTGCGGGTGGATGATGAGCGCCAGCAGGCCGGCGCCCAGCGCCACGAGCGCCACCGCGGACGCGACGACGCCGCGCGACACGGCGCCCCGGCGCGCGCCGACCAGCGTGACCGCGAGCGCGACGAGCACCCAGGCGATCGCCAGGACCGGGCCCTGCGCGTAGATCCACATCGAGCCCTTGAACTCCGTCGGCACGACCGGCCACGGCGACAGGAGGTTGGTGATGCGCTCGAACGGCGCCGTGGCGACGAACCCCTCTTGGTTCAGGGTGACCTCAGAGATGTAGGTCTTGGGTCCCAACCACAGGTTCGGCACCAGCCACGCGCCCGTCAGACCGACGCCGAGCGCGGCGGCGATCGCGCCGCGACCGAGTCGCCCGAGCACCGCCGAGCGCTCCATGCCCGCGGTGGTGAACGGCAGCAACGCCACCACGATCAGCGGCAGCATCACCGCGGCCATCAGCAACGTGACGTTGTGCGTGCCGGCGAGGATCGCGCCCGAGCCGACGAGCGTGCCCAGCGCGAGGTTGCGGTGCCGGGGCTCAGGGCGCAACAGCGCCGTCCAGCCGCCCACCATGACCGCCGCGGCGTTGACGCCGACCAACTCGGCCCAGGCCCCACGGCCGTACGCATCGCTCAGCACGTACGGCGTGGTCGCGTAGATCAGCGCCGGCAGGACCGCGAGCCGTCGTGAGAGTCCGAGGTTCTGCGCCGCCCACCAGATGCCGAGATAGCCGCCGACCACGGCCACCACCATGCTCGCCAGGAAGACCGGCCACGCCCCGAAGAGCGCCGCCGGATAGGCGAGCAGCCCGATCGTGAACCCGCCGTAGTACAAGAAGAACGGGTAGAACGAGCCGTCCTTGGTGTGCAGGAAGAGCGTCGGGACGCCGTGGGCCGAGACGTGCGCGGCCTGGCGCTGCAGAAACCAATAGGCGTTCTCCCACTCGTACCACGCGTTCTGGCGCAGGGCGAACGGGATCAGCAGGGCCGCGACGAGCAGTGGCGGCAGAAGGGTGACGATGCGCCGCTCGGCGGCGGGCGAGAGTGCCATGCATGCTGGACTCTCGGGACCGCCTCCGGCTCACGCCAGAGCCAACTGGCGTTGGGTGATGCCTAGGGCGTCGAGATGACGCGCGCCGAGTACATGATGCGCGCCGTGCGGTAGAGGCAGTAGTAGCGGCCGATCTGGTTGACGGCCTGCGCGGTCTGGGCCTGGCTGTCGTCGCAGGTGCCCTTGGCGCGGCTGGCGCGCCAGGAGGTGTCGCCGCCGAGGCCCGCGGCCAGCGCCGGCGCCCAGGTCGGGACGGTCAACGCCAGGACCCAGCCCTTCTTGACCGGGATCGTCTTCTGCAGGGCGAACTCGACGGTCTGGCCGAAGTACGGCGTGAGCTTCTGGACCTCGCCCTGGGCAACCAGCCGCGCGTGGAGCTTGGTGCCCATGCGCAGCACCGAGATCGCCGCCTGGGACTCGCCGCCCAGGCTCTTGTCGAAGAAGTCGATCTGCTTGTCGCTCGGCTTGGACAGCTTGACCGTCCACGACACGAGCACGCCGTCCTTCTGGACGGTGTAGAGGCCACGGTTGGTGCCGACCTTGGCCTGGTAGCCCGTGGTGCGCCCGAGGGCGTAGCAGGGCTTGTCCGGGCAGCTCGGGACGGCATCGCCGGGATCGACGGCCGGGACGGGGTCCAGCGTGGCGGGCGCGACGGCCGGCAGCGCGAGACCGGCGCCGATCAGCGCCGCCAGCAAGGTGCGGAAACGAGGCATCACGGCAATTCAACACGACGCGGCGGCGAAGTTGCGGGCGGTCACGCCCAGAGCGGAGCCGCGCGAGGGCGCCGCAGGCTAGGTCGTGGCCTTGTGCAGCACCAGCTTGAGCGTCGCGGGCGCGTCGGGCGCGAGGTCGATGCAACTGCCGCGCGGGCAGCCGGGACGCGTCGTCTCGGCGGCGACGAAGAGCGTCGCGGGCTTGCCGATCGCCGTCTGGGAGAAGCGCATCGTCACCGTGCGCGCGCTGGGCCGCGAGATGTCCGCGCCGCCGGTGCGCTCCGGCAGCTTGTTGGCGCGCTGCTTGAGGATCGAGCCGCGCAGGGCGCCGTCGGCGTTGGCGGTCGTGCAGATCAGGTAGTCGGGCGTCGTGTCGGGCGGCGCGGTCGTGGTCCACGCCTTCAGGCACAGCGAACCCGGAGGGCCGGACGCGCTCTGGAGGTCGCTGCCGGTCCACGCCGCGGCGGCAGTCAGCGAGGCGCGCAACCGGCCGTCGGCCGCGCGCGAGACCGCGACGCGCGTGAGATCCAACGGACTGCGGACGTCACCTTTCGGGTCGGTCGCCGCCTGGGTGTCGGGCGCGGTGGCGGCGGGCGCGATCGTCGAGACCAACGACCAGGCCGTCGTGGTCAAGAGACCGAGCGTCGCCAGCGTGCGTGTCGCGTGTCGCATAACTCAGCGCCCCTCGTAGGTGGCCTGGCCGGGCCCGTCGGTGAGAAACGAGCGGACGGCGTTCTTGAGGTCCTCGGTGTCGAAGAGCGCGCCGGAGACCTCGCCGACGATCGCGTCGGCCGCGCGGGCGCCGCCCTCCTTCTGGGCCGCGACGATCGCCTTGGTCGCCGCGTGCGCCCGGGTCGGGCCGTTGGCGATCTTGGTGGCGAACGCACGCGCCTCGTCCTCGAACACGTCGTTGGCGTAGACGCGGTTGACGACGTTCCAGCGCTCCAGCGTCGCGGCGTCGAAGAGCTCGCCGGTGTAGATGAGCTCCTTGGCCCGCGCCGGGCCGGCGCGCTCGGCCAGCCGCTGTGGGCCACCCATCGAGGGCGTGAGGCCGACGACGATCTCCACCAGCCCGAACTTCGCGCGCTCGCTCGCCAGCAGGATGTCGCAGGCCAGCGCGATCTCGAAGGCGGCGGTGAGACAGAGGCCGTGCGCGGCGAAGACCGTGGGCAGCGGCAGCTCCTCGATCTTGTGGATGACCTCCAGCAGCTCGTCCCACAGGGCGCCGCCGCGCTGGGCCGACATGCCGTCAAAGACCTTGCCCACGTCGACGCCGCCGGAGACGACCTTGCCCTCGGCCCGGATCAGCAGGCCGCGCGGCGGGTCGGCGGCCACCGCGTCGATCGCGCGGCGCACGCCCTCGAAGACCGCCTCGTCGAAGAGGTTCAGCGGCGGGCTGTCGAACGTCAGGACGGCCAGCGGACCGTCCTGGTGCAGGCGGACGACGTCGGTCACGAGGAGTGCTCCTTCAGCTGCTCGCCGGTCGCACGGATGTTGTCCATGTCGCCGGGTCCGGGGGTCCAGGGCAGGCGCAGAGGGTCGCCCTCGTAGCGCGGGATGACGTGCAGGTGGAAGTGAAAGACGGTCTGCCAGGCCTCGGCGCCGCAGCTGTTGAGGAGGTTGATGCCATCGGCCTCCAGCACCGCCTTGGCCGTGCGCGCGAGGCGCTGGCCGGCGGTCATGACGGCGGCAAGATCCGCGGGGTCGATCTCCAGCAGATCGCGGCTGTGGGTGCGCGGCACGACGAGCGCATGGCCGCGCGTGGCCGGGTTGATGTCCATGAAGGCGACCGTCCGCTCGTCGGAGGCGACGATCGTGGCCGGGATCTCGCCGGCGACGATCTTGCAGAAGAGGCAGTCGGGGTCGGTGGCAGACATTGCGGCACCTTATCCACGCGGCGCGTCGTTCAGGTTCGGATCAGCTTCCGCGGGGCGGTCCACCAGTACGCTCCATCGTCGATGTCTGACGCGACGCAGGAGGCCCTGCACGCCGACGTGACGGCGCTCGCGGCGCTCGATCGCCTTCCCTGCTCGCCCGGCGAGGCCCAGGCGGCGGCGTGGATCGCCGACCGGATGGCCGCCTGCGGCGCGCGGGTCGTGGTCGACGAGGAGCTCGTGCACGGCACGTACTTCACGCCGCTGGGCGTCTTGAACGCGGCCGGCGTGGCCGGTGGGGTCGCGGTGCTCGCGGGCCGACGCGGCTGGGGCGGGTTGGTCGCGGGCGTGGCGGCCGCCGGGATCTGGCAGGACCTCACCGGTGGGCGGCGGCGGGCGCTGCGGCGCGTCCTCAAGCGCCAGAAGACCACCAACGTGGTCGCCGAGATCGGTCCGTCAGACGCACGCCACACGCTGGTGGTCCACGCCCACCACGACGCGGCGCGAACGTCGTTCATCTTCGACCAGACGCTCGCGAAGTTCATGGTGGAGAAGCTGCCGGGCGTGATGGCACGGACCGACCGCTGGCCGCCGTTGATGGGGTTGGTGATCGGCGGGCCTGCGGCGGTTGCGGTGAGCGCGCTCACCGGTGGACGTCGCACCGCGGCGCTCGGCACCGCCTTCGCGGCCGGCACCGCGGTCGTGATGGCCGACATGATCCGCCAGCCGGTGGTGCCCGGCGCCAACGACAACCTCAGCGGCGTCGCGGTGCTGCTGGAGGTCGCGCGGCGGCTGCAGGACGCGCCGCCGCCCGACGGCGTGCGCGTGATCCTGCTGTCGGCGGGCGCCGAGGAGGCCAACCAGGAGGGCATGCTCGCGTTCGCGCGGCGCCACTTCGGGCGGCTGAGCCCGGAGTCCACGTCGTTCCTGTGCCTCGACACCGTCGGCTCGCCCGAGTTGGTGTTGATCGAAGGCGAGGGCTTCTTGCGGATGTATGAGTACCCGTCGGCGCAGAAGGAGCGCGTCGCCGCCGCGGCCCGTGACGCCGGCGTCCACGTCCGGCGCGGCATCCGCTTCACGTTCGCGACCGACGGGCTGGTCTCCCTGCGCCAGGGCTATCAGGTCGCCACGATCGGCTCGGTCACCGAGTACCTCGTGCCGGCCAACTACCACTGGCCGACCGACACGGCCGACAACGTCGACTACGCGTCGGTGGCGCGCAGCGTCGAGATCGTCATGGGGACGATCGCGCGCAGCGCCGCTTAGACGAGCGTGCGCGCCAGCGCGATCGCCTGCTCGGCGGTCGTGACCTCGCCGGCGTAGCGCGCCTCGGCGATCGCGGCGAGCAGCCGCCCGAGGTCGGGCCCGCGGCGGATCTCCAGCGCGCGGGCCAGCTCGTCGCCGCGGATCAGCGCCGGCTGCGCGGCCCAGTCGGCGTAGGTGAGCGCCTGGGGCAAGACGATGCGCGCGACCTCCAGGTGCTTGGCGATCGCCTCGTCGGCGTTGCGGCCGCGCGTGGCGAGACGGTCGGCGATCGAGAGCAGCGACACGTCGACCTCGACCGGCGCCGTCCTGACGAGGTACTGGTGGATCGTCCGGCGGTCGAGCGGCGCCTGGTGCACGAGGTAGCCGAGGCCGAGGTGGTGGCGGGCGAGCGCCGCGACGTGGGCGCGCAGCTTCTCGCTGGTGCGCAGCCGGGCGAGCGCGGCGCGCGAGCGCTCGGCGCCGAGGTCGGCGTGGCCGGGGAAGCCGAGGACGCTGCCGTCGTCGTGGAAGGCCTGGGTCTCGGGCTTGGCGGCGTCGTGCAGCAGCGCGCCGAGGCGCAGCGCGGTGCCGCGGGTCAGCTCGTCGGCCAGCGGCTGGGCGAGGAACGCCTGGAGCTGTGCGGTCAGCTCGTCGCCGAGCGGCGTCGTCGCGGCCGCGCTCCAGCGCGACCATCTCCGCGAGCACCTCGAGCGTGTGGTCGTGGACGTCGAGGTGGTGGTAGCGGTTCTGCTGCACGCCGCGCAGTGCGCTGAGCTCGGGCAGGACGTGCGGCGTGAGCCCGAGGCGGTCCATGAGCGCGAGGCCGTCGAGGACGCGATCGGCCGCGATGACGCGCTTGAGCTCGGCGAAGACGCGCTCGGCGGCGACGGTGACGATCCGGGGCGCGCTCGCGGTCGCCGCCGCGACGGTCTCGGGGTCCGATTCCATCCCCAACTCGCAGGCGAAGCGCGCGAGGCGCAGCGTGCGCAGCGGATCGTCGGCGAAGCTCGACGGTCCCGACCATCCGCAGGCGGTGTGCCGCGAGGTCGCCGGCGCCGTCGTGGGGGTCGACGATCTCGCCGCCGGCCAACGGCCGCGCCATCGCGTTGATGGTGAAGTCGCGCTTGGCGAGATCCTCGGCCAGCGAGGCGCCCTGCAAGCGCATGATGTCGACCTGCCAGCGGTGCTCGGGCCCCACGACGCGCCAGGCGCCGAAGGCATCTGACAGCTCGAACGCGGGGCCGCCGGCGGCCCGTGACAACGCCTTGGCGACACCGCGCACGTCGCCGTCGACGACGAGGTCGAGGTCGGCGGTCGGCCGCCCCAACAGCTCGTCGCGCACCGCCCCGCCGACGATCCACGCCGGCACGCCGGCCAGCGCGCCCCGCGCGGCCTCCAGCGCCTCACCGCTCACGACAGCCGGCGCCTCGTCGCCCCGGGGCGACCAGGCCGCGGGAGTGAGCCTCTGGCGAGCTGCCGCCCGGCATGCGAGCGCCCCGCGCGAGTCATGTCGCACCGTCGCGATGATGCAGCCGCGGCACGCGAGCGGTGATCCCGGTGGTGATCTCGTAGTTGATGGTGTCGATCAGCCGCGCGAGGTCCTCGGCGGTGATGCGCTCGGCGCCCTGGGCGCCGATCAGGACGACGTCGTCGCCGAGCTTGGGCCCGAGGCCGGCAGCGCCCACATCGAAGGTCACGTTGTCCATGGACACGGTTCCGACCAGATCGATGCGGCGACCGTGCAGGAGCGCGTGGGCCTGGTTGGTCAGCGCGCGGCGATAGCCGTCGCCGTAGCCGATCGGCACGGTCGCCAACCGCGTCTCGCGCTGGGCGACGAAGCGGCGGCCGTAGCCCGCGCTCTCCCCCGGCTGCGTCGCCTTGAGCGCCGCGACGTAGGACACCAACTCGAGCGCGGGCTCGAGATCGCGCGAGGCCGGATCCTCGCCGAACGGATCCAGGCCGTAGATCGCGACCCCGCAGCGCACGAGGTCGAAGTGCGACGCCGGATCGCGCAGCACCGCCGCGCTGTTGGCGGCGTGGGCCAACAGGCCGGGATGGGCGGCGCGCAGCGGCTCGACCCAGGCCTTGAAGGTCGCCAGCTGCTCGCCGAAGAACGCGTCGCCACGTTCGTCGGCCGTGGCGAAGTGCGTCCAGGCGCCCGCCAGCTCGAGCCCGTCGGCGGCGTCGATGGCGGCGACAACCGCATCGGCCTCCTCGGGGTCGCGCGTGCCGAGACGGCCGAGGCCGCTGTCGAGCTTGACGTGCACCCGCGCGGGTCGACCGGTGCCGACCAGCGCCTGGGCGCGCTCGACGGTCCAGACCGACACGTCGGCGTCGGCGTCCAGCGCGATCGACAGCTCCTCGTCGCTCAGCGCGCCGAGCACGAGGATCCGGACCTCGTCCCCGACGCCCGCGCGCAGCTCGCGCGCCTCCAGCGCGGTGGCGACGGCCAGCCACGTCGCGCCGCCGCGCAGCGCGGCCTGCGCGCTCGGGACCATCCCGTGGCCGTAGCCATCGGCCTTGACGACCGCGCACAGCGCGGCCTTCGGCGCCTCGCGGTGCAGCTGAGCGACGTTGCGCTCGATCGCGCTGAGGTTCACGCGCGCCAGCGCGCGGACCGCCACGCTCAGCGCTCCAAGATGTCGGCGACGGTGGCCATTGCGTGCGAGGACTCTATTCGAGCGTCTCGCCGGCCCGCCCGAGCGCACCCGTGGTCGAGTTGACCGGCAATGTGCCGGTCAACTCGACCAGCGGGTCAGTCGAGCGTGCGCCCCACCTGGTCGACCACGTCAGAGGCGATGACGCCATCCGGGCCGCCCAGCGCGGTCGCCGCACGGCGGCCAGCCTCCGCGTGCGTGAAGACGGCGGCGCAGGCTGCCTCGAACGGTGCCATCCCGCGGGCCAGGAAGGCGCCGAGGATGCCGGAGAGGACGTCGCCGGTGCCGGCAGTGGCCAGCGCCGGCGACGCCGCCGCGCGAGATGCCGACGCGGCCGTCGGGCTCGGCGACCAGCGTGTCGTCGCCCTTGAGGACCACGATCGCCCCGGAGCGGCGCGCCGCGTCGCGCGCGTGGTCGAGACGAGCGGCGGCGATCGCGTCGGAGTCGAGGTCGAGCAGCCGCCCCAGCTCGCCCGCGTGCGGCGTCAGGATCGTCGGCGCGCCGCGCGCCGCCAGCGCCTCGAGGTCGCCCGCGAACGCGTTCAGCCCGTCGGCGTCGAGCACGAGCGGCCCATCGACGCCCAGCGCCACCGCGCGGGCGAACGCGAACGCGCCCTCGCTGCGCCCCAGTCCCGGACCGAGCACGACCGCCCCACCCCGCGCGGCCGCCCGCTCCAGCACCTCGCCGGCGCCGGCCGCGGTGTGCGACCCGCCGTCGTCGGGCAGCGGCGCGCTCATCACCTCGGTGAGCTTGATCTCGAAGATGTCGTTCAACGAGTCCGGAACACAGGCGGTCACGTAGCCCGCACCCGCGCGCATCGCGGCCATCGAGGACAGGCACGGCGCGCCGGTCAGCCCGCGCGCGCCGCCCGCGACGAGCACGTGGCCGGAGGCGAACTTCGTCGACTCGGCGCCCCGCCGTGGGTAAGTCGGCGAGGATCCCGGAGCCGATCAGCCCGATCCACGGCTCGGCGGGCACGCCGTCCGGAATGCCGATGTCCACGACGACCACCTCGCCCGCATACGCCTTGCCCGGCGCGATCCACAGGCCGGGCATCGCCGCATGGAAGGTCGCGGTCATCGTGGCGTGGACCGCCTCGCCGGCGACCGCACCGGTCGCCGCGTCGACGCCGGACGGCACGTCGGCGGCCACCACAAACGCGTCGGCACCGTTGATGGCCGCGATCGCAGACGCGACGGGGTCGCGCGGACTGCCCGAGAAGCCGGTGCCGAGCATCGCATCGACGATGATCGCGGCGCCGTCCAGCGCGCCCGCCGCGAATGGCAGGGCCGGCTCGCCCACCAGGCGGTCGCGCATCATTGCCGCGTCGCCGCTGAGCATCGCCGGGTCGGAGGTGTGCAGCACGGTGACGCTGCGGCCGGCCTGGCGCAGGAGCCGCGCGACCGCGTAGCCGTCGCCGCCGTTGTTACCACCACCGCACACGATGACGGTCTCACCGGGTGGTGCGTACTTCCAGACGGCCTCGAACAGCCCCTCCCCCGCGCGCTCCATCAGCTCGACGCCGGGGATCCCCCGCTCCGCGATCGCCCACGCATCGGTCGCCCGCAGTTGCTCGACGTCCAGCAGCGGCTCCAAGCCCTCGGGCAGTTCCGCGCTCATGTCCGCACCACCGCCACGGCCCCCGCCGTTCCCCGCGAGTGCGTCAGCGACACATCCACCTCGACCTCGCGCCCCGCCAGCGCGCCGTGCAGCACGATCCGCGGCGGGCCGCCCTCGCTGACGACCTCGATGTCGCGCCACGACCACGCCTCCAGCGCCAGCGCCTTCGCCACGGCCTCCTTGGCGCAGAACCGCGCCGCCAGATGCTGCCCGGGCCGCGACCGCGCCGCCGCGTATGCGCGCTCGCCCTCGGTGAACAGCCGCGCGGCCAGCGTCGGGCGACGCTCCAGCGCCGCCTCCAACCGCTCGATCTCCAGCAGATCCAACCCCACGCCGCTCATCGAACCGACCCTAGCGGCCGGCCCGCGAGCGGCCACCGCTGTTACTCGACTGTCACGGTCTTCGCGAGATTCCGTGGCTGGTCGACGTTCAACCCGCGCAGACGCGCGATCTTGTAGGCCAGCACCTGCAGCGGGATGACGGCCAGCAGCGGCTGCAGCATCCAGTCCATCGCCGGGATCCGGATGACCTCCTCGGCGTGCTCGCCGATCTCGATGTTGCCCTCCGAGGCGATCGCGATGACGTGCGCGCCGCGGGCGCGCACCTCCTGCACGTTGGACACCACCTTGTCGAGGATCGGCGAGTCGGTCGCGACGCACACGACCGGCGTCGACTCGTCCAGCAGGGCGATCGGCCCGTGCTTCATCTCGCCGGCCGCGTAGGCGTCGGTCGGGATGTAGGAGATCTCCTTGAGCTTCAGCGCGCCCTCCAGCGCGACCGGCAGCCCGACATGGCGACCCAAGTACAGGAAGAACTCACGCGAGAAGTGGTTGTGGGCGACCGCGTCGAGATCGAGATCGGTCAGCAGCGCGTCGATCTCGTGCGGCACGCGCTTGAGCTCGGACACCAGCCGCGTGCGATCCGCGACGTCCAGCGTCCCGCGCAGCTCGGCCAGCCGCAGCGCCAGCAGGTACATCACGGCGACCTGGCAGACGAAGGTCTTGGTCGCCGCGACGCCGATCTCCAGCCCCGCGCGGGTGTACAGGACGCCGTCGGCGTCGCGCGTGGCCTGCGAGCCCATCACGTTGGTGACCGCGATCACCGACGCGCCACGCTCGCGCGCCAGCCGCATCGCCGCCAGCGTGTCGGCCGTCTCGCCCGACTGCGTGATGCCGATGACCAGATCGCCGGGCCCGACGACCGGGTTGCGGTAGCGGTACTCGCGACGCCACGTCCATCTCGACCGGGATCCGCGCCCACTCCTCGATCGCGTAGCGACCGATCAGGCCGGCGTGGTACGAGGTCCCGCAGGCCACGACGATGATGCGCTTGACGTCGCGCAGCAGCTCCTCGTCGAAGCTCGCCTCCTCGGCGAGGTCCACGCCGTCGGCGCGCACGGTGCGGTCGGCGATCGTCTCGGCGACGGCGTCGGCCTGCTCGTGGATCTCCTTGAGCATGAAGGTCTCGTAGCCGCCCTTCTCGGCGGTCTCCTCGTCCCAGTCGATCTCGACGACGTCGCGCTCCAGGACGTCGCCCTCGGGCGTCAGGAACGTCGTCCCGTCGGGCGTGACGACGACCAGCTCGCCGTTCTCGATGTACTGGACCTTGCGCGTGTGCGCCAGGAAGGCGGGGATCGCGGAGGCCAGGAACGTCTCGCCCTCGCCGCGGCCGATGATCAGCGGGCACTCCTTGCGGGCGCCGACCAGCGTGTCGGGCTCGTCGAGCGCCATCGCGACGAACGCGAAGTGGCCCTCGCAGCTCGGCGTAGGCGGCGCGCACCGCATCGGCCAGCGAGCCGGTCGCCAGATGATGGGAGACGAGGTGCGCGATGACCTCGGCGTCGGTCTCGCTCGTGAACTGCGCGCCCATGTCGGCCAGGCGGACGCTTCAGCGCGAGGTAGTTCTCGACGATGCCGTTGACCACGACGTGGACGCGGTTGGTGGTGTCGAAGTGCGGGTGCGCGTTGGACTCGTTGACGCGCCCGTGGGTGGCCCAGCGCGTGTGGCCGATGCCGGTCGTGCCGACGCGCGTGGCGACGGCGACGCCGCCCTCGTCGTCGAGCGCGTCCTGCGCCTCGATCGCGGCCTTGCAGGTTGGCGAGGTTGCCGACCGCCCGGACCGACTCGATCTCGCCGTCGGCGGCGATCACCGAGATGCCCGCGGAGTCATAGCCGCGGTACTCGAGCTTCTGCAGGCCTGCGAGCAGGATCTCCTGCGCTGGGCGCTGGCCGACGTAGCCGACGATGCCGCACATGGGCGGGGCCTCCTGGCTGGTGGGGGTCCGGGAAAAGCTGGTACCGAGCGGGCCTTGGCACCCGCGAACGTGCTTCGAGAGTACCAACCGCCCTTCCTGCAACGCCGGCCTTCAGGGGAGGAAGCGCGCCAATCAGGCAGATCGACGCACGATCGTCACAAGGCGGTCACAGATGGCGTCACGCCGTCGCCGAAATGGCCTCGACGATCGCCACCAGGCGCGCGGCGACCGCGTCGGTCTCCTCCTGTGACGGCGCCTCGACCATCACGCGCACGAGCTGCTCGGTGCCCGACGGGCGCACGAGCACGCGCCCGCGACCCTCGAGCGCCTCGCCCTCGCGCGCGATCGCGGTGGCCAGCTCGGCGCTGTCCATCGCCGCGTCGCGGTCGGCGACCGCGACGTTGACCAGCCGCTGCGGGATCTTCGCCATCGCCGCGCGATCGGCCAGGTCGCCGCCGGCGAGCGCCTCGAGCGTCAGCAGCGCGCTGGCGATGCCGTCGCCCGAGGGCACGAAGCCCATGTCGATGATGTGGCCCGACTGCTCGCCGCCCAGCGACCAGCCGCGATTGCGCAGCTCCTCGAGGACGTAGCGGTCGCCGACCGAGGTGATCGCGACCTCGACGCCCGCCTCGCGCATGCCCGCGTGGAAGCCGTAGTTGGTCATCACGGTCACCGCGACGCCGCCGGTGAGACGGCCGCGCTCGCGCAGGCTGCAGCGCCGCCAGGGCGATCAGCTCGTCGCCGTCGACGATCACGCCGTGGCGGTCGACGGCCAGCACGCGGTCGCCGTCGCCGTCGAAGCGCGAAGCCGAGGTCGTGGCCGCCCTCGCGGACGGTCTCGATCAGCAGCGTCGAGGTGCGTCGAGCCGCAGCCGGCGTTGATGTTGCGCCCGTCGGGCTCGTCGGCCAGGACGGTCACGGTCGCGCCGAGGCGGCGGAAGATCTCGGGCGCGGCCTGGTAGGTCGCGCCGTGCGCGCAGTCCAGGACGACGTCGACGCCCGCGAGGTCCAGGCCGCTGAAGCGTGTCTGCAGCTCGCGCAGGTAGTCCTCCAGCGTGCCGTGCAGCTGGCGGACGCGGCCGATGGCCGATGGCGCGGTGCGCTCGCCCGCGGCGTCGGCCGCTCGGCCAGCAGCGTCTCGATCGCCGCCTCGTCGGCGTCGGACAGCTTGAAGCCGTCCGAGCCGAAGAACTTGATGCCGTTGTCGGCGAACGGGTTGTGCGAGGCCGAGATGACGGCCGCCAGGTCGAAGCCGTAGCGGCCGAGCAGCAGCGGCGCGGCCGGCGTCGGCAGCACGCCGCCCAGCAGCACGTCGCCGCCGGCCGAGGTGATGCCCGCGGCCAGCGCGGCCTCGAGCATCTCGCCCGACTCGCGCGTGTCGCGGATGACCAGCACCTGCGGGCGCGGCGCGGGCGACTGGACCGTGACCGCACGGCCCAGCGCCAGGGCGAGCTCCGCGGTGAGGACCTCGCCCGCGACGCCGCGGACGCCGTCGGTTCCGAAGAGCCGGCGGGCCTCAGCGGCAGCCTAGCGCTTGCTGAACTGCGGCTTCTTCCGGGCCTTCTTGAGGCCGGCCTTCTTGCGCTCCTTGGCGCGCGCGTCGCGCGTCAGGAAGCCGCGGCGCTTGAGCTCGGTGCGCAGGTTCGGGTCGGCCTCCAGCAGCGCGCGGGAGATGCCGTGGCGCAGCGCGCCGGCCTGGGCCGAGACGCCGCCGCCGTGCATGCGGGCGATGACGTCCATGCGGTCCTCGTAGCCCACCGTCTCCAGCGGCTGGCGGATCGTCTTCTGCAGCGTGGCGCGCGGGAAGAAGTCGTCCAGCGTGCGGCCGTTGATCGTGTACGCGCCGGTGCCGGGCCTGAGGATCACGCGGGCGATCGCCGTCTTGCGCTTGCCGGTGGCGCGGTAGCGCGCGTCGTCGGCCAGCTGGATCTGCGCGGTGATCGGCTGCTCGTCGACGACATCCTCTTCGTCGCCGGAGGCCTCGGCCTCTTCGCCGTCGGGATCCTCGTCCTCAGACCAGACGCGGCCGCCACGATCGTCGCCGTCGACGACGATGTCGACCTCGAGGTCGGCGCCGGGGATGGCGGGCTTGACGCGCGGAGCGGCGGGCTCCTCGTCGTCCTCGAGCTCCTCCTCGACCTGCTCGGCGGCCTCGGCCAGCCGGAGCGGCCTCGGCGGGCGTCTCCTCAGCCGGAGCCTCGTCGGCCTCGGCGACGGGCGCCGGAGCCTCCTCGGCGGCCGGGGTCTCCTCGGCGGCGACTTCGGGCTCGGGAGCCTGAGCCTCGGCGCCGACCTCCGGCGTCGTGGCCTCCTGCTCGTCCTGCGGATCCTGCGGCGTCTGGTCGGACATGCCTAAGACTTGATCTCCAAGGGCTGAGGCTGCTGCGCGGCATGCGGATGCTCCGCGCCGGCGTAGACCTTCAGCTTCGTCAGCTGCTTGCGGGCGAGGCGGTTGCGGGGCAGCATGCCCTTGACCGCGAGCCGGATGACCTCTTCGGGGCGCCGCTCCAACATCTCCTCCAGCGTGCGGGACTTGAGCCCGCCCGGGTAGCCGGAGTGGCGGTAGTAGCGCTTCTCAGCGCGCTTGTTGCCGGTCACCGAGATCTTCTCCGCGTTGATGACGATGACGAAGTCACCGGTATCGACGTGGGGGGTGTACTCGGGCTTGCGCTTGCCGCGCAGGGCATCGGCGAGCTGCGTGGCGAGCCGACCGAGGGTCTGCCCGTTGGCATCGACGACGAGCCAGTTGCGCTCGCGGTGGTGGAGTTGGCGACGTAGGTCTTCACGGCGTAAGGAAGCCGCGCGTCAGGGCGCGCGGCGACGGACGATGATAGGGCTTCGGGCCCGGACGCGGATCTCGGGGAGATGGTCCGAACCTCAGCGGGCCGCGTGACGACCCGATCCAGCCGGAGGAGTCTAGCGCCTGCGTGGGTGCGCCGCGTTTCGGCCGATCGGGGTGCGCAAGCCCGTTTGCGCGGTCCGTGCGCCGACGGCAGGGACTCGAACGTCCGTCCAGGCGCTGGACTCGGGTATGAGAACAGCCGACGTACGGGATGTGTCGGTCCCTCCCCCCAACACCTCCTCCCCCGCGATCTCGCACCTGCACGACGAAGTGGCGCCGATCTCCGACGTCCCGGGCATCCTGCCGCCCGCTGTCGCGCGGTCGCTCGACGCGCCTGATCGGCCAGGTCGTCGTCGAGCTCGGCTTCGCCAAGGAGGAGGACGTCGAGCGCGCCGTCCAGCACGCGCGCGAATCGGGCCGGCTGACCGGCCGCATGCTGATCGAGGACGGCGTCCTGACCCCCCAGCAGCTGGCGCGCGTGCTCGCCGAGCGCTTCGGCATCGAGCGCGTCGACCTCGCCATCTTCAAGATCGACACCGACCTGGCCCGCCTCGTCGACCCGGGCTTCGTGCGCCGCTACGACGCGATCCCGGTCGGCCAGGACGACGAGGGCCAGCTCCTGCTCGCGATGGCCGACCCGGCCAACATGCTGGCGATCGACGACGTCACGATGATCACGGGCATGGCGGTGCGCCCGGTCGTCGCCGCCTACGACGACATCCACCGCCTCAGCGTCAAGCTCGGCAACGACCTCCCGGACCTCTCCGACGACGGCACCGAGGAATCGGGCGAGGTCGACCTCTCGGTCCCCGACAACGACGTCACCGACCTCGGCTCCAACGACCAGGCGCCGATCATCAAGCTGGTCAACTCGGTGCTCAAGCGCGCGATCCGCCGCGGCGCCTCGGACATCCACTTCGACCCCAGCTCGGAGGACATGCACGTCGTCTTCCGCGTCGACGGCATGCTCGACGCAGGCCGTCACGATCCCGCGCCGCATGTCGGTCGGCGTCGTCTCGCGCATGAAGGTGATGGCCAACCTCGACATCGCCGAGCGCCGCACGCCGCAGGACGGCCGCGTGTCGCTGCTGATCGACGGCCACGAGATCGACCTGCGCGTCGTGACGCTGCCGACGGTCTACGGCGAGGCGATCGTCGCCCGCATCCTGGACTCCTCGTCTGCCCCGGTCGGCCTCGAGCAGATCGGCATGCTGGAGAAGGACCGCATCAGCGTCGAGGCCGCGATGGCCCGCCCGTACGGCGGCGTCCTGGTCACCGGTCCGACCGGCTCGGGCAAGTCCACCACCTTGTACTCGTGCCTGGCGCACGTCAACAACGGCACGCGCACGATCGTCACCGTCGAGGACCCGGTCGAGTACCGGATGGACGGCGTCAAGCAGATGGCCATCAACGCCAAGGCGAAGATGACGTTCGCCGGCGGCCTGAAGGCGATCATGCGCGCCGATCCGGACATCATCATGGTCGGCGAGATCCGCGACGGCGAGACGGCGCACATCGCCGTCGAGGCCGCGCTGACCGGCCACCTGGTCTTGTCGACGCTGCACACCCGTGACGCGCCCAACGCGGTCTCGCGTCTGCTGGACATGGGCGTCGAGCCGTTCCTGCTCTCCAGCGCGATCGACTGCGTCGTCGCCCAGCGCCTCGCGCGCAAGCTCTGCGACTCGTGCAAGAAGTCGATCGTCGTCGAGGCCGCGGTCATGCGCACCAACGGCTTCGAGGTCGGCGGCGACGTCGAGACCTGCCAGCCCGGCGGCTGTGACCGCTGCAACGGCACCGGCTACCGCGGCCGGCTCGGCATCTTCGAGATCCTCAAGATGGACGAGGACATCCGCTCGCTGGTCCTGCGCCGCGCCTCGGCCGACGAGATCGCGGCCGTCGCGGTCGGCAAGGGCATGAAGCGCCTGCGCGAGGACGGGCTGGACAAGATCCGTCCTCGGGCAGACCTCGCCCGAAGAAGTGCTCCGCGTCACCGCTTCCGGCTAGCTGCTAGCCCGGGCCTACTTCAGACGCTTGGCGATCCAAGCGGTCGCGTCCTTGGCGGCTGCGGTCACGATCCCCGCATGGTCGACGCCGGTGTACTTGGTGTAGGTGAAGTGCTTGTTGCCGTTCTTGACCAGCTCGCCGGCGAGCTGGTCGGTGAAGAGCGGGATGACGGTGCTGTCGGCGCTGCCCTGGTCGATCAGCAGCGGCGTCTTGATCTTCAGGTGCGACGGGTCCTGGACGTCGAGCAGCTTGGCGAGCGGCGCGAGGTCGGCGCCGTCCTTGAAGATCGCCTTGGGTGAGAGCCCGCCGAAGGAGGTCGGTGCCGACAGCTCGGGCAGGCACTGGGTCTCGATCTGGGGAGCGAGCGCGTTGGCCTGGTCGCTGAGCACCGCGCCGAGATCGAACGACGGGTTGGCGGTGACGATGCCGCGCCCGATGTCGGCGATCAGACCGCTGAGACCGCCGCCCGGCGTGATCAGGATGCTGGTCAAGCGGGATCTGGTCGTCGAGGTGCGAGGCGGGCGCGAAGGCGACGGTGCCGCGAACCTTCAGATCGCGGCGTCCACGTCGGCGCCAGCGCGGCGGCGAAGAGCGCGGCGTGGCCGCCCTGGGAGTGGCCGGAGATGATGGTGGTCTTGCTCAGGCGCGGGTCGAGCTCGCGGGCGGCGCGGGCGATGTCGAGCGTGGCGCGGCCCTCCGAGTTGCCGATCAGGTACGGGTGCACGCCGGGCGTGCCGAGGCCCTCGTAGTCGGTGCGCACGACCGCGTAGCCGGCCTTCAGCCAGCGGCTGATCAACGGCAAGATGTAGGCGTTGTATGGGTGCACCGGCGTGCCGGCGGCGTCACGCGAGGGCGCGCACTGGTCGGCGATGCCCGTCGTGCCGTGGGCGTAGGTGATGACCGGCCAGCCCTTCTTGGGGGCCTTGCCCTTCGGGATCGACACGATCCCCGAGACCGCGTCGGCCTTGCCGTCGACACCCTGGGAGCGGTAGAGCACCACCTTGGTCGACGACGCGCCCGGAGCGACCGCCGGACCCGTCAGCGTCCGCGCCCAGATCAGGTCGCCATGCTTCTTGCCCGGCAGCGGCGACGGCGGCGTGTAGAACTCCGCGCCCGACGGGCCGGTGCGGACCTTGTTGACGGTCTTGGGCGCGGCGGAGGCGGAGCCGGCGAGCGCGAGGCTCAGCGCGACCGCGGTGGGGACAGCGAAGCGACGGGACATCCCCCGACAGTACCCACGAAGCGCGACCCGGTCGCGTTTGGGCCCCGCATCGTCGTGGCTGGGGCCGCACGGCGAGCGCCGGTGGGCGCCAGCCCATCAAGCTCCGTCGGGTGGCTCCAGGCGCGTCGAGGCGGCGCCCAAACACGACCGGGCTACTCCCACTCGATCGTGCCGGGCGGCTTGCGCGTGATGTCGAGCACGACGCGGTTGACCTCGCGCAGCTCGTTGATCATGCGCGAGGCGATCTGCTCGAGCAGGTCGTAGGGCAGGCGGGCCCAGTCGGCGGTCATCGCGTCGTCGGAGGTGACGGCGCGGATGACGACGACGTAGCCGTAGGTGCGCTCGTCGCCCTGGACGCCGACGGTGCGGATGTCGGGCAGCACGCAGAAGGACTGCCACAGCTCGCGGTAGAGGCCGGCCTTGCGGATCTCGTCCTGGAGGATGGAGTCGGCGTCGCGCAGGATGTCCAGGCGCTCCTTGGTGGCCTCGCCGCCGACGATGCGGATCGCCAGGCCCGGGCCCGGGAAGGGCTGGCGCCAGACGAGGCGCTCGGGCAGGCCGAGCTCGGCGCCGACGGCGCGGACCTCGTCCTTGAACAGCGCGCGCAGCGGCTCGACGAGCTCGAACTCGAGGTCGTCGGGCAGGCCGCCGACGTTGTGGTGGGACTTGATCGTCGCCGCGCCGGTGCCGCCGCCGGACTCGATCACGTCGGAGTACAGCGTGCCCTGGACGAGGAACTTCGCGTCGCCGATCTTGGCCGCCTCCTCCTCGAAGACGCGGATGAACTCGGCGCCGATGATCTTGCGCTTGGCCTCGGGCTCGCGACACGCCGGCGAGCTTGTCGAGGAAGCGCTCCTCGGCGTCGACGGCGACCAGCGGGACCTTGAACTGGTCGCGGAAGGCCGTGATGACCTGCTCGCCCTCGTTCTTGCGCATCAGCCCGTGGTCGACGAAGACGCACGTGAGCTGGTCGCCGATCGCCTGGTGCACGAGCAGCGCGGCGACCGAGGAGTCGACGCCGCCGCGACAGCCCGCAGATGACCTTCGCGTCGCCGACCTGGGCGCGGATCGCGCGCGATCTGCTCCTCGACGATCGAGGCCGCCGACCAGTTCAGGTCGGCAGCCGCAGATGTCGCCGAGGAACGTCGTCAGGACGTCGCTGCCCGTAGGGCGTGTGGACGACCTCGGGGTGGAACTGGATGCCGTAGATCCCGCGCTCGGTCGACTCGAACGCCGCGACCGGCGACTCCGTCGACGACGCCAGCGCGGTGAACCCGGGCGGCGCCTCGAAGACCGTGTCGCGGTGCGACATCCAGCAGCGCCTGCTCGAGTCGGGCAGGCCGGCCAGCAGCGTGCCCGGCTCGCGCACCGTCAGCTGCGAGCGGCCGAACTCGCCGACCTCGGCGCCCTCGACCTTGCCGCCGAGCTTGAGCGCCAGCAGCTGCATGCCGTAACAGATGCCGAGCACCGGGATGCCGAGCTCCAGCAGCTCCGGATCGAGCTTCGGCGCGCCGTCGGCGTAGACCGACGCCGGGCCGCCGCGAGAGGATCAGGCCCTTCGGCTTGCGCTTGCGGACCTCCTCGGCGCCGACGTGGTGCGGCAGCAGCTCGGAGAAGACGCCGCACTCGCGCACGCGCCGCGCGATCAGCTGCGAGTACTGCCCGCCGTAGTCGAGGACGACGACCTCGTCGACCGCTGTCGGGCGGTCGACGGGCGCCGACTCGTCGGCGAGCTCCGTGGCCGCGGTCGACGGCGGTGACGAGGTGGTCGTGTCATCGAGCGTACGCCTGCGCGAGCGCCGGCGTCTTCTCGCCGGCAGCGGCGTTGGCCGCCGCCGGCCCGTTGACCGCGGCCGCCGCGCCGCGCGAGCCCATGCCGACGCCCTGGTCGCGCTGCAGCTGCTTGCCCTCGGTCTGCAGCGACGGGGCGATCATCAGCTCGGCGCGGTTGAACTCCGCGATGTCCTGGTAGCCGCAGGTCGCCATCGAGGTGCGCAGGCCGCCCATGAGGTTGAACGTGCCGTCGTTCTCGCGCGCGGGGCCGATGAGGATCTCCTCGAGCGTGCCGTTCTGCATCGTCGCGACGCGCGCGCCGCGCGGCAGCGTCGGGTGGAACGTCGCCATGCCCCAGTGGAAGCCGTGGCCCGGCGCCTCGTAGGCGCGGGCCAGCGGCGAGCCGATCATCACCGCGTCGGCGCCGCAGGCGATCGCCTTGGCGACGTCGCCGCCGGTGCGCATGCCGCCGTCGGCGATCACGCGGACGTACTCGCCGGTCTCGAGCATGTGCTGCGAGCGGGCGGCCGCGACGTCGGCGATCGCCGTCGCCTGCGGGACGCCGATGCCGAGCACGCCGCGCGTGGTGCACGCCGCGCCGGGGCCGACGCCGACGAGCACGCCGGCCGCGCCGGTGCGCATCAGGTGCAGGCCCGTGTGGTAGCTGGCACAGCCGCCGACGACGACCGGGATCGGGCAGCTCGGGGATGAACTCCTTGAGGTTCAGCGCGCTCGGCGGTCTGCGAGACGTGCTCGGCCGAGATGACCGTGCCCTGGATGACCAGGATGTCGAGGCCGGCGTCGAGCACCATCTCGTAGTACTGCTGACGCGCTGCGGGCGTCAGCGAGGCGGCGGCGACGACGCCCTGCGCCTTGATCTCGCGGATCCGCTGGGCGATCAGCTCCTCGCTTGACCGGCTCGCTGGTAGATCTCCTGCATCTCGCGCGTCGCGATCGTCCTTGGGCAGCTGCGCGATGCGCTCGAGCTGCTCGTCGGCGTCCTCGTAGCGGCGTGAAGATGCCCTCGAGGTTCAGGACGGCGAGGCCGCCGAGCTTGCCGATGATGCCCGGCGGTCTCGCGGCGAGACGACGCCGTCCATCGCCGACGCCAGCAGCGGCAGCTCGAAGCGGTAGGCCCCGAGCGTCCAGGAGATGTCGACGTCGTCGGGGTCGCGCGTGCGCCGCGAGGGCACGATCGCGATGTCGTCGAAGCCGTAGGCGCGACGGGCCTTCTTGCCGCGGCCGATCTCGATCTCCATGAGGCGAATCCTAGGTCTGGGGGCGGACGAAAAGACCCCGCGCAGGCGGGGTCCAGGATGGGCGCTGCGGCGTGATGTGGCGGCAACCGATCACGCGCTTCGAGGATAGCAACGGCTCGTCGGAACCGACCGACGCCGCTGCGAGCGGCGCTTCAGCCGACCTCGGCGGACGCCGCGAGCGCTGCGACGTCGACCTCGGCGAGCAGCCGCTCGACCTCGCGCGGGTCGACGAGGCCGGCGCCGAGGTGCTGGGTCGACTCGGCGCCGCAGGCGACGCCGAAGGCGCAGGCAGTCGGCCGGCGCCTTGCCGGCGTAGCGCGCGGCGACGTAGCCGGCCAGGAACGCGTCGCCCGAGCCGACGGCGGCGACGGCCTCGCGCGGTCGGGATCGACACGCGGAAGCGCTGGCGACTGGCCGTCGACGCGCATGCACGCGACGCAGCCGTCGGCGCAGCGTCATGATCGCCTCGCGCGCGCCGAGCTCGACCATCTCGCGGACGGCGATCAGCGCGGTCCTCGTCGTCGTTGAACTCGTGGCCGACGAGCTCCTCGGCCTCGAGCACGTTCGGCGAGATCACGTCGGGCTCGGCGCGCACGGCGTGGCGCAGCGGGTCGCCGTCGGTGTCGATGACCGTCGTGACGTCGAGCCTTGCGCAGCTCGCGGATCAGGCCGGCGTAGATGTCGGGGTCGACGTCGCGCGGCAGCGAGCCGGCGAAGACGCACATGTCGGCGCCCTGGGCCAGGTAGAGCAGCTTGTCGCGGAACAGCTCGACCTCCTGGCCGGTGACCGCCGGGCCGCGCTCGTTGATCTCGGTCTGCTCGCCGGTGGTCGGGTCGATAGACCGCGGTGTTGGTGCGCGACTCCTCGCGGATGCGCACGAAGTCGTTGAGGATCGACTCCTCGGTCAGCTGGTCGACGATCCGCGTGCCGGTCGGCCCGCCCGCGAAGCCCGGTGGCGATCACCGGCTGGCCGAGCGTCTTGAGCACGCGGGCGACGTTGACGCCCTTGCCGCCCGGCATCGTGCGCTGCTCGACGGTGCGGTGGCGGCGCCCGAGCCGGAAGTTCGGCACCGACAGCGACTTGTCGATCGCCGCGTTGAGCGTGACGGTGATGATCATGCGGCGGGTGCCCCTCTGCCGGTGCGTCGCCTCTGCCGGCGGCGCACCGCGCGCCGCCGAAGCAGCACGAGGTAGAGGCTACAGAGCGGCGAAGGCCGCCGAGCAGGATCAGCGTGACCGGGTTGCCGAGCCAGTCGCGCAGGCGGTCGAAGAACGTGGCCGCGGCGACGGCGTCGGCGGTCGACCAGCGGCACGCGCGCGACGACCTGGCCGCGCTGGGTGACGGCGACCGTGCCGACGCGCGCGCCCTTGCGGCAGCGGCCCGTCGATCGTCGTCGGGCGCGCCGCTGACGGTGACGACGAGCTTGTCGCCCGCGGCGCGACCGTGCGCTTGACGGTCGCGCCGGCGACGAGGTCGACCTGCTCGTCGCCGCGGTGCGCGAGCGGCACGCGTGGCCGACGCATCTGGCCCTTCTTGACCGGCGGTGACGCGTGGTAGCGCGTGAGGCCGTAGCTTGAGGAGCGCCGAGCGTGTCGCCGTCGCGCGCCGCCTCGCTCGGGCTCGTCGAGCACGACGCTGATGAGCGTGATCGCCGTTCGCGGCTCGCCGAGCCGACGAGCACGTAGCCGGCCGTGTTGGTGTGGCCGGTCTTGACGCCGTTGACCGCCGGCACATTGCGCACGAGCACGTTGCGGTTGGCGAACGTGCGCGGGTGGTCGCCGGTCTTCAGCGTCACGCGCGGCAGGTTGGTCGTCTCGCGGAAGAACGCGTTGCGGCGCAGGATCAGCGTGAGCTTGACCAGGTCGGTCGCCGTCGAGTAGTTGCCGGCGTCGTCGAGGCCGATCGGGTTCGCGTAGTGCGTGTTCGTGAGCCCGAGCTGCGCGCGCGCTTGGCTTCATCAGCCGCACGAACGCCGGGCGCGAGCCGGCGACGCGCTGGGCGAGCGTGGCCGCGGCGTCGTTGGCCGA
Source organism: uncultured Conexibacteraceae bacterium (assembly GCA_963731005.1). Classification (GTDB taxonomy): domain Bacteria; phylum Actinomycetota; class Thermoleophilia; order Solirubrobacterales; family Solirubrobacteraceae; genus Baekduia. Next base: position 2,317,662 of record CAVSTZ010000002.1, on the reverse strand, counting down.
GGTGAGCAGCAGCGCGCGCAGCAGGTCGCGGACCGTCATCTGCTCGCCGCCGCGGAAGCCGGCCAGCGACTCGGCGGGCGAGCCGTGGTAGGTCGACGGTGGTCATGACGTCGTCGAGCGACGCGTGCTCGAGCGTCAGCAGCGCGGTCATCAGCTTGGTCGTCGAGGCGATCGGCCGGCGCTGGTCGGCGTTGCGCTGGAAGACGACGTCGCCGGTGGCCGGCTCGACGAGGATCGCGGCGGGCGCGCGGACCTGCGGCGGCTGGGCGCGGTGGCGGCGGGCGCGGCGCGCGGGCAGGAGCGCGGCGAGCACCGCGAGCACGGCGATGACCAGGGCGGCGGCGGTCCGACTCCGCCGGAGTGCGGACGTCCGGCGGCTCATCGGCGCAGCTTCAGCTTCTGGCCGGGGTGCAGGGCGGCGGCGTCGACGTCCGGGTTCGGCCTCCTGCAGCGAGCCGACGTCGATGCCGGTCTTGGCGGCGATCCCCGACAGCGTGTCGCCGGACTTGACCGTGTAGGTGGTCTTGCGTCTTCTTGGTGGACTTGCTCTTGGTCGTCGACGTCGCCGTCGGCGTCGGTGCCGGTCGTCGACTTGGTGCCGGCGGGCGTCGTGGACTTCGAGTCCGGGCCGAGCTCGTTGTCGACGACGACGTAGACGGCGACCGCGCAGGTCACGAGGGCGAGCGGGGCCAGCAAGCGGGCGGGAGAGCGGCGGCGCATCAGGGGCGCAGGATAGGCGGCGGGTCGGTCTGGACGCCGCAGGGCGCCATCAGCCGAGCGCCCATGCGGCGGCCGCGCAGGCGCTCGGCCTCGGCGCGGGCGGCATCGGCGGGCGAGGCGGTCGCCGTCCGCCTGCTCGTGCGCGCGGACGATCGAGCGCGACGCGGTGACCAGGCCGCGCGGCACGGCCGGGCGCGAAGGCGGGCGCGAGGTCCTCGACGCGCCGCCCTGGGCGCCGATGCCGGGCAGCAGGAAGATCGCGTGCGGCATCAGCTCGCGCGCCCGGGCCAGGTGCTCGGGCGCGGTGGCGCCGATGACGGCGCCGACGTCGCTCAGGCCCGAGAGCGGCGCGCGTGCTCGTCGCCGAGCTCGGCGACGAGCGCGGCGACGCGCTCCCAGACCGTGCCGCCGCGCGCCAGCGGCTCGTCCTCGAGGTCGGCGGCGCCGGGGTTGGAGGTGCGGACGAGGACGAACAGGCCGGCGCCGTGGGCGCGGCCGCGGCGGCGAAGGAGCGCAGCGTGTCGAGGCCGAGTAGGGGTTGACGGTCAGCGCGTCGGCGCCGAGGCCGGCGACGTGGCCGAACGGCGATCGGCGTGGCCGCCGACGAGCGCCTGGGCGTAGGCCGTGGCGGTGACGTCGATGTCGCCGCGCTTGCCGTCGGCGAGGACGAGCAGGCCGGCGGCGCGGGCGTGCTCGATGGTCGCGGCCAGCGCGCGCCAGCCGGGCGCGCCGAGGCGCTCGAAGCAGGCGACCTGGGGCTTGACGGCGACGCACCGCGGGCGCCGACGGCGTCGATCACCGCGCGGCAGTGGGCGAGGACGCGCGGCCGCGGCGCGGGCCGCGGGCGCGGCGCGCCAGCGGCGCCGGCCGCGGCGTCGCTGCGCCTCGGGCCAGAGCGCCGAGGGATCGGGATCGAGGCCGAGCACGATCTGCGACTCGCGCTCGGCGACGGCGGCGGCCAGCCGATCGGCGAAGCCGCCGCTCGCCGGCCTCGGGCGACTCGGCGGAGCCCGGTCCGCCGCGATCCTGTGGCTCGTCAGGCAGCGGCTAGCCCTTGACGGCCTTCTTGAGGCCGGAGCCGGCCGTGAAGCGCGGCACCTTGGAGGCGGCGATCTGGATCGTCTCGCCGGTGCGCGGGTGCACGCCCTCGCGGGCGCCGCGCTCGGCGACGTGGAACTTGCCGAAGCCGGAGAAGTTGATCTCGCCGCCGCGGGCGAGCGTCTCCTCGATGACGCCGAGCACGGCGTCGACCGCCGCGGCGGCGTCCTTCTTGCTCGAGGTCGCCCTTCTGGGCGACGTGATCGACGAACTCGCTCTTCGTCACGGCGGTCCTCCTGTCGAGGGTCGTGGGTCGGGGCGACGCTAGCAGCGCTGCCTGAGGGCCCTGGGCTGCGGTCGGCCGGGCAGTGTGGTGCGCCGGGCGGACGGACCGACGCTGCAGGTGTCGGCGCCAGCAGCCAGAATGCGCGTTCGATGACCCTGCAGCGCATCGCCTGGCTCGTGACCGTCGCGGCCCTCCTGATCGGAGCGCTCGTCATGTTGCTGTCGCACTACCAGGGCTACGCGGCGCTGTTCGCGGCCGTGGCGGCCTCGGCCGCCATCAACCTGCGCTGAGCCCGCGTCCACGTCGGGGCTTCGCCCGGCTCGGTGTGGACGATGACCTCGTCGATCGCCGGTGCCTGGTCGCGGATCCGACGCTCCAGCGCGCTGGCGACGTCGTGGGCCTGGTCGAGCGTCTGCGCACCGTCCAGGCGCACGGTGAGCAGCACGACGAGCCCGTCGTCGCCGGCCCGGAAGCGCAGCGCCTCGGCCTGTCCACCGGTCAGCTCGCGCACGACGTTGCGCACGATCCGCTCCTCGTCGGCGACCTCGGCCCACTGTGGCTCGGCGCCCTCGGCGTCGGTGGAGAGCGGCTCGATGTGCGTGTAGATGTCGACGACCTCCGGCACGGAGGCGTGGATCGCGGCCTCGACGGCACAGGCGATGTCGTGCGCGGTGCCGAGGTCCAGGTCGGCCGGCAGCTTGAGATGCAGCGACAGCTCCGGGTGGCCCTCGACGTCGACCACGCGCACGTTGTGGACCTCGCGCACGCCGCGGACGGTGAGCGCCGCGGCGCTGGCCCGCTCGCGCAGGTCGCCCTCGGCGGTCCCAGGCTCGACGTGGACGACGACATCGCTGCCGGGCAGCGCGTCGCGCACCGCGTCCTCGATCGAGTCGGCGACCGCATGGCCCTCCCCCAGCGCCGCGTCGGGCGGCACGGCGACCGTCGCCTCCACGAAGTTGCGCCCGGCGGCGGCGCGCACGCGCAGGCGGCGCAGCTCGATCTCCGGCTCGGCCTCGGCGATCGCCGCACGCGCGGCGGCCTGCGCCTCCTCGGGCGTGGCATCCATCAGCACGTCGACGTTGCGGCGCATCAGCCGCGCGGCCGCGACGACGACGAGCACCGCAACGACCAGCGCGGCGATCGAGTCGGCCTCCGGCGTGCCGGCGCGCGTGAGCAGCAGGCCGATCAGCACCGCGATCGTGCCGACCATGTCGGAGGCGAAGTGCAACGCGTTGGAAGCCAGCGCGGGGCTGCCGTGACGCAGCGCCGCGCGGTGCGAGACGACCATCCGCGTCACGTCGACGACCAGCACGACCCCGAGCACGCCGAAGATCCAGCCGTTGGCGTCGACGTCGTGGCTGCCGCCCTCCGACAGCCGCACCAGCGCCTGGATGCCGATGAACGCGCTGGCCAGGACGAGGAAGCCGCCCTCGCCCAGCGCGGCGAGGTGCTCGGCCTTGCCGTGGCCGTAGGGATGGTCACGGTCGGGCGGCCGGATCGCGACGCGCAGCGCCAGGAAGGTCAGCAGCGCGGCGACCAGATCGGTTCCCGAGTGCACCGCCTCGGCGACCAGGCCGAGCGAGCCGGAGATGAGGCCGGCGACGAGCTTGAGGGTGACCAGGAACGCGGCCGCGAGGACCGAGCCCAGCGCCGAGCGCAGGACGCCGGGCGCCGACGCGTTACCCGGCTCCGGCACGGCGCCACCGGACGTTCCCACCTCGGCCGCCGTGGACATGGCGCGCGCCGCCCTCATGGCCCGAGGTGCTCGGCCAGCAGTGCCGCGGCACGGCCGCGGTGGCTGATCGCACCCTTCTCGGCCGGCGCTCAGCTCGGCCATCGTGCGGCCCGCCGGCGGCGGGATCTCGTCGTCGGGCAGGAACGCCGGGTCGTAGCCGAAGCCGCCGTCCCCACGCGGCTGGGCGGCGAGCGTGCCGGTGCAGCGGCCCTCGAAGAGCAGTTCGGTGCCCGCGTCGGGATCGACGAGCGCGATCACGCAGACGTAGGCCAGCGCGCTGCCCGCCGGTGCCTCGCGCAGCAGCTTGGCGAGGTTCTCCTCGTCGGTCGCGTCCTCGCCGGCGAAGCGTGCGGAGTAGACGCCGGGGCGCCCGCCCGAGCGCGGCCGACTCGATGCCCGAGTCGTCGGCGATGACCACCGTGCCCAGCGCCGCGGCCGCGGCGCGCGCCTTGCCGAGCGCGTTCTCGGCGAACGTCGTGCCGGTCTCGGGCGGCAGCTCGATCGCGGGCGGGCAGCGCCACGACCTCGTGCGGCACCAGCAGCGCCGCGAACTCGCGACGCCTTGTGGTCGTTGCGGGTCGCGAGGACGAGCTTCATGGTGGTGTCGGTCCACTAGGCGGTGGCGCCCGCGCGGCCGGTCGCGATCGCCTCGTCCTGGAGCACGCGCAGCCGCACGATGCCGGCCTCGGCGAGATGCAGCAGCTCATCGAGGTGCGCGCGGCTCAGCGGTGTGCCCTCGGCCGTGGCCTGGACCTCGAGCAGGCCGCCCGCACCGGTCATGACGACGTTGGCGTCGACCTCGGCCGAGGAGTCCTCGGGGTAGTCGAGGTCGAGCAGCGGCACACCGTCGACGATCCCGCAGGAGATCGCCGCGACCGAGCCGGTCAGCGGCGAGCGCGCGATCGTGCCGGCGGCGACGAGCTTCTCGCAGGCGAGCGCCAGCGCGACGTAGGCGCCGGTGATCGACGCCGTGCGCGTGCCGCCGTCGGCCTGCAGCACGTCGCAGTCCAGGTAGATGGAGTTCTCGCCCAGGGCGGCGAAGTCCACGACGCCACGCAGCGAGCGGCCGATCAAGCGCTGGATCTCGACGGTGCGCCCGTCGGCACGGCCCTTGGTGACGTCGCGCTGCTTGCGCTCGCCGGTGGAGGCCGGGAGCATCCCGTACTCGGCGGTGACCCAGCCCAGGCCCTTGCCGATCCGCCAGCGCGGGACGCCCGTCTGCGCCGACGCGGTGCAGATGACGCGCGTCTCGCCCATCGAGATCAGCGCCGAGCCCGACGCGGTGCGCACGAAGCCGGGCTCGATCGTCACCGGCCGCAGGGCGTCCGGCGCGCGGTCATAGGAACGGGTCACGGTCACGGCGATGCGCGACGATCGCGCGAGTCGGCGGCGGGCACGAAGCCCATCGTAGGCGTCATGGACGTCGCACCCACCGCCGCGCAGCTCAGCCCTTGCCGCCCGGCGCCTGGCCGACGCCGTCGATCGAGTCCTGGACCTTCTTGACGACCGTCGAGGCGATCGAGCTGTCGTGGCCGGCCTTGACGACCGCCACCATCACGCCCGCCAGCAGCAGGATCAGGCCGATGTACTCGACGGTCCCCTGCCCCTCCTCGCGTGCGGCCGCCACGCGGTGGGCACGCTGCAGTCGGTGATGAACGGTCGCGTGAGCGAAACCAATGGCGCGGTACATGCGTCTCTCCAAGTGATGCGGGTGAATGGGAGTGACCGAGATGCTGCGCGCCGACGCGTGACGGATCCACGCGCAGATGTGACGATCCCGCGCAGCGCCGGTGTCGGAACACGCTGGTATCGTCCAGACCGGCGCCGCAGAGGCGCCTTCTTCTTATGAAGGGTCCCCTCCGCCGCATCCGCTCCCGTCGGCGTCTCCCCGACCCGAGCCAGCAGGAGTCGCAGCCGACGATCGTGGCGCCGCCACAGACGCCACCGGCCGCACCGCTTCCCGCAGGCCTCGCTCCCGAGGACGTCGCCCCGACCCGCCCCAGCTTCCGCGACCGCGGCCGGCTGCGGCGTCGGCTGCGCTACCTGCGCCGCGTCCGCGAGCTCGGCTTCCGCGACCTCGGTGGCCTCGCCTTCGACCTCCATCGCTTCGCCCGGCGCAACGACGAGCTCGTGCTCGGCAAGCTCGCCGCGCTCGACGCCGTCGACCGCGAGCTGCGCGCCATCGAGCGCGTGCTCGACGAGCGCCGCGACATCATCGAGTTGCGCGAGCCCGGCGTCGCCGCCTGTCCGCGCTGCGGCGCCCTGCACGGCAGCGACGCGCGCTTCTGCCCGCAGTGCGGCACGCAGTTCAGCGGGCCGCTGGCGATGGTCGAGGTCGGCGGGGCCGTGTCCGGGCAGGGCGCGACGGTGCCCGCGACCCAGAGCGTCGACCCCGCCCAAGAGGCCTTGCCGCTGAGCGTCACCGAGCAGGGCTCGACGCCGGTCTCCGGCGCGCTGGCCGGCAACCCGCCACCCAGCATCACGAGCGGCGACCCGCTCGCCCCGCGCGAGCACCCGGAGCCCTGATGAGCGACCAGGGTCCCTCGCGCGCCGCGGGGCCCCGGCCCGTGCCGCTGCGCTGCCCCCGCTGCGGGGCCAACGTCGCGCCCGAGCAGGACTGGTGCCTGGAGTGTGGCGCCCCGGCGCGGACGCGCCTCGCGCCGACGCCCAACTGGCGGGCGCCCATGGCACTTGTGGCCGTCGTCGTGCTGCTCGCCGGCCTCGCGCTCGCCTTCGCCTTCACGAACCTGACCGGGGACGACGGCAGCGTCAGCGCCGCGACCACCGCGCCCGCGCAACCCAGCGACAGCGTCGCGACCCAGAGCGTCCCGGTCGCACCCGCCCCCGCCACGGCCTCGCCTGCGTCAACGGCAGTCCCCGGCAGCACCGGCTGACCCGCCCCTGAGGCACGAATCGTCGTGGCTGAGCGTGCCGAGCGGCAGAGCCTCGTGCGCCAGCACCGGCTCTGCCGGGAGGTGCGCTCAGGCGCGGCGAGGCGCGCCTCAGGGGCGGGTCAGGAAGCCCTCGCTCAGGGCGTGCATCGACAACGCAGGAGCACTCACCGGACCTTCGGCGCCGAGCACTTCCAGCAGCGCGATCAGTCCCCGTGACAGCGCGCCGAGGTCGTAGCCGCCCTCGAGCACGACGCCGACCGGCACGTCCAGCGCGTCGGCCAGCGCCCGCACCGAGGCGGCCATCGTCGCGTAGCCCGCGTCGGTCACCTCGCAGCCGGCCAGCGGATCGTCGGCATGGGCGTCGAAGCCGGCCGAGACGAGGATCAGCTCGGGCGCGTAGGCCCGCGCCGAGCGGCACCGCGACGTGCTCGACCAGCGAGCCCGAAGGCCGCGTCGCCCGAGCCCGGCGGCACCGGCAGGTTGACGGTGTAGCCGGCGCCCGCGCCCGTGCCGCGTCTCGCCCGCCGCACCGGTGCCCGGATACAGCGGCGACTGGTGGATCGAGCACGAACAGGACCTCGTCGGTCGCCGTGGAAGATGTCGTTGGTGCCGTTGCCGTGGTGGACGTCCAAGTCGAGGATCAGCACCCGCTCGACGCCGTGCGCATCGCGGGCATGGCGCGCCGCGACGGCGACGTTGTTGAACAGGCAGAAGCCCATCGCGCGCGTCGATCTCGGCGTGATGGCCGGGCGGTCGGTGGACCGAGACCGCCAGCCGCGCACCGTCGCCGACCGAGCAGCGCGTCGACCACCGCGACCGCCCCGCCGGCGCGCGTGCAGCGCGGCCTCGCACGATCCCGGCGAGACGATCGTGTCGGCGTCGATCGCGCCGCCGCCGGCCGCGCACAGCTCCCGCATCGGCGTCGATCAGCCGCGCCGGGTGCACGGCCTCCAGCAGCGCGCGCGAGCGCCGGCGGCGACAGCCGCCGCTCGAAGCCCAGCCAGTCGCGTGCCGCCAGCGCCTCGCTCGATCGCGACGATCCGCGCCGGCTGCTCGGGATGCGGCCCGGGATCGTGCTGCAGCGACGAGGGATGGTGGAGCAGGACGGGAGCGGCCATCGCGCGAGTACGGTACCCGCGTGGGCGCACCGCCCCTCCATCGTCGACGCCGAGGTCGCCGTCGTCGGCGCCGGCGCGGCCGGGCTCTACGCGGCGCTGACTGCCGCCCGCGCCGGCGCGCGCGTCGCGCTCGTCTCCGCGACGCCGCTCGCGCAGACCGCCAGCTACTGGGCCCAGGGCGGCCTCGCGGCCGCGCTCGATCGCCGACGACTCGCCCGACCAGCACCGGCGCGACACCGAGATCGCCGGCCGCGGCGCGGTCCGCCGCAGCGCCGCGCAGCTGCTCTGCCGCGAGGCGCCGCGCGCCGTCCGCGAGCTCGAGGCGCTCGGCGTCGCGCTTCGACGCCGACCGCCACGGCGGCGCTCGCGCTCGGCCTCGAGGGCGGCCACTCGCGCCGCCGCGTCGTCCACGCCGGCGGCAGCGCCACCGGCCGGCGCGTCGTGCGCCAGCTCAGCGCGGTCGTCGTCGAGGAGCCGCGCATCGAGGTCCTCGAGCAGGCGCGCGCCGCGGCGCCGTGGACCGTCGACGGTCGCTGCGTCGGCGTCGTCCTGCGAGGACGGCCGCGCGATCCGCGCCCGTGCGACCGATGCTCGCCACCGGCGGCGCCGCCGCGCTGTGGTCGCGCACGACCAACCCGCCCGGCTCGCTGGGCATCGGCCTGATGCTCGCGCACGCCGCCGGCGCCGCGCTCGCCGACCTCGAGTTCGTCCAGTTCCACCCGACCGCCGTCACGGGCGTCCGCGGTCGCGAGGGCTTCCTCGTCACCGAGGCGATCCGCGGCGAGGGCGCCACGCTGCTCGACGCCGGCGGCGAGCGCTTCGTCGACGAGCTCGCGCCGCGCGACGAGGTCGTCGCTCGCCGTCTATCGCACGATGGTCGAGCAGGGCACCAAGAACGTCTGGCTCGACATGCGCGACGTCGACCCGGTGCTGTTCCCCAACGTCGTCGGCGCGCTGCGCGAGTCGGGGCTCGACCCGGCGACCGAGCTCGATCCCGGTCTCGCCCGGCCTCGCACTACTGCATGGGCGGCGTCGTCGCCGACCTCGACGGCGCCTCGAGCGTGCCGGGCCTCTACGTCGTCGGCGAGACCGCGTGCACCGGCCTGCACGGCGCCAACCGCCTGGCCTCCAACTCGCTGACCGAGTGCTTCGTGCTCGGGCGAGCGCGCCGCGCTGGCCGGCCTCGACGAGCCGCGCTGCACGTCGCGCCCGGCGCACCCGCCGCTCGCCGCGCCGATCGCGCCGCCGGCCGCAGTCGACCCGCGAGGCGCTCTGGCGCCACGCCGGCCTGACGCGCGACGCCGACGGCCTCGCGCAGCTCGCCGACGACCCGCATCCGCTGGCGCGGCTCGTCGCCGCCTGCGCCTGCTGCGCGAGGAGAGCCGCGGCGCGCACTGCCGCAGCGACTTCCCGAGACCGATCCCGCGCTCGACGGCCATCACGCCGTCGTCCGCAACGGCGGCCCTCCGGCGTTCGAGCCCTGGACCTGAGCGCCACGGCGAGCCCGCTCTCGGCTGAACGCCGACGCCCGCTTAACGCGAACTCAACAAACAGTGCGTTGGTGCTTCATGAGGCCGGGGCACGATGCAGTCGGTCGCGGAGGAAGCCAAGCCCAGGGTCAAGGGGAGGTCAGCATGTACCAGTTCAGCAGGGCCATGTACCGGGAGCTCGCGAAGGACGTCGACACGTCCGTCTGCGAGGAGGCACACCACCACGTCCTGCGCGCGTGCGAGCAGAACATCGAGCGACTGGTCGGCGACCGCCACTACTTCGCGCGCCCCGCGCGAACGCTCTTCAAGCGACATCCGCCGCTACTTCCCGATGACCGCGCAGCCGCGCGTCTGGACGCGTCGTGCAGCGCTACGTCGCCTGCGCCGAGGAGTGGCTGGACCAGCTGCCCCAGAACGGCATCGACGTCAACGGCCAGCCGCTGCAGTGCCGCGCGACGACGCGCCGCGGCACCGCCTGCCAGCGGATGCCGCTGCCGCACAACGGCTACTGCCCGTCGCACCAGCACCTCGCCGAGACCGAGGAGGTCGACGTGCCGAGGCCATCGCCGCCTGAGGCGGCGCCCGAGCTTGGAGGCAGCACGAGGACGCGGACCGCTCCGGGTCGGAGCGGCCCGCGTCCGTACGTCGCCGGCGCCCGCACCGATAGCGTGGCGGGCAGATGCTGCTGGGGGTCGACGTCGGCGGGACCTTCACCGACGCCGTGCTGGTCGACGGCGGGCGGCTGATCACGGCCAAGGCGCCGACGACGCCGCGAGCGACCAGTCGCGCGGCGTGCTGGCCGCGGTCGCGCGCGGCGCTGGAGGCCGCGGGCGGGCGCGGCGCCGCCGACGTCGATGGCCTTCGCCCACGGGATGACCGTCGCGACCAACGCGCTGCTGGAGGGCGCGGGCGCGCGGACCGTGCTCGTGCGCCACCGAGGGCTTCGCCGACGTCGTCGAGCTCGGCCGCCAGGCGCGCGCCGGAGCTCTACCGGCTGTGCGCGGCCCGCCCGGCGCCGCTCGTCCCGCCGCAGCGGCGCGTCGGCGGTGCCCGAGCGGATGGGGCCCGACGGCGTGCTGCAGCGCGCTGACCGCCGAGGACGCCGCGCGCGGTGGCCGACGCGGTCGCGGCGCTCGAGCCCGAGGCGGTCGCCGTCGTGCCTGCTGCACGCCTACCGCCACCCGGACCACGAGCGCGCGCTCGGCGACGCGCTGCGCGCGCGGCTCGGCGACGACGTCCACGTGTCGCTCTCGCACGAGGTCGTCGGGACGTTCCGCGAGTTCGAGCGCGCGGCGACGACCGAGGTCGACGCCGCGCTCTCGCCGCTGCTGGCGCGCCTACCTGCGCGCGGCTCGTCGCGGGCGCGCGCCGGCGACGGGCCTGCCGGAGCCGGCGATCATGCAGTCCAGCGGCGGCCTGACCGAGCGTCGGCGCCGCCGCCGACCACGCCGCGCTGACCGTGCTCAGCGGCCCGGCGGGCGGCGCCGCGGCGGCCGCGCTGCTCGCGCGCGCGGCTCGGCGAGCCCGACCTGTTGTGCTTCGACATGGGCGGCACGTCGTGCGACGTGTGCGTCGTCGAGGACGGCGCGCGTGCGCGCGACGCGCGGGCCGCGAGGTCGGCGGGCGGCCGCTGGCGCTGCCGATGGTCGACATCCACACCGTCGGCGCCGGCGGCGGCTCGATCGCCTGGCGCGACGCGGGCGGCGCGCTGCGCGTCGGCCCGCGCTCGGCGGGCGCCGACCCGGGACCGGCGTGCTACGGCCGCGGCGGCACCGAGCCGACGGTCACCGACGCCAACGTCGTGCTCGGCCACCTCGACGTCGAGCGCCCGCTGGCCGGCGGCGTGACGCTCGACGCGCAGGCCGCGCAGCGCGCGGTCGCCGCGCTCGCCCGGCGAGCTGGGGCTGCCCGACGCGCGCGCGTGCGCCGAGGGGATCGTGCGGGTCGCCAACACCGAGATGGTCCGCGCGCTGCGCGTGGTGACCGTCGAGCGCGGGATCGACCCGCGCCGCTTCGCGCTGCTGGCCTTCGGCGGCGCCGGACCGCTGCACGCCGCCGCGATCGCCGACGAGCTCGGGATCGCGCGGATCGTCGTGCCGCGCGCCGCGGGCGTGCTCAGCGCGCTCGGGCTCGCCGCCGCCGAGCGGCGCCGCGACGAGGCGCACCGGTCCTGCTGCGCGGCGACGCGCTGACCGACGAGGCGCTGCGCGACGCTCGCCGGCGACGCCGACGAGGTCACCTGGGACGCCGCGCTACGCCGGCCAGTCGCACGAGCTGTCGCTGCGCGACGTCGCGCCCGAGGCGGCCGCGCTGCGCGAGGCGTTCGCCGCCGCCCACGAGGAGCGCTACGGCTACCGCGACGACGACGCCGAGGTCGAGCTGGTCACGGTCCGCACCGCCGCGCGTCGAGCCCGGCCCCGAGGTCGCGCTGGGAGACCGAGCACCGTCAAGGACGACGAGATCGCCGGGCCGGCGGTCGTCGCGCTGCCCGGAGGCGACGCTCGTCGTGCCCGAGCGGCTGGCGCGGGCGCACCGACGCGACGGGCACCGTCATCCTCGAGCGGGTGGACGGCGCCGACGCCGACGCCGCGACGCCGGCGCGCTGCAGCGCCGCTCGACCCGATCGCCCTGCAGGTCGCCACCGGCGCGCTGCGCGCGGCGTGCGAGGAGATGGGCGCGGTGCTCGTGCGCAGCGCCCACTCGGCCAACATCAAGGAGCGCCGCGACTGCTCGACCGCGCTGTTCGACGCCGCACGGCGAGATGGTCATGCAGGCCGAGCACATCCCCGTCCACCTCGGCGCGATGCCCGCCGCCGGTCGAGGCGGTCCTGCGACGAGGACCACGCCGACGGGCGCTCGTGGGTCCTCAACGATCCGTATCGCGGCGGCACGCACCTGCCCGACATCACGGTCGTCACGCCGGTCCTCGACGGCGACGGCGACGTTGCTCGGGTTCGCGGCCGAGCCGCGCCCACCACGCCGACGTCGGCGGCCGCGTGCCCGGCTCGATGCCGTTCGACTCGCGCACGCTCGACGAGGAGGGCGTCGTCATCGCGCCGCGCGTGCTCGACGACGGCGGCGATCGACGAGCTGGCGCGGCAGATGCGCCAGCCGGCCGAGCGGCGCGCCGACCTGCGCGCGCAGCTGGCCGCCAACCGCCTCGGCGCGACCCGCATGCGCGAGCTGGCGGCGCGGCTCGGCGCCGGCGGGCTGCGCGACGCCTGCGCCGCGGTCCTCGACTACGCCGAGCGCCGCACGCGCGCCTGCCTGCGCGACCTGCCCGACGGCACGCGCCACGCGGTCGACGTCCTCGAGGGCGTCGACGGCGACCTCGAGCTGCGCGTCGCCGCGACCGTCGACGGCGACCGGCTGATCCTCGACTTCACGCGGCAGCGCCGCCCAGGACCCCGGCAACCTCAACTGCCCGCTCGGCCGTCACGCGCAGCGCCTGCCTCTTCGCCGTGCGCGTGCTCACCGACGCCGACATCCCGCCCAGCGCGGGCGCCCACCGCCCGGTCGCGGTCATCACCGACCGCGGGACCGCTGCTCGACGCCGCGCCCGCCCGCCGCCGTCGCCGCCGGCAACGTCGAGACCTCCTCGCGCGTCGCCGACCTCGTGCTCGCGGCCTTCGGCCGCGCCTGCGGCCAGGGCACCATGAACAACCTGACGCTCGGCAACGACGACTTCTCCTACTACGAGACGCTCGGCGGCGGCCAGGGCGCGTGCCCCGACGCCGACGGGCCGAGCGCCGTCCACGTGGCGATGTCCAACACCCTCAACACGCCGGTCGAGGCGCTGGAGCTGGAGTTCCCGCTGCGCGTCAGCCAGTACGCGGTCCGCCGCGGCAGCGGCGGCGCCGGCGCGTTCCGCGGCGGCGACGGCGTCGATCCGCGAGCTGCGAGGCGCTGACCGACATGTCGTTCTCGCTGATCACCGAGCGCCGCCGCCACGCGCCGCCCGGCGCCGACGGCGGCGCAGGACGGCGCGCGCGGCCGCAACCTGCTCGACGGCGACGAGCTGCCGGCCAAGGCCGGCGGCATGCTGCGCCCCGGCCAGCGCCTGCGCCTGGAGACCCCGGGCGGCGGCGGCCACGGGGCCGACAGCTGATCGGCGCTCGCCTCAGCGCACCGCGACGACGACGCCACGCGCCGCGCTTTCGCGCGCCGCCTCCAACAGCTCCAGCACGCCGACCGCCTCGGTCGCCGTCACCGGTGGCGCGACCGTGCCGCCGCCGCGGATCGCCGCCACCACGCCCTCGTAGAACGCCGCCCACCGGCCCGGCTCCATGGTCAGCCCCTCGCCGATGCCGCCCGAGCCGTCGTGCAACGTCGCCTCCAGCCCGGGCTCGCGCAGGCCGAAGCCCGCGATCGCGCGGCGATGCGCCACCGCGCAGCGCCGCCTCCTGCGGATCCAGGCCGAACGACACGAACGCCGCCGCGTCGCCCAGCGCCCGCAGGCGCGGCGGGGCGTCGGCCGCGTGGACGCCCGCCCAGAGGTGCGAACGCGCGCCGCCCGCGTGGGCCAGCGCGACGAAGACGTCGTCCTCCACCCGCGCGCCCGGGCGCCGCACGTCCAGCTCGGCGTAGACGGCGCTCACCGGTCCGAGGAGCTGCACGGCCTGGTCGACGAGGTGGCTGCCGAGGTCGAGCAGCAGCCCGCCGCCGTCGGCCGGATCGCCGTCCTCGCGCCACGCGCCCTCCTTGATCTGCGGCCGCCAGCGGTCGAAGCGCGACTCCAGCCGCAGCACGCGGCCCAGTCGCCCCTCGGCCAGCACCCGCGCGCAGCGTCAGGAAGTCGTCGTCCCAGCGCCGGTTGTGGAAGGCCGTCAGGACGACGCCCGCCGCCGCGGCCTGCGCCGCGCAGCGCCCGCGCCTCGGCGCTGCGTGACCGCCAGCGGCTTGTCGACGACGACGTGCTTGCCCGCGTCCAGCGCGGTCGTGCGCCAGCGTCGACGTGGAAGCGGTTCGGCGAGGCCACGACGACGAGGTCGACGTCCGTCACCACGTCGGCGAGCGCATCGACCGCAAGCACGCCCGGGATGCCGCGCGGCGAGCTGCGCGCGGCGCTCCGGATCGCGCGTGACGACGGCGCGCAGCGCCAGCCCGTCGGTCGCCGCGATCAGCGGCGCGTGGAGGCTCGCGCCGGCCATGCCGTACCCGGCCAGGGCGACGCGCAGGGCTGCGGGGCTGCTCGCGATCGGCCATCGCGATCACGCTACCCGCCGGGGTAAGGGGTCACCGCAGCGGAGTAAGGGGTCAGGCCACGCAGGTCGCACCGTCCGCCCGATGTGGCGGGCCCGTCTCAGGCGCAAGATGCTGTCCATGCTCTTCCTCCTCAACCAGCCTCTCGCCGCCGTTCGCGACGAGGACGCCATGCGCGCCGGCCGGCGGAGCCGACCCCTGCCGCGCATCCCTCAGCGCGCGGCCCTCCTCGGTCGGCTCCGTGGTCGGCGCGACGCGCGTCTCCACGCCGCCCACGCCTAGCGCACGTGGACCCGCAGACCATCGACCTCACCTCCCGCGCACGCGTGCGGGAACATGGCCCGGGCATGCCCGCTCGGGTCACCAGCGACGCGTTCATCGGCCGCCGCGACCGAGCTCGCGGCAGCTCGAGGCGCGCGCTGGCCGCCGCTCGGCGCCGCGTGCGCCGCGGCGGGCCTCGTGTTCGTCGCCGGTGAGTCCGGCGTCGGCAAGACGCGCCTCACCGACCACTTCGCCGACCGCGCCGAGGCCGGCGGCGCGCGCGTCCTCTGCGGCGACTGCGTCGACCTCGGCGACGGCGAGCTCCCCTACGCGCCGATCGTCTCGGCGCTGCGCTCGCTCGCCCGCGACGGCGACCCCGTGTTCGACGAGCTCGGCCCGCGCGCGCCGAGCTCGCCCGTCTCCTCCCCGAGCTCGGCACTCCCGGCGACCTGCTGGTCGAGCCCTACGACGGCAGCGCCCAAGGCGCGCCTGTTCGAGCTGCTGCTGGCGCTCCTCGAGCGGCTCGCCGAGGAGCGCCGGTGCTGCTGGTCATCGAGGACCTCCACTGGGCCGACCGCTCGACGCGCGACTTCCTCGCCTTCCTGGCGCGCAACTCTGCCGCCAGCGGCTGCTGGTCGTCGTCGACCTACCGCCCCGACGAGCTGCACCGCCGCCACCCGCTGCGCCCGTTGCTGGCCGAGCTCGAGCGCACCGAGCGCGGCCTCGCGCGATCGCCAGTCGAGCGCTTCACGCCGCGACGAGCTCGGCGCGCAGCTGGCCGACATCCTCGGCGCGGCGCCCGACGCCGAGCTGCTCGACCGCGTCTACGCCCGCAGCGAGGGCAACCCGCTGTTCGCCGAGGAGCTGCTCGCCGCCGGGCGCGAGGGCGCGGCGCGCTGCCCGAGCGCTGCGCGACGCGCTGATGCTCCGCGTCGAGGCGCTCGGCGAGACCGCGCAGGAGGTGCTGCGCTGGGTCTCGGCCGCGCAGCGCTCGAGCAGGACGTGCTGCCGGAGGCCGGCGGGCTGGAGCCGCGCGCGCTGCGCGACGCCCTGCGCGAGGCGGTCGCCCACCACGTCCTCGTCACCCAGCCCGACGGCCATCTACGCCTTCCGCCACGCGCTGCTGCGCGAGGTCGTCCACGACGACCTGCTGCCCGGCGAGCGCAGCGAGCTGCACCTGCGCCTGGCCCGCGTGCTCGAGGCGCGCGCTGGCCGCGGAGCCGTGCGTCAGCCTGGAGCACGCCGCCGAGATCGCCCACCACTACGACGCCGCCGGCGACCAGCCCGCGGCGCTGCGCACCGCCGTCCGCGCGGCGCAGACCGCCGAGCGTGCGCACGCCGACGGCGAGGCCGCGGCGCTCTACGAGCGCGCGCTGGAGCTGTGGGAGCGCGTCGCCGACCCCGAGGCGCTGGCCGGCTGCGACCACGTCGACGCTGCTCGCCGCGCGCGGCCGCACGCCCACCAGCTCGAGCACCACGCGCTGCATCGTCCTGCTCAAGCGCGCGCTGCGCGAGATCGACGAGGAGGCCGAGCCCGGCCGCGCCGCGCTGCTGCTCGAGCGCCTGGGCAAGGCGCGCTGGTCGCGGGCAAGGGCCGAGATCGCGCTGGAGGCGCTGGGGCGCGGCGCTCGCGCTGCTGCCCGCCGAGCCGCCGAGCGACGAGCGCGCGCACGCTGCTCGCCGCCAAGGCCGCCGGGCCTGATGCTCTGGGGCCGCTACGCCGACGCGCGGGCGATGGCCGCACGAGGCGCTCGACGTCGCCGACGCGGTCGGCGCGCGGTCGCGTGCGGATCCACGCGCTCAACGCGATGGGCATCTGCCTGCGCGGCGGCGAGGACACCGCGCGCGGCCGGCGCTGCTGCGCGAGGCGCTCGCGCTGGCGCGCGAGGACGGCGATCGTCGAGCAGCTCGCGCGCGGCCTACATCAACCTCGCCGACGCGCTGCACCAGCGCCGGCGACACGCACGGCGGCGCGGGCGCTGCTGGCCGAGGGCGCCAGCGAGCTGCGGGAGCTCGGCCGCCAGCGACGCCTGGCTGGTCGCTCGCGCAGGCCGAGATCGCCGTACGACCTCGGCCTCTGGGACGAGGCCGACGCGCTCGCCTCGCCCGAGCTCGGCCGCGGCGCCGCAGGGCACGACGCGCGTCAACTTCGAGCTGCGCGCGCGAGCCTGTCGATGGCGCGCGGCGACCACGCCGACGCGCGCAGCCGCCTGGAGGTCGCCGGCGACGCTCGTCGCGCGCTCCGACGAGCCGCAGTGGCTCGCGCCGGTCACCGCGCTGCTGGCCGGGCTGGAGCGGCGCGAGCGCGACATCGAGGCCGCGCGCGCCGCGATCCGCCACGGCCTGGACCGGCTGGTCGACAGCGACGCGATGGACGACGGCGCGCGCCTGGCCCGGATCTCTGCGCGGCGGCGGGCGTCGAGGCCGACGCCGCGCAGCAGGCGCGCGACCTCGGCCGCCCGACGACGAGGCCGCCGCGATCGCCGCCGCCGCGCGACTGGGCCGCCCAGGCCCGCGAGGCGGCGTCGCGCCCGTTCGCCGCGGCGATGCCCGAGGCCGCGGCGCTGGTGCTGGTCGCCGACGCCGAGGCGGCCGCCGCGACCGGCACGCCCGACCCGCGAGCTGTGGGCGCGGACGGCCGACGCGTGGGAGGCGATCGAGCGGCCGTTCCGCGTGTCGCCGCGCCCGCTGGCGCGAGGCCGAGGCGCGCCTGACCGCCGGCGACCGCGCGGGCGCCGAGGCCGCGGGCCGCGACGCGCTGGCGCTGGCGCGACAGCTGGGCGCGGGCTGGCTGGTCGAGGAGCTGGTGGCGCTGGCGCGGCGCGGGCGCGGCTGCGACTGGCAGACGGTGCCCGTGGCGCGAGGCGCGACGTGCGTCGCCGAGCGCGGTCGCCGCCGCGCACGATCCCGTCGCCGAGCTGGGCCTCACGCCCCGCGAGCGCGAGGTGCTCGTGCCTCGTCGCCGGCGGCGCACGAACCGCGAGATCGGCGAGCGCCTCTTCATGGCCGAGAAGACCGCGTCGGTCCACGTCTCGCGGATCCTGGCCAAGCTCGACGTGCGCAGCCGCACCGAGGCCGCCGCGGTCGCCCACCGGCTCGGCCTGGAGGCCGCGGCGGCCTGACTGCGGGCCCTGGTCGCTAGGGTCGCGGCCATGACGAGCGTCGGCTTCCTGGGACTGGGCATCATGGGCTCGCGGATGGCCGCGAACCTGCAGCGCGAGGGCTTCGAGGTGACCGTCGTGGACGCGGACCGCCGGCAAGGCGCAGGCGTGGGCCGACGAGCACGGCGCCACGCGTCGCCGCCACGCCGGCCGAGGTCGCGGCAGGCGCCGACGTCGTCATCTCGATGGTCGTCGACGGCGCCCAGGTCGAGGCGATCCTGCTCGGCGAGGACGGCGCGGTCGCCGGCGCGCCGGACGGGACGTTGTTCGTCGACATGTCGACGATCGCGCCGGCCGACGCGCGTCGCATCGGCGCCGCGCTGGCCGCAGCGCGGACACGCGTTCGTCGACGCGCCGGTCACCGGCTCCTCGCCGAAGGCCGAGGACGGGACGCTGACGATCATGGCCGGCGGCGACGAGGCGACGTTCGCCCGCGCGCGGCCCGCGTTCGAGGCCATGGGCGAGACGATCGTCCACGTCGGCGAGCTCGGCCACGGCCAGATCATCAAGCTCATCAACAACGCCGTCGCCGGCCGCCAACGCCGCGACGCTGGCCCAGGCGCTGGTCATGGGCGCGGGGACCGGGGTCGACCTCGACGCGCTGATCGAGATCCTCGGCGCGGGCTCCGGCGGCTCGACGATGGTCGACCCTCAAGGCCGAGCCGATGCGCGAGCACGACTACGACGACGCTGTTCAAGACCGAGCACATGCTCAAGGACGTGCGCCTCTGCCTCGAGGAGGCGCAGGCGGCCGGCGTGCCCTTTCCGGCTGCCAATGCGGCACGTGACGCGCTGGTCGCGGCGGTCGGCCGGGGCTACGGCGACGCGGACTTCGCGGCGATCGTGGAGGCCTTCGAGGGCCTCGCCGGTCTGCGCATCGGCGACGCTTGACCGCACGCGGACGTTCATTTTGAGCGCCAACGCGCCAACATGGCCGTGAAAGAAACCTGTATTTAGCAGGGAGATTTTGGGATTCTTCACATCGCGTGCCACAATCGATGTCCTTCCCGTCGCGTCTCCGGGGTACCGGTTGATGCGCGGGATTTCTGTCGTCTAATTTCTCTCTGAAACCCCCTCTATGCCTATTGCGATCAAGGAATGGGCGGTCACTGTCCGCGCGCTTGCCGAAGGTGAGCAGCTCGTCACCCTGCGAAAGGGTGGCGTCGGCGAGCCGCGCCGGAACTTCAGCCTCGAGCACGACCGCTTCTTCCTCTACCCGACGTTCGACCACCAGCGCTACGACTTGGTGCGCGACGTCGCATCAGCCGGAGCTCCGCCGCGCCCTCGAAGAGGGCGTCTGGCCGGATGGCGAGCCGCCGCTTCACGCGCTGACTCGCGATGGTGGCATCGGCCAGCCCGACCGCGTGCGCATCCGCGCATGGGCCGAGGTGGCCGCCAGCTGGACGATCACCGACCCCCGCACGGTCGCTGAGCTGTCCCCGTACTACGTATGGACGACCGACTACGCCGAGAAGCGCCTGGCGTGGAAGCGTCGTCATCCGCTGCACGTCGTCCTCCTGCGCGCCTACCGCATCCCGCGGCCGGTCACCGTGCGGGTCAAGGACGAGTTCGCCGGCTGTCGCTCGTGGCTGGAGATCACGCGCGACCTGCCCTTCGAGGGCACCCCGGTGCTGTCGGACGACGAGTTCGACCGCGCCCGCGAGCAGATCGCCGAGATCTGCGATGCGCGTGTCCCCGCGCTGGTCTAGGTCAGCACCTGAAGTGACCGCGGAGCGGCGGCGAGCTGAGGGTCTGGTCGCCGCCGCTCAGCGGATCCTCGTCATCGGCATCGGCGGTGGTGGCGATGTCGTGGGCGCGCTCGCCGCGGCGCGAGGCCGCCCGCGCGCTCGGGACCGACGCGGTCGTCGGCGGCATCACCTGGGAGCGCCGGCCGGTCGACCCGCTGCCCGGCCCGCGCGCGGCTGGACGAGATCACCGGCGCGCAGCGCCTGCACGAGGCGGTCGCCCTCGCAGGCGCCGACACCATCGGCCCCGGCGGCTTTCGCTTCTGCGAGGCCGACATGGCCGCCTTCCTCGGCGAGCCCGTCGTGCTGGTCGACCCCAACCCGGGCCGGCGGTGATCGCGGCCGGCCTCGACGCCGCCGCGGCGCACTTGGGCTGCGACCTGGTGGTCTTGCTCGACGTCGGCGGCGACGTCCTGGCCCACGGCCACGAGCCCGGGCTGGCGAGCCCGCTGGCCGACGCGATCGTGCTGGCCGCGGCGCCGCGCATGACGACGCCGACCCTCGGGATCGTCTTCGGCATCGGCTGCGACGGCGAGCTGACGCCGGCCGAGGTGCTCGAGCGCCTCGACGAGGTCCGCGCCGCCGGCGGCGACCTCGGCGACCTGCCGCTCCCGACCGCCGCGCTGGACCTGGTCGAGGGCGCGCTGGCCGCACGTCACCACCGAGGCCAGCGCGATGGCCGTCCGCTGTGCCCGCGGCGAGACCGGCCTGATCCCGATCCGCGGCGGGCGGCGCTCCGTGCCGCTGACCGCCGACGGCGGTCGTCTGGTCTGCTTCGATCCGCTGATCGCCATCGACAGCGCCGCCCGGCTGGCCGCCGCCGTCGCCGACGCGCCGTCGCTCGACGCCGCCCAGGCGATCCTCACCGGCCTCGGCGTGCGCACCGAGCTCGACTACGAGCGCGACGCGGCCGCAGCTGCGACCGCCTAGGCCTTGAGCTGCGCCCAGGCCGCCGGGTTGGCCTGCAGCCAGCTCGGCAGGTCCTGGGCGGGGTGGCCGGCGATGCGCGGAACGGTGTCGGCGACGACGTCCAGCTCCCCCGTGCCGACGGCGACGTAGGACGTCACCCAGCCGTCGAGTTCGAAGTCGGGCGCGTCGAGGTGCGCGCGCGACGCGTAGGCCGCCTGCACGCCCTCGTCGCGAAACCGGATCTCGCGGCCGGTGGCGGCGCTGAGCTGCTCGGCGGCCCACGCCAGCGTGTGCGCCGCGGGGCCCGTCAGGTCATAGGTCTTGCCGTCGTGCTCGGCGCCGCCCTCGGCGAGCACCGTGGCCGCGACGTCGGCCACATCGTCGCGCGACACCCACGCGATCCTGCCCTCCCCCGCCGGCCCGCGGATCACGCCGTCCTCGCCCACCAGCAGCGGCACGAAGTCCAAGTACTGGCTGTTGCGCAGGAAGGTATATGCCAACCCGCTCTCGCGGATCAGCTGCTCGGTGGCGAAGTGGTCGTGGGCGAAGGTGAACGTCGCGTCGGGGCTCGCGCCCAGAAACGAGGTGTAGACGATGCGCGTGAGGCCCGCGTCGACCGCGGCGCGCACCGCGTGGGCATGCTCGACGACGCGCTCTGCCGCCTCGCGCCCCGAGACCAGGAAGAGGGTCTCGCAGCCGGCCAACGCCTCGGTCAGCGCCGCCTGGTCGCGGTAGCCGCGCGGCCCCATCGCCACGGCCTCGACGCCGGCGATCGCCGGTACGCGCGCGAGGTCGCGGACGACCAGCAGCTGCTTGACCTTGCGCGCCGCCAGGCGCACGGCCACGCGCGAGCCCAGCGCGCCCGTGGCGCCCGTCACCGCGATCGTCACAACACCAGCTCCGTCCCGATCCAGGCGATCAAGGCCACCAAGACGAACGCGCTCAACAGTCCCAACAGGATCCGCGACGGCGAGTCGACGCCCGATCCGGTCGACGACCCCAGCAGCTCGGCCTGCATCAGCACCTCGCGCGCGACCTCGGCGCCCGAGCGCGGGACCAGCACGTCGCGCGGGCCGGCCGCCAGCATGTCGGGGACGTCGAAGCCCGCCGAGCGCTTGAGCATCGACGGCACGCCCTCCTCCAGCAGCAGGCCCTGGATCAGCTCGGCCTCGGACTGGTTGCGGCCCGACGGCGACCCGCACCAGCTCGCCCTCGGCGAGCTGCGGCTTGATCTTGCGCGCCCACTCCTGGCGGTCGGTGACCGGTGCGTCGACGCCGAGCGAGCCCGCGTAGACGAGCGGCATCCCGCAGTCGCGGCAGAAGCGCTCCTCCAGCGGGTGCGGTGTGGCGCAGGACGGGCAGACGAGGGGCTCAGACCCCGGCATCGACCGGCGACCTCGGTGACCGTCCCGTCGGGTCGATGCGCCAGTTGCGCACCTCGGGCTCGTCGCCCGCCGTGCCCGACGATGAGCCACTCGACACCGGGCCAGTTGGCCGCGAAGTTGATGTCGGTCTGCGACGGGCGCGGCGCCGAGCGCGTGTGCGAGTGGTAGATGATCGCCTCGCGGCCGTCGGCATCGGCCTCGCCGAGCGTCAGCAGGTCGCGCGAGCCGATCTCGAAGCGAAACGGGCTCGGCGTCTGGTTCTCGACCGCCACGACCTCGTCGGCCACGCCGTCGCGCGAGGACGACGAAGCCGCAGCACTCGTCCGGCGCGTCGCGGAGCGCGTGGTCGACGATCTGCTGCAGGAGGTCCGGGGCGATCTGCATCACCCGCGGACCGCTACGCCGAGCGTACTCGCGTGCTTGATCGCGGCCGCTCGTCGTCGTCGTCGTCGTCGTGATGCCGTTGAGCGAGTCCTTGAACTCGCGCATGCCCTTGCCGATGGCGCGGCCCGCCTCGGGCAGCTTCTTGGGGCCGAGGACGATCAGGGCGATCACGAGGATGACGAGCAGTTCAGGAAATCCGACGCCGGGCATGCGACAAGGGTATCGGCACGCACCCGCCGCTTCCTGAAGTTCTTGCTACCACCAGACGGTGGAGTCGAGGTTCTCGATCTCGTCGACCGGCAGCGTGTAGATCCCGGAGGAGAGGTACTTCCAGCCGTCGTCGCAGACGATGAAGACGACGTTGCCCTCGTCGAGCTCGTCGGCGATGCGCACGGCGATCGAGGCGATCGCGCCCGACGAGACGCCGGCGAAGATGCCCTCCTCGTCGAGCAGCTTGCGCGTCCAGACGATCGCGTCGCGGTTGGTGACGAAGATCTTGCGGTCCAGCAGCGAGAGGTCGATGATCGGCGGGATGAAGCCGTCGTCGAGCGAGCGCAGGCCCTGGACCGGCTCGCCCTGCATCGGCTCGGCGGCGACGATCTTGACCGCGTCGCCGAGCTCCTCCTTGAAGCGCCGGCCGTTGCCCATCAGCGTGCCGCCGGTGCCGAGGCCGGCGACGAACGCCGCGATCCTCGTCGAGCTCCTCGAGGATCTCCGAGCGCCGTGCCGTTGTAGTGCGCGCGCGGGTTGGCCTGGTTGCCGTACTGGTAGGGCATGTAGTACGAGGCGTCGTCCTCGGCCATCTCCAGCGCCATCGCGACCGCGCCGTTGGAGCCCTGGTCGCCCGGGCGAGTAGACGATCTCGGCGCCGTACATCTTCAGCAGCTGCGTGCGCTCGGGCGTCACGTTGTCGGGCATGACGACCTTCAGCTGGTAGCCCTTGCGCGAGCAGATCATCGCCAGCGAGATGCCGGTGTTGCCCGACGTCGGCTCGAGGATCGTCTGGCCGGGGCGGATCGCGCCCTTCTCCTCGGCGTCCTCGATCAGCGCGCGCGCGACGCGGTCCTTGACCGAGCCGGTCGGGTTGTGCGACTCGAGCTTGGCCCAGATGCGCACGCCCGGCTTGGGCGACAGGCGCTTGAGCTCGACCAGCGGCGTGTTGCCGATCGCCTGCGACGATGTCGCCGTAGCGACCGCCGCAGGGCCGGTTCTGCAGCGGCGGGACAGCCATGACTTCAGGAAGTGTAGCGACGGTCGCGGCCGACCGGCCGGATCAGCCGTGCCGCCCGGCAGGGCCGCTCAGCGCGCGCCCGCCGGCCATCGCCGGCAGGATCACGAGCGTGTCGCCCTCGCCGACCGCGCGTCGTCGAGGCCGTCGAGCACGCGGACGTCCTCGTCGTTGAGGTAGACGTTGACGTAGCGGTTGAGCTCGCCGTCGGCGCCGAAGAGCTGGCGACTGCGTCGTCGGGGTGCGCGCTCGGCGAGCGCCTGCGAGGACCTCGCCGACGTTCGCGCCGTCGGCGCTGACCTCCCGCTCGCCGCCGACGGAGGGGCGCAGCACGGGGGGGATGCGGATCGTGGCCATAGCGGTGCGGACCCTAGCCGGCGGCGGCGCAGAACGCCTCGTAGTCGGGGAAGACGCCCATCTCCTCGTCGGTGATCTCGTCGGGCTCGCGCGAGCAGATCGGGCACTCGGGGTCGCGGCGGACCTTGAGCTCGGTGAACGTCGCGCCGAGCGCGTCGTACATCAGCAGGCGGCCGATCAGCGGCTCGCCGGCGCCGATGATCAGCTTGATGACCTCGGTCGCCTGCAGCAGGCCCATCGTCCCGGGCAGCACGCCGAGCACGCCGTTGGCGCCGCAGGACGGCGCCAGCTCGGCCGGCGGCGGCACGCGGAAGAGGCAGCGGTAGCACGGGCCCGTCGTAGGGCGTGAAGACCGACAGCTGGCCGTCGAAGCCGAGGATCGAGGCGCTGACGACCGGGATCTTCAGGCGCACCGACGCGTCGTTGAGCAGGTAGCGCGTCGGGAAGTTGTCGACGCCGTCGACGATCGATGTCGTAGCCCTCGATGATCTCCATGATGTTCGAGGCGTCGAGGCGCGATCTGGTACTTGACGACGTTGACGTCGGGGTTGAGCGCCGTTGATCGCCTGCTCGGCGGAGTCGACCTTCGGCATGCCGATCGCGGTCGGTCGTGTGGATGACCTGGCGCTGCAGGTTGGAGAGGTCGACGACGTCGTCGTCGACGATGCCGAGCGTGCCGACGCCGGCCGCGGCGAGGTACAGCGCGGTCGGCGAGCCGAGGCCGCCGGCGCCGAGCAGCAGCACCTTGGCGTCGAGCAGCTTCTGCTGGCCCTCGAGCGCCGATCTCGGGGACGCAGCAGGTGGCGCGAGTAGCGCTCGCGCTGCTCGGCGGTCAGCGTGCGCGGGACCTCGACCTCGTAGCCGCGGTCCTTCCACAGCGTGATGCCGCCGGTCATCGACTCGACGTTCTCGTAGCCGAGCTCGCTCGCGCAGCGTCTTGGCGGCGAGCGCCGAGCGGTTGCCCGAGGCGCAGTAGAGGATCACGCGCTGGGAGCGGTCGGGGACCGCGCCCTCGATGCGCGACTCGAGGTAGCCGCGCGGGACGTGCTTGGCGCCGGGGATGTGCCCGGCGTCCCACTCCTCGGTCTCGCGGACGTCGATGAGCGACGACGCCGTTGCCGAGCGAGCTCGCTGCACCGCGGAGGGGTCGACCTCGTCGATCTGCGGCCTTGATCTGGCGGATGAACTCCGCGCCGGATGGGCTCATCGGGCTGTATTCACCTGAACGGCGGTCGGGATTCGTACTTCAGAAAGTATAGCGCGACCTGACGCCGAGGACGCAACGCGGACGGTGACCGTCCGTCCGGAGCGCCCGCCGGCGCCCGATAGACGGTCGCCTCGCCACATGCCGCACCGGGACTGCTCGAAGGTTCCGGCCGGGGACTTGCTGCACCAGGAGTATCGGATTCGGTGCGCGGCGGCCGATATGGGGTCTAGACCCCAACATGCGCAAGCCGCACGCTCGCTCACCCAGGTCCTCGCGGTCAACGCGCTGCTGATCGTCGCCACCGGCGTCGCGCGGCGATCGTCGCCGCGCGCCTGTCGCTCGACGACGTCGTCGGCCGCGCCAGGCGCTCGTGCTCGTCGCGGCGCATCCTCGGCGACGGTGCTCGTCAACGCGTCGTGCTGCGCCGCCGCTTCGCGCCGCTGGAGCAGCTGATCGACGCATGGAGCGCGTCGACCTCGCCGCGCCCGGCCAGCGCGCCGACGTGCCCGACGGCCGACTCCGAGGACGTCGAGCCGCCTGCGCGCAGGCTTCAACCGCATGCTCGCCCGCCTCGAGGACGAGCGCGCCGCGGACCGCGGCGCGCCGTGCTGCGCGGCCAGGAGAGCGAGCGCGCGCGCATCGCGCACGACCTGCACGACGAGGTCAACCAGGCGCTGACCGCGCGTCCTGCTGCGCCTGCGAGGCCGACGTCGCACGACGCGCCGCCCGAGCTGCGCGCCGAGCTGCGCGAGACCAAGGCCGTCGCGGCGACCAGGCGATGGAGGAGCTGCTGCGCCTGGCGCGCGAGCTGCGCCCGACCGCGCTCGACGACCACGGCCTGGTGCCCGCGCTGCGCACGCAGGTCGAGCGACTTCGGCGACGCAGACCGGCGATCCCGGCGACGCTGCGCTGCTACGACCGCGACTCGACCGACCTCGCCGACGACGAGCAGACTCGTCGTCTACCGCGTCACGCAGGAGTGGCTGTCGAACGTCGCCCACCACGCCGGCGCGTCGCAACGTGCGCGTCGAGCTCGGCCGCGACCACGGCCGGCCGGTCGTGCGCGTCGCCGACGACGGCGCGCGGCTTCGCGGCCACCGAGCGGCGACCGACGGCATCGGCCTCGTCGGGATGCGCGAGCGCGCGCTGCTCGCCGGCGGGCGGCTGCACGTCACTCCGCGCCCGGGCGAGGGCACGACCGTCGAGCTGCGGCTGGACGCGACTGGCGAGCGTGAGCATCGCATGAAGATCCTGATCGCCGACGACCACGGCATCGTCCGCGGCGGGCTGCAGCTGCTGATCGAGCGCCAGCCCGACATGGAGGTCGTCGCCGAGGCCGGCGACGGCGTCGAGGCCGTCGAGCAGGCGCTGCGCCAGCGGCCCGACCTCTGCGTCCTCGACGTCTCGATGCCGCGCATGACCGGCCTGCAGGCCGCGCGCGAGATCCGCGCGCACCTGCCCGAGATCGCAGGTGCTGATGCTCTCGATGCACGACGACGAGCGCTACCTGTTCGAGGCGCTGAAGGCCGGCGCCGTCGCGGCTACGTGCTCAAGCGCGAGGCCGACCAGGACCTGGTCGACGCCATCCGCGCCGTCGTGCCGCGGCGAGCCGTTCCTGACCAACGCCGCCGAGCGCTCGCTCGTGCGCGAGTGGATGGCCGACGACAGCACCGGGCCCGACGAGCCGCTGACGCCGCGCGAGCAGGAGGTCCTCAAGCTGATCGCCGAGGCGCACACCAACAGCAGATCGCCGAGATCCTGCACCTCGCCGAGAAGACCGTCGAGTCCCACCGCGCCAACCTGCTGCGCAAGCTCGGGCATGCGCGACCGCGTCGAGCTCGTGCGCTACGCGATCCGCCGCGGGCTGATCGAGCCGTAGCCGCAAAGACCCCGGCCCGACGTCCACTTGTCCGATGGGGCATCCTTGGGGGTGGTGAGCGAGCAGCAGGAGCACCCCGAGGGCGCCGTCGCGGCGCAGGAGCCGGCCCAGCCGGCCGCAGAGTCGCAGGCCCCCGTGGCCGAGCCGACCGACGCCGCGCCCGAGCCGCAGCCCGTCGAAGCGACGACGCCGGAGCCGGAGGCCGTCGAGGCCCCCGCCGCCGCGCAGGAGGCCCCGAGCCCGGACCCGCCGGTCGAGGCCGAGGCGCCTGCCGACGCACCCGAGCCGCGCGAGCGCACCACGCCGGTCTCCCCCGCAATCGTCGGCCCGAAGATCCTCGGTGTCGCCGAGGAGAAGAAGCTGCCGGTCGTCAAGAAGCGGCTGCAGGAGAAGCCCAAGCGCGAGCCGCTGCCGTGGCCCGAGCTGCGCGCCGCCGTCGCCGCGACGCGCGACCAGATCGAGATCGCAGAGCTCAAGGAGCTCTTCCGTGGCTTCCCCGAGAAGCTGCGCGACGAGGTCACCGAGAACGTCCGCGGCTTCCAGAAGGGCGCCAGGCGCC
This sequence comes from uncultured Conexibacteraceae bacterium, assembly GCA_963731005.1. Taxonomy (GTDB): domain Bacteria; phylum Actinomycetota; class Thermoleophilia; order Solirubrobacterales; family Solirubrobacteraceae; genus Baekduia. The sequence continues at coordinate 2,290,104 of CAVSTZ010000002.1, read as the reverse complement.
CCGTCTCCCAGCACGCCGCCAAGCAGCTGGCCCGCGCCGCGCACACCGCGCGCCGGATGAAGAAGAGCTCGCACCCGTCCGGCGAGGTCGCGCAGGCACTCGGCCAGGCGATGGCCGCCGAGATGATCGCCTCACTGGAGCCCGAGAAGGCCGCCCAGGTGATCCTGCCCAAGCGCGATCTGCTCGAGCGCGAGAACCGCCAGGCAGACCGCCGCCGGCGCGACGAGGAGGACAAGCGTCGCGACGAGCAGCGCCGCGCCAAGCGCGAGGACGCCCGCTCCAGCCGTCAGCAGACCTCCTTCGGCGAGTTCTCCGGGGCCAAGATCAAGGGCCTCGACGAGCTCGCCGCCCTGTTCCCGTCTTCCGAGGCATCCGTCGAGGAGCCCGCGCCCGAGGTCGTCGACGAGGTCGCGATCCCCGCTGCAGCGCCGGATTCGCCGATCACCCCCGCGACCACGACCGTCGAGCCTGAGGCTCAGGTCGAGGGTGAGAGTGCGCCTGAGGCGCCCGCTGACGAGGCGATCGAGACCGGCTCGGCGCCCCAGCCCGACGACAGCGACGACACCGCCGCCTGATCGGCGGGCCGATGCCCGTCCGCGCCCGCCTCACGATGATGCTCGCGGCGACGTTCGTCCTCGTCGCCGCGGTCAGCGTCGTCCTCTTCACGGGCGGCAGCGACCACGCGGGTGGCGCGGGCTTCGACGGCGCGCTGCGCCCGCCCGGCATCCCGCCGATCGACTTCGCGCTCAAGGACCAGGACGGCAAGGTCGCCACGCTGGACGAGTACCGCGGGCAGCCGGTGATGCTGACCTTCATGTACTCGACCTGTCGCGACACCTGCCCGCTGACCGCCCAGCAGATCAAGGGCGCGCTGGATCAGCTCGGCAAGGACGTCCCGACGCTGGCGATCTCCGTCGATCCGGCCAACGACACCAAGCTCAACGCCCGCCGCTTCGTCAACCAGCAGGGCCTGACCAAGCGGATGCGCTTCCTGCTCGGCGATCGCGCCCAGCTGAAGCCGATCTGGGACGCCTACGGGATCCAGCCGCAGAGCAAGCAGTTCGAACACTCCGCCTACGTCGTGCTCGTCGACGCCAAGGGCGTCCAACGCGTCGGATGGCCGGTGGACAAGCTGACGCCCGAGGGCTTGGCGCACGACCTTCGCTTGCTCGGCGCCTGAGGGCGTCACGCGACGCGCGAAACCCGCGTATGTCGCGGGCTGCGCGCGATCGGCACCGCCCAGCGCCCCCGAGGCCCTCAGTTCAGGTGCACGTCCGGCGTCTGATCGGCATCGACCTCGTCATCGCCCCGGCGCTTGTCCTTCCAGCTCTGATACCCCAGCGCGCCGACGACGATCAGCACCGGCGCGAGGTAGAGCAGGCCCGCGAACCAGTGGCCGGCGTGGGCCAGGATGAGGGCGGCGGTCACTGCTGCGCCGCCGCCGAGAGCAGCCAGAGGCCGAGGCTCGTGAAGGCGACCATGACCGCGAGCATCCAGTACTGCGACCGCGTCGCGTCGCGCGCCTTGGTGAACAGCGCGAGCGCGCGGTCGTGGGCGAGCGTCAGGCCCGCGACATGGCCGAGGACGAGCGCGCCGACCTGGACGTACCAGATGCCCGTCGCGCTGATCCACGTGTAGTTGATGGTGTCGGCCGCGGTGCCGAGCAGGTCGGAGCCGTCGCCGAGCGGGTCGGAGGCCAGCGCCGCGATCGCCTGGCCCTGGTAGGCGACCAGCGAGAAGTAGTGGGCCAACACGTAGGCGAACGCGATCGGGATCAGCGTGTGGATGAACGCGCCGGACAGCTCGCGGGTCGACAGCCGCCGCCCGACCGTGTGCATCCCCAGCACGCCGAGCCGGTAGAGCAGGCCGATCAGACAGCACATGACGACGATGCCGACCGTCCCGGCCCACTCCAGCGCATGCTCGGCGTTGAGGCCGAGGCTGCCGAAGAAGTTCTGCAGATGCGGCACGATCGAGTTCCACGTCGTGCCCTGGGAGAAGCCGTCGAAGCTCGTCGTCCCGATCATCGTGCAGAGCAGCGCGACCGTGCCCGCGACCGGCCTCAGCGGCGGCGCGCCGCCCAGCAGCGGACGCGTGAACAGCGCGCGGTCGCGCCAGTGCAGCGGCGAGATCCGCGCGAACATCTCGAAGTAGACGCCGAACGCGTCGCCTCGCCGCGACCACACCTCGACCCCGTAGAGGCTCATGCCGACCAGCTGCACGGCGGCGTAGGCCAGGGCCATGGTCGCCAGCTGCGACGGATCGTCCTTGTTGGCGTACACCAACTCGACCCAAGCGAAGATCAGCACGCCGAGCACGGCCGGCCAGCGCCCCAGCCACGCTCGGGTAGGGCAGCGGCTCGACGCCCTCCACCGCGCCCGTGCGCTGCATCACCCAGCCGGCGGCCTTGCCGATCGCCAGCCACGGGTTGATCGCGCGGAAGACGTCGCCGAAGACGACGCTGACGAACGGGATGCCGACCCAGAAGAAGACGTAGATGATCGTCGGCAGGATGTTGGCCGTCGCGGCCTGCGTGCCCGCGAAGCCGGCATAGACGAAGAAGACGAACAGGGCGACGCCGATCAGCCCGAAGAGGATCTCCACCGCGCGCGCCACGCCGAAGCGCCGCCGCTCGACGATCGCCTGCAGCCGCGGCGTCGCCCACAGCACGGCGAGGCCGACGAACGAAGCGACGAGCACGACCGCGGCCGCCCAAGCGAAGAGCCAGCGCGGGATCGGCAGATCCTGCTTGCCGACGAGGCCGTGGGCCGACGCCGAGGCCGGCAGCGCCAGCGCCGCAAAGGCGATCCCTCCGCCGACCCGAAGGGCGGTTCTGCGGTCCGCACGGTCGTGGCTGACGTCGCCGCTGCAGCGCCCGCGTGCGGCCGCACGTGTAGCGCAGCGGCGACCGTCAGGCGCGGGCGGGCGGCCCGGAGAACCGTTCTTCACGAGGGGTCCACTTCGACTTCGGCGATCTGGGTTCCGTGGTCTTCGAGCTCGACCACGAAGCGGCCCTCGATCGTGGCCGGCACCGAGAACGTGACGCTGCCGCCCGCCTTGACGTCCTTGTGGACGTCGTAGCCGTGGAAGTGGATCTCGTCGGTCGTGTCGGACCGCACGGTGAACTTGATGGTGTCGCCCTTGGTGAAGGTGATGCGCTTGACGCCGCCCTGCGGCTTGGCGTCGACGACCGTGACGACCGGAATCGCCGGCGCGGCCGGCGTCGTCGTCGCGGTCGCCGTCGTGTCCCCCGGGGCCGGCGCGACGGTCGTCGTGTTCGCGGTGGTCTTGGCCTTGTCGTCGTCGCCGGAGCCGTTGGCGATGATGAACCCCACCACCAACACGACCGCGGCCGCCACGACGATCCCGATGCGGGCGCGAGAGGACATGGGGCACAACCTAAGGGACGGCGCAGCGGACCGTCGCAGCTGCCCCCACAACGACGGAGGGGCGGGCCAGATGGCCCGCCCCTCGCGGAGACTGCTTGACCTCAGACGCCGGTGGGCGTCAGATCAGCACTTGCCGGCGGAGGCCTGCGCCGTGCCCGTTCCGCCTGCCTCGGCCGAGAAGGTGACCTTCACCTTGCGCGTGCCCTTGCAGCCGGTCGAGGTGAAGACGCCCTTGTCCCCACTGCCCTTGGCGATCGTCGACGAGACGTTCGTGATGCCGACGTCCAGGCCCGTCGCCGGGTGCAGCAGCGGCACCGACGGGACCGAGAAGGTCAGCGAGGAGCCGGTGGAGTCGTTCTTGAGCTTCGCGTCGATCGCCTGGTTGATCGTCACCAGGCAGTTCGGGGGGGTGCCGTGCAGGAACAGCGCGAGGCTGTTCGGACCACCGGCGTAGATGTCGAGGTCCAGGTTGCACTTGGAGGCGGGATCCACGGGGTTGCCCGCGTGGCCGACCAGCGCGTTGACCTTGCCGGTGCCGACATGGGTGCCCTTGGGGCAGCTCGCGTCCGACGCGGCGGCGGTGATCGCCGAGGCCTTGCAGTACTTCCCCTTGGCGGTGTTCTTGGTGCTGGACTTCAGACCGTCGAAGTGGATCTTGTACGTCGAGACCGGCTGCGACAGGGTGCCGGCGACGGCGGGCTTGACGGTGTAGTTGAACGTCACGCCCACATGCTTGGGCTTCGACTTGGTGCCGCCACTGGCGATCTTGCCGGTGACGCCGTAGATGTTGCCGCCGGACTGGGCCACGGCGACGGCGGTGAGACAGAGCGTCGTGGCGATGAGCACGACCACGACAGAGACCTTGCGCAAGGCTTCTCCTTCAAAATGTTCGCGGGACAGGGCGCAGCTACTTAGAACCCTCAGGGACCCAAAAGTTACGGTCCTTCGAACATCATGGCGCGTTCATCGGCGCAGCCGACGGTCTGAACGGGCGCGCTGCTAGCGTCGCGCGCCGTGCGCGTTCCCACCGACACCATCGTCGCCCCGATGTTTCCCGCGAGCCTCAAATGGCTCAACGTCGCGACGCTGCGGATGGACAAGCAGCGCGGGCGCCCGGTGCTCCTGGAGTTCTGGGACTTCTGTCGGCCCGCCTCGCTGCGCACGCTGCCCTATCTGCAGGCCTGGCACGCCCGCTACGCCGAGGCCGGCCTGCGCGTGATCTCCGTGCACGCCCCGGGCTTCGCGCCCGGTCGCGACTCCGAGGCCGTCGCCGCAGCCGTGGCGCGGCTGGGCATCGAGCACCCCGTGCTGCTCGACCCCGACCTGCAGCTCTGGCAGATCTACGAGAACCAGGGCTGGCCGTCGCGCTACCTGTTCAACCAGGAGCTGCGCCTCTTCGAGGTGCACTTCGGCGAGGGCGGCTACCGCGAGACCGAGGCGGCGATCCAGGAGCTGCTGGGCATCGAGGCCGACCCCATTGCCTACCTCCATCCCGAGGACGACCCCGAGGCGCGCATCGTCGTGCCGACGCCCGACGTCGAGGGCCCGTACTCCGGACCCTACGAGGCGGGCGCGGCATGGGCGGTGCTGGAGGGCGAGGGCACGATCACGGTCAACGGTGAAGAGCGCTCGGTCGATCACACCGGTGCGCACCTGCTGGTCGACCACGGCCGCCACGAAGCGGCCGTGCTCGAGCTGGAGCTCGGCGACGGCGTGACCTGCCACGCCGTCTGCTTCACGCCGGGCCTGGCGCCCGACGACGCCGCGACCTAAGCCGCGTCCGCGTCGGCCCGCACGAGGTCGTCGTCGGCGAGCAGCCGGAGGAGCTGTGGTGCGCCGGCGTCCTCGACGAGGATCGCGCCGCCGGGCCAGTAGGGGCTCGCGGTGCCCGCGGCCTGCGTGAAGACGGGCTCGTGGACCCAGCTGCCGCTGTTGTGCAGCCAGGCGCCGGACGGCGTGCGCCACTCGGTGACGTCGTCGCCGGGCAGCGGGCCCGCGCGGTGGCTGTGGCCGAAGATGACGTGCTCGGCGTCGATCCCGAGCCGGCCGACGACCTCGCCGAGCGCGTCGAGCGCGTTACGGCGCAGCGCGTCGCCGGAGAGGTCGGAGCGCACGGGCCCGATCCCGAGCAGGTTCAGCCCGCGGATGCCCAGCGGGAAGATCGCGGTCAGCAGGCGAGCGCGCACCGGCTGGTGGCCGTCGCCCTGGAGCAACTCATAGGCCTTGCCCGCGCGCCCCGCGCCGGCGCCCAGCCCCTCCTGGCCGGCACGCTGGGCGGCGCTCGTGATCCAGGCGTACAGCGGCGCGAGCACGCGCTCGTAATCCTCGGCTACGGCAGGATCGGACACGCTGCCGACCATCCGGCTCATGGCCCCGGCCGCGAGCCGCTCGAAGGTCGGCACGGTGCCGTGGGGATCAAGGTAATGACCATGCATCGCGTAGACGTCGGGGCGCAGCCACAGCCCCGGGTAGGCGATCTCGACGCCGACGTTGTGGTCGGCGCCGCCGCCCAGCCAGCCCGCGACCTGGCGCGCGAGCGCCGACGCCGTCCCGGGCTTGACGCGCGTCTCGTGGCCGAGCGGCCGCTGGGCGCGACCGTCCAGCCACGGGGCGGCGAGCGCGTGGTCGTGGTTGCCGGGCACGAGGACGACCTCGGCGCCGGCGGGCAGCGCCGCGCCGACCGCCTCCAGCGCCGGACGGGCGCGCGCCAACGCCTCGCGCGCCGGGCCGTGACGCAACTCCAGCGTGTCGCCGAGCAGCACGAGCCGCGACGTCCGCGCCAACTCGACCAGCAGCGGCTCGCGCGCCGCCGGGTCGCGCAGGACGTCGACGCCGGTGCGGCCACCGAGGTGCAGGTCGGAGATGACGAGCGTGCGCATCGGCCGCGAGGGTATCTACCCCAGGCCGGCCGCCTTGCGCACCGTCTGTGCCTCGTGACGACTGGCGATCACGCGATCGATCAGGCGGTAGCTGACCGCCTCCTCGGAGGTGAAGTAGTTGTCGCGCTCGATGTCGGCCTTGATCCGCGCCTGGTCCTGGCCGGTGTGGTGGGCGTAGATCTCCTCGTAGCGGTGGCGTAAGGCGATCGCCTCGCGGGCGTGGATCTCCATGTCGCTGGACTGCCCCTGGTAGGAGCCGTGGGGCTGGTGGATCAGGATCCGCGCGTTGGGCAGCGCGCTGCGCTTGCCGGCCGCGCCGCCGGCCAGGACCAGCGACCCGCCCGACATCGCGATGCCGCAGCAGATCGTCGCCACGTCGCAGGTGACGAACTGCATCGCGTCGTACATCGCCAGCGCCGCGTAGGCGTCACCGCCCGGCGAGTTGACGTACAGGTTGATGTCCTTGTCGGGGTCGTCGGCCTCGAGGTGCAGCAGCTGGGCGACGACGAGGTTGGCGATCTCGGCGTCGATCACGCTGCCGAGGAAGACGACGCGGTCGTTGAGCAGGCGGGAGTAGATGTCGAACGAGCGCTCGCCGCGCGGCGACTGCTCGACGACCATGGGCACGAGGGGCATGGATCGGGCTCCTATCCGGGTCTTTACGCAACCATTTGGTTGCACGTGTGGCGACACGCTAGCATCCGCAACCATGGAGTTGCACGAAGAGCTGGGTGCCGTCCGCCGCGAGACCGTCCTCGACGCTCCGCGCGACGCGGTGTGGGAGCTCGTCGCCGAGCCCGAGGGCCTCGCGACGTGGCTGGCCGACGACGTCGACCTCGACGAGGTCGCCCCCGGCGCCTGCGGCGTCGTGACCGAGGACGGCGAGCTGCGCCACGTCACGATCGAGGAGGTCCAGGAGGGCCGGCGCGTCGCGCTGTCCTGGTGTGCCCCCGGCGGCGAGCCGTCGCTCGTGGAGCTGACGCTCGACGACGACGGCGATCAGCGCACGCGCATGGTGATCGTCGAGGTGCCGCTGGTCACGCTGCACGTCGCGACGATCCGGACGCTGCACGCCTCGGCTGCTGCGCGCGGGCCGCAGATGGCCCTCGCGGCCCTGTGATGGACCGCGATCCCGGACCCGTCTTCGCCGCCCTCGCCGACCCCACCCGCCGCGAGGTCGTGCGCCTGCTCGCCGCGCAGCCCGGGCTGACCGCCTCGGCGCTGGCCGGCGAGCTGCCCGTCAGCCGCCAGGCGATCGCCAAGCACCTCGCCCAACTGCGCGACGCCGGCCTGGCCTCGGCCGAGCACGCCGGTCGCGAGACCCGCTATCGCCTGACGCCCGAGCCGCTGGCCGGCGCGATGGCGTGGATGGTCGCCGCGGGCGCCCAGTGGGACACGCGGCTGGAGCGGCTCAAGCAGCAGCTGTAGGCACGCCGAGCGTCGCCGCGCGGCGACGCTCCTTGGCGGCGCGCAGGTCCAGATCGGCCTTCTCGAGCAGATCGTCGGGCGTGGCGCCGTCCTGCGGGAAGACGGCGACGCCGATCGACGCGCGCACCGGCGCGGCGTCGGCCGCCGCGATCGTGGCCAGCGCCTCCTCGATGCGATGGGCCAGCAGCGCCGCGCCCTCCCCATCGGACTCGGGCAGCAGCACGGAGAACTCGTCGCCGCCCTGACGGGCCACGACATCGCTCCCACGGACGTTCTCGACCAGCACGCGGCCGACCTCCTGGAGCAGGCGGTCGCCTTCCAGATGGCCGTGGGCGTCGTTGATCTCCTTGAAGGAGTCGACGTCGAGCGTCAGCAGCGCGAACCGCTGCGGGTCAGAAGCGGTCGCGGCGTGCAGCCGCTCGTGGAGCTTGCGGTAATTGCCGACGCCGGTCAGCGGGTCGCACTCCGAGCGGTGTTGCCACTCGCCCGCGGCGCGCTCGGCGTCCCGCGCGCGGATGACGGCGGTCGCGGCGCACGCGGCAAAGCACGCGGTGGCCAGCGGCCAGTCGGCGAGCACCGCGCCGGCGACGAGGCCGGCGAGCGTGAGGGTGGTCTGGCAGACCACGCCCAGGGTGGGAGTGCGGAGGGACATTCCGCACCATGTGGTCGGACGGCGGACGTGCCGCTTGAGGCCGAGAGCCCCGCGTTCAGCGAACGTTCACGCGCCCGCGGGCGCAGGCGTCTGCCCGGCGGCGGCCATCGCCTGGCGGATCGACTTGGGGAGCATGAAGCGCACGTCCTCCTGGACGACCTGGAACTCCTCGATCTGCTCGGTGCCCCGGGCGCGGAAGAAGTCGACCAGGCGCTGCACCAGCTCCTCGGGCGCGCTGGCGCCCGACGAGATCCCGACGACGCGCCGGCCCTCCAGCCACGCCTCGTCGATCTCGCTCACGTCGTCGATCAGGTGCGCGTCGGTGCCCAGCTCGCGCGTGACCTGCACGAGCCGGTTGGAGTTCGACGAGTTCTTGGAGCCGATCACCAGCAGCAGGTCGCAGTGCGAGGCCATCTGCTTGACGGCCGCCTGGCGATTGGTGGTGGCGTAACAGATGTCATCGGTGCGCGGACCGGTGATCGCCGGGAACTTCTCGCGCAGGCGGTTGATGATCGTGCAGCGTCTCGTCGACCGACAGCGTGGTCTGCGAGATGTAGGCGATCTTCTCGGGGTCGTCGACCTCGAGCGCGTCGACGTCGGCCTCGGTCTCGACCAGGACGATGTGGTCGGGCGCCTCGCCCATCGTGCCCTCGACCTCCTCGTGTCCGGCGTGACCGATGAGGACGATCGTGTAGCCCTCGGAGGCGAACTTGACCGCCTCGCGGTGGACCTTGGTGACCAGCGGGCAGGTCGCGTCGATCGTCTGCAGCCCGCGCCGCTGCGGCGTCCGCGTGGACGGCCGGCGAGACGCCGTGGGCGGAGAAGACCGTAGTCGCGCCCTCCGGCACGGTGTCGTTGAGCTCGTCGACGAAGATCGCGCCGCGCTCGCGCAGCTGCTCGACGACGTGCTTGTTGTGGACGATCTCCTTGCGGACGTAGACCGGCGCGCCGTAGAGCTCGAGCGCGCGCTCGACGGTCTGCACGGCACGGTCGACCCCGGCGCAGTAGCCGCGCGGGGCGGCAAGGAGGAGCTTCTCGACGGTCGCGGCCATGGCGCCGATTGTAGAAGGAACCCGGCGCGGCTCCGGATTTCGCGAACGTCAGGACGGCCAGGAGCGGATCAGCTCGACCATCGTCTCCCCCACCGCGTCGACGCTGCCCTCCGAGAGCTTGTCGTAGCTGTCGGTCAGCTTGTGCTGGTAGGGATAGGACCAGTCGATGAGGTCGACCGCCGGGATCCCGGCGCGCAGGAACGGCGTGTGGTCGTCGAAGATGCTCGTCTGCGACCTTGTCGGGGAAGATCGCCTGGACGCCCACGCGCTTGGCCGCGCCCCGCACCTCGTCCCACAGCGAGGAGGTCGAGGTGCCCTCGCGCGGGAGCCGGACGCCCTTGTTGCCGATGTAGTCGAGCAAGACCATCGCCCGGACCTCCTCGGCGTGGAGCTGGACGTAGGACTTCGAGCCGCGCAGCGCGTCGGCGTAGAAGTCGTCGGTCGGCGCGGGCTCCTCCTCGCCGTCGAAGAGGACGAAGCGGATGCCCGGCGAGACCGCGCTGCGCTGCACCTTCTTGAGCGCGCGGGCCAGCTCGATCACGGCGCCGACCGCGGCGGCGGAGTCGTTGGCGCCGACGAAGCCCTTGGGCCGGTTGATGGTGTCGTAGTGGGCGCCGATGACGATCACCGGTCCGGGCCCCGGCAGGTCGCCGACGATGTTGCGCAGGCCGGGATGTGCGAGCACGTTCTCGAAGCGGCCGTTGGGCAGCTCGGCGCGCAGCTTCAGCGCGACGCGGCGGAGCGCCGGCGAGCCCGCGGGGCGCGGCCCGGCGTCGATCTGCAGCTTGGCCGTCGCCATCGCGCGCGCGCCGTCGAAGCGGTTGACGGTGGCGTTGGGCACGGTGCCGGCGCGCTGGCTGGTCGCCAACGGCTCGTCGTCATGGTTTGGTCCGTTGAAGAACGGGAACCCATGGACGGTCAGCGCGATCAGCCCACCGAAGAGCACCAACTGGCCGACGAGCGCGACAACCAACAGCTTGACCGAGAGGCGGCCACCGCCATCGCCGTCATCCGCACGGGGTTGGAGCGGGCCCGTCGGGTGCTTCGGCGGCGTCGGGCACGTCGGCGGTCACCCACAAGACGGTACCGGCCCAACCGGGTGCAGAGCCCCATCCGCGATGGGAGTGAATGTCCCGCACCGCTGGCGTTCCCGGAGTAAGCTGACAGTCGACGACGTGAAATCGGGGGAAGTCTGGGATGGCACAGCAGCATCTTGATCGGCTGACGGCGGTCGACGCGTCGTTCCTGGCGCAGGAGAGGCCCCGCGTCGCACATGCACATCGGCGGCGCTGGTCATCTTCGAGGGTCCGGCGCCGGGCTACGAGGAGATCGCTCGATCACATCCGGACGCGGCTGCACCTCGTGCCGCGCTACCGCCAGCGGCTCGCGCAGCCGCCGCTGGAGACCGGGCGCCCGCTGTGGGTCGACGACCCGACGTTCAACCTCGAGTACCACGTCCGTCAGACCGCGCTGCCCTCGCCGGGCTCCGAGGACCAGCTGATGCGGCTCGTCGCGCGGATCATCTCCCAGCAGCTGGATCGCTCCAAGCCGCTGTGGGAGATGTGGATCATCGAAGGGCTCGACGACGGCGGCTTCGCGCTGATCTCGCAAGACCCACCACGCGATGGTCGACGGCATCAGCGGCGTCGACCTCGCGACCGTGATGTTCGACCTCACGCCGGTCCCGCCGGAGGTCCCGCACTCCGACGAGCCGTGGCAGCCCGCAGCACGAGCCGACGGGCGCCGAGCTCGTCGCCGGCGGGGCGCTCGGGCTGGCGCGGGCCGCCGCGGGCGCCGCCGCCGGCGCGCTGGGCGTCGTGCGCAACCCGCAGGCGACGCTGCGCGCGCGCGCGCGAGGCGGCCGAGGGCCTCGGCGAGGTCGCCTGGGCCGGCGCTGAACCCGGCGCCGGCGACGCCGCTGAACGTCGAGATCGGCCCGCACCGCCGCTCCGCGTCGTGCGCAACCGGCTCGACGGACTTCAAGCAGGTCAAGAACGCGTTCGGCGGCACCGTCAACGACGTGGTGCTGACCGTCGTCAGCGGCGCGCTGCGCGACTGGCTGCACTCGCGCGGCGTGCGCACCGAGGGGCTGGAGCTGCGCGCGCTCGTCCCGGTCTCGATCCGCGCGCGAAGGACGAGCAGGGCGCAGCTCGGCAACCGCATCGACGCGTGATGCGCGGGCCGCTGCCGGTCTACGTCGACGACCCGATCGCGCGCCTGCGCGCCGTCAAGGCGGCGATGGACGGGCTGAAGGAGTCCAAGCAGGCGGTCGGCGCCGAGGTGCTCGCCGGCGTGCAGAGCTTCGCGCCGCCGACGATCCTCGCCCAGGCCTCGCGGCTGAACTTCTCGACGCGGCTTGTTCAACCTGATCGTCACCAACGTGCCGGGTCCGCAGTTCCCGCTGTACGTCCGCTGGTCGCGAGCTGCACGACGTCTTCCCCGTCGCCTTCCTGCCCGAGGACCACGCGCTGGCGATCGCGATCATGTCCTACAACGGGCAGATCGAACTTCGGGCTGCTCGGCGACTACGACGCGCTGCCCGACCTCGACCGCATCGGCGACGGCATCGAGGCCTCGCTGGCCGAGCTGCTGGCGCTGGCGCGCCGGCGCCAGGCGCCCGCGAAGGCCAGCGCCAACGGCGCGTCGCGGGTCGGCTCGCCCGCGTAGGCGAGTCCCCCGCCCGCGCTATCGGCGGGCGACGCGGACGCTCGCGTCGGCCTTGGCCGGCGGCAGCTCGCGGTTGCCGGCGTTGTCGATGGCGATCGTGAAGAAGCGATACAGCGAGCCGCGCTTGCCGCGCAGCTGCAGGGAGTGACGCCGCGTCGTCACGATCTTGCGGGCCTTGTGACCCGCCGCCGAGCGCCAGAGCTCATAGCGGGCGACCCCGGAGGCGACGACGCCCGCGACCGCGTCGTCCTCCCCGCGCCAGCGCAGCAGGATCGAGCGGCCGGTGACCTTCGGACGCTGGAGCTGCGAGGTCGGCGCGTGGGCGTCGACCGAGCGTGCCGCCGCGAGCGCCGAGCCCGCGTCGAGGATGCCCCAGCCCAGCTCGGGCGTCCACGCGACGTCGGCGGGGCGCTTGGCGGTCTGCTTGAGGATCCGAACGACGTCGGCCGGCGGGAGGTCCGGGTTGAGGTGGCGCATCAGCGCCGCGACGCCGGTGACCTGCGGCGCGCTCATCGACGTCCCCGGCAGGTAGGCGTAACGCGGGTCGTCGCCGATCGCGGTGCGGCAGTGACACGGCGCGATCTTGCGCGTCGGATCACCGCGCTCCAGGTTGGTGGTCTGCGACGGGAACGCCGCGAGCAGCCCGCTGGCGCCGCCGGGCCCGTAGGTGCCGTAGGCGGCCATCGAGATCTGCGTGCCACGCCCGGCGAACGACGCGCGGGCGTCGGCGGCGTTGGCGGCGGTGACCGAGAGGCCGAAGTTCTGGTTGATGTCCGATCCGCTGTCGGTCGGCTGCAGGACGTTGGCGGGGTCGCCCTGCTCGAGGATCGGATCGTCGGCGGCCGCGGCGACCAGCACCGCGCCCTTGGCGTCGGCGTAGTGCAGCGCCGACGACGATCGCGGGCGCGGCGGCGAAGCGCCCGTCGGTGCCGAAGCTCATGTTGATGGCCTCGGCGCCGTTGTCGGCCGCCCAGACCAGCGCCTTGGCGACGCTGCTCTCGGTCAAGTCGCTCTTGGCGATCAGCAGGTCGCAGCCGAGGCCGGCGCCGGCGATCCCGATGCCGTTGTCGGGCTGGCCGCAGGCCAGCGACGCGACGTGCGTGCCGTGGCCGTCCTCGTCGACGGTCGGCGGGCCGTCGCCCAGGTTGTCGTCGAAGTCGGCGGTGGCGACGATCTTGTTGGTCAGCTCGGGGTGCGCGCCGTCGACGCCGGTGTCGATGATCGCGACGCGGGCGCCGTCGCCACGCGCGATGTCCCACGCGGCCGGGAAGTTCTCGCGCGCGGCCCACCACTCGGTGACGGTGCCGTTCTCGCCGCGCTCGGGCGTCGTGAAGCGCCGGGTCGTTGGGGACGTAGCGCAGGCTGAAGCGATGCTCGGGGCGGACGTCGGCCACGCGCGGGTCGGCACGCAGACGGTCGGCGAGCGTGGCGAGCGACGTGCCGGCGCGCGGGCGGACGGCGGCGAGGCGCAGCTGCGGGACCGCGACATCGGTGGCGGTGGCACCGGCCCGCGCGACGACGGCGTGGACGGCGGCGGCGTGCGCTGTCGTCGGTCGGCTTCAGCATGACGAGCAGGCGGCCGGTGGCGTCGCCCTGGCCGGGTTGCGCATCGGCGACGCCGGGCAGCGCCAGAAGCGAAGCCCCGATCGCCGCTGCGACGAGCGCCGACCGCATAAGAGGTTCCGAAGAGTGCCGGGCCTAGTAGCCCAGCGCGAACTTCGCGTCTTCGGACATCCGGTCCGGCGTCCACGGCGGGGTGAACGTCATGGTGGACTCGACGGAGGTCACGCCGTCGAGCTCGGTCACGAACTCCTCGATCTGCTCGGAGACCTGCGGGCCGATCGGGCAGCCGGGCGAGGTCAGCGAGAACGTGACGTGCACGTCGCCGGCGGAGACCTCGATCCCGTAGATCAGGCCCAGCTCGACGAAGTCGAGACCCAGCTCGGGGTCGATCACGTTGGTGAGGGCGGCTTCGACATCCTCGGGGGAGGGCATGGCCTTGAGTCTAGCCCGACGTTCAGGATAGGTTGAGAGCCGCCATCGTCTCTTACAGCGAACACCCTCCGGTGATCTGCTGTGCGGGAGATGAGGATCGGTCCACTCAGAGCCGGCGACGTCCCGCGATGTCCCGGGCTCTGCATGCGGATGACACGGTCTTCGTCGACCTTCACGAGCTGGTCTTCGCCGACCCGTCGTTGATGGTCGACCTCGCCATGGTGGCCCAGCGCCTGCGCCAGGCCGGAGGGCACCTGCGCCTGCGCGGGGCCCAGCCGCAGATCCAGCGACTGATCGAGCTGGTCGGGCTGCACCGGCTGCCGAACGTGATCCTGGATCCCGCGCCGTCGCGGGCGTAGCGTCCGCGCGCGACGACCAAGGCGGTCGCCTCGCCCTCCGACGCCGCCCCGGACGCCCTGGAGCCGCGACCGCGTAGCCTTGGGGCCCGGATGCCCTTCCTGCTCCTGCTGGCCCTCTTCGTGGTCGTCCCGATCCTGGAGATCTACGTGATCATCCAGGTCGGCCAGGCGATCGGCGCGCTGTGGACGATCGCCCTGCTGATCGCCGACTCGATCCTGGGCAGCCTGTTGATGAAGTCCCAGGGCCGCGCGGCGTGGCGGCGCTTTCAGACGGCGTTGGCCGAGGGCCGGATGCCCGCGCGCGAGGTCCTCGACGGCGTGCTGGTGATCTTCGGCGGCGCGTTCCTGCTGACGCCGGGGTTCTGCAGCGACATCGTCGGCGCGCTGCTGCTGCTGCCGCCGACGCGCGCGGTGATTCGGCGCGCTCGTGGCGCGGCGGTTCACGTTCGGGCTGGTCGGCGAGGTGCCGAGCCCGAGGGTGCGGCGACGTGGACCGGGTGGGCCTGGCGGGCCAGGTGGTGCCGCGGCCGATGGCTTCGACGTCGAGGGCACCGCGACCGAGATCGATCCCAGGAGGCTTCCTTGACCGTCAGCGTCGACCACGAGGCACCGCGCGAGCTGGCCGATGGGCTCAGCGACGCGGTGACCGTCGCGTTCAGCGACGCGGAGGCCGACGTCTGCGGCGTCGCCCGGATCGGCCGCGCGATGACCGGCGGCGAGGTCGTCACCAGCGGCCTGGCGGTGCTGTTCGCCGGCGGCGAGCCGGTGGCGGTCCGGGCCGAGGGCGGCGTGCCGTCCGGCGAGGGCGTCGGCTGGGGTCGCGCGGAGGCCGCGGGCGTGTGGACCGAGGTCGTCGACCCGCTGCGTGCGTGGCGCGTGCACTTCGACGACGAGGACGGCCAACATGCGTTCTTGTTGGACTTGGAGTCGGTGTCGGCGCCGGCCGAGCTGGATGCCGACGTCCCCGCCGGCAAGCTCGGCGGGATGCAGGGCTACGACCAGCTCGTCAAGGTGACGGGCAAGGTCACGATCGGTGGCGTGGAGCGGAGCTTCGAGGGCCGCGGCCAGCGTGGCCACTCCTGGGGCGCGCCGGACTGGGACAAGCTGACGATGGCGCGCACGCTCGGCGTGTGGCTGGAGGGCGACGCGGGCGTGACGCTGACCGCGGTGCGGCCCGCCAAGGCGGCGTCGCACGCCGACGAGGCGATCCACGCGGTGCTGCTGGGTCGCGACGGCGAGACCGACGAGCAGCTGTCGCTCGTCGATCGCCGACCCGCGCGTGTCGACGACCTACGACGGCGAGGGTCGCCAGCGCCACGCGGGGCTGGAGCTGTACGAGACCGACGAGGCGCCCTACGCGCGGCGCGCGGCGGGCGAGGTGTCGTGCGGGACGACGCTGGACCTCGGCCGGCTGCGGCTGGACTGCGCGTTCTTCACGTGGCGCATGGAGGGCCGCGTCGGGCGTGGGGCGCTACGACGTGCTGCGGCGCGTGGACTGAGGCGGCGCGGGCGCGGCGCGCCGGGCGCGGTGCGGGCGCCCGGAGCGCGGATGCCGCCGACTTAGTTGTCGGAGCCGAGCCGGTCCCAGAGGTAGAGCTCGAGGCACTCCTGCGCGAGCTCCAGCGACCGCTCGCGCGACAGGCGCGGCAGGACGGTCTCCAGCGCCTGCTCCTCGGCGACGCCGGCCTCGAACGCCTCCTCGCCGCGGAAGCCGGCGGCGATCTTCAGCGCCTCGCGCCGGTTCTCGCCGAGCGTCGGGAAGACGTTCATCAGGAAGTCGCGGTTGGCGATCGGCTGCCCGACCTCCAGCGACGCGTGCCACGCGGCGAGCATCGACAGGTCGTGCTCGTCGAGGTCGGCGACGGCCTTGGCGTAGTGCGTGTCCAGCTCGCGCTCGGGGATCTCGTCCACCCAGGCGCGCACGAGCTCGCCGAGCAGCTGCCGTCGCGCCTCGCGGCCGACGGACTCTGCGATGACGCGGATCGCGTCGTGAGGTTCGATGAAGCAGAGGGGCATGGGAGCTCCCGGCGCTCGAGGACTGGACGGCGTGACGGTACGACCCCGGTCGGACGGCAAACGCCCGTTGTTCGCGGCCTTTTCCGAAGCCCCTGCACGTTGCGGCAATTGGGTGGGCGACCGGTCGCGGGCCGCTCTGGAGCCGTCGCCGGCGCGGCCGAGGATCCGTGTCGAGCAAAGGCTCCATATGCGCCTTTGCTCGACACGGACGGTGCTGCGTCTCGACTGATGAACCTCTGCGGTCCATCAGTCGAGTCAGACGTGCCGGCGGAGGGTGGCCTGACGGGTCGCGGCGGTGGTGTCGGGGTCGCCGGCGTAGGTGACGATCGCCGTTCCCGTGCGCGCCCGCGCAAGGGAACGCGGCAGCGTGAAGGTCGCGTGGAAGGCGCGGGCGTGGATCCGGGGATGGAGCGTGAGGGTCCGGGTGCGGCCGCTGATGCGGGTCCGGAAGCGGACGATCACACGTCCGGAGGCGTGCGCGGAGATCGTGCCACGAAGGGTGATGCGGCGACCGCTGTGGCGCAGCGAGGTGATCTTGAGCTTCGGGGAGACCTTGTGGATGGGCGGTGGCGTGGGGCGCAGGACCGGCGGCGGTGGCGATGGCGGAGGCGTCTGGGTCAGGTCCGGGGTCGGCGTGGTGCCCGGGCCGAGCGCCGGCGGCGCGTAGTGCAGTGTGAGGGTCGCCCCCGCCGCCGGAGCCTCGTGGCCCACCTCGTCGACGAGCCACACCCTCAGGCTCGCGTCACCCTCCGCGGGCAGCGCGAGACCATCGACCGCGGTGAGTGACGGTGCGGTCTGCACCGTTCCGCACACGACCGCCTGACACAGTTGGTAGCGCGCAGCGACGATCGGCGAGCCGGTGTCGGGCGGCAGCGACCAGTGCGCCTCGAAGCGATTCTCGGTCGACGACGGCGCCGGCGAGACCAGTCCCACGGGCGCCGCAGGCGCCTCGTTGTCCACGAGCAGCGGGACCGCTCGCTGCACCCGCGTCTCGTTACCGGCGGCATCGACACCGCTGATCGCGATCTGATGCGGACCGTCTGTCAACCCAACCGTCGGCAGCCCAACCGCGCCGACGGGCTCATCGGTGCAGGGCCGCGGCCGGTCATAGCTGCAACTGCGCTGCAGTGACGCGATCAACGAGCCATCGGCATAGACCCGCGTCGCCGAGATGCCGGTGATATCCGACGAGGCGAGCGCCAGCGGAAGCGTGCCCTGCGACCACGTATCCGCGGTCCAGCCGGCACCGGTGGGCGTGCCGACCATCGGCGGCGTGGGATCGGAGATGGTCAGGAACGCGCTGAAGATCTCGGCATCGACATGCGTGAGCAACGAGCCGTTGCCACACGTGTGGACATCGCTGTCGCCGCAAGTAAGCCCGACGATGATCGAGCTTGCCGAGATGTCGGGGAGGTCACGGTACGAGCCTCGAAAGGTCGTCGTCGCATCGTTCGGATACCAATCGTCAGCGCCTGTCGTGCAGGTCGATTGGCCACCGATGATGCAGGTGTCGATGACGTTGCTGCGGGTGCTGAGCGAGATATAGGGCTGCCAGCGGTCGCCTGGATCGGCCATCTTGTGGACCGCCCGCCAATAGCGCAAACGCGTGATCGTGGTGCCAGTCAGCGGGACGAACGTCATCTCCGCCCGATCACCGCTGCTGGCCTCCAGTGCACCGCCCTCGTCACCGAGGCGGTCGCTCGTCCACAGGCCCGCTTGCTGAAAGCTTGTGGGATATCCCTGCGGCCGAGTCGACGGTGGGCAGTCGACGCCCGTTGCCAGCGCATCGCCATTCGTGTTCAACGTCGTGGCCCAGCCAAACGAGGCGCCGGTTTCGCCGCAACTTTGCATCACGAATGCCCCGCCATCGTCCACCGGACCGACATCGTCCGGAAGCGGACGGTCTTGAGACCTCGCTACGACCGGACACGTCGCCGCAACCAGAACAGCAGCAGCGATGGTGATGACAAGACGACGGCTTCGAGCGGGCATGAAGTTGCGCGGGCGGAAGACGCAGTCCTATCTCATCGGATGAATGAGCAGCAATACTGAAGGGTCTCTGATCGCCCAAGGATCACGATACGTGATCGACACCTGACCCACCGTTCCCAAGACCCTTGTCCGGAATCGGTCACTGATGACCCTCAAGCTGCGACCCAAGATCGGGAACTCGCGGTGCTTCGTCCGCATGTAGATCCGCACCTGAGCCACCATTCCCCGAGGTTTGTTTCTGAAGCTCACCACGAGAACCTGCCGCCGCAATCTGACCCGGCCCACCGACGGCTTGGGAAGCCTCGCCCGGAGACGCCCGCTCGACGAGCGCGGAATCACCCCGCGATTCGTAGCCTCTCCCCCGCTCGGCGGTACGGCAAGGTCCCGCCAGGCCGCAGAGTCAGTTGATACAAACGGCTTCGTCACCGACCCATCGCTGCTCGGAGCGAGTTTCGGCACCATCGCGTGGCCAACGACGAGCTGATCCGCGACGCTAGCCACCGTGAAAGCTGCACCGACATTGAGCCAGCGCCCCGCCACCTTAACCTGAGCGCTGCTCGTCAGCGCCTCTTCTGCCTGATCGACCGTCAGACCGGGACTCAACTGACGAAGCTGCGTCAGAACTCCCGCCATGAACGCGGTCGACTCGCTCGATCCTGACGCCCACGCAGGGGTGCCATCGAACAGCGCTGCGTCGATGGGACAGCCAGAGATCCACACGTCAACCTCCGGGCCTGACGCCGCGAACCCGCAACGGCTCCCGTCCTTCGTCGCCGCTCCAACGGCCATCACCGGATCAAATGCGGCCGGCCAGTCGACTGCGCCTTCGTGATTCCCAGCAGCGGCGACGACATCGATCCCCGCGCGCCGGGCGTTCTTGACCATGTCCTCGGTCAGGGCCATCAAGCCAGCGTCCAGCCCGGACACGGCGACACCTCCCAACGAAAGCGAGATCACCTTGATGTTGTAGGTATTGCGATACGTGAGGCACTGTTGGATGCCCGCCGCGAGATCTGTCGCGCCGAACGTCACCCCGTCCCGCGACGCTCGGACCGACACAACGTTGATCGACGGTGCTGCCCCCACCATGCCGAAGCCGTTATAGGGCGCGGCGGCGATCATGGACATGAGGGTGCCGTGGTGGTCGGGGCTGCGGTCGGTGCCGGGCTCGCCGTCGACCGACAGACGGGCCACGACGTTGGAGGTGTCGGGATTGGGGTCGTTGCCGGTGTCGACGATGCAGAGGGCGGCACGTTGGGCCGGTGCGGGGATCCAGGTGGAGTCGATCGCGTTGGCTCCCGCCGCTTGGCTGGTGAAGACCTCCTCGGCAGGCGCCGATGGGGCGAGAACGAGGCTGAGCGCCATCGCGCCCAGCGCCACGAGCCACCGGACACGGCGGCCCCGAGGCGCACGCTGCCCGACCGGCACGGACGCGGATCGAGCCCTGCCGGCCGCCGCCGGCGCGTCGCGCATGCCGCCGGCGGCGGCGGGCATCGCCCGCCGCCACGGCAACTCGCGACACGCCGTCAGCGCGTCGAGGATTCCGCTGCTAGCGCGCAACGATGACCTTCACCGGCTTGGACGCCGTCGCCAGGTACGGGTAGTCGACCTGGCCCTTGGTCACCTGCACGCGCAGTGCGTAGGTGATCCTGCCGCTCGTCCGGGTGAACTTATAGGCATACCTGAACGCGCCCTTGCGATTGGTCTTGATCTGAGCGAAGGGACGCCAGCGGTGACCGTCCTTCCACTGGACCGCCAACGTGACGCCGCGGACCGGCACCTCACCGCCGCGCAGCGTGCCACGCAGGGTGACGGCCTGGCCGTTGTGCAGGTGCTTGCGGTTGGCCTTCAACGCCACCTTTCCGTTGACCATGACCTTGAGCGTCGCGGTCGCGCGGGCGATCGGATCGTCGGCGTACATGCGGTAGCCCACCGTGACCATCCGCCCCGCGCCCTTGGCCAGGCGCAGCGTCGCGTGCCCCGCGCCGTCGGTCGTCACATCCGCTGCGACGGCCGCCTTGGTGGCCACCCGGGTTGCGATGTCGAGCTGGGCGCCCTCGATCGCCTTGCCGGTCGTGGTGCAGGTCAGCTGGATCTGGGCGGTCGAGGCCTTCCCGAAGCCGAGCTTCACCTGACCGCCGCGAACATGCTCGAACTTCAGCGTCGCCCGATCCTGCGGGCAGGTGGCGCCGGCGGGCTCACCGGCGATGTGCCCACGGAATGTGTGCTCCACGGTCGTGGTGATCGAGACGCCAGGGAGCACGGGCGCACCCGGCACATTGCCCGAGGCCGGTGGGTTCGTTCCATCTTTGCCGTCGCTTCCGTCCTTGCCGTCGGACCCGGGGTCCGGCTTGGGCGTGATCGGCCCCGCGCTGCTCGGCGCGGTGACGATGCCGGTCGGAGCTGAAGAGACCGTCACCGAGTCCGCCGGATTGGTGGCGGTGACAAGCAGGCGTAGGCGATGCCCGATGTCATCGGCCGTCGGTGTGTAGCTCAGCCCCGTCGCACCCGGGATCGCGGCGCAGGACGACAGCGTCCCGTGACCATCGCACTGCACCCACGAGCGCGAGATGTTGAGGTTCGGCCCCGTCCAGGTGCCATCGCTCAATGCCTCGACGGGCGCGCCGATCAGCGGGTTGGCCAGCGTGGCGTTGTCGCGAAACGCCGGCAGCTGCACATTCACCGGCGGATGGTTCGCCACCAACCGCGACCCCGTCCAGAGCGTCGCCTCCCGCTGCGCCACGTCCACGACCTTGACGGTGATCGTGTGCCGACCGTCCGCGATGGCCGTGGTGTCGATCACCTCCTCGGCGTTGACCGCGCCCGGGCACGGCTTGGGCCAGGAGAAGATCCACGATCCGTTCTCGATGCCGCTGAGCTGACAGTGCCCGTCGTTGGTGTCGATGACGTGATCGACCGCCGTCGCCTGACCATCGACGAAGAGGCGCAGGCGTGCGATGCCGCCACCGACGTCCGAGGCCGAGTAGCTGAGGCTCTCGGCACTCTTGAGCGTCGTGTCGGTCGTCATGCTGCCGGAGGCGGTGCCGGTCGTCGGCGGGAGGTCGTCGTCGAGATAGAGCTTCGGGCCGAAGAGCGAGAGCCACCCCACCGAGCCGCTGCAGCCCGGGTGACCGTCAGGGCCCTCGCAAACGACGCGAGCGGTGATCGCGTTCGTGCTGATCGCGAGCCAGTCCACCGTGCGCTTGTTGCTCACCGTCGCCTGCCCGTCGGTGTAGTTCAGACTGACGTTGCCGGCGCCATCGAGGATCTGGATCACGCCGCGGTTGACGTTGTCATAGACCTTGGTCCAACCGGCGTAATCGCTGCTGAAGCGCACGATGCGGGTCTGTGGCGGGGCGGTGTATGTCCAGCCGACGGTGGCGCCGAGCGGGATGCCGCCGCCGGGGTACATCTCGGAGTGCAGGCCGGCCGAGGGGCAGGCGTTGACATTGGTGTTGCCGACCATCGGGTACGCGCTCGCCTGCCAGCCACCGTAAGCGTCGACGAAGTCGACGCCCGTCACGCAGCTCTGATGGATGTAGGTGCCGACGGCTTGCGCCGCCGGCGGCGCCTGGGCGAGCGCCATCGCCAGGGCGCCGAGCATGATCGGGAGTCGGGCGCGCCTGAGGCGGCCGAGATGGGTGAGGGGATGCAACGTCGATTCCTTTCTCGTGTGCAAGTTCATGGTGTTGCTGTTCAGGGCTGCGGCGCGAACTCGCCGCGCGTGCTGTCGGAGCCGGCGGCGAGCGGCCGTGGAGCGGTCGCACGGACGGCTTTTGGGGTCGCCCGAGCCGGGGGCGTGGAAGTGAAATCACTGCCGCGCGGGGCAAACTCGATCCGTCGTTTGACCGATCCGGCGGCGACCACGCGCTGCGTCTGTGCACGCCGCCGCGCCGCGACCTTGACCGACGCCGTCGAGACCCGCCGCGTCGGGGCCACGCTCGCAACAGCCGGTGCAGCACTCCGCGCAGGCGCCACGCGCACCGTCTGCGCCGACGGCGTGCGATGTCCGGCACCGTGGCCTGCTTCCTGCGCCGCCACCAACCCGCCGCCTGCCGTCGCCACCGCGCCCGCCGCGAGCAGGCCTGCCAGCTTGGCACCGCCGACACCGAAGAGGCCCGCCCCACCGGCGGCCGCCGCACCGCCCGCCGCATCCCCGCCCCCGACCCCCGGCAACAGCCGCTCCAGCAGGCCCGACAGCTTCGCGCCGACGCTCACCAGCCCCATCGGCAACACCGCCTTCAGCGGCCGCTGCGACTGATGCAGACCACGCAGCGTCGCCCGGCAGGCGGGACAGTTGCGCAGGTGCGGCCGCGCCTCGGTGATCTGCGCCGCAGTCGCCTCACCGCTGACCATCGCCGACAAGACGGACCGCCAGCGCTCGCACTCCGCACCGGTCTCGATGCCCTCGAACCGCTCGAGGAGGCTCTTGCGACCCTCGGTCAGGCAACGGTTGACCTTGGTCCCCGAATAGCCCGTCGTCTCGGAGATCTCCGCGTAGGAATGGCCGAAGGCCTTGAGCCCGATGGCGCGACGCTCCTGCGGCTTGAGCCGCCGCAGCGCCTCGGCGGCGCGGTTCGCCCGATCGACGGCCAGCACGCGCTCCTCAGGCGTCGAGACGTCGGGCGCGACGTGGCGGTCGAAGTCGACCGCCTCGTAGGCGACCGACCCGGAGCGCGCGCGACGCAGCGCCTGCGCCTCGCGCTTGACGACGACGTGCAGCCATTTGTGCGCCGACCGCGGATCGAGCGTGCCCGCCCGCCGCAGGAAGATCTCCATCGAGCGCTGGTAAGCGTCGTGCGCGTCGTCTGCGCACAGGCTGTTGCGATGAGCCGTGCGCATCAGCGACTCGGCCTGCGTCGAGATCGTGCGGACGACCAGATCCTGCGCTTGTTCGTGGCTGAGCCTGACCCGAGCATGCGGCTCGAGCGGGGCGTGGTTCTCCATGTCCCGGGTCCTTGGGTGCGGTTGACGCGTCGATGCCCTTAGGGGCCACCGCCAGGGTTCTCGCCCCCGAAGATCGACCAGGGTCCGAGTGGCGACGTCCGCCCATCGGTGAGCGGTGCCCCGAGGTATCGCAAGCAATTGCTCGCGACCAAACCCCCGCGCTCGGACATCCCTCCGCAACCACCCGATCCCGCAGTCCGCAGGCGAACGGCAGCTTGTGCGCATCGCCACGCAAAAGCCCGCTCTTAGCGGGAATCACAGAATGGCGACGAGCACCTTTAGCGATGAGCACTCTCGTTTAACGGGGATCGGACAGCATCCACCGTCTGTCCAGGTCCGCTGCGAGAGAACTGAGCGAGCTGCGCCTAAGCGCAGTCGCCGTGCGACCGCACGAGCTCAGCAGCGAGCGCGTCGCGATCCAAGCGCGGTGGGGAGTCGCCGGTCTTGACGACCGGGGACGCCAACGACGACAACACGGCAGACGCACCCCGGTAAGACGACCACGCCGCGTCCGTCGGTGCGAAGCCGAGACGCGCCAGGAAGCGCGCGCGGAAGTCGAGCGGCACCGCTGCGGTCGGCGTGACGACGATCGCCGTCTCGTGGCCGTTGGGGTAGATGTCGCTGCGCGACGAGCAGGCGGCGCGCTTCAAGGCCTCATCCCCCAACGCCACCGTCGAGATGCCCGCCTCGTTGAGCAGCGTGATCGCCGGCTCGGCCTGCGCAACACCGACGTTGGTGATGACCGCACCCGCCTGCGTGTCCTGCAGCGAGGTCCGGGCGTTGCTCACCGCGTCGGCCGTGGCCCGCGCAGCATCATCAGCGACCTGCTTGCCCGCGTAGTTGACGCGAAACACGCCCGCACGCCCACCCCGCTCGGCCAGCGCGAGCTTGGCGCCCGCGGCGACCTGGCGATAGTCGTGCGCCGTCGCGCTGACCCACAGCGACACCGTCGGCGCGCCGCCCGCGACGGTGCCCTTGGACCCCGACCCGCAGCCGGCGACCGCCAGCACCGCCAACGCGCACGCCGAGGCGCGCCCCAACGCGACGCGCCCCACTTACAGCCCCAGCGCCCGCGCGATCCGCTCGCGCTCGGCGGCGTCCGACGTCGCCGTCGCGCCGGCCGTGTAGCGCTCGTCTTCCGCCGGTGCCGCCCAGTTGAACAACGCCAGGTCCAGCGCCTCGACCGGCACGTCAACGCCCTGGGCCAGCTCGCGCTGGCGGCGCTGCAGCAGGACCGGGTCGCCGATCCCCAGCAGGCGCTTGGCCGAGAGCGCGACCGGGTCGGTCGGCGTCGCGGCGGCCAGGTGCATCGTCCACGGGTCGAGCTCGACCAGCCCGAGCCGGTGGGCCAGGATCAGGAACTCCATCCGCTGCGGCCGGCCGAAGCCCGGCAGGCCGAGGCGCTCGAAGGCGCGGTCGTAGCGGTGCTGCAGCGTCCACGTCTCCTCGCCGGCCAGCGCCGGGATCTGCCCGCCGAGCCGCTCCGCCCACGCCCGGTAGGCGACCAGCGCGGCCGTGCCGCGCTTGGGGTCAAACGCCGTGCGTGGTCCGGTCTGCACGCCCTCGAGGTCGGGCAGCTCGCCCGCGACCCAGGTCGTACGCGCCGCGGCGATGCCCGCCCACGGGTCCTCACCGCTGTCCAGCGGCGAGAAGAACGCGATCAGGAAGGTCAGCCACGCCGCCTCCTCGCGATCGGCCATGCCGGCGATCTCGCCGTACAGACCGGGAGGCGCGTCGGACAGCTCGCGCAGGCGCGCGGCGCTGAAGGCCAGCTCGTCGGCCAGCCGGCCCGCGTCGATGCTCGACCGCAGGCCCGGGATCAGGTCGTGCTCATAGCCGTCGTCGGGCGCGCGCTGCACCCGGCGGACGGTCATCCCGGAGGAGACCGACTTGCGCGGCGCCCGCACGGCGGTCGAGCCGGCAGGCCGTGAGGGCCGCCGTGCGACCGAGCGCGTCGGGCTGGAGACCTGCTCCTTCTTGGAGCAGATCGGGCAGTTCTCGACGAGCCGGTTGTGACGGCAGAAGGTGGGCACCCCTCCAGTCTACGATCCCGCCCGCCCCCACCCCGAACGCACGACGGGCGCCCGTGGGCGCCCGTCGCGACAACTGCCCCGAACGCGTCCGCGCCTACGCGTGGCAGGTGGCCGACTGGCGCTTCTTGACGACCGTGTAGCCCTCGCGGGTCGTGTTGTCGGGGCTGATCAGGCCGGCGTCGAAGTCGTTGGACGAGTCCGCGCCGTTGAACTGGTAGATGTACAAGCGCTTGATCTGCGGGAACTTCTTGGGCATCGAGAACATGCACTTCAGCGCCTGGGCGGCCTTTGCCTCACCGGCCACGACGCCCCGCAGCTTGAGCTGGCCGCCGGTCTCGGTCAGCCAGACCTCCGCCTTCTTGTTGTTGATCTCCTTGATCAACCGCGAGGTGCGCGTGGTCGAGCCGCGGTTCGTGTCGCTGTAGTTGTGGATGCCCCAGTACTTGGGCGTGCCCTTGACGTACTTCTTGAACTTGCGCAGGTAGCTGACCGCGCCACCGACGTTGAAGCCGTCAAGGATGTCGATCGCGACGACCTTGCGGCCGGCGAAGACCGACTTCGCGGCCGAGTAGTACTGGGCGACGAGCTTGGGTCCGGTGGCCGACTTGCAGATCTTCGCCGGCTGGCCCTCCATGCGACCCGGCGCCTGGCAGACGTTGACCTCGTTCCAGGGCGAGATGTCGAACTTCGGCCCGTACTTGCTTCTTGAACGCCTTGAGCGCCTTGGTGTAGGTCGCCACCGACGGCGCCTTGTTGTACATCGCCCGCGTCCGCGAGTGCTCGAAGGAGATCAGCATCGTCTGCTTGGCGAGCTTGGCGTTGTGGATCCAGGAGTCGAGCTTGCGCCTTCTCGTCCGGCTCGTTGAGGACGTCGTAGGGGGCGATGTAGCGGGCGACCTTCAGCTTCAGCGGCGCGTAGAGCGGGTTGGTGAAGGTCGAGGCCTGCTGGTCGGAGATGCCCACGGTGACGGCGCGGAGGCGCTGGCGGGCACGAGCGCGGCGGCAGCGAGGGCGGCGATGGGCAGGAAGGTGGCAACGAGACGTCGCATCGGAATGCGGGTGCTCCTTTGTCGGCGTCGAAGGACGGGGAGTTGGGTGGGTCGGCGCGCGGTGAGCTCCGGCGCGCTCGAGAACCAAGACAGCGTAGCCACCATCGAAGTTGCGGTGCGCGCGTCCGCGCAACAGACGTTGCGCGCGCCGCTCACGAGCGCGCGCGCTGAGGCCCGCGATGAAGAGCCCGGAGATGAACTCCGTCGCGCGCTCGGGGTCGGGCTGCGCGCTGTCGAGCATCCGCGCGCCGACCTCGAACGCCGCGCCGACCATCGACGCCGCCATGTACTCGACGTCGTGGGCGGGATCAGCCCGGCGGCGATCGCCGGCGCGCAGGTCGTCGGCGAGCTCCTCGACGCCGGCGCCGAGCGACGGCTCGTCGAACATCGCCCGGATCGTGCCCGCGTTGCGGCGCAGGAGCTCGAAGTCTGCGCGGTCCTCGAGCAGGAACTCGAAGTACGCGCGGTAGCCGTCGCGCACGAACGCCTCGAGCGTGGTCCCGGCCGCGCGCGCGCCGCGCGCACGCGCAGCGCGCGCCTCCCCCGCCGTCTCGTCGAGCAGCGCGCGGAACACCGACTCCTTGTCGGGGAAGTAGTTGTAGAACGTGCCGGTCGCCAGGTCGGTGCGGCGGACGATGTCGCGCACCGTCGCCGCGCCGTAGCCGAGCTCGGCGAAGACGTCGCGCGCGGCGTCCAGGATCGCGGCGCGGTTGGCCTGCTTGGTGCGCTCGCGCTTGCCCGCGGCGACCGCTGTCGGGCCGGCGTCGAGCGTCACGCGGCGACCGCCGGCGTCGGCGGTGCGCGGCGCGTCCTGGCGCGGTGGGGCACCGGCAGCGCGAACCCGCGCGCCGCGCGCGCGCTCGGCGCCCGGCTTGCGCTCCTTGTCCAGCCGCCAGAGGTAGTCGTCGAAGTCGACCTGGATCGTGTGGCGCTTGGAGGCGACGTAGCGCTTGTGCATCGCCTGCTGGTCGTCGCGCGATGTCGGCCGTCAGCTCGCTCGGCGCCGGCAGCGCGTAGCGCCCGCGCAGGTAGTCGGCGAGCCACTGCGCCCTGCGCCTCGGCCAGCGGCATGATCGCGCCGAGCGGCTGCAGCAGCCCGACGAAGAAGAGGTCGTCGTAGCTCGGGTGGAAGACGCGGCGGAACAGCTCGATGTGGTTGTCGGGCGCCGAGATGAAGTCCTCGTCGAAGAACGGGAACGTGATCTTGTAGCCGGTGCAGTAGACGACGACGTCGGCCTGCTCGCGCGTGCCGTCGGCGAACTCGACGTGGTCGCCGTCCAGGCGCTCGATGTTCGGCTTGGGCGCGACGCGGCCGTGCGGGATGCGGTCGAGGATGCGGCCGGAGATCGTCGGGTGCGCCTCGCCGAACTGGTGGTCGGGCTTGGGCAGGCCGTAGTTCGGTGATGTCGCCGACGTGGAGCTTGACGAGCTGCTGGACGGCCTTCTGGCGGATCTTGAACGGGATCCGCGGGTCGTTCGAAGCTGGTCGGTCGGGCGGCCGAAGAGGTACTTGGGGATGATCCACGCGCCGCGGCGCGCGGCCAGGAACGTGTTGCCGGCGACGTAGGAGGACTCGACCGCGATGTCCATCGCCGTGTTGCCCATGCCGAGCACGACGACGTTCTTGCCCGCGAAGATCGAGGGCTCGATGTAGTCGTGGGCGTGGATCTGCTCGCCCTCGAAGCTGTCTGCGCCGGGGAACGCCGGCTCGGGCCAGCGCGGGTCCCAGTGGTGGCCGTTGGCGACGAGGACGACGTCGTACTCGCGCGCCTCGCCGTCGTCGGTCGTGACCGTGCAGACGCCGTCGCCGCCGCGTCGACGCTGCTCGACGCGCGTCTCGAAGTGGATGTGGTCGCGGAAGCCGAAGTGGTCGACGTAGGTCGTCGAAGTACGCGGCGATCTGCGCGTGGTGCGGGAAGTCGGGGTAGCGACCGGCATCGGGAAGTCCGAGTACTCCATGCGCTCGCGCGACGTGTTGATGTGCAGGTCGCGGTAGGCGGCCGACATGCCGTTGTTGTTGCCGAAGACCCAGTTGCCGCCGACGCGGTCGGACGCCTCGAAGCAGTCGAACGGCACGCCGTGCTCGTGGAGCGCCTTGGCGGCGGCGATGCCGGACGAGCCGGCGCCGATGAGGCAGACGGAGGGAAGCGACGTTGCCGAGGACATGCGCGGCAGCGTCGCAGAAGATGACGGAGGCGTCAAGTTTCGACGGCCGGATCCGTCAGGCCTCCTCTGCGGCCACTCCACCGTCCGCGTGCGACGGAGGGCCTTCCGGGCCCTCGTCGGCGTCGTGGACGTTGCCGGCGAGCACGGGCTCGCGCTCGGCGGCGATCAGCTCGTGGAGGTAGCGGTCGGCCATGCGGGCGGCCTGGCGGCCCTCGTTGATCGCCCAGACGATCAGCGACTGGCCGCGACGGGCGTCGCCGGCGGCGAAGACGCCGCGGACCGAGGTCTCGTAGGTCGGCGCCTTGACGTTGCCGCGCTGGTCGAGGTCGACGCCGAGCTGCGTCGACCACGCCCTCGTGCTCGGGGTGCAGGAAGCCCATCGCCAGCAGCACGAGGTCGGCCTGCATCTCGCCGTCGGTGCCCTCGACGGGCGCGAACGGCGGCGCGTCACCGGCCTGGGCGTAGTGCAGCGTGCCGACGCGACCGTCCTCGCCGTCGAAGCGCGTCGTGACGATCGAGAAGTCCTGCTCGCCCTTGCCGATGGCAGTCGCCTCTTCCATGGCGTAGGAGAGCCGGAACTTCTGCGGCCACAGCGGCCACGGCGTGCGGTCGTCGGGACGATGCGTCGGCGGCTCGGGCAGCAGCTCGAGCTGCGTGACGCTCAACGCGCCCTCGCGGATCGAGTGCCCGACGCAGTCGGCGCCCGTGTCGCCGCCGCCGATGACGATGACGTGCTTGCCGGCGGCGGTGATCTCGACCGGCGCGGGCGCGGCGGTGGACGGCTCGGGCCCCAGCTCCTGCGCGATCGCGCGGTTGCGGACGTAGAGGTAGTCCATCGCGGGGTGGATGCCGTCGAGCTCGCGGCCCGGGACCGGCAGGTCGCGCGGCACGCGCGAGCCGATCGTCAGGACGACCGCGTCGAACTCCGCGCGCAGCTCGTCGGCGGTCACGTCGACGCCGACGTCGACGCCGCAGCGGACGTCGACGCCCTCGGCGCGCAGCTGGTCGAGCCGGCGCTCGACGATCCACTTCTCGATCTTGAAGTCCGGCACGCCGAAGCGCACCAGGCCGCCGCCCGCCTCGTCGCGCTCGAAGAGCACGACGCGATGGCCGGCGCGGCGCAGCTGCTGCGCGGCGGCCATGCCCGCCGGGCCCGGCGCCGACCACGGCGGCGCTGCATGCCGGTCTCGACCGCCGGCGGCTGCGGGACGACCCAGCCCTCGTCCCACGCGCGGTTGATGATCGCGTTCTCGATCTGCTTGATCGTGACCGCGTCGCCCTCGCGGATCTCCAGCACGCACGCGGCCTCGCACGGCGCCGGGCAGAGCCGGCCCGTGAACTCCGGGAAGTTGTTGGTGGCGTGCAGCTGCTTGATCGCGTCGGGCCAGCGCTCGCGGTAGACGAGGTCGTTCCAGTCCGGGATCAGGTTGCCCAGCGGGCAGCCGTTGTGGCAGAACGGCACGCCGCAGTCCATGCAGCGCGCGCCCTGGGCCGCCAGCTCCGCGTCGGGCTGCTGGACCAGGAACTCCTGGAAGTCGCCCACGCGCTCCTGCGCGTCGCGGTAGGCGACGTTGGAGCGGTCGATCTTGAGGAAGCCTCCGAGCTCACCCATGGCTACGCGGCCACCTCTTCCGTTGTCGCGGTAGCCGCGGCGGCCTGCTCGGCCAGCACGCGCTTGTAGTCGGCCGGGAAGACCTTGACGAAGCGCCCGCGGGCGCCGTCCCAGTCCTCCAGCAGCCCGGACGCGACGGTCGAGCCGGTGCGGTCGAAGTGCTCCTGCACCAGGCCGCGCACCTCGGCGGCGTCGTCGTCCGACAGCTCCTCGAGCTGGTCGAGCATCGTCGGGTTCACGCGCGAGCGGAAGCCGCCGTCAGCGTCCAAGACGTAGGCGAAGCCGCCGCTCATGCCCGCGGCGAAGTTGCGGCCGGTCCGGCCGAGGACGACCACGCGGCCGCCGGTCATGTACTCGCAGCCGTGGTCGCCGACGCCCTTCGACGACCGCGCTCGCGCCCGAGTTGCGGACCGCGAAGCGCTCGCCCGCCAGGCCGCGGAAGAACGCCTTGCCCGACGTCGCGCCGTAGAGCACCGTGTTGCCGACGATGACGTTCTCCTGCGGCGTCGAAGGTGACGCCGTCGGGCGGCGTGACGACGACGGTGCCGCCCGACAGGCCCTTGCCCGTGTAGTCGTTGGCGTCGCCGTGCAGCGTGAACGAGACGCCCGGCGCCAGCCAGCCGCCGAACGTCTGCCCCGCCGAGCCGGTGAAGGTCACGTCGATCGAGCCGGCCGGCAGGCCGTCGCGCGCCGTGCAGCTCGGCGATCCGCGACGACAGCATGCCGCCGACGCAGCGGTTGACGTTGCGCACGGTCACGTCGATGTCGACGTGCGCGTCGCCGCCCTCGACGACCGGGCGCGCGCGCTCCAGCAGCACGTGGTCCAGCGCGTCGTCGAGCACCGGCGGCGGCGGCGTGCGTGCGGTGGCGCGGCATGGACGCGTCGCACGTCGCGCGGGAACGTGAGCAGGTGCGTGAGGTCGATCCCCCGCGCCTTCCAGTGGTCGATCGCCTCGTCGGCCTCCAGCAGGTCGACGCGGCCGATCAGGTCCTCCATCTTGGCGATGCCGAGCGAGGCCATGATCCCGCGCAGCTCCTCGGCCACGAAGAAGAAGAAGTTGACGACGTGCTCGGGCGTGCCCTGGAAGCGCTTGCGCAGCTCCGGGTCCTGCGTGGCGATGCCGACCGGGCAGGTGTTGAGGTGGCAGGCGCGCATCATGATGCAGCCCGTCGCGATCAGCGGCGCGGTCGAGAAGCCCATCTCGTCGGCGCCGAGCATCGCCGCGATGGCGACGTCGCGGCCCGTCTTGAGCTGGCCGTCGGTCTGGACGACGATCCGCGAGCGCAGGTCGTTCTTGAGCAGCGTCTGCTGGGTCTCGGCCAGGCCGATCTCCCACGGCGCGCCGGCGGAGACGATCGAGCTCAGCGGCGAGGCGCCCGTGCCGCCGTCGTGGCCGGCGATGACCACGTGGTCGGCGTTGGCCTTGGCGACGCCCGCGGCGACCGTGCCGACGCCGACCTCGCTGACCAGCTTGACCGAGACCTGCGCCTTGGGGTTGGCGCAGCGCAGGTCGTAGATCAGCTGCTTGAGATCCTCGATCGAGTAGATGTCGTGGTGCGGCGGCGGCGAGATCAGGCCGACGCCCGGCGTCGTGTGCCGGACCGACCCGATGTACTTGTCGACCTTGTGGCCGGGCAGCTGACCGCCCTCGCCGGGCTTGGCGCCCTGGGCCATCTTGATCTGCAGCTGGTCGGCGTTGACCAGGTAGTGGATCGTCACGCCGAAGCGGCCCGAGGCCACCTGCTTGATCGCCGAGCGGCGCAGGTCGCCGTTCTCGTCGCGGACGAAGCGCCGCGGGTCCTCCCCGCCCTCGCCCGTGTTGGAGCGGCCGCCGAGGCGGTTCATGGCGATCGCCAGGTTCTCGTGGGCCTCGGTGGAGATCGAGCCCAGCGACATCGCGCCGGTGGCGAAGCGCTTGACGATCTCCTTGGCGGGCTCGACCTCGTCGAGTCGGATCGGCTCGGCGCCGCCGCGGAACTTCAGCAGGCCGCGCAGCGTCGCCTTGCGCGTGGCGCTGCTCGTTGACCATCCGCGCGTACTCGTCGTACTTGTCCTGGGCGGAGCCGTTGGTGTCGCGCACCGCGTGCTGCAGCGCCGCGATCGTCTCCGGGTTCCACATGTGGTGCTCGCCGTCGCGGCGCCAGGCGTAGACGCCGCCGACCGGCAGCAGCTCGCTCGGCCGTCGGCGATCGGCGTAGCCGCGCTCGTGACGGTCCAGCGCCTCCTGGGCCAGGACCTCGAGGCCGACGCCGCCGATGCGCGACGCGGTCCCGCAGAAGTGACGGTCGATGAGCGGCTTCTCCAGGCCGACGGCCTCGAAGATCTGCGCGCCGCAGTAGGACTGGATCGTCGAGATCCCCATCTTGGAGATCGTCTTGAGCAGGCCCTTGCCGATCGCCTTGACGATCAGCTCGCTCGGCCGCGTCGGCGGACTCGACGCCGGGGATGCGGCCCTCGGCGACCAGCGCGTCGATCGTCTCGAACGCGACGTAGGGGTTGATCGGCGCTGGCGCCGTAGCCGATCAGCGTCGCGAAGTGGTGGACCTCGCGCGGCTCGCCGGACTCCAGGACCAGACCGGTCTGCAGGCGTGTGCCCTCGCGCACCAGGTGATGGTGCACGGCGGCGACGGCGAGCAGCGACGGGATCGGCGCGCGCCGCCGGCCGATGCCGCGGTCGCTGAGGATCAGGATGTTGACGCCGGTGGCGATGGCGTCGTGGGCCTCGTCGCAGATCTCGGCGAGCCGCGGCGTGCAGGCCCTCGGGGCCGTCCTGCACCGGCCACGTGATGTCGATCGTGTGCGACTTGAACCACGGGTGCTCCAGCGTGCGCAGCGTCTCGAGCTCGCCGTTGCGCAGGATCGGCTGGTCCATGACCAGCTGGCGCGCGTGCTCGGGAGCGGCCTCGCAGCAGGTTGCCCTCGGCGCCGACGCCGGTGCCCAGCGACATGACGATCGACTCGCGGATCGGGTCGATCGGCGGGTTGGTGACCTGCGCGAAGAGCTGCTTGAAGTAGGAGAACAGCGCGCGGACGCTGGTCCGAGAGGACCGCCAGCGCGTTGTCGTTGCCCATCGAGCCCAGCGGCTCCTCGCCGTTCGCGGCCATCGGCGCCATCAGGACGCGGAGGTCCTCCTGGCTGTAGCCGAAGGCGAGCTGCAGGTCGCGCAGCGGCTGGGCCAGCGTCAGGCCCTCCTTCGGCGCGAGGTCGTCGAAGCGCACGACGTTCTCCTCGAACCAGCGGCCGTAGGGCTGTGCGGTGGCGACCTGCTCCTTGACCTCGGCGTCGTCGACGATGCGACCCGCCTCCAGGTCGACCAGGAACAGCTTGCCCGGGCGCCAGCCGGCCGAGGCGGACGACGTCACCGGGCGCGACCGGCAGCATGCCGGTCTCGGAGCCGAGCATGACGTAGCCGTCCTTGGTCTCGACCCAGCGGCCGGGACGCAGCCCGTTGCGGTCCAGCGTCGCGCCGACGACGGTGCCGTCGGTGAAGCAGACCGACGCCGGCCCGTCCCACGGCTCCATCAGGCAGGAGTGGAAGGCGTAGAAGCCCTTGAGGTGATCCGGGAGGTCGTCGCGGTCGGCGTAGGCCTCGGGGATCATCATCATCGCCGCGTGCGGCAGCGAGCGGCCGGCGAGCATCAGCAGCTCGAGGACGTTGTCGAACGTCGCGGAGTCCGACCCGCCGGGGCGCACGATCGGCATGACCTTCTGGAGGTCGAGGCCGAACAGCTCGGAGGCCAGCTGCGACTCGCGCGCGCGCATCCAGTTGGCGTTGCCCATCAGCGTGTTGATCTCGCCGTTGTGGGCGATCACGCGGAACGGGTGCGCGAGGTCCCAGCTGCGGGAACGTGTTGGTCGAGAAGCGGCTGTGGACCAGGGCCAGCGCTGAGCCGAAGCGCTCGTCCTTGAGGTCCGGATAGAAGTCGCGCAGCTGGTGGGAGATCAGCATCCCCTTGTACACACACGTGCGCGAGGAGAAGCTCGGGGCGTAGAAGTCGGGGCCGGCGGCCAGCTCGACGATCCGCCGGATCACGTAGAGCTTGCGCTCGAAGCGATCCTGGTCCTCGGTGAAGCCGGCGCCGGCGCCGATGAACAGCTGCTTGACGTGCGGGCGCGAGGCGTTGGCCGTGTCGCCGACGTGGTCGAGGTCGACCGGGACGTCGCGCCAGCCCAGCAGCTGCTGGCCCTCGATGCGGACGTTGAGCTCGATCAGCTCCTCGAGCTTGCGCCGCCGCTGCGGATCGCGCGGCAGGAAGCAGACGGCGACGCCGTAGGCGCCCGCGCGGCGGCAGCTCGAAGTCGACGCTCGCGCGGAAGAACGCGTCCGGGATCTGGACGAGGATGCCCGCGCCGTCGCCGGTGCGGATGTCGGCGCCCTCGGCGCCGCGGTGCTCGAGGTTGTCCAGCGCCGTGAGCGCGCGGTCGATGACGCCGTGGTCGGGCTGGTTGTCCAGCCGCGCGACCATGGCGACGCCGCAGGCGTCGTGCTCGTAGCGGGGGTCGTACAGGCCATCGGCCTGAGGGATGCGAGAGATCGTCATGAGGTGTCCCGTGGCGGCCCGGGGGCACGGAGGTCCGAAATCGCCCGGACACCCTTCGCGCCGGATTTCGAGCCTGAGAA
The DNA here is from genome assembly GCA_963731005.1 of uncultured Conexibacteraceae bacterium. Taxonomy (GTDB): domain Bacteria; phylum Actinomycetota; class Thermoleophilia; order Solirubrobacterales; family Solirubrobacteraceae; genus Baekduia. Next base: position 2,255,245 of record CAVSTZ010000002.1, on the reverse strand, counting down.
GGAGCCCGGCAGAGTAGCAAGAGCACTCCGAATTGGACAGCCGTACGCGATCGCATACAGGCGCTGCCGACCGCCCCGGACACGCGGGCGGAGCAGGGAGATCGTCTGCGTGCAAACCGGATTCCGGTATCTCGGATCGGCCGTGTTTGCGGCGCCAGACCTCGGGCATACCGAGGTTCGCGGGATCGATGTTCCCGTCAGATCGCGTCAAGAAGCGTGCCGGACCCTGCCCCGGCGGGATGCGATGACCTCCCCCACACGCGTCGGACCGCCTTCGGGCGGTCCGTCGTGTTTAAAGGAGCGTTCGACGCCGGATTCCGGGACGGCGACCGGATATGCTCGTGGCGCTTCGCGCCCGTCCGCGCTGAGTCGCGAATAGGACGACGACCGGGTGGGCATATCCAGCCGATGACACACCCGGGGCCGGGACGCCCCGGCACGACCGCCACCAGGAGCCTTCTGACGCCCGACTTCGAGCTGATTCTGCCGGCCCGCGCCGAGAACGTGGCCGTCGTTCGGCATGCCTTCGGCGGGCTGGGCGACGCCCTCGACGTACCCGACCACGCGTTGGCCGACGTCAAGCTGGCGGTCACCGAGGCGTGCACCAACGTCGTCGTGCACGCCTATCCCGACGGCGACGGGCCCATGCATGTGCGTGCCGGGCTCGTCGACGGCGCGCTGACGGTCGTCGTCAGCGACGAGGGCCGGGGCATCCTGCCCCGTCCCGACAGCCCGGGCCTCGGGCTCGGCCTGCCGCTCATCGCCACGCTCGCCTCCTCGCTGGAGCTTGGCACCAACGACCAGGACCAGACCGAGGTCCGGATGGTCTTCGAGCTCGACGGCGTCCGAGAAGCGTCGGCATGAGCCCCGAGCTGTCCACCGTCAACGAGGCGACCCTGACCGTCAGTCGGCCGGAGTTGCTCGGCCCGGTCCTCGGCCGCGTCGTCGGGATGCTCGCCGCGCGCGCGCAGTGCCCGATCGACCGTCTCGACGACGCCCTGCTGCTGACCGACGCGGTCGCCGCCCACGCGCCCAGTCACACGGCCAACGGCCACGTCACCGTCCATGTCCATGCCGAGCCTGCGGGCCTGTCGCTGCGCATCGGCCCGCTGGCTGCCCAGGGCGCCGACGCGCTCATCGCCGCCGCGTCGCTGCCCGGCGTCGGGAACGTGTTCGAGCACGTCGCCTCCGACATCTCCGCGGAAGGCTCCGAGCTGCTGCTTCGACTCGCCTTCCGCGAATGACCGGCGCGCACGCAGATTCGTCACACTGAGGGAGCACGATGCCACCGGAATTCGCACTGACCCAAGACGCTGTCGACCCTTCGACGCAGGTCGTCGCCGTCCGCGGCGAGATCGACCTGTTCACCGCACCTGACCTCAAGACCGCGCTCGGCGAGGCGATCGAGGGCGGCAAGTCGCGGATCGTCGTCGACCTCGGTGAGACCACGTTCCTGGACTCCACGGCCCTCGGCGTCCTGATCGGCACGGTCAAGCGCCTGCGCTCCCGCGACGGGCGCCTGACGATCGTCAACGTCGATCAGAACATCGCCAAGACGTTCGAGATCACGGGCCTGGATCAGATCTTCACGATCCGGGGCTCGCGCGACGAGGCCGTGGCGGCGCTCGACGAGGCGGAAGCCTCGCCCTAGGCGGCGTTGACCAGCTCGGCGGCGATCTCCTCGCCGCCGGGTGGCGCCATCGCCGGTGAGTCCTCGCCGGTCAGCAGCTCCAGCACCGCGCCTTCGACCGCGCCCTGGATCGCCGTGCCGTCGCCCGCCTCGGCGAGGCCGGGGAGCGTGCCGGCGATCGTGACGCCGTCGAGGTAGCGATCGAACGTGCGCGGGTCGATGTAGGACGCGCGCGCGACCGCAGGGGTGTTGCCGAGATGGTGGGCGACCTCCTTGACGACGCGCGCCATCGCCCGCTTGCGCGCGGTCTTGGTCGGTGGGACCGGGCTGACGGCGAGGCCCACGGCGGCGAGCACCGTCGCGCCCCAGGTACGGAAGTCCTTGGCGCTGACGTCCTCGCCCGTCGCGTCCTTCAGCCACGCGTTGATGTCGGCGGACTTGACGTCGACCCAACGGCGGTCGCGCTTGTAGGCCAGCAGCTCGTCGCCGCCCCCGCGGCGACGCTTGAGGCGACAGAGGTCCTCGCCGAGGTCGGGATCGACGACGGCCTGGATGCGGCGCTTGCCGTGCTTGGCGGGGTAGTCGAAGTACAGGACGCCGTCGCGCACCTGGACGTGGCGCTGCTTCATCGTCGCCAACCCGTAGGTCTCGTTGGTCACCGCGTAGTCCTCGGTGCCGATGCGAAAGAAGCCGCGATCGAGCAGGCGGACGGCAAGGGCGAGGACATGGTCGGCGGAGAAGTCGTGGCGGGCCAGGTCGTCTTGCACGCGGGCACGCAGAGCCGGTAGCGCGCGGGCGAAGACGACCATGTCCTCGAACTTGGCCTGGTCGCGACGGGCGCGCCAGCGCGGGTGGTAGAGGTACTGCTTGCGCCCGCGCTGGTCGATGCCGGTGGCCTGGATGTGGCCACCGGGATAGGGGCAGATCCAGACGTCCTGCCAGGCGGGCGGGATGACCAGCTCGTTGACCCGGGTCAGCACCTCGGGCTCGTCGACGCGCTCGCCGTCGGGGTCGAGGATCGAGAAGCCACGCCCGCGCTTGACCCGGCGCAGGCCGGGCCCGCTGCAGTCGACCTTCCTCAGACGTGGTTGCGGCACGCCGCCGACGTACCCGCCGAAAACCTCGCCTTAACGGCTCGGCTCTCGGTCGCGGGTGTTCGCGCGGAGGGCGAAACCCGCGGGCCAATGAGCTACTTCGCGGCGCTCTTGGCCTTGGACTTCGAGGTGCTCGTCCGCTTGCGCTTGGGCTTGGCGTCGTCGCCATCCCCGTCGCCGTCGCCCGTGCGATCGCGGACCGCGTCGAGGCTCGCCTTCAGCGCGCTCATGAGGTCGGGGACCGGCGCGGTCTCCTCGTCCTCGGGCTGGATGACGATCTCCTCGCCGGCGGCCTTCTTCTCGATCATCTCGAGGACGGCCTCGCGGTAGGTGTCCTTGTACTTGGTCGGCTCGAACTCGCCGGCCAGCGACTCGATCAGCTGCTTGGCGATGTCGATCTCGCGCTTGTTGGTCTTGACGTCCTCGGCGGCGGGGATGTCGTCCAGACGGGCGGGGTCGACGACCTCGTCGGCGAAGAGCATCGTGGCCATCTCCAGCACGTCGTGGTCGGCCAATGGCCGGATCGCGACGAGGCTCTCCTTCTGGCGGATGACCACCTTGGCGATCGCGACGCGGTTGGTGTCGCGCATCGCCTCCAGCAGCAGGCGATAGGGCTTGGCGCCGCCGGGCCCGGGCGCCAGGTAGTACGGGTGGTCGTAGAAGATCGGATCGATCTCCTCCAGGTCGACGAAGTCCTCGATGTCGATGGTCTTCGTCTTGGCCGGCTGGACGGAGTCCAGCTCGGCGGGGTCGATCACCACATAGCGGTCCGACGAGATCTCATAGCCCTTGACCAGATCCTCGTAGGCGACTTCCTCCCCCGTCGAGGCATCCACGCGCTTCTGGGCGATCCGCGAGCCCGTCTTGGCGTTGAGCTGGTTGAAGCGGACGGTCTTGCGGTTGACCGCGCTGTACAGCTTGACGGGCACGGTGACGAGCCCGAAGCTGATGGCGCCGGTCCAGATCGAACGGGGCATGAACCGCCAAGTGTGCCCGACGCGAGGTGCTTTGCACACCTCACGCAGGACTTCTTGCGTGCCGTCTGGCTGCGGCGACTAAGCAAGCGCCTCGATCAGGGTGCTGGTCGAGTCGACGGGCACATTGCCCGACAACTCGACCGGCGTCTGCGCCACGTCGTCCGGGGGCCTGCCGGCCAGACCCACGGCGCACAACCCACCAAACCACTAGCGAACGATCGCGACCGCCGCCTCCGGTGACGTGACGCGGAAGGAGAAGGACTCCTCCAAGTACAGGGTGACCGAGTCGGCGTCGTGGGAGTCGTAGCCCACGGAGATGTCCTGACCGGAGTCGAAGAGGAAGTCGCCGCCGCGGAGTGACAGCACGATGCCGCCGTCGACGCCCGGGGCCCAGACGATGGGGCCACCGAGGATCTTGCGGAGGTGGTCGAAGAGGAGGTGGCCGCCGTGCTCGGCGGTCTCGATCACCCGGGTGTACTCCTCGCGGCCGAGCGCCAGGCCGTAGGGGCCGGAGACCCCGTTGCGCAAGAGCGTCTCCACCGCGCGTGCCACGTGCGACGGCCAGCGGTCGATCTCGTCGCCGCACGGAATCGCGTCGTGTGGTGAGACGCGCGCGATGCCGTCGATGCCCGCCTCCGACCAGCCGTGGAAGACCGCCGCGTTCTCGGCGACGACCACGCGTTGGGCCGCCGCATCCAACTCATCGAAGTCGACATCCTCGGCACCGCGGTCGCCCGCCGCCAACTCGGCGCGCGAGACCGTGAAGCGCGCACGCAGCTCGACCAGCGGCAGCACGCGGCGCACGCGACCCTCCACGTGATCCAACGGCGAGATCTCGTCCGCGGCCACGCGGCCGAGGTTGGTCGCCGAGTGCGCCCAGCCCTTGGGACCGTCGAAGTCGACCAGCCGTCGGGCGGCCAGCCCCGGCGTCAGCCGGGCGCGCGCCTCCTCGTCGATCAGCTTCCAGCCGGCCTCGGAGATCGGCGCGTGGCCGCGCAGCAGATGGCCGCTCATGCCGCGACCCCGCGCAGGCTGCCGATGCCCAGCGAGCCATCGGCAACGGCGCGCGATGGCGAGCCACCGCCTTCTGAGGAGCCGCCCTCATCCCCCGCCGCCGCCTCGGCCGCCTCGCCGTGCTCGACGATGTCCCCCGCCTGGAACAACACGCCTTCCGCAATCTCGCGCCACTTCGGCTTGCGCCGCAGCAGGAACTCGAGGTCCATCGAGAAGTGCTTGTACTCCTCGCCGACGGCGTCGCTCATCACCGCGTGCGCCTCCGGATCCTTTTCAACGGCCAGCCGCTGCTCGTACCAACCGATCGCCTCGGCCTCCTCGGTCAGCGACGCGCAGAGCCGCGCGAACGTGCGGGTCTCCGCCGGCAGCTCCTCCGGCGGCTCGTGGTACTGGTCGAAGCCCATGGAGCGGAACCTACTGCGCCGGCGCCGGCGGATCGATGGGATCCTCGCGTGGCGTGTCGGGCTCGGGCACGTCGGGGCCGACCGGATGGCCCGGCGTGTCGGGCTGCACCGGCGGCTCGGGGTCGATCGGGACCGGGGACGGCTCGGGCGGGGCGACCGGCGTCGCCGGCTCGACGGGCTGCGGGACTTCCAGGACGGGCGCGGTGAGGCTCATGGCCGACGGCCTACCCGCGTCGCGCGCCGCCACAACGCGAGGCCGAACCACAGCCAGCCGAAGAGCGCCGTGGTCGCCGTGACGGTCACGACGACCACGGTGGTGTGGAACAGGAGGTCGGTGAGCAGCAGCAGGACGCCGTTCATCGCCAGCGCCAGGAGCGACATGCCCACGATCGTCTGCCGCGTGCCCAGCCGGATCAGATACGGCTTCTGCCCCTCGCGAAACGTCAGCCGGTGAAACGCCGAAGGCCCCATCAGGAACGCCGAGGAGGCCGCGACGAGCAGCAGCGTCACGAAGTAGACGATCCGCTGGAAGTCGTCGATCGTCTCGAAGCGCTGCTGGAACGGGACGGTCAACAGGAAGCCGAAGAGCACCTGTACGCCGGGCATGACGACGCGCAGCTCGTTGAGCAACTCGATCAGCTCGCGGTCGAGCCGGTCGCCCTCCTCCTCGTCGGCGCGGGCGTGGTGTTCTGTCGGCTCGGGCGTCATGACGACCGCCCGAGGTGGTCACCGCTTCGGCGCGTTCCTAAGCGGCGGTGGGCAGCGCGATGCGCTCGCGCAGCTCCTGCACCGTGCGCTTGATCAGGCGCGAGACGTGCATCTGGGAGATCCCGATGTGCTCGGCGATCTCGCGCTGGGTGAGGCCCTCGAAGTAGCGCAGCCGGACGATCTCGCGCTCGCGCGGGGCCAGCTCGTGCAGGCCGTCGGCGAGCATCGCGCGCGCCTCGGCGCGCTCGAAGCCGAGGTCCTCGTCGCCGATCGCCTCCAGCGGCCCGGTGCCATCCTCGAACGGCTGATCGAGCGAGAGCGTGCGGTAGGCCTGCGCCGCGGCCAGCGCCTCCAGCACGCGGTCCTCGTCGGCGCCGGTCGCGCGCGCCAGCTCGCCGACCGTCGGCGAGCGCGACAGGTCACCCACCAGCCGCTCGCGCGCGATGCCGATCTTGCCGCTGAGCTCTTGGACCTCGCGCGGGACGCGCATCATCCAGCCGCGGTCGCGGAAGTGGCGCTTGAGCTCGCCGGCGATCGTCGGGACCGCGTAGGTCGCGAAGCGCACGTCGCGGCTGAGGTCGAAGCGATCGATCGCCTTGATGAGGCCGAGGCAGGCGACCTGCTCGAGGTCGTCCAGCGGCTCGCCCTTGTTGGCGTAGCGGCGGGCGAGGCTGCGTGCCAGCGGGAGCATCCGCGCCGCCACCTCGTCGCGCGCCGTCCGGTCGCCCTCGAAGTGCCATCGATGGAGCAGGGAGCGCACGTCGTCGCCGCTCGCCGTCGTGGGGTGCATGTTCCCTCCAGTGGATGTCCCCGGCCTGCCGTCCCCGGTTTCGAGGATCGACCCATCCTCGTCGGTGGACGACGGCGCGCAAGGTGGACATGGTTGGGCAACCGTCAGATGGGCAACAACTGCGGAGATGTCCCGGGTGGACACACATGGGCAGACGGTCAGTGCGACGCGCTTCTCGGAGCTGACGGGCGTCACGCGCGAGCGATTGCGGACCTGGGAGCGGCGCCACGGCTTCCCGGAGCCGACGCGCATCGGGTCCGGACCGCGCCGCTATGCGGTCGGCGACGTGGTGCGGGTCGTGGCGATCCGCCACGCCGCCGCCGCGGGCGTCCCGCTGCCGGAGGCGATCGCCGCCGCGCGCGCCGCCGCCCCGCCCGACGTCCCGCCCGCGGCCGCCTTCCGCGCGACCGTGGAAGGTGCGCCCGTGCCGGTCGCGCTGATCTCGGGCCCCGAGCCGCTGCGCCTGATCTGGATCAACGCCACGCTGCGCGCGATCGAAGGGGCGCCGACGCCCGGCGAGATCCTCCCCGCCATCGCCGGCCATCGCACCGGCGAGACCATCCGCGAGCACTTCGCCGGCACGCTGCCGCGCGTCGCGGTCGAGCATCCGCCCTGGGGCGGCAGCGTCGCGGGCCCGGGCAGCGCGGCCATCACCACGCGCTCGATCGTCTACCGCCTGGCGACCGAGCCGGGCGAGACGCCGCTGATCGCGATCGTCGGCGTCGAGACGCGCGGCGAGCACGAGGCGCGCACCGCGTTGGCCAACGCCGAGGCTGAACTCGTACAACTACGCCGCAGCGCCGAGCGCCACGACCGCTGGCTCGACGCGCTCGGCGAGCTGGCCGCCGAGTTCCAGCACGAGCCCGGACCCGACGTCGTCGCCTCGGGCCTCGACATCCTGATCCGCCAGACCGGCGCGGTCGACGTCGGCCTGGCCTCCTATGTCAGCGGCCGACTCGCGCTGCACGGCACGCGCCGCGGCGTGCTGCGGGCGACCGCGCTGACCGTCGCCGCACACCCGCAGATCGGCCGCGCGCTGCGCGACGTCGACGGTGCCTGGCTGGACGAGCCGACGGTGCGCTCGCTCGGCGTGCCCGAGGGACTGCACGCCGTCGGCGTCCCGGTCGCCGTCGCCGGCGAGGTGCTCGGCATGTTGGTGATGGTCTTCGACGAGGTCGATCCACTCGACGAGGACAACCGCCGGCTGCTGGCCGCGATCTCGGCCTCGATCGGCTTCGCGCTGCTGCGCGACCGGCTGGTGCGCGAGCTCGCGACGAGCGTCAGCGCTGCTCCGGAGCCGACGCCCCCGGAGCGCTTCCGGCGGCGAGCCGCAGGCGCGAGACCGCCTGGCGGATGAGCCGCGAGACCTGCATCTGCGAGACGCCGATGATCTCGCCGATCTCGGCCTGCGTCAGATCCTGCTCGAAGCGCAGCCGCAGCACCTCACGCTCGCGCGGCGTGATCGAGCGCATCAGGCGGTCGATCGTCGCGCGGTCCTCGGCCAGGTCATAGCCGTCCTCGTCGCCGCCGATCGTGTCGGCCAGCGTGTCGCCCGGCTCGCTCTCGGTCCCGCGCGGCGTGTCCAGCGACGTCGCGTGGTAGGCGCCGGCGGCCTGCAGCGCCTCCAGCGCGACCTCCTCGCTGATGCCGAGGTGCAGGCCGAGTCTCGGGCACCGTGGGCTGACGATGCAGGTCACGCGTCAGCTCGTTGACCGCGCGCTCGACCTTCAGCGCCATCTCCTGGAGATCGCGCGGGACGCGCACCGACCATGTGCGATCGCGGAAGTGGCGCTTGATCTCGCCGAGGATCGTCGGAACCGCGTAGGAGGAGAACGCGACCGCGCGCGTCGCGTCGAAGCGGTCGATCGCCTTGACGAGGCCGAGCGAGGCGACCTGCATCAGGTCGTCGAGCGGCTCTTCGGGACGCTGGTAGCGGCGGGCAAGTTGGCGCGCGAGCGGCAGATAGCGCTCGACCAGCTGCGCGCGCAGCGCAGGATCCCGACCTTCGGCGAGGCGGGTGAAGAGGAGGCGTTCCTCCCGGGCGCGATTGGCGTCATGCTGCATGGGCGTCGTGCGAGGTGGTGCACGGCGCCGGGGGCTGGGGCGCGAGGAAGGACTTCGAGAGCGGGGCGACGGCGCTCGATCCAGTGCCTAGTATAGGCGCTGTGGACACGCCAGCGGACGGCCTCCGAATCCTTGCCGCCGACGAGGATCAGGACGCTCTGGAGCGGACCTCGCAGATCCTCGAGCGGCTCGGCCACGACGTGACGGCCACGGCCGTCGACCTCGCCCAGGTCACCGAGGCGATCGCGCGCGAGGATCCCGAGCTGTCGGTCGTGTTGGTGCACAACGACGACGAGCACGCGCTCGATCTCGTGGAGGAGATCAGCGCCTTCGCCGGCGGCCCGATCATCGCGCTGGTGGCCGACGAAGACGCGGAGTTCGTTCGCCGCGCCGCCGAGCGCGGGATCTACGCGTCGGTCCGCGACGGCGATCCCGAGGCACTGCAGAGCGCGATCGAGATCGCGCTGCGCCGCCATGCCGACACGCGCCGCCTGACCGAGCAGGTCGATCGGCTGGAGTCGGCGCTGGAGCGCCGCGCGCTGATCGAACGCGCCAAGGGCATCCTGATGGAGCGCCACGGGCTCAGCGATCGCCTCGCCTTCGACCGGCTGCGCAGCCACGCACGGTCCAATAACCGGACCGTTGTGGATGTTGCAGCGTCGGTGACCGACGGCCACGCGCTGCTGGGCTCCGCCGGCGACCACAACGCCGCGTGATCGCGCGATTGCGCGAATGGTCATGGCCTTGATCGGGAACTCCTTGGCCATGATCGGAATCCTTATTGCCATCCTCGTCGCAGCGCTCGTCTACTGGCTGTGCCTCGCCCTCGGACTGCCTGCCATCGTCGGCATCGTCGCCGCGATCCTCGTGCTGCTCGGCGGTGTCGGCGCCGGCGGCGGCTACGGTGCGCGCTTCGGAGGCCGCAATCGCGTCTAGCGCTGTCGACGACGTCGCGGCGCCACCGCCGCGCGTGTCCTCCATCGGTGTAGCCAAGCGCGCCTTCGGCCAGTTCCGCCGCCACGAGATGACCGACGTGGCGGCGGCGCTGACCTATTACGCGATGTTGTCGCTCTTCCCGGCGATCGTTCTCGCAACATCGCTGTTCGCGCTGATCGGCGACCAGCAGACCGTCTCCAACGCGGTCGACTACTTCGCCCGCCAAGGCGCCGACCAGGCGACGCAGGACGCCATTCGCAAGGTGATGGACAAGATCGTGTCGGCCTCGGGCGGCGCGGTCTCCTTTGCGTTGGCGATCTCGATCGTGGTTGCCTTGAACGGCGCGTCGGGCGCGTTCGGCGCTTCCGGTCGAGCACTGAACCGCATCTACGGCGTGGACGAGGACCGGGGCTTCGTCGGCCGCAAGCTGACCGATCTCGCCATCACGTTGGTGATCGTCGTGCTGCTGCTCGTGGTCATGGCCGCGCTGTTCCTCGGCGGCGGCTTCGCGGAGGATCTGCTCGGGTCGATCGGCCTGGGCTCGACCGCGGCGGCGGTGTGGTCGATCGTGCGCTGGCCGGTTGCGCTGGTGGCCATGTTGGTGGCCTACGCGTTGATCTACTCCTACGCGCCGGACATCGAGCCGCGGCGGCTGCGCTGGATCACGCCAGGGGCCGTCGGCGGCGTCGTGATCTGGATCGTGGCGTCGATCGGCTTCGGGATCTACATCAGGAACTTCAGCAGCTACGGCGCGGCCTATGGAGCGGCGGGCGCGGTCATCGTCTTGTTGTTGTGGTTGTGGCTGTCGTCCTGCGCGTTCCTCTTCGGCGCGGAGGTCAACGCGGAGCTCGAGCGGGCCGACCGCGCGGCCGCGGGCGGCCCACCGGCGGTCACGGCGCCGCCGCGTTAGACGACGGGCGTGGGCTCCTCGCGGAGCGTGAGCTCCTCGGGGTGATGGCAGAGCGCGCGGCGACCGGGGCAGGTGAGGCAGAGCGCGCGATGGGGCCGGGTGGTCGGCGTGAAGCGGCCGGCGGCGATGCCCGCGACGAGCTGGTCGAGCTCCTCGCGTAGGCGCGGCAGGTCGTTGCGGTCATAGACGGCGGTGGCGGGCTCGGCCGGACGGGCGAGGAAGAGGTGGGCGACCTCGACGTCAGCGGCGCCCGCGCCCAGCGCGGCGAGGGCGTAGATGCGCCGTTGCGCGCCGTAGTCGGCCTCGACGTGGGCCTCGAGGTCGGCGTCGGGCGCCACGACGTCCGACTTGTAGTCGACGACGAGCGCACCGCCGTCGCCCTCGAAGGCGAGGACGTCGACGATGCCGTTGAGCAGCGGTGCGCTGTCGTCGCCGAGGCCGACGACGAAGCCGTGCTCGCGCCGGACGTCGGTGGCGGCGGCGAGGCGCGCCGCGAGCGGCCCGTCGGCAAACGCGGCGACCAGGCCCTGAAGGTCGATGACGTCGGCGTCGGTCAGCTCGGCCTCCATCAGCCGCGCCGCCTCGCGGACGGCCTCCTCGGTCGGCGCGGCGGGGGCGGCGAAGTCGAGCTCTTCGAGCAGGACGTGGGCCAGCGAGCCACGCGTGAGCGCGTCGAGGCCGTCGGGGATCGGGCCGGCGGGCCGCTCGGCGCGCGCCGTCGCGGGGCCGCCGCTGTCGTCGCGCGGCAGCCGCAGGATCCGCTCCAGGTACCAGCGGTAGGCGCAACGGCCGTAGGCCGCGAGCGAGGTGTAGGACAACGTGGCGGGCAGCGGGCGGGGCGGCGTCTCCGCTCTGGCGAGGGTGGGCCTGTCTGCCGCGACGTGATCGCGCTGGACGGGCCCACCCGACGCTACGGCCTCGGCATTGCCGGGGGTGGGCCTGTCTGCCGCGACCTGGTCGCGCTGAACAGGCCCACCCGGTGGCGGGGGCTGCGCGTAGACGCGGCGCGGCGGTGGCTCGGGCGAGGCGAAGAGGTCGAGGGCGAGCTGCGCGCCGGGGGCCTCGGCGACCGGCTCGGGCACGCCTGGGCCCGCGGCCTCGGCGGCGATCGGCGCGGGGGTGGCCAGGACCTCGGGCGGCGGCTCGCGGTGCACGCGGACGGCGACGCGGTCGCGCGCGGCGGCGGGATCGGGATCGCCGAGCGTCGGCGCCGCCTCGGGCGCGTCGGCGAGCAGCGCTTCGAGGCCCGTGACGAGCCGCGGCGCCAGCCAGCGCAGCGGCGCGACGGCGGGCTGCGGCGCGCCCAGCCACTTGTCCGGGTCGAAGGTGCCGCTGAGGATCAGACGCTCCTCGGCGCGCGTCATCGCGACGTGCAGGATGCGGCGCTCCTCCTCCAGGTCAGCGGTCTGCTGCTCCTCGCGCAGCGCCTCCCATTCCAGCGTCTTGGCCGATGCGCCGTCGATCGTGCGCAGCCGCAGGCCGACGCGGCCCTCGCGGACGAGCAGGTCGTCGGTGTCGTTGCGCCCGGAGCGGCCGAGGTCGGCGACCACGACGATCGGGAACTCCAGGCCCTTGGCCGCGTGCATGGTCATCAACCTGATCGCGGTCGCGTCGCCGAGCTCGACGGGCGCGTCGGTCTCGCGCGCTTGGGCCTCCAGCTCGGCGGTGGCGAGGTCGATCAGCCCGCGCACGTCGCGCCCGCGTCGGCTCTCGAAACCCGCGGCCAGCCGCTGCAGCTTGAGCACGTTGGCCCAGCGACGCCGCCCACCGGGCAGGCCGAGCACGTGGAGGTCATAGCCCGTGCGGTCGACGATGCGCTCCAGCAGCACGTCGAGCCCGCGGCGCGGGGCGTGCTTGCGCTCCTCGGCAAACCACGGGCAGAAGTTGGCCAGCGCGTCGCGGTCGGCGTCGGGCAGGAGCTCACGCAGCGGCTCGTCCTCGTCGCCGGCACCTGGACGTTGGGATGCAACGTCAGGGTGCCGGCCGCCGCTGTCACGGTCACCCGCCGAGGGGAACGCAGCCGTCAGCGCGTCCCAGCGACCGCCGGAGCGTGCGGTGCGGGCGAGGATCGCCAGGCCGTCGGCGCTGAGGCCGACCAGCGGCGACGCCAACAACCCCAACAACGCCAGCTCGTCGCGCGGGTTGGCCAACGCGCCGAGATAGGCGCAGAGGTCGAGGACCTGCTGGCGGCCCCAGTAGCCGCGACCACCGGCGGCGAGCGTCGACAGCCCCTGCTCCTCGATCGCCCGCTCGAAGACGGCCATGTCGGTCGCGGCCCGCAGCAGCACCACGATGTCAGCGGCCGGCACGCCCTCGCCACGCACCAGCTCGGCGATCCGCGCGGCGACCACGCGCGCCTCGGCCCGGCGCTTGGCCGCCGCCTGGGGCAGGGAGGCCAGCAGCTCCGGCGGCCACGCCTCGACCGCCTCGGCGTCGGTCAGCAGCAGCTCGACGATCGGCACTTTGGCTTGACCGTCGGCGTCGCGCGCGGCGACGAACGGCACGTGCGCGGCGCCGTGCAGCGGGCCCATCGCGACGTCGAGGACGCCGAGGATGTCCGGGCGGCTGCGGAAGTTCGCGGCCAGCTCGGCGGCCGCGCCGGCTTCGGCCAGCGCGGCGCGTTGGGCGCGGAAGATCCGCACGTCGGCATGCCGGAAGCTGTAGATCGACTGCAGCTCGTCGCCGACAACGAACCGATCGGTGCCCAACAGCTCCAACAAGCTCAACTGCGTGGCGTTGGTGTCCTGGAACTCGTCGACCATCACGCGCTCGAAGCGCTCGGCGTAGCTCGTGCGGATGGCGGGCGTGTCGCGCAGCAGGTCGCGGGCGAGCAGCTCGAGGTCGTCGAAGTCCAGCGCCGCGCGTGCTCGCTTGCCTTCCGCGTAGGCCTCGGCGTAGCGCACCAACAACTCGTCCAGGAGGACGACGGCGGCGGCGGCCAGCGCATCGCGCCACGCGCCGGCGAACGCGTCCAACGCCGCCAGGTAGGCCGCACAGCCATCCCCTTGCAACGCCTTGGTGTTGCCCGGCTTGAACGCGGCACCGTCGAGCGCCGACAGCGCGGGCGGCACGCCGTCGACCAAGCGCGACAACAACTCGCGACAGCGCGACAGCGCGGTGCGGGCACCGAGGACGCTGCGGCGCTCGTCGTCGGGCGCGAGCTCGGCGTCGGCGCGCTCCAGCGCGGCCGCCAACGGTGCGGCGTCGGGCTCGGCGACCGTCACGGCGGGCAGCCGCGGATGGGTCTGCCCCGCGCTGCGCAGCTGGTCGTGGGCCGTCGTGATCCGCAGCTGGAGCGCGTCGACGCCGTAGGCCGCGACGAGGTCGAGCGTCTCGGCCCGATCGTCGGTCAAGAAGTCGGCGAGCGCCCGCTCGAAGGCGGTGCCACGGATGTCGCGCGCCTCGGCCTCCTCCAGGACGGTGAAGGCGGGATCGAGGCCGGCGCGGACCGCGTGGGCGCGCAGGATCCGTGCGCAGAGGCCGTGGAAGGTGGAGATCCAGGCGGCGTCGAGGTCGCGTGCGCGATCGCGGCGACCCAGCTCGACGAAGCGTCCGCGGACGCGGGTGCGCAGCTCGCCCGCGGCCTTGTCGGTGAACGTGATCGCCAGGATCCGCCCCGGCTCGACGTCGTCCTCCAAGACGAGGCGCACGAAGCGCTCGCTCAACACCGACGTCTTGCCCGAGCCGGCGTTGGCCGACAGCAGCAGCGAGCCCTCGCGCCGGGCGATCGCGTCGGCCTGCTCGGTGGTGAACGGCAGGCCGCCGCGACCGACCATCCGGCCATTGTCATACAACATGCCGGTCACGCGTTCACGCAGCGGCAGATCGTGGGGTGCGCGCAGCCGCCGGTGTAGGCGCAGCGCTCGGGCGCGGGCTCCAGCGCGCCGGCGCGGATCTCGGCGACCGCGGTCCGGGCCGCGTCGGCGCACGCGGCCAGCAGCTCCTCCAGCCGCTCCTCGTCCACGCGGTCGGTGCCGAAGGCCTGCAGGCCCTGGTCGGCGTCCTTGAGCACCGCGCCGCGCGGGCGCGCCTCGGTCCCGCCGAGCGGCTGGTAGAGGCCGCCGACCGGCTCAAGGCCTAGAACATGACGAACGGTCAGAAGGTAAAGCGCGATCTGCAGCTTGCCCTCCTCCAGCCACTTGGCCTGGGCGGTCGCGGTCTTGCCCTTGTAGTCGTAGACGATCGCCTCCCGGCCGCTCGCATCCACGTCGATGCGGTCGATCCGACCGGCCAGGCGCAGCGCGCCGCCGTCGAGCTCCAGCGGCGGAAACGGGTCCTCGGCCTGCCCGAACTTGACCTCGAAGCGCGACGGTGCGAAGGCGCTGCCCGCGTGCGCGGCGAACTCGATGTAGCGGACGAGGTCGACCTCCAGGCGGCGCAGCGCGCTGCGCAGGCGCTCCGGGTTCGGGGAGATCTTGTAGTCGTCGCGATGCTCGTCGAGCGCCGAGCGGACGAGCGCGCGCGCCTCGGGCAGTCGCGCCGGGGAAAGGCCACCATCTTGGGCGAGCGAGGAGAGCGCGTGCTCCAGGACGCGGTGGGCCAGCTCGCCGCGGATCATCGGCTCGGGGTCGGGCACGAGCGCCTCCGGCCGCAGGTGGCGCTCGACGAACCACTTGCACCGGGCACGAGGCCCAGACCTCCAGCTGCGACGCCGACCAGGTGTGGCGCTCGCGCAGCGGGCCCAGCGCGGCGGGCGCGCGAAGGTGGCCGATGTGCGCCGGCTGGGCGGGCGGCGCCGCGGCGGCCGCGAAGCGCGCGGCCTCGCGCTCGGTCGGCGCGGCAGACCCCGCCCCGCCCGCCCAGCCGGCGGCGCCGAGCTCGCGGCGGCGCGGGTGCTCGGCCCAGCCCTCGGTGAGCAGGTCGGCGACGTCGTCGACCAGCAGCGAGCGGACCGACGGCGCGCCGTCGTCGCCCGCCGCGTGCCAGCTCAGCGCGAGCAGCTCGGTCGGTCGCGAGACCGCGGCATAGAAGAACAGGCGCTCGACGTGCAGCGCGTCCTCGTGGAGGCGCAGCCGCAGGCCCGAAGCGGCGTTGATCGCGCGGCGCTCGTCGTCGCCGAGGAACGGCTCGGGCTTGGTCGGGGCCGGGAAGACACCCTCCTGGAGGCCGAGGCAGAAGAGCGCGCGCACGCGCCGGGCGCGCAGCGACTGCGGCTTGGTGACCGTGACGCGCCCGGCGCCCGACTGCGAGCCGACGTAGACCTCCAGGGCATCGAGCGTCGCCACCAGCGCGGCGGGCTCGGGCTGCAGCTCGGTCGGCAGCTGACGCCAGCTCGCGCAGCGCGCGACGGACCTGGGCGGCGACGCGCGCGTCGAGCTCGCCCTCGGCGTCGAAGACCGGCGCGGTCCGCCGCCACGGCGCCGCGAGCAGCGTGGCCGCCTCGGCGTCGACGCGCTCGGCCAGCGCCTTGACGCCGCCGCGCGCGTAGGCCTGCGCCATGTGGTCCAGCGCCTCCAGCGACCAGCGCTCCTGCTCCCAGAGCGCGCGCGCCTCGGCGGCGGTCCGCGCGCCCTCGCGGCGCGCGCGGGACTCCAGCCGATCGGCGAACGCGGGCGTCCGCAGCACGCCGGGCGTGCGCAGCCACGCTCAGCAGCTCGTCGGCGCTCGCGTCCAGCAGCGCGCAGCGGACCATCGCGACGAGCCCGCGGCCCAGCGCGGTGTGGCCGACCTTGATCGTGCGGCGGACCGCGGCCGGGATGTCATAGGTGCGAAAGACGAGGTCGATCAACGGCGCCACGGCGTCGAGGCCGCGGTGGACGACCGCGATCTCCTCGGGCGCCATCCCCTCCTCCCGGATCAGGCGCGCGACCTCGGCGGCCACGAGCTCGACCTCGGCCCGCTCACCCCCACCCTCCAGCGCGACGACGGCGGCGCCCGGATCGACGCGCGGCGCCTCGGGCTCGTAGAGCGCGCGCTCGACGTGATGGAGCGCAGTGCGCGCGGCGGGCGCGTAGTAGTCCGAGACCGCCGGCTGCACCTCCTCGGTCGCGCCGAGCGCCAGCAGCTCCTGGTGCAGCGTCGCGCGGGCGGCGAAGGCCGTTCGCCCGGCCTCGAAGGTCAGCGACAGCATGACCTCGGCGCCGACGGCGTTGGCCAGCGTGTCGACGACGTCGCGCTGCAGCGGCGAGAGGTCGTCGAACCCGTAGAGGAAGACCGGCGTCGCGCCCCAGCGGCGCGGGTCCTCGCGCAGCGCGTCGAGCGCGGCGGTGACGTGCTGGGGCCGGTCGCGGCGGCCGGTGCGCTCCTGGGCGCGACGGTAGGCGAGGACGAGCGCGCCGAGCTCCTCGGCGAAGTCGGCGCGAGACGGCTCGCCCGCGGCCCAGTCGCGCAGCGCCCGGACGAAGCGCGGCGGCTCGACGCGGGCCTCCCCCAGCTCCTGGACGAAGCGCGACGAGCGCCGGCGCGAAGCCGGGCGTCTGCGCGGCGCCGGCCAGGCGCTGCAGCGGCGTGGCGGCGATCGCGGCGGCGGCGACCCGCTCGCGCTGCAGCTCGGTCAGCGTGCGGCCGGGAACGCCGCCGCGGAACGGCCAAATCGCGCAGCAGGCCGTCGAAGCGCTCGACGCGGACGCCGAGCACCGCGCCCTCGGCGGCCAGCTCGCGGCGGTAGATCTCCACGTCGGCCGTCGTCGGCACCACGAGCAGCGGCGAGGCCGCCGCGCGGGCGCGCGCGGCCGCCAGGACGGTGCGGGCCTTCGCGGCGTTGGCGGGACCGGTGACGAGGTGCAGGGGCATGGCGGGGTCCGACAGGGTGGCACCGACGCCCGACGGGATGGCGCGCGGGCCGACGGCGCGGGCACAACCGATGCCGGTCCGCGTGGGCGCGTCGCCGCTCTTCGTGGCGTTTGGCACGACCACCGGGGAGGTAGGGCACATAGGAGACGGCCCCATCTCTGAGGACCGTTCAGGACGCACGCTCTCATCCCCGGCGTGCGCGCGAGCCGGCCACGATGGCCGGCTCGCGGCATTCCCGGCCCGCCGCCCGACGCTTCAGCGGTGCGGGACGCTGCTCAGCGGACGCTCGTGGTGCCGCGCGCGGTCGAGCCGGCCGAGAGCCTGGAGCCCGATCCCACGGTCGTCACGACGGCCTGGAGCGTCAGCCGACCCTTGGCGGCGCGCGCCGGAAGGCGGAGCTTCAGCACCGTGCGGCGCAGCGTGGTTCCGCGCGCAGCGGTGCCCTGGCGGGCGACGACGGTCTTGCCGCGGCGGACGGCGAGGCCGATGGCGCCGACGGCGGCCGCGGCCTTGCCGCCGACCCGGGCGGTCACGGTCACCGTCAGGTCGCGGCCCTTGCGGATCGCCCGCACCCGGACCCCGCTGACCTTCGCGGCCGGACGTGCCGTGTTCTTGACGTGGATCGTTCGGCGGCGGCCGTCGCGGGTGCGAAGCGTCACGGTCACGCCCTGGTCGATGCGCGACCAGTCGGGCTTGACGACGACGCGAGCGCCGGCCGGGATCCGGACCGCGTGCCCGCGAACACGAGCGGCGCGCCGCCGGCCCCGGCGGTGCTGAGCGTCAGGCGCAGCTCGGCGCTGCGGCCGCCGGCGCGCAGCTCGTAGCCGGCCGGGCCGCTGGTCGCGACCGAGGCACCACCGGTCAGCGCACCGCTGAGGGCGGCGGTCAGCGAGCGGGTGACACCGGGCTTCGGCCGGGTCGCCAGCGCGAGGTCGAGCTTTGACGCGCGGCCGAAGTCGAGGCCGAGCGTGTCGCCGTCCTTGCCGGTCGCGAGCTTCGTCGCACCGCTCACGCCGGCGCCGGTGATCCGGCCGCTGTTGCCGCCGCCCGCCATGAGCGCGTCGAGCTTGCCGCCCGCCGCCGGCGTCAGCGCCAGGTCGTGGGCGACGCCATCGTCGCCGACCAGCACGGGCGCGGGTGTCGGGTCGTCGAGGATCGGGACGCGGACGAGGCGGTCGGCGCCGGTCGCCGCGCGCGACGCGCTCGCCGCCGGCGCGCCCGACCCGAAGATCAGCGTCAGGATCCCCTCCGGCGAGGACGGCAGCCGCGGACGGTCGGGGAACGTGCGGTCGTCGAGGACGACCAGGTCGGCCAGGCCGCCGCTCCAGCCCTGCTCCGGGAACGTCCAATGGCCGTCGGCGGCGACCTGGATCACCGAGTTGCGCTCGGCCGTGGCCGCCGCGGTTCCATCGGCGCCCTCCTCGGCGACGGAGAACGGCACGTTGTTGTTGTACACCCGGATCGTGAACGCACCGCTGGGCTGCACGTCGGTGATGTCATAGGCGTTGATCGCGTGCCCGTGGCTGCCCTGCGCCAGCGCGATCAGCGGCCGCGAGCCGGACCGGATCGACGTCTCGATCCGGCGCCGCAGCGCGGTCGCACTGCTGAGCGACAGGTTGCCGCCCGCGCTCTGGTGCCACCACTGCGCCAGGTACTCCGAGGAGATCTGCGCGACGTGCCGGCTCCAGATGTAGCGCTTGACCGCCGGGCTGTCGGGAATCGAGAAGACGTCGGTCCCGCCGCCCAGCGACGCGGGCGTCGGCCCGCGCCCGGTGGCGATCCGCCGCGACGCCAGCGCGAACCCGAAGCAGCTGCCGTTGGCGCCCACCAGCGCCGGATCGGCGACCGCGAACACGATGTAGGACAACGGGTTGGGGATCGGCGTCGTCACCGGGCAGTGCCCGTTGCCGAAGGTCAGCAGCTCGCATGGGTCGGCCTGCAGGAAGAACTGCTGGACGCCGTAGAGATCGAACCAGTGGTTGATGTCGCCGTCGTAGGGGACGTTGGGGAAGTTGAAGCCGTTGGTGTGGCGGTAGTTGGTGATCGTGAACGGCGTGGCGCTCACGGTCTCCCGGCCGCCCGGCGAGATCAGGGTCAGCGGCCCGCTCGTGGCCAGCGGCGGGATCGTCGCGGTGGCGCGCGTCCCGCCGGCACTGACGGCCACCGGCACCTCGGCGCCGACGTTCCCGAACCGCACCCGCGACCCCGGGCAGAAGCCGCTGCCGCTCAGCGTGACGGTGTCGCCCGGTGCCAGCGCGGCCGGCGCCGCGCCGGTCCACGCCCCCGCGCGCGTGTCGGCGGCGTCGATCGTCGGGTCCGCCACCGTGAAGTGCACGAGGTCGTTGCCGTGCTGGCTGTAGCCGTCGGCCGTCGCGACCACCCCCACGTAGTGCGGCCCGGGCGCCACGGTGTCGTCGCCCCGTGTCAGCGTGACCACCGCGGTCGCCGGGTCGACGGTCGCGGTCACGCCCCCCGGGACCGAGTTGGTGGTGTAGGTGATCGGCGCGTCCATGCCGGCGCCGCGCAGGACGCTCATCCGGGCGCTGACGCTCGCACACGGCGGCAGCGTGAGCGGATCGCCCGGCGGCGCGATGATCTGCACCGGGAAGTCGAAGGCCACCGTCAGCCCGACCGTCCGCGCCTCGGCGCCCGCCCCGGGGACCTGCGGCGTGCCGGTCACCGTCACCGGGTAGGTCGCCGCGCTATGACCGGTGATCGTCACGTCGACGGTCGTCTGCGTCGCGGGAACCGGGTTGGGCGAGAACGTCATGCCGACGCTCGCCGAGTCGTCGTCGAGCGCGATGGCGCCGTCAGAGCCGTTGATGCGGTTGATGGTCAGCGTCGTGTGGGTGGTACCGCCGGCCGACAGCGCCACGCGCGGCGTCGCGAGCTGCAGCGCGAAATCCGCGGGCGGCGGCGTGACCGGGTCGTCGTAGGCCAGGTCGTCGACGCGCACCGGCCCGCTCGCGCTGCTCGACAGCCGGAAGGAGGCGATCGTCGACGCCGCGCCCGGGCTCGTGACGCTGAACGACACCCAGCCCGCCGCCGTGGTCAGCGTGTGCGTGGCGATCGCGATCTGCGTCCCCGCCGAGTTGTAGGCCCGCAGCGAGACCGAGGCGACGTCGACCTCTGTGGCGCGTGCGTAGAGCGAGACCGTGGACCGCGTGGTCGAGAACGCGCCGGCGACGTCCGGGTGCGCGAACTCCTGCGAGTCGGTCGAGACGTTCAGCGCGTGCGTGCCGCCGCGCACCTCGGCGGAGCCGGCCACCCGCATCCGCGGTAGCGCGGCAGCGCCGGCCGGCGCGCCGGTCACGAACGTCACGCCCTTGGAGGCGGCGAACTGCGCCGCGATCTCCGTGTTGTCGGCGAGCGCCGGGCTCTCGAAGTCGACCGTCGTGGCCTGCGCCGCGGGCGCCGCAGCACCCGCGCACAGCATGGCCATGAGCACGACGCTGCGCAGACGCATGGCGAAATCGTCTCACCACCCGCGGACGCACGCCCTCGCGCCCGGGCCTCAGCATCGCCGCCTCGGCCGGCCCGGCGACGCTACGCCGCGGCGGTCGCCCCGCTCGCCGCGGGCGCCTCGCCCGCCGGCGGCCGCGGCTGCTGCTGCCGCCGCCTCCATCTCGTCGGCCTGGGCCTCCTTGAAGCCCTCCTTGGCCCACGGCTCGTCGAACTCGACGCGCCAGTGGCCCTCCTCGTTCTGCATCAGCGCCAGCCTGGCCCGGAACGAGCGGCCGGTGCGGCCCTTGAAGCCGGTCACCGGCTTCTCGGTGCGGCCGGGCGCGATCAGCTCGCGTGGCGACGGCCGGCGGCAGCGTCTTGCCCGCCTTGGACTTCCAGATCACGAAGCCGCAGCCCGGGTCCTCGCGCGCCCAGCACGAGTAGCCCTTGCGGTTCTCGACGATGTCGTGGCCGCAGACCGGGCACGGCCCGAGGTTGGCGCGCGGGATGCGGACGTCCTTGAGCTTCGCGTCGAGCTCGTCGACGGTCGCGCCGGCGAACTTCGCGATGTCGGCCATGAACGCCGTGCGCGTGCTCCTCGCCGCGCTCGATCGCGGCCAGGCGGTGCTCCCAGTCGCCGGTCAGCGACGGCGAGGTCAGCGGGTGCTCGCCGAGCAGGCGGATCACGTTCAGGCCCTTCTCGGTCGGCGACCAGCGCGCGGCCGTCGCGCTCGATGTAGCCGACGTCGATCAGGCGCTCGATGATCGCCGCGCGCGTCGCCGGCGTGCCGATCCCGGACTCCTTCATCGCCTCGCGCAGCTCGTCGTCGTCGACGAGCTTGCCCGCGGTCTCCATCGCGCCCAGCAGCGACGCGTCGGAGTAGCGCCGCGGCGGCTTGGTCTCCTTCGCCGAGCGACCTCGATCGCGCGCGTGTCGACCGTCTCGCCCTGCTCGAGCTTCGGCAGCGGCTGGTCGCGGCCCTCGTCGTCGTCGTCGCGCGCGCTGCCGTCGTCGGCCAGCTCGCCGTAGACGCCGCGCCAGCCCGGCACGAGCAGCACCTTGCCGCGCGTGCGGAAGATGTGCTCGGCGACCGTCGTCTCGACGCGCGTGTTCTCGAACACCGCCTCGGGGTGGAAGACGGCGAGGAAGCGGCGCACGACCATGTCGTAGATGCGGCGGTCGTCGTCGTTCATCTTCTCGAGCGTGTGCTCGGAGTGGGTCGGGATGATCGCGTGGTGGTCGGTGACCTTGGCGTCGTCGACGACGCGGCCGAGCGGCAGCACGTCGAGGCCGGTGCACGTACGCGGCGGCCTTCGCGTACTCCGGGTGCGTCGCCGACGTGGCCGGCGATCGGCTTGATCTCGGGCGACCATGTCGGTCGGTCAGGAAGCGCGAGTTCGTGCGCGGATAGGTGAGCGCCTTGTGCTCCTCGTAGCAGCGCTGCGCGGCGCCCAGCGTGCGGCGCGCGGAGAAGCCGAAGCGCGTGTTGGCCTCGCGCTGCAGCGACGTCAGGTCGTAGAGCAGCGGCGCCTTCTCGGTGCGCTTGGTCTTCTCGAGCTTGGTGATCTCGCCCGCGCTGGCCGCGGACGGCGGCGACGATCGCCTCGGCCTCCTCGGCGGTCGCGAGCCGCGGCTGGGCGCCGGCGTGGAAGCGGCCCTCGTAGGCGCGGTTGCCCGTCGGCGTCGAACGTGCGCGTCGACGAGCCAGTACGGCTCGGGCACGAAGGCGCGGATCTCCTCCTCGCGGCGGGCGATGATCGCCAGCGTCGGCGTCTGCACGCGGCCGAGCGAGACGGCGCCGTCGAACGACGAGCGCAGCCGGATCGTCGCCGCGCGCGTCGCGTTCATGCCGACGATCCAGTCGGCCTCCGAGCGCGAGCGCGCGGCCTCCTCGAGCAGCGCGAGCTCCGTCGCCGGCGCGCAGGTCGCCGAAGCGCCTCGCGCATCGCCTCGTTGGTCATCGAGGACAGCCACAGCCGCTGGACGGGCTTCTTGGCGCCGGCCTTCTCGAACAGGTAGGCGAAGATCAGCTCGCCCTCGCGGCCGGCGTCGCAGGCGTTGACGACCTCGTCGACGTCGTCGCGGCGCAGCAGCGTGCGTGACGACCGTCATCTGCTTCTGCGAGCGCTCGTCGCGCACGACGAGCTTGAACTTGGTCGGGCACGATCGGCAGGTCGGCCATGCGCCACTTCTTGAACTTGGCGTCGTACTCGTCGGGCTCGGCGAGCTGCACGAGGTGGCCGACGGCCCACGTGATGACGTGCTCGGGGCCCTCGAGGTAGCCCTCGGTCTTCTCCCTGCGCTGACTTCTGCTCGAACGGGCCCGGGCAGCGACGCGTGCGAGGTCGCGGCCGACGGACGGCTTCTCGGCGATGACGAGGGTCTTGCCCATGTGACGCGGCAGCGTAGCGCCAGGCGCCAGCCCGCCGGCGTGCGAGTCGGCCAGTCTGCGCGCAGGCGCCCGGTGCGAGACCGGCCGCCCGCGGCGCCGCCGTCCAGGACGCGCGCGACGATCGCGTTGGGCACCGCCGTAGCCGCCGCGCGGCGCCGCCGCCGGTCGCGCGCGAAGACCGTCGTCGAGCACGCGGCCCGTCGGCGTCGACCATCGGCCCGCCGGAGTTGCCCGGAGCGCACCGACGCCGCGCAAGCGACGTGATCGAGCGCGCGCACCGGCCCGTGGCCGTAGGCGTCCTGGGTGATCACCGTCGCGCGTCTGGCCCAGACGCGCCGGCGCGGACGTCGAACGGGCCCGTTGCTGCGGGAAGCCGAGGATCGCCGCCGCCGTGCCCGACCGGCGGGTCGCGCGACCAGCGTCAGCGGCCGGCGCGTGCAGCCCGCGCACGCGCAGGACCGCGATGTCGTTGCGTGGGGTCGAAGGCGACCGCCGTCGCGTCGAGCCGCGGCCCGACGCCCGCGCAGCTGCACCGCCGTGTCGTCCTCGCCGGCGACGACGTGCGCGTTGGTCACGACGAGCCCGGCGCCGGCGACCCAGCCCGAGCCCTCGACGCCGAGCCCGCAGGCGGTGCCGAGGACCTGCACGACGCTGCCGGCCGCCGCGCCGACGTCCGGGTCGCGCGCGATCGCCGCGCTGCGGCGCGCGGCGACGTCGGCCTCCGGGCCGTCGATGCGCGGGAACGGATCGAAGCGCGCGAGCGCGTTGAGCAGCGCCGCCCGACGGCGGCAGGACGTCGTTGAGGCGCTGCAGGATCGCCGAGCGCTGGACGTCGCGCCGCAGCTCGCGCGCGCCCGGCGTCTGCAGCGCGACCGCGCCGACGACCCACGCGAGCCCGAGCGCGAGCGCCGCGCTCAGCAGCGCGCCGAGCAGGCCGTCGAGCGCCGCAGCGCCGGGCAGCGGCACGCGCGCCGCAGCAGCGAGCCCGACGCCCTCGAAGCCGCGGCGAGGATCGATCCGCCGCGATCAGCGCGCCGACAGCGCCGAAGAGCGGCGCGTAGGGCGACGGCGAGCCGTCCGACGAGCAGCAGCGGGCCGAGCCGCGCTGCCGACGAACGCGCCCGCCGACGAAGCCCGACGAGCGAGAGCGCGCCCGCCGACGAAGCCCTGCGCGCCAGCCGACGGTGGCCAGCAGCGACCGCGAAGGCGACGATCAGCCAGTCGATGCGCGTCACCGGACGGCGAGCGTACCGGCGGCCGACGCACCGGTACCTTGCACGACACGATGCCGCCGCCGCACCGCGCCCGTCGCCGCACGCCAGACGCGCGCGCGTCGTCGCCGCGGCGATCGCGCGCCGTGCGCGGTCGTCGGCGCTGCGGCGTCGGCGTCGGGCTCGTCGCGGGCGCCGGCACGGGCCGAGCGAGCGCGACGCCGTCGCAGCGCTTCGCCGCACGCCTGGGAGCGCGGCGACTACGCGGCGATGTACGCCGCGAGCTCACCGCCGACGCGCAGCGACCGCTACCGCGCCGCCGCGCTTCGCCGCAGCGCTACCGTCGACGCGGCCGCGCACGGCGACGATCGCCGCGCTGACGACCGGCCGCCCGCGCGAGACCGGCGACGGCGCGCTCGGCGTCGCCGGTCGTCGCTGCGACACGCGCGTCTTCGGCGACGATCCGCGGCACCGTCGCGCTGCCGATCGGCGGCAAGGACGGCGACGCCGCGCGCATCGACTGGACGCCGCGGCTCGTCTTCCCCGGCCTGCGCGCCGGCGAGCAGCTGCGACGCGACGCACGCAGCTGCCCGCCGCGCGCCGACGCTCCTGGCCCGCGACGGCACGCCGCTGGCCCAGGGCCCGGACCGCAGCGTCGCCGCTCGGCGCCGCCGCGCGGGCGATCGTCGGCGCGCTCGGGCCCGATCCCCGCCGAGCGCGCGGCGCGCTGACGCCGCAGCGCGGCGTCCCCGACGGACGCGCAGGTCGGCCTCGACCGGCCTGGAGCGCGACGTTCGACGAGCGCCTGGCCGGCACGCCCGGCGGCGACGCTGCGCGCCGGCGGCCGGCGTGCTCGCCGCAGCGCGCGCCGCGCAGGGCCGCGGCGGTGCGCACGACGATCGACCCCAAGCGTCCAGCAGCGCCGCGGTCGACGGCGCTCGCCGGGCGCTTCGGCGGCGATCGTCGGCGATCCGGCCCGAGACCGGCGAGATGCTCGCGCTCGCCGGGATCGCGCTCTCGCGGCCTGCAGCCGCCCGGCTCGACGTTCAAGATCATCACGCTCGACCGGCGTGCTGCGAGGACGACGTCGCCAAGCGCGACCGACACGTTCCCGTACCAGACCGACGGCGACGCTCGAGGGCGTCGAGCTCCAGAACGCCAACGGCGAGTCCTGCGGCGGCTCGCTGGCGGTCGTCCTTCGCGCACTCGTGCAACTCGGTCTTCGCGCCGCTCGGGCGCCAAGCTCGGCGCGCAGCGGCTCGTCGCGACCGCCGAGCGCTTCGGCTTCAACGCAGCCGACCCGGGATCGCCGGCGCGGCGACGAGCACGATCCCCGCCGGCCGCGCGAGATCGGCGACGACCTCGCCGTCGGCTCGTCGGCGATCGGCCAGGGCCAGGTGCTGGCGACGCCGCTGCAGATGGCGCTCGTCGCCGCGACGATCGGCCTGCGCGGCCGCCGGCCCGACGCCGACGCTGCGACCACGGGCGCCGGACGGCCGCGCCGACGCGCGCGGCCACGAGCGCCGACGGTCGCGCGCACGGTCGAGCAGCTGATGCGTCGGCGTCGTCCGCGACGGCACCGGCGACGGCCGCCGCGATCCCCGGCGTCAAGGTCGCGGGCAAGACCGGCACGGCCGAGCTGCGGCGACGCAGACCTGCAAGCCGGAGCCCGACAACCGGCGGTCGGCGGGTCCGCACCGCCGAGACCAGGAGCCGACGACACGACCGACACCGACGCCTGGTTCGCCGCCTTCGCGCCGGCCGGCAGCGGCCGCGCGTCGCGGTCGGCGTGCTGCTCGTCGGCGCACGGCGCGGGCGGCGACACCGCCGCGCCGGTCGCCGCGCCAGGTGCTCGCTGGCGCGGGCTGAAGACACTAGGCAGGGCCGCGCGCCTAGACGTCGAGGTCGACGGTGGCCCCGTCGGCCGCCGTCGGGCGGGCGTGATGTTGCAGCTCGAGCGGGCGGTTGGCGTAGCGCCGTGTTGGGCACCTTGAAGAGGATCAGGCCGCCCTGGGTCGGGTTCTCGCGGGCCAGCGAGCCCGGAACGGGGATCTGGTCGCCGGCGCCGACCTCGACCGCGCGGTAGGCGTGCGGTTGAGATCTGGTGTCGATCGCGATCGGCTTGAAGACCTTGCCCGGTCGTGTCGCGTGATCGCGAACTGCGAGGCCGCCGTATGCGGGTCGCTTGGTCGTGTTCTAGACGCGGATGAAGACGCGCGAACCACTCCTGGCCGGCGGGCAGCGTGCGGTCGGCCGCGGGCAGGCCCGTGAGGTAGTCGCGGTCCTCGAAGTCGGCCGGGTTGAGCTGGCGCGAGATCTGGACCTGGTACTTCAGGTCGCCCGTGTCGACGTAGATGCCCTCGGTCTCGCCGTGGGTCGGGCTCCTCCTCGCCCGCCGCACGGCGGCGAGTGAGGTCGCGGCGGCGAGCGCGACGGCGGCGGTGGCGGCGAGACGGCGGAGCTGCATGGCGGGCGCGGACTCTAGCGATTGACGTCGGGACGGAACCGGAAGGCCGACGCGGGCTTGCGCGCGCCGCCCGCGACGGAGGCGCGCGCGCCGCGGTCCAGGTCCTCTTCGAGGATCGAGCGCAGGCGGCGCAGCGCCTTGCCGTTCTTGCGCTTCAGCCAGCCGCGCGACGCCGAGCGCCTCGATGAGCCGGTCCGACGAGCAGCTTCGGCTTGGTCTCGAGCGTGAAGGTCACGCGCGTCGTGCCGCCGGAGGCCTCGTCGAGCTCGTAGACGCCGCGGGTCCGGTTGCGGTTGAACTTGCCGCCGCGCCCGCGCTCGACGATGCAGCCGCGGGGCGTGCGACCTCGGTGATCGTCGTGTCGCCCCACGTGAAGCGCTTGCACGGCGCGCTCGGACCTTGAAGCGGGCGCCGGCGCCGACGCCGTAGGTGTCCTCGCGCGTCAGGTGCCAGTCGACCAGGTAGTGATCGGTGAACTCGGCGTGGTTGGCGATGTCCGCGAGGTACTCGAAGACCTCCTCGCGGGGACGGGCGATCGATCACTCGGCGCTGACGGGATCCACGCGGCAGAATTCTACTGTGGCCGCCGAGGCCGGCCGTCAGGCCGCGTGCGGGATGATGCGGCGGACCGTGTGGCCGCGCTCGGAGTGGCGCACGAGCTCGACGGCGTCGGGCTCGGCGCGGCGCAGCGGCGGCACAGCTCGCAGACCGTCGCGGTGCGCCGAAGCGATACAGGCGCTCGCCGACCAGCGGCGTGCGGCCGCAGTCGGCGCAGCAGTGGCGACCGGCGGTCAGGGACCCGACCGCTCTTGCGCAGCAGGGCGAGCTCGAGATCGGGCTCCGAAAGGGTCCTGAGGGTGCGGGCCATGGGGCCTGGGTTCGTCGCACGTCGCGACGCTCCTGCGCTGTCAAAGGATTGACGCTTGGGGTTTTTTGGTTGCCGCTCTGGCAGTACAGTCGGTCGTCGAGCGGGTCGCCAGCCGGCAACGAGGGAGTTGGTCGATATGGAGTCCTTGACGTCTGGAACCCTGGCGGGAACGGGGTCCTTCCGCTGTGAGCGGTGCGGGTACGTGGTGACGCTGGCCGCGACCGACGAGCTGCCGGGCTGCCCGGGCTGCAGCGGCGCGAGCTTCGTCCGCGCCTCGCTGTTCGCCGGTGGGCGCTTTCAGCGGCGCGTCGGCGAGGCGCCGAGCGCCCAGCAGCGCGCCGAGCTGGTCGTCGCCGCACGCGCGCGCTGATCGACACGCCGGGCGAGTACCTGGCCTACGAGGACGCGGGGCGCCTGCGGATCGTCGTCGCTGGAGCGCGAGTGGACGCGCATCGGCCGCAGCCTGGCGGCCGACATCCGCTTCGACGACCCGACGGTGTCGCGCCGTCACGCGCTGATCGTCCGCCAGGCCGACGGCGTGCGCGTGCTCGACGACCGCTCGCTCAACGGCGTCTTCGTCAACGGCGAGCGCGTCGAGTGGCGCGCGCTGACCGACGGCGACGAGATCGTCGTCGGGCGCTACCGCCTGCACTTCCTCGCACCGTAGTCGGCCCAGCCGTCGCCGCCGTCGGCTGAGCGGTCTCGCTAGACTGCCAGCGCCGATGGCGCGACAGATCGCGGTCCTCTCGCCAGAAGGGCGGCACCGGCAAGACGACGGCCGTCCGCCACCTGGCCGACGTGTTTCGGCGTGCCGGCCTGCGCGTCGCTCGCCGTCGACCTCGATCCGCAGGGCAACCTGTCGGACTACTTCGACGTCGCCGCCGACGCCGAGCCCACGATCGCGCGACGTGCTCGTCGGCACGCGTCAAGGCCAAGGCCGCGCTGCACGTCGCGCCCGACGGCGTGAGCGTCATCCCGTCCAACCTGCACGCTCGCCGAGGCCGAGCTCGCGCTGGCCGGCAAGATGGGCCGCGAGCTGACGCTGCGCAGCGCGCTGAAGCCGATCGACGGCGACTACGACGTCATCCTCCTCGACTGCCCGCCGACCCTCGGGCTGCTGACCGTCAACGCGCTCGTCGCCGCCGACCACGCGCTGCTCAGCGCCGAGGCGCAGTACTTCGCGCTGCAGGGCGTCGAGCAGGCGCTGGAGGTCATCGAGCTCGCGCGCGACGGGCTCAACCCCGACCTCCAGTGGCTCGGCGTCGTGCTCAAGATCGCCGACATGCGCACCGTGCACTCGCGCGAGGCGCAGGCCGGGCTCAAGGAGCACTTCGGCGACAAGCTGCTCAGCACCGCCGATCCGCCAGTCGATCGCCTACGCCGAGTCGGCCGAGCGCGCCGTCTCGATCCTCGACCACCGTCCCGACCTCGGCGCCGACTACCTCGCGCTGGCCGACGAGCTGCTCGGCCGCCTGGCGCTCGACGACGCCCGCAAGCAGCTCAAGCCGCTCGTCGACGCCTCCGGGAACGGCGCCTCGCCTCGATGAGCCATCGCCGTGCCGTGCTGGGAGGCGCCGCGGCGGCGCTCCTGGCGCTGGCCGTCGCCGGCTGCGGCGCCGACGTCGAGCCCTCGCAGGACGGCACGCCGGCGGCCACCACCCCGACGCTGAGCGCGAGGCCGACGCCGGCGGCTCCCGCCGCCCGGCCCAAGCCGCCGGCCGCGCGTGCGTCCAAGCTCCGGCCGCCGCTGGCGTTCCACGTGCGCCGGCGCACCATGCTGCGCACGTCACCCAACGGCCGCATGGTCGCGCGGATGCAGACCAAGACAGGGTTCAAGTCCCCGACGATCCTCGCCGTGGCCGCGCGCAAGCCCGGCTGGGTCCTGGTCCGCACGTCGCTGGAGCACCACCACGTCGGCTGGCTGCCGCTGAGCGCGGGCGCGCTCTTCAGCCAGCCGCGCACGATCGTCATCGACCTCTCCCGCCGGACGCTGACCGTCTTTCATCGCGGCAAGCTGACCGACCGCTACAAGGTGGCGGTCGGGACCGACGCGACCCCGACGCCCCGCGGGAAGTTCGCGGTGACCGACCGCCTGCGGACCGGCGACGCGGGCTCGGACTACGGCTGCTGCATCCTCGCCCTGAACGCCCACCAGCCCAAGATCGCCCAGGGCTGGGGCGGCGGCGACCGCGTCGCGATCCACGCCACGCCCCACACCTGGACCCTCGGCCACGCCGTGAGCCACGGCTGCGTGCGCTCCACCAACGCGGCGCTACGTCAGCTGATGGCCCACGTGCGGATCGGGACGCCGGTCACGATCCACGGGTAGGTGGCGCGGGCGTCTGTGGTGCGCAGTGCGGGGCGCTGGTCGCGCTGCGCTGCGTGGTATGTCGTCACCGAGGAGAGCGAGCGGAGCGGAGCTTCGCGGCGTTGGCAGGTCGTCCGCGAGAGATCGGTCTCGACCTATGGACCCCAGAGGTTCTTTTCTCGAGACCGAGTGAGCATCCGTGTCGACTAACGGTTGTCCTAGAACCTTTGCTCGACCCGGACCGGCGCCAACGGACGATCGACCACGCCGCGAGGCACCAACCCCGGTCGCTCTCCTCGGTGACGACAGATCCCGCTGCGCACCACGACCAGCGCCTCGCACTGCTCACCACAAGGGCCCGCACCGGACACGGGCCGACCCTCTACAACTCGCGGACGTCCGCGCCGTGCGGCTCGAACGGCGCCCGCAGGACCTGCGCCCAGTCGCCCGCCTCGCGGCGCAGCGCGTCCATGGTCGCGCCGGTCTGCTCGTAGTGACACCAGACCAGGACGGTCGGGCCGGCGCCGGAGATCGTGGCGCCGAGGGCGCCGAAGGCGGTCGCGCGCTGCACGATCTCCATCGAGCGCGGGAAGAGGTGGGCGCGGTGGGGCTGGTGGAGGCGGTCGGCGAGGCCGCGGCCGACGAGGTCCCAGTCGCCGCGGGCCAGCCCGAGCGTCAGCAGCGAGGCGTGGGCGATGTTGGCGACCGCGTCGGCCATCGGGACGGTCGCCGGGAGCGCGGCGCGCGCCTCCTTGGTCCGGACCGCCTGATGCGGGACGACGAGGATCGCTTCGAGGCCGGCGGGAGCATCGAAGCGCGTCGGCGTGCCGTCGGCGCAGATCACGAACCCACCGGAGAGCGCCGCCGCGACGTTGTCGGGATGGCCCTCCAGCTCACAGGCCAGCGCGAGCACGTCAGCGTCGAGCTCGAAGAGGTGGTCGGCCGCCAGCAGCCCGCCGACGTAGGCCGCCGCGCTCGTCCCCAGCCCACCCGACAGCGGGATGTCGGAGCGGATCCGGAACTCGAACCGGTCCGGCGGATGGAGCCGCTCGAAGCCGCGCACCGCGAGGTTGCGGCGGTCCTTGGCGATCGCGAGGTCGGTGACGACGGCGAAGCGCCCGGTCTCGACGACCTCGATCTCGGTGTGCAGCGCGAGCGCGGCGGCGAACGAGTCGAAGCCCGGCCCGAGGTTCGCCGAGGACGCGGGCACGCGGACGAGGCGACGGCGCTCCATGCGCGCCGGACCCTATCCGCTCCCGTGGCTCGCGGCCCTGCGCGGGCTCACGCCCCGTCGTGGTTGGCGAGGATCAGGCGGTCGGGATCGTAGGCGTCCCGGACGCCCACGAGCCGCTCCCAGGTCTGCGGAGCGAACCCCGTCGCCGGGTCGATCCCGCCGCCCGAGGAGCTCAGCAGCGCCCGCTCGGCGATCCACGGCGCCAATCGCGTGCGCACATCGGCCAGCGCCGCGCCGACCGCCGCCCGCGACGCCTCGTCGCCGGCGACGCCGCCCGCAAAGCACGACCAGCCGGCGTCGAACGCGCTCAGCGCTCCGCCGCCGTCAGACGGCGACCGCCCCACCGCGCCACCGAGTTGGCGCAGCTCCATCACGCTCAGCGCCGTGACCGCCTCGTCGGCCACCAGCGCGGCGAAGGCCGCCGCCGCCTCGGGCGTCAGGTCGTCCAGCAGGAAGCCGTCGCCGCGCGCCGGCCCGGGATCTTCCGGATCGCCCGCGACCCGCGGCAGGTCGGCGGCGACGACCGGGCCGAAGGTGTCCATGAGCGGCGCGTCGACCCCGTCGCGCAGCGGCGCGAGCAGCGCCTGCGCCTCGGCCGCCGGGCCGATGTGCGCCGCGACCAGCGTCACGATCCGACGCCCGCGGATCGGCTCCGGGATCACGTCCAGCGGCGGGAGCGACAGGACGCGCAGCACCGCGCTCGCGTGATCCGGCGCGCCGACCGCCCATCCGCGCAGGAGCTCCAGCACCTCGCCGACGCGCTCGGCGGGCCACGCGATCATGCCCGCCGTCGCCTCCTGCACTGGATGCAGCGCCACCTCCAGCCCGGTGACGACCGCACAGCGACCGCCGCCGCCGCGCAGCGCCCAGAAGAGGTCGGGCTCGTGCTCGGCGTCGACGCGCAGGGTCTCGCCGGCGGCGGTGACGACCTCAAGCCCCACGATCTGGTTGGCCGCCACGCCGTGCAGGCGGCTGAGCCATCCCACGCCCCCGCCGAGGCTCAGGCCGGCGACGCCGACGCTCGCCGCCAGGCCGAGGACCGGCGCCAGGCCGTGCGCGCCCGCCGCATCGGCGACGGCGCCGGCTCGGGCGCCCGCGCCGACGGTCACCCGTCGCGCGGCCGGGTCGACGGCGATCGCGGCCAGCCGCGCGGTCCTGAGCAGGATCGCGCCGCGCAGCGACGTGAGCCCGAGCGCCTCGGAGCCGTGTCCGGTCGCCTGCGGGGCGACGCGCAGGCCCGCGGCGCGCGCGTGGCGCACGGTGGCCTGGACGTCGGCGACCGACGCGGCCTCGACGACCGTGGCCGGATGCTGGTCGACCGACGTGTTCCAGCTGCGCCGGGCGGCGTCCCAGCCGACATCGCCGGACAGCACGACGCGGCCGGCAACCTCTGCGCGCAGACGCTCGATGGGGAGATCGGGGAGATGGGTGGTCATGCGCCCATCCTTGCGCGACCGGCACCGCCCCCGCTAGAACAGATCGGACGCGGCGTCAGCTGAGCGGCAGCTGCTCGAGCAGCCCGCACAGCTCCAGCACGCTGCGGGCGCCCGACGGGGTGTTGACGATCGTCAGCTCCCAGCCCTCGCGCTCGGCGCGGCGCCAGCTGCCGAGCAGCAGCGCGACGCCGGTGGAGTCGAAGAACGTCACGTCGCGCAGGTCGATGAGGACGTGAGCGACCCCGCCGCCGGCGGCCAGCGCCTCCAGGTGGTCGGCGACCAGCGGCGCGGTCGCCAGATCGATGGCGCCGGCCGGCGCGAGCGAGACGGTGTCGCGGTGGTGGCCGACGG
This sequence comes from uncultured Conexibacteraceae bacterium, assembly GCA_963731005.1. Lineage (GTDB taxonomy): Bacteria > Actinomycetota > Thermoleophilia > Solirubrobacterales > Solirubrobacteraceae > Baekduia. The sequence continues at coordinate 2,222,274 of CAVSTZ010000002.1, read as the reverse complement.
TGACGGAGAACTCGGAAGGGTGGTAGCTCATGATGGGCCTCCCTCCCTGAAACGCAAACCCGACCAGAATCACGCGCAAAGTCTTTGCGTGCTCTGCAAGTCTCAACTCAAAAACCGGTGCGTCAGCCCAGGACGGCGTGCTCCACGGCGTCGCGTTGTCGAGCCCGGCGGGATTGATCAGCCCAACACCGCATGCTCGACTGCGCCAAGCTCTGGCTCGCACGGCACCACCGAGCCCGCCTGCATGAGCGCCGTCTGCGGATCCTTGAGGCCGTGGCCGGTGAGGATGCAGACGATCCGCGTGACGCCGTCGGGCGCGCCGTACTTCAACAGGCCCGCGACGCCCGCGGCGCTCGCCGGCTCGCAGAAGACGCCCTCGCCGGAGGCCAGGAAGCGGTAGGCGTCGAGGATCTCCTCGTCGGTGACCGCCCGCACCATGCCCTGCGAGGCGGTCATCGCCGCCATCGCCTCCTCCCAGCGCGCCGGATTGCCGATGCGGATCGCACTGGCGATCGTCTCCGGGTTCTCGACCACGTGGCCCTCGACCAGCGGCGCCGCGCCCGCGGCCTGGAAGCCGAGCATCTTCGGCGCCTCGCCGACCTCCTGGAAGCCCTTCCAGTAGGCGGTGATGTTGCCCGCGTTGCCGACCGGGATGCAGAGCGCGTCGATCGAGCCGATCTCCTCGTGGATCTCGAACGAGGCGGTCTTCTGCCCCTCGATCCGGAACGGGTTGACGCTGTTGACCAGCGCGATCGGCTGGCGGTCGCAGACCTCGCGCACGAGCTTGAGCGCGAGATCGAAGTTGCCGCGCAGCGCGATCACCCGCGCGCCGTGCATCAGCGCCTGGGCGAGCTTGCCGGTGGCGATCTTGCCCTCGGGCACGATCACCGCGCCGCGGATGCCCGCACGGGCCGCGTAGGCCGACAGCGACGCGGCGGTGTTGCCGGTCGAGGCGCACAGCACGGCCTCGGAGCCGCTACGAACCGCATCGCTCACCGCGCAGGTCATCCCACGGTCCTTGAAGGAGCCCGTCGGGTTGGCGCCCTCGATCTTCAGGAAGACCTCGGCGCCGACGCGATCACTCAGGCGCGGCGCCGGGACCAGCGGCGTCGAGCCCTCCTGCAGCGAGACGACGGGGTCGTCGGCCGCGAAGGGCAGGCGGTCGCGGTAGCGCTCGATCAGACCGGGCACAGGCTTCTCAGAACTCCTCGTCGATGACGCGAATGGCGCGCGGGCGTGAGCGCACGAACTCCAGGCCGGCGATCAGCTCGACCGCCGCGAACAGCTGGGACTCGAGCACCGGGTGCAAGACCATCACCAACCGGGCGTTGCTCCCCAGGCCCTTCTGCACGAAGGACTTCACGCTGATGCCCTGGAGCCCCAGGATCTGGGCGAGCTGGGCCAGGACGCCGGGCTCGTCGGCGACCTCGACGTGCAGGTAGAAGGCGCTGGTGACGTCGGCGACGAGCGTCAGCCGGGTGGACGGCTCGGGCGTCGAGGCCGGCGGGATCATCGCGCTGATGACGTCGCCCAGCACCGCGCGACGCCGTCTGCGGGCCGCCGGCGCCAGGACCGCTGAGCGTGATCTCGGTGATCGCCGGCGACTCGATCGTCACCGCGTTGAACGGCCCGTTGATCGAGGCCAGCGGATGCGCGCCGTAGAGGAAGGCCGGGTGGACGCGGACGCTGAGGCCGCCGTCGACGCGCTCGGCGGTGCCGATCAGCTTGAGGCCGAGGCCGAGCTCGCGGGCGTACTCGAGGTCGTCGGCGGTGAGGTGCTCGATGCCCTCGTAGGGGATCGTCGCTCAGCGCGACCGGCGTGTCGAACGCCAGCCGCGCGAGGATCGCCATCTTGGCGGCGGCGTCCTTGCCGGTGACGTCGTCGGTCGGGTCGGCCTCGGCGTAGCCGAGCGCCTGGGCCTCGGCGAGCGCGTCGGCGTACTCGGCGCCGGTCTCGGCCATCCGGCTCAGGATGAAGTTCGTGGTGCCGTTGACGATGCCGTGCAGGCGCTCGACGTGGGCGCCGGCCAGCGACTCCTGCAGGACCCGGACGACGGGGACGACGCCGCCGACCGCGGCCTCGAAGCGCAGCTGCACGCCGTGCTCGCGCGCGACGGTCCACAGCTCCTCGCCGTGCTCGGCCAGCAGCTGCTTGTTGGCGGTGACGACGTGCTTGCCGGCGGCCATCGCGCGCACGACGTACTCGCGCGCGGGCTCCAGACCGCCCATCAGCTCGACCACCAGGTCGGAGTTCTCGAGGATGGCGTCGAAGTTGCCCTCGCTGCGGCGCAGCACGCCGGTGACCTCGGGGCGCAGGCCGGTGACGTTGGCGACGTGGTCGGCACGCTGCGCCACCAGCTCGGCGAACGCGCCGCCGACGGTGCCGTGGCCGAGCAGGCCGATGCGGAACGGGTCCGGCATTCAGACGTCCCTCCGGGTCAGGTCCTCGTAGCGTCTCGCGGCGCACGACCGTGCGCGACTGACCCTCGCCGACGAAGACGATCGGGGGCCGGGGCTGACCGTTGTAGTTGTTGGCCATCGCGTGGCCGTAGGCGCCGGTGACGGGCACGGCGATGAGGTCGCCCGGCCGCGGGTCGGGCAGGTCGACGTCGGCGATGATCACGTCGCTGGACTCGCAGTGCTTGCCGGCGAGGTGGACGGGCTGGGGATGGCCTACATCGGTCTGCGGCCGACCGACCACCATCGCCTCGTAGCGGGCGTCGTAGAGCATCGGCCGCAGGTTGTCCGACATCCCGCCGTCGACGGCGACGTAGTCCACCACGTTGTGCTTGACCGACTCCACCGTGTACAGGGTGACGGTCGAGTGGGCGACGAGCGCGCGACCCGGCTCGTCGGCGATCCGCTTGCCCGCGCCGAGGATCTCGCGCATGAGCGACGACCTTGCGCTCGACGTAGTCCTCGATCTCCGGCGCGGACTGCTCGTGGGTGTAGGCGACGCCGAGGCCGCCGCCCATGTTGTAGGTCCTGAAGTCGCCGAGCTGCGCGACCGCCTCCAGCGCGGCGCGGAACGGCGCGAGGTCGAGGATCTGCGAGCCGATGTGGAAGTGCAGGCCGTCGAGGTCGAGCCGGTCGGAGCGCTGCGCGCGCTCGATCGCGACCGCGGCGTCGGCCGGGTTGAACCCGAACTTGGTGTTCGGCCCGCCGGTGGAGATCTTGGGGTGGGTGTCGGGGCTGACGCCGGGCGCGACCCGCAGCAGGATCCGCTGCCGGGCGCCGGCCGGGACCAGCGCTCGAGCCGCTCCAGCTCGACGAGGTTGTCGACCACGATGTCGCCGATGCCGGCGTCCAGCGCCATCCGCAGCTCGGCCTCGCTCTTGGCGTTGCCGTGCAGGTGGATCTTCTTGGGGTCGAAGCCCGCGTTGAGCGCCAGGTGCAGCTCGCCGCCGGAGGCGACGTCGCAGGCCAGCCCCTCCTGCGCGAACAGCCGCAGGACCGCGGTGGCCGGAAACGACTTGGAGGCGAAGTGGACCTCGAAGTCGTCGGTGCGCGCCGCGAAGGCCGCCAGGAAGCGCCGGGCACGGGTCCGCAGGTCGTCCTCGACGACGATGTAGGCGGGCGTGCCGAACTCGCGGGCGAGCTCGCGGGCGTCGCAGCCGCCGAGCTGCAGGACGCCGTTGGCGTCGAGGGTCGTGCCCAGAGGCCAGACGTGGGAGACGGAGGTCTGCGTGGTCGCCATCGGCGGGGCGGCATGATGCCACGCCATGCGCACCGTTCGGGCTGACCCACCCGTCGAGACCGGAGAACTTGACGGCCTGGCATGGGCGCGGTTCGCGCCGGCGCGGCCGTGACGCGCCGACCGCCGGCGTCGTCGTCCTGCACGGCGCCGACTCGCGCAAGGAGAGCCACTTCGACTTCGCCCGCGCGTGCGCCAACGGCGGCCTCGCGGTGCTCGCCTTCGACGCGCGCGGGCACGGCGAGAGCCCCGGCCCGCTGGACGGCCGGACGATCGACGACGTCGCGCGGATGGCCGACCTGCTGCGCGAGCGGGCCGGCGTCGACGCGGTCGGCCTGCGCGGCTCCTCGATGGGCGGCTACCTGGCGCTGGTCGCCGCCGCGGAGGCGCGCGCGGCGCGCGGTCGTCGCGATCTGCCCGGCGTCGGCGGTGGGACTCTCGGTCGGGGTCCGCGGCGGGCGGTTCGACTTCGCGGTCGATCGCGACGCGGTCGTCGCCCTGCTCGAGGCCCACGACGAGACCGACGCGGTCCGCGCCCTCGACGTTCCGCTCCTGCTGCTGCACGCCGAGGGCGACGAGGTCGTCCCCGTCGAGCTCTCCCGCGGCGCTGCACGCCGCCGCACCGACCTCCAAGCTCGTCATCGTGCCCGGCGGCCACCACCGCTCGATCCAGCACGACGCCGAGCTCCAGGGCGTGGCCGTGCGCTTCCTCGATCGCGCGCATGCGCGGCGTCGCGTTGACCGGCGTTGTGCCGGTCAACTCGACCGGCGCGGCGTCCTACAAGTAGTTCATCGGGTTGGTCACCGCGCCGTTGACGCGCACCTCGAAGTGCAGATGCGGCCCGGTGGAGTGCCCGGTGGAGCCCGAGAGCCCGATGATCTGGCCTTGGGTCACCTGCTGGCCGACGTGCACCTTCAGGACCGACTGGTGGCCGTAACAGGTCGACAGCGACGCGGTGTGCTGGATGCAGGTGTAGTTGCCGTAGCCGCCGACCCAGCCGGCGATCGCGACGCGGCCGCCGTCGGCGGCGCGGATCGGCGTGCCGGTCGGGACGCGCGATGTCCATGCCCGGGTGGCAGGCCTCCCAGGCGCGGCGCTCGCAGAACGGCGCGGTGATCGGGCCGTTGACCGGCCAGATGAAGCGGCCGCTGCCGCCCTTGATCGGCCCGACCGGCAGGCCGGCGCCGCCTTGGAGCTGCGCCTGCACCTTGTCGGACTCCTTCTGGAGCTCGTCCAGATGGGTCCTCCAGCGACTTGCGCTCGGTGCGGACCTTGCTCAGCGCGTCTGGCCTTGCCGGCCCGCGTCTGCGCGTAGCCGACCCGCGTGCCGATCAGCTGGTTCTTGACGGAGGCGACCTGGTCGCGGCGCTGCAGCACGATCGCCGTCAGCTGCTGCTGACGGGCCTCCAGCTTGTCCAGGCGCGCAGCGGTGCTCGTCGCGTCGGCCTTCGCGGTCCGCACCAGCTTGATGACCGTGTTGTCCTGGTCCTGGATGCGCCCGAGGAACTCCCCGCGCTCGAGCAGGTCGGCGAAGCCGTCGGAGTTGAGGACCACGGTGACGAGGTCGGGCTTGTCGGCCTCGTAGAGCTCGGCCAGGCGCCGCGACAGGATCTTGCGACCCTCGGCCAGGCGCACGCGCAGCCGGGCCAGGCGGGCGCGCTCGCTGCGCAGCTCGCTGCTGGGTCTTGACCAGCTCGGCGCGGCGCGCGTCGAGATCGTCCTGGATGCGGCTCTCGCGGCTCTGCAGCGTGCTGATCGAGCCCTGCAGCCGGTTGATCTTGTGCGACCAGCGCTGGATGTCGGTCGTCAGGACGTGCTCGGTGCCCTTGCGGCGACCGATCTTCCCGCGGGTCGTGTCGATCTTCTGCTGAAGGGAGGCGGCGTGACCCTGCGGCGTGGTGGCCTGCGAGCCCAGCGGCAGGACGAGCCACAGCGAGGCGCAGAGCACCAGCGGCAGGACGGCAGCGGCCAACAGGTGGCGCAGGCGCATGCGGGCCGCGATGGTAGGAGGCGACCGCCGCCACCGGCCTGCAAGTCACCGTGCGGCGTAGCCGGGGGCCGTCTCACGGCACGCCTTCAGCATTCCCTAATGCGAGCGGACTACCCTTACCCGCCATGAACACGTCGTTCGGTCGCGACACGGGCCTGCAGGTCCGGATGCTCATCACGATGCTCCTGCTCGGCCTGGTCTACATCGTCTTCGTCGGCGTGCTCTTCGCCAGCGCCGGCGGCGCGATCGCGCTGATCGGCTGCGGGGCCTTCCTGGCCTTCCAGTTCTTCGCCTCCGACAAGCTCGCGCTGCGCTCGATGGGCGCCCAGGAGGTCTCGCCGCAGGAGGCGCCGGAGCTGCACGCGATGATCGAGCGCCTCTGCGTCCAGGCCGACATCCCCAAGCCGAAGATCGCCGTCGTCGCCTCGCCGATCCCCAACGCCTTCGCGCTGGGTCGCTCGCAGAAGACCGCCACGGTCTGCGCCACGACCGGGATCATGGACCTGCTCTCCCCCGCCGAGCTCGAGGGCGTCATGGCCCACGAGCTCACCCACATCGTCAACCGCGACGTGATGATCATGACGCTGGCGGGCTTCTTCGCCTCGATCGCGTCGATGATCGTCCAGTTCGGCTTCCTCTTCGGCGGCGGGCTACGGCGGTGGCGGCTATGGCGACGACGATGACGACGGCCCGAGCTTCATGGCCGTGATCCTGGTCTCGGCGGTCGTCTGGGTCGTCAGCTTCTTCCTGATGCAGGCGCTCTCGCGCTACCGCGAGTTCGCCGCCGACCGCGGCGCCGCGGTCATCACCGGCCGCCCGTCGCGCCCTGTCGTCGGCGCTGATGAAGATCAGCGGCGTCAATGACCGGATCCCGCAGTCCGACCTGCGCGCCCACGCCGAGATGAACGCCTTCTACATCGTGCCGGTCAAGGTGAAGGACTCGCTCTACAACCTGTTCTCGACGCACCCGCCGATGGAGAAGCGCATCGAGGCGCTGTCGCGGCTGGAGTCCCAGCTGCAGAGCGGCGGCCGCGATCAGCGACATCGCCCTGGCCTCCTAGTCGATGGGCCTCCTCGACGCGCTGCTGGGCCGCAGCAAGGTCAAGGGCCCCGCGCCCGACCGCCTGTTCGCCATCACGACGGCCGCGATCGCGCTGGAGACCGGCCCGGGCATCAAGACGCGCGGCGCGGCCGCGATCGTCTTCCAGCCGCTGGCGACCGGCGACTTCGCCCAGATCGTCACCGAGATGGAGGAGGTCGTGCGCGGCACCGGCGAGGAGACCGGGACCACGCTGAGCACCAGCGACGACACCTACGGCTACCGCTGGATGGTCCTGCACGACGACGACATCGAGGACCTCGCGGTCGGCGTCAACGCCGTCAGCGACGCGCTCGCGCTCGGCGGCTACGGCGACCGCGTGCTCTGCGCGGTCTTCGCCTTCGAGCAGGCCGACGGCCACCCCGTCTACTTCATCTACAACTACAAGCGCGGCACGTGGTACCCGTTCGTGCCCGCGGGCGGCGAGCAGCAGCGCTCGACCGAGCGCGAGCTGCAGATCAAGGCCCAGCTGGGCAGCGAGCTGCCGATCGAGCCGGAGCTCGAGCGCTGGTTCCCGCTCTGGGGCATCCCGATCTAGTCGCACGGGCTGGGCCGGCTGTCAGGGGCCCGCACCGCTCGCAAGCCTCGACTGCTTGCGAGCCCACCCACCGCTCGGCATGCTGGGCGGCGTGCGGATCGCTGCGACGTTCGAGATGCTGACCGGCTCCAACTACCGGGTCTTCTCGCCGCTGCTGGCGATGCAGCGACGCGGGCACGAGATCGTCTGGCCCGACAGGGCGACCGGCGTCATCGGGCGGCGCGAGCTGCTGTCCAGCGACGTGGTCCTGGTCTTTCGGTGCTATGACGCCGCGTCGCGCAAGCTGCTGCGCGAGGCGCGCGACCACGGCGTGGGGATCGTCTGGGACGTCGACGACGACATGCGCAACAGCCCGTTTGACTACAGCACGTCGAAGAAGCGGCACGCGGGCGTCCGCGTTCGGCACCAGATCTACCTCGACTCCCTCAACGTCGCCCGTCTCGCCGACGTGGTGATCACCAGCACCGACGTCCTGCAGGCGCTCTATGTCGACGCGGGCATCGAGCGGGTCGAGGTCCTCGAGAACTACCTGCTCCACGGGACCGCGAAGCGACGGGCCAGAAAGCACACAGGGTTCGTCATCGGCTGGGTCGCGGGCCTCGAGCACGAACTCGATGCGCGCGCGCTCGCACTGCCCGACACGCTCGCTCGGGTCCTGCGCGAGCATCCGAAGGTGCGCGTCGAGTGCTTCGGCGTCGACCTCGCGCTCGCCGAGCGCTACACCCACACCTTCCTGGTCCCGTTCGACGAGCTGCCGGCCCGCATGGCCGGTTGGGACATCGCGCTGGCCCCCATCGCCGAGACGGCGTTCAACGTGGCGCGCTCGAACATCAAGGTCAAGGAGTACGCCGCCTCCTGCATCCCGTGGCTCGCCTCGCCGCGCGGACCGTACGCCAACCTCGGCGAGAAGCAGGGCGGTCGGCTGGTCGCCGACGACGGCTGGTATGCGGCGCTCGATGCGCTGATCGGCGACCGACGCGCCCGCAAGCGCCTCGCGCGGGCCGGCCGGTCGTGGGCCAAAGACGAGAGCATCGAGGCCGTCGCCGATCGCTACGAGGCGCTGTTCACCGCCGCGGCGTCGCGCAGCGCCCGGCCACTCACCGTGGCCTAGGCGCTCCGCGGCTGCGCCGCTATGCCGGGTCGGGCACGAGGCCCTCGCCGGTGAAGTCCGCGCCGGCCTCCGCGTAGCTGAGGTCGGCGGGCGGCAGGATGATCTCCGACGGCCGCAGATCCTCTCCGTCGGTCCGCGTGCCGTGCTCGCGCACGAACGCCAACAGTTCGTCGAAGGCGGTGCGCCAGCCGGCCTCGTCGTCGCGGTCGACGGCCGCGACTGCCGCATCGTCGAGCTGGTTGAGCCGGTCGTGGAGCTCGTCGGCGAGCTCGTACTGACCGTCCTCGGAGATGCGGACGATCATGCCTGGCCCTCTTCGAGCTGCTTGGACTCCGCAGGCGCCGGGCCCGGGGTGGGTGGGCCCAATTCCGCCTTCATCTTGGCCAGCTCGTCGTCGACCGCCGCGCCGCTGGACAGCTCCTTGAGCTGACGGTCGATGTCGTCATCGCCGCCGTCGCCGAGCTGCGTGAGGTCCTCGAACGTGCCGGAGGCCTCGAGCTCGCCGACGGCGTCGGCGCGGGCCTTCATCTGCTCGGTCTTGTCGACCGCGCGCTGCATCGCCAGGCCGACGTCGGCCATCTCCTCGCCGACACCGGTCGCCGCCTCGGAGATCCGCACCTGGGCCTCGGCGGCCGAGTACTGCGCCTTGATGACCTCCTTCTTGGTGCGGAACGGCCTCGATCTTGGTGCGTCAGCTTCTGCTCGGAGTCGATCAGCTTCTGCTGCTGGGCCTCCAGCTCGGAGACCTGCGAGTCGAGCCCCTGCAGCTCGGTCTGCGCGACGTTCTTGCGCTCCAGCGCGACGCGCGCGAGCTCCTCGTTGCCCTGCGACGAGCGCCTGACGGGCCTGCGTGTCGAGCTTGACGACCGACTGCTCGAGCTTCGGCGGACTGCATCTGCAGTCGCTTCTTGGACGTGACGACGTCCGCGATGCCCTTCTTGACGTTCTGCAGCGACTCCAGCTGCTTCTGGTAGCTGTAGTCCAGCGTCTCCGCCGGATCCTCGGCGCGGTCGAGGAGCTTCGAGATCTTCGCCTTGACGACGGTGGAGAAACGGCCACTTATGCCCGGCCATCGGGCCTCCGTACAGATCGTGGGAATAGGGGTTCGGCCTAAGCCTAGCCCCTGGCCCGCGAACGTCCGCTAGAAGCCGACGGGATGGCGGGCGGTGAAGCCCTTGGTGCTACGCAGCACCGGGCGCCAGCGCGGGCCCTTGCTCGCCGGACGGGTCGCCGGCGGCGCTGGTGTCGAGCCGCAGGCCGGCGATGACGGCGAAGGCGTGGCCCGGGTTCGTGTAGATCGTGAACCAGGTGCCGGGGCCCTTGGCGCCCCACTTCATGAAGGACGAGGAGTCCAGCGGGCGGGTCAGCAGGTCGGCGCCGTGCAGCGCGTAGGAGACGGTGCCCGAGCAGTCGTAGCCGCGTCGCGAGGAACTTGGCGTTGTGCCCGCCGCCGTAGACGTAGGGCTTGCCGATGATCTCGTTGGCGGCCGCGATCGCGTCCTTGACCTCTGCGGCGCCGAGAGCGGCGCGGCGGCGTAGCCGGTCGGCAGGATGGTCGCGGTCGCTCGGGCGTGAGCTGCGTCGTCGCCGGGTTGGGCTGCCCGTAGGTGGCGCCGCCGGTGTCGGCCGGGACGGTCGCGCGTGGCCGGGGTCGTGCTGGATGGGTCGGTGCCGCCGGCCGTCGTCTGCGCCAGCGCCGCAGGCAGCGGCGACCAGCGATGCAACGATCGTCAGCACAAGGGCAGATGCCCGCAAGTCGAATTCCTCTTTCGTCGGCCTGCGGGGTTAGCTGACGGGCTAGCGCGGAAAGAGCCTGCGCTTCTCACGGATAACCGTGTGATTCGCCCCAAACAACCTGGGTCCCCCGCCCACTGGCTCCTCACCAGCGGTTCGGCGTGGTCGGAAACCTACACGACAGGGCGCAAAGATGCACATCCGCGTCCCGCAATGCAGGTTGCATCCCGTGGTTCGGCGGCGGGTGGCCCGATCCTCACCCCAACGGTTCGCCTCCGGACGGATGATCCATGGGGCGACCCCGACGGATCGACGCGTGACGACGGACCGAGGACGTAGCCTGCCGGGCCATGCGTCTCGCGCGAATCGCCGCCGCGGTGCTCGCTCGTCGCGCTGGCCGTCGCCGGCTGCGGCCGCGGCGCCGACAACGACCAGGCCGACCAGCCCCGCACCACGCCGGCCACCGGCGCCAAGGGCACCGAGACGACGGCGGCCCAGGATCTCGGCTTCCCGACGTTCGCCACCAAGAACACGACGCGGTCGGCGGCGCCGACGCGATCGCCGACGCCGCGGCGGTGGCGCGGGCGGTCTACACGGGCGCGTCGCGGATCAGCCGCCCGCAGGCCGTCGTGCTCGCCGACGACGGCGACTGGCGCGTCGGGCTCGCCGCGTCGGTCCTGATGAGCGCGCCGCTCACGCGCGCCGCTGCTCTTCGCGCACGGCACCGACAAGCTCCCGGCCGCGACCCAGAACGCGCTGGACCGCGCTCGCGCCCACAGGTTCCAAGGAGGCCGGCGGCGCGCAGGTCATCCGCGTCGGCGACGTGCCCGAGCTCGACGGCACAAGACCACCGACCTGCGCGGCGACGGCGCCTTCGCGCTCGCCCGCGCGATCGACGCCTTCCAGGCCGCCGCGCGCGGGCACCACCAGCGACCGCGTGCTCGTCGTCGGCGCCGACGCGCCCGCAGTACGCGATGCCCGCCGCGGCCTGGGCGGCCAAGGCCGGCGACCCGATCCTGTTCACCCGCCGCGACAGCGTCCCGCCGAGGACACGCGCGCGGCGATCGCCGCCCACCAGCAGCCCAAGATCTACGTGCTCGGCCCGACCGAGCGCCGTCTCCGACAGGCGCTGGCCCAGCTCAAGAAGCTCGGCAGCGTCGACGCGCATCGCGGGCGCGACCCCGTCGCCTCCTCGATCGCGTTCGCACGCTTCGTCGACGGCGCGTTCGGCTGGGGCGTCGTCGATCCCGGCCACGGCTTCGTCTTCGCCAACACGAGCCGGCCGGGCGACGCGGCGCGCCGCGGCGCCGCTGTCGGCCAGCGGTACCTACGGCCCGCTGCTGGTCTCCGACGACGCGACCAAGCTGCCGACCGCGCTGCAGGAGCTACCTGCTCGACGTACAGCCCGGCTACAGCAGGGATCCGGTGCGCGGGGTCTACAATCACGGCTGGATCATCGGCGACGAGAACGCGTTCTCGGTCCCCGTCCAATCGCAGATCGACGCTCTCCTGGAGATCGTCCCCGTCAACGAACGCGGAAGCGCCACACCGACACCATGAGCCAGGCCGAGAGCCCCGATCGCCTCAACCGCGACGTCACCGTCGATGACGTCCGCCAGCTCATGGGCGCCTCCACGCCCCACTTCGCGCTGCAGTTGCGCAACCGGATCGCGCGCCTGATCGATCCGCTGGCCGCCGATCACCCCGCGCGGGTCCTCGGCGAGCAGGAGATCGCGCGCCTCACCGCGCTGGGCTTCGACGGCGAGACGCGCGGCCACCACGCCGAGGCCGGCATGCGCACGCTGCGCTCGGTCTCCGACGGCGCCGCCTAGGACCGCGATGGGGACGGCGAGCGCAGAGCCCGCCGTGCCCGATGCGGTGGCACGGGCGCTGCCGCTCCTGGAGTCCGCGGCGCGCGAGGCGCCGGGCTTTCCCGACCTGCGCCACGGCTACCTCGACCTGCTCGGCGGCGACGAGGAGGCGTTGCCCGACGCTGCCGGCGTCGCGCAGCGCCTGATGCACACCCGCGCGCTGCCGCTCGTCTACGAGCGCTGGTGGCGCCCCGCCTGGGGTCGCCTCCTGAAGGGCGCGTTGGCCGGCGGGATGCGCGACGAGCACCGGATCGCCCGGCTGCTGCTCGGCCTGACGCCCGGCGACGGCGTGCTCGACGTCGCGTGCGGGCCCGGCAACTTCACGCGCGAGTTCGCCCAGATCGTCGGGCCGGGCGGCCTGGCCGTCGGCATCGACGCCTCGGCGACGATGCTCGCGCGGGCCGTCGCCGACACGCCGGCCGGCCAGGTCGCCTATGTCCGCGGCGACGCCGAGGCCCTCCCCTTCCGCGACGCGAGCTTCGACGCGGTCTGCTGCTTCGCCGCGCTCAACCTCTTCGCCGACGCCGACGCGGCGCTGGATCACATGACGCGCGTGCTGACCCCTGGCGGCCGGATCGCGATCTTCACCAGCTGCCGCCTGCAGTCGACCGCCGGCCGGACGGTCAACGACCTCGTCGGCGCGCGCAGCGGCATGCGGATCTTCGAGCCCGACGAGATCGTCGACGGGCTCAAGGCCCGCGGCTACGCCGAGGTCCGTCAACGCATCGCCGGGCTGACGCAGTTCGTCGGCGGGCGTCTGGCCGCCTGAGGCGCCGATACCCTCAGAGGCCTGATGCGCGCGGGAGTCTTTCTTGCCTACTGGCCGTGGTTCACGCCTGCCGAGCAGGTCGAGCTGGCCGTGCTCGCCGACCGCCTCGGGCTGGACTCCGCCTGGGTCGCCGAAGCGTGGGGGCAGGACGCGGTCTCGGTGCTCGGACTGCTGGCCGGCAAGACCGAGCGGATCGGGCTCGGCTCGGGCCTGATGCAGATCCCGGCGCGGCGGGCGACCGCGACGGCGATGGCCGCGGCCTCGTTGGACGTGCTCAGCGCCGGGCGCTTCCGGCTCGGGCTCGGGCTCAGCGGGCCGCAGGTCAGCGAGGGCTGGTACGGCGTGCCGTTCACGCGCAACCTCGGGCGCACGCGCGAGTACGTCGACGTCGTGCGCCGGACGCTGGCGCGCGAGCCGATCCTGATGGACATGGAGGGCGACGAGGCCGGCCTGGGTCTCGGCAAGCCGCTCAAGCTCTTGGCGCGGCCGGTGCAGGAGCGGCTGCCGATCTACCTCGGCTCGATCGGCCCGAAGTCCGTCCGCCAGACCGGCGCGATCGCCGACGGCTGGCTGCCGTTCATGCTCGACCCGACCGAGCCCGAGCTGCTGCTCGGGCCGCTGCGCGAGGGCGCCGAGTCGGCGGGACGCTCACTGGCCGACATCGACATCGCGCCGGTCGTCCCGCTGGCCATCGACGAGGACGTCGACGCCGCGCGGGATGCCGTGCGCCCCTGGCTGGCCTTCTACCTCGGGTCGATGGGCGCCAAGCAGAAGAACTTCTACGTCGAGCTGGCCGAGCGCCAAGGCCACGGCGCCGCCGCGCGCGAGGTCCAGGACAAGGGCCTGGCCGGCGATCGCCTGGGCGCCGTCGCCGCGGTGACCGACGGCCTGGTCGACGCGGGCGCGATCGCCACGACGCCCGCCGGCCTGGACGAGCGGCTCGCCACCTACGAGCGCGCGGGCGTCACCACCCTGGTGGCCGTGCCGTGCGGCGACGACAAGCCCGGCGTGCTGCGCGCGCTGGCGGCGGCGACGGTGACGCGATGAGCGCCGTTCCTTCGCGCCCCGACGGCATCGTCGGCTCGCCGCTGGCGGGCCCGTTCCCGGTCGGCGCCTACGCGGAGAAGCTCCGCGAGGAGCTGCGCAAGCGCGTCCGCGTCCAGCTCTTCGGCGAGGTCTGGAACTTCCGCTCGTCCAAGGCCAAGGTCTACTTCGAGCTGCGCGACGGCGACGGCGCGGTCCCGTGCGCGATGTGGCGCAACGACTTCGAGCGGCTGGGCTTCGGGCCGGGCGTCTTCGTCGACGGCTGTCAGGTCGTCGTCGCGGGCGGCCCGGACTACTACCCCGGCTCGCGGACCTCGTCGCCGTCGTTCTCCTTCGACGTCACCGGCCTGCGGATCGCCGGCGAGGGCGACCTGCTCGCCCAGATCGAGGCGCTGCGCCGCGCGCTCGGGGCCGCCGGCCTGTTCGAGCCCCAGAAGGCGCTGCCGCGCCCGGCGCTGCCGCGCTGCATCGGCGTCGTGACCGGCGAGGGCGGCAAGGCGCGCGACGACGTCCTGGCCGGGCTGCGCCGCCGCGGCTGGGCCGGCCGCCTGGTCTGGGCCTTCGCGCCGGTCCAGGATCGCCACGCCGCGCCGAGCATCACCCGCGCGCTGCAGGATCTCGCGGCGATCGAGGAGGTCGAGGTCGTCATCGTCGCCCGCGGCGGCGGCTCGCTGGCCGACCTGTTCGCCTTCTGCGACGAGACGCTGTGCCGGACCGTCGCGCTGCTGCGCGTGCCGGTGATCGCGTCGGTCGGCCACCACACCGACCGCACGCTGATCGACGACGTCGCGGCCGTCAGCTGCTCGACGCCGACGCACGCCGCCGAGACGGCGGTCCCGACCCATCCGCTGGAGGCCCGCCAGGCGCTCGCGCGCCGCGCCGCGGGGCTGGAGGCCCACGGGCGCCGCGCCGTCGTCGGCCGTGCCCGCCACCTCGCCGCGCTGTCGCGCGCGCCCGCCCAGGCGATCGAGCGCCACCGGACCGCGCTGCACCAGCGGCTGCGCGAGCTGCGCGCCGCGTCACGGCGCCGGGTGGTCGAGGATCGCGAGCGCGTCGCGCGTCGCGCGCTCGTCCTGTCGCGCAAGGCCGGCGCCGCGGCCGGCCCCGAGGACCGCGCCCGACGCACCGCGCTGGACGGCCTGGCCGCCGCGCTGGCGGCCCACGACCCCGAGCGCACGGTCGCGCGCGGCTACGCGATCGTCGACGACGGCGCGGGCGGGGTCGTCACCTCAGCCGAGCAGGCCCGCGCGCTGGGCGACGTCCGGCTGTTCTTCGGCGACGGCAACGTCAACGCGCAGATCGACAAGGACCCCAAGAACCCCGAGGAGGGCGCGTGAGCACCACGCAGAGCTACGAGGCCGCCACCGGGCGGCTGGAGGAGATCATCAAGCGCCTGGACTCCGGCGAGGCCGGCCTGCGCGAGACGCTCGACCTCTGCCAGGAGGGGCGCGAGCTCGTCGAGTTCTGCGCCGGCGAGCTCGACGCGGTCGGTCGCGGGCTGGAGGAGCTGCGCCTCGACGAGCTCGTCGCGCGCCTGGAGCAGCGGCCGTCCGGCGACGCCCCGGCGACCGTATGAGCGGCCTTTGGGAGCGCGTCGCCGACCTGCCGCTGGAGATCGAGGACTACGCCTTGGAGCGCCTGCAGCGCGACGTCTCCAGCGCGTTCACCCGCGTCTCGACCGTCCTGCGCTTCCGCGGCGACGGCCACGAGGGCCTCGGCGAGGACGTCAGTTACGAGGTCGAGGATCAGGACGCACTGCAGGCGGCGGGCGCGACGCAGCCGCTGGCGGGCACGTGGACGCTGGAGTCCTTCTGCGACCACCTCGCGACGCTCGACCTCTGGCCCGAGCCCGCGCGCCACGACGCGTCGGTGCTCTACCGCGTGTGGGCCTATGAGTCCGCGGCGCTGGACCTCGCGCTGCGCCAGGCGGGCCTGTCGTTGCACCGAGGCGCTGGGCCGCGAGGCGCGCCCGATGACGTTCGTGGTGTCCTTGCGCCTCGGCGAGCCCGCGACGACGGCGCCGCTGCGCGCGCGCCTGGACCGCTATCCGGGCCTGCGCTTCAAGCTCGACCCCACACCGTCATGGAACGATGCGCTGGTGGCCGAGCTCGTGGCGACCGGCGCGGTCGACACGGTGGACTTGAAGGGGTTGTACGAGGGGTCGGTCGTCGACAACCCGCCGGACCCGGTGCTCTACCGCCTCGTCGCCGAGGGCTTCCCCGACGCGTGGATCGAGGACCCGGCGATCACCGAGGAGACCTGGCCGGCGCTGGAGCCCCATCAGGACCGCATCACCTGGGACGCGCAACATCCACAGCGTCGACGACATCGTCGCGCTGCCGTTCCCACCGCACATGGTCAACGTCAAGCCCTCGCGCCTCGGCGGACTGAGGCCGCTCTTCAAGGCCTATGAGTACTGCGAGGACCGCGGCATCACGATGTACGGCGGCGGCCAGTTCGAGCTCGGCGTCGGCCGCGGTCAGATCCAGTACCTCGCCGCGATCTTCCACCCCGACGGCCCCAACGACGTCGCGCCCGGCGGCTACAACGACGTCGATCCGCCGGCCGGCCTGCCCACGAGCCCGCTGCCGGTCGCCGCGAGCGCGACGGGCTTTCGCTGGGGCTAGCCCGGCGGCAGCGGCGCCCGGACGCAGTCGGTACAACTCCCGCCCTATGCACGAGCGCCTCGGGATCGTCGGCAGCGGAGCGATCGCCTGCGGGCTGGCGGCCGCCGCCGCCCGCCACGGCGAGGTCGTCCTCTGGGCGCGCTCCGACGATTCGGCGCAGCGGGCGCGCGCCACGGTCGACAAGAACTGCGGCCGGCTCAGCGGCGAGGTCAACGCCGAGCACGTCAGGATCGTCGGAGACCTCGGCGCGCTGGGCGCGGCGACCGCGATCATCGAGGCCGTGGTCGAGGACGTCGACGCCAAGGCCGCGCTGTGGCGCGAGCTGGCCCAGGTCGTCGACGACGGTGCGCTGCTGGGGTCGACGACCTCGTCGCTGTCGGTCGCCGAGCTGGCCGGCGCCAGCGGGGCGCCCGAGCGCTTCGTCGGCCTGCACGTCTTCAACCCGGTCCCGAAGATGAAGCTCGTCGAGCTCGCGTTCCCGGAGGAGGCGAGCGCGCAGACGCGTGCGCGGGCGACGGCGCTGTGCGAAGGGCTCGGCAAGGTCGCGGTGATCGTGCCCGACATCCCGGGCTTCGTCGTCAACCGCCTGCTGTTCCCGTATCTCTTCTCCGCCGTCGCGTTGCAGGAGGAGACCGGCCTGGCGGCGGAGGCGATCGACACCTGCATGCAGCTCGGCGCCGGCCATCCGATGGGCCCGCTCGCGCTGCTGGACTTCGTCGGCCTCGACGTCGCCCAGGCGATCGGCGAGGCGATCGGCGCCCCCGTCCCGGCCTCGCTGACGGCGCTCGTCGGCGAAGGCGCGCTGGGCCGCAAGAGCGGCCGCGGCTTCTACACCTACAACTGAGCACCATGCGCATCCACGCCATCCCCCACTCCACCAACGTCCATCGCGTCGCGCTCGCCCTCGGGCTCAAGGGCGTGGCCGTCGACGAATGGGTCCAGCACGAGCCGAACGACCGCGCCACCGTGCGCGCGATCTCCGGCCAGGACCTCGTCCCGGTGCTGGAGACCGACGACGGACAGGTGCTCGTCGACTCGATGCCGATCGTGGCGTGGATCGACCGGACCTGGCCGACACCGCCGCTCTACCCCGCCGACCCGGCCGCACGCCGCGAGGTCGAGGGCTTCATCACGTTCTTCAACCACGTCTGGAAGGTCGCGCCCAACGCGATCGACGCCGAGCGCCAACGGCACGGCTCGGCAGCCGACACCGAGCGCATCGCCGCCTGGGCCGCGCAGTTACGCGGCTGGCAGCACGGCTTCGACGGCCTCCTGTACGGCCGCGACCACCTGTTCGGCGACACGCCCGGCGCCGCCGACATCTGCGCCTATCCCTTCCTGCGCTTCGCCACCTCTGCCGATCCCGACGACGACGACCTCTTCCACGGCGTCCTGATCGACCATCTCGAGCCCACGCCACGGCTCGCCGCGTGGATCGATCGGATGGCCGCCTTGCCGCTCCCTCCGAACTTTTAAGGCGTCTTCAGGAAGCGGGCAGAGAATCGCTCTCGCGAACGTACTCGCACGTGCACCTCCTCCCAGAAGCACGACCCGGCCCGCTCCTCAGGCGGGCCGGTTCGATTTCTGAGCACGAAGGCGCCGCGCCGCCTGATGAGCCCTCCTCAGGCGCCGGTTCGATTTCTGGCCACGAGCACGAAGCGGACGGGCCCACCCCGGGCCCATCCGCTCCTCACTCAGTCGCCGCATCGCTGTCCCACGAGCGAGAGGCGGCGCACCCCGGTCAGTCCGTCCACGTTCCGGGGTCCGTACCAGAAGCTCGAACGCGCGCGGCACGCAGAACTTGCGCTTCCGCGGTGGCGTGTACTAGCCGTCGCGCTGCTCGCTGCCGGCGACCACGCCCTGCTGGGCGCGACGCTCGCGGATGCGGACCGCCTCGATGCGGTTCTCGCGCACCGACTCGACGCGGATCGAGTAGCCGTTGTGCGGTGACCGTGTCGCCGCGCTTGGGCAGCCGGCCCGAGCTCGCCGAAGACGAAGCCGCCGACCGAGTTGTAGGCGTCGGTGTCGACCGGCAGCTCGAGGCCGTAGTCGAGCAGGTCGGTGATCGCGACGTGGCCGCGCACGAACCAGTCGCCGTTGGCCAGCCGCCGGACCTCGCCGCCCGGCGGGTCGGTCTCGTCGTCGATCTCGCCGACGACCTCCTCGATGATGTCCTCGACGGTGACGATCCCGGCGGTGCGGCCGTACTCGTCGATCGACGACCGCCAGCGACGAGCGCTGGCGCTGCAGGTCGGCGAGCAGGTCGTCCAGCGGCTTGGTCTCCGGGACGATCGGCGCCTCGCGCACGAGCGGCTCGAGCGACGCGTGCGGCCCCTCGGCCATCAGCAGCTGCGCGAGCGAGTTGGAGTGCACGATGCCGCTGCACGCGGTCGCGGTTGTCGTCCTCGGTGACGACCAGCCGCGTGTGGCCGGAGGAGACGCAGCGCCGCAGCGCGGTCTCGACGTCCTCGGACAGTGTCGACGGTGACGACCGCCGGGATCGGCGTCATCACCTGGCGCGCCTCCTGCTCGTGCAGGTGGAAGACGCCGGTGAGCATCCCGGCCTCGCCCGGGTCGAGCTTGCCGCCGGTCACGCGCCTGGCCGGATCAGGACCCGCAGCTCCTCGGGCGTCTCGCCCTCCTCGAGCTGCGGCCGTCCGGATGCGACGCCGCAGCAGCCGCAGGATCGCGTTGGACGCCGCGTTGAGCAGCGAGATGAACGGCTGCAGCCCGATGTTGAAGACCTGCAGCGGCCGGGCGACGCAGCGCGCGATCCGGTCTCGGCGTTGATGATCGCGTAGATCTTCGGGACCTGCTCGCCGAGCGTGATGTGGAGCGACGTCGTGACGATCAGGTAGGCGATCGCCACCGAGATCGCCGACCGAGACGCCGTGCGAGCACGCTCGCCGAACGATCGGCTCGAAGCAGCGTCGCGATCGCCGGCTCGCCGAGGAAGCCGATGCCCAGCGAGGTGAGCGTGATGCCGAACTGGCACGCCGACAGGTACTGCGTTGAGGTCGTCGTGCAGCGCGATCGCGCGGCGGCGCGCCGCGCTGGCCGTCGTCGGCCAGCTCCTGCAGCGAGGCGCGGCGCGAGCGCACGAGCGCGAACTCGGCGGCCACGAAGAACGCCGTTGACGAGGATCAGGACCACGACGGCCAGAAGCAGCAGGGCGGTCACGCGTGGGGGCCGGGTCCGTGCCCGGCGCTACTTCGAGAGGGGTCGTCGTTCATGGAGCGACTGCGCGCACCGTAGCAGCGCGGCTGGATGCCCGGCAAACGCGTCGATCGCTGGCGGCCAGGTCGAAGTCGGTCTGGGTGAGCCCGCCCGCGCTGTGGGTGGTGACGCGTCAGGCGCACCTTGTTCCAGCCGTGGACGAGGATGTCGGGGTGGTGGTTGGCCGCCTCGGCGACGGCCGCCACGCGCGTTGACGAACGCCATCGCCGCCGCGAAGTCCTTGAACTCGACGTCGCGGACGATCGCGTCGCCGTCGCGATGCCACTCCTCGAGCGCCGAGGCGCTCGTCGATCTCCTGAGCTGCCAGCAGCTCTGCCATATCCTCGCCTCCGATGCGGATCGTCTGCCTCGTGCCCCACGCTACCGAGATGCTCTTCGCGCTCGGCCTCGGCGACGAGCGTCGTCGGCGTCACGCACGAGTGCGACTACCCGCCGGCGGCCGCGCGAGCTACCGCAGGTCACGCGCGACGTGCTGCCGGCCGGGCCTCAGCGCCGGCCGAGATCGACGCGGCCGTGCGCGAGCGGACCGAGAGGGGCGAGGCGATCTACGAGCTCGACGAGGACGACGCTGCGCCGAGCTCGAGCCCGACCTGATCGTCACCCAGGAGCTGTGCCCGGTCTGCGCGGTCTCCTACGACGACGTCCGCGCGTCGCCGAGCAGCTCGACCCGCTGCCCGCAGGTCATCGCGCTGGACCCGCAGACGCTCGGCGAGACGCATCGGCGACGTCCGCACGCTCGCCCAGGCGACCGACGCGCGCGACGCGCGCGCTGGACCTCGTCGCCCGTCAGCGCGCCCGGGTCGACCGCGTGCGCGTCGCGCGTCAAGGGCGCGCGCCGCCGCCGCGTCGTCGCGATCGAGTGGCTCGACCCGGTCTTCGTCGCCGGCCACTGGACGCCGCAGCTGATCGAGCATGGCCGGCGGCATCGACCTGCTCGGCTTCGCCGGCGAGCCCTCCGAGCAGCGGACGTGGGAGCTGGTCGCCGCCGCCGAGCCCGAGGTCGTGGTCTGCATCCCGTGCGGCTACGACGGCCCGCGTGCGCTGGCCGAGGCCGAGCAGTTCGGCGACGCGCCTGCGCGCGTTGGGCGCCCAGCGAGATCGTCGCGCTCGACGCCGCCGCCTACTTCTCCGGCCGGGCCCGCGGCTGGTCGACGGCCTCGAGACGCTCGCCCACGCGCTGCATCCCGACCGGGTCACCGAAGCGCCCGGCCGCGTGCACCGCGTGATGTTGTAGGTCACGCCCCTAGCGCTGCTGTTTGACCTTCACGCTGAAGTACGTCCACTTCGAGGACGAGGGCTTCAGCGGCTTGGGCGCCAGGTAGCGGACGCGGACGCGCCAGGCGCCGGAGCGCTTGAGCTTCTGCCGCACCTTGAACGGCTTGCCCGCCGGCTTGGTGACCTTGTGCAGCGTCTCCCAGCGCGCCTTGTGCTTCTTGGTGGCCTTGGTCCGCCACTGCCACTGAACCTGGACCTTGCCCGGCAGCGCCGAGCCCGACGGGCTCGCGAGCTGCCCGCTCAGCAGGCAGTTGGCCGCCTTGCCGCACTTCACGGCCTTGAGCGTGAACTTGGCCGGGCCGATCGCGATCAACTGGCTCGCGCTGACCTTGCGCACCTGCACGTCCTGGCTGCCGACGTTGCCCTGCGCGTCGGTCGCGCTGACCGTGATCGTGTGGACGCCGATCGACAGCTGCTTGGCGCCCTGCCAGTCCAGCGAGACGACTCTGTCGTTCGCGAGCCCGTCGCCGAAGTTCTGGATGGTCTTGCCGTCGGCGGCGAAGGTGATCCGGCGCGGGGCCGAGGTGTCGTGGGCCGAAGCCGAGATCAGCAGGCTGCCCGCGTAGGCCTGGCCGACCTTCGGGGTGACGATCTTGACCTCAGGGCCGTCGAAGTCGCCACAGGCGCCCGAGAGCGTGTCGCCGCCGGTGGCGATCGCGTGGAAGACGTCCCACGCCGGCTTGTGCGCGCCGCCGGTGGTCAGCAGGCCGTAGTGGCGCAACTCGTCAAGTGGGTTCTCGGCGGTCGGCGCGTCACGCAGCGTGAACCAGGTCGCGGCCTCGATGCCGGGCTCCTGCGCCAGGCAGTGGTAGCCCTGGGCCAGGAACGTCGCCTGCTCGGCGTCGGTCACCCCGGAGGGCTTGAGGCCTGCCGACGCGCCGCGCTCGCAGGACGGCCCACCGCCGGAGGCCGGCTGCGTCGAGCTCCAGCCGTACTCGGTGACGCGCACCGGCTTGTTGTCCCCATGGGCGCGCATGGTCGCCAGCACCTCGCGGATGCCGAGGAAGACGTACTGCGAGATGCGACCGTCGCGATCGCGCAGCACGGTCGCCGGGCCGTTGACCAGGCAGCCGGTGTCGAGGTGGACCGCGGCGGCGTCGAAGCTCCCCTGGATGCCCTGCGCGTACAGCTGCTCCAGCCACGGGTAGTCGTTGCCGGTCAGCGGGCCGAGCACGACCTGGGCGGTCGGATCGGCGGCGCGCAGCGCGGGCGCGGCGGCCTTGACGAGCGCCGCATAGGCGGCGGGGTCGGCCTTGGGCGCCCACCACTCGTCGGCGTCCTCCTCGTTCCAGAGCTCGTAGGCGATGTTGTGGCCCGTGATGCCGGGCTGCCCCGCGAAATACCCCAGCGCGTCGGCGTAGTCGGCGGGGTTGCGCGGCGCCGCGTTGAAGTCCGACGAGCCCGAGGCCCACGGCGGCGAGCCGGTGAAGACGAAGTCGGCACGGACGCCGGCGGCGCTCAATCGCGCGACGATGTCGGTGTAGGCCGCGACGATGTTCGGGGCGAAGCGGCCCTTGGCCGGCTCCAGGCTCGGCCAGATCACGAACATCCGGACCTCGCGCGCGCCGGTGGCCAGGGCCTCGTCGAGCTGGGGACCGACGGGAATGCCGGCGGCGTTGATGCCCAGCGCCGGCGCGGCGCCGGCGCTCGCCGCGGGCATCCCCACGACGGTCATCCCGACCGCGATCGTCAGGAGCAGGGCACGGCGGGGTCGGCGCACGACGCGCAACCTACCGAAGGTCGGGTCCGATCAGGAGAGGGTGATGTTGTGCAGGTCGCCCGAGACGGCGATCGCCCCGACCACCGCGACGACCGACAGCACCGCGCACGCCGCGTAGCCCAGCCACGGCCGGCGCAGGCGATCGGCGCCATGGAAGGCCAGCCCCGCCAGCAGCCCGCCGATCAGCCCGCCGATGTGGCCGCCGAAGGCGATGTTGAACCCGGGGATGAAGCTGATCACCAAGTTGATGAGGATCAGGCCGCCGAGACCGCCGCCGAACGCCTCGTAGCCACGCCGCCACTGCTCGACCGCCAGCACGCCCATCAGGCCGAAGACCGCGCCCGAGGCGCCGACGACAACCGACTCGGTCGTCTGCACCAGCGCGCCGAACGATCCCGCACAGCAGCGCGGTGAAGTACAGGACCCCGAATCGCACCGAGCCGAGCGCCGCTCGAGCTGCTGGCCGAGGATCCACAGCAGGTACATGTTGAACCCGATGTGGAAGATGCCGCTGTGCAGGAAGCCGCTGGTGACCAGGCGCCAGTAGTCGCCGGCGTCGACGAGCGGGCCGTAGAGCGCGAAGTGCTGGTAGATCCACCCGGTGCCGGTGCTGCTCAGGCCGATGCCGCCGCCCGAGCTGAGGAAGAAGACGACGCAGGTGACGATGATCGCCACCGTCACGCGCGGCTCGGCGTTCATCGTGCGCAGCGGTGCGGACCTTGGTGCGCTGCTTGGCGCACTCCGGGCAGCGCATGCCGACCGACGTCGCCGTCATGCAGTCCGGGCAGATCGGGCGACCGCAGTTCGAGCAGGAGACGCCCGTCTCGCGGTTGGGATGGCGGTAGCAGGTGGCCATGGGGGCGCCGCACGCTAGCAGCGGGCCCTCAAGGCCAGATTCAGGTCAGCTTGGCGCCCATGAGCGCTGGGCTCGTCGGCCGCTCGCTGCCGCCGGGCGGCTCGGCTGGTCACGAGCACCTGGTCGGTGCCCTTCAGCGACTCCAGGATCTCGACGCGCGCGCGGCCGTCGGTCGGAACCGTGAAGAGCGTGTGCGTCGGCCGTGGCTTGTCCTTGCCGTGGATCAGCCACACCTGGTAGACGCGGCCCGACGGCGCGGCGGGCATGCCGCGCAGGTCGAGCTCGCCGTGGTCGCCGGTGACGCGCAGCGCGACCTGCGCGCCCTTGGGGCCGAAGCCGGGGTGCGAGGTCGTGTCCTCGCCGCCCGACGAGCAGGACGCCGGCGACCACGCCGAGCGCCAGCAGCGCCGTGGCCAGGACGGCCGCGGGCAGCGGGCGCAGCCAGAGCCAGGCGACGGCGCTCACGCCGTGGCGCTGGCGCGACGGGCGGCCGGTCGGCCTCGGGGCCCGCGGCGCGCAGCAGCTGCGCCTCGGGCTCGACGACGGCCATGATCCGGCTCTTGAGCGCCGGCGGCGGGACGAGCTGCGGCGCGGCCACCGGCAGCGCGTCGGCGACGACCTGCAGCTCGGCGACCTCGCGCGGCAGATCGGGCACGTCTCCAGGTGCGCGGCGAAGGCGCGCGCGTCCTCGCTCGTCGAGCGCGCCGAGCACGTACGGCCCGGCGTCGTCGCGGTGACGTGCAGTCGTCGGTCATGCCGGCACCTCCCTGAATGGCCGAGCTGTCCGCGCAGCTTCTCGAGCCCGAGCCGCATGCGTCCCTTGACGGTGCCGATCGGCGTCTCCAGCATCGTCGGCGATCTCCGTGTGCGTGAAGCCGCCGAAGTAGGCGAGCTCGATCACCTTGCTCTGCTCGGCGGGCAGCGTGTCCAGCGCGGTGCGCACCTCGGCGGCCTCGTCGCGGCGGGCGACCTCCACTCGGTGCGCTCGGGGGCCTCGAAGCGCTCCTCGATGCCCTCGTCGCTGGCGCGGCGCGAGTCGTGGACGAGGCTGCGCCGCAGCGCGTCGATCGCGCGGTTGTGGACGATGCCGAGCACCCAGGTGCGCACGGTGCCGCGCGTGCGGTCGTAGCGCGCGCCGGAGCGCCAGAGCGACAGGAACGCCTCCTGGACGACGTCCTCGGCGGCGCCGCGCGTGCCGATCATCCGGTAGGCGAGCGAGAAGGCGGCGTCGGCAGTGGCGCTCGTAGACGACCTCGAAGGCCTGCGCGTCGCCCTGGCGCATGAGCTGCATCAGGTCCTCGTCGGCGAGCGTCATGCGCGTGCGATCGGCGTCTGCGGCGGCCACGGCCTGGTCCTACGCATCACGCCGGCGCACCGGATCAGCGGCCGTGCGCCAAGCGACGTTCACCGATCGAGGAGCTTGCGGGTCTCGTCGGCGACCGCGTGCAGCGTGCGCTCGGCGAGGTCGAGCGGGCCGCGAGGCCTGGCGGCGCGCCGCCGGTGCTGCTGGCGCACGCGCAGGACGACGAGCGCCGCGCCGGCGCCGACGTCCCGATCGCCGCGGCGGCGACCGGGCGCACCCAGTTGCGCGGGTCGCGCATCGCCGACAGCTCCCAGCCCTCGAGCTCGTCCGGCGGCCAGCTCGGTGAGCTCGGTCAGCGTCGACTCGAGCGCGCGGCTGCAGGTCGCTCGGGCGGCTCGACCGGCGCCAGCGCGCGGCGCAGCAGGGCCTCGAAGTCCCCGAACGGTCTCGCTCATCGCGCGCTCACCCGCTCTGCCTCGTGGCGACGATCTCCTCGAGCTGCTGGATCGCGCGGTGCAGCAAGCACCTTGGTCGCGCCGTCGGTGCGGCCCAGCGCCCGCGCGATCTCGCGGTTGTCCATGCCCGAGCGCGAAGCGCATGATCAGCGCCTCGCGGCGGTCGTCGGGCAGCTCCTTGACGCCCTCGAGGATGCGCGCCAGCTCGTCGCGGCCCTCGACCAGGTCCTCGGTCGTGTGCGGCGTGCGCGAGCGTCGTCGGTGTCGTCGATCGGCGTCTGCGGCTTGCGCGAGCGGTCGCGGTAGAGGTTCGCGGCGAGGTTGTGCGCGATGCGGATCAGCCACGGCCGCAGCGGCCGCCCGTCGGACTCCGCCAGCGCGCGCTCGAAGTGCCGGTAGGCCTGCAGGAACGTCTGCTCGGTCAGGTCCTCGGCGTCGTGGTGGTTGCCGACCCGGTAGTACGCGTAGGAGTAGACGTCGCGCAGATGCGCCCGGTAGAGCTCCGAGAAGTCCGCGTCGAGCTTGGCCTTGTCGGCGTCGCCCACGCACGGCAGCCTATCCGCCGCCTACGCGGCTCGGACGAACCGCTTGGCTGGCGCCGTGGCGGCGCGGTGAGCGCCGCGGTCCAGTCGCTCGGCGTCGACGCGGCCCTCGACGACGCCGGCCAGGCCGCTAGACGGCCGGCGCGTCGACGCCGCGCGTCGCGCAGCGCGCGCGGCCAGCAGCGGGAGCGCGTCGAGCGCCTCGGCGGTCTGGCCGAGCGCGCCGCCGATGTCCTGCGGCGCGGCATGCCGGCGGCCAGCAGCTCGCCGGCGCGGCGGTTGCGGCGAGCCCGCGGCGAGCGACGGTGGCGACGAGGTCGCCGGCGCCGGCCAGGCCGGCGAACGTCTCGGGCGTGCGCGCCGTGGCGTGCGCGCGTAGGCGTCGACCTCGGCGAAGACCTTGCCGGCGGCGGCGCCGGCGGCGTTGGGGCCGGCGGACGCCGGCGGCGGCGGCGGCGAGCGCGGCGGCGTTCTTGGCGGCGCCGGCGAGCTCGACGCCGACGACGTCGGTCGTGCGTCTCGGCGTCGAGGCCGGCGGCGGCGCAGCAGCGTCGGCGAGCTGGCGGGCGAAGCCGCGGTCGGCGCGAGGCGACGACGAGCGAGGCGCCGTGGTCGAGCGCGTCGGCGGCGTGGCGCGGGGCCGCCGAGGCACGGCGATCGCGCGGGCGCTCGGCGCGCTCGGCGACGTAGGCGCTGGGCAGCGTGCCGAGCGGCGGCGACGAGGCCCTTGGAGAGCACGAGCACGCCGGCGCGCGGCGGGATCGCGGCGCCGTGGGCGGCGACGACCGCGGGCAGCGCGCGCGGCCGGGACGGCGAGGCACGACGAGGTCGTGGCGGCCGAGCTCGAGGTCGGCGGCGCGTGACGACGTTGACCGCGTCGGGCAGCGCGACGCCGGGCAGGTAGCGCTCGTTGACGCGCGTGGCGGCGAGCAGCTGCGGCCTGCTCGGCGGTGCGGCAGCCGAGGTCGACCTCGACGCCGGCGCGGGCGAGCGCGACCGCGAGGCCGGTGCCCCACGAGCCGGCGCCGATGACGGCGGCGCGGCGCAGCGGCGGCAGGCCGCCGAGCCACTCCCACTGCAGCATCACGCAGGGCCAGATGCGGTCGGTGACGGCGCGCGGCGAGCTGCGGCGGAGGGCTCGTCGACCTGCGGGAAGTGCAGCGGCGCGCCGGCGCGGATGCGACCTTGTGCGGGCGGATGCGCCAGCCGCGGCGGATCGCCTCGGTGCCGATGACCGCGACCGGGACGACGGGCGCGCCGGTCTCCAGCGCGAGGCGGCCGACGCCGCGCTTGGGCGCGCCGAGCGCGCCGGGGCGGATGCGCGTGCCCTCGGGGAAGATCAGGACGGAGTCGCCGCGCTCGAGGATCGCGCGGGCGGTCGCCATCGCGTCCTCGTCGCCGTTGCCGCGGTCGACCGGGAACGCGCCGAGCGCAGTTGAGGAACCAGGCGGCGAGCCGGTTGCGTGAACAGCTCCTTCTTGGCCACGTAGTAGATCGGCCGGCGCGCCATGCACGCCGATGACGAACGGGTCGAGGAACGAGCGGTGGTTGGCGGCGAAGATCACCGGGCCCGTCGGCCGGGATGTGCTCGCGCCCGATCCGGCGACATCCGGAAGTAGAGGTGGAAGAACGGCTGCAGAACAGCGCGCGCACGAGCCAGTAGACGATCGGGTTGACGCCGCGTGTCGCGGGCGCGCGCGAGGTGGCGGTTGCGATCCATCGCTCTGGCGTACACCGCGCCGGGCGTACGGCGCGTTACAGTCGGCGCGCATGGCCATCGACCGCGCCCGCACCGCTCCGCGGCGCCCTCGCCGGCGCCGTCGCCGCCGGCGTCTGGGCGGCGCAGCAGCCGCTCGACAAGCGCGTCTTCGGCGTCGACTACGACGACGCCGAGCTGCTCGGCAAGGCCGTCACGCGCGGGCCGCGCGTGGCCGCCGGTCGGCGCTGGCGATGCACCTGGCCAACGGCGCGCTGTTCGGCGCGCGTCTACGCGAACGTCGCGCCGCGCGCTGCCGCTGCCCGTCCTGGGCGCGCGGCCCGGCGGCCGGCGCTGGCCGAGCACGTCGCGACCTGGCCGCTGACGCTCGCTGATCGACCGCGTGCACCCCGCGCGCGACGAGCTGCCCGACGCTGCGGCGGCTACGGCCCGCGCCTTCGCCCAGGCGACCTGGCGCCACCTGCTCTTCGGCATCGTGCTCGGCGAGCTCGAGCGGCGCCTGAACGCCGAGCCCGACGACGAGCTGCCGACCTACGAGCACGTCGTCTCCACCAACGGCCACGGCAACATCGAGCACGCCATCACCGGTGCCGCCTAGACTTGCCGTTCTGGCAAGCCGGGGTAGCTCAGGTGGCTAGAGCACTGCTCTTGTAAAGCAGGTGTCACGGGTTCGAATCCCGTCCTCGGCGTTGTGGTGGTGCGGGCGCACCCACGGGGGCGAGTTCAGGTCGGTCTCGACCTATGGACCGTATGGGTTCGTTTCTCGAGACCGATCGCCAGATCGCGGCGCTCGCGGCGCGTCAGGACGGCGTTGTCCGCCACGATCAGCTGCGCGAGCTGGGGCTGACGCAGCGCGCGATCCAAAGACGGCGCGAGGCCGGCCGGCTGATTGACGTGCATCGCATGGTCTACGCCGTGGGTCACGACCGGCTGGGCCCGACCGGTCGGCGGCTTGCGGCCGTGTGGGCGTATGGCCCGAAGGCGGTGCTCAGCCACCGCTCGGCCGCTGCGGCGTGGAACCTTCGCGGCGGCGGCGGTAACAGACTCGACGTCACCGTGCCGGCGCGATCAGGGAACGAGCGCGAGGGCACGCGACTGCATCTGACAAGACGCCCGCTGGAGGTGACGACCCTCGACCTGCTGCCGGTCACGACACCCGCGCGGACGATCCTCGATCTCGCGGGCATCTTCGCGCCGCAGCACGTCGAGGCCGCGCTGAAGCAGGCCGATCTCCTCGACCTGTTCGACCTCGGAGCGCTGCGCGCGGTCGTCGCGGCACATCCACGGCATCCGGGGCGCAGGGCGCTGGACGGACTCCTCGACAAGGCGGCGCGGCGTGGGCTGACGCTCACGCTCAGCGAGCTCGAAGTGCGCTTCCGGGCGCTCTGTGACGCACACCATCTGCCCCACCCCGCCGTCAACGCTCGGCCGCTCGGGTTCCGCGTGGACTTCCTCTGGCCCGACGCCCGGCTCGTCGTCGAGACCGACGGCTGGAGCAGCCATCGCACGCGCGCGGCGTTCGAGGAGGATCGAGCGCGCGACCAGGCGCTCGCGGTCGCGGGCTATCGCACCGTGCGCTTCACCCACCGACAGGTCGTCGACGATCCGGACGCCGTCGCCGCGACGCTGTCGGCCCTCCTCGCCGACCGGGTGGGCCGTCTAGAGACGGTCGCGCCAGGTGACGGCGGAGGAGGCGATGGCGGCGAGTGCCTCTTCGAGCTTGAGGCGGTTGTCGGCCCGGCGGGCGACGGCGAGGGCCTTCAGCGCGTCGGCCAACAGCGCCGGGCCGGCCGGGCCGTCGGCGCGTAGGGCCTCCAGCTCGGCCGAGGTCAGCTTGCGTGCGGTGCCCGTCGCCGCGACGGCGACCTCGGCGTAGTCGCGCTCGGCCCGTGCCGCGCGGGCTTCGGCGCGCAGCGCAACATTCTCGGCCGCGGCCGTGCGAGCCAGCGCCTCGTCGACGACGTGCTGCTCGGGCGATGCCGCGACCACGCGCTCGACGCGGATCGCCGTGCCCTGCAGATCGGCCAGCCGTCGCTCGGCGTCGAGCGCCCGCGCCTCGGCGCGCTGCGCCGCGGCCTGCGCGTCGACCAGCTCGGCGCCGACCCCCCGCTTCTGGGCGCGCGCCTCGGTGACCGTGGCCTCGGCACGCTCCAGGCGCGAGGCGAGCTTGACCGCGGTGCGCCGGGCCTCCGCGGCGTCCATGCGGGCCTCGGCCAGCTCGGACTTCGCGGCGGCGGCACGCGCCTCGGCGGCCTCGCGCGCCCGCTGCACGCGGGCGAGCGCGGCGGCGTCGGTGACGCGCTCGCGGACGATCTTCGTCTTGACCTTCGGCGCGGCGGCCGCGCGGGTGCGGGCGCGATCGAGCTGCGTCTGCAGCCGCTGGGCGCGGGTCTCGGCATCGGCGGCGCGCGCCAGCGCAGCGTCGACCGCCACGCGCGCGTCGTGCTCGAGCCGCGCCGTGGCGCGCTCGGAGAGGTCGACCTCAGTACGGCGGCGTGGCCCCCGCTTGGCGGGCTCGAAGCCGGCGGCGCGGATCGCCAGCTCCAGCGAGCCGTCGAAGCAGCGCCGGGCGGCGTTGGCCGACGGGTAGGCCGAGCCACACACCGGGCAGCCGGCGCGGTAGCGGTCGATCCGCCAGACCTGGCCGGTGATCTTCGCCTGACCGGGGTTGAGATCGGCCAGGCGCGGAACCTCGCCGTGGGCCTGCACGAAGTGCTGGATCTCGGTGATGACGGACTCGGGGGTCCACTGCGGGGTCTTGCCCCTGCGTGGGGCCCCCGCGATCTGCACGGGGGCCATATGCGCCTGGCCCCCTAGTGCATGCGCCGGGCGCACGCGCCCGACGGTCCGAAGTGCCGCGCCCGGACGGGCATCGGCGGTCCGGGCTCGGGCCCGAACGGAAGGGAAGGGGTGTGGTGCATGTGCTTCATGTGCTCCTGCACCGTATCGACACCGGCGCCGCGATCCAACAGCCGGTCGTCACGGCCCGGCGGGACCCTCAGGCCGTGACGGTCTGCGCGACCTCGGTGGCCACCCGTGCGACGCAGCCGGCGAGGTGGTCGTTGACCAGCCCGCAGGCCTGCATCGCCGCATACGCCGTGGTCGGTCCGACGAACCGGAAGCCCTCGCGCTTGAGCGCCTTGGCCAGCGCCGTGGACTCCGGCGTGAGCGCCGGGACGTCGCCCCAGCCGGCCGGCGCCGGACGATCGGGATCGGGCCGGTGGGACCACACGAGCTCGGGCAGCGAGGTGCCCGCGTCGCGCAGCCCGAGGACCGCGCGCGCGTTGTTGATGGTCGCGTCGACCTTCAGCCGGTTGCGCACGATCCCGACGTCGGCCATCAACCGCGCCACGTCATCCTCGTCGAACGCCGCGACCGCCTCGGGCTCGAAGTTCGCGAACGCGGCCCGGAAGTTGTCGCGCTTGCGCAGGATCGTGATCCACGCCAGCCCGGACTGAAAGGCCTCCAGCGAGATCCGCTCGTACAACCCGCGCTCGTCCCGGACGGGCCGCCCCCACTCGTCGTCGTGGTAGGCGCGATAGAGCGGGTCGTCGGCCCCGAAGCAGCGCAGTCCGTCGGCGTCGGCCATCGGCCCGCAGCCTACGGCTTCTTCTTCACCGTGATCGTCATCTTCATCTCCTCCTCGTGGAAGGTGCAGATGATCTTGTAGGTGCCGGGCGTGGTCAGCTTGCGCTTGAACGACTGACCGGCGACCAGCAGATCGGAGTGGAACTTCTTGGCGCCCTTGGGCGCGGACTTGACGTCGACGTCGTGCTCGTCGGTGACCTCGTCACCCCAGACCCAGTTGACGGTGTCGCCGACGTGGACGGTGAGCTTGGACGGCCCGTAGTAATTGTCGTTGACCGACACCTTGCGCGTCTTGCCCTTCGCCGCCGCCCCGAGGGCCAGCGCGGGCGCCGCGGCAAATGCCGCGGCGCCCATCAGCGCAAGGGTGGCCTTGCGGCCGATCATCACTTGACGGAGCCCGCCACGTAGTGCTCCAGCGGCGTGAGGCCGGCCTGCGGCGCGTGCGGGTGCTTGACCAGGAACGCCTCGTGCGTGACGTCGAGCGCCCAGCTGATCAGCCCGAGCTGGACGTCGCCCGAGAACGCGTTGGCGCCGGTGAACGGGCACGCGGCGAACGTCGACGCGTCGGCCGGGACCGTCACCGTCACGCCGGTGTTGCCGCCGAAGCAGTTGTTGGTGCCGTTGCCGTCGTAGGCGATGTCGCGGCCGTTGAGGTCGGTCCCGTTGAGCCCGAACTGGTTGTTCGGTGATCTGGTTGCCGATCAGCTCCGGCGGCTCGGGCTGCTTGGCTTCAGCAGGATGCTGCTGGATCATGCCCGCGCCGGCCAGGTAGTTGCCGTAGATGCGGTTGTTCTCGATCCGGTTGCCGCGGCCGCCGAACAGCAGGACGCCGACGCCGACCGGGTACGGCGGCGCGTCGCGCCGTCGGCTTGCGGACCGTGAACGGCGCGCCCGCGTAGTAGTTGAAGTTGTTCCAGAAGATGTCGTTGTCGGTGATGACGTTGTCCTCGGCCGGCGGGTACTTCTCCGAGTCCAGCGCGTTCGGGACGATGCCCGTGCCGTTGTTGTAGAACTTCGACTTGCGTGATCGTCACGTAGCGCATGTTGGTGCCCGACCGAAGCCGAGCGACGTTGCCGTAGGACGTGACGTTCTTGACGATCGAGCGCACCGGCTTGGCCTGCGGCGGCGTCTGCGCCGATGTAGAAGCCGGAGTCGTTGTTCGTAGTACGGCCTCGGAGTTGGTCATCGTGCCGCCGATCGAGTTGAACGCGTAGATGCCGTAGATGCCGACCTGGAACGCGCGATCAGGTTGGTTGAACGTGTAGCCGTCGACGTTGCAGCGAAGAAGAAGCCGTTGGCCTTGTAGTGCTGGGCCGTGAAGCCGTTGACCGTGACGCTCGTCGGCGTCGTTGACCGCGACGCCGTTCTGCGTCTTGGCGCCCTTGGCCTCGCAGCACGACCTTGCTCGGGTCGCTCGGGTTGCCGATCAGCTTGAGGTAGCGCTTGCTCGGCGCCGTTGATCTTCACGCCCTCGCGGTAGGTGCCGTTGCGCGACCTTGATCGTGTCGCCGGCTTGGCCTTGTTGACGGCCGTCTGGATCGTCGTGAAGTCAGCGACTTCTTGTTCTTGCAGACCGTGAGGTGCTTGAGCGGGCCCTTGGGCTTGGCGGTCTGGCACCGCGCCGGGTACTTGGACGGCGGCGGGTAGTCGACTGGCGCTCGCGGCGGCCGGGGCAGCGGCCAGCGCGGCGACGATCGCCGCGACGATGGCGAGCGGACCTGCGCATGGGACACGTGCGTCCTCCTCTCTACGGGTCGACGAGGTACCAGCCCGCCATGCCCATGTCCTGATGGGAGAAGACGTGGCAGTGGTAGAGCCAGCGGCCGGGGTTGTCCTCGACGAAGCGGGCCGTGACGTGGTCTCGTTCGGGCCCGACCGCCGGGTTGTCGACGAAGGTCCCCGGCCGGTCCTTCCAGCGGTGGCCGTGGATGTGGAAGGTGTGGAAGTTGGTGTCCATCGCCGAAGACGTGGATGGCGACGTCCTGGCCGACCTTCGCGCGCAGCGTCGGCGTGTTGCCGGCGTAGGCGCGGCCGTTGATGCACTGGAAGTTGCGCGTCGAGCCCGGTGACCGGCGGCGGGAGCTGGTGCAGGAAGAGCGTCGTACTCGACGTCGGGCACCTTCGCGCCCTTCTCGCGGACGACGATCGCGCCGAACAGCCCGCGGAACGTGTTGAGCGTGTGGTTGGGGCCGTGGTCGTGGTAGGGCCAGACGCCGACCGAGTCCGGGCACGCACTCCCACGTGTAGGTGAACTCCTCGCCGGGCGCGATGAAGCCGCCGGCGCGCGTGTAGTCGCCCATGTAGACGCCGTCGTACTCCGGGTTGTACTTGACGCCGTGCGGGTGCATCGTCACCGCCTGGTCGAGCTTGCGTGTCGGCGTTGCGGAAGTGCACGACGAGCATGTCGCCGACCTCGGCGTGCAGCGTCGGGCCGGGGATCGCGGCCGGGCCGAGCGGCGGCGGCGAAGCCCGCGGTCATCTGCTGGTAGACGAGTCGCGGTGAACGTCGTGCTGGCCGCGGATCGGCCACGTCGTGCCAGTCGTCGCGCTTGCTCGGGGCGATCGTCCAGCGCGACGGTCGTCGCCTGGATCCAGTACTCGCGCACGCGCCCGCCGGGCTGCGGGGACGGCGTGACGTAGGTCTGCTGCTCGGTCGGCCTGCCGGCGTCGCGGCGGCTGCGGCGTGGGCGCGCGTGCACCTGTCGCGCGCGCGCGGCCGCGTCGGCCTTGGCGGCGTCGCCGCGCTTGGCGACCGAGATGCGCTCGCCGCCGATCGTGCACAGGAAGGCGCCCGGCCGCGCCGACCTGGAGGAAGCGGCGGCGGCCGAGCGTGGGGTTCGAACGGGTCGAGCGGATCCGGCGTCATGTGGGCGTTCAAGGCGCCGGAGGATGGGACAGGTGAGCGGTGGCTCTCCTCCGGCAGCGGCCGCGATCCTACACGCGACCTGGACACTTGTCCAAGACAAACGCACAGCTCTCCGGTACGGTCGCGCGCCATGGCCGGTCCTCCCGCAGCGACCCGCGTGCCGACGCGCGGGCGGCGCGACCCGCGCGGCGAGCTCCGCCGCGCGGAGCTGCTGGAGGCCGCGATCCACCTCATCGGCGCCCACGGCCTCGACGGCGTCACCCACCGCGCGGTCGCCGCCGAGGCCGGCGTCCCGGCCGCGTCGACGAGCTACTACTTCCGCTCCAAGGACGAGCTGATCGACGAGGCGCTGCACACGCTCGCCACGCGCGAGATCGAGCGTCTGCGCGAGCGCCGTGACGCCCTCGGCGCCGGCGCCGCCGACCTCGAAACGCTGACCGACGGCGCTGAGCGCCTGGATCGAGGAGCAGCTGACGCCGCGAGGGCCGCGTCGCGATGCTCGCCCAGTACCAGCTGCAGCTCGAGGCGGCCCGCCGACCCGGAGGCGCGCGACATCCTCGCCGCCTGGAAGGACGGCACCGACGACCTCGCCGAGACCGCGATGCGCACGCTCGGCGCCGCCGACGTCCAGACCGCGGCGATCCTGCTGGTCTGCGCGATCGACGGCCTGCGGCTGCGCCTGATGGCCTCGGGCCACGAGCCGCTGCGGGGCCCGGAGCTGCGCGCGGTCGTCCGTGCGCTGCTCGTCGGGCTGGTCGGCGAGCGCTAGAGCGCGACCCAGGCGCCGTCGCGGCGCCCGAGGGTGACGGTGCTGCTCGGACGCCGTCGGCGCCCACCACGCGGAAGACCGCCTGGTCGGCATCGGTGCCGGGCTTGTCGACGACCTGCACGAGCTGCAGCTCCCGGACCTCGTGCGGGCGCGGCAGCGGCGCGCGCAGCCGCCTCGATCGTCGCGCGCTCCCAGCCGCGGTCCTGCGGCGCGGGCGTCGGCCAGCGCGGCGTCGGCGGCCTCGATCCGGTGCGACGAGCTCGGCCGCCAGCGCGTCGCGGCGGCGACCGGTGACGTACAGGCCGCCCGACGAACAGGAGCACCGCCAGGACGACGATGACGGCGACGACGATGCCGAGGACGAGCGAGAAGCTGGCGACGATCACGTAGGGAAGCCTAACGACGCGCGCGCGCCTCGCCGATTAGAGCATCACGTTGCGCGACGTGAGGTGGACCCCGACCTTGCGCTTGACCCGCTGCAGCGCGTTGTCGACCGTCTTGGTGTCGCAGCCGAGCTGCTCGCCGACCTGCTCGTAGCTGTAGCCGTCGAGGTACAGCGAGAGGACGCGGGACTCCAGCTCCGACAGCGCGGTCGACAGGCAGGCGACCAGCGACTGCAGCTCCTCGGAGGTGATGACCTGGTTGACCGGGTCGTGCACCGGCGAGCCGGGGATGACCTCGTCGAGCGTCGGCTCGCCGTCCTGGGCGCGAGGCGGGCGTCGCCGAGAACGAGACGTACTGGTTCAGCGGCGTGTGCTTGTTGCGCGTCGCCGTCTTGACCGCCGTGATGATCTGGCGCGTGATGCAGAGCTCGGCGAAGTTGCGGAAGCTCGACTCGCGGTCGGTGCGGTAGTCGCGGACGGCCTTGTAGAGGCCGACGAGACCCTCCTGGATCAGGTCGTCGGAGTCGCCGCCGGCCAGGAAGTACGACGACGCCTTGAGCCGGACGAAGCCGTAGTAGCGGCGGACGATGCGGTCGTAGGCGATCGCGTCGCCCTGCTTGGCGAGGGCGATCAGGTAGCCATCATCGACCTGAACCTGCCCTTGAGGGTTGAAGGAGAGACGAGCCACGAGCGTATCCTTTCCTGCACGAATGCAGGGGAAATTGCTCAGTGGCGCACTCCTCCCCTGGCGCCATCTGAAATTCTCGACCTGGAGGTTCCTCAACCTCAGGTCGACCGTTATGTGGGCGGGACCCTCCCACAGTTATGGAGCGCCGTCAAGCCGATGCAGGGATTCTTGCGACGACGCCGACTCAGCGGGCAGCGGCGCGGGCGTCGAGGACGCCGTAGAGCAGCACCGCGGCAGCCGCCGAGACGTTGAGCGAGTCGACGTGGCCGCGCATCGGCAGCGAGACGATGTCGTCGCACATCGCCTGCACCCGCGGGCGCAGGCCGGTGCCCTCGGCGCCCATCACGAGCACGACGCCGCCGGTGTAGTCGGGCTGCGCGGTACGGGCGGCCCTTGGCCGCGGCGCCGTAGCACCCAGCAGCCGGCGCCCTTGGCCTCGCCGAGGTAGTCGGCGAGGTTGCGGACCTGGGCGATCTTGCAGGTGCTCGACCGCGCCGGCCGACGCCTTGGCCGCCGCGGCGGTGACCTCGGCGCTGCGGCGGCTGCGGGATGACGATCCCGCTGGCGCCCGCGGCCTCGGCCGATGCGGGCGATCGCGCCGAGGTTCTGGGGATCCTGGATCTCGTCGAGCGCGACGATCAGCGGCGCCGGCGCCGGTCAGCAGCGCCGCGGGGTCGGCGTACGGGTAGGGGCCGACGTCGGCGCACGAGGCCCTGGTGGGCGTCGCTGCCGGCGCGCTGGGTCAGCCAGTCGCCGTCGGCGGGCTCGCAGCAGCACGCCGTCCAGCCACGGCTCCTTGGCCGCGCCCGCGGTGGCCCAGATGCGCTTGATCTCGCGCCGCCCGGCGCGCAGCGCCTCGAAGATCGGGTTGCGGCCGTAGAGGTACTCGACCTGCTCGCGCTCGCGCTCCGGGCGGCGCGGCTCATGCGCCGGCGGGGCGCTCGCGCCGCTCGTCGCCTCCGCGCCACGCGGCACCGGCTTGCCGCGCCCGGGCGTGCGGGGCTTGGGCCGGTCGCGGTCGCGCGGCGGCTTGGGCTTGCGCGGACGGGCCTCCTCGTCGCCGCCGCCCTTGCTGCGACCGCCGCGCGGCCCACGGCCACCGCCGCGCGCGCCGCCGCGGCCCGCGTCGGACCCACCCCGCCCGCTCATGCCGGCACCAGCTCGGCGCCGCCGGGACCGTCGCGGACCGTCCAGCCCGCGTCGCGCAGCGCGTCGCGCAGCCGGTCGGCCTCCGCCCAGTCCTTGGCGTCGCGCGCGGCGTTGCGCGCGGCCAGCAGCGCCAGCGCCGCGTCGTCGGGCCCGTCGCCGGCCTCGTCGCCCGCGCGCGAGATCGGCCAGGCCGAAGACGTCGAGCATCTCGACGAGGTCGTCGCGGCCCACGTCCTCGCGCCGGTTGGCCTCGCTGACCCACGCGGCCAGCGGCGCCAGCGCGCGCGAGGTGTTGAAGTCGTCGGCCAGCGCGGCGAAGAAGGCGTCACGGTGCTCGCGCAGCTCCGGCGGCGACGGCCCGTCGACCAGGCGCCGCGCGGCCTCGCGGATCCGCGCCAGCCGCGCCCGGCGCCGTCGTCCAGCGTGTCGTCGGCGAAGACGATCGGCTGGCGGTAGTGGCCGGTGGCGAAGAACAGCAGCAGCGTCTCGCGCCCCCAGCGCTCGAGCGACCTCGGGCAGCAGCGAGATGTTGCCGACCGACTTGGCCATCTTCTCGCCGCGCATCTCGAGCATGCCGTTGTGCATCCAGATCTGCGCGAGCTCGGCGCCGCGGCCCATGCGCGTCTGCGCGGCCTCGTTCTCGTGGTGGGGGAAGACGAGGTCGGAGCCGCCGCCGTGGATCTCGAAGCCCACGCCGAGCAGCTCCTCGGCCATCGCCGAGCACTCGATGTGCCAGCCCGGCCGGCCGCGGCCCCAGGGCGCGTCCCACGCCGTGTCCTCGCCCTCCTTCTGCGCCTTCCAGAGCGCGAAGTCCAGCGGATCCTCCTTGCGGTCGCGACCCTTCGATCGCCCTCGCCCTGGTCGAGGTCGTCGAGGTGGCGGTGCGAGAGCGCGCCGTAGCTCGGCGTCGGACGCGCACGCGGAAGTAGACGTCGCCGTCGACCGCGTAGGCGGCGTCGCGCTCGATCAGCGCGCCGATCAGCGTCACGATCCCGTCGATCGTCTCGGAGGCCAGCGGCTCGTGGTCGGGCCGCGCCAGGCCGAGCGCGTCGGTGTCGGCGACGTAGTGCGCGGTCATCTCGCGCGCGAGCTCCTCGGAGCCGACCCCGCGCGGCCCGTGCGGCGTCGTAGATCTTGTCGTTGACGTCGGTGACGTTGGCGACGAACGTCACGTCGTAGCCCTCGTGCGCCAGGAAGCGCTTGAGCCACGAGAAGACGACGATAGGGCCGCGCGTTGCCGACGTGGATGCGGTTGTAGACCGTCGGACCGCAGGCGTAGATGCCGACCTTGCTCCCGGGTTCGCGCGCGACGAGCGGGCGGTTCTCGCCGCTGCGGGTGTCGTGGAGCAGGATCTCGGGCACGGCCCGCAGCCTATCCGGGCAGAGGTTGGGTCCTGGTCGAGGGTCCAGACACACACATGGTTGATCCACTTCGGTCCTGGGCACGCCGTAATCTGCCGCCCCCGCGATGTCCGCAGCCTCCCTCCAACACCACTCCCTGGCCCTCGTCGAAGAGGGGTTCCGCACGCTGCCCGAGCGCTACCTGGGCGCGCCGGAGGGCTTCGACGTCACCTACCACGTGCGCCTCGGCGACGTGGGCCACACCTTCGAGGTCCGCTGCACCGAGCACGGCGCGCGTGTCCGCAAGGGCATCAGCGCCCGTCCGGCCGACGTCGTCATCGGCACCGACGCCCGAACCTGGCTGCGCCTGCGCGCCGGCGAGCTGAGCGCGCGTCGAGGCGTTCCGCGACCGCTCGCTCTACGCGCGTGGGGAGCTCGACAACGCCGTCGCGCTTCGAGAGCCTCTTCCGGCTCGCCGACGGTCGCGACCCGCTGATGCTGCGTCCGCGACATCCCGCTCTGCGCAACGGCCTGCACATCTCGACCCTGTCGATCGGCGAGGGACCCGACGTCCTGCTGCTCCACGGCCTCGGCGCGGCCAAGTCCTCGTTCTTCGACTGCGCGGCGCTGCTGGCCCAGGACGGCTACCGCGTCCACGCGCTCGACCTGCCCGGCTTCGGCGGCTCCTCCAAGCCGCCGACCGCGCCGTACTCGGCGCCGTGGTTCGCCGAGGCGGTCCGCGGCGTGATGGACGCGCTGGAGATCGAGTCCGCCCATCTGGTCGGCAACTCGATGGGCGGTCGCGTGGCGTTGGAGATCGGCCTGCGGTGGCCC
This sequence comes from uncultured Conexibacteraceae bacterium, assembly GCA_963731005.1. GTDB lineage: Bacteria > Actinomycetota > Thermoleophilia > Solirubrobacterales > Solirubrobacteraceae > Baekduia. The sequence continues at coordinate 2,183,072 of CAVSTZ010000002.1, read as the reverse complement.
GAGCGCGTGCGCTCGATCGCCGCGCTCTGTCCCGCCGTCGCGTTCGTCAAGCGCGACTTCCACCCGCTCGTGCGGCTCCTGCGCCCCGAGTTCGGGCTGCTGCCCCACAAGCTGCGCCGCGGGATCGTCGAGCGCCAGCTGTGGTCGATGTTCTGCGACCCCGACGCGCTGGACCCGAGCGTCGCCGACGTCGTCGTCGACGAGTTCCAGCGCCATCTACGCCAGCGCCGGCGCCCGCGTCGCCTTCTACGCCTCGGCCCGCAACATCTACCTGGACCGTCCCTTCGGCGACGGCGGCTTCTACCCGCGGCTGGCCGAGCTGACACCGCCGGCGCTCTTCGTCTGGGGCACTCACGACAAGCTGATCCCGGCCGGCTTCCGTCACCGCGTGGCCGAGGCGCTGCCGGGCGCCGAGCAGGTCGTGCTCGACGGCTGCGGGCACGTCCCCCAGGTCGAGCGGCCCGAGCAGACGGTGGGGATGCTGCGCCGCCTGTTCACGCAGACCGAGGCGCTGGGCACGCGCCGCTTCGCGCGCGCTGCCTGACGGGCTCCCGGCGGTACGCTGCCCACATGGCCGCCGTCCCTCAGCGCGCACTGCGCGGCCTCCTCGCCCAGGTCCAACAGCGCGTCCCGCCCGCCGATCTCGACGAGCGCGACCCCGACTACATCCGCGAGACGCTGCCGCGCATGTGGCTGCTGGCGAGCCTGTATTTCCGCGGCGAGGTCCGGGGCCTGGGCAACATCCCCGACGAGGGCCCGGTCCTGTTGGTGGGCAACCACTCGGGCGGCAACCTCACGCCCGACACCACCGTCTTCTCGCTCGCCTTCCACGCCTACTTCGGCGTCGAGCGGCCGTTTCACCAGCTGGCCCACAACCTGGTGTTGTCGATGCCGGGCCTCGGCTTCCTACGCAAGTACGGCACCGTCGCCGCCTCCCCGGAGAACGCGCGCAAGGCGCTGCGCAGCGGCGCCGCCGTGCTCGTCTACCCCGGCGGCGACCGCGAGGTCCACCGGCCCTCGTGGAAGAGCGGGCGCGTCGACTTCGGCGACCGCAAGGACTACATCCGGCTCGCGCTGGAGCAGGACGTCCCGCTCGTCCCCGTCGTCGCGATCGGCGGCCAGGAGACCGCGCTGTTCCTGTCCCAAGGCGAGTGGCTGGCCAAGCTGTTGATGGTGGACAAGCTCTTGCGGCTGAAGGTCCTGCCGATCTCGCTCGGGCCGCCGTGGGGCCTGAACGTCGGCGACCTGTTGGGGCACATCCCGCTGCCGTCCAAGATCGTGGTCGAGGTCCTGCCGCCGATCCGGCTGCGCGACGAGTTCGGCCCCGACCCCGACGTCGACGAGATCCACGACGCACATCACCGCGCTCATGCAGGACACGCTCGACGCGCTCACCTCTGAGCGACGCTTCCCGGTGATCGGCTGAGATGCGCGTCGGCGCCGAGATCGACGTCAACGCGCCGGCCGAGGCGATCTGGGCCTTCGTCGACGACCCGTCGCGCTACCTGCACTTCATGTCGGGGATCACGCGCTGGGAGGTCGTCGGCGAGCAGGCCTCGGGCAAGGGCGCCCGCTACCGGATGCTCATGCACGTGGGCTTGGCCGAGGTCGGCGGCCTGGTCGAGGTCGTCGAGCACGACCCGGCCCGCGACATGGCGTGGGTCTCGGTCGTCGGCATCGACCAGCGCGGGCGCTGGCGACTGCGGGAGAAGGCCCGTGGGCCGTCCGGCCCACCGATCACCAAGGTCGAGCTGCGGCTCGCCTACGGCGTCGCGGGCTCCGGGCTCTTCGGCTGGCTGGCCGACCACGTCGCCGCGCCGACCGTCCGCGGCCACCTGCGCCGCTCGCTGCAGCAGCTCAAGCGCCAGGTCGAGCACGAGCAGTTGCGCAGCGCCGCGGCGGCCCGGCGCGCGGCCCGCGTCGCCTAACCTGCGGACAGCCGATGCCGCCCGGGTCCGCGCTGGACATATTGGTCGTCGACGACGACGACGCGCTGCGCAACATGCTCACGCGCTCCTTCGAGCGCGAGGGCCATCGCATCACGGCCGTCGCCGACGGTCACGGGGCGCTGGAGGAGGCGGGCCGCGGGCAGTTCGACGTCATCCTGCTCGACGTCGCGCTCGGCCCCGGGCCGACGGGCTACGACGTCGCGCGGGCGCTGCGGGCGCGCCGCAACGTCACGCCGGTGATCATGCTCACCGCGCTGGACTCCGAGGCCGACGCGGTCCAAGGGCTGGAGGCCGGCGCCGACGACTACGTCACCAAGCCGTTCGGGCTGGCCGAGCTGCGGTCGCGGATCCGCGCGGTCCTGCGCCGCGCCCATGGCCATCTGCTCGACGACGGGCTGCTGGAGATCGGCAACGTCGTCCTCGACCAGCGCCAGCGCGAGGTGTCGGTCGACGACAAGCCGGTGCGCCTGACCTTCGCCGAGTTCGAGTTGCTGCAGTGCCTGATGGCCAAGCCGGGCCGGCTGCAGAACCGCCAAGAGCTGCTGCGCGCGATCTGGGGCGACAGCGCCTACCGCGACCCGCGCGCGATCGACGTGCACATCCGCCACCTGCGCGAGAAGCTCGAGGAGCAACCGCAGGACCCCAAGTTGATCCTCACGGTGCGCGGCGCCGGCTACCGGTTCCGGGATCGTTGAGGATGTCGCTGCGCACCCGCTTGCTGCTGGCCCTGCTGGCGACGAGCGTGGTGACGCTCTGCGTCGCGGCGCTGGCGCTGCTGTCACCCCTGCAGGATCGGCTCGACAAGCAGAGCCGCGCCTCGGTCGAGGCCGCGGCGCTCGCGACCCGGGCCGAGCTGGAGACCGAGCTGGCGCGCAGCGACGGGCTGGTGAGCGTCGAGGTCTCCGAGATCCTCGACACGCTCGCGCGGCGCACCGACGCGCGCGTCGGCCTCTTCGACGCGACGCCGACCGACATGTACCGCTTCGGCGGCATCACCGATCCGAACGTCAAGGACCTCTGGCACGTCGCGGTGACGGGCCAGACGCAGAACAGCGCATCGAAGGACGGCAACGGCGTCGCGGTGGCGATCCGGCCGCAGTCGGGCAAGATCGCCAACACCAAGGTCAACCCGGCGCGGCAGTTCCTGATCCTCGTCGTGCGCAAGTCCGACCCGGGCGGCAGCGCGGTCGACGTCGTGCGCAGCGCGTTCGTGACGGCCGCGGTCATCGGCCTGGGCGTCGCGCTGCTGCTGGGGATCGCGCTGTCGACGGGGCTGTCGCGGCGGCTCGGCCGGCTGCGCCGGACCGCGCTGGCGCTGGCGCGCGACGGCGTCAACGCGCCGCCGCCGCCGCGCGACGACGGCGCCGACGAAGTGGGTGACCTCGCCCGCGCGCTGGCCTCGATGCAGCAGGCGCTGGTCCGCCAGGAGGAGGCGCGCCGCGCGTTCGTCGCGACGGCCAGCCACGAGCTGCGCACGCCGCTGACCTCGCTGCAGGGCAACCTGGAGCTGTTGTTGGAGGACTTGGACGCCGGCCATCTCGACGTCGAGGACGCGAGCGCGGTCCTGCGCGGCGGCCAGCAGCAGCTGCGCCGGCTGTCGAACCTCGCCTCCGAGCTGCTGGACCTCTCGCGGCTGGACGCGGGCGTCGAGCTGCGCCGCGAGCCGGTCGAGGTCGGCGAGCTGTGTCGCGCGGTCGCCGCCGAGTTCGCCCTGCGTGCCCGCGATCGCGCGGTCGACCTCGAAGTGGTTCCGCCGACCGGGCCGGTGTGGGCCGCCGGCGACCCGGGCGCCGTCGCGCGCGTGGCCCGGATCCTGATCGACAACGCCCTGCGCTTCTCCCCCGCCGGCGAGGTGATCCGCGTCACCGCCGCCTACCACGGCGACCGCGCGACGCTCGAGGTCGCCGACCACGGCCCGGGCGTGCCGCAGGACGAGCGCGACCTGATCTTCGAGCGCTTCCAGCGCGGGACGCGGACCGGCGGCGAGGGCGGCTTCGGGCTCGGCCTGGCGATCGGGCGCGAGCTGGCGCGCAGGCTCGACGGCGAGCTGGCGCTGGTGACGCAGACGGACGGCAGCGGGGCGCGCTTCGCGCTGACGCTGCCGATCGAGATGCCGCGGGGCTCGGACGGCGCGGGCGATCCGGGCGACGAGGACGCCGCGGGCGACGCGCCCGCCGGCGCGCCCTCGATGCCGCGGGCGGAGTGAGGTCCGTGTCGAGCAAAGGTTGTCTGACAGCCTTTGCTCGACACGGAGCGCGCCGGCCCGACCGGGGCAGGTCAGCCTAAGTCGCGGCGCAGGCCGCGCAGCGGCCCTCGACGACGAGCTCCGCTGTCTCGGGCGCGAAGCCCGCGTCCCGCGCCGCGCGCAGCGCGCGCGCAGCGTCCAGCGGCACGTCGAGATCCTCGACCCGTCCGCACTCGCGACAGCGCACGTGCGCGTGATCCTCGACGCGTGGGTCGTACAGGACCGGCCCGCCGACGCTCACGCGCCGTGCCTCGCCCAGCTCGGTCAGCAGATCCAGCGTCGCGTAGACGGTCGGCAGCGACACGCCGGGCAACTGCTCGGACGCGCGCCGCAGGACCTCCTCGGCGGTGACGTGGCGGTCGAGCTCGCGCAGCAGGCGACCGATGACCAGCCGCTGCGAGGTGACGCGCTGGCCGCGGTCGCGCAGGGCCGCGACGAGCCGCGCCTCGGCGGCGGGATCGTCGGCTGGTGTTCGGGTGCCCTTCATAGCTCCTCGCACATGTTAGGGCATCCTTCTTTTAAATGGCTTGTATTATGGAGGGCGTGAGCGATCAAGCCGTCCCGCTTCCCACCGCCCGCCCCACCCCGGCCGCGACCGCCGGGCACGACGCCGAGCGCCGGCGGCTGGTCCTGCAGCGCATCCAGCCCGGGCTCGTCGGCCTCATCGACGGCACGATCTCGACGCTCGCGCCGATCTTCGCCGCCGCCTACCTCGCCGGCTCGCGCGCCGCGCTGCTGGTCGGCCTGGCCAGCGCGCTGGGCGCCGCGATCTCGATGGGCCTGTCAGAGGGCCTGTCGGACGACGGCTCGGTGACCGGTCGCGGCAGCTCGCTCAGCCGCGGCGTCATCACCGGCGGCGCGACGTTCCTCGGCGGCACCTTCCACGCGCTCCCGTTCCTGATCGGCGACGTCACGACCGCGCTGGCCGTCGCCTACGTCGTCGTCGCCTTCGAGCTGCTGGCGATCGCGCTCGTGCGCCGCCGCTTCATGGACGTCCCGCTGCGGATCTCGCTCGTCCAGGTCACGCTCGGCGGCATCCTGGTCTCGATCGTCGGCGTCCTCGTCGGCCACGCCTAGCGGCCCCTGAACGACCGACGGGCCACCCTCTCGGGCGGCCCGTCGCAGGTCGGCTGGAGACCGGGCTAGGAGTTGGAGACCAACGGCTCGGTCTCGTAGACCGTCGTCGGCAGCTTGGCGTAGGGCTGCTCGGTGTCGGCGTCGGTCTGCGTCTCGTGGTAGACGGACTCGACGTTGACGGCCCAGATGTCGTGGCCCTCGTCACGCAGGATGTTGTCGACCGCACGCATCGCCGAGAGCATCGAGTGATCGGAGTTGTTGTAGCGGTGCAGGCCGTTGCGACCGACCTGGACGAAGTCCTCCAGCGGGTCGAGCCAGCCGCGGATCGCCGCGACGCGCTCGGCGTAGGTCTCGTCGTACATCGGGTAGGCGAGCGGGACGCGCACGACGTAGCCGCGGCGGACCTGCTCGGGCTTGGCCAGGCCGAGCTGCTCGAGCTCACGGACCGCCAGGTCGATGAGCTTGTCGTCGTCCATCATCCAGAGCTCGTCGCCCTTGAAGGCGAAGTACTCCAGGCCGACGCAGGCAGTGTCGGGGTCCGGCACCATCCAGGGCGACCAGGAGCGGTAGTTCTGGATGCGGCCGACGCGGACGGCCTCCTCGTGGATGTAGATCCAGTTGTCGGGGAAGAGGTCCTTGCCGTCGAGCACCAGCGCGACGGTCATGAAGTCGCGGTAGCGCAGTCCCTGGGCGGCCTGCTGGACCTCGGCGGGGGCGCCGGGGCTCGTGAGGCCGACCATGTGGCGCAGCGGCAGCGACGACACCGTGCCGCGCGGCTCGATGATGCCCTGCGGCGTGTGGATGCGCACGACGCGGCCGTCCTCGATCTCGATCTCGCTGCGCCGGCGACTCGAGCCGCACCTCGCCGCCCATCTCCTCGATGCGGCTGGTCATCATCTCCCACATCTGGCCCGGGCCATAGCGGGGGTACTGGAACTTGTCGATCAAGGACGTGATGTCGTCCTTGTTGCCCAAGAACGCGGCCTTGGCGGCGGAGAAGAAGTTGAGGTTCTTGATCCGCTGAGCGGCCCAGTCGGCGCGCAGCTCCTTGGTGGAGACGCCCCAGACCTTCTCGGTGTAGGACTTGAAGAAGTGGGTGAACAAGCGCTTGCCGAAGCGGTTGGAGACCCAGTCCTCGAAGGTCTCCTCCTTGCCCTTGGGCTTGACCGCGGCCCAGAGGTAGGAGAAGCCGCAGCGCACGAGCTCGACGGGACCGAGCTTCTTGATGACGTCGGTGCCCTTGAGCGGGTAGTCGAGGTACTTGCCGCGCCAGAAGATCCGCGACATGCGCGGGCGCATCAGGAACTCGTCGCCCATGATCTCGAGCCAGAGGTCGTTGACCTCCTTGTTCTTGGTGAAGAACCGGTGGCCGCCGAGGTCGAAGCGGTAGCCGTCGGGATCGACGACGGTCTTGGCCAAGCCGCCGACCTGGTCCTCGGCCTCCAGCACGATGACCTTGCGGCCGGCCTTGGCCAGCAGGTACCCGGCAGACAGGCCCGGCGGGGCCACCGCCGATGACGACGTACGGGCGGGAGTCGCCGTGATCGTCGTCGTCGTGGGTGGGCGGTGTCGGCGGTGCGTCGACAAGCGTCATGTCGTGCACCTTGCCCGTTGCGCGCGCGAATCCGGCCTCTTGCTAACGGCTCGTAACACTTCCTAACCGAACGATCCACCCGTTGAGAGGGAGCATTTCGGCCGTCGGACAGCAGGGTCCGCGAGGCGTGGTTGGCTGGGCGGGCGCTCCGCTCTGGGTCGGGGTGCGATGGGTGGCTGGATGGGCGGCGCTCCGTGAAGATCGCCACCGCGCTCGGGTTGCACGGGGCGTGGTTGGATGGGCGGCGCTCCGTGAAGATCGCCACCGCGCTTGGGTGGTGTGGGGTGTTGGGTGAAAGTGTTGGGGCGTGGTTCGGGGTTCGTTTGTGTGGGCACCGAACGAGCGGCGCGCGGATGGCGACATCACGGATCACCGCCCTCCCCACGCACTCGCACCGCTTACGACGGCCGGCTCCGGCGTTCGACGGCCAGCCGGCTCCGGCGTTTCAGGCACGGCCGGGCCTTGGCCGAAGATTCCCGGTGAACGCGCTCGGGGCTGTCACGGAGCTGCGACGAAACGCTCGCAGCTGTTGGGACTTCGCCACGTCGCAGCGGGGTCTGACCCCGTGGCGACTCTGCGCGAGGGCCCGGGTGGGGTCCGGGTCGTTTCGTGGTGAATTGTTCACCACCAGACGCCCCGCACCAGTCTCGTGGTGATCCGAGCGGCCCGGGTCGCTTTGGGCTCCATATTGGAGCCCGAAACGCCCCGGACCGGTGACCGGAGGGTCCGTGTCGTCTGGTGTCCCACAGAGGGACACCAGACGACACGGACCCGACCGACGACGTGGATAACGCAACTCTCCGAGACCGACGGCACCTAGACGTTGAGATCCAACGTCAGGGTGCCGGCCGTCATTCGAGACGAAACGAATCGCCCGCCCCGGCGCCAACGGACGACGAGCCAACGCCACGAACCACCGACCCCGCTCACTCCCCTCGGTGAGCACGGACCACGCCGGCACCCAGACCACGTCGGAACGGAACGCCAACAACAAGACGCGCCACCCAAGCGCTCGCAACATGCCACGCCCGCCCCGCGACCAGCGCCCCACGACGCCAGTCTCGGGCGGTCAGCCGCCCGTCCCGCACGCAGGCACGACGGACGCCTGAAGTAGTTGGCCAGCAACAACAGCAGCAGAGGCTCCCGAGTTGTTGGTGTGGTCGGTCAGCGACAACAGTGTTGCGAGCTGCAGCAACTCTGCGTAATCAGCAGATTCCGTCCGCCCCACCCGCTAGGCTCCGCACCTCACAACCAAATCAAGAGCCCCCGCGACCGCTGGAACGGCCCGGGGGCGTGACCCAAGGAGTGTCTACCTCCATGAGTGCCCCGCAGGGTAGCTACGGCTGCCACATCACCGTCTCGCCCTCCGACGCCGACGTCCTGCGCGTCGAGGCCAAGAAGGTCTTGATGTTCAACCACGAGCCCTTCGAGGACTTCCTCGACTACGTCCCCGTCAAGCAACTCGCGCTCGCCGACATCTACCGCGACGCCACAGCGGTCATCGACGCGGTGGGCTGGGATCCCGACATCTGCATCCCGAACCGGAGTGTCAAGGTGCCGCTGACCCACAGCCACATCGAGCAGCTCCACATGCGGCGCGCTGACCTCCTCGACACCAACCTCGACCTCCTCACCGACATCGGCGCCGACGACCACCACAACGCCGCGGTGATGAGCGACATCCACGCCAACCGCCACGGCGTCGAAGCCCTCAACCGCATCCTCGACACCTACACCAACACGATCACCGAGTAGCCCGCGGTGAACGACACTGAACCCGCGGTAATCACGGGTTCAGTGTCGCCGAGGGGCCGGCGCGACGCAGGGCTGCGCTACGGACGCAGGGCCACGGCCCGCACGCCTCGCGGCGGCCCCTTGCGCCCGAACGGGCTTTGCCGGCAGTCCCAGCGCCCGCGCGGCAACGAGGATCGCGATGATCACGCCGAAGCCGAGGATCAGGCCGAGCAGCAACGGGCTGCGCGCGTCGGTGCCGGCCATCAGGGCGTGGAGGCCGCCGAGGATGAGGGCGAGCGATGCGAAGCGGTGGGCCGAGCGCCAGCGGCGGGCGCCGATGCGGCGGCGTTGGTAGAAGGAAAGGCCGAAGGCGGCCAGGCAGTAGAAGGCGATGATGCCCAGGCCGGTCCACAGCGGTCGGTAGCCCATCGTGAAGGGCACCAAGATGCCCATCACCCCTGGGTGCAGCCACGGGTCGGCGAGCAGCAGCAGGCCGTGAGCGCAGATCGCGACGAGGCCGGTGATCGCCAGCCGCTCGTGCCACGGCCGCATCCGCGCGGCGGTCGCGGGCTTGACGAGCTTGAGCGCCGACACGAGGCCGAGGATCGCGACGATGCCCAGCGCCGTGAAGCCGACGATGCCCGCCGCGCGACTGGCCAGCCACCACGTGTAGTTGAAGGGGTTGAGCATGATGGTGGCCTTGCTCTCCTAGGCCGTGGTGGCCAGGTCGTAGACAGCGCGGCGCTCGGCGCGACGCGGGGCAGGCAGTCCGTCGCCCGCAGCGGCCACAGCGTGGCGCTCGGCGCGACGCGGGGCAGGCAGTCCGTCGCCCGCAGCGGCCACAGCGCGGCGCTCGGCGCGACGCGGGGCAGGCAGTTCGGCATCCCAAGCGACCACGGCGCGTTGCGCGAGACGCCGCAGCGCGGGCACGGTCTCGACGGCGCCGTCCTCGTGGACGAGCACGCCGCCGAGCCCGGCCAGCGCCCGGCGGGCGCCGCGCGGTCCGCGCAGCAACGCGACCTTGGCCAGCACCTCGGCCTCCAGCGCGCTGTGGCCGACGGCCGTCGCGGCGAGCAGCCCGGTCCACGCCGGCCGACCGGTGGACGGGTCGAGCAGGTGATGGGCCGGCGCGCCGTGCTCGTCGCGCCACAGGCGCCGGTGGATCCCGGAGGTCGCGACGCCGCCGCCTCCGAGCAGGAAGCGGTGAGCGACCTCACCGGTCAGCGGATGGGTGACCGACACCTCGTGCGGTCCGCCGCCGCCGTGGCCGAGCGCGAGGTCGCCGCCGACGTCGACGATGTAGCGCAGGCCGGTCAGACGCGCCGCGACGAGGTCTGCGGCCAGGCCCTTGCCGAGGCCGCCGCTGTCGAGCACCACGCCGGGCGGTCGACGGATCGTCCCGGCGCGGCGGTCGACGCCGAGCGCCTGCCAACGCGCGGCGGGATGGGGCGCGGCGGCCGCTCGGGGCGGAGCGGCCGCCAACGCCTCGGACAGCGGTGCCGTCTCACCGGCCCAGTGTCGGTCGTATCCCGCCTGGGCGATCTGAGCGCCCAAGGTCATGTCCACCAGCCCGCCGGAGACCCGCCCCGCCCACGCACCGGCGCGGATCAGCGCGCGGACGTGCTCGTGGGCGGGCAACTCGGAACGCGCGTCGTCGGTCAGCGCGTTGAGGTCGGAGTCCGGATCGAAGCGCGTCCAGCGGCGATCGAGCTCGGCCAGCAGCGTGCGCGCGTCGGCGGCGGCGTGCCGCAGGCGCGGCGAGGGCTGCGAACCGGCCACGCGGTCGGCGAGCACCAGGCGCCCACGCACGCCCATCAGCGGGAAGCCGACATCGAGCACGCTCATGACGCGCTCGTGCTCGCGCCGGGGGTCGAAGAGACCGAGCCGGATGCGTCGCTGCCACTGGAGGAGGAGGAGGAGGAGGAGGAGGAGGACGAGCCGTCGTCCCACGAGCCGGAGCCGTCGTCCCACGAGCCGGAGCTGTCGCCCGACGAGGAGCTGTCGCCCGACGAGGAGCTGTCGCCCGAGGACGAGCCGCCGTCGCCGCCGCCGCTCGACGACGAGTCATACGGGTCGGTCGAGGTCGTCGTGCTGGTGCTCGTGCTCGACGAGGCCTTCGTCTTCGCCACGTTGGCCAGCGCCGGGTCATCACCATCATGAACCCGCAGCGCCAGCACGCCGAAGATGGCGACGAAGCTCGCCAGCGCGCCCGCGGCGAAGCGGCGGGCGCTCGGGACGCGGCGACGGCGCCGGGGCGGCCGCTGCGGTGCGGCGGCGGCATCAGTGGGCTCTTCGGGCATGACATCAGGATCGACACCGGACCTGAAGTCGGCCTGAATCGTGCCTGGGCGTTCCCTGAGCGCTAGCGGCGCAGGTAGACGACGGCCCGCACGCCCTTGGGCAGGCCGTGGCGCCCGAACTTCGGCACGGGCGCGACCCGCTGGAAGCGCGGATCGTGATTCAGCGCCCGCTCCCACTGCGGCGCGCGGTGGCGGATCTCCGCGGTCCACGGCGCGCCCCAGCGGCCGGTGCGGATGATCGGCTGGATCAGGATCAGGTGCTGGCCGACCTTGACCTCGGGGGCGAGCTTGTCCAGCGTGCGCTTGGGCCCCGCGGCCTTCAGCCGGTCCAGCGCGTCGCGCCAGTCGAAGACCTGGTTGTCGCTGACCGGCCCGAGTGCGTCGGCCCATTGGTAGCCGTCGCCGAGGTAGTAGCGCATCGCCGGGCCGTACTCGGGATGGATCGCGACGACGAGGTCGCGCGGCGCGATCAGCCCGTCGTCCTGCAGCGTGCGCGCGACGCGGTAGGCGTCGCTCTTGCCGCGGATCGAGCGCTCGTGGGGGTCGAACCACAACACGAGCACGATCGCCAGCGCGACCAGCCCGACCTTGCCGAAGCGCACGATGCCCGCGCCCGCCAGCAGCAGCGCCGGCCCGACGAAGACCGAGAAGTAGCGCGTCGCCCAGGCCGGCGAGGCCTGCGACGCCAGCCACGCCAGCGCCACCGCGACGCCCAGCATCACGCCGAGCGCGACGACGATCCGTGAGCGCTCGCGCCCTTCGGACCCGCCGCGCAGCGTCATCAGCCCGGCGGCCGCCACGACAGTGAGCAGCAGCGCCGTCTCCACCCCGCCGACGAGGTTCTGCAGCCCGCTGATCAGCCCGTCCAGCGGCGGCTTGGCCGACCACGGCGCGCCGGTGTGCTGGGCCTGGAAGAGCAGCGTCGGCAGCCACGGCAGATACAAGACCACCAACAACCCGAAGCCGATCAGCCCATCGCGAAAGAGCGGCGCGCGCTCGACCTCCGGCGCCGTGCGCCACAGCACGAGGAACGCCACGCCCATGCCGAGGCCGAGGAACAGCCCCCAGTTGTGGGCGTAGACGGTCAGCACCGTCAGCACGCTGAACGGCACCAGCCAGCGCCGGTCGCGCACCGCGTAGGCCATCGCGAACGCCGCGCTGGCCGCCAGCCCCAGGAAGGCGACCAAGGCGTACATCCTGGTCTCTTGGGCGTAGTAGGTCAGGAACGGCAACGTGGCGCAGAGCGCCGCGGTCGCCCAGGCGGCGCGCTCGCCGAACAGCCGCCGGCCCGCCAGCCACCCGGCCGGGATCGTCAGCGTCGCGAAGAGCACCGACAGCGCGTGCGTACGCGACTCGCCGTCGCCGCCGACCACGCTCATCCAGACGTGCAGCAGCATGTAGTACAACGGCGGCGAGCCGTCCTTGCGCAGCACGCCCGGGATATCGAAGAGCGGGTGGTGGGCGATGCCGACCGACAGCCCCTCGTCGATCCAGAACTTCGCGGTGATCGCGTGCGTGCGCAGCGACACCGACAGCGCCATGATCGCCAGGACGCCGACGGTGCGCAGCACCGCGGGACGGCGCCACAACGCGACGCCGGACGCGCGGGCGCCGGCGCGCTCCTGCGCGACCGCGCTCACGCCGTCGGGCTCCCGCATGCGGTCACGATCCGCCACTTCAGGCCGGTCGCGGCGGTCCGCTGATCACCGATGCCGCGCAGCGACGGCACGGGTCGGCTGGCACCCGTCGTCTTGACGCGGAAGACGACGGCCGGGCGGGTCGGCGCCAGCGCGACCTCTTGGGTGTGGACGTGGAGGTTCCAGGCCACGACGGGCACGAGGAACGGCCCGGTGAACGGCCTGCCGCAGGCCTTCAGCCGCTCCGCGCCACCGGCCTCGCGCACGAGGCCGGGCAGCTCGTCGGCCAGGTCGGCCTGGTACTGCAGGCTGTGCATCGTCGGCACGAAGTTCTGGAAGCTCGGAACCGCAAAGCCGAGGCCGATCGCCGCGGCGACCACGACCACCAGCGCCCGCGCCTGGTGCTTGCGCGCCAGCGACGGCACGACCCGCCCGGCGAGGTCGATGATCCGTTCCAGCCCCCACCCCGCGCCCGCACCGCCGAGGACGATGAGCAAGGCGACCGGCGCGATCAGATAGCGCTGGTTGCCCGAGAAGCCGTCGGAGGTCATGTAGGCCACGAGCCCGAGCCAGCAGATCGCCAGCCCGGCGAGGAACGCGACCGCGCGGTCGCGCCTGCCAGATCACCATCGCCACGGCCGCGATCAGGCCCGCCACCAACGGGGCGGTCAGCATCTCGCTCGCATCTTCGAGCACGGCGCGCACCGGGCTGGCGGCGTAGGTCGGCGCGCCCGGGTTGACGTCCTTGGCGCGGTGCGCCGCGCGCAGCAGGTCGCCCGAGCCCCACCACTCCGGCAGCAGCCAGAGCGCGACGACGCCGGCCCCGGCGCCGAGGATCAGGCGGGCCGGCAGCTCACGGCGCCAGAGCAGCCAGGCCCCGTAGAGCCCGAGGAACGGCCACGCCTCGGGCCGCAGCAGCCCGGCGCAGACCGCCAGCAGGAACGCCGCCCGACGATCGCCGGCCAGATGGCGATCGATCGTCGCCAGCAGGAACGCAACGATCAGGCCCTCGGAGTTGCCGAGCGCCGCGTTGCGGATCCACCACGGCGCGATCGCCAGGGCGGCCGCGGCGGCGACCCCGCCGACGATCCCGCCACCGAGCCGGCGCGAGACGCGGAAGGCGAGCACGGTCGCGGCGAGCGCGCCGGCGCGAGCGACGACCAGCCAGAGGTCCGGCGCCCACGAGCCGAAAAGCGAGAAGATGGTGGTGAAGAGGACCGGCAGCGGCTTCCACGACGGTCCCTGCGTGGTGACGAGATCGAAGTGGGCGATCTCGCGGCCCCAGATGATCCACGACCACGGGTCATAGGTCGGGGCGCTGGGCAGCAGCAGCGTCAGCGCGGCGAGCGCGACACAGATGGCCACCAGCACCAGCCCACCGTGCGCCCGCGCACCGGCGAGCGCCGTACCGGACGGCGCCTGCGGGACCTCGATGGCGGCGGAGCGCTCCTCGACCAGCACGGCGCTGAGCAGGGTATGCCCGGCGACGGCGGGTTTCCGCCCGGCCTTAACGAAGCGCAACGCGCCTGGCACGCGGCCGGCCGGGTCAATAAGGTCGCCCGCCATGCCACGCGACGCCATCAACCTCACGCTGAGCCCGACCGCCGAGGTCGGCGAGAACGTCACCTTCGGCGCCAACGTGGTCGTCCACGACGGCGTCGTGATCGGTGACGACGTCGTCATCCAGGACGGCGCGATCCTCGGCAAGCGGCCGAAGCTCGCGCCGACCAGCGGAGCCGCCCCCGTCGGCGAGGAGCCGCTGATCATCGGCGCCGGCGCCGCGATCTGCGCCCAGGCCATCGTCTTCGCCTCCGCGCGCATCGGCGCCGGCTCGATCGTCGGCGATCAGTCCTTCGTGCGCGAGCGCACGGTGATCGGCGCCGGCACGGTCATCGGGCGCGGCTCGGCGATCGACAACGACGTCACGATCGGCGACCGTGTGCGGATCCAGACCTCGGTCTACATCACCGGCTTCAGCGTCATCGAGGACGACGTCTTCGTCGGGCCGTGCGCGATGACGACCAACGACGACACGATGAACCGCCACGGCGACGACTACGCGCTGGCGGGCGCGACGCTGCGGCGCGCGTGCCGGATCGGCGGCGGCGTCGTGCTGACGCCCGGCGTCGTCGTGGGCGAAGAGGCGTTCGTGGCCGCGGGCGCGGTGGTGACGGCCGACGTGCCGTCGCGCGGCTTCGTGATGGGCGTGCCCGGCAGGGTTGTGCGCCAAGTCGGCGAAGAAGAGCTCGTCGAGCGTTGGCGCTAGTGTGTCCAGCCGGAGGCGCTTGGGGTCCGGTGTGACTGGGCACAAGGCCTCCCGCGAGAGGACTGCCGTCGGTGAAGAGCCGACGGCCGAACGCTCGTGGTCGCGGTCCAGCGTCCGAACGTTGTCCCACCTAGGAGCCGTCTTCATGAGAAGCGCATTCCTGGCGCTGGCCGCGCTGCTCGTCCTGGCCGCCCCCGCGGGCGTCCCAGGCGCTGCCCTTGCCTCGACCCTGTCCGCATCGCCGTCCAACCTGTCGTCCGTGTACGGCTCGGCGCAAGCGGGCGACACGATCCTGCTGGCCGCAGGTGACTACGGCACATGGAACGGCGGGACGAAGTCCGGCATGGTCACCCTCCGACCACAGCCCGGCGCGGTCGCGACCATCGAGCCGGACTTCAACGGCGCGGCGTTCATCACCCTCGACGGTGTCAACACCCGCAGCATCACGATCGCCGGTCGCAGCCACGACATCACGATCAGCAACGCCGTCGTCAGCGGCCCGAGCGTGGTCGATGCCAGCACGATGAGCAACGCCAACATCAGGCTCGACCACGACACGTTCGACAACATCGATGCCTGCGGCACCTGCTACGAAGGCCGCCTCACCGTTCGCGGCAACAACAACACCTCGGCGGTCGGCGTGTCGATCACCAACAGCCACTTCGGCAACGGTGGTGGCTCGGACGGCGTGCAGATCGTCGGCGACGCCTACGGGGTCAACATCGGGCCGGGCAACGAGTTCTCCAACATCAAGCAGGGCAACTACGCCGCCCACGTCGACTCGATCCAGCTGTACGGCTCCAGCCACACCCAGATCGTCGGCAACTACTTCCACGACGACGACACCATCATCATGGCCCCCGACGGGGGCAACTCCGAGAACATCGCCAACAACGTGATGATCGGCTCCGGCTACGTCCCCGCCGTCCAGCTCGGCAGCCACCAGAACACCCAGGTCGTCCACAACACCGTCAAGGGCATCCAGATCCAGACGGGCAGCAAGGTCGGCGCCGCCACCGGCCGCAACGTCAACGTCTCCAACAACGTCTTCGCCCAGGGCGCGAGCACCAGCCCCGAGGGCGGTAGCGGCTGCACCAGCTGCCCCGTCACCTACAACCTGTTCGCCGGCAGCACCAGCGGCACCAACGCCATCAAGGGCACGCCGGTCTTCGCCGGCGGCAGCGCCCCGACGACCTACGCCGGCTGGGCGCTGAAGTCCGGCTCGCCGGGCAAGGGCAACGCCTCGGACGGCGCCGACCGCGGGATCAACCTCGGGGCACCGACCGCCGGCGGCGGCTCAGGGGCCGGCGCGGGTGCGGGTGCAGGCGCAGGCGCAGGTGGTGCCGGCGCGGGCGCGAGTGCCGCGGCGACCAAGACCGCCGGGGCACCCGGCTCGTCGGGATCGCTCGTGTCGGTCGGCGACAGCGACCAGTCGGCCGCGGGCGGCGCGCTGGGGATCCAGCTCCGCTGGACGTTCCGCCCCAGCCGCGCGGTCGTCGGCGCACGCGTCGTGCTCATGGCCCCCAAGAGCCGCGTGCACGGCCGCAAGTGCGTGTGGACCGTCGCCAAGGGCGTCACCCGTCGCGGCTGCGAGATCGCCGTGCACTTCCGGCGCCCGGGCCTCAAGCGCATCGCATTGCGGGTCACCTACCGCTCCGGCCTGGTCAAGCGAGGCACGCGCACGATGCGCGTCGTACGGGCCTCGCCCGGCCGCGCCTGATCGTCTGAGCAGGTGGGGCGTGCCGGATCGGCGCGCTCAGGCGACCGCGGCCGGGGCAGGCGCCTCGGCCCGGCCGTCGACCGCCGTCGGCTCGCCGACGGCGTGCGCATAGGCGTCCAGCAGCGCCGGGACCTGGTGCTGCCAGCTGAGGCGGTCGCGCACCGCGGCCTGGCCCTCGGCGGCCATCCGCGCGCGGCGCTCGGGATCGTCGAGCAGCTCGTGCCACGACGGCGCCGAGCGCGTCGGGATCGCCAGGCGCGCGCGTAGACCGCCGCGTCGCCGGCCGAGACCCGCGACTCGCGCAGGTCGTAGGACGCGACCGGGCAGCCCATCGCCAGGTACTCGGGGATCTTGATCATCGTCGAGACGTCGTTGAGCGGGCTCGGCGGGTCGGGCGCGAGGCAGACGTCGCAGGTCGAGAGGATCGCGCGGATGTCGTCGTCGTAGCGCCAGCCGGCGAACTCGACGTGGTCGCCGAGGCCGAGCTCGGCGGCCAGCGCGCGCATCTCGGGCAGCGACGTCGCCGTCGCCGATCGAAGACCGCGTGCCAGTCGTCGCGCTGCTCGCGCAGCGCGGCCAGCGCGCGGATCGCGTGGTCGACGCCGTCCTGCGGGCCCATGATCCCCAGGTAGCCGATCAGGTGGCGCGCGGCCGCGGCGCAGCGCCGGGTCGGGCTCGACCGGGCCGGAAGCGCGTCGAGGTCGGGCCCGTTGCGGACGACGAAGACGTCCTCGGGCCGACGGCCGCCGCGCTCGAGCGCGACCGCGCGGTAGGAGCCGTTGGTGCAGATCGACGACGTCGGCCATCCGGAAGGCGATCGCGCTCCAGGCGCCAGCGCGACGCGGTGCATCGGGCCGCGCCCGTCGCCGAACTTCGCGCGGTAGAGCTCGGGCACCAGGTCGTGGTGGTCGAAGACGAAGCGCGTGCCCTGGCGGCGCAGGCCGCGCACGGCCAGCAGCAGGAAGTCGGGCGGGTTGCCGGCGTGGACGACGTCGAAGCGCGCGCTCGCGCGCCAGGCGCCGCGCACGAGCTGGCGGATGCGCCACAGCGCCTGCGCGTACTCGCGCGCGTAGCCGAGCAGGCCGCCGGCGGCGGGCGCGAGCGGGTAGCGGTGGATCTCGATGCCGTCGAGCACCTCGTAGCGGCGCGGCGTCGCGCGTCGGCGCCCTGGGCGCAGACGATCGACGACCTCCCAGCCCGCGGCGCGCAGCGCGCGGGCCTGGTTCCACACCCGCCGGTCCGACGGGACCGGCGCGTTCTCGGTGATGAGCAGGCGCGGCCGGCGCGCATCAGGCCGCTCCGCGGCCGTTGAGGACGACCGGGATCGTGCGCAGCAGGATCTTCACGTTGAGCCACAGCGAGCGGCGTGCGGGCGTACTCGACGTCGAGCGCGATCATCTCCTCGAAGCGTCAGCTCCGAGCGGCCGCTGACCTGCCACAGGCCGGTGATCCCGGGCTTGACCGCGAAGCGGCCGAACCAGTGCGCCGGGTAGTGCTCGACCTCGTAGTGGATCGGCGGCCGCGGCCCGACGAGCGACATGTCGCCGCGCAGCACGTTCCACAGCTGCGGCAGCTCGTCGAGGCTCGACTTGCGCAGGAAGCGCCCGACGCGCGTGACGCGCGTGTCGCGCGCGATCTTGAAGAACGGCGCGCTCGGCGTCGCTCGCTCGGGCCGCTCGCCCGTCGATCAGCTCGAGGACGAACGCGCGGTGGTTCTCGTGGCCCGCGTCCTGCGTGCATCGTGCGGAACTTGTTGACGGTGAACGGCTCCTGGTTGCAGCCCGACGCGCCGCTGGCGGTAGATCGACGCGTGCCGCGGCGAGTCGAGCCGGATGGCGATCGCGATGATCAGCAGCAGCGGGCGCGAGGACGATCAGCAGGATCGCCGAGACCACGACGTCCAGGACCCGGCAGCCGACCGTCGGTGAGCCGGCTCGCGGTCCGGGCGACGGGCTCGGACGCGGGCGGCAGGACCGCCGGCGTCCGGGCTGCGTCGACGCTTCGTGCCGTGATGAGCGTCCATGATGGTCTCGGTGCCGCGGGCGGTGGATGCGCGTGGTCCGGGCGGCCAGGCCGCGAGCGCCGTGGTGTGCGCGAGCACGCGGTCGATGACGTAGTCCTGCTGCTCGTCGGTGAGGCCCGGGAAGAGCGGCAGCATGAGCGACGTCGCGCGGCGGCCGCCTCGGTGTGGGGCAGCGTCGACGCGCGGCGCTCGGGGTAGGCGCCCTCGTGGTGGATCGCCATCACGCCGCGGCGCGTGGCGATGCCGTCGTGCAGCAGCCGGCGCATGAGCTCGGTGCGCTCCGACCGGCGCGCCCGGCGCCGACGCGGACGCAGTAGGACTGCCAGGTGCGCTGCGCGTACTCGGGCTCGTAGGGCGTCTCGAGGTGCGGGCATGCCGCGCGAGCGCGGCGTTGTAGCGCTCGGCCAGGCGACGGCGCTCGGCCAGGATGTCGTCCAGCGCCTCGAGCTGGCACAGGCCGAGGGCCGCCTGCATGTCGGTCATGCGGCAGTTCCAGCCGCGCTCGGGATAGCGCCTCGAAGACGATGTCCGTCGGCGCTGTGGCGCGCGAGGTCCGACAGGTCCATCGCGTGCTGGCGCAGCTTGCGCAGCCGGGCGGCCACGCTCGGGTCGTGCGACGGTGATCATGCCGCCCTCGCCGGTGGTGATGACCTTGCGCGGGTGCAGCGAGAAGCAGGCCAGCGGGCCGAGCGAGCCGATCGGGCGGCCCTTGTAGGTCGCGCCGATCGCGCAGGCGGCGTCCTCGACGAGCGCGAGGCCGTGCGCGTCGGCGAGCGCCACGAAGGCGTCCATGTCGGCGGGCAGCCCGACCTGGTGGACCGGCATGATGGCCTTGGTCGCGCGGCGTGATCGCCGCGCTCGGCCGACGCCGGGTCGAGGTTGTAGGTCTGCGGGTCGATGTCGGCGAAGACCGGGCGTCGCGCCGCACTGCCAGACCGCGTTGGCGGTGGCGATGAACGACAGCGACGGGACGATCACCTCGTCGCCGGGGCCGACGCCCGGCGACGTAGAGCGGCGAGCTGCAGCGCGGTGGTGCAGTTGGTGGTCGCGACGGCCTCCGGCGCGCCGACGCGCGCGGCGAACGCCTCCTCGAAGGCCTGCGACCGGGGCCCTGGGAGACCCAGCCGGAGGCGATGACCGCGGCGACGGCCTCGCCCTCGTCCCCGCGCAGCGTACGGCTTGGCGAACGGGACGTCCATCACGAGGCCTCCGCGAGCGCCGAGGCGCCGTCGGGCGCGCAGCTCGGCGCGCCACCACGCGACCAGGCGCGTGAGGCCCTCCTCGAGGTCGACCTCGGCGCTCGAAGCCCAGCCGCTCGCGCGCGCGGCTGATGTCGGCCAGCCGGCGCGTGACGCCGTTGACCGTGCGCTCGGGGCCGTACTCGATGCTCGAGGTCCGAGCCCATCACCTTGAGCAGCATCTGGGCGAGCTCGTGCAGGCTCGTCTCGACGCCGCTGGCGACGTTGAAGACCTCGTCGGTGACATCGGCCTGGGCGGCCAGGACGTTGGCGCGGGCGATGTCGCCGATGAAGACGAAGTCCATCGTCTGCGTGCCGTCGCCGAGGATGAGCGGCGGCTGGCCGGCGGCGATCCGCTCCATCCAGCGCACCAGCACCTCGGTGTAGACGCCGTGGATGTCCATCCGCGGGCCGTAGACGTTGAAGTAGCGCAGCGCGACGTAGTCCAGGCCCGTCATCGCGTGGAAGCTGCGCAGCAGCCCCTCGTTGAAGACCTTGGCCGCGCCGTAGAGCGTGTCGTTGGCGTAGGGGTGGTGGTCCTCGGTGGTCGGGAACTCGCTCGGCCAGGCCGTAGACCGAGGCCGACGAGGCGGCGATCGACCTTGCGCACGCCCTCGTGCGACGGCCGCCTCGACGACGTTGAAGGTGCCGTCGACGAGGACCTCGAGGGCCAGCCGCGGCTCCTCCGCGCACTGCGTGATGCGCATCGCCGCCTGGTGGAAGACGACGTCGATGCCGCGCGTCAGCTCGCGGACGAGCGTCGCGGTCGCGGATGTCGCCCTCGACCAGCTCGACCGGTGCCGTTGGCCAGCGCCCAGCTCGAGGTTCTCGCGGCGGCCGCGCACGAAGTTGTCGAGGACGACGACCTCCTGCGCGCCGGCCTGCCGACCAGCTGGTCGGCGAGGTTGCGAGCCGATGGCGCCACCGCCGCCCGTGATCAGGATCCGCTCGCCACGGACGCCGCCTGCGTTGTCGGTTCTCGTCTGCACGTCGATGAAACGTCGCGTACGTCATCGATCTTCCGATCGATCGCAGCAGCTCGGGTGAACGTGGAGGCCCTCATCCGCCGTTTATCTGCATATGAGGATCGCGAAGGCCGTCATCATGGCCGGCAGTGCCGACCACCAGCAGTCCTGGCCATCGGTCGCCGCGGGGCCGCGGGAGCTCTTCCCGGTGGCCAACCGGCCGATCCTCTTTCACCAGCTCGAGCACCTGCGCCTCGGCGGCCTGCTGGAGGCGACGATCCTCGTCGACCACCACAACGCCGACCCGATCCGGCGTGCCGTCGGCGACGGGAGCGACTGGAACCTCACGGTCCGCTACGACGACTGTCCCGACACCACCGGCCTGGCGGGCGCGCTGGCGACCTGCCGCAGCTTCATCGGCGACGAGCCGGTCCTCGTCCAGCAGGCCGACGCGCTGCTGCGCGGGCGCCTGCACACGCACCTGGCCGCCTTCAGCGACGATCGGCTCGACGCGCTGGGCCTCAGCTTCACGGGCGCCGACGCGCTGCCGAGCACCGAGCTGCCCTCGGGCTACATGCTCAGCCGGCGTGCGCAGTCCGTGCTCCTCGACGGTGGCCGCAACATCGCCAACCCGATCAACGAGGTCCGCGCCTCCGGTGGCCGCGTGCGCGTCGAGGCGGTCGACGGCTGCCTGCCGTGCCACGGCGACCTCGATGGCCTGCTGGACTGCAACCGCCGGCTGCTGGCCGACCTTGAGGCCGGGCCGCCCCCGGCCGACATGGAGGACTCGCAGCTCCAAGGCGCGGTCGCCATCCATCCCACCGCGGTCGTGCGCCGGACCACCGTGCGCGGTCCCGTGGTCATCGGCCCCGGCGTGCGGCTCACCGACGCCTACGTCGGCCCGTACACGTCGATCGGTGCCGGGGTCGAGATCCAGGGCGCCGAGATCGAGCACTCGATCGTGCTCCCCGGCGCCGAGCTGGCGTTCGTCGGCACGCGGATCGAGTCCAGCGTGATCGGCGCGGGCGCGCGCGTGGCGCGCGTCTTCATGCGACCCAGCTCGCTGCGGATCGCGCTCGGCGACGGCGCCGAGATCCTGCTGAGCTGAGGCGCCGCGCGGTGGGCCGCGCTCAGCGCGATGCGCCGCTCAGCGCAGGCCGGGGCGCGCGATGTGCGCCGCGTGGTCGACCGTGCGGCGCACGTAGTAGCGGCCGACGGACGCCAGCATCCGCGCCGGACGCGGCGTGGTGCGCCGGTCGGCGACACGCTCCTCGATCGCCGTGGCCAGCGGACGCACGAGCGCCGACCAGCGGTACTCGTCGGCCAGCGCGTGGCCGGCGGCCTGGGCGCGCTCCCGCGCCCCGGCGTCCTCGATCAGGCGCAGGACGGCGGCCGCCGCGCCCTCGACGTCGCCGGGCGACACCAGCGACGCGAAGCCCGACGCGCCGAAGCGGTCGGCGATCTCGTCACCGTCGGCCAACACGCAGGGCAGCGCGGTCCAGAGGTAGTCCATGTAGCGCGCCCGCGCGGCGAACGGCGCCTCGGGCGTGTCGGCGTGGAGCACGAGCCCCACGTCGGCGTCCTGGAGGTAGGCGTGGCGCCCGTCGTAGGGCGTCCACTCGTCCAGGAAGAAGACGTTGCGGCCCAGCAGGCCGAGCTCACGCGCCAGCTCGCGCGCGTCATCGGTGCGCTCGGAGCGGTCGAAACGGGCCGTCGGCGCCTTGCCGGCGCTGATGACCATGCGGGCGTCCGGGCGCTGCCGCGCCACGATCGCGAAGGCCTTGATCGCGCTCGCCGCGTCAAACCACTTCCAGACCTTGCCCCACCAGAGCACGACGGGATCGTCGGGTCCGATCTCGGGGAAGTGGTCGCGCAGCGGGTGGTCGCCGCTGCGCGCGGGCGCCGGCGGCAGCCCGAACGGCACGTTGACCACCGTGGGCGGCCTCATGCGCGGGCCGGCCAGCGCGTCGATGTCGCCCTGCAGCAGCTCGCGCTGGCGCTCGCCGGCGCACGAGACGATGTCGGAGAAGCGCAGCTGGACGTCACGGATCATCCGCTGGGAGTCGATGACCCGCCCGATCCCCTTGTGGTCCTCGCGGAAGACCGACAGCTCGAGGTGGATCGGGTCGTACTGATCAGAGACCGTGACCGTCGGCGTGTTGCGCAGCGCGGCGAAGAGGTAGGGCGGCAGGATCGGCGCGATCACCGCGTCGTGACGGCGCGCCTCGCGGATCAGCGTGCGCCGCTGGAAGGGGACCAGCCGGATGCCGTCGCGCTCGTCGGTCGGCGGGTTGTGCAGCGCGACCGTGACCTCGTGGTGCTCGGCGAGCGCGCGGGCAAGTGCCCAGCCGCGGATCTCGGGACCGGCGACCTGCGCGCCGGCGCCGCCGAGGATGCCCACGAGCAGCCGCAGGCGGGGGTTTTCGGGCGTGTCGGTCATGTGCGGCGCATCTTTCTCAGGATCAACGGAAGGCCGCCGGGCGCGCTTGCGCCCGGCGCCAGGGCGCGCGCGCCACGGCGCGCGTCGGCCAGGGCGGGTCGCAGCCACTCGGACACCATGTCGCGCGGCGACGGCGTGCGGCCGTTGCGCGCCAGCGGGGCCATCATGGCCAGCCGCTGCTGAACCGGCAGCAGCCCGAGGTTGGCCCACAGCGCGCCGTACGGGCCGGTGCTGAAGCCGGTCTGCACCATCACGTCGTGGACGAGCACGTCCAGCGGATCGGTGGCGCGCGGGGCCGGCCCGGGCGCAGGCGGTCCGGCGATCCGGGCGGCGTGCGCGTAGACCGCGTCGATCGCCGCGCGCCAGCCCTCACCGGTGTGCGTGGCGCGGATCGCGTCGCGCGTGCGCTCCCCCAGGTCCCGTCGCCACGGCGCGTCGCCGACGGCGCGCTCCAGCGCGGCGTCGAACGCCTCGGGGTCGGTCGGGCAGAGCATGTGCTGGTCGACGCCGGGGATCTCGGCTCCGAGCACGCCGCAGTCCTCGGGATGGCCGCGATAGGTCACGGCGGGCGTGCCGAAGCTCCCGGCCTCCAGCAACGAGGTCAGCGAGGAGAACGGGAACGAGTCGAGGTAGACGTCGGCGGCCTCGTGCAGCAGCGTCACGTCCGGCAGCCGGCCGAGCGCGCGCACGCGGCCGTCGGTGCGCCGCGCCGCCTCGGCCCATTCGCCGTCGTCGGCCGGGCCCGCGGCGAGCAGGATCGCCTCGGGATGGCGTTCGAGCACGGGCAGGACGAGATCGAGGAAGCGGTCGTCGCCGACCGGTCGGTACTTCGAGGCGTCGGCGGCCGTGGCCAACACGACGGCGTCGGGGTCGATCCCGAAGTGCCGTTTGGCCTCGGCGCGGTCGTGGGTCCGGTCGCCGGGCATCAGCGGCCGCGCCATGACGACCGAGCGGTCGGCCTCGACGCCGCGCCGGCGCGTGGCCAGCTCGCGCCCGCTCTCGCGCATGTTGAACAGGACGTCGGTGACGCTCGTGCCCAGCCAGAAGACGTGGTCGGCGTGGTTGACGGTGATCACCGGTGGGGCGTCGTCCTGGCCGGCGAAGGCGATGACCGGCACCACGTCGTAGGGGTGGACGTGCAGCACGACCACGTCGGCATCGGCGGCGATCGCCCGCAGCTTGGCGGCGCGCGCGAGCAGGCCGCCGCGCGCGGTGTCCAGGCGGATGAGGTCCGACGCCGAGCCGAGGCGCCGGGTCAGGAACTCCGGCGGCGGCGTCGGGCCCTGACGGGTGACGCAGACGCGGTGGCGACGGCCGGTGTCCTGCTCCAGCCAGCAGTCGATCTCCCGCGTCGAGCCGCCGGTCTGGTAGGCCTGCGTGACGACGTGCAGGACGTCGCGCGGGTCCGCGTTGGGCGCCGCCCGCCGTGGCCGCGGCGCCAGCTGCCGGCCGAGCTCGCCGAGCAGCCGCTCCAGTTCAGGGCTCGCGAAGCGGCCCGTGTGGTTCATCCACGCGAACTGCCCGGCGACCTGGGCGAAGGTCGCCGCCGCCTCCAGCCGTCCGTGCAGGAGATGGCGACGCGCGATGGCGGTGAGCGCCGCGAGCTCGCGATCGTTGCCGTCGAGGTCGGCGGACGCCATCGTCGCGACCGGCGTCATGCGCCCGCCTGGGGCTCGGGGATCCCGCCGGCCAGGGCCGAGCCGCGCAGCTGCGCCAGCTCGTCGCGGTCGCGGTAGACCAGGCTCGCCAGCGCCAGCAGAGCGACGAGGCCGGCCAGGACGATCGCGGCGACGTCGGAGGGCAGCGCGGTGGCCAGGCCGAGGGCCGAGGCGCCGACGCCGGCGGCGATCAGCACCGGCAGCCACAGCCGCCCGAGCACGTTGCCGACCCGCAGCCCGGCCCGGTGGAAGAGCACGAGGTAGAGCGGCAGCGCGACGAGCGAGGCGACGAGCACCTGAGCGCCGGCGACGCCCGCGATCCCGGAGGCGTGGGCGCCGAGCACGAGCGTCGGGATCAGCGCCACCAGCGTCGCGACCTGCAGGGCGAAGATCGAGCGCGAGACGCCGACCACGACGAGGTAGTCATAGGCCAACTCGAAGAGGATCCGGAAGGCGCCGAGGATCGCCAGCCACACGAGCGCCGGCGCGGCGGGGGCCCAGTCGGTGCCGTAGACGAAGCGGATCAGCGGATCGGCCGCGCCCGCCAGCAGCAGGCAGACCGGGAACGTCACCGCGCCCAGGAGCCCGAGGATGCTGCGAAACGTGCGGCGCATCCGCTCGGGCTCGTGCTGCAGGCGCGAGAACGTGGCCGGTGCGACGCCGCGCAGCGGCTGGGAGAACATCTGCACCGGCCAGCTCGACAGGTTGTAGGCCAACAGGTAGAAGCCCAGCGCGGTCGAGCCGAGCACGCGGCCGACGACGATCTGGTCGGCGAAGCTGATCGCGAAGACCACGATGCTCGCGCCCGCCAGCGGCACGCCGAAGTGCAGCAGCCGGCGCGCGACCGACCGGTCGAAGCCGAACCGCAACGGCACCGGCGAGAAGCGCAGGAACATCACCATGGCGCCGGCGCTGCCGATGATCCGCCCGACGGCGAGGCTCATCGCCCCCATGCCCAGGACCGCCAGCACCAGCGAGCTGATCGCGCCGCCCCAGGTGTTGACCTGGTCGGCGATCATCCGCTTCTCCCCCAGGAACTCGCGCTGCATCAGCGCCGCGGGGCCGGCGACGATGCCGCTGATGATCACGCTCAGCGCCATGATCTGGACGACGCCGGTCGCCCCCGGCTCCCCCATCGCCGAGGCGAAGGCGGGCGCGAGCAGGTAGCCGGCGCCGGCGATGATCATGCTGGCGACCACCGAGATCGTCGCGACGGTCGGCGCGATCGCCCGTGGGTCGTCGGGCCAGCGCACGATCGCGAGGCTGACGCCCAACTCGTTGAAGCTCAGCGCCGCGGTGAGCGCGAGCAGCGCGACCGCGTAGGTGCCGAACTCCGACGGCCCGATGACGCGCGCGAGCGCGATCCCGATGCCGAGGGTGCCGATCCGGGTCGCGATCCCGTTGAGGAAGGTGACCGCGAGCGCCCGCGGGGCACGGCTGACCGCGGGCAGCTCGGCCTCGGGGGTTTGGTCCATGTCAGATCAACGGCCGACGCGGGGCGCGGCTTCTGCGCCCGCGGCCTCAGCCGGCGGCCGTGGGGATCGGTGCGCGGTCCCTGTCGCGCGCCGGGGCGCCGTACCAGAGCCGCTCGGCCGGGACGTCAGTCGTCACCACGGCGCTCATGCCGATCATCGCGCGCTCGCCGATCGTCAGGTTCTCCTTCAGCGTGGCGCCCGCGCCGATGTAGGCGCCGTCCTGGACGTGGCAGCCGCCGCCGACCCGCACGCCGGCCCCGAGCGTCGCCCAGTCGCCGACGCGCGCATCGTGGGTCAGCACGACCTGCGGCATGACCGCGACGTGGCGACCGACCGCCACATCAGCGGTCAGCGCGACGTGCGCGAGCAGGACCGTGCCCGCACCGACGGTGCAGGTGCTCCCCACGCTCGCGGTCGGATGGATCACCGTGGGATGGCGTTCCTCGTCGATACCCAGGCGCTCGACGATCGCCCGGCGGCTGACGTAGTTGGTCGGCCGGCCGGTGCAGACCAGGACCTGCGCGTCGGGGTGGTCACCGAGCGCGTCGATCGGCCCGAGCACCGGCAGCCCGCTGACGAGGACGCCCTCGCGGGCGCGATCGTCGTCGAGGTAGCCGAGCAGGTTCCAGGTCGGCGTGACGTCGTTGACGGCACGGACGGCCTCGGCGGTCTCCCGCGCGAAGCCGCCCGCCCCGATCAACAGCAGGTCGCGCACACCTGGCGCGGTCGCATCACGAGCCGCCCGCGGTGAACAGGACGTCAACCCAGTAGTTGGTGGCGTTGAAGTCGTTGTTCGGGAAGGCCGGCGTCGGCGTGTAGGCGTACACGCCGTTGGCGCTGATGCCGTTGGCGACCGAGTGCAGCGGGGTGCTGTCGATCACCGACGCGAAGCCCTGGCCCGTGGCCGAGTAGTGGCCGTTGGGCGCGTTGTAGGACACGATGTAGGTCGTCCCGGCGGTGACCGCGACCGGATCGGCGAACGTCACGCTCTGCCATCCGGAGGGCGACTCGTTGGTGAACGTCCCGCGGCCGAGCAGCGTCGTGCCGGTCGTCCACAGGCTGCCCACGTGCGTCCCGGTGTTGGCCGCCGACTTGTAGAAGCGCACGCCGGTCACGAAGCCATCAACGTCGCTCGTGAACTTCATGCCGAGCTCGATCGCGTCCGAGTCGTGGGCGTCGATCGTCGGGGGCGTGTCGAGCCCCAGCACCGTCACGCCGGGCGTCACCGCCGGCGAGGCGCTCGAGGTCGTCGACCCGGCGACGTTGGTCGCCGTCACCTTGAACGTATAGGCCGTGCCGTTGGTCAGGCCGGTCACCGTCGTGCTCGTGTCCGGCGGGGAGCCCGACACCGTCTTGGCCGTCTGAGCGACCGAGCCGATGTACGGCGTGACCGTGTAGCTGGTCAGCGCGCCGCCGCCGTCGTCGCTGGGCGCCGTCCAGCTGACGAGCGCCGAGGACCCGTTGGGCGCGGCCGCGACGTCGGTCGGCGCCGAGGGCGGGCCGGCGTTGGTCGGCGTGACGGCGTTGGACGCCGCCGAGGCGGTGCCGTAGCCGTTGATGTTGCCCGCGCGGACCTTGAACGTGTAGCTCGTCCCGGCCGTCAGCCCGGTCACCGTGGTGCTCGTGTTCGGCGGCGTGCCGGTCACGACCTTGGGCGTCTGGGCGGTGGAGCCGATGTAGGGCGTCACCTCGTAGGAGGTCGGCGAGCCGCCGGACGAGGGCGCCGTCCAGGAGACGGTCGCCGCCGACTGGCCGGCGGTCGCGGTGACCGCGGTCGGGGCGGCGGGCACCGCGATCGGCGTGAACAGGACGTCAACCCAGTAGTTGGTGGCGTTGAAGTCGTTGTTCGGGAAGGCCGGCGCGCCGGTGTAGGCGTACACGCCGTTGGCGCTGATCGCGTTGGCGATCGAGTGCAGCGGCGGGTTGTCGACCGCGGGCGTGAAGCCCTGGCCCGTGGCCGAGTAGTGACCGTGCGGCGCGTTGTAGGAGGCGATGTAGGTCGTGCCCGCGGTGATGTTCACCGGGGTGTCGAAGGCGACGCTCTGCCAGCCCGACGTCGACTCGCTGCTGAACGTCGCGCGGGCCAGGAGCGTCCCGCCCGTGGTCCACAGGCTGCCGACGTGCGTGCCGGTGTTCGCGGCCGCCTTGTAGAAGCGCACCCCGGTGACCTGGCCGCTCTGATCGCTCTTGAACTTGACGCCGATCTCGATGGCGTCGTTGTCGTTGACGTCGATCGTTGCCGGCGTCGAGAAGTCGAGGATCGACATGCCGGGCGTCACCAGGGCCGAGGCCGCCGACTGTGCCGAGCCGATCGTCGTGGTCGCCGTCACCTTGAACGTGTAGCCGGTGCCGTTGTCCAGGCCCGTGACCGTCGCGCTGCTCTGGTCGCCGGCGACGGTCGTCGTGGGCTTGGCGGTGCTGCCGACGTACGGCGTGACCGTGTAGCCCGTGATCGTGCTGCCACCGTCATCGGCGGGGGCCGACCAGGTGACCCGCGCCGAGGCCGGGCCGGCACTGGCCGCCACGCCCGTGGGCGCGTCGGGAGCGGTGGCCGCAGTCGGCGTCACGCTGCCCGAGGCCGCCGACGTGGCGCCCGCGCCGTTGGGGTTGAGCGCGCGGACCTTGAACGTGTACGCGGTGCCACCGGTCAGGCCGGTGACGCGAGCGGTCGTCGGCAGCGGCGTGCCGGTGACCGTCTTGACCGTCTGTGCCGTGGCGCCGATGTAGGGCGTCACCTCGTAGGAGGACGGCGAGCCGCCGGAGGACGGGGCCGTCCACGACACCGTGGCCGAGCCCTTGCCCGCCGTCGCGGTGACGCCGGTCACCTGACCGGGCACCGGGACCGGGGCGTACATGACGTCGACCCAGTAGTTGGCCGCGTGGTAGGAGTCCGACGGGAACGCCGGCGTGCCGCTGTAGGCGTAGACCCCGTTGACCGACGTCCCGTCGGCGATCGTGTGCAGCGGGGCGTTGTCGACCGCGGTGGTCAGGCCCGTCGACGTCGCTGAGTAGTGGCCGTTGGGCGCTTGGTAGGACGCGACATAGGTCGTGCCCGGCGTCACGTCGACCGGCTGGCTGAACGTCACGTTCTGCCACCCGGAGGCCGTCTCGTTGGTGAAGGTGGCCTGCGCCAGGAGCGCGCCGCCGGCCGACCAGAGGCTGCCGACGTGGGTGCCGATGTTGGCCGCGGCCTTGTAGAACCGCACGCCGGTGATCTGACCGAAGTTGTCGGCCTTGAACTTGACGCCCAGCGACACCGGGCTGCCGTCACCGCCGTCGGCCACCGCGGGCGCGGTCAGGTCGAAGATCATGGCGGCGGGCGTGGCGCTCGACGACGCGGCCGACTGCGTCGAGCCGATCGCGTTGGTCGCCGTCACCTTGAAGGTGTAGGCCGTGCCGTTGGTCAGGTTCGTCAGCGTCGCGGTGGTCGGCAGCGGCGAGCCGGAGACCGTCGTCGCCGTCTGCGCGGT
The DNA here is from genome assembly GCA_963731005.1 of uncultured Conexibacteraceae bacterium. GTDB lineage: Bacteria > Actinomycetota > Thermoleophilia > Solirubrobacterales > Solirubrobacteraceae > Baekduia. The sequence continues at coordinate 2,153,281 of CAVSTZ010000002.1, read as the reverse complement.
CGCGCCGATGTACGGCGTGACCGTGTAGCTGGTCAGCGGGCTGCCGCCGTCGGTGCTCGGCGCCGTCCAGGTCACGCGGACCGACTTCGACGCGGGCTCGACCGTGGTGACGGTCGGCGCCCCCGGCGCGGTCGGGGCGAGCACCGTCACGGCGTTGGAGGACGAGGACTGCGCGCCCGAGCCGGCCGGGTTGACCGCCTGGACCTTGAAGGTGTAGCTGGTGCCCGGCGTCAGGCCGGAGATCGTCCCGCTCGTCGGGACCGGCTGACCGGCCGCACCGGTGATCGTCGTCGCCGTCTTGGCCGTCGTGCCCACGTACGGGGTCACGACATAGGACAGCGGCGCGCCGCCGCTGGCGGGCGCGTTCCAGGACACGTTGGCCGAGCCCTTGCCGGCCGTGGCCGACACGCCGGTGACCGTGCCGGGGGCGCCGATCGGGGCGAACGTGACGTCGACCCAGTAGTTGCCGGCCGAGTACGAGCTGGTCGGGAACGTGCTGGTCCCGGAGTAGCTGTACAGGCCGTTACCGCTCGTCGTCGTGTTGGGGATGACGTGCAGCGGGGTGCCGTCGAGGATCGAGCCGCCGCGCGGATCGGGCGCCGGGGCGCGCCACAGGTAGTTGGCCGTCGCCGCGTAGCCGCCGTTGGGCGCGAAGTACGACGCGACGTAGGTGGTGTTGGGCGCGATCGCCACCGGCGTCGGGAACGTGACGGTCTGCCACCCCGTCGTGCTCTCGCTCGTGAAGGTCGCCTGCGCCAGCCGCGTGCCGTCAGAGGTCCACAGGCTGCCGGTGTGCGTGCCCGTGTTGACCGAGGTCTTGTAGAAGCGGATGCCGGTGATCGCGCCGTAGGTGTCGGACTTGAACTTGACCCCGACCTCGACCGGCGTCGGGTCGTCGGCGACGAGGTTGGGCGGCGTGAAGTTGGTGCCCCAGACCGAGCACGGGCAGGTGACCGCGACGGTCGCCGTCGTCGGGCTGGTCTGGATGTTGGCGCTGTCGTCGGTGGCGCGGACCTTGATCGTCGCGGTCGGCGCGCCGTGCGCGGTCCACGAGTAGGTCCAGCTCGACGTGCCCGTCGCGGGATGCCAGGTGCTGCCGCCGTCGGTCGAGACCTCGACGCCGGCGACGAGGCCGCCGCCCGTGTCGGTCGCGGTGCCGGCGAGCGTGTACTTGGCGCCGTCGGCGATCGTCGTCGGCTGGGAGGTGATCGTCGCCGTCGGCGCCGTCGTGTCGGTCGACTTGGTGGCGCGCGTGAGACCGGTGATCGGCGCGTAGGGCTGCACGCCCATGTCGGCGAAGAGGTTCAGCGTCGCCTGCTGCATGTTGCGATCGGGATCGTTGAAGATCGCGTTCTCGGAGTCCAGGCCCCAGGACCACTGGACCGTGCCGCGCCGAACACCAGCGCACCGCTGGGCGCCTTGTAGAGCGTGAGGTTGTGCGTCGCGGTGTCGTTCTCGATCGTCGTGCTGCCGTAGTCCGAGAAGGTCTCGAGGCCGCTGGCCGTCGTCGAGGACAGGTCGATCAGGCCGGCCGGGCGGAAGCCGTTGTCGGTGTCGACGTCCCACTCGTAGCCCAGCGTCGACGGCGCGAGCGTCAGCGTCGAGGTCGAGCCGAGCGTGGCCGCCGCGGTGTTGCGCCACAATCGGAACTTGCCGAAGGCCGCTGGGACCTTGATCTCCGATCGTCCCGGCGTTGACGACGAACGTCTGGCCGGTGAGCGCGTTCTGCGGCGTGGTCGCCGTCGGCCGGGTTGGCGAAGCGCGGGTCGGCCCAGGTGCCGGTCCAGGACGACCGGGTCCTGCTGGACCGGGAAGTGCGTGTCCTTGTAGGCGACGAGCGTGCGGTTGGGCGTCGACGGGCCGTCGACGCTGTTCTCCCAGCGCGTGCGCCAGAAGATCTCGTTGCCGCTGAAGAAGGCGATGTTGACGCCGGCGTTGCGCGCGTCCTCGACGGCCGTGCGCTGCGAGGCCGACCAGTACTCGTCGTGCCCGCTGGAGACGAAGACCTTGTGGTTGAGCAGCAGCGGCGCGCGGCTGCCGACGTCGGCGCTGCTGGTGTAGCTGACGTCGTACCCGTTGGCCTCGAGGAAGCGCAGCATCGGGTACTCGCCGCCGCCGAAGAAGGACGAGCGCGGGTTCAGCGTCTCGGTGTCGAGCGGCCGGTTGTAGGAGACCTTGTAGGCGGCCTTGTAGGCGTAGGGGTCGCCGGCCGGGCAGGAGACGGTGCAGACGTAGAGGCTGTTGCCGCCGTAGCTGTTGTAGGCGTTCCAGGTCGCGTCGGACGTCGAGACCAGCATGTCGGAGTGGCTCGCGTCGTCGCGGACGACGAAGAGGATGCGGCTGTCGCCGTTGCCGTCGTTGCGGACCAGGTGGGCGTTGTAGACGCCCGAGACCGCGTCGGACGGCACGGTCCACGTGCGCGACACCGACCAGTTGCCGCAGTCGATCAGGCCGGTCGACGAGTAGGTCGTTGCACGGCGGCTGGGTCGTCGTGTTGGTCGGGGTCAGCCCGCCCTGGATCAGCCGCGCGCCGTCGCCGTTGTAGTAGCCCAGGCGCAGGATGTCGATGTGGTAACTGGCCGTCGTCGACTTGATCTTGAACGAGACCGTCTCGCCCTTGTTGACGCTCTGGGTCGTCGCGAAGCCCTGGATCGACGGGTCGCCCGCGCCCTCCACCTGCCACGTGTCGGGGTCGGCACCCGTCTTGGTGTTCTCGCACGCCACCTGGTTGGTGATCGGGACGGTGCACGCCGCCGCATGCGCCGCTCGCGGCGCGAGGGCACCGACGAGCAGCGCCAACGCCAGCGCCATCCAAAGGACGCCGAGACGGTGGGTGGACGTGTGCGAGAACTGGTTCATGGGTGTTCGCTTTGCTTCCGTTGCGCTCGACTACCGGGCGGGCGATGGTTCTACGCGCAACAAACGTTGCAGCGTCCCCAAAACGTCCGTGATCGGCGAAAAAGGATTCAGTGGCCTGTGACGGGCGATGTCTGCCGCCGGACGCTACGCGAAGTCCGGGCGCGGCGACCCAACCCGTCGACCAGGATCACGCCGGAGCACCACAGCACGAACACGGCCACGAAGGCGACGAACGCGACGGCCTTTTTGGGCTCGCTGAGCACCGTGCGCTGCGTGACGAGGCCGAGCCGCTCGACCTGCACGACCGGTGCACCGCCGGCGCGCGCGCGCACGACGTTCTCCAGTTCGGCGCGGGTGGCGCCGGCCAACCCCACGGCCGTGGAGGCCTGCGCGGCGTAGGCGCGGATCGTGATGATCGGCTGGGTCGGGCCCGCCTCGAGGCGGACGACCGCGGCCTCGGGCGCCAGGCCGGAGGCGTCGGTGGCCTCCACGGCCAGCGGCACCGGGACGGCGGGCGCGCCGGCGGCGGGGCCGAAGATCGCGAGCTGGGCCGGGTCCATCCCCGCGCGCCGCGCGATCCGCGCGCGGACGACGTCGGTGGCCGCGAGGTCGGCGACCAGCGAGGCGCGCGCCGGGATCGTCGTCGCGATGCGCGAATCGAGCTGGTAGGAGCCGCCGTCGGCGGCGGCCAGGAGCGCCTGGGCCGTGGCGACGCTGCTGCGGCCGCCACGCTCGGCGATCGTCGGCGGCAGACCCGGTGTCACCCGGTAGAGCGTCAGGACGGCGGTCGCCAGGGCAAGTAGGGCGCCCAGCCCGAGCAGCCAGCGGTGCCGCGCGAGGATGCGCAGCATGCCGACAAGCTCCATCAGGCGGCGCCCCGCGCCGGCCGCGCCTCGGCCGCCACGTTCCAGCCGCGGCGCACGCGGGTGATCGCCATGACGGCCAGACAGCAGGCGCCGAAGACGATCAGGAAGCTGATGATCCCGAGCTTCACGCTGACGCCCGGGTTGATGACGCCGCCGGTCGCGTCGCCCAGTTGGACGAGCCGCACGCGTTGGTCGCTGGGGATCCGCTGCTTCATCGCGAGGTCGTGCAGGTAGTCGCGCATCCCCTCGACGGCGCCGTTGGCCAGCGCGCGGGCCGTGTCGGCGGTCGGCGCCTCGGCGTAGATGTCGACGATCGGCACCGTCGGGTTGGACTGGATGCTCAGCCGATAGGCGTTGGGCGAGTCGAGGATGTCGCTCGTCGAGCGCTTGCCCGAGGTCGCCAGCGGGCGCGGGAAGTCCGGCGTGACCGGGCTGACGACCTGCAGCAGCTCGGGCCGGATGTGGGCTCGGCGGCCGATGTAGGTGCGCACCGGCGCGCTGGCGATCATGTTGCCGACCAGCACGCCGCGGTTGGTCATCGCCTGGAGGTTGGCCGTCGGAACGGCGAGGTCGAGGACCGCCGACTTGGGGTAGTCGACGAGCGCCCGCGTCGAGGCCGCGCCCATCTGCAACACGCGCGGCTTGATGCCGGGCGGGTCGAGGCTGACCTTGCCGACGCTCCACAGCGCGGCCAGCGACGCCAGCAGCACGCTCAAGAAGAGCCCGACGCGGTGCCGGGAGAGCTCGTGGAGATGCCGCCCGAATTGCATCGTCGATCAAACGCCCCGGAGTGCCATGAACTTCTGCGCCTCAGCGCCCGGCGGGTGCGCCGACGGGGCGCGCGGCGCGGCGCGAGCGCGCCGGCGAGCGCGCGGGCGTCGGCCGGCGGTGGCGCAGCGTCCGACGGGTCGGGGCCTCGGGCTCGGCCGCGTCGGCGACCACGACCGCGGCCAGCGCCGCCATCGCGAACAGGATGTAGGGCACGTGCGGAAACGACGTCACGTCGAACAGGAACATGAGCACGAGGAAGGCGACGGCCGCCGCCGCGACCGCCAGCGTGGGCGAGCTCCACTCCGGGTCGCGGCGCGCGATCAGCGACCGGCCCGCGATCACGATCGACAGCAGCATGAAGATGACCGACACGACGCCGACGATCCCGGTGTCGACCAGGCGGCTTAGCATGTCGGAGTCGAGGATCCGGTAGCTGAGGTGGTCGTAGCTGCCGTAGCCGCGGCCGAAGATGAGGTGCGACCAGACGTCGGGGCGCACCGCGTCGTAGTCGGACGCACGGTCGCTGACCGTCGCGACGTCGAGCCGATTGGGGTGCAGCTGGAACAGGATCGAGCCCAGCGCCCCCGGCGAGAGGACGTGGATCGCCCCCAGCGCGACGACGCCGAGCGGTGCCAGCCGCAGGAGCTCGCGGCGGCGGAAGTAGGCGATGACGAGGATCACCGCGAGCGGCGCCGAGCAGCGCGCTCTTGCGGTAGGTCGAGATCGCGGCGGCCAGCAGGATGCAGGCGGCCATGCCGTAGAGGATCCGCGTCCGCCGCTCGCTGCTGCCGAGGATCCCGACGCAGCGCGATCGGCAGCGCCATCGTGCAGCATCCCCGCGACCTCCAGCGGATGGTCGGTCGGGCCGAAGGTCATCACGCGGCCGATGTCGTCGACGCGCGTCCAGCGACGCGACCCCGACCGTGAAGATCCCCGGCAGCACGCGGTCCGAGCATGTCGTAGAAGACGTTGTAGTGGAAGCGGTACTCCCAGATCACGCCCAACGAGGTGATCACGGCGAGGACCAGCGTGAGCTTCAGGAACGCCGCGACCTCGGCTGCGGCGCACGCTGCTGGCGACGATCACGAAGAGCAGCGCGTAGGAGAGCAGCAGCGTCAGCTTCTTGATCGACGTGGTCGAACTCGAGCGTCTGGTTGAGGCTCGGCGCGTTGACCACGATCGAGAGGCTGACGGCGGCCACAAAGCAGGGCCAGGCCGACGTGGATCCAGCGTGATCCGCATCCGCGGCGCCGTCGGGCCGCCGATGGCCAGGGCGAGCAGCCCAGAAGCCGAACAGGAACGGCAGGATCAGCCGGTCGAGCTTGAGCGTCGAACGGCAGCGATCACGCTCAGCTGGATCGCGTTGAACGGGACGAGCCAGAGCAGGCCGAAGAAGGCCGCGATCATCCACGGGATCACGCGCGTCGTGTGCGGCCAGTCGCCGCCGGGGCCGACGGCCTGACGGATCGCGGCGCGCCGGCGGGACGGTGCCGCGGCGGCGGTGACCGCGGGACCCACCGCGCCGGCGCCGCCCGCGCCGGCCTCGCGCTGCTCGCGCGCGGCGGCGGCCCAGCCGGCCCGGATCCGTCGCACACCGGTCAACAGCATCAGGCAGACCCCGAAGGCCACCAGGAAGGCCAGCATCACCATCTGCGGGACGATCTGGCCGTTGATCACGCTCCCGCGCGCGGGCCCGAGCTGCGTCAGCACGATGCCCTGCTCGGGATCCTGCTCGTGGGCCAGCGACCGCGCGGTGAGGTCGTCGCGCAGGACCGCGACCGCCGTGTCGGCCAGCTGCTGGGCCCGGGCGACCGAGGGCGCCTGGGCGTAGATGTTGAGGATCGGCCGGATCGGGTCGGGCTGCAGCTCCAGCTTGTAGGGGCGGTCGGCGACCACCAGCTGGTTGGCGCGCTGCTCGAGATCGGGGTCGCGCATCGCCCACTGCACCGCGAGCGTCAGCCGCGCGCGCGTGGCCAGCTGGTCGGGCCGCACGCCGATCCGGTGCGCGATCCGCGCGGCCAGCGGCGGGCTGGCGATGAGGTTGCTGTAGAGCGCGGCGCGGCGCGAGAAGCCGTCGTAGTCGAAGTCCGACGCCGTCGGCACGGCGATCAGCGAGCGCCGACCGTCGACCAGCACGTGCGTCGAGGCGGCCGCGACGGTGACGTGGCGCGCGTGCAGGCCGGGCGGCGCCACGCTGACCGTGAGCACCGTCGACAGCGCGAAGAGGACGCCGACCAGCGCGCTGACGACCAGCAGGCCGCGGGTCGTGAGGCGGTGGCGGATGCGGATGCGGATCCGGGGCGGCGTGGGCCGCCGCGGCAGGGGCGGGCGCGGGATCGTCGGGCGAGGTAGCCGCGACAGCCGCAACCACTGCGGCCACTCGGGCCAGATCGCCTCGCCGCGTTCAGGCCGCACGTCGCCCGCCCATCTGGCGACGTTGGGCGACGAGCTCCTCGTAGACCTCCACGAGCCGGATCCCGGCGCGCTCCCAGGTGAGCTGCGGCGCGCGGCGCGCGCAGCCCTCGCGCAGGCGCGCGAGCAACTCCGCGTCGGTGCGCAGCGCCGTGAGGTGACCCGCAAGCGCGTCGATGTCGCCGGCGCGGTGCACGAGCCCGCTGACGCCGTCCTCGCAGAGCGCGCCGGCGGCGTCGGAGACCAGCGGCACGCACGCCGCTGGCCAGCGCCTCGCTGGTCACCAGCGCCGACCCCTCTTCCAGGCTCGGCAGCACCAGCGCGTCGGCCGTCCGCATCAGCTGGGGGACGTCGTCGCGGTGGCCGAGCACCTCGACGCTCGGGTGCGCCAGCAGCGGCGCGAGCCGCTGCTCGTACTCGGGCAAGAACGTGCCGGCGACCAGGAAGCGACCGTCGGCGGAGGCCGGCGAGCGGACCCAGGCCTCCAGCGCGAAGTGCAGCCCCTTGCGCACGGCGGCGACGCCGGCGAACAGCACCGTCAGCGGCCGGTCGCCGCCGGGGCGCGACGCGGGCGCGAAGAAGCGCTCGGGGTCATAGCCGTACTGGTGGCGGACGAGCCGCTCCGGTGCGTAGCCGCGGTCCAGGAACGTCCGGCGCACGAAGTCCGACGGGCACAGCAGCCGGTCGGCGAGGTCGAACTCCTCCTCCTCGTGGCGCAGCGTCAGTTCGTTGTAGGCGTGCTCGTGGTCGGCGGGCAGCGGCACCCCGAGGCGCTCGCACTCGTCGCGGACCACCTCATAGGCGAAGGCGGTGTGCGCGTTGGGGCGCTCCAGGACCGTCGGCAGGCCGAGGCGCCGCGCGGTGCGCAGCGTCTCGCGCGCCCCCTGCGGCCACACGTGGACGACATCGATCTCGCCCGCGAGCTGTGACAGTCGGCGCGCGACGATGCGGTCGTGCAGCGCCAGCGCGCGCTGGCGCCCGAGCGCCCGGTAGGGCACGCGCAGGCTCCCGACCACGAGCGTCGGCCGGACGCGCACGGCCGCCGGCAGCGGACGGTGGACCGAGCCGGGCATGACCAGCAGGTCGGCCCCGGCGGCCGCGCTCCCGTCCGCCTGATGCCAGGCCGTCGTGCAGATGCGGGCTGCCCCGATGCGGTGCGGAAAGCTCTGCAGGACCCGCACCGACCCACCGGACGCCGACATCACACGCGGTGCTCCGCGGCGGGCTGCTCGCGGTCGTCGGGGGCCCAGACGGGCACGTCGAGCAGCGCGGGCGCCTGATAGGCGGGACGCTGACCGCCATCGCGGTCGCCGTCGCGCTCGTCACGATCGTCGCCCTCGTCCTCGTCCGCGTCGTCCTCGGCCGCCGCGTCGGCGGCACCGGAGCGTTCCAGCTCGGTCGCCCGGCGCCAGCCGCTGGCCAGCGCGACGACGCAGAGGATGGTCACGCAGCCGAACGCGAGCAGGGCGAGGGCGATGACGATGGCGATCTGCTTGCTCGGGCCGTGGGCCTCGAAGCTGGACTGCGCCTGGCCGAGCGGCCGGATGATGACCCGGCGCGGCGTGGGCACCTTGTCGTCGTCGGCGACCGTGGTCAGGTGCTCCTGCAGGACCTTGATCGCCTGGTCGGCCAGCCGCCCGGCCGAGGCCTTGTCGGGCGCCTGGGTGCGGACCGAGATGATGGGGATCTGCCCGGACTGCAGCTCGGGGATCGTGACCTTGAGGATCGAGGCGCTGCGGTCGCTCGCGCGCACGGTGACGCCGGGCGCCGCGCCGGGCGTGACGCCGGCGGCGAGGCTCGTCGGCGGGACCGCGATCAGCTTGTCGGGACGGACGCCGGCGCGCGCGGCGATCTCGTCCTTCATCGGCGAGCTGGTCATGAGGTTGGCCAGCAGGCCCGCGCGCGTGGAGAGCGTCGCGATGTCGACGCTGACGGTGTCGACACTGCCGAGGTCGGCGATCTGCGAGCTGGGCGTGTCGACCAGCGCTTGGGCCGAGCCGATGCCGACCTGGTACTGGCGCGTCTCGAACTTCGTCGGTCCCTGGATCCGGTAGGCGGTCGTGAGGCCGATGACGACCGACGCCACCGCGATCGCCGCGATCAGGAGCCGGAAGCGCCACAGCGTGCGCAGGGAGCTCACGACGTTCATGGGGCTTTTCCGGTCCAGACGAGGGGACGCATCGGGCATACAACGGGGCCGGCCGCCGCAGGCTTTCGTGGCCGGCGCAAGTGACGTCGCCGATCGGGCGTTGTTGCCCCAGAGATGGCGCAGAATCGATCGACCGTCGCCGTGGCCCCGCCGCAGGCCCTGACCGCGCGCCCGCAGCTCTTCGCCGCCCTCGAAACCGCTTTTCCCGTGCGCTTCGTGGCCTTCGAGGACGGCGGCCCGCCGGCCGACGGCGTGCTCGTCCTCGCCGCCGACCCCGCACGCGCCAAGATCCCCGACGCGACGCTGCCCGCGCTGGTGCTCGGCGACGCCGGGCGCGACGACGCGCCGTTCACCGAGATCACGCTGGCCGACCGCGCGCCGGTCGACCGTCGCGTCCGCGGCGTGACGCTGCGCGACCGCCTGGTCGGCAGCGACTCCGGCGCGCCCGACGACGTCCTGGCCGCCGCCGGCGCGACCGCGGTCTGGACGCAGCGCGACGGACCGGCGTCGGTCGGCCGCGTGCGCTGCGTGCTGCCCGAGCTCGCCGACGGTCAGGTGCTCTACGCGCTGCTGTCGCAGCGGGCGATCGCCACGGTCGCGCTGATCCACTTCCTGCGCGCGGTCTGCGCACCGGTCGCCTGGACCGCGCCGCCCCTGCGCGGGGCGTTCGTCTTCGACGACCCCAACCTGCGCTGGCGCAGCTACGGCTTCCTCGACTACGCCGCGCTCGTCGCGCACGCCGACGCCCACGACTACCACGTGGCGATGGCGATGATCCCGCTCGACGCGACGCTCCCCCACCGCCCCACGGTCTCGCTCTTCGCGCAGCGCGCCGACCGGCTCTCGCTCGTCTTCCACGGCAACGACCACCTGCGCCACGAGCTGCTCGCGCCCACCGACGACGTCACCGCGCTGGCCATGGCCGCCCAGGCCGTCCGCCGGATCGAGCGCTTCGAGCGTCGCCACGGCCTCACCGTCGAGCGCGTGATGATGCCGCCCCACGGCCGCTGCTCGCAGCACACCGCCCGCGCCCTCGGCGCCGTCGGGTTCGACGCGCTCAGCGCCATCCACCCCGCGCCGTGGACCGAGGAGCGCCCCACGTCGCCGCCGCTGGTGGCCTGGAGCCCGGCCGGGTTCATCGGCGGCTGCGCGGTCATCCCGCGCGATGCGCTGAGCTCGACCCAGGCCGACATCGCCCTGCGCGCCTTCCTGGACCACCCGGTCGTCATCTACGGCCATCACGAGGACGTCGCCGACGGTCTGGAGCCGCTGGCCCAAGCCGCCGACCGCGTGCGCCGCCTGGGCGACGTGCGCTGGACGTCGGTCGGCGAGATCGCCCGGACCAACCACGTCCACCGCGTGGCCGACGGGCAGATGACCGTCCGCCCCTACTCGCGGCGCGTCGTCGTCGAGGTTCCGCCGGAGGCGACCACGCTGGCCGTCACGGCGCCCGATCCGATCGGGCCCGAGCTCGCGCTGCGCGGCTGGTCGCTGGGCGCCGAGGCGGTCCGCCCGTTCGGCGAGGCGGTGGCGGTCGTCCCCGGCACCCACGAGCTGCGCCTGCACGGCACCCACGACGTCGATCCGGCCGCGGTGCCCGCGCCGGCCTGGCGTCCGTGGCCGACGCTGCGCCGCGCGGGGACCGAGCTGCGCGACCGCGCGGTCGCCCTCGGCCGATCCTGAATCGGGCTCGCGAGAAACGCGCCCCATGGGCCGTTGGTTGGACAGCATGAAGCCCTCGCGCATGATCATGGTGGTGGCGGCCACGAGCCTGCTCGCCGGGTGCGGTGGGTCGGGCGGCTCCGACTCGCACCCCGCAGCGCTCGGGACGGCCGAGAACCCCGTGCCCGCCCGCACGGTCCCCGAACAGAGCAGCGAGGGCAGCGCGACGACCAAGCCCGGCTACGCCAAGCTCGTCCAGCGCCAGGGCAGCAAGCCCAAGAGCCGCTTCACGCCGTGCAACCTCGTCACCAAGGCCGAGGCGGCCGCGATCCTCGCATCGCCGATCGCCCAGCCGACCGAGGCGCCGCTCGGCCCGACCTGCATCTACCGCAGCCGCAACGGCAAGGCGTTCGTGACGCTCGCGGTCCAGAACCTGAAGTTCTCCCAGGTCAGCCGGAAGGTCAGCCACGCGCACAAGCTGCGGATCGGCGACCGCGCCGCGGTCTGCGGCAGGCTCGACAAGCAGGTGCTCTACGTGTCGCTGGCGCCACGCCGGCTGCTGAGCATCGCCGGCCCCTGCGCCGTGGCCCGCAAGTTCGCGACGACGGCCGTCGGCCGCCTCAACGGCTAGGGGCGCGCGATGTACCAGGTCTCGAGCTCCACGGCGCTGCTGCGCGCCCACCGTCGGCTCCTGAGCCGCGGCCAGTCGGGCGCGATGGTGCCCAAGACCGTCGTCCTGCTCGGCTTCACCAGCCTGCTCACCGACATCTCCTCCGAGATGGTGGTCGACGATCCTGCCGTTGTACCTCATCTCGTCGGCGGCTTCTCGCCGCTGGCCTTCGGCGTGGTCGACGGGATCTACAACGGCGCGGCCGCGCTCGTGGGCCTGGCCAGCGGCGTCATCGGCGACCAGCTGCGCCGCCACAAGGAGGTCGCGGTCGACCGGCTACGGCCTCTCGGCGATCTGCAAGCTCCTGCTCGCCACGATCGGCACCGCGGTCTCGTCGATCGGCGCCGTCGTGCTGCTGGACCGCATCGGCAAGGGCATCCGCACCGCACCGCGCGACGCGATGATCTCGCTCTCGACGCCCGAGCCGCAGCTCGGCGCCGCCTTCGGCGTGCACCGCGCCCTGGACACGACCGGCGCGATGATCGGCCCGCTCGTCGCGTTCTCGATGCTCGCCGTCGCGCCGCTGGCGTTCAACTCGATCTTCCTGGTCAGCTTCTGCGTGGCGATCCTGGGCGTCGCGCTGCTCGTGCTGTTCGTGCGCCCCGCCGCCCGCCGCGCGACGGCCGGCACCACGCGCACGGCGTCGCTGACCGAGGCGCGCGCGCTGCTGGCGATCCCGCGCTTCCGGGCCCTGCTGCTCGCCGGTGGCGCGCTGAGCCTGGCGACCGCGAGCGACGCCTTCATCTTCCTCGCGCTCCAGCGACAAGCTCGACCTCGGCACCTCGCTCTTCCCGCTGCTGTTCGTCGGCAGCTCGCTGACCTTCATGGTCCTGGCCGTGCCGATGGGCAAGCTGGCCGACCGCTACGGCCGCGGGCGCGTGCTGCTCGGCGGCTACGCCGTCTTGCTGGCGACGTACGCCGTGGTCTTGCAGCCGTTCGGCGGCTGGGTCGTCCTGGCGCTCGGGCTCGGCCTGCTCGGGACCTACTACGCGGCGACCGACGGCGTGCTGATGGCGCTGGCCAGCAGCGTGGTCCCCGACGAGGTACGGGGCAGTGGCCTGGCGTTGGTCGGTACCGTCACGAACATCGCCCGCCTCGTCGCCTCCATCGCCTTCGGCGCCCTCTGGACCGTGTGGGGCATCCACGACGCGATGCTCACCTTCGGCCTGGCGCTCGTCGCCGCGACCGTGATCGCCGCGCTGGTCCTCCACCGCACGCGTGTCCCAGCCGTCGTCTAGCTCCTCCTCCGCCGCCGCGGCGTCGCCTTCGGACTGCTCGTCGTCGCGTGCCTGATCGGCATCGCGGTCGCCGTCGCCGCGGGCATCCACTCCAACGCGACCGAGGGCCCGGTCGCCGCCCGGCGCGCGGAAGATCCTGCCCCAGGCGCGCGCCGCGCACCGCACGATGGTGCTCTACCGCAGCCTCGAGCACGGCGGCCAGGTCGCGCTCAAGCCCGCCGGCGCGGCGGCTGCCGAGACGGCGCCCGAGCTCGCGCCGCTGCGCTGCGACCGCGTCGCGTTCGCGGCCGGGCGCGGAATCTGCCTGACGCGCGGCGAGCGGCTTCGCGGCCGGCTACCGCGCGGCGATCTTCGGCACCGACCTGCGCGTGGCCCACAGCCTCGGCGTCGAGGGGCATCCCCAGCCGCGCGCGGGTCTCCCCCGACGGCCGCTACGGCGCGGTGACGCTCTTCGTCGCCGGCCACGCCTATGCCGCGCCCGGCACCTTCTCGACCCAGACGACGCTGATCGACCTGGCCGACGGGCGCAAGATCGCCGACCTGGAGGACTTCACCGTCTACAAGGGCGACCATCAGGTCACCGCGGTCGACGTCAACTACTGGGGCGTCACGTTCGCGCGCGACAGCGACACGCTTCTACGCGACGCTGGCCACCGGTGGGAAGACCTACCTGATCCGCGGCTCGGTGAGCGCGTCGCGAGGGGCACGTGCTCCAGGAGAACGTCGAGTGCCCGTCGCTCTCGCCCGACGGCACGCGCATCGCCTACAAGAAGCGCACGGGCGACGACCAGGACCCGTGGCACCTCACGATCCTCGACCTGGCGACGATGCGCGAGACGCCGCTGGCCGAGCCGCGCTCGGTCGACGACCAGGTCGAGTGGCTCGACGACGCCCACGTGCTCTACGGCACCGACAAGGCGATTTGGGAGGCGGCGGCCGACGGAACCGGGCGGCCGCGGCGCTACCTCGCCCACGCCGATTCGCCGGCCGTCGTGCGCTGGTAGCACGGGCGGCGCGAGAAACCGCGCCGCCGAGCCGTTGGTGAGGTGAATGTGCGGCATCGTCGGACAGCTGCGCCCACCCGGTCACGCCGTGGACCCCGAGCTCGTCGCGCGGATGTGCGCGGGCCTCGAGCACCGCGGCCCGGACTCGCGCGGGATCCACCACGACGGCCGCGTCGGCCTCGGCATCCAGCGGCTGCGCGTGATCGACCTCGACACCGGCGACCAGCCGATCTACAACGAGGACCGCTCGGTCGTCGTCGTGCTCAACGGCGAGATCTACAACTACCGCGAGCTGCGCGAGGAGCTGCAGCGCCGCGGGCACCGCTTCGCCACGCAGGGCGACACCGAGGTCATCGTCCACCTCTACGAGGAGCACGGCGCCGACTGCGTCCGCCACCTGCGCGGCATGTTCGCCTTCGCGCTCTGGGACGCGCGCCGCGAGCAGCTGCTGCTCGCCCGCGACCGCGTCGGCAAGAAGCCGCTGTTCTACGCACTGCGCGACGGCGTCCTGACGCTTCGCCTCCGAGCTGCACGCGCTGCTGCAGGACGACGACGATCCCGCGCGAGGTCGACCGCGTCGCGCTCGACCGCTACCTCGCCTACGGCTACGTGCCCGGCGCCGCTGAGCGCGTTCCGCGGCGTGCGCAAGCTGCCGCCGGCGCACACGCTGCGTGATGCGCGACGGCGCAGGTCACGCTCGAGCCGCTACTGGTCGCTCGACTACTCGCGCAAGCTCGAGGCGTCACCGTCGAGGAGCTCGGCGAGCGCGATCCGCGACGGCGCTGCGCGAGGCGACCCGCCGGCGCATGATCGCCGACGTGCCGCTCGGCGCCTTCCTCTCCGGCGGCATCGACTCGTCGGCGGTCGTCGCCGCGATGGCCGAGGCCTCGCTCGCGAGCCGGTGAAGACGTTCTCGATCGGCTTCGACCACGAGCGCCTTCGACGAGCTGCCCGCACGCGCGCCAGGTCGCCGAGCAGTTCGGCACCGAGCACCAGGAGTTCGTCGTCCGCGCCGGACGCGATCGAGATCGTGCCGACGCTCGTGCGCCACTACGGCGAGCCGTTCGCCGACTCCTCGGCGATCCCGAGCTTCTACCTGGCCGAGCTGACGCGCCGGCACGTCACGGTCGCGCTCAACGGCGACGGCGGCGACGAGTCCTTCGCCGGCTACCAGCGCTACGTCGCCAACGCGCTCGCCGGCGCGCCTGGACCGCATCCCGGCCGCCGCTGCGCCGCGGCGCCGCCGCGGTCGGCGGCGCGTCTGCCCGAGCGGCGGCGACGTCAGCAGCCTGCGCAACCGCGTCCGCCGCGCTGGCGGGCACGCTGCGCGCTCGATGCCCGCCGCCCGCTACGGCGCGCTACGTCGCGTGGTTCGACGGCGCCCAGCGCGCGCGCGCTCTACACGCCCGAGTTCGCCGCGACGTCGCCGGCGCCGACGCGCGCCGACGCGATCGCCGACGCCTGGGCGCGGCGCTCGCGGCGCCAGCGTCGCTCGACCGCATGCTCGAGGTCGACGTCCGCGACCTACCTCGTCGACGACCTGATCGCGAAGATCGACATCGCGACGATGGCCTACGCGCTCGAGGCGCGCTCGCCGCTCCTCGACCACGAGCTGATGGAGCTCGCCGCCTCGATCCCCGCCGACCTCAAGGTGCGCGGCCGCGAGAAGAAGTGGATCCTGCGCGAGGCGCTGCGCGGCTGGCTGCCCGACGAGATCCTCGACCGCCCCAAGCAGGGCTTCTCGGTCCCGCTCAGCGAGCTGGCTGCGCGGCGACCTGCGCGACTGGTCGCGCGAGATCCTGCTCGACCGCGAGTCGCTCGACCGCGGCTACTTCGAGCCGGCCGCCGTGCAGGCGCTGCTCGACCGCCACGACGCCGGGATCGACGGCGACGCCAAGCGGATCTGGGCGCTGCGTGATGCTCGAGCTGTGGCACCGCGAGTTCATCGACGGCGCCGTCGCGCCGGCCGATCGCCGCCGTCGCCTGAAACCGGTGCGGACCGCGGAAGCGCGGCCGCCCTGCCGACGTTGGTTGAGCGGTGGACCCTCGCATCCTCATCATCTCGCCCGTCCGCAACGAGGCCGCGCACATCGAGCGCGTCGTTCGCGCCGTCGCGGCCCAAGAGCTGACGCCCGCGCGCTGGATCGTCGTCGACGACGGCTCCGACCGACGACACGCTCGCGCTGCTGCGCCGGCTCGAGGCCGAGGTCCCGTTCCTGACGGTGGCCCAAGCCCCGCAGTCGGCCGCCGACGGTGCCGTGCGCGACCGCCTCGCTCGTGCCGCCGCGCCGCGCACCTTCAACGTCGGCCTCGCGCTGGCGGGCGACTTGTCGCGCCTACACCCACGTGATGAAGCTCGACGGCGACATCGAGCTGGCGCCGCCCTACTTCCGCGAGCTGATGGCGCGCTTCGCCGCCGACCCGCACGCTCGGGTCTGGCCGGCGGCGTGCTCGACGAGCCGCTGCCCGGCGGCGGGATGCGCCGCATCAAGATCGCGCGCAAGCACGTCCACGGCGCGCTCAAGCTGCTACTCGTCGGACTGCTTCGCGGCGATCGGCGGCGTGCAGGAGCGGCTCGGCTGGGACACGATCGACGAGACCTACGCACGCATGCGCGGCTTCGAGACGGTCAGCTTCTCTGACTTGGTGAGCATCCACCACCGTCCGATCGGCAGCGCCGACGGCACGGTGCGCGGCCACGCCCGCCACGGCGACTGCGCCTACATCGCACACCACCCGCTCTCCTGGGTGATGCTGCGCACGCTGCGCGTCGGCGGACGCGCCGCCCGGCGATCGTCTCGGGCATCGCCTTCATCTACGGCTACGGCCGGGCCGCGGCCCGGCGGGTCGAGCGGGTCCCTGACCCCGAGTACCGCCGCTTCACGCGGCGTGAGCTGCGCCGACGGATGGTCGGCGCCGTGATTCCACACCACGAGGGAGCAAGATGAGCATCGGGATCGTCGGCCTGGGATACGTCGGGCTGCCGCTGGCCATGGAGTTCGCCGAGGCGGGCATGGACGTCATCGGCGTCGACCTCGACGCGACCAAGGTCGCGGGGCTGCGCGAGGGTCGCTCGCACATCGAGGACGTGCCGGACGCGCGCCTTGGTGCCGTGCTGGAGCGCTGCAGCTTCACGACGCGCATCGTCGATGCTGCACGAGGCCGAGGTCGTCCTGATCTGCGTGCCGACGCCGCTGAACGGCAACCGCGAGCCGGACCTCGGCCCGCTGCTGGGCGCCGCGCGCGCGCTCGCGCGGCGTCATGCGCCAGGGTCAGCTGATCGTGCTGGAGTCGACGACCTTCCCCGGCACGACGCGCGACTACATGGTCCCGCTGCTGGAGGAGTCCGGGCTGCGCGCCGGCACCGACTTCTCGCTGGCCTTCTCGCCCGAGCGCGTCGACCCGGGCCGCACCGACTACACGATCCGCACCACGCCGAAGATCGTCGGCGGCCTCACGCCGGCGTGCACCGAGCGCGCCGCCGAGGTCTACGGCCGCATCTGCGACCGCGTCGTCCCCGTCTCCTCGCCGGAGGTGGCGCGAGATGGCCAAGCTGCTGGAGAACATCTTCCGCTCGGTCAACATCGCGCTGGTCAACGAGCTCTCGATCCTGGCCGACCGCATGGACATCGACATCTGGGAGGTCGTCGACGCGGCCTCGACCAAGCCGTTCGGCTTCATGCGCTTCGAGCCCGGCCCCGGCATGGGCGGCCACTGCCTGCCGGTCGACCCGTTCTACCTGACCTGGCGCGCCCGCGAGTTCGACTTCGCCACCGAGTTCATCGAGCTCGCCGGCAAGGTCAACATGAACATGCCGTACTACTGCCTGGAGAAGATCGAGGGCGCGCTCAACGACGCGGGCAAGTCCGTGCGCGGCGCGAAGGTGCTCGTCCTCGGCGTGTCCTACAAGCCGGGCGTCGGCGACATCCGCGAGTCGCCCGCGCTGAAGATCATCGACCTGCTGCAGAAGCGCGGCGCCGACGTGCGCTACCACGACCCGCTACGTGCCCGAGCTGCCGCATCGGGGCTGACGCACGTCGAGGTCGCCGATGGCCTCGACGGTGCCGACGTCGCGGTGATCGTCACCGCCCACCCGGGCGTCGACCACGAGGCGATCGCGCGCACCGCGCCGCAGACGGTCGACTTCCGCGGCGTCACGCGCCACGTCGTCGCCGAGCGCGACGCGGCGGCGACGACGGCCGGCTGACCGGCACGGAGCGCCGCAGGCATGGACGCCCGCATCGACGCCGTCGTCGTCAGCTACAACAGCCGCGACACGCTCCGGGCAGCGGTCGAGCCCCTGCTCGCCCTGCCCGACGTCGCGGTGACCGTGGTCGACAACGCCTCGACCGACGGCTCGTCGGCGACGATCGCCGACCTGCCCGTCCGCGCGATCGACGCCGGTCGCAACGGCGGCTTCGGGTTCGGCTGCAACCTGGGCATGCACGCCGGGAGCGCGCCGTTCGTGCTGTTCATCAACCCGGACGCACGGATCGCCGCCGAGGACCTCGCGCGGCTCGCCACCGTCCTGGAGGCCGATCCGTCCGTCGCGCTCGTCGGCCCGCAGCTGCGTGAGGAGGACGGCGCGCTGATCCCGAGCATGCGCCGCTACCAGCGGCTCGGCTCGACCTGGGCACAGGCGCTCTTCCTGCACCGCGTGCTGCGGCGCGCGCGCTGGGCCAACGAGATCGTCCATGATCCCGCGACCTACGCCGCGCCCGCCGCGCCCGAGTGGCTGTCGGGCGCCTGCATGCTCGTGCGCCGCGACGTGCTGGAGGAGCTCGGCGGGTTCGACGAGGGCTTCTTCCTCTACTGCGAGGACATGGACCTGTGCCGCCGGCTGCGCGCCGCCGGCCATGAGATCCGCTACGAGCCGAGCGCCGTCGCCCGCCACGAGGGCGGCCACTCCGCCCCGCGCAGCAGCCTCTTCCCCGTCCTGGCCCAGAGCCGCACGCGCTTTGCCCGCAAGCACGACGGACCCGTCGCGGCGTTCCTGCAGCGCGTCGGGCTCGGCGTCCACGCGGCGACGCACTGCGCCGCCGCGCTGGTCGGGCGCCCCGCCCACCGCCAGGGCAACGCGGCGGCGCTGCGCGCCGTCCTGCGCAGCCCGCAAGTTCTCTGAGCGCTGGGGCGTTGCTTGGATGTCCTACCAACGAGACCTGACGCGGCGGCAACCATGATCACCAAGGACTATTACGAGACCTACTGGACCGAGGCGGGCCACAACCCGACCGGAGCGCTGTCTCCGGACGTGCGCCGGATCTTCGAGCAGCAGGTCAAGCCGCAGCACGCCTGCCTCGACGTCGGGTGCGGCGACGGGCGCACGGCGGGCCTCTGGCTCGACGGCCACGCCGCGAGCTACGCCGGCGTCGACATCTCCTCGCACGCCGTCGAGATGGCGTGCGCCGCCGGGCTCGAGGCGACCTGCATCGAGGACGCGGTCTCGCTGCCGTTCGCCGACAACAGCTTTGACGTCGTGACCTGCCTGGAGGTCATGGAGCACCACTTCGAGCCGCACGCGGTCGCCAAGGAGATCGCACGCGTGCTCGTGCCGGGCGGCGTCTTCATCGCCACGGTGCCCAACGTCTCGCACTGGAAGGCGCGCGTGGACATCGCCGTCCGTGGCCGCTTCGACCCGCGTGGCGACGAGCTCTCGGTCGCCGAGCCGTGGCGCGATCCGCATGTGCGCTTCTTCACCCCGTCGTCGTTGGCCAACATGCTGCGCGCCAACGGCTTTGACTCCGTCGACGTGACGGGCCGCCAGACGTCGATCGTGCGCAACTTCCGCGGTCTGTCGCGCTTCGCGCTCGAAGAGCCCCGTCCCGCGTGGCGCTGGCTCACCGATCGCTTCCCGGATCTCGGCGCCGGCCTCTGCGCCGTCGCGGTCACGCCCCGCGCCGAGTAGTCCTCGCAGCACCCTCGGGCGTCGAGCCCCCGCCGGTCGGCCTTCAGGCCCATGACCGGCGGGGTCCGCTCCGCCCTGCTCTCATCACGGATGCAGCCCGCATCGTGCCGTTTTCTCTGCACGCGTGCCAGATGCTGCGCTTTCGGACGGTGAGAGCTGTCCATTAACGCCGTCCAGCCATCAAGCGCACCCGGTTATCGTCGATAACTGGCTGCAAGTCCGGTGGTGAACCAGGGAAATCACCACCGTCCAGCGGACTCGGTGGACGATCGCAGGGATCGCCCACCTCCCTCTCAACGCCCCAAACCTAGGGAGATTTCTCCGTGCCGCCGTATCCGTCCGCCGGGCGCGCTGGTCTGCGCCTGCATCCGCTGGTCTGCGCCCTCCTCGCCCTCGTGGCCTGCTGCGCCATCGTCCCCGGTGCCGCCTCCGCCGCAACCCTTTCCGCATCGCCCTCCAACCTCGCGAGCGTCTTCAGCTCGGCGCAGTCGGGCGACACGATCCAGCTCGCCGCCGGCAGCTACGGGGCCTGGCAGGGTGGGACCAAGACGGGCATGGTCACGTTGCGCCCCGTCTCGGGCGCGTCGGTGACGCTCTCGACGAACTTCAACGGCGCGGCGTTCATCACGCTGGACGGCATCACCACCATGCCCACGGTCTACATGGGCGGGCGCACCCACGACATCACCATCAAGAACTCCGCGGTCACCGGCCCGAGCGTCATCGACGCGAGCACGATGAGCAACGCCCACATCCTGTTCGACCACGACAGCTTCGACAACATCGACGCCTGCGACACCTGCTACGAAGGCCGCCTCACCGTTCGCGGCAACAACAACACCTCCGCGGTCGGCGTGGCCATCACCAACAGCCACTTCGGCAACGGCGGCGGCAGCGACGGCGTGCAGATCGTCGGCGATGCCTACGGCGTCGAGATCGGCCCGGGCAACGAGTTCGCCAACATCAAGCAGGGCAACTACGCCGCCCACGTGGACTCGATCCAGCTCTACGGCTCCAGCCACACCCAGATCGTCGGCAACTACTTCCACGACAACGACACCATCATCATGGCGCCGGATGGCGGCGACTCGGAGTACATCGCCAACAACGTGATGATCGGCTCCGGCTACGTCCCGGCCGTCCAGTTGGGCAGCCACCAGAACACGCAGGTGGTGCACAACACGGTCAAGAACATCCAGATCCAGACCGGCAGCAAGGTCGGCGACCCCACCGGCCGCAACGTCAACGTCTCCAACAACGTCTTCGCCCAAGGCGCCAGCACCAGCCCCGCCGGTGGCAGCGGCTGCACCAGCTGCCCCGTCACCTACAACCTGTTCGTCAGCAGCGCCTCGGGCACCAACGCCCTGACCGGCACCCCGGTCTTCGTCGGCGGCGCCAACCCCACCACCTACGCCGGCTGGGCGCTGGCCGCCGGCTCGCCGGGCAAGGGCAACGCCTCCGACGGCACCGACCGCGGCATCAACGTCGACGGCAGCACGCCCGTCGATCCGCCGGTCGATCCCGACCCACCCGTCGATCCCGACCCGCCGGTCGACACGACCGCGCCCGACACGACGATCACCGCCGGGCCCACCGACACCACCACCGACACCACCCCGACCTTCTCGTTCACCTCGACCGAGTCGCCCGCGACCTTCGAGTGCAAGACCGACGCCGACAGCTGGGCGTCCTGCAGCAGCTCGTACACCTCACCGGCACTGACCGTGGGCGACCACACCTTCGCGGTGCGCTCCACCGACGCGGCCGACAACACCGACGCCTCACCCGCGACCCGCGCCTTCACGGTCCAGGCCGCACCGCCGGCCGACACGACCGCGCCCGACACGACGATCACCGCCGGGCCCACCGACACCACCACCGACACCACCCCGACCTTCTCGTTCACCTCGACTGAGTCGCCCGCGACCTTCCAGTGCAAGCGGGACTCCGGGAGCTGGCGCAACTGCAGCAGCGCCTACACGACGCCGACGCTGACGCTGGGCAACCACACGTTCTCGGTGCGCTCCACCGACGGCGCCGGCAACACCGACGCCTCACCCGCGACCCGCACCTTCGCGGTCCAGGCCGTACCGCCGGTCGACACCACCGCGCCCGACACCACCATCACCGCCGGACCATCGGGCCTGACCAACGACCCGACGCCGACCTACACGTTCACCGCGACCGAGGCGCAGAGCACGTTCGCGTGCCGCATCGATCTCGGGAGCTGGCAGCCGTGCACCAGCCCCTACGTGGCGAGCACGTTGACCGACGGCAGCCACAGCTTCGCGGTCCGCGCCACCGACCCGGCCGGCAACACGGACGCCAGCGCCGCCGCGAGCTCGCTGACGATCGACACGATCGCCCCGCACACCGCGATCGGCAGCTCACCGCTGCCCATCAGCCTCGGCACCGAGGCGACGGTCGCCTTCGACTCCGAAGCGGGCGCGAGCTTCGCCTGCCGCCTGGACGACGGCGTGTGGACGCCGTGCGAGAGCCCGGCGACGTTCACCGGCCTGACGCTCGGCGACCACACGTTCGCGGTCCGCGCCACCGACCCGGCCGGCAACGTCGAGGCACCCGGCGCGTCGGCGACCTGGGTCTCCGTGGCGGTCCCCGTCACGCCACCCGTGACGCCGGACGAGCCCGTGATCGACACGCCGGACACGCCCGATCCGCCCGTCACCACGCCGGACGTGCCTGAGGCGCCCGCCCCGACGCCGCCCGCCCCGACGCTCCCCCTCCCGTCGGCCCCCGCCGCCCCGACCCTGGCGCTCGTGCGCCCGGCGACCGGCAGCACGTTCACCTCGAAGCTCAACGCCGCGGCCACGGCCGTCGACCGCGACGGCGTCGCGCGCGTCGAGTTCTGGCTCGACGGCACCCGCATCGCCACCGACCGGACGGCGCCGTACGTGGCCGGCTGGAGCGTGTCCAAGAACACGTCCTACGGCGCGCACACGCTCACGGCCCGCGCGTTCGATCGCCGGGGCGCCGTCTCCTCGACGGCGATCGCCGTGAGCCGCGTTCGCGCGAAGGCCTCGGCCTCGGCGAAGTCCAAGACGCGTGCGACCAAGGCCGCTGCCTGGCACATCGCCAGCGTCGCGGTCGAGTCCAACGCCACGCAGCTGGAGGGCGCCAGCACCGCCGACGACACGATGGCCATCACCTACGCCTACTGCGGCGACCCGTCGGGCAGGGCGATCGGCACCCAGAAGGTCCGCTCCGACGACGCCGGCCGGGTCGTGGGCACGATCGCCGCCTCAGGCGCCTGCGTGTTGAAGGTCTCCTAGCCCAAGCCGAGCGACAGACAGAACACGTCGGGCCGGCGCCGAGAGGCGCCGGCCCGATGTCGTTCAAGCGATGCGCCGCAGCGCGGCGCGGAACTTATGCGACCGCGCGCTCGGCGAGCTCGGTCACCATGACCGGCTGGCCGTTGCGACGCAGCGACTCCTCCGCCGCCTCCATCGCCGCCACGACCTCGAGACCGAGGTACGCGTGCGAGAGCGGGGTCGCGCCCGTGCGGATGCACCGCGCGAAGTCCTGCAGCTCGAGCGCGAGCGGCTCGGCCGGCTCCAGGCGCGGGGCGACGATGTCGCCGCTGCGGTAGGTGAGCTGGTACTCGCCGAAGTTCTCCGGCGTGCTCGAACTCCATGCCGCGGTCGTAGATGCGGATCGCCTCGTCGGGCGCCGTGTCGTCGTACTGCACCATCCGGCGGCTGCCGACGACGACCATCTGGCGGACCTTGCGCGGCGCCAGCCACGACAGCTCGACGTTCGCGGTCGCGCCGCCGGCGAAGGTCAGCGTCAGGAACGCCGTCTCGGGAACGCCGGCTCTGGAACACCGAGCGGGCCGACGCCGCGACCTGCACGATCGGCTCCTCGAGCCAGTGCAGCAGGATCGAGAGGTCGTGCGGCGCGAGGTCGCAGATGACGCCGTCGTTCTGGTACTTGCCCAGGTTCATGCGCGACGACGTGACGAAGTACATCTCGCCGAGCACGTCGCGGTCGATCAGCTGGCGGACCTTGGCGCACCGGCGGGCTGTACAGGAACGTGTGGCCCGGCATCAGCAGCACGTCGCGCGTGTCGGCCGTGTCGACGAGGTCGAGGGCGTCCATCGTCGTCGTCGCCAGCGGCTTCTCGACGAGCACGTGCTTGCCGGCCAGCAGCGCGGCCTTGCAGATCGCGTGGTGGGTGTGCGGCGGCGTCGCGACGATCACCGCGTCGACCGTCGGGTCGTCGAGGACCTCGTCGAGGTCGGAGATGACGGGGATGCCCGGCGACCTTGGCCGAGAAGGCCTGGCCGCGCGTCCGGGTCGCGCTCGCAGAGCGCGACGCAGCTCGAACTCCGGGCGCTCGATCACGTTGCGTACGAGGTTCGGACCCCAGTAGCCGTAGCCGACCACGACGGTGCGCAGCGGCGCTTCGGGCGCGGGGGCGTCGATCCTTGACGGGAACCGGCGGGTCTGCATGGTGCGTCGTGCCTCCATCAGTGGTCACCGCGGAACGAGCGCACCGCATCCACGATGCGCGCGACGTCCTGGTCGGACATCGTCGGGAACAGCGGCAGCGTGCAGGATCTCCTCCGCCAGTCGCTCGGCCACCGGCAGGCTGCCCTGGGCAAGTCCGAGGTCCGCGTAGGCCTCGGTCCGGTGGATCGGGAACGGGTAGTGGACCGCGCTCGACACGCCGTGCGCGTCGAGGTGCTCGCGCAGCGCGTCCCGCTGCGTCGTGCGCACGATGAACAGGTGGTAGACGTGGTCGCCGTCGGCGACGCGCCGGCTCGGGCAGCTGGACCGAGGTTCCGGCCAGCCCCTCGCGCAGCGCGGCGCCCAGGCGACGACGTGCATCGTTGGCGGCGTCCAGCCGCCGCAGCTTGACCCGCAGCAGCGCCGCCTGGAGGGCGTCGAGCCGCGCGGTCGTGCCGACGATCCGGTGGTGGTAGCGCGGCTGCTCGCCGTGTGAGCGCAGGAGCTTGATGCGCTCGGCGACCTCCGGATCGCTGGTCACGATCCCGCCGCCGTCGCCCCAGCCCCCGAGGTTCTTGGTGGGGTAGAAGGAGAAGCAGCCGACGTCGCCGATCGACCCGACGCGCTTGCCGCCGATGAACGCGCCGTGCGCCTGGGCCGTGTCCTCGATGACCTTCAGGCCCGCGGGCCGGGCGACCTCGAGGATCGCGTCCATGTCCACCGTCGAGCCCATGAGGTGCACGGGGATCACGGCCTTGGTGTTGGGGCCGATCGCCTCGGCGACGCCCTCGGCGGTGATCAGGTGCGTCGAGGGATCAACGTCGATCAGGGTCGGGCGGCGCGCCGGCGAGGCTGACCGCCTCGGCCGTCGCGATGAACGAGTTCGTCGGGACGATGACCTCGTCGCCCGGGCCGATGTCCAGCGCCTTGAGCGCCAGGACGATCGCCTCGGTGCCCGAGGAGACGCCGACGCTGTGCGGCGCGTCGCAGTAGGCGGCGAACTCGGCCTCGAAGGCCTCGAGCTCGGCACCCATCGTGAACGCGCCCTGGCGGGCGACGCGCTCGACGACCGCCAGCAACTCCTCCATCAACGCCGGATCGGCCTGATCCAGTCGCGTCGTCGGGATCCGCGCCAGCTCCGTGGCGCCCGAATCGAGCGCGGTCATGCCGCCGCCTTCAGGGCGACGGTCGGCGCGCACCCGCGCTCGACCAGCGCCGTGCGCAGCGCGGCGCGGCCACGGTGGTGCAGGCCGTGCACGGACGGCTCGGTCTTGCCCATGCGCCCGGCGATCTCGGTCGGCGAGAGGCCGACGACGTGGCGCAGCACGATGACGTCGCGCTGCTCCTCGGGCAGATCGGCCAACGCGTGACGCAGCTCGCGCGAGCGATCCTCGTTGCCCTCGGGCACGCGCTCGTCGGCACCGTAGACCTCGGCCGCCGGAACGGCGCGGCGCTTGCGCATGTGGTCGATCGCGGCGTTGTGGGCGAGCCGCAGGATCCATGCCGAGAACGGCACGGCGCGCTGCTCGTACTTGCCGATGACGACGATCAGCTTGGCGAAGACCTGCTGGGTGACGTCCTCGGCCTCGTAGTCGTCACGCACGATCGAGCGGACGTAGCCGTAGACGTTGTCGGCGTACTGGAGGTAGAGGAAGCGGACGGCCTCGCGATCGCCCTCCTTGGCCTTGGCGACGGCGCGAGTGACCAGCGCGGCCGAGGACGAGCTCTCGTCCAGCGACGACTTGGCGCGGAACGCGCCCGTGGCCCGCTGCGTGCCGAGGCGGTCGGCCTTGGCGCGGATCGACGTGCCGGCCGTCATGCCGCCACCACTTCGAGCGGGCGGTCGGTCAGTTCCAGCAGCCCGTGGACGTGGGCGTAGTGCGCCGCTTCCGTGCGGTTGGAGACGCCGAGCTTGCGATAGGTGTTGGAGAGGTGGAACTTGACCGTCTGCTCGGTCACCCACAGCTCCATGGCCACGCGGCTGTTGGAGGCGCCGGCCGCGACCAGGCGCAGGATCTCCAGCTCGCGTGCCGTCAGGTCGGTCGGGGTGGCGGCGATCTCGGAGGCCGCCTCGACGGGGGCCTGCAGCGGGTGGTAGACCGCGCCGAGGGCGATCTGGCGGATCAGGCTGCCCAGGCCGGCAGTGCCGACGCTGACCGAGACCACGGCGTCAGCGCCTTGGTCGCAGGCCTCGCGCAGCCAGGCGGCGTCCATGTCGTTGGTGAGCACGATGACCTTGGAGGTCGACTCGCGACGGATGTCGGCGAGGCAGCCCGCGGTCGGCGCGGTCGGGTTGGCGCAGTAGACGACGACGAGGTCGTGGTCGACCAGCGAGAGCGTGTCGTCCCAGGGACGGCGCCCGTCGATGAAGCCCACGACGCTGAAGGTGGGCACCGAGTGGAGGCAGCCACGGACGGACTCCGCCGCCAGCTGGCCGTCGGCCACGATCACTACACGCATCAGCGACTTCCTCCACCAGCGACATTCAGGCCGAGCGCGTGCGGCGCTCGGCACATACCTGTAATCCCCAAAACCATGTTCACCCCGGTTGCGATGACGTCAACGTCGGTGGCGCGCCGTGCATCCTGCACCTGCGACACGTCCGTTCTGACGACACGGATGTTGAGACTCAGGCCTGGTCGATGGCAGGGGATATCCGGGTACCGCGGACGGTGAGGTTCCCCCGATCGTGGGGGTCACGGCCGCCACCACCGTGGGTGAGAACTCTCCCCTGTGCTCCCTGGCCGATGCGCTAGGCAGGCCATTGCCGGCACGGCGCCGCTCAATGGACCGGCGTTGGTGCCTTACAGCTCGTCGGGCGCGTCGCCTTCGCCGGCGGCGAAGGAGACCTTCGCCACGCCTACAGCTCGTCGGGCGCGTCGCCTTCGCTGGCGGCGAAGGTGGCGCGGATGCCGTTGGCGATCGAGATCGCCTCGGCCTGCGAGTGGGCGCCGAGCTTGCGCAGGAGGCGCTTGACGTGGGTCCGCACGGTGTCGCGCGCGAGCACGAGCTCGTCGGCGATCTGGTCGACCGAGAGGCCGGCGCACAGCAGGTCGAGGACCTCCCACTCGCGCGGGGTGAGCTTGCTGCGGACCGGTCGAACGCCCTGGCCGCCGACCGGCAGCGCGCGCAGGCGCTCGATCAGCCGCCAGGTCAGCTCGGGGCCGGCGACGGGCTCGCCCGCCGCCATCCGCGCGACCGCGGCGACGAGATCGACGCACCGGCCATCGCCCTTGACCTGGTGACCGGCGGCGCCGGCGCGCAGCCCGACCATCCCCAGCTCGACGTCGTCGGAGGCCGTCAGCAGCAGGATCCGGACGCTCGGCGCGCGCGCGACGATCGCCCGCGTGGCCGACAGCCCGTCGATGTTGGCCATGACGATGTCCATGATCATCACGTCGGGCCGGAAGTGCGCGGCCAGGTCGATCGCGTCGCGACCGTTGTCGGCCTCGGCGATGACCGTCAGGCCGGCGTCCTGCAGGGCGGCGCGCAGCTCGCTGCGCAGCCGCTCGTCGTCGTCGACCACGACGACGCGCGCGGGCTGGGTTGCGCTCCTGTCCGCCGCGCGCCACGATCCGCTCAGTATGGCGGGTGGGTGGGGCGCTGTCAGCGCCGTCAGGCGTCGCTCGGACCGCGGGCGACGTCGACGATCGCCGCGCGCACGAGCGCGAGGTCAGTCGTCTTGGGGATGTGCAGCGTCACCAGCCGCGACTCGACCGGCGCGATCAGGTCGGGCTCGAAGCCCGAGAAGGTGACGATCGGGATGCCCGGCGCGACGGCGGCCATCGCGGTCAGCAGCTCCCCGGGCGGTGGGCCCGGCATCTGGAGATCGAGCACGACGACGTCGGGGGCTCAGCTCGGCGACCATCGCCAGCGCCTCGTGCCCGTCGGCGGCCTCGCCGACGACGGTGACCTCGTCGGTCGCCTCCTCCGGGCGACGCAGCAGCGCCCAGCGCAACAGCGCGCGCATCTCGGCGGCGTCGTCGGCCAGGACGATCCGCAGCGGCCGCGCTCACGGGATCGCGGCCGGAAGCTCGACGGTGACGATGCGTCGCGCCGTCGTCGCGGACCTGCATGGCGATGCGACCGCCGCGACGCTCGACGAGTCGACGGCAGACCGACAGGCTCGACGCCGGCGCCGACGAGCACGCCGCGCCCACGCGGGCGGGCGAAGGGCTCGAACGGGCGCGTGCCGTCCTCAGCCGGGGTGCCGTTGTCGAAGAGCTCGACCACGACCTGGTCGGCGGACGCGTGACCGGTCACGCCGAGGCGCGTGGCGCCGGCGGCCAGCGCGCTGCGCAGCAGATGCACGAAGAGACGCTGGGCCTCGCGCGGCTCGAGCGCGGCGCGCGGCAGCGGCTCGCGCTGGACGTGCACGGGCACGCGACTCAGGAAGCTCTCGAGCTCGGCGGCAGCACCGTCGAAGGCCGAGTCGAGTTGGGCCGAGGGCGCCGGGCCCTCGGGATCGGGGGCCGCCCGCGCAACGTCGAGCAGGTCGTCGACGTAGCGCTGGGCACGGTCACCGCCGGCGTTGAGCGCGCGCAGCGCGTCCTGCTCACCGCTGCCCATCGTGCCGTGCTGCAGCTCCAGCACGGCGGCGGCCGCCGCGCATGAGCGCGATGGCCTCGCCGAGCTGATGGGCCGCCAGGGCGGCAAAGGCCTCGAGGCCGTCCTGCGGCGCAGGCGCGGGCTCCTCGGGCGTCATTCCTGCGCCGGGAGCCCGTCCTCGAGCATGCCGGCGCGGAGGCGTGACGCGGCCGCGACCGCATCGCGACGGGAGCGCACCTCGAGCTTGCGCAGGACGTTCTTGACGTGCGAGCGGACGGTCTCGACCGACACCACGAGGCGGTCGGCGATCTCGTCGGTCGACAGGTCCTGGCACAGGAGATCGAGGACCTCCCACTCGCGCGACGTCAGCTGGCTGCGGATCGGCCGCAGGCCGGCGCTGTCGGTGCGCACCATGCGCAGGTCCTCGATCAGTCGCATCGTCAGACGACGGGTGATGACGGCCTCGCCGTTCTTGGCGCAGTGCAGCGCCCGCGGCAGGGCGTCGATCCCCACGTTCTTGCACAGGAACCCGGAGGCCCCCGCGCGCAGCGTCATCAGGCCGACCTCGTCGTCGTCGCTGGAGGTGAGGATCACCACGCGCACGTCCGGCGCGATGCGCCGGATCTCGCTCATGGCGGCCAGCCCGTCCATGCCCGGGCATGATCAGATCCATCACGACGACGTCCGGCGTGTAGTACGCCGTCAGCTCGACCGCTTCTCTTCCGCTGCCGGCTTCCGCGATCACCGTGATCCCGGCAAGCTGCAGCACATCGCGCAGCATGCGTCGGGCCAGCGGATCGTCGTCCGCCACGATGACGCGCAGCGGCGCGTCCCCATCTACCTTGAATTCCATCCCCATGAGCCCTTCCCGGTCTCGTCCACAACCGGTGCCTCTCGCTATAGAGCGACATAGAAAAGAGCAAAGCCGGTTGCACCGTGGGGTATTTTTTGACCCCCATGCAGGAATTCGGACAATCGGGACGGTTCTTGAACGTTGCGGCCGCGCAGGCGGTTCCCTGGGGATTGAAGGGAACCGCCACGCGGCCACGCGCCGCTGAGCACGGACCGTCCGGTGCGTTCCCAGCTCCACGCGGCGTTGCACGATCTAGGGCTCTCCTGCCGGCGGACCGTGCGTAGCGAAACCTACGGTGGCGCCGACCGGCGTGAGGGTGACTTGCATCCGTGCGGGCGAGGGAGGTCGTCGGCGGCGCGTGGGGCAAGAAGTTCCCCCATGCCCCATCAAGGTCTGTCGATTCAATGGGTCGAGCAAGTTTCCGGAGGACACGACGTCGTACGGAACGGGGATTGAGCAATCGTGAGGATCGAAGCTGACGTGGAGTCGGACGGCCACGACGGGCAGGACGACGAGCGCCGACGGTCCACGTCATCGCGCTGGTGGCGCAGCCGCGCGCAGAGCGCGGCCGATGACGTGACCGCCGAGACGACGACCTCCTCCTCCCCCGACGACGAGCGCCGCCAGCAGCTGGCCGACCTCGGCCACGAGCTGAAGTCGCCGCTGTCGATCATGCTCGCCCTCTGCACGCGCCTCGAAGAGGCCGGGCGCCTCGCCCCCGAGGACGCCGACGACGTCGCGCGCATCCGCGCCAACGCCTACACGATGCTGCGCCGCGTGCAGGACCTGATGCTCGTCTCGCGCCTGGAGAGCGTCGAGCTCCAGCTCGAAGCCGCCATCGTCGATGTCGCCGCCATCGTGCGCACGTGCGCCGAGGGCTTTTGCAGCGTCGCCGCGCAGCGCGACCTCGACCTGCGCGTCGATGTCCCTGCCCGGCTGCCGGCCGTCGCCGACGAGGAGAAGATCGTCTCGGTCGTCAGCAACCTGCTGGCCAACGCGATCCGCCACGCGCCGAGTGGCGGTGTGGTGCGCTGCTCGTTGGGCACCGCGCCCGGGCGCCTGATCCTGCAGGTCGCCGACAACGGTCCGGGCGTCGCGGCCGATGTCCGCCCCGTCATCTTCGAGCGCTATCGCCGTGATCCGGGCTCGGGCGGCACCGGCCTCGGGCTCGCGATCGTCAGCGAGATCGCCCAGCTGCACGGCGGCGCGATCGCCGTCGGCGACGCCCCCGAGGGCGGCGCCCTCTTCACGGTCGCGCTGCCGCTGCGCACCCGCCGGACCGACGCACCGCGCTCGGGTCCACAGCGCTCGCTGATCCTCGCCGATCGCCAGAACGGCGATCATCGAGGAGCTGCGTGCCGAGCTGCGGACCACGCCGAGCCAGAGCTAGATCTCGAGGCGCGCGTCCTCGAGGTCGATGTCGCGCTCGATGCGCCGCATGATCTCGTCGGTGATGTCGCCGCGGTTGCGCTGGCGGATGATCTCGGCGCGCTCGGCCTCCAGCACCTTGCGCCGCAGCCGCTGGTAGGCCTGCGAGCCCTCCTCGATCTCGCCGTCGTCATCCTCGTCGAGGCGCGACTCGAAGCGGCGGATGCGGAACTCGTAGGACTGCGCGCATGCGCTGCGCCGATGCCTCGCGCACCCAGTCCAGGTGCTCGAGCTCGGCGATCCGGTCGATCGCCGCCTGCGACGCCGCGATGCGGGCGCGTGCCTCCTGCTCGGCGACCGTCTCCTCGTCGTCATAGACGCCGGCGAGGTCGATCAGCTTGCCCAGCGTCAGCCCCTGCCCGACCACCGTGACGAGGATCACCGAGTAGGCCAGGAAGATGATCAGGTCGCGCCCGGGGAACGGATCGCCGGCGTCGGTGTGCAGCGGGATCGCCAGCGCCACGGCCAGCGACACCGCGCCGCGCATGCCCGACCAGCCCAGCAACGCGGTCAGGCGGAGGTCGGGCGGCGGCTCGCCGGTGCGCCGTGGCAGCTTCTTGACGAGCAGCCGCGAGAGGATGTTGAAGGGAAACAGGAACGCCATGCGCGTGACGATCACCGTCGCGGCGACGACCGCCGCATAGCCGACCAGCTCGCCCGTCGAGTACTGGTCGAGGCCGTCGATCACCGTGCGCAGCTGCAGGCCGATCAGCACGAAGAGCACGGCGTTGAGGCCGAAGATCAGGATCTCCCAGAAGCCCGTGATCTGGATCCGCGTCGACGGCGTGATCAGCTCGGGCGAGCGCCAGCCGAGGTAGAGGCCGGCGCTGACGGCCGCCAGCACCGCCGAGACGCCGAGCGCCTCGGCCGGCAGGTAGGCGATGTAGGGCGTCAGCAGCGAGATCGGCCGTCTCGGTCGGGGCGTCGTCGAGGCGCTTGCGCAGCTCGGCGACCACCCAGCCGACCGCCAGGCCGAGCGCGACGCCGGCGCCGGCGCTGAGGACGAACTCGCCGAGCGCCGAGGTGAGCGAGAACGTGCCCGACAGCACGGCGGCGATCGCGAACTTGTAGGCGATGAGGCCGGTCGAGTCGTTGATCAGCGACTCGCCCTCGACGATCGTCACCAGCCGGCGCGGGGCGTGCGAGCGGACGGCGATCTCGGCGGCGGCGACCGGATCGGTCGGCGAGACGATCGCGCCGAGCACGAACGCCGCCGGCCCACGACAGCCCGACGACCGCGTGGGCGACGACAGCGACGGTGATCGTGGTCGCGGTGACCAGACCGACGGCGAGCAGCCCGATCGGCTTGTAGTTGGCGCGCAGGTCCTGGATCGAGGTGAAGAACGCGGCGCCGTAGAGCAGCGGCGGCAGGAACGCCGACGAGGATGATGTCGGGGTCGAGGACGAACTCGTCGACGCCCGGGACGAACGCCGAGCGCGGTCCCGCCGACCGTCAGCAGGATCGGGTACGGGATCTGCGTCCGGTCGGCGAGCAGGAGGAAGGCGCCGGCCCCGACGAGGACCGCGAGGACCACGAGGTCGCCGTGCATTGCCCGGGAGAGTAGAAGCCGCCGCGGCGCCGCTGCCGTGACGCCGGCCGCTAGATCGCGCTGAGGGTGGCCACGGCCAGCGCGGCGACGCCCTTCGCCCCGACCGACGAAGCCGAGGCCCTCACCGGTCGACGCCTTCACGTTGACCTGCGCGCCGTCGACACCGAGCGCCGCGGCGAGCGAGGCGCGGATCGCGCCGCGGTGCGGCGAGAGCTTCGGACGCTCCATGATCACCGTGGCGTCGACGTGGTCGATCGCGCAACCCTGCGCCCGCGATCCGCGCGACGACGTCGCGCAGCAGCACGAGCGAGTCGGCGTCCTTGTAGGCGGCGTCGGTGTCGGGGAAGCGCGCGCCGATGTCGTCCAGGCCGGCGGCGCCCAGCAGCGCGTCGATGAGCGCGTGGGTCAGCACGTCGGCGTCGGAGTGGCCGAGCAGGCCGTGGCTGTGTTCGAGCGCGATCCCGCCGAGGATCAGCGTGCGGTCGGCCACGAGCTTGTGCGAGTCCCAGCCGATGCCGGTGCGGACGGTGCTCATGTCGCGCCGATCGGCTGCAGGGTCACGTTGCGGTGCTCGAAGACCGCGATCTCGGTGACGCCGACCTCGCTGAGCAGCTCCAGCGCCTGGTCGTACTCGAAGCCGAGCTGCTCGGGCGTGTGCGCGTCGCTGGACAAGGCGATGGGGTTGCCCGCGTCGACGATCATCTCCAGGAAGGCGCGGTCGGGGTAGATCTCGCCGACCGGCTTGCGCAGCCCCGCGGTCGACAGCTCGATCGCGATGCCCGACTCGGCGATCTGCTCCATCGCGAGGTCGTAGTAGAAGCGCAGGTCCTTCTCGGGCCAGGGACGCTCCTTGCCCCAGTGCTTGACGAGATCGGGGTGGGCGAGGATGTCGAACATCCCGCTGGCCGCCAGCTCGCCCAGCCACGTGAAGTAGGTCTTCCACACGTGGTCGGCGCTGCGCGCGGAGTTCCACACGTCGAAGCGATCGTAGTCCAGCGCGCCGTCGGCCGAGGAAGTGGATCGAGCCGACGACGTAGTCCCAGTCCTGGCGCTCCAGCAGCACGCGCATCTGCTCCTCGCGGCCGGGGATGAAGTCGGCCTCGATGCCGAGCTTGAGATCGGTCGAACCGCGGACGAACTCGCAGTAGCGGTCGATGTCGTCGCGGGCGTTCTCCACCCACAGCGGGTGCTGCCAGACGTCCAGCGCGGCGGTGAAGCGATAGACGTGCTCGGCGACCCCGAGCTCGGCGATGCCGCGGTCGGTCGCGACCTCGCGGTAGCGCTCGGCGTTGGCTTCGGTGAAGTACTCGGCGGCGGTGGTGTTCTCGGCGTCGGGGCGGAGGTGGACGTGGTAATCGGTCAGCAAGGTGATGGGGAAGGGCCTGTTTCAGCGACGGCTGCGCAGCAGCAGGTCGGCCAGGCGCAGGTCGTCGGGGGTCGTGACTTTGAGGTTCTCGCGCGGGGACTCTACGAGGCGGACGGTCCCGCCCATCACCTCGACCAGCGAGGCGTCGTCGGTGGCGGCGGCGAGGATCTCGTGGGGCTGGGCCAGCGCGCGCTCCAGGACGTCGCGGCGGAAGACCTGCGGCGTCTGGATCGCCCACAGCCCGCCGCGCTCCAGCGTGCGGGCGACGGTCGGCGGGCCGGCCTCGGAGCGCTGCGCCTGCTCCTTGATCGTGTCGGTCACGCGCGCCGAGGCGATCGCCGCGTCGGCCTCGGCGTCGAGGCCGGCCAGCACGGCCCGGATGATCTCCGGCGTCACGAGCGGTCGGGCCGCGTCGTGGACGAGGACCGGATCGCCGGCGAGCGTGTGGTGCAGCGCCGCGCGCACCGAGTGCGACCGCTCCTCGCCACCGAAGACACCGGACGTCCCGGCCGGCGCCTCGACGCCCGGGGGCGTCGCGACGACGATGTGGGCGATCTCGGGCACCGCCTTCAGGGCGTCGATGGACCACTCCAGCATGGAACGGCCCCCACACATGACGAACGCCTTGGGACCGGGGGACCCAAGGCGTTCGCCACGTCCGGCGGCCACGACGAGCGCGACCGCAGACATCAGATGCGCTACTTCGCGGCGGCGGCCAGGCGCTCGGCCGACGACTTCAGCAAGTCGTCGAGGTAGGCCTCGGCCTCGTCCTCGCTCTTCTCCAGCGCGTACATCAGCTCGGAGGCCAGGATCTTCTTGGCACGGGTGAACATCTGCTTCTCGCCGGTCGAGAGGCCCTTGTCGTGCTCACGGATCGCCAGGTTGCGCACGACCTCGGCCAGCTCGTAGATGTCGCCGGTCTTGATCTTGTCGCGGTTGTGCTTGAACCGGCGGTTCCAGTTCTTGGGCATCTCGGAGAGCTCGTCCTGCAGCACGCCGAGGACCTTCTGCACGCTCTCCTCGTCGATGACGCGACGAAGGCCCGCGATGCCTGCGTTCTCGCAGGGGACCATGACCGTCATGTCGTTGTGCAGGATCTTGATGGTGAGGTACTCGCGCTCCTCACCGAACATCTTCTTGACTTCCTTCTTGAGGACCTGCCCGGCCCCGTGATGCGGATATACGACATCGTCGCCGATCTCGAAATCGATGTTGACGATCTCGGGGATGTCGAGGTCTTCCAGGATCTGCTCTTCGGTGCTAGCGGGAATGATGGTCCTCCTTGGTTGGGTCGCCCACCGGGGAGATGGGCGGCCACGTTTCCAGCCGGGCCTCGTCCGAGGCCACGATCATGTCTGCAGGTACCGATCGACGAGGTTGATCTCCTGCAACCGGCGAAGGCCCTCGCGGATGTCCTTCGCACGAATCTCTCCGACGCCCTCGACGGTCTCCAGCTCGGCGTCCGTGGCGGCGAGCAGCTCGTCGAGGCCTCCGAACTCCTTGACGATCTGGGCGACGACGAGCTTCGGGAGCCGGGGCACGCGCCCCAGGATCCGGAAGCCGCGCGGCGAGACCGGGTAGTCGAGGGTGTTCAGCTTGCGGTCATAGCCCATCAGCTCGGCGAGGCGGCCGAAGTCGAGCAGGTCCTGATGGGGCATGCGGCCGAGCTGGTCGAGCGCCGCGGCGAACGTCTCGTCGGAGTCCGCCGCCAAGTAGTCGTGGATGAGGGCGGCCTTGTCGGCGGCGACGCCGACCATGACCTCCTCGAGCTGCATCTCGATCAGCCGGCCCTCGGTGCCGAGCTCGACGATGTAGCGCTCGATCTCGACGGCCATGCGCGTCACGAGCTCTGAGCGCTGCAGGACCGTGAGAACGTCGTGCAGCGTGGCGCCGCCCTCGAACTCCAGGGCGGTCAGCCGGGTGGAGACCTGGTCGAGGCGGGTGCGGTACTTGTCCAGCGTCGCCAGCGCCTGGTTGGCCTTGGCCAGCACGACGGGGATGTCCTCGAGGATGTACTTCGCGCCGTCGACGTAGAGCGAGACGACCTCGCGCCGCTGGGAGATGGCGATGACGACCGCGTCGGTCTGCTTGGAGACGCGCTCGGCGGTGCGGTGGCGCGTGCCGGTCTCCAGCGTCAGGACGGTCGGATCCGGGGTCAGCTGGACGTTGGCCATCGCGATCTTGGTCGCGTTGGCGTTGAGGACGATGCCCCCGTCCATCTTGGCGACTTGGTAAAGCAGCGCCGGCGTGTAGTCGACGTCGAGCTGGAAGCCCCCGGAGAACAGGAAGCTGAGCTCGTCGTGATCGCCGATCACGAGCAGGCCGCCCGTGTGCGCGTGGAGGATGTTGTCGAGCCCTTCGCGGAGCGCCGTGCCCGGCGCCACCATCTCCAGCGCCTTGACCAGGCGAGGCTCCTGACGGCTCTCCAGCTCGTTCAGATCGTCGCCGGATCGCTGCGCCATCAAGGCAATTCTACCAGGGCTCCTTTAGATCGGCCTTACCGTCTGGCCGGTGTTCGTGGAGCCTGGACGCCCGTTCAGGCCGCGACGGGCTCCGCGGCGGCAAAGGCCGCCCGCAGGGCGTGGCGCAGGGTGCGCGAGGTGCCCGGGTGGACGGGGTCGCGCAGACCGAACTTCTCGGCCTCCTCGACGCGACGCTCGGGATGGCCGACCGTGCGCAGCTCGCCCGTCAGGCCGAGCTCGCCGAAGCAGGCCAGCGGGCGATCCTCGGTCGCCCAGGGCCACACCGCGCTGCGCCGAGGCGACCGCGAGCGCCACCGCGAGATCGGCGCCCGGCTCGTCGACACGAACGCCGCCGACGACGTTGACGAACACGTCGGCGGTGCCGGTGCCGACGTTGGCGTGGCGACCCAGGACGGCGAGCACGAGCGCGAGACGATTGCGGTCGATGCCGGTGACGACGCGCCGTGGCGGCACGATCTCGCTCGGGGAGACGAGCGCCTGGACCTCGACGAGCAGCGGCCTGCTGCCCTCCATCGCGGCGAGGACGACCGAGCCCGGCTTGCCGGTGGCCTCCCCCACGAACCGCGCCGACGGATCCAGGACCTCGACCAGGCCGCCCTGCTTCATCTCGAAGACGCCCGTCTCGGAGGTCGACCCGAAACGGTTCTTCAGCGCGCGCAAGCGTGCGGTAGGTGCGCTCGCGCTCACCTTCGAACTGCAGCACGCAGTCGACGAGGTGCTCCAGCACGCGCGGGCCCGCGATCGAGCCCTCCTTGGTCACGTGGCCGACGAGCACGACGGTCGTGCCGACGGACTTGGCCAGCCGCATCAGCCGCGCGGCGACCTCGCGGACCTGGCCGACCGAGCCGGGCGCACCGGTGAGGTCGGGCGCGTGCAGCGTCTGCACCGAGTCGATGACGCAGACCTCGGGACGGTGGGCGTCGATGGTCGCCAGCACGGCGTCGAGGTCGGTCTCGGCCAGGACGGGGACGTCGAGCGCCCGGCAGGCGCCGTGCTCCAGCCGCTCGGCCCGCAGCCGGATCTGCGCCGCGGACTCCTCTCCGGAGACGTAGAGCGTCCTGCGACCGGCGCCCGCGAGGTTGCCCATCGCCATGCCGGTGAGCGTCGACTTGCCGATGCCCGGCGAGCCACCGAGCAGCACGAGCGAGCCCGGCACCAGGCCGCCGCCCAGCACGCGGTCGAGCTCCCCGATGCCGGTCGACAGCCGCGAGTGCGTCACGGCCTGGACGTCGCGCAGCGCCACGGGCGTGGGCGCACCGGCGGCCCGCCGCGCCGCACCGTTGGGCGCGGCGCCGCCGGCGGCGCGCGCCGGCGCCCGCTCCTCGACCAGCGTGTTCCACTCCCCGCAGCCGGGGCACTGCCCGTGCCAGCGCGCCTCGGCATGGCCGCAGGCAGAGCAGACGTGGATGGTGGACGGGCGGGCCATGGGGTCACGGAGACTAGGGTCGGGACCCGACGACTTCGCCCCCCAGGATCGCCGCCTGGGTCAGCGCGGCGACGGCGGTCGCCAGCGCGAAGGCGAGCGCGATCGAGGTGTGGGGCAAGACGATCGCGACCGTCCAGCTGAAGAGCGCGAAGGCGAAGAAGCCGGTGAGCATCCCGCGCAGGAGCCGCAGCGTCGCGTCCGATCCCAGTTGGGCATGGGTGAACGCGGCCAACACGGTGGTGATGATCGGCGACGGTGCCAGCAGGCCGCTGAGGCGCGGGCCGAGGCCTGCCGAGGCGGCGGTGATCGCGAGGACCATCGCGGCGGCGCAGGCGGCGCGCACGGGCAGGTCCCAGGACGGCGGCGTGATGGCGACGGGCGCCGGCCCACCCGCCGGTGCCGGCCGCGGCAGGACCGCGCGCGCGAGGACGAAGCTCGCGAAGGCCAGGGCGAGCGCCGGCGTCGCCGCGACGTGGAAGGCCGACGCGAGCGCCGTCATGGCCAGGAACGCGAGCCAGGCGAGGGCCAGCGCGCCCGGCCAGCGCAACCGCCGCGCCGCGAACCCGTAGACCACCACGAACGTCGCCAGCGACACGAGCCCCAGCAGCGAGGTGGTCGCCGAGCGCGCCGCGAACGCGCGGTCGTGGACGATCGCCAGCACCAGCAGGATCGGCCCCGCGACGACCGGCAGGCCACCGACCAGCCCG
The DNA here is from genome assembly GCA_963731005.1 of uncultured Conexibacteraceae bacterium. Taxonomy (GTDB): domain Bacteria; phylum Actinomycetota; class Thermoleophilia; order Solirubrobacterales; family Solirubrobacteraceae; genus Baekduia. Next base: position 2,114,917 of record CAVSTZ010000002.1, on the reverse strand, counting down.
CCGATCCGCGGACCGAAGCGCCGCGCGGTCAGCGACGCGCCGACGACGAACGCCGGCGCGAGGATCAGCTTGAGGGCGAGGACGGCCACGGGCCGGGCAGCATGCCCGACGGCGCGGCGTCAGCGCGGCTCAGTCGTCGAACTCGCCGTCGACGAGGCAGAAGACGGCCCCTTGCGGGTCCAACGCGACGGCAAAGCGCCCGGAGGGCACGGCCATCGGCGCGACCAGCATCCGGCCGCCCTCGGCCACGACGCGCTCCAGCGCGGCGTCCACGTCGGCAACGCCGAAGTAGACGGTCCAGTAGGGCTGGGCGATCGCGCGCTGGGCGCGCATGATCCCGCCGATCGTCCGACCCTCGTGGGCGATCGAGCGGTAGACCCCGCCGCTGCCCGGCACCTCGGCGGTCGCCCAGCCGAAGAGCGCCTCGTAGAAGGGCGCGGCGCCCTCCGGGTCGGTCGTCTGCAGGTCGTCCCAGGCCCAGGCGCCGATCGCGTTGACCAGCGCGGCGCCGGCGAACTCCGCCGGCTCCCAGAGCAGGATGACGCCACCCTGCGGGTCGGCGATCACGCCCATCCGCCCCGCCCCGGGGATCGCGAACGGCGCGCTCATCACGGTTGCACCCAGCTCTGCCGCGCGCGCCACCGTCGCGTCGGCATCGTCGGTGTGCACGTACATCGACCACGACGGCGGCATGCCCTGCTCGCGCTGCTCGTCCATCAACGCCTGCAGCCCCGCGACCGTCGCACCCTCGTGCTCGAAGAACGTGTAGTTGATCGCCGGCGCCTCGGAGACCGTCCAGCCGAGCACCGCGCCGTAGAAGCGCTTGGCGTCCTCGGTGTCGGTCGTGGTGAGATCCACCCAGCAGGGCGTCCCGGGCGTGGAGGTCGTGCGTCGTCCCATGGGCCGCGACGCTACCTCGCAATGTCAACCGCGTCGAGCCCGTCGCGCATATCGGCCAGCAGGTCGGCCGTGTCCTCGATCCCAACGCTCAGGCGAATGAAGCCCTCGTGGATGTCGTCGGTCCCCCAGCGTGCGCGACGCTCGGCGGTGGAGTGGACGCCACCGAAGCTCGTCGCCTCGGCCACGAGCGTCAAGGACCCCAACAACCGCTGGGCCGTGTCCGCGTCGGCCGGCGTGAAGGCGAGCACGGCACCGAAGCCCGGCCAGCGGACGTCGCCGACGGCGGGATGCGCCTCCAGCAGCTCGACCAGGGCACGCGCGCTCGCCTCCTGGCGCTCCAGCCGCAGCCCGAGCGTCGGCAGCGAGCGGTGCGCCAGCCAGACCTCGAACGGCCCGGGGATCGCGCCCGTCAGCCCGCGCCAGGCGCGGATCGCCTGCGCGCGGGCGGGGTCGCGGGTGGCGACGTAGCCGAGCACGAGGTCCGCATGGCCGGTGAGGTACTTCGAGGCGCTCGCCATCGCGAAGTCGGCGCCGAGGTCGAGCGCGCGCTCGCGCAGCGGGGTCGCGACCGTGCCGTCGACGGCGAGCAGCGCGCCCGCCTCGTGCGCCGCGGTCGCCAGCGCCGCAACGTCGAGGCGGATCATGCCGGGGTTGCTCGGCGTCTCGATCCAGGCGAGCGTCGCCCCGGGCAGCGCCGCGCGGATCGCGGCCTCCTCGGACGGCACGAGCCGGACCTCGACGCCACGCTCGGCGAGATGGTCGGTGCCGATCGTCCGCACGCCGGGGTAGGCGTCTGACGGCGCGACCAACACGTCGCCGGGCCCGAGCACCGGCAGCAAGACGGCGGCGACCGCGGCCATGCCGGAGGACAGCACGACGGCCTCGCCCCCTTCGAGCTCGCCGAGCGCCGCCTCGTAGCGGGCCCAGGTCGGGTTGCCGGTCCGGCCGTAGCCGTCCGGCGCGCCATCGCCGGACCAGTGGTTGGCCGACTGGAACGTCGGGCCCGGCAGGAACGGCTCGCCTTGCACAGCGTCCGGAAGGCCGGCGTGCGTGACGCGCGTGGAGTCCCCGGGACCGCTCACGCGCGCGCCGCCCGCGGGCAACTCGCAAAGCCCGTGCTCTTGTGCGTGGCGTCGCAGAACGGCTTCTCGCGCGACTGCCCACAGCGACAGAGCGCGATGGCGCGGTCGGCGGGGACGTCGAAGACACCGCCGTCGGCATCGATCAGCCGCACCGGCCCAGTGACCTTGTAGGGCCCGTCATCGCGGACCTTGATCTCGACGACGGGCTGTGGCTCCATGACCGCAGACTATGCCCCGGGCGGTGCGGGTTTCGCCCTCTGGGCGAACACCCGCGACCTGATCGCGGCCCTCTGGGCCGTGTATCAGGCGTGATCCTTGCGCTGCTCCACCACACCGCGCAGGTGATCGACCACCGCGGGCGTCGATTTGCGCAGCTTGCGGATGTCCCAACTGGTCAGCGTCACGAGCAGCATCGGCGAGGTCGCCACGACCGTCGCGTTGCGCTGCGAGCGCTCCAGGACGCCCATCTCGCCGATGACGTCGCCGGGACCGAGGTCGGCGATGTGCTCGTCGCCGCGCTCCACCGACGCGGTGCCCTCTTCGATCGCGAGCACGTCGTAGGAGTAGTCGCCCTCGCGAACCAGCTCCTTGCCGGCGGGCACCGAGACCTCGGCCGCCAGGGCCGCGATGTTCGAGAGGGACTCGTCATCCAGGTCGGCGAAGACCGGGATGCGCTTCAGCCGTGCGGTGTCCATGCGCGCATCCTTCCCGAAACCGGCAGGCCGCGTCGCAAGAACCGTCACACAACGACGAAGGGCGGCCTGTGCAGGCCGCCCTTCGCACCCTTCAACTCTTGCCGAGACGGCTATTCGACGTCCGGCGCGTCGGAGTGCGATGCGTCGGGCTCGCCCGGCAGCACCTTCTCCTCGACCGGCTCGTCGGCAGCGTCATCGCCACCGGCAGCGCCCACGCCGACCGGCTTGGGCGCCTTCTTGGGCGCGACCACCGACAGCGTGACCTCGGGACCGTCGTCGCCATCGGCGGCCTTGTCGACCATCACCGTGCCGCCGGGCATCAGCTCGGCGCGCAGGACGAAGTCGGCCAGCGGGTCCTCGATGTAGCGCTGGATCGCGCGGCGCAACGGCCGGGCGCCCATCGCCGGGTCCCAGCCCTTCTCGACCAGCAGGTCCTTGGCGTCCTCCGACAGCTCCAGCTGGAGCTCCCGCTCGGCCAGCGACTCGCGGATGCGCCGCAGGAGCAGCTCGACGATCGTCTTGATCTCGTCGCTTCTGCAGCTTGTGGAACACGATGACGTCGTCGATGCGGTTGAGGAACTCCGGCCGGAAGACCTTCTTGAGCTCGCCCATGACCCGCAGCTTCATGTCGTCGTAGGTCATGCCCGTCTCGTCGTCGGAGACGGCGAAGCCGAGCGGCGTGTTGCGAGCGATCTCGGAGGCGCCGATGTTCGACGTCATGATCACGATCGCGTGGCGGAAGTCCACCGTGCGGCCCTGGGAGTCGGTCAGTCGACCGTCCTCCAGGATCTGCAGGAGGATGTTGAAGACGTCCGGGTGCGCCTTCTCGATCTCGTCGAGCAGGAGCACGCAGTACGGCTTGCGCCGCACGGCCTCGGTCAGCTGGCCGCCCTCGTCGTAGCCGATGTAGCCGGGGGGCGACCCGACGAGGCGCGACACGGCGTGCTTCTCCATGTACTCCGACATGTCGATGCGGATCATCGACTCCTCGTCGCCGAACAGGAACTCGGCGAGCGTGCGGGCCAGCTCCGTCTTGCCGACGCCCGACGGGCCGAGGAACACGAACGAGCCCGTGGGCCGCTTCGGGTCCTTCAGTCCGGCGCGCGAGCGGCGGATCGCCTTCGAGATGACCTCGACGGCGGCGTGCTGGCCGATGACGCGCTTGTGGAGCTCGTCCTCCATGCGCATCAGCTTCTGGGTCTCGGCCTCGGTGAGCTTGAAGACCGGGATGCCCGTCCACATCGAGACGATGTCGGCGATCTCCTCCTCGCCGATGGCCGGACGCTCTGCGCCCTCGGCCTCGCCGGCCTCCCACTGCTCTTCGAGCTCGCGCTTCTTGTTGGTCAGGCGCCGCTCCTTGTCGCGGAGGTTGGCGGCCTTCTCGAACTCCTGGGCCTCGATCGAGGCCTCCTTGGCGCGGCGCGTCTCCTCGATCTCCTCTTCGAGCTCCCGGTAGACGGGCGGCGAGGTCATCGACTTGATGCGCATGCGCGACGCGGCCTCGTCGATGAGGTCGATGGCCTTGTCGGGCAGCTGGCGGTCGGAGATGTAGCGGTCGGCGAGCTCCGCCGCGGCCTCGAGGGCCTCGTCGGTGATCTCGATCTTGTGGTGCTGCTCGTAGCGGTCGCGCAGGCCCTTGAGGATCTGGACCGTCTCCTCGGGAGACGGCTGCTCGACGCGGATCTGCTGGAAGCGCCGCTCCAGCGCCGAGTCGCGCTCCAAGTACTTGCGGTACTCGTCGAGCGTCGTGGCGCCGATGGTCTGCAGCTCGCCACGCGCCAGCGCGGGCTTGAGGATCGACGCGGCGTCGATCGCGCCCTCGGCGGCACCGGCCCCGACGAGGTTGTGGATCTCGTCGATGAACAGGATGATGTCGCCGCGCTGGGTGATCTCCTTCATCACCTTCTTGAGGCGCTCCTCGAACTCGCCGCGGTACTTCGAGCCGGCGACCAGCGCCGCGAGATCCAGCGTGTAGATCTGCTTGCCCTTGAGCAGCTCGGGGACGTCGGCGTTGGTGATGCGCTGGGCCAGGCCCTCGACCACGGCGGTCTTGCCGACGCCGGGCTCGCCGATCAGCACCGGGTTGTTCTTGGTGCGGCGCGAGAGGATCTGCATGATCCGCTCGATCTCGGTCTCGCGACCGACGACCGGATCGAGCTTGCCGTCGGAGGCGAGCTTGGTCAGGTTGCGCCCGAACTGGTCGAGCAGCTTGGAGGACTTCTTGCCCTCGCCCGTGCCCGCGCCACCCGCGGCGCCCGCGCCGGCCCCTGCCTGGCCGCCCTGGCGGCGACCGCCCGGGCCGGACAGCATCCGGATGACCTCGTTGCGGATCTTCTCGGAGTCGGCGTCGAAGTCCAGCAGGATGCGGGCGGCGACGCCCTCGTTCTCGCGGACCAGGCCGAGCAGGATGTGCTCGGTGCCGATGTAGTTGTGACCGAGGCTCAGCGCCTCGCGGAGCGCGAGCTCCAGCACCTTCTTGGCACGCGGCGTGAACGGGATCTGACCCGAGGTGACCTCTTCACCGGAGCCCACGATGCGCACGACCTGCGCGCGCACGCGCTCGACGGTGATGTCGAGGGACTCCAGGACGCGGGCGGCGAGGCCCTCCTCCTCACGGAGCAGGCCGAGCAGGATGTGCTCGGTGCCGATGTAGTTGTGCTTGAGCGTCCTCGCCTCTTCCTGGGCGAGCACGACCACCTGGCGGGCTCGCTCTGTGAATCGCTCGAACATCTGGGGAACGTCCTTCCTACTGCGCGGGGGGAGATTCGCTGGCGGTCGGTCGAAGAGGTGGTCCGGATGAAAAATTCGTCGACAGAAGCAAAACGGTGCTGGAGGTCACCGAGTTACCCGATCTACCCACCTATTCGGCCATACGGGCCGAGAGGATGAGTCAACCGGGTCCGTTCGGCGGGCATGCGGCAGTTTACCGCAGGGCCTGTCGGAGCCCTGCGGGATGCGAACGTCCTGCGAGGCGAGCGTTTCGCCGGCGTCAGTCGCGCATCGCGGGAAAGAGCACGATCTCGCGAATCGACTTGTGACCGGTCAGGAGGAGGACCAACCGATCGATCCCGATCCCGATGCCGCCCGTCGGGGGCATGCCGTGCTCGAGCGCCTGGACGAAGACCTCGTCGTAGGGCGTGGTCTCCTCGTCGCCGGCCTCGGCGAGGCGCACCTGGGCCTCGAAGCGGGCCCGCTGCTCGTCGGGGTCGTTGAGCTCGGTGAAGGCGTTGCCGACCTCCATCCCGTTGGCGAAGACCTCGAAGCGCTCGACCAGCCCCGGCTTGCTGCGGTGGTCCTTGGCGAAGGGGCTCAGCGCCTTCGGGTAGTCGATGACGAAGGTCGGCGTGATCAGCGTCGGCTCGACCTGCTTGGAGAAGAGGTCGTCGACGAGGCCGGGCCATTCGAGGTCCTCGGTCGGCATGTCGATCCCGGCGGCCTTGATGGCGGCGGCCAGCTCGGCGCCGGTCGGGTGCGCCATGACGTCGATGCCCGTCGCCTCCTGGATGACCTCGATCAGGCCGACGCGGCGGTAGGGCGTCGCGCCGAAGTCGATCTCGCCGTCGTACCCGGCGGCGGCCGCCACGCGCGGAAACAGCTCCTCGACGGCGCGCATCATGTCCTCGTAGTCCGCGTAGGCCTCGTACCACTCGACCATCGTGAACTCGGGATTGTGCTTGTAGGAGATGCCCTCGTTGCGGAAGTCCTTGCCCAGCTCGTAGACCCGTTCGAGGCCGCCGACGATCAGGCGCTTGAGGTACAGCTCGGTCGCGATCCGCAGGTAGAAGTCGCGGTCCAGCGCGTTGAAGTGCGTGGTGAAGGGCCGCGCCGCGGCGCCACCGTAGAGCGGCTGCAGGACGGGCGTCTCGACCTCGACGAAGCCGCGCTCGTCGAGGAAACGACGGACGGCCGAGACGATCTTGGCGCGCGTGACGAAGAGCGCGCGGGCCTCCTCGGAGGCCATCAGGTCGAGCTCGCGTCGGCGGAAGCGGGTCTCGACGTCGCGCAGGCCGTAGTGGGCGTCGGGTGGCGGGCGCAGCGCCTTGGCCAGCACGGTGTAGTCGTCAACCCGCAGGCTCAGCTCGCCGCGCCGGGTGACGAAGGCGGTGCCGTCGACGCCGATGATGTCGCCGAGATCGAGCTGGTCGAGCAGGCGCGACATGCGCTCCTCGCCGAGGACGTCGAGGCGCGCCTGTAGCTGGAGGCGCCCCGAGCGGTCGACGAGATCCAGGAACGCCATCTTGCCCTGGCCGCGGCGCTGGGTGAGGCGGCCGGCGACGCGGTAGGTCGTCTCGGTCTCGGCACCGGCCTCCAGCCCCTCGTGGGCGGCGCGGACGTCGGCGGTCGGCACGACGCCGGGGAAGTCCGGCGGGAACGGGTCGACGCCGGCGGCGCGCAGCGCGTCGAGCTTGGCGCGCCGGACGGCGAGGAGGGCGTTCTGGTCTTCAGGCTCGGGTGCTCGGGTGGGCGAGCCCGAGTCCTCGTCGGGCTCGGCCATATCGCGCTGGAGCCTAGACGCCGACGTCGATCTTGGTGATCTTGAGCTTGCGCGCCGGTCCCTTGGGGACCGAGACGGAGACCGTCTCGTTGCGCTTGTGACCGAGCAGGGCGCGGCCGACGGGTGACTCGTTGGAGAGCTTGGCGTCGGCCGGGTTGGCCTCGGCCGAGCCGACGATGGTGAACTTCTGGGACTTGCCGGTCTTCTCGTCCTTGACGTGGACGATCGAGCCGATGCCGACGATGTCGCTGGAGAGCTCGGAGGGATCGACGACGGTCGCGGCGCGGACGCGCTCCTCGAGCTGGGCGATCTTGGCCTCGAGCATCGCCTGCGCGTTCTTGGCGTCGTCGTACTCGGCGTTCTCGGCGATGTCGCCGAAGTCCCGTGCCTCCTTGATGCGCTCGGCGACCTCGCGCCGGCCCTCGGCCTGCAGGTGCGACAGCTCGTCCTTGAGCTTCGTGAGGCCTTCTGGGGTGAGGATGACGTCTCGGGGCATAGTGAGAAAGGTAGACCGGTCCAGGCCCGGAACCGCCTGCGGCGGCCCTCCGAGCCCAGCGAGCGCGGCAGTATAGCGGCGCACCAAACGCCTGCCGGCCCGCCGCACGGCGCCCTGCAGTGTGTCCAGAACGGCCGACAGGGCCCGGCGCCTCGTCCGACGCCGTGGACGCCGACGTTCAGGTGAACTGGACGAGGTGGGCGAGCGTGGACTCGTGCTCGGCGAGGACCGTGCGGGCGTCGGCGACCGTGTGCGTCTGCTGGAGCGCGATGTGCAGCTCCTTGCCGCCGTCGAGGCGGTCGACGTACCACGGGTGGAACTTGCGCAGGTAGCGGCCGGCGCGCTCGGGTCCGAGATGCTCCTCGGCGCGGTCGATGACCCAGTGCCATTCGGCAAGGATCTCCGCCGCGGTCGGGCCGTCGGCGCGGCGGCCGAGCAACTGCTCGAAGAGCCACGGGTTGCCCAGCGAGCCGCGGGCGAGCATGACGGCCGCCGCACCCGTGCGCTCGTAGGCGTCTTGGACCTCGGCGACCGTGTGCAGGCCGCCGGTGAGGATCACCGGGGCGGGCAGGCTCGCGACCAGCTCGGCGGCGAGGTCGTAGTCGGGCACGCCGGCGTGGTGGACCTTGGCCGAGCGCGGATGGAACGTGATCGCCGCGACGCCCGCCTCGGCGACCAGGCGATGGGCGAGGTCGACGCCGCTGGTGTCGCCCGGCACCGAGCCGGAGCGCAGCTTGACCGTCACCGGCTTGCCGCTGCCCTCGGCGGCCGCTCGCGCGACCGCGACGGCCGTGTCGGGATCCTTGAGCATCGCCGCACCCGCGCCGGTCTTGCAGACCTTGGGCACCGGGCAGCCCATGTTGAGGTCGATGACGTCGACCTGCGGGACGTGCTCGGCCACGTAGGCCGCCGCGCTGCGCATGATGTCGGGGTCCTGCCCGAAGAGCTGCAGCGCGGTGGGGCCTTCGTCGGGATGGACGCGCAGCAGCTCGGTCAGCGTCTTCTCGTTGCCGTAGTGGATGGCGAAGCTCGACACCATCTCGCTGTAGGCCATCCCCGCGCCGTGGCGCGCCGCCTGCAGGCGCACGAACCAGTTGCCGATGCCGGCCAGCGGCGCGAGCAGCACGCGGTTGGGCAGGCGGAGGCCGGCGAGCTCCCAGGGGTCGGTGAGTGCGGGGCGAGACGTCACGGACCGCTCAGGATAGACGCGCCCACCGGGACCTCCACGACCGCGGCGGCCCGGCGGCAGGCGCGCACGCGGCCGGGCGCCACGGCGCGGTCGATCCGCAGCGTCGCGCCGTCGGCCCCCAGCCAGTGCAGGTCCAGCGCGAAGCGCATCCCGAAGGTGTGCACGCAGCGACAGCGCTCCAGCCGCAGCGCGAACGGCGGCGGCGTGCGGTGACCCAGGAGGCCGCGCAGGCGAGCGATCGGCGTGTCGGCGACGGTGATCGGGAGCTCCATGTCGCCTTGAGGGCACAGACCGGCGAAGCTCGCCCCCCGACCGGGCGCCGGCTCTCGGTCAGCTCCCGTTGCGCTCGTGCAGCAGCTTGAGCCCCTTGAGCGTGAGCAGGTCGTCGACCACGTCGATCGCGTGCGTGTGCGGCACGACCACCCCGGCCAACCCGCCCGTGGCGATCGTCGACGCCTCCTCCCCCAGCTCCTCCTGGATGCGCGAGATCAGCCCGTCGACCGCCGCGGCGAAGCCGAAGACGACACCCGAGCGGATCGCGTCGACCGTGCCCTTGCCGATCGCGCGCCGCGGCGCGACGAGGTCGATGCGCGGGAGCTTGGCGCCGCGGCTGGTCAGCGCGTCGAGCGAGATCTCCACGCCCGGCATCAGCACGCCGCCGATGTACTCGCCCTGCACCGAGACGACGTCGAAGTTCACGGCGGTGCCGAAGTCCACCGAGATGCACGGGCCGCCGAGGCGCTCGTAGGCGGCGACCGCGTTGACCAGGCGGTCGGCGCCCAGCTCGCGCGGGTTGTCGATCTTGATCGGCATGCCGGTCCGGATCCCGGGCCCGACGGCGAGCATGCGATGGCCGAGGTAGTGGCCGGCCATCGCCAGCCACTCGGGCTCCAGCTGCGGGACCGTGGAGGAGACGATCGACGCGTCGAGGTCCGCCAGGCCGACCCCGCGCAGCTCCAGCAGGTTGCGCAGCGCGGCGCCGAGCTCGTCGGCGGTCGACGTGCGCACGGTCGCAAAGCGCCAGTGCTCGATCAGCTCGTCGGAGCGGAACGTCCCGAAGTGGGTCTGCGTGTTGCCGACGTCGACGACCAGGAGCATCGGCGCGCATCATGCCAACACCGGCGACCGCTGCGAGCGGTTAGGGTCGACACCATGCCCGCGCGTCTGTATCTCCTCCACGGCTCACACCCGTGCGACACCGTCGAGAAGGCCTTCGAGATCAAGGGGCTCCCGCTCAAGTACGTCGAGCTCCCGATCTCGATGCAGCCGGTGATCATGAAGCCGCTCTTCGGCGACCGAACGGTGCCGGGCGTGCGGTTCGAGGACGGCGAGAAGGTCCAGGGATCGCGCGCGATCCTGCGCGCGCTGGAGCGGCGCGTCGCCGACCCGCCGCTCTATGACGGTCCGGCCGGCGCCGCCGCCATCGACGAGGCCGAGCGCTGGGGCAACGATGTCTTTCAGTCGGTTCCCCGTCGCATGCTGTGGGCGGCCTTCACCAAGTACCCGCGTTCGATGCACGGCTTCCAGGAGGGCGCCCGGAGCCCGAAGCTGCCGATGCCGATGGTGGTCGCCGCGGCCAAGGTGGTCCTGCCGATCGAGCGCCGTCTCAACAACGTCAACGACGCCACCGTGCGTGCCGACATCGCGTCGCTACCCGCCCTGCTGGACCAGGTCGACGCCTACATCGCCGACGGCACCCTCAACGGCGAGCAGCCCAACGCCGCCGACCTGCAGATCGCGCCGACGGTCCGACTGCTCTACGCCCTCCAGGACGTCCGCCCGCTGATCGACGGCCGCCCCGCCAAGGACTTCGCCTTCCGCTGGTTTCCGCAGTTGTCGGCCTCCGTGCCGACCGGCGCGCTGTCCGTCCAGACCGCGGCTCAGGCCGCGACCTTGCCCGCCGCCTGACCGGCGAAGGCGCCGATCAGCTCGGCCACGCGATCGGGCTGGTCCCAGCTGACGAAGGCGTAGGCGTCGGTCAGCTCCTCGACGCGCGCGTCGGGGAAGACCGCCGCGAGGCGATGCGCGTTCTCGATCTTGAAGAACTTGTCGTCGCGCGACCAGACGAGCAGGACCGGCTTGTCGAAGGACATCAACTTGGCCGCGTTGTCCAACAAGATGGCCGGGCTCAGCCCGCTCAGCGCCTTGCGCAGGTCGGCCATGATCCCGGGGTCCCGCAGCGCGCGCAGCGTCCAGCCGTCCATCACGTCGTCGGGGACCGGCCGCTTGGTCAGCCAGCCGTAGGCCAGCGGCAGGCGACGGGCGCGCTTGGAGCGCATCGGCTCCAGCAGCGCGCGCAGCGCGCCGGGGACCTTGGCGGCGGCGACCAGCCCCTTGAACGCCTTGGGCGGGAAGTCCTCGAACGCGTCGCAGTCGGTCAGCACGAGGCGGCCGATGCGCTCGGGCTCGGCGACGACCAGCAGCTGGCAGAGCGCCCCGCCGGTGTCGTTGCCGATCAGCGTGACGTCTTGGAGGTCGAGGGCCTCGATGATCTGGGCGATCAGCGCGGCGAGGCCGGCCGGTGAGAGGTCGGCGTGGGCCTTCAGCGGCAGCTCGTGCGAGCCGAGCGGCAGGTCGGGCACCACGCAGCGGAAGCGATCGCGCAGGCGCTCGACGACCGGCTCCCACAGGCGGCCGTCGACGAGCGCGCCGTGGACGAAGAAGAGCGTCGGGCCGGTGCCTTCGTCGCGATAGCGGATCGTCCCCTGTTGCAGGGTCAGCTCGGGCATGGCGTCAGGCCTTCCAGGTAGATTGCGTACAGCCTGTACGCAACTTACATACAGTCTGTATGGAAATCAAGCCCACCAACAAGCAGGAACAGCGCTCGCGCGCGACGCGCGACGGGCTGTTGAGCGCCGCTCGCGCCCTGTTCGCGCAGCGCGGCTACGGCGCGGTCGGCACCGAGGAGATCGTCCGCGCGGCCGGCGTGACGCGCGGCGCCCTCTATCACCAGTTCCGCGACAAGGAGCAGCTCTTCGAGGCGGTCTTCGAGCAGGTCGAGGCCGAGACGACGCAGCGCATCGCCGAGGGCGCGCTCGGCCGCGGCGACCGACCCGCTCGCCGCGCTGCGCGCCGGCGCCCAGGCCTTCCTGGCCGTCTGCGCCGAGCCCGACGTCGAGCGCATCGTCCTGCTCGACGCCCCCGCCGTCCTGGGCTGGGAGCGCTGGCGCGAGATCGGCTTCCGCCACGGCCTCGGCCTGATCGTCGGGGTCCTGCAGGCCGGGATCGAGGCGGGCGCGATCGCCCCGCAGCCGATCACACCGCTCGCGCACCTGCTGCTCGGTGCGATGGACGAAGGCGCGCTCTACATCACGCGCGCCGAGGACCCCGAGACGGCGCGCACCGAGATCGAGCAGATCATCAACCGCCTGATCGACGGGCTGGCGCCGTGAGGGTCCTCCGCGGTGCCGGGAGACTAGCCTTGTGACCGTGGGCCACCGCCACGATCATGCACACGACAGCACCGGCGCCGGCCACGGTCACAGCCACGAGATCGCCCAGGACGCCGACCGCGGCAAGCTCGCGATCGCCCTCGGGCTGATCCTCGGCCTTCATGGCCGTCGAGGTCGCCGTCGGCATCGCCGCCTCGTCGCTGGCGCTGCTCTCCGACGCGGCCCACATGCTCACCGACGCCGCGGCGATCGCCCTGGCGCTGGTCGCCATCGACCTCGCCCGCCGCCCCGCGCACGGCGCCTTCACCTTCGGCCTCAAGCGCGCCGAGATCCTGTCGGCCCAGTTCAACGGCGCGACGCTGCTGGTCCTCGGGCTGCTCGTCGTCGTCGAGGGCGTGCGCCGGCTGATCAACCCGCCCGAGGTCGAGGGCGCTGCCGTCCTGGTCGTCGCGCTGATCGGCATCGTCGTCAACCTCGCCGCGACCTGGACGCTGGCCAGCGCCAACCGCTCCTCGCTCAACGTCGAGGGCGCCTACCAGCACCTGCTGACCGACCTCGCCGCGTTCATCGCCACGGCGATCGCCGGCGCCGTGATCCTGCTCACCGGCTTCCGCGAGGCCGACGGCATCGCGGCGCTGCTCGTGGCCGCGATCATGTTGTACGCCGTCGTTCGGGCTGCTGCGCGAGTCGGGCCGGATCTTCCTGGAGGCCGCGCCGCGCGGCATGGACGTCCGAGAGATCGGCCTGGCGTTGGCGGGCGCGCCGGGCGTCGTCGAGGTCCACGACCTCCACGTCTGGGAGGTCTCCTCGGGCTTCCCCGCGCTGGCCGCGCACGTCGTCGTCGGCCGCGACTGCGACTGCCATCAGGCGCGGCTGGGGCTCGCAGGAGATCCTGCGCGACCGCTTCGCGATCGAGCACACGACGCTGCAGATGGACCACGAGGGCGGCGACCTCGTCCAGCTCGAGGTCCGCTGCGACGAGGGGCTGCCGACGGTCAGGGCAGGCGTAACGGCGGACCCGCCCGGCGCACGCTCTCGCTGACGGGCAGCGCGGCGAGCGCGTCGGACAGGCGCATTCCGTCGGGCACCGTCAGCGTGAAGTCCAGCTCCAGCAACGGGATCAGCACGAAGCGGCGTTCCAGCAGGCCGGGGTGCGGAATGGTGAGCTGCTCGGAGCGATGCGCGCGGCCGTCGTGGAGCAGCACGTCGATGTCGATCGGCCGCGGGCCGTGGTGGACGTAGCCCGGGCCGGCCGTGATCCGACCCAGCGCGCGCTCGACGGACTTGACGACGTCCAGCAGCGCGTCGGGCTCCTGGGCCGCCTGCACCACCAGGCAGGCGTTGAGGAACGCCGGCTGATCGAGGACGTCGCCGACGGGGTCGGTCTCGTAGGTCGACGACGAGGCGACGGCGACGACGCCGTGCTCGGCCAGGCCGTCGACGGCGACCTGCAGCAGCGCGCGGCGATCGCCGAGGTTGGAGCCCAGCCCCAGGTGGGCGGTGCTCATGACGCCGGGAAGAGCAGCGCGAGCTGGCGGCTCTGGGCGAGCAGCGTGCCGTCCGGCGCCCAGATCGCGCCGTCCTCCTCGAAGAACCCGCCGCGCGAGGTCGAGGAGGAGAAGCGCGCGAGCACGGGCGTGTCGGGCGCCATGCCCGGATGCGGCAGCCGCGTGCGGAAGTGGATCGTGAGGTCGATCGTCGGGGCGGGCGCTGGCGCCTCCAGCAGCGCGAACGGCGACGGCAGCCAGGCGTCGACGTAGAACGCGAGCGCCGCGGCGTCGGCGATGCGCGGCTCGGCCAGCCGCAGCCAGCCGCCGACCAGCGCCTCGTCCTTGCCGCGCGATCGGCGCCGTGACCGAACACCGGCGCCATCGCCGTGCGCAACGCGATCTCCGGGATGCCGGGCGCCGGGCGCGACGGTGCGCAGGCGCTCCGGCGGCGGGCCGACGTCGGGCGGTGGCGTCGCGTAGTCGGCGGCGGTCGGGAAGTCGGCGGCGAACGCGGCCAGCGCGACGACCATGGTGCGCTCGTCCTGGACGAGGCGGGCGCTGAGCGACGTCAGCGTGCGACCGGCGCGCTCGACGGTCACGTGGATCTGCGCCGGCTGGCCGGCGACCGGCGGGCGCAGGTAGTGCAGCGTCAGCGAGCGCGGCGCGCGGTCGGGGTCGGCCGACCGCGCCCTCCAGCGCCCGCAGGATCAGCGCCGCGATGTAGCCGCCGTTGGGCCCGCGCGGGACCGCCCAGCGATCGGAGATCGTGGCCTGCCAGATGCCGTCGCCGGCCGGCGCCACGGCGGTGTCGGCCTCGAAGGCGGTCATGGACGGCGTGATCGCCATCGGGCCGCGATCAGTCGTCGTCGCCGCCGCGCTGGCGCCAGACCTCGACGCTCACCTCGTCGACGGGCAGCGGGATCGGCGGCTCGGGCTTGGCGGCCTTGACCCACACCTCGTCGGCCGAGTACTCGTCCAACAGACGGTCGGCGACGGCCGAGCAGAGGCGCTCCAGCGTCTTGTAGGAGCGCTGCTGGGCGACGAGCGAGACCGTGTTGCAGACCTCGCCGTAGTCGACGGTGTCCTCGACCATGTCGGTGACCGTCGCGTCGCAGTCGCCGACCTCCAGGCGGATGTCGAGGACCAGCCGCTGGCCGACCTCGCGCTCGGCGGCGGAGACGCCGTGGTGGGTGTAGAGCGACAGACCGCGGACCTCGATGGTCACCTCGGTCTGGTCGGCCCCGTCCTCGTCGAAGTCCGCGTCGTCTTCGACGTCGTCGGGCTCGAGCTCGTCGTCGGGTTCCTGGTCAGGCGCCATCGTGCTCGAACGTAGCACTCGCGACCGTCAGCGCCTGGCGACGCCTGCGCGACGTCGTGGACCCGGAAGACGCGTGCCCCGCGCTCCAGCGCGATGACGTTGGCGGCGATCGTCCCGGGGACGCGGTCGTGCGGGTCCGGGACGTCGGCGAGCTTGTGGATGAAGGACTTGCGCGAGACCCCGATCACGACGCGAAAGCCGAGCGCGGACGATCTCGTCGGTGCGGGCCAGCAGCTCGAGGTTGTGCTCCAGCGTCTTGCCGAACCCGATGCCGGGGTCGACGTCGATGCGGTCCTCGCGGATCGCCCTCGCGCACGGCGAACTCGGCGCGCTCGGTGAGAAACGCCTTGACGTCGTCGACGACGTCGACGTAGCGCGGGCTGTCCTGCATCGTCCGCGGATCGCCGAGCATGTGCATCAGGCAGCAGCGGGCGCTGCGGTCGGCGACCAGGCCGGCCATCTCGGGCGCCTCGCGAAAGGCGGTGACGTCGTTGACGTAGCGGGCGCCGGCGTCCAGCGCGGCCTCGGCGACGGCGAGCTTGGTCGTGTCGATCGAGACGAGCGCGCCGCCGCGCGCGAGGACGCGGACGACGGGCTCGGTGCGCCGCAGCTCCTCGTCCTCGGCCACCGGCAGCGCGTGGGGGCGCGTGGACTCGCCGCCGACGTCGAGGATCGTCGCGCCGTCGGCGACGAGCCGGCGCCCGTGCGTGACGGCCTCGTCGCGATCGAACCACTCGCCGCCGTCGGAGAACGAGTCCGGCGTGACGTTGACGACGCCCATGATCTCGAACGGCTCCGGCGGCATGGGCGCAGACGATATTCCGTGGCGTCGAAGAGCCGCCGACGTGTCCATTGGCAAGCCGATCGACTCATACGATCGGGTGGTCGCGCCGAAGGCAATCCGATGGACAATCATGCTCAGCGTTGTGTCCATAGCCATACCACTCGGGGAGATTTGAGCGATCGTGACCTCGCCCGCGCGCTGCAGCGCGCGCTGCGCCACCTGCCGGTCGTCATGCTCCACGATCGCCTGCTGCCCGACGGCGCGCTGGTCGAGCACCTCGCGATCGGGCCCGGCGGCGTCACGGTCGTGGCGCGCTGGAGCGCGGGCGAGCCGCCGGCGGTCCGCGCACGGGTGACTGCGGTGCAGGAGCTGATCGGCGAGCTGGCCGTCGTGGAGGGCGCGCTGTGCCTCGGCGCCGAGGAGACCGCCGCCCGGCCGCACCCGCCGGCGGTCGAGGGGATCGTGGTCGCCGGGCCGAAGGCCGTCGCCGAGCTCGCCGCGCGCGATGGCGACCTGCGCGACTACGAGCTCACCGCGCTCGTCGACTTCCTGGACGCGGCGTTGCCGCCCGCCCTCTAGCCGCCCCACCAGGAGCGTGGTCGGCTAGGACGCAGCGATGACGTTGACGATCCAGGCGGCGCCCGCGCGGGCGGGCGCGTGCAGCTCGACGCGGCCGACGCCGTCGCCCTCGGCAGCGCGCGCCACGTCGGCGGGCTCCGTCGCGGCCTCTCGCGCCTCCAGCAGCCGGCGGGCCACGGTGCCGCGAACGGCCTTGGCCATGTGGGAGATCGGCTTGCCGTCGGCGGTCGAGGCCTTGACCTCGACGAGCGTCGCGTGCCGCGGCCGCCAGGCCGCGGCGTAGCCACCGGAGCGCAGGTCGACGGTCAGCAGGCCCGGCTCGTCGGGCAACGCCTTGGCGAGCGCCGGGCGCCACCAGGCGGCCAAGCCGCTGCGCGTCAGCGCCGGCAGCCGCGCGCCGATCGACAGGCGGTAGGCCGGGATGCGGTCCTCCAACGCCACGACACCCCACAGCGCCGACGCGACCAGCACCTGCTCGCGCGCCCGCGCGAGCGCCGCCGCAGACAGCGTCGCGAGGTCGAGGTGCTGAAACAGCACGCCGGTGTAGACCTCGGCGGCGGGCGCAGCCGGCGCCGTCAGCAACGCGGCGTCACGATCGACCTCCGCGCTCAGGCCGACCGGCAGCCCGAGATGTCCCAGCGCCCGCTTGCGGTTGCCGCCGGCGAGCTTGACCAGCGCCGCCAGTGCCTTGGCCCGCCGCGCACCCAGCGCGTTGGCAAAGGCCAACGACGCGAGATCCACCGGCGCCCCATCGCTGGGCGCACGCTTGCCCTCGAGGGCGGCAGCAGGACGAGCAGCGGCGGGCGGCGCTAGGCGAGGTTCGGACGCTCGGGGGCGTCGAGACCGCGAGCTTCGACCCCACCGCCGGCCAGGCCGGGGCGCGGCAGCGGTCGCGGGGCCTCACGGCCGGCGCGGTCGGCCGGGGCGTTGCCGGGCGGCAGCTGCTCGTCGACGACCTCGTCGGGACCGAAGATCTCCTCCTCGGTCTTGCCGTCCAGCAGCGCGATGAACTCTTCCTTCTCGATCGTCTCGCGCTTGAGCAGGATCTCGGAGATCGTCGTCAGCGACTCGCGGTGCTCGCCGAGGATGTCCTTGGCGCGCTGGTGCGCGGACTCGACGATGCGGCGGATCTCGTCGTCGATCTCGCGCGCGATCTCGTCGGAGTAGTCGGGCTCGGAGGAGAACTCGCGGCCCAGGAACGGCTGGCCGTGATCGTGGCCGAAGACGCGCGGGCCGAGGCGCTCGGACATGCCGAAGCGCATGACCATCTGCTTGGCCGTCGCGGTGACCTTCTCGAGGTCGTTGGACGCGCCGGTCGTGATCTCCTGGAAGACGATCTCCTCCGCGGCGCGGCCGCCGAGCGTCATCGCCATCGTGTCCTGCAGCTCGGCGCGCGTCGTGAGGAACTTGTCCTCCTGCGGCATCGAGATCGTGTAGCCCAGCGCCTGGCCGCGGCTGATGATCGAGACCTTGTGGACCGGGTCGGAGTGCTCGAGGTAGTGCCCGACGATCGCGTGGCCCATCTCGTGGTAGGCGGTGATGAGCCGCTCCTTCTCGCCCATCACGCGGGTCTTCTTCTCGGGACCCGCGATGACGCGCATGATCCCCTCTTCGAGCTCGGTCTGCGTGATCTCGCGCTTGCCGTTGCGGGCGGCCAGCAGCGCGGCCTCGTTGACCAGGTTGGAGAGGTCGGCGCCCGTGAAGCCCGGCGTCTGGCCGGCGAGATCGTCGACGTCGATCTCCTTGGCCAGCGGCTTGCCGCGCGTGTGGACCTCGAGGATCTTCGCGCGGCCCTTGCGGTCCGGGCGGTCGACGACGATCTGGCGGTCGAAGCGGCCGGGGCGCAGCAGCGCCGGATCCAGGATGTCCGGGCGGTTCGTGGCGGCGATCAAGATGATGTTGTCCTTCATCTCGAAGCCGTCCATCTCGACGAGCAGCTGGTTGAGCGTCTGCTCGCGCTCGTCGTGCCCGCCGCCGAGGCCGGCGCCGCGGTGGCGGCCCACGGCGTCGATCTCGTCCATGAAGATGATGCACGGGCGAGTTCTGCTTGGCCTGCTCGAAGAGGTCGCGCACGCGGCGAGGCGCCGACGCCGACGAACATCTCGACGAAGTCCGAGCCGGAGATCGAGAAGAACGGCACGCCCGCCTCGCCGGCGACGGCGCGCGCCAGCAGCGTCTTGCCGGTGCCCGGAGGCCCGTAGAGCAGGACGCCCTTGGGGATGCGCGCGCCGAGCGCCTGGAACTTCTTCGGGTTCTCCAGGAACTCCTTGATCTCGTGGAGCTCCTCGACCGCCTCGTCGACGCCCGCGACGTCGCGGAAGGTGATCTTCGGCGAGTCGACCGACATGCGCTTGGCGCGCGACTTGCCGAACGACATGACCTTCGAGCCGCCGCCCTGGACCTGGTTCATCAGGAAGATCCAGAACGCGATGAAGATGACGAACGGCAGCACGTAGGTCAGCAGCCCCAGCAGGGCGCTCGACTTCCGCGGCTCGATGTCGTAGTTCTTGATGTTCCCGTCGGCCTTGGCCTTCTCCAGCTGCTTGCTGAGGTCGGCCGCGCCCTGGTCGGTGAAGCCCGTCTCGTACTTCTTGCCGTCGACCTGGGTGACCGCGACCGAGTTGTCCTTGGTCTTCAGGTCGACCGTCTTGATGACGCCCGGCTGCTGAAGGTTCTGGATGAACTCGCCGTAGCGTCGGCGGTGCCTTCTGATCACCTGTCGAGATCAGCTTCTGGGCGAAGAAGGCCAGCACCACCACGATGAGGATGGGAAATGCGGCGCTTTTGAAGAACCGGCTCATAGGAGGTGCGCGGGGGGCTTTCGCATCGTGCGCAAGGCGCTGAGGGTATCAGGGCGGTGCTTTCGCCCCGGACGGTTGCGTGCCTACTGGTCGCTCAACGCGGCGACGTACGGAAGGTTGCGGTAGCGCTCGGCCACGTCGAGGCCGTAGCCGATGGCGAACTTGTCGGGGATCTCGAAGCCGACGTAGCGCGTCGGCAGCTCGACCTTGCGCCGATCGGGCTTGGTCAGCAGGGCGCAGACCTCCAGCGACGCGGGCTCGCGCGCGCCGAGGTTGCGCATCAGGTACTGCAGCGTCAGCCCGGAGTCGACGATGTCCTCGACGATCAGCACGTCACGGCCGGCGATCGGCCGGTCGAGATCCTTGAGGATCCGCACGACGCCCGAGGAGTCGGTCTCCGACCCGTAGGAGGAGACGGCCATGAAGTCGACCTCGCACGGGATCTCGATCTGACGCATGAGGTCGGCCAGGAAGAAGACCGCACCCTTCAGGACGCAGACCAGCAACAGGTCACGATCCGCGTAGTCGGCGGAGATCTGCGCGCCGAGGTCGCGGACCTTCTGCTTGAGGTCGTCGGGCTGGACGAGGATCTCGCCGATCTGGGGGTCCCGCATAGGACGCGCAAGCTAACGCTTCGACGGGCGGGCGGGCGTGCGCCCTACCCGAACGGTCCCGTCGGCCACGATCGCGCGGGCGCCGTCGCCCAGGTCCAGGGCGCCGTCGTCGCCCAGCGCGAGGACGTCGTCCAGGCGCGACGCGGCGCGCCCGCAGAGGCCGCCGACGGCATCCTCGGCCAGGCGGCGCAGCACGAGCCGGCCCAGCGCCCCGGGCAGCGCGGCCAGCTCTGCGCGCGGCAGATGGTCGCGGCCTTCCAGGATGCCCGCCACGAGCTCATCGAGCACGGCGCCCTCGTCGCGCAACAACGCCGCGGTGCGCAGGATGTTGACCTCGGCGCGGGCGTCGACGGCGCGCAGGGCCGGCAGCAGATCCTCTCTGACGCGGGCGCGCGCGTAGGCGCGATCCAGGTTGGAGGCGTCCTCCCGCCAGGCCAGCCCACGCGCCTCACACCACGCGGCGGTGTCGGCGCGCGTCGCCTCGGCGGCCAGCAGCGGACGGATCAGCCGCTCGGTCGCGGCCTCCATCCCGCGCAGCGCGCGCCGCCCCGGCGAGACCGCCAGCCGGTAGAGGATCGTCTCGACCTGATCGGAGATCGTGTGGCCGGCGACCAGGCGCGCTCCGGGGCCGAGCGCCGCGACGGCCTCGGCCCCGGCCGCGTAGCGCAGCTTGCGCGCCCAGCCCTGCATGTTGCCGCTCGGCGGTCCCGCATGCCGCAGCTCCAGCGCGACGCCGAGCCGCTCGCAGAGCGCGACGCAGTGCTCGCGGTCGCCGTCGGACGCCGCGCCGCGCAGGCCGTAGTCGACGTGCAGCGCGCGGAGCGCCTCGGAGCCCGCCAGCTCCACGCAGATGTCCAGCAGGCAGGTCGAGTCGCGCCCGCCCGAGAGCAGGACGACGAGCGGCACGCCGCCGGTCGGGACGATGCCGGTGGCGCGGACGCGCTCCAGCAGATCGTCCATCGTTCAGGCCTTCTGCGCGGCGCTGCGGGCCAGGAACAGCTCGGTCGTGTCGGCGAAGCCCTTGAGACGGACCTCGCCGATGCGCTCGAACGCCAGGCCGGCGTGCGCGAGGTCGACGACCGGCCGCGTCGCCAGCACCTCGCCCCCGGCCGCCCGCGCCGCGACGCGCGAGGCCTGGTTGACCTCGCGGCCGTAGTAGTCGCCGTCGCGGTAGAGCGTCTCGCCGTAGTGGATCCCGATGCGCGGCAGCGGGCGCTGCCCGAAGTCCTCCTGGAAGGCGACCGCCCAGTCGAGCAGCGCGGCCGGGTCGGAGCCGACGACCATCACCTCGTCGCCGATCGTCTTGATGACCCGCGCCTCGTCGGGCAGCGAGAGCTCGACCTGCTCGACGAACCGCTCGACGGTGCTCACCGCCTCCTCGTCGCCCAGCTCCTCGGTCAGGCGCGTGTAGCCTGCGAGGTCGGCGAAGGCGATCGCGACGCGCAGCCGGCCCGAGGTCCAGCGGCCCCTCGCCCAGATCGGTCTCCATGTGGCCGATGACGTCCTGCTCGATGAAGTGCTGCAGGAACCGGCTGTGCGCGTGGTCCATGATCGGCGAGGCCAGCGGCAGGATCTCGCGCGCGAGGCCCTCCATCTCCTCGGCCATCTGCCAGCCCGGGACGCCGTCGCGCATCAGCGGCTCGTGGACGTAGAGGTGAAAGAGCCGGACCTCGGCGTCGGCGATCTGCGACATCGCCTGGCCGTAGACGCGCACGAGCTGCAGGAAGGCGACGAGCGGCAGCCCGGCGGCGAGCACGGCGGCCGCGTAGCGCAGCAACTGCACGTCGTCGTCGGAGAGGTGCTCCAGCCCCTGGGCGCCGAAGCCCATCGAGACGAAGATGCGCTCGATCAGCGCTGGCTTCGAGGCCCGTCTCGCGGGCGGCATCGGCCAGCGTCCAGGTCGCGGGCGTGTCGGGCAGCAGGCCCTCGATGTAACTGGAGGCCAGGCGGCCGCTCTCGGTCGCCTCGCGGATCTCGGCCAGCGAGTGGCCGCGCTCGCGCAGCCGCGCGACCACGCGCGCGTGGGCGAGCGACGCCGCGGTCGTCGCGCCGTCGCCGTCGACGGGGACGAGGCCGGAGGCGACCCAGCGCCGCAGCGTCGGCGCGGTGATGCCGACGCGCCGCGCGATCTCGGCGAGGCTCGGGAGCTCGCCGCTCATCGTCGGGGGCCCCTCATAGAGGCGGCGAGACCCCGGTGTCGGATCCCGCCGCTCGCGGGCACGGCCCGCGACGAGGCCGCCGGTGCTCGTCCACGAGGGGCGGCACCTTGCGGGTGAGATCGAGCCACCCACTCTCCGACCTTATGTCTGTCATGGGTACTCCCGTGCCCGGCAGAAGTCAACGTCATCGGAACGCCCCCTGACGTTCGATCAGGTTGTCGTACACCATGGATTGGATGCGGGCGCGAACGTCCTCGGCCACCTCCAGCACCGTGGCACGATCGTCGATGGCCTCGGTGCCCAGCGACGTGAGGTCGATCGGCGCGCCGAACGCGATCCGCCAGCGCGACGGCAACGGGATCGCCCCGAACGGCCCGAGCAGCGGGAAGGTCGGCGTGATCGGCACGTACGGCGCGCCGAGCAGCTTCGCCACGCCCGGGATCTCGCCCAACTTGGGGTAGATCTCCTCGCTGCCCACGATGGCGCACGGGATGATCGGCGCGCCGGTCCGCAGCGCGAGCTCGACGAAGCCCCCGCGCCCGAAGCGCTGCAGGCGATAGCGCTCCGACCACGGCTTGCCGACGCCCTTGGCGCCTTCGGGGAAGACCATCACCACGTGGTCCTGCTGCAACAGGCGCAGCGCGTTGTAGGGCGAGGCGGGAACGCCGCCGTTGCGACGGATCGCCACCGACGCCCACGGCAGGCCGAACGCCCAGTCCAGGACGAGGAAGCGCGGGTCATCCACAACGCCGGCGCGCCGCAGCGCGGTCGCCATCATCGCCGCGTCCCACGGCAGGACGCCGGCGTGATTGGCGACCAACAGCGCGCGACCGTCGCGCGGGACGTTCTCGGTCCCCGTCGCGGTGACGCGCCACCAGCGGTCATAGAGGAAGCTCAGCAGCGGCTCGGCGGCAGCGGCGAAGGACGGGTCATGACCCCACTCGTCCTCCTCGTAGTCGCCGCGCAGCCGGCGGCCGGCGGCGTCGAGCGCCCGGCCGAGGTCGCGGACGAGGCCGAAGGGGCCGATCATGCGGCCACTCGCTGTACGGCGCGGGCCACCGCGTCGATCGCCTCGGCGGTCGTGTGCGTCGGGACGAAGCGCAGGTCGCGGCGCATCCGCGTGGTGTCGACGCCACGGCCGTTGCGCAGGTAGCGGACCACGTCGTCGTTGAGCGGCGGCACCACGCCGGTGCGGGCCAGCGCGGCGACGGTGGTCCCGTACAGCGGCGCGGCGATCGGCAGCGAGCGCTTGCCCAGCCGCCGCAGCGTCCGCGCCAGCGAGACCGTCCCGTCGCCGGCGACGTTGACCGCGCCGCGTACCGGGACCGCGACCGCGGCGGCCACCGCGCCGACCGCATCGTCGTCGAGCAGGAACTGCAGCCGCGGGTCGTAGCCGAGGAACGTCGGGACGACCGCCGAGCGGAAGAGGCGCATGATCGGCGTGTCGACCGTTGCGCCGATGACCGGCTGCAGGCGCAGGACCGTGCAGGTGACCGCGGGGTGGCG
Source organism: uncultured Conexibacteraceae bacterium (assembly GCA_963731005.1). Taxonomy (GTDB): domain Bacteria; phylum Actinomycetota; class Thermoleophilia; order Solirubrobacterales; family Solirubrobacteraceae; genus Baekduia. Next base: position 2,091,417 of record CAVSTZ010000002.1, on the reverse strand, counting down.
GCGGGCGAACGCCTCGACGAGGCGCTCCAGCTCACCGACGTCGCGCTGGAAGCGCGTGTGCAGCGTCGCGCCGCGCGCGAGACCCTCGGTGAAGAAGGCGGGCGCGTCGGGCTCCGAGCCGTAGATCGAGGCCGATCCGCGGACGACCAGCGCGCGGAGGCCCGGAAGCTCACCACAGGCGGCCAGCAGCTGGAGCGTCCCGATCACGTTGAGGTCGTGCAGCGTGCGCACCGAGCGGCCGGGCTCGGGGAACTGGACGATGTCGTGGTGGACGACGACCTGCGGTGCGGCGACCTTCAGGATCGACGCCAGCTCGCCGCCGCGCAGGTCGGCCTCGACGAACGTGATGCGGTCGGCCAAGGCGCCCGGCGGCCGGCGGGTGTCGATGCCGATGACGTGCTCGACGTTCGGGTCGGCGGCCAGCGCAGCGGCGACCCGTGCACCCAGCGGGCCGGACACGCCCGTCAGCAGGACGCGGCGTGCGCTCACCGGGCTCAGGAGCGCTTGGGCTTCGGCTTGGGCTTGGGCTTCGCGGAGGCGTGCTCGAGCTCCGCGACCCGGCGCTCGAGCGCGTCGATCTGCGCGCGCAGCGCGTCGAGCTCCTCCGGCGACGGCGGGCGCAGCTCCTCCAGGACGTCGCGCACGCGTGAGGCGGCACCGACCAGCTCGTCGGCACCGATGAGCGCTTCGCGCACCCGGGCGCTCGCGCTCACGAGCTCTTCGGCGAGCTCTTGCGCACGCTTCTGCACCGGCGCGGCCCCCTGCGCGGTCGCACCGAAGGCGCCCTCGACCGCCGCGCGCAGCTGCTCGGCGCGGGATTTCGCGCCGGCGGTGCTCTGCGGCCCGTCCTGATCGGCGTTCTTGGCCATCGCTCCCGCGATTCTACGGAGCGCGGCGATCCGTATCGTGGCGCGCCCGTGCCGGAGCCCGTCGCCTCGCCGATCCACCTGCGCCCCACCGCGACGCTCGCCGAGCGCGTGCTGTTGCCGGGCGACCCCGGCCGCGCGCTCGCGCTCGCCCAGTCCGTGCTCGGCGACGACCGACTGATGTTCAACCACCACCGCGGGCTGTGGGGCTACACGGGGACGGCCGCCGACGGCGCGGCCGCTGACGATCCAGAGCACGGGCATGGGCGGCCCGAGCGCGGCGATCGTGCTGGAGGAGCTGATCGCGCTCGGCGTCCGCCGGGCGGTGCGGGTCGGGACGGCGCGCGCCGTCGACGCGACGCTGGACTGCGGGGACCTGCTCGCCGCCACCGGCGTCGTGGCCGACGACGGGACGAGCCGTGCGCTGGACGCCACCCCGCATCGGACCCTGGACGGCCCGCTGACCGAGCACCTCGTGGCCGCGGCCGACCGCGACGGCATCGTCGCCTCCCACGACCTGCTCTACGCGCCCGACGCGGTCGCGCTGACCGAGGCCTGGAGCGCGGCGGGCGCGGTGGCGGCCGACCTGGAGACGGGCGCGCTGGCCGCCGTTGCCGCCCGCCACGGGATCGCCTTCGCCGCCGTCGTCACGATCGCCCTCGACGCCCGCGGAACGCGCTGCGACGACGAGGCGCTCGCGGCCGCCGGCGAGGCCGCGGGTCGTGCGGCGACGCAAGCGCTCAGCTGACCGCGGTCACCCGTTCAGGCCGAGGCCTTCTTGGCCGCCGCGCGCCGGGGTGGCGTCGCCGGCAGCTTCTTGCGCAGCGCCTCGACCTCGTTGCCGAGCTTCTGCAGCGCCTCCTCGATCCCGCCGAGGCGCTCCTCGATCCCGGTCGACGGCCGGTTGAGCATCTCCGCGAGCCGCTCGTCGAGGCGATCGACGCCGTCCTCGATGCCCTCCAGGCGCTGGCTCAGCGAGCGCACGCGCCGCGTGAGGCGCTCGAGATCGGCCGCCGACGGCAGGTTGAGCGCGCCCATCGCGGCCTCCTGGGCCTGGGTCGCCTTCTCGCGCGCGTCGAACGCCCCGGCGAGGGCGCGGTGCACCAGCGGACTCTCCAGCAGCTGCTGGGCGAACTGCCCGAGCGCGTCCTCGCCCTGCTTCTGCAGGCGCTCGCGGAGCCCGTCGTTGGGGTCGTTCTCTGCCTGTTCACTCATCGGTCGTCTCTCTTGTGTTGGATGCAGCGCGTGACGGGGCGCAACGGTACTCGGCGACCCCATCCTCCCCCAAACTCTTTCCCTCGACCAGAGGTTGAGGTCAACCATTCACCCCTCCGAAGGCGCAACTTGCCGCTGATAACAGACGTCCGGTCTTCAAGTCCGCACGCCGTCCGGCCGATCTCATGGCCAAGCGGCCCCTCCTGGAGCTGTGCCCTCCTGGGTACAAGCCGGCAGGTGGTTGCGATTTGCACAACCAGAAACATGCAAGTACCGTCCTGCATTCCCGATCGGCTCCCCTTGCTAGGGTCACGCTGCACCAGCGGCGCGGTCGGGCCTGACCGGGTCGCGGGAGGAGATTTCAACTTTTCATGAGACGGCGCAAGCTGCTGATCGGACTCATGTCCGCCGGAGTATTCACGGCGGGCTTCAGTGCTGCCGTTTTCCCGGCCTCGGCACAGCTGCGGACCATCACGGTCACGCTGCTCGGCGGAGAGACCGTGACCGTCCAGGTCGACACGCCGCCGGACGCGGCCACGACCGGCACCGACGCGCTCCCGGCCGCGTCGACCTCCACGTCTGACGCGAGCGCGACGACCGACGCCGCCGCCCCGACGACGACCGACGCCGACACCAGCTCCTCCCCCACGCCTGCGCCGCCCGCGGCCACGCCCGATCCGACGTCCGCCGCCCCCGCGCCCGCCGCGACCGACCCCGGCACCACGCCGGTCCCGAGCGACGCGACCCCCGCCGGCACCGCGACCGACAGCGTCCCCGCCCTCGGCGACAGCGCGCCTTCCGTCTCGGCGGGCGGCCAGCAGGGCCAGGAGACCGTCGGCAAGGAGCTGCGCAAGGCGACCGGCGACGACGCCGACGGCGCCAAGTCCGACGGCAAGCCCGACGCGACGGCGATCCGCCAGTCCGACGGCGTCCCGACCTCGGCCAACCCGACCTTCTCCGCAGGCGCTCCCGGGCGCCGCCGCCGATCGGCGTCCCGAACTTCTTCATCGACAAGTTCCGGATCCCGCCGTTCCTGCTCCCGATCTACCAGGCCGCCGGCATCGAGTACGGCGTCCGCTGGGAGGTCCTGGCCGGCGATCAACGAGATCGAGACCGACTACGGCCGCAACCTCAACGTCTCGACCGCCGGCGCGCGTGGGCTGGATGCAGTTCATGCCGTCGACGTGGAAGCAGTACGGCGTCGACGCCAACCACGACGGCAAGAAGGACCCCTTCAACCCGGTCGACGCGATCTTCGCGGCCGCCCGCTACCTCAAGGCCGCCGGCGCCGACACCGACCTGCGCAAGGCGATCTTCGCCTACAACCACGCCGACTGGTACGTCGACTCGGTCCTCATGCGCGCGCGCCTGATCGGCGGCCTGCCCGGCCGACCTCGTCGGCTCGCTCACCGGCCTGACCCAGGGTCACTTCCCGGTCAGCGCCAAGGCCACCTACGCCGACGACCTCTCCGAGCGCCAGATCAACGCCAAGATCGCCAGGGGCCACAACGCCGCCATGCCGGTCGAGGCCGACACGAGCCGCCGCGGGATCAACATCTACGCCAAGGCCGGCTCGCCGGTCGATCGCGTCCAGGACGGCAAGATCGTCAAGATCGGCAAGACCAAGCGCCTGGGTCGGTTCATCCAGCTCCAGGACGTCTACGGCAACACCTACACGTACGCGCAGCTCAAGAAGGTCGCCGTCGCGTACGCCGTGCCGAAGGCCGAGAAGGTCTCCAAGGCCGAGGTCGCCAAGGAGCTCGGGCTCCCCAAGAAGGACCCGAAGCCCACGCAGCCCGCCAGCGCGGGCTCGCAGCCCAAGGCCGCCGCCGCCGCCTCGGCCAAGAAGAGCGCCTCGCAGGCCATCGCCGCCGCGCAGACCGCCGGCTCGAAGGTCACCGTCGTCGGCTCCGCGCGCGTCAACGTGAGCAAGGAGCGCGCGTTCGCCAACCCGTCGCGCCCCGCGTCCTACAAGCAGGGCGGCGAAGAGCAGCTGCTCAACCGCGAGTTCCAGTCCGGCGGGACCAGCTACCAGGCCCACTTCACCAAGGTCCTGGGCCTGGACAGCAAGGACGTCACGATCAAGAAGCTCAAGGTCGGGCTCGAAGGTCGTGGCCGGGACGATCCTGGGCCGCCTCGGCAAGACCCAGCAGCACGTCGCGTCGCACCTGCTCTTCGAGATCCGCCCCGCCGGCAAGGGCGCGCCGCGGATCGACCCCAAGCCGATCCTCGACGGCTGGAAGCTGCTGGAGTCCACGGCGATCTACCGCGCCGCCGGCAAGAACCCGTTCTTCGGCCCCGACGCCAAGAACCCGTCGATCGGCCAGATCCTGCTGATGAGCAAGGAGTCGCTCCAGCACCGCGTGCTCGACCGACTCGCGCATCCAGATCTACGACTGCGGCCGCCGCGACATCCGCGCCGGCAACATCGACCGCCGCGTGCTGGCCACGCTGGAGTTCCTCTCCGCCTCGGGCCTCAAGCCCACGGTCACGCGCGCTGGAGTGCGGCCACAGCCTGATGACCGACGTCGGGCAACATCTCCGAGCACTCCAGCGGCTCCGCGGTCGACATCGCGGCGATCAACGGGATCCCGATCCTCGGCCACCAGGGCGAGGGCTCGATCACCGACATGACGATCCGCCGGCTGCTGACGCTGCAGGGCACGATGAAGCCCCACCAGATCATCAGCCTCATGACCTTCGACGGCGCCGACAACACCCTGTCGCTGCCCGACCACAACGATCACATCCACGTCGGCTTCCGCCCGCTGTACGGCTCGGACTCCAAGCTCGGCCGCCAGCTCAACTCGGTGCTCAAGCCCAAGCAGTGGATCAAGCTGATCGACCGCCTCGGCCAGATCGACAACCCGAAGGTCCTGACGTCGCCCTCGAAGTACGCGATCGACGACCCGAAGACCTCCACGTCGCCGGCCGACCGCGCCAGCGACGCGCACGCCGGCGAGTAGCGCCCTGGACGCCCCCACCCCCGGGTCCCGCTTCCGCTTCGTCCAGCTGGAGCTGCCCTGGGTCCTCGGTCCCGCCGACGGGCGCTACGTCCTGCGCGGCCATGCGGGCGAGCCCGAGCACGTGCTCGTCCTGGAGACCGTCGGCGCGGAGCCACGCCGCCGCCTGCTGCGCCGCCGCGCCGCACCCAAGCGCGCCCCGGAGGCACCGGCGCTCGCCACCGTCCCGGTGACCGTCGCCACGCTCGTCGCCGCCACCCCACTCGGCGACGACGACGTCGCCGCGGCATGGCTGGCCGCCGCCGACCTGGCCGCCGAGGTCCACGCGGCGGTCGCCGTGCTCAACACCGTCCTGCACGCCGAGCGCCTGGTGCGCGCCGACCCGTTCGTGCGCGAGATCGCCGCCGAACAGGCGCTGGCGATCCGCGTCGGCGTCGGTCGTGGCGAGGAGGTCGCCCACGGCCATTGGGCCGACGCCCGCTCGCTGCCGCCGGAGGCGACGGCAGGCCGCAAGCGCGACCGTGCGCTGCGCCCGCAGGAGCGCTTTGCGGCACTGCTGGCCGGCCGCGACGTGGCGCTGGCCGCCGAGGAGCTGACGCTGCGGGCCCGGCTCGACCTCGATCGCGGACGCACGCGCGAGGCCGCGCTGCAACTGCGCATCGCGCTGGAGGCCGCGCTGGCCGAGTTGCAGGCGTGGTCACACCACGAGGAGATGGCCACCCGCCTGGCCGAGCTGCGCGACGAGCGGGCGGTCGTGGGCGCGGCGGCCAACCGCGCGCTGGAGGGCGGCCTGGACGCCGAGCAGATCGCCGACGTCGGGCGCATCCTGGGCCGCGTGGAGGCCGCGCTGATCGCGCGCGTGGCCGGCGGGCTGGACTAGGCCGGGCATACTCCGGCCATGGCCGGCGACGCGACGATCCGGATGCACGCCCCCGTCCTACGCGACGACGGCGTGGCCGACCGCGTGGCCGTCGAAGAGCCGCTGGAGATCCGCGTGCGCGGCCGGGCGCTGGCGGTCACGATGCGCACGCCGGGCCACGACGAGGAGTTGGCGGTCGGCTTCCTGCACGGCGAGGGACTGCTCGCCGGGCCGATCGCGAGCGTGGGGCCGACGGCCGACCTCGCGGTGAACCTCGTCGAGGTGGACGCCCCGCTGCGCGACGACGCCCGCGAGCGCCGCTTCTACACGACCTCCTCGTGCGGGGTCTGTGGCAAGGGCGCGCTGGAGGAGGTCGCGGTGCACGCCGAACGGCTCGGCCCCGGGCCGACGATCGATCGCACGCTGCTCGCCGCGCTGCCCGACCGTCTGCGCCAGCCGGGCTTCGAGGCCACCGGCGGGCTGCACGCCACCGGCCTCTTCGATTCCGCCGGCACGCTGCTGTGCGTGCGCGAGGACGTCGGGCGCCACAACGCGATGGACAAGGTCATCGGCCGCGCGCTGCTCGACGGCGACCTCCCGCTCGCCGACCGGATCCTCTGCGTCTCCGGCCGGCTCTCGTTCGAGTTGGTGCAGAAGGCGGCGGTCGCCGGCTGTCCGATCCTCGTCGGCGTCGGCGCGCCGACCTCGCTGGCCGTCGCGCTGGCCACCGACCGCTCGATGACCCTCGCCGGCTTCGCGCGCCGCGGCCGCGTCAACGTCTACGCGGGCGCCGAGCGCGTGCGCGGCAGCTAGTACTCCTCCGGGCGCGCCTCCCGCGGCAGCAGGAACGAGAGCGCGAAGCCGACCACGAACAGCCCGGCGGCGATCAGCGCGGTCGTGCGCATCGCCTCCGCCGAGGCGTGTCCGTGATCGGTCAGCGAGAAGAAGATCGTCGCGAGCACCGCCACGCCGACCGCGTTGCCCAGTTGCTGCACCGCGTTCAGCGTGCCGGACGCCGAGCCGACCTCCTCATCGTCGACGCCCGCGAGGATCACGTTGAACAGCGGGCCGAAGACGAAGCCCATGCCGACGCCGAAGACGGCCAGCCCGGGCGCCAGCGACCATGCCGAGGTCACCAACCCACCGTGGGCGACCGTGACCGCAACGACCGCCAGCCCGGCGACGACGACCAGCGTCCCGGCCTGCAGGACGCTGCGCCCGAACCGCGCCACCAGCGGGAAGGAGCCGCCGGCGCCCACCGCGACGCCGAGCGACATCGGCACGAAGGCCAGGCCCGCGTGACTCGGCGTGTAGTGCAGGCCGAGCTGGAGGAAGAGCGACAGCACCATCAACACCCCGGAGAAGCCGGCGAAGAGCGCGATGCCGACGACCAGGCCCGAGGTGAAGGCGCGATTGCGCAGCAGGCTCGCGGCGATCAGCGGCGCGCCGTGGCCACGGCGCTCGACGACCGCGAACGCGCCGAGCGCGACGAAGCCGCCGGCGAGCATCGCGAAGGTCCACAGCGGCCAGCCCAGCTCGCGACCCTGCACCAGCGGGTAGATGAGGCAGAACGACGCCGCGGCGATCAGGCCGACGCCGAGCGGGTCGAGCTTGAGGCGCTCGGTCGCGCGCGACTCGGGGAAGAAGCGCAGCGCGCCGATCAGCCCGATGACGCCCAGCGGCAGGTTGATCAGGAAGATCATCCGCCAGCCGGTGCCGAGCAGGTCGGCGGAGACCAGCCAGCCGGCGAGGATCGGGCCACCGACCGCCGCCAGGCCCATCACCGGACCGAAAGCGCCGAACGCGCCACCCATCTCTGACGGCGGGAAGACGGTCTTGATGATGCCCAGCCCCTGCGGGATCAGCAGCGCGCCGAAGCCGCCCTGCAGGACGCGCGTGGCGATCAGGAAGTCCGGCGACGGTGCGAGCGCGCAGGCGGCCGAGGCGAGCGTGAAGCCCACGATGCCGATCACGAAGATCCGGCGGCGGCCGAAGAGATCGCCGAGCCGGCCGCCGATGATCATGAAGACGCCGAAGGCCAACGTGTAGCCCGCGGCCCACCACTGCATCGTGGCGGTCGAGCCACCGAGCTCGGTGCGGACGGTCGGCGCGGCGATCGTGATGACCGTGCTGTCGAGCAGGTCCATGATCTCGGCGACCAGGACGATGGCGAGGCAGACCCAGCGCCAGCGGAACGGCGCGTCTTGCCCGGCGGCGGCCGCCGGGGGCACGGCCGGGGTGAGCGTGGAGGAGGACAAGGGGGGATCCGTTCAGATCGGGGAGGAGGCAGAACGAACGTCGTTCGTAACGAACACCGTACGTAACGAACGACGTTCGTGTCAAGCTATACTTCGCACCATGCCTTCTGACGCGGCCAAGCCGCGCAGCCGTCGGGACCGCCCCTCCAAGCCCGCGCTCAGCCGTGAGGCGATCGTCGACGCCGGCCTCGACATCCTGCGCACCGAGGGCATCGACGCGCTCAGCATGCGCCGCGTCGCCCAGGCGCTCGACACCGGACCGGCGTCGCTGTACGTCTACGTCGCCAACCGCGAGGAGTTGCATGCGCTGCTCTTCGACGCCGCGATCGGCACGATCGAGGTCGAGGCGACCGACCCCGAGCGCTGGCGCGAGCAGTTGCAGGACCTCATCACGCGCGTGGCCACGATGATGGTCGAGGACTTCCCGGGCATCGCGATCATGGGCATGGCCGCGATCCCGACCGGCGACAACGCGCTGCGGGTGACCGAGTCGATGATGTCGCTGCTGCGCGCCGGCGGCGCCGGCGACCAGGCGGTGGCCTACGCCGGCGATCTGATCTCGATGTACGCGACGGCGATCGCCTACGAGCAGAGCCTCTACGCGGCGCTCTATGCCGACCCCGACCACGAGCAGCGCGAGCTGGCGCGGGTCATGGACCGCTTCACGAGCCTCCCCTCCGACCGCTACCCGACGATGGCCTCGGTCGCACCGCTGATGGTGCGCGGCAGCGGCCACGAGCGCTTCCTGCTCGGCCTCGACATCATCATCAACGGCCTGCTCTCCACGCCGACCGACGGCCGCCTCAGCGAGCAGGGCTGGGGCACGCCCGGGTCGTAGAGCGCCAGGAGCCGGCTACAGCGCGGCGACGAGCGCTTGCAGCTCGGCGACCACGTCGCCGTCGAGCTTGACCGCCGCGCGCCCGTCCCACGGCGTCGGGCCCTGGGTGACGACCGCCACCGCGCCGCCGGCCTGGCGCGTCACGCCGGGGAGCTGGGCGATCGGGTGGACCTCCAGCGAGGAGCCGATGCAGAGCAGGACGTCGGCGCCCGCGGCCAAGGCATAGGCCTGTTCGAGCGCGCCCTGGGGCAGCCACTCGCCGAACAGCACGACGTCGGGCTTCAGCGGCTGGCCGCAGTCGCAGTCGGGCACCGAGATCGGGGACGCCTCCAGCCGCGCGCGGACCTCGCCGATCGGAAACCGCAGGCCGCAGGTCAGACACGACGAGCTGTCGATCGAGCCGTGGACCTCGATCAGCTCCGTCGACCCCGCCCGCCGGTGCAGGCGGTCGATGTTCTGGGTGATGGTCGCGTCGAGCTTGCCGCGGCGCTCCAGCTCCACCAGCGCATGGTGCGCGCCGTTGGGCTCCTTGTCCTCCAGCGTCTGGAAGCGGTTGCCGTAGAAGTGCCAGAAGCGCTCGGGGTCGGCGCGCCATGCGTCGATGTGCGCGACCTCCATCGGGTTGACGTTCTCCCACAGCCCGCTGCCCGGCGAGCGGAAGTCAGGGATCCCCGACGGCACCGAGATCCCCGCACCCGTGAGCGCGACGACCGACTGCGCGTCCCGGATCAGGGACGCCAGCCGCTCGACACGCTCTTGATCGATGGCGACGGTGGTGACGCTCACCCCGCCAAGGGTACGGGCCCTTACGCCTGAAGGCCGCCCGACACGCAGCCGACCTTGCCGAAGCCGGCCTTGTTGGAGGCGTAGTCCCAGGAGAAGACGTAGTCGCCGATGCGGTTGTACTGGGCGACTTGGGTCCCCGTGACGAGCGTCGCGACCTTGTCGTGGGGCTTGCCCGACGCGCCGTGCGGCACGTTGCCGTAGAGCGTCAGCCCCGCGCAGGAGACGTGGCCCGGGGCGGCATCGCTGCCGCCGTGGCCGCCGCGCCTGGCGTAGGCCGGGGCGACCTTGATCGCCTTGTGCAGTTCGGTCCCGTCGGTGAGCCGGACGGTCAGCTTCGTGGTGCCGACGGCCGACGGCGCGCCGTTGACAGAAGCGCTGCAGGCGGGGCGCCCGATCGGGGCGGGATCCCAGCAGATCGCCTTGGTCTTGGCGCTCGTGTGGCCCGACGTCCGGACGTCGAGCACCTGCCCGACGTGGGCGCCGGTGCCGCCGAAGACCGCATGGACGCGGACCTTCGGTGCGGTGGCCGCGGTCGCGGTGGTGGCCGCCGCCAGGACGGCGGCAGCGGTGAGGAGCGAGAGGGCGGTGGTGCGGAAGGACATGCACTGGGAACGCACGCGACCCTCCGTGGTGACGCTCGGGTGGTCGCCGCGCGTCAGCGCGGCGACCACCGAACTGCTACTTGCCCTGCCAGTTGGGCTTGCGCTTGCCCAGGAAGGCGGTGATGCCCTCCTTGCCGTCAGCGCTGGCGAAGACGCGCGCGAACGCGGCCTTCTCGTCCTCGATGCCCTGGTCCAGGTCGCCGGCCGCCGAGACCGACTTGACCTCGGCCAGCGCCAGCGGCGCCGACTCGGCCAGCTTGCGGGCCCAGGCCAGCGCGGTGTCCAGCAGCTCGTGGTCGGCCACGGCGCGGTTGACCAGGCCGAACTCGTAGGCCTCCTCGGCACCGACCGGATCGCCGATCAGGTTCATCTCCAACGCCTTGTTCTCGCCGACCAGGCGTGGGAGGCGCTGCGTGCCGCCGAAGCCGGGGATGATCCCCAGCTTGATCTCCGGCTGACCGAAGATCGCCGATTGGGCGGCGATCCGCACGTCGCAGGCCATCGCCAGCTCACAGCCGCCGCCGTAGGCCAGCCCGTTGACCGCGGCGATCGTCGCGACGCCCTTGGTCTCCAGCTCGCGGAAGAGCGCGTGGGCGCTGTGGATCAGCTCGGCCCCGCTGCTCGCGTCGAGCTGCGTGAAGGCCTTGATGTCGGCCCCGGCGCTGAACAGGAACGGGTTGGACGAGGCGATGACCAGCGAGCGGACGCCGTCGGCCTGGACCTTCTCCCAGACCTTGCCGAGGTCCTGGATGACCTGCGGCGCGATCGAGTTCATCTGGCCGTTGGCCAGCCAGGCGATCGCGGTCTCGCCGCGCGACTCCAGCTTGACGACGGCGGCCTCGCCGGCCGGCTGCTCGGCGTCGGGCTGCGGGTAGGCGTAGAAGCCCTGGCCGGTCTTCTGGCCGAGGCGGCCCTGGGCGACCAGCCGCCGCAGGATCGTCGGCGGCGCGAAGCGCTCGCCCCACTTCTCCTCGGCGCTCTCCAGCCGCTCGAGGATCGTGTCGAGGCCCTCGATGTCGGCCTTCATGAACGGCGGCAGCAGGCCGCGGCGCGGGTCCAGACCGGCGCCGGCCATCATCCCGAAGTCGATGTCGCGGTGGGTGGCGACGCCCTCCTCGAGGACCAGCGCGGCCTCGACGAAGGTCTTCAGCGACCAGCTTCTCGACGAGCTCCTCGATGTTGGGCTCGGCCTCGCCCTCGAGGTTCGCGTTGCCCTCGGTGTCATAGAAGCCGTTGCCGCCGGTCTTGGCGCCGAGCTTGCCGTCGGCGACGAGCTTCTGCATGCCCTCGGGCGCGTAGAAGCGGTCGCCGTAGGAGTCGCGCAGGTGCTCGGCGACGTGCAGCACGGTGTCGAGGCCGAGCAGGTTGATGAGGAAGTACGGCCCCATCGGGACGACGTTGGCCGCGCCGACGCCCTCGTCGATCTTCTTGATCGACAGGCCCTGCTCCTCCTGGTCGCGCCAGATCTCGGCGATGCCGGAGTTGAGGATGCGGTTGACGACGAAGCCCGGGACCTCGGCGCAGATGATCGGCTGCTTCTTGATCGCCTGCGCGAAGGTGACGGCGGCCTGCGAGGTCTCCGAGGAGGTGTCGTCGCCCTCGATGACCTCGATCAGCGGCATGACCGACGCGGGGTAGAAGTAGTGGAACCCGACGACCTTGTCGGGGCGCAGCGTCGCGTCGCCGATCTCGGTGATCGACAGCGACGAGGTGTTGGAGGCCAGGATCGCGTGGCCGGGCGTGACGGCGTCGAGCTCGGCGAAGACCGCCTGCTTGATCTCCATGCGCTCCGGGACGGCCTCGATGACGAAGTCGACGTCGCCGAAGCCCGCGTAGCTCGTCGTGCCCTCGATCAGGCCGACGATGCGGTCGACCTCGGCGGCGGCCTGCTCCTCGGTGAGCTTGCCCTTCTTGACCAGGCGGCCGATCTGGCCGGCGGTGACGTTGCGGGCCTCGGTGAGGCCGGCGTCGACGAACTCCTGCTTGACGTCCTTGAGGACGACGGGGAAGCCTGCGGCGGCGATCGTCTGCGCGATCTGCCCACCCATCGTTCCGGCGCCGACGACGGCGGCCTTGAACACGAACATTTGTGTCGGAAACCCTTCTGATTGGCGGCGTTTCAGCGTGCTGCGACGCGGAAGACTAGCCAGATCGGGCTGCCGGAGCGGTCCCACGCTGTGAGTGCGGTCACGCAAGGCGGTGAACTGTCACAAGCGCGTCACAATGTCGGCGACCCGTTCTCCCCGGAAGGACCCCATGACCCGCACCATCATCGCCGCGCTCGGCCGCGCCCTCAGCGCGCGCCCGTCCAACGTCGGAACCGACCACCCGCACTTCCACCAGGGCGCCCAGGGCAACGCAGCAGCCTGCTTCGCCCCGAGCTGCGACCGCCCGCGGCTGCACGTCTAGAGGATCGCGTCGCCGACCTCGAGCTCGCGCTTGAAGCGCGCGAGCGTGCGCTTGAGCGAGTCGCGCATCGGTCGGCGGGCGAAGCGGTCGATGACGAAGGCCGCCGGCCCGTCCATCTTGAGGCGGTAGTCGAGCGACAGGACGATCCGACAGCCACCGCTGGTCGGATGGAACTCGACGCGCTGGGTGCCGGTCACCTTCTCGTCCTCGACGCTGACGGTCTGGCCGACGCGCGCCTCGTGTGTCGTAACGCGCTCGTCGACGCGGCCGCGGCCGTCGACCTTGGTGTCCCACACCACGCGCCCGGCGCGCGGCCAGTCGCCCTCGACCTTGGCGACGTGCGCCAGGCCGTCGACGAAGGTCGGCCAGCGGCTGGTGTCATACCAGAGCTCCTCGGCCGCACTGGCCAGCGCGGCGACGGTGACCTCGGCCTTGACGCGTCCCATGGGCGGTGTTCTACAGGCCCAGCAAGGACTTGATGTCCGCGAGGGCCTCGGCGACCGCGTCGAGCCGCGGCCCGACGGCCTGGGCCAGGCGTGTGCGTTCGGCCTCGCCGGCCTCCGTCAGGCGGTAGAAGCGCCGCGAGCGGCGCTCGGGATGCTCCCACTCCCCCGCGATCAGGCCGTCGGCCTCCAGCCGGCGCAGCAGCGGGTACATCGTGTTGGGATTGACCGCGATCAGCCCGCGCGAGAGCGTCTGCACGCGCTCCATGAGCGCGTTGCCATAGGACGGGCCGTCGCCGAGGAAGTGCAGGACCAGCAGCGGCAGCACGCCGGCGCGGCGCAATTCGCCGGCCAGCGGGTCGGCCGAGCCTGCGCCGGTCGTCGTCGGACCGTCCGCGGCATCGCGCGCCGTGCCCAACGGCGCCGCTTCGGCGACGGCCTCCTGGGTGCGACGACGGGACATGGGCTCCAGCTTGCCACGCACGCGTCCCTCCCATGCCCCACGACGCATGCCGTCGACAACGACGACGGGCCGCCCGAAGGCGGCCCGTCGGTCCTGCGAACGTGCGAGTGGCGCTAGGCCGTGGCGGCCGAGGGCTCCTCGATGCGGCGCGGCAGCAGCGTCTCGCGAGCGATGACGAGGCGCTGGATCTGCGACGTGCCTTCGTAGAGCTGCATGATCTTGGCGTCACGCATGAGCTTCTCGACGGGGTACTCCTTGATGAAGCCGTAGCCACCGTAGACCTGCACGGCGTCGGTGGCGACCTCCATCGCGGAGTCCGCGGCGAAGCGCTTGGCGTGCGAGGACTCGATCGTGTTGCGCATGCCGTTGTCCAGCAGGACGGCCGACTGCCAGGTGGCCAGGCGCGACAGGTGCACCTTGGTCGCCATGTCGGCGATCATGAACTGGATCGCCTGGTGCATCGCGATCGGCACGCCGAACTGCACGCGCTCCTTGGAGTACTCGGTCGCGAACTCCATCGCGGCGCGGGCGATGCCCGTGGCCATCGCGGCGACGCCCGGACGCGTGCGGTCCAGGGTCATCATCGCGACCTTGAAGCCCTTGTTCTCCTCGCCGAGGATGTGATCGGCGGGGATCTCGGTGTCGTTGAACGTCACGGTCGCCGTGTTCGACGCCCGCTGGCCCATCTTGTCTTCCTTCTTGTCGATGACCACCGTGTCGTCACGGGGCACGACGAAGGCCGAGATGCCGCGGTGCCCGGCGTCCGGGTCCGTCTTGGCGTAGACCGTGTACCAGTCGGCGTAGGTGCCGTTGGTGATGAAGCACTTCTGGCCGTTGATGACGTACTTGTCACCCTTCTTGGTGGCCGCGCGTGCGCATCGAGGACACGTCGGAGCCGGCGCCCGGCTCGGTCAAGCAGAAGGAGGCGTACTTGAGCTCCTCGCAGAGCATGCCCAGGTACTTCTTCTTGATGTCCTCGGAGCCGGCGAGGATGACCGGCGCCGCGGCCAGGCCGTTGGCGCCCAGCGACGTCGTGATGCCCGAGCAGCCCCAGGAGAGCTCCTCCTCGATCAGACAGCCGTCGAGGTAGGAGAGGCCGGGTCCACCGTACTCCTCCGGGATGTGGGTGTTCATCAGCCCGACCTCGTGGGCCTTGGCAAACACCTCGGCAGGCCAGCTGCCGTCCTTGTCGTGCTCCCACGCGACGGAGCGGATGTCCTTCTCCGCGAAGTCGTGAGCAAGCTCGCGAAGGTTCTTCTGCTCGTCGGTGAGCGTGAAGTCGACCACTTGAAAGTCTCCTTGAAACCAAGAGGTGCGCAGGGAGGAAACGGGCACGGCCCGGCCCCTTGCGCCATCGGGCGATTGACTGGTCAGTCAATGACTACCCCGGAAGCGTAGCGGAGGACCCCACTTCGTCAAGCCAACCTGGACTGTCGTCACAATGGGACGGGTGCAAGACCGGTTCGTGATCGTGCTGGTGGTGGTGCTCGTCGGGGCCGTGATCGGCGCGATCTGGGCGGCCTTCGGCACCGCCGAGGTCTACCGGCAGATCGGCCGTGGCGGCCTGTCGCTCAACGACGGGACCGATCGACCGGCCCACGAGCCGATGACGGCGTCGGCGGCGGCCGGCGAGCGCGAGGCCGAGATCCGCCAGATGCTCGAGGCGCGCAACGCGCGCCGCACCGCGCGGGGCCACGCGCCCGCCGACGTCGAGGCCGAGCTGGCCGAGCTGCTGGCCCAGTCCAGCGCCCCGACCGCCGATCCGGCGCTCGTGAGCGAGGTCCGCGACCTCGTGATCGCCCGCAACGCGCGGCGCGCGCGGGCGGGCAAGGAGCCGTTGGACGTCGAAGCGGAAGTGGCGCGCCAGTTGCGCGAGCTCAGCTGAGCCCGCGGAGCCAGGTTGCCGACGATCCGCCGCTTCCTATAGAACCCGTTCCATGGCCATGCGGCGCTTCGAGCTCGACGATCTCGTCAACCGACCCGGGACGTACTTCAATCCCCAGACCGAGGTCCTCGTCGTCGTCGACGACTCGCCCGACCTCGACAACGAGATCTTCGACCTGGAAGAGGCCGAAGGCGCCGACTGGGTCCTGATCTCCGACGAGGCGCCGGTCGACGAGCACGTCCGCGACGACCTCATCGAGCGCTTCCAGACGCGCCACTCGGCCACGGCGACCGGCGACAGCCTGGCCGAGCCCGAGGACGATCCCGACGACTTCGACGGGTTCGAGGTCCAAGACCCCGACGAGGACGAGCTCTAGGACTTTGGCGCGGTCGTGGCGTCGGTCGCGGGCGTCGTGCTCGCGGCGGTCGTCGTCGTATCGGCCTTCTTGCCGACCTCGACGACCTTGCGGTCGGCGCCGTCGCCGCCGTAGACGTGGAACTGGTGACCGTCGCGCCAGATCAGGTCGAACGCCTCGCCGTTGCGGGCGTTGCCCGACAGGTTGACGCACATGTCGTCGCGCTTGCCGCCCTTGATGCGGGCGAACTCGTGGCCCGTGACCTTGGTCAGCTTCTCGCCGGACTTCAGGTCGGCCTTGGCGTCGGCGAACAGCGTGGCGAAGCTCTTCTTGGCGTCGGTCGTGGCGGGCGCGGTCGCGGCACCCGTCGATGACGTGTCGGTGGCCGGCGTGACCGCCGCGGCGGTGGCGCGGATCGCGTCCATTAACCGTGTCGTCGGACGGGCGGCCCACGCCCTTGAGCGGCGCTAGGTGCCCGCGAACAGGAACGTCAGGCCGAGCACGACGTACACGGCCAGCAGCTGCAGCCCCTCGAACCACGTCGACTCGCCCTCGTTGGTGACGTGGTTGGCGATCATCACCGCCAAGAGGACGGCGCCGACCTCGAAGCCGTTGAAGACCAACGCCATCGGGTGCGGGCCGATGAAGAACGAGCAC
Organism: uncultured Conexibacteraceae bacterium; assembly: GCA_963731005.1. GTDB lineage: Bacteria > Actinomycetota > Thermoleophilia > Solirubrobacterales > Solirubrobacteraceae > Baekduia. The sequence goes on along the minus strand of CAVSTZ010000002.1, from coordinate 2,074,818 downwards.
ATGACCAGCAGCGGGGCGGCGAACAGGGCGATCTGGGCGCTGGAGCCGATCGAGATGTTGACCGCGAGGTCCATCTTGTCCTTGCGCGCGACGAGGACCGCGACCCAGTGCTCGGCCGCGTTGCCGACGATCGCCACGACGATCACGCCGATGAAGAACTCGCTCAGGCCGATGCCCTTGGCCGCCTCGGAGATCGAGCCGACGAGGATCTCCGACATCACGCCGACCGCCACGCCGGCGATCGCCAGCATCATGATGGACTTCCTGACCGTCCACGGCTCGCCGCCCTCGTCGTTGGTGCCGGGCGCGGAGCCATCGCCGTGGTCGGGGTTGAAGAGATCGCGATGGGTCTTCAGCGAGAAGAGCAGGCCGGCGGCGTAGGTCGCCATCAGCACGATCGCGACGGCCAGCGAGAGGTGCTCGACGTCGGACGGGTAGTCGCGGATCTCGTCGCCGGGCAGCGGCAGCCCGTTGCCCTGGATCAGCTCGAAGATCGCCGGCATCACGAGCGCGACGGCCGCCAGCAGCAGCATCGCCGACTGCGACGAGGCCGCGGTGCGATCGAACTTCTGGCGGTCGCGGCCCAGGCCGCCGACGAACATCGACGCGCCGAGGACGAGCAGGATGTTGCCGAGCATCGAGCCGATCAGCGAGGCCTTGACGACCTCGTGCAGCCCGGCATGCAGCGCGAACAGCGCGATGATGATCTCCGGCGCGTTGCCGAAGGTCACGTTGAGCAGGCCGCCGATGCCGGGACCGGAGCGGTGCGGCGAGCTCCTCGGTCGCACGGCCCATCAGCGCGGCGGTCGGGATCACGCCGACGGCCGAGATGAAGAAGATCGCGATCGGCGAGGCGCCGATGATGTCCAGGACGATCGCCAGCGGGATGAGCGGGACCAGGAGGTACGGCCAACCCTCGCCGCTGAACAGGAAGGAGCGCAGCTGCACCGCGCGGAGCCTACTTGTCGAGGTACTGCGCGCAGTCCTGGACCTTGGCCAGGTCCTCGCCTGCGTTGGCGATGCACTGCGAGTAGTCGGCCTGCGGGCCGGTCGACGCCGGCGGCGTGGCGGGCGTGGTGGTCGCGCCGGGCGTCGTCGTGGTGGCGGGCGTCGCGCTCGACGCCGAGCCGCTGCCCACCAGGCCGAGGTCTGACAGCGCGCTGCGCAGCTCGCTGATCGGCCGCACGTCGGCGGGCTTGGCGATCTTCTGGGCCTGGTTGAGCTGGGCGATCGTCACCTGGAAGATCACGTGGCCGGTCTGCAGGTTGCCGGCCTTGGCGCGCAGGTCCTGCGGGACGTCGACCTGGACGTTGACCGCGACCTTGCGCAGCGTGTGGTCCTTGGCGCCGGTCCAGACATCGACCTTGGCCGACTTGATGGACTTGGTGATGAGGTCGCGCTGCTGCGCGGTCAGCGACGACGGGACCGCGGTGCCGGTCGCGGCGCCACCGGCCGACGTGACGCCCTTGGCCTTGCCCAGCAGCGTGCTGATGTCCTCCAGCAGCTTGGCGACGTTGACGCCCGAGGTGAGGTGCACCGTCTGCGTGCCGGCGATGTTCTCGGTGCCGACGTTCTTGGGGTCCTGCAGCCAGCGCAGCGGCGAGATGCCCAGCGCCGAGAGCGAGGCCTGGTCGTCGCCCGCGCTCTTGGCGGCAGCCGAGGCCTTGGCCTTCTCGTAGCCCGTCTTGAAGGTCTTGTAGAGGTCGGCGCCGAGGTCGAAGGCCTGGCCCTCGATCGTCAGGTAGCCACCACCGCCGGCGAAGACCGCGCCGACGGTGATCGGCTTCTCGCCGCCCTGGAGGTCGAGGTCGAGCGCGAAGTCCGGCAGCGTCTTGCCGCCGTTGGACTGAAAGGGACCGTTGAGGTGCAGGCTCAGCGGCTCGGTGATCCGCGCGAGGCCCTTGAGGTCGACGTCGAGGTCGGCGTCCAGGCGCCCGCTGAGGATCGGGTGGTTGGCGCCGAAGGTGTCCTTGAGCAGCGTCGGGGCGTCGGCGTCGGCGCCGCTGCTCTTGTCTCCGCCGCCACCGCAGGCGAGGAGGCCCATGGTCAGGGCGGCGAGGAGCGCGAGGACGGCGAGGCGGCGAGAGAGCAGGCGGGACATGGCATCTGGGCACCGCGGCAAGGGTGGTTGCGGCGCCGAAGAGCGGCGAGCGTACCATCGACATCGTGCGTCGGACGCCGGTTGCTCTGCTGCTCGCGGCGCTGCTGTGCGCCGTCATCGCCACGCCCGCGCAGGCGGCGCAGCGGCCGACGGTGCGCGCCGAGCTGCAGCGGCTGCAGACCGCCGGCGAGATCGACGGTGCGACCGCCGACGGCTATCGCAAGTCCTACATGTCGGCGAAGGCGACGCTCAAGCAGCTCAGCGGCTTCCGGCGCGTCCAGCTCAAGGCCGTGCTGGCCAACGTCGACGCCACGGCCGCCGGCGGGCTGTTCATCCCGTCGCGCCTGCCCGCGGTCTTCCTGACGCTGCAGCGCAACCGCGCTTGGTGGGCCACCTCTCCCCTACCTTTCGCCGGGCAGCGCGTGACCTTCGCACCGAGTCAGATCGTCTGGCAGTTCTACCCCGGCCAGGGCTGGCAGATCCAGTGGCTCGGCACCTTCGGCAAGGCCAACGCCCTGTGGATGGTCAGGACGCGCGACGGCGACCTGCGCCGGCTGCTCGACGAGGCGCTCGGCCTGGCGACCAAGCGCGCGGGCGGCATCGCCTTCGAGTACCTCTTTCACTTCGACGGCGGCCGCCCGCCGTGGGTCAGCGGGCTGGCGCAGGGCACGGGGCTGTCGGCGCTCGCCCGTGGCGCCGTGCGCCTGAAGGACACCAAGTACTTCGATGCCGCCCGCTCGGCGCTGGGCATCTTCAAGGTGACGCCGCCGACGGGCGTGCTCGACAAGACGGTCGCGGGCAGCCACTACCTGCAGTACTCCTACGCCTCGAAGCTCCACATCGTCAACGGCTTCACCCAGGCGCTCAACGGCCTGCACGACTTCGCGACGCTGGCCAACGACGACGAGGGTCGCGCGCTGTTCGCGCCGGCGAGGCGGAGCTGCGCGTCGAGCTGCCGGGCTTCGACACCGGTGCGTGGTCGCTGTACTCCAAGCCGGGCGTCGAGTCCGACCTCGGCTACCACAAGGTGCTGCGCGACTTCCTGCGCGGGCTCTGCGACCGGCTGACCGCCGATCAGACCCGCACCGCCGCGCCCGCCGCGGCGACCACCAGCGCCCCGCCGTCGACCGGCGGCACTCCCGCGGGGACCGTCCCCACCGCGCCCGCCCCCGACCCGCGGCTCTACTGCGAGACCGCGCAGCGCTTCACCGTCGACCTCACGACCAGCCCGCACTGGAGCTCTCCCCGCCGTCGGCCCTGCGCGCCAAGGCGTCGGGCACGCTGCGCTTCACGCTGTCGAAGGTCTCGACCGTGACGATCAGCGCCGTGCGTCACGGCTCCGTCGTCCTCAACCGCACGGCGCGCCTGGGCCACGGCCACCACGAGGTGCGCCTGCGGCCGACACAGGCCGGTCCGCTGCTCGTCCGCGTCCGTGCGGTCGACCTGGCCGGCAACGCCGGGGCGGCGCAGGCGACGATCCACGTCAAGCCGGCCGCGAAGAAGGGCAGGGCGATTAGGCTTCCGCCTCTTGGGAGCCCCGCGCACGATCCTCTACACGGGCAAGGGCGGCGTCGGCAAGACCTCGGTCGCCGCGGCCACCGCGCGCCGCTGCGCTGCCGCCGGCCTGCGCACGGTCGTGCTCAGCACCGATCCGGCGCACAGCCTGTCGGACGTGCTCGGGCAGTCGCTCGGCGCCGAGCCCGTCGCGATCGGCGATCGGCTGTGGGGCCAGGAGGTCAGCGCCCAGGACGAGATGGAGCGCAACTGGGCCGGCGTGCAGGACTGGCTCGGCGACCTGCTGATCGCCCGCGGCGTCGACCGGATCAGCGCCGAGGAGCTGACCGTCCCGCCCGGGATGGACGAGCTGTTCAGCCTGCTGACGATCAAGCGCCACCACGAGTCCGGCGAGTACGACGCGGTGATCGTCGACTGCGCGCCGACCGGCGAGACGCTGCGGCTGCTGTCGTTCCCCGACGTCGCGCGCTGGTGGCTGGACAAGGTCTTCCCGCAGCAGGGCCGGATCCTCGACGCCGCCCGCCCGTTCGCGCGCGCCGTGCTCGACGTCTCGCTGCCGGGCGACGAGGTCTTCGACGACGTCCAGCGCCTCGTCCGCAACCTGATCGCCATGAACGAGATCCTGCGCGACAACGAGCACGTCTCGATGCGGCTGGTGATGACCCCTGACCGGATGGTCGTCGACGAGGCGCGGCGCACGTTCACCTACCTCAACCTCTACGGGTACCTGACCGACGCGGTCGTGGTCAACCGCGTCTTCGGGGCCGAGGTCGGCGACTACTTCGGCGCGTGGCGCGAGCGCCAGCAGGAGCAGCTGACCGCGGTGCGCGACGCGTTCGCGCCCGTCCCCGTGCTGCAGGCGCCGTACTTCGAGCGAGGAGGTCGTCGGCGCGGCGATGCTCGACCGCCTCGGCGACGGCGCTCTTCGCCGGCGACGCCGTCCCGGACGCCCACGCGCTGCACCACGCTCGGTCTCCGAGCGGCTGGAGCTCGCGCGCCGACGGCGCGACGCTGCGCCTGGAGCTGCCCTTCGCCGACAAGGGCGACATCTCGCTCAAGCGCCTCGGGCTCGGAGCTCGATCGTGCGCGTCGACGGGCACAAGCGCACCATGCTGCTGCCGCCCGCGCTGGACGACCTCGAGCCCACGCGGCGCCTCGTTCGAGGACGGCGCGCTGACGATCACCTTCGAGCCTGTCGCCACCGCGGCCGCCGCCGATGGCTGAGCCCGAGCCGATCCGCCTCGACGAGTTGCGCGCGCGCCTGCGCGAGACCCAGGCCGCCGCCGAGCGGCTCGCCGGTCAGATCCCGGCCCAAGGCTGGGCCTCGGGGCGGGAGCGCACCGAGACCGCCGAGGAGATCCAGGCGCTGGTCAGCATCCTCTCGGCGCTGCGCGCCGTGGTGCCCGACGACCTCTGGGACCAGGTGCGCGAGATCGTCCGCCGCCTGCTGCTGGTGCTGCGTGCGCTGCTGGACGTCGTCGTCGAGCGCCTCGGCGCCGACGAGCAGGCCGGCGGGGCGAGCCGGACCGGTCCGACCGGCTCGGGCCTGCAGGACATCCCCATCACCTGATCCGATCCTGCCGCACGCCTACAATCGGCCCGATGGGGCAGGCACCGAAGACGTCGATCCTCGCCGCGCCCACCGGCGCGGGCTTGCGCTGACGCCGTGATCAAGCGCCTCCCACGATCCTTCAGCGCTTTGGCGCCAGAGCAGCGCCACGTCGTGCTGGCCGCTGCGCTCGTGCTCGTCTCGATGCTGCTGCCCTGGTACTCCAAGACGACCAACGGCGTCACGCGTGCGGGCCTTTCCGCCAGCCACGAGGCGAAGCTCGCGATCTTCGTCCCGTCGTTCGTCGAGGCGTCGATCTTCCTCGTGGCCATCGCCATCCTCGTGCTGATGTTCTTCCGCGGCGAAGGCAGCGCGTTTCATCTGCCCTTCGGCGACGGGCTCGTCGTGACGGCGGCCGGGGCATGGGTCGGCTTCCTCGTCTTCTACCGCTTCATCGACCAGCCCGCGGGCGGGCAAGACCAACAACCTGGTCTACAGCTACGACCTCTCCTGGGGCATCTTCTTCGGGCTCCTGGCCGCGGCGTTCCTGATCTACGCCGGGACCCGGCTCCGGCTGGCGCGGGTCGCCGAGCCGCCGCTGCCGGGCGAGGGGCCGGATGCGCCGACCGCCGCCGACCGCCGGGCGCGGCGCCAGGCCGAGCGTGAGCGACCGCCCCGGCAGGAGTCGCCGCCACCCGTCGACGAGCCGCCGACCTCCGTTGCGCCCGCCGCGGCACCCACGGTCCGCCGCCGGCCACGCGCCGATCGTCCGGAGATCGACGGCGGCACGCAGTTGAGCTTCGACGAGCAGGAGTAACGCATCGCCGGGGCGGGAACGCCTTGGTCATGCTCCTGCGCCGACGCCGTACCGCGGACCCGATCGCCGACGATCGCGAGGTCGTCGTCGAGCACGGGCCCTCCCTCGCCAAGGGCCCCGCGCTCATCGCCGGGGCGCTCTTGGTCGCCTTCGGTCTCGCGGCCCTCCTGAAGAACAACGACTTCCCCTCGTTCTCCGCCAACTTCCCCGACGGCGAGGCCCAGGGCACCAACTTCCTGGGCTTCGAGGTCAACGGCTGGACGGCGTTCTTCTCGATCACCGCCGGCGCGCTGTTGCTCTTCGGTGCCGCCCAGCACCACCTGGCCAAGATGATGTCGTTGCTCGTCGGCCTCGCGCTGGCGGCCTGCGCGGTGATCGCGATCATCGACGGCCAGGACGTCCTCGGCCTCGCCGCAGCCAACTTCTGGACCAAGCTGGGCTTCGCCGTCGCCGGCGGCGTCCTGCTGGTCAACGCGCTGATGCCGCGCACGACGCGGCGGCGTGAAGTCGCGACGGCGGCAGCCGCGGGAACCACCGACGCGCCACGCTTCAACCGCGACGATCGCGCCGACGAGGCGCCGACGACCGTCGGCGAGCGCCCGGTGGCGGCCGACGCCGACGCCCCGACCACGCTGCACCGCCGGCCCTAGAAGGCCAGCGGGCCGCTGTCCTGGTAGGACTGATACGCGCCGAGGATCAGGAGCGCGGTGGCGATGAAAAGCACCGCGATCCCGATCCCGACGATGCGGTAATCGCGGAAGATGTGGCCCATCACGGCGAGCACGAAGCCGAACGCCATCAGCGCGTAGACGGGGGTGGCGGGGATTGCCCCGAGCATGAGCACGGGGTGGGACCCTAGGGCCTCGTAGACTTTCGCGTCCATGCCGGTCGAGCCCAACTCCGTCACCGACGTCCACGATGGCCTGCGCGCGACGGGCTACCTGCCCGGCGAGTCCACCGCGCTGGTCAGCTACCTCGCCGCCAAGCTCGGCAAGCCGATCCTCGTCGAAGGCCCCGCGGGCGTCGGCAAGACCGAGCTGGCCAAGGCGCTGAGCAAGTACCTGGGCCGCGAGCTGGTGCGGCTGCAGTGCTACGAGGGACTCGACGAGGCCAAGGCCCTGTACGAGTGGAACTACCGCAAGCAGCTGCTGCGCATCCAGGCCGAACGCCAGGGCACCGGCTGGGACGACGTGCAGGACGACATCTTCGGCGAGGAGTTCCTGCTCGAGCGCCCGCTGATGACCGCGATCGCCTCGCCCGAGCCGGTCGTGCTGCTGATCGACGAGATCGACAAGACCGACCAGGAGTTCGAGGCGATGCTGCTGGAGGTCCTCTCGGACTTCCAGATCTCGATCCCCGAGTTGGGCACGGTGAAGTCCAAGTCGCACCCGGTCGTGCTGTTGACCTCCAACAACACGCGCGAGCTGACCGAGGCCCTCAAGCGCCGCTGCCTCTACCTCTGGCTCGACTACCCCGAGCTCGAGCACGAGTTGGAGATCGTCCGGCTCCATACGCCCGACCTGCCCGAGGCCGTCGGCCGCAAGCTCGTCGAGGTCGTCGCGATGGTCCGCGACCTCGACCTCAAGAAGCCGCCGTCGATCGCGGAGTCGATCGACTGGGCGCGGGCGCTGTTGCTGCTCGGCGCCCAGGACATCGACACCAAGATGTTCAACGACACCATCTCGGTGATCGTCAAGCACCGCACGGACCTCGACATCGTCGCCGAGCGCGTCGGCGTGAAGCTCGGTGCCCCCGCTCCCTCATAGGAACGCCCGCCGCGCGGGCGTCCACGGCTCGGCCCAGCTCGAGCGTCCCGGCATGGCCGGACGGCTGCTGGAGTTCGGCGAGGAGCTGCGCGGCGAGGGCGTCGCGATCGGGACCAGCGAGCTGCTCGACGCCTTCGCCGCGTTGCAGCACGTGCCGTGGACCGAGCAGGTCGACTTCCGCGAGGCGCTGGCCGCGACGCTGGCCAAGTCCCAGGACGACCGCCGCGTCTTCGAGCTGGTCTTCGACCGCTTCTTCTTCCGCGCGGCCGAGCTGGCCGCGATCGAGGAGGGCGTGCGCGAGGGCGGCGGGATCTCACCCGACGACGCCGGCGCGATGGACATGGAGGAGCTGCGGCGCCAGGTCGCGGCCGCGGTGCGCGACGGCAACCAGGCGTTGATGCGCGACCTCGCGCGGCTGGCGATCGCGGCCTTCGGCCGCCAAGGCGAGGGCTCGGGCGTCATCGGCGTCGACGTCCAGCGCATCCGCCGCTCGCTGGCGCTGCGCTCTGACCCGCAGCCCGACCTCCCGCCGCAGGATCCGCGCCGCGACGGCCTGCCGCGCGACGAGATCCGCCGCTTCGAGGCGATGCTGCGCCAGGAGCTCGAGCGCGGGCAGATCGAGCGCACCGAGCAGCTCTCCCCCGCGCGGCCGCTCAACGAGCTCGACCGGGCGCTGCCGTCCGGGCCGCTGCAGGATCTCGCCGCGGTGCACCGCGTCGTGGCGCAGCTCAAGCGGCGCCTGAAGACCCAGGGCAACGAGCAGCGCGGCCAGAAGCGCCACGCGGCCGTCGACATGCGCAAGACGATGCGCGCGTCGCTGGAGTTCGGCGGCGTGCCGGCGGTCATCAAGGAGAAGCCGGTGCGGCCGCGGCGGCCGGAGATCTACGTGCTGTGCGACGTGTCGACATCGGTGACCAGCGCCTCCGTGTTCTTCTTGTCCGTGTTGCACGCGCTGCACGACTCATTTCGCAAGATGCGCTCGTTCGTGTTCATCGAGCGGATCTCCGAGGTGACCGAGATCTTCGCCAAGGAGCGGGACTTCAAGGCGGTCTCCGAGGCGATCGGCCGCGACTCCGGCGTGGCCGACATCAGCGGCTACACCGACTACGGGCGCGTCTGGACCGAGTTCCGCGAGCTCGTCGAGGACGACCTTCACCCGCGCGCGACCGTCATCGTGCTCGGCGACGCACGCACCAACGGCCGCGACCCGCGCGCCGACATCTTCGCCAAGATCGCCGCCAAGGCCGGCCGCACCTTCTGGCTGAACCCCGAGCCGCGGTTGTACTGGAACTACGGCGACTCGGTGATCTCGGCCTACGAGCAGCACTGCGACGCCTACGAGTGCTGGACGACCCAGCAGCTCGAGGACTTCGTCAAGGCATTGACGCAGCCGATCAGGCGCTGAGCGCGGAAGGGCCCCATGCGACGTCAAAAACGGCGCTGTTGCGGGGTCAGGCCCCGCAACAGAACCGCGACGGCTATGTCGTGATCGTGTCGCCGTAGGCGTCGAAGACGCGGTTGAGCGCTTCGACGCCGTGGCGGTTGGCATAGATCTCGCTCATCACGATGGCGTTGACGTCGTTGTCGGAGCCGATGTCGGTCAGCAGGTCGAGGTTGGTGTCCAGTAGATCGCAGCGGCGCGCGTGCAGTTGCTCGATGTGGCCGCGGGTCAGCGGCACCTCGACACGCTCCTGCTGCACACAGGTGTCGGGATCCCAGCCGAGCGCGTCGATGACGGCTGTGGCGTCGCGGAAGACATCGGCCAGCCTCAGCTGCTTGGCCGGCACATAGTCGAGGTAGTCCTCGAAGGGCTCGTGGTTGAACATCAAGACCTTCTTGGTCTCAACACGCAACACATCGGCAGTCGACGAGTCGACGGTGATACGGCAGGCAAAGCTACCCTGCGGGGCACTCATGGAGGTAACAGCTCCTTGGGTCATGCCCCCGGGCCGTTGACGCGGTCGCGGGGGCGCATTTTGGTTTGTGTGGGAGCACCCTAAGTGGTGGGGCGGACAGACCCGGCGGGGTTCTAGTTATCTCCAGACCCCGCCGCCGCCTGTAGCGCTAGGCCGAAGATCAGGATGACGATGCCGATGTAGACGACGCTGGCGATGAACGCGGCTGGTCCGAGACGGCGGGCCTGGTCAGGCGAGGCGAGCAACGCGCCGCAACCCAGGAGGGCGAGGATCCAGCCAAGAATCAGCGAGGCGTTGGAGCCAGGCCACGGAACGAGAAAGGCGATGGCCGCGCCGGCGGCGGGGGCCAGCGTGACCGCCGCGATCAGCCGCCCATTGATCCTCACGGGCGCACCAGGAATCTCGTCATCGGGCCCTGAGGTATCCAACTCTCGCATTTCAGACTGGCAACACCGAGCCCGGCGTCCCGGCCCACCGACCACACCAACAACCGACAGCACCAAGCCGACGCGATCACCCACGCCCGCTTGACAAACCAACGCCCATGTCAGTAGTCGGCGGGCATTGAGCTCAGCAGAATGCTGACGAACAGAACGACGAGACCTACATACACGACGCTGGCCAGAAACGCGGCCTTTCCGAAGTGACGGGCCTCGTCCTGAGAGCCGAGCACAGCGATGCAGCTCAGGACCGTAAGGATCCACCCACCGAAGAGCGTCGCGGTTCTGTATCCCTCCCACGGGCCCCAGAAGGCGAGTGTCGCCGCAACGGCCGGAACCAGCGTGACCGCGGTGATCAGTCGCCCGTTGATCCTCATGGGCGCACCAGGGATCTCGTCATCGGGCGAAGGGTATGGCCAGAGCGCAGCACGAGCCGCGCGCTGCCCTGGCGGATCAGACGTCGGCACGCTGGTGAGGAAATCACTTGGCCGATATTGAGCTAAAAGTCCTCCGAACCGGCCACGGAGCTCAGCGAAATGCTGAGGACCAGGATGATGAGACCGGCGTAGACAACGCTGGCGAGTAACGCGGCCTTCCCAAGGTGACGGGCATGGTTCTGAGAGGCGAGCAGAGCGATGCAGCCCACAACCGTGGCAATCCAACCGCCGAATAGCGCCGCCGCAAAGGTTCCGGGCCACGGGATTCTGAGGACGAGTGCGGCCGCGACGGCTGGGACCAGTGTGACCGCCGCAATCAGCCGCCCGTTGATCCTCACGGGCGCACCAGGGATCTCGTCATCGGGCGAAGGGTACGGTCAGAGCGCAGCACGAGCCGCGCGCCGCCCTGGCGGATCAAACGCCGGCAAGCTGGCGAGTAAATCGCATGGTCAATACTGAGCTAGAAGTCCTCCGACCCGGCCAATGAGCTGACCAGGACGGTGGCCCACACGATGATGATGCCTGCGTATACGACGCTGGCGAGGAACGCGGCCCACCCGAGGTGACGGACCTGGTCTCTGGACGCCAGGAGACCACCGCAACCCATGAGGGTGAGGATCCAACCGACTGCCAGCATCGTCATGTTGGAGCCTCGCCACGGAACGTAGAGCGCGATGGCTGCAGCCGCGGCTGGGACCAGCGTGACCGCCGCGATCAGCCGCCCATTAATCCTCACGGGCGCACCACCGATCGTGTCATCGGGCGAAGGATACGGCCGGAGCGAAGCATGAGCCGCGCACCGCCCTGGCGGCCGACGGCCAAGGTGGCATTTCGGGCATGGGCTGGGACTGCGAAGTTCAGCTTCCACACGCGCTTTCCGTCAGCCACGCGGACCAGAAGCGAGGCCTCGGCCGGGACCCGGCCTTGGAGGACCAACTGCGCGCCGGGCCGCATCGGTGCTCCGACGCGCTGCGCCAAGCCCGGAGCCGTCTGCGCCGTTGAGCGGGCCCGGGCCGCGCGGACCGAGCGCGCTGCGCCCGCCACTGCTCGGCTCGGCAAGAGGCGGACCTGACCAGGTCGCCCAAGGCCGGCACGACGCAGTGCCGTGCCGAGTGATGAAGGTGCGCAGAGCGCGGCCTGGACATCGGCGCCGAACCAGGTGCTGCATGAGCCCAGCTGTTTGAGGTACTGCTCTTGGCGGCTCGCGGACGACCGGGGGCGAGCGCCGACCGCGCTGGCCAAGGCGCACAGGTCCTGGTCCCGCGCGCAGGAGTTGTGGAGCGGGTTCGTTGCGTGGGGCTGCAGCATCGGGCTTATGGGCCCTTCTGACCAGTCGGGTGCGTCCGGTACACCCCAGTGCCCGGGGAATCGTGACCAGTCATACGGGCGTCCGTCGCCTGGTGCAGGCATCTCCTTCAACGATGTCATGTCGTCGTTGTTGCCCCACGGTTGGGCGCCGTCGTGGCCGCGTTCCGGCAACGGAAAGCCGCCGGCGAACGCGTCCGTCCCTTCCTGCTGGCAGCTGACATACGCAATGTGTTCGCTGCAGCGACGCGGGTAGTTGGCGTGTGACCCGTTGGCGACGTAGCTCAGCACCCGCGTCCCTGTCGGTTCGGCGTCGGTCCCGCAGGTCGATGTGTCGGGGCTTCCCGGATCGTCGCAACGCAGGTTCTCGCGCAGGTAGCTCTTGAACGGCCCGTCGTGCTGGCTGAAGCTGGCAAAGTCGAACGACTGCCATCGCGTCCGGGACGGCGCGACGGAGACCGCCTCCCAGTCACTCTGATGGTTGTACTCGTTGGCGATCTCGGCGCCGCCGAAGTAGTTGACGCGGTAGTAATTCCAGTAGTCGATGTAGCGGTAGCCGCCGACCGTCGAGGGTGGCGAGACGGTGTAGTAGTTCGCCGATGCCGACCCGCTGTCGCAGTCCTGCAGCACGTCGGTCCAGCACGCGAAAGTCGGGGTGAGGTAGTACTCCGGGTCCTTGTAGGTGAATGGGCCGAGGTTTCCTCCCAAGGCGCCCTCGACATCGATGTAGGACGAGCTGTCGTGCCCGTCGAGGTCGGAGGCGTCGGAAAGCCCGGTGCACTGTGTGGGGCTGTCACAAACGGTGTGCATCGGCGTCGTGCCATTACGCTCGCCGAAGAAGCCGTCGACGTCCAATGGCCGCCAGTGCTCGCTGGTGTCGAACAGCAGCTTGGGACGGAACATCTCGGCGAGGCCACGGTCGCACGGATGGGCGAGCAGCTCATCGGCCTGCGGGAAGTCGCCCGAGGACAGATGCTCGCAGAGGTCGTCGTAGACGCCGCCGAGCGGGGGCGGAGGTGCTGGTGCCGGGTCTCCCAGCTGGGTGACGTCCAGGACACCGTCGGGCGTTGCGGGGTCGGCGGCCGTCCATGGTCGCATCGGGCCCGCAGGGGTCGCAAAGCCGGTGAGAAAGCCGTTCGTGATCCTGCAGTGATGAACTTCGCCGTAGTCGCCTTCCTGCTCCCACTCCTCCGACGAGAGGGTCCGGGAAAAGCCCGCAGGCGTCTCAAGCGGTCGCGTGTAGAAGGTTCGGGGGCGGGGACAGAATGGTGGGATCGGGTCCTCCAGCCACGTCGAGCTCTCGAAGTAGTTGTTGCCCATGGCCGTCCACCTGCCGTACCACGCGGAGGCCGGGTACGGGACGTTGTCGTAGCTCATCACCGGACCGGGGATCCACTGCAGCAGCCCGATGTTGACCGATGCCGAGTACGGCGGATATGCACCCATGTCTGCCGGGACGTTCAATCCCTGCAACGGGACGCGCCAGGGCCAGAAGTAGCGCGCGCCCGAGGAGGTGCGGACTTGGATGTAGGCGATGTCGCGGTCGTAGTGCAGGGAGATCCCGTTGATCGCCTTGTAGAGGTTCGACAGGTCCAGCGGAGGCGGGTCTTCGACTGATGCCGCCTTGGCCTTCACGGCGCTGCGGACCGCAGCGGCCGGCGGCGCGAGCCGCGAAGCTTCGAGCGGGCCGAACACGCCGGCTCGTCGCTGTTGCGCGCGTGCCGCCGATGCCGCAGGCCGGGTCGAGCGCGTCGTGGCCGACCGCGCTGCGGCGCCTTGCACCCCGGTGGGGCCGAGCAGGCCGAGGGCCAGACGCAGCCGGGTGAGTTGGTCCTCGGTCTCCGAGTCGCCGGCGTTGAGCTCGCCTTGGTGGATCGCCTCGCACGTAGCCGAGCACTCCGGGCCCTCGTACCACGAGCCGCGATAGAGCGCAGCGACGGCGTCGTCCATCGCGACCTGACCGGTGACGCGCTTGCGCACCAGGGTGGTGCGAGCGGTCGTCTTCGAGGCGTCCCAAACCTGATTGGTCGCCTTGACCGTGACGGTGAGCGCGAAACCGATGTCGTCGTTGGCCAGCGTGTAGGTCGCGTCGGTCGCACCATCGATGGCGGTGCAGCTGCCGCCGTCTGCGACGCATCGGCTCCACACGTAGGTGATCGTCATCGGCGTCGTCCCGCTCCAGGTGCCGGGGTCAGCGGTCAGGAGGGTGCCGACGATCGCCTGGCCGCTGATCGACGGTGGCGTCGTGTTGGACGGCGCGATGCCCTGGATGACGGGTGAGGGGTTAGATGAGGCCGTCGTGCTCCCTCCTGTGTTGGTGGCGATGACCGATTCGCGGATGGTCATGCCGACGTCGGCCGAGACCAGGACGTAGGAGCTGGCGGTCGCCCCGGCGATCGCGGTGCAGTTCGCGCCGCTCGTGTCGCAGCGCTTCCACTGGCGGGTGTAGGTGATGGTGCCTGCTGCCGAGCTCCAGCCGCCGGTCGTGCCGGTGTACGTGTAGCCCTCCAAGTTCAAGCCGTTGATCGTGGGCAACGAGGTGTTGGTGGGCGGCCCGCCCAGCACCACCGACGTGGCCGCCGACGTTGCCGACGAGGACCCCGCACCGTTGGTAGCCGTGACGGTGACCTTGATCGTCTTGCCGACCTGTGCCGCCGCGAGCGTCAGCGTCGAGGCCGTCACCCCGGAGAGCGCCGTGCAAGAGGCGCCGGACGAGTTGCAGGTCAGCCACGCGTAGGTGTAGGAGATTGGTGCGGTCCCCGCCCAGGTGCCCGCGCTCGCGGTCAGCGTCTGCCCGTCGCGCGGCGTGCCGGCGATTGCCGGTGCGGTCGTCACGACCGGCGCGCCCGCCGTGACCACGCTCGTTGCCGCCGAGGTCGCGGCGGCGCTACCTGCCCCGTTGGTCGCGGTGACCACGACGCGGATCGTGGCGCCGATGTCGGCGCTGGTCGCCGCGTAGGCCGTGCCGCCGGCGCCCGCGATGTCGTTGCACGCTGCGCCGGTGGCGTCACAGCGTCGCCACTGGCGGCCGTAGGTCAGCGGGGTCGTCCCGTTCCACGTGCCCGTCGTCGAGGTCAGCGTCTGGCCGTCCTGCGCGCTGCCGGTGATGGTCGGCAGCGCCGTGTTGGCCGGCGGCAACGGAGCCACGACGGCCGTCGTGGCGGCGTCGGCGGCGGCGTTGCCGACGCCATTGGTTGCCATCACGGTGAGCTTGATGGTGCTGCCCACATCGGCCGAGACGAGCGTGTAGGTCGTACCCGTGGCGCCGGAGATGTTGGTGCAGCTACCCCCGACGGCGTTGCAGCGCTTCCACTGGCGGGCGTAGGTGATGGTCGCCGTACCCGCCCAGGTACCGGTGCTCGAGGAGAGGGACTGACCCTGGGTCGTCGTACCGGTGAGGACCGGTAGCGCGGCGTTGACCGGGGCGCCGGTGGTGACCGTCGCGGTTGCGGCGCTGGTCGCCGAGGCCGACCCGGCGCCGTTGGTTGCGGTGACGACGACCTTGATCGTCTTGCCGACCTGCGCGGCGACCAAGCGCCAGGTCGCGGCGGTCGCACCGGAGATGTTGGTGCACGTCGGCGTACAGGACTGCCACTGATAGGCGTAGGTGATCGTCGCGGTCCCCGTCCAGGCCCCGGTCGTCGCCGAAAGCATCTGCCCCTCCTTGGCCGTCCCCGAGATCGCGGGCAGAGCGGTGTTTGCCGGCGCATTACCCGTGATCAGCGCCGAAACGACCGAACTCGACGATGCCGAGCCCACGGCGTTGGAGGCGGTGACGGTGACGTTGAGCTTGCTGCCGATGTCGGCCGTCGTCACGACGTAGGTCGTGCCGGTGGCGCCGGAGATCGCCACGCAACCCGTGCCGCCGCTGTTACAGCGATTCCACTGCCGCGCGTAGGTGATCGTCGCGGTGCCCGACCACGTGCCCGTCGTCGAGGTCAGCGTCTGGCCGTCCTTGGCCGTACCCGAGATTGTCGGCACGGCCGAGACGACCGGCGCCGCAGCAACAACCGTCGCCGTCTGCGCGCTGTTCACGTTGGCAGAACCCGAGCCGTTGGTCGCCGTGACCTTGACCCGGATCGTCATTCCGACATCGGTGGCGGTCAACACGTAGGTGGTAGCGGTCGCGCCGGAGATGTTGGTGCAGTTGGTCCCCGCGGTGTCGCACCGCAGCCACTGACGCGCATAGGACGTCGGAGAGCCGGTCCACGTCCCCGTTGTCGAGGTCAGCGTCTGCCCATCCTTCGCCGTGCCCGTAATCGCCGGAAGCACGGTGTTTGCCGGGACGGCGGCCGCGTGGGCGATAACTCGGCCATCGCGAGTAACCCGCGGATCAGCGACCGGCCGCATCAGCGGCAAGGCAGCGCGGTAGTGACGCACGACCGAACGCACATCGATCGAGCTGCTGTAAAGGGCGACCCAGCGAGGGGCGCTGGTCAGCGCATCCCGACCGACACTCAATCGGTGAGGCTCGGCGACGCCTGATGGCTCGCCCAACCCGTAGGACTCGATGGTCTGCCCGTCGAGATCAAGCCGGACTCTCACCCCGTCCCAGCTGACCGCCACATACGACCACTTCTCCGGCGCCAAGGCCCTGCGAAAACGCAATGACGACGCACCCCACCCGAGTGTGATCCGACGATCACGAGCCTGCACTCCGCGACGCGGATGGGCCCAGAACTCGACCGTCTCGCCCTCACTGGCAGGATCGCCGACCGACAACCAATCCGCCCCCACCACGAGCTCGTGTCCCGAGACGCTGCCGGGACCACGCACCAGCTGTGCCACCGCCCCTTCTCGCTCGAGCAGCTCAGCGAGTCGCTCATGCCCGCCGGCGCCTCGTCCAGGACCAGCAGCGAGAGCCGTCCCCACCACCGCGCACGCACACACAACGAACAATGCAGCGGCCAACGGCCGGCGCAAGCCAACACGATTCGACATCACAGAGTCTTGTTTCCTCGGAGGGGACGACGACGGTTCGACGCGCAACAGGCCGGGCTCAGACGGGCACTAAAACGTTCCCGTGCGCTCAGGGAACGCGCACTATAGAACGACGGGATGTTGGAGTCAACTTTAGTACGGTGACCATCTATAATCTCTGATCATTTATTAACGTAGACGATCCGGCGACGCCGAGCTACCCGGCTATGTAGACCCTCACCACCACAAACTCAAAACCCCACCCCCACCCCCCACACTCAACCCTTAGAACGCCCGCCCGTCATCACGTGACGCGTGCCCGAACGTCGTCCGCTAGTGTGAACCGCTGGTACCACAGGGGGGCTCGCGGAAGCGGGCTGAGATAGCGCCTCCGGATCCCGGCGCTGACCCTTCGAACCTGGTCGGGGTAATGCCCGCGGAGGGAGCAGATGGCGACGAGGGTCGGGGCTGTGGCGCAGGCGCCTCGCGATGTCGAAGGTGATGTTCATCTGGAGGGCGTGACCCGCCGGTTCGGCGCGGTTGTCGCGCTGCAGGACGTCACGCTGCGCGTCGCTGCGCAGGAGGTCGTCGCCGTGGTCGGGCCGAGCGGCTGCGGGAAGTCGACGTTGCTGGAGCTGGTCTGCGGGCTACAGCGCGCGGACGCCGGCACCCTGGCCGCGGGGCGCGCCGTGCTGATGCCCCAGCGCGATCTGCTCCTGCCCTGGCTGGACGCGCGCGACAACGCCGCGCTGCCGCTGCGGCTGGCGGGGGCCGGGAAGGACGAGGCGCGGACGCAGGCCCACACGCTGCTCGCCGAGCTGGGCCTCGACGGCTTCGAGCGCTCCCGCACGTGGGAGCTGTCGGGCGGGATGCGCCAGCGCGTCGCGGTCGCCCGCACGCTGCTCTCCGGCGCGCCGATCCTCTGCCTCGACGAGCCGTTCGGCGCGCTGGACGCGATCACGCGCGCCGAGGCGCAGGCGTGGCTGGCGTCCATCCTGCACCGCACGCCGCGGACCGTCCTGCTCGTCACCCATGACGTCGAGGAGGCGGCGATCCTCGCCGACCGCGTCGTCGTCCTCTCCCCGCGACCGGGGCGTGTCGTCGCCGACCTCCAGGTCGACCTTCCGCGCGGCCCCGCCGGCCGCACGCCCACCGATCCGCAGGTCGTCGCCGTGCGCGCGCGGGCGCTCGACGCGCTCCGAGGAGCGATGGGCTGATGGCCGCCGCGTTGGTCATCATCTTGCTGCTGGGCGGCTGGGAGGCCTACGCGCGCCTGGGATCGATCGACGACTTCATCCTGCCCGCCCCCGACCAGGTCGCCGCATCGCTGTGGAACGACCGCGGGCTGTTGGCCGACAACTTGCTGGTCACCGCCCAGGAGATGGTGCTCGGCCTGGCGCTCGCGCTCGCCGCCGGCGCGCTGCTCGCCCTCGCGCTCCACAGCTTCGCCCCGCTGCGCCGCGCCATCTACCCGCTGCTGGTCGGCACGCAGGCGATCCCGATCGTGACGATCGCGCCGCTGCTGGCCGCGTGGTTCGGCTACGGCCTGCTGCCCAAGCTCGTGATCGTCGCGCTCGTCTGCTTCTTTCCGATCGTCGTCACGACGCTCGACGGTCTCGCGGCCGTCGACCCCGAGCAGCACAAGCTGCTGCGCACGCTCGGCGCGAGTCGCGGCGCAGACGTTCCGCTGGGTCGAGGCGCCCGCCGCGCTGCCCGCCGCGCTCAGCGGGCGCCAAGATCGCCGTCGCCGTCGGCGGGATCGCCGCCGTCTTCGCCGAGTACGCCGGCTCCGAGAACGGCCTGGGCCACCTGCTGCTCCAATCGATCCCGCAACTGGAGACCGCGCGCGCCTGGGCCGCGGTCGTCGTCCTCGCCGCGCTGGCCATCTGCTGCTTCTCCCTCCTCGCCCTCGCCGAGCGCCGCCTGGCGCCGTGGGCCCACCGAAAGGATCCCGACGCATGAACCGCCGCGCCGCCGCCTCTGTCCTCGCCGTCCTGACGATCGCCGCTCTCGCTGTCGGCCTGCGGCTCCAAGGAGGACGTCACGACGACCCGCGGCGGCCTGCAGCGCGTCACCGTCGTGCTCGACTACCTGCCCAACGCCGACCACGCACCGATCTACGCCGCCCAGGCGACCGGGGCGTTCAAGGCGGCGGGGCTCGACGTCGCGCATCCAGACGCCCTCGGACCCGGCCGCGCCGCTCAAGCTCGTCGCCGCCGGCCGCGCCGACATCGCGATCTCCTACGAGCCCGAGCTGCTGCTGGCCCGCGACAAGGGCTGCGCATCTGGCCGCGATCGGCGCGCTCGTGCAGAAGCCGCTGACGTCGATCATCTCGCTGCGCGGCAAGGTCAAGACGGCGCCCAAGGACCTGAAGGGCAAGAAGGTCGGAACAGCGGGCATCCCCTACCAGTCGGCGTACCTGAAGACCATCGCGAAGGACGCCTCCGTGGACCCGTCCTCGATCCACGAGATCAACGTGGGGTTCAACCTCGTCGGGAGCATGTTGTCCAAGAAGGTCGACGCGACGCTCGGCGCGTTCTGGAACGTCGAGGGCGTCCAGCTGCAGCGCGAGCACAAGCAGCCGACGATCATCCGCATGGAGCAGGCAGGTGTGCCGACCTATCAGGAGCTCGTCTTCGTCGCCGACACCGACCGCCTCCAGGAGAAGGGCGTCGGCGACGTGATGCGCCGCTTCCTGCAGGCGGTCTCGCGCGGCGCCAAGGCCGTCAAGGCCGACCCGAACGTCGGCGCCGACGCGCTCGTCAAGGCCGACCCGGACCTGGATCGCCCGTTCACGCTCGCCTCGGTCAAGGCCACGCTGCCGGTCTTCTTCCCCGAGAACACCACCTTCCCGTGGGGCTACCAGAACGCCGACGAGTGGAAGGCCTACGGCCAGTGGATGCTCGACAACGACCTCGTCAAGACCCTCCCGACGCCGACGTCGTTGACCAACGAGTTCCTGCCGGGCCGCGGGATCTGAGGGAAACGCTGGTCGAGTTGACCGGCAATACACCGGTCAACTCGACCAGCGGCGCGCCTACGCCGCCGCAGCGAACCGCAGCGCGGCGGCGCCGCCGGTGGCGCGGACGCCGAGGGCATGGAGGCCGGCGAGGCCGGTCCAGCCCTCGTAGCGCGCGAAGTAGGCGAGGACCTCTTCCTCGGTGGCCCGCGCGCTCGGGCGGCCGCCGGCCTGGGCGCGGCCGACGAGCTTGATGTAGGCCAAGTCCCCGGCGGGCAGGACGTCGTGGCGACCCTGGCCGTGCAGCGCGAGGACCGCGATCGTCCAGGAGCCGATGCCCGAGATCTTGCGCAGCCGCGCCCAGGCGCGCTCGTGGTCGGGTGCGTGGAGGTCCGCACGGCCGGAGGCGACCTCCCGCGCGGCCTTCACCAGCGCCAGCGCCCGCGCCGCCGAGAGGTCGAAGGACTGCAGCAGCGCGGGCGCCGTGGCGGCCAGCGTCGCGGCGCTGGGCAGATCGCGCAGCGTGCTCGCGCCGTCCCAGCTCGCCGCGCGCCGACCGAGCCGCACCACGATCTCGCGCTCGATCGCCGCGGCCCGCTCGTACTCGATCAGCTGCTCGCAGATCGCCCACGCCAGCGCCTCGAACGGCTCCGGCCGGCGGGCGCCGCGCAGGTGCGGCCGCAGGCGGACCGACGGGCCGATCAGCGGATCGTCGCGAAAGCGCTCGTAGAACGGCGCGCAGCGACTCGTCGACGCCGAACGCCTGCCGCAGCCGCGCGATCGCCTCCTCGCACAGATCCGCCCGCGCGCCCCGCGCGCCGATGACGACGCGATCGGTCGACGGCTGCGCGGCCCGCAGCACCACCGGCTCGTCGTCGACGTGCAGCAACCGCTCCAGCACCCCACCCCGCCGCCGCGCGACGCCATCCATCCCACCGGCACCCGGCAGGCGAAACGGCCACACCGGCCGGATCTCACGACGCACCTCGATCATCGGGCGCCGGAGGCTACGCCCCGCGGCAGACGCGCGCTCAGTTGCGGTTGAGCAGGTGGATGTCCACCAAGAACGACCGTGAGGCGCGGACCTCGCCGAGGGCCTTGCGGTCCTTGCGGCGGGAGCGGACCTGCTTCTTGGCGCGGCGGTGGCGGACGACGGCGACCGTGGCGGCGCCGGCGGCGAAGCCGGTGACGGCGACGGCTGCCGCCTGGACGGCCACGGGGGCGGCGACGGTCAGGCCGCGGCCGCCGCGCAGGCCCATCGGCGGCGGGCGCGGGAACCTCGCGCGGTGGAGCGCCCTCGGGCACGGGCAGCGCGTCGACGACCTCCGCGTCGTCGGCGTCGGCGCCGAGCTGCTGCTCGAAGGGATCCGTCACAGCGCCCTAGGATGCCGCATCGGCAGGCCGGGCGCGATGCCCATCCTCAAGTGGCACCCGAAGCGGGGTCGCGCTGGCCGGCCGGCTGCTGACGCGCGGGTGCGGAGGGGGCTGCGCCGAGCGACCGGTTGCCGGTCGCGTGGGTGGCAGTGCCGAAGACGCCGATCCCAGTACGGCGCGCTGATGCCGAAGCCGCGCTCGTCGTCCTGGAAGTGATGGCGCATGTGCAGCTCGCGCAGCTTGTGCCCCAGCGCTGTGCGCGGCGTGTGGTGATGCACGTGGTAGTGGAGCATGTCGTAGGCCAAGTAGCCCGACGAGGAAGCCCGCCGCCGAAGACGAGCGCCGCGTCGTAGCCGAGCACGCAGCCAGAACGCGCCGAGCACCAGCGCGCCGAGCGGCACGCTCACCGACGGCGGCATGACCAGACGCAGCGGATCGTTGGGATGGTCGTGGTGAACGCCGTGGATCATCCAGTGCAGCCGCATGCCGAGCGGGCTGTAGTACGGCTCGAAGTGGAAGACCACGCGGTGCAGCCAGTACTCGAACAGCGTCCAGAAGACGTAGCCCGCGGCGAGCAGCAGCACGGCCTGCAGCGCGCTCATCCGACCGAAGCCGGTGACGAGCAGCACCGCGATGACCGGGCCGAAGATCACCGGCGGCACCGACGGGTGGACGCGCGTGAAGCGGTCCAGCAGCCGACTCTCGAACATCGGCGGTGAGGCCTTGAGCTCGTCGGACCGTGCCATTAGGTCAACCTTACCGCGCGCCGCAACGTGATTGCACGCGCAACGTCAGGATCAGGGCGTCACAGCTCGCGCCCGTAGACGCGGTACTTCTTGACGATCCTGCCGTTCATCGCCTCCATGCCCCGGTTCATGGCACGGTTGGTCTCCAGGATCCAGCCCATCTCGCCGCCCTTGATCCGCGGGTGGCGCGCCGACGTGTCGAAGTGCTCGACGTACAGCGCGGCGGCCGCGCCCGTGTGCTGGAACTTGGGCTTGACCCCCAGGAACCCGACGCGCACCCGCGTCATCCGCTTGGAGCGGCGCAGGAAGCGCCACCAGCCCAGCGGCAGCAGCCGGCCGTTCATCCGGCGCAGCACCTGGTTGAGATCGGGGATCGTGATCGCGATCGCGACCGGCTCGGAGCCGACCTCGGCGATCATGAACCAGTCGCGGTCGAACGCGAGCTGGAGCTCCAGGCCGTACTGGTCCAGATCCTCCTTCTCGTAGGGCACGAACCCGAAGTTGCGCCGCCACGCCCGGTTGTAGATCTCGGCGAAGACGTCGAGGTCCTTGCGCAGGCGCAGGCGCGACATGCGGCGGATCGTGACGCCGTGCTTGTCGCGGGCATCGGCGGCGAGCTCGGGCAGGATCGGGAGCATCTGCTCGCGGTCAGAGATGTCCAAGGCCCACATGAACAGATCGACCACCTTCTCGAACCCGGCGCCCTCCAACAGCGGCTGGTAGTAGGGCGGGTGCCAGGGCTGACGGATCATCGGCTCGAGCTCGTGGCCCTCGATGACCAGCCCCGACTCGTCGTTCATGGTGAAGTCGGCGGGACCGTCCATCCGCTCCATCGCGCGCTCGCGCAGCCAGGCGGCGGCGGCCTCCAGCAGCGCGCGCGCCGCCTCGGGGTCGTCCTCGCACTCGAAGAAGCCGAACCAGCCACGCCGCTCGTCGTGATGGCGGTTGTAGGCGTGGTCGATGTGCGCGCTCACGCGGCCGACGGTGCGCCCGTCGCGCTCGGCGATCAGCAGCTCGAAGTCGATGCGCTTGGCGTAGGTCCCGAAGCGGCGGCTGAGGAACAGGCGCCGCTCCAGCTTGAGCGGCGGGACCCACGGCGTGCCGGCGTGCAGACGGAACGGCAGGTCGATGAACGCGCCGACGTCACGGAAGGAGCGAGCGGGGCGCACGACGACAGACATCGACGCACGACCCTAGCGAGGGGCCGCCCAGTACGCTCCTTCCGTGACGGCACAAGCGCAGGTCGACGTCTTCGAGAAGGCTCGCAACCACGAGCGCCTCGCGATCCTCAAGGCCGCCCGCGCGGTCGACATGGTGCCCTACTTCCGGGTGATGGAGAGCCCGGCGCGGCCGGTGGTCGAGATGGAGGGCGCCCCGCGGATCATGCTCGGTGGCAACAACTACCTCGGGCTGACCGAGGACGAGCGCGTGATCGCCGGCGCCCGCGACGCGCTGGACACCTACGGGACCGGCATGACCGGCTCGCGCCTGCTCAACGGCACGACACGGATGCACCTGGAGCTGGAGTCCGAGATCGCCGACTTCATGGGCACCGAGGACGCCATCGTCTTCACCACCGGCAACCAGGCCAACGTCGGCACGCTCGGGACGATCCTGGCGCCGGGCGACACCGTGATCGTCGACTCCGGCGACCACGCCTCGATCCTCGACGGCTGCATCCTGTCGCGGGCCAAGCTGCGCCCCTTCCGCCACAACCGGCTCGACAAGCTCGAGAAGATGCTGCAGCGCGCGGCCGCCGACGGCGGTGGCGTGCTGGTCGTCGTCGACGGCGTCTTCTCGATGGAGGGCGACCTCGCCCCGCTGCCGGCCATCTGCGACCTCTGCGAGGCCTACGGCGCCCGCCTGATGGTCGACGAGGCCCACGGCGCCGGCGTGCTCGGAAGCCGCGGCGCCGGAGCCAGCGAGCTGCTGGGCGTCGAGGATCGCGTCGACCTGCGGATGGGCACCTTCTCGAAGTCGCTGGCCTCCTGCGGCGGCTTCGTCGCCGGCAGCGCCGACGTGATCGAGTTCCTGCGCATCCAGTCGCGGACGTTCCTCTTCACCGCCTCGGCGGTCCCCGCCGCCACGGGCGCCGCCCTGGCCGCGCTGCGTGTCCTACGGACCGACGAGGGCCGAACGCTGCTGGGCCAGGTCCAGGACAACGCCCGCTACCTCCGCGACGGGCTGCAAGAGCGCGGCTTCGCCGTCGTCGAGGCCCAGGAGCTGCCGCCCGGCCACCCCTACGGCGCCGACATCGTCACCCCGATCATCCCGGTGCTGATCGGCGACGACTGGCAGGCGGGCCTGATGTGGAAGGGCCTCTACGAGGCCGGCGTCTTCGTCAACACCGCGCTGCACCCGGCCGTCCCGCCGGGCGGCGCGCTGCTGCGCACGAGCGTCATGGCGACCCATGACCGGCCGACGCTGGATCGCGCGCTGGAGGCGTTCACGACGGTCAAGGCCGGCTTCGAGGCCGAGCACGGCCCACTGCCCGGTCCGGGCGAACACGGCCGTCGCCGCGCCGCCTGACCGCCGAGCAATCGCTCACCGTTGCGGTCGATTTAAGCAACGCTCCGTAGCACGCCGCAGGCGTTCGGTGACGGCCGCTCAACGGCTCGGCAAGCGTTCGGACATCGAGCCAATCCGACCAGAAGAAAAAAGGCGCTCTGAGCGTATGTTGCGCTCGTTCACACCTTGAACGAACCTGCCGCCCTGGCATACGTTCGGGACGCGTCGGAGGCAGACGCACCGTGGGCAGGATGTCCCGGATCGAGGAGCGGAGTCGTTTGAGGAGACGCCCGCTCGCCGCCCCGAGGCACGTGGTCGACCACGGCGACGGCTGCCTCGACGCATTTCCACGCACCAACACACGATTGCCGTCTCGCGCTGAGGGCGAGGCGGTAGGGAGGACAGATGAACGCAGCAGCGACGATCGCCCCTGCGCCGCAGCACCTGCGCGCATTGGCTCGAGCGAACGAGGTCCGCCTCGCTCGCGCAGAGCTCAAGCGTCAGGTGGCGGAAGGCGAGATCATTGCCGCGCACGTCATCCTCGAATGCCCATGGGAGGCCGCCTCGATGACGGTCTCCGACCTCCTGACCAGCCAGCGGCGCTGGGGTAGCACCCGGTGCCGCAAGCTCCTGCAGTCGATCCCGATGTCCGAGAACAAGACCGTGGGATCGATGACCGAGCGCCAACGTACGGCGCTCGCCGGCCTGTTGGAGGGTCTTCCGGCCTAGAAGGACGATGCGTAGCGCGTGGTGGGTGTCCAAACCGGGACGCCCACCGCGTCGCGGCCCACGCGGGCCGCAGCGCGACTAGACCGTCGCGACCTCGATCAGGTTGCCGTCCGGGTCGCGGAAGTAGATCGAGCGGAAGCGCCCGCGCTCGAAGACCTCCGAGCACGGCACCCCGCGCTCGCGCAGATAGTCGCGCCAGGCGACCTGCTCTTCGGCCGAGCCGACGCCGAACGCGAAGTGGTGGACCCCGCCGCGTCCGTCGCGGGCCTCCTCCATGTGCGGGTACTCCATGAACGACACGAGCGTGCCGGGCGTGCCGAGCGCGTCGCCGAACCAGAAGTGGCGCGAGCCCGGGTCGTCGGCGTTGTCGGCCTCCTCGGTGAGGGCGAGGCCGAGCACGTCGCGATAAAAGGCGGTGGTGCGGTCGAGATCGGCGACGATCGCCGTCACGTGGTGCAGGCCGCGCAACTGCATGCGGCGCTCGGGGTCGGCGTGCGGCTCGGGCGGGCCGGGCGGGGACGGGTCGACGGTCACGCGCGGAACCCTACGCCGCCGCTACGACGCATGAACGCGCGACGGAAGCCGAACAGCCCCGCGACGAACGCGACGATGCCGACGAGCAGGACGATCTCCTGCGGGATCGGCGCCAGCCAGAAGGGCAGCGCGGCGAGGATCGCGCAGATCCCGGCCAACAGCGAGGTGTGCGACCGGTAGCCGGCGAAGTGCTCGCGCACCGACAGCTCGCCGGCCGCGAGCGTCACGAGGAGGAAGCCACCGCCGAGCAGGACGCCACGCCGCTCGCCGTCGGCGAAGAGGAAGCCGATGGCGAGCAGGATGATCGACAGCAGGATGCAGAGCTCGGTCAGCGGGAACGGCGCCCAGGGTGGCTGCGGCGCATCCTCGCGGCGTGCCTTGTAGGTCGCGGTCCGTGGCGCCGCCGGCGGGGGGGCGGGCGCCCGCCCGCCCACGACAGGAGGATCGCGCGGCTCAGGCGGCGCGACCGGCGTACTGGCGCGCTTGCGGCTGCGGCGACCCATCGACGCTGGATCCTAGTGCTCGGGTGCCGGCCTCACGCCGGCGTGGCTAATGGACAGCCCGACGAGAGCTTGATGTGCCACCAGCCCATCAGCATCCCGATGATGCCGAGGCGCGGGCGCACCTGGTAGGCGCCGCAGCCGGGCTCGCCGAGGTCGGCGACCGGCAGCCGAACCCGCTTGTGGCGCGCCGGGTCGCGCAGCATCTCCTCCAGCAGCGCGCGGGCGTCGGCTTCGAGCTCTGCCCGGTCGGCCACGACGACGCGCGCGCGACGGATGCGCTCGGCGAGGTCGTCGCGGACGCGCTCCAGCTCACCGAGGCCGAGCAGGCGCGGGCCGGTGCCCGGCGCCAGCGGCGCGGCGATGCGGAACTCCGCGCGCTGATCGTCGAAGGCCACCGTGTCGGCGTCGTGCACATGCGGGAACGCCGCGAGGATCGTCTCCCCCAGCTCGCGCTCCAGGCGGTCGATCTGCGCCCGCAAGGTCCGGCGCGCGCCGCGCTCGTCCAGACCGCCCGCGTGGCGGACGTCGAGTGGCGCGTCAGGGCTGAGCTGATCGATCAGGACCACGGCGGTTCCTCTCCTCCACACGCGAGGATAGCTGCGGATCGCGCCCAGGTCGAATCCCTACGTGTCCTCCTGCGCCAGCCCGCCGGCGGCCAGCCACAGCGCCTCGTCGACGTGGGCGCTGGGCACGCCCGGAACCTGGACCGCGACGAGGCGGACGCGCGAGCAGCCGCGCTGGGCCGCATGGTGGTCAGAGACCCGGCCGAAGAGGACGGCGACGGGGCCGCGATCGTCGGCGAGCACGAGCCGCCCGCGCGGCACGTCATGGGCATAGGCGCCGGCCGGCATCCGCTCCCCCGCACCGGCCGCGCGCAGGATGACCTCGCCGGCCAGCGTCGCGTCGTCGAGGGCGACGACCGGGACGCCGGTCTCCATCACCGCGAGGATGAGCGCGTCGGAGACGCGGTCGCCGGTGTACAGCTCGCCGTGCACGAGGCGCTCGATCGCCACCTGCTCGACCGGCGTGCGGTCGACGTCGGGGTCGAGGCCGACCTGGCGGAAGAAGACGCGGTAGGCGCGCGGCACCGGGCGGGTGCGCAGCGCGATCGCGTTGGCGCCGCGGAAGCGGTTGCTGACGTCCTCCAGCCGCCGGCGCAGCGCGCGCGGCGTGCGGCCGGCGACGCCGTCGACCGTCGTGACGCGCAGCCGCAGGCCCGGCAGCTCGGCGACGAGCTCGGGGGCGACCACGCCGTCGACGGGATCGTCGCCCGGATCGCCGGTCACGAAGGGCCCTCTTGACCGCGCACCGCGAGGTGATGCGCGGGATCGCCGCGCCCGGCCTCGTCGCTCATCCCAACCTCCGCGCCTTGGCCACCAACGCCGCGGGCTCCAGCGCCCCGAAGGTCGTCTGCACCACCCGGCCGCCGCGGCGCGCAAAGGTCAGCTGCGGGCAGACCTGCACGTGGTAGGCGTTGGACAGCGCCCCGTCGCGGTCAAAGCCGACCGGGAAGTTCCAGCCGTGGCGGCGCACGAGCTCGCGCAGATCGCCGCGGTCGCCGCGGATCGCGATCGCGGCCAGCTGCACGCCCGGCAGCTGCGCGCGCACCCGTTGCATCGCGTCGAGCTGGGCGATGCACTCGCGGCTGCGGATCGCGAAGAAGGCCAGCACGACGGGTCCGGCCTCGCGCAGCGCGCAGCCGTTGAGCACGTCTGGGCCACGGACGGTGCAGGCCGCGCGCTTGCCCGCCTGTCCCTCGCCGGCGTGCGTGGCGATGTTGGCGTCGGCGTCGATCGGCCCCAGCGCGGTCGGCACCGCGAACGGCGGCATGACGGCGCCGACCGGCACGCCGCGCGCGCCGCGCTCGGTGCCGTGGCGGATCGTCGTGAGCAAGAGCAACAACACCAACACGATCGCGGCCGCGCCGACGACCCACAGGTAGCGCGAGCCGTCACCGGAGCGCGACGGCGACGGCGGGGCGGTCGTGGGCGGACGGTCGGCCGGGCGCGCGCCGACGGCGGCCGAGCGCCGTGGCGGCGCCTCGCCGTGCTCGTCGTCGAAGTCCAGCGGCCCGCTCACGCGACGGGCTTCTGGGCGCGCCGCGGCAGGCGGGGCCGGGGCAGCTGCGGGCGCCGCAGCCGTGGGCGGGGAATCCGCACGTCGGCCGGGCGCCAACGCTCGCCGAGCACCAGCGCCGAGGGCAGCACCAGCAGCACGCCGAGCAGCGACACGGTGAGGTCGATGACCGTCACCGCACCGAAGTCGCGCAGCATCCGGATGTCGCTCAACGTCAGGACCGCGAAGCCGGCGATCGCGGTGACGCCCGAGGCCAGCACCGCCGCGCCGGTCGAGCGGTAGGTCCGCTCCAGCGCCGCCGCCGGATCCAGGCCGCCGCGGCGCTCGGTCCGGTAGCGCTCGGCCAGCAGCACGCTGAACTCGGTGGAGATCGCGATCACCAGCGCGCCGAGCGTGACCGACATGGGGTTCAACGGCACGCGCGTCGCGAAGAGCACGAGCGCCGACCAACCGGTGGCCAGCGCGATCGGCACCAGCGGCGTGAGCGCGCGACGCCACGAGCGGAAGGCCACCAACAACACCGCGCCGACCGCCAGCAGGCCGAGCACGAGCGTCAGCAGCCGCCGCCACGAGGACGAGACCGCGGCGTTGGCGTCGGCCGCCAGCACCGGCAGCCCGGCGAGCTGGGCCGAGACGCCCTTGGGCGGATGCAGCTCGGAGCGCATGATCTCCAGGACCTGCTTCTGGCGATCCAGCGGCATCAGCCGGATGCCGAACGCCATCGTCGCCGTCTTGCGGTCGCGGGTGATGACGCTCTGGGAGAAGTAGGCGGGGACGACGTCGAGCAGCTCGTCGACCTGCGACTGCGAGGTGATCTTGCCCTTGCCGTCATCGCCGCCGAAGAGGTCGGGCAGCGAGAACGCCGGGCACAGCTCGGCCTTGCCGCAGCCGCGCTTGTCGCTGTAGCCGAAGCGCTTGAGCAGCCGCGCCTGGTAGGCCGACATCCAGTTCAGCGTCGCCGGCGACGTGAGCTTGTCGCTGCGGACCAGGACGTCGATCTGGCCGCCGACGCTCGTCGACTTCTGCAGCGCCTGCAGATCGGCCAGCGCCGGCAGGCTCTGGGGCACGAGCTTGGTGACGTCGGACTCGACCTTGGTCTGCGTGTCGGCGACCCAGCCGACGACGGCGATGGCCAGGCCGATGGCCAGGACACGGCCCGGGCGGCGCACGGCCGCGCCCAAGGCCGCCGAGCGGACCGCGTGGCCGCGGCCGCCGACCGCGCGGGCCACAGGGTTGTCGGTCAGCAGCTCGCCGGCGCCCCGCCCCGCCGCGGCGACCATCTCGCCGGCGGCGGCCACGGCGCCAGGCACGCGCCGGCGCGGGGCGCCGGTCGTGCCGACCAGCGCGGCGGTGCCGAGCGTGATGGCGGTGGCCAGGGCGATGAAGATGCCGCCGACCAGCAACAGGCCGAAGCCCCGGACCATCGGCACCGGCGAGATGCCGAGCACGAGGAAGCCCGCCGCGGTGGCGGCGGCGGCGACCGCGACCGCGGGCGCGCCCGTCCGCGCCACGTGGGCGACGGCGGAGACGACCTCGGCGCGCGTGGCCCGTGGCCCGGCGCGCTCCTCGATGCGCGCCTGCAGCTGGATGGCGTAGTCGACCGCCAGGCCGATCAGGACCGGCACCACCCCCACCGAGGCCATCGTCAGCGACGCGCCGATCGCCGAGAGCGCGCCGAAGGTGATCGCCACGGCGCCCAGCGCGACCACGAGCGGCAACAGCCGCCGGCGCGCCCGGAAGACCACGGCCAAGACGAGCGCCATGACGAGGATCGACGCGATCAGCAGCGTCACGATCGCGTCGGTGATCTTGGTGGTCAAGTCCGACAGGACGACCGGCGCGCCCGTCACGACGTAGCGCCCACCGTTGAGCAGTTGCAGATCCGGCACCTTGGTCGCCGCGCGGATCTGCGCGATCGCATCCTTGCGCGCCGCATCCGACAGCCCCGGCTTGAGCCGCACCTGGATCAGCGAGCTGTTGGCGTTGGGGAACAGGTAGGCGAAGCGGGCCTTCGGCGTGCCCGGCGCCTTGCCGGAGGCGAAGACCAGCTGGGAGACGAAGCCCGGGTCGTTGACCTGCGGCGCCTTCAAGATCCCGTACTTGAGCGCCAGCTTGACCGCGTCGCTGAAGGACTGGGTCGCCGCGATCTGTCGCGCCTGGGCGGCCAGCGCCTTGGCCTTGGCCTTCGAGTAGCCCTTGCCCCGTGCCAGCTGGTAGGCGGCGTTGTACTGCGTCTGGGCGTCGGCCTTGATGCCCGCCAACTGCGCGTTGTACTGGTCGCCGATCTGGCGCACCGACTCGTTGATGAACGTGCCGGGGCCGAAGACGACCTTGGCCGGCCTGCTCTTGCCCAGCCGGCCGCACGGCCCCGACCAGCCCCCGACCGGCGTCGCGCCCTTGGGCACGTTGCCGCCGAGGCAGCCCTCCAGCGCGATCAGGCGCTCGAGGTCGGAGTTCAGCACGAGCTTGGAGACCGACCCGCGCACCAGCACGTAGACCGCGTCCTCGCCGAACAGCTGGTGCTCGCGCTCGGTCGCCTGGTAGGACGCGCTGGAGGAGCCGACGAGCGTCTTGGACGCCGTCGTCGGCGAAAGGCGCAACGCAAGCGCGGCGCCCGCCAACGCGAGCACCGTCACCAGCAGGCCAACCGCCAGCGGGCGGCGGGCGGCCGTTCCCATGACGGCCCCCAGGATGCGCGGCAGCCGACCCATCAGGGCGCTGAGGCTACCGGGCCTACGGTGCGGGCGCGCCGGGCACCGGCAGGGAAGACCGCCGGGGTTTCCCCGGCGTCACGGCGCGGGCGCGCCGGCTTGCGCGCCCTTGACGTTGGCCTTGAGCTGCGGGAACTGCGTCAGCGTGCCGCCGAGGTTGAAGCGGGGCTGCTGCCTGCAGGGCGGGGCCACGATGTTGCCGCCGTTGAGCGCGAACTTCAGGATGCCGTCGCGCAGCGTGTCCGACAGCACACCCGCAACCGCCGGCCCCAGCGTGGGCGTCAGCGTCTGGCCGGTGCACTGACGCGTCTCGAACGATGCCAGCCCGCTCTTGAGGCCCGAGCCGTCGCCGGGGAACGGATAGGCGTTGGTGCGGTTGGTCGTCAGCCGCCTCGGATACTGCGCCAGCATCTCGGGGTTCAGCGGGTTGGTCGTGCGCAGGTAGTGCGCGGGCTCGCCGCCGCCGAAGGAGGCCGCCGTCGCTTGGGTCGCCGCCGTCGTGTTGGCAAAGAACGCGGTCAGCTCGCTCTTGTACAGCGCGGCGCCGTCGAGGACCGGGTTGAGCTGCCTGAGCGGGCCGTCGAAGTTGGCCAGCAGCGGATGCAGTTGGTCGAGGAACTCCGTCGTCGCCGGCAGGCCGTCCTTGGACGCGGCGACCAGCGGGTCGATCGAGCGGAAGAGCGCCTTGAGGTCGGGCGCGATCGCCGAGAGCGACTGCAGCGTCGGGCTCAGCTGCTCGGCCGCGGGCCGCAGGTCGGTGACGACCGGGTTCGCGTTGGCCGAGAACCGCGACAGCCGCCGCAGGGTCGTCTGCGACTCCCGCTCGAAGGTCGGCAGCGCCTTGAAGGTCGCCTGGAGCTCTCGGTCGCGCGCCGCGGTCGTCGCGAAGACCTTGTTGGAGTTGGTGATCAGCCCCGCGAGCTGACCGTCGCGCTCCGAGAGCGCATCGAAGACCTCACCGGTGTTGCGCACCAACTGGCGCACGCCGGCCTTCTGGGAATTGAGGACCTCCAGGACCTTGGTGGTGTCCTGCGCGAACGGCGCGAGGTTGCCGAGCGCGGCGTTGAGGTCCGGGCCACGGCCGCGCAGCGACCGGGCCTGGGTCTGGATCCAGTTCTGGAACGCCTCGCGCGTCTTGGGGTCGAACGCGCGCAGGATCTCGTCCAGCTCGACGGTGTCGGCGACCTGCCCGGTCGCCAGGCGCCCGTTGTCGGGCACCTTGCGGGCCTTCGGGCTGCCCGGGGTCAGCTCCACGTAGGTCTCGCCCAGCAACGTCTTCTGGCGCAGGATCGCGCGGGCGTCGATCGGGATCGGCGCGTACTCGGGCTTGAGCTCGATCGTCGCGTCCGAGCGACCGGTCTGCTTGTCGGCGACGATCTCCTTGACCTTGCCGACGGGCACGCCGGAGATGCGGACGTCGGCCTCGTGGGCCAGTTGGGTCGCCTCACCGAAGGAGACCTCGAAGCGGTAGCCCTTGGGCTTGAGCGGGGTCGCGCCGCCGAAGGCCAGCCACAGGAACAGCAACAGGCCGAAGCACGACAGCGCGAAGCCGACCATGATCAGGATCTTGCCGAGGCCGGGAACCTGCTTGTTCATCTCAGCCTCCCGCGTTCGTGTTCGGGGCCTGGGCGCTGGAGGCGCAGACGTCGGCCTTGGTCGGGGCGTTGGTCAGGCCGATGATCGTGCCGAGCTGCGGGTTGACGGTCTTGAGCGTGTCCAACAGGCCGAGGCCGTCGCAGCTGAAGAAGAGCGCGCCGCGCCGGATCGGGCCGTGCGCGTCCTGCGTGCTGAAGACCGTCGGGCCGATGTGGTTGAGCCAGGAGACCCAGAAGAGGTAGCCCTCGTCGTCGCCCGGCGGGTTGTAGGCCAGGGTGTTGAGCAGGTAGTTGGCGGTCTTGAGGGCCGACGTCAGGTTGGGCGTCAGCGCGGCGAGGTCGCGCGCCGCGGGGCGCAGGATCTTGACCGTCGGCAGCGCGTCGCGCGCGAATGGACGCAGCTGCTGTTCCAGGACCGGCGTCGTCGCCTTGAAGAACGGGCGGCTCTGCTTCAGCGACGGGCCGAGCGCGCGGGCGCCGGGTCGCAGCGCGCCGAGCGTCGGGCCGAGCACCTTGCCCAGCTTGTCGGCCTTCTGGACGGCGACGTCGGTGGTCTTGCAGCGTGTCGGGCAGCAGGCTCAGCGTCTGGCGCAGCTTGGCGTCCTGGTTGGCGAAGGACTTGAAGACCGCGTTCGAGGCGTCGACGAGGCTCGAGAGCTGCTGGTCCTTGTCGCCGACGGCGGCCGTCAGCGCCTGGAAGTTGTGGATCGACCGCGCGATGTTGTCGCGGCGGACCGCCAGCGCCGTGGTGACCTTCTCGATGTCGCGGTTGGTCGGCTCGAAGCGCCGGAAGGTGGCCGACAGGTTCTTGCCGTTGCCGCCGAGCGCCTCGCCGCCGCCGGCGATCAGCAGCTGGAGGTAGCTGCGCGTGTCGCCGTCCAGCGCCGCCAGGAACTCATCCGTGTTGACGTTGGGCAGCGTCTGGGTGATCGGGATGACCTGCTTGGCGTGGTCGATCTCCCCCGCCCGCCGCGTGCCCGGCGTCAGCTCCACGATCATGTCGTTGAGGCCGGTCTTGGGGCGCAGCAGCGCGGTCGCGTCGTGGTAGACGTGCGCGTACTTGCGGCGGATCTTCATCGTGATGACCGCGCGGCCGTCCTTGAGCTCGACCTTGGAGAGCTCGCCGACCGGCACGCCGGCGATGTCCACCGACTGGCCCTGGCCCGGCGTGACCGACTGCGCGGTGGCGAACTCGGCCTTGTAGGACACGAAGTCGGTGCCGACGGCCGGGACCCACTTGGGCAGGTAGAAGCGCTGGTGGCCGAGGATGAAGCTGCCGACGCCCAGCGCGACGACGAAGATCCCGATCAGCGCCAGGAAGTCCCAGCGGTGCTTGCGGATCGCCGTCCTCATGGCTTGGCGCCCGACGTGCGGAACGGGTTGAGGCGGTCGACGAGCTGCGCGGTGAGACTGTCCTTGTCCGACGCGCCGGCCGACAGCGCGGGCAGCGGCGTGGTGGTCGACGGGATCGTGCCGACCGGCGTCGACACCGCAGGCGTCGTGAGCGCGGGCGCGGGCGTGACCGCGCCGCCACCGTCGGCGCCGCCGGTCTTGGCGCCGTTGAGGTCGGGCAGCTTCTGGTCCTTGCAGCGCGCCGTGTGGTTGTAGGGCGAGCGCTTGCCCGGGTAGGCGGGCCGCGTGCCCAGCGGCGGGTCGTTGACCCGGCCGTAGAGCTTGGAGCCGGCGTTGCCGCCGTACTTGCCGGTGGAGATCGTCTGATCGCCGCCGCCGACCGCGAAGCGCACGTAGTGGCCATTGCCGTCGAAGTTCTCGGCCTCGCCGGCGAGGCCGACCATGGTGTACCAGAACTCCTTGTAGTTCTCCTCGTTGGAGGTGAACTGCCCGTCCTGGATCTTGACGTCGCCGGTCGGCAGGATCGTGTGCGTCACGCACTGGGCCACGAGGTCGGCCTGCGGCAGCGCGGTCAGCGAGCCGTCGACGAGCTTGGCGAGGTCGACGGTCGTCGGCTTGAGCTCCTGGATCAGGCCACCGAGCTCGGCGGGCGAGACGAGCTTGCGCGCCTGGGCGATCCAGGGCAGCGCGGCGTCGATCGTGGCCGGCGTCTCCTTGACGCCGGGGAGGATCTCCTTGGCGAAGGCGCGCGTGTTCGGGAACGAGGCGTTGAGGTGCGTCAGCGCGCTGTCGGTGTGCTGCAGCGTCGGGCCGAGCAGGGCGATCGTCTGCTTGAGGTCGGACTGCCGCGCGGCCAACGCGCCGAGCGTCGTGTTGAAGTTGGTGACGAGGTCCTTCAGCGACTCCTCGTTGGCCGAGAGCGCCTTGGTCACCTTGCCCGTGTTGGCCACCAGCCCCGACAGGTCGTGGCGCTGCAGGCCGAGCAAGGCGGTGTTGACGATCGCCGCGTTCTTCAGCGCGCCGGGCGCGTAGTCGATCGAGCGGTTGAGCGATCGGGCGGCGGACTTGCCTTTGACGTCGGGGTCCTGGCCGACGTCGTCGGCGGCGGTCGGCTCGTAGGTCAGCGCGGTGCCATAGCCCTCCAGCAGCCGCTTGAGGTCCTCGCGCGTGTCGCTCTGCAGCGCGGTCAGGATCTGATCGAACTGGACCGGCGCGGCGGTCTGGGTGGCCGGCAGCGTGTCGCCGTCGTTGATCGTCGGCGCCGACGGCGTGCCGGGCGAGAGGTCGACGAACTCGTTGCCCTCCAGGAAGATCCGCGGCCGGACCTTCAGCGTGGCGTCCTTGTGAATCGGCAGCCCGGCCTTGTCGATCTCCATCGTGACCAGCGACATGTTGCCGTCGCCGCCCTTGTAGGCCGTGACCTTCTTGACCTTGCCGATGTTCACCCCGGCGATCCGGACCGGCGAGTTGGGCCGGACGTTGTTGGCGTTGACGAAGACCGCCTTGACGCGGAAGCCGTGGGTGAACGGCACGTGCTTGGAGAAGCCGGCGTAGACCACGATCGCGCAGAGGGCGAGCACGAGCAGGCCGACCGTCAGCGGGTTCATCCCGTGGCGGTCCTTGCGCAGCACGCGCTTGCGCTTGTCGGGGTCAGCGCTCATGGCGTCGGCGTGTCGCTGGAGGTGGTGGTCTTCTGCGTGGTCTTGCCCTGGTTGCCCGGGACGTTGCCGATGACCTGCTTGCCGGCCGCGTAGCCCTCGTTGCCGGCCTCGCACTCCTGCGTCTGCCCCGGGGCGGCGGTGTTGGGGTAGGGGTCGCTGTGCAGGAAGTTGTCGCTGTTCGGGCCGTTGGCCGGGCCCGAGGACGGGCTGCCCTCGTTGTTGGGGCCCTGGGGCGCGGCAACGATCATGAAGCGCTGACCGGTCCCGTTGTTGTCGCCCTCGCTCAGCAGCGAGGCGACGTTGCGGAAGAACAGGGTCCAGTAGTTGCAGACCGTCTGGGTCGGCGCGAGCGCCGCCAACAACGGGTTGGCGATCCGCGCGGTGTCGCCGAGATCCTGGACGCCGAGGGCGACCAGCGGGTCCTCGGCGAACCGCTGCAGCGCGGTGAAGGTCGGCACCAGCCGCTGGTTGAACGCGACGGAGTGGCGCAGCGCGGGCTCCCCGACGGTGAAGGCGTCGGCGAGGTCGGAGGCGGCGCCCGACAGCGCCTTGACGCCCGGTCGCAGGTCGTGGAAGAGGCCCTCGCTGTTGGCCAGGAACGGGCGCTGCTTGGGCAGCTCGTCGATCGCGGTCTGCAGCGCCGGCGGCCCGCCGCTGATGCTGTCCTGCAGGTAGGGGCGCGCGATCGCGGCGAACGCGGTGAACGTCGTGTCGAGATTGCGCAAGAGCGCGGCCTGGGACTCGGCGACCGGCGCGACGATCGCCGACGTGCGGCCCAGTGCCTCGGACAGACGGGCGAGCTTGGTGCGGTCGTCGGCGAGGTTGGCCATCGCGGGGCCGAGCGCGAGCAGCAGCGGGTTGAGCGACCGGATCGCCTGGTTGAGGTCCTGGCCGCGGCCGGCGAACGCGTTGCCGAAACCCTCCAGCTGCTGTTGGGCGGCGATCCGCGTCTTCTCGTCGAACGTGCTGAGGAACTCGTCGAACTCGACGGGCGCGGGCGTCGCCTGCTCGAGCGGGATCGTCGCGCCCTCGTCGTAGCCCTTGGTCGAGGTCCCCTTGGTCAGCTCGACGTACTTCAGGCCCAGCGCCGAGCGCGACCGGACGAGGATCGTCGAGTCGACCGGCAGCGGCCGGACGGCGGTCTCGAGCTTGAGGTGCAGCCGGGCGATGACCTTGCCCGAGGCCAGCCGCTTGGGCGTGATCTTGTCGACGACGCCGACGCGGGTGCCACCGATGCGGATCTCGTTGCCCGGGACCAGGTTCGCCGCGCTCGGGACGTCGGCGTCGAGCGCGTAGGTCGGGACGAACGGCAGGCCGTTGTTGGCGTTGTAGGCCAAGAACACGGCGACGAGGACGACCAGCGTGGTCGCCGCGCCGATCAGCACGGGGTTGGCCGCGAGCGATGGCGATGCGCGCCGCATCAGCCGCCCAGGAGGTAGTCGAGGAGGGTCTGGGTCGCGCCGCCGGCGGGCGGCGTGGCGCTCGTCGCGTCGCTCGGCGGCGTCGCCGTCGTCGTCGTGGCCTCCGGGGCGCTGCCGGCGGGCGCGGCGCTGCTGGGCTGCTGCTGCTGCTTGGACCTGGCGGCGCGCGCGGCGGCCGCCGAAGCGGACGCCGTGGGCTGGGTGAAGTTCGCCGAGCAGCCGGGCGTGGGCGCGACCGAGTAGGTCGTGCACGACGTCAGGACGAACACGGCCCGGAGATAGTGACCGAGCGAGTCATAGCCGTTGGTCGACGCCGCCGAGAAGTACAGGAAGTCCATCAGCCGCTCGATGCCGCCGGTGGACTTGAGGCTGCTCAGCAGCGCGTCGAGGTTCTGGACCGTCGGCTTGGCCTGGCCGGCGAAGTCACGCAGGTCGCCGGCGATCGGCTTGGCCTTGATCAACGCCTGGTCGCCGACCTCCGCCGCGTCGCCCAGCGACGTCAGCGCCGGCGTGCCCGCCACGCTGAACGGCCCGAGCTGCTTGATGAACTGGTTGATCTGCGGCGCGGCGCCGTGCAGGTCGGTCAGTACCGGCGTCATCTGGTCGGCCAGGCCACCGAGGCGCTGCATCGTCGGCTTGAGCTGCGTCAGGAAGGCGGGAAGCTTCTGCAGGCTCGCCTCGATGTCGCTGCGGCGCTCGGCACTGGCGACCGCCGTCGTGTCGGCCTTGACGATGAAGTCGGCGACGTGGGCCTTGTCGCGGGCCAACGGGCGCAGGACCTCGTCGCCGTTCTTGGCCAGCTGGGCGAGCGTCTTGTTCTGGTCGGCGAGGATCGCCAGGACCCGGTCGGTCTGCTGGAGGGCCGGGTTGGCCTGCTTGACCGCCTGACGCAGCTGCGCGCCGTTGGCCGCCAGGCCCGTCCCGAGCTCGTTGATGATGATCGACAGGCGCTGGCGGTAGGGCAACCGCATGATGTTGCCCACCAGGTCGAGGTCGACCGGCTTGATCGTCTGCGTGGCGGGCAGCAGGTACTCGCCCTTGCCCGCCCCCCGCTTGATCTGGTCGAGCCCGGGCGCCTGGGCGTCGCCCTCCGCGCGCGGTTGCGTCGGGGTGCACTCGACGAAGCGCTCGCCGATCAGCGACTGCGGGCGGATCGTGCACGTCGCGTCCTTGCGGAAGTCCTTGAACCCCGGCTCGGTGATGTCCAGGACGACCGCGGCCTTGTTGTCGGGCGTCACGTCGAGCGCCGAGATCTTGCCGACCTTGACGCCCGAGATCTTGACGTCCTCGCCGGGGATGACCGTGAAGGCGTTGCTGAAGATCGCGCGGACCTTGTAGTCACCCTTGTGGTCGTCGCCGGCGCCCGTGCCGAAGGCGACGAGCACGAGGGCGGCGGCGATGGCCGCGACACCGGCGATGAGGCGCACGCGCATCATGGGCCGGGCGGGACGATGCTCGGATCGCAATCCGAGCCCTCGGGGGCGTAGGGGTTGGAGCCGTCGGCCGCGGCCTGGGTCGCCGCGCCGGGGCAGCGGCGGACCTTGCCCGACTGCAGACCAACCTGGCGGTCGGCGGGCGCCAGCGCCGTCAGCAAGCCGCCGGCCGGCGTGTCGGTGAACTGGAAGGCGTTGACGATCGGCGAGATGCGCGCGAAGTGGCCGTTGGCGTCGTAGTTGGCCGTCGACTGGCCGAAGTCGCGGAACCAGCCGATCAGGTCCGGCGCGTAGGGCCGGATGAACTGGAGCACCGGCGTGCCCTGTTGCAGGCCCTTGATCGTGTGCCGGAAGGCCGGCGTGGCGACCTTGGTCAGCTGCGGCTGGTTGCGCAGCAGGTCGGTCAGGTCGTTGCCCGCGCCCGGGCGGCTGATCAGCGTGCGCAGGTCCCTGACCGTCGGCTGGGCGTCGCGCAGCAGTGGGCGCAGCTGCGCGAAGAACGGCGCGAGGCGGGGCGCGACCGGCTTGGTGGCGTCGACGAGCTGATCGAGGTCGTCGAGCGTGGAGCGCAGGTTGACGAACGTGGTGTTGGCCTGGCGCAACGTCCGCGGCAGCGCGGTCAGCGCCTGGTCCAGCGACGCGCTCTCGGACGCGATCGCGCCCGACGCCGTGTCGGCGTTGCTCACCAGGCCGGAGAGGTCGTCGCGACGCGACGCCAGCGCGGTCGTCGCGCGTGCGGTGTAGATGATGAAGTCCTGCAGCGACTGCTGGTCGCGGTCGAGCTCGTTGACCAATTGCGAGGTCGTGCTCAGCGTCGGGTTGAAGTACTTGAGCGCCTCGTTGGCCTTGGCGCCCTGGCCGTCGTACTGCTGCGAGGAGCCCTTGATGACCTGCTGCAGCGACTTGCGCGCCTGGGGGTCGAGCGTGTCGAAGAGCTGGTCGAGGTCGACCGAGGTGGTGGTCCGGTCAAGGCCGAGCGTCGCGCCGTCGTCGAGCTTGGGCGCCGAGTTCGGACCGGGCGAGAGCGAGATGTAGCGGTTGGCCACGCCCGACAGCGAGCCGGAGCGGATCGTGGCCGTCGTGCCGACGTGCAGCGGCGCGTAGGGCTCGTCGACCTGGACCCGCACCTCGGCCAGGTTGTTGTCGGAGAGCCTGATGTCGGCGACGCGACCGATGCGACGGCCGCCGACCTGCACGTCGTTGTCCTTGACCAACTGGCCCGCGCTCTGGAAGACGAGCGTGTACTCGTGCTTGCTGGAGCCGGTCAGCACCAGGATCGCCACGACGGCGGCGACGGCGAGCGCGCCGATGGCGAGCCCGCGGGTGAGCGTCATGCAGTGGCCACGCCACGCGTGGCGAGAACGAAAGGACAGGACGAAGGATGAGACAGGACCGTGTGGGGTTCGGTGCTTGCCGGAGACCGGCCGATGATCTTCTTGAGTTGTTGGTGAGGGTGTCGGGCCCTCGCCGGGTGGTGCCCGGCAGCGCCCTGCGCTACTCCATACCCAGTGGCCCCTGTGACTCGCCGCTGAGGAACTGCCGGACGAACGCGTTCTCGGAGTTGAACAACTCCTCCGCCGGCCCGGACTCGACGATCCGCCCCTTCCACAGCACGCTGATGAACTCGGCCACGCGGCGCGCGCTCATGATGTCGTGCGTGATGACCGTGTAGGCCCCGCCGTTCTCCTCGTGGATCTCCTGGATCAGCTCGCACAGCAGCGCCGTGCGGACCGGGTCCAGGCCGGAGTCCGGCTCGTCGAAGAGCACGATGTTGGGGTCCAGCACCAGCGCCCGTGCGAACCCGGCGCGCTTGCGCATTCCCCCGGAGAGCTCGTTGGGCATCTTGTCGTAGGCGTCGCCGAGGCCGACCTCGTCGAGCCGCTTGCGGACGATCTCGAGGATCTCGTCCTCGGACTTGTCGGTGTGCTGGCGCAGCGGGAAGGCGACGTTGTCGATCAGGTTCATCGAGCCGAACAGCGCGCCGTCCTGGAACAGGACCCCGAACTTCTTGCGCATGGCGAAGAGCTCGTCGTCGGTCATGTTCGGCACCGACTCACCGTGGACCAGGACGTCACCCTCGTCCGGGTACAGCAGGCCGACCATGTGCTTGATGCAGACCGACTTGCCGGTGCCCGACGGGCCGAGGATCATCGAGATCTTGCCCTCGGGCAGGCCCATGTTCAGGCCGCTTGAGGATCTTGTTGCGACCGAAGGCCTTGTGGACGTCGACGAACTCGACGGCATCCGGCACGC
This sequence comes from uncultured Conexibacteraceae bacterium, assembly GCA_963731005.1. Classification (GTDB taxonomy): domain Bacteria; phylum Actinomycetota; class Thermoleophilia; order Solirubrobacterales; family Solirubrobacteraceae; genus Baekduia. The sequence continues at coordinate 2,034,195 of CAVSTZ010000002.1, read as the reverse complement.
CGGTCGGGCCGATTGAGGCCGGTGTGCCACTGGTACTCGTCGTCGTCGCCGTCGGTCGGCGGGGCCTCGCGCACCACGGAGGCGCGCGTCGGCGGGGTGTCGGCGACCGGACGGGGGGCGTCGGGCGTCGTCGGCGCGGCCGCGGCGGGCGCGGAAGCGTCGTCGAAGCCGTCGCCCTCGTAGCCGTCGGCGTAGGGATCGCGGGGGGTCTCGCTCATGTCTTGCTCAGCCTCCGATGGGGGCTCTTGGATTGGCGCCCCAGAACACCTGTGTTCCCAACATCCCGATGAGATGCACCAAAACGATGTTCATCACCATCGATTTGGCGGTGGCTGTCCCCACGCCGACCGGTCCGCCGCCCGCGTGGTAGCCGTAATAGCACCCGACAAGGACGATGGCCGTGGCCATCACCATGCCTTTGATCACGCTGTAGAGCAGGTCGGGAGGGTTCTGGAACATCCAGAAGATGAGGGAGAAGCCGCCTGAGCTCACCTCCCCGATCTGCTGCACGACGGCGAGGTAGCTGGCGAAGAAGCCGGCGCCGACCGCCGCCATGTACATGAACGGCAGCACCAGCCACGAGGCCAGCAGGCGCGTCGCGCAGAGGAAGAGCACGGAGTCGATGCCCATGACCTCCAGCGCGTCGATCTCGTCGGAGATCCGCATCGAGCCGAGCTCGGCCACGATGCCGGTGCCGACCTTGGCGGCCATCATGTAGCCGAAGCCGTAGGGCACGATCTCGCGCAAGTCGCACCAGGCGGCGAACACGCCGGAGTAGGCGGGCGCACCCTGGGCGCGCGTGAAGTAGGCGCCCTCGATCCCGCACTGCAGGCCGACGATGAAGACCAGGCCCCAGATGACGATCGTCGAGCCGAGGATGAGCACGCCGCACTGGCGCAGCGTCTCCCCGAAGAAGTGCAGGACCCGCAGGCTGTAGACCTGCCCGAGGATCTTGCCGCTGAACTTCGCGATCTCGCCGAAGCTGGAAACCCATTCGCGAGGAAGTGCAAACCAGCCGCCCATCTAACGGATCACCGTGATCTCAGGATGGGTGGCGAGCAAGGTCTGGGTGAACACGTAGTTGAAGGCGAACACGCCGAGGAACGTAATCACGACTGCCTGGTTGACCGCCTTGCCGACCCCTTCGGCACCACCGCTGGCCGTCATCCCCTTGTAGCAGCAGACGATCGCGGTGATCGCCCCGAACATCGTGCATTTCAGCAGCGAGCCCCAGAGGTCGGTCGTCGAGGCGTTCGTGAAGAACGTCGCCCAGAACGGGCCCAGCGGTGCACCGTTGACGAGCGTCGCGATCAGGCCGCCGGTGATGCCGAAGATGATGGCGAAGATGTCGAACAGGCCCGTGACGAGCATCAGGGCCAGGAAGCGCGGGACGACGAGGTTCTTGACCGGGTCGACGCCGAGGACCTGCAGCGCGTCGAGCTCCTCGCGGATCTTGCGCGCGCCGAGGTCAGCGGTGATCGCGGTGCCGGCCACGCCGGCGACGATGATCGCGCAGACGAACGGCGCGAACTCGCGGATGATCGCCAGCACGAAGAAGCCGCCGAGGCGATCCAGCGCGCCGAAGAGGATCAGGAAGTTCGCGGCCTGCAGGCCCGGCGCGCCATAAGAGACGGCGACCGTCGAGATCAGCAGCGGCAGCCAGCAGAGGCGCAGCGCGAAGAGGAACTGGCCGACGAACTCACTGCCGTAGGGGTACGGCGGACGGAGGGCAGACACCAGCGTCTTCCCCGTCAAGATCATCATGTCGCCTACTTCTTCGAGCAGGCTCTTCGCCGGGGCGAATGCCCGATCGGCAACCGTGCTGACCACGCGTTCTCGGACCTCTCCTCTTGCAACCCTCGGGTGCGCCTGCACGCGCAGACCACCCGCACGGGCGGCAGTCTATGGGACCGCCGTCACCCCTGCCAACCAGGAACCCGACGTGCTCTCGAGTTCCACCTGCGCTGCGTGACACCTCCCTCTGGTACGTTCCCGCCGCAGTGGAGGGGTCCAGAAGAGCCTTGTGGGCGACCAGCGTCGCCGCGATCGTCGCGGCCGGCTTCGTCGCGGGCTGTGGCGGTGGCGAGCGCCAGGACGCCAACGAGCCCTCGGGCACCTTCAAGGTCAAGGTCCTCAAGGCCGAGTTCCCGCCCCACCAGCGGCTCGCCAACGCGGCCGTCATGCGCGTGGTCGTGCGCAACGACTCCGGCAAGACGATCCCCAACGTCGCCGTCACCATCACCTCCGACGACGATGCCAAGGGCGGCGCCGGCTTCACCACCCGCTCCACCAGCCCCGACCTCGCCGATCCCACGCGCCAGCTGTGGATCGTCGACAAGGGCCCGCACGGCGGCGACACCGCCTACGTCAGCACCTGGGCCCTCGGCCCGCTGGCCGACGGGCACACCCAGACCTTCGTGTGGCACGTCACGCCCGTCGTCGCCGGCACGCACCTGCTGCGCTGGCACGTCGCGGCCGGGCTCAACGGCAAGGCCGTCGCCCGCACCGCCAACGGCCAGGATCCCTCCGGCACCTTCCGCGTGAGCGTCGCGAGCAAGCCGGCGCCGGTGACGGTCGACCCGAAGACCGGCGACATCGTCAGCGCCGCCGACAGCAGCAGCTAGTCCCGCCTACTTCGGCAGGCGCGGGGCGATGATGCGGTAGGCCTTCAGGCCGAGGCCGAGGCGCTCGCGATCCTCGGAGAGCATCGGATCGAGCGTCGTCAGCTCCTTCACGCGCTCCAGGCGGTAGGCGACCGTGTGGCGGTGCGCGTAGATCGCCGAGGCGGTCGCGTTCATGTTGCAGTTCTGCTCGAGGTAGGCCTCGAGGGTGCCGACGAGGTCGGTCCGGTACTGGTCGTCGTAGCGGACGATCGGCGCGACCGTGTCCTCGTAGAACGAGCGCACCTCCTCGGGGTGCGAGGCCAGCACGCGGAAGAGCAGCCGGTAGGTGCCGGTGCCGATGTCCTGCACGCCGTCCCAACCGCCGCCCTCGCCCTGCTTGAGGACGTCGAGGACCAGCTCGGCCTCCTGGATCGCGCGCGGCAGCTCGGCGGGATCGGAGTAGAAGCTCGAGACGCCGACGGTGCCGTGACGACGCAGGCGCGTCGCCAGCGCGCGACCGCGCGCCGTCGTGGTGTCCGGCGCGTCGTCGCCGCCGGTGCCGGGCAAGATCGCGTAGACGCGCCCGTCGAGGTGCTCGGCCAGCGCGCCCGGCTCGTCGCCGGTGATCGTCGCGATCACGTGGCGCGGGCGGTCGGTCGTCAGCTCGGCGCAGAGCACGACGGCGCCGCGGGCCAGGTCGCAGCCCAGGCGTGCGGCGCGCCGGACGACCTCGCGCGGCTCGAGGTCGGGCCGCGAGCGGAGGTCCTCCAAGAAGGAGCCGCGCAGGTTCTGCTCGACCTCCTCCTTGGCCTCCTCGACGGCAACCTCGGTCAGGCACGCGACCGCGGCGAGGTGCAGGAAGTCCGCGGCCTCCGGATGCGGGCCCGGCCGGGTGGGGCCGGGATCGCGCAGCAGCACGACCGCCCCGACGACGTCGTCGCCCGACTGGATCGGCACCTCGGCCGCCAGTGCCTCGGGGCACCTGCGACGGGCGGTCCCGGACACGGTCGGCGACGTAGCGCCGCACCTCCTCCAGGACCTGCTCGCGCACGCCGCCTTCACCGCCGGCCGCGGCCGCCGCGTCCAGCCGCGGGACCACGATCGCCACCGGGGCGCCCGCGGCCTCCGCGGCCAGCGCCGCGACCTGCTGCAGGCCGTCGCCGCCGAGCACGGCGTCGACCATCTTGCAGGTGGACCGACCGCAGTCGCTCCACCAACGAACCCGCCGGCGAGGCGGCGGACTGGATGCCGGGATCCGTGTTCGCCCGCCGCCTCGCCCATGGTTCAGTTCTCCTAAGCGGCCGTCGCCGCGTCGGGGTGGGCCTGGAGGATCTCCTCGCCGGCCTCCCCGGTCCGCACGCGATAGGCCTCTTCGACCGGCATGACGAACACCTTGCCGTCACCGACGGCGCCGGTGCGGGCGTGCTTGAGGATCGTGTCGACGATCGTCTGCACGTCACCCGAGGCCACGACGCACTCCAGCTTGACCTTCGGCCGGAGGTAGTTCGTGAGCTCGGCGCCGCGATAGCGCTCGGTGATGCCCTTCTGACGTCCCGAGCCCTTCACCTCGCTGATGGACAGCGAGGGGAACCCGAGGTCGAGCAGCTCCGTGCGGATCGGCTCGAACGCCTCGTGGCGGATGTATGCCACCACCATCTTCATGTTGCGGGAACCTCCGTCGGGGTTGCGATGGGCCCGGCGCCTGCCGCGGCGGCGGTCCCCTGGGGGGCCGCACCGTAGCCGACGAGCTCCGGAGCCGGAATGAACTGCTCCGGGTACCCGTACATCCCATGCTCGGAGATGTCCAGCCCGGCCAGCTCCTCCTCCTCGGAGACGCGCATCCCGTAGGTCGCCTTGATGATCCCGAAGGCGAGGTAGCTCAACGTGAACACGAACGCGAACACGACGACCACACCCAAGGCCTGGCGGCCGAGCTGGTTGAAGCTCCCCGTGTAGATGAGCCCGCCGGAGCCGACGGCGTTGTAAGCCGCGAGATCCGGGTGCGTGAAGATGCCGCAGGCCAACGTTCCCCAGATACCTGCGAGACCGTGTGCCGAGAGCGCACCGACGGGATCGTCGATGTACTTGTCGATCGCGTAGACGCCGAGGACGACGATGACACCGGCGACCATGCCGATGACGAGCGCGGCCCACGGCACCACGTAGCCCGAGGGCGCCGTGATGGCGACCAACGCGGCGATGGCGCCGTTGCCGGCCATGCCGATGTCGATGGTCTTGGTCTTCCAGTAGGCCGTCATGACCGCGGTGAGCACGCCGCCGGCGGCGGCGATGTTCGTGGTCAGCACGACTTCGGGGAAGCGGCCGTCCAGTGCGCCCAGCGTCGAGCCCGGGTTGAACCCGAACCAGCCGAGCCACAGGATGAAGATGCCCAGGCCGAAGAGCGGCATGTTGTGCCCCGGGATCGCCCGTGGCTTGCCGTCAGGCCCGTACTTGCCCTTGCGCGGTCCCAGATGCAGCAGGGCCGCGAGCGCGCCGGTGGCGCCGATGAGGTGGACCGCCGTGGATCCGGCGAAGTCCTGCATGTGGACGTTGACCTGCAGCCAGCCGCCGCCGAACACCCAGCCCGACGCGATCGGGTAGATGATCGCCGAAAAGACGATGGCATACAGGACGTACACGCCGAACTTGACGCGCTCCAGCGTGGTTCCCCAGACGATCGCCAGCGACACCGCGCAGAAGACGAACTGGAAGAAGAACTTGGACTCGATCGTGGCGTCCGACAGGCCCATGATCGGGAATGCCTTCAGCGGGTCGCCGTAGTCGCGCAGGAAGAACCCGTGCGTACCGATGACGAGGTTGCCGCCATCACCGTGGCCGAAGGCGAACGCGAAGCCCACCGCCCAGTAGAGGATCGCGGCGATCGAGAAGTTCACCAGGATCTTCGCGACGATCGTGCCGGCGTTCTTCCCGCGGGAGAAGCCGATCTCCAGGAAGGCGAAGCCCGCCTGCATGAAAAACACCAGGCAACCGGCAACGATCACCCAGATCGAGTTGATGCCGACACTGTCCGGCAAGGCGCCGGAGCTGTAGATATCGGCGGATGCCGTTGCCGGCACCAATAGGGCGGCGAGCGTGCCGAACATCAGCGCGCGGGCCGTCAGGGAACGTCTCATGTGACCTCCTAGTCGAGCGTGCCCCGGCAGTCTCTTGGTCCGGAGGCCTAGGGTCCTTAGCCCGATGTCGAAAGATCGTCCACCGTCCTTCGCCACCTGGTCGAGATGGCCTGGGCGGCTGGGCCTACTTCAGGGCGAAGCCCGTTCATCGGAGTTTGGACATCGGTACAAGGCGTCCTACGCGCGCGAGAAATAGGCTCGGCGTGCCCGCCGGGCCCCGAATACGCACAGGAGGAAGTTCCCGCCCCATGAGTTCCCGTCAGCAGAACGTCACGGCCGCCCAGTGGTCGGTCAACGGCGGCGCCCTCGGCACCACCGACCTGACCGCACCCGGCGCCAACGCCTTCGGCGCCAACGTCTTCACGATCGACGAGCAGCGCGCGCGCCTGCCCAAGCACGTCTACAAGCAGTTGCTCGCCACGCTGGAGTCCGGCACGCCGCTGGATCCCACGCTCGCCGACGCCGTTGCCCAGGCGATGCGCGAGTGGGCGATGGAGAAGGGCGCGTCGCACTACACGCACTGGTTCCAGCCGCTGACCGGCCTGACGGCCGAGAAGCACGACTCCTTCTACAACCCGACCGGCGACGGCCACGCGATCGCGGAGTTCTCGGGCAAGGAGCTCGTCCAGGGCGAGCCCGACGCGTCGTCGTTCCCGACGGGCGGCATCCGCGCGACCTTCGAGGCCCGCGGCTACACCGCGTGGGACCCGACGTCCCCGGCGTTCATCCTCGACAACCCCAACGGCACCTTCCTGTGCATCCCGACCGCCTTCGTGTCGTGGACGGGCGAGGCGCTGGACCACAAGATCCCGCTGCTGCGCTCGATGGACGCGCTCTCCAAGAGCGGCCTCAAGGCGCTCAAGCTCTTCGGCGAGACCGACGTGCAGCGGATCTTCACGACGGTCGGGCCCGAGCAGGAGTACTTCCTCATCGACGAGCAGTACTACTTCGAGCGCCCCGACCTGTACACGACGGGCCGCACGCTCTTCGGCGCCAAGCCGCCCAAGGGCCACGAACTCGACGAGCACTACTTCGGCTCGATTCCCGAGCGCGTGTTGGCGTTCATGATGGAGTCCGAGGAGGAGCTGCGCAAGCTCGGCGTGCCGGTCAAGACGCGCCACAACGAGGTCGCCCCCGCGCAGTACGAGCTGGCGCCGATCTTCGAGAACTCCAACGTCGGCTCCGATCACCAGCAGCTGACGATGCAGGTCATGCAGAACGTCGCGCGTCGCTACGGCTTCGTCTGCCTCCTGCACGAGAAGCCGTTCGCGGGCGTCAACGGCTCGGGCAAGCACAACAACTGGTCGATGGGCACCGACACCGGCCACAACCTGCTCAACCCGGGCGACACGCCGGACGAGAACGCACAGTTCCTGTTCTTCTGCGCCGCGGTGATCAAGGCCGTCAACAAGCACCAGGCGCTGCTGCGGGCGTCGGTCGCCAACGTCGGCCAGGACCACCGCCTCGGCGCCAACGAGGCGCCGCCGGCGATCATCTCGATCTTCCTGGGTGCCGAGCTCGAGCAGGCCTTCACGATGATCGCGACCGGCAAGGGTCGCCGCGTCAAGAAGGGCCTCATGGGCCTGGGCGCCGAGGTGCTGCCGCACCTGCCGCGCGACGGTGGCGATCGCAACCGGACCTCGCCGTTCGCCTTCACGGGGAACAAGTTCGAGTTCCGTGCCCTGGGCTCCAGCATGTCGCTGGGCTTCGTCAACACGGTGCTCAACACGATCGTCGCCGAGTCGATCGACGAGCTGACCAAGCAGTTGGAGAAGGAGCTCAAGGCCGCCAAGGGCGACCTCGGCGTCGCCGTCCCGGCGGTCGTCCGCGGCGTCTGGGAGTCCGACAGCGCGATCATCTTCAACGGCGACGGCTACTCGGAGGAGTGGCACGCGGAGGCCAAGGAGCGTGGGCTCTACAACCTGCCGACGACGCCCGACGCGCTGCCCTGGATCGTCAACAAGCAGACGGTGAAGGCGTTCGAGGCCTACAACGTCCTCTCCTCGCGTGAGCTGGAGTCGCGCTACGACGTCTTTGTCGAGCAGTACGCGACCAAGCTCAACATCGAGGCCGAGACCGCCGCGTCGATGGCCCGGACGTTGATCCTCCCCGCCGCCGTGCGCCACCTGACCGAGCTCAAGGCCTCCGGCGTGGCCGGCTTGGCCGAGGAGGTCGAGCCGCTCGTCGAGCAGCTGTACGCGGCGATCCTCGAGCTGGAGAAGGCCAACGACCACGAGGGTCCCGAGGGCGGCATCACGCACGCCAAGTACATGCGCGACACCGTCATCCCCGCGATGACGGCCGTGCGCACCGTGGCCGACAAGCTCGAGCGCATCGTCGCCGACGACCTCTGGCCGTTGCCGAAGTACTCAGAAATGCTGTTTATCAAGTAGCCTGCTCCCAGAGCATCGAAGCGCGGGATCAGAGGCCCCGTGGCGCATGCGCCACGGGGCCTCTGTCGTTCCAAAGACAATCCCGGCTCCGGCCAGGCAGAAAGCCGGGCAGCCGCCTGACCCTCCGATCCGGCCCTTTCCCAGACACAAAGGCCCCCGGCCGGGTTAGGCCCACGCGAGGGACGGGCAGCCTGCTAGAACAGCACTCTCGACGCACGGGGCAGGGGGTCCATCGGACTTCCCGTGTGTCGCTCAGATCAGTCCGCCGGCGGCGGCCCTCCTTGCGTTGCCATGCAGCGCGAGTGGTCCTGCTGCGGTCCCTGTTCCACCCCAGTCACAGAACCGGAGGACCACCGTGCTCAAAGCACGTTCTCTCCCGACGGCGCTCGCCGTCGGGTCCCTCATCCTGCTCGCTGGCGTACTTGGCGCACCGGGCGCGGCCAGCGCGGCCGATCGTCACGCGACCGTCTCGACCTTCGCGAGCACCTTCTCCGCCGCCCAGGGCGGGGACACGATCTACCTCGCCGCGGGCAGCTACGGCTCGTTTACAGGCAGCGCGAAGGCGTCGACGGTGACGATCAAGCCCGAGTCCGGCGCCGCCGTGACCATCACGCCGAACTTCAATGGCGCGTCCAACATCAAGCTTGACGGCGTCTCTTCCGGCGGCGTCAACATCGCGGGCAGCAGCAAGAACATCACGATCTCGAACACGAAGATCACCGGCATGTCGCTGGTCAACGCCAGCACGATGAGCAACGCCAACATCTTGTTCGACCACGACACGTTCGACAACATCAGCGCCTGCTCGACGTGCTACGAGGGCCGCCTGACCGTCCGTGGCAACAACAACACGTCGGCCGTCGGCGTGGCCGTGACCAACAGCCACTTCGGCAATGGCGGCGGCAGCGACGGCGTCCAGATCATCGGTGACGCCTATGGCGTGAAGATCGGGCCGGGCAACGAGTTCTCCAACATCAAGCAGGGCAGCTATGCGGCCCATGTGGACTCGATCCAGCTCTATGGCTCCAGTCACACGCAGATCGTGGGCAACTACTTCCACGACGACGACACCATCATCATGGCCCCCGACGGCGGCACCGCCGAGAACATCGCCAACAACGTGATGATCGGGGCGGGCTATGTTCCGGCCGTCCAGCTGGGCAGCCACAACGGCACGCAGTTCGTCCACAACACGGTCAAGAACATCCAGGTCCAGACCGGCAGCAAGGTCGGCGCGAAGGCCGGCGTCAACGTCAACGTGTCCAACAACGTGTTCGCGACCGGCGCCTCGACGACGCCCGCGGGTGGCAGCGGCTGCCCCGGTTGCCCGGTGACCTACAACCTGTTCGCCGGCAGCACCAGCGGCACCAACGCGATCAAGGGCACGCCGGTCTTCACCGGCGGCAGCGCCCCGACGACCTACGCCGGGTACGCCCTGGCCACCGGCTCCCCCGGCAAGGCCAACGGCAGCGATGGCAAGGACCGCGGCATCAACGTCGGCTCGACGACGACCCCGCCGCCCACGACCCCGCCGCCCACGACGCCGCCACCGACGACCCCGCCACCGACCACGCCGCCCGCCGACACCCCGGCCCAGGCGATCTGGACCGCGCCGTCCAACGTGCGCGTCGGCCAGACGGTCACGCTCGACGGCACCGCCTCCAAGGGCGACGCCCCGCTGACGTGCACCTGGTCGTTCGAGGACCAGTCCGGGGCGACCATCTGGGAGACGGCGACGGGCTGCAAGATCACCAAGGCGTTCCAGAACGCCGACACGAAGTACGTGAAGCTCACGGTGCGCGACAAGGACGGCGACACCAACGCGAGCCGCAAGTCCTTCCCGGTCACCCGCTAGGAGGGTCGCGGCACTCGGAGATGTTGTTGATGGAGTAGTCGCCCGCGAACATCGCAGGCGCAGGATCGGAGGCCTCGTGGCGCATCGCGCCACGGGGCCTCCGTCGTTCCTGGGCACGCCCGCACGGGTGCTTAAGCACGAGGCCGAGCCGGCGCGTCGCCGCTCAACGAGCTCATGCCCGCTTGGCAGGGTCGGCGCGCGCGCCTGCGTGCGGTTCACCTCGGAGAACCTCCATAAATTGCGCCGCGAGGTCCCACACCGGTCGCCGTCGGTATTGATTCTAACTCCTGAGCGCTTTTAAACGACTCAGCGCGAACTACATCTCACAACGCCTTCGGCCGTAAGGTCGGAAGGGAGTCAAACATGGAAGTTCCTGTCTCAACCTCGCGCACCCCGAGGACGGGGGTTCGACGCGGGATGATGGTCTGCGCGGTGATCGCCGTCGTGCTGCTCAGCGCAACGGCGACGGCGCTGGCGGGCTCCGACCACTGGTTCAGCGGCACGCTGGTCCAGGGCTACGGATTCGCCAGCACGGAAGCCCACTCGATCAGCTACATCGAGGCGACGGGCGACCACAACGGGTTCTGCGTCGCGAAGGACACCGGGACCACCGGCTACGCCTCGGCGACCAAGACCACGGCGGGGTCGCGGACCTGCGCGTCCAGCGGCGGCTTCGCCGCCCGCGTCGAGAACAGCGCCTGCTGCTACCACGGCTGGGTCGACAACTCGACCGGCGGCGCCATCATCTTCGATACGTCGACCCACTACTCATACTAGGGATGACTGGACGATGAGAATCTCTAAGCGTGTTGCCGCGGCCCTCGCGATCGCCGCCGTCGGCGGACCGGCGGTCGTCACCCTGGCCCAGGCCGACGACCCACCGCCGCCTGCGCCGCCGACGAGCACCGAGCCCGTCGCGGCAACCGCGCCACAGAAGGCCGCGTTCGCGGTGCTGGACCGCGCGGCGAGCACTGCCGACACCGCCAACGAGCAGGTCACTCGGCTCGCCGACGAGGCCCAGCGCGGCTTCGCCCCCGACGACGCCCGCGTCGTCGGGTCCACCGCCGCCGGGCCGATCTGGCTGGTCCCGGCCAACGGGGCGCTCTGCCTCGCCCTCGAAGACACCAGCGACGGCTCCCTGGGCGCCTCCTGCGAGCCCAGCGAGGCCGTCATCACTCGCGGCATCACCGTCGGTGACGGCACCACGGTCTACGGGCTCGTGCCCGACGGCGTCACTTCCGTCGACGTGACCGACGACAACAACACGACGACGACTGTCGACCTCGCTCCCGGCAGCAGCATCTACCGGCTCGACACTGGCCACGTGACGGTGGCGGTCGACGGCGTGCCGTTCGACGTCATCGGCGGCGGCTGACCGAAACGGTACGCGGCGCGCTCGGAGACCCGTCCGGGCGCGCCGCCGATCGGTCACACTCCGGCCCCAACCGGATTCATAAGGACAATGGGGCCACGGGCCAACGCCACCGACGCCGAGCTGCTGGGCCAGACCAAGGACGACGCGGAGGCCTTCGCCGTCTTCTACGAGCGCTGGGAGGGCCCGATCCTCGCCTACCTCCTGCGCCGGACCCGCGACCCCGAGGTCGCCGTGGACCTCAGCGGCGAGGTGTTCGCCTCTGCGCTCGGCGCCGCTCATCGCTTCATCGGCGACGAGCGCGGCTCAGCGGCCGCGTGGATCTTCACGATCGCCCGCAACACGCTGCTGACCAGCATCCGGCGCGGCAAGGTCGAGCAGCAGGCGCGCCGGCGCCTGGCCTACTGGGAGCCCGTGGCGCTCGTCGACGTCGACCTCGACGCCATCGTCGCGCTGGAGTCCGACGGCCCGGCCCTGATGGCCGCGCTGGCCCAACTGCCCGCCCGACAGCGCGACGCGATCCGCGCGCGGGTCCTCGAAGAGCGGCCCTACGACGAGATCGCCGAGCAGCTGCAGTGCTCCGAGTTGGTCGTGCGCAAGACCGTCAGCCGCGGGCTCAGGGCCCTGCGCAACACCGTGGAGCAGAAGCCATGACCTACGTTCCACAGCAGAAGGCCAACCTGATCATCGCCGCGGCGGCCGCGCCGCACCCGACCACGACGGGCGCCGACGGCCAGGTCACCGCGACGCCACGCCGCCCGCTTGTGCGGCGACGGCGCATGGGCAGGCGCACGCTGGTCCTGGCGCTGCTCGCCGCCGCCGTCCCGGTCACCGTCACCGCCGCCGTCGTCGAGCTGACCGGCGGCCCGCCCCCGCACGAGGCGCGGCTGCCCACGCTCGGCGTCGGGCCCGGTGGTCGGGTCGTGCCGCGTGAGGCGCTGCCGACGCTGTCGCCCGCCCTCGGCGACGCCTACGCCCGCCTGGGCGAGCCGGCGACCGCCGACGATCGCGACAACGCCGTCGTCCGCAAGGCCGTCACCTTCGCGCGGCAGTTCGGCCTCGCCGCCGACCAGGCCCGCGTGATGGCGACCGTCGACGGCAAGCGCGTCTGGCTGATCCCCGGCAACAGCTTCGCGTGCATCGGTGTCCAGGCCATCGGCGGCGACGTGATGGACACCGGCTGCGAAACCGAGGCGGTGGCGCTGAAGTACGGCCTCAGCGTCTCGAACACCGAGAACATCTACGGCCTGCTGCCCGACGGCATCCGCCAGATCGAGGTGACCGACGACGACGGCTTCCACCACGTCGAGTCGGTCAACGACAACGTCTACGTGCTGCCGCCGGTCAGCGCGACGATCCGCTACCGCACCGCCGCCGGCGAGGTGGTGGCCTTCCGCGTCGTTGCGTGACGCGCGCGCGATGCGACGCGCGCGCATCGCACCCCATACCCTGACACAACTGTGTCAAGGTTGCGCTACCCTTCGGCCCATGCGCGATTTCCTGGCCGCCGCCCGTGACCACGTCGTCGTCTTCGACGGCTCGATGGGCGCGACGCTGGAGGAGTTCGACCTCTCGGCGGCCGACTACGGCGGGCTGGAGGGCAAGTGCCACGAGGCGCTCGTCCTGCACCGGCCCGACGTCATCCAGGAGCTGCACGAGTCGATGGTGCGCGCCGGCGCCGAGGTCGTCGAGACCGACACCTTCCAGGCCTCGCGCCTCAAGCTCGAGGAGTGGGGCCTGGGCGAGCACACCTTCGAGATCAACCAGAAGGCCGCCGAGATCGCGCGCAAGGCCGTCGGCGAGGATCGCTTCGTCGCCGGCTCGATCGGCCCGACCGGCCATCTGCCCGCCTCCGACGACCCGACGCTCGGCGCGATCACCTTCGCCGAGCTCGTCGAGATCTTCACCCAGCAGGCCCAGGGCCTGGTCCGCGGCGGCGCCGACCTCATCATCATCGAGACCGCCCAGGACATCCTGGAGGTCAAGGCCGCGATCTTCGGCGCGCGCGAGGCGTTCAAGCTGGAGAACCGCGTCCTCCCGATCCAGACGTCGGTCTCGCTGCTGCCCAACGGCGGCAAGATGCTGCTCGGGCACCGACATCTCCGCCGTGCTCGCCACGCTGGAGGCGCTGAAGGTCGACGTCATCGGCCTGAACTGCTCGACCGGCCCCAACGACATGCGCGACGCGATCCGCTTCCTCGGCGAGTTCTCCGCGACGCCCATCCACTGCATCCCGAACGCCGGCCTGCCTCAGCAGGGACGCAACGGCGAGACGATCTTCCCCGAGGGCCCCGACGAGCTGGCGGCCGTCCTGGGCGAGTTCGTCGAGCAGCACGGCGTGTCGATCGTCGGCGGCTGCTGCGGCACGACCGTCGACCACATCTCCGCGATCGCCGAGCGCGTCAAGGGGCACAAGCCGGGTGCGCGCCCCGCGCCGCGCGCGCCGCATCGTGTCGCTCGATGATCGCCGCCACGCCGCTGGCCCAGGAGCCGGCCCCGACGCTCGTCGGCGAGCGCGTCAACTCCCAGGGCTCGCGCAAGGCCAAGGAGATGCTGCTGGCCGACGACTACGACGGCCTCGTGCAGATCGCCGAGGACCAGGTCGAGGGCGGCGCCCACGTGCTCGACCTCTGCGTCGCGCTGACCGAGCGCGTCGACGAGGACGAGCAGATGCGGATGGTCGCCAAGCGCGTCTCGCTCAGCCAGCCCGCGCCGCTGCAGATCGACTCGACCGAGCCCGACGTCATCAAGCTCGCGCTGGAGCAGACGCCCGGCCGCGCGATCGTCAACTCCATCAACTTGGAGGCCGGCCGCGAGAAGGCCGACACGGTCATCCCGCTCGCCGATCGAGCACGGCGCGGCGCTGATCGCGCTGACGATCGACGAGGTCGGCATGGCCAAGACGGCCGAGCGCAAGGTCGAGATCGCCAAGCGCATCAAGGAGATCGCCTGCGACGAGCACGGCCTCGATCCCGAGCTGCTGATCTTCGACGTCCTGACCTTCACGCTGACGACCGGCGACGACGAGTGGAAGCCGTCGGCGATCGAGACGATCAACGGCATCCGCGAGGTCAAGGCCGCGCTGCCCGGCGTCAAGACGTCGCTCGGCGTCTCCAACGTCTCCTTCGGCGTCGGCCAGCCCGCGCGCGCGGTCCTGAACTCCGTCTTCCTGCACCACTGCGTGGAGGCCGGACTGGACCTCGCGATGGTCAACCCCAATCACATCACGCCGTACGGGGAGATCTCCGAGGAGGAGCGCGAGCTCGCCGACGACCTGGTCTACAACCGCCGCGAGGACGCGCTGCAGCGCTTCATCGAGCACTTCGAGTCCGCCGGCGGCGAGGCCGAGGTCGAGGTCGCCAACCCCACCGCGGGCATGGAGCCCGAGGAGGCGCTGCACTGGCACATCCTGCGCCGCAAGAAGGACGGCGTCGAGGCCCAGATCGACGCGGCCGTGCGAGAAGCTCGGCGCGGTGCCGGTCCTCAACGACGTGCTGCTGCCCGCGATGAAGGAGGTCGGCGACAAGTTCGGCGCCGGCGAGCTGATCCTGCCCTTCGTGCTGCAGAGCGCCGAGGTCATGAAGCGCGCGGTCGCCCAGCTGGAGAACTACCTCGACCGCATCGAGGGCTACACCAAGGGCACCGTCGTGCTGGCGACCGTCTTCGGCGACGTGCACGACATCGGCAAGTCCTTGGTCAACACGATCCTCACCAACAACGGCTACACGGTCATCGACCTCGGCAAGCAGGTCCCGGTGTCGACGATCATCGAGGCGGCCAAGGAGCACGAGGCGACGGCGATCGGCCTGAGCGCCCTGCTCGTCTCGACCTCCAAGCAGATGCCGCTGGCCGTCAAGGAGCTGGAGCGCGAGGGTCTCGAGTACCCCGTGTTGATCGGCGGCGCGGCGATCAACCGCGCCTTCGGCTACCGCGCGCTGCATGTCAATGGCCTTGACGACAGCGCGTTGTATGGCCCGGGCGTCTTCTACTGCAAGGACGCCTTCGAGGGCCTGCACGTGATGGACAAGATCGTCGAGGAGGACACGCGCGCCGAGTTGTTGGCCAAGCTGCAAGGTCGACGCCGACATCTTCCGCGAGAAGGGCGAGGAGATCGAGGTCCTGATCACGACCGGCACCGACCGCTCCGACGCCGCGACCGACGTCGCCGGTCCCCGAGCCGCCGTTCTGGGGCGTGCGCGAGATCCCGGTCGACCTCGACGAGGTCTACCCGCACCTCGACACCCACGTGCTGTTCAAGCTGCACTGGGGCGGCAAGGGCGTCAAGGGCGACGCCTGGCAGGCAGCTGCTGGAGGGCACCGACGAGGACGAGGGCTTCCGCCCGCGCCTGGAGCGCATGTGGCGCGAGCAGACCTACCTGCACCCGCGCGCGTTGTTGGGGTACTTCCCCTGCTACAGCGAAGGCAATGACATCGTGGTGCTCGACCCGAGCGACCGCGAGACGATCCTGCAGCGCTTCGTCAACCCGCGCCAGCCGGGCAATGACCACGTCTGCCTGAGCGACTTCTTCCGGCCGAAGGAGAGCGGTGAGCTCGACGTCGTCGCGCTGCAGACCGTCACGGTCGGCGACGAGGTCACCGAGCTGATGGCCCAGCTGGAGAAGGACGGCGAGTTCGCCGAGCAGCTCTTCGTGCACGGCCTCGGCGTCCAGACCGCCGAGGGCCTGGCCGAGTGGCTGCACGCCAAGGTCCGCGAGGATCTCGGGATCCCGGCCGTCCAGGGCCGCCGCTACTCCTGGGGCTACCCGGCGGTGCCCGACCAGTCCGAGCACGAGAAGGTCGACGCGCTGCTCGACCTCTCCCAGATCGGGATGGAGCTCACCGACGGCTACGCGCCGGTCCCCGAGCAGTCCACGCTCGCGCTCATCGCCCACCACCCGCAGGCGTTCTACTTCGGGATGAAGCAGGGCAAGCTCAAGCCGCTGGACGCCGTCTCCCCCGACGACCTCATCAAGGGCTCCAAGCGCGACCCGTCGCTGTTCGCCGAGGCCGACGCCCAAGAGCTGGACTCCGATCCGCTCGACGGCGGCGTGGCCGAAGAGGACGCGCGGGTCGCCGCGCAGGCGTAGCGGCCGTCTCGACGCGCCTGACGGCCCCGACCGGCTTGACGGGCGGCCGCCCGCCGGCACTCGGCCGCGACCGTCAGACACGACGATCCGTACCGCTACACCTACGCGACTAGGCCGCTTCGACGAGGTCCAGCTCGAAGACCGCGCGAAACGGCTCGGTCGCCAGGCGCAGGCCGTCGCCGGAGCGCAGGGCGTCGGTCGGCGCGGTCATCGGCTCGATCGCCACCGACGGGCTGCTGGGTGGCGTGAAGAGCTGCAGGTGGGTGTAGCCCTCGACGAAGCGCATCGTCAGCTCGTGGCCGCCGCCGGCGAGCGTGAAGTCGGGGGCGACCGAGATCGCAGAAGTGGTCGTCGAGCTCGGCGTCGCCGATCGCACCGTGGCGTGCCGGGACCGCCTCGCGCTCGCCGGTCGGGATCCCGCGGTCGTCGGTGAGCAGCCGGGTCATCGACGGCGCGCGCAGGACGAGGTGCTCGCGCGGCACGCCGGGCAGCGTCAGGTACGGGTGGAAGCCGAAGCTCACCGGCACCGGCCTGGTCGCCGGTCGGCGTCAGCGTCGTGGCGACCGAGAGGTGGCGCGCGGTCTGCTCGATCTCCAGCGTGAGCCGATGCGGGAAGGGGAACGCGCCCAGCAGCTCGGGGTCCGCGCCGAAGTCGAGCTCGGCGACCAACGTCTGCGCGCCCACCTCGCGCACCTCCCAGCCCTTGTAGGCGGCCAGCAGCGCCGTGGATCGGCAGGCCCTGGCCGTCGACGCGCAGCCGCTTCATCGACGCTCCAGCGCGACCTCACGCCCCGCGGTGGCGTAGGTGAAGCCGCCAGCCGGTTCGCCCACGGGTGCAGCAGCGGGATCCCGAACGACGATCCGCGCGTCGCGTAGGCGTCGAGCCCGCCGAGCTGACCGAGCAGTTCGCGGCCGGCGCCGAAGAGGGACACTCCGACCATGCCCACCGACGGCACCCACCGTGAGGTCCACGCGCCGGCCCGCAAGGTCACAACGTCGCTTGCCATCGCGTCATCCTCTCTTACCCAGCCTTTAGGCGCTCAACAGCCCAGCATCAGGAACCTGTCTAACTCTGTCGACATGCGCACGAGCCGGTCCGAGGAGTCACCGTCATGACGCCCAAGCACATCTGGAGCGGCAGGCTGGGAAGCCGAGTCCGAGGAGGACGCCCGCCGACGCGCCGAGACCGAGGCGCAGCGCCTCGCCCACCCCGAGCGCCGACGAGGCGCCGACGGCCGTCCACCCGACGCACGATCGGGCCCGACGGCCGGCCACGCCGAGAAGTCCGGGATCGGCCGTGGCCGCATCGCCGCGCTGGCCGCGGTCACCGATCCTCGGCGGTCGGCGGCGCCGCCTTCGCCGCCGGCGCGCTGCTGGACAACGGCGACGACGTCGTCCAAGGGCCTCGCACGCCCGGCCGCGCTGCCGGCCGTCTCCTCCAAGCCGATCACGCCGACGCGCGGCCAGACCCGCGCCGGCACGATCTACGCGCAGGCCAGCCCCGCCGTCGTCTCGATCCGCACCGGTCGCGGCAGCGGCACCGGCTTCCTGATCGACGACCAAGGCACGCTGGTCACCAACGACCACGTCGTCGGCTCCGCCACGACCGTGCAGGTCAAGTTCGGCACCGACGGCCGCACGATCTCGCGGCGACGTCAAGGGCGTCGACCCGTCCAGCGACCTCGCGGTCGTCCACATCGACCCGTCGGCGATCCCGGCGGGCGTCAAGCCGCTGCAGTTCGCCGACTCCACCGGCGTCAGCGGTCGGCGACGTCGCGATCGCGATCGGCAACCCCTTCGGCCTCGACCGCACGGTGACCGAGGGCATCGTCTCCAGCCTCGGCCGCACGCTGACCGCGCCCAACGGCTTCCAGATCGACGACGTCATCCAGACCGACGCCGCGATCAACCCCGGCAACTCCGGCGGCCCGCTGCTCGACGACGGCGGCAAGGTCATCGGCGTCAACTCGCAGATCGCCACCAACGGCCTCTCGGCAACGGCAACGTCGGCATCGGCTTCGCGGTCCCGTCCAACACCGTGCGCCAGGTCGCTCCCCGGCCTCAAGCTCGGCAAGACCGTCAGCCACGCGTGGCTCGGCGTCCAGATCGACGTGCCCAACAGCCGGACCCGTCGACGCCGTCGGGCGCGGCGATCACCGTCGGTGACCGTCGGCGGCCCCGCCGATGACGCGGGCCTGCAGGCCGGCGACATCGTCACCGAGATCGACGGTCAGCACGTCGACGACGCGTCGGCCGCTGTCGACCGACGTGAACAGCCAAGGCACCGGGCGACCAGATCACGATGACCGTTCGGCGCAACGGCCAGACCGAGACAGATCGACGTCGTGCTCGGCCACACCAACCGCCCGCAAGGTGCCTGTGACCTTCGGCGCCCCACTCATCCTCCTCGCGCTGATCGTCGTCCCGGCGCTGGCGGTCGGCTACGTCGGCGCTGCAGCGCGACCGTGGCCGCGCGGCCGCGGCGTTCGCGTCGCCCCGCGCTGGCGGCCTCGGTCGCGCCGCGCCGCCCGCGCTGGCGCCGCCACGTGCCGCTGCTCGCGTTCCTGCTCGCGGTCGCGATCCTCGATCGTCGCGCGCGGCCAAGCCGCAGCGGACGGTCGCGGTGCCGGTCGAGCACGCCCCGATCATGCTGCTGACCGACGTCATCGGGCTCGATGCTGGCGACCGACGTCACGCCCAACCGGCTCGTCGCCGCGCGGCGCGCGGGCAAGCGCTTCGTCGACCGCGTGCCCAAGCGGTCAACGTCGGCGTCGAGGCCTTCAACCAGACGCCGCAGGTGCTGGCCAGCCCGACGACCGACCGCGACGCGCTCGCGCTCGCGCTCGGCCGCCTGACGCTCCAGCGGCGGCACCGCGACCGGCGAGGCGATCCAGACCGCCACGCGCGTCCTGCGCCAGGCGCCGGCGCTGAACGGCAAGAAGCCGCCGTCGGCGATCGTGCTGCTCTCCGACGGCGCGTCGACCAAGGGCGTCGACCCGGTCGCCGCCGCCCAGGCCGCCGCCAAGGCTCAAGATCCCCATCTACACCGTCACGCTCGGCACGCCACCGGCACGATCACCGTCCCTCGCCGGCAGTCCGATCCGCGGCCGGGACGATCACCAAGCCGGTCCCGCCCGACGACGGCCTCGCTGCACGCGATCGCGCAGGCCTCCGGCGGCAAGTCCTTCACGGCCGAGTCGGCCGACGACCTCTCGGCCGTCTACGAGCGGCTGGGCTCCCAGCTCGGCACCAAGAAGGAGCCGCGCCAGATCACCGCCGGCTTCGCGGGCGCGGGCCTCGCGCTCCTGGTCCTCGGCGCGGCGCTGTCGCTGCGCTGGTTCGGCCGCCTCATCTAGACCCCCATCCCCACGCCACAGACCTTCGCACTAGGAGAACACCCATGGACGAGCACCACCGAGATCCCCCACGACATCCGACGACGACCCGCGCCGCGCGCTCGGCGAGGCGCTGCACGAGATCAAGCGCGTCATCGTCGGCCAGGACGCGATGCTCGAGCGGCTGCTCGTCAGCCTGCTCGCCGGCGGCCACGTGCTGCTCGAGGGCGTGCCCGGCCTGGCCAAGACGCTGACCGTCAAGACGCTCGCCGACGTGCTCGGCGGCACCTTCAGGCGCGTCCAGTTCACGCCCGACCTCGTCCCGGCCGACCTCGTCGGCACGCGCATCTACCGCCCGGACACCGGCCGCTTCGACACCGAGCTCGGGCCCGGTCTTCGGCAACTTCCTGCTCGCCGACGAGATCAACCGCGCGCCCGCCAAGGTGCAGTCGGCGCTGCTCGAGGTCATGCAGGAGCACCAGGTGACGATCGGCGGCGAGACCTACCCGGTCCCGCGCCCGTTCCTCGTGCTGGCGACGCAGAACCCGATCGAGTCCGAGGGCACCTACCCGCTGCCCGAGGCGCAGGTCGACCGCTTCCTGATGAAGATCCTCGTCGACTACCCGACGCCGGGCGAGGAGGCCGCGGTCGTCGGCCGCGGCGCTGGGCGGCCGCGGCGGTCGTGCGCCAGCGCTCTGGAGCTGCGCCGACCTCGAGCGCTACGCGGCCGCGGCCGCACACGATCCTCGTCGACCGCGACGTCATCGGCTACGCCGTCGCGCTGGCCGACGCCACGCGCCACCCGCGCGCCCACGGCCTCGGCGACCTCGCCGGCATGATCGAGTTCGGCGCCTGCCCGCGCGGGCCGATCGGCCTCGTGCAGGCGGCCCGGGCGCTGGCGCTGCTGCGCGGCCGCGGCCACGTCATCGCCGACGACGTGCGCGACCTCGCGCCCGACGTCCTGCGCCACCGCCTCGTGCTCTCCTACGACGCGCTCAGCGACGGCGTCACCGCCGACGAGCTCCTCGACCGCGTGCTCGACGCCGTGCCCGAGCCCGAGGACCGCTACCTGCACCGGACCACGCGGAGCGCCGCTGCGTGATGCGCCGGCGGCGGTCGACACGATCGCCGCTGGCGCCCGCCCGCCGCCCGGCAGGGCCCGGGCCCGATGCCGCCCGCGCTGCTCGACGCGCTCGATCGCCGTGACGCGGCGCGTCGCCGGCGCGCTGCCCGGCGACCGGCGCGCCGCCGGCGTCGGCGCGGGCACCGAGCTCGCGCAGCTGCGGCCCTACGAGATCGGCGACGACGTGCGCCACATCGACGCGGCGGCGACCGCGCGCACCGGCGAGCCGCACGTGCGCCTGCACGTGCCCGAGCGCACGCTGACGACCTGGCTCGTGCTCGACGTCTCGCCGTCGATGGCGTTCGGCACGGCGCAGCGGCTGAAGGCCGACGTCGCCGAGGGCGTCGCGCTCGTGCTCGGCCGGCTCGCCGTGCGCCGCGCGGGCCGCGTCGGGCTGCTCGACCTTCGGCGCGGGCGAGCCGCGCCTGCTGCCGCCGCGCGGCGCCAAGGCCGGGCTGGTCGCGCTGCGCCGCGCGCTCGCCGAGGGCGTCGCGCGCGACGGCGTCGCACGATCCGCACGCGCTGGCCGACGCGCTGGGCCGCGTCGGGCGCGTCGCGCGCCAGCCGGGCCTCGTCGTCGTCATCTCCGACTTCCGCGAGCAGCACGACTGGGCGCGCCCGCTCGGCGCGCTGCGCGCCCGCCACGCCGTGCTCGCCGTCGAGATCCACGACCCGCGCGAGGCCGAGCTCCCGCCGGTCGGGCCGGCTCGCCGTCGTCGACCCCGAGACGGGCCGGCGCGTCGAGGTCGACACGTCGCGACCGCGCGTGCGCGAGCGCTTCGCCGCGCTCGAGGGCGAGCGCCGCGGGACCCTGGCCGCCGAGCTGCGCCGCCTGCGCGTCGACCACGCGCCGCTGTGCACCGACGAGGACTGGCTGCTGCACCTCGGGCGGCGGCTGCGATGAGCGCGACGCCGCTCGCGCTGAGCTTCGGCGCCCCGCTGGGACTGCTGGCGCTGCTCGCCGTGCCGGTCGCCGTGCTGCTGCTGTGCGGCCGCGCGCCGGCGCCGGACGGCCTACGCGATCCGCTTCCCGGCGGCCGCGACGCTGGCGCTGCGCCGCCGGCGCAGCGTCTCGCCCTGGCGCCGCCACGTGCCGGCCGCGCTGGCGCTGGCCGCGATCGCCGCGCTGGCGCTCGCGCTGGCCAAGCCGCAGCGCACGGTCGCCGTGCCGGTCGAGGGCGCGTCGGTCATGCTGGTCACCGACCACTCGGGCTCGATGGCGGCCACCGACGTCGAGCCGGACCGCCTGTCGGCCGCCGAGGCCGCCGCCGAGACGTTCCTCGACAAGCTGCCCAAGCCGACGCGCGTCGGCGTCGTCGCCTACTCCGACGGCCCCGACGGCACGCTGGCGCCGACGACCGACCGCGACCGCGTGCGCGGCGACGATCGAGGCCCAGAGCGCCGCGGGCGCGACCGCGACCGGCGACGCGCTGCAGGTCGCGCTCGACCACGCTCGCGCCCAACGGGCGCAAGGCCGCGCGGCCCGCGTCGGCGATCGTCCTGCTCTCCGACGGCAAGACGACGACGGGCCGCGATCCGGTCGAGGTCGCGCGCAGCGCCAAGCGCCTGCGCATCCCGATCTACACCGTCGCGCTCGGCACCGACGACGCGACGATCCCCAATCCCGTCAGCCCGCTGAGCCCGCCGATCTCCGTCCCGCCCGACCCCGAGACGCTCAGGCAGATCGCCGACGTCTCCGGCGGCCGGGCGTTCACGAGCGACGACGCCGACCAGCTGCGCTCGATCTACTACACGCTCGGCTCGCGGCTGGCGACCAAGCACGAGCAGCGCGAGATCACCTCGGCCTTCGCCGGCGCCGGCCTCGTCCTGCTGCTGGCCGCGGGGCTGCTGTCGCTACCGCGCGTCGGCCGACTGCCGTAGGCAACTCCGTGTCGAGCAAAGGTTCTCTGACAACCGTTGCTCGACACGGATCCGACTCGGTCTCGAGAAAAGGACCTATGCGGTGCATAGGTCGAGACCGATGCTCCCGAGGACGACGGGCCAACGCCTCGAAGCCCGCTCCGACCTAAGGGTTCTGCAACCGCGTCTGGGTGATGCGGAACTTGCCCTTGGCGGTGAAGAGGATGTCGATGTCGGTGTCGGCGCCCGAGAGGACCGTCGTGCACCGCACGCGGGTGCCCTTGTCGGGCTTGACGCCGTTGGGGCAGTGGACGGTGATCGTGGTCCCGGTCTGGCGGTGGACGAAGTCGGCGATCTTCGTCTCGAGGTCCTGGCGATCGACCTTCCCGCCGCAGGCCCCCAGCGCGACGGTCGACAGCGCGATGAGCGCTGCCGGCGCCGCGCGTGCTGTCACGCGTCGACCTCGACGGCGGCGTCGCCGCGGCGGGACGGCAGGGGCGGCAGCTCGACCGGCGAGGCGTGCATCGCGCGCAGCCGCACCTCGCGCCAGCGACGCCCTCCTTGACCAGCGCGGGCGCGCCCATGACGACGGCGGTCGCGATCTCGACGGCCTGCAGGATGATCCCGTAGCCGAGCGCGTCGCCCGACGCGACGCCGTAGCCCCTGTGCAGCACGGCGACGCACGCGGCCTGGAAGACGCCGAGGTTCGACGGCGTCGCCGGCAGCACGGCGGTGACGTTGACGGCGAACAGGACCGCGGCGGCGGCGCCGATGCCGGCGCGGTCGTCGAGCCCGAGCGCGACGAGCAGGACGTAGCACGACAGCCACTGGAGGACCCAGGCGAGCGAGCTGCGCGGTCGACGGCGACCGAGCCCAGGCGCGGGCTGGCGGAAGACCGCGCAGGCCGGCGCGCACCTGCGCGGTCGCGCGGCGCGCCTGGCGCGACCCAGCGTGCGCACGCGCGTCGAGCGCGAGCGGCCGCCGCTCGCGCAGCAGCGCCGGCGCGACGAGCACGGCGGCGAGGATCACCAGCGGCGCGATCGCGAACGGCGACCAGCGCCGCTCTGGTGGCCGTCGAAGAGCCCGACCGTCGAGAACATCACGCACGCCGAGGATCACCAGCGCGAGGATGTTCAGCAGCGTCTGCGAGACGATCGTGCCGAGCACGACCGGCAGGCGGTCGCGCGGCGCGGCCGAGGCGCCGCGCGACGATCAGCGCGCGCGCCGGCTCGCCGAGCCGGGCGGGCAGCGTCGCGGACATCAGCACGCCGATCGATCGTGCCCTGCAGCGCGTCGACCAGGCGCGGGCGCGGCGCGTCGGGCAGCGCGGCGCGCAGGATCGCGTGCCAGGCGACGGCGCGCAGCACCATCGAGGCGCACATCAGCGCCGAGCGCGACGAGCACCCACGACGGCGCTGGAGTGCAGCAGCGAGTCGCCGATCCGGTCGACGCCGATGCGCTGCAGCGCGAGGCAGCGAGCCGGCGAGCGATCGCCGACGGCGACGAGCGCCACAGCGCGCCGCGGCGCAGGCGAGCACCGGACGCGCGGCGCGCTCGCGCGGCGGCGCCGGCGGCTCGAGCGCGGCAGGCGCCGCGCGCGGGCGCGCGCGGCTGCAGGTCGGCGGGCAGCGCGCCGACGCGGACGGCCGGCGCGCTGCGCGACGCCGCTCGGGCTGCGGCGATCGCGATCGCGTCCTCGTAGGCGTCGAGCACCTCGCGCGGCGACGCGCGGCCAGGCGTAGCGCTCGGCGCGTCTGCGGCGCGGCCGCGGCGCCAGCGCGTCGCGGCGCGGCGGGGTCGAGCGCGAGGTCGCGCAGCGTCTCGGCGAGCGCGGTCGGCGTCGCCGCGCGGGACGAGCACGCCGTCGACGCCGTCGCGTGACGACGTCGCGGTAGCCGGCGATGTCCGAGGCGACGACCGGCGTGCCGGCGGCGAACGCCTCGGTCAGCACCATGCCGAAGCTCTCGCCGCCGAGCGACGGCGCGCACAGCACGTCGGCGTCGCGCAGCGCGCGCGTGCCTTGGTCGTCGTCGTCGACCTTGCCGAGCGCGCGTCGACGCCGTCGGCCGTCGAGCAGCAGCGGCGCGACGCTCCTCGGCGTCGGCGCCGACGACGTCAGCTCGGCGGGCACGTGCTCGCGCAGCGCCTCGAAGGCGCGCAGCAGCACCGGCAGGCCCTTGCGCTCGACGGCCTGGCCGACGAAGACGATCCGCAGCGGCTCGCCCGGCGCCGACGGCGCGCGGCGCCGGCACGCCGCCGTCGGGCAGCGTCGACGCCGTTGGGGATGACGCGGTAGTGGCCGCCGTAGAAGCGCCGCCCGGTCCAGGCGGCGGCCTCGGAGACGGCGATCCGCACGTGCAGGTGGTTGAGCCGCCGGCGCGCGCCGATCAGCGTCCGCGATCTTGTTGGCAGACGCGATTGGCCGAGTAGCAGTGGAACGTGCCGACGAGCGGCGCGTCGGCGCGTCGTCAGCGCGTCCCAGCCGACGCCGGGCGCGACCGGCTCGTGGAGGTGGACGACGTCGAAGCCGCCGCGCGCGCAGCTCGCGGCGCAGCGTCGACGACCGCCGAGCGGCGTGCACCGCCAGGTTCGAGACCGCGCCGTTGGCCGGGAAGCCGATCGTGCGGCCGAGCGGGACCAGCCAGTCGGGCAGCTCGCGCGCCTGCGGCGCGCGCGCCGC
Organism: uncultured Conexibacteraceae bacterium; assembly: GCA_963731005.1. Taxonomy (GTDB): domain Bacteria; phylum Actinomycetota; class Thermoleophilia; order Solirubrobacterales; family Solirubrobacteraceae; genus Baekduia. Next base: position 2,008,753 of record CAVSTZ010000002.1, on the reverse strand, counting down.
GGTGCAGCCGCGCCGACGGCGGTCGGGCGGGTCGAACGGGCGCGAGCACGCGACGTCGTGGCCCGCGCGACGAAGCTCGCCCGGCGAGCGCCTCGATGTGCCGCGTGACGCCGCCCGGGATACGTCCACGAGTACGGGGAGACCAGGGCGATGCGCATCGCGTCGATCCTATCGGACGCGACCGGAACGGCCGCGGTACGGCTAACCGCTCTTCACCTATGCTGAGGCCCGCGCATGCCCGACCGCCACTTCGTCAAGTACACGTTCCTGCAAGGTCGATCCCGCCTGGCGGCGCCTGCCGGAGTCCGAGCGCGCGCAGCACAAGCGCGAGTTCCTCGCCGCCTGCGAGGACTTCGGCGACGACCGCCTGCTGCGGGCGTTCTCGCTGGTGGGTACGCGCGGCGACGCCGACCTGATGCTGCTCAGCCAGGCCGAGAACCTCGAGCGCATCCACGAGTTCCACGTCGTGCTCGCCCAGAGCGGGCCTGATGGGCTGGGCCGACGACGCCCTACTCGTTCCTGGCGATGACCAAGCCGTCGGAGTACTCCGACGAGTCGCGCTCGAGGTCCGCGCCGCGCACGCGCAAGTACCTGTTCGTCTACCCGTTCGTGAAGACGCGCGAGTGGTACGGGCTGCGAGCCGAAGGAGCGCTGGCGGATCATGCAGGAGCACATCCGGTCGGCCGCGAGTACCCGAGCGTCGACATCAACACGAGCTACTCGTTCGGGCTCGACGACCAGGAGTTCGTCGTCGCCTTCGAGACCGACGACGCCGGCGCGTTCCTCGACCTCGTGCAGCGCCTGCGCACGACCGAGGCCTCGGCCTGGCACCAAGCGCGACACGCCGACCTTCACCTGCATCGCGATGTCGGTCGAGCGCGCGCTGAACGCGCTCGACGGCGAGGCGCTGCACGTCCCGGCGCTGTAGCGGCGGGCGATCGCCTCAGGAGCAGGACTGCGGCAGCGCGGGCGCCGGGGCGCTCGGCACGCGGGCGCCCCAGGCGGCCCAGAGGTCGTAGGTCGGGTAGACCCGGGTGAGGCGGGCGTCGGCGAGGCCGACCGGGATAGGCCGTGTCCTCGCGGAAGGTGTACTGGAACGCCGCGTCGACGCGGGGATCGGCGGCCCAGCGGCGCAGCGCCGCGTCCTGGGCGCGGCACTGCGCGCGCAGGGAGGCGTCGTCGGTCGGTCGCGGCGCGCCCGGATCGTCGCCGCCGACGCCGGTCTCGGTCACCCAGATGTGCGCGCCCTTCGTGCACGGCCGCGCGTCGAGCGCCTGCTCCAGCGCGACGACCGGGTCCGGCTTGTCCGCGTCCGGGCGTGATCTGCGCGTAGTCGTGCTGGGACCACGTCCGGCTCGCGCAGGCGACGTCGTCGGGCAGCGCCGCGACCATCTCGGCGACGGTCGAGCGCCGCGGCGTGGCGACCGTCGTCGCCGGCCATCTCGCCGAGGACGAGCTGCTGGTCGCCGGGCACGGCGTCCAGCGCGGCCTTGGCGGCGAGCACGAGCTGGGCGTAGACGGCCGGCGCCAGCGAGCGGCGACGTCGGCGCTGCAGCGTCGCGCGCTGCGGGCTGATGAACGCCGGGTGGTTGGGCTCGTTCCACGGGCTCCACCAGCGGACGCGTCGCGCCCTCTGGCGCCGCCAGCGCGGCGACCTGGGCGATCAGCGCCTGGTAGGCCGCCAGGCCCGGCGGCGGTGATCGGCCGCGACGTCGCGCGCTGGCGTCCGTCGCGCTCGCAGCCCGACGCCGGGCTGGCCGCCCAGTCGGGCACGCCGGCGATGACGATCACGACCTGCGGGACGCCGAGGCCGGCGCGCTGCAGCGCGCGCGATCGCGCCGCAGCTCGTCGCGCGATCCCGCTGAAGGCGCCGCACGGCGGCAGCGCCGCGCAGGCAGCCGTCGGCGGGCTGGTCGCAGGTCGGCGGGCTGCGCCGGCGTCGGGCTGGAGCTGGTACCAGTCGACGGCACGCGCAGGAAGCGCGGGCGCAGCGCGGCGACGCGGTCGCGCCACGGCGTCGAAGCCGGGCGCGGCACCGCGTGATCGGCCGGCGGGCCCAGAGCAGGTGCGCGTTGGACTCGGTCAGGCCCGGTGGCCAGGACCGTCGGCTCGGCGTCGGCCTTGGCGCTGGCGCCGGCGCGCGCTGCGCGGCGGCCGGCGCGGCCGCCGGCTGCGTCAGCGCGGCCGGGTCGGCTCCGCGCCGCAGCCGGCGAGGAGCAGCGCGGCGCACGACGGCCGCCGCGCGCAGGGCGGCGCTCAGACCGCGGAGACCTCCTCTTCGTCCGCGACGCGGAACGACGAGCCGCAGCCGCAGGCGGCGACGACGTTCGGGTTGTTGACCTGGAAGCCGGCGCCCTGCAGCGAGTCGACGTAGTCGATCGTCCGAGCCGTCGACGTAGGGCAGGCTCTGGGCGTCGACGAGGATGCGCAGGCCGTGGTCCTCGAAGACGTCGTCGCCGTCGCGCTGGTCGTCGAAGGCGAGCTGGTACTGGAAGCCCGAGCAGCCGCCGCCGCGCACGCCGACGCGCAGGCCGGCGGTCGTGACGTCGGCGCCCTGGGAGGCCAGGAACTCCCGGACCTTCTCGGCGCCCTTGCTCGGTGAAGCGTGACGCCCTTGGCGTTGATAGGTGACGGTCGTTCCGGTCATCGCTTCACGAAGTATAGCGATACCCTCAAGCGACCGAGATGCCGACGACCGACGAGATCAAGCGCCGCATCGAGGCCGCGATCCCGGGAGCACCGCCGAGGTGGAGGACTGGACCGGCGGCGGCGACCACTTCCGCGCCACCGTCGTCTCCCCCGCCTTCGCCGGTCTGAGCCGCGATCGCAGCAGCACCGGCTCGTCTACGACGTCTTCGGCGCCGAGATCGGCGGCCCGATCCACGCCCTGTCCCTCACCACCCGAGTCCCGGAGCAGCAGCATGAGCGACACCAACCCCATCCGCGACGCGATCGCCGAGGCGATCGCGCGAGAACAAGACGATCCTCTTCATGAAGGGCACGCCCGAGCGCCGGCGTGCGGCTTCAGCGCCCGCACGGTCGCGGCGCTGCAGGCGCTCGACGCGCCGTTCGCGGCCGTCGACATCCTGCCCGACCCGCGCATCCGCCAGGAGCTGTCGGCGCTCTCGCAACTGGCCGACGATCCCGCAGCTGTTCGTCGACGGCGAGCTGGTCGGCGGCTGCGACATCGTCACCGAGATGTACGAGACCGGCGAGCTGGCCGAGACGCTCGGCGTCGGCGCAGGCCGACGACGCCGATGCGCCGTCACGGCGCCGCAGGCCGGCGGCCCGGCGCCGCTGGGCATCGAGAACCGCCTGAGCTAGCCCGCCGCGGCCGGCCCACGGTCGGACCGCGACCCGCAGCCGTGCGCTGCCGCTGATGCGCAGCTGCGGGTCGCGCAGGACCGTCGATCTCGCTGCGTGGCCGCGTCGCCGCTGCTGTCGCCGGGGTCGCGGAAGCTCGCGGTCACGCCGTCCTCGCGGTGCAGCGCCGGCGAAGGCCTGGCGCCAGCTCGTCGACGATCGCGCGGGCCCGGGTCGTCGTCGGACGACGTCGCTCGCGTCGCCCAAGCTGATGGTGAACGTCGAGCTGAGGTCCTGCGCGTCGCCGTCGCCGGCGACCGCGTCGGCGGCGTGCCGGTCAGGCTCAGGATGTGCGTGCCCGTCGCGAGGCGAGCGCGGGACGTGGACCTTGACGGTCGTGCGCGAACGCGCGCGCCGCGCACGCGCTGGGCGAGCGATCCGGACGCGTGACGTCGCGGCCGCGGCGGACGCGGCGTCGGCGCCGGCGCGCGGCGAGCAGGTAGGCCTGGTGCAGGTCGCGGCGCAGCTTGAGGCTCACGTCGACGCGCGGTCGACGTGCAGCGTGCCGAAGTTGTAGGTGTCGAGCAGGCCGGACGGCGGCGGCGAAGTCGGCGACCAGCGGCGCGCGCGAGCGCGCTCGGCGATCCGCCGACGTAGGTGTTGCAGAAGCGCAGCGGCGCCGTGCGCTCGCGCACCGTGATCCGCACGCACATCTCGCCGCTCTGGCGGGCGGGCGAGCCGCGCAGGATGTCGTAGGCCGCCTGCGCGACGGCGACCGGGCCCGACCTGCGTCAGCGACGAGCTGCCGGTCGGCTGGCCGACGGCGGTCTCGTCGGCGATCTGCGACGTTCGCGTGCGACGACCCGGCCGGTGTCGAGGTCGGTGCGCCGATGACGCGCAGCGGGAAGCGGTCGCGGCAGCGCGCCGAGGCGGCCGACGACGGCGACGGGCGCGTCGTTGGTCAGCGTGCCGAGGTCGTGGCCGGGCGCGGCGAGCTTGTAGCTCGTCGACTGCTCGGATGTCGAGCGGGTTGTTGACGACCGTGTAGACGTAGGCGTCCTGGAGCAGCAGCGAGCGGCGGCCCGGCGCCGTCGAGCGGATGGCCGAAGGCCCAGACGGTGTCGCCGTCGACGTAGGTGACGGTGCCGACCGCGCCGGCCTCGATGTCGCCGCCGGCCAGGCCGACGGCGACCGAGCGCGCCGGGCTGCAGCGTCTGGGCCGGGAAGGCGGCGCGCGCGCGGAGCGGCGGGCGCGGCGTAGAGCGCGCGGCCGAGCTTCTTGCCGGCCGTCTGGAGCGCCGCGGCGACGGGGCCCGAGACGCCGGAGAAGCTCAGCGGCGTCGCCAGCGCGCGCGCGTTGCGCTGAGCGCCGCGGCCACGGCTTGGCGCGTCGCGCGGCGGGTCGACCGGCTCGCCGAGCATCGTCTCGATCGGCGTGACGAGCACGAGCTTGTTGCCGTAGTCGCCGGTGCCCTCGGCGATCGCGCCGATCGTCTTGCGCGACGCCGTCGGCGGGTCGAGCACTTGACCGGCGAGCCCGAGAAGCCCTCGGCGATGCCCGTCGTCGTCGACGGCGGGACCGCTGACGCGTGCACGAGGATCTGCGGCGTCGGGCGCCGGCGATGCACGTCGAGGACCTCGACGTCGAAGGACGTGATGTCGGTGCCGCGGATCACGCTGTAGCCCGTGCAGTGCATGCCGCTCTGGACCTGGGCGAGCGGCATGATCGGATCGCCCGCGTGGGCGGCGGTCGGGACCAGCAGGGACAGGAGCGCGGCGAGACCCACCGCGAGGCGCGTTCTGAGCACGGGTCGGCCGAACAGTAGAGAACCTGCCCGCGGCCGGCGCGCGCGATAGGGTCTGCTGGCCGTCGGCTTGCGATCCAGGCGCTGCGGTGGGACGGGCGGCGACTGTCGGTCCTCGACCAGACGCTGCTGCCGGGCGCCGAGACGTGGCTGACGCTGACCGGCGCGGCGCGACACCGCCGCGGCGATCGCGCGGCTGGCGGTGCGCGGCGCGCCGAACATCGGGATCGCCGCCGCCTACGGGCTGGCGATGGAGCTGTCGGCCCGGCCCTCGCTGGGCGCGCTGGAGGAGGGATCGCGAGATCCTGCTGCGCCTCGCGGCCGACGGCCGTCAACCTGGCGTGGGCGGTCGAGCGGGTGCGCGCGGCGGCGCTCGGCGCGGGACCGTCGACGCTCGCCGGCGCCGCGCGCGGCGAGGCCCAGAAGATCCACGCCGCCGAGGACGCGGCGAGCGGCGCGCTGGCCGCGGCTCGGCGCCGATCTCCTGTCGCTCGGCCCGGACGCGTGCTGACCCACTGCAACACGGGCGCGCTGGCGACGCGGCGGCCGCGGCTCGGCGCTCGCCGTCTGCATCGAGCTGGCCGAGCGCCACGAGGGCGTCCGCGTGATCGCGTGCGAGACGCGGCCGCTGCTGCAGGGCGCGCGGCTGACGGCCTGGGAGCTGGGGCGGCTGGGGATCCCGTTCTCGCTGATCGTCGACGGCGCGGCGGCGGGGCTGCTGCGCGCGGGGCGTCGTCGACGCGCGTGGTCGTCGGCTGCGACCGCGTCGCCGCCAACGGCGACGTCGCCAACAAGGTCGGGACCTACGCCCACGCGCTGGCGGCGCACGCGGCGGGCATGCCGTTCGTCGTGGCGGGGCCGACGTCGACGATCGACCTGGCGACGGCGTGTGGTGACGCGATCGAGATCGAGGAGCGCGACGCCGACGAGGTGCTGGCGTTCGGGGGCGTGCGGGTGGCGCCGGAGGGGACGCAGGTCTTGAATCCGGCGTTCGACGTGACGCCGGCGGGGTTGGTGAGCGCGTTGGTGACGGAGAAGGGCGTGGCGTCGCCGGTCGACGCGGTGTCGGTGGCAGCGTTGGTGGCTTGAGGGGTCGCTTCGTTGGCTGGGGCGCCTGTCTGCGACGCGTGGACGGCGCGCCGGCGCGCCTGGCCGGCGTTGGTCTGGGCGCTTTCGTTCGTGGCGTTCCGCTCAGACGTGGGTCGGGGTGCGGGCTGTGGACCGTTCCTCACCGAGGGGAGTGAGCGGCGTCGGCACTCCAGGCGCGACTCGCCGTCCGTGTGCCTCTGGGAGATCGAGGTCGTCCAGTGTCCCTATGTGGGACACCAGACGACCCGGATCCATCGACGCCGCGGTCCGGGGCGTCTCGTGGTGAACTATTCACCACGAGCCGACCCGCATCCCCAGACGATGGCGGATGACCCCAGGCGCCTGGACCTCCGCGGCCACTCACTCCCCTCGGTGAGCAACGGTCCACAGCCCGCACCCCGACCCACGTCTGCGCGGAACGCCAGCCACAAACAGCACTCCGACCAACGCCGGCCAGCCCACGCCCGCGGCATCACCAGCGTGTCGCGCACAAACGCGACAGCTAATGAAGCACAACCCTCAATCCCCCAACAACCGCGCCGCCCCCAACACCCGACCGACCCCGAACCCCACCGCCCGCAACGCCAGCGGTTGCCGGGTCCCGACGCGGTCCACCGCATCCGGCTCCCGCTCGCGGTACCACTCGATCGTGTCGATCAGCGGCTGCTCGTGATGCCCGGGCGACCAGCCGAGCTCGCGCTTGGCCTTCGTCGACCGGTAGGCCCACTGCAGCGACAGCGCCCGGACCTCCTCGACGGTGATCGGCGGGCGGCCGGGCAGGGCCTCGAAGCCGCGGGCCAGCGCGAGCGCGGCGTGCAGCGGGAGCTTGACCGCCGGCGGCTCGACGCCCGACAGGCGCCCGAGGTCGGCGAAGAGCCGGTCGTTGGTGAAGTTGCGCCCGCCCAGGATGTAGCGCTCGCCGACGGTGCCGCGCTCCTCGGCCAGCAGGTGGCCACGCGCGACGTCGTCGGCACCCACGATGCACAGCGTGCCCTCGACGTACAACGGGATCTCGCGACGCAGGAAGCGTCGGACCAGCTCGGTCGACGAGCGATGGACGTCGCCGCGACCGAGCACGTGCGCCGGGTTGACGATCACCACCGGCAGTCCTTGGGCGCAGACGCGCAGCGCCTCGCGCTCGGCCTCGGCGTTCGCGTTGGCATGGGCCAACCCGATCCGTGCGGCGTTGAAGACCTGCGTCTCGTCGGCGGTCGAGCGGCCGTCGGCCGGACCGATCGCCGCGATCGTGCTCGTATGCACGATGCGCTCGACGCCGGCGCGCAACGCCTCCTCGAGCGCGACGCGCGTCCCGATGACCTTGGCCCGATAGAGATCGCGCCGACCGGCGCGCAGCGTCGTCGCATCGGACACGTGAAAGAACCGATCCACACCGCGCAGCGCGCGGCGCATCTCGCCGCGGTCGGTCACGTCGGCGACGACGACGTCGACCTCCAGGTCGGCGATCGCGTCCAGCGTCGCGTGCTCGGGTACCGTCACGCGGACGCTGTCGCCGCGCGCCAGCAGCGCCCGTGCGACGTGCGAGCCGACGAGCCCGGTGGCGCCGGTGACGAGCGTGATGGCCATGTCGGCGCCCATCCTCGCCACGCCGCGAGACCCCGTAGGCTCAGGACATGTCCCAGGTCGCCGTGGTCACCGACACCACGCACTACGCCCCGCGTGCGCTGCTGCAGGCCCACGGCATCCACGAGGTGTCGTTGTACGTCAACCTCGGCGACCGCCACGAGCGCGAGTCCGACATGCCGGACTTCGACGCGTTCTACAACCAGCTGCGCCGAGCTCGACCAGCTGCCGACGACCTCGCAGCCGTCGATCGGCGACTTCCTGGAGGTCTACGAGCCGCTCGCCGCCGCAGGGCCGCGACATCGTCTCGGTCCACATCGCCGGCGGGATCTCCGGCACCGTGGAGAGCGCCCGCCAGGCCGCGGTCGAGATCGCCACCAAGTACCCGGCCCGCCGCGTCGAGGTCATCGACTCGCGCACCGCCTGCGGCGGCATCGGCCTCTGCGCGCTGGCCGGCGCGGCCGCCGCGAGCACCGGCGCCGACGTCGACGTCGTCGCCGCGCGGGTCAACGAGGCGACCGACGCGATGAAGATCTGGTTCGCGGTCGACACGCTCGAGTTCCTCAAGCGCGGCGGCCGCATCGGCACCGCGCAGGCGTGGCTCGGCGGCGCGCTGAAGATCAAGCCGATCCTCACGATCGACCGTGAGATCACGCCCGTCGAGCGCGTCCGCACCTCGGGCCGCGCCTTCGAGCGCATGGTCGACTACCTCAAGGCCCGCCACGAGGACGGCGCCGACGGCTGGGTCGTCCAGCACATCCAGGCCCACGAGCAGGCCGCCAAGCTGGTCGAGCGCGGCCGTGAGATCTACGGCACCGAGCCGGTCTTCGTCTCCGAGATCGGCCCCGTCATCGGCACCCACGTCGGTCCCGGCCTGCTCGGCGCGGGCGGCCTGCCGCGGGCGCTGCTGGCCGAGCTCGGCGTCTAGGTCGCCGGCAGGATCAGGCCGCCGCCGTCGTCGTCCTCACCGCGTGGCGACGGGCCGCCGCCGACGCCCGGCGGCCCGGGCGGCTGCGGGCCCTCAGGGTCGATGATCGCGGCTTGGCGGACCTCGGCCCGCCATGCCCACCACTCGCGCACGAGGATCTGGATCGAGGCCGCCAGCGGGATCGCGACGATCGCGCCGAGGACGCCGAGCAGCGTGCTGCCGAAGAGGACGGCGATCAGCACGATGATCGGCTGCACCTGGACCGTGCGCCGTTGGACCTGCGGCTGGATCAGGTTGTTCTCCAGCTGCTGGTAGATGATCGCCCAGACCGCCCAGATGATGGTGTCGGTCGGGAAGTCGTTGAACAACGTGACCAACCCGATGACGATGGCCGCCGCCGTCGCGCCGACGAGCGGGATCAGCGACGCCAGCCCGGCCAGGACCGCCAGCGGCGCCGCGAACGGCACGCCGAGGATCTCCAGCACGATGAAGGCCTGGATGCCGGCGATCAGCGCGATCGTCAGTGCGCCCTGGACGTAGCCGCCGACCGCGTTGGCGGTGCTGTCGAGGATCCGGCGCATGCGGTCGCGCTCGCCCTCGGGTCTCAACCGCAGCGCCGCGTCGGTCCACCCGCGACCGCCCGCCACGATGAAGATGCTCAAGATGAGGATGTTGACCAGCGCGAAGACCGAGTTGACCAGGCCGAGGCCGATGTCGCTGAGCACCTTGGCCGCGTCGCCGATCTTGGCCGGCAGCTGGTTGGCCTGCTTCTGCAGCTGGCCGGTCAGGTCGTACTTGTCGTCGAGCTTGCGCAGCCGCTCGTTCTTGTTGACGTAGTCCTGGACGTCGTGCGCGTAGTTCGGCAGGTCCCCCGCGAGGTTGGTGCCCTGGGTGACCAGCGGCGGGACGACGAGCGCGGTCAGCCCGACGGGCACGAGGACCAGCCCGAGGTAGACGATCGTGATCGCGAAGCCCCGGCGCATGTGACGGTCGAGCCGGTTGACCGGCCCGGAGACCGCGATCGCGATGAACGTCGCCGTGAGCACCCAGCCGATCGGCTTGCGCAACAGGTAGACGAGGTACAGGGCGATCGCCGCCAGGACGACGATCGCGACCACGCGCACGATCGTGCGAACCGGAAACTCGTTGGCGCGGGACTGCATCCGCCCCGAACCGTAGGCGCGCCACCGGACAGGTGCCGCAGGCGGCACCGCCCGGTGCCGTACGCGCGGCCGGACGGTCCGAGGTGGAGGAGGTGGTGGCTACCAGCGACGCTTCTTGCGGCGCAGCAGGCCGCCGATGGCGGCGATCCCGCCGCCGATGACGAAGCCCGCGACGGCGGCGCCGATCAGCACCTCTTGCTGGTGATCACGGATCTGCTTGCGCCAGTCGGTGACCTCGGCCACCTCACCGCGCAACCGCTCCATCGAGACGGCCAGCTCGGCGCGGTTGGACTCGATCGACTGCGCGAATCTGCTCAGGAGAGCGCTGGGGCATCAGACGGTCCCTCCGGGGTGCTCGGCCGTCATGGTCTCCTTGATCAGCTTGGCCTCTTCGATGGCCATCGTCGGCGCCGGCGACGAGCCGGCCTTCAGCGCGCGATACGCGACGTAGCCGGCCAGCGCGGCGAGCACGAGCAGGACGGCGGCGACCGTGAAGTAGCCCCAGAACGGCTGGTCCGTCCGGGAACGGAATCGCCCAGTAGGCGAGCTGGGCCAGCCCGAACAGGATCATGATCGAGGCGGCAAGCACGAAGATCCCGGCGGCGGCCGCGACGGCGGCGCCCTTGCCGAGCTTGGTGACCTTCTCGGTCACCTCGGCCTTGGCCAGCTCGATCTCCTCGCGGACCAGCAGCGAGGCCTTCTCGGTGACGTCCTGGATCGCGGTGACGAGGTTGGTCGGTTGCTGCTGGTCGTCGCTCATCGGTGCCTCCGCTTGGCGAGCCCCTTGAGGAAGACGGCGGCCACGATGCCGCCGGCGAACGCCGCGCCGACGAGCTTCTCGGGGTGCGGATCGACCGGCTGGGCGTCGAGCAGCGCGCTGCCGGCCGGCCGGCGTGAACGTCGCCTCGCCGGTGCCGACGGTCGGCGTCGGCTCGACCGGCGTGGCCTGGCTCGGGCTCGGGCGCGACCGCGGTGGGGTCGCTCGTCGCTCACTCGGGCGGGTCCTCGTCGAAGATCCGGCGGTAGGCGATGGCCGCGACGCGCGAGGCGGCGATCGAGGCGATGGCGCCGAAGGCCGCGAGCAGCCCCGACCAGGCGAGGCGCTTGACGATGTCGTTGTGCTGCATCGCGCCCGGACTCTACCCGGGACGCCCGCCGGCTAGCGATCGAGCCCGCTGCAGATCGTCTCGACGATCAGGCGCTTGGCCTCGTCGAAGCCACCGGCCGATTGCGGCAGCGAGTCGAAGATCCAGCCGGTGAGCACCTGCTCGATCGCGCCGTAGAACGCCATCGCGGCGAACTGCGGTGAGATGTCGGAGCGGAACTCGCCCGCGCCTGCGCCTTCTCGACGACGGCGCCGATCAGGTCGTAGGCCTCGGTGATCTTCGCCGAGGTGCGTCTGGCCGAACGAGTTCGCCGCGCGCGTGACCTCGACGATGATGACCTTCATCAGGTCGGGGTCGTGGCGGTAGGAGTCGACGATGAAGCCGGCGATCGCCTCGAGCTTCTCGCGCGCCGGGATGTCCTGGCGTGTCGATCTCGCGGATCGCCTCGAGCAGGACGTTCCAGCGCTCCAGGAACAGCGTGTCGAGCACCTCGTCCTTGGAGCGGAAGTAGTGGTAGACGAGCCCGTAGGCGACGCCCGCCTCGTCGGCGATGTCGCGACACGCGGCAGGTGTGGAAGCCCTGGCGGGCGAAGACGCGGACGGCGGCGTCGAGGATCAGCCGGCGCTTGTCGGCCGCGGCCTGCGGCGAGCGTCGCCACGCGCGTCCGGCCATCAGCCGTAGACCTCCGGGCGGCGGTTGGCGAGCGAGGGCAGGTCGGCGCGGATCGCGCGCCTGGCGGTCGAGGTCGAGCTCGGCGACGATGTGGCGTCTCGATGTCGGGCGCCTGGGCGAGCACGATCGCCCCAGGGGTCGACGATCATCGAGCGGCCGCCGGAGCGGCAGGCCCGGGCGCGTGCGCGCCGACCTGGTTGGCGGCGACGACGAAGGCCTGGTTCTCGATCGCGCGGGCGCGCAGCAGGACCTCCCAGTGGTCGCGCGTCGTGGGCGAGGTGAACGCCGCGGGGACGGCGAGCACGCGCGCGCCGTCGACCGCGAGGCGTGCGGTAGAGCTCGGGGAAGCGCAGGTCGTAGCAGATGGTCAGGCCGAGCTGTAGCGCCGTCGGCGAGCGCGCTGAGGACGATCTCGTCGCCCGGTGCCTCGCCGTCGGACTCGCGGTAGTCGCGGCCGCCGACCTCGACGTCGAACATGTGCAGCTTGCGGTAGGTCGCGCGGTCGGTGCCGTCGGGGCCGATGTGGACGCTCGTGTTCGCGCCGCGCCGTCGGCGCGTCGGCGACGCGCTCGGCGATCGAGCCGGCGACGAGGTCGATCTCCAGCTCGCGCGCGATCGCGCGCGCCCAGCTCAGCGCCGGGCCGTCGAGCGGCTCGGCGCCGGCGCGCTGTCCTCCGGCGATGCCGAGACCGACCACTTCTCGGGCAGCACGACGAGCGACGCGCCATCGCGCGCGGCGGCGCGCACGAGGCGGTCGGCGGTCTCGAGATTGCGTTGCCTTGTCGGCGGTCGCGGTGAGCTGGACAGCGGCGGCGCGCACGGTGGTCTCCTACTTGGGCGATTGACTGGTCAGTCAATCGATCTCTGGGAGCATACCCCGGACGTGCCGACCCTGGACGACCTCCCGCTGCGCAACCGCCCCTCCGGGCTCGCGGTCCCACCGGCGCGCATGGCGCTGCTGCGCGATCGCCGCCCGCTGAAGCGCTGGCGCTACCTCGGCCTCTACGGCGAGGAGGTCATGCTCTGCGCCGCCAACGTGCGCGTCGGGATCCTGCCCCAGGCGTTCTGGGCGACGTGGGATCGGACGGAGCTGCGCGAGAAGACGGTCTTCCGGCCGGGCGCGGTCGTGCTGGACGACGGTGGCGCGCGCTTCGGGCCGGCCGAGCTGGTGCTCGAGCCCGACGGCGACGCCATGGAGGTCACGTCGCGCCACGGCGACTCCTACATCTGGACGCGCAAGCAGCCGGTGCGCGCGACCGGGACGGTCGACGGCCGGCCGGTGGCGCTGCACGGTCTGCTCGACGACTCCGCCGGCTACCACGCGCGGCGCACCGACTGGCGCTGGTGCGCGGGCGTCGGCGAGACACCGGAGGGCAACGCGTTGGCCTTCAACATCGTGGTCGGCGTGCATGACGCGCCGGTCGGCAGCGAGCGCACGCTGTGGGTCGACGGCGTGGCGGGCGAGCTGCCGCCCGCGCGCTTCGACGAGGACTTGAGCGCCGTGCGGTTCGACGACAACTCGGTCCTGGCCTTCGCCGAGGAGGCGCGCCGCGCTCGCGCCGACGACTTCAAGGTCTTCGCCAGCGACTACGTCCAGCCGTTCGGGACCTTCTCGGGGACGCTCCCCGGCGGCGTGGAGATCGCCCGCGGCTGGGGTGTGATGGAGGCCCACGCGGTCCGCTGGTGAACGGTGGCCGGCGGCTAGGCTCAGGCGATGCCGTCCCCGTACACGTCTGCGCTCGCCCAGGAGCTGGCCCCCGGCCTGCTGGAGCGCTTCGAGCGCTATGTCCGCATCGAGTCGACGGCCGCGCGCGTGCGCACGCAGAGCCCGAGCACGCCGGGCCAGTTGGAGATGGGACGGCTGCTCGTCGACGAGTTGCGGGCCGCGGGCCTCGACGACGCCGCGCTGGACGACAACGGCTACGTGACCGCGACGCTGGCCGCGACCGTCGAGGACGCGCCGGTGATCGGGCTGATCGCCCACGTCGACACCAGCCCGGACGCGCCCGGCGCGGGCGTCGAGCCGCTCGTGCACCGTGACTACGACGGCGCGATCATCGAGTTGCCGCGCGGCGGGACCGTTCTCGATCCCGCCGACGGTCGAGCGGCCTGGCCGCGAAGGTGGGCCACGACCTGATCACGTCCTCGGGCGACACGCTGCTGGGCGCCGACGACAAGGCCGGCGTCGCCGAGATCGTCACCGCGGTGAGCTACCTCGCCGCGCACCCCGAGCTCCCCCGCCCCACGCTGCGGATCTGCTTCACGCCCGACGAGGAGATCGGCGAGGGCGCGACGCTCTTCGACGTCGAGCGCTTCGGCGCGTTCTGCGCCTACACGATGGACGGCAGCGAGGCCGGCGAGCTGCAGGACGAGACGTTCACCGCCGCCGAGGTCAAGCTGACCATCCACGGCGTCGACATCCACCCGGGCTTCGCCAAGGGCATCCTCGTCAACGCCGCGCGGCTGGCCGCGCAGGTCGTCGCCGCGCTGCCGTCCGATCGGCTGACGCCGGAGACGACCGCGGGCCACGAGGGCTACATCCACCCCTACGCGATCGACGGCGACGCGCAGCGCTCGACGGTCACCGCGCTCGTCCGCGACTTCGACGATGACTTGCTGGCGCAGCACATCGACCTGATCCGTACGACGGCCGAGGAGGTCGTCGGCGCGGGAGCCGCGGGCGCGGCTGGAGGTCGACGTCCACCACCAGTACCCCAACATGCGCTCGCATCTCGAGCCGTTCCCGGAGGTGGTGAGCGCCGCTGAGCGCGCGATCGTGGCCGAGGGGTTGGAGGCGCGGCGCACGGTGATCCGCGGCGGCACCGACGGCTCGCGCCTGAGCGCCATGGGCCTGCCGACGCCCAACGTCTTCACCGGCGGTCACGAGTTCCACTCGGTGCGCGAGTGGACGTCGCTGCAGGACATGGCGGCGGCCGCCGCAGTGATCGTTCGGCTCGCGGAGGTCTGGACGCAGGACGACCTGCGCGCGGCCGCGGCGGTGCCGCGAGCCGCAGTGCCGGCGTCCTCCTAGCGACGGCGCGAGGATGCGGGTCGCCTGGTGGTGAACTATTCACCACGAAACGACCCGGATCTAGGCGGGAGCGCCGGCCAGGCTCGCCCAGAGGTGAAGGACGGCGAAGCTGCGCCAGGGCGACCAGGACGGCGGGGCGGTGCGGCCGGCGCCGAGCTCCCGCAGTGCCCGCTGGACCGCGACGTCGCCGTCCAGGAAGACGTCGGGATCGCCGAGGCGCATGGCGACGTAGCCGGCGGTCCAGGGGCCGATCCCCCAGAGCGTCTGCAGCGCCGCGGCGTCTTGGGGCTCGACGAGCGACGGATCGGCGGCGGCGAGGCCGCGCAGTGTTCGGATGCGCGAGCGCGGCATCGCGAAGAGCTCGTCCGGCGCGGCCGCGAACTGGGCCGGAGTTGGGAAGAGGTGGGTCAGCGTCCCGCCACCGCCCAGGCGCTGCCCTGCTTCAGAAGCGCATCCCGCGTCGGGTGCCCGACCAAGCGGCGTCGCGACCGCGGCCGTGATCCGCGACGCCAACGTGCGCGCCGCCGCGACCGTGATCTGCTGGCCGAGGACCGCCCGCGCCGCGATCTCCCAGCCGTCGACGATGCCGGGCACGCGCAGGCCGGGGCGCGCACGGACGAGCGGGCCGAGGTGCGGATCGGCGTCGAAGTGCTCGGCGACCGCCCGCGGGTCGGCGTCGAGGCCGAAGAGCGCGCGGGCGCGGCGGATCGCCTCGGGCTCGTCGCGCTCGTCGTCGAGGGTGAGCTCCGCGGTGACACCGTCGGCGACCGGCGTCAGCGCGAGGATCGCGGTGCCGTGGGGGAGCGCCAGCGTCCGGCGGTAGGTGCCGTCGCGCACCTCCTCCACGCCCGTGATCGCGCGGGCGGCGAGGAAGTCCAGGAGGGCGGTGCCGTCGAACGGCTGGGCGGTGGGCAGGTGCATCGTGTCGGGGCGCAACGGGTGGCACGGCCGCGACGTGAGACGGCCAGAGCGCCCACTATGGTGCCCCGGCGTGAAGATCGTCAGCGTCATGACCACCGCCGCGCGCGGTGGCGGAGAGTACGCCGCGGTCGATCTGCTCGACGCGCTCGGCCACCGCGGCCACGACGTGGTGATGCTGAGCAACGTGCCGGAGATCGCCGACGGCACCGCGGTGGCGGTCCGGCCGATCGACCTCGGGCCCAAGCTGTCGCGCCGGAGTGCGGTCTCGCTGACGCTGCGCGCGCCGCTGGTCCTGCGGGCGCTGCGGACCGCGCTGGAGCGCGAGGCGCCCTACGACGTGCTGCTCGTCCACTACAAGAAGGAGCAGTTGCTGGCGCCGTGGCTGCCGCGGCGGCTGCGCCCGACGCTCGCTTGGGCGGAGTGGGGCCCCGTCCCCCGCCAGTTGCGCAGCGGCGCGCCCAACGCGCTGTACCGCCGGGCCGCGCGCGACGTCAGCGCCGTGCTGGCCGTCTCGGCCGGCACGAAGGACTCGCTCGCCGAGGCCGGAATCGACGCGGCGATCATCGCGGTCGTTCCCAATGTCATGGACTTGGACGCGGTGCGCTTCGACGCCGCGGCGCGCCGGCGGGTGCGTGGCGAGCTGGGCATCCCGGAGGGCGCGTTCGCCGTCGGCTGCGTGTCGCGGTTGCACCCCAAGAAGCCGATCGATGTGCTCATCCGAGCGGCCGCGACGCTGGGCCCCGAGGTCCATCTGCTGATCGCCGGCGACGGCGAGGCCGAGAGCGACCTGAAGGCCTTGGCCGCGTCGCTGCTCGGCGACCGAGCGCACTTCCTGCCGACGCCCCATCGCGCGATCGCCGACGTGCTCTCGGCCCTGGACGTCTCGGTCTTCTGCCCCAGCCCGACCGAGGGCGCGCCGCGCGCGGTCATCTACGCGATGGAGGCGAGCCGCCCCGTCGTGTCGACCGGTCCCGAGGGCGTCGCCGACATGATCGAGCCCGGAATGGGCGAGATCGTCCTGCCCGAGCATGATGTGGACGCCACGGCCGCCGTGCTGGCCGCCTATCGCGACGATCCCGAGCGCGTGGCGCGCGAAGGGGCGCGCGGGCGCACGCTGGCCGAGGAGCGCTACGACGGCGCAACGATCGCGGCGCGGATCGAGGCGCTGCTGACGCGCTTGTGATGTACGGAAGTCTCCCGTACGATGAAGGGATGGCATCGCGAACGGATGAGGCTCGTCGGTCGGGCAAGACGGCGCGGTTGGATGTGCGGGCCGAGCCTGAGCGGGCCGAGCGGATCGCCGCGGCGGCGGCGGTTGCGCATCAGAGCGTGTCGGCGTTCATGCTCGACGCCGCTGCCGACCGGGCCGAGGAAGTGCTCGATCGGTCGGCCGCCACCGCCCTGCGTGACGAGCACTTCGATCGCGTACTGGACGCGTTGGATGCGCCGTACGCGCCCAATGCAGCGCTGCAGCGGGCCGCCGGCCGTCGGTGAGCGGCTCCGGTCGGCCGCATGCCGAGCCGCTGGGTGACGATCACGCGATCACCGACTTCTCCTGCGGGGTCGCTGAGCTCGACGAGTGGCTCAAGCGCTCGGCCCGGACGACGGCGGCCAAGCACGTCGGTCGCACCTACGTCTGGGTCACCGACGACGCTCCAGGGCAATTGTTGGGGTACTTCACGCTCGCACCCCATGTCGTCCGCCGAGCTGAGGTTCCGGGACGGATCGGTCGCGGATCGCCCGACAGCATCCCCGCGATCCTGCTCGCCCGCCTCGCGCTGACCCACACGCTGCGCGGCCAAGGACAGGGCGGCCGACTGCTGGTCGACGCGCTGCACCGCGCCCTGGACGCCGTCGCGCTCGCCGGCGGACGCCTGATCGTCGTCGACGCCATCGACCGCGACGCGACCGGCTTCTACGAGCACTACGGCTTCACACGCCACGCCGGGCACCAACGCCTCTACCGCAAGGTCACCGACATCGCCCGCGACCTCGGACGCGACCCCACCACGTTCACTGAGACCGACCACACCGATCCGTGACTAACACCACCTGGTGTACATTGACACCATGAGCAGAACGCAGGTCTACCTCGGCCCGGACGAGCTGGCCCTCCTCGATCGCGCGTCGCGGGAGAGTGGCGCGTCGCGTTCTGAGTTGATCCGTCGTGCGGTTCGGGCCACGTTCGGCGAGCAGGACAAGGCCGACAAGCTCCGCGCGTTGCAGGCGAGCGCCGGCTCGTGGCGCGGTCGCGATGTCAGCGGCGCCGAGCACGTCGACGCTCGGCGCGGCGGCGATCTCAACGAGCGCCTCTCGCGGCTCGGCGTCACGTGAAGCTGCTCGACACCAGCGTCGCCATCGACCATCTCCGGGGTGTCGAGCCGGCCGTCGCGGTGCTCACCAAGATCATCAAGGCCGACGAGCCGATCCTCGCCAGCGAGGTCGTGCGCTTCGAGCTGCTCGCCGGTGTGCGCCCCCGCGAGGTCGACGCCTTGGAGCTGTTCTTCTCGGTGCTCTCCTGGGTGCCGGTGGGAGAAGAGGTCGCGCGAGCCGCGGCAGCGCTGGCCCGCAACAATCGGCGGTCTCACAGCGGCATCGACGACGCCGACTACCTGATCGCCGCCACCACGCTGCTCCTGGACGCCGAGCTGCTGACGACCAACGTTCGCCACTTCCCGATGCTCGAGGGGCTCCGGCCGGCCTACTGAGGCCGCACGAGCGCCAGCAATTGCTCCCAGTGCGCCGCGGCCGGCGCGATCTGGGCGACGAGCGCCTCCAGCTGGGTCCAGCCCTCGTCGGACTCCCAGCCCCAGTGCAGGGTGATCGGGGCCCAGATGGCCTTGTTGGTGTCCATGAGCGCGGCGGCCGCGGGAAGGACCTCGCGTGCGTGGCCGTAGAGCGGCCAGTAGGACGGGAGGAAGAGCGCGCCGTCGCGCCATTGGGGGGTGGGCTGAAAGCCCATCGTCGCCAGCGTCTCGGGGCCGGAGCAGACGACGGCGAAGCGCTCGGCGAGCAAGGTGTACTGGTTGGCGTCGAAGCGGTTGAAGGGCGGGACGAAGACCTCGGGGCGCGCGAGGCCGACATCGGTCAGCTCGGCCAGCGCGCCGTCGAGCAGCGCGGCGGTCGCCTCCTCGTCGAGGCCCATCAGCTCGCTGCGCCGCCGTGGCGAGGCGTGGCGGGTGCGGTGGTCGCGGCCGTGCAGCGCAAGCGTCACGCCGTCGCGCTCGATCCGCTGCAGCACCCCGATCTCACGATCGTCGAGCGCGCGCCACTCGGTTGCGGAGGGGTCGAGCGGGCGGCGGCTCACGCGCGGCGGCACCGCGAGGCAGTACGGCACGCCGGCCTCGGTCAAGATGGTGTGGAACCGCTCGAAGCCCTCGGTCCCGAAGCGCGCCGGCTCGTCGGCGGCCTGGTAGTGCGGGAACTCGTCGACGCGGACCAGGAAGCGCGGCGGCCCGGGCGCGTCGTCGCCGAGCACCTCGTGGCGCAGCGCGTCGAGCGGCGCCGCGACGGCCGCGTCGAAGTCCAGGCCACCGCGGCGACGGCGCACGAGCTGGGCCAAGCGCACCGGCGCGGGCGGGACCGGCGCGGTCTGCAGCGCGCCCAGGACGGCGGGCGTCGTGATCTCCGCGACGGTCGCCGCGCCGGACTCCAGCTCGCGGGCGAAGACGATCCGCGCGGTGCGCCGCGCGTCGGCATCGCCCGGGGCCAGCGCGTCGGCGTAGACCTCGCGTGTGCGCTGCGCGATCGCGTCCCACGCGAAGCGCGTCTCGGCCAGCCGCCGACCCGCGACGCCCCGCCGCGCGCACTCCCGCGCCCCCACCGCGACGACGGCGCGCAGCGCGTCGGCCAGCGCCTCGGGGTCCGGCCGCGCGCAGAGCCAGCCGGTCTCGCCGTCCTGCACCGCCTCGGCCAGGCCCCCGACCGGATAGGCGACGACCGCGCGCGAGAAGCCGTAGGCCAACAACAACACGCCGCTCTGGCTCGCGCGCGGGTATGGAAGGACCACGGCGTCGGCCGCGGCGAAGAGGTCGGCGGCGTCGGCCATCGAGACGTACTCGGCGCGCAGGTGGACACGGCCGGCCAGCTCGGGCGCCGCGAGCTGCGCGGCCTCCGCGGTCGGCGCCCCGAGATCCTCGCCGGCGATGATCACGTGCAGCTCGTCGACGGCGCGCGCGGCGCGCAGCAGGTCGCCGAGGCCCTTGTCGGCGCGCAGCTGTCCGAAGAGCAGGACCGCGGGCGCGCCGTCGGGGATGCCGAGCGCGGCGCGGGCGCCCGCGCGGTCGCCGTCGCCACCGGTGCGCGCGAGGCCGCCGTACTCGCCGTGCGGGATCACGACCGCGTGCCCGCGCTCGGAGGCGTAGGCGCGCGGGACGTCGGCTTGGGCGTGGACGATCGTCCTGGCCGTCAGCCGCGCGAGCATGCGCCGCGTGCCTTCCAGCGAGGCCCCGCGCTCGAAGGTGTTGTGCTCGGTCTGGACGACCGTGGCGCCGGCCGCGCGCAGGGCGGCGACCGCCACGACACCGAGGCGCAGGTCCTCCCACCCCTCGGTGTGGACGACGTCGGCGCCACGGGCGAGCGCGACCAGGCGCGGGACCGCGGCGAGGAAGAGCACGCCGTTGCCGACGCGACCCAGATGGGCACGACGCAGCGCGCGGCCGACGCGCGAGCCGTCGCGCAGGTAGCGGAAGGGGCGGTGGATGGTGACGCCGGGCGCGTCGGGGTAGCGGTGATCGCGCGCGGTGGCGAGATCGACGGTCATGCCTTGGGCGGCGAGCGCGGCGACCAGCGCGGCGGTGTAGTCGGCCACGCCGCCGCGTCCACCCTGCTCGATCACCAGCACCCGTCCGGGGCCACCCGCTCGGTTGCTCGCCACCACGGCTGCGAGCGTACAGGCCGCCCCCACGGAGAGCGGCGACGCGCGGGGCGGCGGCTCGGCGGGCCGCGCTGAGATGATGTCGCCAATGGCTGAGCACGACCTGTTCGTCGCGGTCCAGACGCCCGTGCTCGGCACCGGGCAGGGGCAGCGGGTCGCGACGGTGCTGCGCGCGCTCGCGGCGACGGGACCCGGTGTGCATGTGCTGTATGTCCGCTTCGGCGCCGACGCGCCGGCGCGGCAGCTGACGGCGATTCCGGCGCTGTCGTTCACCGCCGTTGAGCCCTCGCGAGGCGCGCGGCGGGCCATCACCTATGCCTTGCAGCAAGCCGCCGGCGTGCCGCGGGGATGGGCGCGGTCGATCTCGCCGGAGCTGATCGCCGCCGCCCGGCGCGCGGCCACGGACCCCGGCGTGCGGCGCGTGATCGCCGACGGCCCGGCGGCGATGGCCGCGCTCGCCGGCCTCGCGCGGCGCCGGCCGGTGATCTACAACGCCCACAACCTGGAGTCCGCCTACCGCCACGAGCTGGCCGGCGAGGATCTCGGATCACCGTCGCGCCTGCGCAGGGCCGAGCGCCGGCTGCTCGCCCGCGCCGCGGAGTCGTGGATGGTCAGCGAAGCTGACCTGGCAGGCGCACGGGAGCTGTGCCCGGACGCGGTGCTGCGCCTTGTCCCCAATGTGGTGGACATCACGACGATCACCGCGGTGGCCCCGCGACCGGACGCCCAGCGCGTCCTGATGGTCGCCGACTACACCTATGAGCCCAACCGCAATGGCCTGCGCTTCCTGCTCGACGAGGTGATGCCGCGCGTGTGGGCGGCGCGGCCCGACACGGTCCTGCGGCTCGTCGGCCGCGGCCTGGACGATCCGGCGCCCGGCGAGCCGCGGGTGCAGGCCGCCGGCTTCGTCGAGGACCTCGACGCCGAGTACGGTGCCGCGAGCTGCGCGGTCGTGCCGCTGCTGGAGGGCGGTGGGACGCCGTTCAAGTTCTTGGAGGCCTTGGCCCACGGCCTGCCGACCGTCGCGACGCCGCGCGCGGCGGCGGGCCTGGCCGTCCGCGCCGGCGAGCACTACCGCGAGGGCGCCGACGGCCCCGCGTTCGCCGCCGCGGTCATCGCGCTCACCGACGGGCACGCGACCGCAGAGATCTCCTCACTGGCAGAGCGCGGCCGAGCGCTGGTCGCCGAGCGCTACTCGCTCGCGGCGCTGGAGACGGCGGTGTCGGCGTGAGCGGCGGCGCGCGACTGACCGGGCAAGAGATCGTCTGCGTCGGCTTCACCGACTGGGACACCGAGCTGTGGACCAACCAGCATCACCTGATGTCGCGGCTGGCCGCCGGACAACCGCGTGCTGTTCGTCGAGTCGCTCGGGCCTGCGCCGGCCGCAGCTGCGCCGGGCGCGACGTGCGACGGATCGTCGCGGCGCGCTGCGGCGCGGGCTCGGCGGCCCACGACGGGCGCCGCGACGGGGTTGGACGTGCTGTCGCCGCTCGTGCTGCCGCTGCACGCGCGGCCGCGCGGCGCGGGCGCTCAACGCGCGGCTGCTGCCGCGCGCTGGTCGGGCGCGCGCGCCGGACGGCTGCGGCTTCGCAGCGCCCGATCCTGTGGGCCTACGTCCCGCAGGCCGAGGTGCTGCTCGACGCGCTGGAGCCCGCAGCTCGTCGTCTACCACTGCGTCGACGACATCGCCGCGCAGGAGGGCGTCGACGCCGCGAGCTTCCGCGCCGCCGAGCGGCGCTTCGCCGCCCGCGCCGACCTCGTGCTCGCCAGCGCGCCGGCGCTCGCGGAGCGGATGCGCGCGCTCAACGACAACGTGCTGTACGCGCCGAACGTCGCCGACACGGCGGCCTTCGCGACGGCGCTCGACGACGGGCCGATCGATCCGGCGCTCGCCGCCCTGCCCGCGCCGCGGATCGTCTTCACCGGCGCGATCGCGGCCAAGAAGCTCGACTCGGCCTGATCGCCGCGGCTCGCCCGCGCGCGACCGGACTACGTCGTTCGCGCTCGTCGGGCCGATCGGCCTCGGCGACCCGGGGACCGACGTCTCCGCGCTGCGCGGCCGTGCCCAACGTCCACCTGCTCGGCGCCGCGGCCCACGCCGCAGCTGCCCGGCGATCCTGCGCGGCGCCGACGTCGGGCTGATCCCCTATGCGTCGCACCGAGCTCACCGCGAGCATCTTTCCCGATGAAGGTCTACGAGTACCTCGCCGCCGGGCCTGCCGGTCGTCGCCACGTCGCTGCCCGCGCTCGCGGGCGTCGAGGCGATCGCCACGGCGACCGACGCGCACGGCTTCGCGCAGGCGCTCGACCGCGCGTTGGCCGGCAACGGCGACGCGGAGCGCCGGGCGCGCTCCGCCGCCGCCGCCGGCCACTCGTGGGACGCGCGCCTGGCCGCGATCGCCGCGGCGATCGCGGCGCTGCGCTGACGCGTCCGCCGTGCGCTGCTGGGTGGTCTGCCAGAATCCCGCGCCGTGACGGCTGAGCTCGTGACCTCCGTGGACGGGCTCACCGGACAGGTCCGGGACGCCTGGCGGCGCCTGGCGATCGGCGCGTCGCTGCCCTACGCGACGCCGGAGTGGATGCTCGCCTTCTTCGCCCACCACCACGTCGGCGCCGAGCTGCGCGTCGTCGTCGTCCGCGACGGTCCGGACGTCATCGGCATCGGTCCCTTCGTCTGTGGCCGTCCGGGACACCGGCCGCACGCGGTGGGGCTCCTGGCCTCCGGCATCGGCCAGCGGACCGGCCCCCTGGCCGCCCCGGGGCGCGAGCACGAGGTCGGCGTCATGATCGGCCGCGCGCTCGCCGACGACCGGGTCGACGTGCTCGCGCTGGAGGGCGTGGACGCGACCGCGACCGTCGGGGCCGCGATCGCGGCGGGCTGGCGCAGCCCGCTGGGCGCGACCCGGCTGATCACCGACCGCACCGAGCCGGCCCCGGCCGTCACGCTGCGCGCCGACGGAGACCACGACGCGTGGCTCGCCGGGCAGTCCAAGAACTTCCGCGAGGCACTGCGGCGCTACCCGAAGGCGGTCGCCAAGCGCGGTGGCGCCATTCGCCGCTCGGACGCCACGACGCTGCCGGCCGATCTCGACGCGCTGTTTCGCCTGCACCACGAGCGCTTCGCTCTCCTGGGCAAGCAGAGCGCGCTGGACGACACCCGCCATCGCGCGCTCGCCGCGGCGGTGGCGGCGATGGCCGCCGAGGAACTGGTGCGCCTCTGGGTCGTCGAGGCCGACGGCGAGACCGTCGGCGCGCAGCTGTTCTTCGTGGCCGGCACCCGGATGGCGGGCTACAACGGGGGGACCAGCCCGGGTTGGGAGCGCGAGTCGCTCGGCCTCGTCCTGCTCGGGCAGGCCGTCCGCGATGCGCACGAGCTCGGCTTGGCGGTCCTCGACCTCGGCGCCGGCGACCAGGGCTACAAGCGGCGCTTCGCCGACCACGACGAGCCGATCGCCTGGCAGGTGCTCGTCCCACGGACCGCCCGCGGGGCGCTCGTCCACGCCCGGCGCGCTCCCGGTCGTGGCCGGGCCCTGGCGCGCCAGGGCGTGCGGGCGCTCCCGGAGGCCCGCCAAGAGCAGCTCGCTCAGCTGCTGCGGCGAGCCGGCACGGTGCGGCGCGGCCGCTAGCTAGCGACCCAGCTCGGCGCCGCCCGGCAGCGCGCGCCGCAACCGCGACCAGCCGCCGGCCGTCGTCCGCGCCGCCGGCCGCGCGGGCAGCGGGCCGCCGGCGAGCACCGCCGTCGGCACCGCGACCGTCAGCCACTCGACGGCCCAGCCGTAGCCGGCCTCCTCGAGCGGCGCCCGCAGCAGCGGCGGCCGCCGCTGCACGTCGTGGGCGTCGGTGGCGACGTCATGCGCCAGTCCCTCGTCCAGCGCCCAGCACGCGTACTTGCGCGCCGTCCGGCCGAACCGGCCGGCGAACGACGCACCGGTCAGTGACCCCAGCGCGCCGCGGCGCACGAGCCGGCGCAGCAGCTCCGGGTCGCGCAGGAACGCCGGGGAGCGCTCCGGATGGGCGAGCACGACCCGGAACCCCTTGTCCTGCAGGCGCGCGACCAGCATCTCGAATTGAGGGACGACGGCCGAGAACGGGCACTCGACCAGCAGCGCGCCGTCGCGCCCGAGCGTGAGCCCCGCGAGCTCGGCGTCTGACAGCGACACGGCGTGCAGCAGGTCCAGCTCGGCGCCGGCCACCAGCTTCAGCGGCACGTGCGCGCGCCCCAGCTCGCCGACCAGGGCCAGCCACGCATCGTGCACGACCGCCGCGGTGTTGGGGTGGGTCGGTGAGACGTGCGGCGTCGCCGCCACGCACGTGATCCCCTCCGCCAGGAACGCGCGGGCGAGCGCCAGCGCGTCCGCGGTCGTCGACGGGCCGTCGTCGATGCCGGGCAGCAGATGGCAGTGGAGGTCGATCACCCCTCCATCATCGCGTGCCGGTCGGCGCCTTCGTCCGCCGCAGGACGTCCTTTAGGACACACGTCCACCGAAAGCGATGTTGCGCGACGGATCGGCCACCACGACCGATGGCATGAAGGAAGCGCACCGGCGAGAGAGCCGCCGGCGCGCCATCGCCCCCCGAAAAAGGCACCCCCGTCGCGAGGCGGGTCCGCAAAGCCAGGGGTCTCTCGCAGACCGCCCAGCTCCCACAAGGACCCCGATGACCCTTTGTTCCCCGAAGGGCGGCCGCCGCTTGGCCGCACCCAGCCTGTTGATCACCGCGGCCGTCGCCCTGACGGCCGCCTTCGCCCCGTCCGCCGGTGCCGTCACCGCGAGCGCGGCGACCGCCGGCGCCTACCACCGCGCCGACACCGCCGTCATCTCGGCCGCCGAGAAGGTCGTCAGCTGCGTGCGCGCCGAGGGCACCCGGAGCACGGCCTGCTCGACGCGCCGCGGCCGCCTGCAGACCGCCGGCGCCACGTTCTCCCGCGTGCAGCGCCGCGTCGCCCGCAGCGCGCGCACCTCCTCGTCGAGCCGCCGTCAGAAGGCGCCGACGC
This sequence comes from uncultured Conexibacteraceae bacterium, assembly GCA_963731005.1. Lineage (GTDB taxonomy): Bacteria > Actinomycetota > Thermoleophilia > Solirubrobacterales > Solirubrobacteraceae > Baekduia. Next base: position 1,983,284 of record CAVSTZ010000002.1, on the reverse strand, counting down.
TGACCGTCTCCGGCTCCACGCTGAAGTGGACCAAGGTCGCCGACGTCACCTCCTACGTCTTGGTCGCCAAGGTCGCCGGCAAGACCGACCGCTACTCGGTCGTGATCGGCACGACCAGCACCCCGGCCGCGCAGGCCGGCAAGACGGTGGCCTACGCGGTGCGCACGGCGATCGTCGGCTCGGCCTGGTCGCGCGAGGCCAGGATCGCCTACCCGACCGCGTCCGCATCGGCGTCCGGCTCGCCCGCGACCACCCCGGTTGCCGCGCCCAAAGCCGCCGCCGGCGCCACGTCGACCACGCCGCCGCCGGCCACGGGAACCGGCTCGACCCCCCCGCCCGCTCCCAGCACCGCCGCCAACTTCCGCGTCGGCGTCGTCTCGGGCGCGGCCATCAACTGGGAGCTGCCGTTCGTCAAGTCGCTCGGCGCGACGTCGGCCCGCATGGAGTTCGACATCGACTCGCCGGCCGCCGATCTGGCCCCCTACATCGAGGCCTACGCCCAGGCCGGCATCCAGCCGCTGCTGCTGGCCAGCTTCCAGGGCCGCACGCCGACCGACGCCGAGGGCCGCAACCTCGCGAGCTGGGCCGCCGCCTACGGCCCGGGCGGCACGTTCTGGGCGGGCAAGAGCTACAAGTCGAGCACCGCGGTCACCCGCATCGAGTTCGGCAACGAGACCAACCAGAGCTGGCAGTACCCGCAGCTGCAGAACGACCCCGACTGGGCCAACACGCCCTTCTACGCCTCGGTCGCGCAGGGCTACGCCACCGCCTTCAAGGCCGCCCACGAGGCGATCAAGGGCGTCAACGGCAACGTCGGCCTCCTGGCCATCGGCGACACGCCCGGCAACTGGGCCAGCTGGATGGACAACATCTACGCGGCCGTGCCGGAGTTCAGCAGCTACGTCGCCGGCTGGGTCATGCACCCCTACGGGCCCACCGCCCGCTGGCAGCCCGCCATGGACAACGCGCTGGCCCAGGTCGCCGCCCACGGCGCGCCGAGCACGATCCCGATCTACGTCACCGAGTACGGCATCGCCTCCGACAACGGCCGCTGCCTGGACGACAACTACGGCTGGGACAAGTGCATGACCTACGACCAGGCCGGCACCGCGCTCTCCAGCACGGTCGCCGCGATGCGCGCCCGCTACGGCTCGCGCCTGGCCGCGATGTACCTCTACCAGGCCCACGACCAGAAGGACTCCGGCAGCTCGGGCAGCCGCGAGTCCTACTTCGGCGGCCTCACGCTCGACGGCACCGCCAAGGGCAGCTACACCACGACGATGAAGTCGCTGCTGGGCGCGAGCGCCTGAGCGCGGCGCCGCTCAGACGACGGGCCCGACGGCGGGCTCGTCGCGTCGCCACAGCGCCGACAGCAGCGCGAGCTGGCCGGCGAGCAGCAGCGTGAACCGCAGGTCGCTGCCCGAGAACGTGGCGGTGGTCTCGATGACGGCCAACCCCACCATGCTGCACAACGACCCCAGCCCGAACGCGCGGATGACCGGGACACTGGAGCGGCGCCACGCGCGCAGCGACATCAGCACGCCGGCCGCGAGCATCCCGACGTAGGCCAACAGCCCAAGCACGCCGAGCTTCAACCACCAGAACAACACGGCGAAATGCACGTACTGGTGCTCGGGGTTGACCTCGACGGGCAGTGGCCGCGCCGTCGCCTGCCAGGGCACGCCGAGCCCGGCACCGCTCACGGGGTCGGCCTTGATCGCGGCCCAGACGTTGGCGCGCTCGTCGAGCCGGTAGCGATCGTCGGGCTTGGCCTCGATGCTCGACGGCGACAGGCTCTGGACGCGCTCGCCCAGCGGCGTGTCGGACTGCAGCGCGACGCCGCCCAGCGCCCAGATCGCCGCGCCGACGAGCACGGCGCCCGGCAGCACGACCTTGCGCCCGCCCGACGACAGGCCCAGCAGGACCACCAGCGCGAGCCCGAGCAGGTCGGCGATCCAGAACGAGCGCCGGTAGGACAGCACGAGCGACATCAGCAGCAGCGGCGCGGTCCCCAACACCCACCACGGCAGCCGCACGCGCGCCAGCGCCGCGGCGACGATGCTCAGTAGGACCACGGTCATCAGCCAGTTGGCCGCCGGCTCGTAGTAGGTCAGGCTCGAGCCCCCGATCGCGTTGCCGCGACCGGTGACGACGACGAGCAGGCCCAGCAAGGCCTTGAGCAGCGCCAGCGCCGTGCAGGCCCCCAGCAACCGGACGACGTCGCGATCGCTCACCCGCAGGTTCGCGGCGACGAGCGGCACGAGGATCAGGTAGGCGAAGGCGTGGATCAGCAGGACCGCGGAGCTGACCCCGACGCCCGCCTCACGCCCGACGACGATCCCTGAGACCAGGCCGAAGGCGAGCAGCACCATCGCGAAGGTCAGTGGCGGCGCCGGAAGCCGCACGGCCCGGCGGTCCTGGATCACCTGCGCGGCGGTGCCGGCCACGGCGATCGCCACGATCGCGTCGACCGGCGTGAACCCCTTGACGAGATCGTCATACAGATGCTGGGTCTGGGGCAGCAGCCCGAAGCCCGCGCTCTCGCAGAACACGACGGCGCCGACGGCGGTGACGAGCATCGGCCCCGGGTAGCGCAGGACGGCGATCCCGACGAGCACCACGATCGGGAGCGCCAGGCCGGCGATCCCGACCTTGAAGGCCGCGGCCACCGTGATCAGCGTGCCGGCGGCGGCGAGCGCGCCGATCGCGACCGACGTGCGATCCGCGAAGGTCGGGCGCCGTGCGGCGGGCAGGCGCACGCGGCCGGTCCTACGCGTCGCGGCGCGCGGCCGCCTCGACGGGGCGCCGCGACACGGCCGGCGCCGTGTCGGCGGGCCGGCCAGGGCGCGCCGCCGGGCCGGCGACGTCGGTCAGCGGCTCGTAGCCATAGCGCTTGGGCGCGTCGCGCACACCGGTCACGATCAGCCCGAGGGGCTGGAGCAGGTGGCGGTCCAGGATCGACCGCGCGTGCCGGATCTCCTCGCGCCGGGTCCGGCCCGAGCGCGTGACGACCAGGACGGTGTCGATCGCCGCGCTGTTGAGCAGGACCTGCGTGTCGGCCACCGGCAGCAACGGGGGCGCGTCGATGACGAGCATCCGGCCCACGCCCTCGCCGCGATGCGTCAGCCGCGTGAGCAGATCCTCGAGCTCCTCGGAGCCGAGCAGCTCGGACGGGTTGGACGGCAGCTGCCCCGAGGGCAGGACCGTGAGGCTCGGCAGGTCCGCGAACGGCGTGACGAGCACCTCCGACAGCGTCGCGCGACCCGACAGCACCGTGGTGACGCCGCGGCGCGGCTCCAGCGGGAGGTGGCGCGAGAACGTGGGCCGGCGCAGGTCGAGCTCGACGAGCGTCACCGCGCGTCCGGTCAGGGCGACGGCCTGGGCGAGGTCGACGGCGGCCGTGGTCTTGCCCTCGCCGGGCACGGCGCTCGTGACGAGCACCGTGAACACGGAGCGGTCGGCCGCCGTGATGTCCAGGACGCTGCGCAGGATCCGGTAGGGCTCGAGGCTCTGGCGGCGGTCGACCGCCAGCGGCGCGCGGAAGCCGGACTGCGGCACCGCGGTGAGCGCGGGGAGCTGGTACTCGGCCTCGAGGTCCTCGATGCGCGTGAGGCGGCGGTCGACGGCCTCCAGCACGAAGACGATCGCGAGCCCGAGCGCCAGGCCGATGAGGATCGCCAGCGCCAGCGACGTCTTCAGGCTCAGGCCCGTCGGGCCGCCGAGACCGGCGCGGCTGATGATCTTGGCGTCGCCGTTGGCCACGGCACGCAGCTGGGCCAGCCGCTGCAGCGAGCTGCTGACGGCAGCCGCCCGGACCGAGCCCTTCGGCAGCGACGCCAGCTGCGCTTGCAGCGTGGCCTCGGCCTGGTCGATCGACTCGATCTGGGACTTGGCCTCGAAGGCGATGTACTGGCGGGCGAACGCGTTGGCGACCGCCTGGGCCTCCTGCGGCGTGGCCTTCTCGGCCGAGATGTCGAGGACGTCGGCGTTGGGCGCCGCCGACACGCTGACGCCGCTGAGCACGTTGCCGGCGTCTCCGACCCCCGCGAGCTCCTTGGACACCGCGGCGGCGACCTCGTTGGAGCGCGCGATCAGGACGTTGGTCGCCGCGGTGCGGGCCGGGTCGCCCGAGCTGGTGTTCACGTCGAGCGCGGTGTCCGACAGGCTGGCGACGTTGAACGCCACCGAGGCCGTCGCCGTGTAGGTCTGGTCACGGCGCGCATGCAGCACGAGGACGACGAGCACGCACGCGCACACGCAGGCGGCCGGCACGGCCCAGCGGCGACGCAGGACCCCGAGCGCGTTGGCCACCGTGTCGCGACGGTCGACTTCGAGCTCGCCGACGCTCGGGACGGCGGACGGCGACGAGGGACGGCGCGTGGGTGGCAGATCGGTCATGCGGGGACTCCTGACACATCATGATGACGGCGGACGAGGTCGGCGAACGCCGATCGGAAGCGTTCGGGACCGAAGCGGCGCGCGTTGTCGCGGATCGCGGCCTCGTCCAGGTCGAGCCGCTCGAAGGCCAGGATGGCCTCCGCGAGCGCGGCGGGGGTCTGTTGGGCGAAGAAGACGCCGGTGACGCCGTCGACGACGCTGTCGCGGATCCCGCCCTCGCCGTAGGCGATGACCGGAACGCCCGCGGCCTGCGCCTCGACGGGCACGATCCCGAAGTCCTCCTCGCCGGGGAAGAGCAGGGCGCGCGCGCCCGCCAGCAGCGGGGCGAGCTCGTCGTCGGGCACGAAGCCCAGCAGCTCGGCGCCGGGCCCGGCGAACCGCCGGGCGGCCTCCAGCGCGCGACCGCTGCCCACGACCTTGACCCTGCGGCCCAGCTGGGCGCAGGCGGCGAGCGCGACGTCGACGCGCTTGTAGGGCACGACGCGGCCCATCACGAGGTAATAGTCGTCGGGGTCACGGAGCGACGCCAGGTGCCGGTCGATCGCGATCGGCGGGGCGATGACCTCGGCCTCGCGCCGGTAGTACTTGGCGATCCGCGCGGCGACGTGGCGCGAGTTGGCGACGAAGACGTCAGGCCGCGACGCGCCCGCCAGGTCGCGACGGCGCAGGCCGGGCATGAGCACGCGCGCGGCGCTGCGCGCGACGGTCCCGAGATCCTCGCCCTCCAGGAACCGTGGCTCCCAGGCGTGGCGCATCGGCGTGTGGCAGTAACAGACGTGCAGCGCGTGCGGCGGCGTCAGCACGTTCTTCGCGCACGAATGGCTGGAGGAGACCACGAGGTCGTAGTCGGTGAAGTCGAAGGACTCGAACGCCGCGTTCATCAGCGGCAGCAGCTTGGGGTAGTTGCGCCGTGCGCCGGGGATGCGATCCAAGAACGACGGGTGCACGGCACGGCCGCCCAGCAGCTCCGACCACTCCGCGGGGTCATAGACCGACGTGTAGACGTCGGCCGGGCCGATCAGGTCGAGCAGCCCGAGCACGACCTTCTCCGACCCGCCGGGGATCGTGAGCCAGTCGTGGACGAGCGCGACGCGCTCGAACTCGTCAGAGAGCAGGGGTCGTTCACCGAGCATCGGGGTCACCCGGGATATCGACGCTCGCTGAACGGATCTTGAAGACGGGCGCTCACCGTGCGCCCGTGCGGTCCAGGCCGCGCTCGAACGCCCGAAAGACGGTCCATGCCGGCTTGCGGGTCAGATCGGCGCGCAGCAGGCCGTAGTCGCCGAAGAGCTGGTCGCCGACGCGGACCCGCCAGCTGCGCAGGTGGTAGTAGAAGACCGCGGCGGCGCGGTCGGGCCGCTGGAGCACGCCGGTCAGCAAGCGCCGCAGGTCGGCGGCCTGCGCGCGCTCGGTGAGGCACTGCGCCGAGTTGTCACAGGTGGTCCAGCCGATCTCGGTGACCCACGTCGGCGTGTGCGCCTGACCGCGCGCGGTCAGGGCCGCGCGCAGGTGGTCCAGCGAGCGCAGCGAGGCGGCGCCGTCGGCCCCGTAGGGATGGGCGGCGACGCCGTCGGCCGCGGCGAGCAGGCCGGGACGCGCCCGCTGCAGGCGATCGAGCCAGCGGGCATCGAGGTCGGCGTCGCTCGACGTCGACGGATCGACCGCCAGCAGGAAGCGCGCCGCGGGGTCCGCGACGCGGCCCGCCCGGATCGCGGCGGCGGCGAGCGCCGCGTAGCGCTGCGCGGTGATCACGCTGTGGCCGGGCCGGGCGAAGTACGGCTCGTTCCACAGCTCGAACCACGCGGGCGCCAGCCGCTCGTCGAGCGTCGGATGGGCACGCCAGAAGAGGCCGGACGGCCCGTAGCGCGCGACCACGGCGCCGACGAACGCCGCGTAGGCGTGCGCGTCGGTCGGCAGCGCGCCGTCGCGACCGGTCGCCCAGCGCGGTGTCCCGTTGAGCAGCGGCAGGACGTGCAACCCGCGGTGGGCGGCGGCGACGAACAGCCGGTCGGTCGTGCGCCAGCGGCGCACGCCGCGGGCCGGCACGACGCTCGCCCCGTCGATCTCCTCGCGCAGCCAGCGCGCGCCCGTCTGGCGCGCCAGCGACTGCGCGCCGCCCACGCGGGCGCCCCAGCCGACGGTGTTGGCGACCAGGCCCAGGCGCAGCGTCGTGCGGGTCGCGGCCGTGCCACCGTCCGGGCGCACCGCGCGCGCGACGGCGATGCCGGCCACGGCGATCGCCACCACGGCCCCGCACGCGAGAACACGAGCACGCATCCGGTCCATCGTAGGTGGCGGCGTGCGCAGGGTGCTCGAGATGGTTGATGCGAACCTCGCGCCACCGTGCGCGATCTCGCGTCAACCATCTAGCGTGCGCGCCTCATGCGGCTCCTGTTCTTCAACGAGGGCAACCTCGGCACCAACATCCTCGGCCAGGCCCAGGTCGAGGCGACGCTGCGCCGCCACGCGGCCGGCGTCGACGGCGTCGAGGCGCGGTTCGCGCGGCTGGACCCGCAGGGGCGCCGGGCGCTGGCGGCCGTCGGCTGGACGCGGCCGTGGCTGGCGCGCACGGGGCTCGACCTCCGGACGCTGCGCTGGCACGCCGTACAGGCGACGCGCGCGCGCCGCGCGATCACGGCCCAGATGCGCGACTGGCATCCCGACGTCCTGCACGTCCACAGCCATTCCGTGGCGTTGGGCCTCGGCGCGGTCATGGAGCGCGTGCCGACCGCGCTCTCGGTCGACGTGACGCTCGGCGACTGGAGCGACATGCCCGCGTGGCGGCGCGCCGGCGCGCTACGACGCGCCGAGCTCGTCCCGGCCCGCGCGGCCGAGCGGCGCGCGTTCGCGCGGGCGGCGCTCGTGCTCGCGTGGTCGGAGTCCGTCCGCGCCGCGGTGCTCGCCGCGCAGCCGCGCGCCACGGTCGCGGTCCACCATCCGGGGCTGGATCTGGAGCAGTTCCGTCCCGCGCCGCGGCGCCCGCGGACGCTGCCGCGGATCCTGTTCGTCGGCGGCCGCTTCGCCGACAAAGGCGGCGATGACCTGCTCGCCGCCCTGGGCGACGACCTCGGCGCCACCGTGGAGCTCGACGCGGTCACGCCGGCCGATGTCATACCGCGGCCGGGTCTGCGTATTCATCGACTCGGCCCCGACGATCCCGAGCTGATGGACCTGCGCCAACAGGCCGACCTGCTCGTGCTGGCCTCCGGCGCCGACGCCGTCCCGTGGGCGATCCTCGAGGCGATGGCCTGCGGCGTCCCGGTCGTCGGGTCGACGGTCGGCTCGATCGGCGATCTCGTGGGCGGCGACGAGGCCGGCGTGCTCGTCCCCTACGGCGACCGCCGCGCGTTGGGCGCGGCCGTGCGCGGCCTGCTCGCCGACGAGCCGCGTCGCGCCGCCCTGGGTGCCGCCGCCCGCGCCCGTTGCGAGGCGCGCTACGACGCCGCCGTTCAGGCGCCGGCGCTGGTGGGACTGCTGAAGGCGTTGGCCCGCAGCGCCGCATAGGCGTCGCGCACGAATCGCGCCTGATCTTCGAGGTAGGGCTCCAGCCGGAACGCCTGGGCGCGCTCGTGCGCGCGCTCGACGCGGGCGGCCGTCGCCGCGGGGTCCTGCAGGGTCCGGGCCAGCGCGGCGGCGGCCGCCGCCGGCTCATACGCCGGGTACAGCAGCGCGTGGTCCTCGTCCTGCATGCCCTCGCGGATCCCGCCGACGTCGGAGGCGACGAGCGGCACGCGCGCGAACGCGCCCTCGATCGTCACCAATGGGAAAGGCTCCTCCCAGATCGAGGGCACGAGCAGCACGTGGGCGCGCGCGAGCGCCGCGGCGACGCCGTCGGGATCGACCGCGCCGATCCATGCGATCGCGTCGGCGACGCCCAGCCGCCGCGCCTGGTCGCGCAGCTCGGTGCCGTGCGGCTCGTCCTCGGGGCCGACGACGCGCAGCCGCACGTCGCCCAGGCCGGGCTCGGCGCGCAGCAGTGCCAGCGCCTCGATCGCGACGTCCAACCCCTTGTACGGCGTGACGCGGCCGACGAACAGGATCTCGGGCACCGGGGCCGGCGCGCGCACGACGGCCTCGTACAGGCCCCCCGCGCGCGGGACGGAGTGCCCGACGCGCTCGAGCACCGGGTCAACCGTCGGCGGCAGGCCGCCCAGCGTGCGGATCGCCTCCGAGTTCCACGAGATCGCGGCGGGGAAGCGTCGTCGCGGGTCGAGCCGCAGGCCGGGCACCGCGCGGTTGGTCAGCCGGCAGAGCGCCGACCATGCGGCACGCGACGGGCTGCGCCGCGCCGGGGTCAGCTCGCGCAGGAATTGGTCGGTCTGAAACATCCGGCCGAACCAGTGCTCGCAGACGCGGAAGGCCATCGGCGTGCCCGAGTCGGCCAGGACGCGCAGCGCCGCCTGGGGGATCGACGAGCCGTTCCAGGCGTAGACGAGGTCGGGCCGGAACTCCAGCGCTCGCCGCGCCGAGCGGGCGGCGGCGATCGACGCCGGCAGTGCCCGCAGCGACCCGCGCTGGTCGGGCGAGAGGACCGTCAGCTCGCGGCGCACGCCGGGCTCGTCGGGTCCGCCCGCGCCGGTGAGGACGAGCACCTCGTGCTCCTCGCGCAGCCGCTGCACGACGATCGCGCACTCACGCTCGTAGCCGCCGTAGGCGATCGGCGGATAGAGCGTCGATGTGACGAGAACGCGCAACGGGCGGGGCACCATAGCGTCAGCCCTGCGCGGCGGGTGCGACCCCGGCGGCGGCATCGAGCGCGTCGTACGTGGCGGGCTCGCCGGCGAGGTCGAGCTTGCGCGCGAAGAGCTTGCGCGACGCGCGCATCTCGGGCACCTCGACGGCCGTGAGCGTCGGCGGGCTGTTGCCCGCCCAGTGCATGTAGCGCAAGTCCTCGTTGACGATCGTGTCGCGCAGCGGCGAGCCCGCGGCCAGCAGGATCATCTGGAAGATGTTCTCGTCGGCCATCAGCACGAAGCGGAAGTAGGCCGCGGCGTCGGGCCGGCGCCGCAGGAAGCGCAGGCAGTAGTCGGCGGCCTCCGGCGTCAGGTTCCACCAGGCCGAGCCCTGGTAGGGGGTGCGCAGGCCGCGCGGGAGCCGGCGCGGGATCTGGTAGGGCACGCGCTCGCTGGGGAACTGCCAGCGCCGGCCGCGCACCGAGATCGTCCACGACATGAGCCGCTCCAGGCTGCCCGACCAATACCACTCGGCGTTGCCGTGCCGCTCCTCGTCGGAGACGGGCGCCGGGTGATCGCCGGCCGACCACGACAGGAACGACGTGCCGGCGTGACCCGCGAAGAACTCCCGGATCTCGTCGTTGGAGCGGATCGGGTAGTCGGCACCGCTGATCAGGACGAGGTGCGAGAACGTCTGCGGCTGGGCCAGCGCGGTCCGCATCAGGATCAGCGTGGCGGCGACGATGCCGTAACCGGCCCAGTGCACCGGCGTGCGCCGCGGGGTCATGATCGGCGCGACCGGCAAGCGGGCGAACGCGGCCTCGAAGGGCCGTACGTCGGACCGCCGATCGACGTGGACGATGACGGCGTCGCGCGGGTCGCTCAGGCGACCGACGAGCCGCGCGACCTGCTCGGGCGCGGCGTGGGCGAGGACGAGGTAGGCGATCGCCATGGTCAGTTGTGCTCGTAGAGGCTCACGACGAACACGCCGAACGCCCAGCGCCCGGTGCGGTGGAACTCGGCGCGCAGGATGCCCGGCCCGACGGCGATCACCGGCTCGGGCGTCGGATGCCAACCCGCGTCGAAGCCGTAGCCCGCCACCCACAGGCGCCGACTGGCGCGCATGCGCGCCGCGACCTGGGCCGCAGGCCGCTCGCGCCCGAAGAGGTCGCCGGCGGCGACCGCGCTCTCGCGCAGCGCGATGTCGCGCGGCGCCGGCCCGCCCTCCCGGTCGAGGTAGTAGTCCAGCCCGACGCGGGAGAACGCGGGCGCGTAGACGAGCGCGTCGCCGGGCCGCGTACGCGCCGCGACCAGCGCCGCGGCGCCGCGCAGGTCCTCCCCCGACGGGTTGGGGTGTGGCTGCCGGCCGGCGGCGTGCAGCGCGCCGACGCCGACCACCGCGGCGAGCACCGCCGCGACGACCGTGCCCGCGCGGTCGCGCACGACCGTCACGGCGACGCCGGCCAGGACCCCGAAGGCCGGGACGATGCCGATCAGGTAGCGGTCGACCCAGGTGTCCTGGGCCAGGCAGATGATCCCGAGCAACACCGGCGGGAGCACGACCCAGCACAACGGCAGCGCCAGGCGCCAACCCGTCTCGCTCAGCGCCCGGTCGCGCCACAGCGTGGACGCCAGTCCGGCGGCCACGATCACCGCGGCGACGACCAAGATGATGAACATGGTCAGGTCACCGGCCAGCGCCTCGACCGTCTGGCGCAGGACGTCGATGCCCAGCGGGCCGACCCAGCTCGTGCGGTTGTGGTCGCCGGCCGCCATGAACGCGGCCAGCGGCAGCCACGCGACACCGACGGCGACGAGCCCGGCCAGGACCGCCCGGATCGGCAGCCGCCGCCACGGGTAGAGCGCCAGCGAGGCGACCTGGGCGACGACGATCAGCACGCCCAGCACGTGCGCGTAGGGCAGCGCGGCGAGCGTCAGCGCCCACAGCGCCCAGTCGCGCGGCCGGCGCCGCTCGAGCGCGCGCAGCAGGGCCAGCGCCGCCAACGCGGCCAGCAGCATGACCAGCGCGTAGCCGCGGACCTGTTGGCCGTAGATCAGCACGAACCCGTTGAGGGCCACGACGGCGCCGGCGACCGCGGCGGCGACGTCGCCCGCCAGGCGCCGCGCGACGAGCATCGTCACCGGCACCGTGGCGATCGCGAAAGCGGCGCTCGGCAAGCGCAGGAAGCCGTCGCCATGGCCCAGCCACTGCCAGGGATGCAGCACGGCGTCGAACAGGGCCATGTTCGCCTCGTGGCCGACGATGACGTGCCAGAGCGACCCCAGCGGCCGGCCGGCGATCGTGGCGCTTGCCGTCTCGTCGCGCCACAGCGACTCGTGGCCGATGCCCCAGAGGACGAGCACGGCGGCGACCGCGGTCGGCACGGCCAGCAGCGCGAGCGTCGCGCGGCGCGAGAGGGGCGCGGCGGTCGGGGTATGCGCAGCGCCACTGCGCACTGATGCTCGATGATCGTTCACGACAACTCCGCACTCCGCTTGAGCAGCAGCGACCTGATCTCGGCGACCGACACCGCGCCGCAGCCGATCAGCAGCGCCGGGTACAGCACGCCGGCCGTGACCGACAGCGCGGCGAGCCCACCGCCGGCGGCCTTGACCGCGACGAGCGCCACGGTCAGCACCGCCGCCGCCGCGAGCACGCGCGGGAGGCGACCGACCGACACGACGCGCAGGCCGCCAAGCGCGCGCACGACGTAATAGCCACCCGTGCCGACGACGACGAGCTCGGTCACAAGCGTCATCCACGCGGCGCCCTGGAAGCCGTAGATCGGGACGAGGATCAGGTTGCCGACCACGTTGACCACCAGGCCCGCGAGGCCGACGACGATCTGTTTCTTCTGGATCCCCAGGATCAGCAGCATGTTGCCGGTGAGATAGCCGTAGCAGATGAACACGAACGCGCCGCCGAGCACCGGCAGCGCCGGCGCCGCCGGGACGAACTCCTCGCCGAAGAACAGCCGCATCAGCGGCTCGGCCGCGACCGCCGCGAAGGCCAGCGCGCCGAGCGAGCCGATGGCCAGGAACTCGGCGGCGAGCGTCAGGACGCGCAGCATCCGTGTACGATCAGAGAAATAGAGTGCGGTCATGATCGGCGCCAGCGTCGTGAGCACCGAGACCGGGATGAAATGCGCCTGCTCCAGCACGCGGTACACGGCGCCGTAGTAGCCGGCCTCCTGCGCGCCCGCCTGCTCGAAGACGATGATCTGGTCGACGCGCGCGTAGGCGTTGACCAACAGGCCCGCCACGCCGAGCGGCGCCCCGACACGCACCAGCCGCACGATCGCCGCGCGCGACGGCCGCAGCCGGAACCGCAGCAGCTTCAGCGCGGCGAACGCCTGCATCGTCGACGTCACGACCGTGACCCCGGTCATGGCGATCGCCATCGCGACGAGGCCGCCGCCGGCGAGGTAGATCACGAGCACCGAGAGGCCCCACAGCACGCTGTTGACCGTGAGGATGATCATCGGCCACGTGTTGCGCACGCGCAGCTGGTGCACGACCGCCAGCGACGAGCCGACGCCCAACGGGAACTCGATCAGCAGGATGACGCCGGCGAGCAGCATCGCGTCGCTCTCCTGGATCAGCATCAGAACGCCGAGCCCGACGAGCATCACCGGCAGCGTGAGCGCCAGGCGCGTGACGACGAGCGCCCCGACCCAGTCGCCGGCGTGCGCGGGATCGGCCACCGCCTCGCGGACCGCCACCGACTCCAGGCCGAGGCTGGTGAAGAACCCCACGAGCTGGAACGTCGTGAGGATCGTCATCCACTGGCCGTAGCCGGAGTCGCCCAGGGTGCGGACGACGAGGATCGTCACGAAGACGCCGAGCGCGAGGTTCAGGACGCGCGCGCCGACCTGGACGAGGACGTCGCGAAACGCGCGCTCGCGCGTGGGCAGCGCCAGCGGCGCGGCCTCCAGCGGCTCGGTGGCCGGCGCGTCGGTCACTCGCGTCGGCCGCCGAGGCGCTGGACCTGCGCCGCCAGGAAGGCGTCGAGCGCGCGGTGGACGGCCGGCTGCATCCGGACGACCTGCAGCGTGTGCGCCTCCGCGGGGCCGGGCAGGCGCTCGACGGCGACGTTGGGCCAGCGGGCCAGGCGCGCGCGGTGGCCGCTGCGCCGCAGCTCGTCGAGCAGCGGCTCGCCCTCGGTGAAGCGCAGGACGATCTCGGTGCCCTGGTCGCGCAGGCCGTCGAGCATGAGGTCCAGCGGGTCGCCCCCGACGGCCTTCGCGCGCAGTCGGCCGGCGACCCGTCGCGGCAGCTTGGCCACCATCACGCCCATGGCCTTCACCATCCGCCCCACGCGCGCCCGCGTGAGCTCGCCGGCCGCCACCCGCCGCCACACCTCGCGGCCGGCGAGGCGGCGCAGGTGGCGGACCTCGGCGGCGCTGCCGCGCGTGTCGTCGAACATCAACATGCGCGTGTTGAGCAGGTCGAGGCCGACGATGCGCGGGTCGTGGCGCGCGCGCGTGAACGCCCAGTAGGCGCCCGAGCACATCCCGATCAGCAGGAAGCGCGGCGGCAGCCCGAGGCCGGGCAGCGCGTCGAGCGCGATCGCGACCTGGTCGACGAGCGCCTCGTCGTACAGCGCGTACTCGCCGTTCCACGGCGTGGCGGGCCCGCCACCCTCGCCGATCCCGATCAGGTCGAGCCGCACGGACGGCACGCCCTCGGCGGCCCAGCGGCGCGCGGCCTCCACCCACATGCGGTTGGCGCCGATGCGGCGCTCGGCGCCGACGTTGAGGAAGACGACGGCCAGGGGCGCGTCGTGCGCGGCGGGCGTCGCGACGATCCCGAAGAGCGATCCGCCGTGGCCGGGCGCGGCGATCGACACCGGCGCCTCGGTCACGCCACCGGGCAGGTCGAGGGTGGGCGTCGCGGTCACCGTCGCCGCCGGCGTGTCGGGCCGCGCGCCCGGGGCCCCGCCCGTGTCGCGCAGCCAGCTCGCCACCGTCGCGATCGTCGCGACCGGAGCCAGCGACCGGTGTGGCTCGTCCATCAGCGCCGTGTAGCCCGGACCCTCGGCGACCGTCACGTCCGCTCCCGCCGCGGTCAGCGCGTCGCGCAGCTTGGCGTCGACGCTGATCTGCTCGCGTCCCAGCAGCAGCACGTGCCGGTGCTCGGCGCGCGGCAGCGGCGTGGCGGCGAGATCGATCCCCTGCAGCCAGGCGACACTCTCGGGCGCCAGCAGGAAGCCGCCGCTCTCCAGCGATCCCTCGGGCAGCGGCGGCATCGTCGCCGGGTCCCAGGCGACGTCGTCGGTCCTGGAGATCCCGAGCCGCGCGAAGGCCTTCAGCTCGCGCACGAGCGTCTTGCCGCGCGCGGGCGTGCCCCACAGGACGAGGTCGTCGATGCCGGCGCCGTCGATCACCGCCTGCCCGGCGACCAGTCCGCCAAGGCCGAGGCCGATCGCGACGACACGCTCCGCGCCCGTGCGCTCGCGCAGCCACGCGGCGCTCGCGGCGACCGCGCGCGGCCAGGACGCGGCGCGGCCGGCGTCACGTGGCGAGCCGCCGCTGTCGCCGCTGCCCGGCAGGTCGATGCGCAGCGCGGCGAGCCCCTCGGCCGACAGCGACAGCGCCCACATCCGCAGCCCGCGGTAGGCGCAGATGTCGTCGTAGCCGAACGGCGGCACGAGCAGGACGGCGGTGGAGACCGGGCGATCGGCGACGTCGTGGAAGACCCCGAAGACAGGGTCGCCGACGTCGGCGCCGTGCAGGTACACGGCCGCGGGCGCGGGAACGGATCCGGGCGCGGTGCCGGTCACGACGATCTCACTCTGCCACAGCCATCGGCGCGTTCCCGGGCCCGTCCAGGGTTCGCGGACGTCTGATCTAGCGTCGCTTCTGCACGCTGCCAGTCCACGTGCCCGTCAGCCGGACACGCAGCTGCGACGTGCCCATCGCGGCGGGCAGCTTGAGCTTGTAGGCGCCGAAGCGGTCGGTGCGCAACGTCGCGCGGAAGGCGAGCCGGCCCGAGCGGTAGGCACGCAGCGTGAAGAACTCGACCTGCGAGGCGGTGCCCGCGACCGTCACGCGACCCTTGCGCGCCGTCAGCCTCATCGTCGGCTTGGTGACCTTGACCTTCTTGCCGGCGAAGACGTCGCTGACCATCCCGAACGCCGGCTTGCGCACGCCCGCCGCCGTCAGCAGACCGAACTGGTAGGCCTCGGACTGGTCGCGCAGCGTGTAGACGATCGCTCCCTTGACCCAGCTGACCTTGCGGATCGAGCGCAGCGTGTCGACCAGGTTGTGCGCCTGGCCGGCGGGCGTGTTGCAGGCGTGGTCGATGCGAAACGCCGGGCCGCCCTTGGTGGAGCAGCTGGTGAAGCCGAACTCGGCCAGCCACAGCGGCTTGCTGTCGCCGTGGGCCTTCTGGACCGCGCGCGTCGTGCTCAGCGCCGAGAGCGTCAGGTCGTAGAAGTGCACCGACAACGCGTCGTAGTACCCCTTCATCCCCGCGGCGTACAGCGCCCGGAGCCACTTGCCGTTGCCGCCGACGAACGAGCCGGCCAGGACCTTGACCTGCGGCGCGACGCGCTTGATCGCCGGATAGGCCGCCTTGGTCAGCGCGACGTACTTGGCGACCTTGTTGGGGCCGGCCCAGTACTGCTCGTTGACCTGGTCGGGCTCGTTCCAGATCTCGAACGCGGCGAGGTCCTTGGCGTAGCGCTGCACGAGGAACGTCGAGACGTCGACGAAGCCCTGCGTGCCCGACGGCTGGTAGCGCGTCACGTCGTGCGTGTTGGGCTCCGCGCCCGAGCACGTTCCCCGGCTCGGCGAGATCGATGCCCAGCACGGCGTCGAGTCGACGAGCAACAGCACCTTCATCCCGCGCGCCGCCGCGCCTGCCACCACGTGGTCGATGGCGGCCAGCGCCGCCGGATCGCGCTGCCCGGACGCGACGGGCTCCAGCGTGGACCACGACACCTCCAGGCGCAGGACCTTGGCGTGGGTCGACTGGGCGGTGTCGAGCGCCTGGTCGGCGTCGGCCGGGCTGACCCAGGGCAGCGCCTCGACGCCTTGGACGCCGTACAGCGGGGCCGCGGAGGCGGCGCCGGTGGCGACGAGCAGGCACAGCACGGCGGCGGTGAGCAGGACGACGACGGCACGGGACAGCGCCCGCGTCGGCAGAGGCGTGGGGATCGGCACGCCGTCAGTGTGACACGCGCGTGCGGATGCCCCGCAAGTTGGTGCGCAGTTCAGCGGCCGAGCTTGGAGCGCGCGATGCGGGCGACCTGGCGGACCGAGCCGGCGAGATCCTGCTTGACGACGGTGCGCGTCGTGGGGACGGCCTCGGTCGACTTGCGCATCCAGCCCCACTGGCCGTCGGTGCGGAACTCGTCGTACTGCGGATGGGTCAGCGCCAGCAACTCCCAGATCTCGTGCACCTGGCGCAGGTCGCGCTGGAGCTGCGGAAGGCTCGGCTCGCTGTCGCCGATGATCCAGTCGAGGTCGTCGAGCAGGATCCAGCCGCCGGGCTTCAGCAGCCGGTCGACCAGCGCGAAGGCCAGCGCGTCGACGTCCCAGGTGTGGGCGCCGTCGAGGAAGACGAAGTCATACAGCGGCTCGATCCGCTCCCCATCGCGCAACTGCTCACGGAGCTTCTCGCGCAGGAACCACGTGTAGCTGGTCGCCTCGTAGTTGAGGCTGACGCGATCGGCCAGCCCGGCGCGATCGACGGTCTCGCGCGCCGGCGGCCGGCGCTCGTGGGCGACCTCGAGGTCGACCGAGGTCAGCTGCCCGTGGCCATTGGCCTCCAGCGCCGAGGCGATCCACACCGTCGAGGCGCCGTGCGCGAACCCGAGCTCCAGGCAGTGGTCGAAGCGGTGCTCACGGACGAACTCGTGCAGCTCCTCGCCGGCGGCGGACGACGTCCCGCCCCCCACGCCTTCGAGCAGCTCGCGGACTTGCGCGACGGTGGTGACGGCGGTCATCGGTCGGCGACCCTAGCAGCCGTTCAGGCGTGGGCCTGGACGGTGGTCCGACGGTCAGCGATCGCCGGCTTGGCGAGCGCAGCTCGGCCAGCAGCAGCTTGGAGTGCATCGCGCCGAGCAGCTCGCGCAGCGGCTCGGTGCCGGAGGCGATGATGTCGGCGGCGCGGTCGGGCTCGACCTCGCCGGCCAGCCGCCCGAGCATGGTCGCGATCTCCTCCTCGACCAGCGGCTGCAGCGCCTCGCGGTAGCGCAGCGTGTCGTAGACCGTGAAGCCGAGCGTCTCGTCGTAGCCGCCGGCGCGGAAGCGGACCATCGCCTCGATGATCGCGACGTCGTCGGCGTCGTAGCCGCGACCGTTGGGGGTCAGCACGCCGATCTCGACGAGACGGTCGAGGACGTTCTTGGGCACGTCGTAGCGCTGGCGGATCTCGGCCGCGCTGACGCGCGCCGACTCGCGCCGCTCCAGCGCGCGCTCGATGATCTTGTCCTCCAACTCGACCAGCGCCAGCGCGCGGTCGGGGTCCTCGTCGAGCATGCCCTTGATCACCTTCAGGGGCATGAAGCGATCCTCCTGCAGGCGCTTGATGAGCGTGATGCGCTCGACGTAGGTCGGCGGGTAGTAGGCCATGTTGCGCGAGGTGCGCACCACGCCCTCGCCGTCGCCGTCGAGCAGCCCCTCGCGCAGGTAGTGCTTGATCGTGCCGGCCGACACGCCGCTGCGCTGGGCCAGCTCGCTCATCTTGAGGAGCCCGCCGGATCGAGCCCTCTGGGCGAGAATTCGCGTCACCGTTCATGAGGCCAGGAACGGGCTGGCGGTCACGCTCGACCCGCAGCGCCCGCGACGGCACCGTCGGCCAGCAGCTCGGCGATCTCCTCGTCGGAGAAGCCCGCCTCGCCCAGCACCTCCTCGGTGTGCTCGCCGAGCGCCGGGCCGCCGCGTGCGCACCCGACCGGGCGTGCGCGAGAGCTTGACCGGCATGCCCGAGCCCCTTGACCGTGCCCGGCGCCCGGGCTGCTCGAACTCGATCACCATCTCGCGGGCGCGGACGAGCTCGGACTCCAGCGCCTCGTCGAGCTCCAGCACCGGCTCCAGGCAGCAGTCGTGCTGCGTCGGCGAACGCGGCCCACTCGGCGCGCGTGCGCGCCGCGAAGATCGCCTCGACCTCGGCGTGCGCCGGCGCTGCCGGGCTGCTCGAACTGGTGCTCGATCAGGTCCTCGCGGCCGACGCCGTCGCACCAGCGCCGAGAAGAACTTCGGCTCCAGCGCGCCGAGCGTCACCCAGCCGTCGGCGCACCGGTACGGGCGGTAGCAGAGCAGCGAGCCGCTGAGCATCTCTGCGCCGCGGCGCGGCGGCTCGCCGGCCGCGAAGACGCGCGCGGCGACCATCGCCAGCCACGACAGCGCGCCGTCGAACATCGAGACGTCGACGAGCTGGCCCTCGCCGCTGCGGTCGCGCTCGCGCAGCGCGGCGAGGATCCCGAACGCGGCCATCAGCGCGCCGCCGCCGAGGTCGGCGATCTGGCGCGCCGGCCTGGATCGGCGGGCCGTCGGCGCTCGCCGCTCAGCGCCAGCACGCCGTTGAGGCCGAGGTAGTTCATGTCGTGGCCGGAGCGCTGCGACGTTGGGGCCGTCCTGGCCGTAGCCGGTGATCGCGCAGTAGACGAGCCGCGGGTTCTCCTCGCGCAGGCGCTCGTAGCCGACGCCGAGCCGGTCGAGCACGCCCGGCCGGAAGGACTCCAGCAAGACGTCGGCGTCGCGGACCAGCGCGCAGCAGCACGTCGCGACCGCGCCTCGCTCTTGAGGTCGATCCGGATCGAGCGCTTGCCGCGGTTGAGCGACAGGAACAGCGCGCTCTTGGCCGTCTCCTCGGCGCCCTCGAACGCCGGCGGCGACCAGCGGATGTAGTCGCCCATCCCGGTGTCCTCGACCTTGATGACGTCGGCGCCGAAGTCGGCGAGCAGCAGCGAGCAGAAGCCGCCGGGCAGCAGGCGGGTGAGGTCGAGGACCTTGAGCGCCCTCGAACGGCAGCCCGGCTCACGCCGCCGCCCCGCGCGGCTTGACGCCGAGCAGCGCCCGCGCCTCCGTCGACCGTCGCCGGCCGGCGGCCCGCGTCCTCGGTCATCTCGCGCGCCTTGGCGATCAGCTCGCCGTTGGAGCGCGCCATCTCGCCGTCGGGCAGGTAGAAGTTGTCCTCCAGGCCGACGCGGATCGAGCCGCCGAGCGAGAGCGCGGCGGCGAGCAGCGTCCACTGCACGCGCGAGATGCCGATCACGCCCCAGTGGTGCGTCGCACGTCGGGCAGGTTGTCGGCCATCGCGGCGAGGTTGCGCGCGGTCGGCGCGGATGCCGCCGGTGACGCCCATGACGAAGTCGGCGTGCAGCGGCGCGTGCAGCACGCCCATGTCGATCAGCGGCGCACAGCGAGCCGACGTGGCCGAGGTCGAAGCACTCGTGCTCGGGCTTGATGCCGAGCTCGTTCATCGCCTTCAGCAACTCGATGATCTCGTCGAACGGGTTCGGCGAAGACCGTCGAGAAGACGAAGTCCTTGCGCCGCGCCGAGTACTTGGCGTAGTTCATCGAGCCCATGTTCAGCGCGGCGACCTCGGGCGGGCAGGCGCGCAGGTAGGCGATGCGCTTCTCGACGCTGACGCCGATCGTGCCGGTCGAGAAGTTGAGGATCGCGGCGTCGCCGACCTCGGCGCGGATCGCGTCGTGGATCGCGCGTGAAGTCCTCGATCTCGTAGCTCGGCGTGCCGTCGGGCCTGCGCGCGTGGATGTGGATGTGCACGCCGCCCTCGTCGACGATCCGCCGCGCCTCGGCGGCGTACTCCTGCGGGCGTGTACGGGATCGCCGGGCACTGGTCGCGGTTGGCCAGCGCGCCGGAGATGGCGCAGGTGATGACGACGGGGTCCTCGAGGCTCAAGGCTCGCTCGCTCCAAGGTGGAAAGTGGGACGTGCCACTTCCCACTCTTTCGCACTTCGGCGGTGCGCGCAAGCGCGCCGGTGGGGCTGCTCGCCGGGACGGCCGGCACCTAGACGTTGGATTCCAACGTCTAGGTGCCGGCCGTCCCGCGAGTGGCGTCCGGGTCCTGGCCGACCTATGTGGCGATCGTGTCGCCGTAGGCGTCGAAGACGCGGTTGAGCGCCTCGACGTCCACCGCGTCGGCGGTCGACGGGGTCGACCGACGGCGGCGGATGTTGGTCAGACCGGCACGACCCCGTTGCGCTTCCACGGCCGCTCGACGCGCTTGCCCTCGGCCATCTCCAGCGCGCGGCAGATCGACCGGGCGCGTCTCGCGCGGGTCGATGACGTCGTCGATCATCGCGTTGCGGGCCGGCGATGTAGACGTCGATGATCTTGCGGTAGGCGTCGATCAGCTCCGCCTTCTTGGCGGCCGGGTCCTCGGCCTCCTCGACCTGCTTGCGGAAGACGATCTCGACCGCGCCCTCGGCGCCCATGACGCTGATCTCCGCGCTCGGCCACGCGACGATCAGGTCGGGCTCGTAGGCGCGGCCGTTCATCACGTAGTAGCCGGCGCCGTAGGCCTTGCGCAGCACGACGGTGATCTTCGGCACCGTCGCGTTGGCGACCGCGTAGAGCATCTTGGCGCCGTGGCGGATGATCCCCGCCTGCCTCGACCTTGGTGCCGACCATGAAGCCCGGGCACGTCCATCAGGAACACGAGCGGGATCGCCGAACGCGTTGCAGAGGTTGACGAAGCGCGCGGCCTTGTCGGCCGAGTCGTTGTCGAGGATGCCGCCGAGCTGGCGCGGCTGGTTGGCGACGATGCCCGACCGGCCGGCCGCCGAAGCGCGCGAAGCAGGTGATGATCGTCTTCGCCCACTGCGGCTTCAGGTCGAAGAACTCGCCGTCGTCGACGATCCGCCGGATCACGCTCGTACATGTCGTACGGCTTGCGGTTGGACTCCGGCAGGACGTCGAGCAGCTCCTCGTCCATGCGGTCGATCGGGTCGGCGCAGTCGCGCGATCGGCGGCGCCTGCTCGCTGTGCGAGGGGAAGAACGACAGGTACTGCTTGATCGCGCGATGCACTCCTGGTCGTCGGCGACCTCGAGGTCGCCGACGCCCGACTTGCGGCAGTGCACGCGCGAGCCGCCGAGCTCCTCCTGCGTGACGTCCTCGCCGATCGCGGCGCGCACGAGGTGCGGGCCGGCCAGCGCCATCGAGCCGCGGCCCTTGACCATCGGGACGAAGTCGGCCAGGCCCGGGATGTAGGCGGTGCCGGCGGCGCACGGGCCCATCAGCGCGGCGACCTGCGGGATGACGCCGCTCACGCAACGACCTCCTCGCGGAACAGGTGGCCGGAGCCGGCGAACAGCGAGCCGACCGCCTCCTGGATCCGCGCGCCGGCGCTGTCGAGCAGCCACACGAACGGCATCCGCTTGGTCAGCGCGAGCTCGCGCAGCCGCGCGACCTTGATCTCGCCGGTCATGCCCATCGAGCCGGCCATGACCGTGAAGTCGTAGGCGGCGACCGCGACCAGCCGGCCGTCGACCTTGCCGTAGCCGGTGATGACGCCGTCGGCCGGGCGCGTCCTTGCCCTCCAGCCCGCGCACCGAGAAGTGGATGCCCGGCGTGGATGCCCGAGCTCGGTGAACGTGCCCGTCGTCGATCAGCAGCGCGATCCGCTCGCGCGCGGTCAGCTTGTCGGCCGCGTGCTGGCGGGCGATCTGCTCCTCGCCGCCGCCGAGCCGGGCGGCGCGCGCGGCGCTCGAGCAGATCCTCGACGAGCGGGCGCAGGAGCGAGGGCGGGGCGTTCGTGGTGGCCGTCATGAGAAGTCGGAGTCCTACTTCCCACTCACGATCCGTCAGGAACGATCCGTGTCGAGCAAGGCTCATGCACCCGTTGCTCGACACGGTCGCCGACGGAACGAGCGGCTCGACGACGCTCGCGATCAGCTCGACCAGCGCCGGGTCGTGGAAGCCGGTGATCTCGAAGCCGACCAGGTCGCAGGCGCCGGCGACCTCGGCCAGCAGCGTCCGCAGGCCGCCGTCGCTGAGGCCGCCGGGGACGGGGAACGGCGCAGGCGATGATCGAGGGGTCGAGCACGTCGAGGTCGAGGTGGACGAAGACCTCGCGGCCGGCGAGCGCCTCGGCCAGCAGCGCCGGGCGGTCGATGCGCACGACGCCGCGCGTCTCGAGCAGCGACGCGCTCGCCGGCCGTCGAGGTCGCGCACGCCGCACATGACGACCGCGCGTCGGGTCGAGCGCCGGCGCCGTCGAAGCCGCGCGTCCCACAGCCCGCAGGCCGCCGCCAGGCACATGCCGCCGAGGAAGCCGCGAGGCGTCGTCTCGGGCGTGTTGAAGTCGGCGTGGGCGTCGAGCCACAGCACCGCGCGCCTCGGGGCGGTGGCGGACGACCGTCGGCAGCGTCGTCATGCGGATCGAGCAGTCGCGCGGCGACGAGCACCGGGAAGCGCCCGGCGGTCAGCGCGTCGTCGACCTGGCCGCCGGCCTCGAGCAGGCAGCCGCGCGAGTCGCGCAGGTCGTCGTCCCAGCCGACGATCTGCGCGCGGCTCGCCGGCGAGCCGATCAGCCGCGCGTCCACCCCGCAGCGCTCGGCCGAGCTCGCGGGCCAGCGCCTCGCGTCGCCGGCCGCCGCGTCCGCGACGCGGTCCGAGGTGCGGCACAGCAGCGCGACGAGCGCGGTCGGTCACCGGCCCGTCCACTCCGGCTCGCGCTTCTCGAAGAACGCGCGTCACGCCCTCCTGGATGTCCTCGGTCGAGAACGCGAGCGTCAGCTGCGCGTGCAGGTAGCTCCAGCGCGTCGTCGAACGCCATGTCCTGCTGGCGGTACATCGCGTCCTTGCCCAGCCGCATCAGCACGCGGCGACTTGCGCGGCGAGCTTGGCCGCCCAGTCGGCGACGGCCGCGTCGAACTCGTCGGCCGCCACGACGCGGTTGACGATCCCGATCCGCTCCGCCTCCGCGGCGTCGATCCGCTCGCCGAGCAGCAGCAGCTCGTTGGTCTTCTTGCGCCCGACGTTGCGGTAGATCAGCGCCATGATCATGAACGGGAAGACGCCGACGTTGATCTCCGGCGTCCCGAAGCGTCGCGCCCTCGCGGGCGACGATCAGGTCGCAGGCCAGCGCGAGCCCGAGCGCCCCGGCCAGCACGTGGCCGTTGGCCGCGCAGATCGACGGCTTGCCGAGCTCGCCGATCAGCTGGAACAGCGCGCGGGAAGCGCTCGGTGCCGAAGTGCTTGTGGATCAGCGGCACGTCGGCGGCGAAGCCCGCCGAGGTTGCCGCCGACGAGAACACCTTCTCGTGCGTCGAGGTCGAGCACGACGCAGCGCACCGCGTCGTCGTCGCGCGCCGCCGTCGAAGGCCGCGAGCAGGTCGTCGAGCAGCTCGTCCGACAGCGCGTTGCGCGTCTCGGGCTGGTCGAGGGCGATCGTCGCGACGCCCTGTCGGCGACGTCGTAGCGGACGGTCTCGTAGGCCATGAGACCCGGAAGCAAAGCACGAGCCGCCCCGCGCCGCGTCCGAGAGCCTGCCGTGCCGGGAGGGCAACGATGAGCGTCTACGCGCCACATCGGCGGCCGGCGCGGCTACCGAACAGTATGAGGCTGGGCCAATACGGAAGAGTGCCTTCCCACGCCGTGATCCGCTACGGCACCATTGGAGGCACCCGCCATGACCGACGACACATCCGACGCCCGCCTGCGCTCCGACGCACGCCGAAATCGGCGCACGGTCCTCGACGCGGCCGTGACCCTCTTGGCGCAGCGGCCCCAAGCGACGATGCAGGAGGTCGCCGAGGCCTCCGGGCTCGGCCGGACCACGGTCTACCGCCACTTTCCCCGGCGCCAGGATCTGATCGACGCGCTCTTCGCCGAGGTGCTGCGCGAGGCGACCGACACGATCACCGAGGCGCTGCGCACCGCGACCTCGGCCCGCGAGCTGCTCTGCGACCTCGGCCCGCGCTTCATCGCGATCGGCGACCGCTATCGCTTCATCGACGCCCATCCCGACCTGCGCGAGCGGGCGCTGAGCCCGGCCGAGGAGGTCGCCAACCCGCTGGCGACCTACCTCACCCAGGCCCAGGAGCGGGGCGACATCCGCGACGACCTGCCCGTGGCCTGGATCCTCACCACGCTGCGCGGTCTGGGCGTCGTGGCGATGGTCGAGGTCAACGCCGGGCGCATGACCGTCGAGGAGGCGGGGCGCCGCGTCGGCGAGACCTGCGCCGCGGCCTTCACGCCGGCGACTGCGCCCACCGCCGCCGGCTGAAAGTAGGACGTGCCACTGTTTACTTTTGACGGCACGGCCGTTACGGTCCCGCCATGGCCACCGCAGAGAACGACGTCCTGAAGCCCGACTTCGGCGCCAAGCGCAAGCACTTCATCTTCACCGACGAGCACGAGCAGCTGCGCGAGTCGATCCGCGCGCTTCGCGCACGAAGGAGCTCGCGCCGCACGCCGAGGAGTGGGAGGAGACGACGTTCCCCGACTCGGTCTTCACGCGCATGGGCGAGCTCGGCTTCCTCGGCCTCGACAAGCCCGAGCAGTACGGCGGCCAGGGCGGCGACTACTACTCGTCGCTCGTGCTCGCCGAGGAGATCGTCCACGCGCCGCTCCGGCGGCCTGGCGATGGGCGTCGCGGTCCACACCGACATGGCGATGCCGCCGATCCTCGCGTTCGGCACCGAGGAGCAGAAGCAGGAGTGGGTCGTCCCCGCGATCGCCGGCGAGAAGATCCTCTGCCTCGGCATCACCGAGCCCGACGCCGGCTCCGACGTCGCCGGCATCAAGACGCGCGCGGTGCGCGACGGCGACGAGTACGTCATCAACGGCTCCAAGACCTACATCACCAACGGCCACCGCGCCGACGTGATCGTGCTCGTCACCAAGACCGACCCGGACGCCGGCTACGACGGCTTCACGCTCTTCCTCGTGCCGATGGACGCGCCCGGCGTGATCCGCGAGAAGCGCCTCGAGAAGCTCGGCATGCACGCCTCCGACACGGCGCTGCTGGCCTTCCAGGACGTGCGCGTCCCGGCCACCGCCGTGCTCGGCCAGGTCGGCAAGGGCTTCTACCACATCATGTGGGAGCTCCAGGGCGAGCGGCTGATCGGCGCGGCCGGCTGCGTCGCCGGCGCCCAGCACTGCTTCGACATGACGCTGAAGTACGCCATGGAGCGCACAGGCCTTCGGCCGCCAGATCGGCAAGTTCCAGGTCATCCGCCACAAGTTCGCCGAGATGGCGACCAAGATCGAGACCGCACGCCAGCTCATCTACACGACCGCCTGGCGCTTCCAGAACGGCGAGTACCCCGTGCGCGAGATCTCGATGGCCAAGCTGTACGCCGCGCGGATCGCGGTCGAGGTCGCCGACGAGTGCATCCAGATCCACGGCGGCGCGGGCTACATGAAGGAGTACGGCGTCGAGCGCGTCTGGCGCGACATGCGCCTGAACCGCATCGGCGCCGGCACCGACGAGATCATGCTCGACGTCATCGGCCGCTCGTACGGCCTGTAGGCCGAGGTGGCGATCGCCGAGCCGCCGTTCACCGACGAGCACGAGGCGCTGCGCGAGTCGGTCCGCCGCTTCGTGCTCGCCGAGCTGCGCCCGCACGCGACCGAGTGGGAGGAGGCGCGCTGGTTCCCGGACGAGGTCTTCGCGTCGCTCGCCGAGCACGGCTTCCTCGGGCTGAAGTACCCCGAGGAGCTACGGCGGCCAGGGCGGCGACTACCTCCACGACGCGGTCCTGGCCGAGGAGCTGGCCCGCTGCGGCTCGGGCGGCGTGGCCGCCGGCGTCGGCGCGCACATCAGCATCGCGACGCCGCCGATCGCAAGTTCGGCACCGAGGAGCAGAAGCAGCGCTACCTCGCGCCCGCGATCGCCGGCGAGAAGATCGGCGCGCTGGCGATCACCGAGCCCGACGCGGGCTCCGACGTCGCCGGCCTCAAGAGCCACGCGCGGCGGGTCGACGGCGGCTGGGTCGTCAACGGCTCGAAGATGTTCATCACCAACGGCGTGCGCGCGCACTTCTGGGTCACGGCGGTCAAGACGACCGGCGAGGGCGGCCACCACGGGCTGAGCTTCCTGATCATCGACCGCCAGGACGGCGTGAGCGCGTCGAAGATCGAGAAGCTCGGCTGGCACGCGTCCGACACCGCGCTGATCGCCTTCGACGACGTCTTCGTGCCCGAGGAGAACCTGCTCGGCGCGCGAGAACGAGGGCTTCTACCTGATCATGGCCAACTTCCAGTGGGAGCGGCTGCTCATGGCGCTCGGCGCGGTCGGCGCGATGCAGGTCGCCTTCGACAAGACGGTGGCCTACGCCAAGCGAGCGCCGGGCGTTCGGCAAGGCGCTGACCGGCCACCAGGTCATGCGCCACAAGCTCGCCGAGATCGCGACCACCGTCCAGGTCGCGCGCGTGCGTGACCTACGACGCGCTGCGCCGCTTCGTCGCACGGAGGGGACGCCGTCCGGGAGGTGACGATGGCCAAGCTCGCCACCCAGCGCGCGTGCTTCGACGTCATGGACGCCTGCCTGCAGATCCACGGCGGCGCGGGCTACATGGAGGAGTACGAGATCGAGCGCGATGGCCCGCGACGCGCGCCTGGGCCCGATCGGCGGCGGCACCGACGAGATCATGAAGGAGATCCTCGCCAAAGTCCTGGCGCTCTAGAACCTCAGCGCCCGGGTAGGCCCCGGCGCAGTGGCCACCTCCAGTGATGAGCAGCGAGACCGCGCGCTGAAGCCGGGCGAGTGGCGGTTGCTGGCCGTCTTGGGGCTGCCGACCTTCGCCTATGCGCTGGCAACGACGGTCGCGACGACCTATCTCCCGGTGCTCGCGCAGGACTTCACCCATTCGAGCACCGTCGTCGGCCTGCTGATCGCGGTCGAGGGCATCATGGCGCTGCTGCTGGCGGTGCCGGCGGGCGCGCTCTCGGACCGGCGCACGAGCCGGCTGCCGTTCGTGCGCTGGGGCTCGCCGGTGCTCGTCGTCGCCCTGGCGGCGATGGGCTTTGCGACGAGCCTGCCGTATGCGCTGGTGGCCGTTGTCGTCTTCTTCGCCGCCTACTTCGTGGCCTACGAGCCCTACCGCGCGCTGTACCCCGACCTCGTCGACCCGCTGATCGCCGGACGCGGCCAGAGCACCCAGGCGCTGTGGCGCGGCCTGGGCACGATCATCGCGATCGCCACCGGCGGCGTCCTGCTGACGGTGGGCAAGCCGGTGCCGTTCCTGGTCGGCGCGGGCCTGACGGCCATGGCGGTCGGCACCTTCCTGGCCCTGTTGCCGCGCCGCCGGACCGACACCGACCATGTCGCCGGCAGCTCGTCCGGGCTGCGCGAGGACCTGCAGCGGCTGCGCGAGCTCGTCGCCGGGCGCCCGGACCTGCGCGCGTTCATGGTGGCCAACGGGCTGTGGGAGCTGTCGCTGGGCGCGACCAAGACCTTCATCATC
The DNA here is from genome assembly GCA_963731005.1 of uncultured Conexibacteraceae bacterium. Taxonomy (GTDB): domain Bacteria; phylum Actinomycetota; class Thermoleophilia; order Solirubrobacterales; family Solirubrobacteraceae; genus Baekduia. The sequence goes on along the minus strand of CAVSTZ010000002.1, from coordinate 1,955,820 downwards.
CTGTACCTCACCAAGGGCCTGGGCGTGGGCACCGGCCTGGCGGGCCTCGCCGTGGCGGGCACGGCGGTCTTCATCGCCGCGGCGACGCCGGTCAGCGGCCGGCTGGCCGATCGCTTCGGCACCGTGCGCGTCATGCGCATCTCGCTGCTGATCTACGGCGCCGGGCTGCTCGTGCCGTTCTTCGTGAACAACACGATCGTCGTCGGTGCGGTCACCCCGCTGGTCGGCTTCGGCGGCGGCGTCGTGATGACGCTGCCCTACGCGCTGCTGATCCCGCTGATGGCCGACGACGACCACGGGCTGACGACCGGCCTCTACAGCGTCAGCCGCGGCGTTGGCACGGCGCTGGGCCCGCTCCTGGCCGGCATCGCGATCGGCGTGCTCGACGGGCCGTTCTCGGGGACCGAGGGCTACCAGGCGATGTGGGGCGTTTGCGCGGCCGCCATTCTCCTCTCTGTCCCGATTCTGGGCCGGTTACGGGACGAAACCTCACAGCAGCACTGAGTGATTGTGCATTAGCACAAGCGCTCACCGTCAAGACGTTGCGCTCAGACGAGGACGCGGCCGAGGCCCCAAGGGTACGGTCGCGCCCGGGTCTAACCAATCGAGGAGCATCGTCTCAATGAAGCGTTTTTGTCGTATTTGCGCACCGATCCTCGGTGCACTCCTGCTCGTCCTCGCGCTCACGGGCAGCGCGTTCGCCGCCGACAAGTACGTCGCCCTCGGCGACAGCTACTCGGCCGGCAATGGTGCCAACAGCACCAACCTGGACGCCACCTGCAACCGCAACACCTTCGCCTACCCCTACCTGCTCTCCCAGCAGAAGGGCTACGCCCTGACGTTCGTCGCCTGTGCCGGCGCCGTCACGGGTGACGTCATCAACAGCCAGGTCAACTCGGTGACGTCCGACACGAAGCTCGTGACGATCACGATCGGCGGCAACGACATCGGGTTCACGAACCTGATCATCGCCTGCACGACGCTCGGCTGCTCGTCGCAGATCGCCGCGTCGCAGAACCAGATCAACACGCAGTTGCCCGCGAAGCTCGACGCGACCTACAACGCGATCCGCGCCAAGTCGGCCACGGCGCGCGTCGTGGTGCTCGGCTACGGCCGACCGTTCGCCAGCCCGCCGCACACGTGCCTGGCGGCCACGGGCGTGTCGTCCTCGGAGGAGACGTCGCTGACGGCGCTCGTCGACAGCCTGAACGACACCATCAAGACGCGGGCCCTGGCCCACGGCTTCGACTACGCCGACGTCAACCCCTACTGGGCGGGTCACGACGTCTGCGCGAGCAACCCGTTCACCAACGGCCTGACGATCTTCCACACGGCCGACAGCTACCACCCGACGCGCAACGGCTACGCCAACGGGGACGTGCCGGCGATCCGCGCCATCGTGGGCTGATCGTTCAGAGGGCGGGCAGCGCGACTGCTTCGCCAGACACGCGGGCGCGTTGACCGGGAAGGTCCCGGTCAACGTCCCCCGCCATGTCACACAATCGTGGAGAGCAGGCCGTCCGGGAGGCGCCTGGCCCTCAGCGCCAGCTCCAGCTCCAGCCGGCCCTCGGCGTTGCCCATGCGGTCGCCGAGCAGCTCGCGCAGTTGGGCCACGCGGTAGCGCACCGTCTGGGCGTGCACATGGAGCTGCTGGGCCGTCGGGCGGACCTCGCCCTGGTGCTCCAGCCACGCGCCCAGCGTCTCGATCAGGCGCGCGCGCGTTGCATCCGGCACCGTCGCCAGCGGTCCGAGGACGTCGTCGACCAGCCCGCGCGCCACGCCGGGATCGCCGGCCAGGAGGAGATCGACGCGCCGATCCTCGGCCCACACCGGCCCTGGGGCGCCGCGGGCCAGCGCCAACGCCCGCTCGGCCAGCCGCGCGGATGCCGCGGCGGCGGTCGCCGCGACGGCGGGCCCGACGCCGGCGCGGACGCCCGCCAGCCCCTGCTGCATGATCGCGTGACGGCCGGGTCCGTCCGGATCGCCGACGATCGCCCAGCCCGTACCGTCCACGCGCGCGACCAGCGCGTCGGGCGGCAGCCGCGACGCGACGCGGGCCACGCGCTCGTCGCGAAAGGCCACGACGGCGACCCGCGCCGGGAGCCGCCAGCCGGCGTCGGCCGCCGCGCCGGCGAGCTCGGGCGCCGAAGAAGCCGAATCCCACCCACCCACGCGCACCGCAAGCTCCACGAGCCGCCGGCGCGCGTCGACGCGCTGCACCGCGGCCATCGACTGCTCGTAGGCATACCCCTCGACCGTCACCGCGCAGAGCTGGTCGATGTAGGTGAAGATCGCGTCGGCCAGCGCGTAGAGCGCGCGCGGCGCGATCCCCGCCTCGTGGCCGGTGTCGGCCATCCCGCGCCACGCCGCCTGTGCGCCCACGCGGTAGGCGGCCAGGACCGAGCCGACCGAGCGGCCCGCGCGCAGCTCGCTGCGGCCGAAGTCGAAGAAGACGTCGTGGCCCGGCAATCGCTCCTCGGTTCCGGACTCCAAGCGCTCCAAGAACCCACGCAACCCCTGCTCGACGCCGTCGCGGACATCGAGGCTCCCGCCCCACCATTCCTCAAACGGCGGCACGGCCTCGACGACGCTCGTCAGCACCTCGTCGGTCAGGCGGCCGACCGCCGGACGCAGCACGCCGACGACCGCCGTTCTGACCTCTTGGGACTCCACGATCCAGCTCCTCTGCCGACCTGCGCCGACCGTAGCCGCAATAGGATCGGCCGATGGGAATTCTCGATGACAAGGTGGCAATCGTCACCGGCTCGGCCCGCGGCATCGGCCGGGCGACCGCGGAGCTGCTGAGCGCCCAGGGCGCCAAGGTCGTGATCAACGACCTCGACGGCGACGCCGCCCGGCAGACCGCCTCGGAGATCGACGGCGAGACCGCGGTCTTCGCCGGGGACCTGACCAAGGGCGACGCGCCCGACAAGCTCGTCCAGACCGCGATCGACAGCTGGGGCAAGCTCGACATCATCGTCAACAACGCCGGCTACACCCTCGACGCGCCCGTCCACAAGATGAGCGACGACTGGTGGCAGCGGATGCTCGACATCCACGTGACGGTGCCGTTCAAGGTGGTCCGCGCCGCCGCGCCGCACCTGCGCGAGCCGGCCAAGGCCGAGAAGGCCGACGGCGTCGAGGTCTTCCGCAAGATCGTCAACATCTCCTCGGTCTCGGGCACGATGGGCAACGCGGGCCAGGCCAACTACAGCGCGGGCAAGAGCGCGGTGGTCGGCCTGACCAAGACGCTGGCCAAGGAGTGGGGCCAGTTCAAGATCAACGTCAACGCCGTCGCGTTCGGCTGGATCGAGACGCGGCTGACGGCCTCCAAGGTCGACGAGAACCAGATGGAGATCGACGGCGAGAAGGTCCAGCTCGGCATCCCCGAGCAGATGCGGGGCATGGCCTCCATGCTGATCCCGCTCGGCCGACCGGGAACGCCGGAGGAGGCCGCGGGCGGCGTGTTCTTTCTCTGCTCACCGTGGAGCGACTTCGTCCACGGACAGGTGCTCAACGTCACGGGCGGGCAGTTCACCGGCATGATGTCGTGAGCGCCGCGGCCCGGATGGACCAGGTGCGGGAGGAGGATCTCGACGATCTCCTTCCGCTGATGCGGGCCTATTGCGAGTTCTACGAGGTGGCGCCGAGCGACGCGGCGCTGCTGGCGATGAGCCGGGCGCTGATCGCCGATCCGCAGCATGAAGGGCTCCAGCTGATCGCCCGGGACCCCGACGGCGTGGCCGTCGCGTTCGCCACCATCTTCTGGACCTGGCAGACGTTGAGCGCCTCGCGCGCGGCGGTGATGAACGACCTCTTCGTCGCGCCGTCGGCGCGTGGCACGGGGCTCGCCGAGGCCCTGATCGCAGCGTGCAGCGACGCGGCCCGGGCCCACGGCGCCCCGCAGCTCACCTGGCAGACGGCCAAGGCCAACCTCCGCGCCCAGGCGGTCTATGACCGCGTCGGCGCCCGGAGGTCCGAGTGGCTGGACTACGACCTGCCGTTGGTCCCGTGAAGGTCATCCGACCCGGCGTCGCACCGCACGAGGAGCCTCGCGGCGTCGTCGGCGGCCACGAGGTCTCCCGCGCCACGACCGGCACCGACTCCAACATCTTCATGGGGATCTTCCGGCTGCCGGCCGGCGCGCGATCGCGGCCGCACTTCCACGCCGATTGCGAGAGCGCGTGCTACATGCTCAGCGGTCAGATGCTGATCCGCTGGGGCGATCGGCTGGAGCATGTTGTCGCACTCGAACGCGGCGACATGCTGTACGTGCCCCCGCACGAGACGCACGTGCTGGAGAACCCGTCGACCACCGACGACGCCGAGTACGTCGTCGCGCGTAACTCGCCGACCGAGGACGCCGTCGAAGTCCCCTGGGCGCCGCGATGAGGCTGCGCGTCCTGGACGGTGAGTACGCGGTCTGCCGGCTGGCCGCCGCGGCGCAGGCCCCGGCCGTGCCGCCGCGCGGCACCGGCTTTTGGTCGCTGACCGAGGTCGGCGAGGAGCGCTCGCTGGTCTGCCTGGAGGATCTCGCGCCGGCGGCCGACGAGGGCGCGACGATCGCGGGCGGCTGGCGCATCCTGGAGGTCATCGGCCCGCTCGACCTCGCGCTGACCGGCGTGATGGCCGCCCTCTCCGGACCGCTCGCGCGCGCCAACGTCCCGATCTTCCCGATCGCCACGCACGACACCGACTGGATCCTCGTCCCCGGCGCCCAGCTCAACACCGCCCTCGGCGCGCTGCGCCGGGCGGGGCACGAGTTGGTCTGAGCGGCCTACGCCGTCGTCGTCCAGCCCGCGCGCGGGTCGGGCAAGGGCGTCAGCCGCGCTTCGAGCTGCTCGCGCCGCGACTCGAACTGCGGCGGCAGGATGATCTTGCGGCCGAGCTCGGAGACGGGCGAGTCGATGGTGAAGCCGGGTGCGTCGTCGGCGATCTCGAAGAGGACACCGGAGGGCTCGCGGAAGTAAATGGACTTGAAGTACGTGCGATCGATGATGCCGCTCGTCGGCAGGCCCGCCTCCTCGAAGCGCGCTTGCCAGCGCGGGTGCTCGGCGACGTTGGTGCCCCAGGCGACGTGGTGGACGCTGCCGCCCGACTGCCGGCCGCGCTCGACGGGCGCCGGGTCGTAGGCGATCCAGCCGCCGCGTGCGTCACCGCGCAGCGTCCAGGTGTGCTCGCCGGTCTTCTCGGCGCCGAGGATCTGCTCGAGCAGCGCGCCGCTGCCCGCGGGGTCGGTCGCGTAGGCGCGGACGCCGTCGAAGCCCTGCAGCGCGTGGGCCTGCGGGATCTCCGGATGCTCGGCGGCCAGCGGGGCGTCGCCGGTGGCGTTGACCACCAACTCGTGGTCGAGGCCCTCAGGGTCGGAGAAGCGGACCGAGCCGTTCGCCTCGTCGCGCGTGGCCGGCACCTCGAGCAGGCCGAGGCGCTCGAACCAGAAGTCCAGCGCCGCGGTGCCGCCGACCCGCCAGACGATCCGGTGCACCATGCCGGCGCCCGGGCGGCCGGGGATCGCGTGCGGGTACTCGAAGAACGTCAGCTCCGAGCCGGGGTGACCCTGCTCGTCGGCGTAGAACAGGTGGTAGACCGACGGGTCGTCCTGGTTGACCGTCTTGGCGACCAGCCGCAGGCCGAGGACCCGCGTGTAGAAGTCGAGGTTGCGCCGGGCGTCGCCCGTGATCGCGCTGATGTGGTGGATGCCTTGGAGCTGCATGGAGACCTCCGCGAGGCGTTGGACCAAATAGTTGCGCGTGCAATTATAGCGCTGCGCCGGGGTAGAACGAGCACCCCGTGAAGTAGTCCCCCGCGGGCGAGGCCAAGAACGCCACCAACTCGGCGCGCTCGTCATCGGACGCGCCCTCGCGCGGCCGCACCGCGGTGATCCGGACGCCGAAGCGCGCCCACTCGACCGACAGCGTCCGCGCCGCGTTCTCCAGCGCCGCACCGACCGCGTTGGCGTGCTCGCCGGCATCGGCGGCCGGGGCCAGGAAGATGACCTTGCCGCCACCGTTCACGCCGGCGCCCCCGCTCTCGCCCTCGGTGACCCACGACGCGTTGACCACCGCGCGCACGACGTTCCAGCCGTCGTCGACCGCGCGCCGCAGCCCCGCCATCCCGCCACCGGCGGCGACGAACGCCGAGGCGGCATCGACCACCAGCACATCGATGTGGCCGAGCGCCCCGACGGCGACCGCGACCGCGTCCTCGTCGGCGAGGTCGCCGTCCACCGTCACCACGCGCGCGCCGAGCGCGGCAGCGCGCTCCCGCTCGGTCGCGCCGTCGCCGACGACGCAGAGCGTCAGCTCTTGCAGGACCCCGGGGCGCAGGACATCGAGCACGGAGCGGACCCTACATCTAGGGTCTGCGCCATGAAGCCCCCGTCACCGCGCGCCCTCGACCTCCCCCTGGCCGGCGGCCGCCCGCCCGGAGCGTCCGCGGAGGGCGTCCGCGTCCACCCGCTGCAAACGGCGCGGATGAAGGCGATGCCGGACTTCTGGCAACGCCCCGGCGGCCCCAAGCCGCTGGCGATGGCCAAGGGCTTCGGCCTCCACATCCCCCGCTCGCGCTGGGTCTGGCTGCCGATCCCGGCGTTCCTCGTCGAGCACCCGACCGCCGGCCCGTTCCTCATCGACACCGGTCTGCACGAGCAGGTCGCCACCGACGTCGGCGCCGCGCTGGGTCGCATGGCCAAGATCGCGTTCACCCTCGACATGCAGCCGGAGTGGGCGGTGCCCCATCAGCTGCGCGAGCGCGGGTTCGACCCCGACGCGATCGAGCTGATCGTCATGACCCACCTGCACTACGACCACGCCAGCGGCCTGCGCGCCTTCCCCAACGCGACGGTCGTGGTCGACCAGTACGAGTGGGAGGACGCGCGCAAGGGCAGCCCGCTCAAGGGCTATCTCCCCCACCTCTTCACCACGCCCGGCCAGCAGTGGCGCACGCTGCCCGGCGTGGCCGAGGAGATCGACCTCTTCGGCGACGGCCTCGTCCGCCTCGTCTCCACGCCCGGCCACACCGCCGGCCACCGCTCGATCATCCTGCGCCTGAGCGACGACCGCGAACTCCTGCTCACCGGCGACGCCGCCTACGCGCGCAGGACCATCGACGACAACTTGCTGCCGCTGCTGACCTGGAACGACGAGGCCTACAAGAAGTCCTTGACCTGGGTGCGCGAGTGGGTCGCCGCGCACCCCGACGCGCCCGTGATCCCGGGTCATGACGCCGAGACCTGGGCCACACTGGAGGCCGTGTACGCCTAGCGTCGCGTCGGATGCTGTCCCTAGTCCCGGGACTAGGGACAAGATGCTATGCTTCGTCCATGCTCAAAGGCGAAGACGTCGTCTTGCTGCTCAAGCTCAGCGAGAGCGCGCCGGATTGGACCGTGCGCACGCTGGCCGAGGAGACAGGCATTCCCCGCAGCGTCGTGCATCGAGCGCTCAAGCGACTGACCGCCGCCGGCCTCCTCGACGAGCGACGCCGCCGGGTCAACCTCAGTCAGGCCGAAGAATTCCTGATCCATGCGGTCAAGTACCTGTTCCCCGCCGTCGCCGAGGGCGAGGGCCGCGGCGTGCCAACCGCCTGGGGGGCCGAACCACTGGCCAGCCGCATCGCCTCACCGCCCAACGTGCTCGACCCGGTCTGGCCGGACGCCAAGGGACGCCGGCGCGGATTGGTCGTGCGCCCATTGCACGACGCGGTCCCAGAAGCCGCGCGACGGGACCCGAGGCTCGGCGAGCGCCTGGCGCTGGTCGACGCCCTTCGGCTCGGTGACGCACGCATTCGCGGTGTGGCAGCAGAGTTGCTCACCAATCGCCTAGAGCAACTCGCAGCGTGAGCATCGCGCTCCTGGAGGTCGCTTCGGCCGCTCTCGACGATCTGCTGCCCGAAGTCGTCTTCGTGGGCGGAGCGACGGTGGAGCTGTGGATCACCGACCCGGGCGCCCCGCCCGTCCGGCCGACCAAGGATGTCGACGTCGTGGTCGAGGTCGCAAGCCGCGGTGCCTTCCATGACTTCGAAACGCGGCTCCGGGCACACGGCTTTCGCGAAGACCAAGAGGACGGCGTCATCTGTCGATGGCGACATGACGCCGGCGACCTGATCCTTGATGCGATGCCCAGCGACGCCGGCATCCTCGGATTCGAGAACCGCTGGCAAGGGGCCGGAGCACCGCACGCGATCCACCGCGAGCTTCCGTCAGGCACCACAATCCGAGCGCTTTCGCCTCCGTACCTGCTGGCCACCAAGCTCGAAGCATTCAAGGATCGAGGTCGAGGAGATTTCCTCGCAAGCCGCGATTTCGCCGACATCATTGCCTTGGTCGACGGCCGCCAGGAACTCATCGCTGAGGTCGCCACGGCCGGCCAGGAGGTCCGGGATTACCTCGCCCGCGAAGTCAAAGCACTCCTGAACGCCGCGCGCTTCCCAGACGGACTCTTCGGCGCGCTCGGCGGTGACGCCACCAGCCAAGAGCGCGGGCGGGCCGTCGTCCTGCCTGCCCTAAGGTCTCTCGCCCAAAGCGTGTAGGGCCTCTCGGGTTGCGGCGGCCGGCCCGAGCCTCACCGTTCCGCCGCCCCTCCGCTAAGCTCCCGCAGCGACATAATCAACTAGTTCGCCCTCGCGATGTAGGCCGTCCCAGTTCCCTCACCGGGCGAGACCCGGCCCGGGAGCCGCTGGCACGTTGCGAGAGTGCGATGGCGCCTAGGACGCCTCGGCCTCGCGGATCGCCGCCCGCCGTGGGGCCAGCATCGCCTCGGTGAGCACGAGCTCGTCGAGCATCGCGGCGGCCGCGTTGACCATCGTGTCGTTGGCCTCCAACGCGCCTTCGTCGTCGATGAACCGCGTGTGGAACGGGATGTTGACCGCCTCGAAGAGCGGGAGCATCTTCAGCGTCGTGACGACCTGCTTGAGCATCTGCACCGCCCGCGTGCCGGCCGCGACGCCGCCGTAGCTGACGAAGCCGACCGGCTTGTGCTGCCACTCGAAGTGCAGGTAGTCGATCGCGTTCTTCAGCGGGGCGGTGAGGCCGTAGTTGTACTCCGGGGTGACGAAGACGAACGCGTCGGCGCTGTCGACGAGCGCGCTCCACGCCTTCGTGTGCTCGTGGGTGTAGCGACGCAGGCGCGGGTGGTTGGGCTCGTCCATGAACGGGAGCGCGACCTCGGCGAGGTCGACCAGCTCGACGTCGAAGACGCCGTGGGCGATGGCGCGCTCGACGAACCAGTCGGCGATCGGCTCGCCGGCGCGACCGGGACGGGTGCTGGCCAGGATGACGTGCAGCTTGGGCATGGACTGCGGCCTACCCCGTCGCACCCCGGCTCAGCGGTCACGACGATGGCCGGGATCCGTGTCGTCTGGTATCCCCATGTGGGACACCAGACGCCCTCGACCCGTTCAGACACACCGACACCGGAACCTCGGGCCCCCTGTCAGGGTTAGGGAGGCGATGCATCGCACCCTCCTCCCCGCCCTGACCCTGACCCTGCTCGCCGCCGCCCCCGCCGCCCACGCGCGGGTGATGGTCGTCGCGACCGGCACGGCGACCGCCACGCTGCTCGACGTCCAGTCCGGCGCCTTGGTTGCCCGCGTGCCGGTGGCGGGCGCGACCCGGGCGGTCGCCGTGGCGCCCGACGGCAGCCGCGGCTACGTCGCCGCCGGCGCCGGCGTGGCCGCGATCGACCTCAACGCCCGCGCCCGCGCCGGCGACGTGCAGCTGACCGGGACCCCGTCGGCGATCGCGCTCAGCGCGAGCGGCCACCGGCTGGTCGCCGTCCGCAAGGGCGCGCTGGACTCCATCGACCCGCTCGCGCTGACCGTCACGCGCTCGGTGGACCTCGGCGCCAAGGCGCGCAAGCCGACCGCCGTGGCGATCTCGGCCGACGGCGCCAAGGCCGTCGTCGCGCTCGACGCCAAGCGGATCGCGATCGTCGACCTGCTCGGCGGCGGCGTGCGCCGCATGAAGCTCGCGGGCGTGACCGGCATCGTCTTCGCCCCGACCGGCCGCAACGCGTTCGCCGCGACCGCGAGCCAAAAGGGCGCGACGCTGACCACCGTCGACACCGCGCGCGGCCGCCTCGGCCACCGGATCCGCACCGCGCCCGGCCCGGGCGGCGGCGTCGCGATCACCGACGACGGCCACCACGTCATCGTCGGCGCGGCCGCCGGCTCGCGCGTGACGGCCGTCTTCGACCTCAAGGCCGGCCGGGTGTCCACCCGCGTCGCCACCGGCGCCGGCCCCGGCCGTCCCGCCGTCGCGCCCGACGGCGTCCGCCTCTACATCGCCGACGAGCGCGCCGGGACGATCTCGGTCCTCAGCGCGCTCTCGTTCCGGCGCCTGACGATTCGCAAGCTGCCCGGCGGCGGCCACCCGCGAGGCCTCGCCGTGCAACCCGGCGTCGGCCTGATCACCGGCACCGAGGGCCCCGACCGGCTCACCGGCACCCGCCTCGGCGACCAGATCAACGCGCTGGGCGGCGACGACGTCGCGCTCGGCGGCCGCGGCGCCGACCTCCTCTCCGGCGGCGCGGGCAACGACACGCTCGACAGCGGCGCCGACAACGACAAGCTCTCGGGCGATGACGGCGACGACCACCTCCTCGGCCAGGCCGGCAACGACACGCTCGACGGCGGCCCGGGCAACGACTATGCCAACGGCGGGACCGGCAACGACGAGCTCGACGGCTCCGACGGCGACGACAGCCTCGACGGCGGCGACGGCGACGACGTGCTCCGCGGCGGTGCGGGCAACGACCGCCTGATCGAGCTCGGCCTCGGCAACGACCTGCTGCTCGACGGCGGTGACGGCAACGACTACATCAACGGCAACCGCGGCGACGACATCATCGACGGTGGCGCCGGCGACGACACGCTGCTCGGCGGCTCGGGCAGCGAGCGGATCGACGCGGGCGACGGCAACGACACGATCGACGGCGGCACCGGCGGCGACAGCATCTTCGGCCGGACCGGCAACGACGCGATCCGCGGCGACGCCGGCCGCGACACGCTCTACGGCGCCGAGGGCGACGACCAGATCGACGGCGGCTCGGGCGACGACCGGATGATCTCCGGCGGCGACGGCAACGACGAGATCGTCCGCCGGCCCGGGTGCCGACATCGTCAGCGGCGGACGCGGCAACGACGACATCCGCGTCGCCGACGACGACCACGACACCGTCGACTGCGGCCCGGGGCGCGACACGGTCTACGTCGAGCAGGACGCGCCGACGCGCGACACGCTGAAGTCGTGCGAGACCGTCAATCCGGTCGCCGGCCGAGGGCGCGACCGACGCGCCGCCGGCCTCCAACAACATCTTCGGGACGGTCGACGACGACATGCTCGTCGGGACCGAGGGCGACGACTCGCTCTTCGGCAACGACGGCTACGACGTGCTCTTCGGCGCGGCGGCAACGACTACGTCGACGGCGAGAACGACGACGACGAGCTCCACGGCGGCCTCGGCGACGACGCGCTGCACGGTCGCGGCGGCAACGACACCATCTCGGCAACGAGGGCAACGACTCGATCACCGGCGACCGCGGCAACGACACCATCAACGGCGGCCCGGGCAACGACACCATCTTCGGCAACCTCGACGACGACACCATCGCCGGCGACGAGGGCGACGACCGCATCCAGGTCGTCGGCGGCGGCTTCGACCGCGTCTCGTGCGGCGACGGCAACGACACCGTCTTCGCCGACGCGACCGACGAGGTCGCGCCCGACTGCGAGGACATCCGGCGCTAGCGAACGACGATGCGGGAGCGGGCGCTCGTCGTGCGCCGGTTCCCCGCACGGTCGGTCGCCGTCACGGCGAAGCGCAGCGTGACGCGGCGGCCGCGGCGCAGGGCGCGCAGCAGCGAGCGGCGGGTGCGCGCCGAGACCTTGGCCTTCAGCGAGACCGTCGCGCGGGCGGCGAGCGTCGTCTTGACCGACGCCGTGTGCTGGAGCTTGACCGTCGCGACCCCGGCCTTCTTGTTGGCCTTGGTGATGAGGAAGGTGCCGCGCGCGGTGATGTCACAGATCTGATCGCAGGAGACACGGACGCGGACGACGCCGGTCTTCCACGGCCGCTGGCGCGCGGCGGCGCTGAGCTTCACGGTCAGGCCGCGCACGCCGACGCCACCGGGCGCGCCCGGCACCGTCGGCGGCGTCACGCCGGGGCCACCAACTGACGGCGCCGGCACGCAGTCGCCGCTCTGGGCCAGGCGGGAGACCGGCCCGTCGAGCGACACGGCGTAGACGCGTCCGCAGGCGTCCTCGCCGAAGGAGGCGAGCGTGGAGACGTGCAGGCCGGTGTCGGCGTCGGTCGTCGCGCCGCCGACCCCCAGCGTCGCCGCGCGGATGTCGCCCTGGTAGGTGTCGGCGTAGACGTAGCGGCCGAGCAGTTCGGGCAAGGCCGGGTCGCGGACGACGTAGCCGCCCGCGATCGAGGCGAACCCGTCCGGCGCCGCGTGGGCCTTCTCCAGCACCGGCATCGTGATGCCGGCCGGCGCGCCCGCCGGCGCGGTGCTCCCGCGCGGGTGCAGCCCCTCGTAGATGTTCCACCCGTAGTCGGCCCCGACCCCGCGACCGGGCGCCGCCGCGAAGTCGACCTCTTCCCACGTGTCCTGGCCGACGTCGCCGATGACCAGATCGCCGGTCGCGCGATCGAACGAGAAGCGCCACGGGTTGCGCAGGCCCTTGGCCCAGATCTCGGGCTGGGCGAAGCCGGGGTTGCCCGCCGGGATCGTGCAGCGGCCATCACAGCCGGCTCCCGGCCTCGGATCGATCCGCAGCAGCTTGCCCAGCCGCGCATCGTGGCCGGCCGCCGCGTCGTTCCAACTCGGGCTCGTCTGCTGCGCGTTGCCCAGCGAGTCGTCGCGGTCGCCACCGTCGCCGGTGCCGACCCACAGCATCCCGTCGGGACCGAACTGGAGGTTGCCGCCGTTGTGATTGTCGAACTTGCGATGCGGGATCTGCAGGACCACGCGCTCGCTGCCCGGATCGGCGTGGTCGGCATCGGTGCGCTGGAAGGCGCTGACCGTCAGGTCCGATCCCGGCGCGCCGCTGCCGCCCGGCGGCTGGGCGGTGTAGTACACGTAGAACGTGCCGCTCGTCGCGTAGTCGGGCGCGAAGGCCATCGACAACAGTCCCTGCTCGTTGCCCGACGACCGCACCCGGCCCGTGATGTCCAGGAAGGTCGAGCTCACGCCGTCGCGAACCACCGCGATCTTGCCCGTCTTCTGCACGACGAACAGCCGCGACGCGTCGCCCGCCGGCGCCGTGACGTACACGGGCTGGGCGAACGTGCCGACCTGCAGGAGCGAGACCGCGGCCCCGGCCGGCGGCGGTGCACCGATCGCCAACACCGCGCCCGTCAACACCGCCACGACCACCGGTCGCCATCCGCGCACCCTGGGCTCCATGTCGTCGGTCCTACCCCCGCGTTGCGTGCCTACGCCGCGGCGAATATCGAGGCCCCTCATCGCACGACGCGTGCCGTGGCGGTCGCCCGGCGCTGCGCCCCGCCATCGGTCGCGCGGGCGGTGACCACGAAGCGCACGCCCGGCACCCGCCCGCGCCTCAGCGCGCGCGCCAACGTCGGGCGCACCGCCACCGGCACGCGCAGCACGACCGCGCCGCGGTGCCCGGCGGCCAACGCCACCGTGCGCGTCGCGGTGCGCCCGACGATCGCGCTGCCGACCGTCAGCGAGACGCGCACCGAGGCGGTGCAGGCGACCGCGCAGGTCAGCATCGTGCGCACGGCGCCGGTGCTCGCCGCACGCTGATGTGCCGGCGGCGACAGCGTCACCCCGACCGCGTCGCAGGCGCCCTCGCCCTGGGAGAGCCGATAGAGGACGCCGTCGAGCGTCGTCGCGTAGACGCGCCCGCAGCCGTCCTCGCCGAACGAGGTCAGCCCGGGCGCGCGCAGGCCGGTCGAGCGATCGTCGAACGCGGTGCCGCCGCCGAGGCGCACCGCCTGGATCGCCCCGTTGCTCAGGTTGGCGTACAGGTACCGCCCGGCGAGCGCCGGCAAGCCCGGGTCGCGGACGACGACGCCGCCGATGATCGCGTTGTAGCCGTCGGGCTGCGCGTGGGCGCGTTCGAGCACGGGCGCGGTGCAGCAGCCGGCCGGCGGCGCGTCGGTGCCGTCGACCCGCGCGGTGCCCTCGAACGCCGGCCAGCCGTAGTTGGCGCCGCGGCCGCGGTCGGGCCCCGGCGCGAGGTCGAGCTCCTCGAAGACGGTGTTGCCGACGTCGGCGATGACGAGGTCGCCGGTCAGGCGATCGAACGAGAAGCGCCACGGGTTGCGCAGACCCGACGCCCAGACCTCGCGCTGGGCGAAGCCGGGGTTGTCGGCCGGGATCGTGCAGGCGCCGCCGCAGCCGTCGCCCGGACTCGGGTCGATCCGCAGGATCTTGCCGAGCAGCGCGTCGGCGCCGCGGGCGGCGTCGTCGGTCGCGGGATCCAACCGCTGGGCGTTGCGAAACGTGTCGTTGTCGCCACCGCCGTCGCCGGTGCCGATCCACAGCCGCCCGTCGGGCCCGAAGCTCAATTGGCCGCCGTTCTCGAACTCGCCGAGGCGGTGCGGGATGCGCAGCAGCACGCGCTCACTGCCGGGGTCGACGTGGTCGGCGTCGGCCCGGCGCAACTCGCTGATGACCAGGTCGCTGCCGTTGTCGTCGACCACCGCGCCCGCCGGCGGCCGCGCGGTGTAGAAGACGTACAACTTGCCGCTCGTCGCGTAGTCCGGGGCGAACGCGAGGCCGAGCAGCCCTTGCTCGCCGCCGTCGGCCTTCACGCGGTCGGTGAGGTCGGCGAAGACCGTCTGGGCCTTGCCCCGGCGCTCCACGATCCTGCCCGCCTGCTCGACGACGAAGAGGCGGCCGGCGTCGCCCGGCGCCGCGACCACACCCAACGGCGCGGAGAACCGCGCGACCGGCACGAGCGTGACCGGCGACGGCGCGGCACCCGCGGGAGCGGCAAGGACGAGGGTGATCGCGAGCGCCGCCGCGACCCGCGCGATCACGCCGCCGCGGTGCGCTTCTTGCCGGCTCGCGCCAGCCGACGCTCTTGGCGCACCTGCTTGACGGCCCCGCGGCGCCCGTGCGCCTCCAGGCCGTGGTAGAGCACCTTGATGGCGTCGAAGATCTCGTTGGCCGTCGCCTTGGCCTGCTCGCGCGTCGGCTCGACGAGGCGCTCGTAGCGGAACGGGTCGCCGTACTGGATCGTCACCTTCGGGAACTCGCAGGCGCTTCCAGTTGCGCACCTTCGAGGAGCCGTGGATCGCGATCGGCACGACCGTCGCGCCCGTCTCCAGCGCCAGGCGGCCGATGCCGGGCTTGGCCTCCTCGGCGAGCTTGCCGGTCCGCGACCGGCCGCCCTCGCAGTACATCGCCATGCAGCCGCCGCGGTCGAGGATCGTGTTGGCGGTGAGGAAGGCCTCCTCGTCGCGGGCGCCGCGGCGGACCGGGAAGACGCCGCCGTGCGTGTAGACCCACTGCATCGGCGGCTTGAAGAGCTGCGACTTGGCCATGAACTGGACCTTGCGCCGGATCGAGGCCGCGACGAAGAAGTGGTCCATGAACGAGAAGTGGTTGGGCGCCAGGATGACCGGGCCGGTCGGCGGCACCTTGTCGGTGCTGATCACCCGCGCGCGAAAGAACGACCACGAGTAGAGCAGCGTCAGCGAGCGGATGGCCTCGTAGACCCAGTCGGGCTCACGGGTACGCGCGCGTTCATGGAACCGATCGAAGTAGCTCGAAGGGCGCGGGTCGGTGTAGACCTGCTCCTTCATCTTGACCAGCTCGTCCTGCTCGCTCACGGTGACCAGATGCTACCCACGACGACGACGGCGTAGGTGCCCGACCGCGAGGGTGCCGCCCGGGGTGCGCCGCATGTGAGGCCGAGCCTCCATGCGGCGACAGAGCCCTTGGTGGGTGCCGCCCGGGGTGCGCCGCATGGAGGCTGTCCCTCCTCCATGCGGCGCAGAGTCCCCGGGCGTGCTCCGGGACGGTGGGTCAGGCCATACCACGGAGCGGCGATCGGTCGGCACAACGGCGAGTCGTCGCAGGAGGAGACGGTGTGCGCTGTTGCGATGTCCCCCGGCCGATCACTTGCCACCATCATGCGGGACGCGACAGCCGCCCTCCATCGCCACACGGTCGGAACATCGCGGGGTGAGCTTCGCCCACCGGTCGAGTGTCCCTGCAACGTCCGGTCTCCTGCCTATGTTCCCGCCCATGCCCGACATCGAAGCCCACATCACGGGCACCGTGTGGAAGATCGAGTGCAAGATCGGCGACAAGGTCGCCGAGGGCGACACGGTCGTGATCCTCGAGTCGATGAAGATGGAGATGCCGGTCGAGGCCGAGGACGAGGGCACGGTCAAGGAGATCCTCTGCGAAGAGGGCCAGGCCGTGAACGAGGGCGACACGCTCGTCGTCCTCGAGTAGCGCGCGAACCGATAGCCTCCCGCCGTCAATGGCGGGCGAGCTGCTGATCGACGAGCCGCTGGACGGCGTCCGGCGGCTGACCATCTCCAACCCGGCGAAGCGCAACGCGCTGGACCACGCGATCCTCGACGGGATCGCCGAGGCCGTGCGGGCGGCGGACGCCGACGGCATCCGCGCCTGATCCTCACCGGCGCCGACGGGATGTTCTCCTCGGGCTATGACATCGGCGACATCCCGCGCCGACGTCTTCGCCGCCGAGGCCGAGAAGCTCGTCGCGCATCCGTTCACCAGCGCGATCGACGCGCTCGACGCCACCGACGTCCCGACGATCGCCGCGCTGCCGGGCCACACGATCGGCGGCGGGCTGGAGCTGGCGCTGGCCTGCGACCTGCGCGTCGCCCGCGACGGCATCCAGCTCGGCATGCCGCCGGCCAAGCTCGGCCTCGTCTACTCCCACACCGGCCTGCGCCGCTTCCTGCGACGCGATCGGCGAGCCGCGCACGCGCCAGCTGTTCCTGCTCGGGCCGCAACATCAGCGCCCGCGAGGCGCAGACGTGGGGGCTCGTCCACGAGCGTCGTCGGCGCCGAGGATCTCGAAGGCTTCGCCCTGGACTGGGCCGCCGAGCTGACCGCCAACGCGCCGCTGTCGGTCCGCGGCAACAAGCGCGTGCTGCGTGCGCTGCTGGCCGCCGAGGCGTCGCTGCATCCCGAGATCGAGGCCGAGCTGATCGCGCTGCGCAAGGCGTGCTTTGACTCCGCGGACCTGCGCCGAGGGCGTCCGCGCGTTCGGCGAGAAGCGCCCCGCGCGCTGGCAGGGACAGTGAGCCCACCGAAGCCTCCCGCCAAGACGGTGCAGGCGCTGGAGGCGCGCGTCGACACGCTGGAGCAGGCCGGTCAGTACGACGAGGCGATCGCGGTCCTCGGCGAGCTGGAGCAGGTCACCGGGCAGGACCAGCGCTGGCACGTCGCCTGGATGCACGTCCTGGCCGGCCGGCGCGGCGAGGCTGATGCGCTCTGGGCCGCGCTGGAGCAGGAGCACCCGGGCGACCCGACCGTCCCGTTCCTGGCCGGCAACGCGCATACCGAGGCCGACGAGCCGGCGCTCGCCGCGGAGCGCTTCGCCCGCGCGCTGGAGCTGGCGCTGCACAGCGGCGCCGACGGCGAGACGCTGCGCCAGATCGTCGGCGCGCGCACCGAGGCGCTGGCCGCCGCCGACCTGGAGCCCGGGCCGATCGACGAGGCGGCGCGCCTCGCCCTGGCCCGCGCCGCGGCCCAGGGCGCCGACACGCCGGTCGCCACCCCGTTCTTCGCGCCCGAGGAGTTCGCGGCCGCGCTCGACGCCTGGCCGGGCTTCGCCGCCGACTGGCGCGAGGACGGCCATGCCGCCTACGCGCTGGAGCTCGATCGCCGGATGCGCGCCGTCGCGCCGGGCGCGCCGCGCCATCCGGTCGTCGTCCCGCTGACCGTGGCGCGCGTGCGGGAGCTGGCCGTCGAGGCCGAGATCGACGAGGACGCCGCCGAGGCGCGGGCGCGGGCGGCCTACGAGGTCGCCCAGGAGGGCGGCGCCGTCGCGTGGCCGCCGGGGCGCAACGAGCCCTGCTGGTGCGGATCCGGCAAGAAGTACAAGAAGTGCTGCGGGGTGTGAGCGCCGCGGGCGCTCAGCGGTCAACTGCTGCGTGGATCGCGGCCCGGATGTCCTCCAGGCCGGTGCCCTTCTCCAGGTAGCTGTGCGCGCCGATCTCGATCGACGGCGCGGCCATGCGGGCCGCGCTCAGGCTCGACAGCCCGATGATCGACGTGCCCGGCGCACTGCGGCGCATCTTGGGAATCGCCTGCAGGCCACCCATGCGCGGCATCGACATGTCGAGCAGCACGACGTCGGGCTGCAACTCGGCCGTCGCCTCCACCCCGGCCACCCCGTCGGCGGCCTCGCCGACGATCTCGATCGACGGATCGTCGGCCAGCGACGAGCGCATCAGCGCCCGGAAGCCCTCGGCGTCATCGCACAGCAGAACACGGATCGGAGGGGCGGCAGCCACGTACTCCACATCATCGGTTGGTGAGCAACATTCCGCCATCCCCACTTCTGATGATCGACGCGAGAACGACCCGTCCATTTGGCTAGATCTCAGGGGTAGATCCGTGCCCCACGCCGGGCCCGGAGCGCCCGCGTCCCGTCCGGAGCCGTGCCTACTGTGCCGGGCATGCCGCCGCTCATCTCCCGCGAAGAAGCCGTCCGCCTCGGCGAGATCGAGGACCACGACGAGATCCTCGCGCTCGTCGACCGTGCCTGGGACGCGCGGCAGGAGCGAGTTCGGCGACAGCACCGACATGTGCTCGCTGGTCAACGCGAAGTCCGGCGGCTGCGCCGAGGACTGCGGCTTCTGCGCCCAGTCGCGCTTCGCCGAGGCCGAGACGCCGATGCACGCGATGATGGAGCCCGAGCAGATCCTCGAGCACGCCAAGGCGGCCGAGGCAGCGGGCGCCCACCGCTTCTGCATGGTCACCCAGGGCCAGGGGCTGTCCAAGCGCGACTTCGAGAAGATCCTCGAGGGCGCGCGGCTGGTGGCCGAGCACACCAACCTCAAGCGCTGCGCCTCGGTCGGCCACATGAGCGTCGACCGCGCCAAGGCGCTCAAGGACGCCGGGATCCAGCGCGTCCACCACAACGTCGAGACCGCCGAGTCCTACTACCCCGAGGTCTCCTCGACGGTCCGCTACGAGGGTCGGCTGCGGACGATCCAGGCGGTCGAGGAGGCCGGGCTGGAGACGTGCGTCGGCGGCATCCTCAACCTCGGCGAGACGCGCGGCCAGCGCGTCGAGATGGCCTTCGAGCTGGCCAAGATCGACCCGACCTCGGTGCCGATCAACCTGCTCAACCCGCGCCCGGGCACGAAGTTCGGCGACCGCGACTACATGGACCCGTGGGAGGTCGTGAAGTGGATCGCGATCTTCCGCCTGATCCTGCCCGCGGCCCTCTTCCGCCTCTGCGGCGGGCGCGTCGAGAACCTCGGCGAGCTGCAGCCGCTGGCGGTCAAGGCCGGCCTCAACGGCGTGATGATGGGCAACTTCCTGACGACGCTGAACGCCGACCCGCCGAGGACCGCAAGATGTTCACCGACCTGGGGCTGAACATCGACCGCCAGGCCGACAACGGCGCCAACCCGCGGCCCGACAACCGCTCGGGCTGGCTGGAGGGCGAGACGCCGGACGTCGTCGAGGACTACCTCGACACGCTCGCCGAGGCCGAGGGCGCCGGCATCGAGGTCACGACCTGGGACCCGGCCTCGCAGCTGCGCTACGCCAAGAAGGACAAGGTCCCGCCGCGCCCCGACGGCGCGCCCAACCGCTGGCCGGACGCCGAGGAGCCTGCCGAGGTCGCGCAGCTGTCCGGCATGCCGTTCGGCCACTGAGCCGGCTCCCGCCTCCGGCCCCACACCGACCGTGAGCGACATCGAAGCCCGCCTGGAGGAGCTCCGCGAGACGGGGCTCTACCGGCGGATGCGCCACGTCAGCGGCCCGCAGGGCCCGCGCGTCGTGCTCGACGGCCGGCCGGTCCTGCTGCTGTGCTCCAACAACTACCTGGGGCTCGCCGACCACCCGCGGGTGCGCGAGGCCGCGGCCGACGCCGCGATGCGCTGGGGCGCCGGCGCGGGCGCGTCGCGCCTGGTCTCCGGGACGATGACCGTCCACCGGCGGCTCGAGGAGGCGCTGGCGGCGTTCAAGGGGACCGAGTCCGCGCGTGCTGTTCGGCTCGGGCTACCTGGCCAACCTGGGCGTGATCGGCACGTTGGCGCGCCTGGCCGCCGACGGCGCCGGATCGGGGCGCCGCCCCCGTCGTCTTCTCCGACGAGCTCAACCACGCGTCGATCATCGACGGCTGCCGCCTGGCGCGCGCCGAGACCTTCGTCTACGACCACTGCGACGTCGAGCACCTCGCGTGGGGACTGCGCAGCACCGCGGACCGTCCGCGGCGCTGATCGTCACCGACTCGGTCTTCTCGATGGACGGCGACATCGCGCCGCTGGCCGAGATCGTCGAGCTGGCGCGCCGCCACGGCGTGCGGACCGTCGTCGACGAGGCCCACGGCACCGGCTGCCTCGGTCCCGGCGGACGCGGCGCGGTCGCCGAGGCGGGGCTGGACGGCGAGATCGACGTCGTCGTCGGCACGCTCGGCAAGGCGCTGGGCGCCTACGGCGCGTTCGCCGCCTGCAGCGCCGCGATGCGCGACCTACCTGACCAACACCGCGCGCTCGCTGATCTTCTCGACCGCGCTGCCGCCGCCGGCGGTCGCCGGCGCGCTGGCCGCGCTGGAGCTGCTCCAGGAGCACCCGGAGATGGTCGACCGGCTGCAGGCCAACGCCGACGCGATGCGCGACGAGCTGGCGCGCGAGGGCTTCGAGGTCGCGGGCTCTTCGACCCAGATCATCCCGCTGGTCGTCGGCGACGCCGAGCTGGCGATGCAGGTCTGCGAGACGCGCGATCGAGGCCGGCGTCTTCGCCCAGGCGATCCGGCCGCCGACCGTGCCCGCCGGCACCTCGCGGCTGCGCCTGGCGGTGATGGCGACCCACACGCGCGAGGAGCTGCGCGCCGCGGCCCGGACCCTCGGCCGCGCCGCGCTGCAGGCGGGCTTCCGGCCGGGCGTCGGCGTGCCGCGTCGCGGCCGCGGCGCCCGCGGGCCATCCCGACGAGCGCCTGGCCGTGGCCGGCGAGGACGCCGCGGCGGCCTGATGCGCACGGCGCTCGTCAACGATCGGTCCTGGTCGAGTTGACCGGCATGGTGCACGACAACTCGACCCGGACCCCTTCGGCAACGAGGTTCTGAGCGCGATGCGCGGGCTCTTCGTCACCGGGACGGACACGGAGGTCGGCAAGACCGTCGTGGCCGCGGCGCTGATCGCCGCGCTGCGCCGCGCGCGGAGTGGCTGGTCGGTGCCTTCAAGCCGGTCGTCACCGGGCTCGACGACGAGCCCGAGCCGGGCGCCGCCTCGACCGGCCTCGGCACCGAGCTCCAAGCCGGCGACAAGCCGCCCGACCACGAGCTGCTCGCCCGCTGCGCCGGGATGGCCCCGGCCGAGGTCGCGCCCTACCGCTTCGGCCCCGCCGTCTCGCCGCACCTCGCCGCCGAGCTGGCCGGCGTGTCGATCGACCCCACCGTGTTGGTCGACACAGCGCGCGCCAACGGCGACGGCCGGACGCCTCATCGTCGAGGGCGTCGGCGGGCTGCTGGTGCCGTTGACCGTCGGCGGCACGCTCGTGCGCGACCTCGTCGTCGAACTCGGCCTGCCGCTCGTGATCGTCGCCCGACCCGGCCTCGGGACGATCAACCACACGCTGCTGACGCTGCGAGGTCGCGCGCGCGGCCGGCCTCGAGGTGCGCGGCGTCGTGATGACGCCGTGGCCCGAGCAGCCCACGCCGATGGAGTCCTCCAACCGCGCGACGGTCGAGCGCCTTCGGCGACGTCCACGTCACCGGCCTCCCCCACCTCTCCGACTTCTCCCCCCAGAGCCTCGCCGCAGCCGGGGAGCTGCTGCCCATCGACGACTGGCTCGCCCACACCTGAGCAACGGCATCCTCGCCGACCAGGGTGGGCCCGCCCCGAGCGAGGCGCCCACCACGGCGGCGACGAGGGCGACGGCCCGACGATCCTCCACGCCGTCAGGGTACGTGGTGGCGTCCGTCGCGGGCCATACCGTTCGGGCCATGACGACCGCCGAGCTCCGTGCCGCCGACCGCGAGGCCCTCTGGCACCCGTTCACCCAGCAGCAGGGCTGGAGCGACGAGGACGCCGCCGATCATCGAGCGCGGCGAGGGCTGCGACCTCTACGACACCGACGGCAACGCCTACCTCGACGGCGTCTCGTCGCTGTGGTGCACGGTCCACGGCCACCGCCACCCGGCGATCGACGCGGCGGTCCGCGCGCAGCTGGACCGCGTCGCGCACACGACGATGCTCGGGCTGTCGCATCCGCCGGCGATCGAGCTGGCCCAGAAGCTGCTCGCGGTCGCCCCCGCGGGGATCGCGAGCTGACGCGCGTCTTCTACTCCGACAACGGCTCGACGGCCAACGAGATCGCGCTGAAGATGGCGTTCCAGTGCCACAAGATCCGCGGTGACGAGCAGCGCACCAAGTTCGTGTACCTGGACATGAGCTACCACGGCGACACGCTCGGCTCGGTCTCGGTCGGCGGCATCGACCTCTTCCACACGCTCTTCCGGCCGCTGCTGTTCGACGGGATCCGGCACCGCACCGGGGGATGTCGCGGGCCTGGAGCAGATCCTGGCGCGAGCGCGGTCACGAGGTCGCCGCGGTGATCATGGAGCCGCTGGTCCAGGGCGCGGCCGGGATCCTGCTGCACCCCGACGGCTACCTGCGCGCGGTACGGGAGCTGTGCGACAAGTACGACGTCCTGCATGATCTGCGACGAGGTCGCGACCGGCTTCGGGCGCACCGGCACGATGTTCGCCTGCGAGCAGGAGGGCGTGGTGCCCGACCTGATGAACGTGGCCAAGGGGCTGACCGGCGGCTACCTGCCGCTGGCCGCGACGCTGGCGACCGAGCGGATCTACGAGGGCTTCCTCGGCGCATTCGAGGAGTTCCGCACGTTCTTTCACGGCCACACCTACACCGGCAACCCGCTGGCCTGCGCGGCGGCGATCGCCACGCTGCAGGTCTTCGAGCACGAGCAGACGCTCGCCGCGCTGGCGCCCAAGATCGAGCTGCTCGGCGAGCTGCTCGACGAGCACGTCGCGCCGCTGGCCACGGTCGCCGAGATCCGCCGCCGGGGGACGATGGTCGGCATCGAGCTGACCGACTTCCCGCTGACCTCGCGGATGGGCCACCAGGTGACGCTGGCGGCGCGCGGCGCGCGGCGCGATCGTCCGCCCGCTGGGCGACGTCATCGTGCTGATGCCGCCGCTGTCGATCAGCGAGGACGAGCTGCGCCGGCTGGTCGCGATCACCGCCGAGGCGATCGCGGTCGCGACGAGCGTCGAAGCGCCGCGCCGCGTTGGTGACGTCCTAGTCCTCGTAGGCGACGAAGTCGCGCTTGCGCGCGCCGCACACCGGACAGAACCACGTGTCCGGAATGTCCTCGAACGCGGTCCCGGGCGGGATGCCGCCGTCGGGGTCGCCGTCGGCGGGGTCGTAGATGAACCCGCAGGATTCGCAGATCCACTTCTGCACGGTGGCGCTCTCGCTCATGTTGGGCTGAACGGTACTGGCCAGGCGGCCAGTAGGCTGCGTCGTCGTGGACGTCGATCGCCCTGGCCCGGGAGAAGAGCTCAACGACGGCGACGTCACGGTGCCGCGCCAGGCGGCGACCGTGATCGTCCTGCGCGGCGGCGCCGAGACGCTCGAGGTGCTGCTGGTGCAGCGCAACCCGGCGCAGCGGTTCATGGGCGGCGCGTGGGTCTTCCCGGGCGGCGCGGTCGACGCGCACGAGGGCGAGGGCGACAGCGCCCATCGCGCCGCGGCCGTCCGCGAGCTGGCCGAGGAGGCGGCGATCGCGGGCGTCGACCCGGCGCGAGCTCGTCGCGCTTCTCGCGCTGGATCACGCCGCCCGAGGTCAAGATCCGGTTCGACACGCACTTCTTCCTCGCCCCGCTGCCCGAGGGCGCGCAGCCGCGCGTCGACGGCGACGAGTGCGTCGACCTCGGCTGGTTCACGCCGGCCGACGCGCTCGCCGCGCACACCGCGGGCGAGCTGCTGCTCGTCTTCCCGACGATCAAGCACCTCGAGCAGCTGTCGAGCTTCGCCTCGGCCGATGAGCTGCTGGCCTTCGCCACGGGACGCGAGGTCGTCGCGGTCACGCCGCGCGTCGTCATGAGCGGCGAGCAGGCGCGGATCCTGCTGCCCGGCGAGCCGGGCTACGACGAGGCGCCCGCCGCCTCCTGACGCCACACGTGGCGCGGCACGCGCGGCAGGCGTAGTGTCGATCGCATGACCGCCACGCTGCCGTCCGACCTGCGCGAGGTCTTCGCGCGCTGCACCGTCGCCGAGCTGGTCACGATCGACGGCCACGGCCGGCCGGTGGCCCATTCCGTGGTGCCGGCCTACCGTCCCGGCGGGCCGTGCATCGACGTCGCCGGCGGCGCGCCGGAGGTCGAGGACCCGCACGTCGCGCTGCTGTTCGCCAACGACGGCCCGATGGTGCTCGTCCAGGGAACGGCGCAGTTCGAGGACGTCCTGCACGTACGGCCCGAGCGCGTCTATGCCTGGGCGCCGGATGACCCGGACGCCGAGCCGCGGCTGTTCGACGCGCACCTTGAGGAGGTGCGGTCCGGCCACAACGAGGAGCCGGAGATCGGCCACGCCGGCCCCGAGGGCGGCGCGGCCCTGTGGGACGAGCGCCTCGACGGCCTCGACTCCGCGCTCCTGGCCTGCGTCGGCCCCGACGGCTTCCCGTTCGCCGCCCGGCTGGGCATCACGCCCGATCCGCGCGGCGGTGTCCTGCGGTTGCCGCGGTTGCCGGTCGGCATGCCCGTCGAGCCGGGCCCGGCGTGCCTGCACGCGACAGCCTTTGGCCCGCGCGTGCACGGCGACCTCGTGACCGGGCCCGACGGCTGGAGCCTCGTCCCGCACGCGGTGCTGGACGCCTGAGGTGGGCCTCACCGTCGCGGTGACGGGGCCGACCGGGGAGATCGGCAAGCCCTTCGTCGCCGCCCTCGAGCGTGCGCGCGAGGTCGAGAAGATCATCGGGATGGCGCGGCGGCCGTTCGACCCGGCGGCGCACGGCTGGCGCAAGGTGGAGTACCGCCAAGGCGACGTGCTCGATCGCGCGTCGGTCGAGGCGCTCTGCACGGGCGCCGATGTCGTCGTGCACCTCGCCTTCATCATCGTCGCGGGCTCGCACGAGAGCGAGCACATCAACTTGGAGGGATCGCGCAACGTCTTCGAGTCGGCCGTCGCGACGGGCGCGCAGCGGTTGGTGTACGCCTCGTCGGTGGCGGCCTACGGCTTCCCGGCGCTCGATCGCGCGATCGTCGAAGACGATCCGGCGGCCGGCAACGCGAGCATGCCGTACTCCCATCACAAGGCGCAGGTCGAGGCGCTGCTCAGCGAAGTGCTGGTGGATGCCGAGATCGACGCCTACATCTTCCGGCCGTGCATCGTCGCGGGACCCCAGGCGCCGATCCTCGTCAACCAGATCCCCTACGTGCGCTGGGGCGAGAAGCTGCCGGGCGCGGTCCGGGCGCTCTTCGACGTCGTGCCGATCCTCAAGCCGGTGCTGCCCGACCCGGGCGTGCCGTTCCAGCTCGTCCACCACGACGACGTCGCGACCGCGATGCGCGCCGGCGTCCTGGGCCGCGGCGAGCCCGGGGCCTACAACCTGGCCGGCGACGGGACGATCACGATGTCGGACCTCGCACGCGAGTTGGGGTACTACTCGGTGCCGGTGCCCGACCTGGCCGTCGACGCGACCGCCGAGATCGTCTCCCGCTTGCCGCTGATGCCCGACGAGGTGTCCTGGATCGAGGCCGTGCGGCGACCGACCCTCATGGACACCGCCCGCGCGCGCCGCCTCCTGCGCTGGCGCCCGAAGCACGACGCCGCGGAGACGCTCCGCGCCACCGTGGCCGCGGCACGCCCCGACCTCAGCGTCTAGGACTCGGCGGGCGCCTCGGCCTCGGCCGGCGGATCGACGTCGCCCGCGGCGGCCTCGACCTCCTCGGCCTCGGCCTGCACCTCGGCGGCGGCGACCTCGGCCTCCGCAGCGGGCGCCTCGGCCTCCGCAGCCGGCGCCTCGACCGCAGGCGCCGCAACCGCCGGCGCCTCGGGCTCCGGCTCCAGATCCGCCTCGACCTCGTGCGCCCCCACCGTCGCCGGCACGATCCGCAGCACCTTGCCCACAGGCCCCTTGGTGCGCACGTCGCCGCGGGCGAGCGCGAGCGTCGGGCTCAGCTCGCCGGTCAGCAGCGCGCGACCGGTGTCGGCGTCCATCGCCAACACCACGTCGGCGCGCAGCTTGGTCTCGCCGAGATCGATGCGCGCCGGCTTGTGGGCGCGCACGTCGAGCGTGACGGTCGCGTCCGGCTGGCGGAAGGCGAACTGCACCACCGCATCGGCCTGGCGCAGCTGCTCACGACGAGCGCTGTTGTACACCAGGTTGTTCAGGATGCCGCCGAGCTGGTCGTAGACCTCGGCGTCGGACTCGAAGTGCGCCATGGACCGCGGAGGCTACCTGTCCTCCGCGGCCCAGGGCACTGCGAGCCCCGACTACTCCCTGCCCAGCAGCAGGGCGATGCCCTGGCCGCCGCCGATGCACAGCGTCACGAGGCCGTACCGATGCTCGCCGCGGTCCATCTCCGACAGGCACTTGGCGGTGATCGCCGCGCCGGTCGCCGCGATCGGATGCCCGAGGGCGATCGCGCCGCCGTTGGGGTTCACGCGCGCCGGATCGAGGTCGAGATCCTTGATGACCGCCAGCGCCTGAGCGGCGAACGCCTCGTTGAGCTCGATGACGCCGATGTCATCGAGCGAGACGCCCGCGCGGTCCAGCACCTTGCGGACCGCCGGGACCGGGCCGATGCCCATGATCTCGGGTCCACGCCGCACGACGCGTAGCCGAGCACGCGCGCGCGCACCGGCGCGCCGAGCTCGGCGGCCTTCGCGTCGCTCATCAGCACGAGCGCGGCGCCCGCGTCGTTCATGCCCGACGCGTTGCCCGCCGTGACCGTGCCGCCGTCCTTCTTGAAGATCGTCGGCAGCTTGGCCATGCCGGCCGCGTCGACGTCCGTGGCGGATGTGCTCGTCCTTGACGAAGTCGACGACCTCGCGCTTGACCTTGATCGAGACCGGGACGACCTCGTCGTCGAAGCGGCCCTCGCTCTGCGGCGCTGCGACGCGCGCAGGTGCGACTCGACCGCGAACGCGTCCTGCTCCTCGCGCGAGATCGCCCATGCGCTCGGCCAGGTTCTCGGCCGTGACGCCCATCTTGATGTCGTGGAACGGATCGGTGAGCGCGCCCTGGACGGGATCGATCACCGGCGCCGGACCCATCTTGGAGCCCCAGCGGCCCTGGGTCAGCCACATCGGCGCGCGGCTCATCGACTCGGCGCCGCCGGCGAGCGTGACATCCGCCTCGCCGGTCTGGATCGCCTGGCAGGCGCGCACGAGCGCCTGCACGCCCGTGCCGCAGAGGCGGTTGACGGTGAAGGCCGGCGTCTCCTTCGGGATGCCCGCCTTCATGCCGACGACGCGCGCCATGTAGGCGTCGGCCGTCTCGGTGTGGATGACGTTGCCGAACACGACGTGCTCGATCTGCTCGGGCGTGATGCCCGCGCGCTCGATCGCGGCCTTCGCGGCCGTCGCGCCCAGATCGGTCGGCGCGACGCCCGCGAGCGACTTGCCGTAGGAGCCGATCGCGGTGCGCGCGGCGGAGGTGATGACGACGTTGGTCAAGCTGGCGTTCCTTCTCATGGGGCGGGCGGGCCAAGTTCTCGGGCGGGAAGACTAGGCGGTGATACGTTCGAACGCATGAGCACCACCGTCACGCAGCCTCTGCGCAACTTCATCGACGGGGAGTTCGTCGAGGCGGCAGAAGGCGCCACGAGCCCTGTCCTGAACCCCGCCACCGGCCAGGAGAGCTGGCAGGCCGCGTCCTCGGGAGACGTCGACGTCGACCGTGCCGTCGCCGCTGCCCGCCGCGCCTTTCCGGGTTGGGCCGCAACGACCCCCGGCGAGCGCGCGTACGCGCTGCTGCAACTCGCCGACGCGATCGAGGACCACGGCGACGAGATCGCCGAGCTGGAGTCGGTCAACGCCGGCAAGCCGATCGAGGCGGTCAAGGACGACGAGATCCCGGTCTGGGTCGACAACCTGCGCTTCTTCGCGGGCGCCGCGCGCACGATGGAGGGCAAGCCCGCGGGCGAGTACCTGGAGGGCTACACGTCGATCATCCGCCGCGAGCCCGTCGGCGTCGTCGGCCAGATCGCGCCGTGGAACTACCCGCTGATGATGGCGGTGTGGAAGATCGGCCCGGCGCTGGCGACCGGCAACACCGTCGTGCTCAAGCCCGCGCCGACGACGCCGGTCTCGATCATCCGCGTCGCCGAGCTGGCCGCCGAGATCCTGCCCAAGGGCGTGCTCAACGTCGTGCTCGGCGGCGACGACGTCGGCCAGGCGATCGTCTCCCACGATGACGTCGACATGGTCTCGATCACCGGCTCGGTCGCCGCCGGCAAGGCCGTGGCCGAGTCGGCCGCCGACTCGCTCAAGCGCGTCCACCTGGAGCTGGGCGGCAAGGCGCCGGTCGTCGTCTTCGACGACGTCGACGTCGCCTCCGTCGTCGAGGAGATCGCCGGCTTCGGCTACTACAACGCCGGCCAGGACTGCACGGCCGCGACGCGCGTGCTGGTCGCGCCCAAGCGCTACGACGACATCGTCGCCGGGCTCGCCGACGAGGCCAAGGGCTACGTCCTGGGCGACACGCAGTCGCCCGACACGACGCTCGGCCCGCTCAACTCCGAAGGCCAGCGCGAGCGCGTCGAGGGCTTCCTGGAGCGCAAGCCGCGCACGCCGAGGTCGTCACCGGCGGCAACGAGCCCGACCTGCCCGGCTTCTTCCTGGAGCCGACGGTCGTCGCGAACATGCGCCAGGACGACGAGATGATCCAGAACGAGATCTTCGGTCCGGTGATCACCGTGCAGCGCTTCAGCGACGAGGAGGAGGCGATCGCCTGGGCCAACGGCACGCCGTACGGCCTGGCCTCCTCGGTCTGGACGCGCGACGTCGGCCGCGCGATGCGCGTCTCCAACGCCCTGCGCTTCGGCTGCGTGTGGATCAACAACCACGGCCCGCTCGCCTCCGAGATGCCCCACGGCGGCTTCAAGCAGTCCGGCTACGGCAAGGACCTGTCGATGTACGCGCTCGAGGACTACACCGAGGTCAAGCACGTGATGGTCAAGCTCGGAGCCGCGTGAAGATTTTCTGAGAAACGCGGAACCTTCCGATTCCTGTGCCGTTAGAGTTGGCGGAGGATCACTGTGGAAGCTTCAGCGCTATCGCATCCCGTCGGTCTCGGCCGCGTCTCGCTCGCCGGCCCGCTGCTACGCCTGCGGTCCGACGACCAGCTCGTGGCGCTCTTCCGCGCCGGGCACGACGAGGCGTTCGGGGTCATCCACGACCGCTACCGCCAGCGGCTCTTCGCCTACGCGCGCCAGATGCTCAGCGGCTCGCGCTCCGACGCCGAGGACGTGCTGCAGGACGTCTTCCTGCGCGCCTACCACGCGCTGCGCGCCGACCGGCGCCCGATCGCGCTGCGGGCGTGGCTGTACCGCGTCGCGCACAACCGCTGCATCGACCAGCTCCGCCGCCCGTCGCCCGGCGCCCGAGGACATCTACGAGCTCAACCGCGGCGTCGCCTCCGACCCGGAGGCCGAGGCCGAGCGGCGCGAGGACCTGCGCCGCCTGATCGCCGACGTCCGCGCGCCTGCCCGAGCAGCAGCGCTCGGCGCTGCTGATGCGCGAGATGGAGGGCCTGTCCTACAACGACCTGGCCGAGGCGCTCGACGTCACCGTGCCCGCGGTCAAGTCGCTGCTCGTGCGTGCGCGGGTCGGGCTCGTCGAGGCGATCGAGGCGCGCGACACCGCCTGCGTGGAGATCCGCGACCGACCTCGCCGCGGCCAACGACCGCGGCGTGCGCGCCAGCGGACGGTCGCGCCAGCACCTGCGCGAGTGCGCCGGCTGCCGCGACTACCGCACCGCACTGCGCGGGGTCGAGAAGCAGCTCACGGCCTGGCGCCGGCCTCGGGCCCGCTGACCGCCATCGCGAAGATCCTCGGGCTCGGCGGCGCCGGCTCCGGCGCCGCGGCGGGCGGCGGCGCGGCCTCCTCGGCGGCGGCGCGGGCGCTGCAGCCGGCGGCGCCACCGCCGCCACGATCGGCACCGGCGCGGTGGCCGCGACCGCGACCAAGGTCGCCGCCGTGGTGGCGGCCGCCGCGGTCGTCGGCGGCGGGGCGGCGACGGTCGAGCAGAAGGTCGACCACCACCGCACGCCCGCCACCCACGTCCGCCACGCGACCCCCGTTGCGGCCGCAGCCCCGATCGCCACGCGCGCACCGCATCGATCCCGGCCGCCACGTCGCCGTGCCCACGCACGTCAAGACCGCCCATCGGGCCGCGGTGGCGCCGCACGTCGCGCACGTGCGCACGGCCGGTGACGCGCCCGTCTCCTCCGCGGGCGACCGACGCGCCGAAGCTCGAAGCGACGACCGGCGGGCTGCAGGCGCCCGCCGAGGACGCGACGTCGGCCGGCAACGGCACGACGGGCGCGGGCACGACGAGCGGCACGGGCACCACCGACGACCGCGGGCGGCGCACGCGACGACCGGCGCGGGCACCACGTCCGCCGGCGCCGGCGCGCCGACGACCGCCACCGAGACCGGCACGGCGGGCACGACGACGGGCACGTCGGGCTCCGGCGCCGCACCCGCCGGCGGCGCGGGCGGCACGACTGCCCCGGCGAGCACGCCCGCCGGCAGCGCCGAGCCCATCGCGCAGGGCGCGAGCGCGACGCCCGCGGGCTGAGCGCGCACCACGGTCGGCCGGCGCTAAGGTCGCCCCCATCGAGCGCTACCTCGCGACACTCGACCACGAGGAGCTCTACGTGCGGCGCGGCCCGCGCTCGGGGCTGTTCACGCATCGTCGCCGTCCACTCGACGGTCCGCGGCCCCTCGCTGGGCGGCTGCCGGATGTGGACCTACGACGACAACCGCGCGGCGATCCGCGACGCGCTGCGGCTGTCGGAGGGCATGACCTACAAGTCGGCCGTCGCCGGCCTGCCGCTGGGCGGCGGCAAGGGCGTCATCGTCCTGCAGCCCGGCAAGCCGCTGGACGCCAAGCGTCGGCGCGCCGCGCTGCTGGACTTCGGCGAGACCGTGGAGCGCCTCGGCGGCAGCTACGTCACCGCCGAGGACGTCGGCACCTCGACGCGCGACATGACCGTCATCGCCGCGGCCACACGCCACGTGAGCGGCCTCTCGCGGCGCGCGGGCGGCTCGGGCGACCCGAGCCCGTTCACGGCCCTCGGCGTCCTGCACGCGATCGAGGCGACCGTCGAGCGGACGTTCGACGCGGCGTCGCTGCGCGGACGCACGATCGCCGTCGTCGGCCTCGGCCACGTCGGCCTGCGGCGTCGCCAAGCTGCTGGCCAAGGCGGGCGCGCGGCTCGTCGTCGCCGACATCGACCCGACCAAGCGCGACGAGGCCGCCCGCCTCGGCGCGACGTGGACCACGCCGGCCAAGGCGATGACGGCCGCGGTCGACGTCCTCGTGCCCTGCGCGCTGGGCGGCGTGCTCGACCACGAGACCGTCCCGCAGCTGCAGACGCCGGCCATCGCCGGCGCCGCCAACAACCAGCTGGCCGCCTCCGACATCGCCGACCTGCTGCGCGAGCGCGGCGTCCTGTGGGCGCCGGACTTCGTCGCCAACGCGGGCGGCATCGTCAACATCGCCGTCGAGCTGGATCCCGCGGGCTATGACCCCGACCGCGCGACGGCCCGCGTGGCCGGCATCGGCGACACGCTGCGCCGCATCTACGACGACGCGCAGACGGCCGGCACGACGCCGCTCACGGCGGCGATGGCGCTGGCCGCCGAGAACCTGCGTCGGGCTTAGACGAGCCCGTCGGGCGACGCCTGGCTGACCGGCGGCACCGGGGCGCCCGCCGTCGCGGCGATCGCCGCCCGCTCGGCCGCCGCCTGCTCGGGCGTCTCGTCGGGCCAATGGCCGTGCTCGTCGAAGAAGAGCCGCGCGCGGTCCTCCTCGTGGCGTTCCTCGTCGCCGTGACGCATCACCCAGATGATCCACGCGATCCCGACGACGCAGACGACGCAGATGAAGATGGCATAGGCGTTGGCGAGCATCGACGGTCAAGGGTAGACCGCACGCGGTCAGTGCGCGTGACGGCCGATCTGCGCGAACCACGCCGGTCGACCCTCGACGCCGTCGGGCAGCCGACCCTCCTCCGCGAGCTTGTCGAGGTGGGCGACGAGCGTCACGGTCGCCGGCAGGCGCAAGGCGTCGGGCACGTCGTCCCACGCGGCGTCCAGCAGCGCGTCGAGCGTGCGCGCGCCGCCGTCCAGCGCCGCGACCAGGCGGCGCTCGCGGTCCCGGCGATGCTCGAGGTAGCCGGCGAGCTTGGCGTCGGCATCGAGCACGACCGGCCCGTGGCCGGGCGCCAGCAGCGCGAAGCCGTGCTCGCGCAGCCGCTCCAGGCCCGCCAGGTAGCCGGCCAGCGCGCCCGGGTCCGGGGCGATGAAGACGCTGCCTTCGCCCAGGACCGCGTCACCCGTGAAGCAGACGGCATCGTCCAGCGCGAAGCAGAGCAGGTCGGGCGCATGGCCCGGAACCGCGATCGCGCGCAGCGACGGCCCGACCGCATCGCCATCGGCGGTCACCACCGCGCCGGGGAGCCGCGCGGCGTGGACGGCGACGTCGGAGCCCGCGCCCGCCACCAGCGCCGGCACCGCGCCCGCGTGGTCGGCGTGATCGTGGGTCAGCGCGATCCCGCCGGCGCCGCCGCGCCCCGCGGCCGCCCGCAGCACCGCCGCCACGTGCTCGTCGAGATCGGGTCCCGGATCGACCACCCAGCACGGATCGCGGCCGACCAGCCACGTGTTGGTCCCCGACAGCGTCAGCGGCGAGGGGTTGGCCGCCCGGATCAGCTCCACGTCATACGCGACGAGCGGATCGGCCATCAGACCGTGACGCGGTCGGGCACGATCGGTCGCCGCGACCAGATGACGACGACCACCGCGACACCGACCGCCGACACCGCGTAGGCCAGCCGCGGCGACACCGCCGCCGTCAGCACGCCCCCGACGATGTAGCCCACGCCGGGCACCGCCGCCGCCGCCGACTCCAGCAGGCCCGCGGCGCGGGCCTGGTAACGATCCTCGACGGCCTCCTGCAGCGCCGTCATCACCGCGACCCACTGCACGCCGTTGCCGGTGCCGCCGAGCACCGACCCCAGGCACGCGACCAGCAGCGTCGGCGCGCCGGCCATCACCGCGTAGCCGGCGCCGATCGCCGCGGTCGAGACCAGCACGAGCGTGCCCATCGACCGCCCGCGGGCGCGGGCGAAGAGCGCCGAGCCGAGCACGATCCCGGCACCCCACGCCGCGATCAGGAGACCGAAGCCCAAGCTCGTGGAGTTCAGCGTCTCCTTCGCGTAGACGACCTCGATCGGGATGATCAGCGTGAAGAACAGGATCGCGACCGACTGGCCGACGATCAGCCGCCCGACCGTCGGATGGTCGCGCACGTACTCCAGACCGTCGCGCACGCGCGCTCGCCAGCGCTCGCGCGGGCCCTGCTCGGGCTCGGGCAGGCTGCGCGCGCTGGCCAGCAGCAGCAGGGCCACGGCCATGAACGACACCGCGTCGAGCCACAGCGCGGTCGCCACGCCCCACTCGTGCACGATCAGCCCGGCGAGCACCGGCCCGGCCGCGCTCATGACCGCAAACGCGACGTTGATCAGCGCGTTGCCCTCGCGCAGGACGCCGGCGGGGGTCAGCACCGCGGCGATCGCGCCTCGCGACAGCCCACGCGCGGTGAGCGCCATCAACCCGTCGGCGAACGCGAAGATCAGGATCGCCGGGAGCCAGAAGGCGTTGGAGATCGCCGCGAGCCCGGCGAACGCTCCCGCCTCCAGCGCGTAGAGCGCCGGCAGCACGCGGCTGACGGGCTGGTGGTCGAGGCCGGCGGTCAGCGCCGGGGCGACGAACGCCGGCACGAACTTGCCGGCCACGAACAGCGCGGTCACGGCCAGGGCGGAGTTGGTCCGATCGAGGACCAGGATCGCCAGGGCGATGACGCCCAGGTTGTCGCCCAACTCGTTGATCGCGTACGACGTCGCAAGCGCCGGGAATCCGCGCACGCGAAGCGATCTCCTTACCGGCGACACGTGCCCAATGTAAAGGCCTGCCCGGCCGCGACGCGGTGCGGCTCCGGCTAAGGATTTAACCAATTAGGCCGATAAGCGGGGCGTAATGGGCCGTAGGACCCTCGTCGTGACGCACGGACTGCTCCTCGCGGCATCGCTTGCCGGTGCCGTGGTGACCTCCCGCGCCTCGGACTGGGATCCGGCCGGCCTCGTCGTCCTCCTCGCGGCACTGGCGATCGCCTCCGATGCGATGGCGATCGAGACCGCCAGCATGCGGCTCACGGGCTCGTTCATCGCGCTCGTCCTGGCGATGGTCGTCCTCGGGCCGGCGCCCGCCGTGGCGATCGGGCTGCTGACCGTCGCCACCGACGCGCACCGTCTGCGCGACAAGCCGGCGGCGCTGCTCTCCAACGCCAGCACGTTCTCGGTCTTCCCGCTGGCCGGCGGCCTTGCCGCCCGCGCCCTGCACGTCGACGGCGGCGACGGCGTCAACCAGGCGCTCGGCGTCGCGGCCGTCTTCGCCGGCGTCAACCTCCTGAACTTCCTGCTGATCGCCGTCCCGCACGTCTGGACCGACGGCGTGCCGCTCGGCCGCTCGATGCGGACGATCCTCGTCCCGCTGCTGCCCTCCGAGGCGCTGGCCGGCGCGCTGACGGTCATCAGCGCCGCGACCTACCAGACCGTCGGCCTGCCGGCGCTCGTCGCGGTCCTGATCGCCCTCTTCCTCTTCCAGATCCTGACGCGGGAGCTGCTGCTCTCCCAGGATCGCGCCGAGCAGCTCGAGGCGCGCTCCACGCAGCTCGCCTCGCTGCAGGTTGGCGTGCTCGCCGCGCTCGTCCAGACGTTGTCGCTGCGCGACCGCATGACGGCCCGCCACAGCGCGGCAGTCGCGCGCTACGCGCGCGCCATCGCCGAGGACGTCGGCTGCACGCCCGCCGAGCAGGAGCTCGTCCACACCGCCGGCCTGCTGCACGACATCGGCAAGTTCGCGTTCCCGGATCGCATCCTGCTCGCCAACCGCAAGCTCGACGACGACGACTGGAAGATCGTCCGCACCCACCCCTACCAAGGTGCGCGCCTCGTGCGCCGCATCAACGGCTACGGGCCGGTGGCGGAGATCATCCTGGCCCATCACGAGCGCATCGACGGCCGCGGCTACCCCCGCGGCCTCACCGGCGAGAAGATCCCCCTGTTGTCGAAGATGATCTCGATCGCCGACACCTACGACGTGATGACCGCCCGCGACTCCTACCGCGACCCGGTCTCCCAGGCCGAGGCGATCGCCGAGCTGCGCCGGGTCTCCGGCGCCCAACTCGACGGCGAGCTGGTCGAGGCGTTCATCCGCATCGTCGAGCGCAGCGGATTGCAGTTCCAGCACACGACGGACGCCGACTTCGAGCGTGAGCTCGACTTCGATGCCCGTGTGCGGGGCTACGCGCTCCCGCAAGCCGCTTAGGGCTCAACCCGCCCGATCGGCGGGTGCCAGCGGGTCCCGGGCGCCGAAAAGCCGCGCCCAGACAGGCTGAAAGCCCTGCATATGCGGCCTGGAGTCCAGGGTCACATAAACCCAAACGGATAGGACATCCGTCCATAGACATGTCCGATCCCCAAGTTTGGGGATGGCGCACTGGACACATGGAGTAGAAACTTGCAATTGTCAACGACGAAACGGCGCCGCTGCTGGCAGGCGGGGCGCCGATTCGTTCAGACAATCCGTCCGTCCGCAAGTCGCTGCGGTGGTGCGCAGCGCGAACGTCTTTGGGGGTGCACCGTGGGTTACAAGAACTAAGTTCCTACACGGCGAGTTGCTTGTTCGAGGCGTCCCCTAGGGGGCGCCTCTCGCCTTTTAAGCGGCAACTCCCGAACTATCTTGAGGCCTGAGTTGGCCGAGCTGGACGTTTGTGCGAGCGGCGCGCGGTCAGCGCGCCGCAAACCGGTAGACCGCGCCGCCCTGGGAGACGACGTAGACACGGCCGGCGGCGTCCTCGCCGAACGAGTCCAGCCCGCTGATCGTCTTGAGGCCGCCGATCGCCTGATCGCCGCTCGCCTTGCCGCCCGCGAGACGGGCGCTGCGCAGTTGGCCCTTGCAGAAGTCGCCGTAGACGTAGCGGCCGAAGAGGCCCGGGACGGCACGGTCGCGCACGACGTAGCCGCCGGTGATCGAGCACCAGCCGTCGTCGTGGCTCTTGGTGATGACGGGGAACCTCGCGCCGGGCGCGGGCTCGTCGAAGAGGTGCTTGCGGCCTTCGTAGGGACGCCAGCCGAAGTTGGCGCCGCGCGCGGTGCCCTTGCGGGCGAAGTCGATCTCCTCGACGGCGTCCTGGCCGACGTCGCCGATGATGAGATCGCCGGTGGCGCGGTCGAACGAGAAGCGCCAGGGGTTGCGCAGGCCGTAGGCGTAGATCTCGGGCAAGGCGCCGGCGCGGTTGACGAAGGGGTTGCTCGACGGCGCGGTGAACGGCTTCCCGCCGGCGGCGCGCGGATCGATGCGCAGGATCTTGCCCAGCGGCGAGCCCAGGTTCTGCGCGTTGCCGCGCGCGCCGTGCTGGTCGTTGCCGCCACCCCCGTCGCCGGTGCCGACGTAGAGGAGCCCGTCGGGGCCGAAGGCGAGCTGGCCGCCGTTGTGGTTGGGCTCGGGATCGTCGTGGACGAAGACGGTCCGGGCGCTCGCCGGGTCGGCGAGGTCGTCGCTCTTGCGATGGAGCTCGACGAGGTGCTCCTTGCCGTCCTTGCCGGTGTAGTAGACGTAGAACAACCCGGACCGCGCGTAGTCGGGCGCGAACGCCAGGCCGAGCAGCCCCTGCTCACCGCCGGACGTGACGCGGCCGCGGAGGTCGAGGAACGGCGTCGGGAGCTTGCGTCCGGCGCGGACGACGTCGATCTGCCCGGCCTGGCCGACGACGAAGATCCGCCGCCGATCGGCCGGCGGCGCGGTGACGTAGAGCGGCTGGTCGAAGCTGCCGACCTTGACGAGCTTGACGCCGCGGCCGGTGGCGGCGG
The DNA here is from genome assembly GCA_963731005.1 of uncultured Conexibacteraceae bacterium. Classification (GTDB taxonomy): domain Bacteria; phylum Actinomycetota; class Thermoleophilia; order Solirubrobacterales; family Solirubrobacteraceae; genus Baekduia. The sequence continues at coordinate 1,918,495 of CAVSTZ010000002.1, read as the reverse complement.
TCGCGGTCGTCGTGGTCGTGGTCGTCGTGGTGGCGGTGGTCGTGCCGTCCGCGACCGTCGGGGTCGTGGCGCCCGCGCCGTCGCCGTCGCTCCCGCAGGCGACGAGGGTCGCGGCCGCGACGGCGGCGGCCAGCAGCAGGGCGCGGGGCGACATCGGTCGAGCATGCCAAACGGCGACGACCGACCCCGCCGGTCGCGGGCGCCGACGGGTTGCCGTCAGCGGGGCTGCAGACCCGCGACGAGGAGCTCGACGGCGTGCTCGAGCACCGCGTCGTCGGGCGGGCGGCGACTGACGATCGAGGCGTGAAAGATCCAGCCGACGAGCAGCTCGGCGACGACACGCCAATCGGCGTCGGCGCGCAGCTCGTCGCGGGCCTTCGCTCGCTCGTACAGCGGGCGACGCTGGCTGAAGCGGAAGTCGGCGAAGGCGCGAAGTCGCTCGGCGACGACGTCGTCGTGGCTGGCCTCGCCGAGCAACGCCGCGCCGACTGAGGACGGCGAGCTCGGCGCGATCTCCTCGCGCAGGAGCAGCGCCACCGCGAGCAGGTCACCGCGAAACGTCCCGGTGTCGGGGAGGGCGACCGGCGCGTCGCGCGCCGATTGATCCATCGCGTCGAGCACCAACAGCGCCTTGTTGGCATAGCGTCGGTAGATGGTGGTCTTGGCCACCCCGGCCTCCGCTGCGACGCCCTCGACCGTGAGCCCGTGGTAGCCCGCCTCGTCGAGCAGCCGGCGCGTCGCCGCGAAGATGGCCTGATCGGCCACTGCGCTCCTGGGCCGCCCGCGCGCCGGCGTGGCATTTGTGGCCATCGGACGACTCTAGACCTCGTGGAGATGGCGCGCCGGCGGCCTTCGGGCGTTGAGCCGACCCGCGCGCGACAATGGTGGCGATGCAGCCGACGTCCACCCCCGTCGCCGTCCGCGGCGCGGTGTCCTCCTCCTCGGAGGTCCGCGCGGTGCGCGTGGCGTTGGACGGCGACGTGCCCGCCGAGCACGCGGGCCTGTTGATCCGCGAGGACGCCCGCCCGTTTGCGCTGGTCGGCCGCTGGGCGGGCGCCGCGGCGCTGGCCGGTGGCGAGCCGGTGCGGATCGCCGATCCCGATTGCGAGGATCCCTTCGCGCTGCTCGACGAGCAGCCGCCGCTGGACGGTGAGCTGCCCGCGGGCTTCGTGGGCGGCGGGTGGTTCGGCGCGCTGGGCTACGGCCTCGGCCGCCGGCTGGAAACGCTGGGGCCACCGCCGCCCGCACCCGCCGGCGAGCGACTGCCGGCGGCGATGCTCGCGTTCTATGACCACCTGTTGCGGTGCGACGACGAAGGGCGCTGGTGGTTCGAGGCGCTGTGGAGCGACGCCCGGGCCGAGGTGCTGGAGCGGCGCCTGGCGGAGCTGTCGGCGCGGGTCGCCGCGTCCGTCGACGGTCCGCGTCGCGTGGCCTGCGGGCCATGGCGGGCGAGCCCGTCGCCGGCGGCGCACGCCCGCGCGGTGCAGGCCTGCCGCGAGCGGATCGCGGCGGGCGACCTCTTTCAGGCCAACCTGTCGCTGCGACTGCACGCGAGCGTCGAGGGCGATGCCGTCGACCTCTTCACCCGTGGTGTGGAGGCGCTGGCGCCCGACCGCGGGGCGTGGCTCTCGGGACCGTGGGGCGCGGTGGCCAGCCTGTCGCCGGAGCTGTTCGTCGCGCGGACGGGCGACACCGTGCGCACCGCTCCGATCAAGGGCACGCGGCCGCGGCCGGCGGATGCCGTCGCCGCCGAGGCGCAGCGTGCCGAGCTGGCCGGCGCCGCGAAGGACCGCGCCGAGAACATCATGATCGTCGACCTGATGCGCAACGACCTCGGGCGCGTCAGCGAGCCGGGCTCGATCGCGGTGACGGCGCTCGCGGAGGTCCGCCCGCATGCCGGCGTGTGGCATCTGGTCAGCGAGGTCCGCGGCCGCCGCCGCCGAGATGTAGGCGATGGTGCGTTGGTCGCCGCGCTCTTTCCGCCCGGCTCGGTCACCGGTGCGCCGAAGCTCGCGGCGATGGACGTCATCAGCGCGTTGGAAAGCACCGCGCGCCAGGCATTCTGCGGCGCGATCGGCTTCGCGAGCCCGGCCGCGGGCCTGGAGCTGAGCGTGGCGATCCGGACCTTCGAGTGCGTCGACGGCCACGCGTGGCTCGACGTCGGCGGCGGCATCGTCGCCGACTCCGACCCGGCCGCCGAGGCCGCCGAGGCGCTCGCCAAGGCCCGGCCGCTGCTGGCGGCGATCGGGGGCACACTGGCCGACGACCGCGACGACGTGGTGCGGCACCCGCTCGTCCCGACCCGCCTCGGTGCCCATCCCGTCGCGCGTCCCGATCCCGTCGGCGGCGTGCTGGAGACGATCCTGGTGCGCGACGGCGTCGCGATCGCGCTGGAGGCGCACCTCGCGCGGCTGGCCGACGCCGCGGCGGCGCTCTACGACGTCGCCCTGCCCGACGCGCTCGCCGCGCTCGTCCGGCACACGGCGCTCGAGCAGGGCGGGCCCTGTCGCCTGCGGGTGCTGCTCTATCCGAGCGGCGAGATCGGCCTGCAGGTCGCGCCGCTGCCGGCGGTGGGCGACGGGACCCAGCGGCTACTCGCGCTCGTCGTGCCCGGCGGGCTCGGCGACCGCAAGTGGCGTGATCGGCAGCTGATCGACGCGCTCGACGACCACGCTGCGGAGCTCGGCGCCGTGCCGCTGCTCGTCGACCTCGACGGCGGCGTGCTGGAGACGACGCGGGCCAACCTCCTGGCCTGGATCGACGGCACGCTCGTGACGCCGCCGTTGGACGGTCGCATCCTGCCGGGCGTGACCCGCGCCCGGGCCCTGGAGTGGGCGCGAGAGCTGGGGATCCCCGTCGCCGAGCGCCCGCTCGACCTTGCCGAGCTGAGCGCCGCCGACGCCGTCCTGACCACTGGCGCGCTGCGTGGACTGCAGCCCGTGACCGCCCTGGCCGATCGGCCGGTTCCGGCGCCCGACGCCCGCATGCGGACGTTGATGACCCAGTTCCCACCGTTGCGGTAGTGACCAAAGGCTCTTGTTCCCTGACCATCGCGCTGCGGCCACGGTTCCGGTACCCCCTTGTCGGGCCGTGGCCGCAGCTGAACTTCGGTGCCCTGGCGCGAACACGGAAGCGCGCGCCGGGGCATCAGAGAGCCATCGGGCTCGCCGCGCCGCCCGCAAGACCAGGCTCACCGCGAACGGGTGCGCCCTCTCGCCGGCTAGAACGCCGTCGCCAGCGCGAACGGGAAGACCGGGCCGGCGCCGCTGCGGCGCAGCTGGCCGGCCGACCATCGCCAGCGTCCAGCCGCTGAAGCGGAGGTCGTCGACGAGCAGGCACCGGCCCGGCCGGCAGCGTCGCCGGCGACCGCGAACGCGCCGCGCACGTTGGCGACCTGCTGCGCCGCGTTGGCCATCTCGCGCTGCGGCGGGCCGTCCGCCGACGCGCTCGCAGCACCGGCGCGAACGGCAGCCCGAGCGCCGCGGCCAGCCGCTGCGCGAAGTCCGGCACGAGCGCGCCGCGTGCGCAGCGACGGCACCGCGGTGACCCAGCGCACCGGCGCGCCCCAGGTCGCGCACGAGCTCGGCGGCGGCCGTCGACCAGCTCGTCGTCGAAGCGCCCGCCGGCGCCGGCCCGCGCTGCACGAGCGGGTCCCAGCCGCCGTCGCCGAGCCGCGCCAGCGCGCGGCCCTCCTCGGCGCGCACGTCCGTCGGCGATCTTGCGCATCTGGCCCTCGGCGTCCGGCGCCATCTTCTTGACCTCGAGCACGAGCGGCCGCGAGCGCAGGTGCAGCGCCGCCTCGCGCACGAGCACCGGGTCCAGCGGCCCGTCGAAGCGCGGCCCGGTGCAGACCGAGCAGCGCCCGCAGTCCTGCGGGTCGGGATCGTCGAGCTCCTCCTGCAGCGCGCGCATCAGGCAGCGCCCGTCGGCGCCGAAGCGCGGCCATCGCCGCCTGCTCGCGCCGGCGCAGCGCGGTGACGCTGCGCGTAGCGCTCGGCGTCGTAGTTCCAGCTCGCTGCCCGGGCCGCGCGATCCAGCGCGTGCCGTCGCGCTCGACCGCGCCCTCGACGTCGAGCACCTTCAGCATCGCCTCGATCCGGCCCTTGCCGAGGTTGACCGCGCCATCAGCTCCTGCGTCGTCGCGCCGTCGCCGCCGGCGATCGAGCTGCTCGAGCACGCGGTCGACGACGCTCGCGGCGCGGGAACGCCTGCTCGATGAAGAAGTCCTGGATCCGGCGGTCCTCGGCGCCGCGCAGCAGCACGACGTCGGCGCGCTCGATCGCGCGGCCGGCGCGGCCGACCTGCTGGTAGTAGGAGATGACCGAGCCGGGCGCCTGGTAGTGCACGACGAAGCCGAGGTCGGGCTTGTCGTAGCCCATCCCGAGCGCGCTGGTCGCGACGACGGCCTTGAGCTCGTTGCGCAGCAGCCGCTCCTCGACCGTCGATCCGCGCGCTCGGTCTCGACCTCGCCGCTGTAGGCCTCGGCCGGCGATGCCGTGGCCGGTCAGCAACTCGGCGACCAGCTCGGCGTCGCGCTTGGTCAGCGTGTAGACGATGCCCGAGCCCGGCAGCTCGCGGCAGGTGCGTCGCCAGCCACGCCAGGCGGTCGGCCTGGCGCGGGCAGCTCGACGACCTCGAGGCGCAGGCTCGACGCGCCCAGCGGCCCGCGGTAGGTCCGCAGCGCGCCCGGCGCGGCCGACGCGCAGCTGCTCGGCGACGTCGGCGACCACGCGGTCGTTGGCCGTCGCGGTCGTGCACAGCACGGCGACGCCCTCGGGCAGCCGCTCGAGCATGTCGGCGATGCGCCGGTAGTCGGGCCGGAAGTCGTGGCCCCAGTCGGAGATGCAGTGCGCCTCGTCGATCACCAGCAGCCCGACGCGCTCGGCGAACAGCGGCAGCATCTGCGTCGCGGAACTGCGGGTTGTTGAGCCGCTCGGGGCTGATCAGCAGCAGGTCGACCGCGTCGGCCGCCAGCAGCGCGCGCGACCTCGTCCCAGGCGTCGCGGTTGGTCGAGTTGATCGTGTGCGCGCGCAGGCCGAGCCGCTCGCGCCGCGGCGATCTGGTTGCGCATCAGCGCCAGCAGCGGCGAGACGATCAGCGTCGGGCCGGCGCCGGCGCTCGCGCAGCAGCGCCGTCGCGACGAAGTAGACCGCCGACTTGCCCCAGCCGGTGCGCTGCACGCAGAGCACGCGCGCGCGGTCGTCGACGAGGTCGCGCATCGCCTCGAGCTGGTGCTCGCGGAAGCTGCGCGTCCGGGCCGGCGAGGTCGTGCAGGAGCTCGCTCGGCGCGGGTGTCGATGACGGTGCTCATGTGCCTGTCGACGGTAGGGGACGATGCGGCCGACCGGCCGAACCGCACTCTCACGAACCAGCTCCTACGCGCGTTTGGCACAGACCGACACGTTTGCGTGACGTCCGAACCGTCACGCTCCGAGCGTCACCCATCTCATGACCACGACCACCGTCCAGACCGCGCCGCCCACCCGCGCCACCGCCCTCGTCCTCGCGGCCGCGCTGACGACCGTCGCACTGTGGGCATCGGCGTTCGTCGGGATCCGCGCCGCGGGCCACGACCTCTCCGCCGGCGCGCTCTCGCTCGCCCGGCTGCTGGTCGGCAGCGTCGCGCTCGGCACCTTGGTCGCCGTCCGCCGCGCGCCGCTGCCACCGCGCGCCGATCTGCCCCGCCTCGTGCTGTGCGGCCTCCTCTGGTTCGGGATCTACAACGTCGCGCTCAACGAGGCCGAGCGCCACGTCGACGCCGGCACGGCCGCGATGCTCGTCAACGTCGGGCCGGTCCTGATCGCCGTGCTCGCAGGCCTGCTCCTGCAGGAGGGCTTCCCGCGCACGCTGCTGGCCGGCTGCGCGGTGGCCTTCGCGGGCACGATCCTCATCGGCGTGGCGACGTCCGACGATGGCCTCACGCCGAACACCGGCACGCTGCTCTGCCTGGTCGCCGCGGTCACCTACGCCGGCGGCGTGGTCGCCCAGAAGCCACTGCTGAGCCGAACGTCGCCGCTGACGATCACCTGGCTGGCCTGCCTGATCGGCGCCGTCTGCTGCCTGCCGTTCGGGCCGCAACTGGTCGGCGAGCTGGGCGATGCCGGCAGCGAGAGCCTCCTGTGGACCGCCTACCTCGGGCTCTTTCCCACCGCGATCGCGTTCACGACCTGGGCCTACGCCCTGTCGCACACGAGCGCCGGGCGGATGGGAGCGACCACCTACCTCGTTCCGCCGTTGGCGACCCTGATGGGCTGGGCGTACTTCGGCGAGACGCCGCCGACCCTCGCCATCGCCGGCGGCGCGCTCTGCCTGTCGGGCGCCGCCCTGGCCCGCCGCGGGCGGTGAGCCGCGGGTCGTGATCGCGACAGCGGGGCGAGACGCGGACGTATGCCGCGCGAATGTCCCGATCACGACACTACGCTCAACAGCACATGACCGAGATCCTTCGCCTCGCCGCCTTCACCGACACCCCCGAAGGCGGCAACCCTGCGGGCGTCGTGCTCGACGCGACGGCGCTCGACGGTGCTGCGATGCAGGCGATCGCGACCGACGTCGGGTACTCGGAGACCGCGTTTCTCACCCACGTCGGTGCCGATCGCATCTACGACGTGCGCTACTTCAGCCCCGCCGCCGAGGTGCCGTTCTGCGGCCATGCGACGATCGCGACCGCCGTTGCCCTCGCCCAGCGCGACGGCGCCGGCGACCTCATCCTCAAGACCAAGGCCGGCCCCGTCGCCGTGCGCACCCAGGCCGACGGCACCGACATCACCGCGACGCTCACCAGCGTCGCGCCGCGGATCGCGCCACCGCCGACCGACGACGAGCTCGCCCGCGCCCTGGCCGCGTTGCGCTGGTCGGTCGCCGATCTCGATCCCGCGCTCCCGCCTCGCATCGCCTACGCCGGCGCGCGCCACCTCATCCTCTCCGCACGCACGCGCGCGCGCCTCGCCGACTTGGACTATGACTTCGAGGCGCTCAAGGCCTACATGTTGGAGTACGACCTGGTGACGGTCGACCTCGTCTTCCGCCAGGACGCCACGACCTTCCACGCACGCAACCCCTTCCCGGTCGGCGGCGTCGTCGAGGACCCGGCGACCGGCGCCGCGGCCGCCGCCTTCGGCGCCTACCTCCGCGCGCTGGAGCTGGTGACGCCCCCTGCGCGGGTCACCATCCACCAGGGCGAGGACATGGGGCGACCCAGCCTGCTGCTCATCGACCTCGATGCCGGCGACGGGGGCATCCACGTCACCGGTCGAGCCGTGCGGATCCCGCAGGCGATGGCATGAGCGTCGCCGAGCTCGCACCCGGCCTGTGGCGCTGGACCGCCCGCCATCCCGACTGGCATCCCGCCGACGCCTTCGGCGCCGAGGTCGGCAGCTACGCGCTGGTGGCCGGTGACGAGCTGCTGTTGGTCGACCCGCTGCTGCCCGACGGCGACAGCGACGACGACGCCAACACGGTCCTGGACTGCCTCGACGCCCTCGCCGGGGCGGCCGAGGCCACGCACATCCTCATCACCATCGGCTACCACGCCCGCTCGGCCGAGCCGTTGCACGACCGCTACGCGGCCCGCATCCACGGCCCGCCGAACGTCTCCGGCCGGCTCGCCGACACCAAGGCCTTCACCGTCCTGGAGCCCGGTGTCCCCGGCCCCGCCGGCACCATCGCCCACGCCATCGGCAGCCCACGCCGCAACGAGTTGCCGCTCTGGCTGCCCTCGCACCAGGCGCTCGCCTTCGGCGACGCGCTCGTCACGACCCCCGACGGCAAGCTGCGCATGTGGGCCCAGAAGCCACGCGATGCCCAGCAGATCGCCTTCTACCGCGGCCGCTTCGCCCCGACGCTCGACCCGCTGCGCGACCTCCCCGCCCAACGGATCCTCACCACCCACGGCGCACCGATCCTGCACGACGGTGCCGCCGTGCTCGCGGGGGCGCTCAACACCGATCCGTGGTTTCACCGCGGCTGATCGCGACACGCGCCGCCGGCGCGACCAACCACTGCGCGGAGCTGCCGCACGCGCGGCAGCCGATCCCGATCACATCGGCGACGACGGCCGCGCCATGCCCTCCGCCAGATCCCCGAAGCCCGGGGCCATGATCGCGCCCGGCTGGCCGATGATCTGCTCGGCGACAACCGCCTCGGTGGTCAGCATCAGCGCCGCGACCGACGCCGCGTGCTGCAGGCTCGAGGCGCGTCACGCGCACCGGGTCGATCACGCCGGACTCGATCAGGTCGCCGAACGCGCCGGTGAGCGCGTTGAGCCCGTGGCCGTCGGGCATCGCCCGCACCTGATCGACGACCGCCGACCCGTCGTAGCCCGCGTTGGACGCGATCCAGAAGAGCGGATCGGCCAGCACCGAGCGCACGACGTCGACGCCCGCGCCCGCGGTCGCCCTCCAACCCGACGTCGTCCAGCGCGCGCTCGGCGCGCAGCAGCGCGGTGCCGCCGCCCGGGACGATGCCCTCGGACATCGCCGCGCGCGAGGCCGCCAGCGAGCCCTCGGTGCGGCGCAGCCGCTCCTTGGTCTCGACGTCCGTCGCGCCGCCGACGCGGATGACCGCCAGCCGCGACGACAGCCGCGCACGGCGCTCGCGCAGCGACTCGATGTCGGTCTCGTTGGTCGCGCGCTCCAGCTCGACGGAGATCTCGTGCATCCGCCCCGCGACCGACGTCCTCGGAGCCCGCGCCCTCGATGAACGTCGTGGCGTCCTCGCTGACGATCACGCGCCGCGCGCGACCGAGCGTCTCCAGCTCGACCTGCTCCAGCGACAGCCCCGCCTCGGGCGTGATGACCCGCCCGCCGGTGAAGGCGGCGAGGTCCTCCAGGTAGGCGATGCGGCGGTGGCCGAAGCCCGGCGCGCGGATCGCCGTCGCCTCCATCGTCCCGTGCTGGTTGTTCTGCACGAGCATGCCCAGCGCCGCGCCGTCGACCTTCTCGGCCAGGATGATCAGCGGCTCGGGCCGCCGCATGACCTGGCCGATCGCGCCCATCAGCTCCTGGACGGTCGAGATCGGCTGCGTCGTCATCAGGATGTAGGGGTTGTCGAGCACCGTCTCCATCCGCATGCGATCGCGGATCAGGTACGGCGACAGGTGACCGTTCTCGACGTGCAGGCCCTCGACGAAGTCCACCGTGATGCCCGGCAGGTCGCTCTCCTCGACGCGAGACGACGCCGTCCTCGCCCACGCGATGCAGCGCCTCGGCGACGGCGCGGCCGATGCGCTCGTCCTCCTTGGCGGCGATCGTCGCGACGTGGCGCAGCAGCTCGACGTCGACGACGTCGACGGCGCTGCGCAGGAGCTCGGCGACCACGAGGTCGACGGCCTCCTCGATCCCGCGGCGCAACAGCATCGGGTTGGCGCCGTCGTCGAGCACGCGCATCCCCTCGCGGATCAGCGACTGCGCCAGCAGCGTCGCGGTCGTCGTGCCGTCGCCGGTCAGCTCCGAGGTCTTGTCGGCGACCTCGCGCACGAGCTGCGCGCCCATGTTGGAGAACTGGTCGGTCAGCTCGATCTCGCGGGCGATCGACACGCCGTCGTTGGTGATCGTCGGCGCGCCGGTCAGGCGCTCGAGCACGACGTTGCGGCCCTTGGGCCCGAGCGTGACCTTGACCGTGTCGGCCAGCTCGTCGACGCCGGCCTGCAGCCGGCGGCGCGCGTCGTCGTTGAAGTGGATGATCTTGCCCATGGGATGTGGCCTCTCGTGTCAGGCGGCGTCGGCGACGAGGATGCCGCGACCCTGCAGGCGGCCCTGGTCGAGGTCGGCCATGGCGTCGTTGACGGCTTCCAGCGGATAGGTGCTCGTGTGCAGCGTGACCTTGCCCTGCGCGGTCAGGGTCATCAGCTCGGCGAGGTCGTTGTAGGACCCGACGAGGTTGCCGATGAAGTTGATCTCGCGCGAGATGATGTCGATCGTCGGCACGTTGATGTTCTCGCCGTAGCCGATGACGTAGTACGAGCCCGCCTCGCGCAGCATCGCGACGCCGTCCTCGATCGCGCCCTTCTCGCCGACGAAGTCGATGATCGCCTCGGCGCCGACGCCCGTCGGTCATCTCCAGGATCGTGTCGACCTGCTTGCCGTCGGCGGCGACGGTCGTGTCGGCGCCGATCTCGCCGGCCAGCGCACGCGCCCGCTCGGACGGGTCGATGACGATGATCTCGGCCGGCGTCATCGCCTTCAGGCACTGGATGCCGATGTGGCCGAGCCCGCCGGCGCCGATGACGACCGCGCGCGAGCCCGGATACAGGACGCCGACCGCCTTCTTGACCGCGTGGTAGGCGGTCAGGCCGGCGTCGGCCAGCGCCGCGATGTCCTTGGGGTGCAGGATCGGGTCGAGCTTGACGACCGAGCGCGCGCTGGTCTTCAGCAGCTCGGCGAACCCGCCGTCGACCGAGATCCCCGGGAACAGGTTGTTCGCGCAGTGCACGTCGTCGCCGGCGCGGCAGGCGCGGCACAGCCCGCAGGTGACCAGCGGGTGGACGATGACCGTGTCGCCGACGGCGACGTTGCGTGACGGCCGAGCCGATCTCGTGCGACCCAGCCGGCGTTCTCGTGGCCGAGCACGTAGGGCAGCTCGACGCCGGACTTCTCGGCCCACTGACCCTCCTGGATGTGCAGGTCGGTGCGGCACAGCCCGGCGCCGCCGATGCGCACGATCACGTCGTGCGGCCCGGTGATCGTCGGGCTCGGCGATCTGCTCGACGGTGAGCGGCTCGTGGTACTGGTGCAGGCGTGCGGCGATCATGCCGCGCACCTCCTCGTGTCGGATCGGGGACGCCGTGGCGGACGCGCAGCAGCGAGCGGCAGATGCCGCCGTTGCTCTCCAGGCTCAGGCCCACCAGCCGCGCGCGGCGCAGCCACATCGGCAGGTCCGCGGCGGCCAGCGGGGTGCCGTCGCCGGCGACCAGCGCCGGGCGCATCGGCGGCCGTGCGGGCAGGCCGAGCGCGCGGCGCAGCGCCGAGGCAGCGCGCGGCCTCGCGAGCGACGTCGGCCGGCAGTCCGTCGAGGTCGACGACCCGCAGCGCGACGACCGCCTCGGCAGACCGTCGGCCTTCGGGCGCGGCGCCGCCGTCCAGCAGCGCCGCGCACACCCGGCCCTGGCGAGCGAGCAGCGCCTTGCGCTGGAACAGCTCGCGCAGCGCGTCGAGGTCGCCGACCGTCTCACCCGGGAACGCGGCGGCGAAGTCGCCGCCGCTGGCCGACGGCGGCGTTGATCTCGGCGCCCGTGTAGTGGTCATCGAGCACGACCGACACCTCGCCCACCCCCGGTAGCGCGCCGACCGCCGCGCGCGCGTCGGAGACCATCAGGAACGCGAAGTTCGGCGCGCACTGCGGGGTCGGCAGGCGCAGGTGAACGTCGACGTCGCCGCGGCCCGACACCGAGCAGCGAGCCGACGAAGCCGAGCGTGGTGATCGGCTCGTCGAGCTCGGGGTCGTAGACGGCGGACGAGCGCCGCGAGCACCTGCGCCCGCCCGAGGGTCACGCAGCGCCCTCGACCAGCTGCGCGTCGTCCCGCGCGGCCGGCGTGCCCGCCTCTGTCGGGGAGCTGCAGCTCCTGCGGGCACCTCGACGCCGTAGAGCCGCGCCGCGTTGAGGCCGAGGACCTTCTTCTTGGCCTCGGTCGTCCAGCGCGGGTAGTCGGAGAACGTGTCGTCGGGGTAGTCCCAGTCGACCAGTCCCTCGACCTGCCACTTCGGCTCCCAGATGCCGTAGTCGCTGCCGAACAGCATCTTGTCCTCGCCGACCCAGAACAGCAGCTCGCCCATGACCTTGGCGAAGAAGCGCGGGCGGGCGTGCATCAGGCCGCCGACGACGACCGACAGGCCGGCGTAGACGTTGGGCTCCTGCGTCGCCATGAAGCAGAAGTCCTCGATCCGCGGCAGCCCGACGTGCTCGACGATGAAGTTGAGCTCCGGGAAGCTCGTCGCCGCGTGGTCGACGTCGGAGACGTCGAAGGCGTCCTTGTCCAGCGGCCAGATCGTCGGCCCCTTGTGGACGTGGATGTTCTTGATGCCCAGCTCCTCGCACAGCTCGAGGAACGGCACCGCCTCGGGGTCCTTCAGCGTCCAGCCGCGCGAGCGCCCAGCCACTCGGCCGTGTAGAGCTTCACGCCCTTGAACGCCGTAGCGGGCGTGGTCCCGCGCAGCTGGCGCAGACCCGGCCTCGCCCTCGCGCGGGTCCCAGCGGCCGTTGACGATCAGCTTGCCCGGGAAGCGCTCCAGCAGCGACGCGTTCTTGGTCGATGTCGTTGAACCCGTCCTTGTACCACTGGCGCAGGTACGTCGACTGGAAGACCGCGTGGTCGACGTAGCCCGTCGGTGAAGACGTCCTTCTCGAAGTCGTCGGCCGAGTACTTCATGAAGTGCTCGATCGTCCAGTGCGTCTCCGGCGGCCCCAGGCCCTGGTAGGCGTGGAAGCACTCGATCCAGCCCTTGGCGTACTCCTCCTGGCCCTTGACCCAGTTCTCCGGGCTGGCGTCCCAGAAGTGCAGGTGGCTGTCGAAGATGAAGTACTTCTCGCCGTCCTTCTCGTACATCGCCTACGCCCCCTTCGACCGGCTGCAGGTCGAAGCTGATGTACTCGGCCGCGTCCTCGGGGTTGGCGAACATCAGGACGCGGTCGTCGAGCACGACCATGCGGCCGTAGTGCGTCGACATGATCTCCTCGAAGTCGTCCTGGCCGAAGTCGGCCCAGCCGAGCGCGTCGGCGATCTCCTGGAAGTCGAAGTCGATCTTGTTGATGCCGTCGACGCGGATCATCGACGGCAGCTCGCGGATCGTGACGTCCTTCTTGCCGTCCATCACCTGGGCGACGACGTAGCCGACCTGGTTGTTCATCAGCGTGACGCCGGCCTGGTTGGACGACGTCCGGTCGGCCTTGAACTCGGTCATGCGCGGATCTCCTTGGGGATGTCGAGGGTCAGGTCTTCCAGCAGGTCGGCCATGCGGGCCTTGGAGCGCGTCCAGCGAGTCGTCGAAGCGCACGTGCCTTCTCGGAGACCTGCGACCAGATCGGCTGCAGCTGGCTGGGCGGCCTCGAGGCTCACGGGGATCCACTCGTCCAGCCACTCGTGCATGAGCGCCTTGTTGGCGGCGCCGTGCTCGGCGTCGTCGGCGAGCATCCGGAACAGCGCCCGGGCGCCGCGCTGCTCGCGGGCGCGTGTCGGCCTCGCCGCAGCCCATGATCGTCGGGGTGACGAAGTCGCCCTGCAGCGCCGCGGCCTGCATCACGAAGCCGCTGCGGAACAGCTCGCCGACCAGCGGCTCGAAGACGACCGCCGTGGCGAAGAAGGCCTGCGCCCAGTCGCGGATGCCCGGTGAGCTGCTCGACGTTCTCGCGCGTGCCCTGCCAGATCGGGTCGTTCTGCCAGACGTCCTTGTGCGCGGAGCCGTCGAAGCCCTCGATCTGCTCGGAGACCTCGAGGTTGTAGAGGATGATGTCCTGCGCGAAGCGCAGCTTGTGCACCGCGCCGACGGCCAGCGCGTTGTTGATCATGTTGGTCGGCGCGTCGCGCTGGGCCGGCGTGTAGACGTGCATGCCGAGCCCGTGCTCGACGTGCGCCCATGCCGAGACGTGGCGCTCGACGACCTTGACCCACGAGCGGTTCCACGCCGCGATAGGCGCCCGCCGCCTTGGCGTTGGCCAGCGTCTGGCCGATCTGGCGCACCGTGTTGGAGTTGTTGCGGTAGATCGTCTGCTCCCACTCCTCGTTGGGATCGAGGAACGCGTGCCAGTTGGCCGACTTCAGCGCGGTCCACTCCTGCGGGTAGCCGGACGCGCCGTCGGCGAAGGCGTAGACCCAGCCCTGCGTCAGGTGGCGCTCGGGATCGGGCTGCACGTCGACGGTGACGTCCTCGTAGACGCGTCGCCCGCCGCTTGCGCGGCTCGAAGTAGTTGTAGGACCGGCTGCGCGAGGACGGGAACTCCTTGGCCCCGGCCTCGGCGTCGGTGAACACCGGCTTGCGGAACGCTGCGCTTGGGCGTCGACGGTCTCTGCGGGTCATGCGTGCTCCTCTCTTGCCGCGGTCAGTCCGCGGTGGTCGTGAACTTGTCGAAGTAGATGCGCGACTCGGGGCAGCCGCGGCGCTCCAGCAGGGCGATCGCGGCGTCGACCATCGGCGGCGGGCCGCAGAGGTAGGCGTCGACCTCGGTGAGGTCGTCCTCCATGCGGTCGACGACGTCGGTGATGAGGCCCGCCTCGCCGGCCCAGCCGTCGGCGCTCTCCGACAGCGCCGGGACGAACGTCAGGTCGGGCAGCTCGCCGGCCAGCCGCTCGAGCTCGTCCAGCGCGAACAGGTCGTCGGCGGTGCGCGCGCCGTAGTAGAAGGTCGCCGGCCGCTCGCGTGCCCTTCTCGGCCATCGAGCGCAGCAGCGACACGATCGGCGCCATCCCGGCGCCGCCGGCGATGAACACGAGCCGCCGCGGCGAGGAGTCGCGCAGCGTGAAGACCCCGTAGGGCCCCTTGCACGTCAGCTCGTCGCCGACCTTGATGCCGTTGCCGTTGGCGCAGCAGCGCCCGGAGAAGTGCCCGCCCTCGTAGAGCTTGATCATGAACTCGAGGCGATCCGGCTGCGCCCGGCGTGTTGGCCATCGAGAACGAGCGGTGCTCGCCGTCGGCTCCCGGGATCGCGATGTCCATGTACTGCCCGGCGCTGGAACGACGCAGTCGGGCTCGCGGCAGCCGCAGCACGAGCCGGCGGATGTCGTGGGTCAGCGCCTCGACGGCCTCGACCTCGGCGGTCGCCGTCGACGATCGGCACCCCGCTGCGGATGATCTCCTCGTCGTAGTTGATGAGCTCGATCTCGACGTCGCGTCAGCGCATGGGCGCGGCACAGCAGCGTGTAGCCCTCGTGCTCCTCGAAGTCGGGCAGCGCGAACGTCGAGTAGCGGTCGAGATCGACCTCGCCGTCGAGCAGGAACGACTTGCAGGCCGCGCACTGGCCCTCCTTGCAGCCGTGCATCAGCATGATGCCCTGGCGGAAGGCGGCGTCGAGGATCGTCTCGTCCTCGTCGACCTCGAGCTCGATGCCGACCGGCTCGAGGCGTGCGATGTGCTTCTCACCCATGGTGTCGCCTGGCCCGCGCGGGCCGCGGCGGCTGGTCCGTCGTCCTGCTGGAGGAGGGTCAGGCGGCGGCGCCTCCTTGCCGGGCGTCCGCCCGGGCCGCCGGCCTTGTACTTGGCGACGTGGGCCTCGCGCTCCTCGGGCGACATCTGCGTTGAGCAGCACGTTCGGGCTGTTCAGCGTGATCCCGCGGACCTCGTCCAGCGTCCACATCTTCTTGGGGTCGAGGTCCAGGTGCGGCTGCGGGACGAGCGTCTTGCCGTCGTCGCGGACGTAGCCGAGGTCCTGCATGATCTCGGCGACGTCCATGCCGTGGTAGAGCGTCTCCCACTCGCGCTTGCCCGACAGCTTGCCCATCGACGGCGTCGGCGCGGCCCTCGTACTCGGGCCGGAACGCGACCGCGTCGGTCCAGTGGCAGGTCTCCGAGCAGTACGTGCGGACCTGGCCGTCGACCTCGTCGACGACCATGTCCTCGCGGATCAGGCACGGCACCATGCACGACCAGCAGCGGTGCGGGTACTCGTAGTCCGACAGCTCCGGCTCGAACGCGATCGGCTTGTGGCCGTTCTTCTTCGACAGGTCCGCGTAGCGCTCCCACCACTTGCCGTACTTGTCGTACCAGCCCGGGTACTTGTACTCGAACCACTCGAAGTCCGTGTCGTCCATCGCGTCGATCCGCCAGTAGTTGGCGAACCAGCCGGTGGCGAAGAACTGCGCGACCTCGTGGACGTAGCCCTTGTTCCAGATGCGGTCCCACGCCTCCTCGACGAGGTCGTGCGGGATCGTCAGGCCGTACTTCTCCAGCGGGACGAGGTAGCTGCGGTAGTAGTCGTCGTAGATCCAGCGGCGCCAGGACTCGGCGTAGCTGTCGCGGTCCTTGCGACGGTCCTTCGTGCCGTACTCGATGAACGTGCCGATCGCCGCGTCGACGACGGCGTGGTTGTTCCACCAGGCGTAGCGCAGGTCGCGCTCCAGCAGCTGCCGGTTGCGCTCGTCGGCGAGCGCCATGAGGATGATCGAGTAGCCGTTGGAGATGTGGCGCGACTCGTCGGACTGCACCGAGTGGAAGACCGTCGGCAGCAGGTAGTCGCCGTTGGCGGCCGCCTCGCCGGGCATCGCGACGAACAGACGTTCGTGAACGCCGTCTCGGCGACGATCGTCAGGTAGACGTTGGCCGCGGTGATCGCGTCGCCGGTGATGAAGCCCTCGCCGAACTGCCGGCCGATCGTGCCGGCGTAGCAGTTCGAGAACGCCTTCTCGGTGATGTCGAACCCGGCGGGGTCGATGTAGTGGTTCATGTACAGCCGCTTGAGGTTCATCTGGATCGTCGAGTGGCGCACCTCGTCGATCATCTGGATGGCCAGCCCGTTGTGGACCTCGGGGTTCGGCACCGCGTTGATCGCCAGCGGCATCGCGCGGGCGGCGGAGATCTCCGGGAAGGGGATGATGCGACAGGAACAGCTTCTGCCACTCCATCCAGCGCTCCTGGACCTGGCGGAACATGTTGCCGCGGATGGCGCCGTCCATCGCGCCGAAGACGCGGTTGTCCTTCTCCTCCTCCATCGGGAAGTAGGAGCGCAGGACCTGCTTGAGCGGGTCCTTCTTGGGGGCCTTCTCGAACGTGTAGTCGGTCGGGTACTTGTCGACCGGCTCCACGAACGTCGGATCCCAGGACAGCTCCTGGATCTTGTTGTGAGCCTTCGTGATGCTGGCTCTGCTCATGGTGAGACGTCCTCTCCTTACGACGAGGTCGTGGACACTGCAGTGGACTCCGACATTAGGGTCGGAGCGGGCGGCCGCTCAAGAACGACGGGGTCTTCCGAGATCGCTGGAACGGCGGGGCCTCCGAGGACCTCCGCGGCCTGCTGCGGCGACGTCGCGCAGCGCCGCCGAGAGCGGCTCGCGCTCCAGCTCGAAGCAGCGCGCCGACATCGAGATGCCCGAGCGCCGCGACCGTCTGGCCGCCGGCCGTTGCGCACCGGTGCCGCAGGCAGCAGAAGTCCGCGCCGAACTCCTCGCAGTCGAAGGCGATCGCCGCCGGCGCGGATCTCGGCGAGCTGCGCGCGCAGCAGCTCGCGGCGTCGGTGATCGTGTGCGGGCGTGAAGCGCCGCAGGCCGCGCGCCGAGTAGCGCTCCAGCGCGGCTCTCGTCGAGCAGCGACAGCGCGACCTTGCCGAGCGCCAGCGCGTGGGCGTTCTCGCCGATCCGCGCGCCGAGCCCGGGGATCCGCGGCATGCCCTGCCGGCCGCGGGCGAGCGGGATGACGACCTGGCCCGAGTGCGCGGCGGCGAGGTAGACGCGCTTGTGGGTGCGAGCGAACAGCTCGTCGAGGATGCCGCCCAGGCCCGCCGGGCAGATCGCGGCCGCGCGGCGGCGGGCACGAAGCCCGTCGCCTCGGCCGTCGAGGTGGTAGGCGCCGCTGTCGGCGTGGACGGCGAAGCCCTCCTGGCAGAGCGTGTCGAGCAGGTTGTAGGCCGTCGAGGTGCTCTTGCCGAGCGCGCTCGCGACCTCGTCGGCGCGCATGCCGTCTCGGCGCGTGGGCCAGCAGCGACAGCAGGTGCAGGACGGTGCGCGCGGTGCTGACACCGCGGCTGCGCGGTGCCGCGTTCGCGGCGCGACCGACGGGGAGGTGCTCGGTGATGCCCGGCTCCTCTCCTGAAGGGAACCGCCCGGACCGGGTCCAGGCCGACCCGCCGCCCGCACGTTGCGCAGCGGCACGGTCAAGTGCACCACCAGGGGCGTTACAGGTCCGCTACATCGCCGAACGAGCGACGCAGCGCGGCGGTCCGCGACGCCGCGAGGCTGCGGCGCGGATCGGCGTAGTCCAGCGCGGCGAGCAGCCGCCGCCAGGCGACGAGGTCGTGCTCGCCCGAGGGCGAGCGGACCCAGGACCACAGCGCCTCGGCGTCGTCGGAGGTGATGACGGCCTGGCGCAGCCAGCCGTCGAGCTCGTCGCGCGCGCGCTCGATGCCCGGTGCGTCGGAGTCCGGCAGCAGCGGGCCGGCGTAGGCCGCGGCGGCATCGGCGCACCGCGTTGCGATCCAGCAGCGCGCGGACGTGCCGCACGTCGCTGTCGACCGTCGCAGGTCAAGCTGGTAGGCCGTCGGGCTCGATCGCGCCGTGCAGCAGCTCGCGCAGGCGCGACATCTCGACGCGGATGCTCGCCGGATGGCCGGCGTCGCCGTAGAGCTCGGCGCACAGCACGTCGGCGCTGGCCGCGCCCGCGGTGCAGCAGCAGGAGCGTCAGCAGCTCGACGTGGCGCGGGCGCAGATGCAGCGGCGCGCCGTCGAGGCTGACCGCGGCGGCTCGTCGCCGAGGACGTGGAGCTCGAGGCGCGGCGGCGCCGGGCGCGAGCGCGCGCGCGGCTGCGGCCGCACGACGTAGAGGTCGTCGTCGTCGACCGGCTCGGCGATCGCCTCGACGCCGGACGGCAGGTACGAGCGCGCCGCCGCCGACCGGGATCGCGCGCGACGTCGGTCAGCGACCAGTGCTGCTTCGGGTCGAGCAGGACGCGGCCGCTGCCGGTGACGAGCGCGGCGCCGGCGGACGCCGGCCCGAGCAGGCTGCCGTAGCGCGCGCGCAGCCGGTCGTCGCGCTCGTGCAGCCCGCGGCGCAGCAGCTCCTCGACGGCGCGCGCGGTCGCGACGACGACCGACGAGGCTGTGCGGGTGGACGACGCTGATGTCGCCGGTCAGGTCGATGACGCCGAGCAGCCGGCCGGTGTCGGGATCGATGACCGGCGCCGCCGCGCAGGTCCAGCGCTGCACGGGCTCGGTGAAGTGCTCGGCGGCGAAGACCTGCACGGCGTGCTCGGCGGCCAGCGCCGTGCCGACCGCGTTGGTGCCGGCGCCGGACTCGCTCCACAGCGCGCCCTCGACGAAGTTCATGTCGTCGGCGGCGCGGTTGCGCAGCTGGGCGTCGCCGCGGATGCTGCAGCAGCATGCCGTCGGCGTCGCTGACGACGAGCAGGTGGTCGGCCTCGACCGACGCCTCGGCCATGCACTGGTCGATCAGCGGCGCGGCGGCCGCGCAGCGGATGGTCGTCCCACGCGCGCGCGCGCGCCGGCAGCTCGAGCACCGACGGCGCGGCCTGGCGGCCGGTCGGGTCGACGCCGGCGTCGCGCGAGCGCAGCCACGAGTCGGCGATCGGCCCGCGGATCGCCGGCGTGCCGGCGTCCTCGTCGCGTCCTGCGCCGGCGGTCCGTCGACGAAGTCCTCCCACGCGTCGCGCAGCTCCCGGGCGCGCTTGGCCGGGATCGTGGTCGCGTCGACCGCTACCCAGGGACTCCGCGACACCCGAGATCCCTCCTTGCTGCGAAGTGCCGGCGGTGGCGACAAGCCGTTCCTCCCCTGGGGGCTGGTCTGCCGCCGCTCCAGCATTGCGGGAAGACGGCGGACTTCTTGGCACGTGGTGTCAAACCACACTAGCGTCGGTGCCCACCGAGGTCGAGGGCCAACCGCCCTGATCGGCAGGTCCCTGCCCCACGGCATGGTCTCGCGTGTCGACCTCGTTCCCTTCTTCGTGCGTGAGGAGCCGCGTCGCCATGTCCGCTGTCGCCCAGCAGTCGCCGTCCACCCCGACGCCCGCGGTCGCCGAGCCCGCCGCACCGGCCGCGGTCGCGCAGGCCGGCGACCCCGCGATCCTCGGCCTGCCGATCTTCGTCGTCGGCTCGATCGCGCTGGCCATCGGGCCTGGTCGGCTACGTGTCGCCCGCCGCCGCCGGCAGCGCGATTCCGATCATCTTCGCCGCGACGGGCATCGGGCTGCTGATCAGCGCCGTCTGGGCCGCAGCGCTCGGGCAGACGCTCGTCGCCTGCATCTTCGGCCTCTTCGCCGGGTTCTGGCTGAGCTACGTCGGTGCTCGTGATCGGTCTGAACCACAACTGGTTCGCGATCCCGCCGGCCGACGTGCACGCACACGATCGCGTCGTTCCAGATCTCGTGGGCGATCGTGATGGGCGCGCTGACGCTCGCCACGCTGCGGCTGCCGGTCGTCTTCACGGCGATCGTCGCGCTGGTCGTGGTCGCGCTCGTGCTGTTGATCTTCGGAACGCTCAACACCGACACGACGCTCACCAAGGCGGCCGGCGTCGTGTCCTTCGGCTTCGCCGCGCTTGGCATCTACGCGTTCCTCGGCGCCGCATCGGCGGCGACCGGTGGCAAGGCCTACCCCTTGGGCCCGCCGCTGGTGAAGTGAGGGCGACAGCGGTCCGACGGCGGCGCGCGCAACTGGTCCTGTGCGGGGCGCAGCGACCGGAGTACCTTGCCGTGCCATGACCCCGCGCGTCGCCCCCGCCACCGGACTGCAGGCCCGGATCGCCACCTTCTTCGCCCGGCGCCAGTACGGCTCTGAGATCGTCGAGTCGACCGGCATCTACGCCCAGAACCCACGGCTGATGTACTGGTTCGTCGGCTTCAACCGGGCGGTCGAGAAGCCCAAGCGCGTGCCCGAGCGCCTGCGCGAGCTCGCCGTCCTGAAGGCCGCGACGGTCGTCGAGTGCGAGTTCTGCATGGACATCGGCTCGGAGTACGCGCGTCGCACCGGGCTGAGCGACGCCCAGCTGCTCGCACTCCACGACGCCGAGGCGTCAGGGCTCTTCGATGCCGACGAGCTGTTGGTCATCAACTACGCCCGGGCGATGTCGGTCACGCCGCCCGAGGTCGACGACCAGCTGGTCGCGGCACTGCGCGACCGCTATGGCGACCGCGGGGTCCTGGAGCTCACCCACCTCGTCGCCTGGGAGAACGGGCGAGCGCGCATGAGCGCCGCGCTGGACATCGGCGCCGGCGGCTTCTCGGAGGGCAAGGTCTGCGCGATCGCGGCGAGCAACGGCGCCAAGGCGGCCGTCACCGGTTAACGAGGAAGGGCCGCATCGAGGATGCGGCCCTTCGTGCTGCATGTATCGGGATGCCGAGATTCGAACCGGGGCCTCTCCGACCCGAACGGAGCGCGCTACCAGGCTGCGCCACATCCCGAGGTACTGGGTCAGTCTACCCGGACGTGCCCGCGACGGCCTTGTAGTAGCGGACCGCCAGACCGGTGACCAACGTCTGCAAGGCCGCGTCGAGCGTCGTGGCCTCGCGCTGCGGCCCAACGGCTGAGGCCCTCGTCCTCGATCGCCTGGGCCTCGGCGATCACGTCATCGCACAACTCCGGATGGCGATCGGCGAAGAACGCGCCGATCGAGTAGAGCCCGGTGTCGGTGAGCGAGCCGAGAAGCTCGGCTCGTCGGGCCGGCTCTCCGTCGCCCGTCCGTCACTTGCCTCCGAGCAGGCCGCCGACCGCGTCCGGTCACTCCCTGGGTCACCTCGTCAACGGTACCTGCCCACCGCGGCTCCTGTCTGCTTGACCGCGTCGCCCACCTGGCCGCCGACCGTGTCGCCGACGACGTCGGTGGTGCCGGAGACGACCTGCGCCGGCGGTCTGCGGCGGCGGGTTGCGCCGGACGGCTGCGTCAGCGCGCCGAGGTTGGGATCGACGAGCGGCGCCGTGGAGCCGCCGCCGGTCGCGCCCGCGGCCGTGTCGGTCGCGGTGTCCGCCGCGCCGCTGACCGCGCCGGCGGCCTGCTGGACCGCGCCGGCCATCGCGCCGCCGGCCGGCTTGCTCGCGGTCGAGGTCGTGCCGCCCCCGCCCGTCGAGGCCGAGGACGCGCTCTCACCCTTGGTGCCCGCGCCGGTCGAGCCCGACGAGGCCCCCGTGCCGCTCCCGGCGCCGGTCGTGCCACCGGCTGCCCCGCCGGCACCGCTGAAGCCTGATGCGCCCGTGCCGCCGGAGGAGCCTCCCGTCCCACTCCGATGCGACCCGCCGGAACCGTGACCGGCGCGCGTCGCGCCGGTCGACGTCGCGATCGTCCGCCGCGCGCCGGCCGTCGCCGAGCCGGTCGGGCCGGGCTCTTCGCCGCGCTCGCCGGCGACCGCGTGCACGGCCGGGGCGTCGTTGGACTTCCCACCCTTCACCGCGTGATCGGCCGCGCCCGCGCCGAGGCCGGCGACCGCCACCGCCGTCACCACCGCGGTCGCCTTCATCCATCCGGCCATCGACGGCTCGCCGTACTGCGCGGCGGCCATCGACATCTGCGCCAGCGCAGTCCCGTGATGGGCCGCGTGCGCGGCGACGACGTCGCCGCTGCCACTGTCGCCACCGAACCACCGCTTGCGCAGGACCGCGGGCAGCGGCAGGAACGCGGCGAGCTTGCCGCGCACCGAGCGCCGAGCCGAGGGCCGCCGGCGTCCATCCCCGCCATCACCGCGTGCCTGCGGCACGGCTGGCAGTGCGAGATGTGGCTGCCCACGCGCCGCTGATCGCGCGTGCCGAGCGCGGCCGCGGTCTCGCCGACGCGCTCGATGATCTCCTGGATGCGCAGGCACCGGGCACCGGTGCGCAGATCCTCGTACTCCTCGGTCAGGCGGCGGCGGGCGCGAAAGAGCGTCGACTCCACCGACGGCCGGCTCATGTCGAGCCGCTCGCCGATCTCGCGATAGGAGAGGCCCTCCAACTCGCGCATCACCAAGATCTGGTGGTGGGCGTCCGAGAGGCCGCCGAACGCGCCGCAGAGGTCGTCGAGCTGCTGCTTGCCCTCGACCGCCGTCTCGGGCGACGGGCTGATCGACGCGAGCTTGCCGTGGTCGGACGCCGCGAGGCCCTCGTCGGCGTCGATGCTGACCTCTTCGGTGCGCCGCGTGCGCCGGAACGCGTCGATGCACGCGTTCTTGGCGATCTCGTAGATCCACGGCTTGAAGGCGATCGGCCGGTCGGTCTGACGCATGCGCCGCAGCGCCGAGACGAAGACCTCCTGCGTGAGATCCTCCGCGCGGCCGTGGTCGTGGACCATGCCGAAGATGTAGGCGCTGATGCGCCGGTGATAGCGGTGATACAACCGCTCGAAAGCGTGGTCGTCCCCAGCCCGGACGGCCTGCACCAGGTCGTGGTCGGTGACGTCGGGGCGACTCCGCGCGGTGGCGGAGACGCCCGGTGCGGCGAGCGTTGCCAAGATCCCGTTCCCTGTCTCTCCCCTTGTACGCGGCTCCCACAGCCGCCTCACGGGAACTGTAGCGTTTCCCTTACCGGTATGCCACAAATCACACAACTCATCGCCTACCTCGACCAGCTGCTCGCGGTCGACGAGTTCCGTGACTATGGCCCCAACGGCCTTCAAGTACCCGGCCACCAGGAAGTTCAGACCATCGTCACGGGCGTCTCGGCGAATGGACTACTGATCGACGCCGCGGTCGCCGCCGGCGCCGACCTCGTCCTGGTCCACCACGGCCTGTTCTGGCGCGGCGATCCGCAGCAGATCACGCCGATCCTGCACCGCCGGCTGCAGCCGCTCTTCGCCCACGACATCGCGCTCGCCGCCTACCACCTGCCGCTGGACGCCCACCCCGAGCACGGCAACAACGCGCTGCTCGCCCAGGCGCCTCGGCGGCACCGACGCGCAGCGCTTCGCCGAGATCGGCGTCCGCGGTCCACTTCGACGGCGACGGCCTCACCATCGACGAGCTGACCGCGCGATTGCGCACAGCGGTCGGCGGATCGCGAGCCGCTGGTGGTCGCCGCCGGGCCCGAGCGGATCCGGACGCTCGGGATCGTCACCGGCGCCGCGACCGACGACCATGCTCGACGCCATCGACCTCGGCCTCGACGCCTTCGTCACCGGCGAGCCCGCCGAGCGCGCGTTCAGCATCGCCACCGACGCCCGGATCCACTTCCTCGCCGGCGGCCACCACGCGACCGAGACCTTCGGCGTGCGCCGCCTCGGCGAGCTGCTGGAGCGCGAGTTCGGCGTCCGGCACACGTTCATCGACATCCCCAACCCGATCTAGGCGCGCATCAGCGCACACAGCGCGCGCACCGCCGGCGCCACCGACGGCTCGGGCAGGTTGGCGTAGCCGAGCAGGATGCGGCGCGACGCCGCCGTGCTGGAAGCCGAACAGCCCGATGCCGCGCTCCCACGCCGCCGCCAGCAACGGCCCGAGCGCCACGTCGGCGGGCAGCCGCGCCGCAGACGTGCAGCCCCGCCGGGAATGCCCTCGATCTCCAGCTCGGGCAGCTCCTCGGCGAGCGTGGCGATCATCAGGTCGCGACGGCGACGGAAGCCGGCGCGCATCCGGCGCAGGTGGCGGTCCAGCTCGCCGCGCTCGATGAAGCGCGCCAGCGCGAGCTGATCGAGCTGCGGGCTCCCGGAGTCGGCGAGCATCTTCGCGTCGACGACGGCCTCCAGGAGGTCGGGCGCGACGACCATCCACCCCATCCGCAGCGCCGGCGCCAGCGTCTTGGACGCCGAGCCCGAGGTAGGTGACCCGCGCGGGCGCGAGCGCCTGCAGCGCGCCGACCGGGATCGCGGTCGAAGCGGTACTCGCCGTCGTAGTCGTCCTCGAGGATCCACGCCTCGCGCGCCGCGGCCCAGTCGACCAGCGCCGCGCGACGCTCGGGCGCCAGCGCCATCCCGAGCGGGAACTGGTGTGACGGGGTGATCAGCACCGCGCCGACATCGGCATGGTCGAGCCCTTCGACCACCAGCCCGTCGGCGTCGACCGGGACCGGCACCACACGCAGGCCCTCGCGCGCGAAGACCATGCGGTGCAGCGGGAAGCCGGGATCCTCGACCCCCACGCGCGCGACGCCGGCCCGCCGCAGCGCGCGGGCCAGCAGCGTGATCGCCTGCGTGATGCCGGTGCAGACGACGATGTTGCCCGGCTCGGCCGCCACGCCGCGGGCGCGGCCGAGGTAGGCCGCCAGCGTCGCGCGCAGGGCCGGGGCGCCTGACCGGTCGCCGTAGCCAAGGCCGACGTCGGGCACGTCGCGCAGCGTCTCGCGCAGCGCGGCCAGCCAGGCGCGCCGCGGAAACGCCGACAGGTCGGCGGCCTCGGTCCGGAAGTCGAAGCGCACCGGCGGCGCGACCCGCTCCTCCGGCGGCTCGACGGGATCGTGGCGGGCGACCGCGGCGACCCGCGTCGCCGCGCCCGGCCGCGCCACCAGGAAGCCCTCGGCGACGAGCTGCGCGTAGGCCTCGACGACCACCCCGCGGGAGACCGCCGAGCTCGGCGGCCAGCGCGCGCGTCGACGGCAGCGGCGTGTCGGCGTGCAGCACGCCGCGACGGATGCCGTCGCGCAGCTGGTCCTCCAGCTGGACGCGCAGCGGAGCGATCGCCGTCGCGATCGACGCTCACGAGGAGATCGAGGCCGAGACGCTCGGTGGACGTCATCGCCAGGACTCTTGCACGTGCGCCCGCGTCGCCTGACAGACCGGAATCCGTGCGTTCGCTGCTCAGGGTTGAGCCCGTCCGTGCCGCGCGCTACGTTCCATGCGTCACCAACTCCCTACATAGGAGGCATGCCGATGGCTATTCACCTGACGCCGACCGAGCTGGCCCGCGAGACCGGCCTCGAACGGCGTGACGTCATCGCCAAGTGCATGGAGATGGGCGTTCCGATCTTCCAGGGCCGGATCGACAAGACCCTGTTCCTCGCCTCGCTCGAGGACCTCGTCGGGCTCGACGGCACGAGGGCCGAGGCCACCGCCTAGCGCGCGGCCGACATGTCACTCGCGCGCGAACGCGCGCGGACCTTAGACTCCCCTGCCGACACGGTGTCAACGCAGCAGGAGGAGCATCATCATGGAGGCTGGCACCACGCCCGCTCACGGGACCGGCTCGGCGACGATCGCTGATCTGTGCGTCCGAGCAGCCGAGCAGTTCGCCGACCAGGTCGCGATCAAGCACAAGGTCGACGGCGACTGGCGGGACGTCACCTTCGCGCAGGTCGGCGAGATCGTGCAGGAGATCGGCCTCGGGCTCATCGCCCTGGGCCTCCAGCCCGGCGAGCGCGTCGCCATCCTCTGCAACACCCGCCCGGAGTGGGCCTACGCGGACTTCGCGATCTCCTCCGCCGGCGGCGTCGTCGTCCCGATCTACCCCACCAACTCGCCCGGCGAGTGCGAGTGGGTGGCCGGCAACTCGGAGTCGGTCTTCGTCGTCTGCGAGGACGCCGAGCAGGTCGCCAAGATCGTCGCGGTGCGTGAGCAGCTGCCGGCGCTGCGCAAGATCATCGTCGATCGACCCGTCCGGCGACGTCGCCGACGCGATCTCGCTCGACGACGTGCGCGCCCGCGGCAACCGCCGCGACGCCCACCTGCTCGCCGACCGCACCGCCGCCGTCGGCCCCGACGATCCGTTCACCTTCATCTACACCTCGGGCACCACGGGGCCGCCCAAGGGCTGCGTCCTGACGCACGGCAACTACCGCTCGGTGCTCGACATGGTCGCCGCGCGCGGCCTGTTCGACAGGCGGCGACGACCTCGTCTACCTCTTCCTGCCGCTGGCTCACGCGTTCGCGCTGCTGATCCAGCTCGGCGCCGTCGACCGCGGCACCGCGATCGCCTACTACGGCGGCGACGCCAAGGCGATCATCGGCGAGCTGATGGAGGTCAAGCCGACCTACCTGCCGTCGGTCCCGCGCATCTTCGAGAAGTTGTACACCTTGGCCCAGCAGCAGCTGAGCGCCGAGGAGCTGGAGACCGTCCGGACGGTCGGCGGCCAGATCCAGGATCTCGAGGTCCGCGGCGCGCGCGGTGCCCGACGCGCTGCGCGAGCAGTTCGCCGAGGTGGCGCCGAAGGCCGAGTTCGTCAAGGGCCTCTTCGGCGGCCGGATCCGCGAGGCGGTCACCGGCGCGGCGCCGATCGCCCAGGAGATCCTCGAGTTCTTCTGGGGCTGCGGCATCCCCGTGATGGAGGGCTACGGGATGACCGAGACGTCGACCGTCGCCACGAGCTCGCGCCCCGACGACCACAAGTTCGGCACGGTCGGCAAGCCGCTGCCCGGCGTCGAGGTCAAGATCGCCGACGACGGCGAGCTGCTGATCCGCGGCGCCAACATCTTCCGCGGCTACTACCGCAACGACGACGCGTCGTTCGGCGCCGTCGACGACGGCTGGCTGCACACCGGCGACCTCGGCTCGATCGACGCCGACGGCTACGTCTCGATCACCGGCCGCAAGAAGGACATCATCATCACGGCGGGCGGCAAGAACCTCACGCCCGCCAACCTGGAGAACGACCTCAAGCAGACCCGCTGGGTCTCCCAGGCCGTGATGCACGGCGACCGCCGGCCCTACCCGGTGATGCTGATCACGCTCGACGAGGAGGAGATCGGGCCCGTGGGCCGAGGCCCACGGCATCGAGGACCGCGTCGATCCCCGCGCTGGCCGAGGACGCGCAGGTCCGCGCGCTGATCCAGACCGAGCTGGACGCCGCCAACACCAAGTACGCGCCGGTCGAGCAGGTCAAGAAGTTCGTGATCCTCGACCACGACCTGTCGCAGGAGACCGGCGAGCTGACCCCGACGCTGAAGGTCAAGCGCAACGTGGTCAACGAGAAATACGCGGGTCTCTTCGACGAGCTGTACGGCTGAGGCCGGGCTCCGAAACGGCGCATCGGCGAAGCAGCGGCCGGCAACGCCGTACTCTGTAGCTGTGCGCACGGATCCCACCGACAACGGCGGGTTGTTCGTCGGCCGCCGTCCAGGAACGGCGCCGACGAAGTACCGCGCCCTGCCCGAGCGCGGAACGGCCGCGCGTCAGCGTGTCGATCGCGGGTTGGCCCACCTGCTGCTGGTGGCCGAGGTCATCATCACCTTGCTGTTCTGGGGCCCGATTCCCGCCGGCGCGCTGTGGCTCGCCGCGCGCGTCCAGTACTGGACCGGCAACGTCGGTCTGGCGATCTGCGTCGCCTTCGCCGTGATGATCGCGGTGCTGATGGGCGGCCTGATGGTCCTCAAGCGCGTCGACCGCGCGTGGATCCTCGTCCGCCGTGCCGCGGGCATCGACCAGCGCTCGGGCATCATGGGCCGCGTCTTTGCGATCACCGCGATCATCTGCGCGTCGATCTTCATGTTCTGGTTCTTGATCATCAACGGCCCCGGCTCGTCGAGCTTCTCGGGTCAGGGCGGGTAGATGGCGAGCGAGCGCAAGGGGCTTCTCGGCTACTACAAGCAGTTCGAGGGGCTCTCGGAGGAGGAGATCAACGCCGACCTGCGCGAGCAGGCCGCCGAGCGCCGGGCCAAGGCGCTGTCGCGCGTGGAGCCGTTGGACCTCTCGCGGACGACGTGGCCCGACTACCCGCACCCGGCGATCGTCAACGCCATCACCTTCGCCGCCCGGCGCGGCCTGCATCGCTACCTGGATCGCTCCAGCGCCGAGCTGCGCTCCGAGCTGGCCCACCGCCACGGGGTGGCCGAGGGCCGGCTGGTCGTCGGCGACGGCGTCGCGCAGCTGATCTCCGAGGCCGCCGCCGCGCTGCTGGAGCCCGACGACGAGCTGATCACGCCCTGGCCGTCCTACGCGCTGTACCCCGTCGTCGCGCGCCATGCCCGCGGGGTCGCGGTGCCGGTCGCGGGCTTCTCGGTGGACGGGATCCTCGAGGCGGTCAACGATCGCACGCGGCTGGTGGCGCTCTGCAATCCGAACGATCCGACGGGTGAGCTGCTCGGCGTCGAGGAGCTGGCGCGGCTGCTGGAGGCGCTCCCCGAGCGCACCGTCGTCCTGCTCGACGAGGCGCTGCGCGACTTCGCCGACGCCGAGCCGCTGGACGCGACGCTGGCGCTGCTGGAGCGCTTCCCGCGGCTGCTGATCTTCCGGACGTTCTCCAAGGCGTGGGGCCTGGCCGGGCTGCGCTGCGGCTACGCGCTGGGCGGCCCGGGCGCCGAGCCGCTGCTCGAGCAGCTCGCGCCCGAGCTGGGCGTCAACGAGCTGGCCCAGGCCGGCGCGCTGGAGGCCGTGCGCACCGTCGGCGGCGTCATCGAGCGCCGCCGCGCGACGATCGCCTCCCACCGCGATCGGCTGACCGCCGAACTGCGCGAGCGCGGGCTGGACGTCGGCGCCTCACAGGCCAACGTGCTCTGGCTGCCGGCGCCCGGACCGCACGGCGCCTCGGACCTCGCCGCACGACTGGACCGCTCCGGCATCGTGGTCCAGACCGGCAACGGCGTCGGCGCCCCGGATCGCGTGCGGCTGACCGTGCCCCACCGCCCGGAGGACGTCGACCGCCTTCTGCGCTCGCTGGACGCCGTATCCGGGTAGCCCCCGGGCATGCTCATCGCCGGCGTCATCGCCCTCTGCATCGTCCTGGCCGTGCTCGCGTTCCTCGCGCCGCGGCTGTCACGCCACCCGCAGCGCGGCGCGAGCAAGGCCTTCGGTATGGGCGCGCGTGGCGGATCCAAGGCCCCGGGCAAGCTCGGGAAGTGGTTCGCCAAGCCGTTTCGGACCAGCCAGAAGGCCGTCAACCGCAGCGCCGAGGGCGGCCGCCGCGGACGTGGCAAGCTGCCGCTGTAGAGATGCCGGCGCTCAGCGCCGGCGCGCGGCGATCTTCACGGTGCGCGACGTCCCGCTCACGTGCGCCCCACCGTCGTGCGGGAGCCCGACCGTGCGGATCAGCATCGCGCGCTTGCGGGCGCGCAGCGTCACCGTGTAACGGCCGTCGGCGCCGACGTGCGCCCGGCGCAGCGGCAGCCACTTGCCCGCCGCGCTCTGGCGCTGCAGCGCGGCGACCCCACGCGACGTCGCCGGGATCACGCGGCCGCGCACGGTGACGCGCCCGTCGGCGCGGCGCGTGACCGACGTGATCCCTGCCCGCGCCGCGCTGCGGATGACGACGACCTTGCTGATGATCGCCGGCAGGCCATCGGCGATCACCAGCGCACGGACCGTGCGCGTGACCGCCGGCAGGGTGAAGCTGTAGGCCCCGGAGCTCGAGCTCTTCAGCGCGTTGCCGGTGTCGGCGAAGGGCGCGTCGAACGGAAAGGCCGTGGTCTGCAACCGCACGCGGACGCCCGAGACCTTGGAGCCGGTGAGCTTGCCGGTCAGCGTGACGGCGCCGCCGTAGGTGACCGGGTCCTTGCTCGCGGTCAGCGTCGTGCCGGTCGGTGTCGAGGCCACGACGAACGAGCGATCCGCCCCGCGGGTCGTGCCGAGCGAATTGGTCGCCACGATCCGGTAGTGATAGCGCTTGCCCGCGGTCAGGCCGCCGATGCGCGCGCTGACCGCGCTGGTGCCCGTGCCGGCACCCGCCGAGGTGGTCGGCGTCGACGTGCCATAGGAGGTCGTCAGCCCGTACTCGAACTTGGAGGACGTGCTCGCGCCGTGCGGCCCGACAGACGCCGTCAGCGTCGCGCCCGCCGTCGTCACGTCGCGCACGCCGCCGGTGGTCGCCGCGGGGCGTGTCGGCGCCACCGGGACCGCGTCGGTCTTCAGCGTCGCGTCGCCGCCCTGCACCGTCCCGCCGTCGCTCGTGGCCACCACGCGGAAGTGGTAGGTCGTGTTGGCCGTCAGGCCCTGGACCGGGATCTCCACCGTGACCGCGTCGGTGCCGGACCCGATGTCCTTGGCGGTGGACTGCAGCCCGTAGGACGTGCTCGTTCCGAGGTCGAAGCGCACGCTGGTGGCCGCGCCGCGCGGCGTGACCTTCGCGGTCAGCGTCGCCTGGGTCTGCCCGATGTCCTTGGCCGGGCCGGTATCGGCCTGCGGCGGGTCGGCCGCCAACGCCGTGGCGGCGAGGACGAGCAGTGCGGCGGCGGTCAGGAAGGCGACGATCCTTGGCATCTCGCCCTCAGAAAACCGACAGACGTCGCGAAGTTGCGGCGCGAGCGCCTAGGACCCGGAGTCCGACTGGCGCAGCAGCGTCCCGGTCGTCTGCTCGAGGATCTTGCGCCACGCCCGGGTCTTCTCCTGCTCGGCCGCGAAGTGCTTGACGACCTTGCGCACCCGCGTGGCGGAGATCTCGATCCCGTGGCGCTCGCAGATCCGTCTGGAAGCTGCTCGTAGTCCTCGGCGAGCTTGAGCGTCACCGACTGGAAGCCGTGGCGGGCGATGTCGACGCGCTTGGTGAAGTTCATGATCGACGTCTGGAACATCAGCTCGTCGTTGGGCTCGGGCTCGATCAGCACGATGTCGACGCCCGGGTAGCGCTCCTCCCACTGCTTGGCCATCTCGTGCAGGCGCTGGTAGGCCATCAACTTGAACGCCTGGTAGCCGATCTGCGGCAGGCCCATGTCGCTCACGTGGCGCGGGCGCGAGCCGAACAGGCCGCTCGATCCGCTCGGTGAAGTCGTTGACGTAGGGCACGAGCGGGTTGACCACGACGATGAACTTGGCGCCCGGCCTCGACGGCGATGTCGACGTTGGTCGTCGAGACGATGCCGCCGTCGATCAGCTCGCGGTCGCGGACCCGGACCGGCTTGTAGACCATCGGCAGCGCGGTCGACGCGCGCGACCGCGGTCGAGATCGGGACGTCGTCCCAGTCGTCGGCGCCGAAGACGATCCGCTCGCAGGTGTCGAGGTCGGTCGCCGCGAGGTAGAGCTCGGGCTCCAGCAGCCGGAAGTCGTCGCTGCGGTCGGGGTCGCGACAGCACGGTGCGCATGTAGGACTCGATGCCCGGAGCCCGAGTAGACGCCGCGACGGCAGCGCCCTCGGCGAGGCCGAGCGCGAAGTCCATGACCGACACCTGCGCCGAGCTGCGGCGCGAGCTCGCGCAGCGACCGACCGGCCTTCCACGGCAGCGCGACGCCCTTGCGTGACGTACTCCACGAGGTTGGGCCGCAGCAGCTGGCCGAGGTCGATGTCGCGAAACGGCGTCGGCACCTGCTGGTTGACGACCCGCATCATCTCCTCGGGCGTCACGCCGTTGGCGGCCAGCGCGGCGACGAACGAGCCGGCGCTCGTGCCGACGTAGACGTCGAACTGGTTGACCGTCCGGTTGACCGAGAGCAGGTCGAGCGCGCGCAGCGCGCCGATCTCGTAGACGCCGCCGGTGAAGCCGCCGCCGCCGAGCACGAGCGCGGTCTTGGAGCGCCGGCGCGGACGCCGGCGCCGCGGCGTCGCGCCTTGGCGCGCCGCGGCGGACTCGAGCTTGACGACCTTGCCCATCGAGGAATCGTACCGGGCGTAACCGCACGAGCCACCCGACGTCGGCACGGGCCGCCCGGATACGTGCCCGCTACGGCCCGCTACCGTGCCTGCCGTGCGCCGCCGCCTCCCCCTGCTCGCGCTCGTCGCGCTGCTCGCGCTCGCCGTCGCCGTCCCCGCCGGCCCGCGCGGTCGACCGTGCCGGCCTGCGCTCGACGCTGACGACGCTCCACCACCGCCTCGGCCCGGCCGCCGGCGCCTACGTCGTCGACGCTCGCCACCGGCGACGTCCTCTTCACGCCACCGCGACAGCCTCGCGCTGGCGCCCGCGTCCAACGAGAAGCTCTTCACGACCGCGGCCGCGCTGCTGCGCTTCGGCGCCGACGGCGACGCTGCCGACGACGCTGCGGGCCGCGCCCGGGCACCGAGATCGACGCCGACGGCGTCCTGCGCGGTGACCTCTACCTCGTCGGCGGCGGCGACCCGACGCTCGGCGACGCCGGGCTGCAGGCGCTGGCCGACCAGCTCGTCGCGCCGCGGCGTCGTGCGCATCGACGGCGGCGTGATCGGCGACGAGTCGCTCTTCGACACGCTGCGCGGCGGCCCGGACTCCGCCTACCGCCCGGACGGCGACCTCGGCGGCTGGCTCACCGCGCTGTCCTGGCGCCACGGCCGCGCCGGCGCCGCGGCGGCCCGGCGAAGCGCGCGGCGACCAAGCTCGCCGCGCTGCTCAAGGCCCGCAAGGTCACCTACGAGCGCAAGCCGCGCGCCGGGAAGCTCAGCGCGGTCGCGCGGCGGCGGCGTGCGCGGCCGACGCCGAGCCGCTGGCCACGCTCGCCTCGCCGCCGATCGCGCAACCTGATCGCGCAGACCAACATCCCGTCGGAGAACTTCTACGCCGAGATGCTGTCAAGGCGCTCGGCGCGCGCTTCGGCGCGCGGCGGCACGACCGCCGCCGGCGCTCGCCGTCGTCCGCGCCCAGCTCGCCGACCTTCGGCGTCCACCCCAAGATGGTCGACGGCTCCGGCCTGTCGCGGGTCGACCACACGACGGCGCGCGCAGGTCGTCCGGCTGCTGGAGCGCATGGACGGCCAGGACAGCGCCGCGACCTGGATCGCGTCGCTGCCGGTCGCCGGCCGCTCCGGGACGCTGCGCACGCGCATGCGCGGGACCGCCGCCGCCGGACGCTGCGCCGCCAAGACCGGCACGCTGATCGGCGTCAGCGCGCTGTCGGGCTACTGCACGAGCACCGGCGGCGTGCGCGTCGCGTTCTCGTTCATCGAGAACCGGGTCTGCAACTACTGCGCCAAGAAGGTCGAGGACCGGATGGTCTCGGCGATCGCGCGGCTCGACGGCTGAGGCGGCTCACTGCGGCTGCAGGTCCCAGACCCATGTCTGCTGCGCCGCCCCGCCCGTGGCCACGCCGGCGTTCGTCCCCGCGGCCTCGCCGTTGGGCCCCAGCGCCAGCTCCGCCGGCGACCAGATCAGCGCCGGCACGCCGGCGCTCACGCCCCAGGTGATGGCATGGTCCTCGTCGGGGTTGGGGCACTGCGCGATCGTCCCGGGGACCATCGCCGACATCGGCGGCGCGAGGGCGATCGTGTAGGTGGCCGGCGGCCCGGCCGTCAGCGTCAGCACGTTGGCCCGCTGGTTGGTGGCGTCGAACAGCAGGTCGACAGGACCGTCGGCCAGCAACTGACAACCGCCGGGCAGCGTGCCGCTCGCGTGGTAATGGAAGCTGCCGCTCTCGACGCCGTAGTAGGTCGGGGCCACGACGCCGGGGAAGGCCGGAAATGGCGACGGGATCGGCTTGAGGACCACGCTGCCCGACATCGTCACGTCGACCGGGATGCCGCCCGGGCCGGCGCGAAGGTCGGCCGTGGCGCTGAACGTCCCGGCGAGCTTGCCCGTGCACGAGACCGCCTGGCGCAGCATCGCCGCCCGCGTCGACGCGCCGCAGCCGGGCGGGGTGATCGGCACGGCAACCGTCGGGGCAGACCCACGCCGGCTCACCATGCCGACCGTGACCTCGCCCTTGCCACCACCGACGTTGGTGACGTGGAACACCGTGCCCGTCGCAGGGCCGCGGATGTCGCGATCGGCCAGCGGGGCGATCGTCACGTCGCCCGATCGCACCTGATCCTGCGCGTTGGACGGCAGCGGGCGATGGTCGTCGAGGCCGCGCACCGTCACGGTGACGTCCCCGCTCTTGCCCTTGCCGAGCGTCAGCGCCGAGGGGACCGCCTCGGCCGAGACGCACGCGAACTCCACCATGTTCTTCAGGGTCGCCACGAACCCGTTCATCGCCCCGATCTCGGTGAACCAGGTCGTGCCGACCATCAACAGGAAGAACGAGCCCCCGTCGGCGGCGAAGTCCTCCAACTTGACCGCTCCACCGCCGCTGAGCGTCATGTCCATGACGACCTTCAGCGGATCCTGGAGCGAGCCGGCCGGGTCCTTCAGCACGCTCTCGCCGATCTCGGTCTGCAGGCCCACGCGCTGAGGGTCGGACGAGCTGCTGCTGATGACCTTGTGCGTGGCGGCGATCTCGACGCGCGTGCGCGTCACGACGACAAGCTCGACCTCGAGATGCAATGGCGCGCGGAGCGCCATGTCGTCGTTGAAGCCGCCCGTCACCGTGGCGGTGTCGCGGTACTCGGTCTCGACGATCGTGCGCTTCCCACGCTGCTCGATCGCATGGATGTCGGTGTCGACGTCGACGAGCTTGGTCACCACGTTGCCGTCGTAGTCGGGGCACTTGGGCCCGAAGACCGTGTGCCTGGAGGTCGAGGAGTGCGTGTAGCGCACCGTCGAGCGCTCGGCGCCCTCCGTGGTCTGCGTCGTCGACGTGGAGCCGGCGGTCCCTTCGCCGGCCTGGTCGGCAGCCGGCGCGATCACGCTGCTCGTGCTGGTCGTGACAGGATCGCCCGGCCTGGACGCCGCCGCCTTCGCGGTCGCCCCCTGGCGCACCTGGGCCTCACGCGCCCGCGCAAAGGCCCGTTCGAGCTTGCGCGGGAAGCGCGACAGCAGCTTGCGCGACGACTTCGGCAGGAGCTTGCCGGCGCCGACCATCCGCTCGACGGCCACCGCGGCCGCCGCGGGCGTGCGCCCGACGGCCACCTTGCGCACGCACAGGAGCGTCGGCTTCTTGTGGCGCGCAGCGACGTAGCGCAACGCGACCTGACCGGCCTTGCAGCGCTTCTTGGCCGTCGCCGCGCCGGCCGGCGGGGCGAGGATGGGCAGGAGGATGATCGTGCAGAAGAGCGCGACGGCGACGGGCGCCCATCGACTCGTGCGGAGGGGGCGTGCCGGCATGCTGAGGCCTTCTGCTCGTTGGTGCGGGCCGCCACCTTCGCAGCAGCCGGCAGCCGTGTCCAGCGTTACTCGACCTCCTGCGGCGGCCGGCGCGAGCAGCCGCGCGAGGTCGGCGGTCGACAGCGGGCCGATGCCGTCGTGGTGGGTGAGGTCCAGGTGCACGGGCGTCACCGCGACGTGCCCGGAGGCGACCGCCACCAGATCGGTCCCGGGCTCGTCCTCGTAGCCGGGCTCGGTGCCGTAGATGAAGTAGGTGCGCCGCGCCGGTCGACCCCATCGTCCTCCTGCTCGCGCAGCCGGTCGCGGTAGATCCGCTTGCCCAGCCGCGCGACCTCGACGCCGTGCGGCTCGCCCGCCGGGCACGTTGACGTTCAACAACGTGCTCGGCGGCAGCGGGACCTCCTCGAGCTCCTCGACCAAGCGCGCGACGAAGCGCGCGGCGACGTCGAAGACGAAGTCGACGCCGAGGCGGAAGTCCATCTCGCGGCTCTCGGACTGCTGGGAGACGGCGATCGCCGGGAGCCCGAGCAGCAGCCCCTCCATCGCGGCGGCGACGGTGCCGGAGTAGGTGACGTCGTCGCCGAGGTTGGAGCCGTGGTTGATGCCGGACACGACGAGCTCGGGCGTCCAGCCCTCGATCAGCCCGAGGCCGGCCAGGCGCACGCAGTCCACCGGCGTGCCGTCGGTCGCGTAGCCGAAGGTGCCGTCGCCGAACGCGATGCGCTCGACGGCCAGCGCGCGGCGGGTCGTGATGCCGCGCCCGATCGCCGAGCGGTTGCCGTCCGGCGCGACCACCGCGAGGTCGACGCCCGGGCGTCGCCAGCAGCGCGCGCCGCAGCCGCTGCAGCCCTTCGGCGTCGATCCCGTCGTCGTTGGTCAGCAGCACGCGCACGCCGTCAGCTTACGTCCCGCGGAGGTCGGGCCGTGCCACGCGGCCGATGCACACGTTCGACGCCCCTGGAGCGCCGGGCACGCCGTTGGACGGGTCGAGAAGTCCCACCGCATCGCCGTGCACCCGTGCAGAACCCGTCCAAGCTCGCGAGGAGATCCGCTCATGCTGCTCATCTTGGCCATCGTCCTGCTGATCATCGCGATCGCCGGTGGCGTCATCATCCATCCGATCCTGTTCGCGCTGGCGATCGTCGCGCTCGTGCTGTTCTTCAGCGGCTCCGCGGCGCGGCGCCGCGTCTAGCCGAACGCAGACCGAGGCGAAGTAGAGCCCGTGCGGCGGGGCCGTCGGTCCCGCCTCTTCGCGTGGCCGACCATCGAGCAGCGCGAGGAACGAGTCGCAGCGAGCGCCGGCCGGCCGGCGACCTGCAGCATCGTCCCGACCAGCACGCGGTTCATGTGGCGCATGAACGCGTCGGCGGTGATCCAGAACTCGAGCGTGTCGCCGCGGCGATGCCACTCGGCGCTCAGGACGACGCGATCGAAGCGCACGTGCTCGGTCTCGGTCGGCGTGAACGCGGTGAAGTCGTGCCGTCCGATCAGCCGCCGCTGCGCACGCGGCGAGCGCGTCGCGATCGAGCGTGTGCGGCCAGTGCAGCGCCCGGCCGACCTCGAACGGTGACGCCACCGGTCGGGTGTGGAGCCGAAAGCAG
The DNA here is from genome assembly GCA_963731005.1 of uncultured Conexibacteraceae bacterium. Lineage (GTDB taxonomy): Bacteria > Actinomycetota > Thermoleophilia > Solirubrobacterales > Solirubrobacteraceae > Baekduia. The sequence goes on along the minus strand of CAVSTZ010000002.1, from coordinate 1,881,606 downwards.
TAGGTCCGCGAGACCGCGTCGCGGCGGGCGTCGAAGCCGTCGGGCGCCGCGCTCGGAGGCCAGCACCGCCACGTCGTGCGGGCAGCAGCGCGTTGAGCCCCTCCAGCGCCACCGGCTCGCCCGCGTGCGAGACGACCTGCCCCCACGCGTGCACGCCGCGGTCGGTGCGCCCGGCGCACGTCAGCTCGACGCCGTGCCCGCCGCGCAGCGTCGCGATCGCCTCCTCCATCGTCGCCTGAACCGTCCGCAGGCCGGGCTGGCGCGCCCAGCCCGCGAAGCCGGTGCCGTCGTACTCGACGGTGAGCCGCGCGCTCAGGGGACCGCTAGTTCCGGCCGAAGAGGTTCAGCAGCGACAGGAAGATGTTGACGATCGAGACGAAGATCCCGGTCGCGAGCCAGATGACGTCGTCCTCGGTCGCGTGGCGCCGCAGGTAGTTGAAGTCGACGATCAGGATCAGCGACGGAGAGCACGAGGACCGCGAAGCTGATCAGCGGGCTGCCGCCCGAGCCGAAGAGCCAGCGCGATGAGCGAGATCGCGATGACGCCGAGCAGCGCGTAGCTCAGCGGCCGGATCCAGCGCGCGAGATCCTTCGACGTCGCCGTGCCGTAGGCGCCCATCCCGAGCGTGATCAGCGCCGTGCCGCCCGCGGCCTGCGTGACGGCGGTCGGGTCGGTCTGCGACGTAGTAGTTGAGCACCGGGCCGAGGCTCAGGCCCGAGGATCAGCGCGAAGCCGAACAGCCAGGCGATGCCGAGCGCGCCGTAGCGCAGCGGCGCGACGAACGACTGCGCGAGGACCATGCCGAACGCGACGAAGCTCAGGATGCGGGCGCGTGCCGAACGCGATGTCGCGGCCGACAGACGAGCCGACCGCCAGGAACGCCGATCGCGATGCCGACCAGGAACATCACCTGGCCGAAGAGGGTCACGGTGCTCGACGCGTGCCGGCGCGCGCGTGCCGGCGTAGCTGCCGTAGAGGTCGCTCATGTGCGCGCAGGGTACCTCTTGGCAGGCGGCCCGCAACCGGACATGATCCGAGACGTGCGCAAGCTTCAGACCCAGGGCGTCCACCACATCACGATCACCGGCGCCGACCGCCAGACGTCGATCGACTTCTGGGAGGGCGTGCTGGGAATGCCGTTCGTCTTCGAGCAGCCCAACCTCGACAACGCCGCCGAGAGCCACCTGTACTTCGATCCGGGCGACGGGCGCCTGATCACGATCTTCACCAACGAGGAGCGCACCGCCGACCCCGCGCGCACGCCGACCGATCCGGGCTGCGTGCACCACCTGGCCTTCGCGGTCTCCAACGCGACCTTCCGCCAGGCCGTCGAGCGCCTCGACGAGCGCGCGATCCACCACAGCGGCGTCAAGGACCGCGGCTTCATGGACTCGATCTACTTCACCGACCCGCTCGGCCTGCTGATCGAGCTCGCGTCCTACCGCTTCGAGCCGCCCCACGGCTTCACGCACGCCGAGGTCCTGCTGGAAGCCCACAAGCTCCGCGTCGCCCGCGAGGACTACAACATCGCGCCGATCCACCTCGCCGACGCGATCGAGGCGATGACGCTGCGCTCACGCGGCTCGCTGTCGCGGCCCTGAACGACGACGGGCGCCCAGGGCGCCCGTCACCGAAGAAGCGTTGGCGCTCAGACCAGCTCGATGAACACCATCTCGGTCGAGTCGCTGCGACGCGGGCCGAGCTTGAGGATGCGGGTGTAGCCGCCCGGCCGGTCCGCGTAGCGCGGAGCGACCTCCTCGAACAGCTTGTGCACGGTGAACTTGTCCTGGCCCAGGATCGACAGGGCCTGGCGGCGGGCGTGCAGATCGCCCTTGCGTGGCGAGCGTGATCAGCTGCTCGACCTCGGGCTTGACGGCCTTGGCCTTGGCCTCGGACGTCTTGATCCGCTCGTGCTCGATGATCTCCTTGCAGAGGTTGGCCAGCAGCGCCTTGCGGTGCGCGCTGTCGCGGCTGAGCTTGTGACGGGTCTTCTGGTGGCGCATGGTCTCTCAGTCCTTCTCAGTCGTCGCGCAGAGCCAGGCCCCGCGCGTGCAGCGTCTCGATGACCTCGTCGATCGACTTCTTGCCGAAGTTCGGGATCGCGGCGAGCTCGCCCTCGGACTTCGAGATGAGGTCGCCGACCGTCTGGATGCCGGCGCGCTTGAGGCAGTTGTAGGAGCGGACGCCGAGCTCGAGCTCCTCGATGAGGATGTCGTGCATCGGGCCCTGGCTGGTGGCGCCGGCGCCGTTGGTGCCGGGCACCTGGCCCCGCGTCCAGCGCGCCGCCGGGGCCGGCGCGGAGCTCCTCGATGCGGTCGGCGTCGGTGAAGATCGCCAGCTGCGAGATCAGGATCTCGGCGGCCTCGCGCAGCGCGGCCTGCGGGTCGATCGAGGAGTCGGTCTCGATGTCGAGCGTGAGCTTGTCGTAGTCGGTGCGCTGGCCGACGCGGGCCTGCTCGACCGCGTAGGCGACGCGACGGACCGGCGAGAAGATCGAGTCGATCGGGATGACGCCGATCGGCTGGTCGGGAGACTTGTTCTCCTCGGCCGGGCGGTAGCCGCGGCCGCGGCCGATCGTCATGTACATCTCGAGCTTGGTCTTCTTCTCGAGCGTCGCGATGTGCACGTCGGGGTTGAGGATCTCGACGCCGGCGGGCAGGTCGATGTCCTTGGCCGTGATCTCGCCCGGGCCGGTGACGACCAGCGGGGCCTCGATCTCGGTCGCGTCGGAGTGCATCCGGCAGACGATGCCCTTGAGGTTCAGGACGATGTCGGTGACGTCCTCGGTGACGCCCTTGATCGTCGAGAACTCGTGGGCGACGCCCTCGATCCGCACGCTGGTGACGGCGGCACCGGCCAGCGAGGACAGCAGCACGCGGCGCAGCGAGTTGCCGAACGTGTAGCCGAAGCCGCGGTCGAGGGGCTCGATCACGAACGAGCCGCGATGCTCCTCGACGGATTCGCTGGTGATGCGAGGGATCTGGAAGTCGAGCACTGGGAGGTCCTGGTTCTTCGTCGTGGTGCCCGGCGCAGCAGAGGGGGAGTCGCCGGGCCTCTCGCGCAGCCCTCCCGCCGTCGACGGATGGGGAGGGCGCGCGGTCAATCGGTCCTACTTGGAGTACAGCTCGACGATGAGCTGCTCCTGCACGGGCGTCGTGATCTCACGACGCTCCGGCTTGCGCAGCACCTTCGCCGTCAGGCCGTCGTGGTCGGCCTGCAGCCACGCCGGGACCTGAGCGGTGAGCTCGGTCGCGTCGCGGATGATGGCCTCGGCGCCGGTGCCGACCTTGACGGCCAGCACGTCGCCCTCGCGCACCTGGTAGCTGGGGATGTCGACGCGGCGGCCGTTGATCGTCCAGTGACCGTGGCGGATCATCTGGCGAGCCTGGCGGCGCGAAGCGGCGAAGCCGAGCCGCACGACGACGTTGTCGAGGCGCGACTCCAGGAGCATGCAGCAGGTTCTCGCCCGTGATGCCCTCCTGGCGCGACGCCTTGTCGTAGTAGCGGCGGAACTGGCTCTCGAGCACGCCGTAGTAGCGGCGGGCCTTCTGCTTCTCGCGCAGCTGCACGCGGTACTCGGACTGCTTCTGGCGGCCACGACCGTGGTCGCCCGGCGGGTACGCGCGGCGCTCGACGCCGCACTTGTCGGTCAGGCAGCGCTCGCCCTTCAGGAAGAGCTTCTGCCCTTCGCGGCGGCACTGCTTGCACTGGGGGCCTGTGTCACGAGCCATGCTGGATAGTCCTAGACGCGGCGCCGCTTGCGAGGGCGGCAGCCGTTGTGGGCCTGCGGGGTCACGTCCTTGACGCCCGTCACCTCGAGGCCGGCGGCCTGGAGCGAGCGGATCGCGGTCTCGCGACCGGAGCCGGGACCCTTCACGAAGACCTCGACCTTCTGGAGGCCCTGCTCGATGCCCTTGCGGGCAGCGGCGTCGGCCGTGACCTGCGCGGCGAACGGCGTCGACTTGCGGGAGCCCTTGAAGCCGGCGCCGCCGGCGGACTCCCACGCGATGACGTTGCCCTCGCGGTCGGTGAGGGAGACGATCGTGTTGTTGAACGAGGTCTTGATGTGGGCCTGGCCGACGGGGATGTTCTTCTTCGGCTTGCGGCGGCCACGCTGCGGGCGCTTGGGTGCGGGCACTACTTCTTCCCAGCCTTCTTCTTACCGGCGACCGACATGCGCTTGGGACCCTTGCGCGTGCGGGCGTTGGTCTTGGTGTTCTGCCCGCGGACCGGGCAGGCCGCGCCGGTGGCGCAGGCCGCGGTAGCACCCGATCTCCATCAGGCGCTTGATGTTCTGCGAGCGCTCACGGCGCAGGTCACCCTCGACCGTGAGGTCGTCGACGGCGTCGCGCAGCTTGGCTGACCTCGTCCTCGGTCAGGTCGCGGACGTACGTGTCCGGGATTGATCCCGGCCTCGCCCAGAAGCTTGTTCGACGTCGAGCGGCCAATGCCGTAGATGTAGGTCAGGCCGACCTCGACGCGCTTGTTCAGGGGGACGTTGATCCCGGCGATGCGTGCCATCAGAAGCCTAGCCCTGACGCTGCTTGTGGCGGGGGTTCTGGCAGATCACGAGCACCGCGCCGTGGCGACGGATGATCTTGCACTTCTCGCACATCGGCTTGACCGACGGTCGTACCTTCATGGTCCCTTTCCAAGAGTTTGGCCCGGTGATGCGCTCTGGCTGCCGCGGGAGCAGCCGCTGCTACGTCACGGATGGCGCGCACGCAGGGGCATTGCGCACGCGCGGACAGTTGAAGATAGCAAAGGGCGAACTTCCGTGCCGTAAGCTCGCGCCTGACGGTCGCCAACGCGCTTGACGGGCGGCCGCCCGCCTGCACTGCGCCGGCGACATCAGCCACGACCTTCCGGGACGAAGTCCGCCCTCGGGGTTATAGCGCGTTCTCGCCCTCGTGCCAGGGCGTCAGGATCCGCGGGCCGTCGGCGGTGACGGCGATCGTGAACTCGAAGTGCGCGGCCAGCGAGCCGTCCTGGGAGTAGATCGCCCAGCCGTCGTCGCCCATGCGCACCATGTGGCGCCCGGCGGTGGTCATCGGCTCGACGGCCAGCACCATCCCGGCCTCCAGCAGCGGGCCCTTGCCGGCGTCGCCGTAGTTGGGGATCTGCGGCTCCTCGTGCATGTCGCGCCCGATGCCGTGCCCGACGAGCGAGCGGACGACCGACAGGCCCTCGGCCTCGACCGTCGCTCTGGACCGCGTGGGAGACGTCGCCGAGGCGGTTGCCGGGCCGGCACTGCTCGACGGCGTCGAAGAGCGAGCGCCGCGTGACCTCCAGCAGCTTGTCGGCGACCGGCGTGACCTCGCCCGACCGCGAAGGTCACGGCGCCGTCGGCGACCCAGCCGTCGTAGGTGACGCCGATGTCGATCGAGATCACGTCGCCCGTTGCCCAGCCGGTAGGGCCCGGGGATCCCGTGGACGACCATCGCGTTGGGCGAGGCGCAGATCGAGCCGGTGAAGCCGCGGTAGCCCTTGAACGACGGGCATCGCGCCCTGGGAGCGGATGTACTTCTCGGCGGCCTGGTCGAGCTCGGCGGTGCGTGACGCCTTCGCGGATCTTGCCGGCGACGAGCTTCATCGTCCGCGGCGTGGATGGCGCCGGCGGCGGCCATCTTCTCGATCTCGGCTGGGGACTTCTTGATGATCACGGCGCTGGCTCGCTGCGGCGCGACCGCGCCTAGAGCTCGTCTTCGAGGCGCAGCGTCGCGACCGTCGCGCGCACGTGGTCGTGCACCTCGGTCGGGCGTGCGCGTGCCGTCGAAGCGGCGCAGCAGGTCGCGGCTCCTCGTAGTAGTCGACGAGCGGCTCGGTCTGGTCGTGGTAGACCGCAGGCGCTTGCGGATCGTCTCGGGCTTGTCGTCGTCGCGCTGGATCAGCGCGGAGCCGTCGATGTCGCAGCGACCGTCGTGCTTGGGCGGGTCGAAGTCGACGTGGTAGACGCGGCCCGACTTGCGCGACGCGGCGACCGGAGAGGCGGCGCACGACCTCCTCGTCGGGCGACGTCGATCAGCAGGACCGCGGTGATCTTGCGCCCGGCCTTCTGCAGCGCCTCGCCCAGCGCGTCGGCCTGGGGCACCGTGCGCGGGAAGCCGTCGAGCAGGAAGCCGTCGGCGGCCTCGTCGGAGGCAAGTGCCTCCAGGATCACGCCGATGATCACGTCGTCGGGCACCAGCTCGCCGGCGTCCATGTAGCTCCTTGGCCTGCTTGCCCAGCTCGGTGCCGTTGGCGACCGCGTCGCGCAGGATGTTGCCCGTGGCGTAGTAGGGCAGCCCGAAGTCCTCGGTCAGGCGCTCGGCCTGGGTGCCCTTGCCGGCGCCGGGAGGTCCGACCAGGATGAGGTTGAGTTCAGACACGACGGTGATCGCAGGCTCCTTGCGGACCGGGGCCGCGAGGCCACCGGTCCCGGGAAGGTCGGGCATCCTACTTGAGGAAGCCTTCGTAGTTGCGCATCATCAGCTGGGCCTCGAGCTGCTTCATCGTGTCGAGGGCCACGCCGATGACGATCAGCAGCGAGGTTCCGCCGAACTGGAACGACTGCGTCGCGCCGGTCAGCGCGATCACGATCGTCGGCAGCGCGGCGACCGCCGCGAGGTACAGCGCGCCGGGGAACGTCAGGCGCGCGAGGATGCGATCGAGGAACTCGGCCGTCGGCCGGCCTGGCCTCACCCCCGGGATGAACCCGCCGTACTTCTTCAGGTTCTCGGCCTGGTCGACGGGGTTGAACGTCACCGCCGTGTAGAAGTACGTGAACAAGATGATGAAGATCGACTCGCCGATCACGTAGGGCGCCTTCCCGGGGTTCGAGGAAGTTCGCGACGCTGTGCGTGGCGGGCGTGTTGATCAGCTGGCCGACCGTGGGCGGGAAGGCCATGATCGAGGCGGCGAAGATGACCGGGATGACGCCGGCCATGTTGACGCGCAGCGGCAGGTAGGTCTGGCCGCCGCCGCTCATCCGCCGCCCGATGACGCGCTTGGCGTACTGGACCGGGATCCGGCGCTGGCCCTCCTGGATGAAGACGATCGAGCAGACGACGCCGAGCGCCAGGAACGGCATGATCACGACGAAGACCTGGTCGGGGTTGTTCCACCAGGACGAGATGCCGACGGGCAGGCGCGAGACGATCGAGGCGAAGATCATCAGCGAGATGCCGTTGCCGATGCCGCGCTGGGTGATCAGCTCGCCCATCCACATCAGCAGGACCGTGCCCGCGGTGAGCGAGACCACGATCAGGAAGACGTGGGGCGTGTCGAACGTCGAGATGATCGTCTGCGCCCGTCGACGGGCCGCAGCGACTTGAAGAGGAACACGTAGCCGATCGACTGCGCGAAGGCCAGGCCGACCGTGAGGTAGCGCGTGTACTGCGTGATGCGCGCCTGACCGACCTCGCCCTCCTTCTGGAGCTTCTCCAGCGAGGGGACGACCACGGTGAGCAACTGCAGGATGATGCTCGCCGTGATGTAGGGCATGATCCCGAGCGCGAAGAGCGCGATGCGACTCAGCCCGCCGCCCGAGAACTGGTTCAGCAGGCTGAGGATGCCGCCCGCCGCCGAACGGACTCCTGGGCGTCCTTGACCGCCTGGACGTTGACCCCGGGAACCGGGATGTGGGAGCCGACGCGGTAGAGCGCGAGCAGCAGCGCCGTGAAGGCGAGCTTCTTGCGGATCTCCGGGACGGTGAACGCGCTCAGGATGGTCGACAGCATGAAAGCGAGAGGGTAACCGACGACCGAGGGCCCCGGTCGCCCGGGGCCCTCGAAGCCGACGTGTGGGTGTTGCCAGAGCGGCTAGGACTCGACGATGACGGCGGTGCCGCCGGCGGCCTCGATGGCCGCCTTGGCCGACGCGCTGAACTTGTGCGCGTGGACGGTCAGCGGCTTGGTGATCTCGCCCTTGGCGAGGATCTTCACCGGGACGTCCGCCTTCTTGGCCAGGCCGGCGGCCTTGAGCGCGTCGAGCGTGACCTCGGCGCCCTTGTCGAAGCGCGCCTCGAGGTCCTGCACGTTGACGCCCTGCGTCTGCGGTGCGGAACATCTCGAACGGCATCGACTTCTTCATGTGCGGACCGCGCAGCTTGCGCATCCGCATGTGGATCGGCATCTGGCCGCCCTCGAACCGCGCGCGGTCCTTGGAGCCGGAGCGCGAGCCCGCGCCCTTCTGGCCACGGCCAGAGGTCTTGCCCAGGCCGGAGCCCTCGCCGCGGCCGACGCGCTTGCGCGGCCGGCGGCTGCCGGGGGCCGGCTTCAGGTTGTGGAGCCCGATCGGCTCGTCTTCTCGATCTCGTCAGCCATGGAACTAGTCCTCCTCGACCTTGATCAGGTGGCGGACGCGGTGGAGCATGCCGCGGGCCTGCTCGGATGTCCTTGACCTCGACCGTGTGGCCGATCTTGCGCAGCCCAGCGAGCGCAGCGTGTCGAGCTGCTTCTGGTTGGAGCCGTTCTTGCTCTTGATCTGGGTGACCTTGGGCATCACGCGGCGGCCTCCTGGGCGGCGCCTCGGCCTCGGCCTCCTCGGCCGGGGCCTCTGCGACCGGTGCTTCCTCGGCCGGTGCCTCTTCGGCCGGCGTCTCCTCGGTCGCGACCGCCACGGCGCCCTCCTCGGCCTCGGCCTCGAGCGCCTCGAGCGTCTCGCCGCGCGGGCTGCTCGTTGCTCAGGCCCAGGACCTCGGCGATCGACAGGCCGCGGATCTCCGCGACCTCCTCGGGCGTGCGCAGGTCCTGCAGTCCGGCCAGCGTCGCCTTGACGAGGTTGATCGGGTTCTGCGTGCCCAGCGACTTGCTCAGGATGTCGTGGATGCCCGCGAGCTCCAGGACCGCGCGGACGCCGCCGCCGGCGATGACGCCGGTACCGGGCGAGGCCGGCTTGAGCAGCACCCGGCCGGAGCCGAAGACGCCGACCACCGGATGGGTGATCGTCGAGCCGTGCTTGGGCACGCGGTACAGGTTCTTCTTGGCCTGCTCGACACCCTTCTGGATGGCGATCGGGACCTCGTTGGCCTTGCCGTAGCCGATGCCGACGACCGACTGCTCGTCGCCGACGACCACGAGGGCCGTGAACGAGAAGCGCCGGCCGCCCTTGACGACCTTGGCGACGCGATTGATCTCGACGACCCGCTCCTGCAGGTCGAGGCCGACCGGCGAGACGACGCGGTCAGCGAAGCTGTCGTGCTTCATACGGCAAGTCCTCCCTCGCGGACGCCGTCGGCGAATGCCTTGACGCGTCCGTGGTACTGGTAGCCGCCGCGATCGAACACGGCGCGCTCGATGCCGGCGGCCTTCGCGCGCTGCGCGAGCAGCTCGCCGGCCTTGCCGCTCTGCTCCGAGCGCGGGAGGTCGCGCAGCTCGGCCTCGGTCCACTGGACCGCGGCCAGCGTCTTGCCCGCCACGTCGTCGACGAGCTGGGCGGCGATGCCGCGGTTGGACCGGAACACGGAGATGCGCGGACGCTCGGCCGTGCCGTTGACCTTGGCGCGGACGCGACGGCGGCGCTCGCAGACGGCGCTTTTCAGGGGTGGTGGTGCTCATGCTCGCTTACCGACCTTGCGGGCGACGTACTCGCCCTCGTAGCGGATGCCCTTGCCCTTGTAGGGCTCCGGCGGACGCTGCTTGCGGATGTTGGCGGCGATCTCGCCGACCAGCTGCTTGTCGATGCCCGCGCACGATGACGCGCGTCGGCTGCGGGACCTCGAAGTCGATGCCGTCCGGCGCCTTGATCGACACCGGATGGGAGTAGCCGAGGGCCAGCTCCAGGTCACGGCCCTTGAGGGCCGCGCGGTAGCCGACGCCCTGGATCTCCAGCGTCTTGGCGTAGCCGTCGGTGACGCCGATGACCATGTTGGCCACGCAGCGAGCGGTACAGGCCGTGCATGGCACGGTGCTCGCCGCGGTCGGTCGGGCGCGTCACGGTCAGGACGTCGTCGTTCTGCTCCACCGTGATGTCACGGTGGATGCGCTCGACGAGCTCACCCTTGGGTCCGTTGACACGGACCGACTCGGGCTCGATGGCGACGGTGACCCCTGCGGGCACCGAGATGGGCTTGCGACCGATACGGCTCATGAAGTGATCACCAGACCTTTGCCACGACTTCGCCGCCGATGCCTCGGCGGCGGGCCTCGTGGCCGGTCATGACGCCTTGGGACGTCGAGACGATGGCGGTGCCCATGCCGCCGAGCACCTTGGGGATGCCGGTGGCGGGCACGTAGTAGCGCTGACCCGGACGGGACGCGCGCTGCAGCCCCGACACCACGGACTTGCGGTCCTCGGTGTACTTGAGCTGGATGCGGATGAGCTCGGCGGGACGCTCGGCCGACGGGGCCTCGGTCTCCCACGCCTCGATGTAGCCCTGCTCGGCGAGGATGCGGGTCATCTCGCGCTTGAGCCTGGAGGCGGGGATCTCGACGACGTCGTGCTGAGCCCGGATCGCGTTGCGAATCCGGGTCAGGTAGTCGGCGACAGGATCGGTCATCGACATGGCGCTACCAACTCGACTTCGTCATGCCGGGGACAAAGCCGTTGTGCGCGAGGTCGCGCAGGCAGATGCGGCACACGCCGAACTTGCGGTAGACCGCGCGCGACCGGCCGCACTTGCGGCACCGGGTGTACTCCCGGGTCTTGTACTTGGACCCGCGCTGCTGGCGGACCCGCTGGGACGTCTTGGCCACGGTCTAGCTCTCCTGGGTGCCGTCGTCGGCGGTCACGTACGGGTTGCCCTCACGACTGAAAGGCATGCCGAACGCCTCGAGCAATGCGTAGGTCTCGGCGTTCGACGTGCCCGTCGTGGTGATGGCGATGTCGAGGCCGCGCACGTTGTCGATGGCGTCGTAGTCGATCTCGGGGAAGATGATCTGCTCCTTGAGGCCCATCGAGTACGAGCCCCGGCCGTCGAAGGCCGTGGGCTTGAGCCCGCGGAAGTCGCGCACCCGAGGGAGCGCGACCGACACGAGGCGGTCGAGGAACTCATAGGCGCGGTCGCCGCGCAGCGTCACGCTGACGCCGACGGCCATACCCTCGCGCAGCTTGAACTGCGCGATGGACTTGCGCGCGCGCCGGATCGACGGCTTCTGGCCGGCGATCGTCGCGAGCTGCTCGGCGGCTGCGTCGAGGACCTTGGAGTCCTGCTTGGCATCGCCGACACCCATGTTGAGGGTGATTTTGATGAGCTTGGGCGCCTGCATGTAGCTCGAGTAGCCGAACCGCTCGATGAGGGCGGGGCGGATCTTCTCGAGGTACTGCGTCTTGAGGCGTGCGGTCTGGATTGCGGCTTCCATGATTCTCTGCCGGACTAGTCGAGCTTGGTCCCGGACGCTCGCGTCACGCGATTGCGGTTGCCACCCTCACGGGTGACGCCGACGCGCGTGGGCTTCTTCGTCTTGGGATCGATGAGCTGGACGTTTGAGATGTGGATGGGGCCCTCACGCTCGATGACGCCGGCCTCGACCTGAGGGGCGTTCGGCTGGGGGCGCTGATGGCGCTTGACGATGTTGATGCCCTCGACGACGACCCGCGACTTCTTGGGGTCGACCCGCAAGACCTTGCCGGTCTTGCCGCGGTCCTTGCCGCTGATGACGATGACCTCGTCGTCACGACGGATCTTCAGTGCGGCCATGACTCAGAGCACCTCCGGGGCGAGCGAGATGATCTTCATGTAGTTGCTGTCGCGCAGCTCGCGGGCCACCGGCCCGAAGATGCGCGTGCCGCGCGGGTTGCCCGTCGCGTCGATGATGACGGCGGCGTTCTCGTCAAAGGAGATGTAGGTCCCGTCGTCGCGCCCGAACTCCTTCTTGGTGCGCACGACGACGGCCTTGACGACCTCGCCCTTCTTGACCGTGCCCTGCGGGTTGGCGGCCTTGACCGTCGCGGTGATCACGTCGCCGACGTGCGCGTACTTGCGGCGCGAGCCGCCCTGCACGCGGATGACGAGGATCTCGCGGGCGCCCGTGTTGTCGGCGACCTTGAGGCGTGACTCGTTCTGGATCACTTGGCACGCTCCAGGATCTCGACGAGGCGCCAGCGCTTGGTGGCGCTGAGCGGCCGCGACTCGATGATGCGGACCGTGTCGCCGGCGTTGGCGTCGTTGGTCTCGTCGTGGGCGTGCAGCGTCGAGGAGCTGCGCACGATCTTCTGGTAGCGGCGATGACGGCGCGCGGTATCGATGCGCACCGTGATCGTCTTGTCGGCCTTGTTGGACACGACGATGCCGAGGCGCTCCTTCGGGGCGCCCGGACCGTGCTCGACCGGCGACTGCGTCTTGGCCGGACCGGCCTCCGCACGGGCGGCGCGATCCTTCTCGCGCTTCTTGGTGCGGTAGCGCGAGCGAGCGGCGGCCTTGGCCTTGCGGGTCTCGGCACGCTCCTCGGGCGTCGCGCCGCGGCGCGCGCCACGGCGGGCACGCGAAGCGACCTTGCGCTCCTTGGGGGTCAGTGCGGCGACCGGCGCGGCGGGCTCGGCGGCTGCCTCGGGGGCAGGCGCTTCCTGCGCCTGCGCAGGCGCGGTCTCCTCGACCGTCTCGGGCGTGGTGACCTGCTCTTCGGTCGTCTCTGGGGTCTCGTCGTCAGCCATGGCTACTTGCTCGTGTCGATCCCGCGCTGGCGGGCGATGGTCAGGGCGCGAGCGAGGTCGCGCTTACCGGTTTGGAGGCCCGCGGTGTTCTCCAGCTCGCCGGTGGCGTGCTGGAACCGCAGGCCGAAGAGGTCGCGACGGACCGTCTTGATGTGCTCGACGAGCTCGTCGTCGCGCAGGTCGCGGATCTCCTTGGTGTTCATCAGGCGTCGTCCTCCGCCGTCACGATCTTGGTGCGGACAGGGAGCTTCATCCCGGCGAGGCGCATGGCCTCACGGGCGAGCGGCTCCGGCACGCCGGCCAGCTCGAACATCACGCGGCCCGGCTTGACGACCGCGACCCAGCCCTCGGGCGAGCCCTTGCCGGAGCCCATGCGGGTCTCGGCGGGCTTCTTGGTGACGGGCTTGTCGGGATAGACGTTGATCCACACCTTGCCGCCGCGCTTGATCTTGCGCGTCATGGCAATACGTGCGGCCTCGATCTGACGGTTGGTCAGCCAACCGGCGTCGAGGGTCTTGAGGCCGAACTCGCCGAACTGGACCTTGGTCTGGCCGCGCGAGAGGCCGGGCTTGCGCCCGCGGTGCTGCTTGCGGTGCTTGACGCGCTTGGGAGAGAGCATCTAGCGACCGCCCCCGCCATAGCCGCCGCCACCACGGGGACCGCCCCCGCCGCCGCCACCGCCGTACCCGCCGCCGCCACGGCCACCGCCGCCGGCGCCGCCGGGCCCACGCCCGCCACCGCCGCCGCCCTGGCCACCGCGACCGCCACGGCCGCCACCGGCACCGCCGGGACCACCCGGTCCGCCACGGCCTCGGCCACCGCCGCCGCCGCGACCGTCACGGTCGTTGCGCCCGCCGCCACGGCCACCGCGGTCGTTGCCACGGTCCATGCCGGCGGCCTGCGGGGCCTCGATCTCGGTGAGGTCGGAGCCGCCGTAGCCCTCGGGCATGATCTCGCCCTTGTTGATCCACACCTTGCAGCCGATGCGGCCGAAGGTGGTGCGGGCCTCGTAGAAGCCGTAGTCGATGTCGGCGCGCAGCGTGTGCAGCGGGACGCGACCGTCGGAGTACATCTCGGTACGCGCCATCTCGGAGCCGCCGAGGCGGCCGCCGACCTGGATCTTGCAGCCCTTGGCGCCGGAGCGCATCGCGCTGGTCAGCGCGCGCTTCATCGCACGGCGGAAGGCCACGCGGTTCTGCAGCTGCTCGGCGATCGACTGCGCGACGAGCTTGGCGTCGAGCTCGGGCCGCTTGATCTCGAGGATGTTGACCTTGATCTGCTTCTTGGTGATCTTGTGCAGATCACGGCGCAGGGCGTCGACCTCGGAACCGGACTTGCCGATCACGATGCCGGGACGCGCGGTGTGGATGTTGACCTCCACCTCGTTGGCGTCCTTGCGGATCGTGATGTCGCTCAGGCCGGCGTGCGCGAGCTTGGTGGTGATGTGGCCGCGAATGGCGACGTCCTCGGCCAGATAGTCACTGAAGTCACGCTCGGTGAACCAGTTCGACTTCCAGTCGTGGATGTAGCCCACGCGCATGGACTCGGGGTGAACCTTCTGTCCCATGCTCTTACTGCTCCTTCGGCGTGAGCGCGATCGACAGGTGCGACGTGCGCTTGCGGATGGCCGAGGCGCGCCCCATGGCGCGCGGTCGGAAACGCTTGAGGGTCGGGCCCTCGTCAGCGGTGACGGACAAGATCTTGAGGTCCTCGCCGAGCAGCTCGTGGTTGTGCTCGGCGTTGGCGACGGCCGAGTTCAGGAGCTTCTCCCAGTCCTCGGCGACCGCGCGAGGCGTGTGGGCCAGGATGGCGCGCGCCTCGATGACGGACTTGCCGCGGATGTGGTCGCAGACCAACCGCGCCTTGCGGGCGGAGGTGCGGACGTACTTGGCGTGGGCCTTGACGACGGGACGGCCGTTCGGAGATGCCGCGGCCTTGCGGGCCGGCGCCGGCTTCTCCTTGACGGGCTCCTCGACCTTGGGCTCGGCCGGCTTCTTGGCGGCCGGCTTCTTCTTGGCCGCCGGCTTCTTGGCGGGCTTCTCCTCGGCGACCGGCTCCTCGGCAGGGGCCTCCTCGGCCTCGGCCTCGACGGCCTCCGGCTCGACCGGGACCTCCTCGAGGGTCGTCTCGTCGACGACCTCGGTCTCGACCTTCGGCGTCTCCTCGGGCTTCTCGTCGTCCGGGCTCATCGCTTCTTCCCGGTGTCGACGTGCCCGCGGTAGGTGCGCGTCGGAGCGAACTCGCCGAGCTTGTGGCCGACCATCGACTCGCTCACGAACACGGGCACGTGCTTGCGCCCGTCGTGAACGGCGATGGTGTGGCCGACCATCTCGGGGAAGATCGTCGACGTCCGCGACCAGGTGCGGAGCATCTGCTTGCTGTTGGTCTCGTTCATCTTCTCGATGCGCCCCATCAGGCGCTCCTCGACGAACGGGCCCTTCTTGCTCGAACGGCTCATAAAGCTCTAACCCTCTACCGCTTGTTCTTGCCGCGACGGCGGCCGCGGACGATGTAGCGGTCGGACGACTTGTTCTTCTTACGGGTGCGATACCCGAGCGTCGGGCACGCCCCAGGGCGTGACCGGATGGCGACCGGGCGTCGTGGAGCCCTCGCCGCCGCCGTGCGGGTGGTCGACCGGGTTCATGGCCGTGCCGCGCGTCTGCGGGCGAACGCCCATGTGACGCTTGCGACCGGCCTTGCCGATCTTGACGTTCTGGTGCTCGGCGTTGCCGATCGTCCCGACCGTGGCGCGGCACTCCGAGCGCACGAGGCGCATCTCGCCCGAGGGCAGGCGCAGCGTGGCGTAGTCGCCCTCCTTGGCCATCAGCTGGACGCTGACGCCGGCGGAGCGACCGAGCTGACCACCGCGACCGGGCTGCAGCTCCACGTTGTGGACCACGGTGCCCGTCGGCATCGCCGACAGCGGCAGGCAGTTGCCGACGGCGATCTCGGCCTCAGGGCCGCTCATCACCATGGCGCCGACCTGCAGGCGCGAGGGAGCGAGGATGTAGGACTTGACGCCGTCGACGTAGTGGAGCAGCGCGATGTACGCCGTGCGGTTCGGGTCGTACTCGATCGCGGCGACCTTGGCGGGGATCCCGTCACGACGGCGCTTGAAGTCGACCTTGCGGTACAGGCGCTTGGCTCCACCACCGCGGTGGCGGGCGGTCTTGCGGCCGTTGGAGTTGCGGCCGCCGGACTTCTTGAGGCCCTCGACGAGCGTGCGCTCCGGCTCGGTCTTCGTGATCTCGGCGAAGTCCGGATACGAGACGAAGCGAAGGCCCGGGGACGTGGGCTTGGGCTTGCGGATGGGCACGGGCTAGGACTCCTCGAGGCCCTCGAGGCCCTGGAAGATCGGGATGGACTGACCCGGCGCCACCTGGACGATCGCCTTCTTCCAAGAGCGCGTCCGACCGGGGGTCTGGCCGCGGCGCTTGGGCTTGGACTTCACCGACATGGTGTGGACACCGATGACGTTGACGTCGAAGAGCGACTCGACCGCCTGGCGGATCTGCGTCTTGTGGGCGTTCGGGTGGACCCGGAACGTGTACTTCTCCGCCGCGGCGAGCACGTAGGACTTCTCGCTCACGACCGGGCGGATGATGACCTGGCTGGCGTCCATCAGGCGCTCGCCTCCTCGGCGGTCGTGGTCTTCTCGCCCTTGGCGCGCGCGGTCAGCGCGTCGAGCGCGGCCGGGCTGACCAGGACGTTGGCCGCGCCGACCAGATCGGCGACGCCGACGTTGGTCGTCGGGATCACGGCGCGGACGTTGGCGAGGTTGCGGAAGCTCAGCGCCGCGCGCTCCTCGGTGTCGCCCAGGATGATCAACAGCGAGCCCTTGATGCCCCAGTCGGTCACCAGCTTGGCCGCGGCCTTGGTGGAGACGTCGTCGAAGGCCTTGGTGTCGAAGACCGCGAGCGAACCGCGCTCGGCGTGGATCGACAGCGCGCAGCGGAACGCCGCGCGCTTCTCCTTGCGGTTGACCTTGAAGGTGTAATGGCGGGGCTTGGGTCCGAAGACCGTGCCGCCGCCCGACCAGATCGGCGAGCGCGACGAGCCGGCGCGAGCGCGGCCCGTGCCCTTCTGACGCCACGGCTTGGCGCCACCGCCGCGGACCTCGCCGCGGGTCTTGGTGGACGAGGTGCCCTGGCGCTTGGCGTTGAGCTCGGCGCGCACGGACTCGTGCACGAGCGGGCCGTTGAAGCGGGCGCCGAAGGCGACGTCGTCGAGCTCGACGGTCTTGCCGTCGGCGAGGTTCTTGGCGCTAGGCATCGGTGCGGACCTCCACGAAGCCGTTCTTGGGGCCGGGGACCGAGCCGCGGACGAGCAGGAGGTTGTCCTGAGCGTCGATGCGGACGATCTCCAAGCCCTTCTGGGTGACGCGCTTGTTGCCCATCTGGCCGGGGCCGCGGATGCCCTTCATCACGCGGGCGGGCCAGGCGGACGCGCCGATCGATCCCGGCGCGCGCACGTTGTGCGAGCCGTGGGACTTCGGGCCGCTCTTGAAGTTGTGGCGCTTGATCGTGCCCTGGAAGCCCTTGCCCTTGCTGGTGCCGGCGATCTTGACCGTCTGGCCGACCGCGAAGGCCTCCACCGTGACGGTCTCGCCGACCTGCAGCTCGCCGGCCTCGTCGCGGAACTCCACGACGTGACGCAGCGGCGGAGCGCCGGCCTTCTTGAGATGGCCGAGCTCGGGCTTGGAGATGTGCTTCTCCTTGGACGCGCCGAAGGCGAGCTGGACGGCCTCGTAGCCGTCGCGGTCGAAGGTGCGGATCCCGGTGACGGGACACGGACCGGCCTCCAGCACGGTGACGCGCTCCACGCGACCGTCGTCCATGAAGAGCTGGGTCATGCCCAGCTTCTTGGCGAGGATGGCGGGCATTACGCGAGCAGCTTGATCTCGATGTTGACGCCGGCCGGGAGGTGGTCCAGGCGCTGGAGCGAGTCGACCGTCTTGGGGGTCGGCCCGTGGATGTCGATCAGGCGCTTGTGCGTCCGGATCTCGAAGTGCTCCTGCGAGTCCTTGTCCTTGAACGGCGACTTGATGACCGCGTAGATGTTGCGGTCGGTCGGCAGCGGCACGGGACCTGAGACCGTCGCGCCTGTGCGCGTCGCGGTCTCGACGATCTCCTTGGCCGCCGTCTCGAGGGCCTGGTGGTCGTAGGCCTTGAGGCGAATGCGGATCTTGTTTTGTGTGGCGGCTGCCATCTGCCTGTCTTTGTTCCGTCTGCTGTCTGGAAGAAGCTTTGTGGTTGGGAAGCCTCGCGGCTGTGGGGGTGGACCGCTCGCCGATGTCTCGACGGGTCTCCACCCCACTCCCTGCTGCGTATTCGTCTTGGTGCTGCGTGCGTCTCGGTCACCCACCCGGCCCAAGAGGGGCACGGGTGGGGGCCGATTCAAGTGGTGCTACTGGATGATCTCGGTGACGACGCCCGAGCCCACGGTGCGGCCACCCTCACGGATGGCGAAACGCAGGCCCTGGTCCATCGCGATCGGCTGGATCAGCTCGATCTCCATCGCGACGTTGTCGCCCGGCATGACCATCTCGACGCCCTCGGGCAGGTTAGCGACCCCGGTCACGTCCGTCGTGCGGAAGTAGAACTGGGGGCGGTAGCCGGTGAAGAACGGCGTGTGACGGCCACCCTCCTCCTTCTTGAGGACGTAGACCTCGGCCTTGTACTTGGTGTGCGGCGTGATCGAGCCCGGCTTGCAGAGAACCTGCCCGCGCTCGATCTCCTCGCGCTTGGTACCGCGCAGGAGGCAGCCGACGTTGTCACCCGCGCGACCCTCGTCGAGGATCTTGCGGAACATCTCGACGCCCGTGACGACCGTCGTGGTCGTGTCCTTGACGCCGACGATCTCGACCGTGTCGCCCGTGTTGACGATGCCCTGCTCGATGCGGCCCGTGGCAACGGTGCCACGGCCCGTGATCGAGAAGACGTCCTCGACCGGCATCAGGAAGGGCTTGTCCAGATCGCGAACGGGCTCCGGGATGTAGGAGTCCAGCGCGTCGGCCAGGTCGTAGATCTTCTGCTTGTAGGCCTCGTCGCCCTCGAGCGCCTTCAGGGCCGAACCCGTGATGAACGGGATGTCGTCGCCCGGGAAGTCGTACTCGGAGAGCAGGTCGCGCACCTCGACCTCGACGAGCTCGAGGAGCTCCTCGTCGTCGACCATGTCGGCCTTGTTGAGGAAGACGACGATGTAGGGCACGCCGACCTGGCGGGCGAGCAGGATGTGCTCACGCGTCTGGGGCATGGGACCGTCGGCCGCCGAGACCACGAGGATCGCGCCGTCCATCTGCGCCGCACCCGTGATCATGTTCTTCACGTAGTCGGCGTGACCGGGACAGTCGACGTGGGCGTAGTGGCGGGCCTCCGTCTGGTACTCGACGTGAGACGTGGCGATCGTGATGCCACGCTCCTTCTCCTCAGGAGCGTTGTCGATCTCCGCGAAGCTCTTGGCCTCGCCGCCCATCTTCTCGGCGAGCACCGTGGTGATGGCTGCGGTCAACGTGGTCTTGCCATGGTCGATGTGACCGATGGTGCCGACGTTGACGTGCGGCTTGTCGCGCTCGAACTTCTCCTTCGCCACTTCAATTGCTCCTTCGGAAGTCTTGGTGTTCGTGAGGGGTCTTACCTGGACGAACCAGGGAAAGCTATCGCGATCCGTCGTGTGACGTCCGCGCGACCTGCTTAGGCTGCCGCGGCGTTCCCGTTGCGGCCTTCGATGATCTTCTCCGCGATGTTCGGCGGAACCTCGTCGTAGCTGTCGAACTGCATCGTGTACGTGGCCCGACCCTGCGTGTTGGAACGCAGGTCCGTTGCGTAGCCGAACATCTCCGACAGCGGGACGCGGCCGGTGACCGCAAGTGCGTTGCCGCGACGATCCTGACCTTCGACGCGACCGCGCCGCTTGCTCAGGTCGCCGATGACGTCGCCCAGGAACTCTTCCGGGGTGACGACCTCGACCGCGAAGATCGGCTCGAGCAGGACGGGCTTGGCGCGGCGCGCCGCCTCCTTGAAGGCGAGCGAGCCGGCGACCTTGAACGCGATCTCCGAGGAGTCCGTGTCGTGGTACTTGCCGTCGACGAGGGTGACGCGGATGTCGACCATCGGGTAGCCGGCCTTGACGCCGGTCTCCATGGCCTCCTCGACGCCCTTCTCGATCGCCGGGATGTACTCCGTCGGGACGGAGCCGCCCTTGATCTTGGAGACGAAGTCGAAGCCCTCGCCGGGCGCCGGCTCCATGTCGATGTAGACGACGCCGTACTGGCCCGAGCCACCGGTCTGGCGGACGAACTTGCCCTCGACCTTCTTGGCCTCGCCGCGAATCGTCTCGCGGTAGGAGACCTGGGGCTTGCCGACGTTGGCCTCGACGTTGAACTCGCGGCGCATGCGGTCGACCAGCACCTCGAGGTGCAGCTCGCCCATGCCGGAGATCTCGATCTGGCCGGTCTCCTCGTTGGTCTGGACCTGGAAGGTCGGGTCCTCCTCGGCCAAGCGGCCCAGGGCGACCGACATCTTCTCCTGGTCGGACTTCGTCTTGGGCTCGACGGCCACCTTGATGACCGGCTCGGGGAAGACGATGTTCTCCAACTTGATCGGCGCGTCCGGGGCGCACAGCGTGTCGCCCGTGACGATCTGCTTGATGCCGACCGCCGCGGCGATGTCGCCGGCGTAGACCTCCTCGAGCTCCTCACGGTCGTTGGCGTGCATCATCAGGATGCGGCCGACGCGCTCGGACTTGCCCGAGGTGACGTTGAGGATGCGCGAGCCCGCCGACAGGCGGCCGGAGTACACGCGGAAGTAGGTGAGCTTGCCGACGAACGGGTCGGCGGCGATCTTGAAGGCCAGCGCGGCGAACGGCTCGTCGTCGGAGGCGTTGCGCACCTCCTCGGTGATGTCGCCGTTGCGCGCCTCGACGATGCCCTCGACCGGCGGCACGTCCAGCGGGGACGGCAGGTAGTCGACGACCGCGTCGAGCAGCGGCTGCACGCCCTTGTTCTTGAAGGCCGAGCCGCAGAAGACGGGCGTGATGCCGAGCTCGAGGACGGCCTTGCGGATCGCGGCCTTGAGCTGGTCGATGTCGACATCGCCGTGCTCGAGGTAGGCCTCGGCCAAGTCGTCGTCGAACGTGCCCACGGCGTCGATGAGCGTCTCGCGCGCCTCTTCGGCGCGGAGCTGATGCTCCTCGGGGATCTCGATGACGTCGAAGTCCTTGCCGAGGTCATCGTTGTAGATGATGGCCTTCATCGCGATCAGGTCGATGATCCCGACGAGGTCGGCCTCGGCGCCGATCGGCAGCTGGACCGGCACAGCGTTGGCGCCCAGGCGATCGACCATCGTCTCGACCGAGCGGTCGAAGTCCGCGCCGATGCGGTCCATCTTGTTGATGAAGGCGATGCGGGGGACGTGGTACTTGTCGGCCTGGCGCCAGACGGTCTCGGACTGCGGCTCGACGCCGGCGACCGAGTCGAACACGGCGATGGCGCCGTCGAGGACGCGCAGCGAGCGCTCGACCTCGACCGTGAAGTCCACGTGGCCGGGCGTGTCGATGATGTTGATGCGGTGCTCGTCCCAGGTGCACGTCGTCGCGGCGGACGTGATCGTGATGCCGCGCTCCTGCTCCTGCTCCATCCAGTCCATCGTGGCCGCGCCCTCGTGGACCTCACCGATCTTGTAGGTGCGACCGGTGTAGTAAAGGATGCGCTCCGTCGTCGTCGTCTTACCGGCGTCGATGTGCGCCATGATCCCGATGTTGCGGGTCTTCTGGAGGGAGAACTTGCGTGGCATATCTGAAGGCGGGGGGAGCGGTGGCTGCGGGCAAAGAAAACGGGCCCCTCGGGCCCGCGCGCACGTCAGGGATGGTTCCCGGGCGGCGCGCTATGTGCTCGAGGTCTCCATGCTGGCGCAGAGAGCGTCCCGGGGTAAAGGCGCGCACGTGAGTGGCGCTCAACACGGGACAGGCCGCGATGATAGCAAAGGGTTCGGTCCCGGCCGGTTGCCCTTGCCGACCGTTCTCGCCCTTCGTGCCGCCCTGGCCGTCACCGGCCTGATCGGCGCTCTGCTGCTGGTCGCCGCGACCTTCACGGCGATCATCGAGATCACCGTCGAGACGTCGGTCCGTGCGGTCGACTTCGACGCCGCCCAGAGCGGCTGGGACCGCCATGGGCCGGCGCTGATCGTGCTCGCGCTGCTGGCGCTCTGGCTGTTGGCGGTGGCGCTGCGCGGCTCCCGCGTGGCGATGGCCGGCCTCGTGTTGGCGGGCCTCGTCGCACTGGCCATCGCCGTGCACTGGGACCGCTCGCACGTGCACGACACGGGCTCGGTTGGCGAGGTCTACACCGAGGCGACGGCGAACCCGGGCACGGGCTACTACCTCGAGACCCTCGGCGGCGCGCTGCTGCTGCTCGCGGGCAGCGCGCTGCTGGTCCTCGGCCCTGGGCCGGCCGGCGTTCGGGACGGGCGGGCCGAGAACGCCGACGGCCGCCCGGTGGGCGGCCGTCGGACCGAAGCGGAGTGAGGCGCGGACGCTACCAGCGGTAGTGCGCGAAGGCCTTGTTGGCCTGCGCCATGCGGTAGATGTCGTCCTTGCGCTTGTAGGCGCCGCCCTGGGAGTTGATGGCATCCATCAGCTCGTTGGCGAGGCGCTGGGCCATCGTCTTCTCGCGACGCTGGCGGGCGAACTCGACGAGCCAGCGGACCGCGAGCGTGCGGGAGCGGCGCGCCGGGACCTCGACGGGGACCTGGTAGGTCGCGCCGCCGACGCGGCGGGAGCGGACCTCGAGGGCCGGGGTCAGCGCCTTGAGCGCCGCCTCGAGCTGCTCGATCGGGTCCTTGCCCGTCTTCTCGCCGATGATGGCGAGCGCGTCGTACACGATCCGCTCGGCGGTGCTCTTCTTGCCGTCGAGCATGACCGTGTTGACCACCTGGGTGACCAGGCGGGAGCGGTGGACGGGATCCGGCTCGATCGGCCGGATGGTTGCTGCGGAACGGCGGGGCATCTGGCCTCTACTTCTTCTTGACGCCGTACATGGAACGGCTCTTCTTGCGATCCGTCACGCCGGAGGCGTCCAGCGTGCCGCGGATGACCTTGTAGCGCACGCCCGGGAGATCCTTGACGCGGCCACCGCGCACGAGCACGACGGAGTGCTCCTGCAGGTTGTGGCCCTCGCCGGGGATGTAAGAGGTGACTTCGACCGAGCCGGTGATCCGCACGCGGGCGACCTTGCGCAGAGCCGAGTTCGGCTTCTTGGGCGTGGTCGTGTAGACGCGGGTGCAGACGCCGCGGCGCTGCGGGGCGGCCTGCTTCTTCTTGTTGCCCTTGCCGGACTTGAGACCGGGGGTGGACATCTTGCGCGGCTTGGGCTTGCGACCCTTGCGGACGAGTTGGCTCGTGGTGGGCATGCGGCGCGGGATGGTAGCAAGCGTTCGGGTGTTGTCCGGTTGCGGCCCTGACGGTGGGGCTTGGTGGCTCGCACATACCTTCCCGCGCGCGAGGGACAACTCGGGTTCGATCCTGGGCGGCGCTAGGCGGCGGCGGGAACCTTGGCCAGCGCGGTGAGCGGATCGGCGGCGGCCAGCCCCTGGTCGGCGGCGACCGGCGCGTAGGTGACCTCGCCGGCGGCGACGTTGAGCCCGGCCAGGAAGCCGGGGTCGGACTCCAGCGCGGCGCGCACGCCCTGCTCGGCGAGCTTGAGCACGTAGGGCATCGTCGCGTTGGTCAGCGCGAACGTCGAGGTGATCGGCACCGCGCCGGGCATGTTGGCGACGCAGTAGTGGGTCACGCCGTCGACCTCGTAGGTCGGGTTGGTGTGGGTCGTCGGGCGCGAGGTCTCAAAGCACCCGCCCTGGTCGATCGACACGTCGACGAGGACCGCGTGGGACTTCATCAGGCTGAGCTGGGCGCGGGTGATGACGTGCGGGGCCTTGGCGCCGTGGACGAGGACGGCACCGATGACGAGGTCGACCTCCGGGAGCATCTTCTCGATCGAGAGCGTGGTCGAGAAAACCGTCGAGCAGCGGTTGTTGAGCAGGAAGTCCAGCTCGCGCAGGCGATCGATCGAGCGGTCATAGACGTAGGTCTCGGCGCCCATCCCGATCGCGATCTCCGCCGCCGTCAGGCCGACCACGCCGCCGCCGATGACCATCACCTTGCCCGCCGCGACACCAGGCACACCGCCCGAGCAACAGCCCGCGGCCACCGAGCGGCTTCTCCAACATGAACGCGCCGGCCTGCGTGGCGATCTTGCCCGCGACCTCGCTCATCGGCGCCAGCAACGGCAGCCGGCCGTTGCGATCGGTCACCGTCTCGTAGGCGATGCACGTCGCCCCCGAGGCGCGCAGCGACCGGGTCAGCTCGGCGTCGGGCGCGAGATGCAGGTAGGTGAAGAGCGTGTGGCGCGGCTCGAGCATCGCGACCTCGACCGGTTGGGGCTCCTTGACCTTGACGACCATGTCGCTGCCGGCGAACACGGCGGCGCGCGTCCGCGACGATCGCCGCCCCCTGCTCGACGTACTCGGCATCCGGGATCGCCGACCCCTCCCCCGCGCCGTGCTGGATCAGCACCTCGTGGCCGCGATCGACCAACTCGCGCACGCCCGCAGGCGTGATCGCCACGCGGTACTCGTCGGTCTTGATCTCCGTCGGGACGCCGACCTTCATGGCTTCTGGTGCCTCTCTGTTGGGGAACTAGCCGACGAGCTCCCGGCCGCGCAGCGCCAGCCAGAACTCGATGCGATCGCGCGCGCCGGCGAGGTCGCGCCCCGTCAGCTCCTCGATCTTGCGGATCCGATACCGCAGCGTGTGGCGGTGGCAGTACAGCCGCCGGGCGGCCGCCTCCCACTGCCCGTTGCACTCGATGAAGGCCTCCAGCGAGCGCATCAGCTCGCCGCCGTAGTGGCCCTCGCCCGACTCGATCGGGCCGAGCAAGGACTCGCAGAACAGCCGCAGCGCGTCGGTGTCCTGCAAGGACAACAACAACTGGAAGGAGCCGAGGTCGCGGTAGGTCGCGACCGTCGGCTTGGGACCGGCGGAGCCGTTGGCGTTGGCCTCCGCGGCGCCAACGGGTCGGCCGAGCGTGCGGGCCTCCAGCGCGCAGCGTGCCTCGTGGTAGGCGCGGCGCGCATCGCCGGCGGCCACCGCACGCCCCGCGCCGGCCGCCGGCACGGCGCCCATCTTGGCGATGACGCGATCCAGCACGCGTTGGGAGAGCTCGAAGAGCTCCTCGTCCAGGAAGCCGGGCAACAGCGCGCAGACGTGGGTGTTGGCCGTGGCGACCAGCCCACTGACGGCCTCGTCGCGCAGCGCGCCGACCAGCGCTGCCTCGCAGGCCTCCAACCCGCCACCCTTGCCGCCGATGCGCGCGGGCGGCGACAGCACCAGCGCCGTCACCCGCCCGCCGAGGCCGAAGGGCTCCAGGCGCCGGGCGAGGTCTGAGCCGGCGACCGCGCCGTTGACCAGCTCGGAGAGCACGTCGCCGGCCAGGCGGCGCTCGGTCGAGGAGGCGACGTGGCGGCGCAGCAGCTCCAGCGCGACGACGGTGACGGCCTGGTGCAGGACGACGCGGTCGAACTCCGACAGGCCGCTGGAGTCCTTGACCGCGACCAGCCACGCCTGCGGCAGCCCGGTCGTCTCGGCGCCGGCGATCGGCAGCGCCAACGCCCGCGGTGCCAGGTCGGGATGCGAGGGGACGAAGCCGCGCGCCTCGGTGCGGCGGGCGCGCTCGCGCAGCTCGGTGCCGACCGCGGCCAGCGCGTCGTCGGGCAGCTCGCGCCGGAAGACGTGCAGCGCCTGAGGCTCGCCGCGGCCGTCGAAGACCACGACCGTGCCGCCGATCAGCGTCGCGAGCGCCGAGGCGATGGCGTCGAGGCCGCGCTCGGAGAGCACGATCCGCTGCAGGCGCTCCTGGACGGCGATCGAGCGCTGCAGCAGCGCGTACTGCTCGTTGACCAGCCGCGCGAACGCCTTCTCGGTGATCGCGATGAACGGCGTGTCGTAGGGAATCTCGATGACGGGGAAGTCGCGCTCGGCCGCCGCCTCTACGAGTGCCGCGGGCACCGTCTCGTGGCCGAAGCCGACCCCGAAGCCGAGACCCGCGAGGCCGTGATCGGCCAGCCGCGCGATGTACGCGCGCTGGTCCTCGGGCGTCGACAGCGACAGCCCCGTCGTCAGCAGCAGCTCGCCGCCCGACAGCCACGGCGTCGGGTCCGCGAGCTCGGAGATGTGCACCCAGCGCACCGGCGCGTCGAGGTTCGGCTCGCCGGTGAGGACGCCGACCTCCAGGTCTCGCAAGAGCTCGCGGACGGTGAGCATCAGGCGACGCGCATCCTCCGCGAGGCCTCTTCGAGGACCGGGCGCAGGACGCCCTCGATCTCCTCGAACTGCTCGGGCCCGGCGATCAGCGGCGGCGCGAGCATGATCACCGGGTCGCCGCGATCATCGGCGCGGCAGATCAGGCCGCGCTCGAACAGCGCGCCCGAGAGGTAGCCGCGCAGCAGCGTCTCGGACTCCTCCTCGCTGAACGATCGCTTGGTTCCCTGGTCCTTGACCAGCTCGATGGCCTGGAAGTAGCCGGCACCGCGCACGTCGCCGACGATGGGGATGTCGCGCAGCGACTCCAGCATCGACCGCAGTCCGGGCTCGTTGGCCCGCACGTGGTCGAGGATGTTCTCGTCCTCGAAGACCGCGATGTTGGCGAGCGACACCGCGGCGGCGACCGGATGGCCGCCGAAGGTGAGGCCGTGGGTGAAGGAGGTCGTCCCGTGCGCGAACGGCTCGAAGACCTCGTCGGAGGCGATCACCGCGCCCATCGGCGCATAGGCCGAGGTGATGCCCTTGGCCGTCGTGATGATGTCGGGCCGATAGTCGTAGCGCTGGGCGCCGAACCACTCGCCGAGCCGGCCCCACGAGCAGATGACCTCGTCGGAGATGAAGAGGACGTCGTACTGATCGGCGATCTCGCGCACGCGCTCGAAGTACCCCTCGGGCGGCACGAAGCACCCGCCGGCGTTCTGGACCGGCTCCAGGATGATCGCCGAGACGGTGCTCGGATCCTCGAACTCGATGCGGCGCGCGATCGCCTCGGCGAACTCGGAGGACTGATGACCGTCGGGCAGCCGATAGGTGTTGGTGTTGGGCACGTGGCAGCCACCGGCGGGCAGCGGCTCGAACGGCGCGCGGAGTTCCGGGATGCCGGTCGCGGTCAGGCAGCCCATCGTCGTGCCGTGGTAGGCGGTGTCGCGCGCGATGACCTTGTACTTGGTCCCGTTGCCCCGGAGCTTGTGGTACTGACGGGCCAGCTTCAGCGCAGACTCGACGGCTTCGCTGCCACCGCTGGTGAAGAAGACGCGGTTCAGGTCGCCCGGCGTGAGATCGGCGATCTTGGCGGCGAGCTCGATCGCGGCCGGGTGCGCGTAGCTCCAGTTGGGGAAGAACCCAAGCTCCTTTGCCTGATCGGCACCGGCCTGCGCCACATCGGCACGACCATGGCCGATGTTGGTGCA
Organism: uncultured Conexibacteraceae bacterium; assembly: GCA_963731005.1. Lineage (GTDB taxonomy): Bacteria > Actinomycetota > Thermoleophilia > Solirubrobacterales > Solirubrobacteraceae > Baekduia. The sequence goes on along the minus strand of CAVSTZ010000002.1, from coordinate 1,854,531 downwards.
GAAGAGCGAGCTGAGGCCGTCGAGGTACTGCTTGCCGTGCTGGTCGAAGACATAGCAGCCGTCGCCGCGGACGATGATCGGGACCTCTGCCCCATCCACATAGGCGCCCATGCGGCTGAAGTGCATCCACAGATGGCGCTTGGCGAGTTCCTGTAGCTCGGCGTTGCTCGTCTCGGCGGTCGTCGCCATCGCAGCGCCCTCCCTTTCCTTGTCCGATCTGGCACGCGTGCCGTCGTCTTGGACAACGGTACCCGGGCGGGAAGCCTCCCGCGAACGGATGGGCCATGCCGGCCCAAGTTCGCGGCGCGTCCCTGCCACAGCGGCCAACACCCAGCGCACGTCAGATGCCGGTCACCGCGACCCCCTACCCCGTCACAGATCGGCCGTCTGCCGGTACTTAAGAGCGAGTGCCTCACGTCCTCTGCCCCAGTTGCGGACTTGCGAGCTACGCGGTGACGCCGCACAGCGCGCCATCGCTGTGTCCTTACTGCGACGCCGAGCTGTTTCCGGCTCAGGGCCCGGCGCCGTCCGACGACGAGGGCGAAGTCGACGTACAGGCGGCCTAGGGTCGGCCGACGACGAGCCGCAGCCCGACGTCATGGGCGTCGAGCGCGCGGAGATGCCCGTGGCGCTCGTCCCAGGCGCCGGAGGCCAGATCGGCGGCCACCGCCGCCACGCAGCGCTCGACGATCGCGGGCTCCATCCGCGCGAAGCCGGAGGTTGCGGCCCGCGCGTCGGGGTCGAGGATGCGCTCGGGATGGGCCCAGAAGGCGGCGAGCATCCAGTCAGACGTGTCGCGCGGGACCAGGACGACCTCGACGCGCACGTCCCCGCCAAGCCAGTCGGCGAGGCGCTCGGGGTGCGGCATGATCCGATCGTCGAGCGCCGCGACCTCGGGCAGGTAGTCGGCCGGCAGCCAGCCCGTGCCGCTGACCCGCGGGTCGAAGGTCAGCAGCACCACGGGCCCACGGGCCACGCGCCGCAGCTCGCGGACGCCGCGCTCCTGCTCGCCGTCCCAGTGATGGAGCGTCAGGATGGCCATGGCGGCATCGACGGCGCCGTCGCGCAGCGGCAGATCGCCCGCGCCGGCCCGGATCGCCGGCGCCAGCTCCCGTGGCCGCTGCGCCACCATCACATCGCTGGGCTCGATCGCGAGGACGTGGCGGTCGCGCGGCTCGTAGGAGCCGGTCCCGGCGCCCACGTTGACCACCGTCTCGGCGTCGCCCAGCGCGGCGTGGATGCGTGCCCGATAGCGCGGGTCCTCCCGGCGCGTGCGGGCGTAGCCCACGCCGATCTCGTCGTAGCGCGGCCCGTCGGCGAGTGACGTCATGCCGGGAGGCTGTCACCGCGCGGCCGGTATGGCAACGCGGCTCAAGGCGTCTTCACCGGCGCCGAGTCGAGGTCCTGGAGGTCGTAGCCCAGGGCGTGGAAGGCGCGACGGGCGGCGCGGAGGTGGGCACGTGTCGGGGCCGAGACGATCCGCCCCGAGGAGAGCAGCGCCGCGGCGCCCTTGGCGTCGTTGCGGGCCAGCGCGGCGCGCGCCCGGTCGAGGTCGCCCGCAAAGCTGCGGATGCCCGTGACGTAGCGGACCTGCGCACGGGCGGCGGCCGGCGGCGGCTGCAGCCCTTCGAGGCGGTCGGCCCAGGCGCGCAGCAGCCGCTGCAGCGCGACGACATGGACGTCCTGGTCCTCGGCGGGCGCGTCGGGCGGCAGGTCCTCGCCGACGCCGTACTTCGGCGCCAGGCCGGCGGCGCTGACGTCGAACGCATGGACGTACTCGTCCTTGGTCAGCGGACCGGTGGGGAGCTCCTGCAGCTTGGTCTGCGGACGACTGCAGCCGCCGGCCAGAAGGGCGGCGACGAGGCCGAGAACGAGAACGGGGCGGCGCATAGCCGCCCCGCAGCCTAGAAGAAGCGGTTCGCCGCTCAGGCCGCGGCGGGTGCCACGGCGCCGGCGGCGCGGGGCGCGGGCGTCATCGCGGAGGCGACGATCACCAGCAGGAAGGCGAGGCCCTGGAGCACGATGCCGAGCGTGGAGCCCGGGAGCGGGTCGCCGAAGACGAGGATGCCGGCGGCCACCGTGGTGATGTTCGCCGCGGTGCCCGTGATCGCGATCACCGAGACGGCGTCGCCGTCCTGCAGGCCGCGGGCGGAGGAGAAGAAGGCGGCGACCGAGGCGCCGATCGTGACGTAGAGCCAGGGGCTGGCGGCGATGCCCATGATGCCCTCGCCGCCGGCGATGCCGGTGAGCGCCTTGATGGCGACGTCAGAGACGCCGAACAGGACGCCCGCCGCGGCGCCGAGCATGACGCCATGGTGCTCGGCCGGGGCACCGACGCGCGGGCCCATGATCAGCAGACCGCCGATGCCGAACAGGCCGGCCTCGAAGGCGATCATCGCGGGAGTGGAGAAGGTCGAGTGCGCGCCGTCGTGGTGGGTCGGGAACGTCGCGGCAAGCAGCACGAGGCCCAGGCAGGTGAGGGCGAGGCCCCACCATTGGCGGTTGCCGACCTCGACGCCGAAGAGCCGCTGGGCCATCACGCCGATCATCACGACGCCACCCGCGAGCACGACCTGGACCACCGAGATGGGCGCCAGCGCCAGCGCCGCCACGTGGAAGATCCACGCGCTCGTCGCGATCGCCATGCCGATGGCAAACCACTTCGACGAGTAGAGGTTGCGCGCCGTGCGGAAGGGATGGCGGATGTCGACCTTCGCGCATTCAGCAGCACCGCGGTGCTTGAAGAAGAACCCGAGGTTCGAGACGAAGGCGCAGATCAGCGCGAGGAAGATGCCGAGTTGGATCGTCATGCAGTGGTGGTGGTGAGGCGAACGACGTGGGTCTGGTGGAGGTGGGCAGGTAGGACCCAGCTCACCGATCTCTCGCCCCAGACATCGGCAAACGCTCCGAACCGCTTGACCCAAACGGTGCTCGCAGAGCGTAGCGGTCTCACTTCACGGCTGCGTAAGGATGCGATCAAGCTGGCAGGTTCCCCGTAAATGCGCGCTAAACCGGTGGTCTTTCGTGACATCGGCGGCGTTATCGGGCTCTGGGGCTTGCACATGAACACTCGTCCACCCGGCGCGTTCGCACTCGCCGACAGGGGTATCGCACTCCCCTTTTTCCACCCCCGCGGCCGAGCACCTCCCGCCAACGCGAAGAGGCGCCCCGGAGGGCGCCTCTTCGTCAGACCTGCGAGTTGCCGGTGGGGCTACTCGTCGCTGTCGGTCGGCACGTCGAGCTCGGCGAGCTCGTCGGCGAACCCGGTGTCGCCACCGGCGCCGATGTCCTCGAGCTGCGCGAGGTCCTGGTCGAAGCCCGCGCCGAACCCGCCCAGGCCGTCCCCGTCGCCGAGGCCCAGCTCGGCGGCGATCTCGTCCTGGTCGAGCAGGCCGACCTCGTCCATCGCGCGCGGCAGCGGCTCGGACGGCTCGATCTCGATGCGGCGGTAGCGCTTGAGCCCCGTCGCGGCCGGGATCAGCTTGCCGATGATCACGTTCTCCTTGAGGCCGTTGAGGGTGTCCTTCTTGCCCTCGAGCGCCGCGTCGGTGAGCACCTTGGTCGTCTCCTGGAAGGAGGCGGCCGAGAGGAAGGAGTCCGTGTTCAGGGACGCCTTGGTGATCCCGAGGATGATCTCCTCGTACTGGGCCGTCTCGCCCTTGGCCTTGGCCACGTCGGCGTTGACCCGCGCGAAGTCGTAGCGGTCGACGAACTGCCCCGGGAGGTAGTTCGTGTCGCCCTTCTGATCCACGCGGACCTTCTTGAGCATCTGGCGGACGATCAGCTCGATGTGCTTGTCGTTGATGTCCACGCCCTGGGACTTGTAGACCTCCTGGACCTCCTTGACCAGGTACTGCTCGGTCTCGGTCCGGCCGCGGAGCTTGAGCAGGTCGTGCGGGTACAGCGAGCCCTCGTTGAGCTGCGTGCCCGCGGGGACCCGCTGACCGTTCTCGACCAGCAGGCGCGTGCGCCGCGGGAACGTGTAGCGGTGCTCCTCGCCGGTGTCGTCGGTGACGACGACGGTCCGGGCCTTGTCGGTCTCCTCGAGCGTCGTGACGCCGTCCTGCTCGGCGATCTGCGCCAAGCCCTTCGGCTTGCGGGCCTCGAACAGCTCGACGACGCGCGGCAGGCCGTGCGTGATGTCCGCGCCGGCGACGCCGCCGGTGTGGAACGTGCGCATGGTCAGCTGCGTGCCGGGCTCGCCGATCGACTGGGCGGCGACGATGCCGACCGCGTCACCGATCTGCGCGAGCTTGCCCGTGGCCATGGCCCGGGCGTAACAGGCCTGGCACACGCCGCTGGTCGCCTCGCACTTGAGCACCGAGCGAACCGGCACCATCGGCCGTGCGCCCTGCTCGTGCTCGGCGCGGAAGTGCTCGACGATCAGCGCGAACTCGGCACGGTCGATCTCGTGGCCCTTCTCGACGATCGCCTTGCTGCCCTTGCCACCGATGTCTGCCGGAGCGATCCGGCCGACCAGGTTGGTGTTCGGGTCGCCGGCGGCGTCGAAGACCGGGAGCTCGATGCCCTCGGTCGTGCCGCAGTCGAGCTCGCGGATGATGACGTCCTGCGACACGTCCACCAGGCGCCGGGTGAGGTACCCGGAGTCTGCGGTGCGCAGCGCGGTGTCCGCGAGACCCTTGCGGGCACCGTGGGTCGAGATGAAGTACTCGAGGACCGTCAGGCCTTCCATGAAGTTGGCCTTGATCGGGCGCTCGATGATCTCGCCCTTCGGGTTGGCCATCAGGCCGCGCATGCCGGCCAGCTGGCGGATCTGGGAGATCGAGCCACGCGCTCCGGAGTTGGCCATCATGAAGATGGGGTTCAACTCATCGAAGTTCTCCTGCATGGAGTCCGCGACCTCGTCGGTGCACTGCGTCCACTTCTCGACGACCAGCTCGTGACGCTCCTCCTGCGTGATGAGCCCCATGTCGTACTGGTCGTGGATCTCGGCGACCTCGCCCTCGTACTTCTTGAGGATCTCGCCCTTCTGGGGCGGGATGATCACGTCGTTCTTGGAGACCGTGATGCCGGCGAGCGTCGCGAAGTGGAACCCGAGGTCCTTGAACGCGTCGAGCACCAGCGCCACACCCGACGCGCCGTAGCTCTGCACGAGCGCGTCGATCAGCTTGACGGTGTCCTTCTTGCGCATCGCCTGGTTGACGAAGGTGTAGGAGTCGACCGTGAAGTCGTCACCCAGGGCCTCCGCCAGCGCGCGCTCGATCTTGTCGTTGTAGATGATCCGGCCGACCGTCGTGAGGATGTGGCCACCCTCGCGACCCTGCTGACGGTACTCCGCCAGGTCGTGCAGGCCGACGATCTTGTTGTCGTAGGAGAGCTCGGCCTCCTGCGCGGTCCGGAAGACCTTCGGGCGGGCCTCGTTCTTGGGCCAATCGCCGGCGGCCAGCAGCGCCTGCTTGTCTGACAGCTCGGCCGCGTCCGGGCCGTGCGTCAGGTAGAAGGTGCCCAACACCATGTCCTGCGCGGGCGTCGCCAGCGGCGCGCCGTGTGCCGGGGACAGGATGTTGTTGGACGACAGCATCAGGATCCGGGCCTCGGCCTGCGCCTCGGCGCTGAGCGGGAGGTGGACCGCCATCTGGTCGCCGTCGAAGTCCGCGTTGAACGCGGAGCAGACGAGCGGGTGGACCTGAATGGCCTTGCCCTCGACCAGCACGGGCTCGAAGGCCTGGATGCCCAGGCGGTGCAGCGTCGGCGCGCGGTTGAGCAGCACCGGGTGCTCGTGGATGACCTGCTCCAGGACGTCCCAGACCTCGGGGATCATGGAGTCGACCATCTTCTTGGCCGCCTTGATGTTCTGCGCGGCCTTGCGCTCGACCAGCTGGGCCATGATGAAGGGCTTGAAGAGCTCCAAGGCCATCAGCTTGGGCAGGCCGCACTGGTGCAGGCGCAGCGACGGGCCCGACACGATCACCGATCGGCCGGAGTAGTCCACGCGCTTGCCGAGCAGGTTCTGACGGAAGCGGCCCTGCTTGCCCTTGAGCATGTCGGAGAGCGACTTCAGCGGACGGTTACCCGGGCCCGTGACGGGCCGGCCGCGGCGGCCGTTGTCGAACAGCGCGTCGACGGCCTCCTGCAGCATGCGCTTCTCGTTGTTGACGATGATCTCGGGCGCGCCGAGGTCGAGCAGGCGCTTCAACCGGTTGTTGCGGTTGATGACGCGGCGGTAGAGGTCGTTGAGGTCGGAGGTCGCGAAGCGGCCACCGTCCAGCTGCACCATCGGGCGCAGCTCCGGCGGGATGACCGGAACGGCCTCGAGCACCATGTGCTCGGGCTTGTTGTTGGAGTTCAGGAAGGCCGAGAGGACCTTCAGGCGCTTGACCGCGCGGGCCTGCTTCTGGCCCTTGCCGTTCTTGACCTGGTCCTCGAGGTCCTCGCGCTCGTGCTCGAGCGCGATGCCCGGCTGGTCCTGCGGGGCCAGATCGTCGCCCGCGAGGCGGTCGGCGTCGGTGTCCCGCGGGGGCGCGAGGCGGTCGTACTCGTCCTTCTCCTGCAGCAGCGTGCGGATGTGCTCTGCGCCCATGCCGCCGCCGAAGTACTCGCCGAAGCCGAACGGGGAGCCGAAGCGGTGCTTGAGCTCACGGAAGAACGTCTCGTCGGCGATGATCGTCTTGGGACGGAAGTCGTCCTTCTCGGCGGCCTTGTCGACGTAGGTGTTCAGCGGCCAGTCCTCGCCCTCCTGGGGCGGCTCGTCGGCCGGCTCGTCCTTGTTGGAGAAGAGCTTCCAGACGTCCTTGAGGCGCTCGCGGGCGTCCTCGTAGTAGGCCTGCGTGTCGTCGATGTCGGACGCGAAGGTCTTCTGGATCTCCTTGACGAGCTTCTCGCGCTCGTCGTCGGAGAGCTTCTTGACGTTGATGTCCAGCGATTCGGCCCAGAGGGTGTCCTCGTCGCCGAAGTCGGTCATCTCGCCCGAGCTGAGGAACGCGATCCGCGCCTCGCGGGAGGTGCGCAGCTCCTCGACGCGCTCGTTCTCCTCGGCGCGCAGGCGCGTGAGCTCCTCCTGCATCTCGCCCTCGAGCTTGGGCAGGTCGCGCCAGCGTGCCTCCTGGTCGACCCACGTCACGATCGACGCGGCGAAGTACAGGATCTTCTCGAGCTCCTTGGGAGCCATGTCGAGCAGGTAGCCGATGCGGCTCGGGACGCCCTTGAAGAACCAGATGTGGCTGACCGGGGCGGCCAGGTCGATGTGGCCCATGCGCTCACGGCGCACCTTGGAGCGCGTGACCTCGACGCCACAGCGCTCGCAGACGATGCCCTTGTAGCGGACGCGCTTGTACTTGCCGCAGTAGCACTCCCAGTCCTTGGTGGGACCGAAGATGCGCTCGCAGAAGAGGCCGTCCTTCTCCGGCTTGAGCGTGCGGTAGTTGATGGTCTCCGGCTTGGTGACCTCGCCCGAGGACCACCCGCGGATCTGCTTGGAGGACGCCAGTCCGATCTCGATGGCGTCGAAGTTGTTGATGTCGATCATGCGATCTCTTTCAGTCTTCTCGGGGTGGTCCTACGCCTCGTCCTCGACGACCGCCGAGGACACGTCCTCGGGCAGCTCGCCCAGGTCGATCTCTCCGTCGACGCTGAGGTCGGGTACCTCGTCGACCGTCTCCTCGACGGCTTCCGCGCCGTCGGAGGTGTCGGTGTCGTCGGTGCCCTCGACGGCCTCGTCGGCGGCCTCCACGGCCGGCACCTCGCCGGCGCGGACGCCGGACAGGTCGATGCCCAGCTCCTCGGCGGCACGCAGCAGGTCGTCGTCCTCGTCGGCCATCTCGGCCCGCTGGCCCTCTTCGGAGACGACGTTGACGTCGAGCGCCAGCGACTGCATCTCCTTGAGCAGCACCTTGAAGGACTCGGGGATGCTCGGCTCGGCGATGTTCTCGCCCTTGACGATGGCCTCGTAGGCCTTGACGCGCCCGACGGTGTCGTCGGACTTGATCGTCAGCATCTCCTGCAGCGTGTACGCGGCGCCGTAGGCCTCCAGGGCCCAGACCTCCATCTCGCCGAAGCGCTGGCCGCCGAACTGCGCCTTGCCGCCCAGCGGCTGCTGGGTGACCAGCGAGTACGGGCCGGTGGAGCGCGCGTGGATCTTGTCGTCCACGAGGTGCAGCAGCTTCAGGATGTACATGTAGCCAACGGTCACCGTCTCCTCGAACGGCTCGCCGGTGCGGCCGTTGAAGAGGCGGAACTTGCCGGTGGCCTGACGGCCCGGGACGCGGTTGGTGTCCACGTCCATGTTGATCTTGCCGCCGGACTTCTTGTGGTCCTCCTGCCAGCGGACGAGCGCCTTGTCGACGTCTTCCAGCGAGGCGCCGTCGAACACCGGCGTGGCGGTGTAGACGCGGTCGCCGTGCTTGAAGCCCTTCTCGTCGTCGTCATACCAGCCCTGTGCGGCGGCCCACCCGAGGTGGGTCTCCAGGATCTGGCCGACGTTCATGCGCGACGGGACGCCCAGCGGGTTGAGGATGACGTCCACGGGGGTGCCGTCCTCGAGGAAGGGCATGTCCTGCTCGTCGACGATCTTCGAGATGACGCCCTTGTTGCCGTGGCGGCCGGCGAGCTTGTCGCCCTCGGAGATCTTGCGCTTCTTGGCGACGAAGACGCGGACGAGGTCGTTGACCCCGGGCGGCAGGTCGTCGCCGTTCTCGCGGCTGAAGGTCATGACGTCGATGACGACGCCACCCTCGCCGTGGGGCACCTTGAGCGAGGTGTCGCGGACCTCGCGCGCCTTCTCCTTGAAGATCGCGCGGATCAGCTTCTCCTCGGCCGTCAGCTCCGTCTCGCCCTTCGGCGTGACCTTGCCGACCAGCAGGTCGCCCGACCCGACCTCGGCGCCGATGCGCACGATGCCGCGGTCGTCGAGGTTGCGCAGCGACTCCTCCGAGCGGTTCGGGATGTCGCGCGTGATCTCCTCGTCGCCGAGCTTCGTGGTGCGGGCGTCGATCTCGTACTCCTCGATGTGAATCGAGGTGAGCTCGTCGTCCTTGACGAGGCGCTTGGAGAGGATGATCGCGTCCTCGAAGTTGTAGCCCTCCCAGGACATGAAGGCGACCATCAGGTTCTTGCCCAACGCCATGTCGCCGTTGTCGGACGCCGACCCGTCGGCCAACAGCTCGCCCTCGGCCACCGTCTGGCCGGTCACGATCAGCGGCTTCTGGTGGATGAGCGTGCCCTGGTTTGACCGCATGAACTTCTGCAGCGGGTACTCGTCGCGACCTTCGGCGTGCTCGACGACGATCGACTCGGCGTCGACGTAGGCGATCGTCCCGGCGTTCTTGGCCAGGATCAGGTCGCCCGTGTCCAGGGCGGCGCGGCGCTCCATGCCGGTGCCCACCAGCGGGGCGTCGGTCTTGAGCAGCGGCACGGCCTGACGCTGCATGTTGGAGCCCATCAGGGCGCGGTTGGCGTCGTCGTGCTCGAGGAACGGGATCATCGCCGTGGCGACCGACCAGATCTGCTCGGGCGAGACGTCCATCAGGTCGACGTCCTTGGGACCGACCGTGACGTACTGGCCGGCCAGGGTGCGGCAGAGGACCTCGGGGCCCTTGAGCTTGTTGGTCTTGGGATCGACCGGCTGGTTGGCCTGGGCGATCAGCCGCTGCTCCTCCTGGGTGGCGTCCAGGTGCAGGATCTTGTCGGTGACGACGCCGTCCTCGATCACCCGGTAGGGCGTCGTGACGAAGCCGTGCTCGGAGACCTGCGCGTAGCTGGAGAGCGAGCCGATGAGACCGATGTTCGGACCCTCCGGCGTCTCGATCGGGCACATGCGGCCGTAGTGCGTCGGGTGGACGTCGCGAACCTCGATGGGCGCGCGCTCGCGGGTCAGGCCGCCGGCGCCGAGGGCGCTCAGGCGCCGCCGGTGGGTCAGCCCGCTCAGCGAGTTGGTCTGGTCCATGAACTGCGAGAGCTGCGAGGAGCCGAAGAACTCCTTCAGCGCAGCGACGACCGGCCGGATGTTGACGATCGTCTGCGGCGTGATCGTGTCCTCGTCCTCCGTCGTGAGGCGCTCGCGGACGACGCGCTCCATGCGGTAGAGGCCGATGCGGAAGGCCTCCTGGATGAGCTCGCCGACCGTGCGCAGGCGGCGGTTGCCGAAGTGCTCGTACTCGTCGAGGCGATCGGCGATCGGCTCACGCGGGAGCGCGACGGCCTCTGCGGCGTAGTCCTTGATCTCGACCTCGCCGTCCTCGGGGATGCCGAGGAGCTTGGGCAGGCTGATGAGCTCGCGGACCAGCGCGTGGATGTCGTCGTGGGTCAGCGTGCGGGTCTCGAGGTCGATGTCGAGGCCCAGGCGCGCGTTGAGCTTGTAGCGCCCGACGCGGGTGAGGTCGTAGCGCTTGGGGTCGAAGAAGAGCTGGTTGAGCAGCGCGTAGGCGGCGTCCACCGACGGCGGCTCGCCCGGCCGCTGCTTCTTGAAGAGCTCGATCAGCGCGCCCTTCTTGGTCTTGGTCGCCTCGGGATCGGACTCGATCGTGTTGCGGATGTAGAGCGAGCTGTCGAAGAGCTCGGCGAGCTCCTTGTCGAGGCGCTCGATGTCCTCGTGGCTCTCCTCGACGTCGGAGTCGGTCTCCGGGTTGTACGCCATGGCGCGCAACAGGACGGTGACCGGCAGCTTGCGCTTGCGGTCGATGCGGACGAAGACCTTGCCCTTCTTGTCGATCTCCATCTCCAGCCAGGAGCCGCGCGCGGGCATCAGGTTGGCGGTGAAGACCTGCTTCTCGCGGTCCTTGGCCTCCATGATGTAGGCGCCCGGCGAGCGGACCAGCTGCGTCACGACGACGCGCTCGGTGCCGTTGATGATGAACGTGCCGCGCTCGGTCATCCACGGGAAGTCGCCCATGAAGACCGACTGCTCGCGGATCTCGCCCGTCTCGTGGTTGATGAAGGCGACGGTGACCGTGAGCGGACGCGAATAGGTGAGGTCCTTCTCGCGGCACTCGGCGATCGTGTTCGGCGGGTCGTCGAAGACGAACTCGCCGAAGTTCACGGCCAGGTGGCCGGTGTAGTCCTCGATCGGCGAGATGTCGTCGATCGTCTCGCGGAGGCCGCCGGCCTCCGTGTCCACGAGCCACTCGAAGGAGCGGCGCTGGATGTCGATCAGGTTGGGAAGGTCGAGGACCTTCTCCAGACGCGCGAAGCTGCGGCGCGTCCGGGGGGCGTCGAGGGCAGGCACTACGGCGACTCCTCAGGGGTGGAGGCGGTGAACAAACGGGAGGGGGCGCTCGCGCGGTGGCGCAGAGACGCGACCTGCCAATCTAGCACAGGCCGACGCGGACCCCCATCGAGGGGCAGTCAGCGCTCACGGACCCCGCCCTGGTCTCCGCGTATGTGGCGCGGAAGACGACTGTTGGGCGGCTACGACTATTGGCCGACGGCGGCAGTGTAGCGGCGGGCGGCTGGTCGCGCCAGGCCGGCCGTTAGCGGTGCTTCTTGACGGCGCAGGTCTTGTAGGTGCGCGTCAGCGTGAGCTTGGTGGCATCGGCGAGCGTCACCACGACTTTGACCTTGAAGGTGCCCTTGGGCAGGTGGGTCAGCCGGATCGCGGTCTTCAGGCGCTTGCCCCGGTAGACCTTCGCCTTGCCGTTGCCGACGATCACCGAGACGTTCGTCACCACGAACATCGACGTCTGCTTGCGGACGGTGACGCTCAAAGACCGATGCGCGACGCAGCGCGACGAGCGCGTGAGCGAGATCAGCTGCGCGAGGCCGGGGGTCGGCTTGCGCGCCGGCTGCGGGACAGCCGGGGTCGGAGCCGGCGCCGGCGTGACCGCGGCCGCAAGAGGCGGGGTGTTCCTCGCGACGATCTCGGCACCGATAGCGTTGTTCAGCGCGAACAGCCACGATGCGTCCTTGACCACGTGGATCACCTGCGCGGTGACGTGATCGGTGACCCAGAGGTCGCTCCCCAGACGCACGACCTGCCACGGATGGGCGCCCGCGGGCAGCGCGACCGTGGCGTACCCACCAACCTGACCGTTGCGGAATTCCAGCCGGCCGTCGCCGCTGGAGGCGACGTAGACGCCGCCATCGACGGCGGCGATGCCATACGGATGGTCGAGGCCGTCGGCGACGTCGATCGCGCCGGCCGGCGAGATGCGGTCGAGCTCGCCCTTGTCGAAGAGGCTCACGTACAGCGTGCCGTCCGGAGCGGCGGCGATCGCATCGGGGCCGCTACCGGCCGGGAAGGCGAGTGAGCCCGTGAAGCTGTAGCCGAAGGCGTCGATGGCGTAGCGGTCCACCGTGTCCGCATCGTGCTGCGGGATCCACGCCTGGTCGGCGACGACGGCCATCTGATGTGCCGCACCCGTCGCAGGGCCGCCGATGAGGTCGGCACCAGCGTTGTTGATCACGCCCAGCCCGTGCGAGCCGCAGCCCGTGCCGTCATCCGGGGCGACGAAAGCGAGCCGGTTGCCGTCGAAGGTCGCCAGGCCGGTCGGCCCGCAGCCGAAGGCCGTCGCGGTCGAGCGCACCGTCACCGTCCCGTCGGCGGCGATGCGGACGAAGCCGCGATTGGCGTCGCTCCCGCCGATCGCGACCCAGACCTGGCCGTCGGGTCCGAGCGTGGCGTTCGACGCGGCGTTCGATGCGACGGGGAGCGCCACATGGCGCACGAGCGCCCCGGCCGGCGTGAAGACCGAGACCTCCGACGCCGCGGGCTCGACCACGTAGACGTTGCCGTCGCCGCCCACCGCGATGCCATCGGACGGCGCCGCCAGCGGGATCGCATACTCGGACGAGCCGAAGGAGGCCTGCGCTCCAGCCGGTGCGACCAGCAGCACGAGCGCGCAAATCGTCCATACCATCCACTTGGACGATGACATCCGGGCATCCTCCGGCGTCGGGTCAAAGATGTCAAGGATCAACAGTTCAGACCGGTCGCGGCACCGCCTGCTCTTCCCGCGCCAGGCGACGGTCACGCAGCAACGAGGCGACCACGCCGGCGCCGAGGACCAGCGCGATGGCGGGCAGGCTGTACTCGGGGCCGAGCTTGCCGAAGGCCTCGCCGGCGGCCATCTTGATCCCGATCAGCACCAGCAGCGCCGCCAGCGCGGACTTGAGGTAGTAGAGCCGCTCGACGAGGTCGGCGACCAGGAAGAAGAGCGGCGCCAGGCCCAGCAGCGCGAAGGCGTTGGCGGCGAAGACGACGAACGGGTCGTCGGTGATCGCCAGGATCGACGGCACCGAGTCGATCGCGAAGACGATGTCGGCGATGACCAGCGCCGCGACCGCGGCGGTCGCCACCGAGAGGTTGGGCAGCCGTGCCTTGAGCTTCTCGACGAACGCCGTCTCCCCCGCGCTGTCGTGACGGTGCTGATACATCCGCCACCCCGTCCACACCAGCAGCACGGCGAAGAGGTAGGAGACCCAACTGGCGTGATGCAGCGCGGTCGCCCCGACGGCGATGAACGCGCCGCGCAGGACGAGCGCGGCCACGATGCCCCAGGTCAGCAGGCGGTGGCGCTGGGCCTCGGGGATACCGAAGCTCGTGAGGATCAGCAGGAAGACGAAGACGTTGTCCAGCGACAGGGACTTCTCGACGAGGTAGCCGGCGAGGTACAGGCCGGCGTCGCGGCCGCCGAGCAACGCGAGCATCACGCCGCCGAAGGCCAGCGCGATGGCCAGCCAGCCGATCGAGTGCAACGTCGCGGTGCGCACGGACATGCCGGCGCCGCGGCTCTCGCGACGGGCGAGCCACAGGTCGAAGGCCAACAGGACGGCCAGGGCGCCGATGAGGGCGATCCACTTCATGATGGGACGGGTCCTTTCGCGGGTCGATCCGCGAAGGTTTGACCGCCTCTGAAGAGGCCGCGCGCTCCGGGTGGCTCATGGGAGCCGACCGTGCTGACGGAGACGCGCCGTCGGGCTACTTCCCTTCGACACCACGAAGGCTACCAACGACGAAGGGCGCCGCCGGATCACGGCCCAGAGGGCCGCGATCCGGTTGCGGGTGTCGGCCCAGAGGGCCGAACCCGCGGCGACGTCACTTCGTTACTTCAGCTCGACGGACCCGCCGGCCTCCTCGAGCTCCTGCTTGAGCTTGTCGGCCTCGTCGCGCTCGATGCCTTCCTTGATGGCCTTGGGGGCCTCGTCGACGAGCGCCTTGGCCTCCTTCAGGCCCAGGCCGGTCGCGGCACGCACGACCTTGATGACCTGGATCTTCTTGTCGCCGGAGGCGGTGAGGACGACGTCGACCGTCGTGGACTCCTCCTCGGCGGGGCCGGCGTCGCCGCCACCGGCCGGAGCGGCCGCCGCGACGGCCGTCGCCGACACGCCGAACTCCTCTTCGAGCGCCTTGATGCGCTCAGAGAGCTCGAGCACGGAGATGCCCTTGAGCTCCTCGATCCACTCTGCGGTGCTGCTAGCCATGTCAGTTACTCCTGGGTCTCGGTGGTGCTCGTCAGAGTCCGCGGCAGCGGGCTCCTCCGAAGACGCAGCAGGCTCGACGGCCTCCGCATCCTGGTCAGTGGCGGTCCTCGGCCGCGGCGGGAGCCTCGGCCTCGGGCGGTGGCGACCGCGGCAGGCGCGTCGCCGGACGGAAGCTCGCCGCTCTCCTTCTTCTCCAGCACGCCGCCGAGCGCGATGGCCAGGCCGGACACGAGGCCGTTGAGGCTCCGTGCCAGGCCGGTGATCGGCGAGGCGACGATGCCGACGAGCTGGCCGTACAGGACCTGGCGCGAGGGGAGCTTGGAGATGGCGGTGATCTGCGCCGCGTCGAGCGCGGCGCCGTCCATGATGCCGCCCTTGAAGGGCAGCAGCTCGCCGCCGGTCGACTTCTGGAAGTCGGCGATCACCTTGGCGGCCGCGGCAGCGTCGCCACGGACGAACGTCAGCGCCGTCGGACCCTCGAGGAGGCTCTTGAGCGCCTCCGCGTCGGCCTGATCGGCGGCACGCTCGGTCAGCGTGTTCTTGACGACGCGGAACGTCGCGTCGGTCTCACGCAGCTTGCCGCGGAGCTCAGCGACCTGCGCGACGGTGATGCCGCGGTAGTCGACGGCGAAGACCGCCTCTGACTCCTTGATCTGCTCGGCGATCTCTGCGACCGCCGCTGCTTTCTGGTCCCTGTTCACGGGCCTCCTCTGCCGGACTTGCTCGTGGATCCGCGATCCACGTGCCGGCGGTCTCAGGACGGCCTCGGATGTCGAACGTGATTACGCGGCCGAAGCCGCGGTCTCAGCGTTCTCCAGTCCGAGGATGTCGCGGGTACGGGACGGGTCGACCTTGATGCCCGGGCCCATCGTCGATGCGATGGTGACCGTGCGCAGGTACCGACCCTTGGCGGCCGAGGGCTTCGCGCGGATGAGCTCCTCGATGACGGCCGCGTAGTTCTCGAGCAGCGCGCTGCTCGTCGAAGGAGGTCTTGCCGATGTTGAGGTGGACGATCGCGGTCCGGTCGGTGCGGTACTCGACCTTGCCGGACTTGCGACTCCTCGACGGCCTTGGCCACGTCCATCGTGACCGTGCCGACCTTCGGGTTCGGCATCTTGCCCTGCGGGCCGAGGATGCGGCCCAGGCGACCGACGACGGGCATCATGTCCGGCGTCGCGATGGCGACGTCGAAGTCGGTGAAGCCCTCTTCGATCGCTTGGCGAGGTCGTCGGCGCCGACGATGTCGGCGCCGGCCTCCTCGGCCTCCTTGGCCTTGTCGCCCTTGGCGAAGACGGCGATCTTGACGTCCTTGCCCAGGCCGTTGGGCAGCGCGATCGTGCCGCGCAGCTGCTCGTCGGCGTGGCGGACGTTCAGGCCCGTGCGGATGTGCACCTCGACGGACTCGTCGAACTTCGCGCGCTTGAGCTCGCTTGACGAGCGTGATCGCCTCGGCGGGCAGGTACTCGTGCTCGCGGTCGACCTTGCCCTTGACCTCGACGTAGTTCTTGCCGTGCTTGGCCATGATCTAGACGACCTCCACGCCCATGCTGCGGGCGGTGCCCGCGATGATCTTGCTCGCCTGATCGACGTCGTTCGCGTTCAGGTCCGCCAGCTTCTTCTCGGCGATCGCGCGGACCTGGTCCTTGGTGATCGTGCCGACCTTGTTGCGGTGCGGCTCGCCGGAGCCCTTCTCGAGGCCGATGGCCTGCTTGATGAGCACCGCGGCGGGCGGCGTCTTGGTCACGAACGTGAACGAGCGGTCCTCGTAGACCGTGATCACGACCGGGATGATCGTGCCGGAGTCCTGCTGGGTCTGGGCGTTGAACGCCTTGCAGAACTCCATGATGTTGATGCCGTGCTGACCGAGCGCGGGGCCGACCGGCGGTGCCGGGCTGGCCTGGCCGCCGACGGCCTGCAGCTTGATCTGGGTGAGGACCTTCTTGGCCATGCGATTTGCCTTCTAGATCTTCTTGACCTGGTCGAAGCCCACCTCGACGGGCGTCTCTCGACCGAAGATGGATACCAGCACCTTGAGCTTCTGCGCGTCCTGGTTGATCTCCGAGATCTCGCCGGAGAAGTCCGACAGCGGTCCGGAGATCACCTTGACCGACTCGCCGATCGAGAACTGCGCCTTCGTGGCGACCTTCTGCGCGACCTCGCGGTGCAGCAGGCGATCGACCTCGGGCTGGGTGAGCGGAACGGGCTCGTTGGAGGCACCGACGAAGCCGGTGACGCCGGGCGTGCCCTTGACGAGCTGCCACGAGTCCTCGTTGAGGTCCATGTTGACCAGCACGTAGCCGGGCATGGTCCGCTTCTCCTGCGAGACCTTCTGCCCGTCCTTCATCTCCGACACGGTCTCGGTCGGGACGACCACCGAGCGAATGGCGCGACGCTGCCCGAGGGAGCTCGCGCGGTGCTCGAGGTTGGACTTGACCTTGTTCTCGTGTCCGGAGTAGGTGTTGACGACGTACCAGCGATACATGAAGTGTGATCCGTGGCGGAGGGCCGCATTAGATGATGAAGTCGACGAGCTTCTGGGCGAGCCAGTCGGCGACGCCGAGGTAGGCGCCGGCGACGATCACGAAGCCGACGACGACGCTCGTGGCCTGGAAGACCTGACGGCGGTCCGGCCACTGCACGCGCTGGAGCTCGGCCCAGGAGGCGCGCAGGAACTGCAGGAAGCGCGGGCCGCCGCTTGGCCGGGTGCGGCGGTCTGACGCGCCGCCGCGTGCGAGCGAGCTCGCGATCGTCGGCGTCGATGTCGCCGTCGTCGTCGAGGTCGCCGACCGGCTCGCTCATCTGACGCGTCAGCTCGTCGTCGGCGATCGTCGCTCGCGCCGCCGTTGGCACCGCTGACCAGGCTGGCCTCGAACTCCTCGACCTCGCCGGAGGCATGATCGAGCGAGCCCGGGATGTTCTCCCGGTGCAGCTCGGTCGGCTCGGATCGGGGTCGTGCGGGTCGTCCCGCGCTCTTGGTTCGGTCAGCCATGGTGGTGCGATGCCGCAGGGAGCTAGCGGGTCTCCCGGTGGCTCGTCTGGCAGCGGCACCACTTGCAGAACTTCCGCAGGGTGATGCGATCAGGCGTGTTGCGCTTGCTCTTGTTCGTCTGGTAGTTGCGGCGCTTGCAGTCCTCGCAGGCGAGGGTCACAGCGATGCGCACGTCTCCGCGGGCCATACGGGCTCCCGTCGAGGGTGAACTGAGGAAAGTTGGTTCGACCGCTCTGACCCGGGGCAAAGAAACGACTCGCCCCGGAGCGAGTCGACCTCGCAGGATAGCGCTCTTGCGCTCCTGACGGAGCGCGATGGTTCGGGTCCGGAGCTAGGCCCGTGCCGAGGCGGCGGGTCCAGGCGGGTCATGTGCACCGACGCCTCGAGCTCGGCGCCGTGCGGCCGCGGTAGACGCCCTTGATCGGCGGCACGTCGGCGTAGTGGCGGCCGTGGCCGATCTTGACGTGGCGTCTCGCCCGCCGAGCCGGCGGTTGGTCGGGTCGGCGCCGACCCAGACCGGCTCGCCGCGGCCGCCGGCGCCGGGCAGCAGCGCCTCGAGCCAGGCGTGCGTCTCGACCTCGACCGAGTCGGTGCCGCCGTCCGCGGGCGCGCCGAACAGGTAGCCGGAGACGTAGCGCGCGGCGATCCCGTGGCGGCGCAGCAGCACGAGCGCGAGGTGGACGAAGTCCTGGCAGACGCCGGCGCCCGCCGTCGCAGCAGGTCGTCGACCGTCGAGCCGACGTAGGTCACGCCCGGGCGGTACTCGAAGCGGTCGGGGATCAGCTCGCACGAGCCAGCGCACGCGTCGCCAGCGGCGTGTCGCGCGCGGGTCGAGCGCCGACGAGCTCGGCGAGCGCCGCGTCGGCGGGCTCGTCGCCGCCGGGCAGCAGGAACTCGCCGGCCGCCTCGGCGTAGGCGTCGGTCCTCGAGCGCGCTCCCAGCGGGCCTCCGGCGGCTCTCGGGCGGCTCGGCGGTGACGCACGCGCGCGCGGACGTCGATCGTCAGGTGCTCGTGCGGGCGCGAGATCGCCGAACTCGATCACCTCGGTGCCGAAGTAGTCGACGTGGCGGTGGAGCCGCGCCTCGGGGTCGAGGCGCACGTGGAAGTCGTCGCAGCGCTGCGTGCGACGTCGTCGCCGGGCGCACGCGCAGCGCGTTGAGGTTGTCGGTGACCGGCGCGTCGTAGCGGTACTCGG
This sequence comes from uncultured Conexibacteraceae bacterium, assembly GCA_963731005.1. GTDB lineage: Bacteria > Actinomycetota > Thermoleophilia > Solirubrobacterales > Solirubrobacteraceae > Baekduia. The sequence goes on along the minus strand of CAVSTZ010000002.1, from coordinate 1,835,973 downwards.
TGAGGTAGCGGATCGCGAAGTTCATGCGGCGACCGGTCGCCGGCCGGCGGCGCCGGCGCCGCCGAAGTAGCGCTCGGCGATGTCGGCGTCGACGCAGCGCGAGCTCGCGCTGGACCGCGCTCGCAGCGTCTCGGCCAGGTCGCCGTCCGTCGGCGGCGGCGCGGCCGCGGAACTCGAGGTCGGCGGTCAGGCGGCTGAGGCGCAGCACCGGCGCGGAGCTGCGCGGGCGCGTCGTCGGCGGCGGCCAGCGCGGCGTGCAGCGGCGTCGACCGAGGCGGCGACCGAGTCCGGGTAGGCGCGCTCGAAGAGCAGGAAGCGCGCGACCGGGCCGGCGTTGGGCGGCGCGGGCACCGCGCGGCGGTAGGCCTGGAAGCCGCCGACGGCCTGCAGCAGCGCGAGCGCCTGGCCGTCGCGCAGGTGCGCCTCGGCGTCCTCGCCGCCGAGCGGGCAGCGCGACGCGCAGCATCCGCAGGACCATGTCGGCGGACTCGATGCGCCCGCCGGCGTCGCAGGAACGCGCGCGCCTCGTCGCGCAGCATCGTGCGCGCCGGTCAGGCCCCAGAACAGCGCGCAGCGCTCCTTGACGTACGCGTAGACGCGAGTACGGGCCCGGTCTGCACGGCGGCGCTCGAGGTCGTCGCGCTGCAGCAGGCCGAGGTGGATCGTGTTGATCGCCTCCCACATCTCGGCCGGAGATGACGTCGCGGACGGTGCGCGCGCCCTCGCGGGCGCGCGTGACGCAGGCAGACGACCGAGGTCGGGTTGCTCGGGGTCGAGCGTCAGCGGGCGCAGCGACCTCGTCGCGGCGGACGCGCGTCGTCGCGGCGGCTCGCCGCCCATGATCGCCAGCAGCGCGTCCCAGCCGAGGCGCACGCCCGCGGGGTCGTCGGGGCGGCCCTGCAGGTCGGCGTGGAAGACGCCGTCGAGCATGCGCGCGGTGTGCTCGGCGCGCGCGAGCGTTGCGGCCGAGCCAGAACAGCTCGTGGGCGATCCGGGCGAGCATCAGCGCGTCGCTGCTGCTGCTGCTGCTGCTGCTGGCCGGACCAGCGCCGCCGTAGCGCAGGTCGGGCAGCGCGGCGGCGAGCGCGTCGCAGCGCGTCGGGCCGCGGCTGCGGGCGCGCGGCCGTCGCCGTCCTCGAGCACCCACGTGTCCTTCGAGCCGCCGCCCGCGAGGAGTTGACGATCATCGAGCCCTCGCGTCAGCGCGACGCGCGTCAGCCCGCCGGGGACGATCCGGATCGTCTCGCCGAAGACCGCGAACGGGCGCAGGTCGACGTGGCGCGGCGCGAGCGCGCCGTCGGGCATCGCGGTCGGCACCGTCGAGAGGTTGCACGAGCTCCTGGGCGATCCAGCGCTCGGGCTGGCGCGCGGATCACGTCGGCGAGCGCCGTCGAGCTGCCTCGCTCGGTCGTGCCGGGCCGATGAAGACGCCCTTGCCGCCGGACTCGCCGGTCGGCTTGACGACGAGCTCGTCGCAGCCGCGCCAGCGCCGCCTCGCGCTGCTCGGGGTCGGCCAGCAGGTAGGTCGGGACGTTGTCGAGGATCGGCTCCTCGCCGAGGTAGAAGCGGATCATCTCCGGCACGTAGTGGTAGATCGCCTTGTCGTCGGCGACGCCGGTGCCGATGCGCGTTGGCGATCGCGACCGTGCCGGCGCGGTAGGCGCGCATCAGGCCCGGGCACGCCGAGCACGCGAGTCGGGGCGGAACTCGAGCGGGTCGATGAAGTCGTCGTCGAGGCGGCGGTAGATCGCGTGCACGCGCTGCAGGCCGCGCGGTCGTGCGCATGTAGCAGGACGTCGTCGCGGACGACGAGGTCGGACGCCTCGACCAGCTCGACGCCCATCTGGCGCGCGAGGAACGCGTGCTCGAAGTAGGCGCGAGTTCAGCGGGCCCGGCGTCCAGACGACGACGGTCGCCTCGTCCTCGGCGCCGGGCGCGACCGCGCGCAGCGCGGCGAGCAGCAGCGGCGGGTAGTGGTCGACCGGCCGCACGCGGTAGTGCTGCGAACAGCTCCGGCACCAGGCGCGTCATCGCGCACGCGGTTCTCGAGCACGTAGGAGATCCCCGACGGCGTGCGGACGTTGTCCTCGAGCACCTTCCAGGAGCCGTCGGCGTCGCGCACGAGGTCGCAGCCGGAGACGTGGCAGTAGACGCCGCCCGGCGGGCGGATGCCGTGCGCGGCGCGGGCGAAGTGCGAGCGGCTGACGACCAGCCGCCACGGGCACGATGCCGCGCGGACGATCTCGCGCGCGTGGTAGACGTCGTCGACGAAGCGGTTCAGCGCGCGGATCCGCTGCGCGAGGCCGCGCTTGATCGTGCGTCCACTCGCGGCCGGGCATGATCCGCGGGACGAGGTCGAGCGGGAACGGGCGGTCGCGCGACCGGCGCCGTCCTCGCCGGTCGGCGTCGAAGGTGATGCCCTGCTGCATGAAGATCGCGTCGCGGCGGTGGCCGGCGGCGACCAGCCGCTCGGGGCCGAGCGCGCGCGAGCGCGGCGGCCAGCGCGGCCGCGTGCGGCGCGCGGCGCGCCGTCGGCGTCGAAGACCTCGTCGAAGCATCCGGTGGGCGGCCGGTAGGCGGCAGTGTCGGTGACCAAGTGAGACAGGGTGGAGATCCTCTACCCAATTGCGGACGAGGGGTATGGATCTGCGTCGAAATCGGACGGGTCGCTGGTGTACGCACGGTCGAGTCGCCGCGCGACCTGCGACGTGGGTAGCTTCAAGCAATCCAGTGGCGCTAGCATGACAGCAATGCTCGGTCGGACCTATGAGTCGCAGCGCTGCTCCGTCGCTCGAACGCTCGAACTGGTGGGTGAGCGATGGACGCTCTTGATCATCCGCGACGCGTTTCTGGGCGTCCGGCGCTTCGGCGACTTCGCCGACCGCCTCGGTGTCGCGCGCAACGTCCTGCAGGACCGGCTGGAGCGCCTCGTCGCCGCCGGGATGCTGGAGCGGGTGCCCTACCAGGAGCGTCCGCTGCGCCACGAGTACCGCCTGACCGAGATGGGCCGCGACCTGTGGCCGTCGATCGTCGCGCTGCTGCAGTTCGGCGACAAGCACCTCGCGGGCGAGGACGGCGTCCCGATGCTGCTGCTGCACCGCGACTGCGGCGGCGAGATGGACGAGCGACGCGTCTGCCGCACCTGCGGCAAGGCGATCGAGGTGCGCGACGTCGAGGCCGTGCCCGGGCCCGGCGGCGCGAAGATGCCCGCCGCGGCGTAGATGCCGCCGCGCCCGTCCGCCGCCCTCGTCCTGGAGCATGAGGCGGACGCGCCGGCGGGGCTGCTCGGCGACTGGGCGGCGCAGCGTGGGGTCGCGCTGGAGATCGTCGGGACCGAGGGCCCGCTCCCCGACCCCGACGGACGTCCGTTCGTGGTGGCGCTGGGCTCGGAGGCCTCGGCCTATGACGACACGGTGCCGTGGCTGGCGGCCGAGCGCGCGCTGCTGGATCGCGCGCTGGCCGGCGGCGTCCCGATCCTCGGCATCTGCTTCGGCGCCCAGCACCTCGCGCGCACGCTGGGCGCGACGGTCGGGCCGGCGTCGCGCCCCGAGGTCGGTTGGCTGGCGGTCGAGACGCTCGCGGCAGACGTCGTCCCGGCAGGCCGTTGGCTGCAGTGGCACCGCGACGCGTTCACGCTCCCACCCGGCGCCGAGCTGCTGGCGCGGTCGGCGGTCTGCGTGCAGGCATTCCGCCATGGCCCGCACGTCGGCGTGCAGTTCCATCCCGAGGTGACGCCCGCGATCGCCCTGGGTTGGGCGCGGGACTACCCGGAGTCGATGGCGCGCGCCGCGACCGATGGGGAGACGGTGCGCGCCGACGGCGAGGCCCACGCGGCCGGCGCCCGCGTCCGCGCCTTCGCGCTCTTCGACACGTTCCTGGCCTCTGCGCGCTCGCCGCGTTAGCCGTCATCGACCATCCCCTGCAGCGGGCCGAGCAGCCGGCGCGGCGCGCTTGGAGACGCCCGGCAGGGCGATCAGGCGGTGCGTCGGCGGCTCGCCGGCGCTCGCGGCGGCGCAGCTGCTCCATCGCGATCGGGCGCCAGCGCTCGTCGACCACCGGGCGGGCGCGACGCCGGCGATCGCCTCCGGCTCGAGCTTCGAGGTGCTCGGCCCACAGGCGCTCGCGCGTGGCCCGCGCGAGGACGGCGTCGTCGGTGACGACGTTCATCTCGGTGTCGTTGAGCAAGGAGTGGGCGTTGAGGTTGGCCGAGCCGATCGTCAGCCAGCGGTCGTCGACGATGCCGACCTTGGCGTGGACGTAGAGCGGGTCGTCGCGGCCGCCGCGTGCGCGAGCGGATCGTCGTGGCCAGGAAGTGGGAGTTGCCCGTGTCGTCGGCGTCGGCGAGCACCGCGAGCTGGCCGCGCGTGTCGTCCTGGCCGTTGTTGGCGCGGGCGGGCAGCAGGACGACGAGCCGGAAGTCGTGGCGTCGGCGGATCCCGCAGCTTGGCGACCAGCTCGTCGACGATCTCCGGCGACCAGAGGAACTGGTTCTCGAGGTAGATGTAGTCGCTGTGCCGAGCGGAGCGCGCGGACGTAGGACTCGAGGATGCGGAAGTCGCCCTTGGGGACCGCGTCGTACATGTCCTCCGAGACGGTGCGCACGACCTGGACGGTGCTCGTGTGCCCGTCGGTGACGGGCGGCTGAACGATCGGCGGCGCCAGCGTCTCGCCGCTGACCTCGCGCCAGCGCATGGTGAAGTGGTCGGCGACGTCGGCGACGGCCGGGCCCTCGCAGGCGCGTCCCGACGTCGTGCCAGCCGAGCTTGCGGCGCGCGGGGTGCTCGGAGCTGTCGAAGCGATCGCCGGCCTGGTCGGTCATGTCGATGCCGTCGACGAACGCGACCTCGTCGTCGATGACGATCGTCTTCTCGTGGTGGCAGTGGACCGGGTGCTCGCGCGGATCGCGGAAGGCCTGGATGTTGGTGTCGCGCGTCAGCTTGCGCACCTCGGCCTCGACCTCCTTGCGCGTGGGGTGAAAGAGCGGGACCGGCGAGCCGGCCCACACCATCACGCGGACGTCGATCCGCTCGGCCAGCTCGGCCAGCAGCGGCCCGATCGCGATCGGGTCGCTCGCCGCGGACCAGCTCGAAGTGCGACGCGAGGTGCCAGCCGGTGATGTGCACGTGCGAGCGCGCGGCGCGCAGGGCGGCGGCCATCGCCGGCAGCGCGGTCGCGCCGTCGACCAAGACCTCCAGCCTGCACCCCGGCCGCGGCGGCGGATCGTCGGTGGCAAAGAGCGTCGGCGCCGGCGGCGGATCCAGGACGCCCCCGTGGCCGAGCCGTCGCAGACGGCGGCGATGATGGCGCTTGACGGTCGCCTCGATGGCGGCGCCGAGCAGCGCGTCGGCACGGGCGACGGGGGCGGGAGGCATCCTGGAGGTGTGCCCAGCGAGGGGCCCGACCTCACCGACCCGGCAGGGACCATCGCGCTGCAGGCGTTGACGGGCTCGGGCCACCGGGCGTAGCGTCTCGACGACCAGCGATCGAAGGACTGACCAACGGTGCGATTTCGTCGTCAACGTGCAGCAATCCTCATCATCATGGCGCCGGTGATGGCGCTGGGCGCGACCGTTCTCGCGCCGGCGGTCGCGGCCGGCGCCGTCGAAATCCCCGCGCCGACGCTCACCGGCACCGCGGGCGACAACGGCTGGTTCACGAGCGAGGTGACCGTGAGGTGGGCCCCGTCAGGCGCGACGGTGAGCGCCTGCGGCACCCAGACCCTGACCGCCGACACGGCCGGGACTCCCGTCACCTGCACTGCCTCCGACGACACGAGCTCGGTCACGCGCACCGTGACGGTGCACATCGACCAGACCCCGCCGACCGCCGTCGTCGCGACGCCCGCGCGCCCGCCCGACGCCGGCCTGAGCTACACCGCGCCGCTGCCGATCAGCTGGTCGGCGACCGACGCCACCTCGGGCATCGCCGCGTGCACGTCGCTGACCTATGCCGGGCCCGACGGCCCGGCCGTCGCACCGACCGGCACGTGCCGCGACCGCGCCGGCAACGTCAGCCCGCCGCTGCCGTTCGTCTTCACCTACGACACGACCACGCCGGCTCCCGCCCCCACCGTGATCGCGACCGGCGCGCCGACCGCCAACCAGGCGACCGCGCCGCCGGCGCAGCGGCCGGCGGCGAAGCCGAAGCCGAAGGCCAAGCTCCCGACGCTGACCTGGCGCGCGCGACCCAAGGTCAAGTACTACAACGTGCAGCTCTTCCACAACGGCCACAAGATCCTCAGCGCCTGGCCGACCGTCACCCATTACACGCTCAAGCCGTCCTGGCGCTATCGCGGCCACACCTACAAGCTGACCGCCGGGCGCTACCGCTGGTACGTCTGGCCCGGCTACGGCCCGCGCGCGGCGCACCGCTACGGGCGGCTGCTGACCAAGGGCGCCGTGACCGTCCCGCGGTCCTGAGCGTGGACTACCCGGCGCCGCCGATGCGCGACGGCGGCCAGTAGGTCGCAAACGCGCCACCGATCATCCAGCTGATCGGCACCGGGCCCCAGTAGCGGCTGTCGTCGGAGTTGCCGCGGTTGTCCCCCATGAGGAAGACGTGGCCCTTGGGAACCGTGATCTCCTGCGGGAAGTCACACGTGCCCGAGGCGGGGTCACACGGCGCGATGAACGGCTCGTCGACCTGACGGCCGTTGCGGATCACGTGCCCGTTCTTGACCGCGATGCGATCGCCGCCGACCGCAACGACCCGCTTGATGAAGGTCTGCGAGGACTTCTCGGCGGTCGGCTGGCCGCAGGGCGTCTGCGTGCCGCCGCCCTGGCCGCTGCGGCCGCAGATCGGCTGGCTCGCGTCGGCGCCACGGGGCGGATGGAAGACCATGATGTCGCCGATCTTGGGGTCGTGGCCCAGGACGCGGTGCGAGAAGCGGTTGACGAGCACGCGGTCGCCGATGTGCAGCGTCGGCTCCATCGACCCGCTCGGGATCCGGTAGGGCTTGACCGCGAAGGCCTGCAGCGTGATCGCCAGCCCGATCGCCACGACGAGCAGGAAGACGGTCTCGAACGCCGTCGATCGCCGGGCGCGTTGAAGGGCGGGCATCCGTTCATCCTAGGCCGGGCGAGCCCGCGAGTCGCCACATACGCACTGCCAACTGGGCGTGGAGGCGGTCGTCGCCGCGATCCAGCGCCAGCCCCGACAGCTCCTCGACGCGCCGCAGGCGGCGGTAGAGCGTCGCTCGGTGCACGTGGAGCTCGCGCGCCGCCGCGGCGACGTCGCCGGCCGCGTCGAGCGTGGCCTCCAGCGCCTGCACCAGCTCGACCCCGGCGCGGGCGCCGAGCAACGACGGCAGCGGCGACGGGATGCCGGGCCGGCCGGAGGCGTCCCACAGCCGCGCGACCGCCGGCCACGCGCCGAGGTCGTCGTGGGCCGCCGCGGGTCCCAGCGCCGCGAGGTGCTGGACGGCGATCAGCGCGGCGCCCGCGCCGCCGAGCGCCTCGCGCGCGGCGGCCAGATCGACGAACGGCGACGAGGCCGCGGCCTGGGCGCCGCCGGCGTCGACGAGCGCGCGGGCCAGGGCCGCCGCACCGTGGCCGCCGCCGAGATGGCCGATGACCGTCGCGACCTCGCCGCGCACGCGCCAGACGAGGTCATCGGCCTGCCAACGCCGGCGCGCACGCTCGGCGATCTCGGCCGCGTCGGCGCTCTCGGTCAGCGCGACCGCATAGGCCGCGTTGCGCGCCCAGCCCTGGCGCGTGGCCAGCTCGCCGGCGGCGCGGGCGCGGATCGCCGCGTCGGGATCGTCGAGCAGCTCGGCGAGCAGCGCCGCGATCCGGGCGTGCGCCTCACCGCCGCCCGCACGATGGACCCACAGCGTCGTGGCGGCCTCGCGCGCCGTGGCGACCAGCGTCGCGCGCTGCTGCGCGTCGAGCGCGACCGGCCCCGGGATGACCCAGAGGAAGCCGAGCAGCACGCCGTCGTGGCGCACGGGCGCGCAGGTGCGCGGGCCCATCCCGATCGCCGGGTTGGCCGGGGTGTCGACGATGTCGCCGGCGCGTTCGAGGCCGAGCGTGTCGAGGAACGCGACGACGTCGGGCGGCGCCGCGCGGGCGAGGATCGAGGCCTGGCGGACGCGATCCTCCAGCTCGGTGTGGGCGCTGAAGGCCAGCAGCCGCCAGCGCCGATCCTCGAGCGCGACCGGGCGGCCGAGGGTGGCGGCGAGGTCGTCCACGAGATCCTGCAGCTCGACGGCCATCGCTGCCGACGATACGCCTGCGACAGCTGTCGCAGGGATCCGTGCGCAATCGAGACGGGCGCACGCTGCTGGAAGCCGCGCGCGCGGGGAACATCGCAACCATGCTGATGGACGCCGAAGCGACGCGCGGCCTCGAGCCGGCGATCACCACGATCGGTCGTGAGCTGGTCGCGGCGATGCCCGCCGCGCGCCACACCCCGCGGGCCGCCCTCGAACGCCGGATCATGGGCGCGATGGTCGACGACCCCGAGCTGCGCGCCGCGCTCTTCCGCTTCGTCGACGTGCGCCCGGCGTGCGCGACGCCGCGGACGATCTCGCCCGCCACCTGCACGAGCTGCTCGCCGAGGCCGAGGACTCGCCGCTGGCGCCGGCGCGGCGCCACGCTCGCCGGCGGCGCCGCTCGCCGCGCGCCCGGTCGCCGCGACGCGCCGCCGCGGGCGTCAAGCAGATGGCGCAGCGCTTCATCGTCGGCGCCGACGCGGCCGACGCGCTGCCGGCGATCGAGCGGATGTGGAAGCGACGGCGTCGACACCACCGTCGACCTGCTCGGCGAGGCGACGGTCACCGAGGCCGAGGCCGACCGCTACGCCGCACCGCTGCGAGGAGACGCTGCGCGTCCTGCACGCGGCTCGCAGGACTGGCCGCGGCGCCCGCTGCTGAGCACGACGGCGGGCCCGTGCCACGCGTCAACCTCTCGGTGAAGGTCTCCGCGCTCACCCCGCTGCTGCGCGCCGACGCGCCCGAGCGCGGGATCGAGGGCGCGCGGCCGCGCCTGCGGCACCTGCTGCGCGTCGCCCGCGACACTCGGCGCGCACCTGCACGTCGACATGGAGTCCTTCGACACGCGCGAGGCGATCACCGAGCTGACGCTCGACCTGCTGTGCGAGCCGGAGTTCGCCGACGGCCCGTCGGCCGGCATCGTCCTGCAGGCCTACCTGGTCGAATCGCCCGCGCACCTCGACGAGCTCCTCGACTGGGCGCCGCGCACACCCGCGCACGCACCCGTTCACGATCCGCCTGGTCAAGGGCGCCTACTGGGACCACGAGATCGTCGAGGCCGCCCAGCACGGCTGGGCGCCGCCGGTCTTCACCGACCGCCGCGCGTGCGACCGCAACTTCGAGGAGCTGACGCGGCGCCTGATCGATGCGCAGCCGACCGTCCGCGTCGCGATCGCGTCCCACAACCTGCGCTCGATCGCCCACGCCGCCGCCTACGCCGACGCCGCGCGGCGCCGACATCGAGTTCCAGATCCTGCGCGGCCTCGGCGACGACACGCAGGCCGCGATGCGCCGCCACCGGCCGCCGCGTACGCGCCTACTGCCCGGTCGGCGACCTCGTCGCCGGCATGGCCTACCTCGTCCGCCGCCTGCTCGAGAACACCGCCAACGACTCCTTCCTCGCCGCCCAGGCCGAGGGCGTCGACCTCACCACCCTCCTGGAGGAGCCATGAGCGCCACGACCGCGGACTTCGCCAACGAGCCGCTGCTCGAGCTGCGCCGCGCCGACGTCCGCGCCGAGGCCGCTCGCCGCGCTCGCGGCGCTCGACGCCGAGCTGCCGCTCGAGGTCCCGATGCTGATCGGCGACCGAGCTGGTGCGCGGCGCGCGTTCGCCTCGGTCGACCCGGGCACCCCGAGCCGCGTCGTCGCGCACGCCCACGCCGCGACCGCCGCAGCACGTCGACGACGCGATGGCACGCGCGGTCGAGGGCCAGCGGGTGTGGTCGTCGCGCAGTCGCCGCCGAGCGCGCCGCCGATCGCTGCGCGCGCCGCCGGCATCCTGCGCGACCGCCGCCTGGAGCTCGCCGCGCTCGCCGTGCGCGAGTGCGGCAAGCCGTGGCCGGAGGCCGACGGCGACGTCTGCGAGGCCATCGACTTCCTCGAGTACTACGCGCCGGCGCGCGCGGCGCTGGACCGCGGCCGCTGCCGCTGATCCAGCTGCCCGGCGAGCGCAACGCGATGCGCTACGTCGCCGCGCGGCGTCACCGGCGTGATCGCGCCGTGGAACTTCCCGCTGGCGATCGCCGCCGGCATGATCTAGCGCCGCGCTGGCGACCGGCAACGCCGTCGTCCTCAAGCCCGCCGAGCAGGCGCCGGCGTGCGCCAAGGCCGTCGTCGACGCGCTGCACGCCGCGCGGCGTCCCGCTCGACGCGCTCGCGCCTGCTGCCCGGCGGCGACGAGCCCGGGCAAGGCGCTGGTCGCCGACCCGCGCATCCACACGATCGTCTTCACCGGCTCGTGCGCCGCCGGGCTCTGCGATCCTCGAGCGCGCGGCCAAGGTCGCCCGACGGCCAGTGCCACATCAAGAAGGTCGTCGCCGAGATGGGCGGCAAGAACGTGGTCATCGTCGACTCCGACGCCGACCTCGACGACGTCGTCCCGGCGCTGCTCTCAGTCGCCTTCGCCTTCGCCGGCCAGAAGTGCTCGGCCGCCTCGCGCGTCGCTCGTGCACGCCGCGTCGCCGACGAGCTCGCCGAGCGCCTGGCCGGCGCGATCGCGCACGCTGCAGGTCGGCCCGGCCGAGGACTTCGCGCACCGACGTCCCGCCGGTCATCGACATCGCCGCGCAGCAGCGCATGCGCCGCTACGCGGGCCACGGCGCCGCGGCGGCCACGCCGCTCGCGCGGCCGACGATCTGCCCGCGGCGACGGCTTCTACGTCGCGCCGACGATCTTCGCCGGCCTGCCCGACGAGCACCCGGTCGATCCAGGAGGAGATCTTCGGCCCGGTGCTGTCGCTGGAGACCGTCGCAGAGCATCGAGGCACGCCTGCGAGCGGTCGACGCGTCGCGCTTCGCGCTCACCGGCGGCCTGTTCTCGCGCTCGCCGCGCACGATCGAGTACGTCACCGAGCGCACGCCGGTCGGCAACCTCTACGTCAACCGCGAGATCACCGGCGCGATGGTCGGCCGCCAGCCGTTCGGCGGCGGGCGGCTGTCCGGCACCGGCCCGAAGGCCGGCGGGCCCGACTACCTGCTGCAGTTCGTCGAGGCGCGCGCGGTCACGAGAACACCGTCCGCCACGGCCTCGTCGTCTGAGCGCGGCAGGACGGGTGCCCGGCGACCAGAGCAGGACACGCTCACCCCCGGCGTCCCGCCGACGCGCCACCCGGTGCCGAGGTCGAGGCGATCGACGAGCTGATCGCCGCCACCGTCGCCCGGAGATATCGGCAGGCCGCGAGCGTGCGTGATCGCAACCCGAAGACGAGGGCGAGTCGCGCCCGCTACGGCGCGTGACCAGCCCGAAGACGGCGTAGTCGGCGCCGGCCGCGAACGGCCAGCGCCAGTGACGTGGGCGACCGCGCGCCGCTCGGGGGCCAGCCAGGGGTCGCAGCCGTAGGGCAGCGAGCCGCGACGGGCGAGCGCTGAGTGCGGTCGGCGGCGTCGGGCGCGGCGAGCAGCTCGTCGAGCGTGAACGGCTGCCGATGGCCGTTCCACCAGCCGAGCAGGTCATGGAGGATCACGACCGTCCCGCCCGGCGCCGCGGCGTGCAGCCGGGCGACGACGCCGTCGGTCAGCCGCTGGCCGTCGCGCAGCAGCACCTCGTCGATCTCCGCACCGGTCAGCGTGCCCGCGGCGCTTGAGCGCCGGATAGAGCAGCTGCGTGAGGACGAGGTCGCAGACGACGACGTCGTAGGGGCCGTCGCCGATCGGCGTGGTCGGCACCACGACGGCCTCGGCGCGCGCCCGCCGAGCGACCGCGTCGGCGGCGCCGCCCGTCACGATCCTCGACCAGCGCGCGGGCGCGTGATCGCGCGGCCGGCGCGCACCCGCCAGCGCCCGCGCGTCGAGGTCGATCAGGTCCAGCCGGCCGGCCCGGCGCGCGAGTCGCCGCAGCGGCAGGTCGTCGCCGTTGCCCGCGCCCGGCGACCGCGACCCGCGCGCCCCGCGCGACCTCGCCGTCCAGCAGCGCCCACGCCGCCGCCCGCGCCGGCCTCCAGCGCCGCCGCCGCGCGCCGTCGCCGCGCGCGTTGTTGGCCGCGTTGGCGGCCAGGATCGGCGTCCGGTCGGGGCGGTCCACGCCGGCGAAGGCTACGTCTCGCGCTCCATCGACCACGGTCACGCGCTCATGCAACGGCCCGCCACGACCGACCATCGCTGCACCACCCGATGCCCCACCGACGCCTGCTCCCCACTCCGACCGATCTCACGGCGCCCCCGAGCCGCCTGCGCTGGCTGCTGCTGGCGACGATCGTCGGCGTCACCGCGATCGCGCTGCTCAGCGCGCTGCACGAGCGCGAGCAGACCGCCCGCCGCGCCGAGACGCAGGCGACGCTCTTTGCCACCGGGCTGCGCGACTCGGTCAGCGAGCTCACGGTCTTCGCCCAGACGATCCCCCAGCGCGACCTCGCGCAGGCCCTGCGCCCGGTCATCGCCGCCACCGCGACCACCGCCGCGCAGCGCATCGAGCAGCTCGACGCGGTCCTCGGCAACGACGCGCGCACGCAGCGACTACGGACGCAATTGCAGGAGATCCGCGGGCTGGTCGCCTCCGGCAGCGGCTCGGCGGCGTTCTCGCCGAAGATCACGGCAATGACCGACGCGTTGGCCGGCAACGCCGACGCGATCGCCCGCACCGAGCATGCCCGCGCGACGCTGATCGCCCGCGAGGGCATGGCCGGCAGCGCGCTCGTGATCCTGCTCGCGCTCGGGCTCGTCGTCTTCGTCCTGTTGCGCGCGCAGCGGCTCCTGCATGCCGCCGGCCGGCGCCAGGCGACCGAGCTGCAGCGGCTCGCCGACGGCGACCCGCTCACCGGGTTGGCCAACCGCCGGCGCCTGGCCGAGGATCTCGCGGCGCTGGCGTCCCAGGTCTCGACGAGCACGCCGGTGCAGGTGCTGATCTGCGACCTCGACGACTTCAAGGGCCTCAACGATCGCCTCGGCCACGAGGCGGGAGACCGATTGCTCGTCGACGTCGCGCGGCGCCTGCGTACCGCCATGGCCGGCGATGGCAACGCCTACCGCCTCGGCGGTGACGAGTTCTGCGTGATCTCGCATCCGGGCCGCGACGTCGCCGGTCGCGTCCGCGACGCGCTCGTCGACCACGGCCCCGACCCCGTCGGCGGCAGCGCCGGGCTCGCGCTGTGGCCGACCGAGGCGCCGAGCGCACGCGCCGCGATGCGCCTGGCCGACGAGCGGATGTACGCGGTCAAGGACGGCGCGCGCGGCAGCGCGGCCTCGACGGCGCTGAGCGGTTAGGCCAGCAGCGCCGCGGGATCCTCGAGCAGCGCCCGCACGCGCCCGAGGAAGGACGCCGCGTCGGTGCCCGAGACGATGCGGTGGTCGGCGCTGAGCGTGAGCGTCAGGACCTGCCGCGCGACCGCCGCGCCGTCGCGCAGCGCGACGCGCTCGGTCGCGGCGCCGACCGCGAGCGTCGCGGCCTGGCCCGGCTGGATGATCGCCGTGAAGGCGTCCACGCCGTGCATGCCGAGGTTGGAGATCGTGAACGTCGCGCCCGACAGCGCGGCCGCGGTGATCGTGGCGTCGCGGACCTCGGCGACGAGCGCCGCGAGCTGCTCGGCGATCGTGGCCGCCGACTTGGCGTCGGCGTCGAAGATCGTCGGGATCACCAGCGCCTCGCCCCCACCGACCACGACGCCCACGTTGGCGCGCTCGTAGTGCTGGTACTTGCCGTCGGCGTAGGCGCCGTTGACCGAGCCGTGCTCGCGCAGCGCGATCCCGGCGGCATGGACGACGACGGCCGTGACGGTCACGCCGGCGCGGACGGCCAGCAGGTCGGTGACGTCGACCTGCACCGCCGCATGGAAGTCGGGGATCGTCGCCTTGGACTCCGCCATCCGACGGGCGACGGTGCGCTGCGCGCGGGTCGGCTCGACGGTCTGCACGGCGCCCTTGGCGCCGGTGGCGGCGGCGGGCGCGGAGGTCTCGGCGCTCATTCGCTCTCCTCGAAGTAGTCCGGGTGGACCTCCCGGATGTGGGGCAGGCTCGACAGGACCATGCGCAGGTGATGGCGCAACGTGGCCTCGGCGTGATCGGGATCGCGGTCGGCGACCGCAGCCACGACCTGGCGGTGCTCGGCGACCATCTCGCCGAGATAGCCCGGCTCGGGCAGGCTCAGGCGGCGGACGCGATCGAGATGGCCGTTGGCGCGACGGCTCAGATGCCAAGCGATCTCACGGCCCGACAGCTCGCAGACCCGGCGGTGCAGCGCGTCGTCGAGGCGGTCGAAGGCGTCGGCGTCGCCGGCCTCCTGCGCGCGGTCCTGGGCGGCGAGGTTGGCCTGCAGCTCGGCGAGATCCTCGGGGCGCGCGATCTCGGTCGCCAGCCGGATCGCGGCGCACTCCAGCGCCTCGCGGACGAACGCGGCGTCCTCGACGCCCTCGTTGGAGATCAGCGTGACGAAGGTCCCGAGCTGGGGAACGATCGCGACCAGGCGCTCGTCGCGCAGCCGCACCAGCGCCTCGCGCACGGGCGTGCGGCTGACGCCGAGCCGCTCGGCCAGCTCGTTCTCCGACAGGCGCCGCCCCGGTTCCAGCTCGGCGCTGATGATCGCCTCGCGCAAGGCGAGGTAGACCTGGTCGCGCGCCGAGACGCCGGACGCGCGTTCACCGAGGGCGATCCGCATGGCTCGGAGGTATACCGACTGCTAGGCCGGTGCCGTGCCCGGCCGCGGCGGACGCCGGGCGCGGGGCGCGCGACGGGGAGCGGCGGCACGCGCGGGCGCCACGGCCGGCTCGGGCGTCGGCGCCGACGCGCCGAGGCCGCGCTGCGCGTCGAGCGCGCGCTGGACCTGGGTGAGGCGACGCAGGAGCGTGTCGCGCTGGCCGCGCAGCTCGTCGGCGCCGAGCAGGCGCGGGCCGCCGCTGCGCGCGGGCGCCGGGTCGCGCCGCAGCGCCACGTCCAACTGCGGCTCGAGCTCGCAGAGCAGGCGATCCAGGGCCGCGAGATCCTGGCGCAGGGAGCGGCGCTCGACGGCGGCCCGATCGACCGCGTCGTGGTCGCTCGGCTCGACGACGTAGAGCGCGGCGGCCAGCTCGCGCGGGGCGACGCCGGCGTCGCGGGCACGCTGGGCGACCTCGTCGAGCAACGCGGCCTGGCGCAGTTGCGTCGCCGCGCTCGCGGCGACGAACGTCCCCGAGCCGTGGCGGGTCTCCAGCAGGCCGTCGGCCTCCAGCTTGGCGACCGCCGCGCGGACGGTGTTGTGGTTGACGCCGAGCTGCTCGGCGACCTCACGCAGGCCGGGCAGCCGATCGCCGGCCTGCAGTCGACCGGCGGCCACAGCGGTCCGCACGACCCAGTCCAGCTGGACGCCCAGCGGCACGTCGGCCGCATGGTCGAGCGTGATTCCCGCCTCGGTGGCCCAGCTCGCTGACATGCCCGCCTCAGGGTAGCCCTCCGGGTGGCGCTCAGGGTAGGCCTTCCGGCAGCAGGTTGCCCAGAGTGCCAGCACACTGGTACTGTCGCGCGCCATGGGCTTGCTCGGCGAGATCGGCGACATGATGATCCTGACCGGTAAGACGCTGGTCTCGGCCGTCCGCCCGCCCTATCCCTACGGCGGCGAGTTCGCGCTGCAGTTCATGTTCGCGTTGAAGCTCTGCTGGCTGCCGTTGCTCATCACCTCGGTCTGCATCAACTACGCCGTGCCGGGCATCCAGGGCGCCGGCTTCCTCGAGCTCTTCGGCGCGGTCGACCGGCTGGGCAGCTTCTACAGCCTCGCGTCGATCCGCGAGTTCGCCCCGCTCATCTGCTCGATCATCGTCGCCGGCGTGGCCGGCACCGCGATCACCGCCGACCTCGGCGCGCGCAAGATCCGCGAGGAGCTCGACGCCCTGCAGGTCCTCGGCGTCGACCCCGTCAAGAACCTCGTCGTCCCGCGCTTCCTCGCCCTGATGGTCGTCACCGCGCTGTTCGACATCTTCGCGATCATCGCCGGCATCTCGGGCGGCATGGTGGCGACGCTCACCCACCACGCGCCGCTCGGGCCGTTCTTCGCGACGTTCCTCTCCAGCGGCACGACGACCGACGTCTGGGGCTCGCTGATCAAGTGCACGCTCTTCGGCGCGATCGTCGCGATCGTCTGCTGCTACAAGGGGATGACCGCCAGCGGCGGCGCCGAGGGCGTCGGTCGGGCCGTCAACCAGGCGGTCGTGATCAGCCTGATGAGCGTCGCGGCGTTCAACTACGTCTTCACCCAGACGCTGCTGGCCACGCACCCGGAGATGATCGTCCTGAAGTGAGCGCGGCGAGAACGTCGGCGGCGCTCATCAGGCCGTGGGTGGGCTCGCCGTTCCTCACCAGGAGCGGGTGAGCCCGCCGTCGACGCGCAGCGACTGACCGGTCACATACGACGCGGCGTCGGAGACCAGGAAGGTCGCCGCGGCGGCGATCTCGGCGACGTCGCCGAGCCGGCCGGCCGGGACCTGGGTGCGCGCGGCCTCCTGGGCGGCCTCGATCCCGCCCGCGTTGCCGGCGATCCGGTCGGTCGCGATCCAACCGGGAAGCACGGCGTTGAAGGTCACACCGTCGCCCGCGGTCTCGCGCGCGAGCTCCTTGAAGGCGGCGAGCAGGCCGGGACGGTTGGCGTTGGAGAGCTGCAGCCCCGGGATCGGCTCGACCGCGGCGCTGGAGGAGACGGCGAGCACGCGGCCCCAGCCGCGCTCGCGCATCCCGGGCAGGACGCGGCGCAGGATCGCCATCGGCGAGATGACGAGGCTGCGGTGCGCGGCCTCCCACTGCTCGTCGGTGAAGCCCAGCGGGTCGGCGCCGACGGGCGGGCCGCCGGTGTTGGCGACGTAGATGTCGATCGGGCCGAGGTCGCGCGCGACGGCGGCGACGAGGCCGTCGACCGCGCCGAGGTCGTCGCTGTCGAAGGTGTAGGCCTTGCCGTGAACCGCGCCGGCGGCCGCGCCACCGGCGTCCGGATCACGCGAGGTGATGGCGACGCGCGCGCCCTCGGCGGCCAGCGCCGCCGCGATCCCACGCCCGATGCCGCGCGAGCCGCCGGTGACGAGCGCGACCCTGCCGTCCAGTCCGAGGTCCATGGCCGGAGTCTCTCAGCCGACGTAGGGCGGGCGCCGCTCGTCCCAGCGCTCGACCGCCTCCAGCTGCGCGGCGAGCGCCAGCAGCCGCGACTCGCTGCCGCCCGGACCGAGCAGCTGCGCGCCGAGCGGCAGGCCGTTGGCGGTGAGACCCGCGGGAACGTTGACGCCCGGCCAGCCGAGGACGTTCCACGGCCACGCGTACGGGCAGGCGCCAACGATGACCTTGTCGGTCGCCCAGCCGCCGAGGCCGTCGATGGCGCCGACCGGCAGCGGCGGCTGCGCGGTCGTCGGCGCCAGCACCACGTCGGCACGGCGGAAGATGCGACCGACCTGGGCGTGCAGGGGACGCTCCAGCGCGCGGGCGAACCGCAGCACCGGACCGCCGACCCAGCGCCCGAGCGCGACGTTGTGGCGGGTGCGCTGGTCGAGCAGCTCGACGTCGGGCACGCGGCGTGACCAATCACGCAAGCCGACCATCGAGCGCGGGATGAACGTCGCGCCCATCAGCCCGTAGAAGGGGTCGGCGTCGACGATCTGGTGCCCGAGCCCTTCCAGGACGGTGGCCAGGCGCTGGGTGGCGGCGCGGACGCGACCGTCGAGCCGGGCGGGCGCGCCGCTGAACGGGATCCGAAAGGAGAGCGCGATCCGCAGGCGCCCGGGCTCCGCGCGGCGGGCGGTCTCGGCGAACGGCTCGGCCGGCGGACGCGGCGTGTGGCGGTCGCCGGGATGGGCGCCCGCGACCGCGTCGAGCAGCAGCGCGGCGTCGTCGACCGTACGCGCGAGCGGGCCGTATGCAGGTCAGGCCCTGGAACGCCTCGGCGTCGGGCCAGGTCGAAATGCGCCCGCGCTGGGGCTTGATGCCGACCAGATGCGTCCAGGCCGCGGGGATGCGGACCGAGCCGGCGCCGTCAGAGCCCATCGCGGCGGCGACCAGGCCGGCGGCCACCGCGGCGGCCGAGCCGCCCGACGAGCCGCCGGGCGTGTGGTCCAGCGACCACGGGTTGCGCGTCTGGCCGAAGGCCTCGCCCTCGGTGATCGGCCACTGGCCGAACTCGGGCGACGTCGTCTTGCCGACGATCACCGCGCCGGCCGCGCGCAGGCGGCGGGCGACCTCGCCGTCGGCCTGCTTGCCGGGGAACTCGCCGGGGCAGCCGAACGCCGTCGTCTCCCCCGCGAGGTCCATGTCGTCCTTGATCGCGATCGGCACGCCCAGCAATGGAGCGCGCTCGCCATCGGCGCGGGCGCGGTCGGCCGCGGCGGCTTCGGCGCGCGCCGCCTCGGCGCGGACGGTGCGAAAGGCGTTGAGGTCGGGCTGAGCCGCGTCGATGCGCCGCAGCGCAGCGTCGACGAGCTCGACTGATGAGACCTCTCCGGCGGCGATCAGCGACGCTTGGCGGCGCAGGCCGGCGAAGGCGAGGCCGTCGGCCTCAGACGGTGCGGACATGGAGGACATTTCGCGCTCAAGGGTACGGATCGGCGCGCGCTCAAGAGGCGGTCGGGCCCTGCCGTCCGGCTTCGTGACGCTCCTCGTCGACGAGCTCACGAGCCCGCTCGCGCGCCTGGAGGTAGGCGCGAAAGACCTCAGTCCGCGCGGCTCGCAGTTGCTCGCCGACCAGCGCCTGGACGGCCTCGGCCTGGTCGTGCTCGCCGCGACGCTGCTGGTCGTGTGGCGGATCGGTCACCACCAAGGCAAGTACCTCCGCGGCCGGTGACGAAACCGGGGCGGTCCGCGCGCGGGCCGCGGCGGTCAGTCGTTGGCGGTGACCGCGTCGAGCACGCCCGCGAAGCGCTCGCGTGCCGCGGCCCGGCGCGTCGGCACGTGCTCGGTCGGCCGCTCGTCGGCGGGCGGCGCGTAGCCGCGCAGGATCTGGCGCGCCACCGACTGGCGGTGGACCTCGTCGGGCCCGTCATAGATTCTTGCCGCGCGCGCGTAGCGGTACATCGCCTCCAGCGGCAGGTCGGTCGAGTAGCCGAGCGAGCCGTGGGCCTGCAGCGCGCGGTCGATCACGTCGTGCAGGACGCCCGCGCCGTAGAACTTGATCAGGCTGATCGGCGTGCGCGCCGCCGACACGCCCTGGGTGTCCATCACCCACGCGGCGTGCAAGGTCATCAACCGGGCCGCCTGCATCTGCGCCGCGGAGTCGGCGATCCAGTTCTGCACCGTCTGGTGCTCGCCGAGCGTCTTGCCGCCGCTGACCCGATAGGTCGCGCGCTCGCAGAGCATGTCGAAGGCCCGCTGGGCGACGCCGAGCCAGCGCATGCAGTGGTGGATGCGCCCCGGGTAGAGCCGCTGCTGGGCGATCAGGAAGCCCTCGCCCTCGGCGCCGAGCCGCTGCGTGGCCGGGATCCGCACGTCCTCGTAGACGATCTCGGCGTGGCCGCCGAGCTTGCCGAACGCCTCCCACGGGTGCTCCATCGTCGGCACGTCGCGCAGGATGTCGACGCCCGGCGTGTCGGCGTCGACGAGGAACATCGTCGCGCGCTGGTGGGGCCGCGCGTCGGGATCGGTGACGGCCATGACGATCAGGAAGTCGGCGATCGACGCGTTGGAGGAGAACCACTTGCGCCCGCTGATCACGTAGTCGTCGCCGTCGCGGACCGCGCGCGTCTTCAAGGTGGTGGGGTCGCTGCCGGCGGTGTCGGGCTCGGTCATCGAGAACGCCGACTTCAGGTCGCCGGCCAGCAGCGGCTCGAGGTAGCGCTCCTTCTGCTCGACGCTCCCGGCCAGCGCGAGCACCTCGCTGTTGCCGGAGTCCGGCGCCTGGCAGCCGAACGCGTTGGGCGCGAACGGCGTCGTGCCGAGCACCTCGTGCAACAACCCCAACTTGACCTGCCCATAGCCCTGGCCGCCGAGCTCGGGATCGAGATGCGCGGCCCACAGTCCTTGACGGCGCACCTCCTCCTGCAGCGGCACGTAGATGCGATCGAGCGCCTCCTGCGACAGGTCGCCGACCACCGTCTCCAGCGGCCAGATCTCCTCGCGGACGAACGTGCGCGCCCAGTCCAGCTTGGCGGCGTAGTCGGGGTCGGTGCTGAAGTCCCAGGCCATGGCGCCGAGCCTACTCCGACGGCACGCGACGGCGGCGCGGCTCACGGCCAGATGGCTGTGACGGACGCTCGCGCTGCGGAACCGGCGGGCCGGTGCGGCGAACCGGGACGCCGGCGCTCAGCTTGAGCGTCTCGCCGAAGTGCGAGATCTCGATCGCCGACCCGCGCTGCAGCGTGTAGGTCGCGCCGCCGTCGTCGACCTCGACGTGCACGCGCCCCGTCGCGACGCAGATCCGAAACGCCAGCCGACCCAGGCCCGGCGGCAGGCGTGGCGCGAAGGACAGCGCGCCGTCGTGGTCGCGAAAGCCGCCGAAGCCGCCGACCAGCGCGAGCCAGCTGCCGGCCAGCGACGCGATGTGCAGGCCGTCGCGCGTGTTGTGCTCGAGGTCGTGGAGGTCCATCAGAGCGGCCTCGCCGAGGTAGTCATAGGCCAAGTCCAGATGTCCGGTCTCGGCGGCCATGATCGCCTGCACGCACGCCGACAGCGAGGAGTCGCGGACGGTCAGCGGCTCGTAGTAGGCAAACGCGCGCGCCTTCTCGGCATCGGTGAAGCGATCGCCACAGCTGTAGAGCGCCATGCACGAGGTCGGCCTGCTTGACGACCTGCTTGCGGTAGAGGTCGAAGTAGGGGTAGTGCAACAACAACGGGTAGTTCTCGGCGGGGGTGTCGTCGAAGTCCCAGCGGGCGTGGTGCGTGAAGCCCTCGGCCTGCATGTGGACGTCGAGGATCCCGTCGTAGGGCACGTGCATGGCGTCGGCCGCCGTCCGCCAGACGCCGACCTCGTCGGCGAGCACGTCGAGCGCCTGCGCCTCCTCGGGGTGGCGGTCGACGGCGTCGGCCGCGCCGAGCAGGTTGCGACGCGCCATCAGGTTGGTGTAGGTGTTGTCGTCGCTGATCGCGCTGTACTCGTCGGGGCCGGTCACGCCGGGCAGCCGGAAGCGGCCCTTGCGGTCGTGGTGGCCCAGCGCGGCCCACAGACGCGCGGTCTCGACCAGCAGCGGCAGGCCGACGTCGCGGGCGAACGCAGGGTCCTCGGTCGCGTGCTGATGGCGCAGGACGGCGCCGGCGATGTCGGCGCCGATGTGCATCGCGGCCGTGCCGGCCGGCCAGTAGCCCGAGCACTCGCGGCCGGCGATCGTGCGCCACGGGAACGCGGCGCCCTTCAGCCCGAGCTGGACGGCGCGCTCGCGGGCGAGGTCGAGCGTCGCCAGCCGCCAGCGCAGCGCGTCACCCGCAGCGTCGGGCATGGTGTAGGTCAACACCGGCAACACGAAGGACTCGGTGTCCCAGAACGCGTGGCCGTCATAGCCCGAGCCGGTGAGGCCTTTGGCGGGGATCGCGCGCCGCTCGGCGCGGGCGCCGGCCTGCAGGACGTGAAAGAGCGCGAAGCGCACCGCCTGCTGGAGCTCGGGGTCGCCGTCGACCTCGACGTCGGCGTCGGCCCAGAACGCGTCGAGGTACTCGCGCTGCTCGGCCAGCAGCCCCTCCCAGCCGGTGTGGCGCGCCTCGGCGAGGCTGCCGCGCGCCTGGGCGCGCAGCGACGGCAGCGCCCGCGAGCTCGACCACGAGTAGGCAAGGAACTTAAGGACGCGCAGCTTGCCACCGCCCGGGACGTCGGCCGCGACGATCACCCGACCCTCGTCGCCGCCGGCCTCGGCGCGCGTCTCGGTGCCCGCGGGCCCGTCGACGATGTGGTCCATCGTCGCGCAGGTGCGGATGCCGCTGCGGTCCAGGCGGTGCACGAGCGAGACGCGCAGGTCGTCGTGGTAGGCCTCCTCGCTCTTGAGCGGGGCGCGCAGCGCGGCCGCGGCGCGCGGGTCGCTCGCCTTGGGGTCGACCTGCCCGTCCTCGTTGGCCACCAACTCGCTCTGGACCACCAACCGGGCGCCGTCGCCGAGCGCCTCGACCTCGTAGAGGATCGCCGCGGCGCCGCGCTGGGTCAACGACACCAGCCGCGTCGAGGTGATCCGCACCTCGGCGCCGGTCGGCGAGCGCCAGTGGACGTGGCGCCGCAGCACGCCGGCGCGGAAGTCCAGCACCCGCTCGTGGTGCAGCAGCTCGCCGTAGCGGATGTCGAAGAGCTCGTCGTCGACGTGCAGGCGCAGCAGCTTGCCGTTGGTGACGTTGACGACCGTCTCGCCCGCCTCGGGGTTGCCGTAGGCGGTCTCGGCGTACGGCAGCGCACGCACCTCGTGCAGGCCATTGAGGTAGGTGCCGGGCAGGCCGGCGGGCTCGCCCTCGTCGAGGTTGCCGCGCATCCCGATGTGCCCGTTGGAGAGCGCGAAGACCGACTCGGACTGCGCGAGCATGTCCAGATCCAGGCCCTCCTCACGCAGCGCCCACGGATCCTCGGAGTAGTTGGGGTGGTCGATCACGACAGCAGCTCGGCCAGATCCTGCACGACGATGCTCGCGCCGTGCTCGGCGAGCGCGTCGGCCTGGCCGACGCGGTCGACGCCGACGACGGCCCCGAAGCCGCCGGCACGGCCCGCCTGCACGCCGGCCAGCGCGTCCTCGAAGACCGCGGCGTGCGCCGGCGCCACGCCGAGCGCCGTGGCCGCCGCGAGGAAGGTGTCGGGCGCGGGCTTGCCCTTCAGCCCGCCCTCGGCGACCGCGTGGCCGTCGACGATCCGGTCGAAGAGGTCGAGGATCCCCACCGCCTTGAGCACCTCCTTGGCGTTGGCGCTGGAGGAGACGACGGCGAGCTTGCGCCCCGCGTCCTGGGCCGCGTGGACGTAGCGGACCGACCCCGCGTAGGGCTCGACGCCGTCGCGCTCGATGATCTTCAGGACGAGATCGTTCTTGCGGTCGCCGAGCTGCTTGACCGTCGCCTCGTCCGCGTCGATCCCGCGCGACTGCAGGAAGCTGCGCACCCCGTCGGGACGCGGCAGCCCGTCGACGTACTCGTCGTAGTCGTGGTGCGCGTCGAACGCGACGAAGCCCGCCCCATCTCGCTGTTTCAAGTACTCGTCGAACATCGTCTTCCACGCGGCGGCATGGACCTTCGCCGTCTGGGTCAGGACCCCGTCGAGGTCGAAGAGACAGGCCTGGATGTCGTCCGGAAGTCCGAGCACGACCCCATGCTAGGCGCGAGGGCCCCGCTCCTACGCGGTTGCCGGAGCGCGCTCGGCCTCCGGCCGGCGCACGGCGTCCAGCGGCGCGGCGACGAGCTGGCCGCCGGCGCAGTCCTCGCCGCGCACCTTGCGGCGGGGGTTGACGATGCCGACGAGGCCGAGGACGCCGCCGAGCGCGACCAGCGCGGCGGAGAGGCCCATGCCGAGGCGAAACGCGTCGACCGAGGCGTCGCGGACGGCACCGCTGACCGACGCGCGCTCCGCCACCGGCAGCGCCGACACATCGACCGACGCGAGCGTGCGGCGCTTGGCCTCCGCGACGGCCTTGGTCGACGCGGCGCTCAGCGGGCGTCCGTGCAGGGACGCGTCGATCGACGACGAGAACGAGGCCGACACGACGGCGCCCAGCGCGGCGACCGCGAGCAGGCCCGCCACGCGCGCGATCGCGTTGTTGACGCCCGAGGCGATCCCCGCGTTGCTCTCGTCGGCGTCGGCGAGCACGGTCGCGGTCAGCGGCGCGACCGTCATCGAGAGCCCGAGCGAGAACAACAGCAACGCCGGCAGCACGTCGGTCAAGTAGTCGAGCGGCGGCGCCGAGGCGCATCATCAGCGCCAGCCCGGACGCGGCGACCAGCGGCCCCAAGCCCATGAACAGGCGCGGCCCGTAGCGGTCGGCCAGCCGCCCCGCCCGCTTGGAGAGCATGAACATCACGATCGTCGCGGGCAGCGTCGCCAGCCCGGCCTGCAGCGCGTCGTAGCCCGCCACCTGCTGCAGGAACAGCACCAGGAAGAAGAACGTGATCCCCAGGCCGCCGTACATCGTGAACGTCTGCGCGTTGCCGACCGCGAAGTTGCGGCGCTTGAACAGGCTCGAGCGGCAGCATCGGATGCGCGCGTGCGCGACTCGCACCACAGGAACGTCGCCGAGCAGCGCGAGCCCGACCGAGCGCCGGGGCCACGACGCCCGGCGCGCTCCAGCCCAGCGTCGGCTGGCGGATCAGCGCGAAGACCGGCCCGGCGAGCCCGAGCGCGCAGAGCGCCGCGCCGACGTCAGTCGATCGGCGCGTGCGCGTCGGCCGCGCTCGCGCTCGGGCACCGCGATCGCGATCAGCATCAGCGTGACGAGCACGAACGGCACGTTGATGGCGAAGATCCAGCGCCACGACGTCGTGTCGATCGAGCTAGCCGCCGCACGAGCGGGCCGACCACCGTCGCGATCCCCGACCACGCCGTCCAGGAGCCGATCGCCGCTGCCGCGCTCGTCGCGGCGGGAAGGCCGCGACGATCACCGCCAGCGCGCTCGGCGTCAGCAGCGCGCCGAAGACGCCCTGCAGCGCGCGGCCGGCGATCAGCACCTCGATCGTCGGCGCCAGCGCGCAGAGCAGCGACGACCACGCCGAAGCCCGCGACGCCGATCGAGAAGACGCGCCGCTCGCCGAGCAGGTCGCCGAGCGAGCCGCCGACGAGGATCAGCGAGCCGAGCGTCAGCAGGTA
This sequence comes from uncultured Conexibacteraceae bacterium, assembly GCA_963731005.1. Lineage (GTDB taxonomy): Bacteria > Actinomycetota > Thermoleophilia > Solirubrobacterales > Solirubrobacteraceae > Baekduia. The sequence goes on along the minus strand of CAVSTZ010000002.1, from coordinate 1,811,146 downwards.
GGCGTTGGAGATCCACTGCTGGCCGGCCAGCCCGCCGCCGAGGTCGTCGGAGATCGACGGCAGCGCGACGTTGACGACCGTCGAGTCGAGGCCCACCACGAAGGACCCCATGATCGCGGCGAGCAGGCTGAGCCGCTTGGGGTCGCGCAGGGAGGACACCGCCCCAGTCCTACCGGGCGGCGACGATCCTGTCCAACCTCAGGCCGCGCGCGCCGACGACGCGGTCTGCAGTGACCACGACAGCGCCTCGGCGTAGCACTCGCCGAGCGCGTCCTGCGTGCCCGTGGGGTCGGCCCCCCACTCGTAGGCGAGCACCGCCGTCAGCGCCGCGCCGTCGGGTCCGGCGCGGTGCAGCAGCGCGTCGATGACCGCCTCGTGCAGCGGGATGCCGTCCAGCGCGTCGGCCATCGACACGTCCAGCATCGCGTCGGCGACCGAGAGCAGGCCGACCGAGAACGCGATGTCGGCGTCGCCGTCGCGCAGGGTCGCCAGACGCGAGAGCGTGCGCGCGCGGCTCAGCGCGGTCGGCACCAGCTCGTCGCAGTGCGTGCTGATGCCGCTGAGCACGAGCATCATCGCCCACTGCCGGACGGTGCGCGGGCCGAGCATCGTGACCGCGTCGTGGACCGACGTGATGCGCCGGCGCAGGGAGTAGGCGGCCGAGTTGAGCAGGCGCAGGAGGCGCAGCGTCAGGCCGGGGTCGCGGGTGACGATCGCCTCGATCTCCTCGAACGTCGCGTCGCTGCGCGTGAGGACGGCGATGTCGTGCAGCGAGCAGGAGGCCGAGGACGGGATCTCGCGCCCGGTGACGATCTCCGGTCGGCAGAAGAAGTACCCCTGAAACAGCTCGTAGCCGAGGGCCAGGCAGTCCTCGAACATCGCCCGGTCCTCGACCTTCTCGGCCAGCAACGTGACGCCGAAGGGACGCAGCAGGCGCGCCTGCTCGGCGGCGTGGTCGATCCCGCCGGCCAGCACGTCGATCTTGACGATCGAGGCGAGATCGAGCAGCTCGTCGGCCGCGGGGTCGTAGACGAAGTCGTCGAGCGTGATCGGGAAGCCGGCGGCCACGAATTGGCGCAGGCGGCCGAGCAGCTCCTCGTCGAGGAGCTGGTCTTCGAGCAGCTCGAGGACGACCTCGCCGGGTGGCAGCGACAGCGGGTCGACGTCGAGCAGGAACCGGCGCGAGACGTTGATCCACGCGGGCATGGAGCCGACGAGGCTGCTGAGGCCGATGTCGCCGAAGGCGGCGAGCAGGACCTGGGCGGTCGCCTGCTCTCCGTCGGTCGCCGACCCGCGGTGCAGCAGCTCATAGCCCTTGAGCCGTTGGCGCCGGTCGAGGATCGGCTGGCGGGCGACCGCGACGGAGCTGGCGAGCGCGGCGTCCATGCGGCACTTTGGTCGGCTGATCCTGAGCGGTCTGTACCCCCTGATCAGGGGGTCCTGGCCGAATGGCTGAGCCACCCGGACGCCAACTTGACGCCCGCGCTGCTCCTCAGCGGTCGTGCGCGGTGCGCAGCTCGGCGGCCAGCGCGAGCGTGGCGGCATCCAGCCTGCCTGCCGTCAGCCGCTCGTGGGCCGCCAACGTGGCGATCAGCGTGCGCTCGACGTCGGCCGCCGTGAGCGAGCGCACGACATCGGCGGCGCCGCCGGCCGTCGCCGGGCGCCAGTCGATCCCCAGCGCCGCGTAGACGTCGACCAGCGCGGCGCGCAACGGTGCGCCGCCTTCGACGATCACCATCGCGGTCACCAGCGACGCGCCCTTGATCGAGCGCTGCGCGGTCCCCGCGAGCTTGATCCCCGCGGCGTGCACCGACCACGCGCCGGCGCAGTACTCGCCCGCCAGCTCGCCGACCCGCGCGGCGATGCCGAGCGCACCCAGCGCCTCGACGAGCAGTGCGGTCACCGCCGCGAAGCGCTCGGCGATGCCCGCGGCGATCGTCGTCACCGGGACGATCAGCTCGACGAGCACCGAGCCCGCGTCATAGCCGGCCGCGTGACCGCCGCCGAGGCGCAGCAGCGGGGTGAAGCCGTGCGCGACGGCGGCCGCGCGCGCCGCCACGTAGCCGTCGCCGAGCGCGTCGAGGCGGCCGAAGGCCATCGTCGCCCCGGGCCGGTAGATCCGCGCCGTCGGCGGCCGCGCGCCCGTGCCGACCTGGCGCAGCAGCGCGTGCGTGATCGCCGCGTCGAGCACGGGATCCTCGGGGTGGCGCTCGCGCAGCAGCTCCATCGTCAAGGCCTAGACGAACACGTCGGTCAGCGCGAATGCGTCGACGTCGACCAGCCCGTGGTCGGTCAGCTTCAGCGACGGGATCACCGGCAACGCGAGGAAGCTCAGCGCCATGAACGGCGCGCCCAGATGGCAGCCCAGCTCGGCGGCGATCGCCTCGGCGTGCGCGAGGTCGTCGGCGACCTCGCGCGGCGCACGGTCGGCCAGCAGCCCGGCCAGCGGCAGCGCGACGGTCGCCCGCACCTCCCCGCCGGCCACGACGACCAGCCCGCCGCCCAGCTCCGCGACCGCGCGCGCGGCGATCAGCGCGTCGCCGTCGTCGGCCGCGGCGACCACGATGTTGTGGGAGTCGTGGGCGACGCTCGAGGCCAGCGCGCCCGCGCGCAGGCCGAAGCCCGTGACGAAGCCCTGGCCGACGTTGCCGGTGGCGCGGTGGCGCTCGACGACGCTGAGGCGCAGCAGGTCGGCGCCCGGCTCGGGGCCGGCGACGTCGCCGCCGCCGGGCGCGAGCGCGACGGTCTCGGAGGTCGTGATCAACTGGTCCTCGATCAGCCCGATCGCGCGGACGCGGTCGCCGTCGCGGCGCAGCGCGAGGCTGTCGCGCCAGGCGACGTCCATGGTGGGCGGCAGCCCGCTCGGCGCCGCCTGGCCGCCACCGACGCGCTCGCCGTCGCGCGCCACCACGCGTCCACCCGCGATCACCAGCGCCGGCCGAACGTCGGCGAGATCCTCGAAGAGCACCAGGTCGGCCCGGCGCCCGGGCGCGATCGCCCCGCGGTCGCGCAGGCCGTAGTGCTCGGCGGGGTTGAGGGTGGCGAGCGTGAGCGCGAGCAGCGGGTCGAGCCCCGCGCCGATCGCCATCCGCACCAGCGCGTCGATCGAGCCGTCGTCGAGCAGCTCGCCCGGCACGCGGTCATCGGTGCAGAACGCGAAGCGACGGGCGTTGTCGGGCGTCACTGCGGGTAGGACATCGAGCAGGTTGCGCGCGTTGGTCGCCTCGCGCAAGAACACCATCATGCCGTTGGCGACCTTCTCGCGCGCCTCGTCGGCGGTCAGGCACTCGTGGTCGGAGACGACGCCCGCGGCGAGGTAGGCCTGCAGGTCGGCGCCGAGCACGCGCGGGCGCGTGGCCGTCGATCGGCCGTCCGGCGAAGGCCATCAACTTGGCCAGCTCGACCGGGTCGCCGGCGAGCACGCCCGGGTAGTTCATCATCTCGGCCAGGCCCAGCACGCGCGGATGCGCGGCCAAGGCCACCAGGTCGCTCGCCTCCAGCCGCGCGCCTGCCGTCTCCAGCGGCGAGGCCGGCACGCAGGCCGGGGCCATCATCAGCACCGACAGGTCGAGGCCCTCGCTCGCGGCGAGCATCCAGCGCACGCCGGCGACGCCGAGCACGTTGGCGATCTCGTGCGGATCGCTGACGACCGTCGTCGTGCCGTGCGGCAGGACCGCGTCGGCGAAGCGGCCCGGCGCGACCATCGAGCTCTCGATGTGGACGTGCGCGTCGATGAAGCCGGGGGCGACGTAGCGCCCGGCCGCCGCGATCGTCTCGCGCGCGCGAGGGACGCTCCCGCCCCCGCCGACCGCGACGATCCGGTCGCCGACGATCGCCACGTCGGCCGGCCGGATCTGCTGGGTCAGCACGTCGACGACCCGCGCGCCGCAGACCAGGAGATCCGCCGGCTCCTGCCCGCGGGCCACCCGGACTGCGCGAGCGAGGTCGTCGGTCATGGCGACAGTGTCGCCGAACCGCGGGCCCGCACCCTTCGCCACTGAGCGCCTGCGCCACAACAGGCGGGTGCCGCGACGGGCGCCTAGCGCTCTTGCAGCACCGACAGCACGTTGCCCGCCGGATCGGCGAACCACGCGATGTACGGGCCGCCCTCGCGCATGACGCCGCGCTCGTCCTGGGGCATCCCGTCGTAGCGCAGGATCTCGACCCCGCGCTCGGTGAGCGCGTCGACCGCCGCGTCGATGTCGTCGACCGGGAAGTTGAGGATCGTGTAACCCGCCGGGACGTGGTCGGGCTTGACGTAGGCGAGCGTGGGCCGCGCGCCGCCGTCGAGGTGCAAGGTCAGCAGCCCGTGCTCCACCGACGTCTCGATCCCGAGCACGTCACCGTAGAACCGCTGCGCCGCCTCGACGTCCGGCACGGCGAACCCGCTGAAGGCCTTCGTGTTCTTGAACATGCCCTTGAGACGACGGCAACCGCCTGAACTCATCGGTCGAGGCGCGCGTGGGCGGTTGGTGTTCCGTTCAGACGTTGGCCGTCGTGCGCCGAGTGGTCTGTTGGCAGCGAGGAGAGCGAGCGGAGTCGACGTCTCGGAGCGCCGGCTCGTCGTCCGCCAGCGCCCGGGGCGGGCGATTCAGATACGAACGAAGACCGATGGCACGTAGACGTTGAGATCCAACGTCAGGGTGCCACCGATCGAAGCGGACCGACGATTCCGGCCGCGAATCGCCACCCGCGCCGCCGCGAGGACAAGCCACACCAGCCTGCTTTGCACCACCGCACACGCTTCTCGCGGCCACCTCAAGCTGCGGCCGCGCCGCCGCCCGCGCGCAGCCGCTCGTCGACGGTGCGGCGGCGCTCGTCGGCGCGCACCGCGCGCTCGTCGAGCACGCGCATGCCCGGCACGTAGAGCGCGGCGAGGGTCACGATCGCGCCGAGCAGCCCGGCGCCGACCAGCGTCGCGCGGGCGCCGATCGCCGCGCTGACCGGACCGGTCAGCGCGAAGGAGAGCGGGAGCAGGCCGACCGAGATCAGCCAGTCCAGCGAGGAGACGCGCCCCAGCAGCGCGCTGGGCACGTGGCGCTGCTTGGTCGTCGCCCAGACGATCGTGCCGGCGGTCTCCAGCCCGTTGAAGACCGCGCTGGCGATCATCAGCTGCCAGACCGCCGAGCGCCGCGCCGTAGCCGGCGACCGCGAGCGTCGCCAGCGTCCAGGCGATCAACATGAAGGTGATGCCCCGACGCGGCAGGCCGAAGCGGCCGAACAGCACCGCGCACAGCATCGAGGCCAGCCCGCCGGCGGCGAAGACGAGGCCGAGGTCGAACGCCGAGCCGCTTCATCCCCTCCTTGACGACCCACGGCAGCAGCACCTCGACCGGGCCCATGAAGAGCAGGTAGGCCAGCGCGGCGCTGGCGAAGGTCGCCCACAGCCACGCGTGGCCGCGGACGAAGCGCCACCCTTCGCGCAAATCGGCGACAAAAGATCCTGCGACGTCGCGGCGCGATGGGTCCCCTTGCCGCAGGTCGGCGAGCATCGAGTCGCCCTCCGCCACCTGCCGATCCCGCGCGCGCCGGCGCCATCAGCAGCACGGTCCCGGCCGCCATCAGGAACGTCGCGCAGTCCAGCACGAACACGCCGCCGGCGCCCGCGACGCCGACGAGCACGCCGCCCAGCGCCGGCCCGGCGAGCCGCAGCGCGAGCGGTCGCATCAGCTGGTCCAGCGCGTTGGCCTGCGTCGAGCCGCTCGCCGTCGAGGATCTCGGGCACCAGCGCGTCGAAGGCCGGCGCGTGGAACGCGGCGCCGGTCCCGTACAGCGCGGCAAGGACGACAACATGCCACAGCTCGACCTGGCCGCCGATCGTCAGCCCGGCCAGGAGCGCGCCAGCGCCACCGCCCGCAGCAGGTCGGCGCCGACCAGCAGCCAGCGCCGCTCGAAGCGATCGCTGGCCACGCCACCGATCAGCAGGAACGTGATCGTCGGCACCGTCATCGCGATGCCGACCAGCGACATCCCGGTCGGCCCGCCCGACATGGCGTACACCTGCCAGGCCAAGGCCACCAAGAACGCGCCGTCACCCAGCAGCGAGGCGGTCGCACCCGTCCACAGCAGCCGGAAGTCGCGGTCGCGCAGCGGGGTCAGGACGCCGCTGCGCGCAGCGGAGGATCCCTGACCGAATCCGTCCAGGCTCTCGTAGCTATGGTGCATCGTCGCCGACGGGCAAGCCGGTGAGCAGCTCCCCGGCGCGACCCTCGGCGAGGAACGCCCGCGCGGACTCCGCGTTCATCGGGCTGGGCGAAGTAGAAGCCCTGGCCGAGCTCGCAGCCCGAGGTCGCGCAGCGTCTTCCACTGCTCGGGCATCTCGATGCCCTCGGCGACGACCTCCAGCGACAGCGTCGAGCCCAGCGCGACGACCGCGTTGGCCAGGTCGGCGGCCTGCGGCGAGGCGCCCTCGCTGCAGGAACGAGCGGTCCATCTTCAGGACGTCGACCGGGAACTTCGACAGGTAGCTCAGCGACGAGTAGCCGGTGCCGAAGTCGTCGAGGGCGAGCTTGATGCCCAACGCCTTGAGCTCGGCCAGCCGCTGCACGGCGAGGTCGGTGTCGGCCATCAGGACGCTCTCGGTGATCTCCAGCGTCAGCTGCGCCCGGCGGCAGGCCGGACTCCTCCAGCGCGTCGCGCACGTCGGCGACGATGTCGGAGTGCTGGAGCTGCTTGAGCGACAGGTTGATGGCCAGCGAGACGGGCCGGTCGGTCGGCAGGCTCTCCATCAGCCGGCGCGCCCTCGCGGCAGCCCTCGCGCAGGACCCAGCGGCCGATCGGCACGATCAGGCCGGTCTCCTCGGCCAGCGGGATGAACTGGTCGGGGCCGACCATGCCGCGCTCGGGGTGGTTCCAGCGCAGCAGCGCCTCGACGCCGCTGATCGTGCCGTCCTCCAGCCGGATGACCGGCTGGTAGAAGAGCTCGAGCTGGTCGGTGGCCAGCGCGCGCTGCAGGTCGGTGCGCAGCTCCAGGCGCTGCAGCACGCCCTCGTGCATCTCGGGCTCGAAGAGGCGATAGCCGCCCTTGCCGTCGCGCTTGGCGATGTACATCGCGGCGTCGGCGTCGCGGATCAGCTCGTCGGCGTCGGCCGCGCCGTCCTCGGGCGCGATCGCGATGCCCAGGCTGCAGCGCAGCGCGAGCTCCTTGTGGGCGGCGGTCAGCGGCGCGCTGACGGCCTCCATGATGCGCTCGGCGGCGTCGGCCGCTTCCTGCACGCCCTCGATGTCCTCCAACAACACCGCGAACTCGTCGCCGCCGAAGCGCGCGGCGGTGTCGCTGGCGCGGATCGACAGCGCCAGGCGCTGGGCCATCTGGCAGAGCACGTCGTCGCCCGCCGCGTGGCCGAGCGAGTCGTTGATGATCTTGAAGTCGTCGAGGTCGATGAAGATGATCCCGATGCCCCGCGCCTCACGGCGGCTGCGGGCGATCGCGTGGCGGACGCGCTCGACGAACAGCGCGCGGTTGGGCAGGCCGGTGACCGGGTCGTGGAAGGCCTGGTGGGCGAGCTGGCGCTCGAAGGCCTTGCGCTCGCTGACGTCGCGCGAGTTCAGGACGATGCCGCCGACGTGCTCGTCGCGGGTCAGGTTGGTGAACAAGACCTCGAACTGGCGCGTGGTCCCGTCCTTGTGGGCCAGCGTGCACTCCAGCGTCTGCGAGCGCGACCGGCGCGTCGACGCCGTCGGCGATCAGGCGCAGCAGGCGGCTGCCCTCGCCCTGCTCCATGAGCGAGTCGATGCGGCGGCCGACGACGTCCTCGGGCGTCCAGCCGAGCACGCGCTCGATGGCGGGGCTCTGGTAGGCGATCGTCGCGTCGGGCCCGAGCACGGTGATGAGATCGGAAGAGTGCTTGACCAGCGAGGCGAAGCGCGCCTCGCCCTGGCGGCGGGCGAGGTCCTCGGTCAGCGCGGCGCGCTCGAAGGCGAGCACGACCTGCGTGCCCAGCGCGGCGAGCACCTCCCGCACGGCGCGCTCGGCGACCGTCGGGCCGGAGAGCAGCAGGACCGACGCGTCGCCCTCGCGGGGATCGAGGTCGAGGGCCATGCGCGTGTGGCCGGTGGCGGCGACACGGTCCATCGCGGTGAACATCGCGGCATCGCGCAGCTCCACCTCGACGTCGCCGCCGGCCAGCTCACGGGCGGCGGTGATCGCGACGGCGTCGAGCTCCTCGCGCGTCCCCGCCGCGACGAGCGCGGCACCCGCGCGGCTGAGCGCCCGCTCGCGCTCGATCGAGCGCTCCTGGTTGCGCATCAGGCCGGCCATGCGGGCCACGACCAGGCCGAAGAGGATGATCGCCGCGCTGGTGACGACCGCCATGTCGGTGTCGCCACGCTGGAGGTCGTGGGTCAGCTCGACCGTCGGCGCGATCAGCGACGCGACGGCCAGCAGCGCGAGGCGCACCGGCGTCAGCGCCGAGCGCGCCGGGCGTCCGTGGTCGAGGATCCGTCATCGACGGATGCAGCGCCGCGGTGCCCCACAGCACGTAGAAGCCGACCCAGCCGGCGTCGAGCCAGAGCTGGTTGGCGTAGGTGCCGTGCAGGGTCATCAACCCGTACACGAAGTCCGTGGCGAGCAGCAGGACGATCGCCGAGGACATGAAGTGGAACGCGGTGCCGCGCTTGCCGCCGTCGAGCGCCAGGCGCAGGGCCGCGGCCAACAGCAGGACGTCGCCGAGCGGGTAGGCGACCGAGACGAGCTTGGCGGCCGTGCCCAGCGAGTGGTCGTGGAGGTAGGGCGCGATCAGCGCGATCCACGACGGGACCGCGAGGCCGATGGTGAGGATCGCTGCGTCGATGGCGCCACGGTCGGTCGAGCGCTCCGCGCGCCGGCGCACGACGAGCAGCAGGCCGACCATCAGCGCCGGGTACACCGCGACGTAGGAGCCGTCGCCCAGCGACGGGAACGGCGTCTCGTGGTGGGTCAGCTTGGGATAGCTGTAGGTGTACAGGTCGCCCAGCCAGAAGAGCAGGAATCCGCCGGCGAACCAGTACCACGGTGCCTTGGCCTCGGGCTGGTGCAGGCGGATGGCGCACGGGATCGCGATGACCGGCGAGAGCCCCAGCCCGAACATGACGAAGGTATTGCCCTTCAGCGGCGCCACCGTCAGGTACAGCACGGTCGCCAGGACGCCGACGGCCAGGTAGGCCATCCAGGCACGACGACGGACCATCTCGATGCTCATGCGGCGCTCCTGACCGGCCCGGCGGGCAGCTCGCCGGCGGGCCGCAGGACCCCGCGCGCGGCGAGCTCCTCCAGCGCGACGAGCAGCATGTCGACCTCGGCGTCGGTGTTGGCGGCGGTCAGCTGGACACGGAAGCCGACCTCGTCCTTGGGGACCAGCGGGTATGCGGCGAGCGTCACGTAGACGCCACGCTCGAAGAGGAAGCGCCCGACCGAGTCGATCTGACCGTGATCGCGCAGCGGGATCTCGATGATCGGCAGGCCCGAGCGGTTGGGCGTGAAGATGTCCAGGCGCTCCAGCCCGTCGAGCGTGCGGCGCGTGAGCCGCTCCAGCTCGTCGCGCAGCGCGTCACCGCGCTTCTCGTTGACCTCCAGGCCGGCGAGCACGGTGGCCAGCGAGGCGACCGGCGACGGGCCCGAGTAGAGGTAGGGCGGGGCCGCGACCTTCAGCAGGTCCTTGACCGCGGTCGGGCAGGCGATGAACGCCAGCAGCGAGCTGTAGGACTTGGAGAAGCCGCCGACGAGGATCAGGTTGTCGTAGGACTCGTCGAAGTGGCGGACGATGCTGTTGCCGCGCGACCCATAGGGGTTGGTGATGCCCTCGCCGCGCTCGCCGATGACGCCGAAGCCGTGGGCGTCGTCGACGTAGAGCAGCGCGCCGTGCTTGCGACAGACCGCGGCGAACGCCGGCAGGTCCGGCGGGTTGCCGGTCATCGAGTTCACGCCGTCCATGCAGACCAGGCGCGTGGGGTCGCGCTCGGCGCTGAGCAGCTCGTCGAGGTGGTCGGGATCCTCGAAGCGGAAGCGCCGGACGGCGGCGCCGCGGGCGCGGGCGGCCTGGCAGCCGTCGTAGATCGTCTTGTGGGCGCGGGCGTCGAGGAAGATCGTCCCCGAGGCGGCCAGCAACGGGATCACCGACAGGTGGATGTGGGTGATCGTCGGCAGGACCAACGAGTCCTCGGAGCCGATCAGCGCAGTGAGGCGTTCCTCGATCTGCTCGTAGAGGACAGGGCTGCCGAGCAGGCGCGACCAGCTCGGGTGCGTGCCCCACGCGTCGAGGTAGGCCGGGATCGCCTCGATGATCTCGCGATCCAGATCGAAGCCGAGGTAGTTGCACGAGGCGAAGTCGGCCAGCCACTGATCCCCGACACGGATCATCCGACCGTCGATCTCGTCGATGACCGCATCGACCATCGGGTGCGACGCCTTCAGCTCGGCGAGGTCGCGGCAACTCTCGAGCCAGTGATCCAACCAGGGCCGCCGAGAGGAGACCGGACCGGAGACAGGCGAGACGGCAGGGGATGTCGGCGTAGGACGCATGGTCCCCCGCTCTGATCGGAACGCAGGCGGCCACTTTGAGGTTTCCCAGGAACCCTGGACGACTTTCTGCAGGATCGGTGCGTCGATCCTGGACCAATGCCCCATTCCGAGGTTCGTGGGCAAACCTGGCGCCTTTGTGCTCCAGAGCGGGCGTCGCAGGCCGATCAGGTGGATAAGCCGTTCGGTCAGGGTCCGGACGCAGACCTCCAGAGAGACCACCTGTTCCCCGTGCCACGTTCCGCCCGCCGACTCCTGCCGCCCTTCGCCCTCTGCATGGTGGTCGTCCTCGTGCTGCTGCCGGGCGAGGCGCGCGTGCAGTGGGGCGAGGTCGCGCTCGCCCTCGTCCTGCTGGCCGGCGCCGGGCTCGGGCTCGCCGCCGCCGCCGGCGGCCACGAGCGCCGGAGCACCACGCTGGCGAGCATGCTGGCCTTGCTGGCGGCGATCGCGTTGTTGCGCAACGGCGTCGGCGCCAACTCCGGCTTCGGACCGCTGATCTTCCTACCCGTGATGTGGGCGGCGCTGGAGCGCCGGCGCGCCGAGCTGCTGGTCGTGCTCCTGGGCGTCGCGACCGTCTACTTCCTCCCGATGGTCATCACCGGGCCGCCGCAGTATCCCTCCAGCGGCTGGCGCGGCGGGACGCTGATGCTCGTCACCTCCGCCGCTGTGGGCTTCGCCGTCATCGCGCTGGTCGAGCACGTCCGTGCCGAGCGTGACCGCTCCGGGGCGATCCTGACGGCGATGTCGGAGGGCTTCGCCCTGACCCGCGACGGCGAGATCGTCCAGGTCAACCCCGCGCTCTGCGCGATCACCGGCTTCGCGGAGACCGACCTGCTGGGCGCCCGCGCGCCGTTTCCGTTCTGGCCCGCCGAGTCATATGAGACCAACGCCGCCCTGCTGCGCGAGGTCGTCGGCGCCGGCGGCGGCTCGTTCGACATCGAGCTGGCCCGGGCCGACGGCACGCGCTTCCCGGCGATGATCTCGGCGATCGCGACCGACCTCGGCGACGGCAGCCGCTGCTTCTTGAACACCGTCCGCGACATCACCGAGCTGCGCGCTCATGAGGATCGCCAGCGTCAGCACGCCGAGCAGCTCGCGACGATCACCGACGTCATCCGCGAGATCGGGCACTGCGACCCGCTCGAAGCGCGCCCCACGATCTGCCGGACGGCGCTCGCGCTGTCTGATGGCGCGCATGCGGTGAGCCTCTGGGAGATCGGCCTCGACGGCGGCCTGGCCACCACGGCCACGCGGCCCGAGGCGACGGCGCCCTACCGCGTCGGCATCGACCAGGTCGACCACGGCGCCCGCGTCGTCATGGCGACCGGTCAACCGCTGTTCGTCGCCGACGCCCGCACCAGCCCGCACTGCGACCGCCGGATCATCGAGCTGCTCGGCGCCGCGTCGGTGCTCTTTCACCCGATCTCCGACGCCCAGGGCGTCCGTGGCGCGTTGGCGATCTCCTGGCCGCAGGCGCGGACCGAGATCGCCGACGGCGAGATCCTGCTGATCGGCGTGCTGGCCGGCGAGGCGGCGCTGGCCATGCAGCGCGCCGACCTGCTCGGCCGCCTCGACGAGCTGACCCGGACCGACGAGCTGACTGGTCTGCCCAACCGCCGCGCCTGGGACGAGCTGCTGGTCCACGAGCTGGCGGTCGCCGAGCGCCACGACAAGCCCGTCTCGGTGGCGATGCTCGACCTCGACTTCTTCAAGCGCTACAACGACGAGCACGGCCACCTCGCCGGCGATCGGCTGTTGCGCGCCGCCGCGGCGGCGTGGCAGGCCACGCTGCGGGCGACCGACGTGCTGGCGCGCTGGGGTGGCGAGGAGTTCGCGCTGCTGCTGCCCGGCTGCGACGGCCCGGGGGCCGCGATCCTCATCAACCGCCTGCGCGGCATGCTGCCCGACGGCGTGACGTTCTCGGCGGGCGTCGCGACCTCCGACGGCACGACCGCCCCGCGCACGCTCATCGACACCGCCGACCAGGCGCTCTACCAGGCCAAGGCCGACGGGCGCGACCGCGTCGTCGTCGGCTGACGCGGCGCCGCTGATCACCGCGTCCCGCCCTGCAGGCGGCGCAGCCGCGCGGCCACGTCGGCCCAGCCACGAGCCAGGGGACGCAGCCGCCCCTCGCCGTCACCGCCGCCGATCAGCCCCGCCGCCGCGAGCTCAGCCAGATGCTCGGCGAGCTCCTCGGCCGGCACGCGAAGGACCGCCGCCAGTTCTTCGGTGGTGCGCTGGCGCTCTTCGAGCGCCACGAGGGACCCGAGGCGGAGCGGATGCGCGATCGCGTGCAGCGTTTCCACGGAGACGCGCTCATCCATTGCGCTCGGAGATTGCTCGGCGACCTCGTACATCCCACGTCGCGATGAGGTCAGTGTTGCGTCCCGGTCGACGGCGCTGGAGGGCGGTCTCGTCGTTCGGATTTGTCCGTTTCGGATGATTTTTGGCCGGAATGGGTCAAAACTAACCGGGGTGGTCTTTGCTGTCAAGTCCTGTCCGATTCTGTCCCCGTACGGTGCTCGGTACCCGTGGTTCCCAAGGACGAAATCCGGCGGCGCATCGCCGCAGCAAGGGCCCTCAACCCCAAGGTCAGCACGTGGCCGAAGCTGGCCAAGGCCACCAAGATCAGCACCTCCACGCTGAAGAGCATCGCCACGCCCCGCCGCAAGGCCGAGGACAACGACGAGAAGTACCTGCGCATGATCGCCGAGGCCTGCGGGGTGCCCTACGCCTGGTTCACCGTGCCCGACCTCGGCGCCGCCGTCCGCCGCGAGGACGACGAGCCGTCACTCGTCGAGCGGGTCGAGGCGCTCGAGCACACCGTCGCGGCGCTCGTGCGCCGCGACGGCCCTACGTCTCCTCCTCAGGATCCGCCAGGTGGAGGTGATCCTCCCCCAGCTCCTGAAGGCGAGCTCGGCCGTCGAGTGCGAGCGCGTGCGACCAAGTCTGGAGGTCCTGCGCGACGCGGCTCGGCGCCGGAGGAGGGTTCTGCGCCAAAAAGCGCCGGATGAGCACGCCGATCGTGTGCTCGGCCCGGGCCTCCCAGCGGGCCAGTGACTCGCCCTCGTCCGGCCCGCCGCCCGCGGCGATCAGGTCTTGCATGGCTCAGGAGCCGGTGCGCGCCGTGGCCGCCGCCACGATGTCGCGAACTTCCGGGCGCAGCTTGGCGATGACCCGCAGCAGTTGCTTGCGCGCCCGCGCATCCAGGACAGTCTGGCGCGGGTAGCCACCGTCGGGACCGGGCACGGTCAGCGCGCCGCAGAGCCCGAGCAGCTGACCAACAGGATCGGCCAGCTGCAGCTCATCCTCGTTCTCGGAGACCAGCGCGTAAAAGTGCTCCACGGCGCCGCGCACACGGCCCTCGTCGGCCAGCTGGACGATGCCGGCCGAGACGAGCGTGCGGACGTGATAGGCCGTGGAACCAAGGGATCCACCGGTGATCCGGGCCAACTGGGTCGGGCTGATCGGCCGCCCGTAGCTGCGCATCACATCGACGATCTGGTTGCGCGCCGGATGCGGCCGCAGGGTCTTGCGCCGCTGTTCCATCTGCTTCTTGGTAGTCGACATGCGGCGGAACCGTAGCTTCGCCGTCACCACTGTGCAACGTCTGCTTCACAGTTTATTTCCCACACCGTTGCACGAAGAGGCGCGCTGCGGCGTAGGAGACGGTCAACGACGGCGCCCGCGGCCGAGCAGTCGATCGACCACTGCGAGCGCCCACGTGCCAAGCGCGACAAGCGTTGCCAGACTCATCGGCGTGTCTTTTCGACGAGCGCGGCGACCAAGGGATCGAGCGTGGCGTGGATCTCGTCCAGTGAGGCCTCGGAGAGCGCGGTCAGCGTGCCGCTGGAGCGTGTGAGCGTCACGCCGAGCGCGACCGCGACGAGCAGCTCGGCACGGAGCTGGGGCTGCGTGACACCGTCATCGGCGAGGCGCTCGGCGAGCGGGCCGGTGACGCGGCGCGCCATCAGCGCGCCGACCTGATCGCGCAGCTGCGGGCTCAGCGACGGGCTGACCATCGCCTGGCAGATCGGGTTGTTGGAGCTGTCGTCGTCGGACTTGCCGAGGAACTTGGCGACGACCGCGTGCGGGTCGGTCGGCAGCGGCGGGCGCTCGGTCTCCTCCAGCGCCGCGAGGTAGAGACCCTCCTTGCCGCCGAAGTAGCGCGCGATCAGCGCGGCGTCGACGCCTGCGCGCTCACCGATGTCGCGGACGGTCGCGCCCTGTAGCCGCGCTCGTCGAACAGCGCGGCGGCGGCCTCCAGCAGCGCGTGGCGGCTGGCCTGTGCGTCGTTGCGACGCCGCGACGCGCTCGGGTGGACGTCGCCATCGGGCGTCGCGACCGCGCTGCTACGGTTGTCAGCATCTGATGACATCGTCTGCTGACATCTACCACCGCCGCGGTGCCCCACCGCCAGCACTACGGCCTGACCTTCGCCGTCCTCGCGCTCGGCCGGCGCCACCTACGCGGTCCTCCAGTCGCTCGTCGCCCCGGCGCTCCCGGAGATCCAGCGCGAGTTCCACACCTCGCACGACCTCGGTCGCCTGGGTGCTGACGGCCTACCTGCTCAGCGCCTCGATCTTCACGCCGATCGTCGGGCGCCTCGGCGACATGTTCGGCAAGGAGCGCACGCTGGTCTCCGTCGCTGGTCGTGCTCGCGTTCGGCACGCTGCTGGCCGCGCTCGCGACCACCATCACCGTGCTGATCGTCGGCGCGCGTCATCCAGGGCGCCGGCGGCGCGATCTTCCCGCTCGCCTTCGGGATCATCCGCGACGAGTTCCCGCGCGAGCGCGTCGCCCACGGCATCGCGCTGATCTCGGCGATCCTCGGCATCGGCGGCGGCCTGGGCATCGTCCTGGCCGGGCCGATCGTCGACGCGCTCTCGATACCACTGGCTCTTCTGGATCCCGCTGATCCTCGTGGTGATCGCGACGATCATGACCATCCTGTTCGTGCCCGAGTCGCCGATCAAGACGCCCGGGCAAGGTCAACTGGAGCGGCGCCGCGCTGCTGTCGGCGTGGCTGGTCGTGCCTGCTGGTCGGCATCAGCGAGGGCTCGTCCTGGGGCTGGACCGACCCGCGCATCGCTCGGGCTGTTCGTCGCCGCCGCGATCCTGCTCGGCGCGTGGATCGTCAACGAGCAGCGCGCCGCCGAGCCGCTGGTCGACATGGACGATGATGCGCATCCGCGGCGTCTGGACCGTCAACGCCGCCGCGTTCCTGGTCGGCGCCGGGATGTACAGCTCGTTCGTCCTGCATCCCGCGTTCACCGAGACGACCCCTCGGCCGGCTATGGCTTCGGCGCGAGCGTCACGCAGGCCGGCCTGTTCCTGTTGCCCTCGACCATGATGATGCTCTTGATCAGCCCGCTCGCCGGGCGGCTGTCGGCGCGCGTCGGCTCGCGCGTGCCGCTGATCGGCGGCTCGATCGCGACCTGCCTGGCCTTCGTCCTGCTCGCCATCGCCCACGACCAGAAGTGGGAGATCTACGTCGCCTCCGGCATCCTCGGCGATCGGCATCGGCCTGGCCTTCGCCTCGCTGGCCAACCTGATCGTCGAGGCCGTGCGCCCGGATCAGACCGGCGTCGCCACCGGCATGAACACCGTGATGCGCACGCTCGGCGGCTCGGTCGGCAGCCAGATCGGCGCGAGCGTCATCGCCGAGCACCGTCGTCGGGAGCGCCGCTGCCGACCGAGCACGGCTTCGAGATGGCCTTCATTTTGGCGGGCAGCGCGTGCTTCCTCGGTGCGCTGGCCAGCCTTGCGGTTCCGCGACCGTCGAAGACGCTCGCCGTCAGCAGTGAGCAGGCTGTAGTGCTCGGTGGCGCGGCCCGGTAATCGGGTCGGCCTTGGGGAGGCCGGCGGTCCTGCGGTCGCGGACTAGCTGCTGGGGCTGGTGGCCCGCGAACGCTCGACGAGGTCGGCGAGCCGTACGAGCTTGACGCGCGGGCGGCCGTGAGGCTCGCCGGAGCTCTTCTCGTGGGCGTCGATCGCCTCCCACCCGGCCCAGGTGACCGAGTCGGGCGCGCGCTCGGCGTAGAAGGCGGCGATCTCCTCGGGATCGTTGAGGCCAGGCGTGTTCAGCGCTCCGGCGTCACGATCCTCGACGATGCGGGCGACGGTGTCGGCCGCGTCCTTCTTGTTGGTGCCGATGACGCCGGAGGGGCCGCGCTTGATCCAGCCGACCACGTACTCGCCGCGGTGCGCGTCGCCGCTCTCGGCGCAGACGCGGCCGCCGGTGTTGCGGATCAGGCCGCGGCGATCGTCGAACGGGACGTCGTCGACGGGCTTGCCGCGGTAGCCGATCGAGCGCAGCACGAGGCCGGCCTCGATCGTCTCTTCGCGGTCGGTCGGGACGGCGCGCAGGCTCCCGTCCTCACCTTTCTGAATCTCGTTGACGACGACGCGGACGCCGGTGACCGGGCCGTGCTCGCCGTCGCCGAGGATCTCGATCGGCGAGCGCAGGAAGCGCAGGATCACCCGATGGGTCGCGTCCTTGGGACCCTTCTCGGCGTAGTCGCGCAGGATCTCGACGTTCTTGCGCGCCGTGATGTCGGCCTCCTCGGCCAGCCAGCGGGCGGAGTGCTCATCGAGGTCGAGATCGGTGGCGTCGACCTCGACGCCCGCGCGCTGCAGGTCGGCCAGCTCGCGCAGCTCGGGGTTGGTGAAGGCCGCCTGGGCCGGGCCGCGACGGCCGAGCAGGACGACCTCCTCGACGGCCGACGCCGACAGCACCTCGATCGCGTGGTCGGCGGTGTCGGTCGGCGTCAGCTCGTCGGGATGCAAGACGAGCATGCGGGCGACGTCGATCGCGACGTTGCCGTTGCCGATCACGACCGCGCGCTTGACGCTCAGGTCGTACTCGTGGTCGGCCGCGTCGGGGTGGCCGTTGTACCAGGCCACGAAGTGGGTGGCGGCGTGCGAGCCGGGGCGGTCCTCGCCCGGCACGTTGAGGCGGTTGTCGTCGGAGGTGCCCAGCGCGTAGAGCACGACGTGGTAGCGCTCCAGCAGCTCGGCGCGCGTGACGTCGCGACCCAGGACGACGCCGCCGAAGAACCGGAAGCCGTCCTTCTTGGCCGTCTTCTCATAGACGCGCGTGACGGCCTTGATCTTGGGATGGTCGGGCGCGACGCCGGCGCGGACCAGGCCGAACGGGGTCGGCAGCGCATCGAGGACGTCGACCTCGAAGCCGACCTTCAGCAGCTGGTCGGCGGCATAGAACCCGGAGGGTCCGGCGCCGACGATCACCGCCCGGGGCGCATCGGTCGGGGTGGTGGAGTCAAGGGCGAGATCGGTCATGAGAAGGGATCCACGGTGAGGGGGCGCGGATCCCCGACTCTAGCGATCGGATATGAGCGGAAGCTGCGTGAGGGCTGGGCCCACAGGCATGCCCAGCCCCACGCGACGCGCTAGGACTTGATCGACCGCTGGTAGGACCGCACGGCCAGCGGCGCGCAGATGACGACGATGCCGACCGCCCACAGCAGCGTGTAGGCCACGGGATGCTGCAGCGGCCACGGGCCGCTCGGACGGGAGCGCGCCACCTGGATTCCCGAACAGGTGGCGCAGCGCGTTGGCCAGCGACGACGTCGGGTTCCACTCGGCGACCGTCTTGCAGCACGCCCGGCAGCGTGCTCGTCGGCACGAACGTCGAGGCGATGAACGTCACCGGGAAGATCACGACGAACGCGACGCCCTGCACGCCCTCGGGCGTCGGCACGATGCTGCCGAGCAGCACGCCGACCCAGATCATCGCGAACGAGAAGACGAACATCAGCCCGTAGGCGCCGAGGACGTCGAGGATCGCCGGAGTGGATCCGCCAGCCGACGACGAAGCCGGTGATCGGTCATGAACACGATCGGCAGGAACGCGCGGATGAGGTTGGCCACCGCGTGGCCGGCCAGCACGCTGCGAACGCGGGATCGGCAGCGAGTGGAAGCGGTCGATCGCGCCGTTGTTGCGGTCGTTGGACAGCGCGAGCGCGACGCCGAAGCAGCCGAAGACGATCGTCTGGGCGAAGATGCCGCCCATCAGGAACTCCTTGTAGCTGCCGCCGCCGGGCACGCTGATCGCGCCGCCGAAGACGAACGCGAACAGCAGCACGAACATGACCGGCTGGATCGTCGCGTCCGACAGCGCCTCGGGCTGGCGGCGCATGTGCAGCAGGCCGCGCCGCGCGATCACCCACGTGTCCGACAGGAAGGTGGCACGGGCGCTCGCAGGCCGTGGTGGGCGGATCGTGCCGGCGTCGGCGGTCTGGGTGCTCATCGCTGCTCCTCGGAGATCGTCGAGACGGGAACGGCGGCTTGGTCGTCCGCCTCAGGGGGTGCGCCGGTCAGCGTGAGGAACACGTCGTCGAGCGTCGGCTGGGCGAGGCCGAGGTCCTCGACGCCGATGCTCGGCCTCGTTGAGCGCCTCGGCCAGCGCGGCGATCGCGGCGACGCCGCCGTCGGCGGGCGCGACGACCGAGCGGGCGCCGCGGTCGACCGTCGGCTGGTGCGCCGGCGACGCGCCCGACGATCGTCGGTGACCGCGTCGAGGTCGGCCGCGATCGGTCACGACCACGCGCAGCTGGTCGCCGCCGACCTGGCGCTTGAGGCTGCGCGCGTCGCCGCGGGCGATCACGCGCCCGTGGTCGACGACGACGATGTCGTCGGCCAGGCGGTCGGCCTCCTCGAGGTACTGCGTGGTCAGCAGGATCGTGGCGCCGCCGGCGACGAGGTCGTCGAGGACGTCCCACAGGTCGTTGCGCGCCCGCGGGTCCAGGCCCGTGGTCGGCTCGTCGAGGAACAGCACCTCGGGCTCGGCGACCAGCGTCGCCGCCAGGTCCAGCCGCCGGCGCATGCCGCCCGAGTACTCCTTGGCGAGCTTGTCGGCGGCGTCGGAGAGCGTGAACTGCTCGAGCAGCACGGTGGCCCGCGCCTTGGCGCGCTTGCGCCCGAGATGGTGCAGCTCGCCGATCATCGTCAGGTTCTCGTGGCCGGTCAGCAGGCCGTCGACCGTCGCGTCCTGCGCGGCCAGGCCGAGGCTGCGGCGCACCGCGACGGGATCGCGCAGGACGTCGTGGCCGGCGACGGTGGCGGTGCCGGCGTCGGGGTGCGTCAGCGTCGTCAGGACGCGGACCGCGGTGGTCTTGCCCGCTCCGTTGGGGCCGAGCAGCGCGCAGACCGCGCCGCGCGCGACGGCGAGGTCGACGCCGTCGAGCGCGCGCTTGTCGCCGTAGCGCTTGACGAGCCCGTGGGCTTCGATGGCATTCGTGGTCACGCTCCTAGGGTGACAGGCCCGACGGAATTTTGCAACGGGTGTAAAGTTCTCGTCATGGCATCTTCTTCTTCCGTGCAGATGGCCGGCGCCGCGCCGCCCGGCCTGCGCGCGTGGAAGAAGGCCCGCACGCGCACCACCATCTCCGACGTCGCCACCGGCCTCTTCATGCGCGACGGCTTCGAGGCGGTCACGGTCGCGCAGATCGCCGCGGCGGCCGAGGTCTCGGTCAAGACGGTGTTCAACTACTTCCCGTCGAAGGAGGAGCTGTTCTTCGATCGCGTCGAGGACGTGATCGGCGCGCTGGCCGACGCGGTGGTCGAGCGGCCGGCGGGCGCGACGATGGTCGGTGCGCTGCACGGCGTCTTGGCCGACCGGCTCGTGCCGTTCGACGCCGACGGCTGGCGTCGCCTGCGCAATGCCGACAGTTACGAGGGCTTCCGCCGCTTCCTGGCGACCGAGGAGGCGTCGCCGGCGCTGCGCACGCGGCGGCTGGTGATCGGCGAGCTGTGGACCGCTCGCCTGGCCCAACTGTTCGCCCACCAGCTCGGCCTCCCCACCGGCGACCCGCGCGCCGCGACGCTGGCCGCGATGGTCGTCGCGGCGATGGCGCTGCGGGGGCGCACGCTGTCGGCCGCGATGGCCGAGCGGCTCAGCGCCCGGACGGTCGAGCGCCGCGTGCGCGCCGTGGTCGACGAGGCCTTCGAGCGCCTGGCGATCGCGTTCGCCGACGTCGACCTGCCACGCCCGCCGGCCTGAACGTCGGGCTTCGGCGGGGTGACGCGGCGCCTGCGCGGGTCTAGCATCGACGCATGCCGCCCTTCTCCCGCGGATTTCACGGTCGGCCGCGGCGCCCGGACGTCGATCCGGCGCGCGTCCCGCCCGGTCAGTACGTCGTCGAGGACTTCCCGGTCCTGTCGGCCGGGCCGACGCCGCACCCCGATCTGGCCGAGTGGTCGTTCTCGATCCAAGGCGCCGTGGATGGCGTCGCATCGTGGACCTGGGAGGAGCTCAACGCGCTGCCCCAGGAGACCTTCACGGTCGACATCCACTGCGTGACGAAGTGGACCAAGCTCGACACGACGTGGACCGGGGTCTCGGTCGACACGCTGCTGGAGGGCGTGGAGACCGAGGCCGAGCACGTGAGCGTCTGGGCCGACGGGGGCTACACCACCAACTTGCCGTTGGAGGATGTGACCGACGGCAAGGCGTGGGTGGTGCACAGCTTCGGGGGCGAGCCACTGGAGCCCGCCCACGGCGGGCCGGCGCGGCTGCTGGTGCCGCATCTGTACTTCTGGAAGAGCGCCAAATGGGTGCGCGGCCTGACCCTGACCGTCGAGGACGAGCCCGGCTTCTGGGAGGCCGCGGGCTACAACAACTACGGCGACCCGTGGCGCGAGCAGCGCTACTGGGGCGACTGACGGTGGCGCAGAACGTCGTCGTCGCCTCGCCGACACCGCGTGCGCCGCTGGTCTGGCGGATGGCCACGGTGGTCGAGCTCGTGGACGAGACCGCCCACGCTCGCACGCTGGTGCTCGACGTTCCCGGGTGGCCGGGCCATGTCGCCGGCCAGCATCTGGATGTGCGGCTGACCGCCGAGGACGGCTATGTCGCCGAGCGCTCCTACTCGATCGCCTCGGCGCCGGAGGAGGCGCGGGTCGCGCTGACGGTCGAGCGAATCGAGGACGGCGAGGTCTCGCCGTATCTGGCGGGCGAGCTTGTTGTAGGAGATCAGTTCGAGGTGCGCGGGCCGGTCGGCGGGCACTTCACGTGGCGGGCGGCGGACGGCGGCCCGTTGTTGCTGGTGGGCGGCGGGTCGGGGTTGGTGCCGTTGATGGCGATGGTGCGCCATCGGGCTGCGGTGGGGAGTCGCGCTGACGTGCGGCTACTGGTGTCGGCGCGGGAGCTGGAGGCGGTGCTGTACCGAGAGGAGCTGGAGCGGCTGGGCTCGTCTCGCGACGGGTTGAGCATCACCTACACCTTGACGCGTGCCGTGCCGGAGCGGTGGGACGGGTTCGCGCGGCGGGTGGATGCGGCGATGCTGGAGGCGGTGGGGCCGGCGGCGGGAGTGGGTCCGCGCGTGTTCGTGTGCGGGCCGACGCCGTTTGTCGAAGCGGTGGCGGATGCGCTGGTGGGGCTGGGGCATGCGGCGGCGTTGGTGCATACCGAGCGGTTTGGGCCTACAGGAGGGTGATGGGGCGTGAGCGAGGATGCGTTGGTGTTGGATGGGAATGCGGTGGCGGGGCTGTTGGCCGAGATCTTCGGGGGCGCCGAGGTGACGGGCGCTGT
The DNA here is from genome assembly GCA_963731005.1 of uncultured Conexibacteraceae bacterium. Lineage (GTDB taxonomy): Bacteria > Actinomycetota > Thermoleophilia > Solirubrobacterales > Solirubrobacteraceae > Baekduia. Next base: position 1,789,097 of record CAVSTZ010000002.1, on the reverse strand, counting down.
TCGCGACTGCGGCTCGTGTGGGCAAGAGCATGCGGTTGGGAAGCACCGGCTGTATCGGGGGGCGGGGCTCGTGCTGCGCTGCCCGGGGTGTGGGGACGTGGCGCTGGTGGTGGTCGATCGGGGTGCGCGGCGCGAGGTGCGGATGAGCGGGCGCTGGGCGTTGAGCGTGCCGGTGTAGCTCGTTGCTGTTGGTGTCGTCCGGTGACTCGTCGCCGTCGGTGTCGTCCGTGTTGGGTCTGGCGTGGCGCACCCGTGGCGCTCAGCGCGCGTTCTGGTCGGGGTGCGCGGCGGCATCTGTGGCGCTCAGCGCGCACCGTGGTCGGGGTGCGCAGCGTGGTCCGGCTCACCGAGGGGAGTGAGGAGTGGTTGGCGGCTCGGGGCGCGGGTTTGTCGTCCGTTGGCGCCCGGGCGCGAGGGTGCTTCGAGGCCGGCTCTCGGGTCCGGGTCGTTTTGTGTCCCACAGAGGGACCCCAGGCGACACGGATCGACGATTCGGCCCCGAAGCGCGGATGCGGGTCGTTTCGTGGTGACCTATTCACCACGAGGCGACCCGGATCAATCATTCGCTGCCGAAGCACGGATCCACGTCGTCTCACCCCTCACATGTGGGGGTCAGACGACACGGACCTCGCCGTCAACGCCCGAACGACCCCGGCCGTCCCGCGAACGCCCGCCCCGAAGCACCCGCGCCCGGGCGCCAACGGACGACACCCCGCGCCCCGAGGCCCCGACCACTCCTCATTCCCCTCGGTGAGCCGAACCACGCCACGCACCCCGACCACAACGCGCGCTGAGCGCCCCAGGTGCGCCACGCAAGCCACCACCCGCGGACGACGCGGACGACACACCAACCAGCCGACCAACTACCCCAACATCGGCGACCGCGGAATCCGCGTCTCTCCCGTGATCGCCGGGATCCGCATCGCCAGGTCATCGACGAAGCACCAGCACCAGTCCTCCCCCGGCTCCAGCGACCGGATCAGCGGATGGTCGCTCCCCGCCGCATGCGCCGACGCGTGCCGACCCGGCGAGTCGTCGCAGCACCCCACGTGGCCGCAGGCCAGGCAGATGCGCAGGTGCAGCCAGACGCCGCCGCTCGCCAGGCAGTCCTCGCAGCCCGCGGCCTCCTCGGGCAGCTCGGTGATCTCGATGGTGTCCAGGTGCGTGCAGCTGGTGGCGCTCATGCTGTGGGGTCCTCTGTGGTCGTGGTCGGCTCCGACCCGTCGGGGATCGGCAGCCAGACGTGGAAGCTCGTGCCGTCGGGGCCGGTGTCGAAGCCGAGGCTGCCGTCGTGGCGGTCTTCGACGATGCGGCGCACGGTGTCGAGGCCGAGGCCGGTGCCGGCACCGACCTCCTTGGTGGTGAAGAACGGCTCCAGGACGCGGCGGCGCACGTCCTCCGGAATGCCGGGACCGTCGTCGGCGATGTCGACGCGCACGCACGGGCCGTCGCGCTTGGTGGTGATCGTGATCGTCCCGGTCTGGCCCAGCGCGTCGACGGCGTTGTCGATGAGGTTGGTCCAGACCTGGTTGAGCTCCGAGCCGCGGACCGCCAGGCGCGGCAGGCCCGGGTCATAGTCCTTGAGCACGTCGATCTTGGTGTGCTTGAGCTTGTGGCCGAGGACCTTGATGGTGGCGTCGATGCCTTCGTGCAGGTCGACCTGGACCAGGTCGCCGCGATCCATGTAGGTGTAGGTCTTGATCGCCCCGACCAGATCGCTCATCCGGCTCGCGGACTCCTGCAGCTCGGTCGCCAGCCCACGGGCCGACAGCGTCGCGACGACCCAGGCCAGCGCGCTGGAGACCGCCGGCCCCGCGCGGTCGGCGACCTCGACCAGCCAGGCCTCGTCGACGCCCGCCGCGGCGAGCACCTCGGCCAGCCGCCAGGCCTCGTCGATGCCGAGATCCTCCAGGCGGTCGAGCATGTCGTCCTCGGCGTCGGCGGCGTCGACGGTGCTCAGCGCCGTGGCGGAGTCGGAGCGCTTCAGCGCCTCCTGCTGCAACTCGACGAGGCGCTCGGCATCGGCGCGCTCGATGCCGCCCTCCACGAACGCCTTGATCGCGCCGGTGACCACCTCTAACGCATCCACCAGCTGCGACGACGCGCGCTTGACGGCGGCGACGGGGTTGTTGAGCTCGTGCGCCAGGCCGGCGGCCATCGTGCCCAGCGACGCCAGGCGCTCGCGATCGTTGTCGATCTGCGCCAGGCGCGCGGTGACCGGGCCGATGGCCTGCATGACCTTGCGGTGCACCGAGCGGTGCGAGAGCGCGAGGTCGGTGAACTCCGCGAGCGGGATCAGCCCGACGGTGCAGTCGGTCTCGGTCTGCAGGCGCACGCCGACCGGCGTCTCGGTGAGCGCGGCGATCGCCTGCATCCAGGTCGGCGCGTCCATGTGGCCGATCGGCTCGAAGCGCGTCTCGTCGACCATCTTGTAGGTCCGCAGCCGGCCCTCGAGCAGGAGCAGCAGCCCGCGCGGGGAGGCGTCCTGCTCGGCGATGATCTTCCCGGCGGGGACGTGGAAGGCCTGGGCAACGGCATGCCACTGCGCGAGCTGGTCGTCGTCGAGGCCGTCGAAGAGGTCGACGCGACGGAGCTCTTCGAGCGTGACGGGCGTCGTCGGGTTCACGCCGCCGCCAAGTACTCGTGGATCAGCGAGACCGCCATCGAGCCCTCGCCGACCGCGCTGGCCACGCGCTTGATCGAGCGGGCGCGGACATCGCCGGCGACGAAGACGCCGGGCACCGACGTCTCCAGGAGATAGGGGTCGCGCTTGAGCGGCCAGCCCGCGCCGCGGACCTCGGCGCCGGCGAGGATGAAGCCATGCTCGTCGCGCGCGACGACCGTGTCGAGCCAAGACGTGCGCGGCGCGGCGCCGACGAAGACGAAGCACGCGTCGGCGTCCTCGACGCTCTCGGTGCCGTCGGTGCCGCGGATCTTCAACGCCTTGAGATGCCCGTCGTCGCCGACCGCCTCGACCGCTTGAGAGCCCGTGCGCACCTCGACGTTCGGCAGCGCGGCGATCTGCTCGATCAGGTAGTTGGACATGGACTTGGTCAGCGAGGGGGCGCGGACGAGCATCGTCACCTGCGCGGCCCAGCCGGCGAAGTGGACGGCGGCCTGGCCGGCGGAGTTCGCGCCGCCGATGATCACGACGCGCTGCTGCGAGCAGGAGCGCGCCTCGCTCAGCGCGGCGCCGTAGTAGATGCCTGCACCGGTGAGCTCCTCGAAGCCGGGCGTGTCGAGCTTGCGGTAGGAGACGCCGGAGGCGATCAGCACCGTGTTGGCGCTCAGCGTGCCGCCGCCCGAGAGGCGGACGAGGCGGCCGGTGCCCTCGACTTCGAGTGTGACCGCGTCCTGCACGGTGAGCAGCTCGGCGCCGAGGCGACGGGCCTGGTCGGTCGCCCGCCGCGCGAGGTCCGAGCCGCTGAGGCCGGTCGGAAAGCCGAGGTAGTTCTCGATCCGGCTGGAGGTGCCGGCCTGGCCGCCGGGCGCCTCGCGCTCGACCATCACGGTGGACAACCCCTCCGACGCGCCGTAGACCGCGGCGGCCAGGCCGGCGGGGCCACCGCCGACGATGACCAAGTCATAGTGGTCGGTCACGGGCTGGCTGGTGACGCCCAGGCGTTCGGCCAGCTCCAGCACCGTCGGGCGTTCCAGCACTGAACCGTCCTCCAGCAGCGCAACCGGCAGACCCTCCTCGCTGACGCCGGCGACGCGCAGCAGCTCGCGCGCCTCGCCGTCGCGCTCGATGTCCAGCCAGCGACCGGGGACGCGGTTGCGCGCCAGGAAGTCGCGCAGGTCGTGGGCGGGCTTGGAGAAGCGGTGGCCGATGACGCGCACGCCGCCGGACTCCAGCGCCGCCCCGGACTCCCACGTCGTCAGGAGATCCTGGACGACGGGATAGAGCTCCTCCTCCGGCGGGTCCCACGGCTTGAGCAGGTAGTAGTCGAGCGCAACCTCGTTGATCGCCTGGATCGCGGCGCCGGTGTCGGCATAGGCGGTGAGCAGGACGCGTTTGGCATCGGGCGCGAGCTTGCGGGCCTCGACGAGGTACTCGGTGCCCGAGAGGCCGGGCATGCGCTGATCGGCGATCAGCAGCGCGACCTGGTCGCCGCGCGTGATGAGCTCGCGGACGACCTCCAGCGCCTCTTCCCCGGAGGCGGCGCGCAGGACGCGATAGCGCTCGCCGAACTCCCGGCGCAGATCGCGGGCGACGGCGGCGAGGACCGCGGGTTCGTCGTCGACGGCGACGATGGCCGGTCGACGGGTGCGTTCAGGAGCGTCGGCAGACATCTGCCTGGGAGCTTCTCATGTCCGTCGAGGACCGCCGCGAAGCGGTGCCGGGGACCGACTACGCGCCGGCGGGCGCCGGCGCCTCGCGGCGGGCGACCTCGGCGCGGACGAGCGGCGCGACCTCGGTGCCGAACAGCTCCATCGAGCGCAGGACGTCGGCGTGGGCGACCGCGCCGACGCTCATCTGGCCGATGTAGCGCTGGTGGCCGAAGAGCTCGTGGTCGAGCAGGATCTTCTCGGCGACCTGCTCGGGCGAGCCGGCGGCCAGCGCGCCGTCGGGCGAGCGCAGCGCCTGGTACTCACGCGGGCCGGACGGCGGCCAGCCGCGCTCGCGACCGATGCGGTTCATGACCTCCAGGTAGCCATGGGCGTGCGCGCGGTCAGCCGCCTCGGAGCTCTCGCCGACGAAGGCGTGGGTGTTGATCGCGACCCGGGCGGCGGCGGGGTCGTGGCCGACGGCGGCCCACGCCTCGCGGTAGAGCTCGACGAGCGCGACGAAGCGCTCGCAGCTGGCCGCCGATGATCGCGATCGTCAGCGGCAGGCCGAGCGTCGCGGCGCGCACGACCGACTGCGGCGAGCCGCCGACGGCGACCCAGACCGGCAGCGGATCCTGGACCGGGCGCGGCCAGACGCCGGCGTGCTCCAGCGGGGCGCGGAACTTCCCCGACCACGTGACGTGCGTGCTCTCGCGGATCGTCAGCAGCAGCTCGAGCTTCTCGGCGTAGAGCTCGTCGTAGTCGTCGAGGCTCTTGCCGAACAGCGGGAAGGACTCGACGAACGAGCCGCGCCCGGCCATGATCTCGGCGCGCCCGCCGGAGATCAGGTCGACCTCGGCGAACTGCTGGAAGACGCGGACCGGGTCGTCGGAGCTGAGGACGGTGACCGCGCTCGAGAGGCGGATGTTGCTCGGTGATCGCCGCGACGGCGCCGAGCGCGACGGTGGGCGAGGAGACGAGGAAGTCCGGGCGGTGGTGCTCGCCGATCGCGAACACGTCGAGCCCGAGCTCGTCGGCGAGCTCGGCCTCCTCGAGCAGGTCGCGCATGCGCTGCTGCGGGGCTGACGCCGGCGGCGAGGTCGGCGAAGGTGGCGAGGCCGAGTTCCATGGTGCCGCCCATCCTAGCAGAGGTAGTTGCGTGTGCAACCATCTGCTTGGAAGCGTCAACTACCCGAAGAGGACGAGCGCCTGGAGCGCGGTGGTGACCAGCCGCCCCGCCGCGTGCTCGAGCTGCTCGGCCTCCGTGTCGACGTGCTCGGTGTGCACCGACACGAACGGCGCAGGCGGCTGATGCAGGCAGGCCGAGCAGCCGTCGATCACCCGCGCCGCACCGGTCAGCAGGTCCATCAGCCACTCCGACCACTCCGCCTCGCCAGGCCGCGCCCACAGACGCTCCTGACCCGCGCGCGCGATGGCCTGCGTCAGACGCCAATCACGTTCGAAGCGCCGCTCCGCGTCACAGGCCGAACCGCTGGAGCCGAGGGCCGCCGCGGTGGCGGCCAACGCCGCGATCGCCGCGTGACCACCGCGGCCCGGACCGTCCTCGCCCACCGCCGCGCACAGGCGGCCGACAGCCGTTCCGACCCGCACCGCATCGTCGACGGCCGAGCAGGTCGGTCGACTCCCGGCCGGGGCCGCCATCACGTACCGCGCCGCCGCCCGCAAGGCCTGCGGGTCCAGCGGCGCTCCGTCCTCCTCGACGCAGACGCCCCGGACCTCGTCGAGCTCGTGCGCGCCGCCGGCCGGCCTGCGCCGCTCCAGCACCGTCGCCTCGCGGCCCCGCACGACAAGCCGCTCCAGCTCGTCGCCGAGCAGCTCGAACCGCTCGACGCCCACGGTCACGTCGCGATGGCGTGCGCACAGCCCCTCCAGCGCCGCCTGCCGCGCCGTCTCCCAGACCAGCCGCGGCGGGCCGGCCGTCGGGCCGGCCACGGCGACCGCCCCGGCGGCGCAGAGGTCATCGGCCAGCCGCGCGATGGCGACCGACGGGCCGTTGAGGACGAGGCGTTGGCGGTACATGCCCACACCATCAGGCACGGCCCGTCGTCGACGATCCGACGGCACCGAATCGGCACGCGATCGACGCAGCTCCGACGCACCGCGCAACGCGCCTGCCGCCACCGCTCACCCCTGGACCTTGATGACGCGCGCGCGAGACCGAGGCCGAGGCCGAGCGCAGGCGGCGCCGTCAGCCTCGCCGCGTCTCCAGCGGAGTGAGGACCGCGAACATCCGGTCCGGGCCGGCGATGCCGGCCAGTCGGCGCGTCCGGCGGCCCGACAGCCGCGACGTCGCGATCAGCACGGTGCCGTAGCGATCCTGTCCCAGGATGCGGCCCAGCCACGCCTCGGCCCTGCCGTGGCGGCAGACCACGCCGCACTCGGCGTCCCCGCTCAGCGCTCCGACCTTCTCACGGAGTTGCACCTCGGCCCGCATGCGGGTGTCCTCGGCCCACGGCCGCGGCACCATCATCCAGCCGCCGGCGGCCACCGCCCACCAGAACGGCATTCGCGCGGAGCCGGCGATCGTCACGCGCGCACCGAGCGCCGCCGCCCGCGCGTGGGCGATCGGCAGGGCCTCGGCCAGCGCCTTGTCGTCCAAGGCGACCACGAGCACGCCGCCACCACCGCTGCGCAAGCGGCCGGCATCGTGCCGTCGTTCGGGCGCCCTGAGGTTGATCACCGCGTCTCCTCCTCCTCGCTGACCAGAGACCGACCATACACCCGGATCCCTTGCCGTGCTTGAGCTTTTCGTCCACACGGCACAGGCCGACGGTGTGGAGGACCGCACCCCGACGGTCGGTCCTCCGCCGCTCCGTACACGGGTCATCACGAACGAGCGTGCAGACGCGCGGTGCCAGCCTGATCGGTGCCCGCCACTCCCCTACCCGGGCCTCCCCCATGTCCCAGCTCACCTCCTTCCGGCCAACCGACCCCACCATCGAGCTCACCCGCCGCGCGACGTTCCAGCGGCCCGACCTGGTGACCGCGCTGGCCGACGACGGCTGGCTCGCGTTCAGCGAGCGGCTCGGCAGCCTCGTCGGCCTGCGCCACGGCGAGCACTTCCGCTTCGACGACGAGGTGGCTGGGCGATGACCGCGGTCGTGGAGCCGCTCAGCGCGCGGGCACGCACGGCGGGACCGGCCGGCTACTGCACGAGGCCGCGGCGGATCGCCTCGGCGACCGCGCTGGCCCGGTCCGACACCCCGAGCTTCGCGTAGAGCGTGGAGAGATGGACCTTGATCGTCGCGGGGCTCAGATGCAGCTGCTTGCCCATGCCCACGACCGTGAGCCCTTTGACCGCCAGCTCCAATACAGAGTGCTCCCGCTCGGTGAGCTCGATCGCCTGACGCTCGGCGCGCGCCTGGATCTCCCCGATGATCTCGTGCTCGACCTCGCGACCGAGGCTGCGCACCCCCGAGGCCACGCGCAGCACCGCTTCCTGGATCTGGCGCATCGACGCGTCCTTGGTCACGTAGCCGTAGCCGCCCGTGGCCAGCGCGTCGTAGACCGTGGCGCCGTCGCGGTGGGCCGAGAGGAACAGCACGCGCGTGGGCAGCTCCATGGTCGCGAGCCGCGCCGCGACCGCCGGCCCGTTGTAGATCGGCATCTCGACGTCGAGGACGGCCACGTCCGGACGGACGCGCCTGATGACGTCGATGGCCTCGGCGCCATCGGTCGCCGTCCCGGCCAGCGACAGCTCCGGCGCCGCTTCGACCGCGCGGCTGAGAGCGTCGAGATAGACGGGATGGTCATCGGCCAGGACGACGGTGAAAGTCAGTGCAGGCTCTTCAAAAGGTGCGGCGCTCACCGAACGCTAAGTATCACCTATCGGACGGCGGAGTCGACAAGAGCGATGCACATCCGGCGAGAAAGCCCCGAGTTTGCAGTCTTCTCGCTGACCGTCCTCTCGCGCCGCCAGAAACGTCGATGGTGCCTGCACGCCACCTTTCTGGGATCTTCGGCCTTCTTGACTTTTTGGACCTTTTGGGCCATTCGCCCCACGGCAGGGGCTTTCGCCGCGCCCGCGCCCCGCGCATCGGCCGCCAAGCGACGACCAATCGATACCGCGGGATCCTGAGTAGTCCCAGCGACGCGCGATGTCAGCCGCCTGACCAGCCCCCTCCCGGCCAAGCGGCTGACACGCGCGGTCCGCTCTGCGCCTCTCAGCGAACCTTGGTGCCGATGGCGCGGGCCTTCAGGCGTCCCGTCGCCTGCGCGGTCGCCACGACCGCCGAGACGCCGCGTGCCGCGAGACGCTTGGTCTTCAGCACCAGGCGGACGTCGGTGACATTGGCCGGCAGGCCGCTGATCGTCACCGAGGCGCCGGCGCGGGCGACCTTGAGGCCGGCCGCCGCCGAGAACGCCGTGCGGTGCTTGATGGCAATGGACTTGGTCTTGCCGTTGGCACGCACGGAGAGGGTCCCTGACCCGAGGACCTTGCCATATGCCTTGGGCAGGGCGAACGTCGCGCTCGCCGTTCCGGGGACCGCGGCCAGCACGATCCGCGAGCGGCCGGCCGCCGTGCGCACCGACAGCGACGAGCGGCAGGAGGCGATCACCACACCGAGGCCGGCGGCGTGCGCGCCGGTGCCGACGCGGATCACGTGGCGACCGGGCTTGAGCTGCGTCGCGCCCAGGCCGACCTTGCGGCCCTTGACCGAGACGGCGACGACCGTGCCGTCTACCGTGACCCGCTTGATCGACTTGGCCTTGCGCTGCGGCGTGATCGTCAGTGGCGCGCCCGCGGTGACGAAGTTCTCCATCTGCACGCCGATGCCGCGCGAGCGGGAGAGGACGCGCACCGCACGGCAGGCGGGCGGGACGGCGGCCGTCGTCGTCGTGGGGTCGACCGTCGTGGCAGGCACCGCGGCGGGCGTCGTCGTGACGACGGCGCCGCCGTCATGCGTCGTGGTCTGGGCCGGGGTATCCGCAGGCGTGTGCGCCGGCGGGTCGGCCGGGGGATCCACGGGCGGATCGGCCGGGGGATCCACGGGCGGATCGGCCGGCGGGTCCACGGGCGGGTTGACCGGAGGATCCACGGGCGGATCCGCCGGCGGATCGACCGGCGGCGCCGGCACGGCCGGCGTCGTGAAGGTGACGTCGGCGCCACTGAACCACAGCACGCCGAGGCGCACGGAGGCCCGCACGTGGTAGGTCGTGCTCGGCACCAGCCCGCTCAGCGATTGCCCGAGCAGGCTCCAACCGTCGGTGTCGGTGCCCGGCACCGCGATCGTCGCGGTGGTCGAGCCGTAGGCCGTGGTCGTGCCGTACTCGAAGCGGTAGTCGGTCCCGAGCAGGCCGTTGGTCTGGACGACCGCCGAGACATGCGCGGCATGGGCACCGTCGACGGTCACCGCGACCGCGCCGACATCCGGCACGAGCGGCAGGACCGGCGCGCCGATCGCGGCGGTGACGAAGCTCATGTCCGGGCCGTAGCCGGTGCCGCCGTCGCTCGTGACGACGAAGCGGCCGTGGTAGATGCTCAGCGGCGTGAGGCCGGTGAGGTTGATCCCGATCGGCTGGACGCCCGCGGCGCCCGTCAGGGCGACGTCGGACGTGGTGGACCCGTAGCTCGTCGTCGCGCCGTACTCGAGGTGATAGCTCGCGTCGGCACCGGCGGTGTCGACCCCCGCGCCGAGGTGCACCGCGGTCGTCGTCGGCGTGCCGACGACGGGGCCGGAGACGACCGGGCACCGCGCGCGTGGCCGCCAGCGAGACGTTGTCGTAGGCCACGGTCGCGCCACCGAGCAGGGCGAGCGTCGCCGAGAAGACGGTGTGAACGGTCAGCTTGTAGCTGTGGCCGGCGATCAGCAGCGAGCTGGGGACCGCGACGTCGGTGCCCGTCCACGCCTGACTGGCCAGGAAGGTCAAGGACTTCAGGTTGGTCGTGTGCGCGGCGGTGACGTCGGTCAGGCCGATCGTCGCGGTCGCCGACCCGCCGAGCGAGAGCAGCGCCCCCAGCGAGGTCTTGGTGTCGAAGTGCAGCGAGGTGGCGGCCGGGCTGTCGCCGGTCCAGGAGAAGGCGGGTGACGTGAAGTCGACCGAGCCGCTCGCGAGGCCGAGCACGATGGCGACCGTCGAGTACGAGGCCAGCGCCTGGCCGCCGGTGTTGCCGCCGGAGGCCGGCTGCGTGCCCGTGGCGGTGCAGAGCAGGTTGCAGGTCGATGACGCGGTCCAGCCCGAACCGGCGGAGAAGCCGGGGTCGGCGGGATAGGTGATGGGGTTGGCTGACGCGCCGGGAGCGGCGACCATCAGCGCGGCAAAGGCAACCACGATGGCAGCACGACGCACAAGCGAATCCTTTCGGCAATGAGTCGGTTCTCCTCAGTGGTCGTCCGCTCAGCACTTCATACCAATGGCTACCCGGCTCGTGCGACGGCTCGTGCCGGACAGCCGACCGGCTAGACCGGACGGTTCGGGCGCCCGCGGGCGGGCGCTGCGGACCATCGCGACGCAGCCCCGCCACGCCGCCGCCCAATATCCTTTGCCGCCAATGTTCTTGCACAGGGACTGCAAATGAACGCCGACGCGATCGTCGTCGGCGCGGGCCTCGCCGGGCTCGTCGCGACCGCCGAGCTGGTCGACGCCGGCAAGCGCGTCATCCTCGTCGACCAGGAGCCCGAGGCGTCGCTCGGCGGCCAGGCGTTCTGGTCCTTCGGCGGCCTCTTCCTCGTCGACTCGCCCGAGCAGCGGCGGATGCGGCGTCAAGCGACTCGCTATGACCTGGCCTGGCAGGACTGGCTGGGCACCGCGGGCTTCGACCGCCCGGAGGACCTCTGGCCGCGCGCGCTGGGCCGAGGCCTACGTCGCACTTCGCCGCCGGCGAGAAGCGCGCCTGGCTGCACGAGCGCGGCGTGCGCTTCCTCCCGATCGTCGGCTGGGCCGAGCGCGGCGGCTACGGCGCGATCGGCCACGGCAACTCGGTCCCGCGCTTCCACGTCACCTGGGGCACCGGGCCGGGCGTCGTCGACGCCGTTCGTCGCGCGCGTGCGCGAGGGCGTCGAGCGCAAGGCCTCGTCGAGCTGCGCTTCCGCCACCGCGTCGACGAGCTGTCGGTCACCGACGGCGCGGTCGACGGCGTCAGCGGCGCGGTGCTCGCGCCCTCGCGACGTCGCGCGCGGCGAGGCCGTCCTCGCGCGACGTCGTCGGCGACTTCGACCTCAGCGCGCCCGCCGTGATCGTCACCTCCGGCGGCATCGGCGGCAACCACGAGCTCGTCGCGCCAGAACTGGCCCGCGCGGCTGGGCCAGCCGCCGACGCAGATGATCTCCGGCGTGCCCGCGCACGTCGACGGCCGGATGCTCGCGATCGCCCAGGAGGCCGGCGCCCGCGTCGATCAACCCCGACCGGATGTGGCACTACGTCGAGGGCATCGACAACTGGGACCCGATCTGGCCGCTGCACGGCATCCGGATCCTGCCCGGCCCGTCGTCGCTGTGGCTCGACGCGCATCGGCCACCGGCTGCCGGTCCCGCTCTTCCCCGGCTTCGACACGCTCGGCACGCTCGAGCACATCATGACGCACCGGCCACGACCACACCTGGTTCGTGCTGACCCAGAAGATCATCGAGAAGGAGTTCGCGCTGTCGGGCTCGGAGCAGAACCCCGACATCACGAGCAAGTCGCTCGCGGCGGTGCTGCAGTCGCGCGTCGGCGCGGGCGCGCCCGGCGCCGGTGCGAGGCGTTCATGCGCCACGGCGCGGACTTCGTCGTCGAGCCGCACGCTGCGAGCGCTCGTCGCGCGGCATGAACGCACGCTGGACGCCCGACGCCGCTGCTGACCGTCGCGCAGGTCGAGCGCGAGGTCCTCGCGCGCGACCGCGAGATGGACAACGAGCTACACGCAAGGACCTGCAGGTCGTGGCGATGCGCGGCGCGCGCAAGTACCTCGCCGACCGCATCACCCGCGTCGCCGCGCCGCACCGCCTGCTCGACCCCAAGGCCGGCCCGCTGATCGCCGTGCGGCTGCACATCCTCACCCGCAAGACGCTCGGCGGGCTGGAGACCGACCTCGACTCGCGCGTGCTCGGCGACGACGGCAAGCCGTGCCGGGCCTGTACGCCGCCGGCGAGGTCGCCGGCTTCGGCGGCGGCGGCATGCACGGCTACCGCTCGCTGGAGGGGACGTTCCTGGGCGGCTGCCTGTTCAGCGGGCGCGCGGCGGGCCGGGCGGCCGCGCAGGGCTGAGGGACGTCGGCCGCTGCGCGGACCCGTCAGGATCTGTGTCCATGCCGAACGTCGCCACCACCGTCAGCGTCCGCATCGACGCCGCCCGCGAGCCGCTCTTCGACTGGTTCATCCCGATCGAGCTGCCGCGGATCCTGACCGGCTGGGGCCCGATCCCGGCGGTGCTCGACACCAGCGACCAGTCGGGCCCGTGGGACACGCCGGGCTCGCGGCGCACCGTGCATCTGGCCGACGGCTCGACCGCCCACGAGCGCGTCACGCGGTGCGAGCGGCCGGCGTCCTTCGGCTACACCGTCGCGGGCTTCACCAACCCGGTCCGTCATCTCGCCGTCGAGGGCCGCGGCGAGTGGTCCTTCACGGCCGCCGGCGCCGGCGCCACCGACGTGCGCTGGACCTACACCTTCCAGGCGCGCTCACGCGCGGCGGCGCTCGTGCTGACGCCCGTCGTGAAGATCGCCTGGCGCGGCTTCATGCGCCGCGGGCTGGACCGGCTGGCCGCGCTGGCGGGCGACGAGCTCGGCGCGCCGCGCCGACAGCCGTCCGCGCCTGATCGCTGATCTCAGGCTCTCGCATGCCGCGCCCGATCCAGTTGTCATGGGTCGTCGGTCGCCAACGACCACCGTCACCCGTACCGTCGGAGGCCCCCTGTCGCCATGCGCCTGCCCGCCATCCATCCCCGCCGCCAGGCCCTCGCCGCAACGCTCGCGCTGCTGGCGATCCTCGGCTCCGGGACCGCTGCCGCCCTGGCCAACACCAGCCACGAGGGCTGGCCGCGGATCACCGGCGTCCTGCTCATGAACAAGCGCGACCAGAGCCGCCCGCTGGACGCGCGGCCCGGCCACGACCTCTTCGGCGGCACCGACCGCTCCTACTCCTGCGACGGCCTGCACAAGAACCGCTCGTGCGCCCACCGCTCCGGGGTCGCCGCGCGCCGCGGGCACAACGAGCTGCTCGGCGGCCACGGCAACGACACGATCTTCGCCGGCCCGCAGGGCGACGTCATCTGGGGCGACTACAAGCCCTCCGGCCAGCCGTCCTCACAGGTCGACCGCCTCTTCGGCGGCAACAGCCGCGACTTCATCTACGCCGGCCACGGCACCAACATCATCCGCGCGGGCGGCGGCGACGACTGGATCAAGGCCCACTTCGGCCACGGGCTGATCGACTGCGGCGGCGGACGTGACGTCCTCTATGTCAGCCGCCGCGCCCAGAAGGGCTACAAGATCCGCCACTGCGAGACGATCTCGCACAAGACGCTGGGCTACTGATCGACCCACCGCCCCGCCCGCCGCGGCTGTCAGGATGCGGCGATGCCGCGACAGCGCCTCTCCGACCAGCGCGCCTGGCTGGAGGGCGACCCGCCGTTGACCGCGGTCCGCGAGCGCTTTCCGCGCGAGTGGGAGCAGGTCCAGCGCGAGTTGGCGGCCGTCGTGGAGCGCGACAACGTCGAGGCGATCAAGGCCTATGCCTCGGCCCTGACACGGCCGCCGCGGGTCGCCGACGAGCGCGAGCTGGTCTCCGTCCTGGCGCGCCAGCGGCTGGCCGCGGGCGCGCTGAAGCAGATGGGCGTCGCGGCCGCGACCGGCGTCAGCGCCGGCCGGCTGCGGTTCGGCCTCGTCTCCGGCTTCCTGGCCCAGCGGCTGCTGTTCGACGGCGGCGGCCTGGAGCGCAAGCCGGTCTCGCTGCGCGCGTTTCGCCTGGTCTGGCCGCTGATCCGCCAGAAGCGCCACCTGATGCCGCTGGTCGAGCCGCGCGGGATCTACTGCTTTTACTCCAGCGCCCTGATCGCCCGGCTGGTCGCGCTGATCGATGATCGCCCGTGCGTGGAGATCGCCGCCGGTGACGGCACGCTGGCGCGCTTCCTGCGCGACGCGGGTGCCGAGGTCGTCGCGACCGACGACCACAGCTGGAAGCAGACGCGCCGGGCCGTCGCCAATGTCGTCGTCGACCAGGACGCGCGCACCGCCCTACGCGAGCGCACGCCTGAGGTCGTCCTCTGCTCCTGGCCGCCCGCCGGCAACGACTTCGAGCGCTGGGTCTTCAAGACGCCCAGCGTCAAGACCTACATCGTGATCGCCGGTGTCGACGAGTCGGCCGCCGGCAACTGGAAGGACTACCGCGAGCAGACGGCGTTCGACCTCGTGGCCGATCCGGAGCTCGGCCCGCTCGTCCTGCCGCCGGAGATCGGGTCGGCCGTGTACGTCTTCACTCGGCGGTGATCCGTTCGGCGGCCGACCGCGCAGGGACGGTCATGAAGAGCCATCGCCTCTCCCTCACCGCCGGCGCGCTCGCCGCCTGCGCCTCGGTCGCCTCGTTGACGCCGGCGCTGGCGGCCGCGCCGCCGCGCGCCCACGCGGCAAGCACGACCACCGTCACGCTCAAGGACATCTCCTTCAAGAAGTCCACCGTCAAGATCGCCAAGGGCGGATCGGTCAAGTGGGTCTGGAAGGACGGCGACACGCCGCACAACGTCACCTTCGCGACGAAGCACAGCAAGACGCAGAAGTCCGGGTCCTACAGCTTGCGCTTCGCCCGGGTGGGCACGTTCAAGTACCACTGCACGATCCACCCGGGCATGAACGGCAAGGTCGTCGTGCGCTAACTGACCGTCAGGTCGGCGTGCATGCCGCCCATGTAGTGGCCCTTGACGTTGCAGATCAGGGCGTAGTGGCCCTTCTTGAGGTTCAAGGTCAGGCTCTTGGTCTTGTGGCCGGCCAGCTCGACCTCGCCGACCGAGCCCTTCTCGGAGGCGCGGCCACCGCTGACCGGCAACGCCGACGCCTTCTTGGAGGTCTTGATCACGACGAGCTCGTGCTCCATCGATGCCTTGTTGGCAACGATGAGCTTCACCTTGCCGTGGCCGACCGACTTCGCCGACGGGGTGACCTTGAAGTCGGTGAGCTTGACCGAGACCGAGGAGCTCGCGTCAGCGGCGACGCCGGGCAACAGGATGGCGGCCGCGACGGCCGCTGCGCCGGACACAGCGATGGAGCGGCGCAGCATGTGAGCATGGATCATCGTGAAGAGGTCCTTTCGAGTGAGGGTGAGGCGATCGCCTCACCCCCCAGACCCCACGCCCGACGTTTCCTTCCCTGACGGTGTCAGTGGACCCTGCCACCGGGCTCAGTCCTGTTCCGGCCCCGCGGCGACCGCCGACTCCTCCGCCGGGATCTGCGCCGCGCCCGTGAACAGGTAGCCGTGCAGCGCCGCACCCACGACCGCCCCGATGACCGGCGCGACGATGAAGAGCCAGAGCTGCCCCAGCGCCCAGCCGCCGACGAAGAGCGCCGGCCCGAGGCTGCGGGCCGGGTTGACGCTGAGGTTGTCGACCGGGATGCCGACGAGGTGGATCAGCGTCAGCACGAGGCCGATCGGGATGCCCGCGAACGCGACGTTGGCGATGCGGTCGGTGGCCGACAGCACGGTGAAGACCAACAGCGCGGTGAGCACGATCTCGACGATCAGCGCGCCGCCGAGCGGATAGCCGTCGGGCGAGTGGCTGCCGTAGCCGTTGGCGCCGAAGCCGTTGTCGGAGAGGTCATAGCCGCCCGTGCGTGACTTGATCACCACGAACAACACGAACGCCGCGACGATGGCGCCGATCACCTGACCGATCCAGTACTGGATCGCCTCGGCCATCGTGACCCGCTTGCTGACCAACAGCCCGACGGTCACCGCCGGGTTGATGTGACAGCCCGAGATCGGCCCGATGGCATAGGCCATGGCCAACAGCGAGAGCCCGAACGCGAAGGCGACGCCCAGCGGCCCGATCACCTTGCCGGCGATCACCGCCGACCCGACACCTCCGAACACCAGGACGAACGTTCCCAGTGCCTCTGCACCAACGATGCGGCGGTCTCTCATGACTCCCCCTCCGAAGGTCGATCGACTCCGCCACCCTAGTGCGCGTCCTGACAGAACGGCAAGCGCGCCGACACGCCACCTGTCCTACAGCCAACCGCGCGCGGTGGCATGGAGCACCGCCTGTGAGCGATCTGAGACGCCGAGCTTGCGGTAGACGTTGTGGCAGTGGGTGCGCACGGTGCTCGCCGAGAGCCCCATGTCGACCGCGATCTCCTTGTAGATCTTGCCCTCGGCCAGACCGCGCAGCACCGCTGTCTGGGCACGCGACAAAGGCGAGGGCTCGGTGGCCCGCGGCGTCGCGTCGCCCGTGCGCGACATGTCGAACATCAGCGCGCGGAGCTGCTGCGGGGACAGGCCGGCGGCGCCGGCGGCATGGAGCATGACCTGCGGATCGACCGGCCGGGCGTGGGCGTAGTGGGCCAGCATGTCGGCGAGGCGCAGCACCGCCGCCGGACCCTCGGCGTCGACCGCGTGGTGGCGCTCGACCATGGTGGCGATCTCCTCGGGCATCGCCCAGCGGCGCAGCATCAGGCCCCCGACGAGCGCGTGGTCGATGCCCAGGACCCGCCGCTCGGCGCGCACGCGCCCGTCCGGCGTGTCGGCGTCGCCGTGCACCGCGCGCGGGTACCCCGGCGAGGACTGCTCGAGGACGAGCTTGCCGATGTCGTGCAACAGCGCGCCGACCAGCAGCGTGTCGTGGTCGGGACGGTGCAGCATCCGCGCGACGAGGTCGGTCGCGCGCTGGGTGGCCATCGCGTGCAGGCGCAGGTGCTCCAGCGGCTTCTCCCAGCCGGCGATGTGCTGGAAGTAGTCGATCGAGCCGACCGCGCCGGCGACGTCGGCGAGCTGCTCGCGGCTGAGTTGACGAATCGCGTCGGGGATCGTCGTGATCGGCCGGTCGGTGGCGCTCAGCGCGTTGGCCGCGCGAATCGTCGCAACGGTCAGGGCAAGGTCGGACTCGACGATGCCCAGCAGCTCCACGCTGCCGCCGCCGGCCGGGTCGGCGAGCGCCTGCTCCAGGCGCTCGCGCGGTTCGCGCAACGCCGGCAGGCGCGAGACGCGCGCCATGGCGCCCGACAGCGCCGAGGCCCGGCGCCGGCGGTCGTCGCCCCCGGTCGCGGCCGGCGCAGGCGTCGGCACGGACCCGGGCACGGCGTCGCCCTCCCGGTGAAAGCGCCCCGCGCGATCGCGGGTGAGGGCCGTGACGGCCAGCAGCGCGTCGACCACCGCGGGGTCGAACTGCGCCCCGGCACCATCGCGCAACTCCTGGCGCGCATGCTCCTCGTCGAGCGCGCGGCGATAGGAGCGGTTGGAGGTCATCGCGTGCCACGCGTCGGCGACGGCGATGACACGGCTGGCGATCGGGATCTCCTCACCGGAGAGCTCGTCCGGGTAGCCGCGGCCGTCCCAGCGCTCATGATGGCCCCGAACCGCGGCGGCGACGCCCGCGCCACCGGGCACGCTGGCCAGCGCCTCGGCGCCCCAGCCGGGATGCATGCGCATGACCTCCCATTCGGCCGTCGTCAGGCGGCCGGGCTTGTGGAGGATGACGTCGGGCACGCCGATCTTGCCGAGGTCGTGCAGGCGCGCGGCCATCTCCAGCTCGCGGACGGTCACCAGCGGGAGCTGCAGGTGGCGAGCGATTGCCTCGCACAGCGCGACGACCTCCTCGGCATGGCTGCCCGTGTAACCGTCACGGAGATCCAGCAGCTTGGCCAGCGCGCCGACGCCCGCCTCGAACACGCGCTCGACGGTGGCCGCGCGCTCGGCGCTGCGCCAGCTCAGGCCCGCGAGGGTGGCCAGGCCGTTGACCGCATCGTCGAGCCCAGTGCCGGCGGCGGCCGCGGCGCCCCCGATGATCGCGAGCGTTCCGAGCCGCTGACCGTCGCTGTCGCAGACCGCGACCTGCGCGACCACCCCGAGGCGATCGAGCTGCCCCGGCGCGTGCACGGTGCCGCGCAGGCTCGCGCCGGCACCGGCGCCCGCGACGACCCGCAGCGCCGTGGCGTCGGCGCTCGGTGCATCGAGGATCAGCGCGCCCTCGACACCCGGCAGCCTGCATGCCTGGTCGACGACCAGGTCCGTCGCCCGTTCCTGCCCACCACGCTGCTGGGCCTGATCACCCGCGATCGCCGGCCATGACACGGTGCTCCCCCTTGCTGTCGAATCGATCGTTGATCAATCGATTCCTGGCGCACTGGGATTCCCCCCAGACGCACCACTAAACGGGCCCTCTCCAATTTCTGGCGCCGTGCCTAGGCAGACCTTGCCCGATCTCACGGCCCGATCCACCGCCCCTCCCCCTCAGCTCCCCCTCCACCACGAAAAATCACCCCCGCGCCGGCGCCGGCCTTGCGATGGCTCGCCTGTGCTCCGCGGCCCTTCGGGTCGGGGTGCGATGTGTGGCTGGATGGGCGGCGCTCCGTGACATCGCCACCGCGCTCGGGTGGTCTGGGGCGTGGGTGAAAGTGTTGAGGCGTGGTGTCGTCGGGGCTCGGATCGTCAGACGCGCCGAACCCGCGGTATACGCGGACGCTGGCCGGCCATGGTCGTTACGGCCGGCGCCCGGGCGCCGAGGTAGGGACGCTGGTCGAGTTGACGTGGACTGTGCCGGTCAACTCGACCAGCACCCGTCGACGAACCTCGCCGGCACCTGAACGTTGGGATCCAACGTCAGGGTGCCGGCGACGTCCCGGCTCCCGGCTCGACCCTCGGGCACGACGCGAATCGCCCGCCCCAACGCCGACGGACGACGAGCCAACGCCCCCCTCTCACTCCCCTCGGTGCCGACAGACCACGCCCCGCACCCAGACCAACGTCCGCACGGAACGCCAACAACAAGACGCGCCACCCAAGCGCTCGCAACACGCCACGCCCGCCCCGCGACCAGCGCCCCACGACGACAGTCTCTGGCGGTCCGCCACCCGTCCCGGCAGACACACGTGGCGGACATCCGAGTTGTTGGTGCGGTCGATCAGCAACAGAAGCGACACGGCCTGGAACAACTCTGCGTAATCACCAATTCCGTCCGCCCTCTCCGCAGGACACCGGCGGCGGTTCGAGCCAATTCCCTCGACCGGGGGATGAAGACGGGTCGCGTGGTTGCCGATCCTCTGAGGACAACGGTCGAAGCCCCACCCGGCGATCCCAGCACCAGTC
Organism: uncultured Conexibacteraceae bacterium; assembly: GCA_963731005.1. GTDB lineage: Bacteria > Actinomycetota > Thermoleophilia > Solirubrobacterales > Solirubrobacteraceae > Baekduia. Next base: position 1,769,598 of record CAVSTZ010000002.1, on the reverse strand, counting down.
CCCGCTGGTGCGCCGGAGGCTTCGTCCTACACAGTGGCTCGGTCCCCTTGTCTTGACCGCGCCGTGGTGCTGAGGACGGGCGGGCGTGTTCCTGCTCCACACGCCCGCTCGTTCCTCCTCTTAAGCCAGTTGGCTGCGAGTTTCAGAGCCAATTGGCTAGAATCGGCATCTCCCCGCCCTCCTAGCTCAGACGGTAGAGCGCTTCCATGGTAAGGAAGAGGTCATCGGTTCGATCCCGATGGAGGGCTTGTTCGCACGCCCGGTCCGGCTGCTATTCCACGAGCCCCCGGCGCATGCCTTCGGCCACCGCCGCGGCACGATCAGAGACGCCGAGCTTCTCGTAGACGTTCTTGAGGTGCGTCTTGACGGTCTCGGGGCTGAGGTGCAGCTCGCGGCCGATCGATGGCGCGCTCTGCCCGCCGGCGGTCATGCGCAGCACTTCGAGCTCGCGGGGGCTCAGCAGCGGTCGCTCCCACACCGGCTCGGCGACGTCGACCTGCAGGCGGTCGCCGCGCGCGGCGGCCGCCACCGCGTCGCAGATCGCGTCGCGGTTGACCTCCTTGGAGAGGTAGGCCATCGCGCCGGCGGCGAGCCCTTCGCGGGCCTCGGGCGGCAGCACCGTCGCCGAGAGCAGCACGACCGCCGTCGGCAGGTCGTCGCGCTGCACCGCGCGCAGGACGGTGTGGCCGTCGAGCCCGGGCATCTTGACGTCGAGCAGCGCGACGTCGGGCTTCAGGACCCGGATCTCCTCGAGCGCGGTCCGACCATCCTCGGCCTCGCCGACCACCTCGAAGTCCGGTCGCCGCTTGAGCGCGAGCACGACACCGTCCCGGAAGACCGGATGGTCGTCCGCCACATACACCCTGACCCTCATGCCGTCGTTCATGGCCTCCCTGCCGCCCCCTTGATGGCGACAGCGGCGATTCTAATGCGACGCGTCAAGCCGTGACTAGGCAGGTGTCACAGAGTGGTCGGTGGCCGTGATCGTCGTCACCGGCAGGCCGAGGCCGCCGATCTTGGAGGGCAGGTCGAGGCGCAGCCAGCGCGACACGCGCGCGGGTAGGGTCGAGACGATGATCTCGTCGAAGCCCTGCAGGTTGACGGCGTCCTGGACCGCGTTGAGCGGCTCGGGATCGCCGACCATGCCTTCGACATGACCGCCCGCCGCCTCGTCGAGCAGCGGCAAGGCCAGGGCGAGCACGCTCTGGGCGGCGTCATCGTCCTGATCCTCGGCATCGACGATCCGGTGCAGCCCGTGGGCGATGTTGGGCACCAGCAGCGTGAAGGCGCAGGGTCCGCGAGCAGCGCGCTCGCGCACGGCCCGCAGGAGCGCCGGGGTGGCCGCCGTGCGATGGGCGACCACGAGGACGCGGGTTGGCGTGGAGGACTCCATGGGACAGGAACTCCTTTCGATCGCGGGTGAGCCCATGGTCTCACCGCGACGGCCCGCGCGCCAGTGACGGCGCGCGGGTCAGACGTGCCGAGGCGACTAGGCCTTGCCGACCTTCTTGAGGTCGATCACGAAGATCAGCGGCGCGTTGGCCGGGATCGTCGGAGGCGAGCCGGCGGCACCGTAGGCCAGATCGGGCGGGATCACGAGGACGCGGCGGCCGCCGACCTTCATGCCGGGAACGCCCTGGTCCCAACCCTGGATGACCTGGCTCTGGCCGATCGTGAACTCGAACGGCGTGCGGCCCTTCTTCCAGGAGGTGTCGAACTCCTTGCCGTCGGCGAAGAGCTGGCCGACGTACTGGACGGTGACCTTGTCACCCTCCTTGGCCTCGGCGCCCGTGCCGACGACGACGTCGGAGCCCTGCAGCTCGGACGGCGCGGCCCCGGTCGCCTTGGGCGCCGTGGGCTTGGTCTTGAGGTTGGTGCTGACGCCGGTGACGTTCTTCTGCTCGGGGAGCGGCTCGCCCGGCTGGCGGGTCTTGACGGTCGACTTGGTCGACGCGAGCGAGGCCGGCAGCGTCGTGCCCGGGTCGCCGTCGATCTTGGAGCCATCCTTGCGGAAGCCGTCGTCGCTGCCACCGCCACAACCGGCCGTGAGGCCGGCGGCGAGGGACAGAACGCTCAGGGACAGTGCGATTGAACGGGTTCTGGTCATGAGAAGGGCGGCATGCTAACCGCATTTTCTTAAGAGAAGGTGCAGGAACGGTGCACAAGCCCAGTACGGTTTGGCAGGTGCCGTCCGAGCCGCGGGAGATCGAGCAGCCCCCGCCGAGCCCCGAACCCGCCGGCTTCGACCAGGACGGCGACGCGACACGACGCACCTGGCTGGCCGGTGAGCGCACCGTTCTGGCCTGGCTGCGCACCGGTCTGACGGCGACCGCGGTCGCGCTCGCCGTCGGCAAGGTCGTGCCCGATCTGCGCGACGACGGGACGAGTTGGCCGTTCATCGTCCTCGGCGTGGGCTACGGCTTGCTCGGCGTGCTGATCGTCGCCTACGGCTTTCACCGCGGGCGCGAGGTCGATCGCGCGATCCGCGCCGGCCGCTGGCTGACGCTCGACGATCGCGCGATGTGGCTCATCGGCGGGCTGACGATCGCCCTCGGGGTCCTTGCCGTCGTGGCGATCGTCATCGACACCTAGGCCGTCGACAGCGCCGGCGGCCAGGGCGCGGCGACCCGCGTGAACGTGCGTGGCCCTTCCCACTGGGCGTAGGCGTCGCGCGCGTTGTCGGCGTCGTGGCGGACCGACGCACCGTGCGCCGCGGCCACCGGCTCGACGGGATAGTTGATGACCTTGCCCTCCGTCCTGGCGCCGACCATCAGGATCGCGCAGGGCTCCGTGCCGGTGCCGACCGTGATGTGGCGCGTGCCCGGCGGGCAGTGCAGGTAGTCCCACTGACGCAGCCGCCGCTCATGGCCCTCGACGATCGCCAGGCACTCGCCGGAGAGGACCAGGAACCCCTCTTGGTCGCTCTCGGCGTGGTAGAAGCCCGGCATCTCGCCCGGCGCAAGGACGTGCACGCCGATGCCGAACTGCGCGAAGCGGGCCGCGTCGGACTCCAGCAGCGACCACGTCCCGCCGCGCTCGGTCGTCTCCCAGACGGCCTCGGCGACGTTGAGGACGAACCAGCCCTCGCCCTCGACGCGCCGGCCCGTCTCGGCCTGCACCACCTGTGCCTCGCGCATGGCGCTAACGGTAGGTGAGCCGGCGCGTGATCCGGATCTTGGTGATGAGCGACGTCGCGGGCGCGGTGGCCGAGCCGGCGTAGTGGACCCGCAGCCGGTAGGTCCCGGTGCGGCGCTGGGTGAAGCGCTTGCTGAACGTCGACTTCGACGAGATCTTGGTCTTGCCGATCGACTTGTACTTGCCGCCCTTGGTGCCGCGGGCGAGCGCGAGCGTGACCGTGCCGCGGATCGTCTTGTCGCGCACGGTGCCACGCAGCAGGTAGCTCGGGCCGCGCGCATCGGGGAAGGTCAGCAGGTCGAGGTCGAACGGCACGATCGCGGTGATCGTCACCGGCGCGCTCCAGGGCGACGTGTACTGCCCGTTCTTGGCGCGGGCGACCACGGTCCAGGTTCCGGGCGTGCGCAGCGACAGGTCGATCGTGCCCGTCGTCTGGTTGACGTAGCCGGTCTCCGACGGGCCGTTGATCGAGCCGTCGGCCGCGAGCACCGCGCCCTGGGCGTACTGGACGTCGTAGGTGCTCGCGCCGGGGTTCAACCCGACCGGGAGCGACAGCGTGTTGGTGGCGAAGCTGTTGGCCGCGCGGATCAGGAACGGGCCGGGCGGCGGCGTCAGCGCTACGCTGGAGGCGATCGTGTAGACGTAGCTCTCGGTCGAGGTCGGCGTCGCGCAGTTCGTGTCGGCCTTGGCGTAGTTGGTGATCGTCACCGTGTAGTTGCCGTTGCCGCGGAAGTCGGTGATGCGGGTCCAGTTGTCGTTGAGAAAGCACGTCAGCGACGAGGCGACCGCGACGCCGTCGGGGCCCGTGACCGTCGCGCTGAAGCGGCCCTCGGTGCTCGCAAAGCCGATGCCGACCGTGGGCGACATGTTGCGGATGCCTGTCGGCGCGCCTTGGGCGAGCCCGACCGGGCCGCCCGTGTCACCGGTGACCGTGACCGTCGCCGCGTGGGCGGCGCCGGCGCCCGCGAGGGCCAAGAGGATGGACGTGGTCGCGGCGGCGAGGCCGCGACGCGTGCGCGTGTGATGCAACAACTGAGAGCTCCCTGTCTGGACCGACGTGCAGACACCTGTTCCCAAACGGGACGCAAACCGAACGGCGACGTCGCGCCGGGCGCGCTATCCGGGCGCGGGAAGGCTCACGAAGAGCACGCCGGCACCGGTGGCGTCCACCGCGCTGAGCGCGCGATCGTCGGCATCGACGACGGCGCGAAACGCGGTCAGCTCGTGCGGATGGGAGATCGCGTTGTCGATCGCCAGCAGCCCGGGACGGCGCAGGATCCGGACCAGATCGTCCCAGTAGGCCGGGTACTCGGCCCGCTCGGCGTCGAGGAAGACGACGTCGATGCTGTCGGGCGGCGTCTGGGCCAGCACCAGCGCGGCATCCGAGACGTGGAGGTCGACGACCTCCGAGAGCCCGGCGCGGGCGAGGTTGCGTGCGGCCTGCGCGGCGCGCTCGGGATCCATCTCGACGCTGGAGAGCCGTCCGCCATTGGCGGCGACCGCCTCACCGAGCCAGATCGTCGAGTAGCCGTTGGAGGTCCCCAGCTCCAGCACCGAGCGGACGCCATAGGTGCGCAGCAACAGGTTCAGCAGCGCACCCGTCTCGGGCTCCAGGTTGCGCAGCCGCTGCAGCCGATCCTCGTGCTCGGCGTCGTGCGCGCGACCTTCCCGATGGAGGTCGCCGAGCAGTGTCAGGAGGGCGGCGTCCATCAGGAGTCGGAGCGGAGTCGCGGCGCAGGCGTGATCCCCGCCTGTCGCGCCTGGTCAGAGAGCGAGGTGAACATGGTGGTCAGCAACTCGGCGTCCTGCACATCGTCGAGGGTCCCGAGCAGCAGTCGCAGTGACCTGCGCAGCGCTTTGGCCTCGCCCCCGGGCTGCGGCGAACCGTCGAGGCTCGGCGGCTCGGCGGCCCAGACGCTCTCGTAGTGCAAGCCACCCTCACGACCGAGCTCATCGTAGTCGGCGTCGTAGTGCAGCACGCCGTAGCCGCGTCGGTCCGCGAGCGCTGCGGTGAGCAGATCGGTGATCGAGTACCGGCGCTGATAGCCGTTGCCGACTTGCGCCAACCGCGCCTGCGTGGCGATCGCGAGGTCCCAGACGTCGTCGTCGATCAGCTCGATCTCATACGCAGCTTGCAGGTCTTGCAGTTGGTCGCGGGCCGCGTCGCCGTTCTTGGCGGAGTACAGGACCTCCATCAACATCGGCTGCACCAGGATGAGACGACCGGCCTCGGTCGCCTGCTGCCAGCGCTCGGCCACCAGCGGATGGTCGCGGCGAGCGTAGATCGAGTTGTCGACGAGCAGGTCGCCGTCGCCCCAGTCGGTGAGGCTCATGCGTCGTCTGCGGCCCCGCCCCAGGCCTCGCTGCCCGCGGCGACGAGGCGCGCGCGGTCGAGCCCGGTCAGCCCGCGGTCGGCCAGTCGCCGCTGGGCCGCGGCACGCGCCTCGGGCTCAGCCGCAGGACGGCGGCGACGGCGTTGGTGGGCGTCCGCCTCGGTGAGCGCCCCGATCCCGGCGACGTGGCCATCTTCAGGATGGGTCACCCCGATCGACGCGAGCACCGCATCGGTCTCTCCCGCGCGGATCAGCTCGGCGGCGGGCCGAAACCCGAGCTGAGGCCGGCGCAGCAGCAGCAATGCGCGCACCTCGTCGGCCTGCACCTCGTGCGTGCCGAACGCCGCATGGACCACCGTCCACACGTCATCGATGAGCCGCTCGACCGGCCGTGTGTACCGCCGGCGCGCCTTCAGACGCGAGATCGACTCCGGTCGCTTGCCCAGGACCTCCGCGAGCACCGCGGTGCCCAGGAGCGCGTGAAGCTCATCGAACTCTCGCTCCGCGGTCGCTGGCTTGGAGGCGAACACCTCTCCAGCGTAGCGCTTCGCAGGGCCTACCGCAACAAAAACGTCATGCGAAACATCAAGTGATGGCGGGAGAAGGATTCGAACCTTCGAAGGCGTAGCCACCTGATTTACAGTCAGGCCCCTTTGACCGCTCGGGTATCCCGCCAAGCGGCGCGGAAGTTTAGCGACCTGCGCCGCAACCTTTCGCCCCGAGTTGCGGTCTATGGGGCGATGGCCGCCATCGACGCCCCTCCCCCGCCCTTCCGCCGAGCATGCTGGCCGCGATGAGCGACGAGACGCTGGTCGGTCTCGTCGCCGCCGGCAGCGACGATGCGTTCGCCGCGCTGGACGCGCGCTACCGGCGGCGCCTGGTGCGCTTCGCGCACGGGTTCGTCCCCGGCGGGACGGCCGACGCCGAGGACGTCGTGCAGGACGCGATGGTCCGGGCCGTGCGCGCGCTGCGCAACGGCAGCCGGCCCGAGGCGGTCGGCGGGTGGCTGCATCGGATCACGCGCAACTGCGCGCTGGACCTGACGGCGTCGCGGCGTCGCCATCCGGTCGTCGAGCTGGTCGACCATGCCCATCCGCCGACCGAGGACGCCCAGGCGGCCGTCGAGCGGTCGCTCGGGGTCCGCGGGCTCGTCGCCGACGTCTCCCAGCTGCCGGTGACCCAGCGCTCCGCGCTCGTCCTGCGCGAACTCGAAGGCCGCAGCTACGCCGACATCGCCGATCAGCTCGACACCACCGTTCCGGCCGTCAAGTCGCTGCTGGTGCGCGCTCGCCAAGGCCTCAAGCGCGCCCGCGACGAGCGGCGTGCGGCCGCGTGGCTGCCGCTGCCGCTGCTGGGCCGCCTCGTCGAGCGCGCTCGCCTCGGTCTGGGAGCCCGTGGCCGCCGGCGCCACGCCCAAGGTCGCCTGCGCGGCGGTCGTCGTCGCCGGCTCGCTGCCGATGGTCTCGGGCAAGGCCCAACTCGACCAGCCCCGGCCCGTGCACCGTGCGCCGGCGGTCACCGCGACCGCGCCGCCGCCCAAGGCCAAGATGGCCGGCGCGCCGATCGTCCAGACCACCGAGGCCACGGGCTCCGACGCTCCCGGCGGCGATGCCCACAAGCACGCAGACGCCGGCTCCACCGCGGCCATCGCCACCGAGCTGCAAGGCCGACTGTGCCGACGGCGCGATCGACGGCAGCTACCCGCGCGGCCGCCGTCGTCGGTGCCCTGCGCGCCTCCGACGACGGCCAGGAGTACGGCGGCTGCAAGCAGGCGCTGACCCAGGCCTCGCTGCGGGTCGACCGCCACTGAGCCTTAAAGTGAGAGGCCGCGCTCCCCAGCGCGGCCTCTCGGGAAAGTGAGGGGTGCGCTCCCCAGCGCACCCCTCTGACCCCTCTCCTCCTCCGGGAAATTTTCCTCCCGGACTACGAGGCGTCCCTGAGGCGCTGGGCCTCGGGGAGCGACTCGAGCTTTTTCAAGGTGTGGTTCTCGATCTGACGGATCCGCTCCCGCGTGACGTTGAACGCGCGACCGACCTCCTCCAGGGTACGCGGTCGGCCACCGGTCAGGCCGAAGCGCATCTCGATCACCTCGCGCTCGCGCTGCGGCAGGGCCGCCAAGGCGCGATGCACGTTCTCCTTGCGCAGGTTCTCGGCGGCCAGCTCGAACGGCGACTCGGCCGTCTGATCCTCGACGAAGTCGCCCAGCTCGGACTCCTCCTCGTCGCCGATCGGCTTCTCCAGCGAGATCGGCTGCTGGCTCATCCGCAGGATGTCGCGCACCTCGCGCGGCGTGCAGTCGAGCTCGGCGGCGATCTCCTCCGGCGAGGGCTCGCGGCCGAGCGACTGGACGAGCTGGCGCTCGACGTGCACGACCTTGTTGAGCTTCTCGACCATGTGGACCGGGATCCGGATCGTGCGGCCCTTGTCGGCGATCGCGCGCGTCACGGCCTGGCGGATCCACCACGTGGCGTACGTGGAGAACTTGTAGCCGCGGCGGTAGTCGAACTTCTCGACGGCGCGGATGAGGCCCAGCGAACCCTCCTGGATCAGGTCCAGGAACGTCAGGCCGCGGCCGAGGTAGCCCTTGGCGATCGAGACGACGAGGCGCAGGTTGGCCTCGACCATCGCCTGCTTGGCCGCCATGTCGCCGCGCTCGATGCGCTTGGCCAGCGAAACCTCCTGCTCGGCCGTCAGCAGCGCGACGCGGCCGATCGAGCGGAGGTAGAGACGCAGCGAGTCGAGGCTCGGCTCGACCGTGAGGTCGATCTCGGGCTTCTTGCGCGTCTCGGCCGGCGTCGGCGACTGGCGCTCGGCGGCGGCCGCTTCGGCGCGCCCGCTCTCCGAGGTGACGGGCTTGCCGTCGGCGGTGACGATGGAGATCCCTTGCTCGTCGAGATGCGCATGGAGCTCAGAAAGCTGCTCCTTGGTGATCTCGACCTCTTCGAGCGTCGTGGTGATCTGCTCGATGGTGAGGAACCCGCGCTCTTGCCCTTCATGGATGAGCGTCTGGAGCCCGTCGAGCTCCGTGATGGGTGCCTCGTCAGCGAGTAGAACGTCGGTCTTGGTGCTCAACCCGATCCTTGTGGACGTCGTTCCCGAGCCAGGCATCCCAGTGCCGGGCCCCTCTCTCTTCCCTTTGCTGCTCTGGAACGCACCCCGAGGTGCAAGTGCGACGTGACCGCCGCATGAGGCTGAGCCGTATTCCTCTCGTGCTGTGACGGAGGGACTCGTAGCCGACGTCGGGATTGTTAGCACACGTTAGGACGAGCAGGGAATCCCCGAAAGTGGGATCGATAGGCTGGTTCGGGTCATGGAGCCGACATCGACCCTCGTGAACTCCCCGGACGTCCAGGCCCAGAAGCCGACCGTCCACCTGTCGCTCTCGCGCGTCGGGGTGACCAACGTCGAGAAGGTGATCCGCATCTCGCGCGACGGCTCCGAGGAGCTCTACTGGGCCAACCTGGAGTGCTTCGTCGACCTCGGGCCGGCCCAGAAGGGCGCCCACATGTCGCGCTTCGAGGAGACCGTCAACGAGGTCATCGGCGAAGTCATCCTGGGATCTTCTGCTTTCCGGGCTGAAGAGCTGGCGCAGCGGATCGCCGAGCTCGTGCGCGAGCGTCAGGACGCCCGGCGGGCCGAGGTGACGATCGCCGCGCGCTACCCCGAGCACAAGCCGGCGCCGGTCTCGGGCATCCAGACCCAGGAGCTGTACACGCTGTTCGGAACGGCGGTCGCGACCGCCTCCGGAACCCGCCGCCTGATCGGCGTCGCGGCCCAGGGCATGACCGCGTGCCCGTGCGCCCAGCAACTTGTTGCCGGAGCGGCAAGGGTGCGTCTGACGGCGGACGGCTTCGACGACGATCAGATCGAGCGGATCTTCGACCACGTGCCGGTGGCGACCCACAACCAGCGCGGTCTCGGCACGCTGCACATCGGCTGCCCCGAGGACTGCGACAGCGACATCGACGCCGCCACGCTGCTGCGGATCGTCGAGGACTCGATGTCCTCGGAGATCTACGAGATGATGAAGCGCTCTGACGAGGGCGCCGTCGTCGAGAAGGCCCACCGCCGCCCGCGCTTCGTCGAGGACTGCGTCCGCGAGATGGTCAAGGGCGTCGTCGAGCACCTGCCCGACCTCGCGCCCGGCGCCTTCGTCTCCGCCCGCCAGGAGAACCTGGAGACCATCCACCAGCACAACGTCGTCGCCGAGCGCTTCGGCCTGCTCTCCGAGCTCGCACACGAGTTGGGCGCCGGGAGCTACTCCGAGCGCCACATGTCGATGCGTGAGTGGCTCGACGCCGCCTAGAGGCCCGTGCGCGCGGGGTCGGTGTCCTCGACGTCGAGGTGCTTGGCCGCGCGGCGCTCTTCGGCCTCCCGGAGCATGCGACGCAGGCCGAAGAAGTAGTCGATGCCCGAGACGACGGTGACGGCGACCGCGGCGTAGACGAGCAGGTCGACCCACAGCGGCGTGGGGTCGAAGGCGATCAGGAAGAAGATCGCCGCGACCTGGACCATCGTCTTGATCTTCCCCAGGCCGGCGGCCGGGATGATCACGCCCTGGGCGGTCGCGGCCATGCGCGTCACGGTCACGGCCAGCTCGCGCGTGACGATCACCATGGCGATCCAGGCCTGCAGGCGGTCCAGCGACACGAGCGCGAAGAGCGCCGCGATCACCAGCAGCTTGTCGGCGATCGGGTCCATCAGCTTGCCGAACGAGGTGATGGCGTTGCGCGAGCGGGCCAGGTAGCCGTCCAGCGCGTCGGTGGCCGACGCCGCGGCGAAGACGAGCGCCGCGAGCAGGTCGTTGCCCGTCTCCCCCAGCAGCGCGACGACCAGCACCGGCACCAGCAGGATCCGGACGACCGTCAACACATTGGGCAGGTTCAGCGGGAGCACGGCGTGCGCGGGGCAGTATCCCCTAAGCCTCCGCCGACGGTGCGACGGAGCGTGAGACGCCGACGCTGGCGGTCACGACCAGCGCGATCGCGACGAGGTCGCGCGCCCCGAGCGACTGGCTGAGCACGAGGAAGCCCGCCAGCGCGGCCAGCGCCGGCTCCATGCTCATCAGCACGCCGAAGACGTTGGTGGGCATGCGCCGCAGCGCCTCGGTCTCCAGGCTGTAAGGGATCACGCTGGAGGCCAGCGCGACGACCGCGCCCAGCGCCAGCCACTGCGGATGCAGCAGCGTCGCCCCCGCCTGCGCGATGCCGGGCACCAGCGGCACGAGCACCGAGACGACCATGGCGAGCGCCAGGCCCTGGATGCCCTCGTAGGCGTGCGTCGCGCGCTGCGCGATCAGGATGTAGGCCGCCCAGCACGCGGCGGCGCCGAGGACCAGCACGAGGCCGACGCTGTCGATCCCGGCGCCGAACGGGTCGGCGAGCAGCACGATCCCCAGCGCCGCGATCCCGGCCCACACGAGGTCCAGCCGGCGCCGCGACGTCGCGACCGCGACCCCCAGCGGTCCGGCGAACTCGATCGTCACCGCGACCCCGAGCGGGATCCGGTCCAGCGCCTCGTAGAAGAGCAGGTTCATGCCGCCGAGCGTCAGGCCGAAGAGCGCGACGAGCCGCAGCTCGACGGCCGGGCGCCCGCGCACGTGCGGACGCGCGAGCGCGACGACGATGATCGCCGCGAACCCCAGGCGCAGCAGCGAGACGCCGGCCGGGCCGAGGTCGTCGAACAGCGTCGCGGCAACGGCCGCGCCGAACTGGATCGAGGTGACCCCGCACAGCACGAGGCCGATCGGGGGCGCCCGATCAAGCCCCGGAAGGCCTCGAGCGGTCGCCGTCTCCACACGGGCCACCGTAGCCCGTCCCGGATCTGGCTGACGACCCGGCCGGCGCTCGTCGTCGAGTGGTGCCTGAACTCACCACTCGACGACGACCACCGGCCGGGCATCAGGGTCGACCTAGCGTGCGACCGCCACGGGAAAGGGACGGAAGCCCGGATGGCGGCCGGAGTCGACCACGAGCATGTCCACGCGGCAGGAGGCCCGCCAACGCAGCTCGCGGGCCAGCGAGTTCCATCCCGCCGGCACCACGATCAACTCGGCGTCGTGCTCGCTGGCGACCGCGCACAGTGCCGCGACCAGCCCGCACCGGCGGACATGGCCGTTCACCGTCAGGCCGGCGGCGCTGAGCGCCCCCTGGACGTCCGCCAAGACGGCGTCCACTTCTGCCCGACGACCCAGCGTCCGTGCCAGCTCCTGTGCGCGAGCGCCCGGCGGCTCCCATGCCGCCACGACGTGAACCGTGCCGCGACGCGCCTCGGCCACGGCACCGGCGTACCAAGCTGCTGCTTCGGCGGCGGGGGAGCCGTCGGCAGGTACGACGATGTTCGTGGTCAAGATGGCGGTCTCCAGCATCAGTCAATCTGCTCCGTGCAATCACAGGGGCGTTCATCGGGACGGAACGGCGTTCATCGGAGGCCGTTGACGATCGCCGCGCTGCGTTCTTGACCGACCAGCAATTGTGTCCAGAGTTGTGTCCAGAGCCGCGGTCCAATACGGTCGCGGCCCTCATGGGGATGAGCGAACGGCGGCGGGTGGCGATCCTTGGTGGCGGAGCGGGCGGTCTGGCCGCGGCCTTCGAGCTGACGGCGACGCCGGAGCTGCGCAAGCGCTACGAGGTCACCGTCCACCAACTGGGTTGGCGGCTGGGCGGCAAGGGCGCCAGCGGACGGCGCGACATCGCCGGCGCGCAGCGCATCGAGGAGCACGGCCTCCACGTCTGGTTCGGCTTCTACGAGAACGCCTTCGACGTCATGCGCCGCGTCTACGAGGAGCTCGACCGGCCCGCCGACGCCCCGCTGCGCACCTGGCGCGACGCCTTCCACCCGACCGACGAGGTCGTCCTCTGCGACGACACCGAGGACGGTCGCTGGATCCCGCGGACCTTCCGCTTCCCGACCAACGACGGCGTCCCGGGCATCGCCGGCGAGCCGCCCGGCCTGCACCGGCTGATGCGCGACGCGATCCGCATGCTGCGGCTCGTCGAGCCGCCCGCGCACGCCTCGCTGCACCTCAAGGCGCTGGACAAGTTCCTCGACGGCTTCCTGGTCGGCCTGGAGCAGCTGCTCGGCGGCGACGACGGCGACTCCGACATGGAGGAGCTCTTCGAGGCCTTCCTGCGCTTCGCGGGTCCGGTCCTGCGGATCGACGGCGATCCGATGCATCACGGCGAGCCGCTGATCTGCCGGTTCCTGCGGCTGCTCACCGACGTCGTCTGGAAGCTCACCGACGGTGGCCGCTACGCGATGACCTTCGACGTCACCGCGACCGTGTTTCGCGGCATCCTCACCGACCACCTCGACGACACCGACAAGGGCGGCTTCGCCCAGGTCAACGACGAGGAGTTCATGGCCTGGATGGCGCGTCACGGCGCGCGCCCCGAGACGCTGGCCGAGTCCCCGATCCTGCGCGCCTTCTACCAGCTCTGCTTCGCCTACCGCGACGGTGACCGTGAACAGCCGTGCCTGGCGGCAGGCAAGGCGCTGCAGGCGATGCTGCGCATGTGCCTGGGCTACCGCGGCGCGATCATGTGGAAGATGCAGGCGGGGATGGGCGACGCCATCTTTGCGCCGATCTACGAGGCGCTGAAGGCCCGCGGCGTGCGCTTCGCGTTCTTCAGCCAGGTCACCGACATCGGCGTCTCGGCCGACGGCCAACGCGTCGACCGCATCGACGTGCGCCGGCAGGCCCGGACCGTCGACGGTGCCGAGTACCGCCCGCTCGCGCCCGATCCCGGCGGGCTGATGTGCTGGCCGGCGGCGCCCTTCTACGACCAACTCGTCGGTGGCGAGGACGCGCTGGGTGACGTCGCCTTCGAGGCGTGCCAGAGCGGGCCCGACGCGACCGAGCACGTGCTCAAGGTCGGCGAGGACTTCGACGACGTCGTGCTCGGCATCTCGATCGGCTCGCTGGCGCCGATCACCCGGAACCTCGCCGCCGCCGACCCGCGCTTCGCCGCGATGCTCGAACACGCGACGACCGTCGCCACCCAGGCGCTGCAGGTGTGGATGACCGAGACGCCCGAGGCGCTCGGCCCGACCGAGGACCCCAACCCGCCCGGCATGGTCTCCGGCGCCTACGTCAAGCCGTTGGACACGCTCTGCGACATGACGCACCTGCTCGGGCGCGAGGGCTGGCCGGAGCGCGACGGCGTGCGGTCGATCGGCTACTTCTGCGGGACCATGGAGGAGCCCGAGAACGACACGCAGGCGGCGGCCGACGAGCGCGCGTTCGCCGCCGGCGTGCAGCATCTGCGCGACAAGGCGCTCGTGCTGTGGCCGGGCGCCGAGCGCGCGGGCAGTGCCGGCGCCTTCGACTGGGAGCTGCTCTTCGACCCGACCGACGCGTCGGACGAGGAGCGCGTCCGCGCGCAGTACTGGCGGGCCAACATCTTCGGCAGCGAGCGCTACGTGCTCACGCCGCCCGGCTCGATCGCGTTCCGCCTACGCCCGAGCGACGCCGTGCCGACCAACCTCGCGCTCGCGGGCGACTGGACGCGCAACGGCATCTGCGGCGGCAGCGTCGAGGCGGCCGTGACGTCGGGCCGCCTCGCCGCCCAACATCTGAGCGGGAGCCCCGCGGTGGTCCCCGGAACCGAAGGCTGGCTGGAGAGCGACTGAGATGACCGATCTACCCCCCTATGTCGAGTTCGGCGGCCTGGGCTCGGCGCCCGGTCCGCTGCAGTGCGACGACACCACGTTGTACGTCTTCGCGCTGAAGGCCGACCACGCCAAGCTCGAGGCCCTCTGCACGAAGGTCTTCAAGGACCCGACCGGTGGCGCGGTCGACTACCGCCCGCTGGGCGACAGCGTCATCGTCACCTTCGGCGTCGTCGGCGCGATCCGCCCGACGCTCGAGCCGTGGCACTCGATGGGCGCGGTCCGTGAGCCCCAGGTCGGCTTCTGGATCCCGGTCGCGCGGGTCAAGGAGAAGGACGACAAGTTGGTCGCCCAGGACTTCGGGATGTTCTGCGCGGCCATGATGTTGGACAACCCGATCTCGCTGCTGTCGGGCCGTGAGGACTACGGCTACCCCAAGACGATGGGCTGGTCGACGCTGCCGGCCGACGGCGATCCGTCCGGGGTGGGTGGGCCCGATTTCACCCTCGACGTCTTCGGCATGAACTTCGACGCCGGCGAGTCCCCGGAGCGCCGGCCGTTGATGGCGCTGACGCCGGTCGGCGACGACCTGCCAGAGGTCGACTTGGCGATCGGCGACATGTTGACCCTGAGCCGGCAGCTCAAGGAGCTGCTCTTCGAGGAGCCGCACGTCGATCTGGGCCTGCACTTCGCCGTCGAGTTCGGCAAGGCGCTGCACGACCACAAGGTCAACCAGGTGTTCTTGAAGCAGATCCGCGCCACCGAGGACGGACGCCGCGCCGACATCCAGCAGGTCGTCGTCGCGCCGGCGATCACCGAGAACGTCAAGGTGACCCAGCTGCGCCACGACTACGACCTGACGCTGCACCAGCTCGACAGCCACCCGCTGCACGCCGAGCTCGGGATCGTTCCCGATCAGCGCGTGACGCTCGCGCTGCGCATGCACTTCGACTTCCTCATCGAAGCCGGCGAGGTGCGTTGGAGCGCGGCCGGGACGACCGCCGGCTAACGCTCGACGGTGACCCGCCAGGCGTCGGGCCCGGCGGGCCCCGGCTGGTAGGCGCAGAAGACGCCGGTGCGCACCGAGCGCTCGAGGTGATGGCCGAGCCGTCCGTCGTGCTCGGCGATCGCCTTGACCGCGCCGCGGATCGCGCGGGTGACGTTGACGCGGGCGCGCTCGGCGGCGTTGCTCGCGCGGCGGTCACGGCCGCCGAGGCCGACGGCGCGGGCCAGCTCGGCGGCGATGAAGTCCAGCTCCTCGCGCAGGCGCGACGCGCGCTCGACGTCGTGGAAGCGCTCGGCCTCCTCGAGGTCCTCGCGCAGCTCGGCGACGCGCTCGCGGTAGGCGGCCTTGGCCTCGGGATCCAGCAGCGCGCCCGCATCGCCGCCGTCGGACACGGCGAGCTCGCCGCCGGGCGCGCCCGCCCCGCCGTCGCTGCGTCCGCGCGCGGCCGCGTCGACCGGGCCGTTGACCAGGTCGATCGCGTGGACCTCCACGTCGGGACGCTCCAGCAGCGTCGCGAGGTACTGCAGGCCCTTGCGGTCCTTCAGCCGCACGGTCTCGGCGCCCGTCACGGTCCAGATCTCGCCCTCCAGGCGCAGCGTCGCGGTCCGGCCTTCCGCGCCCTTGGTGGATCGCTGCCCCTCCGACGCCGCTGCCGACCCGGCGCCATTGCGCCGCGGTGTCCGGGCAGCGCGGGCGCCCGGATGGCCCGCGTTCGGCATCACGGGCATCGGCAGCGCGCTCAGCGCCTTCTCGTAGCCGAGCAGGCCGGCGGCGCGGCGGGCGAGCGTCGCGGAGCCCAGGCGCTGCGCGGCGGCCGCGGCGCGCTCCAGCAGTGCCCGGCCGCGCTCGCGATCCTGCAGGCCGTCGCGGGCCAGCAGCAGGCGGGCGGTCGCCAGCTCGGTCCGTGCGACCCAGATCGGCGCGCGCAACGCCACGTTGAGCTCGGCGGCCTGGCGCAGGTGCTCCTCGGCCTCGACGTAGCGGCCGTTGACGGCGGCGACGGCGCCGAGGTGATGGTCGACCGAGCCCCAGGCGCTGATGCCCGAGTAGACGACCTGCCCCGCCCACGGCGCGAGCAGGTCGTACAGCACCTCGCCGGCGGCGCCGTCCTGCAGGTGCGCGGCGACCTCGGCGTAGATCGCCAGGCCCGGCAGCCACGTGACGTCGCGCGGCAGCTCGGAGAACGCGATCGAGTGCTCGTGGGCGAGCAGGCGGCGGGCCTCGTCGTCGAGGTCGCCCTCGCAGCAGGCGAGCGCCAGCACCGCCCGGAACGCCGGAATCCCCGGATTGTCGGCGACCACCTGCGCGATCAGCGGCTGCAGCTCGGCGAGCCGGCCCTGCTCGTAGCGGATGTTGGTCAGCTGGCTGGTGAAGAACGAGAGCGCGTCGGGCTGCGCGCTGAGCGTGGCGATCTGCAGCGCCTCGTGCGCGTGCTGCTCGGCCTCGGCCAGGCGGCCACCGATGATCTCGAGGTTGGCGCGGTCATAGGTCGCCAGCCAGCGCATCGTCGGCTGGCCGAGGCGCTCGGCCAGCGCCGCCTCGTGCGCGACATCGCGATGGGCGTCGTTGAGGCGGCCGGCCTCGACGAACGCGGCCGCCTGCCAGTGCACGGCATGGAACTCGGCGACGGGATCGCCGGTCCGGCGCGCCGCGGCGACGTTCTCCTCGCTGTTGGCCAGGCGCTCCTCGAGCGTCTCGGGCATCCACAGCGTCACGAAGCGGAGGCTCAGGACGCGGCTCACCGCCGCGGGATCGTCGAGGCGACGGGCGAGCGCGAGCGCCTCGTCGCTCAACTCGACGCGCCGCTCGCGATCGGTGGGCGAGAACGCCAGCTCGGCGGCCAGCGTCGCGAGCAGCACCGCGCGCTGCGCGGTGTCGTCGGTGCCGACGGCGGCCAGCGCGTCCTCCAACGCGTGCAGGCGCTCGTCGTCGACGACGCCCGACGCGCTGACGAACCCGCGGTTGTTGGCCAGCACCGCGCGGACCAGCGCCGGGCCGTCCTGCATGCGCCGCGCCAGCGCTGCGGCCTCGAGCAAGGTGGTGCGGAACTCGGGGTCGCCCGCCTGGCGCTGGGCGTCGCCGAGACCGACGAGCAGCTCGAAGCGCACCGTGTCATCGGCGCCGCCGAGCTGCTCGAAGAGATCGAGGCCCTGGCGGTACCAGCGCACGCCGTCGTCGGGCGCCAGCTGGGCGACCGCGTGCTCGCCGGCCAACTGCGTGTAGCGCAGCGCCCGCTCCAGATCGGCAGGCTCGGCGTTGAGCCAGTGGCGTGCGAGCTCGCTGACCCGCGAGGTCGCCACCGCGCCGCTGCCGTCGCCGCAGAGCTCCTCCAAGGACGTGGCGGCGCGACGGTGCAACTGCCCGCGGCGCGCCGGGCCGAGCGCCTCGTAGAGCGTGGTGACGATCAGGCCGTGGGCGAAGGCGTAGCGGTCCCCCGGATGGCGCGGGGCGACGACCAGCGCGGCGTCGGCCGCCGCATCGACGGCCGCGACGACCGCGTCGACGTCCTCCTCGAGCATCCGGCCGACCAGCTCCAGGTCGAACTCCTGGCCGATGACCGATGCCGCCGCCAGCGGATCGCGGACGCTGTCGCCGAGCCGCTGCAACCGTCGCTCCAGCACGTCGCGGACGCTTCCGGGCAGTTCGGCGGAGAAGAGGTCGTCGCCGTGATGGCGCAGCATCTCGGTGACGAAGAACGCGTTGCCCGAGGTGCGACGCTGCAGGGCCCGCGCGGCGTCCATCGTCACGCCGTCGAGCTCCTGGCCGGTCGCGTCACGGGCCAGCTCGGCGACCGCCTCGGCCTCCAGCCCGGTGAGGTCGATGCGCGTGACGTCGGGCTCGCGATGCAGGTCGGCCAGCAGCTTGACCAGCGGATGCTCGTCGTCGAACTCGGTCGTGCGGAAGGTCGCGATGATGGTCAGCCGCAGCCGCAGGTCCGACGCGACGAGGTGGCGCAGGAGCAGCAGCGTCGGCGTGTCGGCCCACTGGATGTCGTCCAGGAACAGGATCACGGGCCGCTGGGCCTGCTCGGCGTCCAGCAGCCCGACGGCCGCGCCGAAGAGCAGGTAGCGCTCCGTGTCACCGTCGGCCGGACGGGGCGCGGGCGCGTCGGGCAGGCGGCGGCTCAACGCGCCGACGAGGCGGCCGAGCTCGCCGCCGTGCTCGTCGACATGCCGCTCCAGGACCGCGTCGGCCGCGTGCTCGACCAGGTGCGAGAGCGCCTCGACGAACGGCTGATAGGGCATCCGCAGGTCCTCGTCGCAGCGACCCTGCAGGACCGTGGCGCCGCGGGCATGCGCCGCGACGGCCAGCTCGCGCGCCAGGCGCGACTTGCCGATGCCCGGCTCGCCGCCGAGCAGGATCACCTGACGGCCGCCGTGGCCGGCCTGGGCCAGCAGCGGCTCCAGGCGCGCGAGCTCGGGCGCCCGGCCGACGAACGCCTCGGGGCGCGCGACCTCCAGCCGCGTCGGCAGCGGCACGACCGGCTCGGGCAACGGATCCCAGCGGATCTCGGCCGCGGCATCGGGCCCGCCGAGGCGCCGCGGCGCCTCGATCTGCAGATCGTCGCCGTCGTGCAGCTGCTCCCAGACGTCCTCGTCGACCAGGATCTGACCGGCGCCGGCCAGCGAGCAGAGGCGGTCGTCGCGGCCGGCCTCGATCGCGGCGGCGATGCGCAGCACGCCGGGGACCGCGGCAGTGCGGTTGTCGGCCTCGATCCGTTGCTGGAGCTCGACGGCGCAGAGCGCCGCGGCGCGCGCGTCGGTGAAGGTGACGCGCAGCGCGTCGCCGTCCTGGCGCACGTCGGTGGCCGCATCGGCCATGCCCACCACGGCGCGCAGCAGCGCGAGCTGTCGCCCGCGCGCCTCCGCACCGCCCGCGAGCGCGGCGGAGAGCTGGATCGTGGTGTGCTGCGCTTTGCGGTCTGGGTCTCCCATGCCCCCGGCTCCGTGACGGGCCGTCCGACGCCCGCATCATGACGGAGCCGAGGTACATGGGAGAAAGTGCGGCGCGGAATGTCCGGAGGAGGCGTCCATCCCGGGTCCGTCCTTGAACCCCTCGCAGCGCGTCATCCCCGTCGCGCTGACGATGCCGCTTCTGTTGTCCTACGACCTCGGGGCGTGACGCACGGCGGAACGCCGTTCAGGGGCGGCGAACGGTGTCGTGACGGCGAGATGAACGAGGTGACCGCTACTGTGCGGGCCATGCCTCTCGTCCCGATGGTCATCGAGCGCACCGCCCGCGGCGAGCGCGAGTTCGACATCTACTCGCGCCTGCTCAACGAGCGGATCATCTTCCTCGGCTCGGCCGTCGACGACCAGGTCGCCAACCTGATCGTCGCGCAGCTGCTGCACCTGGAGTCCGCCGGACCCCGACAAGGACATCTCGATCTACATCAACTCGCCCGGCGGCTCGATCTACGCCGGCCTGGCGATCTACGACACGATGCAGTTCATCAAGCCCGACGTGTCGACGATGTGCGTCGGGATCGCGATGTCGATGGGCTCGCTGCTGCTGACCGGCGGCGCGCAAGGGCAAGCGCTTCTCGCTGCCCAACAGCCGGATCCTGATCCACCAGCCGTCCGCGGGCTTCGAGGGCCAGTCGACCGACATCGAGATCCACGCCCGCGAGATCCTCAAGACGCGCAAGCGGATCGACGAGATCTACGCCAAGCACACCGGGCAGCCGGTCGAGCAGGTCCACACCGACATGGAGCGCGACCGCTTCTTCAAGCCCGACGCAGGCCGTCGAGTACGGCCTGATCGACCGCGTCATCCACAAGCACTAGCCCCGCGGCCGGAGCGCGCCGGCTCAGGCGATCGCGTGCTCGATGGCCCCCAGGCCCTCGATCTCGATGCGGACGTGTCGCCGGCGGCGAGGAACTGCGGCGGGTCCATCGCCAGCGCCGACGCCGCTCGGCGTGCCGGTGAGGATGAGGTCGCCGGGCTCGAGCGTGCATCGTCTCGGACGATGAACGCGACGATCTCCGGCACGCCGAAGATCAGGTCGGCCGTCGAGGCGTCCTGGCGCAGCTCGCCGTTGACCCAGGTCCGCAGCGCCAGCGCGTGCGGGTCGTCGACCTCGTCGGCCGTCGTGATCCACGGGCCCCACGGGCAGGAGTGGTCGAAGCCCTTGGCGCGCGTCCACTGCGGCTCGCGCTTCTGCAGGTCGCGCGCGCTGAGACGTCGTCGGCGACCGCGTAGCCGGCGACCGCGCCGCCCGGCGCCGATGACGACGGCCAGCTCGC
The DNA here is from genome assembly GCA_963731005.1 of uncultured Conexibacteraceae bacterium. GTDB lineage: Bacteria > Actinomycetota > Thermoleophilia > Solirubrobacterales > Solirubrobacteraceae > Baekduia. Next base: position 1,749,268 of record CAVSTZ010000002.1, on the reverse strand, counting down.
CCTCGTAGTCGAGCGCGCCGGACGACCGTCGGGCATCGCGACGGGGTCGTTGGGCGCCGCCGCGCTGAGAGCGGCAGCTTCAGGAAGACGATCGGCGCCTCGGGCGCTCCTTGCCGGTCTCCTCGGCGTGTGGTCGGCGTAGTTGCAGGCCGATGCAGAAGATCGCGCGCGGGCGCGGCACGGGCGCCAGCAGCGTGACGTCGGCGAGCGGGTAGCTCGGCGCCGGCGGCGGGCGTGCGGTCGCCGGAGGCGAGGCGGTCGAGGACGGTCGTGCCGTCGGCGAACGCCACGACGTCGTCGCCGCGGACCTCACCGGCCTGGGGCGCGTCGGCGCCCGGGAGCGAGGAACGTCGCGAGCTTCATGGCGCGGCGGACCCTAGCGCCACGCGGAGGGCGCAGACGTTCAGCGCAGCGGGGAAGCTAGGGCGTCCGTGCGGCGCGACGCTGGCGGCGGCGCTGGGCCGCGGCGGCACGACGGCGATCGGCCGGGCTGGCCGCCACCTCGGTCTCCTCGCGGTGCTTGGCCCACTTGGCGCGCTCCTCGTCTGACATCTTGCGGACCGTCAGATCACCGGTCGCGACCTGGTCCTTGATGCGCTCGAGCTTCGCCTCGCGCGCTGCTGCATCTCGCTCTCGCTGCGTCTTGGCCATACCTGCATTGTACCCGGCCGCCAAGCGTGCTAGTGCAGGTCGCCCGCCGGCCACATCAGGCCCTCAAGATCGGCCGTCGTGCGCCGATGCAACTCAGAAGATGATCGGGCTGCGCAGGGGCCAGGAGGAACGCGTCCGCGTGCTCGTCCCGCGGGTCGCGACGCTCGATGCGACCGTCGTGCGCGCCGTCACCGGCGCCGCCGAGCTGGCGCTGGTCGCGACCCCCGAGGTCCCGTTGCGCTTCCTGCATCGGCGCAAGGCAACGATCGTCCCGCTGGGCGGCGACGGCCGCGTCGACGGGACCCTGCTCGCCGTGCCGGGACCCCACGGCCGCGTCCGCGACGACCTCCTGCACTTCCTCAAGGCCGTCGTCCCGCTGGCGCCGCCGCGCGCGCCGCAGCGCCGCGACGAGGTCCGGATCGACCTCGTGCGGCCCGTGGCGCTGATCCCCGACGGCTTCAAGGTCGGCTGGCTCAACGGCTTCACCCGCAACGTCAGCGCCGGCGGCGTGCTGATCGCCGGCGCCGACGCGCTGGAGGCGGGCGATCGCCTGCGGCTGCGCTTCGAGCTGGATGACGAGGACGACCTGATCGACCTGCTCGCGCGCGTCGTGCGCGCCGACGACGCGTGGGGCCTGCGTGGCCTGCGCCTCGAGCGGCTCACCGATCGCGAGCGCGAGCGGATCGTCAAGTTCGTCTTCGCCCGCCAGCGCCGTGCGCTGGCCGAGCTGCGGTCGCGGACGGCCTAGAGCTCGCGGCCGCGCGCGACCTCATCCCGGTCACGCACGCCGTCGCCGTCGCGGTCGCGCAGGCCGTCGTCGTCACGGGCGGGCACGCCGTCACGGTCGCGCACGAAGCGCTGATGCTCGGTGGCGAGATCCTCGTCGGCGAGGCCCTCCTCGTGCAGGGCGGCACGCGACTCGTGCAGCTCGGCCTCGGCGCGCTGGGCGCGGGCCTCGCGCTCGGCGCGGTCGGCCTCGGCGAGGCGCTCTTGGGCGACCTCGCGGTGGGCGCCCGCGACTTCCTCGCGACGACGGACGACCTGACGCTCGCGCGACCGCGCGCGTGAGCGCGGCACAACAACGGCGATCAGGGCGAGAAGGACGATCGCGATCACGACGATCGCGATGATGGCTCCGGTGCTCATGGTGGGACCTCCGGTGAGACGTTGGTTCCTGTGGCGTACCCGTACCCTGCGGATTCGATGAACGGACTGCTCGGCACCATCCTCGCCGCCGCGGGCGGCGGCAGCAGCGGCTTCGGCGGGGGTGGCGGCGGCGGCGGGGGCGGAGGCGTTCGGTGGCGGCGGCGGCGGCGGGACGCGGCAGGCGGCGGCGGCGTCGGTCTTCACGATCCTGCTGATCGTCGGGTTCGTCGCGATCGCGCTGCTCACCAGCGCGTGGCAGGCCCACCGCTACCGCAAGCGCCGTGCGGCCCGTGTGCGCGCGACCGAGCTGGCGGCCGCCGAGGCGGCGACCGACGACGCCGACTTCGACCCCGAGACCGTGCGCACCGCGGCCACCGCGCTGTTCCTCGAGATCCAGCGCCATTGGTCGGCCAACGACATCGCGGCGCTGGAGCCGCTGGTCGGCCCGGACCTGATGGTCGAGTGGCGCCGGCGGCTGGAGGACTTCCGCGCGCAAGGGCTGGCACAACCGCTGCGAGCCCAAGGCGCAGCCGAGCATCGAGTACGTCGGCCTGGTCAACCGCGAGGGCGAGGACGAGGACCGCGTCGTCGTCCGCGTCCACGCGACGCTCGAGGACTACGTCGTCGACCAGCACGGCAACGCCATCATCAAGAACGGCGCGAGCGAGCCCGACGACGACGCTGACCGAGTGGTGGACGCTGCATCCGCCCGGCGAGCGCTGGCGGCTGCTGTCGATCGAGGCCGAGGCCGAGGGCCGCCACCACCTCGAGTCCGAGCTGATCGCCATGCCGTGGGCCGACGATCGCGTCGCCGACGAGGCGCTGGTCGAGACCGCCGTGGCCGACGCGCTGCCCGCCGGCGTCGCGGTCTCCGAGATCGCGCCCGCCGCAGCTCGACCCCGACGCGCGCGCCGCCGCGCTGGACCTCGCGCTGGCCGACGGGCGCTTCGCGCCCGACGTCCTGGAGGTCGCGGCGCGCCGCGCGGTCGCAGGCCTGGGTCGAGGCGATCGACGGCGCCGACGACGCGCTGGAGGCGCTGGCCGACCGCGGCGCGATCGACACCCTGCTCTACGGCGGCGACGCCTCGGGCCGCACGCGCGTCGTCGTGCGCGGCGCGCGCGTCGCGGCGCTGACGATCGCCGCGCTGGACCCGCACGTGACGCCGGCGACGATGACCGCGGTCGTGACGCTGAAGCGGCCGCCGCTACGTCGAGGACCGCGACACCGCCGCGGTGCTGGGCGGCAGCAAGGGCGCCGAGAGCGAGACCGTGCAGCGCTGGACCTTCGCGCTGACGGCCGGCAGGCGAACTGCCGTGGCGGCTGGCCGCCGTCGCTTAGCCTGCCGCCGTGCGCCCCCGCCATGTCCTGCTCGCCGTCGCCGCGGGCCTCGCCCTCGCCGACGCGTCGATCGTCACGCTCGCGCTGCCCCAGCTGCTGCGCGAGCTGGACACGACGGTCGAGGGCGTCGCGGCGATCCTCGGCGTCTACACCGTCGTGCTGGCCGCGACGCTGCTGCCGGCCGAGCGGCTGCAGCGCATCGCATCGGCGCGCCGCGCACCGGCGCCGTCGGCCTGGCGCTCTTCGCGATCGCCTCGCTCGTGGCCGGCGCGAGCGACTCGCTCGGGCTGCTGCTGGCCGCCCGCAGCGTGCAGGCGGTCGGCGGCGCGGCGACGCTGGTCGCGGCGTTCGCGCTGCTGGAGCCCGGCGGCGCGGCGGGCGCCCGCGGGCGCCGGCTGTGGCTGGGCGCGGCGGTGCTGGCGGCCGCGATCGGCCCGGCGCTCGGCGGCGCGCTGACCGAGGCGCTCTCGTGGCGCGCGATCTTCTTCGTCCAGGCGCCGGTGGCGGCGATCGCGGCGGTGGTGGCGCTGGGCGAGCCCGCGCGCGACACGCGGCCGCGGCCCGTGCCCGCGGAGGGCCCGCGTCTCTCGCGCGGGCCCGGCCATCGCGCTCGCGCTCGTCTCCGCCGCGCTGACCGCCGTGCTGTTCCTGCTCGTGCTGCTGCTCGTCGCCGGCTGGGACGTCTCGCCGCTGCGCGCCGCGATCACGGTGACCGTCATCCCGGCGGGCGCGCTGCTCGGCTCGCGCATCCGCGGCGACGCCCGTGCCCGCGCCGCGGCCGGCTGCGCGCTGGTCGGCGCCGGCGTCCTCGCGCTCGCGTTCCTGCCCGACGCGCACCTGCTGTGGACCGTCGTGCCGCAGGCCGCGGCCGGCCTCGGCATGGGCCTCGCGCTCCCCGCGCTGGGCGGCGAGCTGCTGCCCGAGCGCGACCCGCAGGACGCGGCGCGGCTGCTGGTCCTGCGCCACGGCGGGATCGCGCTGGCGCTCGTGGTCCTGGCGCCGATCGTCGCCGGCGACCTGGCGACGCGCGACCGAGCGCGCGAAGGAGCGCGGCGTCGCCGTCGTGCTCGACGCGCGGCTGGCCCCGACCGAGAAGCTGCGCCTCGCGCCCGTCCTGCTGGCCGGCGTCGACGACGAGGAGCCGCGCCACGGGCTGCGCGCCGCGCTGGACGACCGGGCGCGGGACGATCGCCGGCGACGAGCACGCCGCCTACGACGAGCTCGCGCGCCGCACCGACGACACGCTCGTCCTCGCGGTCGGCGAGGCGTTCCGCACGGCGTTCCTGGTCACCGGCCTGCTCGCGCTGGTGGCCGCGGCCGCGGTGCTGCCGCGGCGCTGGACGCCGGCGCTCGGCCGCTGCCGCGCGCGACCGCGGTCGGCGCTCCCGCTGGCCTTCGTCGGGCCTGCACGCCGCCGAGGCGCCGGAGCCCGTGCAGCTGCGCGACCCGTGCAAGCCACGTGCCGCTGCCCGCAGACCGGCGGCATCGAGGGCTTCCTCCAGGATCGCGCGCTGGAGCTGCTCGACACGACGGCCTGCAAGGTCGGCGCGACGCGCGAGGAGCTGGTCCTCGCGCTCGCCGACGAGCAGGAGCGCAAGCGCTTCGAGCGCCGGCACGGGGTCGATCCCCGCAGCCTCTCCGCGCTCCTGCGGAGCCTGCTCGGCTAAGGACTACAACAACTCGGGCAGCGCGTCCTGCGGATCCCCGTGCAGCAGCCAGCCGGTGTCGGTGCGCTCCACCAGCCCGCGGCGCGTGAGCACGCCGAGCGCGGTGGTCACCGACGGGCGGCGGGCGCCGACGAGCTTGCCGATCGTCTCGTGCGTCAGCGACAGCGGCACGCGCACGCCCTGGGGCGAGACGCGGCCCCAGCGGTCGGCCAACAGCCACAGCAGGACCAGGACGCGGGCGTCGACGCGCGGCACCTGAGCGATCGCCCGCTGCACCGAGAGCGAGCGAGCGCGACGGCCCGTGCGACCGATGAGCGTGTCGAGCATCGTCGGCCAGCGGCCGGCGACGGCGGCGAAGCGCCGGTCGAGCACCGCGACGCGCGCGGGCTCGAGGACCGACCAGGTGACGCTGCCGGGCAGCGGTTCGAGCGAGGCGTCGTCGTCCCACGGCCGGATGATGTCGCCCTGGCCGAGCAGCTCGGTCGTCGAGCGCTTCGCCAGCTCGACGTCGCGCGTGATCAGGCCGTCGAGGACGAGCAGCCCGACCGCCGGGGCCGCGCTCTCGCCGTTGGGCGACGGGAAGTCGAAGGGCCCTGTCGGGAGGGCGTGCACCGGCGCCACCGCGTGGCGACGGGCGAGATCGCGTGCGTCCCCGCTCAGCCCGGCCCCCAACTCCGGGTCTGCGTCGAGGATCGAGATCAGTGGACGAGAGGTCATTGTCTGACTGGACACCAGGCTTCGGGTCTTCCCCGTCTGCCTCAGGACAAACACGGCGCTGCCAAACGTCCGTGCCCGGCGGGCACGGAATCGACCGGAAAACCGTCTGACGTCAGCCGATTTCGAGCCCTCATTGTGTTGTGTCCGAATACGGACATCATCAACAACACGGTCCTGGCACCATGCACGGACCGATGGACTTCCTGGACGGACAGCTGCTCGTCGCCTCGCCGGCGATGTCGGACCCGAACTTCGCCCGCACGGTCGTCGCGATCGCCAACCACGACGAGGACGGCGCGCTGGGGATCGTGCTCAACCGCCCCAGCGACACCGAGGTCGTCGACGCCGTGCCCGAGCTCGAAGGCGTGATCGACACCGACGAGGTCGTCTTCGTCGGCGGCCCGGTCCAGCCCGCGTCGATCGTCGTGCTCGCCGAGTTCGAGGATCCCGCCGAGGCCGCGTTCCTGGTCGTCGAGGGCATCGGCCTGGTCTCCGATCGCACGGGCCTGGACCGCCTCGGCAGCGCGACCGCCCGTCGGCGCGTCTACGCCGGCTACACCGGTTGGGGTCCCGGGCAGCTCGAAGCCGAGCTGGAGCGCGAGGACTGGATCGTCGAGCCCGCCCAGCCACAGGACGTCTTCGACGAGGAGCCCGCCGACCTCTGGGGCCGCGTGCTGGCGCGCAAGGGCGGTCAGTTCCGGCTGCTGGCGCGAATGCCCGTCGACCCGACGGTCAACTAGGTCGCGACCAGCGCCAGCACCACCACCACGACGATCCCGACGCCGATCAGGGCGTAGACGATCGTCTGCGCCGGCCAGTTGCGGAGCCAGTGCGACGGGTCGGCGCGATCGCGCGTCACGTGCCCCTCCGGCGGCGTGCCGGTCCAGTCGTCATCGTCGTCGTAGGGCGGGACCATGGTGCAGTTCTACCCAGTAGCTTGCGCCGCGTGGCGAAGAAGAAGTCCGCACGTCCGGCGCGCCCCGCCAAGAGCGCCGAGCCCACGACCGCGCAGTTGCGCAAGGAGTACTACGCGCGCCGCGCCGCCGAGCAGGCGCTCGAAGAGCTCGGCCTGCGCCTCGAGGAGCGAGAACCGCCCAAGGGCGACGCGCAGTGGTGGGCGTCCACGCGCGACGCGCTGGACCGGCTGGAGATCCTGCACGCGGTCTGGCGCTTCACCGGCCTGGCCGGCTACGCGCCCGAGCCCGAGGACTTCGACCCCGATCGCGGCTGGCCGACGGCCGACGAGGTCGAGGCCGTCTTCGGCTCCTGGGACAAGATGCTCGACGAGTCGGGCATCGACGACGCGATCTTCGGCGTGGTCGTCGAGAAGGCGCTGGGCGCCCACGAGAAGCTGGCGGCGCGCGAGAAGGAGCTCGAGCTGCGCGCGGGCAAGCTCGAGGACGAGGGCAAGAAGATCCCCGAGCTCAAGCGTCGCGAAGAGGTCGCGCGGGCCAAGCGCGACGAGGCCGACGGCGCCCGGGCGGCCGCCGAGGCGCAGCGCGACGCGGTGGGCCGCGAGCGCGACACGGCCGCGACGCGGGTCACCGAGCTGGAGGCCGAGGTCACGACGCTGCGCACCGCGGCGGCCGCCGTCGCCGACGCGCCACCGGCCGAGCACGAGTTGTTGGAGGAGATGGAGCGCACGCTCGCCGCCGCCGCCGCGACCCAGCAGGCGCGCGACGAGCTGCACGACCACATGGAGCGGCTGCGCGCCGAGCGCGAGCAGGATCGCCGCACGATCGCCGAGCTGACGCAGTTGCTCGCGCGCGTGGACACCGGCGCCGAGGATGCGGGCGCGCTCGAAGCCGCCGAGCCCGAGGCGCCGCCGGCGACCGTGCTGGAGGCCGTGGAGCGCGCCGCCGCCGAGTCCGAGCACCTGCGCTTCGCGCCCAAGGCCTTCGAGACCGCGGCCGAGTCGCCGTTTCGCCGGCCCGGGCTCGTGCTGCGCACGCTGCGCGGGCTCGAGGCGCTGGCCGCGCGCTACGAGGCCGGCGACATGGGCAAGTCGCTGAGCCAGCTCGCCGCCGAGCACGGCATCACGCAGTGGAAGGGCGACATCGCCGAGACCACGCGCAAGCGCTACGAGGACGACTACTCGTTCTACCTCGACGGCCCGGGCAGCCCCAAGCTCTGGGTCGGCCCGCACATCGGGCTGGGCTCGGGGTCCGGCGCGCAGTTCATCGCGCGCATCTACCTTCATGTCTCTGACGGCAGCGACCCCGACGTGCCGCGCGGGATCATCGTCGCCGTCGTCGGGCGCCACCTGCCCGACACGACCACCTAGCCTTCTCCACACCGTGACCACCCGTGACGTCATCGAAGACGAGCTGCGCCCGCTGCTGCGGGGCGTGACCCACGCCTACGCGTTCTGGGTGGCCTTGGCCGCCGCGCTGGTCCTCACGGCGCTCGTGCCGGCCGGCCTGCCGCGGGTCGCGTCGGTCGTCTACGGCATCGGCCTGTGCGGCCTGTTCGCCGCGTCGGGGACCTATCACCGCTGGCGCTGGAACCCGCGCTGGCGGCCGCTGCTGCGGCGCATCGACCACTCGACGATCTTCATCTTCATCGCCGCGTCCTACACGCCGGTCGCCCTGCTGGTCATGCACGGGACGCTGCGCTGGGTGATCCTGGCCGCGGTCTGGACCGGCGCGCTCGGCGGCATCGTGATCAGCGTCGCGTGGATCACCGCGCCCCGCGTGTTGGTCGCGGCCTGCTACCTGGCGCTGGGCTGGACCGCCGTCTTCGCGATGCCCCAGATGCTCGACGCGCTGGACGTCACGCCGCTGGTGCTGCTGGGGGTCGGCGGCCTGCTCTACAGCGTCGGCGCGGTCGTCTATGCGACCAAGCGGCCGAACCCGTGGCCGAGCACCTTCGGCTTCCACGAGGTCTTCCACGCGCTGGTGATCGCCGCCGCGGCGATCCAGTTCATCGCGCTGGCCGGCTGGGTCTTCCCGGCCGGCTGACAAGGTCCATTCGGCCAACTGAACGCCACCGTTCCTACTTCGTGGTAGTTTTGTTGGATGGCCAGCATCGCTGAGACGCCCCAAGACACCGACATCGCCGCCGAGCCGACGTTCTCGCTCGCCCTCACCCAAGAGCAGAAGGACCTGCGCGAGTGGGTCCACGGCTTCGCCGAGGGCGTCGTGCGCCCCGCCGCCCACGAGTGGGACGAGCGCGAAGAGACGCCGTGGCCGATCATCGAGGAGGCCGCGAAGATCGGCCTGTACGGCTTCGAGTCGCTGCAGCAGTTCGCCGCCGACCCGACGGGGCTGACGATGCCGATCGTCCAGGAGGAGCTCTTCTGGGGCGACGCCGGCATCGGCATGGCGATCATGGGCACCGGCCTGGCCGCCGCCGCGATCGCCGGCCAGGGCACCTGGGAGCAGGTCATGGAGTGGGTCCCGCGCTGCTACGGCACGGCCGAGGACATCAAGGTCGCCGCCTTCTGCGCCTCGGAGCCCAACGCCGGCTCCGACGTCTCCAACATCCGTACGACCGCCAAGTACGACGCGGCCTCAGACACCTGGACGCTCAACGGCCAGAAGGCCTGGGCAACGAACGGCGGCATCGCCGACGTCCACGTCATCATCGCCCAGACCGACCGTGAGCTCGGCTCGCGCGGCCACGCCGCGTTCATCGTGCCGATCGAGACCGAGGGCATCGAGCAGGGCGCCAAGGTCAAGAAGCACGGGCTGCGCGCGTCGCACACCGCCGACGTCCACCTCGACGACTGCAAGATCCCCGGCGCCTACCTGCTCGGCGGCAAGGAGAAGCTCGACGAGCGCCTCGCCCGCGTGCGCGAGGGCAAGAAGGGCAAGGCGCAGGCCGCGATGCAGACCTTCGAGGCCACGCGCCCGATCGTCGGCTCCCAGGCGCTGGGCATCGCCCGCGCCGCCTACGAGTACGCCTTGGACTACGCCAAGGAGCGCGAGCAGTTCGGCAAGAAGATCATCGAGAACCAGTCGATCGGCTTCGCGCTGGCCAACATGAAGATGGAGATCGACGCCGCCCGCCTGCTCGTCTGGCGCGCCTCGTGGATGGCCCGCAACGGCATCCCGTTCGAGAACGCCGAGGGCTCCATGAGCAAGCTCAAGGCCGGCGAGGTCGCCGTCTGGGCAACCGAGCGCGCGATCCAGATCATGGGCGGCAACGGCTACACCCGCGAGTTCCCGGTCGAGCGCTGGCACCGCGACTCGAAGATCTACACGATCTTCGAGGGCACGAGCGAGATGCAGCAGCTCGTCATCGCGCGGGCGATCTCCGGCATGCGGATCTCCTAGCGGGCGACGAGCATGGGACGCGCACGGGCGGCGCATCTGGGACCGGAGCTGCGCAGGCCGCTCGTCCTGGACGCCGCCCTGCCGCTCTTTGCCCGCGACGGCTTCGAGGCCGTCTCGATGCAGGCGATCGCCGACGCGGCGGACGTCTCCAAGCCGGTGCTCTACTCCTGTTATGACTCCAAGGAGGAGTTGTTCGAGGAGTTGCTGGGCCGCGAGGAGCGCAAGTTCCGGCTGATGGTCGAGGAGTCGCTGCCGGCCCTCGGCGCGCTGGGCAGCAGCGAGGATCTGCTCCACTACGGCCTGGCGGCGCTGCTGCGCGCGGTGGTCGAGGCGCCGGACGCCTTTCGCGTCATCTACCTGCAGCGCAACGGCGAGAACCGCGTCGAGCGCGGGCGCGAGCACTGGGAGCAGCGGATGGGCGAGGTCCTCTCGGCCTGGACGCGGCTGTCGGAGCGCGAGACCGCGCTGACGGGTCGCATGTTGGTGGCCGTGGCCGAGCTCGCCTTCCGCGTGCAGTTGGAGGAGCCGGGGCGCTGGCAGCCCGATGCGCTGGCGGCCTACCTGGCGCGCGTGGTCGTCCGAGGGATCCCGACGGGCGACTAGCGCCGCGGCGATGCGCGCGGCGACCGCGTCGCGCGCCGCGTCGTCGGCGTACTTGGTCCGCGGCCAGAAGAAGCCGCGCAGCCCGTCCTTGAAGTTGCGCGGGGACGAGGAGCGTGTGGCCCTCGAACAGCGGCCGGGCGTCGAGGAACGCGACGTGGTCGGCGTCCTCGTAGACGATCGACGCCGCGAGCCCGCCGGCGATGATCGTGCAGAAGACGCAGTCGTCGCCGGCCATGCGGCGGGAGCTTACGCGCCGGATCGCCACGTGAGCGGCCGGAGAAGCTGCGGCGGCGCAAGCGGCGACCGCGGCCTGAGCGCGCCCGTCAGTCCGGGGTGACCCAGTGGCCGGCGCGCTCCAGCGCCCGGCGCCAATCGGCCAGCAGCGACTGGCGCTGATCGTCGCCCATCGTCGGCTCGTAGCGCACCGACTCGGTCCACAGGCCCTTGACGTCCTCCTCGGTCCACAGGCCGGTCGCCACGCCGGCCAGGTAGGCCGCGCCGAGCACGGTCGTGTCGGCGATCTCGGGGACGACGACCGGCACGCCGAGCAGGTCGGCCTGGAACTGCATCAGCCACGCGTTGGCGGTCGCGCCGCCGTCGGCGCGCAGCTCTGTCAGGCGCCCGCCGAGCGCCGCGTTCTGCGCGCGCACGGCATCGACCGACTGGTAGGCGATCGCCTCCAGCGCGGCGCGGGCGATGTGCTCGCGCGACGAGCCGCGCGTCAGCCCGACGATCGTCCCGCGGGCATACGGATCCCAGTGCGGCGAGCCCAGCCCGGTCAGCGCCGGCACGAAGTACACGCCCTCGTTGGAGTCCAGAGAGGCGGCCATCGCCTCGGTGTCAGACGCGTTGTCGACGATCTTGAGGCCATCGCGCAGCCACTGGATGCCGGCGCCCGTGACGAACATCGAGGACTCCAGCGCGTAGTCGACGCGGTCGCCGATCCCCCACGCGATCGTCGTGATCAGCCCGTCCTCCAGCACCGGCGTGCCGCCGCCCGCGTTCTGCAACAGGAAGTTGCCGGTCCCGTAGGTGTTCTTGCCGAGGCCCGGGTCGAGGCACGCCTGGCCGTACAGCGCGCCTTGCTGGTCGCCGACCATCGCGGCGACGGGCACCGAGCCGCCGAACTCCGTCGTCTCACCGAGCACCTCGGCGTTGCGCACCGGCTCGGGCAGCGCACCGATCGGAACATCCAAGGTGTCGCACAACTCGGCATCCCACGCCAGCTCACGGATGTTGAACAACAACGTCCGCGACGCGTTGGAGTAGTCGGTCGCGTGGCGGCCGGTCAACTTGAACAACAACCAGGAGTCGATCGTCCCGAGCGCGGCATCGCGCGGCACGCCACCTTCCTTGAGCATCCACTCGTACTTGGTCGCGCTGAAGTACGCGTCGAGCACCAGGCCCGTCCGCTCCCGGAACATCGCCTCGACGCCCTCGGCCTTCAGGCGGTCGCAACGGCCCGCGGTCCGGCGGTCCTGCCAGACGATCGCGCGGTGCAGCGGCTCACCGGTCCGGCGATCCCACGCAACCGCGGTCTCGCGCTGGTTGGTGATGCCGATCGCGGTGAGCTGGGAGCCGTCGAGGCCGGCGTCGTGCAGTGCCGCGTGGCAGACCTTCTTCACGGTCTCCCAGATCTCGGCCGCGTCGTGCTCGACCCAGCCGGGGCGCGGGAAGAACTGCTCGAACTCGGAGTACGCGCTCGTGACGACCTTGCCCCGCTCGTCGAAGAGGAAGGCGCGCGAGCCGGTGGTGCCCTGATCGATCCCCAAGATCATGGGGACGAGTCTTCCACGCGATGCTCAGGCGGCGTCGGCGAGCGGCGGCGCGTCAGCGGCGGCCGGTGCCACGCCGGTGATCGCTTGCAGCGCGGCGACGCAGCGGGCGTCGAACTCGCTGTCGACCGCCAGCAGCGCCATCGCGCGCTCCGGCGTCCACGCGCCGCGGTAGACGCGCGGCGAGACGAGCGCGTCCCAGACGTCGGCGACCGCGAGGATGCGGGTCTCGAGGTCGAGCTCGTCACCGCGCAGGCCGTCGGGGTAGCCGCTGCCGTCCAGGCGCTCGTGGTGGCCGCGCACGCCGCGCCGGATCTGCTCGGGGTAGCCGAGCTCGGCCAGCAGGTCGTCACCCATCACCGGGTGACGACGGATGACGTCCATCTCGGCGTCGGTCAGCGCGCCCGGCTTGCCGAGGATCGCGTCGGGGATCGAGAGCTTGCCGATGTCGTGCAGCAGGCCGGCGAGCGCGAGGTCGCGCAGGCGGCCGGCCGAGAGGTCGAGGTGCTCGCCGATCGCCACGGCCCATTCGGCGACGCGGCGCGTGTGCTCCTCGGTCGAGCGATCCTTGGCCTCCAGGCGCGCCATCAGGACGCGCACGCGGGCGCCGAGGAACGCCTCCTCCGCGGCGACCAGCTCGGCCGCGGGAAGGTCGCCGACCAGCGGGTGCGACGGGCGGCCACGGTGGACGTCCATCGCGACCGGGATGCCGACCAGCGTGACGCCGAGGAGTTCGAGCGCGTGGCCCATCCACCAGACCCAGGTGTAGGGGTCGAGGACCAGCACCGGGATGAGCGCCATGCCCAGCCAGACGATCCCGACCACCACGACGAGGTCGGCGGCGCGGCGGGTGAGCGCAAACGTGCGCACGGCGCGGGAGGCGACGATGCCGAAGAAGAGCGTGCCGACCGCCAGCAGGACGATCGCCTCAGGCGAGTCGTAGCCCGGAACCGACGGGATGTCCTGCGGGACGGCGAAGCCGACGGCGCCCAGTGCGGCGATCAAGACGAGCAGCGCGCTCAGACCGAGGGCGACGGTGCGCAGGTGGCGCGGGCCGCGCAGGGCGGGCAAGGCGGCGACCGTCAGGATCGCGCCGCCGACCGGCAGCGCGAGGCCGCCCGCGACGGCGACGACGCCGTTGGGCCCGATGATCACGCCCGGCGTCGCCAGGCCGTGGATCAGCAGGATCAGCGTCATGGCGGCAAAGGCGCCACCGGCGACGACCGCGCGCGTCTCGCGGCGCCGGAAGCCGGCGAGCATCAGCGCGATGCTGGCCGCCGCGGCGATCGTCGAGCCGATGGCCATGATGAAGAGGTGCTGGACCGCGGTGACCGGCGCCTTGTCCTCGCTGACGAGGAAGTGCATGACGGCAGCCGGGACCGCGGCGCTCGCGGCGATGAGCGTCAGGTTGGCGCCGAAGCGGCTGCGCAGCAGGCGGTCCACCCTCGGATGCTTCGACCGCGGTCAGGATGGCTTGAGCGGTGGCGTCAGCGTTCGACCACGAACCGCAGGGCGGCCGTGGCGCAGCGTTGCCCGGTCGCGATCGAGCCGCGCACGCGCACGGTGCCGGTGATGCGCCGGGTTCGGCGGCGCAGCACACCGGTGATCGTGACCCGTTGGGCGGGCTCGCCGGCGGCGAAGCGGAAGCGGCCGTCACGGCCGATCGTGGCGCGGCCGCTCTCGCGCAGGATCAGCGGCCCGATGTCGCCGAAGTCCGCGCACGGGTAGCGCGTGACGCCCACGCGCACCCCGACGACCGCGCGGCCGCGCACGTCGATGACGATGCGCCGGTGTTCGGTGGTGTGGCCCACGTAGGGCACGACATCGGCGAGCACGCATCGCAGGGTAGGCCGACCGGCTGGACCGACGGTCGGAAGGCCCTCGACAGCAGGAGGAAATCCCGTGACGCCACCGTCCGCGACGTCTACGGTCCTGCGTCACATGGACCGTCAAGAGCGCAACGTTCTGCGGATCATCGACGGCGACGAGCAGTCGCTGGCGCGTCGTGTCGACCTGGCGCTGTCGGGCCTGCCGGACGGCTCGCGCGTCGACCACTTCACCTACTGGTACACCGGCCGACCGCCCCTGCACGAGGCGACCGTGTCGCCACCCACGGAGGGCGGCGCCCAGCAGTGAAACGCCGCCCTCCGGGTGCGGAAGAGGTGGACGGCGCCTCAGCCGGCCGCCGCCCACCGGAGGCTTCAACGCAGGTCCGCGTCAGAACCTGCGGTGTTTCACCGCTGCAGCGCGTACTGCTCGACGATGCGCCGCTGCACATCGCTCAGCGCCGGCGCCTCGCCGCGCTCCAGCGCCGCGGCCGCCTGGACGACCGTCAGCCCCGTGCCGGTCAGCACCGAGCCGATCAGCGGCGGGACATCGGCGCCGCAGACGCCGGAGACGCAGCCGGCGTCGTGGACGTGCTCAGCCTTCGACGGGCTGTCCATTGGCGGTGAGCGTCACGGGGATGTTGCCGCGCGTCGCGTTGGAGTACGGGCAGACCTGATGGGCGGCCTTGACCAACTCGACCGCCTGCGCGGCGTCGACCGAGGGCAGCGTCACGTCGAGCTGGACCGAGAGGTCGAAGCCGCGCGCCTCGTTGGGGTGCAGCGAGACCTTGGACTCGATCACCGCATCGCCGGTCTCGGCCTTGGCGCGCCGCGCGACGGCGCCGATCGCACCCTCGAAGCAGGCCGCGTAGCCGACCGCGAAGAGCTGCTCGGGGTTGGTGCCGCCACCTTGGCCGCCCATCTCGGTCGGGAGCCGGAGGTCGACCTCCAGCACCCCGTCGCTGGTCTTGCCGTGACCCTTGTCGCGCCCACCGGTGACGTGGGCTTCTGCCGTGTAGAGCGTCTTGGCCATCCTCCGACCATAGCGGCGGCGGCCATCCGCTCAGACGATCAGGCGGGCGCGGGCTCGACGGCGCCGACGACGTCGCGCTCGGCGTCGAAGCGCAGCAGCGCCGGGAAGGCGAGCATGACCAGCCCGATGCCCGCCACGCAGGCCAGGCCGCCGGAGATGATCGAGGTGCGCGCGCTGGTCAGCGCGGCGACCGAGCCGGACTCCACGTCGCCCAACCGCGGCCCGCTGGTGACCACCAACGTGAAGACCGACGACATGCGCCCGCGCAGGTGATCGGGCGTCACCGACTGGTTGATCGACGAGCGACAGACGGCGCTGACGCTGTCGGCCGCGCCCGCGAGCGCGAGCAGCGCGGCGGCGATCCACAGCGAGCCGGCCACGCCGGCCAGCGCGATCGCCACGCCCCAGGCGACCACCGCCCAGATGACGATCCGGCCCAGCCGGCGCGCGTGGGCCAGCCAGCCGGTCGTCAGCGCCGCGACCGTCGCGCCGGCCGCGACCGAGGCGTACAACAAGCCCGTCCCGCCGGCGCCCGTGTGGTAGACGCTGACCGAGAGCACCGCGAACAGCGCGCGCGGCATCCCGAAGGTCATCGCCAACAGGTCGATGGCGAACGAGCCCATCAACGCGTTGTTGTGGCGCACGAAGCGCAGGCCCTCGCCGATCGAGCGCAACACCCGCTCGGGCTCGGCCACCGCGCCGCGCGGCGGCTGGGGCGACATCGCCCAGACGGCGGCGAAGATCGCCAGGCAGCTCACGGCGTCGATCGTGTAGGCGGCGCCCAGGCCGAGCACGCCGATCAGGACGCCGCCGACGGCCGGCCCGACCACCTGCGTGAGCGTGTTCATCCCGTAGGTGAGCGCGAGCGCCGAGCGCAGCTGCGCCGGCGCCACGAGGTTGGGCACGATCGACCCCGCCGTCACGTTCTGCACCGCCCCGAAGCCGGCCATCGCCCCGCCGAGCAGGTAGAGCGCGACGATCGGCGGCGAGCCGGCATAGGTCAGCGCGGCCAGCCCGCTCGCGCCCAGCACCAACGCGACCTGGATCATCAGCAGCAGCCGGCGCCGGTCGTGGCGATCGGCCAGCGCGCCGCCGAGCAGCGCCATCGACATCAGCGGGATCAGCTCGACGGCGCCGAGCAGGCCGGTCAGGAAGGCCGACCGCGTCTCGACGTAGAGCTGGTAGGGCAGCGCGACCAGCGCGGCCTGCGTGCCGAGCCCGGTGATCAGCTCGCCGCCGAGCAGCAGCCGCAGGTCACGCGACTCGCGCAGGGGCGAGACGTCGACGGCGACACGGGAGAGCAGGC
This sequence comes from uncultured Conexibacteraceae bacterium, assembly GCA_963731005.1. GTDB lineage: Bacteria > Actinomycetota > Thermoleophilia > Solirubrobacterales > Solirubrobacteraceae > Baekduia. The sequence goes on along the minus strand of CAVSTZ010000002.1, from coordinate 1,732,928 downwards.
GGACCGGCACGGCGGCTCGCCACGATACGACGCTGCGTAGTCTCCAAGCCGTGAAGCCCGAGATCCACGTCCTCGGCCTGTCGATCAAGACATTCGGCCTGTTCTTCGCCCTGAACTTCGCGGCGTGGGGGCTGCTGGCGGCCCGCCGGCTCAAGGAGCTCGGGCGGCCCGTCGACTGGGCCTATGAGCTCGTCACGGTCGCGTTGATCGGCGGCCTGGTCGGCGCGCGCGCCTACTACCTGGTGCAGAACCACGACAGCCTCAGCGCCGGCGACATCTTCGGCGGCTCGGGGCTGATCTGGTACGGCGGCCTGCTCGGCGGCACGATCGCCGTCCTGTACTGGGCCCACCGCAAGGGCTTCCTCTCGCTCGACCTGCTCGACATCGCCGGCCCGGGCCTGGCGCTCGGCTACGCGATCGGCCGGATCGGCTGCCAGGTCTCCGGCGACGGCGACTACGGCAAGGCCTGGGACGGGCCGTGGGCGATGGGCTACCCGCACGGCACGGTGCCGACGGCGCCGGGCGAGACGGTCCATCCCACGCCGATCTACGAGACGCTCACGATGGGCCTGCTCGCTTTTGCTCTGTGGCAATTGCGCGACAAGGTGCGCCCGGGGATCCTCTTCGCGCTCTACCTCGTCGGCGCGGGCCTGGAGCGCTTCCTGGTCGAGTTCCTGCGTCGCAACGCGGATGTCGCGATCGGGCTGACCGCCGCGCAGTTGGAGAGCCTCACGCTCTTCGTCGCCGGCACGATCTGGATCGCGGTCGTGCTGCGCCGCCACGGCTCGATCCTGTTGCCCGAGGGCGAGCGGCGCCGCCCCGCCCCTGCGGACGCGAAGGTCGCCGCCGCGCCCGTCAACCAGATGTGAGCGCCGTGGGCGCCGACGACGAGATCCTCGACGTCTTCGACGAGCACGGACGGCATGTCGGGACCAAGCGGCGTGCCGACGTGCACCGTGACGGCGACTGGCATCTGGCCTTCCACCTGTGGGTCGTGGCGCCCGCCGGCGTGCTCCTGCAGCGCCGCGCGCGCGACAAGGCGTCGTGGCCCGGGTTCCTCGACGCGTCGGCCGCCGGGCATCTGCTCGCGGGCGAGTCGATCCGCGATGGCCTGCGCGAGGTCGACGAAGAGCTCGGCACCGCCTACGCGTTCGACGATCTGGCGCATTTAGGGGTGCATCGAGTGGCCGATGCGGAGCGCTCCGGGACCGTGAACCGTGAGCTGCAGCACGTCTTCGCGGTGCGCGACGACCGACCGCTGGCGGCGTGGCGCGACTTCGACCGCGTCGAGCTCGACGGGCTTGTGCTCATCGGCCACGACGGCTTCGCCGCCCTGGCCGCAACGGTCAACGGCGAGCCCGCGGGGCCTGGCGTGACGCACGCCCGGTCGTGGGACGGATCGTCCGAGGCCGACGTGGAGGTCGCGGCCTCCGAGCTCGTTCCCGCGCCGTATCTGCACCGCATCGCGCCCGCGCTGCGTCGCATCGGCGTCGGCTGACCCGCGGCGGCCCCGGCCGAGGCGACGGCCGTTTGCCTTAGCGGCCGGACTTAGCACTAAATTTGCTTTATCACTGGTCGCGATCCTCTATGTTCTCCAGCGGGAAGATTGACGACGGTTGAGTGTCTTTGCACGATTCGAGGCCGCAAACCTGTACAAAATCTGCCCCTACCCGACAGGGCGGCAGGCTAAGGTTCGCCACCTACCGCCAATACCTGAACGATTTGGACGGAATGTGAAGCCCATCACCGCAATTGACGACCCTCGCTACGTGAAGGCCATGAGCCATCCGGTGAGGGTTCGCATCATGGCCATGTTGCAGGAGCGCAAGGCCAGCCCGAACGAGCTCTCCCAGTGGCTCGGCACGACCCTGGGAGCGACTGCCTACCACGTCCGCACGCTCCACAAGCTCGGCCTCATCGAGCTTGTTGACGAGACGCGCGTACGTGGAGCCGTCGAGCATCACTACAAGGCCAAGGCACGCCCGAAGGTGACGCAGGAGAACTGGTCTAAGGCTTCGCCCGTCGCGAAGCAGGCCGCCGTGGGCTCCCAGCTGAAGATGCTGGAGGACTACACCAACGCCTCGGCCGCGGCCGGTGGCTTCGATCGTCCGGACGCCGTCATCGAGCGCAAGACCGCGCGCGTCGACGCCAAGGGCTGGACCGCGCTCACCGCCGAGGCGGCGAAGTTCCTGGAGCGCGTCGACAAGATCGAGGCCGAAGCGGCCAAGCGCATCGCCAAGGCCGGCGACGAGGGTGCCGTCGATGCCGGCGTGGTCCTCCTGGGCTTCGAGTCGGTGCCGCTCAGCAACCAGATCCCCGAGTCCAAGAAGAAGCGTACGCCGATGAAGCGCACGCGGCGCGCCTCCGCTTAGAGCGGCTACGCGCCACAATTAGAAAGTTCTTCACAACGCCTCCGGAGGCGCGCTCGGCTCAACGGAGCCGGCGTCACCGGGGGCGTTGCTACATCGGTTTGGGTTGCTCACCGACTTCTTCCGCAGCAACGGTCGAACCAATCGAGCTCCCGCAAGCGGGAACCGGCCTGCGTCCCTCAGCCCCGTGGGACCAGGCGCACCTTCGGCGGCATCTCGAACGGCTTGGGCGGCGGCGCGTCGGATGGACGCAGGCGCGTCCGGCCACCCTTGCGGACCAGCGGCCAGCCGGCGAGCTCGACCTCGTAGAGCGCCTGAGCGGGCATCTGCAGGCCTTCGGCGCGCATCTCGGCCACGCTGAGCCCCTTCTCCCCCGCCTCCTCGAGCAGGCGTAGGGCGAGGCGGCCATCGGGGGTGGTCAAGGGGCGGGCGGATGACATTCGTGCAGGCAGGCTAACGGCCTGCCCGCGGCAAGGGCTGCGCAAGCTCTCACCTCACCTTGAGGTGGCCCTCAGGTTGGAGCGCTGAACTTCTGCCATGCCCTCCATGACCTCCCTCCCCGAGACCTTCGACGGCACCCGCACCGACGTCCTGGACGCCCTCCCCCGTGTCAGCTTCCGCGAGCGCCGGCACGCCGTCTCCTCCGTGCGCCCCGCACCGGGCCGCTACCTCGAACTCGACGACGGCGACGAGCGCGTCCTCCTGCCGCTGAGCCCCGGCACCACCCATGTCGGACGTGGCTTCGCCGTCGACGTGCGGCTGGAGGACCAGAGCGTCTCGCGCCGCCACGCGATCATCCATCAGCGGCCGGCCGGCTCGCGGATCCTGGATGACCGCAGCGCGAACGGGACGTTCGTCAACGGGCGACGGGTGACCGAGGCGGAGCTGCGCGACGGCGACGTCGTGGTCCTCGGCCGGGTGGTGCTGACGTATCGGGACATCGTCGCGTAGGTCGTAGCTCGCCCGCGTCCACCGGCAAGCAGGTGGTCTTGACAGACGAACATTCGCGATATATCGTGATGTTCGTTCGATAGATCAACCGAAGGGAGCACCACATGACTGGTGCCACGTACGCAGCGCCACACGGGCGTTGCCATCACCACAAGCAGCACCACCGCGGCGAGGGCCGCGCGTTCCTCCCCGAGTTCCTCGCCATGATGGGCGGCGGACGCGGACCGGCCGGCGGTCCCGGCTTCGGCTTCGGCCGTGGCGGGTTCGGCGGCCCGGGCGGCGGGCCGGGTGGCCCCCACCATCGCGGCGGCCGTGGCGGCCGGCGCGCACGGCGCGGTGACATCCGCTCCGCGATCCTCCTGCTGCTCGCCGAGGAGCCCCGCAACGGCTACGGCCTGATGCAGGAGCTCGAGGAGCGCAGCGGCGGCGTCTGGCGCCCGAGCCCCGGCTCGGTCTACCCCGCGCTGTCGCAGTTGGAGGACGAGGGCCTCGTCCGCGCCACCGAGCACGACGGCCGCAAGTCGTTCACGTTGACCGACGAGGGCACCGCCCACGTCGAGGCCCACCGTGAGCGGATGGGCACGCCGTGGGAGACCGTCGGCGAGGGCGCCTCGGGTGAGCTCCACGAGCTCCGCCAGGCCGCCCAGGCGCTGGCGATCGCCGCCATGCAGGTCGCCCAGACGGGCACGAAGGACCAGCTCGGGGAGGCCAAGGCCATCCTCGAGGAGGCCCGCCGCGGCCTCTACCGCCTGCTGGCCGGCGACCCGCCGGCCGACGGCGACGAGCAGTAGCACAGACCCCTCTCCCCACCGGAAGACCCGCTGCCCGTCGACTCAGTCGGCGGGCAGCAGCTTTCCGGGGTTCAGCACCCCGGCCGGATCGAGGCGGGCCTTGACCGCGCGCAGCACCTCGACGCCCAACCCGCCGATCTCGGCGGCCAGCCACGGCGCGTGGTCGGCGCCGACGGCGTGGTGATGGGTGAGTGTCGCCGACGGGCCGGACTTGCTGGTCAACGCCTCCATGACCGCGGCCTTCGCCGCCGACCACTGGCCGACCGGATCGTCGCCGTCGCGGCGCGCCAGCACGGTGAAGTACAGCGACGCGCCCGCGGCGTAGAGATGCGAGACGTGGCAGGCGACGATCGGGCTCGCGCCGTCCAGCGCGGTCCGCAGCGTCTCGCCCACCCGCGCGTGCAGGGCCTCCAGGTCGCGCCAGGTCGTCGCGGTCTCCAGCGTCTCGATCAGCATGCCGGCGCCGAGCAGCTCGTCGCGCAGGCGCGGTGCCCGGAAGCGGCCGTGGCGCCAGGACTCCGCGGCCTCCTCGCCCAGCGGCGTGGCGCCGGCGGCGCGCAGGATCTCGGTCGCGGCCTCCGCGCGATACGCCACATCGGCCGCCGCGCCCTCCCAGCCGACCAGCAGGAGGCAGCCGCCCGCCTCGTCCGTGCCGCCCCCGCCCGTCGCGACGCCCATTGCCGTCTCGACCTCATCGGAGAGCCGCGCGAGGTCGGGCTTGGGCCCGCGCTGGGCGAGCGTGCGCAGGATGCCGACGCCGGTCGTCAGATCCGCGACGCGCCAGCCCTCGTGACGGCGCTGCTCCGAGATCGGCCGCACGCGCACGGTGACCGCGGTGATGACGCCGAACGCACCCTCCGAGCCGAGGACGAGCTGACGCAGGTCGGGGCCCGCGGCGGTGCCGGGTGCGCGGCCGAGGTCGAGGTCGCCCGCGGGCGTCGCGGCGCGCACACGCTCGACGAGCGCGTCGAAGCGCCCCCAGCCGGTCGACAGCTGCCCGGCCGAGCGGGTCGCCGCGTAGCCGCCGATCGTCGCGCGCTCGAAGCTCTGCGGGACATGGCCGAGCGTGAGGCCGTGCTCCGCGAGCAGCTCCTCGGCGCGCGGGCCGGTCACGCCGGCCTGCAGCGTGGCGGTCCACGAGACGTCGTCGACCTCCAGCAGCGCGTCGAGGCGCCGCAGGTCGAGCGCGACGACCGCGTCGAAGCCGCCGCGCGTCGGGCTCACGCCACCGACGACGCTCGTGCCGCCGCCGAACGGCACGACCGCGACGCCGTGCTCGGAGCACGCGCGCAGGATCGCGCCGACCTCGTCGTGGTCGGCGGGCAAGACGATCGCGTCCGGCGCGGCCGGCGGCGCGGCGCTGCGGCGAACGAGGTCGAGGTAGGACATGCCGTTGGCGTGGGCGGCGCGCGCCGCGTCTTCGAAGATCACGTGGTCGGGCCCGACCACGGCGCGCAGCGCGTCGGCGGCGGCCGACCCCAGGCGCGACGGCGCGACCTCCAACACGACCGCCGCCGGCGAGCCGCCGGCGCCGTCCTCCTCGATCGCGAACGCCTGGCGCAGCAGCGCGCGCAGGTCGTCGCCGACGATCGGCTCAGGGTCGGGCGCGGCCCAGCGGGCGGCGGGGTCGAAGAGATCGGTTGGTTGGCTCATCGCGGAGACGATGTTACATTGTCTGCCTAGATGTCACAGAGCTTCCTCAACGCCGACCGCCGGACCACCGACCTCGCGGCGCTGCGTGACGGTGCCCCGCTCGACCTGCTCGTCATCGGCGGCGGCGTCACCGGCGCCGGTGTCGCCCTGGACGCCGCGTCGCGCGGGCTGCGCGTCGCGCTCGTCGAGCGCCGCGACCTGGCCTGGGGCACGAGCCGCTGGAGCTCCAAGCTCGTCCACGGCGGCCTGCGCTACCTGGCCCAGGGCGCGGTCGGCATCGCCATGGAGAGCGCGCGCGAACGCCACGTCCTGCTCACCCGCACCGCGCCGCACCTCGTCCGGCCGATCGTGCAGACCGTGCCGCTGACGCCGGCGATCGACGCGAGCGCCGAGCGCTTCACCCGCGTCGGCTTCGCGCTCGGCGACGGCCTGCGCCGCCTTGCGGGGACCTCGGTCGACGAACTCCCGCGCGCACGACGCGCGGACGTCGACGAGCTGCTGCGCCTCGCCCCCGGCGTGGCCCGCGACGGCCTGCGCGGCGGCATCCTGGCGTGGGACGCCCAGCTCGAGGACGACGCGCGGTTGATCGTCGGCCTCGCCCGCACCGCCGCGCTGCACGGCGCGCGCATCATCACGCGCTGCGGCGCGCTCGCGCTCGCGGGCGACGGCGCGCAGTTGCGCGACGAGCTGACCGGCGAGTCCTTCGACGTCGGCGCGCGCGCGGTGGTCAACGCGACCGGCGTCTGGGCCGGCGAGCTGGTCGACGACCTGCGCCTGCGCCCCAGCCTCGGCACGCATCTGGTCATCCCGCTCGAACGTCTCGGCGGGCTCGCCGGCACGCTCAACGTCCCGGTGCCGGGCGAGCGCAACCGCTGGGTCTTCGCGATCGCTCAGCGCAGCGGCCTGGCCTATGTCGGCATCACCGACGAGCCCGCGCCCGGCCCGATCCCCGACGTCCCGCAGGCCCCGCAGGCCGACATCGACTTCCTCCTGCAGACGCTGTCGACGCGCGCTCGCAGTCCCGCTGACCGAGGACGACGTCGTCGGCACCTACGCCGGGCTGCGCCCGCTGGTCGATCGCGAGGACGGCGGCAAGACCGCTGACCTCTCGCGCCGCCATGCGGTCATCCGCGGCGGTGGCGGGCTGGTGAGCATCGTCGGCGGCAAGCTGACGACCTACCGCCGGATGGCCCAGGACGCCGTCGACGTGGCGATCGAGGCCGGCGGCCTGACCGACGCGGCCGGCCCGTGTCGCACGCGCAACCTCCCATTGGTGGGCGCCGCCGCGCGGGATGCGCTCGCGGCGGTCGGGGCGCCGTCGCGCCTGGTCGACCGCCACGGCACCGAGGCGCCGGCCGTCGTCGCGCTCGCGGCGGGCGACCCGCAGCTGCTGGCGCCCGTCGCGCCCGGGCTCGACGTGCTGGGCGTCGAGGTCCTCCACGCCGCCCGTGCCGAGGGCGCGCTGGACGCCGACGACGTCCTGGACCGTCGCACCCGCATCGGTCTGGTGCCCGCCGATCGCGCGCGGGCCCTGCCGGTGGTCCAGGCACTCGTCGCCGAAGCTCGTCAAGCTTCGGTGGCGTGACCGACGCCACGACCGAGGCCATCCTCGACGCCACCCGCGCTTCTGTCCTGGACTTCGGGATCCGGCGCACCACGCTGACCGACGTCGCCCGGCGCGCGGGCGTGAGCCGCATGACGGTCTACCGCCGCTACCCGGACGTCGACGCGGTCCTGCGCGACCTGATGACGCGTGAGTTCGGCGCGGCGATGGCCGCGATCGCCGGCGACCTCAGCGGCGGCGACGGCCGCACCCGCGCCCGCGACCACGTGCTCAAGTCGGTCGACGCGTTCCGGTCCAACGCGCTGATGACCAAGATCGTCGAGGCCGAGCCCGAGCTGCTGCTGCCCTACGTCCTGGGCCGGATGGGCGAGACCCAACGTGCGGCGATCGGGCTGGTCACCGGCGATCTCGCGCTCGGCCAGGCCGACGGCTCGATCCGCCAAGGCGACCCGCGCGTCATCGCCCAGGCACTCCTGCTCGTCGCCCAGTCCTTCACCCTCTCGGGCTCGATCGCCGAAGACGTCGCCGAGGCCGACCTGCGCGTCGAGCTGGCCCGGATCATCGACGCGCTGCTGGCGCCGTAGCCCGCGCGCGGGCCAGGGAGCCGGTGCCGGCGCACCGACTCCCAGTACGGTGCCCGGCGTGGGACCGCTCCTGCCGGACACCGGACCTCGTGGTCCCCGCTATGCCCGCCGTGCGCGCGGCATCGCGATCGAGACGACGGCCTTTGTCGTCGTGACGCTCACGCTGCCGCTGCTGCTCGCGGCGGCGGTGACCGTCGACCTGGTGCTGGGCGTGATCAAGCGCAAGCCGTGGATGGCCGTGCGCCTGGTGGCCATGTTGTGGTGGTTCCTGTTCGGGGAGCTGCGCGGCATCGTGGGCCTGACGCTCATCGGGCTGGCCTCGCTGGGGCGCGACACGCGCACGCGCCGCTTTCGGGTCTACCGCCTGCGCCAACTCTGGTCGAGCGGGCATCTGGGCGGCGTGCAGCGACTCTTCAACCTGACCTTCGACGTGCGCGGGTTGGACGTCGTCGCGCCCGGCCCCGTGCTGATCCTCATGCGCCACGCGAGCATCATCGACAACACGATGCCCGACACCGTCGTGGGTCGCGCGCACGGGCTCGGGCTGCGCTTCGTGCTCAAGCGCGAGCTGGAGATGATCCCGACGATCGACATCGGCGGGCGCTGGGTGCCGACCAACTTCGTACGCCGCGGCTCGGGCGACACGGTCGGTGAGCTCCAGGATCTCGCCAAGCTGGGAATCGACCTCGACCCCCACGAGGGCATCCTGATCTACCCCGAGGGGACCCGCTCGACGCCGGAGAAGCTGGTCGCGGCGAAGGCGAAGATCGCCGAGCGCCAGCCGCACATCGCACCGCTGGCGAGCAAGTTGCAGCACCTGCTCCCGCCGCGGCTCGGCGGCCCGCTCGCGCTGCTGGAGAGCACGCGCGGGACCGACGTGGTCTTCTGCGGCCACGTTGGCCTCGACGGCTTCGAGCGGATCTCCGACATCTGGCGTGGCGGCCTCGTCGGCGGCACGGTCCACGTCCAGTTCTGGCGCTACCCGGCCGCCGAGGTACCGACCGATCGCGACGCGCAGATCACCTGGCTGTACGAGCGCTGGCAGGTGGTCGACGACTGGGTCGGCGACCACCTCGCAGCGTTGTCCTAGTGGTTGAGCAGGGCGCGCGCGGCGCGGGCGGTGGCGTCGGCCAGCGCGCGGCAGAGGAAGATCGCGACCGGGATCAGGACCAGGCCGGCGGCAACGCGAACGGCTGATGGCCCGGCCGCGTGGTTGTTGAGGTAGTTCAGCGTGGCGTTGTCGGGGTTGTCGTTGTCCGGCAGCGCCCAATACCAGAGCGGTGAGGTCAGCAGACCGAGCGCGGTGCTCCAAGCCGTGACCGCGACCGTGAAGCCGAGGATGCCCAGGGGCAGCAGGATCAGACCCCAGACCATGTCGCGCCAGGCGCCGACATCGGTGAAGGCGGTCTTCGTGCGCTCCCAGAGCCCGCCGCGCCAGGGGCGCGCGGTGCGGGTCACGGGCACGCCGAGAACCCAACCGGCGCGCCGACGCTCGACGTCGCCCATCAGGCGTGAGGCATAGAGCGTGGCGAGCATGACGGGGATGCCGACCAGCGTGATCGCCAGGCCGGCGGCCAGCGAAAGACCCGTGACGAGCACCGAGAACGTGACGATGCCGGCGGGGAGCCCGGCGCAGAGATAGAGCGCGTCGCGGGCGATCGTCGCCGGACGGGGGATCCGGGCGGCGGTGGTCGTGGTGGCGGAGGAGGAGAGGGTGGGGAGCGGGGAGGTGGCCATGTCCATCATGGTCGCCGGGGCGCCCCGCTCCCGCCAGGCGGCGGCCCCGCCGGCGCACCCTGCGGAAAACCCGACAGCGCACGGCCGTCGACCTCGTGCCCGAGCAGGCCCAGGCGCAGTCCGGCCCCCCCTAGCGCCCCACGGCCGAGCCGTCGCCGCCGCCGAAGCGCTCGCGCAGCTCGCGCTTGAGCAGCTTGCCCGAGGGGTTCTTGGGCAGCTCGTCGACGAAGTGCACCGACTTGGGGAGCTTGAAGGGCGCGAGGTGCTCGCGGGCGTGGGCGAGGATCGCCTCCTCGGTCGCGGGCTCGCGCGTGACGACGACGGCCGCGATCGCCTCGATCCAGCGCGGGTGCGGCAGGCCGATCACCGCGACCTCGGCGACGGCCGGGTGCGTGTACAGCGCCTCTTCGACCTCGCGACTGGCGACCAACACGCCGCCGGTGTTGATGACGTCCTTGACACGATCGACGACGAAGAGGAAGCCCTCCTCGTCGACACGGACAAGATCGCCGGAGTGAAACCAGCCGCCGGCGAAGGCCTCGGCGGTCTCCTCGGGCTTGTCCCAATAGCCGGTGCACAGCTGCGGCGAGCGGTACAGGACCTCGCCCTGGCCGGCGCCGACGATCTCGGTGCCATGCTCGTCGATCACCTTGATCTCGACGAACAGCACCGGCCGGCCGGCGGAGTCCGGGCGCGCGTCGTGCTCCTCGGGACGCAGGACGGTCGCCAGCGGGGCGATCTCCGACTGGCCGAAGGCGTTGTAGAAGCCGACGCCGTCCAGCGCGACGCGCAACCGTTGCAGCACCGGCACGGGCATGATCGACGCGCCGTAGTAGGCCTTGCGCAACGAGCCCAGGTCGCGCGTCGCGAAGTCCGGGTGCTCGGAGATCGCGATCCAGACCGTCGGCGGCGCGAAGAGGCTGGTGATCGCGTCGCGCTCGACGCGCATCAGGATGTCTGACGGGTCCGGCTTCTCGACCACGTGGTTGGTCGCGCCGAGCATCAGGTAGGGCATCAGAGAACGCGTGCATCTGCGCCGAGTGATAAAGCGGCAGCGGATGCAGCGGGACGTCGGCGGCATCCATGTCGAGCGCGACGACGCAGGAGACGTACTCGTGCACGAGCGCGCGGTGGGTCATCATCGCGCCCTTCGGTGCGGCCGTCGTTCCCGAGGTGTACAACAACTGCGCGAGGTCGTCGTCGGCGACCTCCACCTCACCGCTGAGATCCGGGACCTCGCCGGTGAGCGCCCAGGCCCGGACGTCGATCAACGGGTCGACGCCGTCGCGCAGCGTGCCGCGGTGACCGACGTCGCCGAGCCCGTCGGCGATCGCGTCGACCGCCGGCTGCAGCGCCGGGTCGGCGAACAGGGCCGTCGAGCCCGACTGGGTGATGATGTAGGCCAGCTCGCCGCCGACCAAGTTGTAGTTGACGGGGACGTGCACGAGGCCCGCCCGCGCGCAGCCGAGGTAGAGCAGCAGGTAGGCGTCGGAGTTCGTGCCCAACGCGGCGACGCGCTCGCCCTTGGTCAGGCCCAGCTCCAGCAGCCGACCGGCGACGCGGCTGACGGCATCGTCGAGCTCCTCATAGGTCCAGCGGCGCTCGCCGAAGTGCAGCGCGATCCGTGTCGGCCAGCGCCGCGCGCTGCGTCGGATCACCTCGGCGACGGTGCTGGTCATCTCCATGCGCTGAACCTACCCCGCGGTGGAGGCCCGGACGACCAGCTCGGACGGCAGCACGCGGTTCTTGGGCCGGCCGCCCTGGAGGCGGGCGTGCAGGAGCTCGAAGGCGGCGGCGCCGAGGGCCTCGGGGTCGAAGCGCACGGTGGTCAGCGGCGGGTTGGTGAGACGCGCGAGGTCCAGATCGTCGAAGCCGACGACGGCGACCTCGCCGGGCACGTCGATGCCCAGCTCGTTGGCCGCGGCGATCATCCCGGCGGCCAGGAGATCGTCGTCGCAGAGGAAGGCGCTCGGACGGTCGGGATCGCTGAGCAGTTCCTTGGCCACCGCGATCGAGCTGGTCGCGTCGAAGGCCGCGAAGCCGGTGACCTGCGCCTCGGGATCCTGACCGTGCGCGCGCAGGTGCGCCGCCCAGCCGGCATGGCGGCGGTCGAAGGTCTGGCCGCCGGCCGCGGAGCGGAAGTGGCCGATCCGGCGATGGCCGAGCGCGTGCAGGTGCGCCATCGCGGCGGCGGTCCCGCCCTCGGAGTCCAACCGGACGAACGGCATCCGCGACTGCTCGTACTCGACGATGACGATCGGCCGCCCGCCGGGCTCGCGCAGCGACCGCGGCACCTTGGCGGCGAAGAACAGGAAGCCGTCGATGCTGCCCTCGGAGAGTCCCTGGACCGCGCTGTCGCCACCGCCGCCGCTGTAGTCGTCCTGGATCAGCACGACGACGTGGCCCGCCGCCCGCGCGGCCTGCTGCGCGCCGCGCAGCGTGCGGCCGAAGAACGGGTGCGTCACGTCGCGCACGACCAGGCCCACCGCCGATGCCGTGCCGGACCGCAGCGCCCGCGCCGCCGCGTTGGGGCGATAGCCCAGCTCCCGCGCGGCGGTGCGCACGGCGTCGGCCGTCGCGGTCGAGACGCGCCCTGGCGCCTTGCCGGAGAGCACGAGCGAGACCGTGCTCTGCGAGACGCCCACGCGCTTGGCGACGTCCACGCTCGTGACCGTGCGCGACCGCGCCGAGGGCGCGGCGGTGACGGGTCGTGGTCTGCGGGAGCTCGCGGCGATGGACGGATCTCACCACGCGGCGCCGTCGGGTGCGGCGGCAGCGCCCGACGCACGCGACTCGTATCACACCGTCATACGTAGTACGCTGGTACGTATGACCCCTCCCCGCCTCCACCGTCCATCGCGCATCGCGGCGCGCAGCGCGCTGGTCGCCCTGGTCCTCGCCGGCGGCGCCGGCGCCGCCGCGTCGCAAGAGCCCAACGGCACCTCCGCGCCGCAGCGGACCGCCGTCCTGGCCGGCGCCGACGCGCCGGCATCGGCCGTCGCCACGGCATCGCGACGCGCCACCGGCAGCGTCACCCTCCGCCGCGCCGACGGCACGTTCGACGCCCAGGCCCAGGCCGCCCGCCTCGCCGCCGAGGGCTACGACACCGTCATCGGCGTCGGCCCGCAGGCCCGGGCGGCCGTCGCCCAGGCGGCCGCAGGCGAGGTCGGCAGCGGCACGGACTGGCAGACCGTGGCGCACTAGAAGGCGGTTCGGTAGGGCAAAACGGGCAGGCGTGGATACGCGCCAACTGAATATGTTTTCAGCGCAGCCGTTGCACACAGCAGTGAGTCCAGCTACAGTGCCGCGCCACTCCTGACGTCTGCCAGTCCGCGGCCGGTTGCCTCCCGGCCGTCGTACAGGGATGCCCATCACGCCATGTCGCTGCCACCTTCTGACGCCGCCTCCCCCGAGACGCGGCTGTCACCCAGAATCCACCCCCGCGCCGCGGAGGGGGCCCAAGCACCCAGTGCCGACGAGCTGATGGAGGAGGCGATCGTCGCCGCCCGCGACGCCGCCGTCGGCGCACTGCGCGAGGTGCTGAACACCCAACCCGGCGAAGCCCCCGAGGTCCGGGTGATGATCACCGCGACACAGGGCAATCCCTCCACCGAGTACTCCCACAGCGAGGTCCGCTTCGCCGCACCCGACGGGGTCGCGATCAGCCATCACGACAAGGTCGCGATGGCGCTGGCGAGCATGAAGGCGGTCTCGCCCGAGCTCTACGGGACGATGGTCGCCGGCATCGAACGAGGTCGCCGCTTCTCCTTCGGAACGCTGCGGGCGTGCTTCAGAGCCGTCGCCCGCTAATCCGAGCCCTCGCCGGTGGCCACGATCGCCTCCAGCGTCGCGACCAGCGTGGGCCAGCCGCGATAGCGCGACCCGTACACCTGACGCAGCAGGTTCGGCGTCGACCCCGCGCGCTCGTGGCGCACCGGCTCGATCAGACCCGCCGCCGCCATCGCGCGCATCGCGTGGTTGACGCGGTCGAAGGCCTCCCCCAGATCCTCGGCCATCTCCGACGGACTGCGCGGCCGCTCCTCCAACGCGAGCAGGATCGGCAGCCGCACAGGGTGGCGCAGCTCCGCAAGGATGTGCGCGGCCTGATCGGAGATGCCACTCACGCGTTCGCTCAGCATTTCCCAATTACAGGAGCCTGAACCCCATGGCCATCTCCAAGCGTCAGCAGCAGCAACGCCGAAGCACCCTGCGCCCGCATCCGGCGCGCGACCAGATCGTGGACGCGATGCGCAGCTACGGACAGCCGATCAGCCCGACGCGGCTGGCCGAGGTGACGGGCAACACGCTCGGGTCGGTCGCCTACCACGTGCGGACGCTGCTCGGGGCCGGGGTCGTCACCCTCGCCGAGGAAGGTCGCGTGCGCGGCGCGGTCGAGCACTTCTACGCGCTGGTGCCCGACAACGAGGCCGATCTCAACGACCCCGCCGTCGGGCTGCAGAAGGTGTGCGGTGCCCTGACGCTGTCGGTGTCCGACGGCGGCTTCCCGCAGCCGATCGCCCTCGACGACCAGGCCCGCGGCGAGCTGGAGAAGCTGCTCGCCGGGCTGCGCCCGAAGGTGCAGCGCATCGTCCGCGAGACGGCCAAGCGCGCCGAAGCGGCGTAGCGCTCTCACCCTCACTCGGTCGCCGGCTCCTCGGGGCCGGTGGCCGGGAACTCGCTCGGCCTCAACGCATAGGACTTGGTCGAGCCGTCGCCGAGCGTCGCGTTCAGCGAGGTGCCCTGCAGCGCGTCCTCACGCGTGACGACGATGAACGCGTCGCCCTTGGTCGCGACCGTGCGCGAGCCGCTCGCGGTCGAGAGCGTGAGCCGGGTGACCTTCGCGGTGATCACGCCGAAGATCACGGCCCGCGCCGGCAGCTTGCCGTTGGGGGGATAGTGGTTGACCGCGAGCGACATGGGAGCCTTGGTGAGATCGGCACACGATCCGGCCGCCTCGATGTCGAGCACGTGGAAGTCGCCGTCGCCGTACACCTGTCCGAAGTTCCCGTCCTTGGTTCGTCCGGCCTCGGGACAGGTCAGGCCGGCTTGTGAGCGATAGACGCGGACGGCCCATGCGACGCCGCCGTCCGGATCGGCGGCGGTCACGGGCAGGCTCGCGCCGCTGCCGTCGGGCTGGACCAGCTCGGGCCCGTTGCGCGTGTCGTTCCCGCTGCTGTCGGTCAGCGCCGACGCGCTGGCGACGCCCGCGGCGACCGCGAGCAGGGTGGCGAGGCCGAGACCCAGGCGGCGACGCATCAGAGGCACCAGTTGGGCGCGTTGTGGGTGTGATCGGAGAACACGCCGGCGTCATAGACCCGCGCCGAGCCGGCGCACTCCGTGTAGTTGCCGAAGTCCAACGACCAGGAGTTGCAGGTGCCGGAGTCATAGGCCGTCGACGAGCCGCGGATCGTGTTGTAGCTGTAGATCGCGCAGGTCCGATACGTGGAGCCGCATCCGGCCTCGACCCGTGAGAAGAAGCTGCCGTCGGTCTGGCTGCCACCCTCGACGAAGCCGTGTCCGACGCAGGTCGTGTGGTAGCTGTCGGCCAGCGCCACCTTCACGATCACCCCGAAGGAGAAGGCGCACAGAAGTGCCAGCAGCACGATCCCGCGAGAGAGCGAATCGCTCGTCGTCGTCATCCAAAAGCTCCGTTTCGTCCGGCGTTGCAAGCACTAGGGCGACGAGCGACGCGCTTGTGACCGACGAACCCGGATCCTGTGACAGCGAGCGTCCGTCCGGTCGGGACGTCTTCAGGTCCGAGATGGTTTCTAACCCTCTGACCAGTGTGCGAGGATGCGCCGCGCATGGGTCGTCGGCGGTTGAGATTCGGGCATGGACGCGCGGCACCCGGCTTTGTCGGCGCCCGCGAGGACCCGTCGACGTTCGCCGACGTCTACGTCGAGTACCACGAGCAGGTGCTGCGGTTCTTCGCCCGCCGCACCTTCGATCCGGAGACGGCCTTCGACCTGATGGCCGAGACGTTCGCCGAGCTCTTCGCCCACATCGACGGCTTCCGCGGGGAGACTGAGGAGCAGGGCCGCGCCTGGATGTGGACGGTCGCGCGCCACCAGCTCTACCGCTGGCGCGAGCGCGGGATCGTCGAGCGGCGCAGCCTCGAGCGCCTCGGGATGCCGATCGCGACGCTCGGCCAGGTCGAGTACGAGCGCATCGAGGACCTCGCCGACCTGCAGCGCGTCCGTCCGCAGTTGGAGCAGGCGCTCGACCAGCTGGGCAGCGAGCAGCGCGAGGCGTTGCAACTGCGCGTGCTGGAGCACCGGGAGTACGACGACATCGCTCAGCAGTGCGGCGCGAGTGCGCAGGTCATCCGCGCCCGCGTCTCGCGCGGGCTGCGCCAGCTCGCCAAGACGCTCGCCGAGGCCGAGCCGGCCGAGCCCGAGGAGCTGCTGACGTGAGCGAGCTCCCCGCCGAGCACACGGCTGCCCGCGCGCTGGAGAGCTCGTTCCGCGCGCTGGGCGAGCAGCGTCGACGAGAACGGGAGCAGGCGCACCGCGAACGGCGCCGCATCTCGCGGGGCCTCCCCCGCGTCGCCTTCGTCGCGCTGACCGCACTGCTGCTCGTGGCGGTGGCGGCCACCGGGACGAAGGTCTTCCTCGGCGACGGGGAAGCGGTGATCTCCGATCCGGCCGGTCTCAAAGGCCATCTCGATCCCACCCCGTCCTACCGCCGGCTCGCGCTCGCCTCGGCCGCCGATCCCGACGAGCACCAGCCGTGGGGCCTGCGGCTGTTCGAGAGCGCCAACGGCGACACCTGCCTCGCGCTCGGACGCGTCGTCGACGGGCGGCTCGGCGTCGTGCGCAACGGCCAGTTCCAGGAGCTGCCGGCCCGCTCGGGCGGCATGTGCGCGCCGCTGGAGGAACGCCACATCGTGATGGCGGTCCGCGACTACCCCAATTCGGCCATCGCCGGCAGCCGCGGCGTGCTCTTCGGCATCGTCGATCGCACGGTCACGCGCCTCGGGCTTCGCGCGGCCGACGGGCGCTGGTCGCCGGTCCCGGTGAGGGCCGATGGCACCTTCATGGTCGTGCGGCCGGGCTGGAAGGCCTTCCGCCGGACCCAGCTCGCCGTCGCCGGCCCGACGGGCAACAGAACGACGGCCCTCGGCGGCTAGCACCGCAAACTCCGGGCACGATGCCCGAACCCGACCTCGCCCCCTTCTACGATCGAGGCATGTCCGTCGATGCCCACGACCGCGCCTTGGAGGAGTGGGTGCTCGCCAAGGTCGCGGGGCTGGACGTCGAGGGACTCAAGCTCGGGCTCGGCGTGCGGGAGCTGCCGCTGCCTGGCGTCGCCGAGGCGGCCGAGCTCGACGAGCGCGTCGTCGGCGTCGTGGTCGACCGGCTCCATCAGCGCGGCCTCGTCCGGGCGATCGACGCCGATCCCGCGCGCGTGCTCATCACGCCCGCGGGGCGGCGGACCGCGGGCGCCGCGACGCTGCCGCCCTCGCCGCCGACGCCCGACGCCGGCCGCTTCGTCTTCCTGCGCCCGACGGCGCCGGTCGGGCCCGCACGGCCCGACGACGAGGAGGTCTGCGACTTCCATCCCCAGCGGCGGCGCAAGGGCACGATGGATCCGGGCGAGCACTGCGACGGGTCGGGCTGGATCGTCGACGCGGTCTCGCGCGAGAGCCGGGCGTGCCGCTGTCGCCCGCTGCGCATCCAGCGCAACCGCGACCGTCGCCTCGGCGGGCGCGTCACGACCGAGACGCTGAACTTCGGCCTCGCCTCGTCGCTGCACCCCGAGCTGCATCCGGCGCTGACGCCGGTCGTCCATCGCTGGACGCACGACATCGACGGGCACCTGCGCGACGGGCGCGGGTTGTGGATGACGGTCGGGCCGTGGGACCGCCAGGAGCGTGGCTCGGTGGGCGCGGTGCTCGACACCGACCAGCGGCCACCGCAGACCCAGGAGGAGTTCGAGCAGGCCGCCGCGCGCGCCGGTCGGCTGCTGGACGCCGACGCCCTCGCCGGCGCGACGCGCACCGAGCGCGGCTCGCGCGCCGGTGGCGAGCTGAGCCTGATGGAGGTCCAGAAGGTCGCCCAGACCGCGGCGGGCTCGTCGGCCGCCGCGATCGCCCGCGCGGCCCACAACGCTCGCCACGGCGTCGCCCTGTACTCCCTCTCCTCGCTCTATCGCTCCTTGGTGTTCCTCTCGCGCCACGGCGGCTACCGCGCGCGGCTGCAGGCGCTGACGGAGTGCGACCTGCTCGTGCTCGTCGGCCTCGACCAGCAGGTGCTCGCCCGCGCCGCGCCGTGGCAGCGCGACTGGCTGTCTGAGCAACTGGAGCTGATCGCCTACGGCCGGTACGAGAACTGCCGCGCGACCGTCCTGGTCAGCACCGGCTGGCCGCTGGAGGCGCTGGAGCAGGCGCTGTCGCCCGAGACGCTGCACCGCCTAACCTGCGCCGCCGGCGAGCCGTTGCTGGCGAGCCGGATCCCCGAGAAGCAGATCGCGACCCACCATGCTTGAGCCCGACTTCGTGTGCCCCAACGGCTGTGACGCCAACGGCTTCCTCTTCGACGAGGAACGCCGGCAGGCCTCTCCGTGCAGTTGCCGCGAGGAGCGGTTGCGCCGCCGCCTGCACGGCGACATGGAGGCCAGCGTCGGCCGCTACGCGCCGCCGCGCTTCCAGGGCCTGGACTGGGGCACGCTGCCGCTGTCGGGCATCGCCGAGCAACACGGTGCGGCCGCGACCGTCGTGCGTCGCTACGCGGCGGCCATCGAGCAGAACGTGCGCTCGGGCCGCGGGCTGTGGCTGCTGGGCAACAAGGGCACGGGCAAGACCACGCTCGGCTACTACGTCGCCCAGCAGGCCCGGGCGACCGGGATGTCGGTACTGACGCGCAACACCACCGACTTGCTCAACGAGCTGCGCGACAGCTACAAGCCCGACGCCCAGCCGACGACCCGCCAGATCATCGACGCGATCACCCAGGTCGAGCTGTTGCACCTCGAGGACGTCGCCGTCCCGCGTCCCAACGACTGGGTGCTCGAACAGCTCTACACGATCGTCAACCGCCGTTACGAGCACAACAAGGCCATCGTCTTCACCAGCGACACGCCCTACGGCGCACCGCTGGACCCGGGCGGCCTGGCCGACCACATCGGCGAGCGGACCTACTCGCGGCTGATGCAGATGGTGGGCGACCCGATCCTCATGACGGGGGCCGACTACCGGCTGACCGTGGGGGCCTGACCGGCCGTCCCGCCCCCGGTCAGCTCGCCGCGAGGATGATCTCGGCCAGCCGCGGGCCTGCGTCCTCCTGGGAGAAGTGGGCGACGCCTTCGAGCGTCACGTGCGGCCGGCCGGCGGCGCCCGGGATCAGCGCCTGCAGGACGGCGTCGGCGCCGCGGGTGACCGGATCGCGGTCGCCGAAGGCGCAGACGAACGGCTTCTCCCAGCGCTTGAGGACCTCCCATGCCGCGCGATTGGCGGGCACCGCCGGGTCGTCGGGGCCGTCGGGGACGAGCAGCGGGAACTGGCGGGCGCCCGCCTTGTAGGACTCGTCGGGGAAGGGCGCGTCGTAGGCGGCGATCTCGGCCGGGTCCAGCGCCCGCGCCGTCCCCCCGTCGACGATCCGCCCGACCGCGAGCTCCGGGGTCTGCTGCGAGTAGGTCCGCCACGCCTCGAAGCCGGCGCCCAGCGGCCGGTCGCCCGCCGGCAGGAAGGTGTTGGAGGCGACGATCGCGCCGAAGCGCCCCTCCTGCTCGGCGGCGATGCGCAGCCCGAGCAGGCCGCCCCAGTCCTGACCGAAGAGGACGACGTCGGTGAGGTCGAGGTGGTTGACGATCAGGTCGGTCAGCCAGCCCACGTGGCGCGCGTAGCTGTAGTCCTCGCGCGCGACGGGCTTGTCGGAGCGGCCGAAGCCGATCAGGTCGGGCGCGACCACCCGCAGGCCGGCCGCGACGAGCGGGCCGATCATCGACCGGTACAAGTACGACCACGAGGGCTCGCCGTGCAACAGGAGCACCGGGCGCCCGTCGCGCGGCCCCTCGTCGACGTAGGCCATCCGTGCGGCCTCGCCCTCGGCCGTCACCTCGGCGTAGTGCGGGTCATGGCTCCAGCCCGCAAGGTCGGCGAAGCGCTCGTCGGGGGTGCGCAGCAACTCCATCATCCTGCTCCTCTGTCGTTGAGCCGCGCGAGCGTCCGCCGCAGGCGGGTGCGCTCGGCGGTGCTGATGTCGGCAAGCATGTCGTCCTCCATCTCGCGGATCGCGCGACGGGCGGCGGCGTGGCGCTCGGCGCCCGCGGCGGTCAGCGAGATGATCCGCGCGCGTCGGTCGGTCGGATCGGCCGTGCGCGTGATCAGGCCGTCGCCCTCCAACTCGTCGAGCAGGCCGATGAGCCGGGTCTTGTCATAGCTGATGGCCTGGGCAAGGGCGAGCTGTGTCTCGGCCGGCGCCTGGGCCAGGTGCGACAGGGCGATGTAGCCCCACATCGAGAGCCCCAGATCGGCCAGCAGGGGCCGCTCGGCGTCGATCAGCCGGCGCGTGATGCGCGCGAAGAGCGCGCCGAGATCCTCTCCGTCGTCGGCCATGGAGGCCGAACTCTACGCGTTGACAGATCGTCTGTCATGGTAGATCATACGCACATGCAGACGAAGAGCGTCACCGGCCCCGTCGAGACCCGCTCGATCTCGATCGCCGCGCCCCCGGAGGCCGTGCTGGCCGTCGTCGGCGATCCCTACCGCCTGCCCGACTGGGCGCCGGCCTTCGCCACCGCCGTCGAGCCCGACGGCGACAACTGGCTGATCGGCAGCGGCGACGCGCGGTTTGCGATCAGCGTCCGCGTGTCGGCCGAGCACGGCACCGTCGATCTCGTCGCACCCGGCAACACGACGTTCGGTGCGCGGATGCGCGTCCTGCACAACCACACGGGCAGCGAGCTGGTCTTCACGCTCGTCTTCCCGGCCGGCGCCGAGCAGGAGGCGATCCGCGCCCAGATGGAGACCGTCGAGGGCGAGCTGGAGACGGTCCGCGCGCTCGTCGAGGGGTCTGGCTGACGACCTGACGCGTCGCCATCCCATGTGTGCGGCACGATGCAGCGGTGCTCTTCGCCGATCTGGCCGCCACCTCGCTCGCCGTCGGCGCGACCCGCTCGCGCAAGCGCAAGGCCGAGCTGCTGGGCGAGGCGCTGCGGGCGCTGGAGCCCGGTGAGGTCGAGCCCGCCGTCGCCTACCTGAGCGGCGAGCTGCGCCAGCGACGCACGGGCGTGGGATGGGCGTCGCTGCAGGACCCGCCGGCACCGGCGGCCGAGCCGTCGCTGCGCGTTGGTGATGTCGATCTCGCGCTGCAGCAGATCGCCGAGCTGTCGGGCGCCGGATCACAGGCCGCGCGGCGCGACGCGCTCGCCGACCTCTTCGCCCGCGCGACCGCCGACGAGCAGACGTTCCTGCGTGGGCTGATCTCCGGCGAGGTGCGTCAGGGCGCGCTGGCGGGCGTGATGGCCGACGCGGTCGCGGTGGCGACCGGCATCCCGCGCGCGACCGTCGACCGCGCGACGATGCTGCGCGGTGATGCGCGGGTCGTGGCCGAGGCGGCGCTGCGCGAGGGCGAGGAGGGCCTTCGCCACTTCCAATTGGAGGTCGGCCGTCCGGTGAGGCCGATGCTCGCGTCGCCGTCGGCGTCGCTGCAGGAGGCGATGGAGAAGGTCGGAGAGGGCGTCGTCGACTGGAAGCTCGACGGCGCGCGGATCCAGGTCCACCGCGACGGCGACGACGTGACGATCTCCAGCCGCTCGCTCGACGACCTCACCGCGCGATTGCCCGAGGTGGTCGCCGCGGTGCGGACGCTGCCCGCCCGGCGGGTGGTGCTCGACGGCGAGGCGATCTCCCTGCGCGA
Organism: uncultured Conexibacteraceae bacterium; assembly: GCA_963731005.1. Classification (GTDB taxonomy): domain Bacteria; phylum Actinomycetota; class Thermoleophilia; order Solirubrobacterales; family Solirubrobacteraceae; genus Baekduia. The sequence goes on along the minus strand of CAVSTZ010000002.1, from coordinate 1,711,421 downwards.
CGACGGTCGGCCGGAGCCGTTTCAGGTGACGTCGTCGCGGATCGCCTCGGGCGCGCCCGGGGTCGTGCCCGTGCTCTTCGACATCCTGCACTTGGACGGCGAGGACCTGCTCGACGCGCCGCTGGCGCGGCGCCTGGAAGCGCTGGCGGCCGCGGTGCCCGAAGAGCTGCGGGTCCCGCGGCTGGTCACCGGTGACCTCGCCGCCGCGCAGGCGCACTTCGACGCTGCGTTGGCCGCCGGCCACGAGGGCGTCGTGGTCAAGGCGCTCGACGCGCCCTACGCCGCCGGCCGGCGCGGCGCGAGCTGGCTGAAGGTCAAGCCACGGCACACGCTCGACCTGGTGGTGTTGGCCGCCGAGTGGGGCCACGGGCGCCGACGGGGGTGGCTGAGCAACCTGCACCTCGGCGCGCGGGCGGTCGACGGCGACGGCTTCGTGATGCTGGGCAAAACGTTCAAGGGGCTCACCGACGCGTTATTGACGTGGCAGACCGAGAAGTTGCAGTCCTTGGCCGTCGAGCAGCGAGGACACGTCGTCTACGTGCGGCCGGAGTTGGTGGTGGAGATCGCGTTCGACGGCGTGCAGACCTCGCCGCGTTATCCCGGCGGCGTCGCGCTGCGCTTCGCGCGCGTCCTGCGCTACCGCGAGGACAAGACGGCGGCCGAGGCCGACGACCTGAACGCTGTGCTCGCGCTGCGTCACTGACCGCGCCGGCGCCCGCCGCTCCTGGAGCTAGGCTCTGGAGCCATGATCATCAGCACCATGAACGACCTTCCGGGCTATGCGATCGAGGAGGTCTATGGCGAGGTCTTCGGCCTCACCGTCCGGTCGCGCAACGTCGGCTCCCAGATCGGGGCCTCGCTGAAGTCCCTGGTCGGCGGCGAGCTCAAGGGCATGACCAAGATGCTGGCCGAGGGGCGGGCCCATGCGTCGGAGCGGCTGGTCGAGGAAGCGACGGCGCGCGGCGCCAACGCCGTGCTCGCGTTCCGCTTCGACACGAGCGAGCTCGGGACGACGTGGACGGAGATCTGCGCCTACGGCACGGCCGTGCGGGCGCGCAAGCTCTGACCGGCTGTGTTCGACCACGTCACGATCCGCGTCGCCGACCGGGCGGCCTCGGAGGCCTTCTACGCGACGGTCCTCACGCCGTTGGGGATCGACATCACCTACAGCACGGGCGCCTACGCCGAGTGGCACGACTTCTCGCTCACGCAGGCCGCCGGTGACCATGCTGCGACGCGGCGGCTGCACGTCGCGTTCGTCGCCCCGACGCGCGAGCAGGTCGACGCGTTCTGGCAGGCGGGCATCGACGCGGGCCATCCCGACGACGGCGCGCCCGGCCCGCGCCCGCAGTACTTGGAGGACTACTACGGCGCGTTTCTGCGTGACCCCGACGGCAACAGCGTCGAGGCCGTCCACCACGGCCGGTTGCGCCGCGCGGGCATCATCGACCACCTGTGGATCCGCGTCGCCGACCTGCCTGCCGCGACCGCGTTCTACACGACGGTCGCCGCGGCCGCCGGGCTGCACGTCCGCCACGCGGGCGAGGACCGCACGACGGTCATCGGCGCCGAGGGCGGCTCGTTCTCGCTCGTGCCCGGCGACGCGACCGCGGGCCTGCACATGGCCTTCCCCGGCGACGAGGCGGCCGTCGGACGCTTCTACGCCGACGCGGTCGCCGCCGGCTATCGCGCCAACGGCGAGCCGGGCGAGCGCCCGCACTACCACCCTGGCTACTACGCCTCCTACGTGCTCGATCCCGACGGCAACAACATCGAGGTCGTCGACCACCATCGGGGCTGAGCCGGCGAGCGATCGCGACGCCGGCCAAACCCCACTGGACAAGTGTCGCCTCGGACTTGTGATTGTTCCTAGAATGAACTGGTGACGATCGAGGCCATCGTTCAGGCGGCGATCCTTGAGCGGCGAGCACTCTCGTTCGCCTACGAGGGCGACGGCCTGCCTGCGCGCATCGGCCATCCGCACGCGCTCTTCCTCAGCACCTCGGGTGAGACGCTGGTCGACATCTTCCAGGTCGCCGGCTTCACCGCCACCGGCGAGCTGCCGTGCTGGCGCAGCTTCAACGTGGAGAAGATCATCTCCGCGCGGAGGCTCGACAGCACTTATGAGCCGGCCCCGGGCTGGGATCCTGACGGGCCGAAGTACGCCGGCGGGATCATGGCGATGGTCTGAGGCACGAACGCCGCCGCCGGCTCCCGCCCCGCCGTTCCATCCGCCCCACCGATTAGGTTCCGCCAACCCAAAAATCAAGACCCCCGCGACCGCGGTAACGGCCCGGGGGCATGACCCAAGGAGAGTTGCCCTCCATGAGTGCCCCGCAGGGTAGCTTCGGCTGCCGTATCAGCGTCGACCCGTCCACGGCGGATGTGTTGCGTGTCGAGGCCAAGAAGGTCTTGATGTTCAACCACGAGCCGTTCGAGGACTTCCTCGACTACGTCCCGGTCAAGCAGCTCGAGCTCGCCGACATCTTCCGCGATGCCACCGCGGTGATCGACGCGTTGGGCTGGGATCCCGACATCAGCCTGCGACGCGACAGCGTCGAGGTGCCGATGACGCGCGGCCACATCGAGCAGCTGCATCGTCGTCGCTGCGATCTGTTGGACACCAACCTCGATCTGCTGACTGACATCGGCGCCGACAACCAGTACAACGCCATCGTGATGTCCGAGATCCACGCCAACCGCCACGGCGTCGAAGCGCTCAACAAGGTCTTTGACGCCTACGGCGACACGATGACCACGTAGGAGAACGACGCAGCGGGCGGCGGCCGTGAGGCCGCCGCCCGCTGGTCACGTCATATCAAGCGACCTTGCTGATCGATCAGGTGAGGGTCAGGGTGTTGGTCGCGTCGTGCCACGGCGTGGTGAAGCCGCCGCCGATCGGGCCCACGGACGAGCCCATGTAGGTCATCGTCATGCCGCCCGTCAACAGTCCGGACACCGGTCCGGCGGTGAGCGTGTGGGTGGCGTTGCTGTAGCTGCCGAAGGCATTCCCGTCGACGTTCAACGTAGCTCCGGACAGGCACGCCTCGGTGACCAGCAGGTGCTGGGTGAACGTCACGCCGACCGGGGACGCGCCCCAGGTCGCTGCCCAGGGAAGTCCCGTCGCGGTGACGGTGACTGCGCCGCAGCCCGGCGTGCTCGTGGAGGTGCAGCCCGTGAAGGAGGCCGACGTGATGTCGGCCGTCGAGGAGGCCGGCGTCCGGACGTGAACGCCCAGGCTCGAGCTCGAGCACGCAAAGCTGTACTGGTTGTTCGGCCCTTGTACGGAGTAGGTCGCGCTGCCCGCCGAGCCCAGGGTCTTGTTGGTGTTGACCGGTCCCCAGACGGCGGCCGAGGCCATAGCCGGCACGGCGAAGGCGGCCATCGCGGTGATCGCCGCGATGAGCGTGGTTTTCTTGATGCTCTTCATCGGTGTTGCTCCTTGAAAGTTCTCGGCACCTTGCCGAGGTGTGTTGGTACTTCAGAAGCCCGCGCCTGTACGCAGTGGTGCAGGTCGTCGGGTGCTGCTGGTCTGGCCCGTCCGCCCGTCGGGCGTCCGTGGACGGCCAATTGCTGGCACTCGCCTTGGTGTCGCTCCTCGTTCTGAGAGGCGGGCGGTGTCGGGCCGCCCGCCCGGGATGTCGGGCCCGCTTGGGCCTCAGGCTTTGGCTTTGGCCCTGGCCTTGTTGGCCGTGCGGGCCGCCGTGTAGGTCACCTTGGCCTTCGTGGTGCCCTTGGGCAGGTAGGAGACCTTGATGCGGATGTCTCGGTGCGCGCGACGCGTCTGGCGGCCCTTGGCCGTCAGCTTGGCGACCACGGTCGCGCTGGTCGCGGTCCTGATCGTGCGCTTGGTCGTCTTCAGCCCGGGACCTGACACGGTGACGGTGCCGGCGCCGATGCCCGTGATCTTCACGCGTGCGCTGATCGCGGTGAACGTCCTCGAGGCCACGGCCAGCGGGCAGTCGGGGGTCAGGCTCATCGCGCTGTCGACCCGCTTGCCGTTCTGCGCTGTCGCGGAGAGGAACGGCTTCTCGGTGTCGGTGCAGACGTTGGCGCCGTCGGTGACGACCAGGATGCCGTTCTTGCCGCTGTCGAGCTTCAGTTGGAAGGAGCTGATCGGGGCGTCGGGGATCATCGAGAACGTCGAGACCAGATGCTTGTTGTCCGGAACCGAACTGCTCGCCCGGAGGTTCAGGTTGACCTCACCACGGAACTCCAGCAACAGTGTTGGGAGGGTTCGGATCTGGCGTCCGGACTTCGGATCGGTTCGCACGCCCTTGACGAAGAACACCTTCCCGGTCAGCGGCGTCTTGAGCAGCGGGCTGATCGCCGTCGCGGTGCCGATCACCGACTTCTGCGGGCACCGGTCGGCGAGACCGTCGGTGTACTCGCAGAGGTTCTCAGAGGCCGCGTGATCGGGATCCAGCGCGAGGCTCAACGGCAGGGTGACCTCGGCGGACTTCAACGCCGCCTCCCCCGGACGCTGGGTCACCAACGCCTCGACACCGGGATGACCACCGACCCTGGTCTCCTTGGCCCCCGTGAGCTTCATCGCGAGCTTCGGCGCGAACGGCAACTTGGAGCAGTCGGTCACCGCAAACGGCGAGCTGAGGTTGGCCGTCGCGCCGTTCAGCGAGCCGATCGACGCGCCGATCGCCTTCGCCGCGCAGGAGGTCGGTGAGCGCATGAACCCCGGACGATCAACGGTCACGTTGATCCGCCGGACGCGCAGCGGCACGCCGTCGCGGATGGTCGGCAGCGGATCGCTGACCACCGTCACATGCGCATCATCGGGATCGATGTTCAACGCCTGACGCACCACCACGGTCCCGAGATCAAACGGACCCGCGACCGCGTGCACCGCGATCGCCAACCCGTACGGAGCGCCCTTGTACGGGCCGGTCAACGCCACCGGCTGATCGCGCAGATAGAACGGGCTGGAACCCGAACCGGCCGCGACGGTCGCCGACCCGACGCGTGAGGCCACCGGGCAGCTCCCGGCGTCTGCATCGACGTCCGAGCACAACGGCACGTCCTTGACCGCCGCCAACAAACCACCGGGCAGCGTCACGTTCACGTTCTTGAACACATCGGTCCGATCCTCACGCGTCACATCGAACGTGAACGGGCTCGACGCACCCGCCAGGTTGGACGCCGTCCCGGCGGTCATGGCCGGCCCAAACGGCAACGTGGCCGGGCAGCTGGCGCCCTTGCCATCCCAGCTCACGTCAAACGACGAGCTGTCGGTCCTGTCCGGGGTACCGGCCACCACGACACCGTCCGCTCGGGTCCCGCCGCGCGACCACGGCGTGAACACCCCGGTGGTCGTCGCCGCACCACACGTGATCGGGTTGACCAACGGCGCCCGATCCCCCGACTTGAAGGACAGCGCCACCTGCTTGATCGGCACCTGCGGACTGTTGGTGAACCTCGCCACCAACCGGCCCGTGCTCTTGTCGGCCGTCACGATGCCAGGCAACTTCGCATTGAGCCCGTAGCGCTCACTGTTGATCTGGATCAGCAACCGGAACCGGCCGTCCTGATCCCCCGACGGATCCAGATCCCCCGGATGGGGCTTGATCAAGAACACATCACCATCAAGTGGCTCGGCCCCCGTCACCGCATCGGTCTCCGGATCATGCGAGGCCAACAGGGGCGACGTCGCAATGACCGACCCGATCTTCGACGCATCCGGACACGTCACCGGACTGATCGAATCCAACCGCACCTGATCATCACCCGGCGCATCTGAGCAACCATCCAGACCGTCGGCCGCCGACGGCGAGACCGCCACCCCGGCCGGCAATGTCACCGTCGCGTCCTTGAGCTGCGGCGCTTGGGGCACAGACGAATCAAACGTCGCGTCCGGGTCGGTCGAATCATTGGACTGCGGGAACGACAGATCCACGTGATAGCCCGACGGCGTATCCGCCGCCGCCGAACCACCGGTATCCGTCGAGGTCGGACTGGCGCTGATCGACGGCTTGAACTGATCGGCCAACGCGGGCGCGTCGCATCCGGTCACCGGCGGAGCGGGAGCCGACGAGGACCTCCAATTGGAATCCGACAGGTCCGGCGTCCCATCCGACTGCATCCTCGCCGGATGCTGCCAGGAGTCCACATAGATCTTTGTGGTCGGCTGTGCATCGAGGCAGTCCGACTGATTGGACAAGAACGGGATCGCCGGGCCACCCGCACCGTTGCGCGCCGACGGCACGCCCCACAGCGTCGCGGTGACGCCTGCGATGTGGAAGCGGCTGGCGCCGGGCACCGTGAGATTCAGGCCGTACCCCTCGCCACGCGGTCGCAGCTGCGGATAGCTGACAATCGAGTTGTTGAAGAACTTGAACGCGAACGCCGCGGGATACCCCTTCTCAGGCGTTACGTTGTAGAAGGGCGAAGGGAACGCGCCCGTCAGCCCGGCGTCGAGCAACAGCGTCCCCACCTGACTGCCCTGAGGGCATCGCGGGAATCGGAGCTGGAGCTGTACCAGCGAGCAGCGCGGAGCAGCGGCCGCGGCCCCGACAAAGCCCGGGGGCAGCTCCACCCAGATGTTGCGGACGTCCTCGACCGGAAACGAGATACCGGGAAACCCGCCACTGCCCTCGTCTCCGAGGTAGGTAGGGAAGGTGAACGACGTGGCGGCCTCGTAGGGGTGGCCGCCGGCCACCGTGTAATCGTCACCGCCGGAGTCCAGCGACCGCGCGCTGAAGCTCGCGATGCCGAAGGGCGGCCGATCGATGACGGTGACGTGGCCCTCTGCCGTGACGTCGGGCACGCCGGCGGCAGAGGCGATGACCGACGTGGTCAACGCGCTCGCCGCATTGGAAGCCACCGACAAGGATCCCTCGATCAAGGTCACCGACCGGCCCGAGTCGAGCACGTTGCTCAACGTGGTGCAGGTCAGCGAAGCGCCGTTGAGTACGGACTGAACCGACGGACATAGCGGCTGGACCGGACTGCTAAGAAAGCTGAGCTGCAAACCCGAGGGAAGCGTGAGGGTGGCCGAGACCGGGCCGCTGGTCGGTGCGTCACCTGTGTTGGTGACCGTCACGGTGAACGCGGCACCGACGTCGCCCCGCATCACGGTCGCGGGCGTATGGGTGAGCGACACGGTCAGCTGTGGTCCGGCGGCGTGCGCCGACGTTGCGAGGCACAGCACGGCACACAGGGTGCCGAGCAGCACCAGCAGGGTGCGGTAGTGGTGATGGGTGCGGTGTGCGGGCATGGGCCAACCTGTTGTTGTCGAGCTGCGAATCGGATCGGTGTTGGTCATGACCGACCTCCCGTCGAGATGGCGCGCCGAGACGACGTGCGCGAGGACTTGCTCTTCGCCTTCTTCTTGGCCGCCTTGGGCTGGATCAGCTTGAGCGACACCGTCCGCGCGATCGCCACGTTGTCCTGGCCGACCAGCACCTCGACCGTTAGCTTGCGCCTGCTGTTCAGCTCAGCGCGCACCTTCTTCGACAGGGTCACAGACAGCGACACCGTCCCCGCCTTGACCACACTGCGCTTCCCCGACCCAACGCTGCTGGACCGCTTGGCGATCATCGCCGACGCCGTGGCCGACAGCGTCCCCGGCGCGTTGGTCGTGACCGACAGCGAAACCTTGCCCGTCGTCGCCACCCTTCTCAGCTGACTGGCCGTGAGGGGCTTCACCGAGAACGACGGCGTCACCTGCGAAGGGCCGTCCTGCCCCATCGAAGACGACGAGCCCGACTGCGACGGCGACGGCGGCACGGAACGCCCGCCCTGACACGCATCGCCGACACACACTGACGGCGGCGACTGATCGAAGCCACCGTCGATCCGCGCGTCGTAGATGTCGGGTGCCGTATCCACGTCGCTGGAAGTGAGCCGAGCCGTCGTGGTGAAGTACACGTCGCGTCCGGATGGCGTGATGAACGTCTGGATGCCAACGGCGAGGGCGAGAGGGTCGATCGCGGAGAAAACGCTGTCGTCTGACGGCTTGCCGCTGGAGATCAGCGAGACGTGCCCGTCGTGCCAGAGGTAGGTGTCGATGGTGCCGTTGGTGTCGCCGGGCGCGAGCGTGTCGGCGGTGGTGAAGACCACCGACTGGCCGTCGTCGGTCATCGTCCCACGGGGACCATGCGTGCTGGGCACCTTCGGGTCGTAGGCGATCGGGTTGAACTGGGCGTCGTGTCCTGGCTCGTTGCCGCCGTTGCCTTCGGTGTCGGCTGATACTCGGGTCAGCGCACCGGTCTGGGCGTCATAGCGGTAGATGTCGCGGGCCGTGTCGGAGTCGAGCCCTGGGCCGTGATCGATCAGCGCGGCATAGGTCGCGAACACGAGGTAGCGCCCATCATCGGTCGCCTGCGCAAAACGCCCGGCATAGTCCCCGCCCCACAGGCCATTGCTGTCGGCCGGATCGAGCTTGGCCACGAACCGCGTCTCACCGGTCGGACGATCCGCGTCGCGCTGCCACACATACAGATTGGGGTCACCGGCCACCGCCACCGCGCCGTTGGCCCCCGCGTTGGCGGCCAGGACCCCCGTCGCGACGAAGTACGCACGCGAGCCGTCGTCGGAGATCCGCGTCACTCCCTGGACCTCGGCCCCGGCGGCGGCGCCGGACACCTCGTGCAGGTCCGGACACGGGTTGACCGGGCCGACCGCCGTCGGCGTGCCGGACGGGATGTCGCACTCATACAGATCGGTCGTCGCATCGGTGTCTGAGTTGACCAGTTGCTGATCGGTCTTGAAGTAGACCCGCGTGCCATCCGCGTTGGCACCTTCAAAGACCGCGGCCGAGTCGGCGTTGCACGCCCCGCCGGGATCAGACGGCCCACGCGTGCACTGCGAAGCCGAAGCCTCGATTGTCGTCGCCCCGCCGACGCGCGCATACACGGGTGGCGCCGCGCACTCGGGCGTCCAGAAGATCACGCGACCTTCCGCAGAGATGGCGCGGTAGTAGCTGTCAAGCGAGCCGATCTGGGTACCGCATCCGAGCGCCATCCGCTGACCCGCATTGTCAACGCTGACCAGCCGCGGCTGATCAGAGCCCGTGCCTTCGTACTCATAGGTGCCGTCCCGACCATCGCCTCCAACGCTGAAGACGACGTGCGACAGATCGTCAGATGCGCTGAACTTGGTCGCGCCCAAGCTCGTCGCCAGCGGCGCGAGAGGGTCGAGAGCGGGCCCGATCCGGGCAAAGACGTCGTCGGGCCGTCGGACGTACAGGTCGCTCACGGCGTTCGTCTCGTCGCCGCGGCGCATCAGCCACAGCGACGAGCGCAGATCGCTCGAGAGCGCCGACGCGAGCGCCGGGGTGCTCGTGTAGTAGTCGGGGCCGGATGGAGCGACGGCCGTGGTCGGCCACCCGCTCGCGGAACGGATCGCGACGTACTGGTTGCCCCCGGTGATCGCCGCGCCTCCGTTCCCGTTGCCCGCGTAATTCCCATTCGAGGCGTAGGCCAGCCGGCCGTCGTCGGTGAAGCCCGCAAAGACCGGGGAGAACCCCTCTTTGAACACCGGTGACACCAGCTCGTAGGCGCGGCAGTCCGGGAGCTGGGTGGAGTTGTTCTGGGCGCGCAGGGTGGCGTTGGGGCAGTCGTCGGCCATTGCCGGGGTTGATGTGAGGCCGAGGCCCGCGATGCTCGCGGCGGCGGCGAGCACGGTGGCGGCGCGCGCGGCGAGGCGGTGGCGGCGCGGGCCGCTGGCTGAACCGCAGCCGCTTGTCAGGGTTGTGATGGTGGTGTTCATGGGCTGGTCCTCGGGGAAGCGAGACAAGGGTCGACGGAGACTGCGGGGGTTCATCGCTTGCTCCCGTGCTTGAACGTGAGGGACTTGGTCAGCACGGCCGCGGTGCCGCCGGCCGGGGTGTAGGCGACGCGGACGGTGACCTTGAGCTGCTTGCTCTTGGCCTTGGCGAGCGCCTGCTTGCCGGCCTTGGTCAGCGTGACCTTGACCGTGTGGGTCCCGGCCTTGGTGATGGCCGTCGCCTTGGCTGCGGTATGGGCGGCGGTGGTGGTGACCTTGCCCACACCCGGCAGCTTGAGCATGAGGCTCGCCGTGGTGCCTTTGACCGTGGTCTTGGTGATGGTGAATCGGTTGTCGGGGGCGTGGTAGATCGCGATGGCGATCGTGTTGGACGCCTTGCCGCAGTTGACCGTCAACGCCAGGGTGCCGGTCGCGGTGTCGGGGATCTCGATCGAGAACCCGCCCGCCGACCAACCGGACGGCACGACCTGGGTGTCGCCCAGGGCCACGGTGCCACCAACGCCGAGGTCGCCACCGGTGATGGTGATGGTGTCGCCCGGCTTGGGATGCTGGTTATAGGCGTTGAGGACCGGTGCGCCACAGCCGTAAGCGGCTTGCGGGCTGACCGACGGCGGCCCCGGCGGAATCTGCAGCGCGGCGGTGGCGAACACGACCTGATCGCTCGTGGTCGTGGCCCCGTTGCTGGTCACCGACACCACGACCCGGAAGCTCTCCCCCGCGGGCAACCCCGACAGCGCAGCGCCAACACCATGCGGACCATCCGCTGCCGGCACCGGCTGGGCGTCGGTGACCATCGTGTAGGAGCCGTCGAGAGCATCGACCGAGAACCGGTAGGTGCCGTCCTTGCCGTACGTGTTGACCGTGCCGACCACGGTTGCCTGCGTCGTGGTGACCCCGGTCGCGTCGGTCGCAACTGCCACCGGCATCGCACCACTGGTGAACGTGGCGTCGTCACTCGTGGTGGTCTGGCCGTTGATCGTCGCGACCACCCGCACGTGATAGGTCGTGCCCGGGAGCAGCCTGCCGGTGGCCTGGCTGACTGCCAGATCACCACTGCCCGAGCCACCATCGGTCTCGGCCGTCGTGCGGCCGTAGTCGGTGCTGGTGCCGTAGTCGAAGTGGTAGGTCGCCGCCGTACCGTGCGGGTTGATGGTCGCGTGCAACGTCGCACCGAACACACTGACATCGCTCGCGCCGGGCAACGTGCCCGGCGCGGTGAAGAACACACCGTCAGCACCGTGCTGCGTCCCGCCCGTGCCGTTGTCGGCGACCAACCGGTAGTGATACGTCGTCCCCGCGATCAGACCCGACAGGTCTACGGTGACTGGTTGATCCCCGGCGCCGGCCCCGACATCGGTGGCGGTGGTGCTCGACCCATACGTCGTGTCGGTCCCGTACTCGAAATGGAAGGTGGTGTCCGAGCTGTTGGGGTTCAACGTGCCGTTCAGCGTCGCCCCCGTCGTCTTGATCGCCGACGCAAACGCGGGCGAGCCATCCAGCGTCGGCGGCGCCGCATCGGTCGTCAGCGTCTGATCGTCGCCGGTGATCGACCCGGCGGCGTTGGTGCCGACGGTCCGGAAGTGATAGGTCGTGTTGGGCAGCAACCCGCTCACCGGTGCGGTCACCGCGACCGCCCCGCTGCCCGTCAGCGGATCGGACTCCGCGGTCTGCGACCCGTAGTTGATGTCGGTCCCGTACTCGAACCGGTAGGTCGAAGACACACCACCCGGATCAATCGTCCCGTTCAAGCTCGCCGAGACCGTGTCGACCGACGAGGCGGCCGCCGTCGTCACGGTCGGCCCGGTGAAGGTCGTAAACCGCTGCACCACCGTGTTGGCGTTGTCTGCCGTATACACGGTGCCCGTGGCGTGATTGACCGCGATCCCGGTCAGGTTGCCGATGCTCGGCCGACCAAAGCTCTGTCCGCGCGATGCGCCGCTCGCGGTGAACTGCGCGACCACCGTGCCCAGACCGCCGGCCTCACCGACGAACACCTCACCCGAGACGGGATCCGCAGCAACCGCGACCGGGCCGCCATGACTGCCGTCATCGACGATCGCACCAAACGCCCCGCCGCTTGTGTAACGGTCCACACGACCCTTACACGGATCCAACACATACACCCCACCGCCATCAGCAGCCAGACCGGTGGGACAGAACATCGCGGTCTCGGGAGAGTCCGCCCCGACCGACGACGACACGAACGCGCCCGTGTTGCCGTCAAAGGCATCGATGACCTGGCCGCCCGTCGTGGTATCGGTCGCCGCCACATAGACCCTGCCCGTCGACGGATCAACAGCGACGCCCGCGCCGGGATTGATCGACGTCCCCGACGCCCCCGTGTCCAACGCATACGCCAGCGCCCCGGCCAGGCTGTACTTCACCACTGTTCCGGCACCGGTCGAGACATACACCGACCCCGACCCCGCCGGATCAACCGCCAACTGCGTGCCGGAGTTGGCAGCCGCCGCGTCGATCGCAAACGACGACACAAACCCACCCGCAGCATCAAAACGCTCAATCCGCGGATCCGGCGTCACACCATCACCCAACGTATGACCCGGATCACCAACCAACACGTCACCCGAGGACTGCAGGACCACGACCCCCGCCGGCCCACCCGCCCCGAACTGACCGTCACCGTTGCCGACGGCACCGAAGGAATCGGCAAACCCATGCCCCGTCGTCGCCAACGCCCCCGACGCCCCGGCCAAACACAACGCCAGCGCGGCGAGAACGACGCCGGTGATACGCATCATCACATCAAGTCCTTGTCCTGAGATTGACGGCTGCCGCGCAGCGAGCGCGCCGCCTTCTGACCCGTGGTGCTGCGCAGCTCGCGGCAGCGCAACGTGAGCGCGACAGCGATCGCGCCCGACACATTTCGACCCGACAACCTCTCTCCTCGCTCAGCGGGCGGACGCGTCATCCAGACACATCCATGTCCCGTGACGATTAGACACTAAGCTTTCTATCTCTGTCAAGTGGAAATTCTTGTCACCCGCCGATGCGTGCCTCTCGGCCTCGCGCACCTGGCTCGCCAGGCGCTCCCCGACGTCCGTGAGCTCCCAGGCGTTGGAGCGTCCGTCGCGGGTGCGGCGCGCGGCCTTGGCGTGCTCCAGGCGGCGGAGGTGCCGGCTGATCTGCGACTCGTGCTCGACGCCGATCGCAGCGGCGATCTCGACGTTGCGTGCGCCGCGGTGGCCGGCGAGGTACAGGAGCGTGGACTCCGTCAACCGTGTCAAGCGCAGGGCGTTGTCGGCCAGGGGATCGACCACCTCGACCCGCGGCGCGGCGACGACGGCGTTCGCGATCCGCTCGGCCTCGACCAACGCGGCGCGGCGCCCGAGCCGGGGCGCGAACGCGAGGTAGGCCGCCGGAGCGACGAGCGAGAGCATCGAGGACTCGGCGTCAGGCCCCGTGAGATGGCGATAGGCGAGCTCCATGACCGCGCCCGCCGCGGCCGTGCCGGTCGGCGGCAGGTCCCCGTGGCCGTCGTCGACCAGCCGCACCAGTTGCTCCAGCGCGACGCGACGCACCTCGCGCGCGCGATCGCTGCCGCTCACCGTCTCGATGACGATCACCCATGCGCGCAGGCGATCGGCATCCAAGTTGAGGTAGAACGCGCTCAGCGCCGCACCGACGCGCGCCGACCACTCGTCGCCGGCGACGGCCACCGCGCTCGCGACGGCCTCGACGAGCCACATGGCCGATCGCTGGACCGCCAGGACGAAGCAGTCCTCGCGATCGGCGAACAGGGCATAGAACGTGCTCCTGGAGATCGTCGCGCGCTCGCACACCATCTCGACGGTGACGTTCTGCCAGCCCTGCTCGGCGGCCAGCACGGTCATCGCGGCGGCCAGCCGCTCGCGCTGGTGATGGGCGGCCGGACTGGTGACGCCCCGGTCGCGGGCGTGCACCGTCATGCCCTCCGCTCCGGGCTTTGTCGCGCTGCAGACATCGTGCTCTCCGTGTGTCGTCGCGGCGATGGCGCGGTTCGGTGCACCGCCGACGTTCCTGACAACGATTAGACACTACGATTTCTATCACGTCAAGTATTGCCCCGTTGGGCGCGGCGCAGTCGGCCGGGAGCCCGGTGCGTGTATTGGCAAACTCCCGCGTGTGCCGTCAGGCGTTCTTCGAACAACACGCTTTCCAATTCGGCAATCCGCTTGACAGGAGAGAATGCGAGGTTCTTAGGTCAGATCGTGCCCTTGCCCGCTCCGAGCGCTCGCCCCCGTTCCGTGCCCTCCACCCCGCCAGCGGCGGACGCCACCAGCCGCACGCTGCTCCGAGCGGCGATCGCCTGCGCCGCGGCTCATGGCTATGCCGGCTTCGCGGTCAGCGATCTGCTTCGTGAGGCCGGGATCTCGCGCCAGACGTTCTACGCGCGGTTCGCCTCCAAGCAGGAGTGCTTCGGAGCCGCCGTCGACGCGCTCGCCGACGGGTTGCTCGCACAGGCGCGGGTGCTGGTCGGCGACGCATCCGAGCCGACCGAGCGGCTGCGGCGCCTGATCACCGGCCTCACGCGGCTGGCGGCCGAGCATCCCGACGAGACCCGCGTGCTGTTGCTCGAGTCCTTCGCCGGCGGAGCGCGAACGATCGAGCGGCGCTTCGCGGCGATGGACGACCTCGTGGCGCTCGCCGGTGGTGCGCCGGACGTGGGGCGGGCGGCGCTCGGCGCGACGGCGCGCGGGACGCTCGACGCCTTGCTCGCCGATGACGCTCGTGCGCTTCCGACCCTCGGCCGCTCGCTGGCGACCTGGACCGTCGCAAGCTACGGCGAGATCGACACCGCCCGGCTGCCGGATCGCGGCGGCGCCCCGTCACGGCGCCGTGGGCGAGCCCCCGGCTCGCTGGTCGCCGGCGGCCCGGATGGCACCCGGCGCCTACGGCCTGGTCCGCGGCGCGAGCCGCGCACGTTCGTTGAGCATTCGCAGAACGACCGCCTCCTCGACGCCGTGGCGACGATCGTCGCCGCCCGGGGCTACGACGCGCTGACGATCCGCTCGTTGAGCTCGACCGCCGAGGTCTCGTCCAAGGCGATCTACCAGTTGTACCCGTCGTTGGACGAGGTCTTCTCCGCGACGCTGCTGGCGGGCGCGCGCGGTGCGCTCGCGGCGGCGCTGCCGGCCTCGATGGCCGCAGCCGACTGGCGGGATGGGCTGGCCGAAGGGCTCGAAGCGTTGTTGGTGTTCTTCGCCGAGGAGCCGGCGTTCGCGAAGGTCGCGCTGATCGATGCCTTGAGCGCCGGCGCGGCCGGCGCCGCGCTGCAGCACGAGGCGCTGGCGACCCTCGCCGCGATCCTCGCCAACGGCTACGAGCGTGCCGGCGCCAAGGTCGACGACGTCGTGGCGAGCGCAGTGGCGGCTGCCGCCTTCGAGCTGTGCGCCGATCGCGTGCGACGCGGCGAGGCGGCGACGCTTCCGGCGCTGGCTCCGCTCCTGGTCGTGCTGGCAGTGGCGCCCGTGACCGGCGGTGCCGAGGCGATCGCGTTCGCCACCGCGCTCAGCGGCGCGTAGGGCAACAGCAGCAGGCCGGACATCGGGCCCGCGAGATCGGCGAGCGCGGGCGACGGCTCGGCGGCAAGGCGCGCCGCCAGCGCGCCGAGCGCGGCATCGACGACCCAGGCGGCGGCCGCGGGCAGCATCGGCTCGACCGCGCGCGCATCGCGCGCACCGGCGAGGACGACCGCCAACAGCTGGTCGTGCGCCGTCGTGATCCCCTCGTCCGCGGCGAGTTGCCTGCGCGCGGCATCCGGGTCGGCCTCGGCCGTCGTCAACAGCGCGATGACGGCCTTGCGCAGGCGCTGCTCGTGCAACGAGATCTCCGGACGCATGACGCGATCAACGCACGGCCCGTAGCGCCTGTCAATTGGGATACAGCAACGTTTCCCCAACGGCAGGAATAGCGCTTGGGCATTGGGTTTGCGGCGAGTGCCAAAAGGCTGTTCTCGGCGTTTGGCAAACACGCCTGTGTCGCCATTGCGAGCGGCGCACGCCTGATTAGGCGCAGAGCCGGCGATTCAGCAGAGATGGTCCGACGGCGGACGCCGCATGTCGGTTGCACGTTCATCACAGCTTTGGTTCGGCCATTTCTCCAGCATCGACGTGCCGTGGGTCGGCTCTGGCAGACGGCACCTCGATGATGTCTGAAGGAAGCGGGCGACTCACCGAGCAGACCCGAAGCCATCAGATCTTCTGTTCGATCAAGGAGGTCTTCGATGTCGATCCAGCCACAGCAACCGGCGGCCCCGCGCACCACGCGCGACACCGACGCACAACTGCAACTCATCCGGCGCTACGCCAAGCTCCTGCGCGAGTCCGCCTCCGCGGCACGCGGGGTCTCGACCCGCCCCGGTCAGCGACCTGCCTCGCGTTTCTCCTCCTCCGCATCCAAGAGCGCCGTCGGCGAGGCCCCGACGTCCCACGAACCATCGAAGGAGCTTTGTCATGGCTAAGGATCACGGTCCCAGCATCAAGGACGACAAGCAGTACGAGGGGCTGCGCCAGAAGGGCATGAGCAAGGAGCGCGCCGCCAAGATCGCCAACACGCCCGACGCTTCCAGCAAGGGCGGCAAGAACAGCCACAAGGGCGGCTCGAGCCAAAGCAGCAAGAGCAGCGGCCCGGGAAGCGGCGGCAACCGCAAGCAGAAGCAGGAGGCCGGCCGCAAGGGCGGCAAAGCCGCCAGCCACTGACCCCTCAGCGAACTCGTGTCACTCGGCGCTAGCCGGCCGGCGCGTCCCCGAAGGCCCGGAACGTGCGAGCCATCTCCTCGTCGGTCGGCTCCTGCCCGTCGTCGGCGTCACTGTCGGAATCCTTGGCCAGCCGGGCGTTGGCCTCCAGCACCGCGCTCTCGATGATGTGACGAACGTCGCTCTCCTGTCCGGGCGTGACTCCGTCGACCACGATGTGCTTGGTCTTGACCTCGATCGGCCACATGGGTTCGAGCCGCTCGAAGATTGATGCCGCCTCTTCGGCCCAGCGCTTGGACGCTCGCCCGGCCAAGGGAAGCTTCACCTTGCCGTCCTGAGCGTCGGCCTTTGCCCAATCGATGCTGACCTCATCAGATCCCGATGTCGCCATGTTCGCCGGACTTCCCGCCCCGGCTCAGGTGAAAACCGTGCGACAAGCAGCGCCAGAACGGGCACATCACTGCCGATGGCCACCAAGAAGCCGCCGCCCGCGGCGATCCTCGACATCGACGGCACGCTCGTCGACACCAACTACCACCACGCGATCGCCTGGTTCCGTGCGTTCGCCCAACATGGACATGTTGTCGCGCTCTGGCAGATCCACCGTCACATCGGCATGGGCGGCGACAAGCTGGTCGCCGCGCTGCTCAGCGACGCGGCCGAAGAGCGCGAGGGCGACGCGATCCGCGCGGCCGAGGAGGCGCTGTACGGGACGTTCATCGCCGAGGTCCAGCCCCTCCGCGGGGCCCGCGCGCTGATCGAGGAGCTCCACGACCGTGGCCGCCGCGTCGTCCTCGCCTCCTCCGCGAAGGCCGGCGAGGTCGATCACTACCTCGACCTGCTCGACGCGCGGGAACTCGTCGACGGGTGGACGACCACAGCCGATGTGCAGCAGACCAAGCCGGCGCCCGACCTCGTGCTCGCCGCACTGGATCAACTGGATGGCGCTCCGGCGATCATGATCGGCGACTCGACCTGGGACTGCCAAGCCGCCAAGGCCGCGGGCATCGACTCCATCGCCGTGCTCACCGGCGGCTTCTCCGAAGCGGAGTTGCTCGACTCAGGCGCTTCGCAGGTCTTCCGCTCGATCGACGACCTGCGCACCAGCCTCGACGACACACCGCTGAGCTAGCCACCGCGCGGGTATCTCGAGCTCATGCCCAGCAGACGAGTCGTGATCGACCACATGGCCATCGGCGTCAGCGACCTCCGCGCCAGCCGCCGGTTCTACCTCGCGGCGCTCGCTTGCGGGTTTCCCAGGAGGTCAGGGCGCTGAGGGCCAAGGTCCAGCGCGCTCCTCGAGACACAGCGCCGGCAGCGAAGCGAGCTGCTCCAGCGCCGCGCGCCAGCCGGCTTGCGCCCCGTCGCGGCCGTGCTGGGGCAACGGTCCGTCGGTCAGCGTCAGCCGGGTCTTGGGTCCGTGGTCGTGGAGCTCGACGCGGACGATCGTCGGCTCGGGCATGCCCACGGCGGGCATCGGGTCGGAGCGCAGCACCAGCAGCCTTGGCGGCTCGAGCTCGATGATGTCGTAGCCAATGGTCATCTCGCGGCCTCCGCCCGGCGCGACCATCGTCAGCTCGAAGCGGCCGCCGACGCGAAGGTCGATCCGGACGCTCTCGCGCGGGACCGACATCCCGGCCGGGCCGAACCAGGCGGCGAGCTGGTCGGGCTCGGTCCACGCGGCGAAGACCCGCTCGCGCGATGCCCCGAACACCTTCGTGACCATCACGGTGCCGTCGTCCTGCTCAGCCATCGGCCGCTCTCGCTTCCCGGCGCAGGTGCGCCTCAAGGGCATCCATCCGCCGCGCCCAGGTTTCTTTGCGCGACGTCATCCACGCCATCGCCTCGTCCAGTGGCTCGGTCCGCAGGCGGCTCGGTCGCCACTGGCCCGTGCGTCCGCGCTCGACCAGCCGCGCACGCTCAAGCACCTTCAGGTGCCGGGAGATCGCGGGCAGACTGACATCGAACGGCGCGGCCAGCTCGCCGACGGTCGCCTCGCCGTCGGCCAGGCGCGACAGGATCTCCCGGCGCGTCGGGTCGGCCAGGGCGGCGAAGGTGACGGTAAGCGGATCGACAGACATTTAACGACTTCGTTAAATACACGATCAACCCCGTCGGCGCAACCCACCGTGCCCGGCATCCACTCGGGGCGCTTTAGGGTCTACGGATGCCCTACTCCGAGGAGCTCGCCGAGCGGATGCGCGCGATCATCGGCCCCCGCGACGGCGTGTCGGAGCGCAAGATGTTCGGCGGCATCGCGTGGCTGGTCAACGGCAACATGGCCATTGGCACCCTCGGCGAGGACATGATGGTCCGCCTGGCCCATGACGACGCAGACGCCGCGCTGGCCGAGCCCCACGTCGGGCCGATGGAGTTCACGGGCCGTCCGATGCGCGGGTTCCTGACCGTGCGCTCAGCCGGGATCGGCGAAGACGCCGACCTCGCGCGGTGGATCGACGCGGGCGCCGCGTATGCCGCGTCGCTGCCGCCCAAGGCGAAGTGACCGGCGCGCCGCGGCCCGCTGGCCTCGCCGACCTGCCGAGGCTCTGTGAGCTGGAGCGGATCGCCGGCGAGCCGTTTCGTACGCTGGGGATGGACTTCGTCGCCGACGACGACACGTGGACGGTCGCCGAGCTGGAGCCCTACGCACGCGGCGGCCGCGCCTGGGTGATCGACGACGACCGCGGCGATCCGGTCGCCTACCTGCTGGCCGACGTCGTCGACGGCGCCGGTCACGTCGAGCAGGTCTCGGTCGATCCCGCCCACGCGCGACAAGGGCTCGGCCGCTTGCTGCTGGAGACCGCCGCCGACTGGGCGCGCGACCAGGGCCTGGCCGCACTGACCCTGACCAGCTACGCCGACGTCCCGTGGAACGCGCCGTACTACGCACGGCTCGGCTTTCGCGTCCTGGACGACGACGAGCTGGCGCACGGCCTGCGCCGCCTCCGCGCACGGGAAGCGGCGCACGGCCTGGACCGCCGGTCCCGCGTCGCCATGCGGCGTGAGCTCTGACAGGACACCGGCCCTGGACGTGTCCAGCGTAATCGGTGATCGTCTCGTCATGCACAGTGATCAGGTTCCATGAACACAGGTGATAGGCGTTCGCTATGGAACGAGGTTCACGTGCCCTTGTTACACGCTCTGCTTGTCGGCTAGGGTGCCGCCGCGATGCCCGGGACACGCCCTCTACTCGTTGCGCTCGTCGTTGTGCTCGGGTCCTGCACCCTTGCCGCAGCGGCCGCGGCCGACACCGCGGCGATCGCCTTTACGGACGCCAACGGCATGCCTGATGCTGTCGCGCGGACGAATCGTACGGTGACCATCACCGGGACCACGTCTGCACCCGAGCACCTCTACGTCAAGTACCGTGCCGCCGGCGGCGCTCCGTGCGCCTCCTCGTGGCATGACGATCCGGGTGACGTGCCTTTCACGCACCCCTACACCGGCGACTCTTTTGCCGACGCGGTCAGCGGCGACTTCACGCTGAGCCGGACCGGCCCCTGGCCATCAGTCGGCGCGCAGCTCTTCTGCATCTGGCTTGCCGGCTCACCAACACAAAGCGTGACGCCGATCGGCCAGGTCGTGACCTTCCGCGCGCCGATCGGCACAATCGCGGTGAACGTCACGCCCCCTCAGATCGTGCTCGGCGAGGCGATCACGGTGACGATCCGCGGTTCATCGGAAGCGCCGGCAGCCGTGGACGCGACATTGCACAGCGGTGTGAATTTCCCTTGCGCCGCGTCCTACCGCGACGACGGCGGCCGCACCCTAGTGGGCAACCACGCCGTCCATGGCGCGTTCTCCTTTACCGCGACGACCACGGAGCTCTTCGCCACCGACACGATGGTGTGTGTTCTGGCTGACCGATCCGTTTGGGCCCTTCACTCCCTTCGCGGGACCGCAACAGGCGACCTTCTCCATGCTCGTCCCCTGCGTCGTCCCGGAGATCCCGGCCGGGACGCCGCGCGTCCGCGTGGTCGCGGCTCTTATGGCGGGGCATTGCGCTTTGGGCAGGGTGACGCTCGCTCCCAGTGCCTCCCAGCCACGAGGCACGTTGATCCGACTCGGGACCGTCGCGAGCACGCCTTTGGCACCCCCTGGTCTCGTGGATGCCGTGTTCTCTGCGGGCGCGCGGTGCCGCGTGCCCGCACTGAAGCCACGTACGCGCCTGACGACCGCGAAGGCCCGCCTCCGCGCTGCGGGCTGCACGATCGGCCGGGTGCGAACGGCTAGGAGCAGCGTCCGGGGCGCGGGCATCGTCATTGCCTACGGCGCGAGGCCCGGCACCCGCCTCGCGCCGCGCGCCAAGGTCGCCATCCTCGTGTCCCGCGGACCCGGACCGCGACACAACCGACACGATCAGACTGTCTTAGGCGGGTACTGACACAGACGACGCGTACACCGTCTCGCCCACCGTGTTCCCGTCGTCGTCTTGGGCGATGAGGAAGACCGCGGAGGCATGCTCTGGCTCGGCCTGGGCGATGCCGGCGAGGCAATCGAGAGCAGCGGCGCGCTCGATGAACGCGTCGATGAGGTTTCCGGTGCTGTCGAAGATGGAGTACGTCATCGCCTGCACGACCAAGCGTAGAGGTCAGGCCGCGGCTTCCACAACATCGGTCACGCAACGTTCTCGTCAAGTTAGCGGCCTTCGAAGACGGCCCAGTTCGTCAGCTCGTTGCCGAGCCGTGAGCGATCGGCGATGCCGGCGACCGGCTTGCCGCTCGGAGCCGATCCGCGCTCGAAGACGTAGCGGGAGATCTCCTGCGTGAGCACGCGAGGTGCGCGGCGCCGGAGGTCGCCGGCGTCCAGGTCGTCGAGGCCGTAGTGGACCAGTCGGGAGGCCAAGCGCTCGCGGAGGTGCGCCAGCGACTCGGAGTGCGCGACGTCGACGAACCACAGGCTCGCTGCCGTCGCCGTGCCGATCCGTCGCCTCACAAGCCATTCGGACGGCACCACGCCGTGCTTCACGGTCGGGAATCCATCGTCCCGCTCGTCACCGCCGATCGCATCCATCTCAGCGAGGAGTTGCAGGTCGACGCGGAAGCGCGCCAGCGTCTCCAGGAACGCTCCTCTGCGCTGACCCGCGGCGTAGAGCACGCGGTACTCGCCAGCCGGATCGTCGTAGCGGTTGCCGAAGGTGCCATCCGGCCCCGCGTAGATCCAAGAGGCGAGGGTCCAGACGTCGAGCCCCCGGCCGACACGGAACAGCGGGTCGCCGGGCGCGACCGTCCGCAGAACCGGACTCACCCTCCGATGAGAAAGGCTCGTTCAGCCGCCACGATCGCGGGGCCGACCTCGTCGAGGTCGCCGTCGCGGAGAAGACGGGCAGGCGCCCGATCATCGAGTTGCGGGTTTAGCCCTTGAAACCACGCCTGCGCGATCGAGGCCGAGTCGGCGTTCGCGATCGGAAGCGTGATGCGCAGCGCGAACCTCAACCGCTGCTGGATTTCATCGCTGGGCGTGCGCTCGCCTTCGGCCCACTGATGAACCGCCCGGGTCTCACCGACACCGCCGAGGTAAGCCACGAGCTTCGCACCGAGCAGTTCCCGCAGTTCGGTCGCGACCTGCGGGAACTCCGCACGCATCGCGTGCGAGTGGGCTTCGAGGTCGGGGCGGGCATGGTCGCTGACGGTCATAGGCTCTCGCCCACGCCAGTCTACGGCGCCCCGATCACACGTTCAATCCCAGGCAGATCACGGCCTGCCTGCTGTTTGGTGCGTCGCCGAAGAGGTCATCATGAACGGCTGAACCCGGCCTCCCGCATGGCTACTCTGCCGAGTCCACAACATCGTGCTCTTTGTCCTCGGCCTGCGCTTCGATAAGCGCGACCGCGTGCCGGACCATCGATGCGAACATGATGCTCCCCTCCGCCGCGATCGCAGCCTGGTGCGCAGTACAGCGCCTGCCGACATCGCGCCAGTCGTCGGCGCTGTCGGCCTTCGCAAACTGCTGGCGCAGCGCCTCGATCTTCTCGTCCACGTCGGGCCAGCCCGTCGAGACATCGGCGACATGCCGGCCAAGTCGACGCCTATCGATGGCCATGAGGGCGTCATGAACAGGGCGGTACATTGCCCGGACATCCTTGCGTGCCTGGGGCACCGTGACCTCCGCCGTCTCCTCCTCAAACCAGCCGTAGGCTCGCGGAAGTCATCGATGTCGCGCCATTCGTTCGGATTCTCGATCTCTAACCGGTCAAGCAGGACCGAGACCAGCCGCCACGCCCACCGGTACGCGTCGCGAGAGCCGCCGGGTACCGACGGCCCTGCGACAGATCGACCAAGGTGTCGGCAAGCGCGTCGACCACAGTCTCGGCCCTGTCCCGCATCACCTGCACGCTGATGCCCGGGGCGGCCGCAGTCTCATAAAACGTGCGGTTGTGTATGAGATCGTGAACGTTCGTCACACAGCGGAATCTAGTAAACCGCTATACGCCGCGACGCTTGACTACGTTCAGCGCTCCACGTGTTTGTGTCCTCTGCGGCGGCCAATGTGCACGGCGGAATCGCGCCAGAGGGCTGCTCGTAGGACGATCTGGCGGCGCGAGCTATGCGCGGGACTCGACAAGGAGTACCAATAGCCGACGGCGTGCCGAACTTTGAGGACATTCATTGGCCCGCGCTCGCGTATCCCCAGGACATCCCGGCCCGAGTCGTCCGAAGTTCGCAGCATCCGAGGGCAGGCGCAGGCCTCGCACATAACGGAGGTCCTCCCGTATATGCGTCGAAAGTGCCTCAGTCCCGCCGTTTGCACGCCGACAAGCCCGACGGGGTACAGGGTTCCCCCTTGATGCCGAGGGCAGATCTGTACCCTAGCGTCCGTGATCCCGAGGAGTGGCATGAAGAACAGCGCATATACGCCCGCCAAGTCGCCCACGCCGCGCCCGTCGGCTCCCGATCGTCGTGCTGTGAGTGCGCCGAGCGTCTATCGCCCCACGAAGTCCGACGCACCGGCTCCGCGCCCGGCACCCTCCAAGAACTCCTAGGCTCCCAGGGAGCCCTCGGCGCGACCAACTGGCCCGTCGGCGCTGAGTACGCTCGGCGCGACCCACTCCACATCCGCCCGCCGCACGATCGCAATCCGTGTCGGCCCCCCGCACCCCGGTAGACCGGCTTGGAAAGCCTGTGTGCCGTCGCTGAAACGTTGCATGTCGATCGTCGTGCGGATCAGGAAGCTCGCGAAGTCGATGCCATCCTGCAACGTGATCGGGAACTGTACCCGGTACACGAGCTTCCCAAGGGCCTCTACGACGTCCGCCGGGATGGTAGTGCCGATCGCGTCCAACAAGTCGAGGTCGACTCCGCGAAGCAGACGATCGATGACGTCGCGCTGGCCACGGGGGAGCATCCCGATCTCAGCCGTATTGATGGACTGCTCTTCGACCTGAGGCCCGGGAATGCTCACTTCGTGGAATCGGCCGATGCCGCCCGCGTCATAGCCGCCCACCACGAAGCCGAGTGCCGTCGATTCGCCATCGACCACCGGGTCCCCGATCTGATCGCGGAACTGGGTGTACCTCTCGTTGAAGAAGGTTCCTAGCTCGGTCGCAAGGTCCTGAACGTTGTCCGGGATCTCCTCAAGATGGGCGATGAACTCGCTCATAAGCCCGGTGATCGTGCGTTCGCCGATGAATGCGTCCCCGTACGTCGCGACGCCGAAGCGATTGCACAGCAAAAACACCTTCTCGGCGGAGTCACTGGCGATCCGGGTCCTGTTCGACCCACCGCCGTCGGGAAAACTCGTCGTGCGGCTGTCAGCCGCAAGCACGAGCCCGTCGGGTGTTGCAACGGCAACAACAATGGTCATCGGACAGGCCTCCTGCTGAGGCGCTCGTGCCGCAGGCCTGGCGATGCCTACGGCGGATTAACGAAAGCCGATAAAGAGTACGGAACGGACCGGACGGGTTCCGAACCCTGGTTGAGTACGGGCTGCTCGGTCGCCACCGAGCAGCCCGCATAGCTTTCGTCAATCCCTAACCGGCGGGCGAAACGTTGACAACATCATCGGACAGCAAGGACTTGAGCCAGGTTCTTCGTCAGGCGGACGTAGCGCGCAGATCCGACCGTCCCGGCGGACCGATCGTTTCTAAACAGAGAATGAGACCGAGGACGCGTACACAGTCTCGCCGACCGTGTTGCTGTCGTCGTCCTGGGCGATGAGGAAGACCTCGGCGGCGTACTCGGACTCGGTCTGGGCGATGCTGGTAAGACAGTCGAGAGCGGCGGCGCGTTCCGTGAACGTATCGATGAGGTTCCCGGCGCTGTCGAAGATCGAGTACGTCATTGCTTAGGTAGAGGTCAAGCTCTGGCTTCCACAACATCGGTCACGCCGCTCGCGAGCTGAAGAGGTCGACCTCAGACCGACCAGTGGGGAGGGACCGCGGGTCATGGCGACACAGAGGCCCGGTCCGTTTGGAGGTCGGCGGTCGCAACGTGCCCACCGAGTTCGGCACGCGTCGTGTGAGTTGCGCGGCGACGTCGGCCGAATCGAACATCGACACGGCCATGCGGATCGCCGCCAACGCGATTCTCGGGGCCGCGCGGCGGCAGCCCCTGCTCGTGGTGCGACCGGACGCATCGACGAACGGCTCGCCATCACGTGCCGGGCTCACCCGATACAGCCGCCGTGACCCTTCTTCGCAGCCTCGCAATCGTTAGGGATCCCGGCGACGAGGCGGCCTACGACGGCTCGTCTTCGAACGGCAATTCGAGTTGCGTCATCGCCGTCTTGGTCGATGAGCGACCCGAAGCACCCTCGGTCAATCGAGGACCTGAGCGATCGGGAAACGGCCTAGGAGGCCCTTTGGGACCCCCTTCTGCCCCAACAACCGGGGCCGGCACCCAGGAACCGAGTGCAGAACAAGCGCAAATGCAGGACCTTCCCCGCAAGCCACCGACGGGACTCGAACCCGTGACCCCTTCATTACGAGTGCAGCTGAGCCAGCTGGGCCGTTTCCGGCGTCCACTCGTGTCTGCTGGGCTTCCCCCAAGTCCCCGCAAAGCCAAAGGCTTTGCGGACTTAGCATGACCGGATTGTACCTGACCGATCTCCGGGTTCTAGACCCCATCAGACCCCATCGGACCCCACCCTTCTCCTGACCCTGAGCCCGTCGCTGTGTCGTAGGGTTGAGTCCCGTCCGTTGGGCGCTGGGGCTACAAGAGCTCCCAGGCGGCGAGATCGTTGGAGGCCACGCTGAGGTCCGGGCCGAAGTCGATCGCGACCGGGGTTGCGCTCGGCAGCTTGCGCTTGATTGTGGCCTCGTGCTCACTCGCCACGTTCGCGGCACGTTCCGACGCCATCGGCCCCGCCGCCAGGTACGTGACTGCGACCCTCGCATTGCACGTCGCGATTTCTCGGACGAGGTGGTCGTCGTTGAGGCTGTGGCCGAGCACGAACACGTGTGTGGCTGCCGCCAGAGCATCCTTGAACGCCGTCCACAGCTCGCGCGTACTCGTGCGCTCGACCTCCTTGTCGGGGCTCGGGTAGAGCACCGCGGGCGTGCCGAGGCTCGCGTTGTAGCCACGGTCGGCCGCCTCCGACGTGACCGTACCGGCCTCCAACTCGTACCAGCCGACCGCGCCGTGCAAGTAGAGCACGGCTGGTCGGTCTTCGAAGGTGCCTAGCGCAGTCGCGTCGAGTGCCGGCGTCCGGAAACTCTGCGGCGTGAAGCCGGTCCGCGGATTGGCGCCGAGTTGTTCGAGGGCGATCTCCAGCGAGCGGTCGTAGTTCGTCGTCGCACAGATAAAGGGCATTTCGAAGCGCCCGCGATCGGTCAGGCCGAGCCGCTCGAACAGCGCGCCGTACGCGGCGGCGGTCTTGTCGGCGTCGATACGCTCCGGTCCGAACTCGTCGAACAGCGACTCGTGCAACCGAGTTTGAAAGACCGCAGCGTTACGCTCGACGTTCGCGATGATCCCTGCGAACTGGTCGGGCAGGTTGTCGTTGTGGTTAGGCTCCTGGCGCGCCATCCGAGAGAAGCGTTTGCCGTCCGGAAGGGCGTTGAGCCAGCGGAAAATCGCGCCGAGGGTCTCTTCGAACTGCATGCCGTCGGCAGCAGACTGAAGGCCGGTGATCTCCGCAAGACCCGGACCTAGATGCTCGCAGAGGCGTCGTGCCCAGTCGCCCATAAGCGGCAGCGGCTCGTCGGGGTGCATCGAGAGATTGACGCTGGCGCCCGCGCCAGTGATGAGCAGCAGTTTGCGATCACGCATTTGAGGTCGGAGAGAATGCCGGGCGGTGCGGACGTGCGGCCGTACGTCGGAGCCTCCAAGAACTCGACGTCAGCCGCTGCGGGAGACGACAACCTCCCGATAGCGCCGAGATGTCAACTATGTCGGAGCTCGCCGGCTAGCCCCGAGCCTTTGATGACCGCCAGCGCGTACGCGGGCGTTCCGACGGGTTGCGGAGGACGACGCAGCGATTCGACCGACGCCGTTTCCATCACTGCCACCCTGGTACGTCATCACCTTCTCGTAGATCGCTCTGAGTGGTACTTGGAGCAGGTTGTCCGTCCCGGTATCGAAGACGGCACGTTCATGAAAGGTCAAGACCCAGCGGTAGCTACTGGGACGCCGGCCGCTGCCCGGCCAAGGCCGGCCGGGCGGGCGTCGGGCGGTCGCGCCGGTTGTCCCAGTCGTCTTTGGTGAAACCATCCGCCGTCGAGCCGCAGGAAGAGGCCTGCGTTGGGCCGGTCGAGGTCGGCGGTCTCAAACCACTCGACGAAATCTCCGACGAGCGGGGCGAGCAGGTCCATGGTGCGGTAGACCCGGCCGGTCTTCTGGAGCTTGCGCTTGCCGTGGGCGACGGCTTGCTCGATCAGCATGGTGTCCGTGCGCACATGACGGCGCTGGAACCCAAGGGCTTCCCCAGGCCGCAGACAGGCGTAGGCCAGCACGCTGACCAGCGTCGCGCTGAAGTGATCGCCACGGGCGATGAACCACCGGCGAATCAGCTCGACGATCTCGGGATCGACGACCTCGATCGCCTGCCGGCGTCCCTGGCGTGGCTTGCGAACCACGCTGACCGGGTTGGCGGTGACCTCGCCCCACTCGATGGCGAGCGCTGCTTCGCATCTGCCGACGCACCGACGACGGGCGCCCAGTGCATCTCATGTACCGCAGCACACGACGACCGTCGGTACCGGCCACTCATCGCCGTGTGAGCAAACGGGACCACCCGGTAACCGGCTTGGCAGATGACACGAGCCCACTAAGGGCTCGTGTCATCTCGCTGGTCAGACGACTCGACGCTGTCGCGAGGGCTTAGTCAGGTCGTGTTAGCTGTCCTGACGCGCGTCTGTGAGCGGCTAGAAGATCGTCGCCGTCAGCAGGCGGGGGACGGTCCCAGCCACACGGCGCTGGCCTGGTTGTTGATGTTCCAACCCGTCATGCTTGAGTAGTTGCCCGGAGGGAAGCACGCGCCCCCACCGTTGCCGCCAATGTCGTAGCTCAGCCGGGCGTAGCGATTGGTGTTGTTGAAGTAGGCCGAGGCCTGGTCGTTGAAGTTGTAGTTCCCTGGAGGGCCCACGAGGTTCTGCCAACCGTTGTCATGGAACTGCAACATACGACCGGAGTAGTCGCCCACGTCCCAAATGCAGAAGTACTGGGCCGGACAGTCCGTGCGAGCCGCCGACGCCGGCGACGGAAGAGCGCCTATGCCTGCGACCGCCGTCACGGTCGCGAGCAGCGCAAATAGCTTGGCTCTCATCTGAATCCCTGCACCTTTCGTGACGCTCCGACCGGTACCCCGCTAGAGGAGCCGCCGACCGGGCTGGTTTGCAGTACTGACTCAGCTAGCCTAGCCCATCTGCTCATTAGCAGTAAACGCTAGGAGATAGTGCGCAATGGCTCGGACTCCCGACCGGCCCAGGGCCCGTACACCCACGCGCATCGCTATTAATCACTCCACAGTATCGTGCGGAATGCTAGGCTTGCTATCGGCTCACGGTATGGAGCCCTCGCCATGGGCACCGTCGCGACGAGGAGTGGCGGGGTGGAGCGAGTGCCTTCCGTGGTCCTAGTTCACAACCCGTTCCGGGAGGTTCATTCATGCATTCCAGTCTGGCTGCACGGAAAGTGTCGCTGAGCGCGCTCGTGACACTCACATTGCTCGTGGGCGCGATGTTTATCGCCCCAAAGGCACCGGCCTCGCAGAGCCAGTGTTCAAACGGCACGATCTGCATCTGGGAGGGCCGCAACTTTGACGGCAACTTCTCGTGGTTCTACCCCTGGGACACGGGTTGCCACCCCCACCCAGGAAACCCACAGATCCGTTCCTGGTGGAACCGCAACACCGGCAAGGACGTCACCCTCGGCCGAGTAGGCCACCTAGGAGGTTTTCCGGGCTACATCGGCGAGGGCTACCTGGATGCCCCCATCTGCTGGACGTAAGTAAGTACGGACGCACAGAAGAATGTACGAGGGCTCCGGCCGCGCCGGAGCCCTCCCTGTGCTCCACCCGGCGCGCGTTGGGTACCGGTGCCGCACACCGCTTAGCAGGACGCCGTCCTGGGGCCGATGATCGCCGTCGCTCCACGGCCCTCCCCCGCCATCTTGGTCGCGGGCGCGCTTCTGACCGGCGGCTGCGGTGATGGCGAGCGCGGCGGTGAGATCTCCAACGTGGTCACGCAGGCGCTGTCCACGGTGATGGCGGCGCCGCGGAGCGTGACCGCGCCAGCCGAGACGAAGACCGTGACGGTGGCAGCGCCGGCTAAAACGAAGACCGAGACGGAGCCGGCGAAGTCGTGACCGTCCACGCCGGCTCCAAGGTCGCGCACGGCCGCCGTCGGCGCCGCGGCCGGCGCGAATCACCTCGCCGACGACCGAGCGCAGCTGACGGCCGTCGAGCGGTGCACGGGTCCGGGCTTCGAGCGAGACGGCCTCGCTGTACAGCTCGGCGAGCCCCACCGTGAGGGCCGTCGCGATGAGCAGCACGGCCGTCGCTCCAGGCGCCAGCGGATGCTCTTCGAGCGCAACGACGAGCGCCGGTCCCACAAGGGCCCCATAGAGCGTCCGCGCAAGATCACGCGACCAAAGATGGGCTAGGACGATCGTTCGAGGCGACGACGCCGGCGGCGGTCGCGGGACGTGAGTCAATGCGACACAGGCCGATGCTCGGGTGCCGTGGGCAGACGTCGCATCGCCCTAACTGGGTGAGAGGCGGATGCGAGCCCCAGCGTGTGCTGGCCGTCGACCAAGAACACCTGGCGTCGATTGCCACACACAGGACTCTCTTCCGTCCTGCCCGGTGCGAGACCGAGCCCAGCCCACGATGAGCACGCGTCCGTGCGTGCGGTGGGACCGGGATCGGTCTCGCACCCGGCGGGACCTCGAAAGAGGAGGCACTCGTGCCCACCAAACTCACCGACGAGGAGCGCCAAGCACGCCGTGAGGCGGATCGCGAGAAGGCTGCCGAGGCAGTCGAGGCGCTTACGATGTCTGAGGGGTGGCAAGCATGGCTCGCCCTGCGCCGGCACTTCCGGACCTACAGCGCCAACAACCAGTTCATGATCGCGTCGCAGTGCCAGGACGCGACCTACGTTGCCGGCTTCCGGAAGTGGTTGCAGCTTGGCTACGCGGTGCGGCGCGGCGAGACGGCGATCCGCATCTGGATGCCGATGGCCCCATCGAAGAAGGCATTGTCCGAATGGGAGGCCGCAGGCGCAGTCGCACGGGACCGTCCGAAGATGCGGTTTCGGCTGGGGCCAGTGTTCGATCGGTCGCAGGTCGAGCCACTGCCGGCACCGGCCGAGCCGGCGAACCTAGAGCCCCCGATGGTTCGCGCCGAGGGCGACGAGCTGGAGTGGACGCTGCCGCACCTGATCGAGCTGGCCGGGCAGGCCGGCTACGACGTCGTGTTCGAGCCGGGGCCGGCGCGCATCGGCGGCATGTGCATTCCCGGCACCCGTCTGTTGTCAATCAACAACATGCCGTGCTTCTCGATCAACCAGCAGGCCAAGACGATGATCCACGAGTTGTCGCACATGCTCTTGCGCGTCGAGCGCCTGGAGGACGACATGGAGCTGACCTACAGCGAGGAGGAGCTGGTGGTCGAGTCGATCGCCTTCACCGTCTGCGGCAGCCTCGGACTCGATACGTCGGGGTACTCGATCCCGTACCTGGCGTCGTGGGCACAGCACGCATCGATGGAGACGATCCAGCGCGCAGCCGAGATGGTCGATCGCGTGGCGAAGCGGATCGAGGAGCATGTGATCTGGGCGGATTAGCGGATAGGCGCGTGGGGTGGCGGCCAACGTAAGCCTGCAAGCCGCCAGCCCCACGCAACGCTCCGGACCAACGTCGCGCCAACCGTCGCGCGCGCTGCCGGCTCGCTCACCTCATGCGGCCCGCGGATGACGACGCTGCCGGCCAGCGCCACACGGGTGCAGGCGTAGCTAACCCGACGCCACGGAACCGCGACTAAGTCGAGCACGTGATCGACGACGACGGCGACACTCAGCAGAGTCACATCGGTAGTCCGGACCCGACCGAGCTCGAGAACTACGCGCATGCGAATCTCACGGCCCAGTTGACGAGCAGGCGCGTGGAGTTGGTGCTGGCCGGCTGATTCGGAGCCTGTCCGCAGCCAAGCACCCCGGCTCAGGGCGGTCGCAAGCCCTCGTCCGAACAAGACCGTCGCTTCGCATCGCTAGCGCGCTGCTGCGCAGGGAGTTACCGAGGACAAGGACCTTGACTCCCGCCCCACGCCGGCGCGCAAAGCATCGGCCATGACCGATCACCACCCAGCACCACCACAGGCCCCACCGGCCGGCGAGCTAGTCGAGTTGTCGCGCTACCGGGTGGCAGCCGGCGAACGAGTCGTCTGCGGCCAGCGCGTCGACGGCGTCGTCCGGATCACCGACGCGCCCAGCGACGGGCACGGCCGCACCTACGACATCGAGCACGGCCTGACCTCGCACGACGAACTGCTCGGCGTCGTGTGCCACTACATCGAGCAGGCCAAGCGGTGGGACGACATCCCGCTGCTGCACCTCTACCCCGACAACGACGAGGTTCCGGTGACCCGCTCATGACCGCCTGACAGCTCATCGGCATGCTCTGCGTTGGCCGGCGAATCGCAACCACAGCCAGGACCGAGCCCGACACGCTGAGTTCGCCGGCTACCGGTTCTGCGAGGACGGCTACAACTCCGTGCAGCGGGTCAAGCAGTCCAGACGGCAGGGTGATTCGCGGGATTCCCAGGGCCGGCGACTGGCGTACTGATCTTCAGGTGGTCGCCGTCCGAGCGCGCGGTCATCCAGACAAGGACGGCCCGTTTAAACCTCGACACCCAGCGCGTCGGGTTGGTGCTGGCCGGCTGATTCGGAGCCTGTCCGCAGCCAAGCACCCCGGCTCAGGGCGGTCGCAAGCCCTCGTCCGAACAAGACCGTCGCTTCGCATCGCTAGCGCGCTGCTGCGCAGGGAGTTACCGAGGACAAGGACCTTGACTCCCGCCCCACGCCGGCGCGCAAAGCATCGGCCATGACCGATCACCACCCAGCACCACCACAGGCCCCACCGGCCGGCGAGCTGGTCGCACGATGACCTCCGACGGCTACCCCGACCCTGCCGAGCGCGAAGTGCTCCGTGAGGAGGACGAGGTACTCACGGCCCTTATGGCCGACTACATGGAGCGCCGTGAGGCCGGCGTGATCGTGATCTACCTCGACCTCCTCGCTCGCGCGCAGGAGTTCGGTCCCCAGGTCGCCGCCAACTTCGAGATGCTCGTCGTCTGACTGGGAGCTGAAGCGCATCGAGGGAGAGGCGTGAGGGCGAGCAGCTCTCCCTCCTTGGCAGCGCCGGCGCCGACGAGGTGCTCAGCGTTACGACGACGCGCGTGGTAGCCGGCGCCGGCCTGTAGGCCCGTCTTCCAGACATAGGCGAGTAACGGCCTCCCTCATTCCCACAGGACCCGTGGACTTTGGGGCGCGAGGCCGCCCGCATCTCGACTCCCCTGCGGGAACACGACCGCCGCGCAGTCTCGCCCAGTTCGCATCTCCCTGCCGCTCGACTCCATCGGGGTTGTCCGCCCTGCTCGACGCGATCCCGAATCGCTCCCTCTCGCGAAGAGTGCTCGTCGGCGGTTGACCTGGCCTGGGTCGCTGCCGGCCGAGGAGTGGCACTGCTGGCTCAGCCGCTCCACGCCGTCAAGGACATCGGCTTTGCCGCGCCTTCGGCGTCCTGTCGGACTGCCCTTGACGGCGTGGAGCGGCAGCGCTCGCCGGCACTCCATGACCGACAACACCCCAGACCAGACCACGTTTCACGACCACCTCCCCCACGTCGTGCGACTCGCGCTCCGCGCCCTGTGCTCGGCGGACAACCTCGAACGTGTCGAGCAGCTCATCGAGCAGCTCACGCTTGACGCAAACGGCTTCAGCTTCCTTAACGCGCGGTACGCGCGCCCGAGCGAGGCCGCCAGCGCCTACGTCCTGAACGCGCTGCTGGCCGCCGTCGCCGATTACCACGAGTTCGTCAGCCTCGACGCCGACATCGCCCAGCCGCGAGAGCGCATGAATCGCTGACCTCTCGGTGTCGGGGCTCGTCCAGATGCCGAGCATGCCCGACGTGCTCGACCGGTGGCGAGTCGTCATCGCTACCTCTCTCGCCCTGGATTCACCGGTCTGTGCGCGCCGGGCGAGCCGGCTCCTGTCCCGAGCCCCCGCAACGACAGGAGAGAATCGTGGCTCCCGATCCCCCTCGCGCGCGCCCGCTGCGTGGCGACGAAGAGGACTTGTTCCGTACCTACCAAGTCGCGCTACGCGCCGCCGTCCGCTTCAACGTCAGCGCCGGCGACCAGATCATCGACGACGCATGCTCGTACGCGTGGCTCGAACTCTGCCGCCGGCAGCCCAGGCGCGACAACATCTTCGCCTGGCTGTGCGTCGTGGCTATTCGGAAGGCACGGCGAGACCGCGACCGTGATCAGCGAGAAGCGCTACCACTCGCCACGGTGCCGGAGAACCGCGAGCCGTTACGGCTCGATCTCGTGGACGAGGTCCGCGCTCGCGAAGCGCTGCGCACGCTCGCCGCTCTCCCACCTCGCCAGCGCGCCTACCTCACCCTCATCGTGGCCGGCCACTCATACGACGAGATCGCCCGACGCTACGGCGTCACCACGAGGACCGTCAGTCGACAGCTCGGACGCGCCCGTCGCCATCTCCGGCTCGTCCGAGACGACGACTGACGGCACCCGCTCCGGGTCCCGAAGCCGGCAGCCACCGGGACCCAACACCCACTTCGGGTCCCGAAGCCGGCAGCCACCGGGACCCAACACCCGCTCCGGGTCCCCAAGGCCGGCAGCCACCGAGACCCGACACCCACTTCGGGTCCCCAAGGCCGGCAGCCACCGAGACCCGACACCCACTTCGGGTCCCCAAGGCCGGCAGCCACCGAGACCCGACACCCACTTCGGGTCCCCAAGGCCGGCAGCCACGAAAGGCGCCGCACACACTTGCACTACGTGCGATGACCCGAGGGTCGTTCGGGCGCTCGCTCGACTCTGAACCGTGCTCTCGATTGGCAAGGTCGGCGGCGGCCAAGGTGATCCGCGGTATTACATCGACACCGTCGCCCAGGGCAAGGACGATTACTACACCGACGGCGGCGAGGCTCCCGGCCAGTGGCACGGCAGCGGTGCCGATGACCGTGGGCTGACCGGCATGGTTGAGGACGACCAATTCCTGAGCCTCCTTACCGAGCCGACCGTCAGGCCAAAGAAGGTCCTCGCCTATGACCTGACCTTCTCGGCGCCGAAGTCCGTGTCGATCCTCTACGGCGTCGGCGACCGCACCGTCTCTCCTGTCGCGCGCGAGGCTCACGACGAGGCGGTTCGCGAGGCGCTCGGCTACCTCGAACGTCATGCCACCTGGACCCGCCGCGGGACGGGCGGGCTCCGCGTCATCCGCGGCAGCGGGCTCACGGTCGCCGCGTTCCGGCACCGCACCTCACGCGCCGGCGACCCTCAGCTGCACACCCATGCCGTCGTCGCGAACGCCACGATGGCGGAGGGCTACACGAGCGCCCTCGACGGACGTGCCCTCTATGCCCATGCCCGTACCGCCGGGTTCCTCTATCAAGCGGCGCTGCGCAAGAACCTCACCGAGAGTCTCGGCGTCGAGTGGGAGCCCGTTCATAACGGCGTCGCGGAGATCAGCGGCATCGAGGACGGCATCCTCAAGCATTTCTCACGTCGCAGCCAAGAGATCCACGAGCACCTTGCCCACGTCGGTGGTCGCACCGCTCGCGCCGCAGAGATCGCCGCCCTGGAGACCCGGCGAACCAAGGACTACAACGTGCCCAGCGACCGGCTACGTCAGGAGTGGCGATCGCGTGCGGCAGAACTTGGTCTCGATAGGGATGCACTTGCCGCGATCCTCGATCGACGCGCTCCGGGGCGCCCCGTCGAGCCGGATCTCGCGGCGACCGCGGAGGATCTCGCCGGCCCGACCGGCGTGACCGAGCATCTCGCCACGTTCGACCGCCGCAGCGTCCTGCGCGAGTGGGCCGCGGCTCACCGCGAAGGTGCGAGCGTCGAGCGGATCGAGCAGCTCGCCGACCGATGGCTCACCTCACCACACGCGTTGCAGATCACCAACATGGGACGCCGCGAGCACCTAGGAGGCCCTCGCTACTCCACCGCTGAGATGCTGATGCGCGAAAAGCGTCTGCTGGCCGAGGCGAGTGAGCGCAAGCAGACCGACGTCGCCCGCGTCGAGGACGCCGAGGTCGACGCAGCGCTCTCGCGACGCTCGTCGATCAGCACCGAGCAGGCCGAGATGGCCCGCGCGTTGACGACGTCGGGTGACGGTGTCCAAGTCGTTCGTTCGGCAGCTGGCACCGGGAAGACCTACGCGCTGTCGGTCGCCCGCGACATCTGGGAGAGCCAAGACATTCCCGTCTTCGGATGCGCGCTTGCAGCACGAGCCGCAGTCGAGATGCAAACAACAGCGGGCATCGACAGCATCACGATCGCTCGACTCCTACGTGACATCGAGCAAGGCAATGGCCTTGCCGCGCGCTCAGTGCTAGTGGTCGACGAGGCCGGCATGGTCGGGACCCGGGTCATCGACCGCCTAGCCCAGCATGCGGCCGAAACAGACTCCAAGCTCGTGCTCGTCGGCGATGACCGCCAGCTACCGGAGATCGACGCGGGCGGGGCGTTCCGCAGGCTCGCCGGACAGCTTGACGCCGTCGAGCTCCGAGAGGTCCGCCGACAGATCCACGCCTGGGATCGCGACGCGCTCGCCCAACTGCGTCGCGGCAAGGTTCAGGAGTGGGCCGACGCCTATCGCGACCACGGGCGGATCGTCTCGCGCGCTACAGCGGAGGAGCTTCGCGAGACGCTCGTCGACGACTGGTGGGAAGCAGCCCGCGGCCATGAGGACGACGCGATCATGATCGCCTACCGCCGCGCCGATGTCGCTGACCTCAACGCCATGGCACGTGCTCGGATGCATCGCGACGGGCGGCTAGGCGACCAGGATCTCGTGGCGGCGGAGCGAGGATTTGCGGTCGGAGACCATGTCGTGGCACGCCACAACGACCGTCGCGCCGGTGTCGTCAACGGAACACGAGGACAAGTCGTAGAGCTTGACCTGGAACAGCGCAGCGTGACGATCCAAACCCGTGATGGCGAGAACCGACAGATCGACTCCGCCTACCTGGATGATGGTTGGCTTGACCATGCCTATGCCTTGACCGCACATGGGGCCCAGGGTGCGACCGTGAGCCGGTCATTCGTGCTCGGCTCCGATGAGATGTACCGCGAGGTGGGCTATACCGCGCTCAGCCGCCACCGCGATCAAGCGCACTTCTACATTGTCTCGCCGGGCTCCGTCGAACGCGCGCTTCCCGGCCTTGAGCCCGAAGGCGACCCGTTGAACGACGATGTCGTCGAGATGCTCTCGCCGAGCCATCGCAAGGACATGGCCATCGACATCCTGGAGCGCAGCGGGCCGGAGGCCGGCGAGCGCATCTGGCAACAAGCTCAAGCGGAGATCGAGCATGCCCAGGAGCGCATCAGTGCGTTGGCGGCCGAGCGCGACAGCATCAGCCGAATGCGCCGGGCGCAGCGCGGCGTCGTTGACGAGCAGATCGCCCAGCAGCGCGGAGCCATCGCTCGCTGGATGGACCGTGCCGAGCGCATCGACGTTGACGTGCCGATCGAGCGTCGCGATCACCGCGTCGCCGTGCCGATATCTGCCCTCGACCTCAACCACGCCCGCGCCCGTCTGGTCGATCCAAGCAAACGGCTCACGAGCACCATCGGCGAACGCCCCGATTCATTCGCCGCGCGCGAGACATGGAGCCGCGCCGCTGCACAGCTGATCTCCGACGAACCTGCGGCCCTCGAACCCACGAGCGAGCCGGCCGCGATGGACGACTTGGGGCCCGAACTCTGACCACCTCATTTTTTTTTGGGGGGCCAACTTTCGGTCCGCGACTCCTACAGAGGATGAGATGCCACCACAGCCACCCGAGCCAGAGATCGTCCGTGCCTCAGGTTTCTGCTGCCTGTGCGATTCCAGGTTCAGCGACGAACTCGTGCTTCGCTTCCGAGAGCCCGCGCTTCCCGGAGGCTGGGGATACATCGAGTTGCGACATCTCGAAGACGCTCCCGATCTGGAGCTGGCTAGGACGGCTGTGTGTGCAGGTGGGCGCCGACGGCGCACCACGTTGCCGATCTCACGCCGCAGCGGCGAAACATAGGAGCGGTCGCACGGACTGGCCGCGCGACCGCAACAACACAGTGCCCCCGCGCCGCAGGAACGGCCGGGGGCGTGGCCCACAGGAGGAGTGCTCCCGTGAACGACAGAGACAGTACCTCGACCGGCGAAGTCGAGATTCCCGACCACCTGCTGCCCGCGCTCGACGCCGCGGGTGAGCTTGCATTGGAGACGGCCTGCGAGCCCGAGTGGGAGGAGGGCCAGCGCGAACGCGTCGTGGCTGCCGTCCACACGCTCGACGCGCTCGCAGCTGGCACGTGCACCCGCGAACAGATCGCCGAGCTGGCCTCGTGGGCAATTGAGATGCAGGGCGACCTCATGCGCTCGTCCTTCGAGCTGGCGCCCCTGGCCTGGCCGATGAGCGCCGAAGACGCCGAGGCCCTCGCCGACCGTCTCCGCGACCGGGCACAACTCATGCGCGAGCTGACCGAGTTGCGAGACGCTGCGGGCGGATCCCCGCCCGCAGCCGTTGACGACGGTGAAGCGCCTGACGCCTAGCGACGCTTCACATACAACTTGCTGCACTCCAAAGTCTCTGGGTGCGGCCGGATCGTGCGGCCCCGGTGTACCCCGCCGGGGCCGTGCCTGTTCTGGACAACTCGCATCGGTATAGGTGTCCGTGTACGGGGGCGGCCTACCGGGCGCTTAAGCCGCTTGACCGGTCTTTCAACATCTGAACGTCCTATCATGTGTTCTGATGACGAGCGGCGCGCACGCATACGATCACGAGACCGCCCACGGCCACGACCACGCGGACCACGGCCGCGGCGACAAAGGTCACGGCCATAGCCACGCGCTGGTCGACCGCTCGATCACCAGCTCCCGCGAGGGCCTCCACGTCGTGGGCATCAGCCTCGCGATTCTGCTCGTGACGGCCATCGCACAGACGGTGATCTTCGTCAGCACCGGCAGCGTCGCGCTACTGGCCGACCTGATCCACAACGCAGGCGATGCGCTTACGGCGATCCCGTTGGGCATCGCGTTCTTCCTGCGCTCCTTCGTGGCCGAAAAGCGCGCCGGATACTTCGTGGTCTTCACCATCTTCGTCAGCGCTTGCGTTGCCGGTGTGGAATCGGTGCTGCGCCTTATCAACCCCCAGGATCTCGATCACCTGGGCGTGGTCGCCATCGCCGGGATCATCGGCTTCGCCGGTAACGAGATCGCCGCACAGGTCCGCCTACGCGGCGGCGAGCGCCTCAACAGCCCCGCCTTGATCGCCGACGGCTACCACGCCCGCACCGACGGCTTCGTCAGCCTCTCGGTTGTCGCGTCCGCCGCGATCGTCGCGATCGGCTTCCGCCTCGGCGACCCGATCATCGGCCTCGTCATCACGCTCGTGATCCTGCGCATCACCTGGCAGTCGATTCAGACCATCAAGGCCGACCCGGGCCAGCCGGTCGACCACCACATCTAGACTTCCGCTTCGATGCCGCACCCTTCTGAGCACGAAGACGCCGGGCGCGTCCTCGGCGCCGACGAGGCTGAGGGCCTCGCCGACGCGATGCGCGCATTCGGCTCGGCCAGCCGGCTTCGCCTGCTATGGGCCTTGACCGACGGCGAGCAGACCGTAGAAGGACTCTCGGCCGCCGTCGACATGGAGCAGAGCGCCGTCTCGCATCAGCTCCAGATCCTGCGTCGCCAACGCCTGGTCGCCGTCCGCCGCGAAGGGCGCCATGGCCACTACCGCCTGTTCGACCATCACCTGCCCGAGCTGCTGGCCGCACTTCGCCACCACTACGAGCACGTCCACCCGCCGAGCACCGGCTCAGCGGCGGACCTGCCTGGAGAGCCTCGACGCGCCCTCCGGTCGAACTAGTGTCGTGGCCCTAGGGAGCGCTCGAGCAACGATGTGTCCCAGAACGGTCGAAGTCGAATGAGACCCGGTGTCTTGGCACCAAGGACCACGAGAGCGCGATCGCCGGCAAGCTGCTGCAACGCCGCGGCCGAAGCTTTCGGGCGGCGACGGGGCTCGTCGTCGTCCCGGCCGAGAAGTGAGGTGACGTAGCTGCGGGTGGCCTCGTCGGTGATCGGGCCAAGGAAGAGCTTGGCGGTCGAGTTGGCGAGGATCGTGTCGGCGCCACCGCTGTAGCGCTCACGTATCTGGGCGATGGACTGCCACACGGTGGCCATACGGATGCCGTGACCGGCGGTTTGGGACAGCATTCGGGGGAGGTCGCTCAGCGGTGCGACGTTGGCGGCCTCGTCGAGCAGAATCCGTAGGCGGCGCTGGTTGCCCTCGAAGGTGCTCTGCTCGATCGCCTCGTGCACGACGGAAGAGAGCAATGACACCAGCATCGGCGCGAGCAATCTTTGATGTCGTTCAGCGGCAACGAGAAAGAGGGTGTCGGCCGCCGAGCAGAGAAAGGCCGATGGATCAAAACCGGCGCCGCTTGCGTCTCGGACCTCTGGGAAGCGATAGGCCGCCAGTACCGAGCCGGCCGACATGTAGGTGGTGCCACGATTGCGCGGATCCAGATCGGCGACAGCCTTGAGTTGAAGGCGCGCGTCGTGCGCCCCCGCGGCTGCGAGAAGCTTCGTCGGCGCCTGTGTGTCCTGAGCATCGACCCAGCGCAGGATGGTGGTCACTTCCTGGCCGGCGAGTGCAGCGGCGTGCAGCAATGGTGCGAGGAGCTTGGCGGCCTCGCCTCTCCAGTAGCGCGCAATCTCTGAATCCCCGTCGGCTGAGGCGTCCGCAAGCCATTGCGCGCCGCGCAATGCGTGCGACCAGGACTCGCAACCATGCAACGGCGACCACGACGTGCTGTCGACAGCGAAGGGGTCAAAGAGCCAGACACGCCCAAGACGCTCACGCGCCTCGCGCGCGGCAACGATCACGTCCCGGTTGGTGCTGGTAACAACGGCGGGACCGGCATGCTCCAGAAGCCATGGAATGACGCAACGGGTGGTCTTGCCGGCTCGCGTCGGAGCAACCACGACAACATGTGATTCCTCCTCGGCGCATATGGTCCGACCGTCGATCCGGCCGAGCGAGAAGCCCGCCTGCACCGAGCGCGGCTGCCGCAGATCGCGATGCCGCGCCCACGGTCGGGGCCGGGCACCGTGCCAATCAAACGATCGCCGCCCGAGCCGTTCCTGCGCCATTTGAGGTTCGAGGCGACGCATGGCGAGGACGGCGACGGCACACGCTCCCGAGAGAACCACGACGGTCACGACCCACCATAGGAATGGGCCGGGGAGAAGCGGTTGTACCTCGCGCGGATACGCCGTCGCCGGATCTCGCCAACGTCCGTCCCCAAACAGCCGTAGACCGGCAACCAGTGCTCGGAGCGGCCCGAGGCGTGGAAGTTGACCGGCGTTTACGAGCGCCGCTACCGCCGGGATGCACCAAGCGACAGCCGAAGCAGCGACGGTCCCTCCGACCATCCAGAGAAAGCCGGGCAGTGCGTCTCCGATGTCGGTCTCGTTGTTCTTGTCGTTCTTCATTGGCCTGCGGCGAGGACGCGGACCCATGGCGCGGGCGGCCCGTCCGGGGCGGCGCCGTGTTCCCAGGAGAGATGAAGGTGGTTGCCTCGACCGTGGCCCGCGTCGCCGTCGTAGCCGACCCAGCGAAACGGCGCGCGCGGATGGTTCTGTTCGGGCTCAGCCCAATGAGCGAGTACATCGATGTCGTCCCAGCTGCCGCCCGGCCCAGGTATCAGATCAACAGCAAGCGCTAGGGGATGTTCGCCGTGCGGCTTGTGTCCCGATGTTGCATAGGCAGCCGTGACGGTGAAGTGAAACCGCCGCTGGAGGCCGATGATGTCGGGGACGATGCGCTCGTCGGCGCTCTGTCGAGGTTGGCCGGGGATCGGGATGATGCGCCCGCCACCGAAGACCCGGGAGCCAGCCCCGGTGCCGAGACTGAACCCATCAATTGGACATTCCGTCGAAACGTCCTCCATGTGTCCGGCCATGCGCCGCGCCTGTTCGAGCACGTCGTTGACGTACCACTCGGCGTGGTTGTAGCCGAGAAGCGCACGGTGCCAGTCGGCCGGCGCTCCAAGATGGTGGAGGTACCGGGCGGCCGAGCTGATCGCATCGGCTGCCGTCATCGGGTCGGCGCGTCCGTCCCCGTCGCCATCGACACCGAACCGGCGCCACGTGTCCGGCATGAATTGGGTCCACCCGATTGCCCCTGCACTCGACGGGCCCATGTTTCGGCCGAAGTCGGACTCGACCTTGGTCAGCCCGGCCAGAACCGCCGCGCCGTCAGCTCCAAGCTCATAGCTGCTGGCCGCTCGCGTGAACAATGGCGTGAGGGCGGCTGGCACCGAGTCTGTGTCGAGGGGCGTGGGATTGCATGACACCTGGCCACTGGCGCCCATCGAGGTCATCGCCGCTCCACAGAGCAGCACCGCGATGAGTACGAAGCCCGTTGGCACTCCAGGCAGTAGAAGAACGACCAGCTTCATCGCCGTCGTCCGGTTCCTGCGCGTCGGCGGCGACGCTCCGCTCGGATCTCGGCGAGCTTCTGGCGCTGGCGGTCGCGCAGCTCGTCAGAGTCAAGCCATCGCCGCGCCGCTTCCGCGGCGTGTGGTTCGTCATGGGTGGCCGCGAGCAGAGCACGCTCCCGCACCTGCTCAGGGGAGAGTGACGATTCGGCCTCTCGGGACCGCAGCTCGCTGGCGCGGCGGGCCCGCCGGACATCGAGGTCCTTCGCGGTCACCGAGTCACCCGTCAGCGCGACATTGCGATCGGCGTGGCGGACGGTCTGCTCAGCCTCGCTTGCTGCCGGATCGGCGAGCAGCGCTCGCAGCTGGCGACGGTGTTCGAGAAGCTGGCGCTGTTCAGCGTTGGGCGCGGGCTTCTTTGACCGTGTGGCGTTTGCGACGACGGTCGCCTCGTCGAACCCGGCGAGACGACGATCCGTGGCGCGCAGCTCATGGCGGAGCCCGTCCCGCCGGGCCACGACCTTGCGCGCCTGTTGCTGGCCGGCAGTCAGCTCTTCGCGGTGGTGACCGTCGAGCTCATCGCGCGCGAGAGACGAGGATGCGGCCGTACGAGCCGCTTGGTGGTCCTCACGACGCTGACGCAGCGCATCAACGGGGCGCGCACCGCGCGACGCGATCTGCCGCACGCCCCGACCGAGCATCCAGGCGTAGTAACCCTGGGAGAGCAGGTGCCCGAGGCCGTTGCCGTGTTGCTGGGGCGTGCCACCTGCAACAAAGCCGATGATCTCGTGGCGCTTGATGAACACGCCCCACCAGAACGCGGAAAGCAAAACCCAGTTGCCGAACCATCCGACGTCGAGGCTGGTGAAGACGCGACTGGCGGCGAGCACCACGGTGAGAAAGACGGCGAAGACGAGTTTGGCGGCCATGGCGCCGAGCAGGCGCTTGATCCAGGCCAGAAACGTGGCTCGCCCGCTGTCGCCCAGAGCGGGGGCAAGCAGCATCGGGGGAGCGATGAGCAGCAGCAGAAGGCTCAGCGCGGCGGCGAGGATGAGCTTGACGCCCAGGTAGGCGTACAACGTGATCGCGCCAGATACACCAATCAAAACGATGACCAACAGACCGAGGCGTGGAAACGTTCCGCCCGCCTCTTGGATGTTTGCGTGCTCTGGCGCCTTCTTGACGAGGCTCTCAACGTCGTCAGGCAACTTGCGATCGCCGCCGCCGATGCCGAGGATGCCCTTGGCCGCAGCAAGCGGATCGATCGGCACGATTGGTCCGATCGGTGCGATCGGCGTACGGAGCCCCTTGTGAACGTGCTCGTCACCGTTCTTCATCAACTTGTGGAGTCGCCCGCGCTGCCAGCCTTGGGCGGGGTATGCCAGCCACAGTTCGGCGTTGGTAGCTCGGCCCGAATCGCCGGTTCGGACGTCGCAGAACTCGACCGAGCCGAACTCCAGCGCACACCACGGATCTCGAACGGTGGTGTCGAACACTTGGCGCAGCCCCGCCGCGAGCCCCGAGCGCGGATCGGACGTCGACTGCCCGGTGCCCGCAGCAAGTACCGCCATACCGGCGTCATTGGTTACCTGAGCGGCGCGGCCGACTGTGTCATCGGGGTTGCTGATGAGCACCAAGCCGCAGACCATCAAGCCCACCGTGGCGGCCAGGCCGGCCAAGGTCTCGGTCGTACGGCGCTGTATGAGTCCACGCCAGATCCCCCAGAGGCCCGCAGACGAAATCGCGAGCAGCAGCCACCAGTCACCGAACGCTTGTTGGTGTAGTTGATTGAGGGTCTGCCGAACTTGGGGCATCGCCTGGTTGGTGAGATCCAATGAGAAAGCCCACTCCAAGAGCAGCAGCACGCCCTTGACGGCATAGAGCAGCGCCATCCAGATCCCCGCAGCGATGGCTTGCACCGCGCCCATGAATGACCTACCGGGATCGGTGACAGAGAAGCCGACCCGGACATCGATGCCGTAGCTACTCAGCGGGTGCGACTCGGCGACCGACCCTGAGACCCGGCAGCTTTGGCGGGCTTGCGGACCGAGCGCGTAGCGACAGGATGGTGACGTCGCGCCGAGATCCCGTGATGGATCAACATAGGAGTCGTCCCCTGATGGCGCCGGGATTGTCGAACTGGGGACCGCGATACTCGCCGTCGAGGCCGCCCGGCCGGCGGTTGCTGCGGGAGCCGGGGCCGCTGTGACCCAGAGGGCCACCACCGCAACGACGACGCCGCTAGAGCAGCGCAATCTGGTCATCGTCTTCAGCCGCGCGACGATCGGATGGTGTGGTGTTCAGCGCGCGCAGCAGTCGCGGATCGACGAGGTCGATCTGTACTGCACCGACCCGGCCCTCGTAATCGCGCATGAGGCATCGCCCCTGACGGAAGCTCTGTTGCTGAGCTAGAAGCGATGCGTCTTCGGGGTCGAGTCCGAGCCGGTCGATGACGCGCGCGGCTTCATGCTTGCTCTGGACGCCGAACGCGAAGAAGCAGCCGACGAGATCGACGATCGCCTCTACACCCTCCATCAGTTGGTCGATCAGGATGGGCGTGCCGTTCTGGCCACGGCACAGCTTGACGATGCGCTTGATGAGCGAGAGCCCAACGACGTCACCGATCAGCTGCGAGACCTCCTCGAGGACGAGCACCTTGTGCTGGTCTCGGTCGCTGCGAGCAAGATCAAGTGCCTGCACCGCAAGGAGCCGCAGCAGTGCACGGCCGGTGCGCTCTTCGGGGGACAGTTCGGCTTTGGGCGTTCCGGCATCTGGAAGTGTGAGGTTCTCGATACGCAGACTCGTCACTGGACTGCGTGCCTCGGGTGGCGGCGGTGAGGCGCGGTCAGCGAAGCCCAGCTGGACGAGACCTGAGCCAGCGTGGATCTCCATTGCGCGGGCGGCAGCCTGCGCGTCCTCGCCACCCTGTTCAAGCCGGTCGAGGACCAGACCAGAGCTGCGACCTCCTCGC
Source organism: uncultured Conexibacteraceae bacterium (assembly GCA_963731005.1). GTDB lineage: Bacteria > Actinomycetota > Thermoleophilia > Solirubrobacterales > Solirubrobacteraceae > Baekduia. The sequence continues at coordinate 1,666,901 of CAVSTZ010000002.1, read as the reverse complement.
TCGACCACCTCGGCGACCGCGGCGCGGATTTCGGTCTGCCAGTTCGGCGCTACAGGCGCCGGCAGCAGCTCGGTCAAAAAGGAGTAGGCCAGTTCGACGCGGAGATCCTGGGGAGCGATCCGCAGCGGATCGAGCATGCCGCGGTCGCGTCCACTGGCAGAAATCTCGATGTGCTCGACGTGCTCCTGGCCGATGACGTCAGCCAATCGGTGGTCGCCCTTCGGGTCGATGTCCACGACCCGCGAACCGATGATGAACGCGTGCAGCGCGATGAGCTGCGCCGTGACGGTCTTGCCGCCCCCGGGGACGCCGGTGCACAGAATGGCCGGCGTCAGATCGTTGCGCGATCCTTCGGCCACGTCGAGCAGCACCGGCTGACGCGAGCCGGTCAGCGTGTGGCCGATGAGCAAGCCGGTGCGGGCACCTACGGCGTGCGTCGCTGTCGGAACCATCGCCCCCAATTGCTCAGGGAGAAAGACATCGTCGTAACGCCGAACACGTGGAAGTTGTCCGGGAAGGTGGCCGACCCAGAGCGGCAACTGAATGTCCTTGGGTCGATGGAGCGAGATCGGCGCGAGCTCACGGCGAAGGCGACGCACGCGGTCATCGAGCTCCAGCGGCGACGGCGCCCCGATCGCGTAGCTCAGCTGTCCACGGAGCAACGGTGGACGATCGGTCGCCGTCAGCTCTTCTTCGAGGTCACGGACGAGGTCGGGACGTGCGGCCGTTTGCGCTGTTGGCCCGTGATCGCCTCGGCTCTCTTCGGCAAAGGCATGGTCAGCGTCGACAATTCTGCGGCGTACGAGTGCGAGCGCCGCGTCGTTGGGTATCCAGCGCGCGGCGAAGCACGCGTCGACTGGGAACCCGACCGCTTCGAGCGGTGCGAAGAGCAGCTCGGCCTGCCGGCCGGGGAACTGGATGGTCTCGGGAAATGCGCCCGCCACCAGCACGGCTTGGTGCACGCCATCGATGATCAGTTGGTCGCGCTCGACGGTCATCGGACGATCGAGCAGCGCGGTCATCTGCGCTTCAAGTGGGCGGAAGCGCCTTCCCCCGTTCTCGTCCTCGGCGTCGAGTACGAGCGCCTGCGGATGCCACATCGCGTCACACCACGGTTCGGCCAGCCCGCGGAGCGCCGACCGCCGCAATAGCCACTGCAACTCCGCCGTCGAGACACGGTCAACATCGAGGTAGTCGGCCGCCCTGCTGAACGCGACCGCCTCCGCGTCGAGGATGTGGTCAAGACGGCGCTGCGTGACACCTCGCGCGTCTCCAAGACCGAACGCTCGCCGCAGGTCACCGAGCAGACGGGTCGCTGGCCCTGCGGCTCCAGAAGCTCCCGCGAGGCTTACCGCCAGAAAGACATCGGCCTCTGCGGCACCGCCAGCATCGATCACCGCCTCATGGGAACCGATGAGCGTCGCAAGCCGCCGTGGATGACCGTGCTCACGATCGAGCATCGAGCCGGCCGCGGCGGCGTAGCTCGCCGCTGACCATGCGCGTGTGACCCGCAACACCTGAAAGTCGGCCTCGACGGCACAGGCATAGCTGGCCATTGAGGACAGGAATCCGAGCTTGTCAGCCGTCGATAGTCCCGCGTAGGACGCCGTGTAGACGCGAAAGAGCGCCCACGGATCGCCAGCGTCCCGGCCGAAGACGACGTTGCGCCACGCGAAGCTCAGCGGGGCGCGCATTCGACCGTCAGACGAGCGCCGCGTTCAAGCTGAAGCTCTCGTGGCCGCGACAGGAGCCCGTCGCCGAGTTGGCGGAGCCGGACCCGATTGCCTCGCATCTCGATCGCCGCAGGTCGACGGAGAAGCACCACGGCCGGTCCGACGATCGTGCCCGCCGCATAGCTGGATCCGCGCTCGTCGCGAGCGACCGGGATTGCGTCGAGGCCGAATCGCTGCGACGGGCGTGGTTCCAGCCCGACAAGTTGCTTGGGGCTCAGCGCGAAAACGACTGCGGCCACGATCGCCTCATGTGCCGGGCGGCCATCTGCCCGTCGATGACACAGAGCGCGCGTCGCGAGTCCCGGCAACACCACCAACCTGAGCGGCCAGGGCAAGACATGCACGACCGCGCCGATCAGCGGAAGGTCGCTTAGGGCGAGCAGGGCGATGGCGATGACCGCTGCATAGCCCAGAGCCGCGAGCGGAACGCCGTAGGGCACCGGGATGCGGAAGCGGTCGATCCGGTGAAGCCGGCGCTCCAGCTCAAACGCGAGACGATACGAGCGCAGTGTGATTTTGTTGTCGGACATCGGCGATCACGCGCTGAGCGACTGCCACAGATCGACAATGACGTGCTTGACCATCCCTTGGGCGAAGATGAATCCGCCAAGGACGACAACAAGCCCGGCGAGAACCACGCCGCCGTTGACATCGCGACGGCCGAGAATCGGCAGTGTCACGAGCCCAGCGACAGCAAGGAACAGCCCCGTCGACAGGCTCGACACCTGATCGCCGAGTTTCTTTCCGAAGTCCGTGGGCTCAGCAAGCGCGGTAGAGACCGGCCCGCCGATCATCATTGCCATCAACATGGTCACGAGCACGACGGGCCGAAGACGGCGCCTCATGGGAGTACCTCCCGGTTGAGCGGGTTGACTTGAATACGGCGCACCAGCCAGCGGCCCGCGGCGCGGACCATCTCCAGCTCGTAGCGCAGGGTGAGACGAAGGCCGCCAGAAGCGGCTGCGACCACAGAAACGGCAACGCGCGCCGGGCGCGTGACCCAGGTGACGGCCACAACATCTGCGACCTGGGCAGGAACGCTCGGGAGCGTTACAGCGACACCGGGCGCGAGATCCGCGACAAGGTCGCTCCGCTCGCCCGCTAGGTAGTGGCGTACGGCGCGGACCGCGACTTGGGTGAGCGCGGGGTCATCGACTTCGAGCTCCGGCGCCACCGTGGCGACCGACCGCACCGCGGGCGGACCCACGAGCGCAGGCGGTGCGACCACTGCAAGTCGCCCCGTCCGGTCGAGGGTGACCGTCACGGCCAGATACCACCGACGATGACCGTCGTCGGCAAGGACGGTGACAACGCGGCGACCACGCCCGCCGGAGGTACTCGCGACGGGAGCGCTCCAGGCGATCGTCCGAGGACGATCGCCGCCGTTGTCTCGTATCAGCGCCCCAGCATCGAATCCGAAGGCCCGCAGTTGCTTCTCGCGGATGGCCGGGTCCGTTGACGAGAAAGAGAGGTAGGTGCGCGCGAAGGCTTCTGCGAACCCGTCGACCGATGCGACGTTGCCGCTCGTTGCCGTTGACCCAACGGGGGCCGGCGTTTCGTGTACGAGCACGGTCCGAAGCCCGGCCATGCTCAGCACGCCACACGTGCCGATCAACGCCACTCGCGGAGCGCGGGCGCGCCATCGGAGCGTCGCCACGGGGATGGTCGACGCTTCTCTTCCGAGGAACCGCATCAGAAGAACTCCGACGAGTTCGACGACCGGTCGGATGCCGAGGACGTCGCGGCGGGTTCAGGCACTGTGGGCGCGGCGCGCAGCGTCGGTGCCCGCGGGCGAGGTGCTGTGGACCGTGCGGCAGATGCGCTGTGCTGAGAGGTAGGTCGAGATGAGCGACGGGACCCGGCATGGACCAGCTGGTCCGAGGGGGTTTGCCTGCGCCGCGCCCTGCTTGCTTCTCGCGACGCCGCCGGCCGTGGCGGTACCGAGCTCGTGGATGGCATCGCACGAGTTCCCCCGGTCGACGGTCCGTTGTGCGTGACGGCACTCCAGGCGATGGCCAGCACGCAGGCGCCGACTGCCACGGCAACCCCACCGGATGACACACCGACTCGCGCCGCTCGCGTGGCACCGACCGTTATCGGCTCATCGACGAGGGTCTCTTCGGTGACGTCGAGTGCGACGGGCTTGGTCCGGAGCGAAGGCACGATCGCCCCTTAGTCGTCGGGACGCCCAAACACCCCTCGTGCGACTCTCTGCCGTCGCTTCGTCTGCTTCAGGTCGCAGGCGCCGAGTCCTCGTAGCCGAATCCGCTGAGGTCACGCCGGGAACCTGCGCCAGTTCTGCCGAGACGTTAACCGGAAGCAGCCACAGCAGCGACGGCATCCATGACGTGCGACCAGCCAAGACACCGCGTACCGTAGACATGACCCACAAAGTTGCCGAGCGCCCGACGTTCCTCAGCGACGTAGACCAGTTCCGCAGCGCTCAGCTGCTTGATCGCGTGTCTGGCTGGATCTGGCTTGAGTCCGAGATCCGCGATCAGCTCTTGGAGGGTGCGTGGCCGTTCCTCCAAGGCGATCAAGATCACCAGTCGGTTTGGATGACCCAGCGCCACAAGGATCCGCCCAACGTCCTCGGGAACGCCCGGGGTCGGCGACCGCCTGCCGGTCAGGAGCGGGGTGTGGGGTGTGTTGGTGGCATCGCATTGGTAGTCGTTTTCGGCGGGGGGCGTGTAACGGGTGGCGGCGGGTTTCTTTGGTTGGGCCGTGCAATGGTCACCGAGTTTGAGTTGGCTGTGAGAGGATCGCCCGCGCATGTTCGGTGGGCTCGCAAGAGGCCGGTCACAGTCGTTGTTTGTCCGGGCTCGTGAGGACCCGGCACGGTTTGCCGACGTCTATCTCGCCTACCGCGACCAGGTCCTGCGCTTCTTCGCGCGGCGCACCCTCGATCCCGAGATCGCCTTCGATCTGATGGCCGAGACCTTTGCCGAGATGTTCAGCGGGCTCAGCAGCTTTGACGGCGAGACCGAGGCCCAAGGCCGCGCCTGGATGTGGTCGATCGCCAAGCACGAGCTGATCGACTGGCGCCGAACCGGCGAGGTCGCGCGAAACAATCTCGAACGGCTCGCGCTGCCGGTGCCATCGCTGGGCCCCGAGGAGTACGAACGGATCGAAGAACTCGCCGACCTTGATCGTCTCAAGCCCGTACTGCTCAAAGCGCTGGCCGAGCTCCCGGAGACCCAACGCCTCGTCTTGCACGAGCACTTCTTCAACGGCCGCGGCTACGATGCCATCGCCCAACAGCTGGGGACAACGGCCGTCTCGCTGCGGATGCGGGTTTCACGGGCGCTGCGACAACTCAGCCAAGAGCTGGCAGCCGAGCTCGAAGACGACGAGACTCCGCAGGAGCTCGTGAGATGAAGACGCCGCCGCCCGACCCGAACGATCGCGCCCGCGCTGCCGACGCGGCCTTCTACCGCAGCATCGTCGAGCTCGGCGAACGGACCAGCGCGCTTCAGACCCCACGCCCATCGCGCCGGCGACGTCGCCGCCTGGTGAGGGTCGCGGCGCTCGCGCTCCTGACGGTCCTCGCCCTGGGCAGCGCAGCGGTCGCGACCAAGATGTTCCTCGCACCCGACGACCCGGTCAAAACCGACCAAGACCCCGGCAAGAACATCGCCGGGGCGCCCGCAGACCGACGCTTCGGCGCCGCACGAGCAAAAGACCCCCACAACAGCACCACCTGGGGCATCCGCTTGTACTACAACAACGCCGGTGAGACCTGCGCGCTGGTCGGCGCCGTCGACCACCGACGCCTCGGCCAACTCCAAAACGGCAAGTTCAAGCCACTACCCCAACGCGCCTCCGGCGAGTGCCACAACATGGCCGACCACATCTTCATCGCCCGCCGCACCTACACCGACACCCCCGAACCCCGAACCATCCTCTACGGCCAAGCCGACCGAACGATCACCGCCCTCCAACTCCAAACCCACGACGGCAAACACCGCGACATCCCGATCGCACCAGACGGCAGCTACATCCTCCCCCTCACCGGAACCAACCCCCTCAACAACGCCACCCTCACCACCAAAACCCCACAACACACCACCACCCACAAACTCAAAACCAAACCCCCACCCACACAGCTCAACCCCTAAACAACAACTCCAACCCTTCCGAAGCTGTCGCGGCAGGTATCCGTCCCCAATCGTTGATCGGCACGAACGCTGTCCGAATGAGCGGCTGATGACTGAAGTTCTGAGGCGTTGTTGGCCGACTTCACAGAGGATGGCAGAGCCGCACAATCAAAGCGTACGCCTTGAGCGCCGGCTGCGGCTGGCGCTGCGGCTCGTTCTCTATCCGTTGGCCATCGGCCTGATCGTCTTGGCCTGGCAGCGTACGCACTCACAGACCGTCGCGCACGACCTACCGCGTCCGGTCCGGTGGCGCGGGCAGACAAGCCAGCATCAGGCGATTAGCATGGCCACCGCTTTTGGGCGTTTGACGAACCTGCGAACCTTTGTCCTCATGGGCTGTACCGACGGCTCCTCAGTGGGATTCGACATCGTCATGAGAGCTCAGGATCTGGCCCGGCACGGCGACCGGTTCCGCGGCAGCCAGCAGGCCAAGGTCCTCACGGACAGCACAGGTCGGACCATGACGGTTCGCGCCTGGGTCAGAGCTAGTGCGACCGGCAACGTGAATGGCACGCTAACGGCAGCCGCTGTCACGATCGACCGGCGAGTTGGGTGCGAAGCCCAACCGGTGGGCTTCGCGTCGCTTCCAATCTCGTCTTGACCGTGCTGACACGACGAGCCGCGCTGGCCCTGGCGAGCGTCGCTCAGCGCGTCGAGTTATCGACTTCGACCACACCGAGTTCTGTGAGTCGGCCGGGCTGGTAGAGAAACGCGTCGAGCTGGTCCCGCGCTCGCTGAAGGACTTCGGGTACGGGCCTGGGCCGGCCACGGCGGCTTCGTGGCGGTAGCTCGAATAGTGGCTGGGTAAACCAGGCCGCGCGATCGATGTGGGCCACCAAACGTCCCCCGCCATCGAGGCGTTCGATGGTCCAGTCTCCCGATTCAAGGATACGGTCATCGTAGCCGCTGCCAAACACCTGCACACCAAAGGCATCAGCGGCGAAGAGGTCATCAAACGCCTTGGACGTCCACCCTGGGCCGAGCGGACGCGGATAAGCCCGTTCTTGCCAATCGATCGAGGATGGCTCGCCGACGTAGAGACTGTGGCTGACGTCTGTACCGCGAATGACAAAGGCATACGCCGTGGCTGCGAAAGCCTGGCGTAAGACCTCAACGAGCCCATCAAGGGTAGGGGCCCATTGCAGCGTTTGGTCTTGCCACACGCCGCTGACGAGCGACACGACCCCTTGCGGGCGGACCGCTACACATCGAAACCCCTGGCTGTCGATGCCGGCGTAGGCTGCCTTCTCGTCAGTATCGGTGGCTTCGTAGAGCACCTGGTGGGCGTCTCGGCGGTTGTCGACAGGGAGCCAGCCGACCGTGTCGGCATTGAGCGCAGCCGCGTTGCCCTCCGCCCACTCCAATCCGATCCGTACAGCAGATCGGTAGGCCTCACGGTCAGGGCGCCAGTTGTAAGCCCCACGCACGAGTTCGCGCGCGCCGCGAACGCGTAGACAGCACGCCAGCATCGGGGCGCGCATCGGTGGCATGTCCGCCGGCGGCAGCTCTGCCAGCTCGAAGACGCCGCCGACGCCGTGTGCCGTCAGCCGGTCTCGTACTGCACCAAGCGTCCAAACCCCGCGGTCATCACCTCGGACCATGACCACCAGACCATCGGCAACCCGCACCCACCCCCAGTCGACCGGCGCTCCCCATTGCTCCCCGGTTCCCGCCTCTGAGCCCACGAGCTCGGTCACCTCAAGCACGGAGGCCAGCAACGCGCGCTCAGCTTCATGCACGTCGGTTGTGGTGCGCAGCAGCAGCCGTAGATCCCAGCCGGCTCCGAACTCCTCGATGACGTCCCGTAGCCCCGACCATACTTTTTCTGAGACGACGACTTCCGCAGGCATGGATCCACTCTACGGCGTGCTAGCTCAGCTCGACTCCGAGGTGGTAGGTGCCGCCGCCGAACCGATCACTGATCGACAACCGATAGTCACCCGCCGCCACGTTGTGAACGGTCTGGCTTGAGCACGACCAGTCGTCGACGACCGTCGCACCTGATCCGACTTCGGTCAGCGTATAACGCACCCAACCCCCACCAATCGAACAGCTGGAAATGTCGATCTGAAGATTGCCCGTCTGCGTGAGCGAAAAGTCGTAGGCGTCTTCAGAGACCGGGTACTCCAGCTTGCCTGCACCGGCCCACGGTGTGTCAGCCGCGGTCACATCGATCGGCAACGAGGTATCGAAGACATCTGCAGGTGGGGCGACGATCCCGATCTCGTAGACACCACTGTGACCACTTGCGGTAATCGCCACCTGATAACTGCCCGCCACGACATCGTGCAGCTGGACCCCGGCGGCGCCACAAATGGCCGTCCCGGCATCGAGCTGGACATGCGTTGTCGAATTGGTCACCACGTAGTGCAGCAGACCGCTCAGGCCACTGCCGCAGTCGTTGACCTCGATCCCGATCGGACCCTTCTGCGAGGTCGAGAAGGTGTAGTCGTCCTCCGACGAGGTCGTCTCCAGCTTCCCGCCACCCACCTGCGCACCACCATCGCTGACTGTCACCGGCAACGACACCGCGAAGCTCTGCGGGGCTGGCTGCAAACTGATCCCGAGATGATAGGTGCCGCCGCCGAACCGATCACTGATCGACAACCGATAATCGCCCGCCGGAACACTGTGAACCAACTGACTCGAACACGACCAGTCATCGACGACCGTCGTGCCCGATCCGACGTTGGTCAGCGTGTAGCGCACCCAACCCCCACCGATCGAGCACGCCGAGATGTCGATCTGGACGTTGCCGGTCTGCGTGAGCGAAAAGTCGTAGGCGTCTTCAGAGACCGGGTACTCCAATTTGCCTGCCCCGGTCCACGGTGTGTCGGCCGCCGTCACGTCGATCGGCAGCGTGGTGTCGAAGACATCGGCCGGTGGGGCGACGATCCTGATCTTGTAGACGCCGCTGTGACCAGCGTTGGTGATCGCGACCTGATAGTCGCCTGCCGCGACGTCATGCAGCTGGACCCCGGCGGTGCCGCAAATGGCCGTGCCTGCGTCGAGTTGGGCATGCGTCGTGGTGTTGGTCACCGCATAGTGCAGCAGACTGCCCAGGCCACTGCCGCAGTCGTTGACCTCGATCCCGATCGGACCCTTCTGCGAGGTCGAGAAGGTGTAGTCGTCCTCCGACGAGCTCGTCTCCAGCTTCCCGCCACCCACCTGCGCACCACCATCGCTGATCGTCACCGGCAACGACACCGCGAAGCTCTGCGGGGCTGGCTGCAAACTGACCCCGAGATGATAGGTGCCGCCGCCGAACCGATCACTGATCGACAACCGATAGTCACCCGCCGGCACGTTGTGAATGGTCTGACTCGAACACGACCAGTCATCGACGACCGTCGTGCCCGATCCGACGTTGGTCAGCTTGTAGCGCACCCAACCCCCACCGATCGAGCACGCCGAGATGTCGATCTGGACGGCTCCGAAGGCATCTGTGGTGAAGTCGTACGCGTCTTCCGAAGCGGGGTACTCCAGCTTGCCTGCCCCGGTCCACGGTGTGTCGGCCGCCGTCACGTCGATCGGCAGCGTGGTGTCGAAGACATCGGCCGGTGGGGCGACGATCCTGATCTTGTAGACGCCGCTGTGACCAGCGTTGGTGATCGCGACCTGATAGTCGCCTGCCGCGACGTCATGCAACTGGACCCCGGCCGTACCGCAAATGGCCGTGCCTGCGTCGAGTTGGGCATGCGTCGTGGTGTTGGTCACCGCATAGTGCAGCAGACTGCCCAGGCCACTGCCGCAGTCGTTGACCTCAATCCCGATCGGACCCTTCTCTGACGTAGAGAAGGTGTAGTCGTCCTCCGACGAGCTCGTCTCCAGCTTTCCGGCCCCCACCTGCGCACCACCATCCGTGATCGTGGCCGGCAACGACACGGCGAAGCTCTGCGGCGCCGGCTGCAAACTGACCCCGAGGTGATAGGTGCCACCGCCGAACCGATCACTGATCGACAACCGATAGTCACCCGCCGGAACACCGTGAACCGTCTGACTCCCGCACGACCAGTCGTCAGCGACCGTCGTGCCCGATTCGACGTCGATCAGCTTGTAGCGCACCCAACCCCCACCGATCGAGCACGCCGAGATGTCGATCTGGACGGCTCCGAAGGCATCTGTGGTGAAGTCGTACGCGTCTTCCGAAGCGGGGTACTCCAGCTTGCCTGCCCCGGTCCACGGTGTGTCGGCCGCCGTCACATTGATCGGCAGCGAGGTGTCGAACACGTCGGCCGGCGGGGCGACGATCCTGATCTCGTAGACGCCACTACGTCCGCCGGCGGAGATCGCGACCTGATAGTCGCCCGCCACGACGTCATGCAACTGGACCCCGGCCGTACCGCAGACAAGCGTGCCGGCGTCAAACTGGACATGCGTCGTGGTGTCGGTCACCGCATAGTGCAGCAGACTACCCAGGCCGCTCCCGCAGTCGTTGACCTCAATCCCGATCGGACCCTTCTCTGACGTAGAGAAGGTGTAATCGTCCTCCGAAGACGTCGTCTCCAGCTTCCCGCCACCCACCTGCGCACCACCATCGCTGATCGTCACGGGCAGCGACACCGCGAAGGTCTGCGGGGCCGGCTGCAAACTGACCCCGAGATGATAGGTGCCACCGCCGAACCGATCACTGATCGACAACCGATAGTCACCCGCCGGAACACCGTGAACCAGCTGACTCGAACACGACCAATCATCCACAACCGTCGCATCCGACCCGACGTCGATCAGCTTGTAACGCACCCAACCCTGACCGGTTGTGCACCCTGAGATGTCGATCTGGAGGTTGCCGGTCTGTGATGTCGAGAATGCGTAGCTGTCCTCGCCGCCGCGAACCTCGATGTTCCCGGCTCCAGACCAGGGCGACCCGTCGGTGACGTCGATCGGCAGTGAGGCGGTGAATTGTTGGGGCGGATCGAGCGTCAGATGCGCGTCGATGTCGTCGACACCGAATGCGCGCTCGCTTCCGAGTGGCACGTCGCTGTCGATCCCGACCCGTAGTTGCTCGGCGTCGTGCGGGACGGCCAGGCTGACGGGATAGATGGCGTAGGACTTGCCACTCGGGGTCACGCCGGTGCTGCTCGGTGTCAGGGTCCCAGGGTTCTCCTGCCAGACGACAGAGCCGTCGACGGTGATGTGCATCGCTGTTCCGTCAAGCGGGTTCCAATCCCCAAAGGCAACGAGGTTCAGGTTCAAGTGTGCCGCACTATGGGCGGGCAAGTCGGGCACGTAAAAGCTGTAGCGCATGCGCGCCGAGAAAGGCCCGGCGAAGGTTCCACTTCCCGTGCCCGTCCCATAGCGCGGCGCGTCGAAATTGGCGCCTACCTGATCTTCGAAGTCCTCGGCGATGTCACCGGCCGCGTCGATGTGCCTTGCGCCGGCCTCGACGACCGGATTGGTCATCTGCGCCGCAGCTTGAACGAAGGTGTAATCCTCGGTCAGCGCCCAGTCCAAGACGCAGTCGTCAAACTGGCGGCCATCAACCACCTCGGCGCCCGAACACTGTGCCGTACCTGCACTGAGCTGCTGATCGGTCAGGTCATTGATGGTCAAGATCTGCGATGGAAAGTCACTATCGGTATAGGTCGCCGTCGACTCCCCCACACCATAGGTAAACAGCGAGCTCTCGTCCGTCACGCGCCAACTGTTGGCGAAGCTGCCGTGGATCACAGCCGCACTGGAGCTGGCGCTGAGCACCTCTCCGTCAGCGAGCGCGAGATCGTTGGATCGATCACCGTCAGCGTTGCCCAGCAGACCCCGTACGTCCGGCGCATATGGGACGTCCATCTTGACATTCGTACCCCACATCCGGAGCTTCGGACGCGTGCTCTCCTGCCCAGGCCAAGTCACCGTATAAAGGCCGGAGTCCGCGGCGATCGACGCGCCATCTCCGAGATCAAGCGACTGCCCACTGGCGACAGTTGCCTCTTCTCCGTCGATGAGCAACCCGCCATCGGCCGCGATCTCGACTCCGTAGTCGTTGACATTCATGGCCAGAGCGCCGATCGTCGATGCCGCGTCGCTCCGAGGCACCGTACGCATCTGGACATCGACACCCAGCTGCTCAGACTGCACCAGCTCGAACTCACCGACCGCCTGCAAGTCGTAGCTCAACCCATCAAAGGTAGCCAGATGCGGATCGCCGATTGCTGTCCCTTGGCCGCCGCCAGGGCCCAATCCGCTCCCAGACCCGGCCTGACCACCGGAACCTCCGGAGCCTGCACCACCCGACCCGCCTGAACCACCGGCACCCGGCCCGCCTACGCCACCCTGACCAGGACCGCCACCAACAGAGCCGCCGCCCGCCCCACCGGTCCCACCCGTACCCACCGGACTGCCGACACCACCACCGAGCCCGCCGCCACCACCACCGCCGCCACCGCCAGGAATCGTCGGAGAGGGCAACTCCGTGCCGGGATAGGGCGTCCATGTGAGGCCCGGAAACTCGTCCTCAGCACTGCCGACGTCGAGGGTCTCAAGCCCTCCGGGGGCAGAAATCGTGGCCGGAAGCGGCGGAGCATCGGTGTTGGGGTCAAAACACGGCAAATCCGGCGATACGTACACCACCACCACGCCATTGATTAGGCCGCCGGCACTGAAATACGCCTGGTAGACCGGAACGGTGGTCCCGTCGGGCAACTCGCATCGTTTGCCTCCGGCAGCCGGGACTAGGAAGGTGTCGACAAAGTCAGACAACGATCCGGTGGCGGCTTGCCCGAGAGAAGCAACCGGTACTACCCCTGCATCGTTGAGCATGTCGACGTACCTGTCGGCCTGTGCAACGGGGTCCGTCCACCTGCTGGTCAGCTTGACCTCATAGACCTCTAACTTGGTCTGCTGCTCAAGCGTGATGTCGACCCGGCTGGCCCTTGTCGATGTGCCGTAGACCTGATCCTCCCACTGGACGCGCTGCGATTGGTACTTGGTACCGAGATAGGCGATCGCACGAGACTGAGCGATGGCCTCAGGGCCTTGGCCACACCACTTTCGGTTCGGATAGATGGTGCCGGGACTCAACGCCTCGGTGTCCTCAGGCTTCGGGGCCGGAGAGAACTGCCGCCCGACGCAATCGCCCTGAAGATAACCGCGAGCGCGAATCTGCCTACGACCGATGCACCACCAATCTGTCCTTTCCCAGGTCTGGGTCTGCGCAGGTCCAGGTGGACACGCGGCTGGCGACCAGGAGGCCGAGGCCACAGGCGCACGGCTACCGACGACAACGGCAAACAGCAGGACGAGCGCCCCGACAACCGCAAGCGCCCTGACCGCGACACGTTGTGCCGCTACAGCACGGCGGTAGAGGTGCAATGCGGCAGCCAAGAGCTGGCGCGAGCCAACACGATTCGACATCACGGAGTCTTGTTTCCTCGGAGGGGGGACGACGACAGTTCGACGCGCGACAGACCGGGCTCAAATAGGCACTAAAGGGTGCCTGTGCGCTTAGGGAGCGCGCACTGTAGAGCGACGCGATGTTGAAGTCAACCGTAGAGCGGTGACCATATTGCCATCTTGAGCAATCATCGAGTTCTCCGGAGCCCGCGGCGCCAAAACACCCGCACGGGCGGCGGTCGACCGACATCGTGCGAGCAGCCGGCACCGCTGGCCGCGCCCGACGAGAGGTCAGGCAGCCTGCATCGCGGTCGGCCATCAGCGCCAGCAACCAGCGGCGCCACCCTCGCGAATGTCTGCCAAACGATCAGCAATACTGCCTCACGGGCATTATCGACCGTCGATAACTTGCATCCAGCAGTGAGTATGTGTAGCGTGGCCGACGCCGATTACGTTCATCCCCTGAACATGAGGCGTGGGTCGATGCCAATGTGCGACCCAGCGCGACCTCTGACCGGCCGGCGCGGTGCCCCTGTTGTTTCCTGTTAGTCCGCTGGGGGCGCCGCGCCGTTTTGATAGCCCGTGCCCGCTTCTAAGTCGGTTAATCGCCCCGCGCGTATTCGTCAAGGACGGAGACAAGACGTCTCCAATCGTCGCCGCGTCCGCGATACAGCCGTTGAAGCGTGTTTCCCGGCCCACTCTCGACAATCTCGACGCGGGCCACCTCCACGTAGCCCGCAGCCGTCAGCCTGTCGAGTGCGTAGCTCACGGCTTTGGGCTTGCTGCCGACCCGCCTGGCCAGCTCGGCGGCCGACAACTCTTCCCCCCTCACTGAGGGCGAGCAGGATCGGCAGCCGCACAGGGTGGCGCAGGTCCTACAGGAGGGACGGGACGCGCGCAGGAAGTCCACGACGGGCGACCTTATGCGCGTCCAGCGACCCAAAGGGACCGAGAGGCATTATCGACCAACGATTTGATAAGCTGAGTTTAAACCGAAAGTGAACAGTGCTGCGCGTCCGCTACGGAACGCTCGTGCTCTCTCAACCTTCCGGAGTCAATGTCCGGCCCCGCTCCAACATCCGCTGAGACGCAGCAGCACAGGCAGACGCTGCGCCCGCACCCAACCCGCGACAAGATCGTTGACGCGATGCGGTCACATGGGAGGCCGATAAGCCCCACGCGCGTAGCCGAGATCATCGGCACGGGCGTCGGTCCAACGGCTTACCACTTTCGGAAGCTCGTTTCCGCCGGACACCTTCGGCCAGCTGGTGAAGGCCGGGTGCGGGGGTCCGTCGAGCACTTCTACGAGCTGGTTCCGGAAAACTCCGAGCTCGTCGCGCCCGAGGAACTCTTGCTCAGGGCAGCGAGCACGTTGACCGTTGCGTCGGAGGCGGGATACCCGACGATGGCGGTGCTCGACGAGCCAGCAAAGGCACTGCTGGCGGCAGAGCTGGAACAGATTGTCCCACGAGTGCGCAAGATCGTCGCGGATGCGCACGTGCGTGCCGCTAAGCGGCACACCAACGGGTGAACTCCTCCATGAGGGCGCTTGGATGGAGACCGAGTGGTCTGCGAAGTGCCACACGACAGCGCTGGGATCAACGCCGGCACTCCCGGGGGCGAGCACTCCGGGAGAACACCATCGTCGCTGAAGCCATCCGCGTTCCAATCCCCAAGCACCTGGTCGAATCGATCGGTGAGATTGCCGGGTACCGGCTAGCAAGTTCCTGTGACGCGGAGTGGAGCGACGCGACGCGCGATGCGGTCGTGGATGCCGCACTGGCCTGGTACGCCTTCTTGAACCAGACCTTGACCGCGAAACAGACCGCGACCTTGGCCAGCGACGCTGCGGCGTGGCTGGAACCGTTGTGGCCCGACACCATCGAGAGGGTCGAGCAGGCTGACCTCCTGCTCCGCAAGACGCGAGACCTGCTCGAACTTCGCGATATAGCCCTGGTCGTCGCCGGAGAGCCTCCCTACTCAGAGAGCGGCAACGTGGGAACGGCGGAAAAGTGACCGACCGCTGGCGCCGCGCGGTAGCGTTGCCGGGTAATGCAATGATGTACGCTGCTCATTGAAGTGCGGTTGCCGCTACACGGTGGACCGCGCTGAGGATCCCGGCCCAACCTGTAAGGCGGGTGCCATAGACGAGGCCAACCAGGTTTTTCGCGGCCGTGCGCCGCTCTTCGACGACCTCGATCAGGTTTGCCGCGACTAGTTGTTTGATGGCGTGCCGAACCGGGTCCGGCTTCAGGCCGAGGTCGTCGACAAGTTCCTTGGCGGTGCGCGGCCGAGCCTCCAGCGCGATCAGGATGGGCAGCCGGTTCGGGTGGCTCAGGCCGATAAGGATCGCGGCGACGTTAGCCGGGATTCCAGGGGTGGATGATCGTCGGCCGGTCAGGATTCGGGCGGCGGCTGCTGGACGGGGGGCTTGAGGACATCCGGAAATCGAACGCGCTTCACGGTTCCGTCGTCCATGCTGAAATGCAGCTCGGCCAAAGCAGATTCGTCTTCGCCGATCACGCCGATATAGCCGTCCGCAGAGAAGCTGAGATCTCGTTGCTCACCGTTGACGAGCAGACGGACACCATTCACGTTGGGGGCAAACACTCCGAAGACGACGGCGCGTGCACCGCGCTGTCCCTGGGCTGGGTAGTGGTTGGCCGCAATGGACGATGGGACTTCGTTCAGGTCGGTACAGCTGATGCCAGCTTCAACTGGAAGCCGCTTGAACGCCCCGGTGTCAGGGTCGACTCGGCCGAACTCGGCATCGCCAAGTCCTCCTGGGTGGAACTTGCCGTCGTCAGGATCCACTTGGCCAAACTCACCATTCCTGAACTGGCCCTGGACGCGGCCGGCTTCAGAGCAGGTCAAGCCGGTCTGAGAGCGGTAGACGCGAACCGCCCACGGAAGGGCTCCAGGTGCGAGATCGTGGGTCGCCACCGAGATGCGTGCCCCATTGCCGTCCGGCACGTACGCCACAGGGGAGATCGGTGCGGTCTCTTCAACCGGTACCAGCGCAGACGCGATAGCGAAGCCTGCCAGCCCGGCCCCGCCAACCATGCCGACGGCGCCGGCAACCATCGCCAAGATGCTCGGGCGAGTCAGCATGGGTTTGGCGCGTTGTGGGAGTGGTCTGAGAAGACCCCTGGGTCAGAGACCCATGCCGCTCCTGCGCATTCTGTGTAGCTGCCGTAGGAATTGGACCAAGCACTACAGATCGTCGAGCTATCGCCGACCGTCTCGTAGCCACGCAGGACGCCGTAGGAGTAGATCGCGCACTGACGCCAGTTAGAACTGCAGCCGTTGTTGACTCGGGAGAAGAAGCTGCCATCTGTGTCGCTGGCTCCGGAGACGAACCCGTGGTAGACGCACGTGGTGTGAGCGTTGTCGGCCTGGGCTACGCGAAGGTTCGCGCCGAAGCCCAGCGCCGCGAGCAGCACGATGACGGCGAGCACCACGACGCCGCGCTGTGGGCGGAGAACGGTGGGTGTGGGGTGTGTTGGTGGCATCGCATTGGTAGTCGTTTTCGGCGGGGGGCGTGTAACGGGTGGCGGCGGGTTTCTTTGGTTGGGCCGTGCAATGGTCACCGAGTTTGAGTTGGCTGTGAGAGGATCGCCCGCGCATGTTCGGTGGGCTCGCAAGAGGCCGGTCACAGTCGTTGTTTGTCCGGGCTCGTGAGGACCCGGCACGGTTTGCCGACGTCTATCTCGCCTACCGCGACCAGGTCCTGCGCTTCTTCGCGCGGCGCACCCTCGATCCCGAGATCGCCTTCGATCTGATGGCCGAGACCTTTGCCGAGATGTTCAGCGGGCTCAGCAGCTTTGACGGCGAGACCGAGGCCCAAGGCCGCGCCTGGATGTGGTCGATCGCCAAGCACGAGCTGATCGACTGGCGCCGAACCGGCGAGGTCGCGCGAAACAATCTCGAACGGCTCGCGCTGCCGGTGCCATCGCTGGGCCCCGAGGAGTACGAACGGATCGAAGAACTCGCCGACCTTGATCGTCTCAAGCCCGTACTGCTCAAAGCGCTGGCCGAGCTCCCGGAGACCCAACGCCTCGTCTTGCACGAGCACTTCTTCAACGGCCGCGGCTACGATGCCATCGCCCAACAGCTGGGGACAACGGCCGTCTCGCTGCGGATGCGGGTTTCACGGGCGCTGCGACAACTCAGCCAAGAGCTGGCAGCCGAGCTCGAAGACGACGAGACTCCGCAGGAGCTCGTGAGATGAAGACGCCGCCGCCCGACCCGAACGATCGCGCCCGCGCTGCCGACGCGGCCTTCTACCGCAGCATCGTCGAGCTCGGCGAACGGACCAGCGCGCTTCAGACCCCACGCCCATCGCGCCGGCGACGTCGCCGCCTGGTGAGGGTCGCGGCGCTCGCGCTCCTGACGGTCCTCGCCCTGGGCAGCGCAGCGGTCGCGACCAAGATGTTCCTCGCACCCGACGACCCGGTCAAAACCGACCAAGACCCCGGCAAGAACATCGCCGGGGCGCCCGCAGACCGACGCTTCGGCGCCGCACGAGCAAAAGACCCCCACAACAGCACCACCTGGGGCATCCGCTTGTACTACAACAACGCCGGTGAGACCTGCGCGCTGGTCGGCGCCGTCGACCACCGACGCCTCGGCCAACTCCAAAACGGCAAGTTCAAGCCACTACCCCAACGCGCCTCCGGCGAGTGCCACAACATGGCCGACCACATCTTCATCGCCCGCCGCACCTACACCGACACCCCCGAACCCCGAACCATCCTCTACGGCCAAGCCGACCGAACGATCACCGCCCTCCAACTCCAAACCCACGACGGCAAACACCGCGACATCCCGATCGCACCAGACGGCAGCTACATCCTCCCCCTCACCGGAACCAACCCCCTCAACAACGCCACCCTCACCACCAAAACCCCACAACACACCACCACCCACAAACTCAAAACCAAACCCCCACCCACACAGCTCAACCCCTAACACCGAAGATCGGGCTCAGAGCACCGCTCGCCGCAGACCCAGCGCCGTGAGCTGTCTCAGCAGGCAACGATCACGTGGAACGGCAAATCCGCCGCCACGCCAGCCGCGTCGTACGTCTGCACACCGACTACCCCAGACTGATCGTTGACGGTTACGCGCCCCGGGGCGACCGTTGTGCCGTCGGTGGTGCCGAGCGTTGCGTTGTAGGCGCATCCGCCGACCGACTCGGCGAATCCGACCGTGTATGAGCCCACCCCGACCCGACCGCCACGTGTCGCGTCTCCCCGCACGAAGCCGCCTGAAGCAGAGACTGCGGCGAAGTGCCTTGCCGCCGGCGCTCCCGCTGAGCCCTGAGGACCCTGCGGGCCCGTCGCGCCGCGCAGCGAGTTCCGCGCCGATCGACTCACATCCTTGAGGGCGATGGAACGGTCTCGAACCTCGCTGGAGCCAACCGCTCCTGCTCGGATCTGCGTCGCTCCAACGCTGTTGCGAGGGAGATTGAGTGCGGCGTAGGACGTTCCGCCCAGCGCGATGAAGAGCGCCAGCATGGCGATCACGTTGGAGAAGCTCAGGTGGTCGCGAAGTCGACGTGGCATCAGTTGGTCTCCATCTCTCGTAGCTCGCGGGCAGCGGGGGTCATTCTTAGACCCCTCTCACATGAACACGCACAATGCGCGATCGGCCCGCGGCGAACGGGTATCCCGTCTCCGGCGGGACCTTCGCACGGAACCGGTACACCTGTCGACCGCGCGTTCCGTCGAAGCGGTAGTCATAGCTCCACGATCCGTGCCGGCCGGCTCGGGCGGTGGCGAACGTTCGCCATTTCCCGCGGACCCAGACCTGGACCTCCACCAACTTCCCATCCTGCGGTATCCGACCGGTTTTGAGACGCCCGTGGAAGCGCACCGTCTCGCCGTTGACGACGCGACGGCGGTTAGGACGCATCGATGTGTCCGACCGGACATTCAACAGCAGGTTCTTGGTCGCAGGCCGGATCTGATTCGTCCCGTTGTACCGGATGCGGATCGACCGACTCGGACCCTTGCGCACAAGGAACGAGAACGCGCCTGTCCGGGAGGTCTTGACGGTGGCAATCAGCCGGGGCGGTGTAATGCCGTCGCGGATCTGCGTAAACGCTTGGACATCAACATCCTGCAACGGATTGCCCTCAGGCGTTCTGAGACGTCCCCGGACCCGGACGAGCTGCCCGTAGCGCGCGTAGGCCGACCGAGCTAGGCGTGCAAGTCCACGACGCCGGACAACGACGCCCGATCGCAACGACGTCTTCAGTCGGAGCGGCAGCGTGAACGTGGCCGCGCTTCCATCCGCACGTTGGGCCGTGGTGCGCTGATTGCCAGCCGCATCGGTGGCGGTCGCCTGAAGCTCGAAGACTCCGTCGCCGAGCCGCTCGTCATCGATGTGGGCGGTCAGCCGCCCGGTGGCGTCCACGGTCGTCGGCAGGGTGAGCCACTGCGGAACGCCTTGACGACGCATCTGGATCTGCCCAGCGGTGACGCCTGACCCACGATCGGTGGTCTTGACCGCGACCAGGGTCGGATCGTTGGGATCGGGCAGCTCGAATGAGGCCGACGGGCTCGCGTCGTCATATCGCAGCGTGACAGGGGAAGCGGCGAGCCGCTCGTCTTGGTTGCCGGCTTGATCGCGGAGCCAGAGTTTCAGCGTGTAGGCACCGGGAGCCGGGAGCTTGAGGTGCGGGATCGTCGTCAGCTCGACGCCGCTGGCAGATCCGTGCGTGCAGGCGCCCCCAGCCGTGGGGCAGAGGCTCCATTCGGCGCCGGCGACACGTGCACCGACCACAGGCGGCGTGATCGTCCAGGCGATCGCAAAGTCATTGGTCGATCGCCAGCCATCACCGCCGACGACGGTGAGGTTCTGCGGAGCATCAGGAGGCGAGTTGTCGATGTAGATAGCGGTGGACGCTGATCCCGAGTTGCCCCCCGCGTCGGTCGCCGCGAGGGTCAGGATGTGTCCTCCGTCGGCGCCGAAGCCGGCGGTGGCGAATGGCTGATCGACAGACATCTGCGGGCACGGAGCAGCGGACGTGAAGTCGCAGCCGTTGGTGCGCCTGGCGACCTCGCGCCCGTCGACCGAAATGGTTGCACTCTGGATCCCGGCCGTATCCCGAGCGTCGAACCCGACCGACTGGCTGCCCGACAGCCACGTATTTGCGGTCCAAAGCGGGCCGCGCCCGTCCAGCAGAGCGGGCGCGACGTCATCGCGAACTCGGACATCGACGTTGCGTAGGTGGATGCCCGCTACGCCATTGCGTGTGCAGGATCCCGCGCCGCAGCGCGCTTCGATGCGCACGCGGGGTGCGCCAACGGGGTAGCTCCAACGGGTCTCGATAAACGTGTTGTCGTCGGGGGTCTGGAACGGGCTGTCACAGCTCTGGCCAGCGGGTAAGCCGAAGATGATGTTGCCGCCCAGGTCACGGTTCCCGCCGACCAAGTCGACGCCCCAGTTGCAATCGGGGCGACGTAGGCCCAACTCAAACGAGATCGCGTCGACCGAGTTCCCGTCGGGCGCGTCAAAGATCATGTAGGCGCCCTGGAGGAACGTGGAGACCGATCCGTCATAGACACTGCGGGCGACGAGTCCCTGCCCTGCGGGACAGTCCGTGTAGGCGGTCATCCCGGGGTCGGCCGCTGCGCTCCACGAGTGATTCGCGCCGCCGGCCACGGCCGTGTTGCAGGCGTACACGTTGTAGCCGCCCGCGAGCGCCCTATTGGGCAGCACCGCGAGCGCGATGAAGATCAGTGCGAGAGCGATCGTCGCGGGAAGTGATCGGGCCATTCGAGCCTCCGGGTAGTTGGCGATGCCCCTTAGTCGACTCACGGCCCGAACTCCCCTCCCCCATTTTGGGGCGCCGTCGCAGGCTGGGACGACGCAGCCGTACTCCCCAGCGCCCCGGGGCCGAACTCCGTGCTGCCCTTTGGAGCCGGCGAGGCGGCCGGCCGTGACTTCGGCGAGCTGACCGCTCTCTCTTGACGAGCAGGCGCCTTCTTCGGCTTGGAGCGTGCGACCGTCACTGTCGTCGGGGAGCGCACCACTGCCACGTGATCGCGCGACGGCTCGACGATCCGACGCGGCGATGGCGCGGGTGCTTGCGCTCCCGCGGGATGGTCGCGGAGTTGATTGCCACCCACAACGCAGACCGCCGCGGTCCCGCCAAGCGCAAGACACGCCGTGACGACCTTGACCGCAGCCGCCCCAGCCCCTGCCGACGCGCCGGTAATGCCGGCTTGCTCGACAACGTTCGCCGAAGGCACGCCGCGGCCGGTGAACCGATCCCCGAGGTTCCGGACGGCGGCCCAGAACTCGTCGAGACGGCCGGTAGCCCGTCCTATAGCACTCACCCGGTCGCGTTCCTCAACGAGGACCGGCATCGGCAGCACTGCCGCGATGTCGTCGAGGCTGGATCGCACTGCGCGAAGCATCGCGCGGCATGATGGATCGCGATCGACCATCCTCTGGGCCTGCCGGCGTTGGCGGGCGGAGGCGATGCCGAGTTCGCACGCGAGCAACAGGCTGCGCTGTCCTTTCGACCAGCGCGTCTCGCCGTCAGCACCGACGGCGAGCTGCGCAGCGATCTTCTTGTATGCCTCGGTGATGATCGCCTCGACGCGCTTCTCGCTGAGACCGAAGTGACCTTGAATCTCGCGAACGGTGAGGTGCTGATCGAAACGAAGCTTGAGGACCGCGGCCTGCTGCTCGTCCAGTGACTCGACTACCAAGCGCAAGGCATCGCCATCCAAGCGAAGCTGAGCCTGCTCGTCGGGCAGAGGCTCGTCGTCGGTGACGGCAGTCATCGCCGCGCTCGACGGATCGACCACGTCGGGACGCCATCGCTTTACCGAGTCCGCCGCCCGACGCCAGGCGATCTTCTTCAGGAGCGCGCGACGATGGCGGACGATCTCGCCACGACCCTCAAGGTCGAGCAGTTCGGCCCACGCTTCTTGGTAGAGCTCTTCTGCGTCACTCAACCGTGGGAAGTCGGCGCGCAGCATCGCGAGCACCGCGCCGCGGTGCTCGGCGTAGTCCTGCTCGATGTCGACGTCTCGCGCCGACCGATGAGGGCTCGTCGAGGACATGGCAACGACCGCCACACGGCCGCTGCTCTCTCTGTCGACGAGGTCGCTCATTACCCCTTGCCCAATTAATGGCGAGGGTCTACCACGCAGTTCGTCGACTAAGCCTCGGCGAGCCAATATGCACCCCGATCCTGACCGAATCAGTGCGGTTTGAGCATGTCGGAGGTACGGGCTCGCACTTCCCGCCACCAGCCGGCGCCCCTTTCGCGCGCCCTTTAGCTGCGTCGAGGCTTCCTCATCTCGACGATCGTGCCGCCCGCGTCGGGCGCCGGCCTAGGCGGCTTCTGGCAGGCCCAGCCCCTCCCGCCTCGAATCGTCCGGCAACGGGCCAGCAGGGCCAGAGAACGCGAGAGCGACCGAGACTGCTGTCGTGAACTCGCCGAGGATGCCCGCCGCCTCAGCCACTGTCCGCGCGAGCTCGTGAAGTTCATCGAGCGCCCACTGGGCACGAGGGACGTCGAGCACCAGGACGTGGTCTTGGTCCCTGACGGTCGTCGTCACCGTCAGCTTCAGCCGTGCTTGCTCCAACGCACTATCTGTCGTCGGCATAGCACCAGCATAACGTCATATTTGACGTGGCGCAGGGTGGAAGCCCTAGCAAGTGTTCGGCGCCGTGTCCGAACCACTGGAGATCCTGACCGCGAACCTCAAGGCCGCACGTCTCGCCCGCGGCCTCTCGCAAGAGGCAGCAGCCGATGCGGCCGGGATGGATCAGAGCCAGTGGTGGAAGATCGAAGCCGGCCAGGTCGATCCATCGGTCAAGACGCTGGTTCGCATCTCCGCCGCGGTCGGTGTCAGCGTCGCCGACCTCCTAAGCGGCGTCTGACCATCAAGCCATCAGAGACGACATCGCGCAGCGTCCCTGTCCGTAGGTAACAGCCACGGCGATCGAGCGGGTCCGTCAGCTGAGATCGGGGGCCCGTTGTGCCTCCATCCAAGGCGTGTGAGGGTGGTGCTCGTCGGGCGCAGACCCTCAGTGAGCGACGGTGTCACCGTGCTGTATCGGCTCCTCTGGGAGCAGAGCGAGCGCACGCGCGACCCGTCGTTGTGCCGCGTCCGAGGTGATGCCAACTTCCTCAGCAATCTCCGGGTAGGACCGCCGCTCCGACACCCGCAGTTGCAGCAATCTCCGCGGCGATTCGTCAAGAGCGTGGATGGCCGCTTGCACTTGTAGACGGAATGGGTCGAGGTCGGCTAGCTGCTCGAAGATCGCGAGTTCATCGGCCTCGGGTGGGCCAATGTCGATCTTGAGCTGATTGCGGTGGCCATCGCCCACCCTGCCGGTATCGAACCATCCTCGTAGCTGGCTGCGGGCGATGTCCCACATCCATGCTTGCCCGGCCACCTCTGTCTCGCCCCTGAAGGACCGGATGTTGGCCAACATCGTCGTGAACGTCTCCGCGGTGAGACCGAACGCCACTTCAGGGTCAAACGTCTGCCGAACCATGAACGGCAACACGCTGTCCCAATACGCCAGAAACACAGCGTCGAACTTTTCAGGCCGTGCTCGTGCCTCCACGAGCGGCGACCTGCTGCGCCTACGCCCGATCCTCATCGGCCGTCGCCATTTGCTCCGCGCCCGAAAATCGCGGTAACAGGATGGAATCCCAGCGGCCAGCCGAGAGTAGTGCGGGCGTACGCGTGACTCGCTACACACACCTGTAGATGCTATTGCAGCGAGTTGCCCAGTCGGCGATCGTGCCCCGCGTCGGGCTCGGCCGAGGAGCAACGCGACTCGATTTCAAGCTGACGACATCCTTCTCGTCACGGGATATCCGGTGGCCAGTTCTCAGGTGGTTCGTTACCCGGAAACCAGTCAGCGGACTGCGCTGCGACGAGCATCGCCGTGATGTGCTTGACGACGTCACCCGTCATCTCATGACGACCCGCGAGAGCCAGCGCGGTCCCTAACCCGTCTTCGAGCGACCAGGCGGGTCCTGGCGCGTGGTGCACCTTGTGCCAGGTGCCGTTGGCGACGAGGACGACCGTGGTCTCGTGGCCGCTGCGTGCCACCAAGATCGACTCGCCCTCTCTTGTTGTGCCAAAGCGGCGCCCGTCGACTCCGCCAAGAATGACCGTTACGGCATCAAGCAGCATGCCGGGATGGCGAACGTCAGCGAAGCGGCCGAGAACACCTAGCGCCTGGTCGATGCATGACCAACCGAGCGCGTGCTCAGCGACACTGAGTCCGTAGATCATCAAGTACGCGGTTGTCGCGACCGGAACCTGCGCCGAGGCCGACGGGATCTCTGCGTGGAGCGGCGCCGTTCTGCCAGCGGTCGGCTCGTCGGTGAACGTGCTCGTCAGCACGCCGAGATGGGGGTGTGCAGACGTGTTACCAATCTCGTACAGAATCTGGTTGAAGCCCCGCAAGGTGCTGTCATAGCCGGGTTCCCCTGGCTCGGCGTCAGGCCATCCGGCCAGCCGACCTCCCCAGCACCCGTCTGCCTCAGCTGCCATCGCGTCTATGTTCGGGAGCCTGCCCCAGCCAAGCTCAACCGCGAACGTTTCACGCACGTATGAGAGCGTGTCCTGGTGCTCGCGTTCGTTGTGCCGCGCGGGAAAGCCGCTTGCGATCCGCCTGGCACGCCTGATGTCCTTGTCGAACTGGTTCGCAACCCACCAGCGCGTGTTGTCATCGGGACCGCGAGCCAACCAGTCACGTGCCGCACAGGGCTCGGGCTCAAGCTCTGCTGGGTCGATCGCCAGCCACGCCAGGAGCGTCACGTGCTCCAGTGCCCCACGCATGAGCATGCCGGCGTCCAGGTCGCGTCCCGCATTCAACAGGTCCGCGACGCTGCGAGAACTGCTGGCGAGACGCGCGAGTAAGAGCGCAGCAACCGCCGAGAAGTCATATGGAATCCCGACAGCGACGTGCGTTGGGAGCGCCTCGTCGACGATTCCCGCGAGCTCACGGAGCCGTTCGACGAGGTCGGGCCGCGGAGCGTCGGGCAGCAGCACGGGCCGGTGAGATGACGTACTCATCGCGGCACTGAGGCTAGTATCCGCGGCACGCGAAATCCTCTCGACAGACCACGGCATCAGTGGTGGTCTCTCGGTGAGGCAGGCTTTTTTCGAGGCTCACGGCCCGGAAGGTCTCGTTATACAAGCGGGGAGCTGCTCGCCAGCAAGATCTCGCAGCCAAGCCCGCCAAGCACGTCCTGCGCTTTCCGTTCGGTGTCCTGTGACCAGGCTGGCTTGGCCGTGACAAGTAGGACGCCATGAGGCCGCAGCAACTCGGCACTGCGTCGCAGACCGTCCAGTTTCGCCGCGGCCTGCGTTCCGCTTCCGAGGTTTCCGGCGGTCTTCGCCTCGCCGATCCACAGCTCTGGTCCTCGCTGAGCGCAGATGTCGAGCTCGATCGGTCGGTCGGCACCAGGCGCCCAGAGGTCGTGCTCGTGCAGGACCGCGGTCGGGCCCAACTGCCAGCTCCCGCCGATACCGAGCACGTTCCGCAACGCGCGCAGGGGGAGATCGCCGTTGTGCTGAAGCAGTTGCCAGAACACTTCAGCCAATCGATAGCGCCATTGCGGTTCTCGGCCGGGCTGCCAGCCGGACTCCGTGAGTGTGAATGGACGCCGACACCGCGAGCAGCGGAGCCGTTCTGCGAGTTCGTCGGCACCGTACCAGCCCTTCAGCGCACAGAGAGGGCACCGGAACACCAGGCCTCGAAGCAACACGCCCATACTGAGCATCTCATCGATCGTCGGAGCCGTGTTGCTGGCTTCGGCGCGGACCGCCTCCACTTCAGCGAGCGCGAAGTAGATCCGACCGTCCTTGAGGTCCCAGCCACGGGGGGTGCCGTTCGAATCGGTGGCACGACGCAGCCCCGAGAGCACTGCGGTCCACCCTGGGTCGGTCATCGTGTCGAGCAACGCGTCGTCACCGCCGAGCAGAGCAGCGCAAGCCTCGGCGTACAGCCCCTTGTCGGAGGAGGCCAGCGCCCAGTTGTCGCCTGCCGCGATTGTGGCCAGTTGCTCACGGAGCTCAAGAGGGGCGATCTGAGGCCGAACCGTCGAAGTCTCCAGGTCCTCCTCCCCAGAACGAACGAAGTGCGGGCACAGATACGCCACTCCATCGCGCGTCGTCCGCGACTGAGTCGTGCCGTAGAGCGGTGCGCGCACTACTGCCGTCGCAATCCGCGCGTCGGGCAGGGGCTGCCAGTTCACACCGACAACCTCCGACATCCAGTACAACCGGGCGCCCACGCGGGGGCGCACCGCTGGCAGTTTGGGCGGTAGGTAGCCGGTCTGACCATCATGAACGGCTAGGCTTTCGAGGCCACTGGCGTCGGTCAAGAGGCGGTTGGCAGGTTCACGCAATGCCGCCGCCAAGTCGACGTCAGCGGCCCACGAGAGCTGGTCAGCGTTCAGATTGGCCTGAAGCGCAGCCGCCAACTTCTTCGCCGCTGATGAGTCTGACGTCGAGAACACCAGACCTCGTTGGGCATCGTGGTTTAGGACGCCAATCCGTCGAGCAAGATGCGCGACGAATTTGGTGTCGTTAGCAAGCTGCCGTGGGACCCACCACGCGAGACTTGTATGGCGGCGAAGGGCGTAGGCGGCGGCGAAATCCCACGGTTCGTCGCCGACGACAATCGACACCGTCGGCTCACTACGCGGAGACGGAACCAACCAGCGTAGGCCCGCCTCGGCCAGGGCCCATGGTCCCGCCCCCATGGTCAGTGACGGACCGCCGAGGACCCCGGCAAGCGCGCTCTCAGCGTCGTCGATCACGTATGCATAGGCGTCGGCGCCCCGGTGTGCGAGCCGGCTGACCTGGACGTCGTGAAGGTCGCCGCGCTCGGCGGCAAGCAGCAGCGCGATGTCGAGATCAGCGGGAAACCGTGCCCCTGCGACGGCTGGCAACTCCTCGAGAGTCGAGACGCTGACGAACGGGAACCCGCCGCCCTCACTCGGCGCAACGGCGTGTGGTCGACCGCTGCCGTTGCGCTGAAGGATCGGTAGCTGCCCGGCCAGAGCCTTAAGCACCGGTCTCGGGTCGCGACGGCCTAATGGCGGGTCGTCGAAGGTGGAGGTTTGGTTTTGATCTGGAGCCTTCACCCCGTCGACGATCCCGTGAAGATCTGAGCGGCGCAGGGTAGGAAGCAGTACCGCGTCGGGGTCGAGCGCCTCGGCGAGCGCCCAGAACATGGGGTGGTCAAGCAGGTCATCGGTCCACGGCACCGGCAGATTTGCGGCGCCACCCCAGGTTGCGGCTTGTCCACGAAGCGCTGAGATCATGGCCGCCTGCCACGGAACACCCTCAGGTAGCGAGACGAGCACAAGAGCTCGCGCTGGTCGTGTCAGGCGGTATGCCGCGAGGTGGTCTGCACGGGCCATTGGCTTCGCAGCTTGCCACTAGGTGTGCCTAGGCTGCCGACCGCCACGCTGGATCACGCTCCCGGGCCTCGGCGATCAGCTGGATGGCCGGCACCCTCGGCTGCCGACGGTACTCCGCGAACACGTGCCCGTAGGTCTTCAACGTCTCGGTCGGCGAGTGCCCGAGCTGCTCGGCCAGCTCGACGATCGACATCTCGCCCTCGCGGATCAGCAGCGATGCGAATGAGTGCCGGAGGTCGTAGGGCCGGAATCGGTCGATCCCGAGGTCGTCGAGCGCGGCGTAGAAGCGCCGGTTCCGCCAGTTGTCCCAGTCGTCCTTGGTGAACCGTTCGCCGTCGGGGCACAGGAAGAGCCCGGCCTTGGGCCGGTCGAGGTCGGCGATCTCAAACCACTCGGTGAGATCGGCGATGAGCGGGGCGAGCAGGTCGACACTCCGGTACACCCGGCCGGTCTTCTGGAGCTTGAGCTTGCCGCGGGCGACGGCCTGCTCGATCAGCATGGTGTCGGTGCGCACATGTCGGCGCTGGAGCGCGAGGGCCTCTCCGGGTCGTAGTCCGGAATAGGCCAGCACGCTGACCAGCGTCGCGCTGAAGTGATCGCCGCGGGCAATAAACCAGCGGCGGATCAACTCGACGATCTTGGGGTCGACGACCTCGATCGCCTTTTGGCGTCCCTGGCGTGGCTTGCGGACGACGCTGACCGGGTTGTGCGGGGTCGGGAGCTCTTCCCATTCGATCGCCAGCCGCAGCATCGCCTGAAGCAGGACCATTGCCTTGCGGATCGACTCCTGCCCGACGCCCGCCTTCTGCATCTGCCCGCGCCAGCGTGAGATCGGCCGCGGGGTGATCTCGTCCAGGAGCCAGTCGCCGAACTGCTCTTTAACCTCCCGCGCCCAGGCGCCGTCGTAGGCGTCGAGGGTGTTTAGCTCCAGCCGCAGGGCCGCGTCGGCGCGGTAGTCGGGCCAGAACTCCGCCAGCGTCAGGCACTCCGCGGGCGCGACGACCGGGCCGCTGCGGCTCTGCTCCAGCGCGAGCCGAGCGCGCTCGAAGTCGGCCTCCTCGGGCGTCCCGCACGCCTTGCGGCGCCGCACCCCCAGCTCGTCGTAGTAGCGAACGGTCGGCTCCTCGGAGTGAGAGCCGTCCTTGCGCGCGCGCCGCCGGACCTCCACGGTCGGCTCGCGGGAAGCGGTGCGCGGCATCACGCACCGCCGCCATCGTCGTCGAAGAGCCAGTCGTCGAGGTCGACCCGGCGGATCCGGTAGGAGCCGCGTGCGGCGTTGGCGCCCCGCAGCCGGCCGGCGCGCAGCGCGCCGCGGTCGATCGCCCGGCGGATCGTTCGCTCACAGCAACGCAGGCGCTCGGCGGCCTCGGCCACCGTGAGGTACTCCGGCTCGGAGGCAGGAGGCTCGACGGGGAAGGGCAGCGGCAGTTGCGCCATCGCCCTTTCAGTCGAGCGAGCGGCCGTCTTCCCCTCGCCGGACTGCCGAGAGAACGGGCACCGACAGGACTGCACCGGACCCGACAGGACCCGGTTGCAGACCCCAAACGGACCCCATGAGCGCGTTCGGGCGTGCGCTGCGCGTCGCGGTTTTGCGGCGTTTGCAGGGACGTTGGGGGAAGCCACCGACGGGACTCGAACCCGTGACCCCTTCATTACGAGTGAAGTGCTCTACCAGCTGAGCTACGGTGGCGTTACCGGGCCAGATGGTAGCCGCTGAGGCGGGTGGCGTGGGTGCTGGACGTCTGGGCCAGTTGGCTTTGGACCGTCGGTCCCAACAGAACCGACGTGGTGGTGCCGACCTCCCGGTGGCATGCCGAGCAGAGGCAGTTCCTCCCGTCTGATGGCCGCGGTGGCCGATGTCGCGACCACGACGAGCGTCGAGGATTGCGCTGCCGTGGTGCAGCGGCGGGCCACGCAGCTCTTCCCGGGGCTGGCGCCGCAGCTCAAGCTCGGGGTCGGTCCCGATGGGCCGCCGGACGCGGTCTTCGCGCTGATCGCGCGCGGCAAGACGATCGGCTACCTGCAGACCGCCACGCCGGTGCCGACGCGCCGGCGCAGGCAGCGCCGCGCGATCGCGACGTTCGCCGAGCACGCCGCGCTGGTCCTCGACAACCTCTTCACGATCGCCGAGCACGACGCCCGCGCGCGTCGCGATCCGCTCACCGGCCTGCTCAACCACCGCGAGTTCCACGACGCGCTCGACAGTCACCTGCACCGCGCCGAGCGGGCCACGCCGCCGCTCGCGCTCTCGGTCGTCATCTTCGATCTCGACCGCTTCAAGTCGGTCAACGATCTCGGCGGCCACGCCGCCGGCGACCGCACCCTGCGCGCGACGGCCGGCGCCGTCGCGGCCGCCTGCCGCACGACCGACTCGGCCTTTCGCATCGGCGGCGACGAGTTCGCGCTCGTCCTCCCCCGCGCCGACGCCGACGCGGCGTCGCGCATCGCCCGCCGCGCCGCCGACGCGATCGAGCGCGTCGCCCACCACCAGGGCGTCTCGTTCGGCATCGCGACCTTCCCGACCGACGGCACCAACCGCGACGCGCTGCTCTTCGCCGCCGACTCGGCGATGTACACCAACAAGGGTCGCGCTCCGCAGGCGGTGCGTGACGATCCCGGCCCCCACGCCCGGCTCGCCGTCGCCGCGCGCCTCGCCACCAAGCTCGCGCCGCTCGACGAGCCCGACGCGGTCGCCCACGCCGCTGTCGACGAGCTGCACTCCGCCTTCGGCTTCTTCCTGGCCGTCATCCAGCGCCTCGATCCCGACGACACCCTGCGCGTCGTCGCCGCCGCCGGCCCGCTCGCCGCCCACGACGACTTCCTGGCCTACGAGCAACCCATACAAGAAGGGGTCAACGGCCGCGTCGCGCGCACCGGCCAACCGGCGATCATCGCCGACACGACCACCGACCCCGACTACCTGCGCCGCGACCCGCGCTCGGACCCGGGCTCGGAGCTGTCGCTGCCGATCGTCGTCGACGGCCGCATCTGGGGCGTGCTCAACCTCGAGCAGATCTCCACCCACGCCTTCGGCGACGACGACCTCCTGCTCGCCGACGCGGTCGTTGCCCAGGTCGGCGCCGCGCTGCACCGCTGCGCGTTGACCCAGGAGCTGGAGACCTCCTTCGCCACGACGCTCGGCGTCCTGGCCGACGTCCTGGAGACCAAGGACGCCTACACCGCCGACCACGCCGACGAGGTCGCCGACCTCGCCCTGCAGACCGGCCGCGACCTCGGGCTCTCCGACGCCGAGCTGCGCCCGCTGCGCTACTGCGCGCTGCTGCACGACATCGGCAAGATCGGTGTTCGCTCCGATCTGCTGACCAAGCCCGGCCGCCTGACGCCCGACGAGTTCGAGGAGATCAAGGAGCACTCGGCGATCGGCGCCGCGCTGCTGGCCCGGATCCCGCTGCTGACCGCGGTGGCCCCGCTGGTCCGCGCCGTCCACGAGCGCTACGACGGCGCCGGCTATCCCGACGGCCTGCACGGCGACGCGATCCCGCTGCCCGCGCGGATCGTCGCCGTCTGCGACGCGCTGCACGCCATGACGTCGGACCGCCCGTACCGCGAGGCGCGACCGCTGGAGGTCGCGCTCGTCGAGCTGCGACGGTGCGCGGGGACGCAGTTCGACCCCGAGGTCGTCGCGACCGTCGCCGACCGGCTCGAGGCCGCTGCCGGTACGGTCCGCAGCGATGGCCGCCCCGACCTTCGACCTGCAGTCGCACTCGAGGTGCTCGGACGGCTCGCTGGACCCCGCTGAAGTCGTCGCCCGCGCCGCCGCCGCGGGCGTCGAGCTGCTCGCGCTCAGCGACCACGACACGGTCGACGGCGTCGCCGAGGCCCTGGCGGCCGCCGACGCGACCGGCGGCGCGATCCGCGTCGTCGCGGCCACGGAGCTGTCGACCATCGACGGCGACCACGAGGACCTCCACGTCGTCGGCTACGGCATCGACCACACCGATGCCGCCTTCCTGGCCGAGCTGGAGCGCTTCCGCGCCGACCGCGCGGCCCGGGCCCAGCGGATGGCCGACGCGCTCCAAGAGTGCGGCTTCGCCCTGGACCGCGCACCGCTGGAGGCCCGCCGCGCCGCCGGGCTGCCGATCGGCCGGCCGCATCTCGCCCAGGCCGCCTTCAACCACCCCAACAACGCTGAGCGCATCGCCGACGAGGGCCTCGACGACTTCGGCAAGCTGTTGGAGGCCTATCTGATCTCCGGCACCCCGGCCTATCGCCGGCGGACGACGCCGACGGTCGCCGAGGCGATCGCGGCGATCCACGCGGCCGGCGGCGTCGCGATCTGGGCGCACCCGTTCTGGGACGTCGAGCACCCCGAAGAGGTCCTCGCGATCATCGACCGCTTCGTCGGCCACGGCCTCGACGGCGTCGAGGCCTTCTACATCACCCACACGCGCGAGCAGACGCTGCTCACCGCGCGCGCCTGCGAGCAGCGCGGCCTGCTGAGCACCGGCTCGGCCGACTTCCACGGCCCCGACCATCCGCGCTTCAACGCCTTCCGCGCCTTCGAGCTGCACGGGTGCACGCCGCGCCTGGGCCCGATCGCCGGCGCCTGACCGCAACCTGAACACCGCGTCCAGACCTGGCCGGTCGGACGTCGTGGCGACCCATCCGGCGGCTACTGTGCGCCGCGCACATGGACGCATTCCAGGCCATCGTCCTCGGAATCGTGCAGGGGCTCACCGAGTTCCTGCCGATCTCCTCCACCGCGCACCTGCGCCTCGTCCCGGCCTTCGCGGGGTGGGACGATCCCGGCACCGCGTTCACCGCGGTCGTCCAGCTCGGGACGATGGCGGCCGTCCTGTTGTACTTCCGTCACGACCTGTGGAACATCGCGCGGGCGTGGCTGCGGTCGCTGCGGGACCCCGAGGTCCGCGGAACGCTCGACGCCCGTCTCGGCTGGTACCTGATCGTCGGCACGATCCCGATCTCGATCCTCGGCCTGTTGTTCAAGGACAAGATCGAGACCGACGCGCGCCAGCTCGTGCTGATCGGCATCGCCCTGATCGTGCTCGGCCTGGTGCTGGAGCTGGCCGAGAAGGTCGGCCGCAAGGAACGCGGCGTCGAGTCGCTGACGATGCGTGACGGGGTCATCATCGGGTTCGCGCAGGCCGCCGCGCTCGTGCCGGGCGTCAGCCGCAGCGGCTCGACGATCTCGGCCGGCCTGTTCCTCGGGCTGGAGCGCGCTGCTGCGGCGCGCTACTCGTTCCTGCTCTCGGTCCCCGCGGTCGTGCTGTCAGGGCTCTTCGAGCTCAAGGACGTCGGCAGCGGCGGCGGCGCCGGCGCGGTCCCGACGATCATCGCCACGATCTTCGCCTTCATCGTCGGCTACGCGTCGATCGCGTGGTTCCTGAAGTACTTGGCCCGCCATCCGGTGACGGTGTTCGTCGTCTACCGGGTGGTGCTCGGCGTGGTCGTGCTCGCGCTGGTGGCGAGCGGGGCGCTGAACGGCTGAGCGCCCGCGCGCCGCGTCACGCGCGTCCGTCTCAGTGCAGCAGACGCTCCAGCTTGGACGACAAGGCCTCCAACGCGAGCTCCTCTGAGGGGTTGAGGATCGCCATCGTGCGCGCCTCCTCGACGAGGCCGACGGCGTCACGCAGACGATTGGCCGAGGCGTCGGAGGCCTCGGCGTCGGCGCTGACCTCGGCCACGCGATCGACATGGTGCACAAGCTCGGGCACGCCGTCCTTGACGCAGGCGACGTCGCGCAGCCAGAGGCCGGCGAGCTGCATGCCGTGGTCGAGCGTCGCCGCGTACGCGCGACGGTGGGCGCGCTTGCCGGCCGTCTCCCCCTCGCGCTTGGCGCGCTTGGCCTCGCGGTCGGGCAGGAGGTCGGCGTCGGCGGCGATCCGCTCGGCGACGGCGGTGGCGGCGACGTCCCCGCGAGCGCGAGCGAGGTCCAGCAGCGCGACGTGCGGACGCTCCGCGAGCGTCGAGTGCAGCGCCGCGCGCGCGAGCTTCTCGCCGGCGTCGCGCAGCGCCGGACCCTCGGCGAGGGCGAGCGCGAGCGCCCGCTCCGCATCGCCCAGCGCGAGGCGCGCACACGCGTCGGCGGTCAGCGGCGCGACGCCGTGCTTGGTCTGCAGGCGCGTGCTCAACTCCGCGGGCGTCGCGGCCTCGAAGCGCACGAGCTGGCAGCGCGAGAGGATCGTCGCGAGCATGTTGCCCGGCTTGTCGGTGAGCAGGACGAGGTGCGCGAAGGCCGGCGGCTCCTCCAGCGTCTTGAGCATCTTGTTGGCCGCCTGGTCGTTCATCGTGTCGGCGCCCTCGATGACGAAGACCCGACGCTGGGACTCGAACGGCGTGCGCGACGCGGCGCCGATCACCGGCTCCTCGATGTCGCCGACGAGCATCTCGGCGGCGCCGCTGGGCCGGACCCAGGTGAGATCGGGATGGACGCCCTCGATCGCCCGTCGGCGCGCGTTGTCCGGATCGGCCGCGCCCTCGGCCAGCAGCTCGGCGGCGAAGGCCCGGGCGACCTCGCGCTTGCCCGCGCCGGCGGGGCCGTGAAAGAGGTAGGCGTGCGACGGCGACCCGTCCGGCGGCA
The DNA here is from genome assembly GCA_963731005.1 of uncultured Conexibacteraceae bacterium. Classification (GTDB taxonomy): domain Bacteria; phylum Actinomycetota; class Thermoleophilia; order Solirubrobacterales; family Solirubrobacteraceae; genus Baekduia. Next base: position 1,632,695 of record CAVSTZ010000002.1, on the reverse strand, counting down.
CCGCCGCGCGCAGGACCGCGCGGGCGTGGGGATGGCGATCGACGGCCTCGAGCATGCGCGGGCCAGGGTACTGTCACGCGGCGATGGCGAGGAGCGGACGACTGATCGCGGTCGAGGGCATCGACGGCGCGGGCAAGACAACGCTCGCGGAGGGCATCGCGGCGGCGCTCCCGGACGTCACCGTCCTGCGCGAGCCGGGCGGCGCGGTGCTCTCGGAGCGGATCCGCGAGCTGGTCAAGGACCCGGCGCTGGAGGTCGATCCGCGCGCCGAGGCGCTCTTGTACGCGGCGGCGCGGGCGCAACTGGTAAGCGAAAAGCTCTTGCCGCTGTTGGCCGCGGGGCGCGACGTGATCCTGGACCGCTACGTGGACTCCTCGCTGGCTTACCAGGGCGCCGGCCGCGGGCTGGGCGTGCAGGAGATCGCCGAGCTCAACCGCTTCGCCACGGCGGGCCTGGTCGCCGACCTGACGCTCTACTTACGGGTCGATCCAGAGGTCGGCGCGGCGCGCCGCAGCGGTGAGGATCGACTGGAGCAGGCGGGCGAGGTCTTCTTCGCCACGGTCGTCGCGGCCTACGACGCGCTGGCGCGCCAAGAGCGCGATCGCTACGTGATCCTCGACGGCAGCGACCCGCCCGACGTGGTCCTCGCAGCCGCCCTGAGGGTCCTCGAGCGCCTGCAATAGCCGGTCCGGCGACTACGATCGGCGGGCGACGCCGGGTTTGTTGCGCCCTTCCCCATGACTCCGCGCTTCGAGGTTCAGTCCTTCGAGCAGGTCCCCGCAGGTCCCGGCACGGTGCTGCTGCGGATCGCTGGTCGCTGGGTCGGCCCGTCGCGCGAGCGCCTGCCGACGCCGCTGCTGTTGCTCGACGACGGACGCCGGACCCATCGCCTGTCGCCGTTGCCCGGCCCGGAGGACGCCGCGCCGCAGGTCGGTCCCGAGGGTCCGGCGTGGCGCGCGGCGTTCAGCGCGCCGGCCGAGGTCGTGGCGAGCGCGCGCGTGGCGTTCGCGCTGCAGGCCGGGCGCGGGCAGATCACCGATCTGCCGCGACCGACGGGGCGCGGCGGGCGGGCGGTGCCGGTGGCGCCGCCCCCGGAGGCCGTGGTCGAGCCGCCGCCTCCCGCCGCCGTCGAGCCGGAGTCCGAGCGTGGCCGCGGCGGTCTGCGACGGCTGGTGCGTCCCACCGAGGAGCCGCCGTCGACGCTCGACGTCGGCGAGCTCGCGCGCGCGTCCGACGTCGCCGCGCTGCACGCGCGGCTGACCGAGGAGCGCGCCGCCCGCGAGAACGCCGAGCGCCGGGCGGCCGAGGCGCACTCGATCGCCCAGCAGGCGGCCAACGAGGCGTCGCGGATCGCCGAGCTCGCCTCGCACGCGGAAGCCGCCCGCGCCGGTGCCGTCGACGCCCTCACCGAAGAGCGTGTCCGCGCCAGTGAGCGCGCCGCGGCCGAGGAGGAGCGCGCCCGCGAGCATCGCGAGCGCGCGACGCGCGCCGCCGACCAGGCGCGTCAGGCGGTCGAGGTCGCCCACGACGCGCGCCGCGCGCTGGAGGAGCGCGAGGGCGAGATCGCGGCCGCCCAGGAGCTGGCCGAGCGCGCGACGCGCGCGGCGCGCGCGGCCGAGGCGCGGCTGGCCGCGGTCGACGAGGCGCGACAGGTCGCCGAGGCGCGCGCGGCCGAGCTGTCGGGGCTGCGCGAGCGCGCCGAGACGGTCGAGGACGAGCGCTCCCAGGCGCTGCTGAGCGCCGGGACCGCGCAACGGCGCGCCGAGCAGGCCGAGCAGCGCGTCCAGGCGCTGGAGCAGAAGCTGGCCGAGACCGAGGCGCTCGCCCAGCGCGCCGAGGCCGCGGCACGTCGGGCCGACGATCTCACCACCCGCGTGCGCGAGGAGCGCGCGGCGCGGCGGGCCGCCGAGGCCGAGGCCCAGCAGGCCGCCCGTGAGAGCGCCGACGAGTCCGCCCAGCGCGCGGCGCTGCTCTCGTCCGAGCTGCGCGAGGCGCGCCGGCGGATCGACGCCGAGGACACCGCCCGACGCGAGGCCGAGGCGCGCGCGGAGGCCGCGAGCGCCGAGCTGGAGGAGCTGCGCGTCGCGGCGACCGCCGCCGCCGAGCGCGCGGCGTTGGCCGAGCAGGCGACCGCGGGCCTGGCGCGCGTCGAGGCCGAGTTGGCCGAGGCGCGGGCGCGCGCCGAGGAGGCCGGATCGCTGCGTCGGCGCCTGGCGTCGGCGACCGAGGATCGCGACACGGCGTCGGGCGAGGCCGAGACGCTGCGGACCCAGTTGGAGGAGGCCGAGGCGGCGCGGACGCAGGAAGCGCTGGCGCTCCAAGCCGCGCTGAGCGCCGCCCAGGCCGACGCCGAGGGCGCCCAACAGGCGCTGCAGGCCGACACCGACGACCTGCGCAACTGGCTCGCCGACGCCGAGCAGCGCGCGGGCCGGGCGGCGGCCGAGGCGGGCGCGGTGCGCGAGCGGCTGGCGGCGGCCGAGGCCGATGCGACAGCTGAGGCCGAGACGCTGCGGGCGCGGCTGGAGGAGGCGCAGCGCGCAGCCGACGACGAGCTTTCGGCGCTGCACGAGCGGCTGGCGGTCGTCGAGGCCTCGGGCGCGTCCGAGGCCGCGGGGCTGCGCGAGCGTCTGGCGGCGGTCGAGCGTGCGGCGGACGAACGGGTCGTCGAGGTCGAAGGGCGGCTGGCGAGCTTCGAGGAGGAGGCGGCACACGAGCGCGAGCGCCTGCGCCGCGCGGCCTCCGAGGCAGCTGCGATCGCCGCCTCGGAGGCCGAGGGCCTGCGCGCGCGCCTGGAGGAGGCGCAGGCGTCGGCCACGGTCGAGACCAACGCCCTGCGCGCGCTGCTGCGCGAGACCGACGCGGCGGCTGCCGCCGAGGCCGACGCGCTGCGCCGACGGCTGGAGGACGCCGAGGCGAAGGCGACCGCCGTCCTCGACGAGTTGCAGGACGAGCTGGTCGCCGCGCGGGCCGCGGAGACGGCCGCGCGCGAGCAGGCCGCGGCGCAGGAGGCGTCGTTCGAGGAGCGCGTCGGCGCCGCGCGAGCGACGGCTGTGGCAGAGGCGTCGGCCGCGCGCGAGGCGGCCGAGCAGGAGATCGCGTCGGCGCGCGCCGAGACCGAGCAGGAGATCGCGGCCGCGCGCGAGCAGACCGAGCGGCAGGTCGCCGCGGCGCGTGAGGACGCCGAGCGCCGGCTCGCCGCGGCACGTGAGGACGCCGAGCGGCGCGTGGCCGAGGCGGCGGAGGCGATCGCGGCCGAGGCCGCCGCCGCGCGAGAGGACGCCGCGCGGCAGATCGCCTCGGCCCGCGCAGAGGCCGAGCAGCGGGTGGCCGAGGCGGTCGAGGCGGCCGAGACCGAGACGGCAGCCGCGCAGGCGACCGCGGCGGAGGCGGTCCGCGCCGCACGCGCCGAGGCCGCCGAGACGGCTGCCGGCACGCGGCAGCGGATCGCGCTGGCACAAGCGGAGGCCGTCACGGCCCGTGAAGAGGCCGAGCAGCAGGTCGCCGCGGCGCAGGCAGAGGCCGCCACAGCCCGCGAAGAGGCCGAGCAGCAGATCGCCGCGGCGCAGGCAGAGGCCGCCACAGCCCGCGAAGAGGCCGAGCAGCAGATCGCCGCGACGCAGGCAGAAGCCGCGACCGCGCGCAAGGAGTCCGAGCAGCAGATCGCCGCAGCACGGGCAGAGGTCGCCACGGCACGCGGAGACGCCGAGCGGGATATCGCCGCCGCGCAGGGAGAGGCCGCCACAGCGCGCGAGGAGATCGCGCAGCAGGTCGCCGCCGCGGCCGAGGCGGTCCGCGTCGCACACGAAGAGGCCCGGCAACGCGTCGCGACCGCGCAGGCGGAGGCCGCGACCGCGCGCGACGAGGTCGCTCAGCACATCGCCGCCGCACAAGCAGCGGCCGATGAGCAAGTCATAGCGGTACGCGCGGAGGCCGAGCGACACATCGCCGCCGCACAAGCAGCGACCGAGCCGCGCGTCGCCGCGGCGGAGGCCGACGCCGAGCAGCGCATCGCCGCGGCACAGGCAGACGCCGAGCAGCGCATCACCGCGGCACATGCGGAGGCCAGCCAACGCATCACCGCTGTCGAGGCCGAGGCCAACCAGCGCGTCGCCGCCGCAGAGGCAGAAGCTTCGCAGGCACGCGAGGCGATCTCCCAGCAGGTCGCCGCCGCGCGCGCCGCCGTCGCCGACGATCTCGCGACCGCCCGCGACGAGGCCGAGCAGCGCGTCGCGGCCGCGCGGGCGGCGGCCGAGCAGCACGTGGCGGCGGTCGAGACGGACGCCCGCGTCCGCGTGGCCGAGGCCGAGGAGCGCGCCGGCGCCGCCGAAGCGGCGCGCGAGCGCGCGGAGGCCGAGACCGAGCAGGCCGTCGTCCGCGCGCGGTCCGAGATCGATGAGCGGATCTCCGCGATCGAGGCGGAAGGCGAGGCGCGCGTCGCCGCGGTCCAGGCCGAGGCGCGGGCAGCCCAAAGCCATGCCGACGAGCAGGTCACCGCGGCGCGCGCGGCCGTCGAGCGGGCGCGAGCCGAGGCGATCGAGGACGCGCGGGAAGTGCTGGAGGCGACGCGGGCGCAGGCCGCGGCAGAGATCGCCGAGGCCGAGGCCGCGATCGCTCGCGCGCAGGCCGACGCACGGGCGGCCCGCGACGAGGCGACCACCGAGGCCGAGGCCGCAGGCGCCGCCATCGCAGCCGCGCGGACCGCGACGCAAGCCGACGCCGAAGAGCGCGTCGCCGCCGCACGGGCCGAGGGCGAGGCCCGGATCGCCGCGCTCCAGGACGAGCTCGACCGCGAACGTGACGAGGCCGGCGACCGCATCGCCGCCGCCGAGGCCGACGCCGACGCACGGGTCGCGGCGATCGTCGCCGAGCAGGAGCGCGAGCGCAGCCTGCTCGCCGACCGCGTCGAGGCGGCACGCACCGACGCCGAGGAGCGCCTGGCGGCCACCCAGGACGCCCTTGCCCGCGAACGCGAGACAGCTGCTGAGCAATTGCGAGCGGTCGAGCTCGCAGCACAGGAGCGCTTGGCCGAGGTCGAGGCCGAGGCGGCCGCGCAGGTCGCGACGGCGCGCGAGCAGGCGTCGGCCGCCGAGGCTCGAGCAGCAACCCAGCTCACGACCATCCGCGAGCAGCTGGAAGCGACCGAGGTCGGGTCCACCGCGCACGTCGCGGCGCTGGAGGCCGACGCGGCCGCACGCGTCACCGCGGCACAGGACGAAGCGCAGAAGCGCGTTGCCGAGGCAGAAACGCAAGCTCGCGCCCAGCTCGCCGCCGCCCAGGACGACCTCGCCCGCGAGCGGGAGGCCGCCGCCAACGCGCTCGCCGCAGCACAGGCCGACCTCGCCGACGAGCGTGAGGCCATCGCCGCGCAACTCGAAGCCGTCCGGGCCGAGGCGCAGGCCACCACCACCCGCGTCCAGCAGCGCGCACAGGAGCGCGTCGCCGCCGCCGAGGACGAGGTCGCGCGCGTCCGCGCCGAGGCGGTCGGCACGGTCGACGAGCAGGTCGCCGCCGCGCGCGCCCAGGCCGCCGCGCAGCTCGAAGCCACTCGTGCCCAGGCCGAGCACGAGCTCCAGTCCGCCCGCGCGAGCGCCCAGGCCGAAGCCGAGGCGCAGATCGCCACCGCCGTGGCCGACGCCCGCGCGCAGGCCGACGCCGCGATCGAGGCCGCCCGCCACGATGCCGACCAGCGCATCGCGACCGTGCAGGCCGCCGCCGAGGAGCGTGCTCGCGCGACCGAGGGCCGCCTGGTCGCCGCCCAAGCCGAGCACGCCGAGCACGCCGAGCGGATCGCGGCGTTCGAGACCGACCGCGCCGACCTCCTCGCCCGCCTCGCCGAGGCCGACGGCGCCGAGACGAGCACCGTCGCTCGCCTCGCCGAGCTCGAACGCGCCGCCGACCTCGCGGCCACGCGCGAAGCGGATCTCACCGATCGCCTCGACGAGATCCAGAACGCGCTGGCCGAGGGCCACCAGCGTGAGGCGGAGCTGCGCGCACGCCTCGACCGCAGCGGTGCCACGCACGACGACGTCAGCCGCCTCACGGCCCAACACGACGCGCTGAACGCGGCGCTCGCCGAGGCCGAGGAGCGCGAGGAGCAGCTCCGTGCCGATCTCGACACCGCCCATGCGAACGCCACGGTGCGCGAGGCCGCGCTGCAGGCCGAGCTCGACGACGTCCGCAGTGCAGCCCAGCGCGCCCGGGCCGAGTCCCCGTCGACCGGGCTCGTCATCGACGACGAGCTGCTGGCCGCACTCGGCGACGACGGCGAGAACCGCACGCTGCTCGCGCCCGAGGTCCGCCGCGAGCGCCTCGTCGTCCTGACCCTGCTCGTGATCGCCGTCGTGGCCGGCGTGGCGCTCGTGACCAGCGGGCTCACCGACGTGCTGCGATGAGCGACGGCACGCAGAGGCGCTTCGTTAGCCTGTGCCGCCGCATGCGCCGCCGCCTCGTCACCGCCGGGTTCTGCTGCGCCGCGCTCGCGGTGGCCGCGCCCATGCCCGCCTCCGGGAAGGCGCCTGGCCAGGTCAGCTCCATCACGCCCGGCGCCACCGCGACGTCCGGCGCGCCCGCCAGCTCGTCGGTCCCGGCGGGAACCGTCCCGCCGACGGCGAGCACGACGGCTCCGCCGGCCACCGCCGGCGCCGGCGCACCGGGGTCGACCGCCGTGCCGCCCACGACCGCGGCGCCCGCCACCACCGCAGCACCCGCGACAGCGGGTCCGACCGCCTCGACGACGGTCCCCGGCGGGACCTCCGGCACGAAGGCCCGTCCGTCATCGGACGACGACACGACGACGATCGTGCTGCTCGCCGTCATCGGCCTTCTGCTGCTCCTCGCGGCGGCGCTGTGGGGCGCCGCCCGGTGGTGGGCCTGGGAGCCCATGTGGTGGGTCCGGTGGCGTCACGCGACGGCCGAGGCGGGCTGGCGGACGTCCGCCGCGTGGGCCGAATTCCGTGACTGGGTCCGCCTCGGGCGCTAGCCCGGGCGGCCTACACTGGAGTTAACGCGGAACGAGCGGGATCGACCCGTCATTCCGTCCGCCCCACGCGCCACCCTGCTCGACCCACCTTCAAGGTTTCGAGCGTGCCGCGGGCCGGCGGCGAGGAAGGAAGCAGAGGCGCATGGACACAGCACCACAGACCGCATTCGCATCGGAGATCCAGCCGGGTCGAGCGCTGTCGATCGAGCGGTACTTCACCACCGCGGGCATCGCCCCGTTCGACACCGTCGACTGGGAGCTGCGCACCGCAGACGTCGGCTCGTTCCGTCAGGACAACGTCGAGTTCCCCAAGACGTGGTCGCAGAACGCCACGAACATCGTCACGCAGAAGTACTTCCGTGGCCAGATCGACTCGCCCGCGCGCGAGCGCTCCGTCCGGCAGATGATCGGCCGCGTCGCCGGCACCATCGCCGACTGGGGCCGCCAGCGCGGCTACTTCGCGACCGCGGAGGACGGTGACGTCTTCCAGGACGAGCTCACCTACATCTTGCTTCACCAGCTCGCGGCGTTCAACTCGCCCGTCTGGTTCAACGTCGGCTTCGAAGAGTCGCCGCAGTGCTCGGCCTGCTTCATCCTGTCGGTCGACGACACGATGGACTCGATCCTCGACTGGAACACGCGCGAGGGCCGGATCTTCCGCGGCGGTTCCGGGTCGGGCATCAACCTGTCCAACATCCGCGGGTCGATGGAGCCGCTGAGCAAGGGCGGCACCGCCTCGGGCCCCGTCTCCTTCATGCGCGGCGCCGACTCCTGGGCGGGCACGATCAAGTCGGGCGGCAAGACGCGCCGCGCCGCCAAGATGGTGGTCTTGGACGTCGACCATCCCGACATCGTCGAGTTCATCGAGTGCAAGGCCAAGGAGGAGGACAAGGCCGAGGCGCTGCGCAACGCGGGCTTCGACATGTCCATCGACGGCGACGGCTTCAAGTCGATCCAGTACCAGAACGCCAACAACTCGGTCCGCGTGACCGACGCGTTCATGGAGGCCGTCGAGAACGGCGCCGAGTGGCAGACGCTGTCGCGCAAGGACCGTACGCCGATCGGCCCGACGATGCAGGCGCGCGACCTGATGCGCAAGATCGGCGACGCCGCCTGGCGCTGCGCCGATCCGGGCGTGCAGTACGACACCATCATCAACGAGTGGCACACGTGCCCGAACTCGGGGCGCATCAACGCGTCCAACCCGTGCTCGGAGTACATGCACGTCGACGATTCGGCCTGCAACCTCGCCTCGCTCAACCTCATGAAGTTCCGTCGTGCCGACGGCACCTTCGAGGTCGAGAAGTTCGAGAAGGCCGTCGACGTCGTCTTCCTCGCCCAGGAGATCGTCGTCGGGCCGTCGAGCTACCCGACCGAGGAGATCGGCATCAACGCCCGTGCGTTCCGCCAGCTCGGGCTGGGCTACGCCAACCTCGGCGCGTACCTGATGGCCAACGGCATGCCGTATGACTCGGATGCCGGCCGCGCGACGGCCGCCGCGATCACGGCGCTGATGACCGGTCGCGCCTACCTGCAGTCGGCCAAGGTCGCCGCGGCGATCGGCCCGTACGAGCGCTACGCCGAGAACCGCGACGCGCACAACAACGTGATGCGCATGCATCGCGACGCCACCGCGCACATCCCGGTCGGCACCGGCCGCGACGACACGCTGCTGGCCGCCGCCCGCGAGGTCTGGGACGAGGCGGTCGAGGTCGGCGAGACCCACGGCTACCGCAACGCGCAGGCGACGGTGCTCGCGCCCACGGGCACGATCTCGTTCCTGATGGACTGCGACACGACGGGCGTCGAGCCCGACTTCTCGCTGGTCAAGCACAAGGAGCTCGTCGGTGGCGGCTCGATGATCATCGTCAACCAGACGGTGGGCCTCGCGCTGCAGACCCTCGGCTACGAGCGGGCCGAGATCGACCAGATCGTCGCGCACATCGACCAGTACGGCACGATCGTCGAGGCGCCGGGCATCAAGGACGAGCACCTCGAGGTCTTCGACGTCGCCGTCGGCTCGCGCGCGATCAGCCACATGGGCCACATCAAGATGATGGGCGCGGTCCAGCCCTTCATCTCGGGCGCCATCTCCAAGACGGTCAACCTCCCCAGCACCGCGACGGTCGAGGACATCGTCGACGCCTACACGCAGGCCTGGCGCCTGGGCATCAAGGCGCTGGCGATCTACCGCGACGGATCCAAGACCGCCCAGGCGCTGCGCACCGACGCCCAGTCCGACGAGGCACCGGTGCCCGCGCTGGACTCCGAGGCGTTCGCCCAGGCCGTCTCCGACGAGGTCGCCAAGCAGCTCGACTCGATCGGGCCGCGCCGCAACAAGATGCCGCGCGAGCGCCAGTCGATCACGCACAAGTTCAACATCGGCGGCCACGAGGGCTACATCACGGCCGGCATGTACGAGGACGGCCAGGTCGGCGAGATCTTCATCACCGACGTCGGCAAGGAGGGCTCGACCCTCCGCGGCATGATGAACTCGTTCGCGACCGCGATCTCGATCGCGCTGCAGTACGGCGTGCCGCTGGAGACGCTCGTCTCGAAGTTCGCCTACATGCGCTTCGAGCCCGAAGGGATCACCCAGAACCCGGAGATCCCGTTCGCGAAGTCGATGCCCGACTACATCATGCGCTGGCTCGCCTCGCGCTTCCTGGACGCCGAGATCCAGGAGGAGCTCGGCATCCTGACGCCGGAGGTGCGCGCCAAGAAGTCGGCCGAGGAGGCCGTGACCTTCTCGTCCGACACCGCCGGCCCGGCCACGCCGCAGGCGACGCCGTCGAGCGGTGGCAACGGCAACGGCGGCTCCAAGCCGCCGACGTCCGCGCTGACCGACACGCCGCCGGTCCGCCCGGCGCGCCTCTCCGGGCTCGACCTCGGCCCGGCCTGCAACCAGTGCGGCGGCATGATGCAGCGCACCGGCTCCTGCTACACCTGCTCGTCCTGCGGCAACAACACCGGCTGCGGCTGAGCCACCGCTGAGGTCCAGCCGCTCCGACGCCGGCCCGCGTCGAAGCTCTCCGAAGGGGCGCCCACCGGGCGCCCCTTCGTCGTTCCGGAGCTCTGCATTCCGCGTTCGCGCACTCGACATTCCGCGTTCGCGCACTTGATATTCCGCGTTCGCGCATTGGACATTCCGCAGCTGCACGCTAGATTCTCCGCAGCTGCACCATGCCTCAGCACCTGATCGATCGCCGCGCCCGCGGCCCCATCCTCACCGCACTCGGCGACACGCGCGTCGTTCTGGTCCTCGGCGCTCGTCAGGTCGGCAAGAGCACGCTGTGCGCGTCGATCGCCGCCGACGAGCATCGCGCCACGACCTTCACGCTCGACGATCGCGCGACCCGCGACGCCGCATCCGATGATCCGACCGGGTTCGTGGCCGGGCTGCCGGAGCGGGTGGTCATCGACGAGATCCAGCGGGCGCCCGACCTCGTGCTGGCCATCAAGGAAGCGGTGGACCGTGAGCCGACGCCAGGCCGCTTCCTGCTCACCGGCTCGGCCAACCTGCTGACCAACCAACGGGTTCGCGACTCGTTGGCCGGCCGCGCGGAGACCATTCGCCTCTGGCCGCTGACTCAGGCAGAGATTCACGGAAGCGATCTGAACCTCGCCGACATGCTGCTCGCAGGCCGCGTCCCGCAGATCTCCGGCGCCGTCGTCGGTCGAGATGCCTTCGTCCAGATCGTCGCCGAGGGCGGCTACCCGGAAGTTCGCGAGCGTCAGCCGAGCCGCCGCGCCGTGTGGTTTCGCGATTACGTCGACGCCATCGTGGAACGCGACATCCGAGACATCGCCTCCGCACAGAAAGCCATGGAGATACCGGGCCTCCTGCGCTTGCTGGCGTCACAGGCCGCCAACGTCCTGGACTACCGCAAGATGGCCCGTGATCTCGAGATCGAAGACAAGACGGTCAAGGCCTACGTCAAGTTGCTCGAGGACGTGTTCCTGGTCCGCGTCATCCGCGCATGGCGTCCCGGGCTCGGCAAGCGCGAGGTGCACGCGCCCAAGCCCTACATCGTCGACAGCGCGTTGATGGCCTACCTCCTCGGCGCCAACGAGGACCGCATCGCCGACGACGACCAGGTAACCGGCAAGATCCTCGAGAACTTCTGTGGCATGGAGCTGTTGAAGCACATCGAACTGTGCGACGACCGGCCGGAGCTCTACCACTACCGCAATGGCCGCGACGAGATCGACATCGTCATCGAGGACCGCGGCGGCAACCTCGCATGTGTCGAGATCAAGGCCGCCGCGACCGTCGCGCCGGGTGACCACCGCGCGATGGAGAAGCTCCGCGACGCACGCGGCGATCGCTTCAAGGCCGGCATCGTCCTCTACACCGGAGCGCAGACCATCCCGCTGGGGGACCGTCTCTGGGCGGTCCCCGTCAGCGGCCTCTGGTCTCCCGGTTCCTCCTAGTGCGGTATACCCGCACGCCAATGCCCTCCGACGTCGAGCTCTACCAGCGCACCTACTCGACCCTGCTGCGGTCGCGAGGTGAGACGAAGTTGAGGATCCTGGAGTCGTCGCACATCGCGATCGAGTCCTCGTTGCATCCGTTCGCCGGGGCGGAGGAACTCGACCTCGGCGCGTTCTTGTACGCGACGCAGCGGCTGCCGGCGAGCATCTACCAGGGCCGCGTGGTGATCATGGGCCAGGAGGAGGAGCAGTTCGCCGCCGGCGGCTTGCCGCTCGCCGACTGGCCGACCACCGAGGCCCCCGCGCGCCGGCGCCAATGGCACGAAGGGCCCGAAGGCCAATGGGGCGTGCTGCTCTCCTCGACCTCGGACGTCGACGACCTGATCCCGACGCTCGTCGCCTACCAGATCGAGTGGAACAAGCTGCGGCGCAAGCTGCGCGCGATCGGCTGGCCGCGGCCCCAGGGACTCCCCGGCGCCGACGAGTGCGCGCGCGTCCTCGGCGGCTCGGTCGACGACTGGGAGCGTCTCCAAGAAGCGTGGGGCACGGCGTTCGCGCGCCGCCTCGGCGAGGTCGCCGAGACGAACCTGAGCGCTCCGCGTCCGCATGCTCGGCGGCTCGCAGGTCTCCTACGCGCGGCTGACGCGACGCTGGTGGGCGCCCGTCGCCCAGACGATGCGCGACAACGGCATCGGCCGCAACGCACCGATCTACTTCGTCTCCTCCAACACCCACTCCTTGGTCAACCTGCTCTCCGGCGACGCCCGCGCCCGTGAGGCCGACCTCGTCGACTGGGTCCAGCGCGCCGGCGCGCGCGACCTCCAGGACGAGCTCGCCGCCTTCCGCGAGGAGCGCACCGCCGGCTCGTGGAACAACTTCCTGTACTTCCTGGCCCGGGAGCAGGCGATCTCCGAGCCGGGCCCGCAGACGCGCCGCTACGCCGAGGCCGCGCGCGGCATCCTGCACCTCAACGCCGAGTCGGGCCTGCGCGTCGCCGCCCAGGTGATGCCGCTCAACAAGCTCGACCCCGCCGCCATCGACGACCGCCTCGGTGATGTCGACGCCGAGGCCCTGCAGGCCAGCCGTGCCGTCCTGATCAACATCGACTACCCGCTCGGGCTGGCGGCCTACAACATCCTGCGCGAGATCACCGAGGACCGCGACACGCTGCGCGGCGTCTACGTGCTCGGCAAGGCCGCCACGCTCAACGCCGACGTCGGCGACGTGATGATCTCCAACACGATCTACGACGAGCACTCGGGCACCACCTACTGGCTCGACAACGCGTTCGACTTCGACGCGATCGCGCCCTACCTGCGCTTCGGCTCGGGCCTCGACAACCAGCGCGCGGTCACGGTCCGCTCGACCTTCCTGCAGAACCGCAACTACCTCGACCGCTACTACCGCGAGGCCTACACGGTCGTCGAGATGGAGGCCGGCCCCTACTGCGACGCGGTCTACGAGATCGCCGAGCCCGACCGCTACCCCGCCGGCGAGCAGGTCAACTTCTCCAAGCTCCCGATCGACTTCGGGATCGTCCATTACGCCTCCGACACGCCGTTCACCCAAGCACGCACGCTCGGTGCGCGCGGCATGAGCTACTACGGCATGGACTCCACCTACGCGACCTCGATCGCGATCCTGCGCCGGATCTTCACGCTCGAAGGGGCACTCTCCTGACCGCCGGCCGCGGCCACCTCCAGAGCCGCGCGTCAACGGCCGATAACCTGGGAACAACGTTGCGCGTCCTCCAAGGTCGCTAGCGTCACGTCATGGTCAACGCCGAGCTCCGCACGCTCCACGCCGCAGACGGCACCCCCGTCTGCAACGTGTCGTTCGATCTGTCGGCGCAGCAGCTCCACGCCGCGGCCCGCGCCGCCGAGGCGATTCGCCTCGAACGCCACCGCCACCAGGCCCTGAGCACCGACGACGTGCTGGCCCTGCGCGAGCTGACCGGCCTCTCCGACGAGCTGCACATGCTCGCCGACCAGGGTGCCCACGCGACCGTCATCCTGCAGCTCGCGCGCTTCGTCGCACTGCACGACGCGCTGTCGGAGTGGCTCGCGGCCGCCGACGAGCGCGGCTGGATGCGCGAGGACGACCAGGCGATCCATCCGTTGGTCGCCGCGCTGATCGACCCGATGGCCTCGCTGCGCGCCGACGCGCTGCACGCCGTCCTGGGCGAGACCGCCCGCGCGGCCGACGCCGGCGCCGGCGCTTAGCGCCACCCGCTCGCCGCCCGCGCGGCGGGCAGAATGCAGCGCCATGGACCTGCGACAGCTCGAGTACTTCGCCGCGGTCGCCCGCCATCGGCACTTCCGGCGCGCGGCCGAATCGCTGTACGTCACGCAGTCGGCGGTGTCGCAGGCCGTCCGGCGACTGGAGGCCGAGCTGGGGCTGGAGCTGCTGCGCCGGACATCGCACGGCGTCGAGATCACCCCGGCCGGCGAGGAGCTGCTCGGCCGCGCCGAGGCGATCCTGGCCGATGTCGCGGGCGCGCGAGCGGCGATGGACGAGCACGCGGGAACGCTGCGCGGTGGCGTCCGCGCGGCCGCCACCACCGGGGACGCGCTGCGGTTGGCGCCCGCGCTGGCGCGCTTCGGACGCGAGCATCCGAGCGTCCGGATCGCGCTGCGCCAGGGTGGCCCGAGCGAGGTGGTGGACTTGGTCGCCAACGGTTCGGTCGACCTCGCGGTCGCGGCGCTGCCGGAGGCCACGGCACTGCCCGAGGACGTCGAGGCGCTCGCGCTGGGCGCCGAGCCGCTCGTGCTGTTGGTGGCGCCCGACGACGCCCTGGCGGGCACGACCGGCGTCAAGCTCTGGGACGTCCGTGACCGCCCGTTCGTGCTCGCCGAGCCGGGCACCGCGCTGCGCGCGGCGGCGCTGGCGGCATGCGCCGCCGAGGGCTTCGGCCCGGTCCCGCTCTTCGAGGTCGGCGAGCCGACGGCGGTGCGCTTCCTGGTCGGCGCGGGGCTCGGCGTGTCGCTCGTCCCGACCTCCTGGCTCTCGCTCGCAGGCCCCGAGGTCGGGGTGGCCACCGTCGCCGGCGCGACCGCGGTCCACGCGGTCGCGCTGCTGACCCGGCGGGCGACGCCGACGCCGATCGCCCGGCTACTGGCCGAGCACCTGCGCGCCACGCTGGGCTAGAGCACCTGCGCGATCTCCTGCTCCAGCCGCCGCCGCGGCCGCGAGCCGATGAGCTGCAGGATCGGCTCGCCGCCCCGGAAGAGCAGGAAGGTCGGCATCGACAGCACGCCGTACTTGGCGGCGATCGCCTGGTTGGCCTCGACGTCGAGCCCCACGACGCGCAGGTCGTCGCGCTCGGTGGCGAGCGCGTCGAGGATCGGGTGCATCGCGCGGCACGGGCCGCACCACGCGGCCCAGAAGTCGACGAGGACCGGGACGTCTGACTCCAGCACGTCGGCGGTGAACGCGTCGTCGCTGGTCTGGGGGAAGGAGGCGGTGGTCATGCCGTTCAGTGTGCGGCGCGGGAGCCCTCGCGTCGACGCCGATCGGCGATCACGGCGAGTAGCAGCGCTGCACGCGGCAGAATGGAGGGTGGATGGCCGATCTGCAGACAGGCAGCGAGTTCGCCGGCTGCCGCATCGAGGCGGTCCTCGGCCGCGGCGGGATGGGCGTCGATCTACCGCGCGACCGAGCTCCGGCTCGGGCGGCCGGTCGCGCTGAAGCTGATCGCCACCGAGCAGGCGTCAGACCCCGACGTCCGCGAGCGCTTCGAGCGCGAGGCGCGGATGACGGCGTCGATCGAGCACCCCAACGTGGTCCCGGTCTACGCGGCCGGCGAGGAGGACGGCCACCTCTACCTCGTCATGCGCTTCGTCCCGGGGACCGACCTGCACCACCTGCTGCGCAGAGGCCGACGCTCCCCGCCTGGCGCCGGCCCGCGCCGCGTCGATCGTCGCGCAGGTCGCCGACGCGCTGGACGCCGCGCACGCCGCGGGCCTCGTGCACCGCGACGTCAAGCCCGCCAACGTCCTGATCAACGGCGACCACGCCTACCTCAGCGACTTCGGGATCACGCGCGTGCAGGCCTCCGACACGCGGATCACCGACAGCGGCAACTGGATCGGCACCGTCGACTTCATGGCGCCCGAGCACCTGCGCGGCGAGCCGACCGACGCGCGCGCCGACGTGTACGCCCTGGGCTGCGTCCTGTTCACGGCGCTGACCGGGACGCCGCCGTTCCGGCGCGAGACGGTGCCGGTGACGATCACCGCGCACCTGCACGACCCGCCGCCGCGACCGTCGGAGACCACCGGCGTGCCCGCGGCGTTCGACGCCGTGATCGCGCGGGCGCTGGCCAAGGCGCCGGAGGATCGCTACCCGTCGGCGGGCGATCTCGGCCGCGCCGCACGGGCGGCGGCCGCGGGCGAGTGGGTCTCGACCGCGCGCGGCTCGGTGGCCACCGGCGCCGCGACGCCCGAAGAGGCCGAGCCGACGCGGGTCGCTCCGGCGCCGGGCGCCACGGCGGTGATGGTCGACTTGTCGGGCATGGTGCCCGACAAGTCGACCGGCGCGGCGGCCGCGTTCCCGGGTGAGACGGCCGCGACGGCGCACGCCGGCGCATCGCCGCCACCCCCGCCGCCGCGCGACCAGCGGCGCCCCGCCGCGGTGAAGGTCCAGCGCGGCCGCGGGCGCAAGCTCGCGCTGGCGGCGACCGTCGCGGTGCTGGCGATCCCGACGGTGCTCGTCGTCCGCTGGGTCGCGGGCGCCGACGGCACGCCGACCGGGCCACTGACCGCCGCCGAGGTGCGTGACGCGGCGCAGTCGTTCGCCGACGCCTACAGCAACGAGGACGACGCGGCGCTGCGGCGCACGTTGACGCCCGCGGTCCGGCGCTGGGGCGCGAACGGCGCGGCGCAGCGCGGCCGCCCGGCGGTCGTCGGCGAGTACCACCGCCAGTTCGCCACGAGCAAGGTGAAGGACTACGCGCTCGACGGCCTGAAGGTCTCCGGCGGCCCGGCCGGCCGCGCCGAGGGCCGCTACACCGTGACCCGCGATGGCGCGCCGCCGATCACCGGCCGGATCGTCTTCGGCGTCGTCCGGCGCGACGGCAAGCCCGCGATCGACCTGATCGCGACGGAGCCCAGGGCCTAGTAGGTCAACAGCGGCGCGCGAGCTGCACGACGACCGTCGATCCCGGATCCACGTGGGCACCGGCGCTCGGGTCGGTCGCGCAGACCTCGGGCGAGCCGCCGAGCAGCTCGTCGAAGAAGCCGCCGCCCGCGGTCTGAAGATCGGCCTTGAGGTCGGCGTCCTGGAGCTCGGACTTCGCGTCGTCGGCGCTGAGGCCGACGAGGTCGGGAACCGTGACGTCGACGACGCGGCGGACGCGGACGGCGGTCAGCGCGGGGCGCGCCCGACCGGCGCTGGCGAGGACGTCGACCACGTTGACGCCGGGCTCGACGCTGATCTGCGCGCTCCAGTCGCCATCGCTCACCTGCGCGCGCTCACCGCGAACGGTCACCGACGCCGTCGACGGCGTCACCGTCCCGCGAACCTCGACGCTCGCCGTCCGGACCGTCCCGAGATCCTCGGGTGCGGTGATCTGCAGGCGCACGGGCGCGACCGGCCTGGCCGGCTTGTCGCCACCGCAGGCGCCGAGCAGAAGGGCGCACGCTGCGCCGGTGAGGAGGGTGAGCCGCATGCGTCGAGATCGCCGACGCAGGCACGCCGGACCCCGTCAGTATGCGACAGCGTCCTTAACTGCCGAAGCCCCCTGCTGGCACAGAGGGCTTCGGACGAGGAAGGTCAAACGTGAGCGGAGGAGGAGGGTGACACGCGCTCACCCCGGTAGTCGGCACCCGCCCACCCGGACTTGAGATGCCCCGGGCCCAACGTGGCCGGGCCGCTCAGCCCGCCGCGCCGTCGGGCGCCGGCACGAGCCGGACGGTCCGCCGGCCACCCGCGAGCGCCCGCTGCCACGGGCCCACGCCGTCGAGGTCCTCGCCCGCGTCGAGCAGCAGCGCCGCCAGCGTGAGGGCCTCGTCGCGCGGCTGCGGCGGCGAGGCGTAGGCGCGGTCGTGGCGCCCCGTCAGCCCCGGGCTGAAGCGATCGTCGACCTGCACCGTGAAGGACGGGCCGAGCGTCAGGGAGAGCTGGTCGAGAGCGGACACCGGCGCAAGCGTCGCAGGTGCGCGACGCGTGCGCCAAGCGGGTGCGGGCCATCCTGCCGGGCCGGGCGCGCCGTCGCGCTTCGTACACTGCGCCCCAGCGCATGCCACCTGAGCCAGAAGCACCCCGCCGCAGGGACGACCGCCAGCCGACGCCGTGGCGGGTCGAGGGCGGACCGACCGAGAAGAAGCAGGGCCCGATGGGCATGCCGCGCCCTCCCGGAGGCCGCCGCTTCCTCTACTTCGTGGTCGCGCTGCTGGCCCTGAACTTCCTGTTCGCCTCGCTGTTGCCCAGCTCGCCGAACCGGATCGAGGTGCCCTACACGCAGTTCCTCAACGAGGTCGACAGCAACAACGTCAAGAGCGTCTTCGCCAAGGGCGACAGTCTCCAGGGCACGTTCAAGGCCAAGGTCGATCCCGCAGGAGTCCGACCACAAGCCCGAGACGAAGTTCACGACCTTCCGGCCGGCCTTCGCGCCGTCCAACGACGAGCTGCTGACCGAGCTGCGCCAGAAGGGCGTCGTCGTCAACGCCAAGCCGCTTGGACAACGGCCGCTCGCTGCTGGCCGACATCCTGCTCTTCTTCGGCCCGACGCTGCTGCTCGTCGGCCTCTTCGTCTTCCTCGCCCGCCGCGCGCGGCGGCGGCGCCGGCGCGGCCTGTCAGCGGCCTCGGGCCGCTCGCGGGCCAAGCGCTACGACTCGGCCGAGACCACGCGCACGACCTTCGCCGACGTCGCCGGCATCGACGAGGCCGAGGACGAGCTCGAGGAGATCGTCGACTTCCTCAAGAACCCCGACAAGTACCGCTCGCTCGGCGCGATGATCCCCAAGGGCGTGCTGCTCTCCGGGCCAGCCCGGCACCGGCAAGACGCTGCTGGCCCGCGCGGTCGCCGGCGAGGCCGACGTGCCGTTCTTCTCGATCTCGGCGCTCGGAGTTCATCGAGATGATCGTCGGCGTCGGCGCCTCGCCGCGTCCGCGACCTGTTCACGCAGGCCAAGGCCGCGGCGCCGTCGATCATCTTCATCGACGAGCTCGACGCGATCGGCCGCCAGCGCGGCGGCGGCGCGTCGCTCGGCGGCCACGACGAGCGCGAGCAGACGCTCAACCAGATCCTCACCGAGATGGACGGCTTCACGGGCTCCGAGGGCGTCATCGTCCTGGCCGCGACCAACCGACCCGATGTCCTCGACGCGGCGCTGCTGCGCCCCGGCCGCTTCGACCGCCGCGTCACGGTCAACCCGCCCGACGTCGACGGGCCGCGAGAAGATCCTCGAGGTCCACACGCGCTCGGTGCCGCTGGCCGACGACGTCGACCTCAAGGGCTTCGCCGCCACGACGCCCGGGCATGGTCGGCGCCGACCTGCGCAACCTCGTCAACGAGGCCGCGCTCGGCGCCGCCGGCGCGGCCACAAGGCCGTCGAGTCCGCCGACTTCTACAACGCGTTCGAGAAGATCGTCCTCGGCGCCGAGCGGCGCATCACGCTCAGCCACGAGGAGCGCGAGCGCACCGCCTACCACGAGGGCGGCCACGCGCTGCTCGGGCATGCTCGAGCCGGGCGCCGACCCGGTCCGCAAGGTCTCGATCGTCCCGCGCGGCCGCGCGCTCGGCGTCACCTTCCAGTCGCCCGAGAGCGACCGCTACGGCTACGACACCGCCTACCTGCGGGGCCGGATCGTCGGCGCGCTGGGCGGCCGGGCGGCCGAGGAGATCGTCTACGGCGTCGTCACCACCGGCGCCGAGTCCGACCTCGAGCAGGTCACCCAGCATCGCGCGCTCGATGGTCGGCCGCTGGGGCATGTCGGAGGCCATCGGCCTGGTCTCCGTCCTGCTCCGACGAGCCGCAGTACCCGGGCACCGATCCGGCGAGTCCGAGGAGACGCGCGAGCTGATCGACCGCGAGGTCCGCCGGATCGTCGACGAGTGCTACGTCCGCGCCGTCGACCAGCTGCGCGAGAACCGCGAGCGCCTCGACGGCGCTGGCCGCCAAGCTGCTGGAGCGCGAGACGCTCGACGAGGACGAGGCCTACCAGGCCGCCGGCTTCGAGCGCGGCAGCGCGCCGGGCGACCGCCCGCCGCACGGGATGCTCAAGGAGCCGTCGGTGCGCAGCGCGCCGGCGCTCGACGCGGCGCCGAGCGACAGCACCACCTAGCTGCGGCGCAACTTCCGCGCACCCCCGGCCGTTCTCCTCACACGGCCCCGGGGGTTGAGAAGTCCTCCCAGATGCGATGCCCCGGGGCCGTCTTCTCCCATGTCCCGACACGCCCTTCCAGGGGCGGCGCTGGTCGCTGCCCTCATGCTCTGCGTCGCCTGCGCGGCGCCCGCCGCGCGCGCGTCGAGCCGCGCGCCGATGTACTTCGACGCCGGCACCGCCGCGATACGTGACAGCACGCGCGACGCGACGCTGGCGCGCCTCGACGCCCTCGGCGTGCGCGCGCTGCGCCTGACGCTCGTCTGGGCCGCCGTCGCCCCCGATGCCGGCAGCGCGGTGCGCCCCGCGTTCGACGCCACCGATCCCAATGCCTATGACTGGGGCGGCTACGGCCGGCTCGTCGACGCCGCGCACGCACGCGGCTGGCGCGTGCTGATCACCTTCAGCGCGCCGGTGCCGAGGTGGGCGACGGCGGCGCATGCCGACCAGGTCACACGTCCCAGTGCTCCGGCCTTCGGTGCGTTCGCGACGGCCGTCGGCCGCCGCTTCGGCGACGCGGTCGACGCCTGGGGCATGTGGAACGAGCCCAACCACCCGCGCTTCCTCAAGCCGCAGTACGTCAACCACAGGCCGGCGGCGCCGGCGCTGTATCGCGGACTGCACCTGGCCGCGGTGCGCGGCCTGGAGGCCGCGGGCCAGACCGAGGACACCATGTTGGGCGGCGAGACCGCGCCGGGCGGCGACCGCAAGACGTCCGTCCCGCCGCTGCAGTTCCTGCGCGGCGTCTATTGCGCGGGCTGCGCGAAGATCCGCATCGACGGCTGGGCCCACCACCCCTACGCCAATCGCCGCGGCCCGTTCTACGTCCCGCCCGATCGCGACAACGTGACGATCGGCGTCATGGCGCGCCTGGAGGTCGCGTTGACCCGCGCGGCCCATCGCCCGCTCGCGGTGTGGGTGACCGAGTTCGGCGTGCAGAGCACACCCGACACCACGCTGGGCGTCCCACTGGCCCAGCAGGCCGAGTACCGCTCGATCTCCGAGCGGATCCTGCGCACCGACCCGCGGATCGCGGCGACCGCCCAGTACCTGCTCATCGATGACGATGCGCTCAGCGGCTTTCAGTCCGGACTGATCACGGCGTCCGGACGGGCCAAGCCGAGCCTCGACGAGTTCCGCATGCCCTTGGCCGTCCGGCGCAGCGGTGCGGTGGCGCTGCTGTGGGGCCTCGTCCGGCCGGCCGACGGCGCGACGCGCGTCGAGGTCCTCGTCCGCGACCGCGGCAGCGCGCACTCCGCGGCGGTCGCGACGCGGCCGACCGACGCCGGCGGCACGTGGACCGCACGGCTGCCCTGGCGTGCCGGTCGGACGTGGCGCGTGCGCTGGACCGCCCCCGACGGCGCGACCTACGTCGGTCCGCCCGTGCGGATGTACGGATAACCACAGCGCAGGACACCGGCCCGCCCCCACGAAGTGAGACATCTGTTTCGGTTGGATGAACGTAACCCCACGTGCAGAAGCCCGTTTGTGGGGTACACCTCCGAACCGCACTGACATGCCCGCCCAGATCCCCTCCATGTACGCCACCGAAGTCCGCCACCATCTGCTGCTCCTGGGTGAGGAGCGGGTGCTCGCGCACGAGGCGGGACTGGACCACGATCGCGCGTACATGGCCGACCTCGAGGACGAGATCGCCACTTACCGGTCGGCCTACATGGGCGCCGTGGTGACCGAGATCGCGATGCTCCGCGCGCGCCTCGACGGACCGCTCCAAGGTTAAGCAACCTGCCCCAACGGTAAGGCTCTTGTCGTGAGAGCCATGCCAGAATCCGGTCGCGTGCGCGGGTCAACCCTCATCGCGGTCGTCCTCGCGTCCCTCGCCGCCGGCAGCGCCACCGCCTCGGCGGCCGACACGCCCCTCTGTCCCGGGGCCGATCAGGCGGCCGCGACGCTCACGATCGCCCAGACGCGCACCGCGATCAGCTGCCTGCTCAACGACGCGCGTGCCGACGCGCCGCCGTTGCGCACCGACCTCCGCCTCGGTCGCGCCGCCCAGCGCTTCGCCCGCGCGCTCGATCCGGCCAAGCCGCTGACGCACGCCGGCCACGGTCAGACGACGCCGCTGGACCGGATCGCCTCCACCGGCTACCCGCGCGGCGGCCCGTTCTCGGCGGCCGAGGCGCTCGGGCGCTCCCGCGGGTCGCTGACGACGCCGGCGCGGCGGGTCAAGAACTGGCTGGCGAGCGCGAGCACGCGCCGGCTGCTGACCAGCGCGCGCTACCGCGACATCGGGATCGGCGTGGTGACGCGCGGCGACGCGACGACCTTCGTCGTCGAGGTGGCGGCGCGCCGCGCCGCCGCGCACGTCACGTCGTCGGGCTGATCGCGGGCGCCGAGGCGCGCAGCGCCAGCGCGAGCTCGAAGCGCGCGTCGGGATCGTCGAGGCGCTCGCCGAACAGCTCGCGCAACTGGGCCATCCGGTAGCGGACGGTCTGCGGATGGACCCGCAGGCGCTCGGCGACGCGCGAGACCTGGCCGGGCTCGTCGAGCCACGCGCGCAGCGTCTCGACGAGCTTGTCGCGCGCACCCGTGCGGAGGTCGTCCAGCGGGGCGAGGGCGCGAGCGGCGAGGTCGGCGGCCAGCGCGCCGTCGCCGTGCAGCAGCAGCTCCGGGAGATGCTCGTCGCTGAGCAGCGGGCTGGCGAGCGGCAGGAGGTCGCGCTCCTGCAGGGCGAAGGCCGCCTGCGCGCGGGCCAGCGAGCCGGCGGCGCGCTCCAGCGCCACGGTCGGGCCGAGCGCCGCGGGGATGCCGCCCAGCGTGGCGCGTGAGCTCGGCATGGCGGCCCGGCGCGCCGGGGTCCGGGACGAAGGCCAGCGTCAGCTCATGCTCGGCGGCGGCGATCGTCTCGCCGCCCAGGCGCGAGGCGAGGCGGTCGGCGTCGGGCGTGCCGACGACGAGGCCGGCGACGGTCGCGGGCCGCGGCCAGACGGCGAGCTGGGCGAGATCGCGGACCTCCTCGCCGCCGGCGTCGTCGCGCGCCAGCAGCCGCACGAGCGCGCGCCGGCGCCGCTGACGCTCGGCCAGCGTGGCCGACTGCTCGGCGGCGTAGCCCTCGACCGACTCGGCCGAGATCCGGTCGATGTAGGAGAAGATCGCGGTCGCCAGCCGGTAGAGCGTCTCGGGGTCGAAGCCCGCGGCCTGGCCGACGGCGACGCAGCGCTCCCAGGCGATCCGCGCACCGAGCCGGTAGGCGCTGAGCAGCGCGTCCAGCGAGCGGCCGGCGCGCATCTCGCCGCGGCCGAGGGCGAGGTAGACGGCGCGAAAGGCCGGATCCTCGTCGGCGGTCGGGTCGACGAGCGCCTCGACGAAGCGCCCCAGCGCCTGCTCGACCCCCGTGCGCAACCCACGCCCGAACGGCCCTTCCAGCGGTCGCGCGTACTCGGGCACCTCGCGCCCGATCGCGCCGATCATCTCCTCGGCCAGACCGGGGAGCACCGGACGCAGCGCGTCGCCGAGCGCCGATGGAAGCGGCTCGTCCATTGTCACGAGGCTACAGATCAGTGGTGCCCATGCCATGACGGCAACACCGTGAGGACATCTCAGTCCGACGCGCTAAGATCATCGAGACCGTTGCAGAAGCAACGACTCGCGGACCAAAGGATCTCAGCGCCCAATGACCTCTCTCCTCCTCATCCCGCTCGACGACACCGTCGTCTTCCCGACGATGGACGTCACCCTGCCGGTCGACACCGGCGACGAGGATCGCGTCCTGCTCGTCCCGCGCCACGAGGGCGAGTACGCCTCCGTCGGCACGATCGCCACGGTCACCCAGCGCGTCCGCCTCCCCGGCGGCGGCCGCGGCGCGATGCTCGAGGGCGTCTCGCGCGGCGTCGCCGGCGCCGCGCACACCGACCACGCCGGGCGCCTGCGCGTCGAGGTCGAGGAGCGCGTCGACGAGGTGCCCGTCGACGGCCGCACGCGCGACCTCGAGCGCGAGTACCGCGCCACCGTCGAGGAGATCCTCGAGCTGCGCGGCGACGACGGCCGCGATCGCCTCCTGGGTCCGCGCGATCACCGAGCCCGGCGCGCTGGCCGACACCTCCGGCTACGCCCCGGACCTGACCTTCGAGCAGAAGGTCGAGCTGCTGGAGACGCGTCGACGTGACCGAGCGCCTCGAGCTGGCCCTGACGCGCCAGCGCGAGCGCCTGGCCGAGCTGCAGGTGCGCCGCAAGATCCGCGAGGACGTCGAGTCCGGCGCGGCCAAGCAGCAGCGCGAGTACGTCCTGCGCAAGCAGATGGAGTCGATCCGCCGCGAGCTCGGCGAGGACGACGCGACCGTCGGCGAGGACTACCGCACCAAGATCGACGAGGCCGGCATGCCCGACGAGGTGCGCGAGCAGGCCGAGCGCGAGCTCGCCCGCCTGGAGCGCTCCGGCGAGCAGTCGGGCGAGGCGCAGACGATCCGGACCTACCTGGACTGGCTCGTCGTCGGTGCCGTGGAGCGAGCGCTCCGAGGACCAGCTCGACCCGTCCCACACCCGCGAGGTGCTCGACGCCGACCACGCCGGCCTGGACGACGTCAAGGACCGCATCGTCGAGTACGTCGCGGTCAAGAAGCTGCGCGAGGAGCGCGGCATCAGCGCCGACAAGCGCAGCGGCGCGATCCTGACCCTGATCGGCCCGCCCGGCACCGGCAAGACCTCGATCGGCGAGTCGATCGCCCGCGCCATGGGCCGCGAGTTCGTGCGCATGTCGCTCGGCGGCGTCCGCGACGAGGCCGAGATCCGCGGCCACCGCCGCACCTACATCGGCGCGCTCCCGGGCCGCCTGGTGCGGGCGCTGCGCGACGCCGGGACGATGAACCCGGTGATCCTGCTCGACGAGGTCGACAAGGTCGGCGCCGACTGGCGCGGCGACCCGTCGGCGGCGCTGCTGGAGGTCCTGGACCCGGCGCAGAACTCGACGTTCCGCGACCACTACCTCGACGTCGAGCTCGACCTCTCCGAGGTCGTCTTCATCGCCACGGCCAACCAGGCCGAGACGATCCCCGGCCCGCTGCTGGACCGCATGGAGGTCATCCGCTTCGACGGCTACACCGTCGACGAGAAGGTCGCCATCGGCCGCGACTACCTGTTCCCGCGCCAGCGCGAGCGCAACGGCCTGCGCGAGGACGAGGTGACCGTCGAGGACGGGATCCTGCGCACGATCGTCTCGCGAGTACACGCGCGAGGCCGGCGTCCGCCAGCTCGAGCGCGAGCTCGGCAAGGTGCTGCGCAAGACCGCGACGCGGATCGCGACGCGACGAGTCGATCGCGCCGGTCGACGTCGACCTCGACGCCGTCCGCGACGCCCTCGGGCGCCAGAAGGTGTTCCACGAGGCCGCCGCAGCGCACCGCCGTCCCCGGCGTGGCGACGGGCCTGAGCGTCACCGGCACCGGCGGCGACGTGCTGTTCATCGAGGCCAACGCCACCAAGTCGTCCAAGCCCGGCCTGCAGCTGACCGGACAGCTGGGCGACGTGATGAAGGAGTCCGCGCGGATCGCGCTGACCTACGTGCGTGCCCACGCCGAGGAGCTCGGGATCGACCCCGACACCTTCGAGCAGCGTGAGTTCCACGTGCACGTGCCCGCGGGCGCGATCCCCAAGGACGGGCCGAGCGCCGGCATCACGATGACGACGGCGCTGGCGTCGCTGCTGACCGGCCGCCCGGTCAAGCACACGGTCGGCATGACCGGCGAGGTCACGCTGCAGGGCCGCGTGCTGCCGATCGGCGGGCTCAAGCAGAAGGTGCTGGCCGCCCACGCGGCGGGGCTGACCGACGTGATCATCCCCGAGCGCAACCGCGGCGACCTCGACGACGTCCCCGCCGACGTCCGCGAGGCGATGACGTTCCACCCGGTGATGACCGTCGCCGAGGTGCTGGAGCTGGCGCTCGAGCCGGCCCCCAAGGCGGCCGAGTCGCTGGCGAGCTGAGTCCGAAGAGCGGTGCAAAAGCGCGTGCGCGCCGGGCCGTCGATGGCGAACCCGGCGCCACGCGCATAGCATCGGCCGCAGTGCCACCAGGCGATCCACCGATCCGGGAGGCTCCGGAGGACCCCGGCTCGCGGGCGCTGCCGATCGCCATCCTGCGGTCTGCTGGCCGTCGTGGTCGCCGACCTCGTCACCGGCGGCACCGCGCTGACGATCATCGCGGTCACGCTGCTGGCGGGCGTCGCCTTCGCGCTGATCCGCGCTCAGCGGACGCTGGCGCACACGGCCCAGGCGCTCGTCGCCGAGCGTGACGCCGAGCGGACCGCGCGCCGCCGGGCCGACCTCGTGGCCGGCGTGAGCGAGCTGCTGGAGTCGATGCTCGAGCCACGGGTGATGGTCGAGCGCCTCACCGAGCTGTTCGTGCCCCAACTCGGCGACGTCGCCGTCCTCGACCTGCTGCAGCGCGACGGCTCGCTGCGCGGCGCGGTCACCGCCGCCGTCGATCCGGCCGTCGCCGACGATCTGCGCACGGCTGCGCGAGGAGCATCCGCTGGATCCCGCCAGCGACCATCCGGTCGCCGTCGGCGCTGCGCAACGCGCGAGCCGGTGCTGCTGCAGGACCTGCCCGACGCGGTCCACGGCTACGCCGACAACGCCGAGCACGTCGCCCACGTCCTCGGGTCCGACTACCGGTCGGCGCTGGTGCTGCCGCTGATCGGCCGCGGGCGCGACCTTCGGCACGCTGTCGTTCATCCGCGGCGGCGGTCGCGAGCCGTTCACCGACGACGAGGTCCAGCTCGGACGCGACCTCGGCGCCGCGTGCCGCGCTGGCCCTCGACAACGCCCGGCTGTTCGACGACCTGCGCCGCGCCGAGAGCCGCCTGGAGGCGATCGTCGAGAACCTCGGCGAGGCGGTCGCGGCGATCGCCCCCGACGGCAGCCTGCGCTTCGCCAACGGCGCGGCCGCCGAGTTCGCCGGTGTCGAGGACGTCGAGGCGCTGATCGCCCTGGGCAGCGCCGCGCTGCTGGATCGCTGGACGGTGCTCGACGAGCACGGTCGAGCCGATCGCCGAGCAGGATCTCCTGGTCGTGCGCGCGCTGGCCGGCGAGACGCCGGGCGCCGCGTCTGCACCACGCGATCGACCGCGAGACCGGCCACGATCGCTGGCTGCTCACCCGCGCCGTCGCCGGTCCACGACGAGCGACGGCGCGATCGACTTCGTCGTCTGGGTCGGCGAGGACGTCACCGCGGTCAAGCGCCAGGAGGTGCGCGAGCGGCTGCTGTCCAACGCCAGCAAGCTCCTGTCCTCCTCGCTGGACGTCGACGCGACGATCGACAAGGCCGCGTGGGCTGTCGTCCCGGAGCTGGCCGACTGGGCGCGCGATCGACCTGCGCGACGAGCGCGGCGCGCTGGTGCAGATGGCGGTCGCGCCATCGCGACCTGGAGCGCGTCGAGCTGCTGCACGAGTGGCGCCGCGACTTCCCGCCGGCGCCGAGGCCGACGACCGCGGGCCGGCCGAGGTCATGCGCACCGGGAGGTCGATCGTCTGGGCCGACGTCGATCCCGAGGACGTGGTCCGCTACGCCCAGTCGCCGCGCCACGCCGAGCTGATGCGGATCATCGACACGCGCTCGATGCTGATCGTCCCGATGGTCGTCGGCGACCGCGTGATCGGGACGATGCAGCTCGCGACGACGTCCGAGAGCGGGCGGCAAGCTCGGCGCGCGCCGACCTCGAGCTGGCCGAGGAGCTGGCGCGGCGCGCGGCGATCGCGGTCGACCACGCGCGCGTGCACGCGATCCGCACGCACATCGCCACGACGCTGCAGCGGTCGCTGCTGCCGCCGCGCCTGCCGGTGATCCCGGGCCTGGCGATCGCCGCGCGCTTCCGGGCGGCGGGGACGGCGACCGAGGTCGGCGGCGACTTCTACGACCTCTTCGAGGCGC
This sequence comes from uncultured Conexibacteraceae bacterium, assembly GCA_963731005.1. Lineage (GTDB taxonomy): Bacteria > Actinomycetota > Thermoleophilia > Solirubrobacterales > Solirubrobacteraceae > Baekduia. Next base: position 1,605,076 of record CAVSTZ010000002.1, on the reverse strand, counting down.
GCGAGCGCTGGATGGTGATGATGGGCGACGTCACCGGCAAGGGCCCGGGCGCGGCGGCGATCACGTCGCTGGCGCGCTACACGATGCGCACCGCGGCCCAGTACGAGGACGACCCGACCGCGATGCTGCGGCGGCTGAACGCGACGCTCGGCTCCGACCCCGAGCGACGGCAGATCTGCACCGCGGTCTGCGTCGACGTGCGGCCGCCGGCCGATGGCGCGACGGGCGTGGGCCTGCAGGTCGTCTGCGCCGGCCATCCGTCGCCGCTGCTGGTCGCCGCCGACGGCAGCGTGCGGCCGGTCGGCCGGCCGGGCACGCTGCTCGGCGCGTTCGCGGAGGGCCGCTGGACGGTCGCCGACGTCGCGCTGGGCGTCGGCGACGCGCTGGTCCTCTACACCGACGGCGTCACCGACACGCGCGGGCCCGACGGGCCGCTTCGGCACCGAGCGCCTGGAGGCGCTGCTGCGCGCGATCGGTCCGACCGACGCCGAGACGATCGCCGGCGGGATCGACGCGGCGCTGCAGGAGTTCGGCGAGCAGCGCGACGACGTCGCGGTCCTGGTGCTGTCGGGCACGGCGCAGGACGCGCCGCCGACGGCTGTCGTGGGCGGCGCGCCGGACGCTCGCGCGGCCTGAGGCCCGGGCCCGCTTCAAGGATTCGTCCGGAACGTGCGGCATGCTCGCGCGCACGTCGTTGACCCACGGGGCCAACGAGCGTGGCATGCCGCCTTGGAGGAGGGTCATGGAACGGTCGCTACCGATCTACGCCAGCACTGCCAGCCGTCGCGGACACGGCCGCGGTTGGTCACGCCGTCGACGCCGCTGGGCGCGCCTGGTGGGCCCGGGCGCCATGGGCATCGCCGCGGCGCTCATCGCGCTGCTGGTCGTGGGCGCCGAGCGGCTGGGCTGACGGTCGCCGGCTCGCGAGGGAGTGGTGGTGGTTCGGCCTGGGCGGTGACGCGCTCGCTGCGGCCGGCGGCCAGGAAGGACCAGATCAGCGCGTTCCAGGTCAGACAGACCGAGGCGACGTGGAGCCAGACGGTCCAGGCCGGGTAGTCGAGCACGTGGTACTGCAGGGTGCCGATGATGCCGGTGACCGCGACGGCGACGCAGACCGCGGTGAGCGGCGCGAAGAGGTCGCGGGCGCCGCGAATGCGGGCGAAGATCCACAGCGCGACGGCGGCAACGCCGAAGACGGCGGCCACGCGGGCGTGGACCATGATCACCGTCTTGAAGGTGTCATCGCCGAAGATGCCCAGCCGCGAGACGGTGTCGTCGGTGCCCTCGCCGCCGGCGTAGGGGCCCGAAGCGGTGACCGCGGTCCCGACCACGACGACCACGCCGCCCGCGACGGTCAGCGCGCGGGTGAGCCCGACCAGCAACGCGTCGTGGACCGGGGTCTCGGCGCTTGCCGCCGCGCTCGCGAACATGCGCCAGACGAGCGTCATCGCCACGACCAGCGTCGCCATCGAGAGCAGGAAGTGGCTCATCACCGTCACGGGATTGAGGCCCGTCAACACCGTGATCCCACCGAGCACGGCCTGCACCAGGACGCCCGCGACCAGCAGCGCGCCGAGGACGGTGAAGTCGCGGCGATAGGGCCGACGCAGCAGCGCGAAGGCGAGGCAGAGCAGCGCGGCGATCGAGACCGGCGTCGTGATCATCCGGTTGCTGAACTCGATGTAGGCGTGGCCGTTGGACGGCGTCACCGACGTGCCGTTGCAGCGCGGCCACTCGGGGCAGCCCAGGCCGGAGCCGGTCAGCCGCACCGCGGCGCCGGAGATGACGATCAGGGTGAACAGCACCAGCGCCGACCAGGCGGCGTAGGCGTGCACACGGGGCGAGACGGGCCACCGCGCGCGCAGGCGATCCAGACGGGACATGCGCCCGACAGGATGACAAGTCGGACGTCACGGCGGGGCCGCCGGTCAGCAGCGGCCGGGAAGGGCGGCGCGCAGCCACTGCCCGAAGGCCTCGCCGCCGACGTCCGGGACGGCCAGGCGCGGCACGGCAAAGGGGTCGGTCGTCGGCAGCGACGAGGCCGGGGGCGTTGATCACGGCGTGGGCGTAGCCGGCGGCGCGGACGGCGTCCTTGGTCGCCTGCGTCGACGTCGACGCCCGGCACGCCGAAGGGGTAGGAGAAGATCGTCGGGCGCCGGGCGTCGCCGAGCCAGGACGCGAGATCGTCGGCACTGCCGGTCAGCTCGCCGGCCCGGACCGGCGCGGGTGCGTGGGCGAGGCTGAGGTGGGTGCGACCGTGGGCCTGGACGGTGAAGGGTCCGGCGGTGGCCAGCGTGACGAGCTCGTCGGGCGTCAGCGGCCGGTCGCGGTCCGGTGGCGCGGTGGCCGGGCTCCCCGCCCAGGTGCGCAGCTGGGCGACCGCGCCGGCGATCGTGGAGCGGTCGCGGGTGCGCAGCGCCGCGTGGACGTGGGCGCGAACGGCGGCGCGCTCGCCCTGGGTGCGCGGCGCCCAGGCGCGCGCGCCCTCGGGAAGGTCGAGGGTGAGGACGTCGCCGCCACGCGTCGGCGTCGACGAGCGCCGCCTCGACGCCGTCCCACCAGTAGCCGACGCCGGTCGCGATGTGGCTGGTGGAGGCAAAGAGCGTGGCGGGGATGCCGGCTGCCGCCAGCGCCGGCCGCGCGTTGACCAAGTTGTCGTGGTAGCCGTCGTCGAAGGTGATGGCGACCGCGTACGGGCCGGCCTCGCCGGCGATGACCGCCTCCAGCGGCGCGGGCGTCCAGCCGGCGGCGAGGGCTGCGAGCTGCTGGGCGAAGTGCTCGGGCGTGACGGCGAGGCCGAGCGGGTCGGGACCGATGTCGGCGACGCGGTGGTAGAGCAGGATCGCGCCGTGCAGCCCCTCGGGCGGCGTAGCACCGCGTCGCTTGCGCGGCGGGCGGCGCGCCGGGGACCGACCGTCGACGCCGCTGAGGCGCCCGCGCCGCAACGGGTGTGGCGCGGGCGGCGGGACGTCGGCGCGCAGGGTGGTCGAGGGGCGGTCGGGCTGCAGGCCGGCGTGGGCGAGCGCCGGACCGAGGACCGCGCCGGCGCCGGCGGCCGCCCAGGCGGCGCGGTCGATCGCGGCGTCGCGATGGCCGCGCAAAACATTGGCCGCCGCCGAGGCCGCGGCGCGAGTCGCCAACGCGGCGCCCGTCTGGCGGCCGGTGGCGCCCAGCGTCGCGGCGCGGGCGCCGGTCTGGGCGCGGCGGCGCAGCAGTTCGGCGGGACGCAGCGCCGACAGGTCACGTGCGGCCGACATCGCGGGCGCGGCGGCGATCGTCCACCCCGCGTCGGCGAGCTCGCGCTGCGCACGACGGTCCTCGCCGACGGTGTCGCGAGCAGCCGCATGGCCGCGCGCGGGGAAGAAGCCGCCGACGCCGCGCAGCGCAGCGACGCGGAAGGCGACGTTGCCGCCGGGAAACGGCCCGGACCGCTGCGGATCGCCGTCGTGCAGGCCGAGCACCTCGGCGTGACCCTCGCCGTCCAGCCATGCGGGGGTACCGGCCGCGCGCAGCGGGCCACCCGCCGCGCCGACGCGCGCGTCGGCGAACGCCTCGCGCACCGCCACACCCCAGCCCGGATCGACCCGTACATCATGGTCGACCAACGCCATGATGTCGCTCGTCGCCGCCAGGTCGAGCGCACGGTTGCGCGCCGCCGCCCACGCTCCCGGCCGCTCCAGCGCCACGGTCACCACATCCTCGACGCCGGCATCGCGCAGCGCCGCGACCGCCGACGTGCCGTCCGCACCCGGAGCGACCACGACAACAACGCAGACCCTCACGCTCCCACCGCCCAACACCATCGAGGGACGACTGATGGTCCATATGCGCCCATCGGTCGTCCCTCGATGCGTGCGGGGAGGCTCGCGGTCACAGGAGCGCTCGAAGCGCGGTGGCCAGCGCGGCGGCGGTCGCCGACCAGCCGGAGGCGATGTGGGCGAAGCCGGCCCGGGCGCGCTGCGCACGCAGACCGAGATCGTCGAGGAGCGCCTCGACGGCGTCGGCGGCGGCGAGGGGGCCGTCGGTGAACGCGGCGGTCGCGCCGAGGGCGGCACGGGTCGACGTGTCGTCGGGCGCGACGATCGCCTGGCCGCAGACCAGCATCGCCACCGCGGCCGGTCGCCAGCCGCGGACCGGCGGCGCGAGCGCGACGGTCGCCGAGGCGAAGGCGTGCGCGAGCGCCGTGGCGCCGGGCTCGACGCCGAGGAACGGAAACGGCAGCTCGAGGTCCTGGCGCACGCCGCTGACCGCGAAGGTCAGGTCGTCGCGCCGGCGCCGCAGTTCGGCCGCGGCGAGCAGGCCGAACGGCTCGTCGCCGTGGACCAGCACGAGGTCTTCGCGACGGTGGACGGGCAGCGGCGTGTAGGCGGCGTCGGCGCCGCCGGGCAGCGCGCCGCCCAGCCACGCAGGGCCGAGGACCTCGATGCCGGCGGTCCACCCCAGCTCGGCCAGCGGCGCGGGCGCGCTCGTGGCCAGCACCGCCCGTGCCCGGACCCCGGCGGCGCGCAGCACCGCGGGCGCCGCGGGCCAGCCTGCCGCGAGGACGACATCGGCGCGCGCGAGGTCATCGCTGCCCGCTGCAGCGTCGCCGATCGCATCGCCGTCGCCGCCCGGCCCCGCGATCTCCTCCGCCGCATCACCCGCGACAACCCGGACACCAACGCCCTCGGCCTGCAGCGCCTGCAACACCTCCGCGGGCACTCCCGCCTCACGCGCCTCGACCTGCCCCGGGCCGAGGACGAGCGCGACGTCGAGCTGGTCGCCATCGCCCAGCGGCGCGATCGACCAGCGGCGCAGGCCCGACCCGCAGCAGCTCCCCCAGCGCCCACGGCACCGCCGGCGCGACGCCACGCTCCTGGCCATCGGCTCCGCTCCCGGCCCGCCGGCGTCGCAGCGCCGGCACGGCTAGACCGCCCCGCGGTCGCGGTGGGCGTGGGCGATCGCGGCGCGCAGGCCCGTCTCGACCTGCGCCGCCGCGCGGTCCCACGTGCGCTCGGCGCGCAGCGCGGCGCCCTGCGTCGCGCGGTCGGCGCGCAGCGCCGGGTCGGTCGAGCAGCCGCTCCAGCGCGTCGGCGATCGCGATCGGGTCCAGCGGCGCGAAGTCCACCGGGCCGTCGCGGCCGAAGGCCGCGACGACGCTCGGCGCGTCGAGCTCCACGCACGGCCAGCCCGCAGCGACAGCATCTCCTGGGCGACCAGCGAGTAGTTGGTCATCGACAGCACCAGCCCGACCGTCGCCTCGGCGTAGATCGCCGGCAGCTCAGGCTCGGGCACCACGCCCAAGTTCTTATAGGGGAAGTCGACGCCGGGCGGGCCGCCGTGGCCGAAGAGCCAGACCTCGACCTCCGGACGGCGGTCGTGCAGCTCGCGCAGCGCGGCCAGCGCGACGGGCACGCCGCGCCGCGGCGTCGTCGACCGCGCGTAGGCGACCACCACGTTCGAGCGCCGCTCCACCTCCGGCGACGGCCGGTAGCGCTCACCGTCGATGCCGAGGTCGAACGCCGTGGCGGGCAACCCGTACATCTCGCCCATCATGTCGGCCAGCCACTGGCCCGCGGTGATCGGGTAGAGGCCGTGGCGGTAGCTGTCCTCCGCCCACGCCCGCTGCACGCTGGTCCCGAAGAACTCCGGCTCGTGGTCCTGCACCAGATAGGCGCGCCCCGCCGCCGGCAGCGTCCGCACGCGGGCGACCGTCTGCCAGCCCGTGGCCACCGACGACGTCGGCGCCCGCGAACGCCTCCAGCCCGTAGGCGACCTCGGCCGCAAACGGCCCGAACCACGCCCGCAGGTCGCGCGCCGCGCCGGCGGCCCCGCCGCCGCAGCGCCCGCCCGGATCGTCGATCCACAGCGAGCACCGGTGCCCGCGGCGCTCCAGCGCGCGCACGAGGTTGGCGATCGTCATGTGCCCGCCGCTGCCCTGCTGGAAGAACGGGACGACGAACGCGACGTGCAGCGCGGCGCCGTCGACCGGCGGCGCCAGCGTCGCGCCGGCCGGCGCGCGCAGCAGCGCCGCCCAGCACCCGCGCCTCGACGTACTCGTCGTTGACCGACGGCCCATTGGCCATCCGCTTCAACTTGGTCTTGATCCCGAGCCCCATCTAGCGGCGCCCCGACACGGCACGGCGCATCATCTTCAACGGCCCCTTGGACAGCAGCGACTCGATCCGGCGCATCCGGACCTCCAACCGCTCGTGATCGCGCTCGGCGGCCTGGTGGCGCTGCATCGTCGTCCGGATGTCGGCGGCCATCGACGCCGCCGCGCCCGTCGGGTCCGGTGACGGCGCCGCGACGATCCGGCTCAGCGCGAGCGCGAGCATCGCCGTCGACTGCTCGGTCGACGGCCACGACGCGCGCGGTGCGCACCGCGCCGACGCGCAGGAGGTGCAGGAGCTGACGATCGCGCGCCAGCAGGTCGAGCAGCCGCGAGGTGCCGCGCTCGTCGTCCCAGCTGGTCAGCAGCGCGTTGCGGCCGTCGGCGACGTACTCGTCGTGCCCGGTCACCGGCGTGGTGATGCAGGTCGCGCCGCAGTGAAAGCCCTCCAGCGGCGGTCCGGCCATCCCTTCCACGCGCGAGAGCTTCAGCACCACGTCGGTCTTCGCGTACAGCTTGGCCATGCCGACCGCGTCCAGCGGGCCGACGACCTCGTCGGCGCCCGCGGGCGGCGACCCGTCGCCCGCCGCACCGTCGGCACAGACGAGCGTCACGTGCGCGGGCTCGCGCATCGCGCCGGCCGCGGCCAGCGCCTCGTCGACGCCCTTGAACGGCACGCCCGGCCGGCCCTCCACGAGCACCTGCAGCGGACCGTCGACGCGCGGTGTCGGCGCCACGCCACCCTCCGGCACGGCGAAGACCGACTTGTCGATGCCATTGCGAACGTAGTGCACGCAGAACCCGTTGCGCGCTCCGCGCAGCTCCTCGAGCTGATCGGCGATCCAGCGCGCCTCGGTGATCATCGCGACCGGCAGCGCATGCGTCATCGCGGCCGCCGCGCGCTCGGCGGTGTCGGGCCCGTAGAAGCGATCCTCCATCGACTGCACGAAGTAGGCATAGCGGTCGGCGGTCAGGTCGTGGAGATGCAGCGTCGTCTCCCACCACGTCGCGACCGCCACGTCGAAGCGCTCCTCGCGCGCGCCGTCGAGCTCCAGCACCGGCAGACCGTCGAGGCCCTCGTGGCCGTGCTCGCTGGTCGCGCGGTCGGCGCGCGTCAGCACCAGGACCGCATCGACGCCGTGGCGCTCGCGCAACCGGCGGGCGTGGCCGACGACGACGCCGACGCCGCCGAAGAGGTCCAGCGCGGGAACGAGGAACGCGACGCGCATGGTGATCGCTCCGGCCTCAGCCCGACGCGGCCGGCGCCTCGAGCTGCGCGAGGCGCGCCTCGAGGTAGGCCAGGTCGCTCTCGCGCCGGCGGGCATCGGCGCGCTCGGCGTCGAGGTCGGCCGCGCGGGCCAGCGCGACCGGCACGAGGCGATCGGCACCGACGCCGAACGCGAGCAGATGATGCGCGGGAGCATGGTCTGCCCCGATCGCGACGCCGCCCAGCGGCGCGCTCTGGGCCTCGGCGCCGACCGGCACGATCGCCGCGGCGCGCACCGGGACCTGCCGGGCGGCGACCGCGCCGGCGGGCAGCAGGCGCCGCAGCTCCTCGGCCGCGCCCGCCGACCAGGCGCTGCGACGATGCGGATCGTCCAGCGCGCCGGCGGCATCGTCGGGAACGCTGAGGACGACCGTCGCGGCCTCCCCCAGCCCGAGCAGCAGGTCGACGGCGGCGGTGAAGTCGGCGAGCTGGTGCAGCACGTCCAGGCAGGTGACGACGATCGGGCCGTCGGCGCCGACCTCGGCGACGGCCGCGCGCACCGCGTCGGCCCCCGCGGCCGACGACAGGTCGGCCTGCACCGCGGCCACGACCTCCACCCCGATCTCGCGGCGCGCCTCGGCCAGCGCGTCGGGCTCGTTGTCGACCAACAACGCACGCGCGCTCACGGATGCGTCGCGCAGCGCGGCGCCGGCGGCGACGCCGGTCCCGCACCCGAGGTCGACCCACAGCGCCGCGTCGCGCAACAGCGGTGCCACGTAGGCGTAGCGGAGCTCGGCGTCGACCCGGTCGGCCGGAGCGGTCCCGCGAGTCACACGGGCTTCCCAAGTCGGCATCGCGCGCAGCGTAACGTATGCCTGCCGATGGCCCGCCCCGCCACCTCGCCCTATCCCGCACCGCCCGAGGGCGCGCCGCTGCGCCTGGCCTTCGTCGGCCAGCAGACCTACTTCCGCGCGTGCGCGCTGGACGAGGACTCGGCCCGGATCCGAACGGCGTTCATCGATCACCGCGACGGCCGCGATCCCGCGCTGCTGCGTGCGCGCCTGGCCGCCTTCGCGCCGCACGCCGTCGTCGTCTTTCGCCCCGAGACGGTCCCGGCCGGGCTGCTGGCCGACCTCGCGGTGCCGATCCTGGGCTTCCTGACCGAGCCGATCTCCCGGGAGAGCGGAGGTGGAGCGCTCCATTGGGATCTCGAAGAGCGGCGCCGCGCGATGGCGAGGCTCGACCGCGCGAACGTCGACCGCCTGGTCTCCTTCGATCCGCTGATCGTGTCCACCGTCGACGAGGTCATGGACGTCTGGCGGTCGCTGCCGATCCCGGTCGCCGACCGCCTCTATCGACCTGTCCAGCGCGTCAACGGCACGCCGCGCATGCTCTTCGTCGGCCGCTCGACCGTGCACCGCGAGCGCTATCTGATCGACGTCAAGCATCGCTTCGACTGCCTGCACGTTGCGTTCGGCATCCAGGTCGAGGAGCTCGAGGAGCTGCTGGACGCCCATCAGATCACCTTCAACATCCACAACGAGCCCTACCCGAGCTTCGAGAACCGCGTGCTGTTGCATCTCGCCGCCGGCCACCTCGTGATCTCCGAGCCGCTGAGTCCGACGCACGGGCTGGAGCCCGGGTTCGACTTCGTCGAGGTCGGCCATCCCGAGGACCTGCTCGCGGTGGCGACCGAGGCGCGCGCCTTCCCGGACGCGTTTCACCGCATCCGCGTGCGCGGCCGCCAGAAGGCCGAGCTGGTCCGCGCCTCGCGCGTCTGGCCGGCGCTGATGCGCGATCTGTTCGCCGACCTGCACGCCTTCGGGACCCACCGCGAGGTCGCGACGCAGCTCAGCGGCGCCGCAGCGCACGGGTGAGCGACCGGACGACGGGCATGCCCCACGAGCTGCCCTACGCGACGCCGCAGCCGGGCGCGCCCGTGCGGGTCGCCTTCGTCGGGCAGCGCACGTACTTCGAGGCGTGCTCGCTGAGCGCGCCGGCCGGCGGCCTGCAGCCGATCTTCGTCGACTTCCGCGGCGGCGCCGAGACCGCGCCGATGCTCGACGCGCTGCGCCGCTTCGACCCGCACGCGGTCGTCGTCTTCCGGCCCGAGATCCTGCCACCGCAGACGATGGACGCGATCGCCGCGCCGGTGCTCGGCTTCCTGACCGAGCCGCTGCCGCGCACCGCCACCGCGACCGACGACGCCGCCGCACCCCACCCCAACCTGACCTACAACTTGGCCGAGCTGGCCAGGATCGACCGCGGCAACGTCGATCGGGTGATCACCTTCGACCCGCTCGGCTGGGACGCCGCGGCCGCGCTGGTACCGCTGTGGCGCGCGATGCCGCTGCCCGTCGACGACCGCCTCTACCGCGCGCCGCGGCCATCGCGCCGGCCGCCGCGGATCATCTTCATCGGGTACTCGACGATGCACCGCGAGCGGTCGCTGATCGGCCTCAAGCACGAGTTCGACCTCCCGCACTACGCCCACGCGCTGATGGGCGACGAGCTGCGCGACGTGCTGTGGAGCGCCGACGTCGCCCTCAACATCCACGGCGAGGAGTGGGTCCGCTCGTTCGAGAACCGCGTGCTGCTGCACCTGGCCTCCGGCGCGCTGGTCATCACCGAGGTGCTCGAGCCGCTCTTCGGGTTGGAGCCGGGCCTCGACGTGCTGGCGGTCGGCGATCGCCACGAGTTGAGCCTGCGCGTCCACCAGCTGATGCAGATGCCCGAGATGCACGACCGCATCCGGATCCGCGGCCACCACAAGAGCCGCCAGTTCGCGGCCTCCAAGGTCTGGCCGCGGGTGATCGGCGATCTGTTCGCCGATCTGCGCGCCTTCGGCACCGAGCGCGGGCGCCCGCGCCCGCCCCACCGCGCGCTCAGCCGGCCGGCCTGACCGCCCGGGCCCAGATCACCATCTCGTAGTCGGGGTCGTGGGGGTCGAGCTGCGCCGGGTCGACCTCCTCGGCCGGGATCCCGTACAAGAACGCCGCGCAGGCGGCGACCGTGCCCTCGGCGCCCACCGCGACGTTCTCGCTGCCCAGCCGATCGCCCAGCAGCCGGGCGGGAGATCGTCTGCGTGAGGATGATGCAGTCGAAGGTCGCGCGCGGGATGCCGTCACCGCTCTGCAGATCGGCGCGGATCGTCGCGGCGGCGTTGTCGGGGTCGAGGTCCAGGACGTCTGACCGGAGGACCGCGTCGCCGCCGAAGCGGCGCGTGTAGGTGGCGTCGAGCACCTCGAGGACCCGACCGCGCACGTCCTCGGCGTGCCGGCCCAGGAAGCGCTCGATGTAGAACCGGTCGACCGGGCGGCCGAGCGCGCAGCGGACACGCTGCGGCGACGAGGACATGGTGCGAGCACCATACGTCGCGCGGCCAGGGCGCACCGCTAGGCTCCCGGCCGTGCCCTTCGACGTGATCGAGACTCGGCTGGACGGCCCGCTGCTGCTGCAGCCAAAGGCCTTCGGCGACGACCGCGGCTTCTTCGTGGAGACCTACCGCCGCAGCGACCTGATGGCCTTGGGCATCCAGGAGGAGATGGTCCAGGACAACCACTCGCGCTCGACGCGCGGCGTGGTCCGCGGCCTGCACTTCACCGTCGGACGCGGCGCGGGCAAGCTCGTGCGCTGCGCGCGCGGCCAGATCCACGACGTGCTCGTCGACCTGCGCCGCGGCTCGCCGACCTACGGCGCGTGGGAGGGCTATGACCTCGACGACGAGATCGCTGCGGGTCCTCTACGCCCCGCCCGGCTTCGCGCACGGCTTCTGCGTGGTGTCGGAGATCGCCGACGTCGTCTACAAGCTCGACGCCTACTACGACCCGGCGACCGAGCGCGAGATCTCCTACAACGATCCCGCGCTCGGCGTGCGTCTGGCCGGTGCCCGCCGAGGAGCTCCAGGTCTCCCAACGAGACCTTGACGCTCCGGCATTGGCCGACATCGCCGCCGGGCTGCCGTTCGACTACACCGGCTGAGCCCGCAGATTCACACACCCTGACGGCTGGCAGGGACACGCGGCCGAAGGCCCGAAGATCTCGGATACGTTGCGAGCGATGAGCTACGCCGCGCTGTATCTGGACGAGGTCGCCGAGATCGCGGCGAGCATCTCGCGCGAGGACATGGAGCGGATGGCCACCGGGATCGCCGCCGTGCGCGAGCGCGGCGGGCGCCTGTTCATCATCGGCGTCGGCGGCGGCGCCGGCCATGCCTCGCACGCGGTCAACGACTTCCGCAAGATCGCCCACATCGAGAGCTACACGCCGTCAGACAACGTCTCTGAGCTCACGGCACGCGTCAACGATGAGGGTTGGGACACGAGCTACAGCGCGTGGCTGCGAACGTCGCGGCTCGATGCGAAGGACGCGATGCTCGTGTTCTCGGTCGGCGGCGGCTCGCGCGAGCACAACATCTCCATGAACCTCGTGCAGGCGATGGAGCTGGCCACCGAGGTCGGCGCGCCGATCTACGCGTTCATCGGCAAGGCCGACGGCCATGCCGCGACGGCGGCCGAGGTCGCGATCGTCGTCGAGTGCGAGGCCGCGCGCCGCACGCCGCACGTCGAGAGCTTCCAGGCGATCCTGTGGCATCTCGTCGTCTCCCACCCGGCCGTCGAGGCGCAGCCGGGCAAGTGGGAGGAAGTCGAGGGCGTGGGCGCGCCGTCGACCCCCTGAGGCGACCATGACCGCGACCACGATGGCTCGGCCGACCCGCCTGCTCGCCCTGCCGACGTGGATCCTGCGGCACAAGGCGCTGATCGCCTTCTGCGCGCTCGTCGGGGCCTACTACCTCTGGACGGTCTGGTCGTCGGGCTCGCCGATCGCCTTCGGCCACGACCGTAGCGCGCTCGTCGCCTACACAGGCCCCGCGAGCGTCGGTCAGAACTACTACAACCTGCTTTCTGACGGGTTCCTCGCCGGCCATCTCCACCTGCTCGTGGCGCCCAACGCCAACGTGCTCGCGCTCCCCAACCCGTATGACCCGTCGGTCAACCAGAACGTGGACCTCGGGATCCACGACCTGTCGCTCTACCACGACAAGCTCTATCTCTATTGGGGACCGACGCCGGCGTTGGTGCTGTACATGCCGTGGCGGCTGCTGGGGCTCGGCGATCTGCCCGACACGACGGCGATCTTCCTGTTCGCCTTCGTCGGCTTCTGCTTCTCGATCGCCTGCCTGCGCGCGCTCGCCCAGCGCTTCGCGCCCGACGCACCGCGCTGGATGCTCGGAGCGGCGGCGGTGGCGCTGGCGTTCAGCAATGCCTTGCCCTTCACCCTGCGGCGCGTGGCGATCTACGAGATCGCGATCGTGGCCGGGTTCTGCCTGTCGTTCATCGCGCTCTACCTCGTGATCACCGGCCTGCGCGACGGCGTCCGACCCGGCCGATTGGCCGCTGCGAGCCTGTTCGTCGGGCTCGCCGTCGGCGCCCGGCCGACGATGGTCGTGTGGGCGTTCGGCCTGGTGGTTCTCGCGGCGGTCCTGTACCGCCGCACGCCGCATCGGCGGGCGCGCCTGGAGGTCGTCGGCGTCCTCCTCGGGCCGGTCGCGCTCATCGGCTTCCTGCTGCTGCTCTACAACGTCCTGCGGTTCGGCAGCCCGATGGACTTCGGCCAGAAGTACCAGCTCGCCCTCTATGACCCGACGACGCGTGAGGGCAACAAGCTCGCCTATGTGCCACCGGGCACGTGGTACTACCTGCTCTCACGCCCACACCTGACGCTGGGATTCCCGTTCATCCACCTGGCGCCGCCGCCCGCGTCCTATCCGTTCACCGCGCCGGTGGAGTACGACGGCGTCGAGTTCGTCAGCGGTCTGCTGCCCAGCGCGCCCTTCGTCGCCTTCGCCCTGGTGGCGCCGGCGGTCCTGCGCGGGACGGCGCGCCGCGTGGCCCTCGGCTTGCTCGCCGTCGGCCTGCTGATCATCGCGATGGCCACCTTCGCGATCTGGGGCGCGACGATGCGCTACGAGGTCGACTTCGCGTCCGTGCTGCTGATCGTGGCGGCGCTCGGCTGGATCGGGTGGGCCGCACGGCTCAGCGGTCTCCCCCGACGACTGCTGGCCGGCGGCGGCGTGCTGCTGATCGCCTGGGGCGCGGCGTGCGGAGCGGCGTTCGGGATCAAGGGGTACTACGACGGCCTGCGGACGTCCTCGCCCAAGACCTTCACGCGCCTGCAGAACCTCACCGGTCCGATCCCGACCCTGGTCTCGGCGATCGAGGGCGAGCCCAAGACCGTCGACGTCTACGCGCCCACCGGCCTGGAGAGCAACACCGACCCCTACCAGGGCGTGGGCTCGGTGACGTTCCCGTTGTGGAACGTCCCGGTGCAGCTCACGGTCGCCAGCGGATCGGCCCGCAAGTACGGGCTGCAGCTCTCGGCCGCGCCGACCCAGCCGCCACCCAAGGGCACCACCGTGGAGGTCGGCATGCCCGACACCCACACCGCGTTCACGATCCCGGGGACGCTCGGGCCGACCATCTACCCCATCTCGCTGCGCCGCGGCCTCAATCGGATCCAGTTCCGGGTGCTCGCGCCGGTCGGCGCCACGACGCGCCTGGCCGACGTCCACATCGTCGCGCTGCCCCCCGCGCCCTAGCGGAACACGAAGCGTCCGAGGAGCACGAAGTTGAGCGAAGCAATCACCACCAGCATCAGGGCCCAGGCCACGAACGGCGCCACGCCCAACGCCTCGGGCAGCACGGCGAGCCCCAGGGCCGTGACCCCGTACACCACGATCGCGGCGAGGACATAGCGCTTGCCATGAGAGCTCAGCCCATGCACATACCCATCGCTGGGGGCGAAGACGAACTGGCGGTTCAGCGTGAAGTGCACGATCAACGCACCGGTGTAGGAGATCGCCAGCGCGAGCTGCCGCGGCAGGTCGAGCCCCAGCAGCAGGACGGCCATCAGGGCGGTGTAGACGCCCTGGACGGCGACGCCGCTCAACGCGAAGCGCCCCAACCGCTGCACCGTGGGATGACGCCGCAGGGCGATCGCGCGTCGGGAGTCGAGCATCAGCGCGAGGGTAAACCACCGCCGCTGGTGTCCATTTGCGTGCCGTGCCTCAACGAGGAGCTCACGATCGGGGAGTTCGTCGACTGGTGTTGGCAGGGCCTCGCCGAGGCGGGCGTCACCGGTGAGATCGTCATCGTGGACTCCTCGACCGACCGGTCGCCGGAGATCGCCGAACAGCACGGCGCACGGGTCCTGCGCTTTCCCAAGCGCGGCCTGGGGCGCGCCTACATCGACGCGATCCCGCATTTGCGCGGCCAGTACGTGATCCTCGGCGACTGCGACCTGACCTATGACTTCCGGGTCCTGTCGGGGTTCATCGCCGAGCTACAGGCGGGCAACGAGTTCGTCATGGGCAGCCGCTTCAAGGGCTCGATCGAGGCGGGCGCGATGCCCGCGTTGCACCAGCACTTCGGCACCCCGGCGACGACGTGGATCTTCAACCGCATCTACGGCACGCGCTTCAGCGACATCCACTGCGGCATGCGCGGTCTGCACATCGACGCGCTGCGCCGCATCGACCTCACCTCCCAGGGCTGGGAGTACGCCTCGGAGATGATCCTCAAGGCGACCAAGCTCGACCTGCGCACCGCCGAGGTGCCGATCCACTTCCTCAAGGACCGCGACGGGCGCCAGAGCCACCACCTGCGCTCCGGCTGGCTGTCACCGTGGAAGGCGGGCTGGGACAACCTGCGGATCATGTTCCTCTACGCGCCCGACCGCCTGCTCTCTCAGCCCGGCATCCTGCTGCTGCTCTTCGGGCTGGCGGTGATGCTCTCGGTCACGATCGCCGGCCCCTACGACGTGGCCGGGGTCGGCCTCGGCATCCAGACCTCGCTGCTGGGCATGGCGCTGGCGACCGTCGGCCTCAGCGCCTGGCAGTTGGGCACCGTCGCGCGCGTGCGCAGCAACCTCGAGCCCGCCTTCCGCCGACGGGTGCTGGAGCGCTGGACCTACAACCGCGGCGCCCTGGTCTCCTTCATCTTGGTCCTGATCGGCGTCCTGCTCGAGATCCCGCTCGTCGTCGACTGGCTCACCCATCAAGGCGAGGGCATCGCGCTGCATCGCGAATCGGTGCTCGGCGTCGGCCTCGCGCTGCTCGGCGTCGAGATGTTCGGCTTCACCCTGCTGCTGCAGATCGTCGCCGGTCCCGCCTACTCCCCACCCGTCCCAGAGAGGGCCTCATGAGCAGCGCATCGACCCGCTGGCCCAAGCCGTTTCCGGAGCTCACCGACGAGCAGGTACGCATCCGCGACGACTACATGAAGTATTTCCACGAGATCTACTCCGAGCGCTACGGCGCCGTCGCGAAGTTCAACCACACCTATCCGCTGAGCAGCGCCCGGCCCGGCATCCGCACGCTGGAGATCGGCGCGGGCCTCGGTGAGCACCTCGACTTCGAGGACGCCGCCGAGCAGGAGGAGTACGTCGCCCTGGAGCTGCGCGACGAGATGGCGGCGGTCATCGCGCAGGCCCACCCCGGCGTCTCGACGCTGGTCGGCGACGTCGTGGCGGGGCTGGACGTCCCCGACGCCTCCTTCGATCGCGTCATCGCCATCCACGTGCTCGAGCACCTGTACAACCTCCCGCCCGCCCTGGACGAGGTTCGTCGCGTGCTCAAGCCCGGCGGGCTCTTCGAGGTCGTCATCCCGTGCGAGGGCGGCTTCGGCTACGCGCTCGGTCGTCGCGTCACCTCCAAGCGCGTGTTCGAGAAGCGCTACAAGATGGACTACGACTGGTACATCAAGAGCGAGCACTTCAACGTCCCGACCGAGGTCGTCGGCGAGCTCGACGCGCGCTTCACGCGTCAGCACAGCTCGTGGTGGCCGCTGAAGGTGCCCAGCGTGCACCTCAACCTGTGCCTCGGGCTGACCTACCGCCGGCCTTGAGCGGCGGTCGGCGCGCGGTCTTCCTGGACCGCGACGGCGTGCTCAACGACCCGGCGCTCGACCCCGTCGACGGACGCTTCGAGTCGCCGCTGCGGGCCGGTGACGTCGTGCTGGCCGAGGGCGCCCTGGAAGGCTGCCGGATGCTGCGCGACGCCGGCTTCCTGTTGTTGGTGGCCTCCAACCAGCCCGCGGCGGCCAAGGGCAAGGCGACGCGTGAGCAGCTGGGCGAGGTCCACGAGCGCGTCGTGGCCCTGCTGGCCGCCGGCGGCGTGACGATCGACGACTGGCGCTATTGCCTGCACCATCCGGCGGCGGCCGTACCGGAGCTGCGCGGCGATCCGTGCGACTGTCGCAAGCCCGCGCCGGGGATGCTGCTGGACCTGGCCCGGGCGCACGCCGTCGACCTTCCCGCCAGCTGGATGGTCGGTGACAGCGACGCCGATATCGGTGCCGGGATCGCCGCCGGCTGCCGTACCGCTTTGGTCGCGCACCCGGCCTCGGCGCACCGCCGAACCGGCCATCCGGCACCTGCCGCATTGGCACCCAACCTTTCTCCCGCAGCCGCCTTCATCTGTTCATGATGCGGAGGTCCCCCCGACTGAGAGGTCAGCGAGGTTCAACGCAATGCTCGACAGCATCTCGACGAAGATCTTCGCGGACGGTGCCGACCTCGACGGCATCCTCCGCCTGGCCGCGGACCCGCTCATCACGGGCTTCACGACCAACCCCACGCTGATGTGGAAGGCCGGCCTGACCGACTACGCCGACTTCGCTCAGCGGCTGCTGGAGCAGATCACGCGACAAGCCGATCTCCTTCGAGGTCTTCGCCGACGACGAGGACGAGATCCGCCGGCAGGCCACTAAGCATCGCCGCCTGGGGTCCGAAACGTCTACGTCAAGATCCCGATCACGACGACCGGCGGCGTGTCGATGGCCCCGCTCGTGCGCGAGCTGTCGGAGGCGGCGGTCCAGGTCAACGTGACCGCGCTCTTCACCACCGCGCAGGTCGAGCTGATCACCGCACGCGGTCGCCGACGGCGCGCCGTCGCTACATCTCGGTCTTCGCCGGTCGGATCGCCGACGCCGGCGATCGACCCGGTGCCGATCATGCAGCGCTCGGTCGACATCATGACCGCCGCGCCGCGCTCCGAGCTGATCTGGGCCAGCCCGCGCGAGGTCCTCAACCTCGTGCAGGCCGATCAGGTCGGCTGCCACATCATCACGATGACCCACGACCTGCTGCCCAAGGTCAAGAACGCTCGGCAAGGACCTCGACCAGTTCTCGCTGGAGACGGTCCAGATGTTCCACCGCGACGCAGCGGCCGCGGGCTTCTCCCTGTAGCACCTGGCCGGCGGCATGCAGCGCGCCCTCATCACCGGCGGTGCCGGGTTCATCGGCAGCACCCTGGCGGACCGTCTCCTGGAGGACGGCGTCGAGGTCGCGATCCTCGACGACTTCCGCACCGGCCGCCACGAGTTCCTTCTCGGCGCGCTCGAACGCGGCGCCGACCTGTTCGAGGGCGACGTCCTCGACGAGGCGGTCCTGCGCGCGGCCGTCGAGGGCTGCGACACGGTCTTTCACCTGCAGGCCAACGCGGACGTGCGTCACGGCCTCGAGCATCCGCGGCGCGACCTCGAGCAGAACACGATCGCGACCGCCAACGTGCTGGAGGCGATGCGCGCCGCCGGCGCGCGGCGGATCTGCTTCTCCTCGACGGGCTCGGTCTACGGCGAGCCCGACGTGTTCCCGACGCCCGAGGACGGGCCGTTCCCGATCCAGACCTCGCTCTACGCCGCCTCCAAGGTCGCCGGCGAGGGGATGATCGGCGCCTACGCCCACGGCTTCGGCTTCACCGGCCTGATCTTCCGCTTCGTCTCGATGCTCGGTGAGCGCTACACGCACGGCCACGTCATCGACTTCTACCGCGCGCTGAAGGCCGACCCGAGCCGGCTGCACGTCCTCGGCGACGGGCGTCAGACCAAGAGCTACCTCTACGTGCAGGACTGCGTGGACGCGATCGTCTGCGCCGCCGCCCACCACGCCGACGATCCCGGCGCCCACATCTACAACCTGGGCACCGACGAGACGTCACCGTCGACGACTCGATCGCGACGATCACCGCCCAGATGGGCGTGACGCCGCAGATCGAGCACAGGCCGGCGGCGACCGCGGCTGGGCCGGCGACTCCCCGCTTGATCCACCTCGACACCGAGAAGATCCGTTCCCTGGGCTGGGCCCCGACGCTGAACATCCGGGACGCCATCGCGCGCACCCTGGAGTGGTTCGAGGCCGAGCCCGGGATCGTCCTCGACCAGGAGACAACACCCTCGTGAGCGTCATCTTCAGCCGCGCCCCGCTGCGCATCTCGCTCGGCGGCGGCGGCACCGACCTGCCCTCCTACTACGGCGAGCACGGCGGCTTCCTGCTCAGCGGCGCGATCGACAAGTACGTCTACATGCTGACGCACACCGTCTTCCAGAAGCGGTACCGCATGAAGTACTCCGACACCGAGGAGGTCGACACGATCGCCGAGATCAAGCACCCGATCCTGCGCGAGACCCTGCTGCGCCACTGGCAGGGCAACCCGCTGGAGATCGCGTCGGTCGCCGACGTCCCCGCCGGCACCGGCATGGGCTCCTCCGGCGCGTTCACCGTCTGCCTGATCAAGGCGCTGGCGATGGCCAAGCGCCGGTCGATCACCCCGGGCGACCTGGCCGAGGCGGCCTGCGAGCATCGAGATCGACGTCCTCAAGGAGCCGGTCGGCAAGCAGGACCAGTACGTCTCGGCCCACGGCGGGATCTGCGCCTACACCTTCAACGCCGACGGCACGCGTCGACGTCGAGCCGCTCGACCTCGACGAGACAACGCTGCACAAGCTGCGCCACAACCTGCTGCTCTTCTACACCGGCGAGGCGCGCTCGGCCTCCACGATCCTCTCCGACCAGGTCAAGCGCACCGAGAGCAGCGACGCCGAGATGGTCGAGAACCTCCACCGCACCAAGGAGATGGGCGTCCGCAGCCGCGCGCTGCTGGAATCCGGCGACCTCGAGAGCTACGCCGAGCTGATGCACGAGCACTGGGAGAACAAGCGCACGCGCTCCCCGGGGATGACCGACGAGTGCATCGACACGCTCTACACGCTGGCCCGCCGCTCCGGCGCCCTCGGCGGCAAGCTGGTCGGCGCGGGCGGCGGCGGCTTCCTGCTCGTCTACGCGCCGCACCCCGAGAACACCCGCCAGGCGATGGCCGCGGCCGGCGCCGCCGAGCTGCCCTTCGACTTCGAGTTCCAGGGCGCGATCGGAACCGAATACGCCTGATGTCCGCGCGCGTCGCCATCGTCGGCTGCGGCCTGATCGGCCACAAGCGCGCCGAGTCGCTGGACGGCGACGAGCTGGTCGGCTGCTACGACGTGGCGACCGACGCCGCGACGGCGTTGGCGCGGGTCCTACGACGCCACCGCCTGCGCGACGCTCGACGAGCTCTGGGCGCTGCGCCCCGACATCGTCGTCGTCGCGGTCTCCCACGACCATCTCGCGCCGCTGAGCGTCGCGGCGCTGCAAGCCGGCGCGCACGTCCTGGTCGAGAAGCCCGCCGGCCTCTCGGCCGCCCAGATCGACGCGATCGACGAGGCCGCGCAGGCCGCCGACCGGCGCGTCAAGGTCGGCTTCAACCACCGCTTCCACCCCGGCATCGCACCGCGCGATCACCGAGGCGCGCTCGGGCGTGCACGGCGACATCCTGCACGTCCGCGGCCGCTACGGCCACGGCGGGCGGATCGGCTACGACCAGGAGTGGCGCGCCGACGTGCAGCGCTCCGGCGGCGGCGAGATCATCGACCAGGGCATGCACCTGCTCGACCTCACCCACTGGCTGCTCGGTCCGCTGCCGCTGCACAGCGCGCTGCTGCGCACGCAGTTCTGGGACACCGACGGTCGACGACAACGCGGCGCTGATCCTGGGCGAGCGCGGGTCGCGTACCGCGCCGTGGGCGCTGCTGCACGTCACGCTGGACCGAGTGGAAGAACCTCTTCTCGCTGGAGATCTACTGCCGCACGGCCAAGCTGCACGTCGACGGCCTCGTGCGCTCCTACGGGCCGCAGAAGCTCACGATCTACCGGATGAGGCCCGAGCTCGGGCCGCCCGACGTCGAGGTGCTCGACTACCCCGGCGAGGACGGTTCCTGGGCGGCGGAGTGGCGCCACTTCCGCGACGCGATCGCCACCGGCGCGCCGGTGCTCGGCGGCCTGGAGGACGCGCGCTTTGCGTGGGAGACGATCGACGCCGCCTACGCGGCCGACGGCTATGGGCCGGTCCGGGAGGGCGTCGGATGAGCACGCTCTCGATCGTCGTCCCGGTCTACAACGAGCAGGACACGGTTCCCACCTTCTACGAGCGCACCGCCGCGGTCCTCGATCGCAGCGGCTGTGACTGGGAGATCGTCTTCGCGCTCGACCCGTCGACCGACCGCACCGAGGCGATCATCCTCGAGCTGCGCGAGCGCGACGAGCGCGTCAAGCTGCTGCGCTTCTCGCGGCGCTTCGGCCAGCCGGCCGCGACGCTCGCGGGGCTGGCCGCCTCGACCGGCGAGGCGGTCATCGTCATCGACGTCGACCTCCAGGACCCGCCCGAGTTGATCATGGACATGATCGGGCGCTGGCGCGAGGGCTTCGAGGTGGTCTACGCGCAGCGCCGCACGCGCGAGGGCGAGACGCTGCCCAAGCGGATCGTCGCCGCGGTCGGCTATCGCATCATCAAGCGGGTCGCCGAGGTCGACATCCCGCCCAACACGGGTGACTTCCGGCTGATGAGCCGCCGCGTCGTCGACCACGTCGTCGCGCTCAACGAGGCCCACGGCTTCCTGCGGGGCCTGGTCGCCCTGGTCGGCTTCAGCCAGACGAGCATCCTCTATGACCGTGACGCGCGAGCGGCCGGCAACAGCAAGTACAACAAGTTCATCGGGTCGATGTACATCGGGCTCAACGGCATCGTGTCGTTCAGCCGCTACCCGTTGCAGTTGATCTCGCTGACCGGCTTCTTGTTCTCGGCGATCGCGTTCCTGCTGGCCATCGGCTATCTCGTGGCCAAGATCGGCGGCGTCCACTTCCCGCTGGGCAACCCGACGTTGGTCATCATCGTGTCGCTGTTCAGCGGCATCCAGCTGCTCTCGCTCGGGATCATGGGCGAGTACGTGGGCCGCATCTACGACGAGGTCAAGCGACGGCCGAAGTTCATCGTCGAGGACGCCTACGGCATCGAGGCGCACGTGCCGCGCGAAGGCGCCGACGACGTGCGCGAGCGCTACGGGCTCGACGCGTGACCGCGAAGAGCCTCGCCCAGGGGGCTCGCTTTCCGTTGGCGCTCGTCTGCATCCTCGCCGGCGGTCTCGGGACACGCCTGGGCGCCGCGGTGGCCGACACGCCCAAGCCGATCCTGCCGGTCGCCGACGAGCCCTTCCTGCTGCATCCGTTGCGGCTGCTGGCGCACCATGGCGCGACGCGCGCGGTGCTGTGCGTCGGCTACCTCGGCGAGCGGATCGAGGCGGCGCTCGGCCCCGAGCGCTTCGGCATCGAGCTGCGCTACGCCTACGACCCGCCCGAGCTGGCGGGCACCGCGGGCGCGATCCGCGCGACGCTCGACCTGCTCGGCGATCGCTTCTTGGTGCTCTACGGCGACACCTACCTGCGCATCGACTACGGCGCGGTCGACCGCGCCCATGCGGCCTCCGGGAGGCCGGCGCTGATGACCGTGCTGCGCAACGAGGGCCGGTGGGATGCCAGCAACGCGGTCTATCGGGACGGCCGGGTCATCGCCTATGACAAGGCGGCGCCGACCGCCGCGATGCGCTGGATCGACTACGGGCTCGGCGTGCTGACGCCCGCGGCGCTGGACGCCGCCCCCGACGAGGCCGACCTGGCCGGCGTCTACCGGGCGCTCGCCCGCCGCGGCGAGCTGGCCGGCTACGAGGCGACCGAGCGCTTCTATGAGATCGGGACGCCGGCCGCGCTGGCCGAGGCCGAGCGCTTCCTCGCGGCCGAGCGCGATCGCGTCTAGGACACGACGTTGATCTCGGCCGCGGCCTCGGCGATGTTGTGGTCGATCGAGTCGATCAGCGCCTCGCGCGAGCTGTAGCGGTTGGTCCAGCCCAGCGCGCGGAGCTTGTCGGAGCTGAAGCGCACGACCGGGACGTCGCCCTTCCAGCCGCGCGTGCCGCCGGTGAACTCGTAGGCCACGTCGGAGAGGCCGAGGCGCTCGCAGCAGAGGTCGGCGATCTCCTGCACGGTGACGTAGTCCAGCGTTCCGGCGTTGAACACGTCGAACGGCTTGCCGTCGGCGTCGGCCATCTTGAGCATCGCGTCGACGACGTCCGAGACGTGGATGTAGGACTTGCTCTGTTGGCCGTCGCCGAGGATGGTCAGGCGCGTCGGGTCCTCGCGCAGCCGGCGCACGAAGTCATAGGTGACGCCGTGGGTCTGGCGCGGGCCGACGACGTTGGCGAAGCGAAAGACCACGACGTCGAGGCCGAACATGTGCGAGTAGGCCGACATCATGGCCTCGCAGGCGAGCTTGCTGGCGCCGTAGGTCGAGACCGGGTGCATGGCGCCCGCGTCCTCGCGGACGGCCTCCTCGCCGCGGTCCCCGTAGACGCCCGAGCCCGACGAGTACACGATCTTGGTCACGCCGGCCATCCGGGCCGCCTCGATCGCGTTGTTGGTCAGGTAGGTGCCCTGCCAGAAGTCGATGGCGGGCTCGGTGACCGCCTTGGCGATGTCGGGGTTGGCCGCAAAGAGGAACATCCGCCCGCAGCCCTCGATCGCGGCGCAGGTCGCGTCGAGGTCCTGGAGGTCGCCGGTGACGAACGTCAGGCGCTCGTGGTCCAGGACGTCGTCGAGGTAGGCCTTGGTCCCCGAGGAGAGGTTGTCGTAGACCACCACGTCCTGCGCGGGATCGGCGAGCAGACGTCGCACCATGTGGCTGCCGATGAAGCCGGCGCCGCCGGCGATGAAGGTGCGCGTCGCCGCGCCGCTGTCTCGGACGACCATGCGGCCAGCCTACGGCGCGGCGAGCCGCCCGACCCGTCCTGACCCGTGCCAACCGGCAGGGACACCATGCCTTCGGCGTGGCCTTGCGCGGATAGCCTGAGCGCCTTGTGCTGAAAGCCCGGCCCATCGACGCGCCGCCGTCCGAGGCGGCCTTCACCGCCTATGCCCAGTCGCTGGACGTCAACTGGTCAGACGCCCTGGAGGAGCTCCACGAGGAGGCCTCGCGCGACCACTTCATCGACGTGTGGACGCGCACGTCGCTGCTGGACGGCATGCGCAGGTTCGGCCCCGCCGATCCGCAGGTCGTGCTGGACGCCGGCTGCTCGTCGGGCTACCTGCTGGAGGACCTGCGTCGCGCGCTGCCCGGCGCCTCGCTGGTCGGCGTCGACCTGATCGCCGGCGGCCTGCGCCGCGCGCACCTCTTGGTGCCCGACGCCAAGCTCCTGCTGGCCGACGTCTGCGACCTGCCGATCGAGGACGCGAGCATCGACGTGGCGCTGAGCGCCAACCTGCTCGAGCACGTGCCCGACGACGCCGGCGCGCTGGCCGAGCTGCACCGCGTGCTGCGGCCCGGCGGGCTGGCCGCCGTCATCGTCCCGGCCGGCCCCGGCTCCTATGACTACTACGACGCGTTCCTGGGCCACGAGCGCCGCTACGCGCGCGGGGAGCTGGCCGGCAAGGCGGCCGGGTTCGAGGTCCTGCTCGACACCCACATCGGGGCGCTCATCTACCCGGCGTTCTGGGCGGTCAAGAAGCGCAACCGGATCAAGCACAAGGCGCCCTCGGCGGCCGAGCGCCAGGCGCTGGTCGAGCGCGACATCGACCGCACGACCACCTCGCGGCTGGGCGCGTTCACGACGCAGGTCGAGCGCAAGCTGCTGGCGCGCGGCGTGAGCCTGCCGTTCGGCATCCGATCCCTGACGTTCCTGCGCAAGCCCGCCTGAGGTGCGCCGCCGCCTCCCGCCGTCGCTGCAGCGCATCGCCCGCTTCGTCACCGCGGGCGGCTTCGTCGCCGTGGTCAACCTCGGGACGGGCGCGCTGCTGCTGGCGCTGGGCGTCGAGGTCCAACTGACCGTCGCGATCTCCTACCTCGCGGCGATCACCACGCACTTCACCCTGCAGCGGGTGTTCGTCTTCGCCGGCGAGGGCACGTTCGCGCTGACGCTCGGCCAGCAGTTGCGCCGCTACGCCGCGATGGCCGCGGTGCAGTACCCGGCGACCGCGGGCCTCGTCGCGCTGCTGGTCGCGGTCGGGCTCTCGAACCTCGGCGCGGTGGTCTGCGCCGCGCTGCTGGTCACGCCGGTGACCTACGTCCTGCTGCGCACACGGATGTTCCACCTCGCCGCCGGCGACGAGCCGGTCCACGCCCGCCGGCCCGACAGCGGCCCCACGCGCGCCTGAGCGCTCAGCGGGTGGCGATGACCGCGTACTCGCCGGCCTGCGTGCGGTCGCGATCCCAATCGCCCTCGCCGTAGGGCGCGAACGCGTAGCCCTCGCCGAAGCCGGCCTGGCGACAGAGCTGCAGCAGCACCTCGGGGAAGATCGGGTGCTGGTGGGTCAGGTCGACCCAGAAGGCCTTCAGCGCCCGCGCCGAATGCGGGTTGACGGTCTCCAGGACCAGGCGGCCGCCGGGACGCAGCGCCTGATGGGCGGCCGCGAGCAGCCGACGCAGGTCGGCCTCGGGCAGGTGCTCGACGACCTGCATCGAGACGACGGCCCCCAGCGAGCCCGCCGCGACGCCCTCCAGGTGGGCGACCGCGTCGCCCTCGACGACGTCCTCATGCCCCTTGGCCTGGCAGTAGGCCACCAACTCGGGTTCGAGGTCGACGCCGCGGGCCGGGATCTGCGCCGCGGCCAGCACGTCCAGGAACTCACCGCGCCCGCAGCCGGCGTCGAGCACCGGGCCGTGGTCGGCCAGCAGCGGCACGTAGCGCTGCTGGCGCTCGCGGATCAGCGCCTCCGAGCCGCGGAAGACGTCCTCGAACTCGTGGTAGCCGGCGTCGCCCGCCACGTCGCTGCCGGCACCGGAGAAGCCCATCACGCGACCGGCGTCCTGCGCCTCGAAGTGCGTGAACGGCCGGCCTTCCATGTAGGGCTCGGCCGCCGCGGCGCGTGCGAGGTCGACCGCGGGGAGCACCTCGTCGGCGACGTGGCGCAGATGCTTGGCGATGTCGATCAGCTCGCGCCGCTGAGCGGTCTGGGTCGTCGACAGCGACTGCAGCTCGCCGGCGCGACGACCGTCGGCCAGGCGGGTGGCGTGCGTCTGGGCCTCCAGCTGGGCGAGGCGCCGCGCCTGCGCCTCGAAGGCATCGCCCGTCGCCGCCGCCTGGCTCTCGATCGACCACCACAGCGCCTCGTCGATCTCGCGCCGGCGCTGATCGGGCCGGCGCAGCAGCTTGCGCGTCAGCCGCTCCAGGAGCCGCCCCGGGGTCGACACCGCAGGCGCGGGCGGCGAGCCGATCAGCCCGAGCGTCTCGCTGCGGGCGATCTGCGCCTCGGCGAAGGCGGGCGGATCGAGCGCGGTGGTGTCGCCGGAGGACGCGAGCCGGACCAGCCGCTCGGCCATTGCGCGGCCCGCCGCGGCCGACGAGTGGTGGGCGAGCAGGAACGCACGGCCGCGCTCGGCCCGGGCCCGGGCCTCCTCGGGATCCTCGACGACCTGAACCAGAAGCTGCGCGGCGTGGTCGAGGTCGGGCTCGGCCCACCGGCCGTCGGCCGGATACGGGGCGGCGTCCGGGCCGATCGGCACCAGCTCGTGATCGACGACGAAGCCGGTGTGGTCTGACAGGTAGTCGCCCGTGCCCGAGTAGGCGACGCCCACGACCGGCTTGCCCAGCAGCATCGCCTCGGCGAGCGTGAAGCCGAAGCCCTCGGAGCGGTGCAGCGAGACGTAGCAGTCGCAGCTGGCGACGAGCACGTCGCGCAGCGCGGCGTCGAGGAACTCGTCGCGCAGCTCGATGTCGGCGCGCCCGCCGATCGCCTCGGTCAACGCCGCGAGCGCCTCCGGATGGCGGTCGCCGTTGATGGACTTCAAGACCAGCGACACGCCCGGGCGCGGCTCGGGGAACGCGCGACGGAACGCCTCGATCACGCCGGCGGGGTTCTTGCGCGCGACGACGCTGTTGAAGTCGAACGAGAACAGGAAGACGAACCCGTCCGGCAGGCCGACGGCGGCCCGGTCGGGCGCGACGCCGGGGCGCATCGTCACGGGCGTCGGGATGTAGGCGACGGGCACGGGCGAGACCTTGGCCAGCGTCTCGGCGACGAAGCGGCTGCCGGCCCAGACCTCGTCGACCAGCTCGAACGAGCCGTGCCAGCGCTCGGGCAGCGCGTCGGACTCCCACCACCACCAGCCGACGGTGCGACGGTCCTCGAAGAACTCCGGCCCCAGCCGGCCGGCGATCGTCGGCAACATGTCGGCGTTGACGCAGATCAAGTTGGTGGCAAACGGCCCGCGCGAGTGCGACTGGTGCTCGAAGTCGTGCTCCTCGCGACCCACGCCGGCGGTGACGCCGATCGGGACCACCGGGATGCCTGCGGCGTCCAGCGCGCCGATGGCCTGGCGCGCGACCTCGCCGACGCCCAGCTCCGCGTTGAGGTAGCCGACCACGTTGAGGCCGTCGATCTCCGCGCCGGCCGCGGGCGCGTTGTGCGAGCCGTGGCGCGCGAGGCCGTAGGGCCACCGCGAGACCTCCTCGAAGCCCTGCTCCAGCAGCGCGGCGCCGTAGTGATCGGCCACCGCCTTGACGTCGGGACGCTCGGCGAAGTCGATGCGGTCCTGATGCTTGGAGAGCGTCTCGGGCCGATCCGGGCTGTAGCCGCTGAAGTGCAGGAAGCGCACCGGAGCGCCGTCGATCGTCGGGTGACCGACGTCGCCGTTGATCTCCAGCGTGCGGGCGTGAAGGTTCCAGTAGGCGATGTTGTAGGCCGGATCGCGCAGCAGGTGGGTCTGGGGCCAGATGCCGGGGACGAGGTCGATCCACTTCTGGTCGACGAAGCGGCCCGAGGGCGGGTCGACGACGCAGTCGGTCTCCAGGCGCTCGGACCACCAGTCCAGCAGCTCGTCGGCCACGCGGGAGCGGCCGAGGCCGAGGAAGCCGAGGTTGTAGGCGCCGGCGATGAGGATCGACTCCTCCGACGGGTAGCGGCCGTCGCGCGGGATCGGCGTGAGGTTGTGCGGCGTGAGGACGATGCCGTGCTGCACCGCGAGCGCGCGGATCTCGTCCAACGGCGAGACGACCCGGATGTCGGGATCGAGGTACACGGCGTGGTCCTGCTCGGTCAGCAGCTTGCGCAGCAGCCACGGCTTGACCGCCGTCGACAGCTCGATGACGCTGTAGGACGACACCATCTGCTCGAACGGCTCGCAGTCGATGTCCTGGGGCCCCAGCAGGCGGTAGGGCTCCTGCGCCGGGTCGACGTAGCCGTCGACGCCGTCGAGAACGAGCACGGTCAGCTCGGAGTCCGGGTGCTGCTCGCGCAGGGACAGGGCCAGGACCCTCGCGTGGGCGAGGTAGTTCTTGGCGACGATCGTGCAGACGTTCACCGGGCGATCGTAGCCGTCGGGCCCCGAGCGCCGACCCCTCGCGGCCACCCGGACCCTAGGATCCGGACATGGCGTTTTCCGCGTTCTCGCGCTCCCGTCGATCCGCCGAGGGCGGACCGCACGGACCGTTGCCGGAGCGACCGGCGCCGGCGCAGGCCGTGACCGCCCAGGACGTCGTGTTGGTGTACGAGACGGTGCTGGGTCGGCAACCGTCACCGCAGGAGATCGCTCATCAGCAGGCCAACGCCGCGAGCCTGCGCGACCTCCTCGCCGCGGTGGCCGCCAGCGACGAGGGGCAGGCCAGGGCGGCGGCCATCGCGCACGCCGCCGGCCAGGCGCCCGCCGCGACGACCCCGGCGCCCAAGCCGGCGAACGTCGTCAACGTCCACAGCGAGGCGCTCGAGCCGTTCGGCTTCGCGCCCGGGACGTGGTCGGCCGACGGCGTGGCGGTGACCGGTCGACACGGCTGGGTCTTCCTGGGCGGCGGCACGAACACGATCCTCGACCAGTACCGGGGCGCGTTCGCCCTACCCGAGGACTTCGACGAGCGCTGGGCGCAGGCGATGGAGGCGCGGCGCCGCGGGGCCGAGCAGCTCGGCGCCGCCTTCGCCGCGGTGATCGTCCCCGACAAGCTCGGGGTCATCGCCGCCGAGTTCCCCGACCCACTGCCGCGCATGGCCCAGGCGCCCGCCGCGGTGCTCGCCGCCCGGCCGGAGCTGGGCCTGCTCTACCCCGTGGCCGAGCTGGCGGCCGTCCCCGGCGGCGCCTACCTGCGGACCGACACGCACCTGACCCACGCGGGCAACGCCGCGCTGGCGCGCGCGGTCGGCACGGCGCTGGGCGTGACGATCGAGCACACGCCGGCGCCCGAGCGGATCAAGCGCTACGTGACCAGCGGCGATCTCGGATCGCGCTACGCGCCGCCGATCGTCGAGGTCGTGGCCGCGCCCAACGACTACGGCGACGCCACGGTGAGCGAGAGCAACCGCGAGGAGATCGCCGCCGTCGGCGCGCACGTGGGCACGCGGCAGGTGCTGCGCAACGAGCGGGCGGCCGATCACCGCACCGCGGTCATCTTCGGCGACTCCTATGCCTTGGCGGCCACGCACTACCAGGGCCTGGCGTGGTTTTTGGCCCAGACCTTCCGCGAGGTCCACTTCCTCTGGGTGCCGTTCGGCTGGGACCCGGACTACGCCGCGGCGGCCGGCGCCGACGTCGTGATCTGCCAGGGCGCCGAGCGCTTCGCGATCCGCCCGCCCGAGCGCCAGGTCGACGTCCGGGCGCTGGCGGCCGAGGCGCTCGGGCGGCGCGAGGCCTAGGAGGCGAGGGCGCGCGCGGGGGCGGCGCGGCGCTCGGTGCCGAAGGCCGCCACGTCGGCGAGCAGGTCGCCGATCACGCGCGGCCAGACCCGCGACGCGGCGAACTGGCGACTCTTGTGGTGACCGCGGATGCGCACGCGGTCATAGATGCCGGGGGCCTGCTGGAGCTGGTGGACGCGCAGCCCCAGCTCGTGGCGATCGCCGACCTGCACGATGTCCAGGCCGGGCTCCAGCCCGTAGAGCGGCTCGAGCACCTCGGTGATGACCAGGTGCCCGGCGGCCAAGTGCACCAACACGAAGCTCTCGAACGCGCGCACCCAGCGCTCGCCGTGGATGTTGAGCGCGACGTCGGCGGCGTCGAGCACCTCGTCGAGTTCCGGCCCGATCAGCCCGTGGGCGTAGTGCGGGAGGTCGAAGTCGTGTTTGAGACCGATCAGGGACTCTTCGCGGTGGAGCGTCGAGTGGCCGACGAAGATCGTGCGCGGTGGGTGGCGCGTCGGGCGCGGCGCCCGGTAGAGGCGGTCGTCGACCGGCAGCGGCATCGCCCGCCACAGCGGCACGAGCGGCGCCGCGGCGTCCCAGCTGTTGGCGTCGGTGACGATCACGCGGTCGACGTTGCCGCGGTCGATCGCGCGCAGCTCGGCCAGGTTGTAGTCGTAGTTGGGGTGCGGGTTGCGATCGGCGCGCGGCAGCGGCTCGGTGATGACGCCGAGGACGGGCGCGTCGATGCCGTCCATGACGCCGGCCGGCAGCGCCTCGGGGCGGAAGGCGACGATCGCGTGCGGATCGGCCTCGACGAGCGCGGCGCGCAGGGCGTCGCCGTCGTCATCGGCGCCCCGGAAGGGGATCAGCGCGGGAGCGATCCCACCCGCCGGCCGGCTGAGGACGTGCGGGGCGTAGTACGAAGGATGGCCGACGAACGCGACGCGGATGGGCGCCCCGGCGGCCGGGGGCGCATATGGAGGACCGTCGCGGCGCACGCGATCCCTACGATAGGCAACTCGTGCGCGTCGCGTTCCTGCTCCAGGACCTCCAGCTCTCGGGCGGGGTCGGCGTCATCGTCGAGCATGCCGCCCAGCTGCGCCGCCATCACGGCATCGACGCGCGGCTGGTCCTCGCCCGACCGCAGACCCACCCCGACTGGGCCTACCGCGCGCTGAGCTGAGGTCCCGGTGCTGACGCTCGACGAGGCCCAGGCGATCGACTGGGACATCGCGCTGGCGACGTGGTGGGCGACCACCTCGGCGCTCTTCGGCCTACGGGCCACGCGCCACGCCTACTTCATCCAGCTCTTGGAGGACTCGACCTACCCGACCGGCGCGCCCGAGCAGCTCGCCGCGGCGATGACCACCGGCCTGCCCGTGCGGTTCATCACCGAGGCGCGCTGGATCGCCGAGCTGTTGGAGGACTATCAGCCGGGCAACCACGTGCTCTACGTCCGCAACGGGATCCCGAAGGAGCTCTTCGCCTCGCCCGCGTCGATCGCCCCCGCGCTGCCGGGCGCGCCGCTGCGCATCGTCCTGGAGGGCGCGCGCGGCTATGTCCACAAGGGCGTCGACGACGCGCTGGCCGCGGTCGCCGCGATGCGCGAGCCCGCGCACGTCACGTGGGTCTCGCCGCATCGGGGCGAGCCGCCCGCCGGCGTCGACCGGATCCTCGCCGGGCTGAGCCACGCCGAGATGGCCTCGCTGTTCGCTGAGTCCCACGTACTGCTCAAGCTCTCGCGCGCGGAGGGCATGTACGGCCCGCCGCTGGAGGCCTTCCACATGGGCGCCACCGTCGTCACCACGGCGGTCACCGGCCACGACGAGTACGTCATCCACGACACCAACGGGCTGGTCGTCGGCTGGGACGACATCCACGGGACGGCGCGCACGCTCGACCTGCTCGCGCGCGACCGGCGGCTGTTGCACCGGCTGCGCACCGGCGCGCTGGAGACCGCCCGGGCGTGGCCGGACTGGCGTCAGGCCTCCCAGGGCATGGCGCTGGCGCTGGCGCGCGTGGCCGCCGAGCCGCCACCGCCGATCGCCGCCGCGGGTGGCCGGCTGGTCGCCGACTTCTCCTCGGTCGTCGCCGAGGCCCAGGAGCGCGCCTGGCGGCTGGAGATCGAGGAGCGCCTGAAGGAGCAGCTGGCCGACCAGAAGGCCTTCAAGATGGCGCTGGCGCTGCGGGCGCGGCTGACGCGGGCGCGCGCGCTGCGCGACCGCGCCAAGGCGCTGGCCAAGCGCGCGCTGCGGCGCTAACCGCCGCGGCCCGGCAGGCGGCGCGCGAGCTTCATCGCGCGCAGCAGGCGCTGCCGGCCGCCGCTCGCGCGCAGCATCGCCACGAGGTCGCGCGCGAGCGGGATGTCGACGAGCGGATCGTCGGGACGGACGAGCGGCCAGACCTCGTCCGGGATGCCGTCGCGCACCGACCAGTAGTCGCGCTCGGCACGGGCCAGGTCGGCCGCCAGGCGTGCCGCGGGCGGCGCGGGCAGCCGGACCGCGTCGTGGTAGGCGGCGACCAGCAGGCCGCCGGTCCGCTCCCAGGTCAAGGCCGCCGCCGCGGCGCGCAGGCCCTCGACCAGCTCGGTGCGCGGTCCGCCGTCGACCAGCACGGGCGCGACGCGCGCCGCGCTGGCCCGCGCGTCCCAGGCGGTCAGGAGCGCCAGCGGCGCCGGCACCGTCTCGCGCAGCGCCGAGGTCGGCGCGACGAGCGCGGGCGTGCCCGCCTGGGCCGCCTCGAACGGGACGAGGCCGAAGCCCTCATAGGTGCTCGGGTAGACGACGGCGGCGGCGTTGGCCAACAGCCACGCCTTCTCGGCCTGGCTCACCGCGCCCAGCTCGACGGTCGCGCCCGCGTGCTCGGGCGCGCGCAACAGCCACGCCGCGTCGTCGGCCGAGCCGGAGCCGTGCAGGACGTCGCCGCCGGCCAGCACGAGCTCGCCGTCCCAGCCCTGCTCGTCGCGCAGCGCGCCGAGCAGCTCGAGCGCGAAGCGCACGTTCTTGTGGCGAAAGCGGGTGCCGAGGACGAGCAGGAACGGCCGGTCGCGGCCGGCCAGCGCCGACGGCGCGGTGCCGCCGTCTCCGCCCAGCAGCTCGGGCACCGCACCGATCGGCACGACGCGCGCACGCTCGGGCGTGACGAGATCCTCGGCCGCGGCATCGTGCGCGGCGGCCTCGGAGAAGAACAGCACCATCGCCGCGAGGCCGAGCGCGTCGACCGTCGTGGCGCGGTAGTCCCGCCACGCGTCGACCGAGCCGAAGACATCGGGCGTGCGGTAGCCGATCAGGTCCTGGTGGGTCAGCACCGTGCGCTCGCCGAGACGGTCCAGCAACGCCACGTCGGCGACCGACTCGACCTGCCACGGCCGGTGCGCGACGTGCGTGCGCGCGACGCCATCCTCCGCGGCGGCCTCCGCGCCCAGGCGCTCCAGCGTCGGCATCCGCTCCAGCGCCCGCGCCGCGTCCGCGCCGATCTGGGCGGACAGCAACGCCCGCACGCGGACGTCGTCGCGCTCGGCCAACGAGCCGAGCAGCTCGACGACGTGCACGACCGAGCCGTTCATCGCGCCCGCGACGTTGCGGGCGTCGACCGTGACGGTCAGCGGCTCCAGCGCCACCGACGCCGCCAGCAGCGTGCGCGCCAGCGCGGAGTGGCGGTCCTGCGCGACGGCGGCGACCGCCGGCCCGAGCGCCGCGTGGCGCGTGGCGACCTCGCCCTCCCAGCCGGCCACCACGCCGTCCGGGACCCCGCCGCGGTGGGCGACGAAGAGCTCGTCGGCGACCACGTGCGCCAACCCGGCGGCCGTGCAGCGCACGCAGAAGTCCGCCAGCGCGTCGCGCAGCGCCAAGCCCTCGTCCAGCGGCCCGACGAGCTGTAGCGCCGCGCGCCGCAGCAGCGTCGCGTGCGCCAGCGCGGTCGGCACCCGCGGATGCAGCCCCAGCGCTCCGGCCCGCAGCCGCGACGCCGCCTGGGCCGCCGTCAGCCCGCCGGACGGCAGCGGCCACGGCAGGTTGCGCCGCGGAACGCTGAGGAAGCCCGCGTCGTTGCTCAGCGGCGTGATCGTCGCCGCGTCGGGCTCGGCGGCCGCGACCGCCGCCAGCTCGGCGAAGAAGCCCGGAGCGACCTCGGTCGCCCCGTCGAGCACGATCAGGTCGCCGTCGACCGCCTGCGCCGCGGCGTTGACGAGCGCCGCGCCGTCGCCCTCCAGCCGGCGTGCGCCCAGGAAGCCGCCCAGCTCGTCGAGCGTCGCGCCTACCGCGGGCGCGCCACCGGCCAGGACCACGAGCTCCTCGGGCAACCCCGCCGCGGCCAGCGCCTTCAGGCAGCGCGCCGCCTGCTCGGCGTGGTCCAGGAGCAGCAGCAGGGCCGGGGCAGGCGCGGAGGGCACGCGCGGAATCTACCCGCCGCGCCCGCCGTCCGACCGCTACAGCTTCTGCAGGATCCCCAGCCCGCAACCGTCCTGGTAGACGAGGTCGCCGGGCTTCTCGACATCCCCCACCTGACGGTTGAGGCTCATGAAGGACACGTCGTCGCGCCGCGGCAGCCAGTCCTCGATCGCCTGCTGCACGCCGCCGAGGCCGTTGGCGTCCCAGGTGCGCGCGTAGGTGCTGGTGTCGTGCAGCAGCATCAGCGAGTGGCGCGGCATCGCGGGGACCCACAGGTCCAGCTCGCGCAGCGTGTGCTCGTACTGATGCGAGGAGTCCAGGACGATCAGCTGCGGCATGCCGCCGAGCGTCGCCTCGGCGTCGCCGATGTTCTTGGGGTCGGCCGAGTCGCCGAGCTTCAAGGCCACCGTGTCGCTCAGCCCGGCGCGCTCGAGCCACTCCAGCGTGAAGGCGGTCGCGGCGGGGTCGATGTCGATCGACACGAGCTTGCCGCCCTGGCCCATGTGGCGCAGCCAGAAGCCGATCAGCAACGCTGAGTATCCGTAGTAGTGGCCGAGCTGCACCACGCGGCTGATGCCGTTGCCCGAGATCAACCCCTGGATGACGCTCATCGCCGGGACGTTGATCTCCCCGATCGAGTCGGCCGCCAGCGTCGCGGCGTACCAGTCCTCCATCAGCTGCCACTCGTCGTCGGTCAGCACCGAGTAGATCGTCGGCACGTAGTCGACGCCATGGAGGTGGTGCCACCAGAAGCGGCCGTGAGGATCCTGGGCGAACGAGCGCGAACGCGCGGCGCCCGTATCGGAAAGCGACGACATGCAATCCAGGTTAGAGGTCTTCGCGCCGCTAGCTCTTCGCGGGCTCGTACCAGTCGAGGTAGTGCCCGCAGGCCTGGCGGACCGGCACCGTCCGCGCGGTCCCGACCGGCGTGAACGACAGCTCGGCCGGCGCCATCGCCATGCCGCGGATGCTGATCCGGTTCTTCGCGGCGCTCAGGTGCAGCGTGAGCGGCCCGCCCTTGCCGGACACGTTCAGCGTCCCGGCCGGGTAGCGCAACGACTGCCGGTCCAGCGTCGCCGGCAGGCGCGTGTCCAGCCCGGGGCCCGTGAGCCGCACCTGGTCGCGCCAGGCGTAGGCGATGTTCACCCGCCAGCGGCCGGGGCCCAGCGTGACCGGGACCGCCACCGTCGTCCCCTGCAGGACCGCCGGTGCCATCACGCGGACCGGCGGTCGCCGGATACCCGCGACGCCGCCGCCCTTGAGCACCGCCTTGCCCTCCGGTGAGGAGCAGACGAGCTGCCGGCCGGCCTCGGCCGCCTCGCCCGACAGGACGCCGCGCAGCTTGCCGGGGCCGGTCCGCAGATAGAGCGCCCACGGGCCGCTCGTGGCCCGCAGCCGGAAGTTGGAGCGCACCTGGCTGGCCGAGGGGTCGCGGGCCATCACGACGGCGTCGAAGCGATCGATCCCGCCGCCGAAGGAGTCCCAGTCATAGGCGCGGCCGAGGCCGGCCTCCTTGACGGGGAGCACCGCCGCGGCCCCGACGTCGCGCCGGCCGGCAGGGAAGAACGGCTGCGCGACCGTCGCGCCGGAGAGGTACCACTGGCCGAACTCGTCGTTGAGCGTCAACAGCACCGTCTTGCCCTGTACCAGCGGGCGGAACTTCGCCAGCTGCTGCTCGTGGGTCCGCGGGCCGACCGGCAGGTAGCGCAGCGCCATGAACGACGACACCGCGCCCGTCGCCAGCAGGACCGACGCGATCACCAAGCGGGTGGCGCGCAGCCCCAGCGGGCCCGGCCGGCGTTCGAGCAGACCGACCGCGGCCAGGGCGACCAGGAGCGGCGAGACGATCACGAACGACTTGGCGGTCGTGTACGGCGACTGCGAGTGGGCCGAGACGGCGGCGAGCACGAGGCTCACCGCGCCCGCGACGACGAGCTCGGGCTCCCAGCGGCGCAGCAGGCGCACCGCGCCCCACGCCGCCGCAGCGAGCACGACGAGGCCGAGCAGCGTCGAGGCCGTCTGCGTGGCCGGCGGGAAGCGGAAGTCGCTGCTGAACCAGACGCCGGTGGACTCCAGGAAGTGCAGTGGGCCCGCGAGGTTGCCGACGTCGTGCTTGGAGATGCCGGTGCCCGAGCCGTCGGCGCCGGTGCTGTGCATGTAGCGCCAGAACGCGTGGAGGCGCGGCGCCTGTGGGATCAGCGCGATCAGCAGCACCACCCCCGCGAAGATCGCGGGGCCGATGAGCGCGAGCGCCTGCGCGACGACCGCGCCCACACCCTTGCCCTCGGCGCGCAGCGTCGGGACCGCGAAGGCCGCGGCGCTCAGCGCGACCGTCCCGCCGATCCAGGCCAGGCCCGGAATCGAGTACATCGACAACACGCCACCGACGAGCAGGCCCAGCGAGACCAGCCGCGCCGGGCCTTCGATCTCCCCGCGTCGCAGCGAGCCCAACAGGCCGACCGTCCCGAGCAGCAGCAGCGGGAACATGACCTCCTTGAACGCGCCCTCGCCGAGATAGGAGGCGACGAGGTACGGCATGCCGGCGGCGACCGAGGCCAGCGCGGCGGCCGGCCACCCCACCCGGCGCAGGAGCCCGAAGACCGTGATCGCGGTGAGGGCCGGCATCGCGATCGTCAGCCCGGTGAACGTCCCGTCGATGCCGAGGCCGGTCCCGTGGGCCAAGGCGGCGACGAGCGCGTGCGGACCGAACGGGTAGTAGTCCAGCAGCGGGACCGAGGTCGCCAGCGTGGCGTCGCGGTAGGACCCGGCGAACAACAGGTGCGACCCGAAGTCGTTGTTGAAGCTGACGCCGAGGATGCCGAAGCGCTGCTGGGCGTAGAACGGGATCAGCGTGGTGAGCAACGTCAGCCCGCCGGCCAGGGCGACGCCCGCCGGCGGCCGGTCCTCGGGCCGCCCGGCGACCTGGATCAGGCCACCGACCAGCAACAGCACCATCACCAGGAACGGCAGCGTCATCCGGCCCGGCAGGTGCGGGCCGGCGCTGGCGATCAGCATGAGCACGCTGAGGCCCACCGCCGGCGCCGCGGGGGTCCACCGGCGGGCGCCGAACAGCGCGCAGATCAGCTGGCCGCCGAGCGCGGTGACGAGCACCAGCGCCAGGGCCGAGACCAAGGTCGCGATCACCGGCGGCAGGCTATCGACCGCGCTGGGCGGCGGTCGTGCCCTGCGCCGCGCCGCTCAGTACGCGTCGAAGTCGAGGAACTCGAAGCGGCCGAACTGCGGAACGGGGCCGTCGCCCAGCAGCCGGCGGAAGGTCAGGTTGAGCGGCTTGGGACGCAACCGGTCGGGCAGCGCGAAGCCGCGCAGCGCGAGGCGATCGTTGTGGCCGACGTGGAGCGCGAGCGGCGCCCGATGGCGCCGGCAGGCGCGCCGCACCAGCGCGCCGACCTCCTCGGAGCGCAGCGGGCGCGCGGCCAGGACGGCGAGCACGATGGCCACCGGCACGCGGCTCCCGCGCTCGACGGTCGTCACCGCGACCCAGTCGCCGCCGTCGTGGACCGCGTAGTCGGCACGCGGCGCCGCCACGCGCCAGCGCAGCGTCTCCGGCGTCCAGCGCACCGTTGCCTCGCCCTGGTGGGCCGCCGCGTCGAGCACCGCCGCCAGGCGCGCGCCGTCGGTGGGCAGTCCGTCGGCGATCGGCACGCCGCGCCCCGGCAAGGGCAACAGCACGTTGGCGGGCAGCGGGCCGACGAGGTCGAACCGCAGCCGGCCGACGAGGCCGTGCGTGGAGTTGGCGTTGCCCACCCCGATCACGATCTCGCGACCCGCTGCCGCCGCCTTGGCGTAGGCCTCCTCGCCCAAGGTCGTGAACACGCCTTGGCCGCGCGCGCGCTCGTGCACCGCGCTGTTGAGCGACAGGACCGCGGGCACGTCGCGTCCGTGATCGCGGATCACGCACGGCGTCACCGAGTAGTGCCCGGCCCGGCCCTGCTCGTCGTCGAGGTTGGCCTCGAACGCGTCGCCGTCGGGGTTCTCGGCATACAACCAACGCAGGTAGTCCCGATCGCCCACGCGCGTGCCCGGGAAGACCTCGTCGAGCAGCCGCGAGGTCGCGGCGCGGTCGTCGCTGCCGGCGGTCATCGTCCGGCTCCGTGGTCGTCGGGCAAGGGCGGCGGGGGCGCGGCGCGGCGACCGCGCATCAGCTCGATGGCCAACAGCACCCGCACGACGTACCAGGCGCTGGCCACCGGCCCGGCGCTCGCCGTGCCGGTCGCGCGAGCGCTCATCCGGACCGGATGCTCGGCGGCGCGCGCATCATGCTCGCCGGCGATCACCAGCGCCTCGACCGTGTCGCCCAGGTACTCCACGGGATACTCGTAGGCGAAGCGGGCCAGCAACGTCGGGCCGATCGCGCGAAAGCCCGACGTGGCGTCGGTCAGCGGCACCTCGACGGCGCGGCTCGCGCGCTTGGCGAGGATCTTCATCGCCATCTTGCGCGCGCCGCTGACGGGATAGTCGACCTCGTCGTGGGTGAAGCGCGTCCCGACGATCATGTCCGAGCCCGTCTCGGCCAGCTGCGCCACGAGCCCCGGGATGTCGCGGACGTCGTGCTGGCCGTCGGCGTCGACCTGAACGACGACGTCGTAGCCGGCCCGCAGCGCGTAGCGGAAGCCCGCGCGCAGGGCGCCGCCGACGCCGAGGTTGAACGGCAGCGACAGCACGACGGCGCCCGCCTCGCGGGCGGCCTCGGCCGTCCGGTCGCGCGAGCCGTCGTCGACCACGACCGCCGGATAGCCCATGTCGCTGACGGCGCGCACGACGGCACCGACCGACTCCTGCTCGTTGAAGGCCGGCAGCAGGACGAGCACCCGTGGCTCACCGACCGTGGCCCCCGTCACCGCCGGGACCGGGCGCTCCAGCTGCTGCACGCGCTCCTCGAGCAGCGCCGAGTGCTCGCTCAGCTCCTGCACCGCCCGATGCAGGCCGCTGACCGAGGCCGACAGCTGCAGGGCCACGAGCCCGAGGAAGAACAGCAGGACGCCGAGCGAGAAGCCCGTGGCGGTGAACCCGAGATCCTGCACCCGCTCCGAGGCCACGCTCAGCAGCGGGGTGCCGGCGATGCCGACCGCGGCCAGCGTCAGCCACCCGAGGCCGTAGCGGATCGACAGGATCCCCATCCGCACGAGGCGGACGGTCGAGAGCAGGAGCAGGAACGCTCCCGCCATGAGGATCGCGGCCTGGGTGCTCATGTTGGTGTCTGCTCCAGTGCGGGGCGCATGCCGTGGGTGATCATCAGCACCGCGCCGGGCAGGCTGGCGATGAGCAGCACCACGACGGTGCCGAGGGAGATGAGCGTGGCGTTCGTCGTGCCGATGCCGACCGAGGCCAGCAGCACGACGTAGCTGCCCTCGCGGATGCCGAAGCCGCCGATCGACAAGGGGATCAGCGTCGCGAAGGTCACGAGCGTCAGCGTGACGGCGGCCGCGCCGAAAGACGGGTGGTCGCCGAGGCAGCGCGCCAGCGCCCAGACCTGGAAGGCGACGAGCGCCTGGAAGATGGTGCTCGTGGTCAGCAGCACGACGAGCGCTCCCGGGTTGCGGACGACGTCGCGCGCCACGCGGCCGGCGTTGCGCGCGGTCTCCAAGCCGCGGGCGGGGATCAAGCGCAGGAACCATGCCGGACGGCGCAGCAGCAGGACGACGATCACCGCCGTGGCGAGGACGACGCCGAGCGTCGCCCAGCCCAGTCCGGCGACCGCGTGATGCGGGACCGGGCTGGACCCGGCCACGATCGCGATCCAGGCGACCGCGAGCAGTCCCGCGAGGCCGCCGGCGCGGTCGACGACGACCGTCGACGCGGTCCGCGCGAGGTCCGGCCCGTTGCGCGTGACCAGCAGCGAGCGCGCGACATCGCCGCCGACGGTGGTCGGCAGGAACGTCTGCGAGAAGGTCGAGACGGCGTAGACGCGGCCGAGCTGGCCGGCGCTCAGGTGGATCCCGGCGATCTCCAGCAGCGCGCGCCAGCGCAGCGCGCCGACGACGAGCGCGGCCACCAGCGCGGCCACGGCGGCGGCAAACCACCACGGGTCGCCCTCGAGCAGCCCGTCGCGCACGCCGTCCCAGTCGATCCCGCTGAACACGATCGCCAGCAGCCCGACCGTCACCACGATGCGCAGCCAGATCGAGCCGACCACGGCCCGCACGAGGCTCACGGCGTCACCACCGGCAGCTCGCCGTCGGCGAGGCCCGCCGCGATCTCGCCCAGCGGGGCGCCGAAGCCGCCCGCGTCGGCGACCAGCTGCTCGACGCGCTCCAGCGTCTGACGCCGACGGGCGTGCAGGATCCGGCTGACGACCCAGTTGGCGTGCGGCAGCACGACGAACGGCTCGTCGGGGTCGAGGTCATAGGGGTGCAGGTAGCTCCAGGCGACGACGCCGTCGGGCAGCCGGCGCGTCGCGCGCCGGCTGACGGCCATCGGCAGGTAGCGCACGTAGGCACCGCCCAGGAACGGCACGCTCAACCGCCCCGCGCCGGTCACCGGGCACGGCAGCTCGACGAGGCCCGCCGACCAGCGAAACGGCTCCACCGGCACCCCGGCCATCCCGTGCAGCGGGTTGGCGGCCGGCAGGACGCTCGAAGACCAGGCGTAGCCGGCCTCGACCAGCGCGCCCGGCGCCCACGGCGTCGCGCGCGTCAGGGAGAAGATCGGGGCGCGGAAGCCGACGGCCGCCACGCCTGCCGCCTGCTCGACCGCCTCGCGCGCCTCGCGCAGCTCGGCGACCGCGGTCGCCGGGTCCATGTCGTTCAGCGCGACGTGGCGCAGGCCGTGGACGGCGACCTCGTGGCCGGCGGCCGCCACGCGCGCGACGACCTCGGGCGAGCGGCGCGCCAGCTCACCCACCACGAAGACCGTGGCGCGAGCGCCGTGCCCGTCCAGCCAGGCGAGCATCCGATCGGTGGGCGGCCCGTAGCGTGGAGGGCGGCCCGCGGGTTGATGGTCTTCGAGGTCGAGCGTGAAGGTGAGCGTCATCGCGTGCGGACGGGATCCCGTCGCGGCGTCGAGGGTACGGAACCGAGGGGACGGGGCGACCGCCCGCGGCCTAGAGGTCTTCTGCGACCTTCGGGGCCAGCGCGCGGAACAGCAGGAAGCCGAAGACGACCGAGCCCACGATCAGCCCGATGGGGATGAGCAGCAGCCAGTCGCTGGACATCGCCTGCGCCGGCGACGTCCACGAGCCGTCGACGAGCGTGTGGCGCGCGGCGCCGAGGAGCGCCGCGAACGGATTGCAGAAGAACAGGTCGCGCAGGAAGGTGCCGTGGATCGCGTCGACGGTGAAGAACACGCCCGAGGCGTAGAAGAGCATCTGCAGGACACGTTCCAGATCGGCTCGATGTCGCGGAAGCGCACGAAGCCGACCGACAGGAGCATCGACAGGCCGAAGGCGAACAGCACGAGCACGGCGATGACGACCACGAACAGCAGCCACGAGCC
This sequence comes from uncultured Conexibacteraceae bacterium, assembly GCA_963731005.1. Taxonomy (GTDB): domain Bacteria; phylum Actinomycetota; class Thermoleophilia; order Solirubrobacterales; family Solirubrobacteraceae; genus Baekduia. Next base: position 1,564,146 of record CAVSTZ010000002.1, on the reverse strand, counting down.
AGCCGCGGCGTGGCCGCCGGAGATCAGCAGGAAGACGACGACCGGGACGAGGTTGAGCACCAGGTTGAAGGTCGCCGTCAGCACGCTGGCCATCGGCACGGCCAGGCGCGGGAAGTCGATCTTGCGCACGAGCGTCTCGCGCGTCACGAGGCTGCGCACGGCCGCGCGGTGGCCTCGTTGAGGAACGAGAACAGCACGATGCCCAGCAGCAGCGCGACGGGGTAGTAGCTGCACGCCCGCGTCGAGGTTGAGCGCGAAGCTGAAGACCACGTACAGGACGCCGAAGAGCAGCAGCGGGTGCATCAGCTGCCACAGGTAGCCCAGGAACGAGCCGAAGAACTTCAGCTTGAAGTCGGTGGTGGCCAGCGTCCAGGTCAGGCGGACAGAGCCGCTGCGGGTCGTCGCCGAGCGCCGTCGGGCCCTTGACCTCGCGCGGCCCTCGTGAGCTCCGCCGGCGCGATCGCCGTCGCGCGCTCGGCGGCGACCGTGCTCACGGCGTCGCCTCCACGCCGGCGTCGACCTGGCGCTGCAACGTCGATGTGGAACGGCAGGTCGACGAGGCCGCCCGACGGATCGCTCGGCGCTGATCACGACCGAGCGGAAGCGCTCGCGGTTGTCGAGCCACGCATCGCCCGAGCCGGCTTGGCGACCGCGGCGCTGACGCCGTAGCGATCGGGCGCGAGCACGTTCTCGAAGCCGAAGTACACGATGATCTCCTCGCCGGCCTCGAACGACTCGCCCGCGAGCTCGCGGTGCGTGGAGGCGCCGATCACGCGCTCGTCGGCGGCGTTGCGCAACGTGAAGCCGAACAGCGGGTCCTCGACGTCCTCGTGGAAGCGCACGTGCATGCAGAACGTGCAGCGCTGCGCCGGCGTCGCAGGGTCTCGACCTGCTCGCCGTCGGCGTTCTTGAACCAGCCGCTGACGATCTCGGCGCTGCCGTCGCCGGCGCGCAGCTCCTCGGCGTTGCGGCCGCGCAGCGCGGGCGCGCGCGGCGTCGTCGGGCGCCGCCGCCGTCGGCGGCGTCGGCGGCCGCCTCCTCGGCCTCGCGCGCGTCGCGCGAGAAGTTCAGCTGCAGGTAGCGGATCGCCGACCGGCTCGGGCTCGCCGATCTCGACGACGTGGCCGCGCTCGAGCAGCATCGCGCGGTCGCAGAAGCGCTCGACCGCGCCCATGTCGTGGGTGACGAGCAGGACCGTCGGTTGCTCGCGGCGGATGCGCGCGAACTCGTCGAAGCACTTCTGCTGGAACGCGGCGTCGCCGACGGCGAGCACCTCGTCGATGAGCAGGATGTCGGCGTCGACCTGGATCATCACGCTGAACGCGAGCCGGACGAGCATGCCCGACGAGTAGTTCTTGAGCTTGAGGTCGACGAACTCGTGCAGCTCGGCGAAGTCGATGATCCGCGTCGAAGCGCGCGCGCGCCTCGCGCGGCGCAGAGCCCGAGCATCGTCGCGTTGATCAGGATGTTGTCGCGCGCCGGCGAGGTCGGGGTTGAAGCCGACGCCGAGCTCGATGAACGTCGACATGCGGCCGTCGACGTAGATCCGCGCCGCTGGTCGACGCGCGTAGATCCCGGCCAGGCACTTCAGCAGCGTCGACTTGCCCGAGCCGTTGCGCCCGACGATGCCGAAGAACTCGCCGCGGCGCGACGTCGAAGGAGACGTCGCGCAGCGCCTGGAAGCTGGTCGTGGTCCGGGCGGCGCAACGGGTGCAGCGCACGCTCCTTGAGCGTGTGGACCTGCTCCTGCGGGATCCGGAACTCCTTGGAGACGCCGTCGACGAGGATGGTGGGGGCCGAGCAGGAGCGGCTCATGGCTCCTCAGAGTAGGCGCTGGCGGGCGCCTCGGCATGGGGCGCGCCGGTCTGGCGACGGTTGTCGAGCGCCATCGTCCACAGCAGCGCGCCGACCGCGCCGACCGGGACGAGCAGCAGCACGAGCGCCAAGAGGACCCGGGCGACGCCGCCGTCGAAGGGCCGCCAGGTGAAGTCGGCGGCGCGGTCGAGCATCGTCCCCAACCGCGAGAGGCGGCTCGCCGGCTCACTGCGCAGCAGGTCGACGGCCACGACCGGCCCTCCGCGCTTGCCGTCGACCGTCATGTACGCGCGCACGACCATGCCGGCGTTGGCGTTGAGCACCGCCGGGATCTTGGAACGGCTCGCCAGGCAGATGCTCGCCAGCACGTCACGCGGAGGCGACGGGATCGTCACGTGCAGGCCCTGGGGCCATCCGCGCGCGATGGTCGCCGTGTGGCGATAGCCCGGGGCGGTGATCGTCACGTCGACCGGCGGGCCGGGCTTGCCGGTCGGGACCGAGCCGCCCAGGCTGATCACCTGCGTGGCCGGCGGCAGCAGGACGTCCTGGATGCAGACCGGCTTGTCGCGCTGCAGGGCGACCGTCGACAGCCCGAAGCCCTGCGGCGGCACGGGCGTCGCGACGCGCACACCGCCGTCGCGCGTCAGCCACGGCAGTTCCCAGCGCAGGCCGATGCCGCCGATCACGATGACCGCGCCCAGCAACGCCCACAGCGGGAGCGGCACGCGCCGCCAGAGGTCGGCCGCCCGCCTCATCCGTAGAACCGGTCGAGGATGAGCCCGAGCGAGCCGATCTGCAGCACGACCCCGACGCCGATCACGACGCCCGCCGAGACCGCCGCGATCCGCCGCGGCAGATGCGAGCAGACGTAGGCGACGGTGACGCCGAAGACGGCGATCAGCGGCAGCAGGTAGCGGCCCGACCACAGGACGGCGGTCCCGTTGCTGGACACCAGATCGCGGTAGGAGGCCAGGTGCAGCAGCCCGATCTGCGAGACGCAGAGCGCGACCAGGACCGCGATCTCGCGCCAGCGGCGCACGAGCCGCTCCCGAAACCAGATGACCTGGCTCCACAGGGCGAGCAGGCCCGCGCCCGCGAGGATCTGGAGGTCGCCCACGACGTGGGGCTGGAAGAGGACATCGAGCGACCCGAGGTCGGAGAAGAACGTCTCGATGTAGCCCTGGCGGTAGCCGTAGCTCGTACCCGGCGCCCGAACGTCGACGTAGAAGTTGAAGACGTAGTCCAACAGACCCCGGAGGCTGCCCGAGCTGCCCTCGCCACCGGCCGCCTGGCCGACCTCGCCGCCGTAGCCGCCACCGGTCTTGGCGCGCGTGTAGAGGAAGCCGGCGATCACGCAGACCCCGACGACGCCGAGCGCCAGCCCCGCCGGCTTGACGTAGCTGCGCCAGTCGGCCCGCAGGCGCGGGACCGAGAGCACCAGAACCACCAGCAGCGGCGGGATCAGCGCGAGGCCGCGGCCGTGCGTCAGCGCCGAGGCGCCGGTGAGGGCCGCGAGCCCGATCGCACGGCGCAGCGTGAGGCCGCGCCGGACCGTGCGCACCCCCAGCCAGGCGAAGACCGCCCACAGGAACGCGAGCAAGATGTCCGGGTTGACCATGCCCGCGGCGTTGCCGAGCTTGGGCTGCAGCGCGACGACGCTCGCCGCCAGCGCCCGCGGCCACATCGCCACGAACAGCTCGGCGGCCAGCAGCCAGGTGAAGATCACGATGCCGACGAACAGCACGCCGCCGACGAGGCGCACGGCGAAGACGCGGTCGATGATCTGGCCGCCCGGTGTCAGCTTGTAGGCGATCGCGCCGAGCGTGTAGTACAGCGGACCGTTCTGGGAGAACTGGTTCGGCCCGTTGCCGTTGTCGCGGTCGGCCGCAGGCACGTCGCGCTCGTAGCGCTGATGGGTCTGCCGGTCCAGCGCCGAGAAGCTCGGCCGGGCGTTGACGTTGTTGATGACCGGGCTGATCCCGAGCTGGACCAGCAGCTGCGTCTCCTCGGTCGACAGCGTGCTGGTGCCCTTGTCCGACGGCGCCGAGCCGGTCTCGGCCAGGTGCTGGATGTAGGCGAAGTGTCCGGTCTCGTCGGCGTTGGTGAGCGGCGGCGTGACCGTCGCCCAGGCGAGAGCCAGCACCGAGCTCATGACGATCAGGAGCCAGAGCGGCCCGGGGACCATGCGAAGCATGCGGCGCAAACCGCGTCAGTGATCTCGACGCAGGCCGAGGATGCTGAGCAGGAACGACGAGAAGAAGACCTGGATGCCGATGATGATCAGCGTGGCGGCCAGGATGGCCAGCCGCTCCTCCGACAGCGCGCCGGCGCCGTCGGCGATCCAGCGGCCGACGATCACCGCGGCGGCCAGCACGCCGATGCCGGCCACGGCAGTGCCGAGGACGAGGCCGTCCTCGAGCCGGAACCGCCGCCGCATCCGGTCAAACCACGGGTCCTTCTCGCCCATGAAGTACGTGCCGTAGGCGTGGGCGCAGAGGCCGAGCGAGATGATCTGCGCGCCGACGATCATCAGCAGCGAGCCGGCGATCATCGTGTGCAACTGCCACTGGCGCCCGAGCACGTCGATCTGCGCGAGCGAGATGATCGCGATGATCGCGCCGACCAGGCCGATGAAGGCGCCCGGGATCAGGAACAGGTGCGTCGGCGAGTGGACCAGCAGGAAGCGGAGGTGGCGCCAGCCGTCGCGCACGCGGGAGAGCTTGGTCTCCCCGCCGCGCGGGTGGTAGTGGATGGGGAACTCGCGGATGTCGAGCTTCTCCTTGGAAGCCCGGATGACCATCTCCGACGCGAACTCCATGCCGGTGGTGCGCAGGTCCAGCTGGGGAAGGACGTCGCGGCGCAGGGCGCGCATGCCGCAGTGCGCGTCGCGGATCCCGGTCTTGAAGAAGAGGTTGAGCGTGCCGCTGAGGATCGGGTTGCCGACGTAGCGATTCAGCCAGTGCATGGCACCCGGCTGGATGTTGTCCATGCGGTCGCCCATGACGAGCTCGGCGCCGTCGTCGAGCTCGCGGACGAAGTTGGGGATCTCGTTGAAGTCGTAGGTGAGATCCGCGTCGCCCATGACGATGTACTTGCCGCGGGCGGCGCCGAAGCCGGCCAGGTAGGCCGAGCCGTACCCGCGGCGGGGCTCGGACACGACCCGGGCGCCGGCGGTGATCGCCAGCTCCGCGGAGCGGTCCTCCGAGGCGTTGTCGGCCACGACGACCTCACCGGTGATGCCGGCCTCGCGCATCGCGTCGAGGGCCGCGACGACGCAGGCCTCGATGTTCTCTTCCTCGTTCAGGCACGGGATGACGACCGAGACCAAGGGCTCGGCGACATCGTCCTGACCGGTGGACGCGGAGATGTGTTCGATCGTGCTCATGGCGACTCCCAAGAACCACAACGGCGCGCACCGCAGAAGGTTGCGCCGCTCGACGGCCTGCAAGGCTAGCGGGTCATGCGGATCGCCATCGTCTATGACTGCCTGTTCCCCTGGACGGTGGGGGGTGCGGAGCGGTGGATGCGCAACGTCGCCGAAGCGCTCGCCACCGACGGCCACACCGTCACCTATCTGACCCGCCGGCAGTGGCCGGTCGACGACCCGCCCGCGATCCCGGGCGTCCGCGTGGTGGCGGTCTCTCGCGAGGAGCCGCTCTACGGGCCCGACGGCAACCGCACGATCGGCGAGCCGCTGCGCTTCGGCTGGGGCGTGCTGGCCCACCTGGCCCGACACGGCCGCGACTACGACGTGGTCCACACCGCGTCGTTTCCCTACTTCTCGCTGCTGGCGGCGGGCGCGATGCGCCGCCGCGGGGGCTACCGGATCATCGCCGACTGGCACGAGGTCTGGAGCGCGTCCTACTGGGCCGAGTATCTCGGCGGCGTGCAAGGCCGCGTGGCGCGGCTGATCCAGCGCGCCTGCGCGCGGGTGCCGCAGAGCGCGTTCTGCTTCAGCGAGCTGCACGCCCGGCGGCTGCGCGAGGAGGGGCTGCGCTCCGAGCCCACCGTCCTGCGTGGCGAGTACGCGCCGCCGGCCGCGCCGCCGGCGCGCCGCCCGCCCGAGGCGCTGGCGGTCTTCGCGGGCCGGATGATCCCGGAGAAGCAGGCACCCGCGGTGGTCGAGGCGGTCGTCGCGGCGCGCCGGGAGATCCCGGAGCTGCGCGCGGTGCTGTTCGGCGACGGACCGCAGCTGGGCGACGTCCGCGCCGCGATCGAGCGCCTCGACGCCGGCGCGTTCGTCCGCGCGCCGGGCTTCGTCGACGCCGCCGAGGTCGAGGACGGCCTGTCGCGCGCGGCCTGCCTGGTGCTCCCGTCGGTCCGCGAGGGCTACGGCGCGATCGTTGTCGAGGCGGCCGCCCACGGCGTGCCCAGCGTGCTGGTCTCAGCGCCCGACAACGCGGCGGTCGAGCACATCGAGGAGGGCGTCAACGGCTTCGTCGCGCCGGACGCCTCGCCACAGGCGCTGGGCGCGGCGATCGTCGCGGCCTACACGCGCCGCGAGGCGCTGCGCGCCTCGACCGCGGCGTGGTTTACCGAGCACGAGTCCGAGCTGTCGATGCGCACGTCGCTCGAGCGCGTGGTCGCCTCCTACCGGGCCACGGTGCGCCGGTAGGCGTCGACCGTCAGCGCGGCGGTGCGCTCCCAGGTGAAGCCGGAGGCCCGCTCGCGGCCCAGCGCGCGCAGGCGGTCGCATTCGGCGCCGTCGCTCAGCAGCCGCGCGAGCGCGGCGGCGATGGCGTCGACCGACTCGGGATCGACGACCAGCGCCGCGTCGCCGACGACCTCGGCCAGCGAGCCGCGGTCGCTGGTCACCACGGGCACGCCGCGCGCCATCGCCTCCAGCGGCGGCAGCCCGAAGCCCTCGTAGAGCGACGGGAACGCGAAGACGCCGGCCAACGCGTAGAGCCCTTCGAGGTCCTCGTCGCTGACCCAGTCGACGAACCGCAGGTCCGGCGTCGTGCCGAGCCGGTCGGCGACGGCGCGCAGCTCGGCCTCATAGGGCGTCGGGTAGCCCGGCAGGACGAGCACCGGCCGCGGCTGCGCCAGCCGTGCGTGGGCCTCGATCAGCCGCGCGAGGTTCTTGTGCGGGCGCTTGGCGCTGACGGTCAGCAGCACCGGGCGGTCGCCGAGCTCCAGCTGCGCGCGCAACCGCGTCTCCGACGTCGGCGTCACCGGCGGGCGCTCGTTGACGCCCAGCGGCACCACGTCGACCTTGGCGCGCTTGACGCGCAGGTGGCGCACGAGGTCGTCGACCGTCGAGGACGCGTCGACGACGATGCGGTGCGAGCGGTGCGCCGCGGCGGGGACCAGCACCGCCATCGCGAGGCCGCGAACGCCGAAGTGCGTCCCCGGGACGAGCTTGTAGTTGAGGTCATGGATCGTCGTGATGCGCTTGAACGCGCCGCGCAGCGGCGCGGTCGAGGCCAGCGAGTGCACGATCTCGACGCCGGCGCGCGCCGCCAGCCGCGGCAGGTGGACCTGCTCGCCGATGACCCACTGCTTGCGGTCGCTGGCGTGGACGGGGACGAGGACCTCCTCGACGCCTTCGCCCCACCCGCCGCCCTGGCCGTCGCGATTGACGAAGGCGGTCAGCCGCAGGTCGTCACGGCGCGCCAGCCGGCGGATGAGCTCCCGCGCGTAGATCTCCATCCCGCCCTGCTCGCCGGGCGTGAGGAAGACGAGGTTCAGGCCGACGTGGAGCATGCGGCCTCATAGACGGCGAAGGTCTCGCGGGCGGCCCGCGCCCAGGTGAACGAGGCGCCCCAGGCGCGCGCCGCGTCGGGGTCGCCGCCGGGGAAGCCGTCGGCGATCGCGGCGTCGATCGCCGAGGCGGCGCCGGCTGGGTCGTCGGTGCCGAACGGCCGTACGAACGCGCCGCCGACCTCGCGTAGGACCGGGATGTCCGAGCAGGCGACCGGCACGCCGCGCGCCAGCGCCTCGACGACCGGCAGGCCGAAGCCCTCGGCGCGCGTCGGGAAGGCAGCGACGTCGGCGAGCTTGAAGAGCGCCTCCAGGAGCGAGTCGGACACGTCGTCGGCGAAGCGGACGCGCGGCTCGATCCTCAGCTCGGCGGCCAGCCGCCGCAGCTCGTCGGCGTAGGGCTCGGCGTGGCCGACGAGCACCAGCGTCGCGTCGGCGTGACGCAGATGCCCCAGCGCGCGCAGCAGCAGCTCCTGGTTCTTGTGCGGGCGCTTGGTCGCGACGTTGAGGACGACCGGACGGCCGGGCGGCAGGTCGAAGGCGGCGCGGGCATCGGCCTCGGGCGCGGCGGGGCCGATGGCCTTGGTGCCGTGGTGGACAACCGTGAAGCGCTCCGGGGCGAAGCGCAGCGTGGCGGCAACGTCGTCGCGCGCGGCGGCGGCACCGCAGATCAGGCCCTCGGCGTCACGCGCGGCGGCCGTGACCAGGCGCTTCATCCCGAACGTGGTGATCGGGTTGAAGGTCGCCGTGTGGAAGAAGGTGACGTCGTGCAGCGTCACGACGTGGCCGACGGCGGGCGTGCGCCCCGGGCCCGTGGAGGCGAGGCTGTGGATCACGTCGGCGCCACGGCGGCGCGCGTGCCGGGGCAGGGCGACGAGCTCGGCGAAGGCACGCCGGCCGCGCTGGCCCTCGTCGGCGGGCAGCACCGTGACGTCCTCCCAGCCCTCGGCGCGCAAGGTCGCGCCGCCGCGCCGCGTGGTGACGACCTCGAAGCGCGTGGCGGGAAACTCGGAGCGCAGCCCGCCCGCCAGGCCGCGCAGGTAGGTCTCGGGGCCGCCCGAGATCCCGGGGTCGAGAAAGAGGGCGTTGAGGACGACGTGTCGTGGGGTCGGCACGGCCGGTGATGCTACGGTCCCGCCGCCGATGGCCTACTTCGACTGGCACGAGCAGCCTGGCTACTACCGCGACGTCACGCGGCACTTCGCGCCCGACGCGCGACTGTTGGACATCGGCTGCGGAACGGGGTGGCTTGCTGAGCACTTTCCGAACTGGAGCGGCATTGACGGCTCGCCCGACGCCGTCGAGCTCGGGCGCGAGCGCGGCCGCGACATCCGCCTGGGCGATGTCGACACGCCGCTGCCGTTCGTCGACGAGCAGTTCGACGGCGTCGTCCTCAAGGACCTGCTGGAGCACGTCGACGACCCGGTCGCCCTCGTGCGCGAGGCGCGCCGCGTCCTCGTCGGCGGCGGCACGGTCTTCGCCTCCTCGCCCGACGCGCAGCGCTGGGTGTGGAACGACTACACGCACAAGCGCCCGTTCACCCGCAAGGCCTACAAGATGCTGTTCGCCGACAACGGCTTCGCGGTCAGCGAGGCCCGCTACGAGTCGGTCATGCCCGGCACGTCGATCGTCTCCCAGCGGATGCCCGACCACCGCCGCCCGGCGCCGCTGCGCGCCGCGGCGTGGCTGCCGATCGTGCGCCGCAACGTGTACGTCGTGGCGCGGCGCGCCTGATCCGCAGACGCTACGGGATCTGCTCGAGCGCGGAGACGGTGAACGTCGTCCCGCAGAGTCGGCCGCCGGCCGGCACGTGGAAGCGCAGGCGCACGACCTTGGTCTCGCCCGTGTCGACCTCCGGCCGCCCGGTTGCCCGCAGCGTGCGCTGCGGCGCCTGCGGGAGGCCGTAGCCTGAGTCCACGTCGACGCCGACCCCGGCGGGCGGCAAGCGGCCGGCGCCCGAGGCCCGGACGGTCACGGCCAGCCCGCTGACCGGTGCCGGCAGCGGCGCGTCGATGGTGCCCTCGGCGCCCGGCCCGGCGACCAGACAGCCGTTGCGGCGCGTGAGGCCGGTCAGCGCCGTCCCGGCCCCCGGGCGTACGACGGCGCGCCGCCTTGCCGCGACCGGCACGATCGTGCCGTCGGCCAGCTGCACGCCGGTGGCGGGCGTGCCCGTGTCCGCGGGCGCCTGGATCAGCGGCAGGATCACGCTGCGCAAGCTGTAGGCGCCGATGAACGAGGCGTCGTCGACGCTCGCGGGGACCGACCCGTCGACCACGCGCACGCGCCGTCCGGCGTCGGCCAGCCGCTGCGCGGAGGAACGGGCGTTGAGCACCCACTTTCGGCCCTCACGGGCCTGCCACTGCTGTGCCACGGTGTCGCGGGCGTGGAGCTGAACGAGCGTGACGGCCAGCAGGAGCGCACCGACCAGGCCGGCGACGGTCCGTGGCGCGAGCAGCCTGACCAGCGGCGCCGGGAACGGGCGCAGCGGCTCGTCCTGCGGCCATTCGGCACCGAGCACCGCCACGCGCCGCGGCGCCAGCGCCATGAAGACGCCGAGCGGGATCAACCACATCAGGTCGGTCACGTAGCGGCTGTCGAAGCCGACCTCGGCCACCCGCGCGGGCTCCAGCTTGCCCTTCGCCGTCAGCGCGAAGGTGAGCGCCACGGCGATGAAGGCAAAGCCCCAGCCGCGCAGCGCCGCCGGCCCCTTGCGCCACAGCGAGAGCGCGAGCAGGCCGGCGAACAGCACCTGCCCCAACACCTCGAAGGCGAGGTGACTCGCCGACAGCGCACCCGCCGGCAGGCGCGCGCCCAAGAACGACGGCGCCACGTTGCGCAGCCACGCGATGCGGACGTACTGCTGGACCTCGTCGAAGGTCAGCGGGAGGCTCTGCCCGAATGCGTCGCGGCGCAGGTAGATCACCGTGTAGACCAGCGGCGGGACGAGCAGCGCGAGCCACGCCGGCCACTCGCGCAGCAGCCCCCGCACCACCGCGACGGGGCGCAGCGACGGCGAGAGGAACAGGATCCGCAGCGCGAGGATCAGCGGCAGGACCAGCAGCGGCCGCACGTAGAAGCAGAGGCCGAGGCTCAGCGCCAGCACGGAGACCGCAAGCCACGGCCAGGAGCGGCCGGCCACAAAGCGCAGGTAGCCGTAGAGGCAGACCAGCGACGCGGCCGCCGAGGGCATGATCTGAAAGCCGGCCGCCGGCCAGACCAGCGGGTTCGCGAAGTGGTGGGAGAACCCGAGCACCGCGACGGGCACCAGCAGCCACCAGCTCGTCCCGAACAGCAGCCGCAGGACGCCGAAGAGCGCGAGCCCTGCGATGACCATCAACGCGATCTCGAACAGCAGCGCCCAGCGGTAAGCGCCGGGCGTCGCGAAGTCCAGCAAGGAGTACATGAACCGGTGTCCCGGCGCCATGTGCTTGTACCAGATGCTCGTCAGCCAGGCTTCGGAGAAGCGGCCACCAGAGCGGTGCATCTCGGCGAAGTACTGGAAGTCGTCCTGGCGGAAGTAGGAGGTACGAGCCACCAGCCAGAGGACGAGGGCCTGCACGGCCAGCAGCGCGGCGAGCGCGCGACGAACGGTCACGAGTGGCCGCGCTTTCCGACGACCTCTGCCGTCACATCTCGCAGCAGCGCCAACGTCTGCTCGGCGGTCTGCGCCCATGAGAAGCCGCGGGCGCGCTCGCGACCCGCCGCGGTCAGCTCGGCACGCCGCCGACCATCGGTGAGCAGCGCCGCGAGGCCGTCGCGGATCGCCTCCACGCTCTCGGGATCGGCGTAGGCCACGGCGTCGCCTCCGACCTCGGGCAGGCTGGAGCGGTCCGAGGTCAGCACCGGCGCGCCGGCGGCCATCCCCTCCAGCACGGGCAGCCCGAAGCCCTCGTAGAGCGACATGTAGGCCACGACCTGCGCGCCGGCGTAGAGCGTCGCAAGGTCGTCGTCGGAGACGAAGCCCAGGGCATTGACGAGCCCACGATGGCGCTCCAGCGACGCGTCCAGCTCGGCGCTTTGCCAGCCGCGACTGCCGACGAGCACCAGCTCGTGGGCGTCGCGCAACGCGTCGGACAGGGAGGCGAAGGCCTCGATCAGCCGCGGCAGGTTCTTGCGCGGCTCGAGCGTCGCCGCGCTGAGCACGTAAGGCCGGGCGATGCCGTGGCGTGCGGCCACAGCCGGGTCCGGGACGGCCGCCGCGAAGCGCTCATCGGCGGCTAGCGGTGTGACGTGCGCGCGGCCGGCGACAGACGGGAAGCGCGCCACCAGCTCGTCGCGCGTCGCCGTCGAGATGCACGCGAACGCCTTCGCCCGCCGGTTGGCGAGCGGGAGCGTGACGCGCTCCAGCAGCGCGCCGCGCGGCGGCGCCAGCGCCCGGTCAAAGGCCACGAAGTCATAGACCACGACGACCGAGGGCAGCGGCGTCAGCGCCGGCAGCGCATAGCTGGTGGTGGCCAGGAGCACGTCGGCCTCGGCCCGCGCGACGCGGGCGGCGCGCGCCTGCCACACCGGTCCCGTGCCGGGCACAGGGCGCCAGCGCATGCGTGGCCCCGTCTCCAGGCCGTCCCACGGCTCGCGGCAGAGCAGGACGAATTCGAGATCGGGCGGGTCGAGCGCGCGGATCGCCCGCAGCAGCTCGCGCACGTAGCGGCCGCGGCCGGCCGGCACCTCCTCGGCGGCCCACGCCTCGACGGCGACCCTCACCGTTCACGCCTCCTGCGGCGTAGTGCCACGAGCGCCTCGCGGTAGCCGCGGGCCTGGAAGGCCACCATGTCGTTGCCGAGCCCGAGGCGCACGGCGGCCGTCAGCGCGAGCCACGACACGGCCGAGCCGAGCGCGACGATCGCCCGGCTGCGCCGGCTGTCGCCGAAGTAGCGGGCGACGCTGTCGAGGTAGTGCGGCGAGGCGAGCGGGAAGGTGCCGGTGCTGCCACCGCCCAGGTGCGTCACGACCGCGTCGGGCAGGACCTCGGCCGCCCATCCGGCGGCCGCGATCCGGCGCTGCCACTCGGTCTCCTCGTAGTACAGGAAGAAGCCCTCGTCGAGCGGGCCTGCCTCGACCGCGGCCTGCGCGCGCACCAGCAGCGCGGCGCCGGTGACGTGCGCGACGGCCCGCGGTGGCGCGCCGGCGCCGTAGCGGCGCGCCGGCACCCGGTGCGGATCCCACGGCGTGCGGGCCAGGAGTTGGGCCAGCGGCGCGCAGTAGTCGACCAGCAGCGTCCAGTGGTTCGGAAAGCGCCGGTAGGCGTTGTCCTGACGCGCGCCGTCGCCGAAGACCAAGCGCGGCGCGACGACCCCGGTGCGTGGGTGGCCGTCGAGGTGGGAGACCAGCCGGGCCAGCGCGTCGTCCTGGCAGAACGCGTCGGGGTTGAGCAGCAGCAGATGGCGGCCGGTCGCGCGCGCGATCCCGGCGTTGTTGCCGGCGGCGAAGCCGCGGTTGTCGGCCAGCGCGACGACCTCGGCGCCGGGGCGCGCCGCGCGCAGCCGCGCGACCTCCTCGGCCCCCGACCCGTTGTCGACGACGATCTCCTGGAGCACCAGAGCACGGGCCGAGGCGGCCGCGTCCTCTAGCGCCCGGAGGGTCAGCTCGGCGCTGCGGAAGCTCACCACCACGATCGAGACGTCAGGCGCCATGCGACCTCCGCCTCACGAACGCCAGCAGCTCCGGCGGCACGGCGCGCAGCGCGATGGCGAGCGCAGCGAAGGTCCCGACCGACAGCACCGCCGCGACCAGCGACGGCCAGGTGCCCTCGTGCGCCAGCAGCAGCGGCCACAGCGCGACGGCGGCAGCCAGCGCAACGCGGGGCAGCGCGCGCAGGTCGGGCGACAGCGAGACGCCTGCGCGCCGCACCGAGATCGCCATACCGGCGCTCAGCACCCACTCGGCGATCGCGGTCCCGGCCGCCGCCCCGACGGCGTCGTGGGTGGCCGCGAGCACGGACGTCAGCACAACGGTCGTGCCCAACGCGACAAGCGTCGTGACGAGCACATCGCGGTGGCGGCGCAGGCTCAGCGCGCCGTAGGCCCACGCGCCGCCGACAAAGCTCGCCATGAGCGACAGGCCGTGCCAGCGCAGGACGTCGGCGGCGGGCGCGAAGTCCGAGCCGGCCACGACCTGGATCACGAACGGCGAGCCGAAGAAGAGCGCCAGCGCCACCACGACCCCGAGCAAGAGCATGACGTCGAACACGCGACCGATCGCGAACGAGAGTCGCACATGGTCGTCGCGTGCCGCCCTCGAGAAGATCGGGAACGCCGCGCCCACCAGCAGCTGGGGCACGACGAGCAGCACCTCGACCCCCCGAAACGACGCCGCGAAGTAGCCGGTCTGCTCCGCCGAGCAGATCAACGACACCAAGATGATCGCGAAGCGGAAGTACACCGCACTGACCGCGGTCGCAGCCGCATAGGGCAGCGTCTCGCGGAGCATCGGCCCCCACTGACGCACGTGCAGCGACGGTCGCAGCGGCATCGAGCCGCGAACCACGATCGCCATGACCACCATCGCAACGGCGCCGCCGACGAAGTTCGCCGTGAACAGCACGACCAGCCCGGCGCCGGCGACGACCAGGACGACGACAACGACGCCCGCGAGCACCTGGCGCAGCAGGTCGACCAGTGCAACCGGCCCCATGCGCAGCTGGGTGTTCAACGGCGTTGCCAGCGAGTTCTGCAGGCCGTTGAACAGCAGCGCGAGGCTCGCGAGCAGGCAGCCGAACACCATCGCGCCCCCGTAGCCGGCCAGCGCCGTGAAGATCAGCGCGCCGAGGGTCCCGGCGAGCGTGAGGAGGATGCGGATGCCCAGCAGGCTGCTCTGAGCCGCGTCGCGCTCGCCGCCGCGCAGGACCGCGTACTCGCGCACCGCGATGCCGGCCAGCCCGCCGTCGGTGATCCCGGCGGCCAGTGCGGCGATCGCCTGCACGGTGACGAAGCGACCGCCGTCGTCGGGTCCGAGGTAGCGCAGGAGCACGGCCATCGACAGGAGCGACACGAGCGCGCCGGCCGCGTAGCCGACGATGCGCACCGTCCCACCGCGGATCGCGGCGGCGCCTGCGCCCTGCGAGTCCAGGACGTCTTCGATGATCGGCGAGTCGGGCGCCGGTACGGACTCCATGCGGCCCAGACCCTACGGCGTGGCGACGCTCCACCACCGGGCCGCGGCCGTTACCGTGACCCGCCGGATGCTCAACCAACTCGTGCGCTACGCCCCGGTCACCGACCTCATCCGCGCCGTCGGAGGCGGGAGCCTCCTGGACGTGGGCAGCGGCAGCGTGGGCGTCAGCCGCTGGTTGGGGCCCGAGTGGACGGTCACCGCGACCGACATCGCCTTCGACGACTACGGCACGGCGGCCGGCGCCGCGCAGGACGGGGTGGCGCGCCTGGTCGCCGACGCCCGCGCGCTGCCGTTCGAGGACCGGTCGTTCGACGTCGTGCTCACGCTCGACATGCTCGAGCACGTTGCTCCTGCTGATCGATCTGTGGTCCTGCGTGAGCTTGCGCGCGTCTCTCGCCGCCGATTGATCGCCGCCTGCCCCGCGGGGGGCGAGGCGCTGGAGGCTGACCGCTGGCTGGACGCCGCCTACCGCCGGCGCGGCATGCAGCCTCCCGGCTGGCTGGCTGAGCACCTCGACAACGGGTTTCCCGAGCCGGCCGAGCTGGCGACGGTGCTCGCGCCCTTCGGAACCGTCCGCCTCGTGGGCAACGAGAGCATCCGCGCCCACGAGCGGCTGATGGCCTTCGAGGCCCGCCCGCGTCTGGCCCTCCTGAACGTCGCGCTGCTGCGCGCGCTGGGCCCGTCGGCCGGTGGCGGACCGTTGCGGCGTCCGGCCGCGGCCGCCCTCGGGATGCTGCGCGGGCACGACGCAGCCCCGACCTACCGCACGATCGCGGTTCTGGACCGCGCCGATGGCTGAGCCGCGGATCGCCGTCGTCATCCCGACGCGCGACCGGCACGAGACGCTCATGGACGCGCTCGCCGCCCTTGACGACCAAGACCTCGAACCGGGGCAAGCCGAGCTCGTCGTGGTCGACAACGGCTCGACCGACGGCACCGTGGAGGCGCTTCGGCAGCGACCGCCAGGACCCTTCGGCCTGCGGGTCCTCGCCGAGCCCCGGCCCGGGCCGGCCGCCGCCCGCAACCGCGGCTGGGAGGCGACGCGCGCGCCGCTGATCCTCTTCCTCGGCGACGACATGATCGCCGCCGGGCCCAGCCTGCTCTCCGGCCACCTGGCCCACGGCGGCGCCGCCGTGCTGGGGCGCGTCGTCTGGCGCCCCGACCGTCCGATCACGCCCTTCATGCACTGGCTGGAGCACGGCGGCCCGCAGTTCCCGTTCGACACCCTCACGCCCGGGCCGGTCGAGCCCGCCAAGTACTTGTTCACGTCCATTGTCAGCTTGCCGCGCACCGCGCTGGAGGCTGCCGGGGGCTTCGACGAGCGCTTTCCGTTCGCCGCTGTGGAAGATGCCGAGCTGGGCGTCCGCCTGCAGCGAGACGGGTTGACGCTGACCTACGACCCCAACCTGCTGGTCCACCACGACCATCCCCAAGATCCGGTCGCCTACGTCGGACGGATGGAGCGCGCCGGCGCCTCGGCCGCGCTGCTGCACGCGCTCCATCCCGGCGACACGACCGCGACGCTGGCGACGGACGGACCGCGCTGGGACCTCCTGCGGCGGCTCTACCCGATGCTGCGCGCGGCCGCCGGCCTCCCGCTCCCAGCGCGCCTCGCGCCGCGCGTCTGGTCGGCGGCCTGCGTCGCGGGTTACGCACGCGGGCTGGAGCGCGCGAGTGCGATCCTCCCAGCGGTCGCGGCGGCGCGTGCCGACGGCGAACCGTCGCCGACCGCCGCTCGTTAAGCTCCTCCGCCGATGCCCAAGTCTGCGCTCATCACCGGAATCACCGGCCAGGACGGCTCCTACCTCGCCGAGCTGCTGCTCGACAAGGGCTACGAGGTCCACGGCATGGTCCGCCGCGCCTCGACGGAGAAGTTCGACCGCATCGAGCACCTGCGCGACCGGATCACCCTGCACCAGGGCGACCTGCTCGACCACCGCTCGCTGACCGACACGATGCGCGCCTCGGCGCCCGACGAGATCTACAACCTGGCGGCGATGAGCTTCGTCGCGGTGTCGTGGATCCAGCCGACGCTGACCGCCGAGTTCACCGGCGTGGGCGTCACGCGCGATGCTCGAGGCGATGCGCGAGGTCTGCCCCGAGGCCCGCTTCTACCAGGCGTCGTCGAGCGAGATGTTCGGCAAGGTCCTCGAGGTCCCGCAGACCGAGAGCACGCCGTTCTACCCGCGCTCGCCCTACGGCGTGGCCAAGGCCTACGGCCACTTCATCACGGTCAACTACCGCGAGTCCTACGACCTGCACGCGACCAGCGGCATCCTCTTCAACCACGAGTCGCCCGCGCCGCGGCCTGGAGTTCGTCACGCGCAAGATCACCTGGCACGCAGCGGCCATCAAGCACGGCCTGCGCGACGAGCTGTCGCTTGGGCAACCTCGACGCCGAGCGCGACTGGGGCTACGCCAAGGACTACGTCGAGGCCATGTGGCTGATGCTCCAGCAGGACAAGGCCGACGACTACGTCATCGCCACCGGCGAGATCCACACGGTCCGCGACTGCGTGCGAGATCGCCTTCGACGAGGCGGGCCTCGGCGACGACATCGAGCGCTACGTCCAGCATCGACCCGCAGTTCCTGCGCCCGGCCGAGGTCGACCAGCTCATCGGCTCACCGGCCAAGGCCAAGGCCGACCTGGGCTGGGAGCCGCAGACGACCTTCGAGGAGCTCATCCGGCTGATGACCCGGGCCGATCTCGAGCTGCTGGGCAGCTAATCGGCACCTGGGAGGCCGGCCGCTAGGCGGCCTTCGCCGCGTACTGGGCTCTCCCTCTCCCCAGAAACGTTGACATTCCTGGACACATGTCCGATTGTCGGTGTCATATCTTTCGAGTGAGATCGTCACGTTCGCCTTCATCAATTGAGTTTTGGGTGGATTACTTTCGGTCTCGCAGGGCGGCGAGACGGTCCAAATCAAGAAAGCAGTCTGTACACCCGAAGCGATCAAGTAAGGAGCATCGCTTTGCGTCTACTGACCAAAAGCGCGCAGCAGCTGCGTCAATTTCAACGGCTCGTGCTGGCGATCTGCGGCGCGTTCACCGTCTGGCTCGCGTTCACGGCGTCGGCGAACGCGGTGACGTTGCTGTCCCAGCCGTCGGCCTCCGTTCGACCTGGCACCAGCATCGAGGACGTCGCCGTACGCGGCGCCGATGGCCACATCTATCTCAAGACGTTCACCGGGTCCGCGTGGGCCAATTGGATCGACCTCGGCGGGCAGGCGGTCGGCATGCCCAAGACGGTCTCCTGGGGTGCCAACCATCTTGACATCTACGTGCGCGGCACGAACAACTTCTTGATGCACAAGTACTGGAACGGCACGGTTTGGTCGGCCTGGTTGCCGGTCGGCAACGGCGTTGCGCTCACCAGCGACCCAACGGTCGTCAGCTGGGCGCCCGGCCGCATGGACGCGTTTGCGCGCGGCGCGTCCGGGAACCTCATCCACGCCGCCTCCGACAACTCGGCGACGTTCACCAACTGGGAAAGCCTCGGCGGCTCGATTGCGTCAAAGCCGACGGCCGTCACCCTGTATCCCGGCCATCTCGACATCTACGCGATCGGCAACAACGGCCTGCTCAACCACATCTACTGGACCGGAACGAGCTGGAGCACCTGGGCCGGCGTGGGCCTCTGGCAGTACACCGACGCTCCGGCCGTGTCGACGTGGTTCAACGGATCTGCGGCGCAGATCAACGTCTACGCCCGAGGGACGGACGGCGCGCTCGACGAGGACTTCTACTCAAGCCTGACCGGCACCTGGGTGCCCGACCACACCATGGGCGGCCAAGTCGCCGGCACCCCCAGCACCGCCTCGATGAACTACGGCCACCTCGACATCTTCGCGCGAAGCTCGGTCGACCACACCATCTACAACCGCTCCTACAGCGGCAGCTGGTCCGGCTGGGTCCAGCGAGGCGCGACGGTGGTCGGCACCGACCCAACCGCTGTTGGCTACCCAGGGCACATGAGCATCTATGCCCTCGATGCCAACGGCGCCCTCCTCCACAAGGCCTGGTACGACGGTAGCTGGCACAACTATGAGTACCTCGAACAGCCATCCACGCCGGACCCTTACCCCACGTCGACGCAGTACGGCTCGCAAGGCGGGGCGGTCGGGACGGTGGACACGCTCACCGAGGCCAACCTCGTGAGTGCTGCCGAAGACGCGGTGGTCGATCCTGCGCGCACCGCGCTCTGGACCGGGCTCTCTCCGGCTGACCAGACTCGGTACCCGTTCCTCAATCCGGCGTATGCCTACCAGGACACCGCCGGCGTGGAAGGGGGTTCTACGATCATCGACACGGACATCGCCGCAGCCGTAGCATCCGGGAACGTGCCCAAAGCCGGCCCCGACAGCTGGTGTGCCAACCATATTGTCGCGTATGGCACCGGGGAGGACTACACAGGTGATGCCTATCACCATTTCCTGCACATGTACACGTACTGGGATTTTGCCTACAGTGGATTCCTGGGTCACCGATACGGGATCGCGGGGCACGCCTTCACGTTCGACTGCGACAACGGGCACTCTCGCACCTATTTCAACATTCAGCGTGATGGCCGCGGCATGCCTCGACCATTGGATGCCGTGACGCCCGAGTATCAAGTCCAGATCGTGAGGAAGAACGACCAGACGAAGGCGTGGACGAACCCTGATGGTGACTTCCTCACCGCGATCAAGCCAGGCGAGCTCATCCTTGGCGAAGGCCTTTCGCAGAGCGCGTTGCCGTACGTGGAGATGTTCCCGCCCGCCGG
This sequence comes from uncultured Conexibacteraceae bacterium, assembly GCA_963731005.1. GTDB lineage: Bacteria > Actinomycetota > Thermoleophilia > Solirubrobacterales > Solirubrobacteraceae > Baekduia. Next base: position 1,544,751 of record CAVSTZ010000002.1, on the reverse strand, counting down.
CAGCTCCGGCTGGCAGGGGCGCATGAAGGAGCTCCGCGTCCCGGTCGGCATCTTCGACTCTGGCGGTGCCGGCAAGGGTCACACCTTGCACATGACCATGACCTACGTGGCGGGCAGCCGAGTGTGAAATCGAGCCATGACCGCTCACCGTCCTCCGCAACGGTGAGCGGTCATCGGGCGCGCGAACGACGCGCGTGTCCGTGTACGAACAGGACCAAGATCAGCAGCATTTTCATGAGTAACGGCTCCCGCAGGGCGCCGGTTCAACGGCGCGCCGTTCACCCCGCACGTCTGCCGCGCCTTGCGCTGCTCACGCTGGCAGCGTGTCTCGTGCTGCTGACATCGGCGAACCACGCGTCAGCGGTCACCTTTGCCGCCAAGCCGTTCTCCGACAATCGGCCGGGCCCGTCGATCCGAGACGTGGTCGTTCGAGGGGTCAGACGATCACGTCTGGCTGAACACCTTCAACGAGACCAACTGGAACGGCTGGCTCGACCTCGGCGGCGACGTCCGCGGACGTCCAACCTCAATCCCTTCGGTCGCAACTACCTCGGCATCTACGCCCGCGATGGCTTCCAGTTCACCTCGGCGCCGTCCGCGGCCGTATCGCCTGCTGCGATCATGGTCGCCGCCCGTGGCTTGAACGGAGGAACCGGCGGCAACTACTGGAAGGTGTCCGGCTGGCTTGGAAACTGGAACGCCGGTGGCGGCACGGGCGGGCAACCGGCCGTGGTGAGCTACGGCGACCCGGTCTACGAACGTCGTCGTCTCTCATGCATCCGCTGCCGCGCTGCATCGCCTGGGCACCATCATCCAGCAGTCACCGTGCCACCAGGCTCGGGAATCTCGCCGCGCGTCACAGGCATCGAAGTGCACCGCGCACCACTTCGTGATACAGACTGGTCCTGGTCGGATGTCGGAGCGCTCAAGCTGCCGGTGCCCACCCCGGCGCGGACGATCGTTGATCTCCTGCTCGACAACCAGGAGTTCTCGTACGTCGTACGCGCGACGCACGAAGCGCTGACGGAGGGGTTGATGACACCCGCCGAGCTGGTGGACACAGCGCGCGATCGCAAGAGCCGCGCCGGCGTGCTGCAGACCCGCACAGCGTCGCTTCTCAAGCAAGCCGCCGCATGAGCTGGCCTTGGCGCTCGCCCCAGGCAACCCGCCAGGCGCTGACCGATCGCGTCAAGGCGCGCCACCCACCCGAACAACGACAACAAAGCCTGCGCGAGATCGCCTATCGACGACTCTTGGCGCGATTGTTCGAGACACAGCCCGACCGGTGGGTGGTCAAAGGTGGCGCGGCCCTCCTCCTGCGTCTCGATCCCAACCGCACGTCCAACGACATCGACCTCGCCTATGTGCCGCCGGTCTGGCTCGTCACGAGCCGCGCACCGACGCTGCGTTTCAATCCCGCAGTTCGGCGAGGTCCGCCGCGACCATCTCGGCGATCAGCTCCTCGAAGCTGCTCTCCGGCTGCCACCCCAGCGTCGCCCGGGCGTGTGACGGGTCGCCGACGGGCGCCCAGGGCTCGGGTGGGCGGACGAAGGCCGGGTCGACGCGGATGCGGCCTTCCGGCGAGGTGCCGGCGGCCGCGAAGGCGGCGTCGACGAGATCGCCCACGGTCCGCCCGACCCCCGACGCGAACACGTAGTCGCTCGGCGCGTCGGCCTGCAGCGACAGCCACGCGCCGTGCACGATGTCGGCCGCATGCGACCAGTCGCGCACGGCGCTCCAGGTCGCCGAGGACCAGCTCCTCCTCCAGCCCGAAAGCGATCGCCGCCGCGCCCCGCGTCACCTTGCGCGGCAGGAAGTGCGCCGGGCGCCGCGGCGACTCGTGGTTGTAGGTGATCCCACTGACCGCGTACATCCCGAAGTGCTCGCGCAGCGCGCCGACCAGCCCGTGGGCCGCGAGCTTCGCGACGCCGTACGGCGAGCGCGGACGCATCGGCGAGCGCTCGTTCTGCGGCGACTCCCCCGCGTCGCCGAAGACCTCGCTGACGACGTCGCCACGAAGACGCGCATCTCCGGATCGAGGCGCCGAGCGGCGCCCAGCAGCGTCGCGGTCGCGCCGGCGATCGCCTGCAGGATCTCCGCCGGGTCCTCCCACGAGGTCGGCACGAACGTCGGCGCGGCCAGGTGGTAGAGCTCGTGCGGCCGGACGGCGCCGAGCGGCCGTCGACCAGCGTGATCGGATCCAGCAGGTCGCCCGCGAGCAGCGCCACGCGGTCGCGCACGCCCACGAGATTCGGCAGCTCACGATCGTCCGGATCCCGGACCACGCCCGTGACGTCGTAGCCCTTGGCGACCAACAGCTCGGCCAGGTAGGAGCCGTCCTGCCCGGAGATACCGGTGATCAGCGCTCTACGTGCGCTCACGAGGTGTGCCAAACTTGTGTGGACCGCCGCACCGCCGGCAGCCTACGTCAAGGTGACCGGCGCCCGGGTTATGGTCCGTCTCGTCCAGGGAACTGGACAGACGTCCTACGCAGCAGCGAAACCTTGCCGGCGTAGGAGCGTTGTAACCGCTGCATGCCCTTCTCCCCAGCCCCCATCGACGACGCCCGCGCGCGCCCAGACCGGAGATCCCGCCCGTGCCGCCGCCCACTGTCGACGTCCTCGGCGTCCCGCTCGCGCTCACCGACTACGAGCGCACGATGGACTGGATGGACGCCACCATCGCAGCCGCGCGGCAAGGGCTACATCTGCGTCGCCGCGACGCACACCGTCGATGCGCCTGCCAGGACGATCCCGAGCTGCGCGCCGCCGTGCTGCGACGCCTCGCTCGTCGTCCCCGACGGCCAGCCGCTCGTCTGGGCGATGAACGCGCTCGGCCACGACCTCACCGACCGCGTCTACGGCCCCGACCTGATGGCGCAGCTACTGCGAGCGCGCGCCGCGCACCGGCGCGCGGATGTTCCTCTACGGCGGCCGCAACCAGGGCGCGCTCGTCCAGCTCGCGCTCAACCTGCGCCGGCGCTTCCCCGGCCTGCAGATCGTCGGCGGCTACTCGCCGCCCTTCCGCGACGCTCACCGGCGAGGAGGAGCGACGCCGTCGTCGCCGAGATCAACCACGCCAAGCGCCGACGTCGTCTGGGTCGGCATCGGCGTGCCCAAGCAGGAGAAGTGGATGGCCGCGCTGCGCGACCGCCTCGACGCGCCCGTGCTCGTCGGCGTCGGCGCCGCGTTCGACTTCCACGCCGGGCCTCGTCCCGCAGGCCCCGGCCTGGATGCAGTCGCGCCGGCCTGGAGTGGCTCTTCCGTCTCGTCCAGGAGCCGCGCCGGCTGTGGAGGCGCTACCTCACGCTACAACCCGCGCTTCGTGTACGGGTTCGCGCGCCAGTACCTGCGCCACCGCCGCAGCCGCGCGCGTGGCGACTTCGCCGCCTGACCTCCCGCTAGCCTGGCGCCCTGACCGACGTCGCCGTCATCGGGCTGGGCCGGGTCGGCCTGCCGCTCGCGCTCGCCTTCGCCGACGCCGGCCTGGACGTCATCGGCGTCGACAACGACCCCGACGCGGATCGCGGCGCTGCGCGCCGGCCGGATGCCGTTCGACGAGCCGGGCGCCCAGGAGGTCCTGGACCGCGTCGGCGACCGCCTCGCGCTGGCCGAGCGCGCGGCCGACGCCGCGCAGCGCCACGCACATCGTCCTGACGCTCGGCACGCCGGCGATGTCGCACATCGAGATCGACCTGCGCCAGATCCGCGCGGTGCTCGACGACCTGCTGCCCGCACCTGCGCGAGGGCCACGCGATCCACCTGCGCTCGACGATCGCGCCCGGCACCACCGAGTTCGTCGCCGGCTACCTCGACCAAGCACCGCGGCTTCGCGATCGGTGAGGAGGTCTTCGTCGCCCACGTCCCGGAGCGCATCGCCGCCGGCGCAGTTCTTCGAGGAGATCTCGACGCTGCCGTGCATCGTCGGCGGCGTCGGCGAGCGCTCCGGCGAGGTCGCCGCCGAGCTGTTCGAGCGCCTCGGCGCGCCGATCGTCCAGACCACGCCCGGTCCAGGCCGAGCTGGCCAAGATCTGGACCAACATCCTGCGCTACGCGACCTTCGCGCTGCCCAACCTGATGATGATGGACTGCGAGCAGTACGACGCGAACGTCTTCGAGGTCATCGACCTCATCAACCGCGACTACCCGCGCGGCGGGATGAAGCTCCCGGGCTTCACGGCGGGGACCTGCCTGCGCAAGGACTTCGCCTTCTCCGAGGAGCGCTCCAACGCGCCGGGGATGCTGCTGGCCGTCTCGCGCGTCAACGAGTCGCGTGCCGCTGTTCCTGGTCGCAGGGGCTCAAGCGCCGGCTCGGGCTCGCTGGCGGGCCGCAAGATCGCGGTGCTCGGCCTGGCCTTCAAGTCCGACACCGACGACGAGCGCGACTCGCTGTCGCACAAGCTGATCCGGCTGCTCGAGCGCGAGCTGGCCGACGTGGCGATCCACGATCCGCACGTCGCCGACGCCGACGCCGTCGCTTCGACGAGGCGGTCCTGGACGCCGACGCGGTCGTCGTCGCCACCAACCACCCCGAGTTCTGCACCCGCGACGCGCTGCGCCAGATCGCCGACGGCGCACGGCGCGACGCGCTGATCGTCGATCCGTGGAACTGCTGGGGCGCCGCGCAGGTCTTCGCGCACACCGACGAGGTCGTGGCGCTGGCCGACGTCGGGGCGCGGTAGGTCGTCGCTCCCGGCGGCAAGCGCCATCGCATAGCGCCTGCGACGCCTTGTTCCGAAGGTGCCACAGAGCGGTGACGGAGCAGTTGCGCCGACGCTGAGAACTCGCTCACGCGTCTACCTTGCCGCGCATGTTGCCCAGGGCCGAAGCCACCACGAGAGTCGCTCGGACGGCGAAGGATGGATTGCAGGCGAGCGAGAACGGTGTCGACGGCGTACCGTTTGCCCCAATGTCGGACGTGACCGGTCAAGACGCGCTGTTCAGCGTCGAGACGATCCCCACCGCCCAACTTCAGCAGCAGCAAGATGTCCACCGGCCCCAAAGGCTCGCGTCGCTGGCGGATCGATGGCCGGACGACGATGACGAGGCACTTCGGTTCCTCGACGCCACACTCAACTCCTAGATGACCGCGAGTCAAGCGTCGGTGGCAAGTGGCCTGAGGCTCTTGTCGCCAAGGCGTAGCGCACCCGCCTGAGCGCGGTCAACGTTGGCGGAGTGGGCCTGTCGGACGCGAGCACATCGCGCTCAACAGGCCCACCGCACCGCCACCCGCACGTCCCCCACCGTCACCCGCGCGATAGCGTCCGGGACCGCATGAATCGCGTCCTCGTCACCGGCGGAGCCGGCACCATCGGGGCGGCCGTCGTCCGCCGCCTGCTCCGCGACCCTCGACTACGAGGTCCGGGTCTGCGACCAGCGTGAGGCGCCGCAGTGGATGCGCGAGGGCTGCGAGGTCCATCAGGGCGATCTGCGGGTTCTCGACGAGGCGCGCACCGCGACGCAGGGCTGCAGCCATGTCATCCACCTTGCCGCGATCGTCGGCGGCATCGGCAACTTCCACAAGCTGCCCCACACGCTGACCGAGGTCAACAACGCGCTCTACAACGGCGTCGTGCGCGCCGCGCTGGACCACGACGTCGAGCGGTTCGTGTACGTGTCGAGCTCGATGGTCTTCGAGCGCGCGACCGAGTACCCGACGACCGAGGCCCACATCCACGACACGCCGATCCCGGCGAGCGCCTACGGCTTCTCCAAGCTCACGGGCGAGGTGTACGTGAAGGCCGCCCACGAGGAGCACGGGTTCCCCTACACCATCTGCCGCCCGTTCAACGCCTACGGCCCGGGCGAGATGCCCGAGGACGAGCCGGGCATCGCGCACATGGTTCCCGACGTCATCAAGAAGTGCCTGGCGCTGCCCGAGGGCGCGCCGCTGCCGATCTTCGGCGACGGCACGCCAGACGCGCACGCTGACCCACATCGACGACATCGCCGACGGCATCGTCGTCGCGATGGCCGCCGAGGCCGGGCTGCACGAGGACTTCAACATCTCCGCCGCCGACGAGATGACGGTCGCCGAGATCGCGCGCGTCATCTGGGAGGAGACTGCGGCCGCGACCCCGAGGCCTTCGCGCTCGAGCACCTGCCGACCTACCCGGTCGACGTCGTGCGCCGCTGGCCGAGCGTCGAGAAGGCCGAGCGGCTGCTGGGCTGGAAGGCCCAGATCGGCGTCCGCGAGGGCGTCCGTCAGACGGCGGACTGGCTGCGCAGCGCCATGCCCGCCGCCTGAGACCGGCGTTTGCCTGCCCGAGGGCCGGGTAGCGCAAAGGACATGGCCATCATCTCCATTCGCCGTCGCCAGACCAAGAAGCAGCGTGCCGCGAGCGCCGCGGGCAAGGCCGGATCGGCCGCCTGGACGTTCCTCAAGGCCCGCGTCGCCTGGGTCGCGGGCAAGAAGGCCGCCAAGGTCGCCGTGCCCGCTGCCGCCGTCGGTACCGCCGCGGTCGTCGCCAAGAAGCGCAGCAGCGCCGGCCACCACCCGCACCACGAGGGCCCATCGACCAGCGGCGTCAACTCCGGCATGCCGGCAACCCCCGCCGGCGTGGCGTAGCACCGGCCTCCCCCTGCGGCGTCGCGCCCGTAAGGGCGCGACGGCCGCGGTGCTACGGCGTCGCTTCGAGCGTCGTGCGCATGCCGTCGCGCACCGTCGTCTGGGCCTCGAAGCCCAGCTCCTCGCGTGCGCGCGTGACGTCGAGGCAAGAGCGCTCGACCTCGCCGAGGCGCGCCTCGGCGAACGCCGGGTCGAAGCCCGCGGCAGCGTCCGGCTCGAGCTCCTTCATGACCTCGACGATGTCGAGGACCGTCGTCTCGCGACCGGTGCCGACGTTGATCTCACCCGTCACCGACGACTGGCCGGCGGCGAGCTGCGCGCGCACGACGTCGCCGACGTAGACGTAGTCGCGCGTCTGCGTCCCGTCGCCGAAGATCGTCGGGCGCGTCGCCGTCGCGGAGCTTGCCGCAGAAGATCGCGATCACGCCGGCCTCGCCGAGCGGGTCCTGGCGCGGGCCGAAGACGTTGCCGAGGCGCAGCGTCACGTTGCTCTGCCCATAGAGGCGCCCGTACCAGCCGAGGTAGCGCTCGGCGCAGAACTTGCTCTGGCCGTAGGCGGCCATCGGCAGCGGCACCGTCGTCTCGTCGGACGGGATCGTGTCGGCGTCGCCGTAGATCGCGCCGCCGGTCGAGGTGTTGACGACGCGGCCGACGCCGGCCAGGCGCGCGGCCTCCAGCACGTTGATCGTGCCGACGACGTTGACCGAGGCGTCGAAGGCCGGGTCCTCGATCGACTTGCGCACGTCGATCTGGGCGGCGAGGTGGAAGATCACATCCGGCGCGATGTCGCCGACCAGCGCGTTGAGCGCCGGCGCGTCGGTGATGTCGACCTCACGCAGCCGCGCGCCGCGATCCAGCGCACCGGCCTCCAGGTTGCTCCTGCGCCCGGTGACGAGCGTGTCGACCACGTCGACCTCGGCGCCCTGGTCCAGGAGCGCGTCGACGAGGTTTGATCCGATGAAGCCGGCGCCGCCGGTGACGAGTGCACGCATGAGAACGCGGGAGGCTACAAGTCCGTTCGCCGGTCACGCCGGCTTCCCGGAGGACGCTCAGGGAGCGGCAACCTCCGCGTAGAGCGCGGCCAGCCGCGGCGCGACGACCTCCGGGGCCACGCGCCGCCGGGCCGCCGCCAGCGCGCGGGCACCGGCACTCGGGTCCTCGGCGACCGCACGGGCGGCGCGCGCAAACCTGGCAACGTCGCCCGGCGCGACGAGCGTGACATCGCCCTCCAGCTCGGCCAGCGCGCCGATGCGGGTCGCGACGACCGGCAGACCCGCGGCCATCGCCTCGACGGCCGCCAGGCCGAACGTCTCGTGCGCGCGCGAGGGCACGAGGGCCACCGACGCCTCGGCGCGCAGACGCGCGAGCTCCGCCCCGTCGACGCGGCCGGTGAACGTGACGTCGGCCCCGGGCCGTCGCCCGCGCGCGCAGCTCGGCGGCCAGGGGACCGTCGCCACAGACCGTCAGCGGCAGACCGGCGTGCGCGCAGGCGTCGATGGCGAGGTCGACGCCCTTCTCGGGCGCAAGGCGCGAGACGACGAGCGCGCGCGGAGGCGTGACGCGAGCCGCCGGGGCCTCGTCGACGAACGTCCGCACGACGGGGCCGAGCACCTGCGCCGCCGCGGCCGCTGGCGGCGCGCCGAGCACCGCCAGGCGCTCGCGCGCCGCGACGCTGGGAACGACCAGCGCATCGGCCGCCGCGACCAGCCGCCGCTGCTGCGCGGCGAGCGCCGCCGCGTAGGTGACCGCCTCCACGCGCGAGCCACGGCAGTTCAACCGCACGCCCGGCAGCGTGTCGCGCCCGTGGCAGCGCGTGCAGTCCTCGCCGGCTGGGTTGACGCACGTGCCGACCGCGCAGACCAGCCGGTAGTTGTGCAGGTGCAGGACCGTGCGGGCGCCCGCCGCCCGTGCCGCGGCCAGCGCGCGCGGGCCGAGGCTCGGCGTGAGGTTGTGGGCGTGGACGATCCGCGCGCCCGTGCGCCGCACCGCCGCGGCGACCTCCTCGGGCGCCAGCCCGCCGCGCAGCAAGCCCACCGCCGCCCGCCCGCGGCCGAGCCCCGCGCTGTCGCGCTCCAGCACCTCGGCCTCCTCGCCGCAGGTGCTCGCGCACGAGCCACGCGAGGTCCTCCACCACCCGCTCCTCGCCGCCGGGCGTGCGGTACCGGTTGTGCAGGAACAGGATCACGAGCGCGCGACGCTACCTCTCCACGCCGCGCCTCGTCCGCCTCACGGCTCGCCGCGCAGCGCCTGACCTTCTCTCGCCGCCGCAGCTTCCTCCACTAACGTCCGTCGGGCCAGTGCCCGCGCCCGCCGCCGTCATCCTCCCCACCGCCGGGCGCCCCGCCTACCTCGACGTCGCGCTCGCCTCGATCGTGCCCCAGGCCCGCGCGCTCGGCGCCGACGTGCTCGTCGTCGACGACGGCCCCGGCGCGGAGACCCGCGCGATCGCCGAGCGCCACGGCGCGCGCTACGTCGCCCACGACCGCTCGCGCGGGCTCAACGCCGCCCGCAACACGGGCGCGCGCGAGACGACGGCGCCGCTGCTGGCCTACGTCGACGACGACGTCGAGGTCCACGCCGGCTGGCTCGCGTCGCTGATCGTCGCCGACGCCTCCCAGCCCGCCGACGTCGGCGTCTTCACCGGCCCGATCCTCGCCCGCTTCGACGACCACCCGCTGCGCCTCTGCGGCCGCGAGGACCCGCCGATCACCCATCTCGACCTCGGCCCGCAGGACCGTGACTGCGACCACGCGTGGGGCGCGAACATGGCGGTGCGCCGCGCCGCGCTGCAACGCGTCGGGCCGTTCGACGAGAGCCGCGAGCTGGGCGGCGACGAGGAGGAGTGGCAGATGCGCCTGGCTGCCGGAGGCCGCCGCATCCGCTACGTCGCGGGCGCCGCGCTGGACCACCGCCGCGCCGGGCGCCGACGCCCGCATCAGCGCACTGGCCCGCGCCGCCTACCGCCGTGGCCGCGCCGGCCGCCGCTTCGACGTCTTCAAGGGCACGGCGCCGACCCCGCGCGAGGAGCTGCGCGTGCTCGCCGGCTGCGCGCTGCACGGCCCGCGCTTCCGCTGCGCCAACGGGCCGATCCTGACGGCGCATTCCCTCGGCCGCCTGCGCTCGCTGCTCGACGAGCGCCTCGCGCTCCCGCCCGCGCCGCCCGCCACCGCCGGCGTCGACGACTTCCTCTCGGGCCGCAGCGGCCACGTGGCGGGCAAGCGCGGCCGGCTGCTGCGCGCCCACGACGCGCTGCTCGACCTCGTCGCGTTGCCCGCCCGCGCGCGCCGTCTGCGAACCGCGACCGCAGCAGCGCCGCGCCGGCGTGTGCTCGTCGTCGGCATCGAGCGCCATGACGTCCCCAACCTGATGGCCCAGGCCCGCGCCGAGCTGCTGCGCTCCCGCCACGACGTGACGATCGACATCGCGCCCGCCGCCGCCGGCCTGGGCAAGTTCGAGAACCTCCACGCGCTGCTGGCCCGCCACGACCTCGCCGACTTCGACTGGATCATCGTCACCGACGACGACGTCGCCCTCCCGCGCGGCTTCCTGGACACCTTCCTGGCGTGTGCGGAGGCCGGCGGCCTGCGCCTCGCCCAGCCCGCCCACCGCCGCCACTCCCACGCCGCGTGGGACGTGACGCGCCGGCAGCACGGGCAGCGATTGGCGGGAGACGAACTTCGTCGAGATCGGCCCGCTGACCGCGTTCGACGCCACCGCCGCCGCCACGCTGCTGCCGTTCCCCAAGGAGCTCAAGATGGGCTGGGGCCTGGACGCGCACTGGAGCGCCGTCGCGCGCGACCGCGGCTGGCCGATCGGCGTCGTCGACGCCACCCCGATCGGCCACACGATCCGTCCCGCCGCCTCCGACTACCCGCGCGAGACCGCCGCCGCCGAGGCCCGCCGCTTCCTCGACGGCCGGCCCTACATCGCGCGCGACGACGTCCGCACGCTGGCGACGCACAGGGTCGCTGAGCGTTGAAAGTTCTTGTCGTCGCCGAGTTCTACCCGCGCGTCGCCGACCCGGCGCTCGGCATCTGGGCCCACCGCCAGGCGCTCGCGGCCCGCGACCACGGCGCCGAGGTGCGCGTCGTCGTCCTGCATCGCCCGATCGCGCCCGCCGCGCGCTTCCGCGAGCCCGACGCGTGGCGCGCCGCGCTCGGCCAGCCGGCCCGCACGCAGCTCGACGGCCTCGACGTCCGCTACCTGAAGTTCGTCTCCCCGCCGCGCGGGCGCAGCTACGCGCACTGGGGCGCGTTCGCCGCGCCCGGCCTGGCGCTGGAGCTGCGCCGCATCCGCCGCGAGTTCCCCTATGACGTGCTCCACGCGCACTACGCGGTGCCCGCGGCCGACGCGCTCCTGCGCACGCGCGACCGCACGCCGCTGGTCATCTCCGAGCACGGCGGCGACGTCTTCCACACCGCCCGCACGCCCGCCGGACGGGCACGCGTCGAGCATGCCTTCCGCGCCGCGCGCATCGTGATGGCCAACTCGATGGGGATCGAGCGCGCCTGCCGCGAGCTCGGAGCGCAGACAACGCGCGTCGTCCACCTCGGCACCGATCTGATCCCGATGGAACGGCGCCCCCCGAAGGCGCCGACGCTCGTCACCGTCGGCCAGCTGATCGCCCGCAAGCGCCAAGCCGACGTCCTGCGCGCGATGTGGATCCTGCGCGACCGCCGCCCCGACCTACGCTACCGGCTGATCGGCGACGGCCCGGAGCGCGACGCGCTCGCGCTGACCGCCCGCCAGCTCGGCCTCGAGGAGCGCGTCGAGTTCACCGGCCCGCTGCCCCACCCCGAGGCGCTCAAGCGCGGCCGCGACGCCTCGATCTTCGTCATGCCTTCCACCGATGAGGCCTTTGGCGTGGCCTACGTCGAGGCGATGGCCGCCGGCCTGCCGGCGATCGGCTCGCGCGGCGAGCCCGGTCCGGAGGACATCGCCAGCCTCGGCCACGGGATGCGCCTCGTCCCGCCCGCCGACCCCGAGGCGCTGGCACGCGAAATCGACCACCTGCTGGACGCCGACTGGGGCACGCGGATCGGCGCGGCCGCCCAGGCGACCGTCGCCGCGCACTTCACCTGGGACGCCTGCGGCGCCGCAACCGTCGCCGCCTACGACGAGGCCCTCAACGGATGAGCGCCGACGCGCGCCCCGTCCTGCTCGTCACCAACCTCGTCGCCCCGGATCGCGCGGGCGCGTTTCAAGCCCTCCACCAGCGCGAGAACGTCGAGCTCGCGCTCTTCGGCGGCCGCTCCCACCACGCGACCGCGGCCGTCGAAGACCCCGGCGTCCCGCACCGGACGATCACCCAGCGCGAGGCCTACACCTTGGCCGCCTCGGGCCGCTACCGCGCGGTGATCGCCGGAACCGCGGGCCGCACCGCGCTGCCCGCGGCGTGGGCCGGCGCCCGCCGCGCGCGCGTCCCCTTCCTGCTGTGGACCGCGCTCTGGGCCCACCCGCGCACGCCCGCCTTCACCGTCGCCGGCACGCCGCTGCTGCGCACGCTCTACCGCCGCGCCGACGCGATCATCACCTACGGGCCGCACGTCAGCGCGTTCGTCGCGCAGCGCGGCGCGCGCAACGTCCACGTCGCGCCCCAGGCGGTCGACGTCGCGTTCTGGTCCGAAGCGGTCGACCCCGACACGGCGCGCGCCACCCGCCCCGACGGCGCCGAGTTCGTCGCCCTCAACGTCGGCCGCGCCGCGCGCTACAAGGGCGTCGCCGAGCTGGAGGGCGCCTGGCGCCTGTCCGGACTCGGACCCCCTGAGGAGGCGCTCACCCTCGTCGGGGAAACGGAGCACCCAGACGGCTCGCCACCCCCCGGGCTCCACCGCGTCGGCCGCCTCGACCCAACCGTGTTGCGCAACTTCTACGCCGGCGCGGACGTCTTGGTGATGTCGGCCATCGCGACCCGCGACTTCCTCGAGCCCTGGGGGCTGGTGGCCAACGAAGCCATGCACCAACGACTGCCCGTCATCGCCACCACCGCCGTCGGCGCCGCCGCCGGGGGCCTCGTGCGCCACGAGCGCAACGGTCTGGTGATCCCCGCCGGGGACACCGCCGCGCTCGCCGGCGCGCTGCGCACGCTGCGCGAGGATCCCGCCCTGCGGGCCCGCCTCGGCGCCGCCGCCGCGCAGGACGCCGCCGCCTTCACGTTCGACGCGTGGGCCGCCGGCGTCTCCTCGGCATTGGTGAGCGTGGGCGCGGGCCAGGAAGGGGACAGGTAACGTGTCCGCTCAGCAGGGACTCCAGCTCCATCACGATCGTCACGACGGAGGCCCGCGTACGACCTTGCGCCTCCGCCTCCGGATCGTCACCGCCCTCGCCGTCCTGCTCGCGCTCGCCGCGCCGGGCCTCGCCCACGCGAGCACGCAGGCCCTCTTCAAGGACTGCGCCGACGGCAGCCTGGACAGCCACTACTCCCAGAAGGACTACGCGCAGGCGCTCGCCAACCTGCCGGCCGACCTCGACGAGTACAGCGACTGCCGCAGCCAGATCCAGCGCGCGCAGTTGGCCGGCGGCAAGTCCTCCAACGGCAGCGGCGGCGGCACGGGCACGGGCGGCGGTGGTGGAGGCATCGGCACGGGCACGGGCGGCCCCACGGCCGGCGCCACCGGCGACACGGGCGCACCGCCGCCGAGCGCCGTCAACCCGCTGGACAGCGCCACGCCCGCCGAGCGCGCGAGCTTCAACAAGGCGATCACCGCCGGCGACGCGCCGGTCGAGGTCGACGGCCGCCCGATCGACCCCGGCGCCCTGGGTGGCGCCAAGTCCAACGGCGTCGCCGACCTGCCGACGTCGCTGCTCGCGATCCTCGCCCTGCTGGCCATCGGCGGCCTGAGCGCCGCCGGCTTCGGAACCAGACGCCTTGTCCACAGTCGCCGCCCCGTCTGATCACCGCCCCGAGAGTCGGGCCGCGGGCCCGCGTCGCAGGCGGTGGCGACCGGGACCCGAGCTCCTCTTCGGCGTGGCGCTCACCGCCGCGTTGGCCGCGGTCGGCCTCCGGGCCGGCGGCGGCCTTGCGCTGGACCCGACCACCAAGGTCGAGATCACCCTCGACGTGGTCGGCGGCGTGCTCGCCGCGCTCGCCGTGCTGGCGGCCGGCGCGCGCCGCTGGTGGGGCGCGGTCACGATCGGGCTCTTCGCGGTCCTGGCCGGCGTCACCGCGCTGTCGATCACCTGGTCGATCCAGCCGTCGGACTCCTGGCTGGAGGCCAACCGGACCTTCTCCTACCTGTTGGTCTTCGCCGGTGCGGTGACCCTGTCGCGCACCGTCGGCGCCTGGTGGAACGCGCTGCTCGGCGCGCTCTGCGCCGCGACCTTCGCGATCTGCGTCTGGGCGATCCTGACCAAGGTCTTCCCGGGGGCGTTGGCCGCCGACGAGAGCTACGCGCGGCTGCGCGAGCCGTTCGGCTACTGGAACGCCGTCGGCCTGACTGCGGCGCTCGGCGTGGCGCCGACGCTGTGGCTGGGCGCGCGCCGCTCGGGCCACGCGGCGATCAACGCGCTCGCCTACCCCATCATGGGGATCCTGCTGCTGACCGTCCTGCTGGCCTACTCGCGTGGCTCGCTGCTGGCGGTCGCCGTCGGCTGCGCGTTCTGGTTCGTGGTCGTGCCGCTGCGGCTGCGCGGCGTCGCGGTGCTCGCGGTCGGCGCGATCGGTGCGCTGGCCGTCGCCGGCTGGGTCTTCGCGCAGGACACGCTGACCAAGGACGGCGTGCCGATCGACGAGCGCGCGACCTCGGGCCACGAACTCGGCATCGCGGTGGTCGTCATGGCGCTCGTGCTGCTGGCCACCGGCCTGACGCTGGGCTTCACGGCCGCGCGGCGCGCACCGTCGGAGCCGGCCCGCAAGCGCGCGGGCGCGACGATCCTCGTCGGCCTCGGGCTGATCCCGGTCATCCTCGTCATCGCGCTGGCGATGTCGTCCAAGGGCCTGGGCGGCACGATCTCCAGCGGGTGGAAGTCGCTCACCGATCCCAACGACCAGACGCAGGTCCTCAACGACCCGAGCCGGCTGACGTCGGTCGGCAGCGTCCGGGCCCGCTACTGGGACGAGTCGATCAAGATCTTCAAGGCCCACCCGTGGCAGGGCGTCGGGGCAGGGGCCTACAAGACCGCGCGACTGCGCTACCGGACCGACAACCTCGCGGTGCAGCACTCCCACGGCTACGCCGTGCAGACCGCCGCCGACCTCGGCCTCTCCGGCCTCCTCGCCAGCCTGTTGCTCCTGGTCGCGTGGATCGGCGCGACGGGCCGCACGCTCGGCTGGCAACTGCCGGCCTTCGCGCGCCGCCGGCCGCCGGAGGCCGGCGCGCGCGGCCTGGATCCGCGCGTGAGCTTCGGCCCCGAGCACGTCGCGATGGCGACGCTGGCGACCGTCGTGCTCGTCTTCGGCGTGCACTCGTTCGTCGACTGGACCTGGTTCGTTCCCGGCACGGCCGTCATGGCGCTGGTCGCGGCGGGCTGGGTCGCCGGCCGCGGACCGCTGAGCGAGCCTGCGCCGGACGCGCGGATGCTCGGCGCACGGCTGGCTCAGGGCGTCCGCCAACCGTTCCGGGTGGCGCTCGCCTGCGGCGCGCTGGCGCTCGGACTGCTGGCCGGCTGGGCGGCGTTGCAGCCGCTGCGCTCGGTCGACTCCGACAACGACGCGCTGGCGATCGCCCCCGGCCCGACGTCCTACGCGAAGGCCGTCGCGCTGACCGAGAAGGCCGAGGACCAGAACCCGCTGTCGACCGACCCGCTGCTGACCCGCGCGCTGGTCGAGAGCACCGCCCACCATCCGGACCGCGCGCGCGTGGCGCTGGTCGAGGCGATCCGCCGCCAGCCGTCCAACCCGCAGACCTGGGAGTACCTGTCGCGCTTCGCCGTCGACCAGGAGAACAACCCGAAGCTCGCGCTGCGGCTGCTCGGTCCCGCGCTCTACCTCGATCCGAAGTCGCCGACCGGCGCGCAGGACTACCTCGCCGCGCTGCGCCTGCTGACGACCCAAGCCCAGGCGAAGGCCGACCGGCAGGCCGCGGCGAAGGCCCAGGCGAAGGCCAAGCGCGAGGCCAAGAAGCGCAAGAAGGGCTAGCGCGACCGGCCGATGAGGCTCCTCGCCGTCTGTCAGGTCGATCGCCCCGGAGGTCCCGAGATCGGGCTTCTGCGCCTGCTGCGCCGCCTGGAGACGCGCGGCTGGGAGATCGCGCTGACCTCGCCGGGCAGCGCCGAGGCGCCGGCACTGGCCGACGCCGGCTGGCCCTGGGAGCCGCTGGCCGTCGGGGGCCTGGAGCAGGGCGCCGGCGCCCGCGCGGTCGCCTCGTGGCCGCGGGCGCGCAAGCTCTCCAAAGACGCCGACATCACCTACCTCAACGGCACGGTCGCCGGCCGGCTGCTGCCCGCGCTGCGCGGGCACACGACCGTCCTGCACGTCCACGACATCGTCGAGCGCGTGCCGCGCCACTGGCATGGCGCCGATCTGGTGCTGGCCGACTCCAAGGCCGTCGGCGGGCGGCTGGACCCGCTCGACGTGCACGTCATCGGCTGCCCCGTCGAGCTGGATCCGACGCCCACGCCCGCCCCGTGGCCGGCGCGCAACGGTGGAACTGGCCCAGTGGTTGGCTTCGTCGGGCGATTGGTCCCACGCAAGGGCGCCCTGGATCTGGTCAAGGCGGCACCCGCCATCCGTGCCGCGCGCCCCGACGTGCGCGTGGTGATCGTCGGCGACGATCCCTACGAGGACGAGGAGTCCGAGTACGCCGCCGCCGTCCGCGCCTCGGCCAACATCGACCACGTCGGCCGCGTCGCCGAGGCCGCCGGGATCCTCGGCCACCTCGACGTGCTGGTCCTCCCCTCCCGCCAAGAGCCCTTCGGGACCGTCGTCGCCGAGGCGATGGCGGCCGGCACACCCGTCGTCGCCACCCGCGTCGACGGCCTGCCCGAGCTCGTCGTCGACGGCGTCACCGGCGCACTCGTCGAGCCCGGCGACACCGCCGCGCTTGCCGTCGCAGTGCTGCGCGTGCTGGAGCAGCGCGAGGCGATGGGCAGCGCGGCGCGGGTGCATGCCGCACGCTTCGGCGCTGATCTGTACGCGGATCGGGTCGAGGACTTGTTGATGGAGTTGCTTCCGGGGAATCGGTCGGAGGAGCGCCGGCGTGGGTTGCATGATGGGGCGGCGACGTAGGGCGGGCGCGTAGGGCGGCCGCGACTGCTCGGGGTCGTCCGTGGTGGTGGTTTGCGTGGCGCACCGGTGGGCGCTCAGCGCGCGTTGTGGTCGGGGTGCGTGGCGGGGTCCGGCTCAGCGATGGGAGTGAGGAGTGGCTTGTGGCTCGCGGCCTCGTCGGTCTTCCGCGTGAGGGTTCGTGGGACAGCCGGGGTCGTTCGGGCCGAACTCCCGGGTACGTTGACGGGGATCTTCCCGGTCACCGTGCGCGCCGGGCCTGTCGAGGCCAAAAGATCGGTCCCGGTCGAGTTGACCGGCACAGCACACGTCAACTCGACCCGCATCACGGGTTCGGGACCGAACCGTCGATCCGGGTCGTCTGAAGCACGACTGCCGTGCGCGAACCGACTCGCATCCGCGTTTCGGGGCCGAACCGCCGATCCGTGTCGCCTGGAGTCCCTCTACGGGACACAAAACGACCCGGACCCGAGAGCCCGCCACGAACCACCCGCGCCCAGGCGCCAACGGACGACAGCCCGCGCCCCGAGCCACCGACCACTCCTCACTCCCCTCGGTGAGCCGAACCCCGCCACACACCCCGACCACAACGCGCGCTGAGCGCCCCGGGTGCGCCACGCAAGCCCGCACCCACGGACGACACCGAGCAATCGCGCCCAAAGCCCAACCCACAGACGACACCAAGCAATCGCGCCCAAAGCCCAACCCACAGACGACACCAAGCAATCGCGCCCTAACCCGACCCCAGCGCGCTACCCCACCCCCGCCAGCGCCTCCTCCAACGCCCGTGCCACCACCTCCCCCGCCACCAACAGCGGCTCCCGCGACCGCCACGACCGCGCCAGCACAAACGCCCCCTCCAGCCCGCAGATCATCGCGATCGCCAGCTCCCGCGCCCGCACCTCATCCAACCCCGCCGCAGCAAACCGCGGCGCCAACCCGTCGATCCACGACGTGAACACATCAGCCGTCGCGACCCGCATCGGCTCACTGGTCGACGCGACCTCCAGCGCCACCGTGGCGATCGGGCACGCGTCCTCCCACCCGGTCTCCTCCAGGTTCTCGGCCGCGCCCGCGAAGAACATCCGCACGCCGGTGACGACGTCGGGCGCCGGGTCGAAGATCGCCGGCCCGAGTTGGCCGTACATCGCACCCGACCAGCGGATGACCGCCTCGCCGAGTTGCTCCTTGCCGCCCGGAAAGTGGTGATAGAGCGAGCCGAACGGCGCCTCGGCCGCCGCGACGATCTCCTTGACCCCCGTGCCGGTGTAGCCCTTGACGCGCAGGAGCTCGGCTCCGGCCTCGACGATGCGCTGACGGGTGGGGGTCGACATCTCCGCCGAGGATAGCTAGCGTCCAGCTAGAGCGATCTACCTAATTTGGTCCCCTGACTCCCGGAGCCTCCCCATGTCCGACACCCGCCGTGCCCGCGTCCCGATCCCCATCCTCACCACCGCGCTGGCGGGAGCCGCCGCCGCCACGGCCGCCCGCGCGGCCTACGCCCAGACCGTCCGCGCGATCCTGCGCCGCAACGCCGCCGCGCTCTTCGCCGGTGACCCGAAGCCGATCCTGCGGATGTACGCGCCCGACGCCACGATGGTCTTCCCCGGCGCCCACTCCTGGGGCCGCACCTATCGCGGCCGCGACGAGATCGAGGCCTTCCTGCGCCGCTTCCACGCCGCCGGCCTGCGCGGCGAGCTGGGCGCAATCTTCGTCGAGGGCCCGCCGTGGGCGACGCGCATCGCGATCGAGTTCGACGACCACGCCTGCGACGCCCAAGGCACCAAGGTGTATGAGAACCGCGCGCTGATCGTCCTGCGCACGCGCTGGGGGCGCGTGGTCCACGAGGAGCTCTTCGAGGACACCCAGAAGGTCGCGGCCTTCGACGAGCACCTCGGGATCACGGGCACCACCGTCCCGGCAAGCGCGACCGCCACCGTCGCATGACCGGCGCGATCACGTTCTACCTCGTCATCAAGGCGCTGCACGTCATGGCCGCCTTCGCCGCCTACGGCCTGCCGTTCGGCTACCCGCTCGTCATCCCCTACCTGCGCCGCCACCACCCGCGCACGCTGCCCGGCGTCCACGACATCCAGCACCGCCTGTCCATCGCGCTCACCGGTCCGGGCACCGTCGCGCTGTTCGCCTTCGGCGTCTACATGGCCACCAAGGACCACCTCTGGGGCGAGTCCTGGGTGATGGTCGGCGTGACGATCATCGCGATCATCGCCGTCGCCGGCGGCGGCATCGTGAAGTGGACCAAAGAGCTGTCCGAATTGGCCCGGGCCGACATCGACGCCGGCGGCGACGCGGTCGTCTTCGGCACCGCCTACGACCGCGTCTACCGCCGCTACCTGATCACCGAGACCACCCTCGGCGGGCTCGTCCTCGTGGCGATCTTCTTCATGGTGGTCAAGCCCTAGCCGCGCGCCCGCTCGGCAAGGGCTAGCATGTTTGGGCGCCCTAATCAGGGCGCCCAAACACCATGGCCCTGACCCGACGCGCACTTCTCGCCTCCAGCGGCGCCGCAGCCGCGGTCGCCGCGGCCGCCGGCGTCGGCTACGCCGCCGGCCAGGAGGGCGACGACGCCACGCCCCACGGCGACAGCCACATCGTCGACTTCCACGGCGAGCACCAGGCAGGCATCGCCACGCCCGCCCAGGACCGCCTGCACTTCGCCGCCTTCGACATCACCGACGGCACCAAGGCCACCGACCTGCGCGACCTGCTCAAGGAGTGGACCGCCGCGGCGGCCACGATGGCCGGCGGCCAGCCGATCGGCTCCGGGCCCGCGGCCTCGCAGCTCGCCCCGCCCGACGACACCGGCGAGGCCCAGGACCTCACGCCCGCCAACCTCACCGTTACCTTCGGCTTCGGCCCCGCGCTCTTCGACGATCGCTTCGGTCTCGCCGCCCAGAAGCCCACGGCGCTCACGCCGCTGCCCGCCCTTCCCGGCGACGCCCTGGACCGCGACCGCAGCGACGGCGACCTCTGCGTCCAGGCCTGCGCCAACGACCCGCAGGTCGCCTTCCACGCCGTGCGCAACCTGGCGCGCATCGGGCGCGGCCTGGTCACCGTCCGCTGGTCGCAGCTCGGCTTCGGCCGCACGTCCACCACGAGCCGCGCGCAGGCCACGCCGCGCAACCTCATGGGCTTCAAGGACGGCACGGCCAACATCAAGCTCGAGGACGCCAAGGCGCTGGCCGACCACGTCTGGGTCGGCAACCGCGCCGACGAGCCCGCGTGGCTGCGCGGCGGCTCCTACCTCGTCGCGCGCCGCATCCGGATGCTGATCGAGGTCTGGGACCGCGCGGCGCTCGGCGACCAGGAGCAGACGATCGGGCGCACCAAGGTCATCGGCGCGCCGCTCGGCGGCACCGACGAGTTCGCGACACTCAAGCCCAAGGCACTGCCCCTCGACAGCCACGTGCGTCTCGCGCATCCCGAGACCAACGACGGCGTCGCCATCCTGCGCCGCGGCTACTCGTTCACCGACGGGCTGGAGTCCCTGGGCGAGCTCGACGCGGGCCTGTTCTTCCTGGCCTACATGCGCAGCCCCGAGGCGTTCATCACGCTGCAGAACCGCCTCGGCTCCCACGACGCGCTCAACGAATACATCAAGCACGTCGGCTCCGGCCTCTGGGCCGTCCCGCCCGGCATCAAGCCCGGCGGCTACGTCGGCGACCAGCTCTTCTAGAACGCGCCGCGGCGCGTGAAGACCGCAGGCACCGTCTTCACCAAGATCGTCAGGTCGAGGAAGACCGACCAGCGCTCCAGGTAGAGGAAGTCGAGGCGCACGAGGTCGTCGAAGTCGAGGTCCGAGCGGCCGGAGACCTGCCAGAGGCCCGTGATGCCCGGCAGCACGAGGTAGCGCTTCTTGTGCCAGTCCTCGAGGCGATCGAAGTCGCGCTGGGGCAGCGGCCGCGGACCGACGAGCGACATCTGACCGCGCAGGACGTTGATGAGCTGGGGCAGCTCGTCGAGCGAGAAGCGGCGCAGGAGGCGGCCGACCTTCGTCACGCGCGGGTCGTGGCGCATCTTGAAGAGCGCGCCGTCGGCCTCGTTGTGCTCCTCCAGCTCGGCCTGCCGACGGTCGGCGTCGTGATACATCGTCCGGAACTTCAGGCAGGCGAACGGCGCGCCGCCGATTCCCGGGCGCCACGACTGGTAGAAGATCGGCCCGCGCGAGGTCAGCCGCACGGCCGCGGCGATCAGCACCAGCAGCGGGCTCAGCACCAGCAGCAGGATCGAGGAGACCGCGACGTCGAACGTCCGCTTGACCGCGAAGTCGATCCCGTCGAAGACCGGCGGCTTGAGCTCGAAGAGCGGGACCGACTGGCCCGGGACGAACTCGGCGCGGTGGATCAGGATCTCCATCGTCGACGGCGCGATCCGCACGACCACGCCGCGCTGGTGGCAGGTGTCGACGAGCTCGACGGCCTGCTGCTGGGGGAAGGCCGGGTCGGCGATGATGACCTCGTCGGCCTTGTGCTCGGAGACGATGTCGCCGATCTCCTCCAGCGGCCCGAGCGAGCGCAGGCCGTTGTCGGGCCGCGGCGTCAGCGAGATGAAGCCGATGACCTGGACCGGGCTGTGCCCGCCCGAGGCCTGCAGCGCGTGGGCGACGGCCTCGATCTGCTCGCCGGTGCCGACGAGGATCGCGCGGCGCTTGTAGCCGGCGGCGCTGCAGCAGCGCCCCCGTGCCCTGCTCGTAGGCGAAGCGCGCGGTCGACACGTAGGCGACCGAGAAGAAGAGCGTGCCGTAGAAGATGTAGTAGCTGGAGAACTCCTCGCCGTTGACGACGGCGAAGATCAGCGCCACGAGCGTCGTCTGAAACAGCGAGGCGACGATGCGCGTCAGGCCGGGGCGCTGCGCGCGCTCCGCGTAGAGGCCCGACCGCGCGAACAGCAGCGAGGCGACCAGGAACGCGAACGGCACGTAGTCCTTGGACTGCTCCCACGAGACGCGCGGATCCCAGGCGTCGCGCACAACCGCCTTCAAGCACAAGGCGGTGAAGATCGCGAGGATGATGGCGCGCCAGATCCAGCGCCAGCAGCGACACGACACGCGCGGCCTGCCGAAGGGTCGACCAGCGCAGCAGGAAGCTCAGGACCGGCGGTCGCTTGGAGCGCATGTCCCGGTCGGGCAGCGGCAGCTCCAGCGGTGGTAGGTCCACACTCCCCAGGTCTGCGGGGTTCGCCTTCGGCATCTTCCTTTCCTCAACGGGTGAGGGTGGCAGATGTCGCGGGTTTGTCATGCGAAATGCGTTGCGGGCACCAGGCCAGGAGGCCCGGTGAGCCCTTGACGCTATCGCGCGGAGCCGACGAGTACGTCGACGCCGGACTCGTCGAGCGTGCGCTGCAGGCCCTCGCGGAGCGCCACCGTGGGCTCCCAGCCGAGGATCTGCTTGGCCAGGTCGATGTTCGGCTGGCGGATCTTCGGGTCGTCGGTCGGGCAGCGCCTCGAAGACGATCTCCGAGCTGGAGCCGGTCACGTCGATGACGGCCTCGGCGAGCTCCAGGAGCGTGAACTCGTTCGGGTTGCCGACGTTGACCGGCTCGTGGTAGCCGGACTCCGCCAGGGCGATCATGCCCCGGATCAGGTCGTCGACGTAGCGTGAACGAGCGGGTCTGGCTGCCGTCGCCGAAGACCGTGATCGGCTTGCTGGTCAGCGCCTGGCGCAGGAAGGTCGGGATCGCGCGGCCGTCGTTGGGGCGCATGCGCGGGCCGTAGGTGTTGAAGATGCGGATGATCGCCGTGTCCACGCCCTGCTGGCGGTGGTAGGCCATCGTCAGCGCCTCGGCGTAGCGCTTGGCCTCGTCGTAGACGCCGCGCGGGCCGATCGGGTTGACGTGGCCCCAGTAGCTCTCGGGCTGCGGGTGGACCTGCGGGTCGCCGTAGACCTCGGAGGTCGAGGCGAGCAGGAAGCGGGCGCGGTGCGCCTTGGCCAGGCCGAGCGTGTGGTGGGTGCCGTAGGAGCCGACCTTGAGCGTCGCGCAGCGGCAGGCGCAGGTAGTCGATCGGCGAGGCCGGCGAGGCGAGGTGGTAGACGAAGTCGATCGGCTCGTCGACGAAGTAGGGCTCCACGATGTCGGTGTGCAGCAGCGTGAACTCCGGGACCGCGGATGTGCTCGATGTTGGTCAGCGTTCCCGTCTCGAGGTTGTCGACGCAGATGACGCGGTTGCCGCGACGCAGCAGCTCGTCGCACAGATGCGAGCCGAGGAAGCCGGCGCCGCCGGTGACCAGACAGGTAGCCATCGGGAGAGCCTAGCTGGGGTGGTCAGCCCGCGAAGTCCACGTGAACGTGGCGTCCGCGCTCCAGCGTGACGACGCGGCCGGCCTCGCGCAGCGCGAACAGCGCGGCGCGCTCGTCGGCCGTCAGGTCGGCGTCGGCGAGGCGGCTGTGCGCCCGGCGGCAACGTAGCGCCGCTCCAACGCGAGCGCCTCGGCGTCCAGCGGTGGCGGGGCGATCTCGGCGTCGGCGCCCAGCTCCTCGCCCCGTTCGAGTGCCACCAGGCGCACGAGCGCGTCGTTGGTCGGTCCGTGGCGGGCGGCATCGGCGTCCAGGACGGTCGCCTCGCCGAGCAGCTCGTCGTCGCGTAGGCGCCGGATCTCCACCGTGTCGCCGCGCGCCACGGCCAGCGGCTCGTCGCAGCGCAGCTGATGGAAGCGACCGCCGAGCCAGCCGACGCGCGCCTCGGCCTCGGCCTGGCCGCAGACGACGAGGACGTGGGCGCCATGCTCGAGGCGCGTGTCGACGGCGACGTCGAGGATCGTGGATGCAGGCGCGGGGACCGACGTCGCGGCGACGTCGAGGTCCGTGGGCGCGGCAGACGACGGAGCCGGGACCGTCCCCTCCTGCCACGCGCCCTCCTCACGCTTCCAGATCGGCGCCTCGGCCTTGATGCGGTCGATGATCTCGCGCGCGCCCGCGAAGGCCTCGTCGCGGTGCGGCGCGCTGGCGGCGACGACGACCGACGCCTCGCCGAGCGGCACGCGCCCGTAGCGGTGGTCGGCCGCCGCGCGACAGAGCCCGTGGCGCGCGACGGCCTCGGCGACGATCGCGTCGATCCGCGCGACCGCCATCTCGACGTAGGCCTCGTAGTCCAGGAACGCGACGTCGCGCGTGGTGCCGCTGAAGGTCACGACCGCACCCGCGCGCGGATCCTGCACGCGCGCGGCGACCGCCTCGAGCGACAGCGGCCCGTCCAGAATCGCGCCGCCGCTGACCGGCGGGACGACCGCCAGCTCGTCGTCGGCATGCAGCACGACGTCGCGGTCGGCGTACTCGCGGTTGACGGCCAGCACGAGCGAGACGCCCGGCGCCAGGTGCTGGACCTGCGGTCCAGCGCATCGGCGACCCGCGCCCCGTCGGGCAAGTCGAGCTCCAGCTCGTCACGCCCGGCCCGCTCGCGAAGCCCGGCGAAGAGCCTGATGCTGACCTTCACCGGGCAAACAGTAGGGAGCCGACGCCGTCGGTGGACGTCTGCCCGAGAAGGCGCCGGAGCGCCGCGTAAGCTCGCGCGCCATGAAGGCCCAACACCACCTCATCCGCCTCGCCGCCATCGCGGCCGGCCTCCTGGCCGCCGTCCCGGCGACCGCATCGGCGGGCATCTGGACGCCGGTCGCCTCCGGCACCACCGCCAACATCACCGCCGTCGACCAGGTCAACGCGAGCACGCTGGTCTATGGCACGGCCTCGGGGCAGATCCTCAAGAACGGGTCCGTCAAGTCCACCAACCCGGGGTTCTCGATCAACGACGTCGCCTTCAACCCGGCCGGGACCATCGGCTTGGCCGCCGCGAGCAATGGCCGGCTATTGATCAGCACCAACAGCGGCGACTCCTGGACGGTCAAGTCGTTGGCCGCCACGAGCTACACGCAGCCCAGCCCCTGCTTCGGCACGCCGTCCCCCACCCGGAACTTCACGCCCGTGGGCAACATCAACGCCGTGTCGTGGGCCAGCAACACCGTGGGCTACGCCATCCCGGCCGATCTCGGCGTGGTGCTCAAGACCACCAACGGCGGCACCACCTGGCTCGACGTCAGCCGCCAGACCGACGGCACCTGCTTCGTCAGCACCGACGGCGATCCCCTCACCGATGTCAAGGCGTTCCCGGGCTCCGACCTGGTCTGGTTCGTGGCCGACGACTTCGGCACGATCTACATCTCTTCCAACGGGCTGGCCTCCTCGGCACCGCACTTCGACGGCGGCGTCAACTGCTTCGACCACCACCCGCAGCTCGCGCTGGACCTCGACAATCCCAACCGCGCGTTCACCGTCGACCGCTGCGACGGCAACCTGCAGTTCGGCCGCACCGAGGACGGCGGGGCGAGCTGGGCGCTGCGGCCCGACTACTTCGCCGGCGACGGCGACACGCTGAGCGGCCTCAACGACGTCGCCGTCGCGGGCGGCTCGGCGCTGGCCGTCGGCAACGGCGGCGCGATCCTGATCGACAACGACGGCCGCAACGCGTACTTCCAGCGCGCCGATGGCGTCGATGCGACCAACGACTGGCTCGCGGCCGACAAGCTCGATACCACCAACGCCGTCATCGGCGGTCGCGGTGGCCGTCTGCTGACCACCACCCAGGCGACGACGATCCCCGACATCGTCGCCCCCGCGGGCACGGTGACCGGCGCGACGACGGTGGTCGCCGGAACCCCGACGACCTACACGGCCAACGTCGCCGACAACGCGGGCGGCAGCGGCATCGACCCGGCGAGCTTCGCGTGGAGCGCGACGGGCATCCCGGCCGCCACCGGCAACCCGGCGACGCTGACGTTCCCCTCGGCGGGGTACTACAACGTGACGGTCAGCTTCAAGGACCTCGCAGGCAACGCGGCGACCGCGAGCCTGTCGGTCACCGTCAACGCGCCGCCCGTGGTCAAGGCGCCGCCGCCGGTCAACCCGGTCAAGACCGCCACCGCCTCGGTCCCCGGCGCCAAGATCAGCTTCGGCGTCCCCAACAGCTGCGTCAAGGCGGGCTCGACCTTCAAGGTCACGCTCACCTGGAAGAAGCAGAAGCGCAAGGGCAACAAGTTCGTCAAGGTCCGCCGCGCGGACTTCTACATCGGCTCCAAGCGCGTGAAGATCGACAAGAAGGCGCCGTTCACGCAGACGCTGAAGGTCAAGGCCGGCACGAAGGCCGGCTCGACGATCACCGTCAAGGCGCGGGCCTACGTCAAGGTGACCAAGGGCAAGTCGCCGACGAAGTCGATCAGCTCGAAGATCAAGGTCTGTTCCTAGGCACAGCGCCATTGCAGGGGTCGTCGCCGTAACCTTCGGGCCATGGCGACGACTCCTGCAGAGGAGCGCTTGACGGTCGCGCCCATCGTGGGCCCGGACGACCCCCGGCGCTTCACCGACTCCGGCATCGAGGTCAAGAACCTCTACACGGCCGACGACGTCCCGGCCAACCTGGAGCTGGGCGAGCCGGGCGAGTTCCCCTACATCCGCGGCCCGCACCGCGAGATGTACCGCAAGCAGTTCTGGACGATGCGCCAGTACGCGGGCTACGCGCAGCGCCAAGGAGTCCAACGAGCGCTACCGCTACCTGCTGTCCAAGGGCGGCACCGGCCTGTCGATGGCCTTCGACCTGCCCACCCAGCTCGGCCTGGACTCCGACAACCCGCGCTGCCTGGGCGAGGTCGGCCGCACCGGCGTCGCGATCGACACGATCGACGACATGCGCACCGCCTTCGACGGCATCCCGCTCGACCAGGTGTCGACGTCGATGACGATCAACGCGCCCGCCGCCGTCCTGCTGTTGCTCTACGAACTGGTCGGCGAGGAGCAGGGCGTGCCGTCGGTGCAGCTGCGCGGCACGACGCAGAACGACGTGCTCAAGGAGTACATCGCGCGCGGCAACTACATCTACCCGCCGGAGCCGACGATGCGGCTCACGACCGACCTGTTCGCCTACTGCAAGGAGAACATCCCGAAGTGGAACACGGTCTCGATCTCGGGCTACCACTTCCGCGAGAAGGGCTGCAGCGCCGTCCAGGAGGTCGCGTTCACGCTCTCCTCGGGCATCGCCTACGTGCAGGCGGCGGTCGACGCCGGCCTGGCCGTCGACGACTTCGCGCCGCGCCTGGCCTTCTTCTTCAACGGCCACAACAACGTCTTCCAGGAGGTCGCGAAGTTCCGCGCCGCCCGGCGGATGTGGGCGCACATCATGCGCGACCGCTTCGGGGCCAAGAACCCCAAGTCGCAGATGCTGCGCTTCCACACGCAGACCGGCGGCGTGACGCTGACCGCCCAGCAGCCGGAGAACAAC
Organism: uncultured Conexibacteraceae bacterium; assembly: GCA_963731005.1. Lineage (GTDB taxonomy): Bacteria > Actinomycetota > Thermoleophilia > Solirubrobacterales > Solirubrobacteraceae > Baekduia. Next base: position 1,517,740 of record CAVSTZ010000002.1, on the reverse strand, counting down.
ATCGCGCGCGTCGCGCTGCAGGGCTTCGCCGCGGTCTGCGGCGGCACGCAGTCGCTGCACACCAACGGCTACGACGAGGCGCTCGCGCTGCCCACCGAGCGCGCCGCCAAGATCGCCGTGCGCACCCAGCAGGTCATCGCGCACGAGTCCGGCGCGACCGACACGGTCGACCCGTTCGCGGGCTCCTACTTCGTCGAGGCGCTGACCGACGAGATCGAGTCGCGCGCCCAGGAGCTGATCGCCAAGGTCGACGAGCTCGGCGGCTCGCGTCAACGCGATCGCAGTTCATCACCGGCGAGATCGACGAGTCGGCCTGGGGCTACCAGGAGCGCTACCGCCTCGGCCAGGACATCGTCGTCGGCGTCAACAAGTACGAGGAGGACGAGATCGAGGTCCCCGACCTCCTGCGCGTCGACCCCGAGTCCGAGAACCAGCAGGTCGACGCGCCTGAAGGCGTTCAAGGCCAACCGCGACCAGGCCAAGGTCGACGCAGCGCCTCGAAGAGCTGCGCACCGCCGCCCGCGGCAGCGACAACCTGCTGCCCGCCATCAAGGAGGCGCTGCGCGACCGCGCCTCGATGGGCGAGGTCTGCGGCGCGATGCAGGACGTCTTCGGCAAGTACCAGCCGACCTTCTAGGCCATGGTCCTCGCCTCGATCACCTTCTACGGCGTCGTGCTCGCCGTCCACATCATGTCGGTCGTCGTCGCCTTCGGCACGATGTTCGCCTACCCGGCGTTCATCCCGTGGGCGCGCAAGAACCACCCGGACGCGATGCCCGTGATCCACGCGCTGAGCGGCCGCATCGGCCAGCGGGTGACGTCGCCCGCGATGGTGCTCGTGCTGGCCTGCGGGGCCTACCTGGCCAGCGACGCCGACGCATGGTCGGAGGTCTGGGTCTCGGTGCCGCTGGTGATCCTGATCGTCATCGGCGGCCTGGGCGGCATGTTCTTCGCGCCCAACGAGCGCAAGCTCGGCGCACTGGCCACGCGCGACCTCGCCGCCGGCGGCGAGCTCTCGGCGGAGTACGACGACCTGTTCCGGCGCGTCGCGGCCGCCGGCCTGACCGTCTGCGCGCTCGTGCTGGTCGCCATCTTCTTCATGGCCGCCAAGCCTTAGGACGGCGACGGCACACCAGCGGCGTCGAGGGACGACTGATGGTCCTATGGGGACCATCAGTCGTCCCTCGATGACCGGGGCGCGATCAGCTCACGAGGTAGTAGCCGACCATCCCGGCTTCCATGTGGGTCATCACATGGCAGTGGTAGAGCCAGCGGCCGGGATCCTGCTCGCGGAAGCGCACGCGGATCCCCTCTGAGGGGGCGAGCGCCGGTGAGTCGACGTCGGCGCCCGCGGTGTCCTTCCAGCGGTGGCCGTGGATGTGGAAGGTGTGCACCTCGCTGCCCAGCGTCAGGACGTTGAAGGCGACGTCCTGGCCGGCGGCGGCCGTCGGCGTCGGGGTGTTGCCGGCGTAGGCGCGGCCGTTGATGGCGCTGAACGCCTTGCGCGCCTTGATGTCGGCCGGCATGTACATGTGGAAGAAGATCGTGTGCTCGACGTCGGGCGGCGGCTCGTCGCGCGGGCGGATGACGATCGCACCGAACAGACCCAAGTTGGTGGACATCATCTCCATCGGCCCGTGGTCGTGGTAGGGCCAGACGCCGACCGAGTCCTCACCGGCGGTCCACTCATACGTCCACGTCTCGCCGACGCCGACCGCGCCCGACTTGCGCGAGTAGATCCCCATGTAGGTGCCGTCGTGATCGGGCGGGTAGTGCACGCCGTGCGGATGCATGGTGTGCGGCATGTTGTACTTCTTGTCCTCGTTGCGGAAGTGGATCCGCAGCGTGTCGCCGGGGTAGCCGCGCAGGACCGGGCCCGGGATGCCGGCGTTGTCGCCGATGCCGGCGGGCGCCAGCGGCTGCTCCCAGTTGGGCGTGCAGGCGACGTAGGCCAGCGCGTCGTAGGCCACGTTCTTGATCCGGCGGTCCTTCCAGGCGTCGTGCTTGGTCGGCACGATCGACCAGCGCACGTTGCGCGCGGCGACCCAGTACTCGCGGACGGTCGGCTCGGAGGGCGCGGGCGCCTGGGCGGCGCGGGCGCGCACCGGCGCCTTCGCGGCGTGCGCGCCCGTGACCGCGCCGCCGGCGGCGATCGCGACCGAGCCGGTGCCCAGGCGGCACAGCAGGTCCCGGCGCGACAGGCTCACTTGGGCACCTTGCGCACGACGAGCGTCATCGTCATGTCCTCTTCGTGCTGGGTGCAGTAGAGCTTGTAGGTCCCGGCCTTCTTGAAGGTCTGTGAGAACGTCCCGCCCGCCTGGGTCGGCGAGTTGAACTTGGTCGGGCCGGAGTCGACGTAGACGTCGTGCAGCGCGAAGCCGCTGGCGTGCCAGACCCACTTGACCTTGTCGCCGACGTGGATGGTCAGCTTGGCCGGGTCGTAGTAGTCGGACTGGACGCCGACCTCGCGGGTCTTGCCCTTGGTGGTGTGGTGCTTGGCCGCCGCCGGCGCGATCGCCGGCAGCGCCGCCACCGCGCCCCCCGCCACGAGGGCGGAGAGCGCGGCGAGCTTCACGGCGTGCTGCTTCATGACGTGACGGTGATCTTCCCGACCATGTTGGTGTGGATCGCGCAGAAGAACGAGTACGTGCCCGGTTGGGTGAACGACATCGTGACCTTCTGCGGGAACGGCGTCGCCGGGTTGCCATCCAGGACGCCGGAGTTGACGAGCCCGTTGCCGTGGTTGTTGCCGTCATAGGCCACGGGCACGGTGGGCACGTCGCTCGGGTAGGCCCACTTGGGATCGAACGCGAGCGTCGGCGGGCCGCTGGTCCCGGCGCCGGGCAGCGGGCCGATGAACGTCGCGTCGGCGGCCTTGATCGCGGCCTTGATGTCCTTGGCGAACGTGAACGTGTGGTCCTCGCTCGTCCCGTCAGACATCGTCAGCGTGATCGGCGTGCCGACCTTCGTCGTCAGCGCCGCGGGCGTGAAGCGGTACAGGACCGCGCTCGACTTGTCGGGGCCGGCGACCACGGTGTTGGCCGGGGCCTTCTGCTTGTCGAGCTGCTTGAGCGTGGACAGGCCCTTGGCGAGCTGGGGCACAACGCGCGCGGCGTCGGCCTTGGCGCTCGGGACCGGCTTGGACTTGGCGACGACCGTGACCTTGCCCTTCATCCCGGCGTGCAGGGCGCAGTAGTAGGTGTAGGTGCCGGCCTTGGGGAACTTCACGACGAACGGCTTCGGCGGGCCGTTGCCGGTCGGGAAGCCGGAGCCGAGCTCGTTGGCGCCCGTGTAGGACTTCCCGCTGCCGGACCCGATCCCGACGATCGCCGGGATGACGGGCGTGCCCTGGCCGTTGAACCAGTACGGCGCGCCCGCGGCGTCGAGGACGTTGGTCGCCGGATGGGTCGTGTCCGGCACGGCCAGCGGCGGCGCGGGCTGACCCTTCTTCGGGAAGTTGATCAGGTGGAACCCGGCGATCGTGAACTTCACGCTGTCGCCCGCGTGGACCTTGACGGCCGACGGGAAGAACTGGTTGATGTCGCCGTCCTTGGGGACGCCCGCGGGCGTCTTCTTGATCGGCGGACCGGCCACGACGTTCTTGGTCGCGGCCGACGCGATCCCGGGGACCGCGAGGCTGACGAGCGCGACCGCAAAGACGAATCTGGACCTTCTGTGCACGAGAACGACTCCCAAATAGCTGATTTTGCAGGACTTGCTGGACGGTTCACCAGCTCCCGCGCTGGGCGCCGCGCGAGCAATCTACGTGAACCGAAGAATCGGTGAAGGGGGAAGCCCGTACATCAGGGGGTTCACCGGTGAACCTGGCACGTTCGGATAACCGCACCCCGCCCGGGACATCCCTTGCAGGCGGTCGACCGACGCAGGGATCGCCCGCGCAGGAGGCGAACACCGCCCCGATGCCCGAGCCCCGAGCACAGCGCACCCTCGTGAAGTCTCCGCCCGAGATCTGGGCCGAGGTCAGCGACGTCAGCACCCTGGCGCGCCACCTCGGCGAGTTCGGCGAGATCCGCATCACCCGGCTGGAGGCCGAGACCACCGTCGTCTGGGAGGGCGACCGCGCACGCGGCACGGTGGAGCTCGAGGCCTCCGGCTGGGGCACGAAGGTGACGATCACGGCAGCGGCGATCGCGACGGACGACGCCGAGATCGAGGTCGAGATCGTCGAGGCGGAGGTCGCGGCCGAGGAGGTCGCCGCCGAGCCGGAGCCCGAGGTCGTGGCCGAGGTCGTCGAGAAGGAAGCAGCGCCCGTCGAGGCCGAGGTGGTCGAGGAGATCGTCGAGAAGGAAGCAGCGCCGATCGAGGCCGAAGCGGAGCCCGTGGCGCCCGCCCCAGCGCCCCGCCGCGGCCTCTTCGCCCGCTTGCGGCGGCGGCGTCGCACCGCCGAGCCGCTCGCCATCGAGCCCGAGGTCGTCCCGACGGTCGCCGACCCCGAGCCGGTGGCGGAGATCGCCGAGGTCGAGGTCGTCGAGGTCGAGGTCGAGGTCGAGGTCGAGGTCGAGGTCGTCGAGACACCCGAGCCCGTCGAGACACCCGAGATCGCCGAGCCCGCCCTCGACGGCGAGATCACCGCGAGCGCCACGGCTGCCACCGTGGCGTTCGATCCCGAGCAGGTCGAAGCCGTCCTCGTCGGCGTCCTCGACGACCTCGGCTCCGCGCACCACCGCCCCTTCTCGCGCGGCTGACCCGGGGTCGCGCGGCGCAGGCCCGGCCCGGCGAACTAGAGTTCGCCGCCGCCCATGACCCAGCGCCAGCACAACCCCGAGACCTTCGACGAGAAGCTCGCCCAGCTCAACGAGCTGCGCGAGGCGGCCGATGCACTCCTCGCCCGAGGCCGAGGAGAAGCAGCACGCCCGCGGCAAGCTGACCGCCCGCGAGCGGATCGAGAAGCTGCTCGACCCGGGCTCGTTCCAGGAGCTCGACACGTTCGTGCGCCACCGCACGATCGACTTCGACATGCAGAAGCAACCGCCCCTGGGGCGACGCGGTCGTCACCGGCCACGGCACGATCGACGGCCGCACGCGTCTGCGTCTTCTCCCAGGACTTCACCGTCTTCGGCGGCTCGCTCGGCGAGGTCATGGCCGAGAAGATGTGCAAGATCATGGACCTGGCGGCCAAGATCGGCTGCCCCGTGATCGGCATCAACGACTCGGGCGGCGCGCGGATCCAGGAGGGCGTCGTCTCGCTCGGCGCCTACGGCGACGTCTTCGTGCGCAACGTCAAGTGCTCGGGCGTCATCCCGCAGATCAGCCTGATCATGGGCCCGTGCGCGGGCGGCGCGGTCTACTCGCCGGCGATCACCGACTTCATCTTCATGGTGAAGGAGACCTCGCACATGTTCATCACCGGCCCCGACGTCATCAAGACGGTCACCGGCGAGGAGGTCGACTTCGAGTCGCTCGGCGGCGCGATGACCCACAACACGAAGTCCGGCGTCGCGCACCTCGCGGCCGAGGACGAGGACCAGCTGCTCGAGGACACGCGCTACCTCATGTCCTTCCTGCCGCAGAACAACCTCGAGATCGCCGCCGCGGCGTCGCGCCGACCGACGACCCGACCGCATGGACGCCGAGCTCGACACGGTCGTCCCCGACAACCCGAACAAGCCGTACGACATGCGCAACGTCATCCGGCTGGTCGTCGACGACGGCGAGTTCTTCGAGATCCACGAGCACTTCGCCAAGAACATCATCTGCGGCTTCTCGCGCCTGGACGGCTTCGCGGTCGGCGTCGTCGGCAACCAGCCGGCGCACATGGCCGGCGTGCTCGACATCGACGCCTCGCGCCAAGGCCGCGCGCTTCGTGCGCACGTGCGACGCCTACAACATCCCGATCATCACCTTCACCGACGTGCCGGGCTTCCTGCCGGGCACCAGCCAGGAGTGGGGCGGCATCATCCGCCACGGCGCCAAGCTGCTGTACGCCTACACCGAGGCGACGGTCCCGAAGATCACCGTCATCACCCGCAAGGCCTACGGCGGCGCCTACGACGTCATGGCCTCCAAGCACCTGCTGGCCGACTTCAACTTCGCCTGGCCGCAGGCCGAGGTCGCGGTCATGGGCCCCGAGGGCGCGGTCAACATCATCTACCGCCGCGACCTCGCGGCCTCGCCGACGCCCGACGAGCGCCGCAAGAAGCTGATGGACGACTACAAGGCGCGCTTCGCCAACCCGTACACGCGCGGCCGAGCGCGGCTACATCGACGACGTCATCATCGCCGCACGAGACGCGCCCGAAGCTCATCACCGCGCTGCGACACGCTGCAGACCAAGCGCGAGCCGGGCCCGAAGCGCAAGCACGGCAACATCCCGCTGTAAGCATCCGCACAGAGTTGCGCGAAGCAACTCACAGCGGTACCGTCCGACCATGCCGGAACAGACGGATGTGGTCATCGCCGGTGGCAGCGTTGCCGGCTGTGCCCTGGCCGCCCTCTTGGGCCGCCAGGGCATCAGTGTGACGGTGCTCGAGAAGAGCCCCAAGCCCGAGCACTACAAGGTCGTGTGCTCGCACTTCATCCAGGCGGGCGCGACACCGGTGCTCCAGCGCCTCGGGATCGACGCCACGATGGAGCGCGCAGGCGCGCTGCGCAACGGGCTGGACGTCTGGACCGAGGCCGGGTGGTACTCGATGCCCGACGACGGCTATGGCTACAACCTGCGCCGCGAGAAGCTCGACCCGATGCTGCGCGAGCTGGCCGCCCGGACGCCGAACGTCGACGTCCGCCAGGGCGTCACGGTCGACGCGATCGCGCGCGACGCCGCCGGCCGCCCGTCGGGCCTGCGCGGCCACACGCCCGGCGGCGAGGAGGTCGCGATCGACGCCAAGGTCATCGTCGGCGCCGACGGCCGCGGCTCCTCGATCGCCCGGCTGGCCAACATCCCCGGCCGCGTCCTGCCCCACGGCCGCTTCGGCTACATGGGCTACTACGAGGGCCTGGAACTGCAGAGTGCGCCCGGCCATTCGCAGATGTGGCTCACCGGCCGCGACATCCTCTACTGCTTCCCCAACGACGACGGCGTGACGGTCGCCGCGCTGTTCCTGCACAAGGATCGGCTGCCGGCGTTCAAGGCCGACAAGGAGGCCGCGTTCCTGGCGGCGTTCGCCGCGCTGGACCGCGCGCCCGATCTCCCCGGTGCCACGCGCGTCGGGCCGATGATCGGCAAGCTCGACCTGCCCAACGTGCGCCGTCCCGCCGCGCGGCCCGGCATCGCCTTCGTCGGCGACGCCGCGCAGGCCAGCGATCCCGTCTGGGGCGTCGGCGTCGGCTTCGCGCTGCAGTCGGCGGCCTGGCTGGCCGACGAGCTCGCGGGTGCGCTGACCGCGGGCGCCGATCCAGACCCGGCGCTGGAGCGCTACCGGCGCACCCATCGCCGTGGGCTGGCGCTGCACCACCTGCAGACCTCGGACTTCGCCAAAGGCCGCGAGATGAACGTCCTGGAGCGCGCGATGCACCGCGCGGCCACCCGTGATCCGCAGACCGCCGCGATGATGGCCGACGTCGCGGCCCGCGCCGAGCCGTTGGATCGGATCATGAAGCCGCGCCGCATGGCACGCGCGATGGCGATGGCGGTGGCGCGATGAGCGGCGAGGCGACGACCACCAGCGCCACCGCGCTGCGCCACGGCGAGGTCATCGTCAACGGCGTGCGCTCGCCGGTCCTGGAGGCCGGGCCCATCGGCGCCGACGAGGCGATCGTCTTCGTCCACGGCAACCCGGGCGTGGCTGCGCACTGGACCAGGCTGCTGGAGCCCGCCGGCGCCTTCGCCCGGGCGATCGCGCTCGACATGCCCGGCTACGGCGGGGCCGACAAGCCGCACGACCTCCCCTACACGGTGGAGGGCTACGCCGCGCATCTCACCGGTGCGCTGGAGCAGCTCGGCGTGCGCCGTGTCCACCTCGTCCTGCACGACTTCGGCGGCCCGTGGGGCCTCCAGTGGGCGGCCGATCACCCGGACATGCTCGCCTCGACGGTGCTCATCAACACCGGCGTGCTCCTGCGCGAGGGCTGGCACGCGCTGGCCAAGGTCTGGCGCACGCCGGTGCTCGGCGAGCTGTTCTTCATGAGCTCGACGCGCGGCGGCTTCCGCCAGTTCATGAAGCGCACCAACCCGCCGACGTTCCCCATGTCCTACGGCGACGAGCTGTTCGATCTCTACGCCGACAAGGCGACGCGGCGCGCCGTCCTGACGCTCTATCGCAACACGCCGGCCGGGCCGCACGCCGAGGTGCTCGCGCCACGACTGCGCGAGCATCCGCGCCCGACGCTCGTCGTGTGGGGCGCCAAGGACCCGTACTTGAAGCTGCGCCTCGCCGAGCGCCAGCGCGAGGTCTTCCGCGACGCGCAGGTGACGATCCTCCCCGGCAGCGGGCACTGGCCGTTGGCCGACGACCCGGCGGGCGTCGCCGCGGCCGTCCTGCCGTTCCTGCGTGAGCAGACCGCGGCAGCGTAGGCTGCCGCGCATGCTCTGCCAGGTCCGCACGTACAACGTCCGCGAGGGCGCGATGGAGGAGTTCGTCGCCCTCTGGCGCGATCACATCGTTCCGGCGCGGGCCGTGCACGGCTTCACGGTGCTCGGCGCCTGGCGCGATCTCGAGGACACCACCTTCACCTGGGTCGTCGGCCACGACGCGCCCGACGGCTGGGAGCCGGTCGAGAAGGCCTACTACGACTCGCCCGAGCGAGCCGGCCTGCCGCGCGACCCGGCCGACTTCCTGGCCGGGTCGCAGACGATGGTCATGCGCCCGGTCTGACGCGCGCAAGCCAACATTCACACGGCTGACATCCGGTGGAGGTAGGTTCGCGCCATGCAGACGACCCGCCGTCAGTTCGTTGCGCGCGCCGGTGGCGCCGCCGCCACCGTCCTGGTCCCGACGTCGCTCGCGGCGCCGCTGGCCTCGGCGAAGACCCGCCCGCTGAAGGGCGGCCATTTCCCCGACGGCGTCGTCTCCGGCGACCCGACGCCCAAAGGCGTCAGCCTCTGGACGCGCTTCGATCCCGCGGGCGGCGGCGGGACCGGCACGATCGAGCTGGAGGTCGCCACCGACAAGGCCTTCCGCCACGTGGTCGCGCGCAAGAACGTCAAGACCGGCGCCGCCTCCAACCACGCGGTCAAGGCACGCGTGGCCGGGCTGAAGGCCCACGAGGAGTACTACTACCGCTTCTCCTCCAAGAGCGCCGACAGTGCCGTGGGCCGTTTCCGGACCGCGCTGCCGGCCGACTCCAAGGCGCCGGTGAAGTTCGCGTTCTTCTCCTGCCAGGACTACACCCACGGCTACTACAACGCGCTCGACGTCATGGCCGACGGCGACTACGACTTCGTCGTCTGCCTCGGGGACTACATCTACGCCGAGGCCTATCACTCGATCAAGGGCGGCACCGGCGTCCGCGACGACAAGATCGGCAGCGAGAACCCCAACAACCCGGACATCGTGCGCGAGGCCATCACCTTGGCCGACTACCGCGCCAAGTACCAGCTCTACCGCACCGACCCGCTGCTACGCGCGGTCCACGCCAAGTTCCCGATGGTGATGCTCTGGGACGACCACGAGGTTCAGGACAACTACGCGGGCAAGCCGGCCGACGGCGGCCTGCCGCCCGCCAAGCGCTTCAGCCTCGCGCGCAAGAAGGCCGGGCGCCAGGCCTTCTTCGAGAACATGCCGGCCTTCCCGGGCGGCGAGAAGCTCTACCGCAAGCTCTCCTTCGGCGCCAACGTCGACCTCATCGTCATGGACCAGCGGACCTACCGCGACAACCAGCCCTGCGACGACGCGGTTGTCGCCCCGTGCGCCGACTACAACCAGCCGCGCGACTTCCTCGGCGGCACGCAGATGAGCTGGGTCAAGGATGCGTTGGCATCGTCGAAGGCCAAGTGGAAGGTGATGGCCAACGAGGTGACGATCATGCCGACACGCGTGCTCGGTGGCGCCAACTTCACCTACGACAACTGGCTCGGCTACCCGCAGGAGCGCGAGGAGCTGCTGACCCACATCCGCGACAAGCAGATCAAGGACGTGGTCTTTGTCACCGGCGACATCCACACGTTCATCGCCGGCGACGTGCGCACGGGCGACGGGGCCACCGGCGACACGGTCGCCACCGAGCTGGTCGGCGGCTCGATCACCTCCCAGTCGCTGGGCGAGACGACGCTCGACGCCGGCGGCGGCGTCAAGATCCAGGGCAACGACGCCAACCCGGCGACGGCGCCCACGTTGATCGACACGCTGCGCTGCATCAACCCGCAGGTCGACAACGCCGACTTCGACCACCACGGCTTCGGCGCGGTCACCGCAACGCCCTCAGGCCTCTCCTGCGAGCTGGTGCGCATGGCGACCATCAAGAAGAAGTCCACCAAGAAGCTGCCGAGCGTCGCCTGGACCTACAAGGTGACCCCGGGCTCCCCGTCGATCAAGGGCCAACACGGCCCACCTGCCGCGTAGGCCTACAAGCTGACGGTCTGCGCTCGCACGCGGCCTTCGCGCCAGGCCTCGACGGCGGCCGCGGCGATCGCGAGGTCCTGGATCGCCAGGCCGGTGGAGTCGAACAGCGTGACGGCGCTCGGCGTCGGCGCGGCCGGGCGCCTCGCCGGCCAGGACGGCGCCGAGGTCGGTCACGTCGCTCGCGGGCCACGAGGCCCTCCTCGACCGCGCCCGTCAGCTCGCCGCCGTGCGACGCCTGCGCCCACTCGTCGCAGAACAGCGTGCAGGCGGCGACGGCGCCGATCGTCGCCTCCGCCTTGCCCGGGCCGTCGGCGCCGAGCATGTTGAGTGCTGCCCGGGACGCAGGTCGCCGGTGTCGATGACGGCCTCGGCGCCCGGCGTGACGCAGCAGACGACGTCGGCGGCCAGCGCCTCCTCGCGCGTCCCGACCGCACCAGCCCGAGCTCGTCGGCCAGCGCGGCCGCCGCCTCCGGGCGCGGGTCGAAGCAGACGCCCGGGCCGTAGCCGTCGGCGGCCAGGCAGCGCGCCGCCCACGCGCCGTGCAGGCCGCAGCCGACGATCCCGACGCGTCGCCGCGTCCGCGCGCGCCAGCGCCCGCGCGGCGACCGGCGCGACCGCGCCCGTGCGCAGCGCGGTGACCGAGCGCGCGTCGAGCATCGCGAGCGGCTCGCTGGTCTCGGCGTCGCTGACCAGCAGGATCGCCCATCACCGTCGGCAGGCCGCGCGCGGGGTTGCCCGGGAACGACGAGATCCACTTCAGGATCGCCAGCCCGCCGCCGAGCGCGGGCATCGCGCGGAAGTCGCCGTGCGGCGGCGACTCGAGGTAGACCTTGGCCGGCATCAGCCACTCGCCGCGCGCGGTGGCGCAGGAACGCGTCGCGCGTGCGGTCGATCGCCTCGGCGCGGCGAGACGGCGGCGAGCACCGCGTCGTAGTCCAGGACGGCGACGTCAGGCATGGCCCAAGAGTAGGCCGCGACGGCCGTGGAGCGGGCCGGCCGGTAGGATTTCCGCCGTGCCCAACCGCCGCCCCCAGCTGGAGATCGTCGCGCCGTCGGCCTCCCCGGAGGAGGCGGCCGCAGTCGTCGCGGCGCTCGAGCAGTTCCTGCGCGACTTCGCCCCGGTGATCGTGGCGGCCGCGCCGCAGGCCAACCCCTGGCAGCGCGCCGCGCTGCTGGAGGCGCACCGGCCGCGAGCCGGACGGGCCGTCGCCTTGGGGCGACCCCGTTCCCTGGGGCTGATCGCCACCGCTCGCCGAGCGAGCGCCAACGCGCCACATTTGCCTTCGGTCTCCAGAAGGTGTCGAATCGGCCGACCCCGTCCGTCGATCCTTCGAAGCGGCCGGAACCGCCGGCCGACGCCAACACCTTCAGGAGGCCCTCCATGCAGTACATGCTGCTCATCTACACGCCCGCCGACGCGAGCCGGCCGAGCAGGCCGAGACGGCCGCCTGGATGTCCTACACCCAGCAGCTCCAGGAGTCGGGCGCGATGGTCGCCGGCGACGCGCCTCCAGGGCCTGGAGACGGCGACGACGGTGCGCGTGCGCGACGGCGAGACGCTGGTCACCGACGGCCCGTTCGCCGAGACCAAGGAGATGCTCGGCGGCTACTACCTCATCGACGTCCCCGACCTCGACGCGCGCGCTGGCCTGGGCCGCGAAGATCCCGAGCGTCGGCTACGGCTCGGTCGAGGTGCGTCCGGTCATGGTCTTCGACCAGGGCTGAGCGAGCCCGATGACCGACGCGCGCGATCGCCGAGGCCTTCCGCGAGGAGGGCCCGGCGATCCTCGCGACGCTGATCCGCCAGGTCGGCGACTTCAGCCTGGCCGAGGACGCGCTGCAGGACGCGTTCGCCGCGGCGGTCGCCACGTGGCCGCGCGACGGCGTCCCGGCCAGCCCCGGCGCCTGGATCACCACGACCGCGCGGCGCAAGGCGATCGACCGCCTGCGGCGCGAGCGCGGCCTGGCCGACCGCATCGAGCGCCTCGCCGCGCTGGCCGCGCGCGAGACGGCGACGCCGTCGACCAGGAGAGGACGACGAGATGCCCGACGACGGCGCCATCGCCGACGACCGCCTGCGCCTGATCTTCACCTGCTGCCATCCCGCGCTGGCGCTCGAGGCCCGCGTCGCGCTGACCGTCAAGTCGCTCGGCGGCCTGACCACCGCCGAGGTCGCGCGCGCGTTCCTGGTCTCCGAGCCGACGATGGCCCAGCGGCTCGTGCGCGCCAAGCGCAAGATCGCCGCGGCGCGGCATCCCCTACCGCGTCCCGCCGGCCGAGCTGCTGCCCGAGCGCCTGCGACGGCGTCCTGGCCGTCATCTACCTGGTCTTCAACGAGGGCTACGCGGCGACCGACGGCGACCGCCTGGTCCGCGGCGAGCTGTGCGGCGAGGCGATCCGCCTCGGCCGGCTGCTGGTCGACCTGCATGCCCGACGACCCCGAGGCGCTCGGCCTGCTGGCGCTGATGCTGCTGCAGGACGCCCGCCGCGACGCGCGCGTCGACGAGCGCGGCGACGTACGTCGCGCTGGACCGCCAGGACCGCACGCGCTGGGACCGCGGCCGCATCGCCGAGGGCACCGCACGCGCTGCGACCGCGCGCTGCGCGCAGAGCGACGCCGGGCCCCTACCAACTGCAGGCCGCGATCGCCGCGCTGCACGCGACCGCGCCGACGCCGCGGCGACCGACTGGGCGCAGATCGCCGCGCTCTACGCCGAGCTCGACCGTCGCTCGCGCCGTCGCCGGTCGTCCGCGTCAACCGCGCCGTCGCGCTGGCCTTCGCCGGCGCGCCCGAGGCGGGCCTGGCGCTCGCTCGCCCGCTGCTCGACGACGCCCGCCTGGGCGGCTACGCGCCGCTGCACGCCGCCCACGCCGAGCTGCTGCGCCGCACCGGCGCGACCGACGCCGCGCGCGGCCGCGTACGACCGCGCGATCGCGGCCACCGACAACGCCGTTCAGCGCGCCGAGCTGCAGCGCCGTCGCGCCGCGGTCTGATCGCCCGTTTTCCGCACCGAAAGCGTGCAGAAAACGCCGTGCCGCAACGGCAAACGCAAAAGGTGGATTTGCGATCGGGATTTGCTACCTTCGGCCCGATGGAGCCCACAACCGTCGGCCGCAAGGGGAGCCTCAAGAACCCTGAGGTCTACGAGAACGTCCCTGGCCAGATCATCCCCGCGATCGTCACAGGAGTTCGACGACTTCGACAACGAGGCCGAGAAGTTCCTCGCCGGCGACACGCCCGAGAACGAGTTCATCGGCTTCCGGCTGAAGCAGGGCGTCTACGGCCAGCGCCAGCCCGACGTCCAGATGATCCGGATCAAGCTGCCGTTCGGCGGCGTCACGCCGGACCAGATGGACGACTTCGCCGACGTGATCGAGACGCTACGCGCCGCTCAACAAGGGCCACATCACCACGCGACAGAACATCCAGATCCACCACGTTCCGCTGCGCGACGCCGCGGCGCTGATCCGCGAGTCTGCGCGAGACCGGCCTCTCCTGCCGCGAGGGCTGCGGCAACACCGTCCGCAACGTGACCGGCGACCCGTGGGCCGGGATCCTGGAGGGCGAGGTCTTCGACCCGACGCCCTACGTCGGCGCCTACGTCCGCTACTTCGTGCGCCACCCCACGACGCAGCTGATGCCGCGCAAGATCAAGACCGCGTTCGACGGCACGCCCGCCGAGGATCGCTCGATCACCGGCATCCACGACATCGCCTTCATCTCGAAGGTCAACGACGAGGGCGTCAAGGGCTTCGAGGTCCGTCGTCGGCGGCGGCACGTCGATCATGCCGCGCATCGCGCCGACGCTCTACGACTTCGTCGAGGCCGACAACGGCGACTACCTCAAGGTCGCCGAGGCCGTCTTCCGGATCTTCGACGCGCAGGACTGGCTGCGCGTCAACCGCGCCCGCGCCCGCATCAAGGTCTTCGTCGACAAGTTCGGCATCGACGAGCTGCGCACGCAGGTCGAGGAGCAGCTCAAGGGCGACTGGGTCGCCGAGCGCGACTTCTCGGTCGCCCCGCGCCGCTTCGACTTCGACGAGGAGGCCGTCGCCCCGGCCGTGCCGGCGTCCTTCGGCACCCCGGCCGACGACGAGCGACCGCGCCGCGTTCGACCGCTTCCGCGAGTCCAACGTCGTCGCCCAGCGCCAGGCGGGCTTCAGCGCCGTCGAGGTCAAGGTCTACCGCGGCGACCTCACGCCCGAGCAGTTCCGCGGCCTCGGCCAGATCATGCGCGACTTCTCGGGCGGCTACGCCCGCATGACCGTCGGCCAGAACATCGTCTTCGCGCTGGGTCCGCGACGAGTCGGTCTACGACCTCTGGAACGCGGCTCAAGGAGCTCGGAGCTCGGCGACGCCGGCGCCCAGGAGATCACCGACAACGTCTCGTGCCCCGGCACCGACTGCTGCAAGCTCGGCATCACCTCCTCGATGGGCCTCAACGCGGCGATCAACCGCAAGCTGCTGGAGATGGAGATCACCGACCCGCTGTCCCGCCGCATCCACATCAAGAACTCCGGCTGCCCGAACGGCTGCTCGCAGCACCACATCGCCGACATCGGGTTCTACGGCGCGTCGATCAAGGTCGGCGAGCACACGATCCCGGCCTACGTCGCCCACATCGGCGGCGTCTACGAGGGCGGCAAGGTCGGCTACGGCGCCCGCCTGAAGGTGCGCCTGCCCGCCAAGCGCGTCCCGGACGCCGTCGAGCGCTGGATCCGCATGTACGAGGCCGAGCGCACCGACGACGCCGAGACGTTCAAGGCCTACGCCGAGCGCGTCGGCACGATCCGCTTCGAGGACGAGGTCAAGGGCGACCTCGCCATGCCGGTCGAGTTCGGCCTCGACACCATGAACATGTTCATGGACTGGGACCGCAACCAGCCCTACGTCGTGGCCGCGGGGCGAAGGCGAATGCGCGGTCTGAGCGACCAGCTCACCGACACGCTGACGGCGGCGGCTCAGCACGAGTCGCTCGTCTTCCTCTGCTCCTTCCAGAAGGAGGAGTCGGTGATCCTCGACGAGCTGCTCGGCGCTCGCGCCGCACGTTCGCGTCGTCACGATCGACACCGGCGTGCTGTTCCCCGAGACGCTCGCAGACCTGGAAGGCCTTCGAGGATCGCTACGGCGTGCAGATCGAGGTCGAGGACGCGGCCAACGCCGAGCGTCCGTGGACCGGCCCCGAGCACTGCTGCACGCCGCTGAAGATCGCGGCGCTGGAGCGCCTCGCTGGACGGCGCCGACGCCTGGGTCACCGGCATCCGCCGCGAGCAGGCCGACACGCGCGCGACCGCCGAGCTGATCGAGCCCGACGCCAAGCGCCCCGGCGTCATGAAGTACAACCCGCTCGCGTTCTGGACCGAGAAGGACGTCTGGGGCCGGATCTTCGAGCGCGAACTGCCGTACCACCCGCTCCACGACCAGGGCTTCGCGTCGATCGGCTGCGCCACGTGCACCCAGCCGGGCGACGGGCGCGACGGCCGCTGGGCCGGGACCGACAAGACCGAGTGCGGGATCCACGTCGTCTGACGCTGTCCGGAGACCTTTGCGCATGAGCATCCAGACCCACACCCTTTCGCACCTCGAGCGCTCGAGGCCGAGGCCATCCACGTGATGCGCGAGGTCGCCGCCGAGCGCGAGAAGCCGGTGCTGCTGTTCAGCGGCGGCAAGGACTCGATCGTCCTCGTGCGCCTGGCCGAGAAGGCGTTCCGCCCGGGCAAGTTCCCGTTCCCGCTCATGCACATCGACACGGGGCACAACTTCTCCGAGGTCATCGAGTTCCGCGACAACTTGGTCGAGCGGCTCGGCGAGCGGCTAGTCGTCGCCTCCGTGCAGGAGTCGATCGACAGCGGCCGCGTGGTCGAGGAGACCGGCCCGCGCGCCTCGCGCAACCGTCTGCAGACCACGACGCTGCTGGACGCCTTGGCCGAGCACGGCTTCGACGCGGCCTTCGGCGGCGCACGCCGCGACGAGGAGCGCGCGCGGGCCAAGGAGCGCATCTTGTCGCTTCCGCGACGACTTCGGCGGCTGGGACCCCAAGGCCCAGCGGCCCGAGCTGTGGAACATCTACAACACGCGCGTGCGCCGCGGCGAGAACGTCCGCGCGTTCCCGCTGAGCAACTGGACCGAGCTCGACGTCTGGCAGTACATCCAGGACGAGGAGATCGAGGTGCCCTCGATCTACCTGGCCCACGAGCGCGCGGTCTTCCGTCGCGACGGGATGCTCTACGCCGACTCCGAGTTCATCGCGCGCGACGAGCGCGACTCCGATCCCTTCACCGCATCGGTGCGCTACCGCACCGTCGGCGACATCTCGTGCACCGGCGCCGTGGCCTCCACTGCCGTCGACGCTGGACCGAGGTCGTCGCCGAGATCGCCGCGACCGACGTCACCGAGCGCGGCGAGACGCGCGCCGATGACCGCGTGTCGGAGTCGGCGATGGAAGACCGCAAGGTCGCGGGCTACTTCTAGGACCTCCCTTCATGCCCACGCTCCTCCGCCTCGCCACCGCGGGCTCCGTCGACGACGGCAAGTCCACGCTCATCGGTCGCCTGCTGCACGACAGCAAGGCGATCCTCGCCGACCAGTACGCCGACCTCAACGGCCGCGACGGCGAGATGGACCTCTCGCGCCTGACCGACGGGCTGAGGCCGAGCGCGAGCAGGGCATCACCATCGACGTCGCCTACCGCTACTTCGCGACGCCGACTCGCGACTTCATCCTGGCCGACACGCCCGGCCACGTGCAGTACACGCGCAACATGGTCACCGGCGCCTCGACGGCCGACGTGGCGATCGTGCTGGTCGACGCGCGCCACGGCGTCGTCGAGCAGACCCGGCGCCACGCCTTCATCGCCTCGCTGCTGGGCATCCCGCACCTCGTCGTCGCGATCAACAAGATGGACCTGGTCGAGTACGCCGAGGAGCGCTTCGACGAGATCGTCCGCGACTTCAGCGTGTTCCGCAATCACTTGAGCTCGCGCGACATCGCCTACATCCCGATCAGCGCGCTGGAGGGCGACAACGTCGTCGACCGCAGCGAGAACATGTCGTGGTACGTCGGCGAGCCGCTGCTGCGCCACCTGGAGGCGATCGACCCCGCCGACGATCGCAACATGGAGGACCTGCGCTTCCCGGTGCAGCTCGTGATCCGCAGCGAGGGCAACGACTTCCGCGGCTACGCCGGCCAGGTCGCCTCAGGGATCGTCCGGCCCGGCGACCGCGTGAAGGTGCTGCCGTCCGGGGTCGCGTCGACGGTCGCGTCGATCGACACGCTCACCGGCCCGCTGGAGCAGGCCTTCCCGCCCCAGAGCGTCACGATCCGGCTGGCTGATGACGTGGATGCCTCGCGCGGCGACGTCCTGGTCAGCGCCGACGGTGCACCGGAGCCGGTGCGTGAGTTCGAGGCCGACGTCTGCTGGTTCTCCGATCGCCCGCTGCGGCCCGGGTCGCGGTACTTGTTGAAGCACCTGACCCACACCGCCGAGGCGATCGTCGACGCGATCATCGACGTCGTCGACGTCCAGACGCTGGAGCGCGGGCCGGCACCGGCCGAACTCGGCCTCAACGACATCGGCCGCATCCGCCTGCGCACCCGCCGCCCCGTGATCGCCGACCCCTACGCGCGCAACCGCGTGACGGGCGCCTTCATCCTGATCGACGAGTCCAACAACGACACGGTCGCCGGCGGCATGGTCGCCGGGCCCGCGGCGTAGCGACGCGCCGCAGCTAGGCGGCGGCGAGCGGCTCGGTCGCCGCGCCGTCAGCCCCGAGGCGCAGCGCGACGAGGCCGATGCCGAGTTGGCGCACGTCGGTGTTCAGGCGCGTGTCGGCGGGCGTCATCGTCCGGTCGACGACCAGCGCGATCTCGGCGACCGCGCGGCCCGCCAGCGCGGCGGGCGGGATCTCGCCGCCGAGCTGATGGCCATGGCCGACCTCGCCGCCGAGCGTCGCCCGGGCGACCGGCCGGTCGTTGACCAGCACCCGCACCGCGACCGACGGCCGACGCGGCGCCAGCGGCGCGTGCACGAGCAGGTCGAGCCGCAGCGACTCGCTCGCGGCCGGAGCCGGGGCGGGCAGTGGCAGGATGACCGTCGCGCGCCCGCTGCGCGACCACACGCCATGCGTCTCGGGAAACCACCAGCCGGCGCCGAGGAAGCGATGGCCCTCGCCGCCGAGCGCGAAGCGCAGGACGCCGCCGAGCGGGTAGGCGTCTGGCTTCTCGCCCGCCGCCGACACGGCGCGAGCGGCACGTGCCTCGCGGCGGTCCCGCATGCCGGCCATCCCGCCCGCCACGCGCTCCGGGCGCAGCCCATCCGGCCGCCCGAGCGCGACCCACGCCGCGTGCGCCGGCACGGCCCGCGCGCTGGGCAGCGCCCAGCGACGGGCGAGGAAGCGCAGGCCATCGGCCGGCCCCGTGCGCGCGCCGGGAGCGACGACCGTCTGGACCTCGTTCTCATAGGCGTCGATCAGGCCCCCGATCCGCCCGGCAGGACGGGCACCGCCGTCGGCACCCGGATCGTCGGCGCGCCGTCGTCGCAGGCGGACGGCCAGCGGCACCGGGATCCGCTCCAGCGCACGGCGCGCCTCGGTCGGCGCGTCCAGGCCGCTGACCTCGGCGACGTAGTCCAGCCCGTCGAGCATCGAGCGGCTCAGGCGTGCCTGACGGCAGCGCAGCACGACGGCGTCCCAGTCCAGCGCCGCGCCGTGATCGCACAACAGCAGCGCGACGTCGCCGACCCAGCGCACCGCCGCGTTGCGCGCCCAACTCGTGCCGTGGGCGACCGCGACGACCAGGGTGTCCTCGACGCTCGTGGCGCGGCAGCGCACGCCGGCGAGCTCGGTCTCCACCGCCGCCGCGCGAAACGCCTCGCTCAGCGCCGTGCTGCGCCCCTGGTGCAGCAGATGCCAGTGCAGGTCGATCTCGGCCCCGTCGGGTCCGCTGAAGCCGAAGCCGTGGCTGTCGCGCACGACCGCGGCGCGGTGGCCGGTCAGCGCGTCCTGCAGCATCGAGTGGTAGCCGAGCGCGTTCAGGACCGCCACCGCCTCGTCGGCGTGCTGCGGCGCCACGGCCACGTCGATGTCGAACATCGGGCGAAGGCGCGCGTCCACGCCGTGGGCGTGGACGATCGCCGCACCCTTGCTCAGCAGCGGTTCGAGCCCCGCCTCCTCCAGCGCCCCGACGACCGGCGCGACGCGGCGCCCGAGCATCTGCGTGCGCAGCCAGGAGAAGCGCGCGACGTGGCGGATCTGGCGAGCGAGCGCGTCGTCGTCGCGCACGTCGCCGTCACCGGCCCCGCCGGGCGGCAAGGATGCGCTCCCGATCCCGCCCGGTCGCAGCGCGAGCAGGGGCAGCAGTTGCAGCGAGCCGAAGTCGAGCTTGTCGAGGTCGACGCGGGCGGTCCACCGCGCATAGGCGTCGGCCGCCTGCGCCGGGTCCGGCAGCAGCGCCGCGCGCAGCAGCAGGTCCTGCTCGGGCCTCGGCCGCATCCGGGCCGCGCGACTCACGCGCGGCCCTCGCGGCGGGCGCGCAGGATCGCGTCGCGCGCGCTGGCCAGGTACTCCGCGTGAACCTGCTCGCGCGCGACGATCGAGCGGTTCTCACCGTGGATCCGCCGCTCGTAGACCACCTCGGGCACCGGGACGAGATCGGGCAGCCGGCTGAAGAGGTCGAAGAGCTCGTTGCGGCCGGGGTTGGCCGTGAAGCCGCCGGCCGCCTCGTAACGCGCGCGACGGATCAGCAGGCCACCGGGCGAGCGCCCGGCCTGCGGCTCGTCGCCGAGCGCATAGCGCTCGGCGGCCTCCGAGCCGTCGGGAGCAAAACGCCGGGCCATGCCGCAGACCGCGTCGGCGCCCTCGGCCTCCAACGCCGCCAGCAGCACCGCATGGTGGGTCGACAGGTAGCGGTCGTCGCCGTCGAGGAAGGCGAGCAACTCGGTGTCCAGCGCGGCCGCCCCCGCCCCGCGCGCCCCACCCGGCCCGATGGCCTCGGTGCGGATCGTGCGCACGCCGCGCGCGCGGGCGACGTCGCCGCTGCCGTCGACCGACCCGTCGTCGACGACGATCACCGCCGTCGAGGAGAGCGTCTGCGCAGCAATGCCGTCCAATGCCTCGCCGAGGTAGGCGGCCTGGTCGCGGACCGCGACGACGACGCCGATCACGCCGAGTGCCTCCCGCGTCGCCGGCGCATGGCCCCGGCACCGATCACCCCGCGAACCGCGACGGCCCGTTGCTTCACGCGGTTCACGCCGCGCCCTCGCCCCGGCGCCGCAGCGACGCGTGCAGGACGGCGAGCAGCCCATGGCGCGTCGCGTCATGGTCGCGCGTGAGGCTCCCCTCGCGCAGGCGGTAGTGCGTGGTGACCGCGTCACTGAGCACCAGGCGCACGCCCGCCTCGCGCAGGCGCAGCAGCCAGTCGACGTCCTCGGCGTGTCGCAACCCCTCGTCCATCCCACCGTGGCGTTCGAGCAGCGAGCGCCGCATCAGCCAGGTGCCGAGCTGGATCCCGACGGTCGGCTCGCCGTACGGTCGCGGCGGATCGCCGGCGACGGGCTGCGCACGGGCCAGGACGAGATCGACCTCCGGATCGGCGAGCGCCTCGCGCCGCGGATCGGGCCGCCCGACGACCCAGAGATCGTCGGCGTCGAGGAAGCCGACGAGCGTCCCGCGCGCCTGCGCGATCCCCACGTTGCGTGCCGCCGCCGGCCCGTGGCACGATTGCCGCACGACCCGCACGGGCGGCCCGAAGGCCTCGGCGATCGCCGCTCCGTCATCGGTCGAGCCGTCGTCGATGACGATCAGCTCCAGCAGCCCGTCGGCGTTGGCGAGCACGCTCGCGATTGCGTCGCCGACCCACGGCGCCGCGTCGTGCAGCGCCATGATCACCGTGAGGTCACCGTCCTCGCTCACGCCGCCGCCTCCGACTCCGCCTCGATCAGCGTGCTGATCGCCGCCGGGATCGCCGCCACGTCGGGCCCGACGTCCAGCGTGTAGACCGGCAGCGTCGCCAATAGCTCGCGCAGCACGGTCAACGTCGTGGCGCTGTCGCCCGGAAGCTGCAGCAGCGTCGAGACCGCGACCGTGCGCAGCGCCTCGCGACCGTCGAACACGACGGCGACGCCCGTCCGCCGCGCCACCCGGGGCAGGACGACCGCGCGCAGCGCGAGCGCCTCGCAGACAACGTCGGCGATCGGCAGCCGGCGCTTGCCGCGCCAGTCCAGCCGGGCGCCGGCGGCGCGCGCGTCGAGCCCACCGCCGAGCAACTCGAGCGACGCCGGCCCGGCCTTGGCGATCGCGAACGCCGGGTGCGCGGTCGGCGGCGCGCCCGGCCGGACCAAGGTGTAGTCGTCGGAGACCAGCGCCATCCCCGCCTGCAGGCAGGCCAGCGCGGTCGTCGACTTGCCCGCGCCGCCGGCGCCGAGCAGCAGCACGCCGCCGGCCTCGGTCCCGACGGCGGCGGCGTGGATCAGGTGCACGCCGTGGCGCGCCAGCGTCCAGCGCAGGACGCTGCGCAGCGGCGCCCCGCCCTCCCACGGTGCCATGGCGGTGGCGTCGCGCAGCCACTGGACCCCGAGGCCCGCGTCGGTGTCGGCGACCGAGAGCGTCGCGTAGTCGGTGCTGTAGCTCGCCAGCCGCGGCGGCCGCGTCCAGCCCGCGATCTCCTCGCGCTGCAAGTAGTCCTCGGATCCCCACGGCGGCGGTGGGGCCGACCGGCCGGTCCCGGCGCCGTCGAAGGCCCAGAGCTCGATCGCCGGACGCTCGTCAGCCGCGATCAACCCCTCCAACAACCCGGGCGCGAGCCGCTCGATCAGCTCCGCGCCCGCCAGGTGCACCCGCACCGGCACGCCCGCCGGCCGCAGCGTCAGCGTCCGCGCCGGCCCGGCCGTCACGGTCGTGCGCGCGACCTCGACCAGGCGGTCGACGAAGTCCTCCGACGCCGCTGCGGTCATCCGGCCGGCGCGCGCGTCACCGGCCACCCATCGCCGTCGAGATCGATGTCGTGGATCGGGTCCAGCATCAGCAGGTCCTGCATGTCGCTGAAGCGCTGCAGCGCCGGCTCTTCGGCCGGCGGCGGGTCGACGACCTGCGTCGCCCCCGCGTCGACCTCGGCCTCCTCGACGAGATCCTCGGCGCGTAGCCGCTCGACGAAGGCCTCCACCGGCGCCGCCTCCCAGTCCAGCGACGCGGCGATCGCGCCCGCGCTGCGGCCGTCCTGCAGCAGCGCCCAGATCGCCGTTCCCGGCGCGTTGAGCGAGAAGTAGCACCCCGTGCCCATGTGCACGAGGACGGCCTCGCCGTCGAAGGCCTCGTCGATGACGTCGGGCCGTCGCGGTCTCCACGCAAGGCTCACGATCGCGCTCATGCGCGGCCAGTCTAGACACCGGCCCATCGACAGACCGTCCAATCCCACGATCAAATAGCCTTCCGCGCCGCATGTTCTCCAAGGTTTTGGTCGCAAATCGGGGCGAGATCGCCATCCGCGTCATGCGGACGCTCGAAGAGATGGGCATCGCCTCCGTCGCCGTCTACTCCGAGCTGGATCGGGATGCGCTGCACGTGCAGCGCGCCGACGAGGCGTATCTGCTCGGGGGGCCGACGGCCGCCGAGAGCTACCTCAAGATCGAGAAGATCATCGAGGTCTGCAAGGAGTCGGGCGCCGAGGCCGTCCATCCGGGCTACGGCTTCCTGGCCGAGAACGCCGCCTTCGCCCGCGCGTGCGACGAGGCGGGCATCGTCTTCATCGGCCCGCCCGCCTCGGCCATCGACGCGATGGGCTCGAAGACCAAGGCGCGCGAGCTGATGCAGGCCGCCGGCGTCCCGATCGTCCCCGGCACGACCGAGGCGGTCGACACGCTCGAGGACGCGCTGCGGATCGCGCGCGACGAGATCGGCTTCCCGGTCGCCGTCAAGGCCGCCAGCGGCGGCGGCGGCAAGGGCTTCCGCGTCGCGCTGACCGAGGACAAGCTGCAGGACGCCTTCGAGGGCGCCTCGCGCGAGGGCGAGAAGTTCTTCTCCGACGGCACCGTCTACCTCGAGCGCTACCTCCCGGACCCGCGCCACGTCGAGGTCCAGATCCTCGCCGACCGCCACGGCAACGTCATCCACCTCGGCGAGCGCGACTGCTCGGTCCAGCGCCGCCACCAGAAGCTCATCGAGGAGTCGCCGGCCCCGGCCGTCGACGCGGCGATGCGCGAGGCGATCGGCAAGATCGGCACCGACGCGGCGCGCGCCGTCGACTACGTCGGCGCCGGCACGATCGAGGGCATGCTCCAGGACGGGGAGTACTTCTTCCTGGAGATGAACACGCGCGTGCAGGTCGAGCACTGCGTGACCGAGATGACGACCGGCATCGACATCGTGCGCGAGGGCATCCTCGCCGCCGCCGGCGAGCCGCTGACCGTCACCCAGGACGACGTCGAGCTGCGCGGCCACGCGATCGAGTGCCGCATCAACGCCGAGGACGCGTCGCGCAAGTTCTCGCCCGCCCCGGGCAAGATCGGCAACTACCACGAGCCGTCGGGCCCGGGCGTGCGCGTCGACTCGGGCGTCGGCCCGGGCGGCGAGGTCACGCCGATGTACGACCCGATGGTCGCCAAGCTGATCGTCTGGGACACCGATCGCGAGAAGGCGACCAAGCGCATGCTGCGCGCGCTGGGCGAGTACGAGATCGAAGATCTCAAGACGCTGATCCCGTTCCACCAGGCCTTGCTGGCGACCGACCAGTGGGCCAACGCCGAGACCTGTCGCGACCTGGTCGAGGACAGCGACTGGCTGAAGACGCTGGCCTTCCCGGCCCCGACGCTCGCCGATGACGACGAGGACGAGAAGATCGAGCAGGCCTACACCGTCGAGGTCTCGGGCCGGCGCTTCGACGTCACGGTCATCGGGCCCCCGCCGGTCGGCGGCGTGACGATCGCCGCGGGCAGTGCCAACGGCGCGGGCGCCGCGCCGAAGAAGCGCGGCGAGCGCAAGAAGAGCGCCGGCGGCGGCGCCGACGAGCTCGTCTCCCCGCTGCAGGGCAACATGTGGAAGGTGCTCGTCAAGCAGGGCGACACGGTCGAGGAAGGCCAGCTGCTCTGCATCATCGAGGCGATGAAGATGGAGAACGAGATCACCGCCCACAAGGCGGGCGTGATCGAGACGCTGTCGATCACCGAGGGCGAGCCGATCCAGTCGGGCGCCCAGATCGCCATCATCAAGTCGCCGCCCGCCGAGGCGGCGGAGTAGTCCACCATGTTGGCCGCCGCGACCATCCTGGGCAGCGGCGGCTTCATCCCGACGGGCACGCGCGAGACCTCCTCGCTGCTGTTGCTGCCCGAGGGTGGCGACCGCGCGGTGGTCGTCGACGCGGGCACGGGCCTGCGGCGGCTGATCACCGATCGCCCGCTGCTGGCGGGTCGCACGCGGCTTGAGGTGTTGTTGACGCACTTCCACATCGACCACGTCTGCGGGCTGGCCTATCTGACCGAGCTCGACGATCTGGAGATCACGGTCCGTGGACCGGGCGCGGCGTTGTATGACCTGCCGACCGCCGACGTGCTGGCGCGGCTCTTCGCGCCGCCGATCATGCCGGTCGACCTGGGGCAACTCGGGGTGCGCGTCGGTGAGCTGGGCTGTGGCGACGCGCACGTCGAGGGGCTGCGACGTGCGCACGCGCCGCCAGGATCGCCACACCAACCCGACGCTCGGCGTCCGCGTGGGCGACGAGCTGATGTGGTGCACCGACACCGAGGCCGACCCCGGCACGGCGGACTTCGCGCGCGGGGTGCGCGTCCTGGCCCACGACGCCTGGGGCCCGCCGGCGGCACCGGGCCACGCCGAGCCGGCGGACGCGGCGCGCGTGGCGGTGGAGACCGGCGTCGAGCAGCTCGTGCTCATCCACGTGCCGCCCACCGCCGACGAGGACGACCTGCGCGCCCGCGCCGCCGCCGTCCACCCGCAGGTGACGGTGGCGACCGACGGCCTGCAGCTCCTTGACCTCTGAGCGCCACCCAGCGCGTCGAGGGACGACTGATGGTCCGCTACAGACCATCAGTCGTCCCTCGACGCCGGCCGGGGGCGTCGGGGCGCCGCTAGGCTTGGCGTTCATGGAGGAGCTCGAGCCGCTGCGTGCAGGCATGGAGCAGGCCGTCCCGTTCAACGGGCACGTCGGCCTGGAGATCGTCGAGGTCTCGGTCGGGCGCGGCGTCGCGCGGCTGCCCGACGACCAGGCGCTGCGCAACCACACGGGCTCCCAGCATGCGAGCGCGCTCTTCGCGGTCGGCGAGGCCGCGTCGGGCGCGGCGCTCGCCGCGGTGTTCGTCGAGCACTTGCCGCGCCTGGAGCTCTCGCCCGAGGGTGCCGAGATCTCCTACAAGAAGATCCCGCGCGGCCCGATCACCGCCACCGGCGTCCTGGGCTCAGATCCCGCGACGCTGCTCGCCGACCTCGAACGCGACGGTCGCGTCGCGTTCGCCACCGATGTCTCGCTGACCGACGGCGCCGGCGACGTGGTCGCCGACATGACCGTCCGTTGGCTCGTCCGCCAGGAGTCGTAGTTGCCCGCAAGAGCTTGGAAGGCCGGCCCGCACGAGGCCGAGATCGTCGCGCGTCTGCTCGTCGCGTTCCGCGACCACCTCGGCTCCTCCTGGCCGTCGGACAACGCGTTCCTCGCGGGCGTCGAGCGCCTGCTGGAGGACCGCGACACCGACTTCCTGCTCGCCGCGCCCGACGACGACTCGCCGCCCGCGGGCGTCATCCAGCTGCGCTACCGCATGGGCATCTGGCGCGCCGGCCGCGACTGCCTGGTCGAGGACGTCTTCGTCACCGAGGACGCCCGCGGCCGCGGCGTCGCCCGCGCGCTGTTGGACGCCGCGACCACGCGTGCGTTGGAACGCGGATGCCGTCGCATGGAGCTCGACGTCAACGAGGCCAACACCACGGCGTTGGCGCTCTACGAATCCTTCGGCTTCACCTCCGGCCAACCGCGCGACATCTACATGCGCCGCCACCTCGACGCGGGGCCGGACGCATGAACGCGCTGCTGGTCGAGTTGACCGGCACTGTGCCGGTCAACTCGACCGACACCGCTTGAGCAGTGCGGAAACGGTGGCCGCCGTGGCGCGGGCGTCGGCCGTGACCTGGTCCCAGGTGAGACGCATGACGGTGTAGCCGGCGAGCGTGAGCTTCTGATCGCGGCGGCGGTCGTTGGCGAAGGTCGTGGGCATCGCGTGGAACTCGAAGCTGTCGGTCTCGACGACAAGTGTCGTGCCGGGCCAATGGAAGTCGACACGCTCGCCGAGCAAGATGCCGTTGACGATCGGGCGTGACAGCCCGTAGTCATCGCACAACTGCGCGAAGGCGATCTCCATCCGGCTGCGGAAGTCGTCGGTGCCGCGGCCGTGCAAGGACCCGAGGAGGCGGCGGAGTTCGGGCACGCCCGGCCGATGAGCATGCCGATCGAGCAGGATCTGCTGCTCGCGAAGGTCGAAGAGCCGCAGCCGTGACGCACGACGCACGACCTGCTCGAGCCGGCGCCCTCGCACCGTGGCCGCCACGTCGAGGATCGTGCGCGAAACGGTGGTCACAGGGATCGCATCGAGGACCGTGACCTCGCCGGCATCGAGCCTCATCAGCCGATGCAGCTTCGTCCGCTCGCGGGTCGCGGTTCCGCTGCGCTTGGCGAGCGCCACGTGAACAGGAAACAGCGGACCATCGAGGATGCCCCAGAGCGCCGCCGCGCTCCGGTGACCCAACGCGGCGCCCGACCCGTACGCATCGACGGCCGCGAGCCTCCAACCAGCGTCGGTGAGCTGCGAGTGACCCAGGCTGTACACGCCGCGATGCAGGCTCACCAACCGCCCCTGACGCAGCCGATCATCGATCGTCCCAGCGCCGACACCCGCGTCGAGGAGCACCGCACGAGCGAGGACACCATGACGTCGTGCAGCGATTGTCGACATCAGCCGGTCGTGGTCGAGTTGACGTGCCATGTGCCGGTTAAGGCGACCGGCGCCCGGAACTCGCCCCCCGATGGTCAGCCGGGCGGCGGCGGTGGCGCGGCCATCAGCTCGACGAGGTGGCCGGAGGGGGAGTGGACGTAGGCGCGGGCGGCGCCCCAGTGAGGGGTGCGCGGGTGCGTCGGATGGCCGGCGGTGGCAAGGGCCGTCAGGGTTGCGTCAAACGCCGGGGCCACGATGGCGATGTGGCCGGGGCGCGGCGCCGACTCGTCGACGTAGAGCAGGTGGATCTGCGTCGCGTCGGGTGCTTGCAGCCACGTCGCGCGCTCGCGCAGCGAGGGCGGCGGCTCGACGACCGAGAACCCCAACAACGCCCAGAACGCGATCTCGACCTCCACCTCCTCACGCCGAATCGGCAGCGCGACGTGGTGGATGCCGGTCACGACGAGGCGCCCACCCGCGCCACGTTCTCCGCGTGGATCTTCTTCTGGACGCGGTCGCGGCGCGCCAGCGGCAGCGCCGGCTCGCCCGCGCCGCCGAGCGACTCCAGGTACTTGACGTCCTCGCGCAGGATCGCCAGGGCGCGCGCGCCGTCGATCGCCGCGCCGTGGCCCGGGACGACCCACTCGGCCTGCTCGACGTAGGGGCGCCAGTCGCAGCAAGGTCGCCAGGTAGGCGTCGCGCGAGCCGCCCTCGGAGAGCATCGGGATCTCGACGGGCGAGAGGTAGTCGCCCGCGACCAGCACGCGCGGCGAACGGCGCCCAGACCGCCATGCCGTCGGCGGTGTGGCCGTCGGCCGGGATG
Organism: uncultured Conexibacteraceae bacterium; assembly: GCA_963731005.1. Classification (GTDB taxonomy): domain Bacteria; phylum Actinomycetota; class Thermoleophilia; order Solirubrobacterales; family Solirubrobacteraceae; genus Baekduia. The sequence goes on along the minus strand of CAVSTZ010000002.1, from coordinate 1,489,539 downwards.
CAGCTCGAGCTCGGCGTCGCCGCCCAGCTCCAGCTTGCCCGGCACCGGCAGCGCCTGGACCTGGCCCGAGCGACAGCGGCTGCGCCGCGCGACGTAGTCCTCCTCGTCGACCTCGCGCAGCTCGCGCTGCGCGACGCCCGGGCTCGGCCCGCAGCCGCGCCGCCGTCGTCTCGGCCACGCCGAGCGCCGCGCTCCGGGAACGCCAGCCGCGCCGAGCAGGTGGTCCCAGTCGCCGTGGGTCGCCAGCAGCCCCGACAGCCCCCAGCCGGCCTGCTCGAGGATCCCCGGCAGGGCCTCGAGCTCGTCGGGGAAGATCGGCGAGTCGACGACGAACGTCTCCTCGCCGTGATGCAGCAGCGTGCACGTCGTCTGCCACTTGGCGCTGCCGGGCGACGATGACGTCCGGGTGCAGGGCGACGACCTGCACGCGGCGGCCTACGAGCCCGAGGAGCTTGGCCGCCTCCAGCAGGGTCTTGACCTCGGCGGTCGGCTTCTTGCCGCCCGGCGGGATCTCCTCCTTGCGGCGGTTGACCCAGATCGTCGGGACCTTCAGCTTGGTCGCCGGCTCGATGTCGGTGTAGTAGCCCGGCACGCGATGTGGACCCAGCCCTTCTTGCCGCCGATCCGCCGCGCGAACTCGTTGAAGTGCGCGGGATCGGGCTTGTAGGAGCGGACCTGCTGGGCGGTGACGACGAGGTCGACGTCGGCCGGGATGTGGCGCCGCGTCTGGCCGAGCAGCTTGTCGTCGATGTTGGAGATCAGGCCCGTCTGGTACTTGCCCAGGAACTTCGTCAGCTGCGGGTTGGTCTCCTTGAACGGCCCCAGCGCGCGACGCGAGTCGGGCAGGAAGCCCGAGCGCGAGGGCTCCAGCGGCCAGCCGATCTCCTTGGCGATCTTGACCGCCGCCGGCGCAGGACCTCGGCGTACAGCTCGTAGGAGCCGCCCTGGATCTCGCTGGTCGCCTCGAGGAAGAGATCGACGACCTGCGTGCGGTCGATCGTGAAGCCGTCGCGCTTGGCCTCCCGCTCGAACGCGTCGGCGACGCCCGTCTCCCAGTCGATCAGGGTGCCGTAGACGTCGAAGGTGACCCACTGAATGTTCTTCGGGAAGTGCCATGCGGCGCGGCATTGTGCCATTTGACCGCCGGGCGACGCGGTCTGGCGCGAGCATCGCACGGACTCTGCAATACCGTCCGCCCCCTATGGACCTGCTCGAATATCAGGGCAAGCAGCTCTTCGCCCGACACGGAATCCCCGTCCCCGACGGACGCCCGGCGCGAACGGTCGACGAGGCCGTCGCCGCCGCGAAGGAGATCGGCTTCCCCTGCGTCGTCAAGGCACAGGTGAAGATCGGCGGCCGCGGCAAGGCCGGCGGCATCAAGATCGCCAACGACGAGGACGAGGCGCGCGCCGCGTCCGACGCGATCCTCGGCATGGACATCAAGGGCTTCACGGTCCACGAGGTGTGGATCGAGGCCGCCGCTCCGCAGATCGAGTCCGAGTACTACGCCTCGATCGTCTTCGACCGCGGCGCCAAGGCCGCCGCTGATCATGCTCTCCACCCAGGGCGGCATGGACATCGAGGAGGTCGCCGACTCCAACCCGAGCGCGATCGCCACGCTGCACGTCGATCCGCTGCTCGGCTTCCAGGACTTCCACGGCCGCCGCCTGGCCTTCGAGGCCGGCGTCGACGCCGACCTCGTCCGCCCGGTCGGCGCCTTCCTGCACCAGCTCTACGGGACCTTCGTCGCCGAGGAGGCGATGCTCGTCGAGGTCAACCCGCTGATCGTCACGCCCGAGCGCAAGGTCGCCGCGCTCGACGCCAAGGTCACGCTCGACGACAACGCGCTGTTCCGCCACCCCGACAACGCCGAGCTGCGCGACCCGTCCGACGAGGACCCGCAGGAGCAGATGGCCCACGAGCGCGGGCTGACCTACGTCAAGCTCGACGGCGACATCGGCATCCTCGGCAACGGCGCCGGGCTGGTCATGTCGACGCTGGACGTCGTCGCCCAGTACGGCGGCGCGCCCGCCAACTTCCTGGACGCCGGCGGCGGCTCCAAGGCCGAGGCGATCACCAGCGCGGTCGAGGTGATCCTCTCCGACGACAAGGTCAAGGCCGTGCTGTTCAACATCTTCGGCGGCATCACCCGCTGCGACGAGGTCGCCAACGGCCTCATCGAGGCGTTCAAGCCAGCTCAACCCGAGCGTGCCGTTCGTCGTCCGCCTGGACGGCACCAACGACGTGGAGGGCCGGAAGATCCTCGCCGAGGCGAACCTGCCCAACGTGCACACCGCGGCGACGATGGACGAGGCCGCCCAGAAGGTCGTGGAGCTGGCCAAGGGGGAGGCAGCCTGATGGCCGTCCTGATCGACAACGACACCAAGCTGGTGCGTCTCCGGCATCACCGGCCGCGAGGGCACGTTCCACGCGCTCAACAACCAGCGCTACGGGACCAACGTCGTCGCGGGCGTCACGCCGGGCAAGGCCGGCCAGGACGTCGAGGGCATCCCGGTGTTCAACACGTTCCACGACGCCGTCGACGCAGACCGGCGCCAACACCGCGATGGTCTTCGTGCCGCCGCGCTTCGCCGCCGACTCGATCCTCGAGGCCGCCGACGCGGGCATCCCGCTGGTCATCTGCATCACCGAGGGCATCCCGGCCCACGACGAGCTGCGCGTCTACAACGCACCTGCAGCGCACCGGCACCCGCCTGGTCGGCCCCAACTGCCCGGGCATCCTGTCGCCGGGCAAGGCCAACGTCGGCATCATCCCGGCGTCCTTCTTCAAGGAGGGCAACGTCGGCGTCGTGTCGCGGTCGGGCACGCTGACCTACCAGATCGGCAACAAGCTGGCCCAGACCGGCTTCGGCAACTCGTCGATCGTCGGCATCGGCGGCGACCCGGTCCCGGGCTCGTCGTTCATCGACATCATCGAGCTGTTCGAGGCCGACGACCAGACCGAGCTGATCGTGCTGAGCGGCGAGATCGGCGGCGACGCCGAGGAGCGCGCGGCCGACTACATCGCCGAGCACGTGACCAAGCCGGTCGTCGCCTACATCGCCGGGCTTCACGGCGCCTCCGGGCAAGACGATGGGCCACGCGGGCGCGATCGTCTGCGGCTCCCAGGGCACCGCGGCCGCCAAGGCCGAGGCGCTGGAGGCCAAGGGCGTGCGCGTCGGGCGGACGCCGACGCAGGTCGCCGAGATCGCCGTCGAGATCCTCGGCGGGTAGGAGCGCGACCACTCTAGGGCTCGACGGTGCGGCCGTGGAGATCCTGGGCGGCTAACGCCGCCGACGCCGAGGGACTCGACGGTGCGGCCGTCGAGATCCTCGGCGGGTGATCCGTTTCGTCGGTTGGCGTCGCTCTCCGGACACGAGTACGCTCGCGCACAGTGGAGAGCGACGTCACCACCACATTGAGTGAGCTCGAGCGCAAGCTCAAGGAGCTCGAGCGCGAGTTGGAGACGGTCGGCCGCGGCGGGGAGCTCGACAGCGACCCGGCCCAGGCCGGCTGGACGCCCGTGCCCGACCCGCCGCCCGAGCACGCACCATTCCCGCCGGGAGGGGCGGGGCCGGGTTCCGCGACGCCCTTCACGGCCGCGTGGCACGGGACGGCCGGTGCGGACGCACCGCCGCCCCCGCCGGCGTTCAACGGCGTGGCGCCGGTGCCGGTCACGCCGCCCGCGGCGCCATGGCCCCAGACCGCGCAGGGCCCGCCGCCCGCCTTCGCGCCGCCGCCGCGCGCGCCCGCACCGCCGCCGCCCGCGCCCGCCACCGGCCTGCACCGCCAACTCGACGAGCTGCTCGCGTTCCGCGACCGGCTCGTGCGCACCACCGACGACCTCGTCAGCGAGCTCTCGCGCGTGCTCACCGAGCTGGGCGTCGGCGCCGCGCCCGATCCCGCCGACACGCTGCTCAGCGGCGACGTCACCGTCGACGCCGCGCCGTTCGGCGACCTCGCCACGCTGGCCGCCTTCGAGCAGGCGCTGCAGCGCATCCCCGGCGTCGTCGGGGTCTACGTGCGCGCGCTGGACGCGGGCCGCGCGGCGATCGACGTGCGCCTCTCCGGCCCCGTCGCCCTGGCCGCCGCGCTACGCACCACCGCACCGCAGCCGTTCACCGTGACCGACGTGCGCGACGGCCGGCTGACGCTCGCCATCGTCTGACCCGCGGCCCTCGCAGCGCCGACAAGCAGTCATGGCACGCTGGTAGCTTCCGGCTGGAGCGCTCAACACCGTGGCCGACGACGACGATCCCTCCCGCATCCCTTCCGCCGAGGAGCTCGCCGTGTCGCTGACCGGCCGCGTCCGGGAGGTGCTCGAGGCCGCCGAGCAGGACGCCGCCGCGATCCGTGCCCGGGCCGACGACGATGCGCAGGAGCGCGCGCTGCAGGTGCGCCTGGCCGCCGAGCAGGATGCCGAGCGCCTGTTGCGCGGTGCGGAGCGCGCGGCCGCCGACTACCTCGACGAGGCGCGCCGTCGCGTGGACGCCTTCGCCGCCGGCCGCGCCCGCCGCATCAGCGCCACCGCCGACCGCCTGCTCGCCCACGCCGAGGCGCTGGCCGATCGCGCCGGACGCGTCGAGCGGCTCGAACACGGGATCGAGGACGTCGTCGAGGCGCTCGCCGACGCCGCCGCGGCGATCGCCGCCGAGGCCGCGCGCGACGCGATCACCCTGCCCGAGGCCGGCGAGCACACTGCCGAGGTGACGCGCCTGACGACGCGGCCGCACGCCGTCCCGGATCCGGAGCCCGAGCCGCCTCAGGCGCCCGCCCCGCCGGCGGTCGCCGCCGCGCCCGACCCGCCCGAGGACGCCGAGCCCGAAGACGAGGCCCGCGCGCATGTCCGCGAGGTCGCCAGCGCGCTGCCGCGGCGCCCCGGCGCGCCGCCGCGAGCGGTCCCGGTCGTGATGCCGACGCCGCCGGCCCCGCCCCCGGCCGACCCGCCCGACGACGCGGCCTGAGGCAAGGCCATCAACTACCCGACGCGCCCGTCGGCGTTGCCGGGTCCCGACGCGGCGGCCATCACCGTCACCTACGCGACACGAATGCCGCCGCGCCCGTCGGCCTTGGCCGCGTAGAGCGCGGCATCGGCCCGCGCCACCACGCGCTCGGCGCTCTCGCCGACCTCCCAGCGCACCAGCCCCGCCGAACAGCCGACGCCCTCTTCGCCGCCCGGCGTCACCTCCTGCAGCCGCGACACGATCCGCTCGGCGCAGTCCAGATCGCAGTCGGGCAGCAGCAGCGCGAACTCGTCGCCGCCCCAGCGCGACAGCAGATCCGCCACGCGCAACACGCCGCGCCACGCCGCGGTCGCGTCGCGCAGCAGGACATCGCCCGCCTGGTGGCCGTGGGCGTCGTTGTAGGGCTTGAAGCGATCGAGGTCGATCGCCGCCACGCACAGCGGGCGCCCGTAGCGCTGCGCGCGGGCCAGCTCGACGGCGATGCGCTCGTCCCACAGCCGGCGGTTGGCCAGACCGGTGAGCGGATCGGTCCGCGCGAGATCGCGCAGCTGCTCCAACAGCCGCTGCTGCTCGAGCACCGCGCCGAGCTCGGCGGCGAGCAGCTCGACCACCGCCAGCAGCCCTTCGCCCGGAGCGCTCGCGGCCGCCGGCCAGCTCACGCGCAGGACGCCGAGCACGGCGTCGCCGCGCAGGACGGGACGGTCGACGACCGTCGCGGCGAAGGGTGCCGCCGCGGGATCGGCCCCGAGCAGCTCGACGGTCCCGGCGCCGAGCACGCCACGCGCGCCCTCCAGCAGCATCGCCACCGGCGCGTCGGCGACCGCCGCCTCACGGGCCAGCGCCGCGACCGCGAGCACGTCGCCCTGATGGCGGCGCAGCTCCTGCTCGACGAGCGCCAGCGCCTCGCGGGCCTCGCGGGCCGGCGTCACGTCGACCAGCGTCCCGAGCCAGCCTGCGGGCCCGTCCCACGGGTCGCGCAGCAGGACACCGCTGACCTGCGCCCAGCGTGCCGACCCGCCGTCGGGCGCCGCGAAGCGCAGCTCCAGCGCGAACTCTCCCTGCCCGCCCGGCGCGAGCGCCGCCCGCCACGCCTCGGCAAACGCGCGCGCGTCGTCGCCGTGCAGCGCGTCGCGCCAGCCCTCGCCGATCAACGCCGCGCGCCCCAGCCCGGTCAGCTCGCTCACCCAGTCGTTGGCGAAGACGCAGCGCCCGCCCTCGTCGACCTCGACGATCCCGACCGGCGCCAGATGCGTCAGCGTCCGCCAACGATCCTCCTTGGCGCGCAGCAGATCCTCGTTGCGCTCCTGGTGGCGACGGCGCTCGATCGCGAAGCGGATCGCGCGTAGGAAGAGCGCGGGCGGTCGCTCCTGGCCCTTGACGAGGTAGTCCTGCGCGCCCGCCCGGATCGCCGCGGTCGCCAGTTCCAGGTCGTCATGGCCGCTGAGCACGATCACCGGCGCGCCGCCGGCGACCTCGAGCACGAGCGTCAGCGCCTCCAGGCCGTTGGCGTCGGGCAGGCCGAAGTCGAGCAGGATGCAGTCGGCCTCGCGGTCGCGCAGGTCGGCCCGCGCGTCGCGCATCGTGTCGTGGTGACGGACCTCGACGCCACCGGGAACGGCATCGGCGAGGATCAGCTCCACGAGACGTGCGTAGGGAACCGAGTCCTCGACGAGGACGACGGAGGCTGCGGGCATGGCCATTACCTACCCAGCATCACCATCCTCCCGGACAAACGCCGCCTCGCTAGCATCCGACGCGATGCCTGACGTGATCTCCTTCGCCCGCGGCGCGCCGTCGCTCGACATCGTCGACGTGGAGGGCCTCAAGGCCGCCGCCGTGCGCGCCTTCGAGCGCGATCCGGCCGGCACGACGGCCTACGGCACCGCCGTCGGCTACGGCCCGCTGCGCGAGTGGATCGCCGACCAGCACGGCGTCGACACGTCGCAGGTGCATCGTCACCAACGGCTCGATGCAGGCCGACGCGTTCCTGTTCGAGGCCTCGTCGAGCGCCGGCGACGCGGTCGTCGTCGAGAAGCCGACCTACGACCGCACGCTGCTGAACCTGCGCGGCCGCGGCGCCGACGTGCGCATGGTCGAGCTGGAGAGCGACGGCATCGACACGGACGCGCTGGAGACGCTGCTGCGCGACGAAGGCGTCCGCCCCACGCTCGCGCACATCATCCCCAACTTCCAGAACCCGGCCGGCTACACGCTGTGCGCCGTCCAAGCGCGAGGCGCTGCTGCGGCTGGCCGCCGAGTTCGGCTTCGTGATCTTCGAGGACGACCCGTACGTCGACATCCGCTTCGCCGGCGAGGCGCTGCCGACGATGCTCTCGCAGGACACGACCGGCTCGGTCGTCTACGCCTCGTCGTTCTCCAAGACGGTCTGCCCGGGCATCCGCGTCGGCTACCTCGTCGGCCCGGCCGAGCGCATCGCCGAGATCCAGCGCCTGGCGACCAACACCTACATCTCGCCGAACATGGTGGCGCAGTCGATCGTCTACGAGTTCTGCGCGCAGCGGCGACATCGACAAGTCGATCGCGACGGTCAAGGCGGCGCTGGCGGGCCGCGTGAAGCGGCTCACCGAGGCGCTGGCGCGCGAGCTGCCCGAGGCGCGCTTCCAGGCGCCCGAGGGCGGCTACTTCATGTGGGTCGAGCTGCCCGAGGGCACCGAGATCGACCGCGTCTTCGAGGAGGCCAACGCGCGCGGCGTCGCGATCGTCAAGGGCACGGACTTCCTGCTGGAGGGCGGCGAGAACACGCTGCGCCTGGCGTACTCGGGTGTCACCGAGGACCAGATCGACGAGGGCGTCGCGCGGCTGGCCGAGGCGGTCAAGGCGGCGTCGGGGGCTGCGGCGAGGGTGTAGGGGCTGGGGCGCGCGCCGTCTGGGCCGGCGCGATTGTCTTCGGCTGGCTGGGCTTAGGGCGCGATTGCTCGGTGTCGTCCGCGGGTGCGGGCTTGCGTGGCGCACCCGGGGCGCTCAGCGCGCGTTGTGGTCGGGGTGTGTGGCGGGGTTCGGCTCACCGAGGGGAGTGAGGAGTGGTCGGGGCCTCGGGGCGCGGGTTTGTCGTCCGTAGGCGCCCGGGCGCGGGTGGTTCGTGGCCGGCTCTCGGGTCCGGGTCGTTTTTGTGTCCCGTAGAGGGACCCCAGGCGACACGGATCGACGGTTCGGCCCCGAAGCGCGGATGCGGGTCGTTTCGTGGTGACCTATTCACCACGAGACGACCCGGATCGATCCGTGGCGTCTCACCCCTCATAGGTGGGGTCAGACGACACGGACCTCGCCGCCAGCGCCCGAACCACCCGGGCCGTCCCGCGAACCCTCACGCGGAAGACAGACGCGGCCGCGAGCCACAAGCCACTCCTCACTCCCCTCGGTGAGCCGGACCCCGCAACGCACCCCGACCCCGGTGCGCGCTGAGCGCCCCGCAAGCCACCACCCGCGGACGACCAGAGACGCGCCGCAGCGGCCGGCCCCGCCGACGCCAACTACCGCCCGTACCGCTGCTCGCCCAAGACCAACTGGGCCGGCAACGCAACCCGCGGCGGCGGCGACGGGTCGGCAGTGACCGACACGGTCTCGGCCACACTGCGCGTCAGCGTCAACCGCTCACCACCAGCCGTCTCGACGACGATGTCGTCGCCCGACTCGACCAGCGTCCCGTCGAGCCCCGGGTCCAACCCGGCGGCCTTGAGGTAGTGCAGCAGGTCCTCGGCCTCGTTCTCGAAGCGCACGATCGTGACCGTGGCGCCGACCTCGACGTCGGCCAGCGGGACCGATGGGATGCGGCTGCCGACGTCGATCGGGTGGCCGTGCGGGCAGGTGCGCGCGTCGCCGATCGCGGCGAGCATCCGCTCCTCGAGCACCGGCGACATCGCGTGCTCCAGGCGCTCGGCCTCCTCGTGGACCTCGTCCCACGGGATGCCCGAGGACGTCGGTCAGGAAGCGCTCGATCAGCCGGTGGCGGCGGACGATCGCCTCGGCGTGCTCGCGGCCGTTGTCGGTGAAGCTGATGACCTTGTCGGGGCCGCGCGTGATGTAGCCGTCGCGCTCCAGGCGGCCGACCATCTCGTGGACGGTCGGGGGCGAGAGCTGCATCGCCCGCGCGATGTTGGCGCCGGTCATCGGCAGCCCGGCCTCGTAGAGCCAGAAGAGGGTCTCGAGGTACTCCTGCTCGGCGACGGTGGCGTGTCTCGGTGGTCATCGCGATCCATCGTACCCGGACGGGCTCAGCCGCCAGGACGGTGGCGTCGCGGCGGGGTCGTCTTCAGCTCGGCGGCCATCGCGACGCATGCCCTCCTCGGCCAACGCCATGAACTCGCGCGCCGCCGGCGACAGGCGCGCACCGCGGCGGTTGATGAAGGCGAACGTGTCGTAGATCGGCTCGGCGAACGGCACCCAGCCGAGCTTCTTGGGGACGCGGCGGCCGAGCGACAGCAGGATCCCGCGCGCGATCAGCGACGTCGCCGAGGCCGCGGGCGGCGAGCTCGATCGCGGTCTCGACGTCCTCGACGTCGATCTGGGGCTCGATCGTGACGCCCTCGCGCTGGGCCAGCTCGAAGAGCTGGCGACGCGTCGGGTCCTCCAGGCCGTAGCTCGTGTCGGTGAGGATCAGCGGCGCGCCGGCGAGCTCGCGGATCGTCACGGCCTTCTTGACGCGCGCGGGATCCGCGCTGACGTAGAGGATCTCGTCCTGCATGATCGGCCGGACCTCCAGGCCGCTGTCGTCGATCGGCAGCGCGACCAGGCCCGCCTCCAGGTCGCCGTCGCGCACGGCGGTCGCCGACCTCGGAGGAGTTCTGACCGACCATCCGGACGCGGACCTTGGGATGGCGCTTGCGGAAGGCGCTGACGATCTGGGTGCCGGGATACCAGCGCGCGGTCCCGAAGGTGCCGAAGGTGGCGATGCCGCCCTGCAGCTCGCGCTGCTCGACGACCGCCTCGCGCCCCTCGGCGACCGCACCCAGCGCGGCCTCGGCGTGCGGGCGCAGGGCGCGCGCGGCGTCGGTCGGCCGAATCCCGCGCCCGACGCGCGTGAACAGCGCGACGCCGAGCTCGGCCTCCAGACGGCGGATCTGCTCGGACAGCGACGGCTGGGCGAGCAGCAGCCGCTCGGCGGCGGCGCTGAACGAGCCTTCGTCCAAGGCGGCGAGGAAGTACTCCAGCTGCTGCAGCGTCATGCTTGTGACCTCAAGGGGAAACCTATAGCTCGTAGAGGCAACAAAGGCTAGAGGAACGAGAACGTATGTCCGACACTAAGGACATGTTCTCTCTGCTCGCCGTCATCGGCGTCTTCGGCGCCAACGCCGCCCTCTCGGCCCGCTACGGCGCGGACTCGCGCCGCGACGACGGCCGCTCCAACTGGTAGCCGCTCCCGTGTCGCTGTCGTCGCAGCACCGCGGGACCGCCCTGTGCGTCCTGTCGGCCTGCGCCTTCGGCGCCATGGCCATCTTCGCCAAGGAGGCCTACGCGGCCGGCGCGACCGTCGTCACACTGCTCGCGATCCGCTTCCTGCTGGCCGCGGCCCTCTTCTGGGTGATCGTGGCCGTCCGCGGCGGCGTGCAGCTCCCCAGCCGCCGCGTGGTCCTCGCCGGCCTCGGCCTCGGCGCCGCCGGCTACGCCGCGCAGGCCGGGCTCTTCTTCGGGGCCCTGACGCGACTGGACGCGTCGCTGACCTCGCTGTTGTTGTACCTCTATCCGATGTTGGTGTTCTTGGGCGCCGTCGCGCTGCGCCGTGAACAGGTGACGGGACGCCGCGTCGGCGCGCTGGCGCTGGCGAGCGTCGGCGCCGTGCTGGTGCTGATCGAGCGGCTCGCTCGGCGCGCTCGATGGCGTAGGCGTCGCGATGGCCGTCGGCGCCGCCGTGATCTACGCGGCCTACATCTTGGTCGCCGACCGCCTCGTCGGCGCCATCGACGCGTTCCTGATGGCCGCGCTGGTGACCACCGGCGCCGCGGCCTCGACGCTGGTCGCCGGTCTCGGCAGCGGCTCGCTGCACCTCCACTTCGCCGCCGCGGGCTGGGGCTGGATCGCGGCGATGGCGCTGGGCTCCACCGTCCTGGGCGTGAGCGCGTTCTTCGTCGGGCTGCGCGAGGTCGGCCCCGCGACGGCGTCGATCGTCTCGACCGCCGAGCCGGTCGTGACGGTCGCGCTGGCGACCGCGATCTACGGCGAGGCGCTCGGCGCCGGCCAGCTGGCGGGTGGCGTCCTGGTGCTCGGCGCCGTCGTCATCCTGCAGTTGCGGACGAGTACGGTTGAGGACGATGTCGCTCCCGCTCACGCCCCCGCTCGCCCCCCAGCTCGCACGCTCGCGCACGACGCTGCCTGACGGCGACGGCTGGGCGCTACGAGCCCAAGTTCGACGGCTTTCGGGCGCTGGTCTTCGTCGACGGCGACGACGGTCGAGATCGCCTCGCGCAACGGCAAGCCGCTGGACCGCTACTTCCCCGAGGTCGTCGCGTCGCTGCCGGCCGGCCGCTACGTGCTCGACGGTGAGATCGTGGCGTCGTCGTTCGACACGCTCGGTCAGCGGATCCACCCGGCCAAGTCGCGGATCGAGCGGCTGTCGGTCGAGACGCCGGCGCGGCTGGTGGCCTTCGACCTGCTGGCGCTCGACGACGATGTGCTGCTGGAGCGGCCCTACCACGAGCGCCGCGGCGCGCTGGAGGCTGCGGCGCTGGAGGGCATCGAGCTGACGCCGGTGGTCTGGACGGCGTCCGAAGCGCAGGACTGGCTGCTCAACGAAGAGGGCGTGATCGCCAAGGAGGCCGACGCCCCCTACCTGCCCGGCGAGCGCACCGGCATGGTCAAGATCAAGCGCGTGCGCACGATCGACGCCGTCGTCGTCGGCTGGCGGCCGGGCAAGCTCGAAGGCACGGTCGGCGCGCTCATCCTGGGGCTCTACGCGCCCGACGGCAACCTGCGCGGGGTCGGCCACACCTCCGGCTTCACGGCCAAGGAGAAGCGCGAGCTGCCGGCCAAGCTGGCGCCGTACGAGACCGGCGAGCGCGGCACCGGCGAGCCCTCGCGCTGGTCGGCCGGCCGCGACCTCTCGTGGGTCGGGCTGCGCCCCGAGCTGGTCGTCGAGGTCACGTTCGACCATGTCGAGCGACGGCCGCATCCGCCACGGCGCGAAGGTCCAGCGCTGGCGCGAGGACAAGGAGCCCGCGGCGTGCACGGTGGACCAACTGGAGCAGTAGCGCTCAGGCCGCGCCCAGCGCCGCCGGGACGCCGGTCTCGGCGCTCGCATGGCGCGGCGCCCAGCCGGTGGCCTTGAGCTTGGCGTTGCTGGAGCGGGCCGAGCGGACGACGGCCTCGACCGCGGCACCGCCGGCGACGAGCCGCGCGAGGGCGGCGGGGATCCGCCGCGGCGCGCCGAGGCCGAGCGTGCGGGCGGTCAAGGCCATGAAGTCGTAGTAGGCGATCGGCGTGTCGTCAGCGCAGTGGTAGATCTCGCCGACCGGCAGCACCGTCAGCGCGGCCAGCAGCGCGTCGACCACATCGTCGACATGGACGACATCCCACAGGTTGGTGCCCTTGCCGATCACGCAGAAGCGTCCGGGTTGGCGCAGGCGCGCGACGAGCTCGTCGGCGTACCAGCCGGCCGGGCCGTAGACGTGGGAGGGCCGGACGATGACGTAGGGCAGGCCGCTGTCGGCCAGCATCCGCTCGCCCTCCTGCTTGGAGCGGCCGTAGGGCGTGACCACCGGCAGCGGCTCGTCCTCGGTCAGCAGCGCGCCGCCGGCGTCGCCGGTCACGACGGTCGAGGTGAAGACGACGCGCGGCGCGCGGTCGAGCGTGCGGCAGGCGTTGAGCAGCGCGCGCGTGCCCTCGACGTTGACCGTCCAGACCTTCGCGGCGTTGCGCTGGGAGGCGATCTCGGCGGCGAGGTGCAGGACGGCGTCGGGCGCCGCGTCGGCGACGGCCGCGACCAGCGTCACGGGCTCGGCCAGGTCCCCCGCCACCGCGCGCGTGCCCTCGGGCTCGCTGCCCGGCCGGCGCACGAGCGCGACGACCTCGTAGCCCTCGTCGAGCAACCGCGCGCACGCGGCGCGTCCGAGAAAGCCGCTTGCCCCGGTCACCAGTACGCGCATGGGCGGGAGCGTAGCCCAGGGCGCGACCCTGCCTGTTGGCATCCCTTTCTCCTCGCTGCGGTGCGCTGACCAGTCCATAGTTGGCCGGTGACCATGCACAGCAGCTTCGCCACGGCGTCATGAGGGTCTGCGTCTCGGGACTGTGGCACCTCGGGACCGTGACCGCCGCCGCGTTGGCGTCGGTCGGCCATGACGTCACCGCGCACGACACCGACGGCGCCGTCGTCAAGGACCTGGCCAACGGCATCCCGCCGCTCTTCGAGCCCGGCCTCAAGGAGCTGATCGCCGACGGTTTGGAGCACGATCGCCTGCACCCGATCGCCGACGCCGCGGAGGCGGTGCGCGGCGCGGAGCTGGTCTGGATCGCCTACGACACGCCCGTCGACGCCGACGACAACGCCAACGTCGACTACGTCCTGGATCGCGTCCGCGCGCTGCTGCCGCTGCTGGACCACGGCACCGTCGTCCTGATCTCCTCGCAGTTGCCCGTTGGCTCGACGGCGCTGTTGCAGGCCGATGCGCCGCCCGGCATCTCGCTGGCCTACTCGCCCGAGAACCTCCGGCTGGGCAAGGCCATCACCGTGTTCCTGGAGCCCGATCGTGTGGTCGTCGGAGTCCGCGATCCCTACAGCCAGGAGGTGATCACGAAGCTGCTGGCGCCGATCACCGATCGCATCGCGTGGATGGGCATCGAGTCGGCCGAGATGACCAAGCACGCGCTCAACGCCTTCCTGGCGACGTCGGTGACGTTCATCAACGAGGTCGCCTCCGTCTGCGAGCGCGTCGGCGCCGACGCCGGCGAGGTCTCCTCGGCGTTGAAGAGCGAGGCGCGCATCGGGCCACGGGCCTACCTCGGGCCCGGCGGTGCGTTTGCGGGCGGCACGCTGGCGCGCGACATCCGCTCGCTGACGAGCATCGGCGACAGCGAGGGTCTCCTGACGCCGCTGCTGCACGGCGTGTGGGACAGCAACGTCGCCCATCGCGGCTGGACGCGGCGCACCATCAACGTCCTGCTGGGCACCGGCACCTCGGCGACGCCGCCCGACGGCCTGGCGGGCAAGACGATCGCGGTGTGGGGCCTGACCTACAAGCCCGGGACCGACACGCTGCGCCGCTCGGCCTCCGTCGAGCTCTGCACCGACCTGCTCGGCGCCGGCGCGACGGTGCGCGCCCACGACCCGGCCGTGCGCTCGCTGGACGGCGAGGCGGCCGGCGCGGTGCTGATGGACGATCCGTTCGCGGCCGCCGACGGCGCCGACGCGCTCGTCATCGCCACCGAGTGGCCCGCCTACCGGGAGCTCGACGCGGGCAGGATCCCGGACGTCCTGGGCGGCGACCTCGTCGTCGACGCCAACGGCTTCCTGGCCCACGCGCTGGCCCGCGACCCGCGCATCCGCTACGCCTCGGTCGGGCGACGGCCTGCATGACGGGTGCACTGGAGGGTCGCGCCGCGCTGATCACCGGCGGGGCGCGGGGCCTGGGCCTGGAGATCGCGCGCGCGTACCTGCGCGAGGGTGCGCGCATCGTCATCTGCTCGCGGTCGGCGAAGGCGCTGGCCGCGGCGCAGCAGGAGCTGGCGACTGCGGGCGAGGTCCACGCGCACGCGGCTGATGTCTCGGTGCCCGAGGCCGCGCAAGAGCTGGTCGCCTTCGCGGCCGAGACGCTCGGCGGCCTCGACATCCTGGTCAACAACGCGGGCGTCTACGGGCCCAAGGGCGCGATCGACGAGGTCGTCTGGGCCCAATGGGTCCGCGCGATCGAGATCAACCTGATGGGGTCGGTCCTGCCCGCGCGGTTCGCGCTGGGTCACCTGCGGCGCTCGGAGCGCGGCAAGGTCGTGCAGCTCTCGGGCGGCGGGGCGACGTCGCCGCTGCCGATGTTGTCGGCCTACGCGGCCTCCAAGGCGGCGGTCGTGCGCTTCGCCGAGACGCTCGCCCACGAGGTCGCCGGCGAGAGCATCGACGTCAACGCGATCGCCCCCGGGGCCTTGAACACCAACATGCTCGACGAGGTCCTCGCGGCCGGACCGGAGGCCGTCGGCGAGACGTTCTACGCCAAGGCCGTGCAGCAACGCGACAACGGCGGCACGCCGCTCACGCGCGGTGCGGACCTCGCCGTCTACCTCGGCTCGCGCCGCAGCGACGGCATCTCCGGCCGCCTGCTGAGCGCGGTCTGGGATCCGTGGGAGGAGCTCGAGCAGCACGCCGAGACGCTCGAGGAGAGCGACATCTACACCTTGCGCAGGATCGTCCCCGCCGAGCGCGGCGAGGGCTGGGGCGAGCGCGACTGAGCGTCGGCTTCTGCTAGAACGGCGCGGGCCTCGATGCCGTCGATGCGCACGCGCCGCCCATGCCTGCCCTGCCGTCCCCTCATCCGCCCGTGCTCGTCGCGCCCGACTCGTTCAAGGGGACGCTGCGCGCCGCGCGCGTGGCCGTCGTGCATCGGCGCAGGCCTCGAGCGTGCGGGGCTGGTCCCGCCCGACCTCTGCCCGGTCGCCGACGGCGGCGAGGGCACGTTGGAGATCCTGCTGACCGCGCTGGGCGGCGAGACCGCCGGCGCGCCGGCGACCGACCCGCTCGGACGGCCGATCGCCGCGGCGGGCTTCGCGCTGATCGAGGACGGCGGGACGGCGATCGTCGAGGTCGCCGAGGCGTCGGGACTGCACCGGGTGGCCGACGACGAGCGCGACCCCATCGCGGCGTCCACGCGCGGCACCGGCGAGCTGATCGTCGCCGCCGCGGCCGCGGGCGCCGCGGTCGTCCTGGTCGCCGCGGGCGGCAGCGCGACGACCGACGGCGGCGCGGGCGCGATCGCGGCGATCGAGGAGGCCGGCGGCCTGCAGGGCACGGCGCTCGTCGTGCTCTGCGACGTGCGCACGCCGTTCGAGCTGGCGCCCGCGCGCTTCGGTCCGCAGAAGGGCGCCGACACCAAGACCATCAAGAAGCTCGAACGACGCCTACAACAACAGGCGGCGCTGCTGCCCAAGGATCCGCGCGGCGTGCCGATGACCGGCGCCGCGGGCGGTCTGGCCGGCGGGCTGTGGGCGCGCTACGGCGCCAAGCTGGAGTCGGGCGTCGTCCTTCATCCTGCAGGCGCTGGACTTCGACGCGCGCATGCGCGCCGCACGCGCGGTGATCGTCGGCGAGGGCCGGCTCGACGCCACCACCTTGGAGGGCAAGATCGCCGGCGAGATCGCCACGCGCGCGCGGCAGGCCGGTGTGCCCTGCCACGCGATCGTCGGCATGAACGCCATCGACCGCTTCAGCGCGCGGATCCTGGATCTGCAGGTGATCGAGGAGGCGGGGACTCCGGAGGCGTTGGCGGACGCTGGTGAGCGGTTGGGTCGGATGCTGGAGGCCCACGAGGCGTAGGCGGGGGCGGCGGGCCTGGGCGTCGTTGGCGTTCAGTGCGCGGCGTTGGTCGGTGTGCGCGACGTGGTCCGTTTGCACCGAGGGAGTGAGCGGGGATTGCGGCTCGGTGCGCCGGCTCGTCGTCCGCGAGCGCCTGGGCGGGCGAGTCGCGACCGAATCGCAGCGCTGGTCGAGCTGACCGGCATAGTCCACGTCAACTCGACCCGGACAGGTGCTTCGGGACCGAAGCGTCGGTCCGGGGCGTCTCGTGGTGACTATGTCACTACGAAACGCCCCGGACCAGAGGTTCGGGCCGGAACGATCGGTCCGGGTCGCATGGTGTCCCCATGCGGGACACAGAACGACATGGACCGCCACCGAGTCCCGGAGCACCCGCGCCCCGGCGCCAACGGACGACAAGCCCGCGCCCCGAGTGCCGGCCGCTGCTCACTCCCTCGGTGCCGACAGACCGCGCAGCGCATCACCGACCAGCCCCGCGCACTGAACGCCACCAACGCACCGCACGACGGGAAGGATGACGAACGCGGCGGAAGAGCGACGGACGCGCTAAATCCGCGTCGACGGCATCGCGAACATCCGGCCCGCACCCGACGGCTCGGCGATCAGCGCCGTCATCGCGTCCGAGGCCATCGGCCGCGCGAAGTGGAAGCCCTGGCCCATGCCGCAGCCGAGGTCGTGCAGGACGTCGGCCTGCGCGCCCGCCTCGATGCCCTCGGCGATGCACGCGAGCTTCAGGGACGACGCGAGGTCGACGATCGCCCGCGCCAGCGCGCGACCCTCGTCGTCGCCGGTGTCAAGGCCGTCGACGAACGGCTTGGCCATCTTGAGGATGTCGATCGGGAACCGGCGCAGGTAGCGCAGCGACGAGTAGCCGGTGCCGAAGTCGTCGACCGCGAGGCGGACGCCGAGCGCCTTCAGCGCGGTCAGCCGCGCGATCGTCGCCTCGGTGTCGTGCATGAGCACCGTCTCGGTGATCTCCAGCACCAGCGCGGCGGCAGGCAGACCGGTGTCCGCCAGCGCCGCGGCGACGTCGGCGACGATGTTGGGGTCCTCGAGCTGGCGGCCCGAGAGGTTCACGGACATGATCCGCGGCTCGTCAGTCGGGAACTCCGCCAGCCAGCGCGCGGCCTGGCGGCAGGCGGTGCGCAGGATCTGGCGGCCGAGCTCGACGATCGAGCCGTTCTCCTCGGCCAGCGGGATGAACTGCGGCGGCGGGACGAGCCCGCGCGTCGGGATGGCGTCCAGCGCGCCAGCGCCTCGAAGCCGGCGAGCGTCTGGCCGTCCAGCGCGATCACCGGCTGGTAGTGGACCTCGACCTCGTCGCGCTCGATCGCGCGCCAGCAGCTCGCCTTCCAGCTCGAGCCGCTCGACGACCTCGGCCTGCATGCTGTCCTCGAAGACGCGATGGCGGCCCTTGCCGTCGGCCTTGGCGCGGTACATCGCGACGTCGGCCTGGCGCAGCAGCTCCGCGGCGCTCGCTGGCCGCCGACGGCGATCCCGAGCGACGACCTTGACGAAGACCTCGCGGCCCGAGACGACGATCGGCGCGCTGAGCGCGGCGGTGATCCGCTCGGCGACGAGCACCGCCTCGTCGACGTGCATCAAGTCCTCCAACAGCACCGCGAACTCGTCGCCGCCGAGGCGCGCGGCGGTGTCGGCGCTGCGCAGCGACTCGGCGATGCGCCGTGCGACGGCGACCAGCAGCTCGTCGCCCGCGGCGTGGCCGAGCGAGTCGTTGACGGTCTTGAAGCGATCGAGGTCGAGGAAGATCACGCCGCACGGCGGTCCCGCGCCGCCGGCCCTGGACCAGCGCGTGCTGCGAGGCGGTCGGTGAACAGCGCGCGGTTGGGCAGGCCGGTCAGCGCGTCGTGCAGCGCCTGGTGGAGCATCGTGTCGACGCGGCGCGCGTCGGTCAGCGCCAGCGACGCGTGCTCGGCGAAGGACGACAACATGTCCTGCTCGGCGCGCGAGAAGACGCGGCCGGGCCGGAACGACGACAGCAGCAGGCTGCCGATGACGCGACCGTCCTCGTGGACCGGCGCGGCCATCGCGGCCTGCAGGCCGTGGCGCAGCCAGGACGCGCGCGCGTCAGGCATCGACGGGTAGTCCTCGACGACGATCAGCCGCGTCCTCGGCGACCGCGCGGCCCGTCACGCCGACGCCGACGCGGTGGCGGCTGTCGTCGCTCGGCCAGCGACGGCGTCGTAGCCGCGCTGCGGCGGCGAAGGCCAGCCAGCCCGGATCGTCGGGATCGACGAGCACGAGCGCGGGGGCGTCGTCGCCGAGCAGCTCGCCGGCGGCGCCGACGATCGTCTCCAGCACGCCCTCCAGCGGCTCGCGCCGGGAGATCGCGCGCTGGATCCGGGCCATCGCCTCCAGCACGCGCTGGCGCTTGCGCAGCGTCTCGAGCAGGCGGACGTTCTCGGCGGCGGCGAGGTCGGCGCGGGCGCGCAGCGAGCGCTCGGCGTCGATCGTCTCGCAGCAGGCGCATCGTCAGCGCCAGGCCGCGGACCATGCCGCGCAGCAGCGTCGTCTCGTCCGGCGTCGAGCGGCGCGCCGGCGCGGGCGACGACGAGTTGGCGTGTCCGAGCCCTCCAGCGCCGAGGCGACCGCGAGGCACGGGCCGGCGCCCGGCACGTCGATGACACCGCTCGCGCGCCGCGGCGACCGCAGCCAGTTGGCGCTCGGGCACGTCGAAGCGCGGCCAGCCGACCGAGGCCAGCACCGTGTCGCCGCGGACCAGCGCGGCGCACTCGGCCTCGACGCCTCGGCCGCGCGCTCGACGCCCTCGCGCGCCGCGCTGGCCTCGTCCGGACGCTCGCGAGACCGCGCCGAGAAACTCGGCGAGCTGCTGGGGCGCCCAGCTGGCGGCGGCGTCGTTCATGCGATGGCCAGGACGACGAGCGTCTGCTGGTGGAAGCCGGCGGAGCCGCGCGTGCGGGCGATCTCGCCGTAGGTGTAGAGACCGGCGATCGCGGCGCCGTCGGCGTGCGCGACGATGCGGTCGACCTCGTCGACCACGCCGTCGCCGAGGAACAGCAGGCGCGCGTTGCAGTCGAAGACGAGGAGCGCACGCGCGGACGTCGCCGTCGAGGCCGTCGAGCGCCTCGCGACAGGCGGCGTCGGTGGCCTCTTGAACGCCGATCGACGTCGCTCTCCATCAGCCAGACCAGCGCGCCGGCGGGCACCGACGAGCTCAGCGAGCCGTCCGGCGCAGTCGTCGTCGCCGACCCAGCGCACATGCGGCCTCGCCGACGCGACGGCGCATGCCGAGCGGATGGGCGAGCGTGACCGTCGACGGGCTGCTCGGCCGCCGAGCCGCTCGCGGTAGACCTCGGCCGCCGGGCGGCCGTCGAGCTCCAGCACGCGGCCGGGCGCGGCGCGCGTGACGAGCATCGGCTCGCCGACGGGGCGCCAGCCGTGGCGGACGCCGACGCCCAGCGGCGCGTCGGAGCCGATCGCGACGCCGACGACGGCATCGCGCAGGACCTCGCCGCCGTAGATCAGCGAGGGCGGCTCGCCGTGGCGGGGCAGGCCGCCGCATGCCGCCGACCAGCGGGACGCCCGCGCCGGCGACCGAGTAGGCGCCGCGGACGATCTCGGGCTGGCGCGCCGACGTGCCGTCGGTGAGCAGCAGCAGGACGCGATGCTCGCGGTCGGCGATGTCGCCGACGCAGGCCGCGGCGCGCGCGCCGGCGTCGCGCGGGTCGACCGCGGCGGACACCGCCGCCATCGAGAAGCTGAAGCCCTCGCCGCCGAGCGCGAGCACGACGACGCTGTCGGTCGCCGGCGCCGGAAGCGTCGATCTCGCCGGCCGACGAGCAGCCGGCGACGGGCGTGTCGCCGGCGACCTCGGCTGACCGCGGCGGCGAGCGCGGGCAAGTCGTAGGCGCCGGAGGCGAAGACGAGGAGCAAGCGCGCGTCGTCGTGGCCGGCCAGCGCGCTGCGCGCGGCCTCGACGGCCCGCGAGTGCTGCTTCGGGATGGGCCGAGCGACCGACGTCTGCCCAACGGCAGCGGCGGGCGCGCTCCAGCCCTGCCACGGCGCGCTCCATGTCCACGGTCATCGGCCGGACAGGACGGGCATTGAGGTGGGCGCAGGCGCTGCGCCTCCGCGCCGATCAACCATCTAGGCTCGCGGCGTGCCCGACCGCCCGCGGCCGTCCTCTCGCTGCCGACCCCCGGCGCTCGGCGCGCCGTCGTGGTCGGCGCGGGCTCGTTCGGCACGGCGATCGCGGTGCTGCTGGCGCGCGGCGGGGTCCGCACGACGCTGCAGGCGCGCACCGCGGTCCAGGCCGAGCGGCTCAACGCCGACCGCGAGAACCAGGTCTACCTGCCGGGCGTGAAGCTGCCGCCGTCGTCTGAAGGTCGAGGCCGTCGGCGCGGGGCTGGCGCGTGCGGACTACGTCCTGCTCGCCGTCCCGTCGCGTGGGCTGGACACCGTGATCGCCGGACTGCCCGCCGCCGGGCTGCCCAAGCGCGCCGCGATCGTCTCGCTGGCCAAGGGCCTCGTCCCGCCCGCGGGCACGCCGCCGACGGTGCTCCTGGCCGCCGACTTCGGCGCCGACCGCGTGGCCTGCGTCGGCGGGCCCGCCCACGCGAGCGAGATGGTCCACGAGGGCGCCGGCCTCGTCGCCGCCTCCTCCGACGAGTCGCTGGCCCTGGCGCTGGCGTCGTTCTTCCAGAAGGCCGGCGTCGTCTGCGAGGCGTCCAACGACCCGGTCGGCGTCGAGCTGGCAGGCGCCGCCAAGAACGCGGCCGCGCTGGCCGCCGGCGCGACCGAGCGCCAGGGCCTGAACGCCGCGGGCGCGGCCGCGGGCCACATCTTCGCCGAGGTCTGGCGCTACGCCGAGGGCCTCGGCGCGCGGCCGGAGTCGCTGATCGGGCTGGCCGGGACGGGCGACCTGGTCGCCACCGCGCTCGCGCCGCAATCGCGCAACCGCCGCGCCGGCGAGCTGCTGGCCGACGGCGTCCCGGCCGCCGAGATCCCGGAGCGCATCGGCCAGGCGGTCGAGGCGATGGAGGGCGTGCCGCTGCTGGCCGGCGCGCTGCAGGGCGCGGGCCTCGACGCGCCGGTCACCACCGGCCTGGCGCGGCTGATCTCCGGCGAGCTGCCGCTCGACGACTGGGTCGCGCTCGTGCGCACGACCGTCCCGCCGCCGGCCCGCTGGCGCCCACGCCGCGGCAAGTCGGGCTTCTGGCAACGGCTGCGCGCCCGCCTGCGCGGCGGCCACGCCGGTACGTCGCTCCTGCCGCCGGAGGCCCATGGGCACTGACGGGATGGAGCGGCGCAGCGTCCTCGTCCGGATGGCGCCCGCGCTGCTGCTGACGACGTTGCTGATCATGACCGCGGCCGCGACCTACGCGGCGGCGGCGCGGCTGCACGACCGCGAGCACGAGCAGCTGACCGACGACACGCACGCGGCGGTCACGGCGATCGACCGCCGGATGGATGACTACAGCCAGATCCTCCGTGGCGCGGCCGGCCTCTTCAACGCCGAACACGACGTCAGTTACCAGCAGTTCCACGACTACTTCGCCGACCAGGACGTCTTCCAGCGCTTCCCGGGCGTACAGACGCTCGGCTCCGCCTCCTACGTCCCGCGCGCCGGGCTGGCGGGCTACACCAAGCGCACGCGCACGGCGATCGCGGCCAGCGGCCTGATCCGCGCCCGCTTCACGCCCTATCCGGCGTTGACGCCCGACGCCCAGGAGGCGCTGGTCAGCGACCACCTCGAGCCGCCGCCGACCGACAACCGCACCTTCGGCCTCAACTTCCTGTCGGAGCCCAACCGCCGGCGCGCCGCGCTGCTCGCGCGCCGCACCGGGCAGCCGGCCGCGACCGCCCCGATCGCGTTCGCGCGCATGCCCGGCTCGTCGCTGGGCATCGACCTGATGGTCCCGATCTACGGCGGCCCGCCATCGCTGACCGGTGCGCCGCGCCAGTGGACGGGCGTCGTCTACGCGGCGTTCCGCCTCGACAACCTGCTGCGCGGGATCCTCGGCACCGATGCGACCGTCGCCGACCTGGAGGTCTACGACCTCGGACCGGCGGCCACCGTGCCTGCCTCGACGGGCATCACGCCCGGCGCCGTGCCGTTCGATCTGCGCCCCGGCCGCGCGACGCGCCACCGCGACCCTGAGCACACGCGCGTGGCGACGCTCGCGGTCTCCGGCCGCCGCTGGGCCGTCGCCTACACACGCGCCGGCTCGGCGCTGACCGACGGCGAGCGCGCGGTCCCGTGGGGCATCGCCATCGCCGGCATCCTCGTGAGCCTGCTGGCCGCCGCGCTGCTGCGCACGCTGGGCGACCGCGCGCCGGCGCGCCGTGCGCCTGGCCGAGTCGATGACCGTCGAGCTGCGCGAGCGCGAGGCGCAGCTGCGCGCCTCCAACGAGGAGCTCGAGCACTTCGCCTATCTCGCCTCGCACGACCTGCAGGAGCCGCTGCGGACGATCACCTCCTACGTCGGGCTGCTGGAGAGCCGCGCTGGGCAACAAGCTCGACGAGCGCGAGCGTTCCTGGCTGGGCTTCGTCAGCGACGGCGCCGCGCGCATGTCGCAGCTGATCACCGACCTCCTCGAGTACTCGCGAACGGGTCGCGCGCGCGAGGACGACGAGGCGACGATCGCGCTCGACGACGCCTGGGACCTGGCGGTCGCCAACCTCCAGCACGCGATCGCCGATACCGGCGCGACCGTGGAGCGCGGCGAGCTGCCGACCGTCGCGGGCGCAGTCCGCGCGAGATGACCTCCATGTTGCAGAACCTGATCGGCAACGGCCTCAAGTACCGTGGCGAGGCGGCGCCGATCGTGCGGGCGCACGCCCAGCAGAACAACGGCCGCTGGGAGATCGCGATCAGCGACAACGGCATCGGGATCGAGCCACGATTCCATGAGCGCGTGTTCGGACTCTTCCAGCGACTTCACACCGCCGAGGAGTACCCTGGCACCGGCATGGGCCTAGCCATCGTCAAGAAGATCGTCGAGTCCAACGGCGGCAGCGTGCGGGTCGAATCGACCCCCGGCGAGGGCTCCACCTTCATCGTCACGCTGCAGGGGGTACGCGAGGCATGACGCAGGTCGAGGGGACCCATCGCCTGCTGGTGGTGGAAGACAGCGAGTCCGACGTCGAGCTGCTGCGCGAGGCGCTGGCCGAGAGCGAGCCGACGATCGCGCTGGACGTCGTGCGCCACGGCGAGGACGCGCTCGCGTTCCTGCGCCGCGAGGGCGCGTTCCAGGCGCGCCGCGCGCCCGGACCTCGTCGTCCTGGACCTCAACCTCCCGCGCATGGGCGGCTTCGAGGTGCTGCGCGCGCTGCGCGAGGACGTCGACCCGCGCCTGCGCCGCCTGCCCGTCGTCGTCTTCACGACCTCGGGCACGACGACGGACGTCGAGAAGGCCTATGACCTGCACGCGTCGAGCTTCGTGACCAAGCCGACGGCGTTCGAGCACTACCTCGAGACCGTGCGCGCCTTCCGCGAGTTCTGGCTGCGGGTCGCCAAGCTGCCGACCGGCGCTTAGGCGCTTCCGGGTTCGCCGCGCGTGGCGACCATCCGCAGCGACGAGCCCTGGACCGCGCTCCTGGACGAGGGCGCGATCCGATGCGCGGCTGGTGCGCCAGGCGTTCGAGGGCGCGCGCGAGCCGGTGCTGGAGCCGCTGCCCGACGACCTGCATCCGACGCTACGCGACGGCCTGCGCGGGGCGGGGATCGACGGAGCTGTACGCCCATCAGGCCGAGGCGTGGGACGCGGCGGCCGTCGGGCCGTTCGTCGTCACGACCGGCACCGCCTCCGGCAAGTCGTTGTGCTTCAACCTGACGACGCTCGACGTCCTGTGCAGCGACCCGAAGGCGCGGGCGCTGTACCTGTACCCGACCAAGGCGCTGGCCCAGGACCAGGCGCGCGCGATCGCGTCGTTGCGACTCGGCCGCCACGTGCGCCCGTCGATCTACGACGGCGACACCAAGCGGGAGGAGCGCACGGCGATCCGCAAGCGCTCCAACCTGATCCTGACCAACCCGGACATGTTGCACATGGGGATCCTCCCCAACCACGCGGCGTGGGGCGACTTCTTCGCCAACCTCGCGGTGGTGGTGGTCGACGAGGCGCACGTCTACCGTGGCGTCTTCGGCTCGCATGTCGGCAACGTCCTGCGCCGGCTGCGGCGGATCGCCTCGGCCTACGGCACCGACCCGCGCTTCCTGCTGGCGAGCGCGACGATCGCCAACCCGGTCGCGCTGGCCGAGGGGCTCACCGGTCTGGACGGCTTCGCGCACGTGGAGCGCGACGGCTCGCCGGGCGCGGCGCGATCGATCGCCATGTGGAACCCGCCGGTGACCGACGAGGCGCTACAGACGCGGCGCAGCGCGTTGGGCGAGGCCGCCGATCTCGTGACCGAGTTGGTGGTCAAGGGCGCGCGGACGATCTGCTTCGTGAAGTCGCGCAAGGGCGTCGAGTTGGTGGCCAAGCTGATCGCCGACCAGCTCGCCGACGCGCATCCGGCGCTGCGCGATCGGGTCGCGCCGTATCGCGCCGGCTACACGCCCCAGCAGCGGCGCGAGCTGGAGGGGCGGCTGGTGTCCGGGGATCTCTTGGCGGTCGTGACCACCGACGCGCTGGAGCTGGGGATCGACATCGGGGCGTTGGACGCCGCGGTGGTCGTGACGTTCCCGGGGACGGTCGCGTCGCTGCGACAGATGTGGGGGCGCGCGGGCCGCCGGGGCCGCGGGCTGGCGGTCTACGTCGCCGGCGAGGACGCGCTGGACCAGTTCTTCTGCCGCCACCCCGACGAGTTCCTCGACCGTCCGGTGGAGAGCGCGATCGTCAACTACGAGAACGAGCAGATCCACGATCCGCATCTGCTGTGTGCCGCGCACGAGGGGCCGATCGATCCGGACGTCGACGCCGACGTGCTGGGCCCGCGGCTGCGTGCGCACTGCGAGCACCTGGTGGCGGGCGGGTCGCTCGTCGAGCGCGGTCGGGCGCTTCACCTTGCGCCATCCCGAGGACTACCCGGCCGCGCGCGTCTCGCTGCGCTCGGGTTCGCCGGACTCCTTCGCGGTCGTCGACGTCACCCAGGGCGAGATCCTCGGCTCGGTCGACGCGGCGCGCGCGTTCTCCACGGTGCACGACGGCGCGGTCTACCTGCACATGGGGCGCTCGTACTCCGTGAGCGAGCTGGATCTTCACGGCCGACGCGCGCTCGTCGAGCCGTTCACGGGCAACTGGTACACGCAGCCCAAGAAGGAGACCGACACGCACATCGAGCGGCTGCTGGATCGCCGCGAGACGATGGGCGTGGTGCTGTCGTTCGGCATGGTCAGCGTGACCGAGACGGTGATGGCCTACCAGCGCAAGCGGCTGCCCGACCACGAGATCCATCGACCTGTGCGCCTTGGACATGCCCGAGACGACGTTCACGCACGCAGGCGCTCTGGTACGAGCTGGACCCGTCGTTGCTGGAGCGCGACTTCCCGTTGGAGCTGCTGCTGGGAACGCTGCACGCCGTCGAGCACTCACAGATCGCGGTGCTGCCGCTGCTGGCGATGTGCGACCGCTGGGACATCGGCGGCTTGTCGACCAACCTGCATCCGCAGACCGGCGGACCGACGATCTTCATCTACGACGGACACCCGGGCGGCGTCGGGATCACCCAGCAGGGCTTCCTGGGCTTCGAGCGGCTGGTGGCCGACGCCTACCGGCTGATCAGCGAGTGCAAGTGCAAGTCCGGGCTGCCCGTCGTGCGTGCAGTCGCCCAAGTGCGGCAATCTGAACGAGCCGCTGGCCAAGGACGGCGCGGCTGAAATGTTGCAGCGCATGCTGGATCGCTAGGAAAGCTGCAGCGAAGTTCCCCGAAGCTGCGCAAGGCGGGTTGCAACGCGGGATCTCGGCGGCAGGCGACCGACCTTCGGTGTGTGCGCGGGTCCACCAGGCGCAGCCTCCCTCTCCTCCTCCCCGGCCTTCTGGCCCTTGGCGCCGCGCTGCCTGCGCCGGCGTCAGGCGTCACCGCCTCGGCTTCGGCCTCGGTCTCGGTCGGCGCGGCCTCCGCCCCATCGGGTCCCCGCTCCGGCGGTGCCGAGTTCGGCCAACCCAACGGGCGGCCCAGCGCCGCGCATCCGGTCGCGACGGTCTTTCGCATCGGGCGCCACACGATCACCGAGGGCACCGCCCCGCGACTGGCGATCCGGATCGACCAGCGCGGTGTCCGGTCGGTGACCGCGCGCGTCGTCTTCCGGCCGATCGGCGCGTCGGGCTCGGTGATGCGGGTGGACCTCGGACGCGTTCGCACCGGTCTCTTGCTGCATCCGGCCTGGCCGAGCGCTTCGGTCCTGAAGCCTGGCCGCTACCTCGTCTCGCTGCACGCCGCCGGCCCCGCGGGCGGCCAGTTGCTGCGCCGGGCGTCGGCGTCGGGCAAGGCGCCGTTGACCGTCAAGGCCAAGCCCGCGCCGTTGGCCCCACCGCCCGTGGTCGCCCCGCCCGCGGTGCCGACGGGTGGGTGGGATGGCATCGGCATCACCAACGACGGCGTCTTCCCGGTCGCCGGTGCGCACACCTTCGGCGGCGCCGACGCGCGCTTCGGCGCCGGTCGCGCCGGCCACGAGCACCAGGGCCAGGACGTGCTCGCGGCCGAGGGCACGCCGGTCGTCGCGCCGCTGGCCGGCACGATCATCGCCCGCGACTACCAGGCCTCGGCCGCCGGCTTCTACCTCGCGATGGACGCCGCCGACGGCCGCTCGTTCTTCTTCGCCCACTGCCAGAAGGACACGTTCGCGGTCACCGTCGGCCAGGCCGTCGCCGCCGGTCAGCAGCTCTGCCGCGTCGGCCAGACCGGCGACGCGAGCGGCCCGCACCTGCACTTCGAGATCTGGATCGGCGGCTGGCGCCGTGACAAGGCCAGCGTGCCGGTCGATCCGCTCGCGCAGCTGCAGGCCTGGGACAAGTAGGCAGGTCCGCCGGCGGCCGGTTCGCCGCAGTGGCGAAGCTGCGGCCGGACGGCAATTGGTCAGGTACTGTCATCCCTCGTCCCACGCGCCTGCACTGTCCATTGCGGGCGCGCGAATTCCAGGAGGAGGGTCCAAAGGTGCACCCCACGCGCGCCGTCCTGGCAGCGACGCTCGCGCTCGCTGCCGTCATCCCTGTCATCTCCGTCGCCTCGGCCTCGGCCGACACGACGCTGAACATCGTCCCCCACGGCAACGAGGCGCCCGGCGTCCCGTGGGCGACCGCGCCCGGCATCCTGCCCGCCGACACCCAGGCCAAGATGTATGACCGGATCACGCCGCTGTTTCGCAACGTGACCGACGACGTGCTCAAGCCGAGCACCGACGGCAGCGGCTACTACAAGTCCGCCGCGCTGCTGCCCGAGAGCGACCCGTCGTTCGTGACGAGCGAGACCGTGGCCGGCACCGTCGCCGACCGCCGGCGCGGTGAGCGCGCGGATCAAGCGCGACAACTACGGCGTCCCGCACATCTACGCCGACACCGACGCCGGCGCGATCTTCGGCGCCGGCTACGCGGTGGCGACCGACCAGTCGCTTGCTGCTCAACCAGGCGCGCTACAACGGCGTCGCCGGGCTGATCGACATGCCCGGCGTCCCGGCGATCAACCTCGTGCTCGGGTTGTACAACTACACGCCGTCCAAGAAGGTCGTCGACGAGGCGACCGCGCTGCAGACCAAGGCGATCGAGGCGCAGGGCGCGCAGGGCCGGCAGCTGCTGAACGACATCGACACCTACCTGGCGGGCATCAACGCGCGCATGCAGGTCAGCCAGCCGACGTCGCCGCCGTTCACGCGGACCGACATCTACGCCTTGAACGCGATCAAGTCGCAGTTCCTGGGCGAGGGCGGCGGCCAGGAGGTCGACAACGCGCTCGTTCCTCGACGGCCTGCGGTCGAAGTTGGGCGCCAAGACCGGGCGACAAGGCGTTCGAGGACCTGCGCGGGCGCAACGATGTCGAGGCGAGCGTCACGACGTCGAAGTCGTTCGCCGGACCAGACGCAGCGTCAGCGTCAGCAAGCCGTCCGGGCTGGTGCGGCTGAAGAACGGGACGTTCAAGAACTCGTTCATCAAGCTGCCGGGTGCCGCCAAGGCGCGTCGGCGAGCGCCGCCTCGGTCGGCAAGCGCCAGCTGGCCAGCAACATCCTGATCGTGTCGGGCTCGAAGTCGGCGACCGGCAAGCCGCTGTTCGTCGGCGGCCCGCAGATCGGCTTCAACTACCCGGGCCTGACGATGGAGATGCAGCTGACGAGCCCGTCGATCAACGTCGAGGGCGTGACGTCCGCGCCGTTCCCGGGCTACATGCTGATCGGCCACGGCGACCGACTACGCGTGGTCGCTGACCTCGGCCGGCGCCGACATCATCGACACGTACGCCGAGAAGCTGTGCGGCGGCTCGAAGGTCAAGTACTCCTACAAGGGCAAGTGCCGGAAGATGGAGAAGGTCGAGGCCGGCACGATCACCAAGGTCGGCGGCGCCGGGAAGACCACGGTCGTCTTCTACCGCACGGTCCACGGCCCGGTCATCGGCTACGCCAAGGACGAGAAGACCGGCAAGCAGGTCGCGCTGTCGCCAGAAGCGCTCGTCCTACGGACGCGAGACCGTCGACCAGCTGTTCAACCAGCAGATGACGTTCGGTCGCGTGCACAGCGCGCGCGACTTCGTCCACGCCGCGGAGAAGACGCCGCAGACGTTCAACTCGTTCTACGCGAGCGCGACGGAGTCGGCGTTCTACACCTCGGGCGCGCTGCCGGTCCGGCCCAAGGGCGTCAACGGCGACCTGCCGGTCGACGGCAGCGGCAAGTACGAGTGGAAGGGCGAGCTGCCCACGTCCAAGCACCCGCAGGTGATCAACCCGTCGAGCGGCTACATCGTCAACTGGAACAACAAGCCGGCCGCGAACTTCCCGGCCGGTGACGATCGCTTCGGCAGCGAGGGCGGCATCCAGCGCGTGGACATGCTCAAGAGCGAGCTCGCGCGGTATCCCAAGGCGACGCTGGCCAACGTGCTGGCGTCGGCCAACGCGGCGGCGACCGAGGACGTGCGGATCACGCAGCTGTGGCCGACGCTCAAGGCGATGCTCGCGCGGGGCAAGTCGCCGACGCGCGGGCGCGACGGCGGCTGTCGTCGCCTTGCAGCGGTGGTACGACGCGGGCGGCTCGCGGGTCGACGCCAACCGCGACGGCAACATCGACGACCCGGGCGCCGTGATCCTGGACACGGCGTGGCGCGCGATCACCGACGCGGGGCTGTGTGACCGGCTGGGCAGCGGTCTGTGCAAGCAGCTGGAGGGCCGCATCAGCCGCTTCGACGCACCGCCGGGCGGTCAGTACGCGGCTGGCACCAGTACATGGGCAAGGACCTGCGCACCGAGTTGGGGCAGAAGGTCCGCGGCAAGTACGGGCTGCGGTACTGCGGCGACGGCAGCGTGTCGCGGTGCTGCCAAGGAGCTGTGGGCGGCGATCGACGGCGCGGCCAAGTCGATCACGGCGCGAGCAGGGCAGCGATGTGTCGAAGTGGACGGAGAAGGCCGCGGTCATCACGTTCTCGCCGTTGCCGCTGACGACGATGCAGTACACCAACAAGCCGTCGGGTATCCATCAGGTGATGGCCTTCGGGCAGTAGGCGAGGCGCTCGCCTGCCGCGGCTCCGGGCGGGGGTGGGCCTGTTTGACGCGACGTGATCGCGCCGGACGGGCCCAGCGTCCCGCAGCCTCCAGGGTGGGCCTGTTTGACGCGACGTGATCGCGCCGGACGGGCCCACCTCGTTGCGAGGCGTCAGTCGTTGAGCTCGAGGGTGGCGTCGAGGTCGACGCCACCCAGCTCGGCGCGAGCCGTGCCGTCGACGCTCCCGAAGCCGCCGATGACCAGGCGGGCGAGGCCGGGGAGGCCGAGGCGGGTGATGAGCTGGTCCTGCAGGGCGGCGCCACCGACGTGGAAGGCGAGCGCGCCGCGGTTGGGCGCTCCTTGGGGCCGACGGTCGGCGATGCCTTGAAGGCTGATGTGCAGGTCGTTGGTGACGACCAGCGTGTCGCCGAAGACGGCGGCCCTGGCCAGGGGCTTGTCGTCCTTGGTGATGATGTAGGTGTTGCCCTTGCGGTCGACATTGAGGTCGACGCCGGCGAGGTGCAGCGCAAGGTCGGGGATCGCGGCAAGGCGGTTGAGCGCGGTGCGCAGCGGACCGCCGTCGGCGAGCTCGGCGCGGAGCGCGAGCTTGTCGGTGGCCTCGGGCGTGATCGTCGTCGTGCCGGTGAGCTGGTCGATCAGCGCGTCGGCGTCGATGCGGCCGAAGGTCTTCAGTGGGCCTTTGAGCGAGTCCAGCGTGGTGAGCGCGTCCTGGACCGGCTTGAGGAACGGGACGTCGAGACCGTCCTTGGTCGCGTCGAGGACGTGGATCGTCTGGGCGATGCCGCGGATCGCGACGTTGATCGGTCGGGCGCCCGGAGCGGGTCGGGGTGGTTGCGCGCCGGGCGCGATCGGGAGGTCGGTGTTCTTGAGGTTCGTCGGGTCGGTCGCCAGGTGAACGCGGAGGCGGAGGCCCGGCTTCTCGATGGCAACGGCGAGCGAGCCGCTGCGCAGCGCGTCGACCCACGGGACGTCCCGGGCCTTGGCGGAGATCAGCGCGCGGGGTTGCGCCGTGGCGCGGACGAGCGCCGGCACATGGGCGAGCGGTCCGAGGCGCTCATCGAAGGTCGCGCGCGTGAGGCCGCCTTTGTTGTCGTGCAACGCAAACGCCCGTTGGAGCGTCTGCGTGTCGCGGGCGAGGACGACGGCGCCGTCGCGGACGCCGAGGCGGGCGGTGTCGTCGGGTAGCGCGTACTGCTGGATGTTCGTGTCGATGTCGGGGAGCTTGCGCAGGCGGCCGTCGGAGGTCGCGCGGTCGAGCACGGCGGCGACGTCGTCGGCTGAGCGTCCGATGACGGCAGCGGTCGCGCCGGCTTTGACGATCGCGGGGAGATCGAGTTGCAGCGACGCGATCGAGGCGGACAGGCCCTTTGCTGCCGATGCCGGGCCGGCCACGACGACGGGGCCGCCAAGGATCGACGGCAGGTCGGCGTCCGCGTCGAGCCCGAGGCCCCTGACCGCCTGACGTACGCCATCGGCCGCAAACCGCGCGGCGGGGAACGTCCGGGCCAGATCGCGCAAGGCATTGCCCTGCTGAGAGCCTTGTTGGACATCGAACTGCGCGACAACCGGCGACGCCGCAGGCGCGAACGCCAGCGCCTCGGCCAGTGGATCATCCACCGCCGCCTTCTGGTTGGGCTCGTCGTTGCCGGCCCCGAGCAGATACGCGCCGGCCGCAAGCGCGACGACGAGCAACCCAACGACCACCATCCACCGCCGCGACACGGCGGCGACCCTACTCCCCACGCTACGCTTCCGCACCAAGGCCAGTTAGCTCAGTTGGTAGAGCACACGACTGAAAATCGTGGTGTCCCCGGTTCGAATCCGGGACTGGCCATGGGAGAAGGCGCTGGAAATGGGCGCCTCTTTCGTTGCTCGGTTTCGGCCGATGTTGAGCGCCATCGCGCCACCTCCGACCGCCGTTACCATTTCAGGCCCGTTTCGGTCCCTCAAGCCCCTGGTCTGGGCAGGGTGCGCCGTCTTACCCGCTACTCCTTGCGGAGGTCAGCGGCGATTCGACGGATCTCGTCCGCTGGCGACTGCCATCCCTGGTCTCGCCGGAGTGATCGTGACCACCGAACTCGACCCGCACTACGTCGCCGCCCGGCGAATCCTGCTCGACGCACTGGTCGCGTTGAGCGAGCACGCCGATGCGATCGTGGTCGCAGGCGCCCAAGCCGTCTACCTGCAAACCGGCGAGGCCGAAGGGTCATCGGTTCGAGTCCGATGGAGCGCTTCTCCGAATCGCCTGCGATGGGCGGCTTGTTCCTGATGCGTTGGGTGCTGAGCCCTTGGGCGGACCGGGCCGAGGGCTGCCGACCACGCACTGGTCCTGGTGAAGCGCGGCCTCGGCTACGTGCGCACGCGGACCTTGAGCCGGGTCGCGACCGACCTGTTGCCGGCGGTGTCGGTGGCGGTCACGGTCAGCTGCAGGCGCCCCGGCCGTACCAGTTGCTTGGGGATGCGCAGCGTGTCCGCCCCCTTGGCCCCGCCGCCCTTGATCACGCCGAGGATCTTGCCGTTCCGCCTGACCGTGACGCGCACCGTTGCCGATTCGGAGAGGGTGAAGGCCAGCTTCCCTCGCCGGCCGGCCCGCAGGCGGCCCGCGACGGCGACCTTGCTCACGACGGGCGCCTTCCGGTCGGCGGCCGGGAAAGGGGTGGCGGTAGGGGACGGAGACGGAGACGGAGCGGCACCGATCACGTTCGTTGTCACGGAGGCGGTGTCGTCGGCGGCTGACGAGTCCGGCGTGGCGCCGGAGACGCGCGCGGTCGTGGTGGCGGGGCCGGGGGTGGCGGGCAGGCGCAGCGCCAGGATCACGGTCGCCGTTCCGCCGGGCGGAAGCGCCCCGAGGGAACAGCTCGTTCCCGCGCACGTCCCGTTCGAGCCGTAGATCAGGTCGGCGCCGGCGCCGACGGGCAGGTCGAAGCCGACCGTCGTCCCTTGGGAGTCATCGAAGCCGGCGTTGGTCGCGGTGGCGATCAGGGTTACCCCGGCGCCGGACGCGACCTCAGCGGCGGAGGACTGCAGCGTCACGCTGCGCCCGGCACCGATCTCGACGGCGCCTATGTCGCAGCCCGTGCCGACCGGTGCGGGGGCGCCGCGCTGGTCGGCGGTGTCGTCGGAGCACGCGGCGGCAGCATCGACGACGGGTGAGCCGACGCCGGGCACGAGCGTGTCCGTGGGTCCGCCGTTGTCGCCGAGCGGGCCGAGCAGCGGGTCGGCGACGATCTGTCCGGATCCGAATTCGCAGCTGGTGTCGCCGGCGAGGTTGCGCCCTCGCGTTTGGGGCGCGGTGCCTGCGCAGTTGGCGCCGGACGGCGCGCTTCCGGCGGCGATGATCGAGTCCTCGACGATCACGCTGCCCGCGCCGGTGCTGTAGAGGTTGCCCCCATTGCCGGACGGCGCGCTGTTGCCGGTGAGGGTGACATGGTCGAGCGTCAGCGCTCCCCCGGTGGTGAAGATCCCGCCACCCAGCGTGTTCCGAGAGTGGGTGGGCCCGTCCGACGCCGTGTTGCCGGCCACCGTGGTCCGCCGCAGCACCAAGGTGCCGCCGCCGTTGTACACCCCACCGCCCTCGACGAGCCCCCCATCACTGCCTCCGGCGTTGCCGACGATGGCCGAGTCCCGGAGCGTCACGTGGGTGGCGGAGACGAACAGGCCCGCGGTGTTGCCGGCCCCGATCGGTTCCGGGAAGGTGTTGTCGCGGATGACGATGCCGTCGCCGTCCACGCTGCCGCCGTCTCGCACTAGGAGCCCGGTCGCGGCGCCCGTGATCGCCAGTCCCGACAAGGTCGCCGCGCCGGCATTGAAGACGTCCAGCACGGCAGCGTTCGCGGCGCCGTCGATGACCGTCGCACGAGCGCCCGCGCCCTTGACCGTCATCACGGAGGTGATGACGAGCTCCTCGTTGGCGCTGTAGGTGCCCGCCGGCACGGTGACGGTGTCGGCCCCTGCCTGGCCGTTGGCCTGCTCGAGGGCGGCGCGCAGGGTGCAATGACCGGTCGCGTCCCGGCAGAGCCCGTCGCCGAGGGCTTGGTCGTGAGCGTCCGTCGTGACGTTGACGACGAACTCGGCGGCACTGGCCGGCGCGGCGACCGCGAACGTCGCGACAATCGTGGCGACCAGGCGCATGACAGCGAGGATACGTACTGCGTCGTCGTCTCGCCAGCTGCGGGCCGAGCTGAGCGCTCACGCCTTCCATGGCCTTTCCCGGCTCACGGACCAGCGCGGTCAGCGTACGACGCATACATGCCGTGCTCAGTCGATTGCCCCGACTCCCAGCCCGACCAACAACTCCCGCAGCGCCGCATCCTCCACCCCCACGATCGCCTGCCGAAACACCTCGGCCCGCAGGACGAACCTCGGCTCGAGCACCCCATCCACCTCGATCTCGATCGTGGACTTGTGGGCCCAGAACCGGGATCCGTCGGGGATCGACAGTCGGGTCGCGACCGCGTGCTGCCAGCCGCGGTCGATCGCTGCGGCGATCAGCGCCTTCGTCACGACGGCGTTGCTCAGGTCGAGCGCGTCACACAGCTCGACCAGGGTCGGAGGCGGCTTCGCGACGGTTTGGACGTCAAGGCCGTCGATCCGCAGGGTGAGGCCGGCGCCGTGGTCGACGAGCTCGGTCTGAAACGTGACGTCGCGATCGTCGAGGTCGTCGAGCTCCCGCCGGGCCAGCAGCTCATCCAGGGCCTGTGGGCGCAGGCTGAGCGGGAGTGCCTTGCGGCCGTGGGCCAGCCCGACGAGCAGCGCCGCCAGGACGAGATCCATGGAGCCTGCGCGCGTCTGATCGGCGGTCCAGGCCAACACGCCCTCGGGCTGCGGGCGGATCAGCGCCAGCAGCAGCGCCCTGTCGGTTCGGAACTCGTCCGATCGGAAGCCGGTGAACGGCTCGTCGCCCTGGAGGATCGCCGTGATGCGGTCTCGCCCGGAGGCCCATTTAGATCGATCAGCGTCCTTGAGCGTCTTGTCGCCCTCCAGACGCCCGTCCATCGCCGTGAGGATCGTGCGGCTGTCACCCACGTCGGCGTGATCGGTCTCCAGGAACGCGGCTGCCGCGGCACGGAAGACGCGCTCGTCCAGCGTCGCCGTGGCCGGGACCTTGTACTGGGCCAGCCGAGCGGTGAGCAAGATCCATTGTTCAGAGTCGGTCAGCTTGCGACGCGGAGGACGCTCCGTGCGCGGCCCGAACGCCGAGCGGACCGCCCAGGTCAGGCTCTTGGTCGATCCCGACGCCGCGACCAGCGCCAGCGCCCGCGCGCCCGACAACCGATCGGCCAGCTGGTAGGTCACCGCCGGCTTGACCGGGCGCACCCCGCGAAGGTCCCGGGCGATCGACGCGGTCGAGGACGCGCCCGCGCCGTAGAGGCCCGGCGAGACCCGGTGCGGCACACGGCCGACGGTGAGGTTGGCGAACGCCCGCGCGCGGAACTCCTGGACCTCCTCGTCGCTGCGGAAATGCAGCGCGCGGACGGCGCTCAGCGGCGCGTGGGCGACGTGGCCGATCTGCTCGTCGCGCACCCACGTCACGGCCTCCTCGGCGAGCTCGGCCAGCACCGGGAAGTTGCCGGTGTCGCGGCCCTCGACCGCGAGCAGGTCGCCGCCGACCGGGGCGCGAATGACGGGCACGAGGTCGTCACGGATCGCCAGGGAGTCCTCGTAGTACTTGTCGAACGCGGCCCTGGGCACAACCAGCCCGCTCGACAGCCACTCGAGCACGTTGGAGCGGCACGTGGCCACGACCGGCGGCCCGGTCGCGGCGGTCCGCGCAGACCCGGACGCGGCGGACGTCGTGGTCGTCGTCGACTCCCCTTGCGCCGGCGGGAACAGCTCATCCTGGTCGGTCATGGGACACGCTCCACGCTACTGGGCAGCAGCGAGATGACGCCGGGCGTGCCCGGCCCGGTATAGGTGAAGGTGAGGCGATCCCGTGCCCGTGACGCCAGCACGTAGAGCTGCATCCGCAGCGCGGGGTCGTCCAGACGATGCCAGTGGGACTGCAACTCGGCGACGAAGACCGTCTCGAACTCCAGGCCTTTCGCGCTCACCCAGGTCGTGACGACGACGCCAGGGACGGTGAAGTCCACCTCCGGTCCCGGTCCGGTCGACTTCGACGTGTACCACTGCACGTTCACGTCGAGCGCCTGGAGAGCCTCGACGTATGCGTCGACGTCCTCGACCCGCGGCACGAGCACCCCGATGTGCTCCTGCGCGTCCGTCGTCGCCAGGTTGGCGATCTGGACGGCGGCGGCCGGAACGTCGGCGAATTGGCGGAGTTGCACCGCAAGGCCGGAGCCGCCGGGAAGGTCCGGAACGCCGGTCGGCCCGCCGGGGTAGAAGGCCGCGGCGACTTCGGCGATCCGCCGCGAGTTGCGGTAGTTCTTCTTCAGCGCGTACTCACCATCGGGCTCGATCGCGTTGCGAATGTCCTCCAGCGTGCTGTTCAACTTGTGGAGGCGCTGGTTCTCATCGGCGAACACGGTGAGCCGCGTCGCCAGGCGGCTGGCGAACACGAAGAACGACTTCGGCAGGTCCTGCCCTTCGTCGACCAGCAGGTAGGGCAGGATGTCCTCCTCCAAGCCCTGCTCCCGGAAGAGCTCCACGATGGCCGGCCAGTCGGCGACGTACGGTGCGACCCGCGGGTACTCGCCCCAGCGCTTTCTGCAGAAGCTCGCCCACCACGAGACGAACGGGTGCACGACCCCCTCGATCTCCAGTTCCTCGACCGCCTGGGTCGTGTACTGCGACAGGAGGCGGCCGTACATCAGCAATACGGCCTTCTGTCGCCGGTCGGTGATCATCTTGCTCCGGTAGAGCGCCATCACCGTCTTCCCGGTCCCGGGCGGACCGGTGACCAGCCAGGTCCCGTCGAGCGGGAGGTTGTTGATCTTGTCCTGCTCTTTGGTGAGTTGCTGATAGGTGGGAAGCTTCATGACTCGCTGTCGGTCGCGTTCAAGGCCGCCTCCAGGACGTCGCCGAAGAAGCCGACGCCATCGGCGCCGACCACCACCGCGCGGTCCAGGAGGGCGTTGGAGTACTCGCAGCTGGTCTCGGCCAGCAACGTGCAGGCATGGCATGCCCCACGGTTGAGGCCCTCGAAGCCCTGCCCTCGGGATTCGATGCAGATCGGATCCGACGAGCACCAGGCGGCGTCCTGGAGCATCGCCAGGATCGTCTGGACCATGTGGGGAGGGCGCCCTTGCCGGACGAGCCCGCCCAGCGTCCCCTCGGCGTCGCCGGCCGCCGTGGAGATCAGCACCCCGGCGAACGGCTCGCGCTCCTCGCCGGCCTCCGCGCAGTAGATCCGCTCCCGTAGCGAGGCCGCCGTGTAGCCGCACTCGAACGACAGCCGGCGGATGAGCAGGTGCGCGAACGTGTGCAGCAGGATGAAGCGGGGCGACGCCGCCTCGACGCGCCGCCCCACGAAGCTGCCCTCGCGCCGCCCCTCGAGGTCCTTGACGCGATCGAGCACCGGCGGTCGACGCTCCCATGCCTGCAGCGGCCCCTCCTCGAAGGACAGGAACACGCCTTCCCCGAAGACCTCGATCGCCGGGAGCCAGTCGCACGACGCGCCCAGCGCGGGCCGGATCTCGGCACCTTCGGGGCTGTGGCGACGGAACGACTTCAGCACCCGCACCTCGCGCAGGCGCGTGACCAGGACGACGTCCTGCAGCCGCTGCGCCAACGCGGCCTGGACGTCGCCGGCGCCGTCGCCGTCGCCGACGACCAACGGCTCGCGACGGGTCACGAAGTGGCTGCGCACATCCTGGTCGTGCCGCTCGGCGCGCAGCGCCTCCCACTCGTCGCGCAGCAGATCGCCCGTGCCGCTCGTCGGGCGGGCCGCACTGCCCGCGGCCGCGGCCTCCGCCTCGGCCGCCAGGATCTCGTCGAGACGACCCTGATCGACGTTCTGGCGATCGGCCATCTGGAACTTCAAGAGCTTGACGAGCGTCTTGTTCTCCGGTGGCGCCTCGCGCAACAGCTCGAAGTCGCGCGCGTTGGACAACTCCAAGGCGAGGTCGCCATGAGCATCGTGGTCGGAGTCCGGCGGGATGTCGATCGCCGATCGGACCTCGGCGAAGTAGAGGTTGCTGGCCCCGCGCTGGACCACGTGGGGCGTGCGCGGGCAGGTCGCCGGAACGTCGAGGCGCTCCCAGGGCTGCCTGCCGCTGCACCGGATCCCGGGATGCGGGGCGCCGCTGGTGATGCCCTCCAGCGTCTCCTCGGACCCACACGTGGTGCAGCGCACCGACAAGGCACCGAGGCCGACGCCCGCCTCGGCCGTCGACAGGAACTCGAGCGTTTCCTCCTCCTGGCGGCACTGCTTCTGGCCGTCGGCCTTCGCGCCGGCGTGCGCCCATCGGCCCCACCACACGTCGCTGAGATGGCCGTCCTCGCACACCACCACGAACCGCATCGGCACCAGCTGCGGGTGCTCGGGGCACGACGTGCAGCGAGCCGGCCGGCCCGGCACCTCCATCGTGCTCTTCCACCGGATCAGCTTGCGACACGTCGGGCAGAACAGCCACCGCGGGAACCGCAGGAACGGCAGGCGCGTGCCGATGCTCGCATCCCCTCCGAGGGTCGGCGCCGACCGGAACTCCCGGACGTCGAGGTCCCGGGCCAGGCGATCCAGAAGGACCCGGTTGCCCCCATCCCGCCACGCGGTGATGTCCATCGCGATGAGCGACTCGCCGCGGTAGTCATAGATCGCCCCCACGCCGAACGGCGCCACCGTTTGCGACAGACGGATGTCGCGTTCGCGCTCGGGTTCGCTCATGGATGCTCACCTTTCACCCAGATCGGACACTCCCCGTCCACGTTGCGCATGGCGTTCAGGGTGGGCCATCCACGCCGGCGCCGGCCGTGGGGCCGCAACAGGGACAAGAAGTTCGCGCCGTCGACGTCGTAGTACAGCGGCCTGTGCTGCGTCCGGGCCTCCTCGGCCCACCGCTCCCACTCGGTGACCAGCCGATCGAGGTGCGCCTCGGCGTCCTGGACCTCCTCGGGCTCGGAGCCGGCCACGGCCGCCCTGATGATGTCCGTCGCGTCCTCCACCACGGGCAGCGTCCGCGAGAACCGGCCGGCGTCGGCGTTCTCGGGGAGACCACCGCGATGGCGGACCAGGATCACGAACGCGGCATGCAGCGCCCGCTCCCGGGATGCCGAGGACCAGGGCGTGACGCTCGTCGGCTCGACGGCCCGGTAGAGCGCCTGGTGATACGGACGAAAGGCCTCGTAGTGCGACCGGTCCCGCGGCTTGGTCGCGGTGAGCAGCGCCACGACGAGGCCCGGCACCTTGCCGCGCCCGACCCGGCTGGTGGCCTGGATGTACTCAGACGTCGTCTTCGGCTGGCCGTTGACGACCATCAGGCCCAGCCGGCTCACGTCGACGCCGACCGACAGGATGTTGGTGCACGCCAGCAGCGAGATCGCGCGCGCGTCCTCATAGGTGTGCCCCATGCGCTCGAGGATCGCCGACGCGCCGCCGGCGTTGCCGGTGAGCTCCACGATGCCTTCGTCGGGAAGGTCGCGCTCCGGGCCTGCGCGCGGCGCGATGCCCTCCACCCGCGCCGGGATGTCGTCGCGGGCGAGCGTCATCGTCCGACCCAGCTCCCGCAAGGAGCTGTGGTAGGCCACGAGTGTCCAGTAGGCGTCGCGCTCGGCGGCGCTCAGGTCGACCTCCGCCACCCCTTGGAGCAGCGCCGCGGCGAGGTGCACCATCGCCGTCGAGAGCGTGTGGCTCTGGGCCATCACCCCGACGTAGAGGCGACCGTCGCTGTCGCCGTCCTTGCGCGCGAAGAACGAGTCGTCGGCGTCGAGACCCGCCGGCGGAAACAGCTTCACCGCGCGCCCGGCGAAGAGGCCGCGGACCTGCTCGTCGGACCGCCGGATCGTCGCGGTCGAGGCGACGATCTTCGGACGGGTCCCCTCGGTGCAGCAGAGCGCCTCGACGGCCGCCTCGTACACGCCGACCGTCGTCCCGAGCGGGCCCGACAGCAGGTGCAGCTCGTCCTGGATCACCAGCGACGGCGGCAGGTAGGCGCCCTTGGCGCCGAAGAACGCGCCGCCGCCGACCTCCCAGGCCAACCGCGCGAACTTGTCGACCGTTCCGAGCAACAACGTGGGCGGATCCCGGAACAGGACCTCGTCGACGACCTGGATCGGCAGCCGCGCGTGAAACGGGCACGTCGGCTCCGGGCAGAAGATGCGCAGATCGTCCAGCGTGGGCGCGAAGCCGTACTCGGCGAGCTCGCCCTGTCCGTGCTCGGGCAGCAGCTCGGTCCCACACCAGGGGCACCAGTCGAACTGGAAGGGGTTGCTCGACGTGTCGCCCTGGCGCAACTGCTTGAACGCGTCGATCGCCGTGCGGCAGAGGTTCGGCGTGAGCTTCCTGCCCACCCAGAGCCCGATCGTGATCGGCTTGGACCCCAGCTCGGCCATCGCCGTCTGCCGGAGCCACTCGCACGCCGCGATCGTGGCGGCGGCCCGCTGGAACTGCTGCGTGGTCAGCAGGCGCAGGGTATAGCGGGTGATGACCGCTGTCCCGGCGC
The DNA here is from genome assembly GCA_963731005.1 of uncultured Conexibacteraceae bacterium. Lineage (GTDB taxonomy): Bacteria > Actinomycetota > Thermoleophilia > Solirubrobacterales > Solirubrobacteraceae > Baekduia. Next base: position 1,448,925 of record CAVSTZ010000002.1, on the reverse strand, counting down.
CCCGCGTCGGGTCCCGCAGCCGGCGCAGGAAGATCTCGGTGGCCGCGACGGCGAGGTAGGCCTCGGTCTTGCCGCCGCCGGTCGGGAACCAGAGTAGGTCGACGACCGAGCGGTCGGGGTGGTCGCCATCGGCCAGCGAGGGCAGGACGAGCAGCTGAAAGGCGAGCTGGAACGGGTACCAGTCGAAGGTCGAGGTCGAGAGGTCGACGCCCATGTCGCCGGCCTCGCCGAGGCGACGCCGGGTCCCGCCGTGCTCGGGCCGGCGGCGCAGCTCCTGGATCGCCAGCGCCGTGTTGGCCAGGCGAAACGCCTCCCGCACCTGCTCGTCGCGGTCGAGGAGCGCGATCCCCTCGCGCACGCGATCGCGCGCGATCCGCAGCCGCTCCAGCACGCGCTCGCGCGGGCCGTCGAAGCGGGCGGGGACATCGGTCCGCCCCGCCTGCGCCGTGACCCACGCCGCGTAGGCGTCGGCGAAGGCCACCAACTCGCCGTGCAGGACGTCCCACGGCACCTCCGCATCGCCGAGCCGGGCGACGCGCAGCACCGCGGGATCGAGGCCGTCGGGCGCCTGCTGGGTCACGCCGTGGACGACGTGGCGCGGCACGAGGACGGTGCGGACGCCGCTCTTGCGATCGATCCCGTCGCCCGTCCACGTCACCGCGCAGCCGTGGCCGATGGCGAACGTCTTGGCGCCGCGGTGCAGCATCCGCAGCTCCTGCTCCTCCTGGTCGGCGCTCAGGAGCTGGACGCTCGGGTACTCCAGGACGTGGTCGCCGCCGGCCGACACCTCGAAGCCCACCTGAAAGAGGCAGTCGGCCGGGCTGCCCTCGTCCTGCTCCTCGCGGGTCGACGCGTTGAGCAGCGAGATCGTGACCAGCTCACCACGCCCCAGCGGCCGGCGCTGGACGCGGAGCTCCGCCCGGCCGTCGAAGAGCGTCGCGCGGCGCTCGGGAACGTCGATCCAGGGGGCGTCGTCCTCGGTGGCCAGCACGCGCCGCCGCCACCGCCGGGCGCGGCCGCGCTGCTCGCGCTCATAGGCCGCCGCCCAGACGCGGCAGGACAGCGACGCCCCGTCGGCGACAGAAAACGACAGCCCGAGCGAGGACGGCAGCCACTGCCCGGCGAGCGCGATCGGGTCCTCGGCGACCAGCTCGCCCTCCGAGCCGGCCGTGACGTCGGGCTGGTCGTCCTTGAGGACCACGTCGGCGGAGACCGCGCGGGGAAAGAGGATCCCCATCAGGTAGCGCTTGGTCGGAAGGCCCTCCAGCAACTCGTCCGCCGCGCCCGCGGGACCCACCAGCATGCGATCCAGGTAGTCGACGAGCGCGTCGCGCCCGATCGCGGTCATGCGGTCGGTCCCTCGCCGAGCGAGGCCAGCACGTTGGGCAGGTGCTTGGCGCGCAGCGCCTCGTACTCCTCCTCGAGGTGTGCGGGGATCGCCGCCCAGAGGCCGAAGCGGGCCCGGCTCAAGGCGATGTAGAGCCGCGCGACATCGGCCCGTTCGCCGTCGAGCCGACCGACGTCGACGACCAGGATGAAGTCGTTCTCGAAGCCCTTGAAGTCGTCGATCCGGGCGAACGTCATGCCCGAAGGGCGCTCGCGGGCGGCGACCCGGGCGTCGAAGTCGCGGATCTTGGTGCGGATCGCCGGGGGCAGCAGTCCGACGACCGACTCCTTGCGCTCCACGAAGCTCAGGATCGTGATGCTGCTCGCGACCACGTCGTCGGCGGCGAGACGCGCCAGCTCGGCCTGCAGGAGCCGCGCCTCCTCCTGGCGGTCGGCCGGGAACGCGGTCAGGACCTCCGGACCGGTCCCGTCGATCGGCCGGCCGAGGTCGGCGCCCGTCAAGGTCTGGGTGTAGAGGATGACCGGCTTGGCGTTGCGGCAGTTGCGCTGCAGCGCAACCGGCTGGGCGCCGGAGTCCTCCAAGACCTGTAACAACCCGTCGTCGACGCGGCCGTGCAGGCCGGCCTGGTTGTTGATGTCATAGAAGAGGCGCCACAGGCCGTCCTGCGCGCCGCCGACCACCAGCTCGTCGAGGACGTCGAGGCCCTCGTCGGTGAAGATGTCCTGCGCCTCGTCGAGGACGACCACGTCCCACGGCCCGGTGCGGGCGGCGACGCGGCGGGCCTCCTCGACCGCCAGCACGTCGACGCCGGGCGTCGTGACGCGACCGGCCAGGAAGACCGCCAGGGTCGGGCTCTGGCAGGTCAGGAGCACCCGTCCGCGAACGCTGTCGCGGCGGGCGATCTCCGCGGCCAGCATCGTCTTGCCGGTGCCGGCGCCTCCGGACACGAGCAGGCGCGGGCTCTCGACGACCCAGTCCAACCCGACGTACTGCTCGCGGGTGAGCCGCTCGAACCGCTCGCGCGCCTCCGTGGCGCCGTGGTGCAACGACGGCACGAGGTCGAAGGTGGGGCGCATGCAGTCGCGCACCTGCTCCCAGTCGCCGGGAGCCAGCGGCGGACACTTCCCGACCTCGGCCCACCGCCCCACGAGACGCTCCAACGCCCCGGCGATGCCGTCGCGCAGGTCGTCGGCGTCGATCACCAGCTCCTTGGGCTCGTCGACGCTGTCGACCGTCCAGGTCACGTCGGGCGTGATCACGCAGTAGCCGAAGTTGATGGCCTTGCGCAGAGCGCGCGGCAGCCGCGGCGTCAGCTCGCGGTTGAGCGACCACATCGCAGAGCATGCCTGCGCGAACGGCCCCTCCGACTTGGGAAAGACCTTCCCGGCGCGGTTGACGTACTCCCAGCGCCCGTCGTCGGGGCGGCGACTCAGGCGGCCGCCCTTGACCTCGCAGACCAGCAGGCAGTCCGCCGTCAGGACGACGAAGTCGATCTCCCCCATCCGCTTGTAGATGTGACTGGGCAGGTTCAGCGAGTGCAGCGCCACGGCGTGCGGCCCGACGTCGGCCTCCCCGAGGAGGGTGAACACCTGCCGCTCGGCCGCGCTCTTGGTCTCAGGGGATATGAGGGACGGGATCAGCTTCATCGACGCCGGACCGGGTGTCGCGCGCAGCGAGCACCAACGCTCAACCGAAATCAAGCGTGTTTGTGGCGCGTACGTTATCCGCTCGCGCCGGCGGGCCGGCCGGGCGCGAACATGGCGGCCGGGACGGACCGCGTAGGGTTTTGCGCTCCCAGCAGCTTCGTCCGGAGTCGTGAGCGTGGAACGCAAGGCAGTCGTGGAGAACAACGAAGACGACCACCCCGTGGCGGGGCAACCGCCGGCGGCTCCGTCGGCGTGCGCTGTCTGTGCGGGTGATCTTGTCGCGGCACTCGCGCCGTGGAGCCTGCGGTGCGTGAACTGCGGGACGTGGGCGTCGACGCTGGAGCCCAGCGGCGGCGAGGTCGACACGGATGTCCGGATGGCCGGCCTGGAGGCGTTGCGCCGCGCGAACTTCCACGCGGTGCTGGACGCGCTGGAGACCCGTCGCCTGCTGGCCGGGACGCGCGTGCTCGACGTGGGCTCGGCGCACGGCTGGTTCCTGGAGGAGGCACAGGCGCGGGGCGCGGCCGTGGTGGGCATCGAGCCCGATCCGCGGATCGTCGCCCACAGCCGGGACTTCGACGTGCGCCACGGCTACTTCCCCGACGTCCTGGACGCCGACGACGAGTTCGACGTCATCGCCTTCAACGACGTGCTGGAGCACATCCCGGACGTGCGCTCGGTCCTGACGGCCTGCCGCAGCACGCTCGCCCCCGACGGCCTACTGAGCCTCAACATCCCGACCTCCGACGGCCTCGCCTATCGCACCGCCTGCGCGCTGCAGCGCGTCGGCGTGTCGGGACCGTATGACCGTCTCTGGCAGCGCGGGCTCGGCAGCCCGCACGTGCACTACTTCCCGCGCAGCGCGCTCGTCGCGCTCGTCCGCCAGGCGGGCTTCGAGGTGCTCGACGTCCACGCGCTGCCGGCGATCGCCAAGGACGGCCTGTGGGACCGCGTGCACACCCTGCGCCGACCGTCGCCGGCGACCGCTGTGCAGTTCGCCGCGCTCTACCTTGCTGCGCCGGTGCTCAACCGCGAGGCCGCGAGCGACATCATCCACCTCATCGCGCGGCCGCGACCGTAGCGCCGGCGCCGCCCGTGTCGGCGGACCGGTTGACATGAAAACCGGATTCGAGCGTAATAGACAGACAATGATCGTCAAAACGCTGTCCAATCACCCTCGCGATCGGCTCGACACGGTCGATCGACAGGGCGCGGCCGAGCGGGATGCGACGGCAGCGCACCATGCCGCGGTCGCGCGTCTGCGAGCCGACAACGCCGCCACGCGGCGGTGGTGGCAAGTCGGGCTGCGCCGGCAGCACCGCAACGCGGAGTACCAGCTGAGCCTGCAGGCACCCCAGCCCGATCCGCGACTGTTCGATCGGCGTGCCGCGTTGCAGGCCGGGGTCGACGCCGAAGACCGGATGACCGCGGCGCTCAGCTATCTCTCCGACGAGTGGACGCTGCTGCGCGGGTACAAGAACAGCGGCGGCGAGATCGATCACCTCCTCATCGGACCCGGCGGCGTGTGGGCCATCGAGGTCAAAAGCAGCCCGCTGCACATCCACGTCGACGGCGACACGTGGACCTACGACAAGTACGACAAGTACGGCAACCACGTCGACGACGGGAGGCTCACCGACAACAACGGGCGAAGCTGGGGCCGGCAGGTCACCGAGCCCGCGGCCAAGCTGCAGGAGTTCCTCGCCACGCGCGGGATCGACGTTCCCGTCCGCACCGCCGTCGTCGTCCTCCACGATCGCGCCGCCTTCGGCCGGCTCAACAACCTCCAGACCGTCGTCAGCGCCGGCCCCGAGTACTTCCTGTCGAGGATCGACAAGCACTGGTACGACATCGATCAGCCCACGCGAGAGGCCATCGTCGACCTTGCCGAGCGCGACCACGCGTTCCACGTCGAGAACCGCCAGAAGCGGGCGCGGCGCTGAGCCTGGGAGAACCGCGGGTCGAACGTTCCTTCGCGCGCCCAGTGCTCCACCGCCGGCCACGGGCCATAGCCCTCGTCGAGTGAGAGATGGCCCGCGCCCTGCACGACGTGCACGGGCAAGGCGAGCGCGCGGCCGAACAGGGCGGCCGCTCCCTCCGGACACCAGGGGTCGGCGTCCGTGCAGACCAGTTCGACGCCGCGGCGCGCGCTGCGCCGCAAGGCGTCGCCGTCAAACGGCGCGGCATGGAAGGCCGCCAGCGCGTCCGGCAGCGCCGACGGCGCGGGCGGGCAGACCAACAGCACGCGATCGACCGCATCAACAACGGTTGCCGTCTCGGCATGGCGCAGCCACAACAGGCAGCCCAGCGAGTGGCAGATGACGACGCGCTCGCCGTCGCCGAGCATCTGCAGCTCGTCGCGCAAGACCCCGAGCCACTCCGTCAGCGACGGCCGATCGCGACGTCGCTCATGACGCTATGAAATCACATTCCCCACTGATTTGGTGCAGTTTCTCAGCGCGTGACGCGGACCTTGGCCGTCGTGGTGATCGACCTGGCGCCGAACGGGATCCGCACCTTGACCGTGTGGATGCCGGGCGTGGCGTGCTTGCCGACCTTCAGCGCGAACGTGATCGTGCGGCTGCCTCCCGCCTTGATCGCGCTGACGGTCACCAACCGCCTTCCGCTCGCCTTCAGCGTCGCCGGCATCGACAGGATCGCGGTGGTCTTGACGATCGGGCCCGCCGTGGCGTTCTTCAGCGTGAACCGCAGCGACGCGCGATGGCCACGCTTGACCGTCGTCGCCTTCGCCACCGTCACGAACGTGACGGTGCCGTCCTTGCCGTTGGTCCCGTTCGTGCCGTTGCTCCCATTGGTGCCGTCGCGGCCGGCCGGCCCGGCGACGAGGTCGCCCTTGCCCCCCTTCTCGCCTTTGTCACCCTTGTCGCCCGGCGTGTTGCCGGGCAGCGGCACGCCCGCGCCGGTCAGCTCGAAGTAGGTCGTCTCGCCGTTGGCGTCGAGCTGCAGCGTCGCGGAGCGATCCCCGACGCCGGTGGGCAGGAAGCGGACGTTCAAGAACAGCGTGCCGGCAGGCTGGAAGGTGATCGGCAGCGTCCCGCTGTTGCCGTTGCCGTCGCCGAACCCCGTGAGGAGGAAGTCGTCGGCGTTCGGGCCGGAGATCTGGATCCGCGTCACCGTCGCTGCGGCGAAGAGCGTCTGTGCCGAGGTGACCCGGACCGAGCTGGTCGTGCCGACCGGCTGGGTGAAGAACGGGAGCTGCACGCTGACGGCCGGGCGCAGCTGCGTATACCCCGACACGATCGGCGAGCCGCCGGTGCCGCCCGTCCCCAGCCAGGCCACGGCCTGCAGACGACCGATCTGCTGCGGGATCTCGGTCGCGCCCTGGCCCGGGTCGCCGGCGGTGTTCGCATACGGGAACGCGAAGTCGTAGTGCGCAGCCCCCGAGAACCCGAGTCCGTCGCCGAGTCCCCAGCCGAGCAGTCGCTCACCGTAGGCGGCGCCGCTCGCGGTGCTCGCGAACACGGTGTAGCCGATCGCGGAGATCTTCGAGAACGCCGGGTAGCGGTCGGGCTGCTGCGCGACCGCGGTCGATGACGGGGTGCTCGGAACCGTCACCGGCACCGACGGATCGGTCCCGAGTCCGAGACCGAGCTCGCCGTAGCTGTTGTCACCCCAGGCCTTGAACGTCCCGTCGTCGGAGAGCGCGTAGCTCGCATACGTGCCGGCGGTGACCTGCGTCACCTTCGGCGCGCCGTCCGGCGCCGGTCCGATCACCTGCACCGGCACGGCGACATCGGTGGTCGATCCGTCGCCGACCTGGCCGAACGCGTTGGAGCCCCAGGCGTAGACGCTGCCGTCCTGCAGCAGCGCCAGCCCATGGCCGAACCCGATCGCGATCTGCTTGACCTTCTTGGCGGGGTCGGCCGCCGGATCGGGCAGCGTGACCCGCGTCGGCACGTTGGTGTCGGTGCCCGCCACGCCCGCCGCGCTGCCGAGGTAGGGCGCGGCGCCCCACGCCCACACGGTGCCGTCGCTCTTGAGCGCCAGCGAGTTGAGCTGACCGGCGGCCACCGCGACGACGTCGTCGAGGCCTGGGACTTCCGTCGGTGACGGTGTCGCGGTCCCGACCGGCTGCCCGGTGGCGCCGTAGACGTTGTCGCCGAAGGCGAGGACATGGCCTTGACGCACGATCAGCACCGAGTCCCCGCCTGCGGCGACCGCGGTGGCGCCGTCGGTCCCCGGGATGAGCTTGAAGTGCTGCCCGACATCGAAGGGCCCCGTCGTCGCCGGCCCGGTGGACAGCACGCCGGCCGGCCGCAACAGGTACGACGCGGTGGGTGTGACCGAAGCGGCCGTGACGTCGTCGGAGCCGGTCACGTCGAGCAACGGGATCGGCTGCAGGCTGGGGGTGGTGGCGATCGCGGTGAGACCGAGCGGGCCTGCGGGCCCCCAGCCGATCACCGGCGCCGCCGCGGCGCCGGCACCGGGCATCGCGAGTGCGGCGACCACCACGACCGCGCCGAGCGCGCGCCGCAGCATCGGGTGATGCAAGCGCTGTGACATCACGCTGCCGGCTCGAACGTGCCTTCGAGGTTCCACTGACCGGTGTAACTGTTGAACGGACCGCCGATGATCAGGCTCTGCCACTTCAACGTGAAGTGCCGGGTCGCGCTCTCATACGTGCCGAAGACGGCAACGGTTCCGCCGGCGCTGTAGGACGGCGTCGTGCCGGGGTTGGCCTGATAGGTGCCGTCGGGCTTCGGCGAGCCCTGGTTGAACGAGAGCCCGTTCCACTGCGCGTCCCACGCGGAGGTCTGCCCGAACAGCTTGCCGTCCTTCTCGTAGATCTCGACCAGTGGCGTCGGCTGTCCGGTCTGGCGGTCGACGGGATCGGTGGTGATGCCGAAGTCGACGCCGAAGAACTTCTGCGGCTGCGTGATCGCCGACGCCAACGAGCCCTCCGGGGCCGGCTGGTACTTGACCGTGCTCAGGCCCCCGTCACTCCCGGGGCGCAGCGGGGTGAACGTCTTGTCATAGAACGGCGAGTCGCCGTTGATCAGCGGAGCGTCTTCGTGCTTCATCACGAAGTTGCTGCCCGTGATCGTGCCGGAGATCGACTGCGCGCCGGGGGCGAGACGGAAGAGCCCGTTCAGCTTGTTGGCGTCGGGCGGCGGCGGGTTGGTCGTCGCACCGGGCGTGCCGGCGGCGCCCGGGCTCGTGTCGGTGGGCGACGTGGCGGTGGTGGTGCCCTTGGCCGGCGACGCGCCCGTCGGCGTCCTCGTCCGAGGCGTCACCTTCACCACCTTGACCAGCTTCCTGCCGGCCGCCTTGCCGCCGACCTTGACCTGCGCGGTCAGTCCCAGCGCGCCCGTCAGCTTCGTCCTGTGGGTGACGGTGAACGTGCGCTTGGCGGTGATCTTCGCGGCAAATGCCTCCCGCTTGCCGGTCGCGCCGGCAAGGGTGAAGGCGACGGTGACCCGCTTGCGGCGTTTGGCGCTGCTCGTCAGCGCCGCGGGCAGCCTCACCTTGCCGGCGATCGTGACCTTCGTGTCATTGGAAGCCAGCTCGGAGATGGCGACCTTGGCGACGGTCTTGGACGGCGTCGCCGACGTCGAGGCCTGCGCGGGAGCGCCGAGGATCGTCAGCGTCGCGACGACGGGCGCGCCGAGATGGCGCAGCGTCAGTCGGCGAGCATGAGGGATGGCGAGAGCGGGCACGATGCGACAATACCACTATTCCCACTGAATTTATAGGAAACAACTTCGGTCCTGGTTGTTTCGCCGCCGAACGCACCACGTGGGCCGCGAGCATGCGCTCGCGGCCCACGGCCGCCGTCAGCGGTCGGCCAGAAGGCCGACCGCTCACGACCGGTGCATCACGGATGCGGGTTGTAGACCGCCTCCAGGTGGAACTGGGCAGTGAAAGTGTCGAACCCGGGCTCAGTGAGGTTCGTCGTCCAGTCGAGAGTGATCCTCGCAGTCGGGTTAGTGCTAGTCGCGTTGCCGTGGATCGAGCCATGCAACGGCACGATCCGATCGCCGCCGGCGGTCGAAGTCGTACCGACGTTGTAAGTCGCGCCGCCGTAAAGGATCCTCAGGCCAGTCAGGTTGCCGGCAGTCAGAGTGCGCGTCCCCGTCCCGTTGTCAGCGCCGTCAAAAGTGAGAGTCGAAGGCTCAGTGTTGATGAGCGCGAACGGAGTTCCCTGGAACGTAGTCAGCGTGCTGAAGATCCCACCTCCGGGCTGAGCGACGCCGAGCTGCAGCCCGAAGCCCGGGGCAGTGCCGTCGATCAGCGTGTACTGAGTGCTGGCCGCAGTCGTCGAGTTGTTCGGGAAGAAGTTCGGCACGGCCAGAGGATTGTCGGTGGGCAAGCTGACCCACGACCCGCTTGACGGCGGCGACCCGGACTGGCTGCCGTTGATCAGCCGCAGAGTGCCCTTGTTGAGGACGAAGTGGGCACTGGCCGATCCCGCGAAGGCCGTCAGGCCGATCGCGACAGCAGCCAAGACCAGCACCGCGCGGATCGACGCACGTCGCGACAGATCGAATGATCTGGTACTCATAGTTGCTCCTCCTTGCGAGGGCAGTGTTGATGTTGCGCACACGCAGACCGTGCGCGCCCGTGATGACGTTTCGCCTCGTGGTCTTTGCCACCACGGGGCGAAGCTCACCGGTCAATCCCGGTGTCGAACGAGATTACCTCAATCTCTACAGGCTTTGTGGAGAATACCCTGCCAGGCGGCCCAGGTCAGCGCTTCTTGAGCACGAGGGTGCCGTCCGGGAGCTGGTAGACCTCGCCCACCGACTTGCCCTGACCGCTCGCGGTCCGCTTGGACTGCGGCGTGGTCAACCTGGTCTGCGTCTTGGCCGCCGCCTTCTCCTGCGCCTTCTCGGCGTTCTTGGCACCCAGCGCGAGGCCGGCGATCAGGAACGCGACAGCGAGGACGATGCCAACGTCAAACAGGTTGACCAGTCCGTCGAGCGGGTCGCCGGCGCTGTCGTCGAGCTGGCCGTGACGGCCCAGGCCCACGCGGCTCACAGCGCGTCACCACCGATCGTGGTCTCCATCCGCTGGTGCGGCTGCGGATGGGCTTGGCGCGCGGCGACCGCGCGCTCCAGGCTCGCGAGGTCCTCGGTGTAATTGCGGGTGCGCAGCAGCGTGAGGACGTAGGCGCCGGTGCCCACGAGGATGCCGACGACCGTCGCGGCGAACGCCGTCTTCAGGTCACCGGCGAGCTGCTTGTAGTCCCCATCCCCCAGCGAGCTCAGACCCGGCGCCAAGGGGATCAGCGTGCCCATCAGCCCCAGAGCGGGGCCGGCACGGACCAGGATGCGGGTCCGATCCAACTTGCGCTGGATGCGCAGCTCGTACTTGGCCAGCGCGTTCTCGACCGCGTCCTCGCGGGGCGATTGGACCGCGGCGGCGAGGTCCAGGACGGTCCGCTCGGTCAGGGCGCTCGGGGTGCCACGCGCGATCGACGTCGCGTCGAAGGGATAGGCCATCGCCCGGGCCGCCGTCTCCTCGACCGGCCGCGCCGACGGCCGCACCCGCCGCCATCCCTCCATCACCAGGCCGCCCGTCTCGAACGCCAGGACGCCCAGCAGGATCACCGCGAGGACGTGCACGGGGACCTCGAGCAGTCCGGTGAGACCGGACAGCGCGCCGCTGGTCGGATCCGACGCGGCCAACGGGATGGTGAGGGTCGGCAGGGGCACGGCGGCGTGCTCGCTAGGAGATGACCTTGCCCTGCAGATGCCAGTAGCCGGTGAACCCGTTGAACGGACCGCCGACGATCAGGCTGTACCAACTGATCTCATACGCCTTGGTCTTCGGGTCATAGGTCCCGTTGACCGGCTTGGTGAAGCCCGGCAGCGCCCCGTTGGGCTTCGGCGCGCCCTGGTTGAAGTAGATCTTGTTCCACTCCGCCGTCCACGCCCGCAGATCGCCGGTCAGCTTCTTGCCGGTCGCAAACAGCCGCGGCGCGGTGTCCTTGACGCCCGTCTGTGCGTCCTTCTCGGCGGTCGAGATCGAGAAGTTGATCCCCGCGAAGGTCTCGGGCAGCACGATCCGCTTGGCCTGCGCGAACCCGTTGGCGGCGAACGCCGGCTCCGGCGGGTTCTGGAACGCGCCCAGCTTCAGCCCCTTGTCGGTGCCGGTGCGAAACAGCGTGTAGGACTTGTCACTGGCGCGTGAGTCGTTGTTGAGGAAGAGCTTGTCGGTCCCGCCCGGCAGGATCATCCGGAAGTACGACCCGGTGTACTTCTGCTTGGTCTTCTTCTGCAGCACCTTGGAGGCCGTCTTGCCCGGGCTGATGCCCAGCGTGCCCTTCAGCTCGATCTTCTTGGCGGCCAGTGCCGACCCGCTGCCGAAGGGTCCGAGCGCGGCGATCGCCAAGATCAGCGGGGCTGTCAGACGTCTGGTGGTACGGGAACGGGGCATGTGGTGCTCCTTCGGGGGCGAGAGGTCGTTTGCGGCGGTCAGGGATGCTGCGCAGCGGCCCGATCAAGACGATCAGGCCGACGAGCAGACCGGGGATGAGAAACAGCCAGGGGAAGGCGGTGAAGGGCGGAAGCGCGGCGACGGCCTGAAAGCGTCCGACGTTGTCGCTCATGACGCCGATCACCGGCGTGAGGTCGTTGAGGATCGGGACCCATCGCGTGAGCAGGGTCCGGACGGCCGGGAACTGCTGATCGATCTGGGCCTGCGAGAGGCCGTGCCGCTGCAGGGCGGGGACGAGCTCGCCGGCGAGCGCGCCCTGGGCGATGGCGACCTGGCCGAAGTCGTTCTGCACCCGCACGACCGCCGGCCGCGTCTCGATCGGCGTGAACGCCTCCACCAGCGCGGCGCCCTTGGGTGCGCGATCCCACAGCTGGAAGACCGCCGGAGCGGCGATCAGGCCGACGCCGACGGCCAGAACGCCCCAGCGCACCGACCGCCACGCGCCCGGGAACGCCAAGGCGATCGCGCCGAGCAGGACGAGGACGCCACCGGGGACCACGAAGAACCACGGGAACAGGCCGAACCGCGGGAGCGCGGCGATCGCCTCGTAGCCGTGCCGGTTGGCTGCGATCGGGTTCACGACGCCGCTCAGGCTGCGGTAGGTCTTGGGCCAGGTGGCCTGGAAGCTCGCGAGCATCGGCCCGTCCTCGGCAAACCGCTTGCGGGCCGCCGCGGGCTTCAAGTGCGGGTACAAGACGGCGGCGCCCTTGGCCGAGGCCTGGGTGATGCCGTCGTCGAGCTGGGCGAGGTCGCGCTGATAGCCGGCGACCTTGGCGGGCTGCATGTGCGGCGCGAACGCGGTGATCATCGCCGCGCCCCTGGGAGCGCGGTCCCACATCGAGGTGACGAACGGCACCGCGATCAACGCCAGGCCGACCACCGCGGTGGCAAATGGAGCGAGCGCCCCGCGCGCGCGGGCGCGCGTGAGAAAGATGCTGACGGCCGTGAGGCCGACCTGCGCGCGCGGGCGCTCGTCGGCGCGGGGACGGCGCCGGGCCAGCACGCCGCCGATCGCCAGCGCGAGGGCGAGCACCCCGCCGAGGCCGATCGTCGCCCTGTCCTGGTCGGTCAGCCCTCCGGGATCCTGCCCGGCCCGGGTCGCGAGTTTGGGCGCCGATGTCGCGCCGACAACCTCGCCGCTCACCGCCTCCCCACCGGAGCCGGCGGCGGGCGTCTTGGCCTTCTTGGCCCCGGCGGCGCGCTTGCTGCCCTTCCGGTCCTGCGCGCCCTTCTTGGCCGTCCCCTGCCGGCCGGTCGTGGCCCGCTGGAATGCCCCCTGATCGTGCTTGTTGTCGGCGGTCGTGTCGCTGATGCCGGTGGCGCCACTGCCGGTGCTGACCTTCTTGGTCCTGGACGCGGCCTGCGTGTCATCGTGCTTCGCCGCCTTCCTCGGCGGGCCGCTGGTGGCGGCGGCGACCGGCTCCAGCGGGAAGGTGGTGCCGTTGAACGCTGCGTAGGCCTGCGCGGTCTCGGTCACCGACGGCGCGAACGTGGAGTCATACAGCGAGCCGTTGGAGGACAGGCCGCCGGTGGTCTGCTGCTGGTACTGCGTCAGGCCCTCCCGAAACGTCTTGCCCTCCGCCGTCGTCGGGGACGGCACGTCGAGCGCGGCGAGGGCCTGCAACGCGAACGCGGTCGCGGTCACCTCCCCGCCGGCCGAGCCCGGATCGGTGCGGATCGACTGCATCACCGCCCCGTCGTTGGCCTGCGCTTGATGGAGGTACTCGACCCCCTTCTGCACGACCTCGCTGCTCTTGTCCGCGACGCCGGCCTTCGCCAACGCTTGCAGGACCAGCGCGGTCGACTCGCTGTCCGACGAGCCCCAGCCGCCGTCCTCCTCGGCCGAGCTCAGCAGCACCTGCGCGACGGACGTGGCGGTCTCCTCGTCGCCCGCCGCCAGCAGGCCGAGCACGGCCAGCGCCGAGCCCCCGGGCGACGCGCGCACCGCCGGCTCGGTCAGCTTGCGCTTGAGCTTGGCCGCGGGATCGCCGTAGTGCGAGGCGCCGTATCCCGCCGCACCCTGCACCAGGGCGAGCACGCCGAGCTGCCCGACGGTCGTGTAGGAGCCCTCGTGATCCTTGAGGTAGGCGTCGAGGCTGTCGCCGCCCTTGTTGAACTCGTCGAGCGGATGCTTGCCACCCGACAGCAGCGCGACCGCGACCCACAACGACGCCTCCGGATTCGACGTCTTCCCCTTCTCGGCGCCGAAGCCGCCGTCGTCGTTCTGCGCGTCCTCCAGGAAGCCCGCTGCCGCAGAAGCGTTGCCCTTGGCCGCCGCGGCGACCGGCGCCGTGGGGCCGGTCGCGACGAGCGCGAACAGCGCTGCCACCGAGACGGCGAGCGCAACGGCGCGACGCCTCACGGGCGCGTCTCGTTGACCGGGTTGGGGAAGGCGGGCCGAAGCGACATGGCGACGTTCGGACCATATTACAACCAATCCAGTGGGAATTGTCGGCATTCTCCTGCGGCCGACGAGCCGCGCCGCCCGCGCACCTTGGCCCAAGCGCGGGCAAGATCACCCGCAGCGGGTGTGGTCGCCGCGGCGCGACCGTCAGAAGATGGGGCGGTGCCGATCCCGGCGCATGACCGAGAGGAGCAGCCATGAGCGAGCAGCAGCTCGACGAGATGGGCCCGATCGACTACATCGTCTTGGAATGGCCGACCGAGCCCGCGGGCGACGAGGTCGTCCCGCTGCTGGTCGACCTGGTCGACCGGGGCATCATCCGGATCCTGGATGTCGCGTTCGTCAGCAAGGCCCCAGACGGCACGGTGACCGCGTTCGACATCGACGATCTCGGCCCCACCGCGGCGGCCTTCGGCGTCCTGGCGGGCGCGTCGTCGGGCGTCGTCGACGACGAGGATCTCCGCGAGGCCGCGGCGGTGCTCGAGCCCGGCACGGCGGCGGCGATCCTGGTCTGGGAGAACCGCTGGGCCGCCCCCGTCGCGATCGCGCTGCGACGCTCCGGCGGCCAGTTGGTCGCCAGCGGCCGCATTCCCGTCCAAGCGCTCGTCGCGTCGCTCGACGCGCTCGAAGCCGCATCCAAGTAGGAGCCACCGAAATGCCCGGATTGCTGCGCGGGATCGCCCGCACCACCGTCATCGCCGGCACCGCCACCGCCGTCAGCAACGGCGTGTCGCGCCGTCAGCAGGAGCGCTGGGCCCGCCAGGGGCCGGCCGAGCCGGAGGCCTATGCCCCGCCGCCGGCCGAGCCGGCCGCCGCGGCGCCCGACCTCGTGACCCAGCTCAAGGAGCTCGCCGCCCTCAAGGAGCAGGGCGTGCTCACCGACGCGGAGTTCGCGACCCAGAAGGCGCGGCTGCTGGGCTGATGCCCGGCTCCTGACTTCACGCGCACGCCCCCTCGGCCGCCAGCGCACACTACGGCTGACCGGCGAGGCGCTGGTGCTGGTGCTGGTGCGGGTGCGGGTGCCTCGCACCGGAAGGCAGAGCGGCCCGCACCGGTGGAAGACCGCCGGCCGTAGGCCCCTCTACCCTCTTGAGCGTGATGGACGCCGCTCACGCCACCGACGCGCCGCAATTCCGGCCCGCTGACTTCGACACCTTCGGGTTCTGCGACCGATCGATCGATCACCAGGGCGTGATCCGCCTGCGCTACGCACTCGGCGTCCACACCTTCGAGGAGCGTTTCGAGCTCCCCGTGCCGAGCTCTTGGGACGGCATCGACACCGACGCCGTCGAAGGTCTCCTGTCCCTGCTGCATTGGGTCGCCGGCGTCAGCTATTACAAGCTGGCCGCGCCGCCGGCCGTCACGTTCGACGGCGCCGGGCCACCGCCGGCGACGGCCGCGCTGCTCGAAGCGCTGTACTCCGAGGGCCTCGGCGAGTTCGCTGTCGTCAACGCGTTGCCGGCCCTCCCCCGTCCGTCGTTCGGAGCCCCACCGTCGGCTACGCCGCGCACGGCGCCCGCGCACGACCTCCGGCGCGTGCTCGTCCCGGTCGGCGGCGGCAAGGACTCGGCGGTGGCCATCGAGATCGTCCGTCGCTCCGGCGTGGATCTGTCGCTGTTCTCGATCGGCGACGCGGCGGCCATCAGGCGCACGGCCGAGGTCTCGGGACTCTCACGCTTGCGCACCACGCGTCATCTCGACCCACTCGTCAACGACCTCAACGCGCGCGGCGCGCTCAACGGCCACATCCCGGTGACCGCGATCGTCAGTTGCGTCGCGTTGCTGGTCGCCGCCCTGCACGGCTTCGACGCGGTGGCCTTGGCCAACGAGCGCTCGGCGTCCTTCGGCAACACCCCGTTCGACGGCGTCGACGTCAACCACCAGTTCAGCAAGAGCGCGCGCGCCGAGCGCCTGCTGCAAGACGCACTCGCCGAGATGGCCCCGCGGCTGGCGATCTTCTCGGTGCTGCGTCCCGCCTCGGAGCTGGCAATCGCCCGCGCGTTCGCGCGCCTGCCCCAGTACCACGACGCCTTCACGAGCTGCAATCGCATCTTCAAGCTCGATCCGACGCTGCGCCTGACCTCCTGGTGCGGGAACTGCGACAAGTGCCGGTTCGTCTTCCTCATCCTCGCGCCGTTCATGACGCCCGAGGCGCTGCGCGCGATCTTCGGCAAGGACATGCTCGACGAGGACGCGCAGTACCCGGGCTTCGCGTTGCTGACCGGGACCGGCGGCCACAAGCCGTTCGAGTGTGTCGGCGAGATCGAGGAGAGCGTCGCCGCCGTGCGCCTGCTCGCCGAGGACCCGCGCTGGCGCGACCATCGCGTGGTGCGGCGGCTCGCCGACGACGTCCTGCCGCGCTTCGCCGCCGGCGAGGGCAACCCCGCCGACGCCTTGGCGCTGCAGGACGAGCGCTCGGTCCCCGTCGAGCTTCGCGACGCTGTGCATGCGCTTCTCGGAGCTTGACGGCAAGGCGGTCGCGGTCTGGGGCCTCGGCCGCGAGATCCGGTCGTTGGCCGAGCACGTCCGGTCGCGCTTGCCGGCGACGCGCATCGCGGTGATCGTCCGCGAAGACCTGGCCGATGACGGGACCGACGCCATCAGCGCCGACGCGATCGTGGTCGGTGCCGATGGCGCCGTCGACGCGGTCGCCGGGTGCGACGTCCTGATCCGCTCACCCGGCGTCTCGATCTACCGACCCGAGCTGCGCGCGCTGACCGCGATGGGCCTGCCCGTCACGACCGCGACCGCGCTGTGGATCGCCGAGCGCGACGGCCGCAAGCTGATCGGCGTGACCGGCACCAAGGGCAAGAGCACGACCGCGACGCTCATCCATCACCTGCTCACCGCCGCCGGGTATCGGGCGCAGCTGGCGGGCAACATCGGCCGGCCTGCGCTGGACCTGCTCGACCTGCCGGCCTCGGAGTGGGCCGTCGTCGAGCTGTCGAGCTACCAGGTCGCCGACATGGTCACCGGCACCGCGATCGCCGTGGTGACCAACCTCTACAAAGAGCACACCGACTGGCATTTGACCGAGAGCAACTACCGGCGTGACAAATCGCGCCTGACCTCGCTTCCGGGCGTGGAGGCCTGCGTGCTCCCGTCGGAGTGGGAAGGACGCTGCGCCGGCGCCACGACGCTGCGCTTCGGCGTCCCGGACGGCTGGCACGTCGCCCCGGACGGCATCCGCAACCCCGACGGCGTGCACCTTCCTCGCGAGGCGTTGCCGTTGCCCGGTCGTCACAACGCCCTCAATTTGTGCGCCGCGCTGGCGGCCATCGACGCGGCGGGCTTGCGACGCCCCGAGCTCCCGGAGGGGATCGCTGCGGTGCAAGCGCTGCCGCATCGGCTCCAGACGGTCGGCCACGGGGGCGGTTTCGAGTGGGTCGACGACAGCATCTCGACGACGCCCGAGTCCGCGATCGCGGCGCTCGATGCCTTCGAGGGCCGTCCTGTCGTCCTGGTCGCCGGCGGCCAGGAGCGCGACCAGGACTACCGCGAGCTCGGCCGCCTCGTGGCCCAGCGCGGGGTGATCGTGCTCGGGCTGCCCACCACCGGGAGCCGCCTCGTCGCCGCCGCTCGCGACGCAGGATCGCGCGAAGGTGAGGCGATTGAGGTGCACGATCTCATCGCCGCCGTTCGCCAGGCGCGCGCGGTCGCTCCCCAGGGCGCGGTCGTGCTGCTCTCTCCCGCCGCGCCGAGCTACAACACCTACCGCAACTTCGAGGAGCGCGGCGACCATTTCGCCGCGCTCGCGGCCGAGCATCCGTGACCGGCTGAAGGGCTACCGAGCGACGATCAGCCGCACCGCGCCGACCCGCTCGGGTTGGCTGCGCAGATGACCGTGGCGCTCGTCCCAGCGCCCTGAGGCCAGCTCCTCGGCCAGCTCGGCGACGCCCCGGTCGACCGCCTCGGGATCGGTCAGGACCCAGCCCGACTGCGCAGCGCGGACGTCGGGCTCCAGGAACGCCTCGGGCCGCGCGTAGTAGGCCTCACCGAACCCGTCGCTGCAGTCGATCGGGATCGGGACGTCGAGGACCTCGACGTCGCCGCCGAGCACCGCCACGACATGATCGATCGCGGGAAACCGCACGCGCTCGGTGGCGACGACCTCGGGCACGTACTCGTTGAGCCAGAAGTCGAGCAGCGCCTCGGCGTCGAAGGTGAGGATCGCCACCGGGCCGCGACTGACCCGGCGCAGCTCGCGCAGGCCACGGTCGACATCGCTCCACTGGTGGATGGTGATCATCGCCATCGCGGCGTCGAAGCTGTTGTCGTCGAACGGCAGGCGCTCGGCCGTCGCGTCGAGCGCCGGAGCAAGATGAAGGGGTCGCTGGACCCGCATCGCCGCCGACGGCTCGACGGCGACCACGTACCGATCGACCGGCTCGTAGGAGCCGGCGCCGGCACCGACGTTGATGACCGTCCGCGCGTCGCCGAGGGCGGCATGGACCATCGCCGCGATCCGCCGATCGGGCTGCCGACGCACGATGTAGCCGTCGCCGTGCGCCTCGTAGTCGAAGTCGCCCGCCGGCGCCTGTCGCGCGTCGCCCATGCCCTGGATCCAAGCACAACCACCACCGCCCGTCTGCTAGGACCTCAACTGCCCATGACCGACCCCACCCAACTCCCCGCCGACCTTCCCGTGCCCCAGGACGACGGCGCCGCGCGCCATCTGCCGACGCTCGCGATGCCGGCCGTCGCGCTGCTCAGCACCGCCGGCACCACCGTGCGCCTGGACGAGCTGGGCGCCGGCCGCACCGTCCTCTACCTGTACCCGATGACCGGCCGACCGGGCGAGCCGCTGCCCGACGGCTGGGACACGATCCCCGGCGCGCGCGGCTGCACGCCCGAGGCCTGCGCCTTCCGCGACCACCACGCCGACCTGCTCGCCGCCGGCGCCACCGCCGTCTACGGGCTCTCCAGCCAGAGCACCGAGGAGCAGGCCGAAGCGGCCACACGACTGCACCTGCCGTTCCCGCTCCTCTCCGACCCGTCGCTGCAGCTCGCCGACCGGCTGCGACTCCCGACCTTCGAGGCCGGCGGTGCGACGCGCTACCAGCGCCTCACGCTGATCATCACCGCCGGCACGATCGAGCACGCCTTCTACCCCATCTTCCCACCCGACGCCCACGCGGGCGAGGTCCTGCACTGGCTGCGCGGGCGCGACTAGGCCAACAGCCGCCTCAGCGCCAGCTCCAACACCTCCGCACGGCTGCGCGCTCCGTGATCGGCGGCCATGAAGTGGCTGCCGATCCACAGCGAGACGACGAGCAGGCAGCGCGCTTCGATCTCGTCTTCCCCTGAGCAGAAGTCACCGAACAGCGAACGCAGGTAGTCCATCCGGCGGTTGTCGACGCGCCGCAGGCGGGCGGCGACCGCCTCGTCGCGTCGTGACCAGTCGCGAGCGGCGAGGTCGACCTTCAGGAGCTCGCCGGCGGTGGAGGCGAGCGCGAACAGGCGCCACAGCCTGGCCCTGCCGTCCCCGCCTTCGGACTCGACGCGCTCGATCACCTCGTCGAGGCTCTGTCGCTCCCACGCGTCGAGCAGCTCGTCGAGGAAGGCGCCGCGATTGTCGAAGTGCCAGTAGAAGCCGCCCTTGCTGACGCCGAGCGCCTTGGCCAGCAGCTCGATCCGAACGGCGTCCGGGCCGCCGGCGCCGAAGGCTCGCAGGCCCTCGTCGATCCATCCGCTGCGCAGCGTGCGGGTCGCGGGCATCGCTTCTCGACCTCCTCCTCTCCGACCGTCGTTGACACCGTCGCATAGTGACGACTAGGCTCTTCTATACGGCACCGTATAGAAAGTAGGCGACGCATGAGACTCCCGAACACCGCGCACACCTCCCGGCCCTGGCGGATCCATGAGCTCACCAGGGACTTTCGACTGGAAGACGTGTGGGCACTGCCGACGCCGGGCGGCCCGGACGACTTCCCGCTGGTGGTGGAGGCCTTCGCCGCGGGCGATCCGGCGCAGGGGCCGTCCCGCGTCGCCGGCGTCCTCTGGGCGATCCGCTGGAAGGTCGGCGGCCTGCTGGGCTGGGACGACCCGGACACCGGCATCGGCTCCCGCGTGCCGACGCTGCGCGACCGACTGCCCCAGGATCTGCGCGACGGCCCGTCGGGCCCGAACTTCGCCGACCTCCCGTTCAGCTCGTTGTACATCACCGATGACGAGTGGGCGGCCGAGGTCGCCAACAAGACCATGCACGGGGTCATGCACCTCAGCTGGGTCCCGGACGAGACCGGCGGCCACCACGCCCAGATGGCCGTCTATGTGAAGCCCAACGGACTGCTGGGGAACACCTACATGGCCGCGATCAAGCCGTTCCGCCATCTCATTGTCTACCCGCCGATGATGCGTCAGATCGAGCGCGAGTGGCAGGCGCACGCCGGCGCGCCGGTGCAGATCTGACGCCTCACCCGCGAGGAGGAGGAGGACGGCGGCGGGGCGGCGGCGGCCGCGGGGAGGGTGGGCCTGTTGGGCGCGATGTGGCCGCGTTGAGCAGGCCCACCTCGGCTCCGGACCTACGCCGCCGCCGCCGCGACCTCGCGCAGCACGGCCGGCCGCGGCTGGTAGCGATACAGCGTGCCCTCGTCGTCGACCAGATAGCTCTCGGCGCCGATGCGGTGGTGGTGCAGGATCACGCGCTCGCAGCGCTCGGCGACCTGGGCCAGCGCGTCGATGCTCATGACGTCGACGATCGGCTGGTCGGGGGTGTGCATGATCGCGGCGATCGGGACGATCAGGTGGCCGTAGCGGGCGTGGATCTGCATCGAGAGATCCTGCGGCCGGCGGCGCTCGCGGATCGCGGTGAGCAGCGCCACGGCGATGGCGAGCAGATAGCCGATCAGCGCGATCCAACGAGCGGTCGCGACGCGCAGGCGGTGGCCGCCCAGGCGCAGGTGGTTGGGGGTCGCGACGGTCGCGGCGACGCTGCCCGACTGACTCTGGGTGAACGTCCCGCCCGTCGCGGCATCGGCGGAGCCACCGCTGCCCGCCCGCAGCTGCAGCGGGTCGAGCTGGAAGCTCAGCGTCGGGTTGTAGCGGTCGTCGAGCGCCTCGTCGGCCAGGGTCCCCTTGACGTGCAGCCGCGGCAGGATGCTCACCGTGAACGCCGACCCCGCCGGCGTGCCGGTCAGCGTCTCGACGCGGTTGATCAGCGCCTGGAGCTGATCGAGATCCAGCACAACCCAGGCGCTGCTGCCGGCGCCGCGAAACGGCGTCGACGGCTGCAGGCGGATCGTCCGGCTCCAGCCCGTGGGGCTGCTCAGCCGCAGGAGGATCTGCTGGGTCCCGGTGATCCGGCGCTGGGCGGTGGAGGCGAGCTGGTAGGCGACCTTGATCCGCACCTGGCGCACGAGCCGCAGGAAGATCGGGTCGCCGGTCTTCACCGTCCCGCTCGGGTAGACGGCGCCGGCGGGCGCGTCGGCGCGATAGGAGAACCGGACCTTGTGGGTGTAGGCGACCTTGGCGGCGACGGGATCGGTCGTCGAGCGCGTCCACGACAGCAGGCCGAGGACGAGGCAGGCGACGGCGACCACCGCGCAGCCGGTGACGAGCAGTTGCGCGTTCGGGCTGACCATCCGCAGCGACCGACCGCTCATCGACGGCGCTCCCCGAGAACCGCCGCGGCGCCGTCGTCGGCGCGCGGGCCAGAGCGACAGCAGCGCGAAGGTGCCGCACAGCAGCGCGGCGATGGCGGGGATGCGCAGCCACGAGAGGATCGCTCCGCCCCGCGGCACGCGCAGCCACATCCGGCCGATGAGCTCGTCGCGGGGCGGGTGGATCGGGTCGACGAAGGTGTTGTTGTCGCCCTTGAAGACATAGCGGTCGCCGTCGCGGCCGATGATGCGGTGCAGCACGACCTGGTGAAGCACGGTGCTGCGGTAGGCGACGACATCTCCGACCCGATAGTCGGCAGCCGATCGCACCAGCGCGAGGTCGCCGGTGTGCAACCGCGGTTGCATGCTGATGCCATGGGTCGTGACATAGGTCGTCGTTCCACCGAGCTGCGCGGGGCCCGCGATCAGCCACGCGACGACGAGCAGCAGGACGGTCGCGCCCGTGATCAGGCGGGTGCGCGGATGTCGCACGTTTCCTGCTCGCTCTCGGTCGCCCGGCTGCGCGCGGTGCGAGGAGATGGCCCGCCGTGGTGGCGGACCATCCCCAACCGCGAGCGGGGCTCGCCTAGCTGACCGCCACGTTGAACGTGGTGGCGCCGGCGGTCGGCTCCGGGGTGCTCATCGTGCAGACGACCGTCGTGTCGCCGCCGGAGACGGTGCCGGCGGCGCAGAGGTCCAGCGCGTTGGCGTTGAAGCCGGCCTCGACGGTCTGGTTGTGGATGTCACCGGTGAAGACCAGGGTCGCCGCGGTGATGTGGCTCCCGTCGGCCGACCGCGTGTAGGTCAGCGACGACGCCGTCGCACCGGTGATGTTCGACGTCCCGAAGCCCATCACGGTGTCGGGGATCGTGTTGCTTGCGGTGAAGGCCGCACTGCCGGCGGCGATGGCACCGACGACTACGAGTCCAGCGATGATGCTCAACGGCTTGCGCTTCATGGGTTTCCCTTCCATAGGTCGCCCGGGACAGCCCGTGGCGTTCAGCACCCGGGTCTTCGGCTGCTGACGCCGTTCTTTGATCGATTTGCAGGCGAAATCGGCGGATGTCGCCCGCGGGGCGCGGTTCGCTCAGACGGGACGGTGCCGTCCGCCGTAGGCGGCGAGCCCGTAGATGATGAGGATGTCGATGGCGAAGATCGCCAGCGACCAGAAGGGGTAGGCGGGGATCGAGAGCAGTGCGGCGATGGCACTGATCGCGGCGGTGGCGATCCCGAACCAGCGGCCGAACTGGTTGCCGGCCCAGATCGAGAACGCCGCGGCGACCTGCAGCGCCCCGATGACGAGCGTGACCCAGCCCCACGTGTTGAGGTCGCTGAGGATGTACTTCTGATCGTTGACGAAGAAGCTGGAGTTGCCGATCGCGGCGATGCCGTAGATGACGTTCAGCACGCCGGCGATGAGCAGCATGATTCCCGCGAACATCAACCAGCCGGCACCCTGCGGCTCGTCGTAGGTCGCTTGGCGTCGGGGTTCGCGCTCCTGGAGACCAGGGTCGAGCGTGGACATGAAGACCTCCTCTAGGCGTGGTGACCCTCGGGAGGATCGCGAGCGTCTGGGTGACCGATCCTCACCCGCGAGGGATGAGCGTGGCCGGCGGTCGCGACGCGTCGGATCACCCTTGTGGAGTGAGGACGGATCGCTCGACGGCGCCCGATGCTGTCCCGACGAACCCCCTCAGCAAGGAGCACGACATGGCCGATGAACCGGTCTTCCTCTACGTCGCGGCCTATGACAGCGAGGCGGACGCCCGCCAGGACTACGAGGTGCTCCAGGAGCTCCATGCCACCGGCGTCGTGGGCACCTATGACGCGGCGCTCGTCACCAAGGACGCCGACGGCAAGGTCCATGTCCACAAGCACGAAAAGCCGACCCAGCACGGGGCCTGGACCGGGATCGGCGTCGGCGCCCTGGTCGGCATCCTCTTCCCGCCGTCGATCATCGGCACCGCGATCGTCGGGGGCGCGGCAGGTGGCGTCATCGGCCACCTGTGGCACGGCATGTCGCGCGGCGACGTCAAGGATCTCGGCGAGGCGCTCGACGCGGGCGAGGCCGCCCTCGTCATCGTCGGCCGCTCCCAACTCGAGGAGACGCTCGACCGCGAGCTGCGCCGCGCGAACAAGCGCATCCAGAAGCAGCTCGACACCGACGCCAAGGCGTTCGAGAAGGAATTGGACGAGGCCGCGGCGACGGGCTGACGCGGGATCTGACACGCCAAGCATCCTTCCTGCGTATAATCGCTTTCCTGCCTGAGACTGGCAGGAGACAATTTTATGCAGGAGACCGCTCAAGCCTTCGAACGCCGTGCCCGCCGTGATCTGCCCGCGCATCTCGGCGAGCTGCTCGGCCGCCCCGCCGAGAGCTTCCGGGCCGCGCACGACGGCGCCAACCGTGGGGCCGGCCTGGCCTTCGCCGACGACCAAGGCCATCGTTGGATGATCGAGCTCAAGAGCTCGAGCGCCCCCGGCGTCGTCGCCGCGGTCGGCGAGCAGCTCGCGCACTACGCCGCCGTGGCAAATGCGACCGCCGTCCTCGTCGTGCCCTACATGACCGCCGCCGGTGCCGCGGCCGCAGCCGAACGGGGCATCAATTGGCTCGACCTCTCGGGCAATGCAGCCATCCGGGACGAGGGTCTGTATGTCCGGGTCCAAGGACATCCGAACGCCTTCCCCAGCCGCGGCCGGCCATCCTCGCCCTTCGCTCCCAAGAGCTCGCGGGTCACGCGTGCACTGCTCAACGATCCAGCGCGATGGTGGCGACAAAAAGACCTCGTCGCGGCCACCCAACTCGACGACGGCCGGATCTCGCGCGTCGTGCGCCGACTCGGCGATGCGCAGCTCCTCGCCCACCGCGGCGGCGAGCTCCGCCCCGCCGACCCAGACCTACTCCTCGACGCCTGGGCGAATGACTACCGCTTCGACCGTCACGAGACGATTCTCGGCCACCACTCCGGCAGCGGCATCGAGCTCGCCCGCGAGCTCAGCGCCAAGCTGACCGGCTT
The DNA here is from genome assembly GCA_963731005.1 of uncultured Conexibacteraceae bacterium. Taxonomy (GTDB): domain Bacteria; phylum Actinomycetota; class Thermoleophilia; order Solirubrobacterales; family Solirubrobacteraceae; genus Baekduia. The sequence continues at coordinate 1,424,449 of CAVSTZ010000002.1, read as the reverse complement.
CGATGTCAACCACGCCGTCACCGGCCTGCCCGCTGCCTGGCTGCTGGATCCCTTCGCCCGGTTCCGGCTCGTCTCGATCTATGTCGATGGCGACCCCACCGAGGCCACCGATCATCTGGAGCTACGGCGCAACGACCGCGGAGCCAACGTGCAGATCCTGGCGCCCGACGACGAGAGCGTCATGTTCGGCGCCCAGACCCTCGACGGCGTCCCCGTCGTCTCGGCCTTCCAGACCTACCTCGACCTCCGCCACCTGCCCGAGCGCGCCGCCGAGGCCGCCGATCACCTGCGCGACCGACAACTGCTCTGGAGCAGATGACCACCAACAAGCCACGCACCCGCGACGGCTACACGCCTGAAGACCTCGCCGACGTCATCTCGGCCTGCCTGACGTTCGCCGTCACCGTCGGCGCGCACATGGATGGGTTGTGCATCGTCGGCGGGCTCGTCCCGAGCCTGCTGATCGACCATCCGCTCGGCACCACCCGCGACGTCGTCCACCCCGGCACCAATGACCTCGACGTCGGCCTCGCCGTGGCAGTGCTGGACGGCAACGGCTACCAGGCCATCAGCACACGCCTGCGGGCCGAGGGATTCAAGGCCATCAAGAACGCCAAGGGCAACACGCAAGTCCAGACCTGGGCCTACGCCGGCACGAAGGTCACCGTCGACTTCCTGATGGCACCGATCCCCGACGGCCCGCCGGCGGCGAAGGTCCAGAACCTCGAAGGCGACTTCGGCGCGCTCATCATCCCTGGCATCGAGCTCGCCGACGACGAGCGCGAGATCATCACGCTCGAGGGCCACACGTTCGCGGGCGAGCGCGTCACGCGCGACATCCCCGTCTGCGGGCCCGCCACATTCACTGTGCTCAAGGCCCTGGCCTTCGCACAGCGCGGCGAGCCGAAGGACGCCTTCGATCTCGTCTATGTCCTGCGCGGCTGGAACGACATGGACGACATCGTCGGGCGCCTGGTCGGCCATTGCACCCAACATGGCGCGATCGTCGGCCGCGCCCTCACCGATCTGGCCCGCGACTTCCTCGAGCCGACCAATCACGGGCCGATGCGCGCGGCCGCCTTCGACACCGTTCGTGCCGGAGAGCTCGACGACGCGGCGGCCGATGCCCACGGCTACGTCGACGACCTCCTGCGCCGCTGCCGCGCCGCCGGTCTGCGGATCACCCGCGACGGGTGAGCCGTGGTCGCCCCGGCGGCCGACAACCTCCTCGCAATGCGCCAGATCCTCGGCCTGCGGGCGGCGGTGTCGGTGGTCACCGCCGCCGGCGCGCTGCTGTTGCTCAGCCCGATCGTGCCCGGGTTCGATGTCGGTGGGGTGGGCCCGGCGCTCGCCGCCGCCGCGATCTCGGGCCTGCTCAACGGGCTGTTGTGGCCGATCCTCGCGCGCATCGCGCTGCCGCTGACGGTGCTGACGATCGGCGGCGCGGCGCTGGTGCTCAACGGCGCGATGCTGCTGCTGGTCGCGGCGATCGTGCCCGCCATGACGATCGACAACCTCGGCACGGCGATCATCGTGACGCTGGCGATCACGGCGCTCTCGACGCTCGTCGCCGCGGCGCTCTCGATCGACGACGACGCGCGCTTCGCCTCACACATGGCCCAGCGCCGCTCGCGCCCGTCGGACCCGATCCGCAGCACCGTCCCCGGCGTGATCTTCTTGGAGATCGACGGCCTCGCCCACGAGGTCCTGCAACGCGCGGTGCGCGACGGCCACGTCCCGACGCTGGCGAGCTGGATCGCCGACGGCGGTCACGTGCTGACCCGCTGGGAGACCGACTGGTCGTCACAGACCGGCGCCTGCCAGGCCGGGATCCTGCACGGCGACAACGAGGACATGCCGGCCTTCCGCTGGTGGGAGAAGGAGCGCGGCGGGCCGATCGTCACCAACCACCCGCGCGACGCGGCCGAGCTGGAGCGGCGGATCTCCGACGGCCGCGGGCTGCTGCACGACGACGGCGCCAGCCGCGCCAACATCCTCTCCGGTGACGCCCCGCACTCGCTGCTGACCATGAGCACGGTGCTCGACGTGCGCCGCGGCAAGCTCGGCGCCGACTACTACACCTACTTCGCCAGCCCGTTCAACGTCGCCCGCACGCTGCTGCTGACGTTCGGCGACATCGCGACCGAGATCTGGGCGGCGCTCGGCCAGCGTCGTCGCGACGAGCGCCCGCGCGTCCCGCGCCATCTGAGCTACGCGCCGCTGCGCGCCTTCGCGACCGCGATCCAGCTCGACCTCCAGGTCGAGGCGGTCATCGGCGACATCCAGGCGGGTCGGCCGACGGTCTACACGACCTTTCTCGCCTACGACGAGGTCGCTCACCATTCCGGGATCGAGCGTGCCGACGCGCTGTCGGTGCTGCGCCGCGTCGACCGTCGCATCGCGCGCATCGCCCACGCGGTCGCCGCCGGGCCGCGCCCCTACGAGCTGATCGTCCTCTCCGACCACGGCCAGACCCAGGGCGCGACGTTCGCCGACCGGTACGACATCACGCTGGAGGCGCTCGTGCGCGAGGCGTGCGACGCCGAGCCCAAGGCGATCGGCATGGCGTCGACGGGCGACAGCGACGAGGCCGGCGGGCAGCTCAAGGCCGCGCTGACCGAGGCGGCGACGGGCGACAGCGCGCCGGCGCGCGCGGTTCGCACGCTCTCCGGACGACGCGCGGAGGTCGAGGAGACGACGGCGCCCGACGAGCAACAGCTCCCCGAGATCGTCGTCATGGCCTCGGGCTGCCTGGGCCTCGTCTCGTTCCCCCGCCTACCCGGCCGCGTCAGCCGCGCGACCATCGACACCCACTACCCGGCGCTGCTGTCCTCGCTGCTCACCCATCCGGGCATCGGCTTCGTCCTCGTGCGCGACGACGATCGCGGCGACCTGGTGCTCGGCGCGGACGGCGAGCACCAGCTCGACGACGGCACCGTCACCGGCGCCGATCCACTGGCGCCGTTCGGCCCGCGCGCCGCCGCCCACGTCGCGCGCACCGCGCGCTTTGCCCACTGCCCCGACATCATGGTCAACAGCACCTACTGGCCCCAGACCGAGGAGGTCGCGGCCTTCGAGGAGCTGGTCGGATCCCACGGCGGGCTCGGCGGTCCGCAGTCGTTCCCCTTCATCTTGGCCCCGGCCACGCTGCCCGTGCCCGAGCAGGAGATCGTCGGCGCCGCGCACGTGCACCGCGTGCTGCGCGGCTGGCTGGCGACGCTCGGCCACACCGCCTTCGACGCGCAGGAGCCCGCATCCGTCCCGACCGCCTCACCTGGCTCGGCCACGCGACCGTCCTCCTCGACCTCGCCGGCCTCCGCCTCCTGACCGACCCGGTCTTCGGGATGCGCGTGGCGCACCTGCGCCGTCACGTCGCCGCGCCCGTGGTGCCCACCGACGTGGACGTGGTGTTGTTATCGCACTTGCATCGCGACCACGCCGACGGCGCCTCGCTGCGCGCGCTGGGCCGCGGCGCGCGCGTGGTCGCACCGACAGGCACCGCGGCCGCCCTGCGCCGGCTCGGCATCCGCGCCACCCACGAGCTGGCCGTCGGCGACGCCGTCGCGCTGAGCCCGCAGGTCACGGTGCGGGCCGTCGCCGCCCACCACGACGGCCGTCGCCATCCGCTCGGCCACCCGGTCGCGGCGCTCGGCTACCTGATCGAGGGGCCGCAGCGGATCTACTTCGCCGGCGACACCGACCTGTTCGCCGGGATGGCCCGTCTCGCCGACCCACCGCTGGACGTCGCGCTGCTGCCGATCTGGGGCTGGGGCCCGTCGCTCGGCGCCGGCCACCTCGATCCGGCGGCCGCCGCGCGCGCCGTCTCGCTGCTGGCGCCGCGCATCGTCGTCCCCATCCACTGGGGGACCTTCCTGCCGATCGGCACGCGCCACCGCCGGGCGCTCGTCGACCCGATCGACGAGTTCCTGGACCGCACGCGCACGCTCGACGTCCGCGTCGCCGCGATGGCCCCCGGCGGCGTGCTGGAGCTCGGCAGTGGGACCACCCCGCGCGGGTGAGCGGCCGTCACCCCGGCGGCGCGCAGGATGGCAGTGCTTTGCGGCCCGGACCCAAGCCTGTCGCGATCGTCATCCCGCTGCGCACGCTGGTGACCGTTGCCGTGTTCGCCGGGGTCGTGGCCCTGGCGATCTTCTCGGCGGGCACGCTGCTGTCGATCTTCGTCGCGGCGCGTGCTCGCGCTCGGCCTCGACCCGCCGGTGACCGCGCTGGTCGCCCGCGGCTGGCCTCGGGGCCGCGCCGCGCTGGCGACGTTCGCCGGCCTCTTCGTCGCGGTCTTCGTCATCGTCTTGGTCACCGCCGGCCCGCTGTGGGACCAGATCATCGACTTCGTGCAGCAACTCCCGACCTACTGGGACGAGCTCACGCACACCGACGGCTTCCAGCAGCTCATCAACACCGCAGGCGCCGACGACACCATCCGCAACGCGCTCAAGGACCTCGCCGCCGGGCTGCCGGAGGCGGCGACGGCGATCCTCGGCATCGCCGGCGGCGTGTTCGGCTCGATCCTCTCGCTCGTCACGCTGACGTTCCTGGCGCTGTTCCTGCTGATGGAGCGCCCGACGATCACCGACTGGCTGTTCGGCTTCGCGCCGCCGGCCGTCGAGCGGCGCTGGCATCCGGTGCTCGAGGAGTCGCATCCGCGCGGTCTCCACCTCGCTGATCGGCAACGTGGCGATCTCGTGCGTGGCGGCGACTGGTCGCCGGCCTGTCGGCGTGGGCGCTCGGTCTGCCGTTCCCGATCGTGCTTGGCCGTCATCACCGGGTTGCTGGACCTGATCCCGCAGGTCGGCGCGACGGTCGCGGCGGTCATCCTCGTCGCGGTCGCGCTGACGGTCTGCACACCGGCGGCGATCGTGATGCTCGTGATCCAGCTGGTCTACCAGCAGATCGAGAACTACGTCGTCTACCCGATCGTCTACCGGCGGGCGGTCGAGCTGTCGCCCTTCACGACGATCGTCGCCGTGCTGATCGCCGGCTCGCTGCTCGGCGTCGTCGGCGCGATCCTCGCCGTGCCGTTCGCGGCGATGATCAAGATCATCATCCGCGAGGCGGGCGCGCCGCGGCGGACCCGGATGGAGGCGCTGCGCACGGTCGACCCCGACACCGCGGCGACGCCGCTGCCCGACGGTGACGACGCGCTCACGGCTCCGTAGCGGTCTCGGTCGCTGAAGGGCGCCAGTCCAGCGAGCCGATCGCCGCGGCGCCGACCACGACGAAGCCGCCGGCCCACAGCGCGCTCAGCAGCGTGAAGGCGACGCCGATCGCGCCGAACTCCGCCGCGGAGCTGCTCATCGCGCGCGGGATGTAGATGGCGAAGCCCACCCCGAGGACCGTCATCCCGACGGCACACAGCGCGGCCTGCGGCACCAGCCGACGCCACGGCACACGACCGTCGAGCAGCAGATACGGCGTCAGCAGCCAGAGCACGAACGCGCCCGTGAGTGAGAGCACCACACCGATCAGGCCATGCAGCGAGCCGCCCAACAGCGGGTGCAACGCGCAGTAGACGACCACCAGCCCGAGCCAGCGCAGGCCCGCCAGCGTCCCCCGCATCCCCCGCCGCGGGAGGTTCCAGGTGAGCTCGAAGACCCGCTGCAGCGTCCGGCTGAAGCTCAGCGCCGAGAAGACGACCAGCAGGATGCCGGCGATCGTGACCGTGCTGCCCGACGCGGGTGCGGCGAAGGCCGTGTGTACGGCGTCGGCGCTGTCGCCCGACAAGTTGAAGCGCTTGACGATCGCGTCGGCGAACGAGGTGCCGTCGCGCGAGCTCAGCGACGCCAGGACGATCAGCAGCGGGATCAGCGCGCTGAACGCCTGGGCGCCGACGACCAGCGACTTGTCGACGATCTCGATCGCCAGCAGGCGCTCGACGATGCGCTGGACGCCGGCGATGAGCTCCCGGATCAGGGCGCTGACGGGGCGCCCGCCTTCGCGAGGGCCTCGCCCAGCGCCTTCTCGCTCTCCTCGTCCAGCGAGGAGTGGATGATCGTGCCCGGGATCTTCACGTCGGCCAGCAACTTGTCCATGTTGGCGTTGCGCACGAGCGCGACGACCGCCACGCTTCCCGACTGCAGTTGCTCGCCGAGCTCCTTCATGAACTTGTCGTCGACGCCGGCGTCGCTCATCGCGCCGGCGGCCGCGCCCGTCGCGGCGCCGATCGCCATGCCGAAGAACGGCACCAGGAAGAGCAGGCCGATGAGCCCGCCCCAGGCCGCGCCCCCGAGCGCGCCGGTGGCGGCCATCGACGGCTGGTGGAGCTTGATCTTGCCGTCGTCGCGGCGCTCGACCAGGACGAGGTCGTCGAGGTCGACCAGATGGCCCTTGCGCGCCTCGTCGAGGTTGGCGGCAACCCGCTCGGCGGTGGCGCGGTCCGGGTAGGCGATGGCAATCAGGTTGCTCACGGTGATGCTCCGATTCGTCGTTGGCTTTCGGGCCCTGATGCTCGGCGCGCGCGGGGTGATGCGCCGTCACCCGGCGGGGGTGATGCGCTCGTGCTCCGCGGTCCGGCGCAAGGCCCAGACGCCCGCGGCCGCGCCGGCGAGATAGACCAGCACGGCCCAGCCGCCGCCGACGGTGGGCAGCAGGCCGCCCAGCAGCAGCAGCGCCAGCAGCGCGACGACGACGGCGAAGGCCACCTCGGGATGGTCGATCAGGACGGGCGCGGTGAAGCGCCGCGTCGCGCGCGCCCAGCCCGTGCCGCCGGCCAGCCACGCGCCCGCCGCGAGGACGAGGCCGAGGACGATCCCGGTCACCGCGATGTCGGCCAGCAGCGAGGTCGCGATCCGCCACGTCGCCTCGGCGGCCGGCCGGCCCGCGCCGTGCTCGGAGACCTGGTCGACGACGGAGGTGCCTGCGACCCGCCGCAGGACGAGGATCAACAGGCCGGCGACGATCAGCGCCGCGCCGGCGCCGCCGAGCGCGCGCGCCCGGTTGCGGGCGACGGCGACGCCGGCCACGAGCAAGATCACCAACAACGCCAGGCTGCCCCAGCGCACGCTGCGCAGCAGCTTGACCGCCTTCTGCGCCGAGTCCAGCGTGTCGCCGCGCAGGATCCGCACGCGGCCCTTGTCGCCGGTCTGCCCCGGGGCGACCCCGATGCGCTCGGCCAGCACGCCCAGCTCCGGGCGCAGGTCGAGGATGACGCCGCGCGAGGCCAGCACGCCGCTGTCGCCGTTGATGACCGCCAGCAGTTGCTCGTGCGCCCGGCGGTTGGTCTCGTCCCAGACCTTGCCGAAGGCCCCGGAGGCGATCACGCGCTTGGCGGTGCGGTCGGCCAGCTCGCCGACGCCCGCCGTCAGCGGTCCGGCCAGCGGCGCCAGCCGCGGCGGCAGCCCCTCGCGCAGCTTCGCCGTGACCTCCGGCGCGTCGACGAGCTGGTCGGAGAGGTAGGCCGCGGTCGCGTCCTGGATCGCCGGATCGCGCAGCAGCGTGCCGCTCGTGGTGACCCACTGGTCGGTGTTCAGCAGTTGGCGGTCGGCCCAGGCGCCGAGCGCCGCGACGACGGCGACCAGGCAGGCCAGGCTCAGCAGTACGCGCGACAGCACGGCGAGAGCGTCGCCCGCGCCGGGGTGAGCGCGGTTCACCCGCGCTGGGTGACGCCGCCTCCTCCGCCGCGCTTGCACCATCGTCGGATGACGGCATACGAGATCAGCGTCAAGGGCCATGTCAGCGACGCCCTCCTCGCCGATCTCGAAGGGCTCGAGGCACACGAGCGGCCGGCGATCACCGTGCTGCGCAGCGACGTCGAGGGCGCCGCCGCATTGCGCGAGCTGCTCGACCGCTTGTCGGATCGCGGCCTCGAGCTCATCGACGTGCGGCAGGTCGAGCCGGGTGGATGACCTCTACGAGATCCGGATCCGCGGCGCGCTGAGCGACGCGGTCGCCGCCGAGCTCGCCGACGCGCTGCGGGCCTTCGCACCAACCGAGACGGTGCTGCGCGGGCACGTCGCCGACCAAGCCGAGCTGCGCGGGGTGCTCGCCCGCCTCCAGGAGCTTGGATGCGAGCTCCTGGAGGCGCGGCGGCTCAGCCCGCGTTCGGGGCGGGCGGTGAAGACGCCGGAGAGCGGCGCTCCACGCTGAGGCCACTGACCGCGATCAGCCCGAGGTCGCGGGCGCGCTCGACGGCCTCGCGTCGGTTGCCGACGCCGAGCTTGCGATAGACGCCCTTGAGGTGGCTCTTGACGGTGTTGACGCTGACGAACAGCTCACCGGCGATCTCAGTCGAGGAGAGCAGCGTCGGCAGATAGCGCAGCACCGCCACCTCGCGGTCGCTCAGCGGCTCGCCGAGCGGGGTGACGTCGGCGGGCGACGGCGCGGTCCCCGAGCGGGCCAGTTCCATCACTTCACCGATCAATGAGCGATGCGCCGTGCCGAAGCGCAGCAGCCGATGCAGGACGGGGTCGAGATCGCCCAGCGCAGCGGCGAGCGGCAGGCGCACGCCTTCGGGCTCGGCGAGGTCGAGCGCGCGCTCGGCGTAGCGCTGCGCGCGGCCGCGGTCGCCCTCGGACTCGGCCGCCGCGGCGGTCAGCGCGGCGGCGGCGACGGCCGTGGGAAGGGAGAGTCGCCGGCAGGCGGTGATGCCTTCGCCTTCGGTCAGCGCCTGCTCGCTCGTGATCGAGCGCGAGCAGGGCGGCGACCCGTGCCACGCCCAGCGCGCCGCCGCTGCGCCGATCCGGCAGCTCGGTCAACTCGGCCAGCGCCTCCTCGGCGCGCCCGAGCGCCACCAGCAGCTCGGCGACCACGGCGTGGGCCTCGTCACCCAGGCGTCGCGGCGGCGTCCAGCCGGCCAGCGCGGCACGTAGCTGGTCGCAGGCCGGCTCGGCCTCGGCGCGACCCCCGGCCTGGGCGAGACGGGCGTCGACGAACGCGACCTCCAGGCGCCGCAGCCGGCCGGGCTCGACGGTCCCGTCCGCCGGCTCCGCGCGCGCGGCGCGGACCTGCTCGGCGGCGTGGCGCAGGTCGCCCGCCTGGGCCGCGACCAGCGCGCCGGCCAGGAGCCCCGACGTCGGCGGCGCGTGTAGCCCCGCGTGGGTCAGCGCGGCCTCGGCGGCCAGCCGCGCGGCACGCAGCTCCCCGTCGAGCGCGTAGAGCCAGGCGCGCTGGGCGTGGGCCTCCAGCGCGAGCTCGGGCCGCGTGCTGCCGGCGGCCAGCCGCTCGGCGCGGCGCAACCGCTGCTCGGCGCCGTCGACGCCGTCGGCCGCCTCCAGCCGGCCGACCTCCAGGTGCGCGAGGGCGACCGCCTCGCGCGAGCGCGGCGAGTCCTCGTGACCGAACGTGACGACCACCGGCAACTCGTGCACCGCGCCCGCGACGTCGCCGTCGCGGCCGGCGCGCAGCAGACGCACCAGGGAGAGGCCGTGGGTGAAGACCGCGCGGCGACTGCCCGAGAGCCGATGGCGCAGGCGGCCGGCGGCCTGCAGGTGCGCGTCCGCGCGACCGGACTCGCCATGGTCCAGGCAGCGCAGCGCCGCCACCAGCGCCGCCTCGGGGCGCGCGTCGATCGCCTCGGGCGGGAAGGCCGCGAGGACGCGATCGAGCGTCGCTCCGCCGTCGGCGTCGCGCAGCTCCAGCCAGCGGTCGGCCAGGATCGCGGTCGCGCCGTCCCAGTCCTGCGCGCTGACCGAGTGGGCGAGCGCGTCCAGCGGGCGGTCCTGCTCCACGAACCACCGGGCGGCGCGCCGGTGTTGACGGGCGACGGCCGCGGGCCCGCGACGCGCGAGCTGGGAGCGCAGGAGATCGGCGAAGAGCGCGTGGTAGCGAAACCACTCGCCGCGCCGGTCGAGCGGCACCAGGAACGCGTTGGCGTGCAGCAGGTCGTCGAGGATCCCGACCGCGTCGCCGTTCCCGGTCAGCGCGTTGGCCAGCGGCGCGCTGACCTGGTCGACCACCGCGGTGGCCAGCAGCAGCTCGCGCGCCTGCTCGCTCTGGCGCTCCAGGACCTCTTCGATGAGATAGGCGACCACCGCGCGGTCGTCGCCCGCGAAGTCCTCCACGAACGCATCGGGGTCGGCGTGGCCCGTCAGCGAGAGCGCCGCCAGGCGCAGGCCGGCGGCCCAGCCCTCGGTCCGCGTCCACAGCCGGTGGAGCATCGGGGGTGAGAGCGCGATCCCGTCGCCGGCGAGCACCGCGCGGGCCTCGTCGGGCGTGAAGGCCAGATCGGGCCCGCGGATCTCGGTGAGCGAGCCCGCCAGGCGCAACCGCTGCAGGGCGAGCGCGGGATCGATCCGGCTGCTGATCACCAGACGTGGGGCGGACTCGGCGTGGAGCAGGGCGGTCAGCGACGCGCGCGTGGCCGGGCTGTCGGCGAGATGGACGTCGTCGAAGATCAGCGTCTGCGCCGGTCCGACGCCGCCTGCCGTCGTGATCTCCAGGAGCCGCTCGACGAGCGCCTCGGGCGTGGCCGGCGACGGACGGGCCGCGCGCCGTCGGGCCGTCGGGAGCGCCTGGGAGAGCTTGCCCCAGAGCCCGGCGACCGTGCGATCGCCGGCGTCGAGGGAGATCAGGGTCGTCTGCGGGCCGCACGCGGCCGCCCAGGTCGCGAGCAGCACCGTCTTGCCGCTGCCGGCCGGTCCCGTGACCAGCGTCAGTCGGGCATCACCGCCGGCGTCCAACGCGGCGAGCAGCCGTGGGCGCACGATCGCGCCACGACGAGGGGCCGGATCGCGATCAGCGCGGCGCCGGGTCGTCGAGCGCCCGCCGCGCGATCCGGCTGTCTCGCCACGAGGGCTTGGCTTGAGACGCTGCCCCATGTTGGTGGCATTCAGTCACGCCCCGCAGCGCAGCGCATCATCGGAGACCGATGATCCTCGGTCCGGAAACTAGGTGTCAGATATCTATCTGTCGCGGCTTGGGGCACCATCTTGTGCAAGCAGGCCCACCGCTCGAGCCCGGCTGACCGCATCACGGCGACCGTGCGCGCCAAGTTTGTCGTAGATGTGGCGCAAATGGGTGCGTACTGTCGCCTCGGAGACCGTCAGCGCCGTGGCGATCTCGGCGGCGGTCATCGTCGACGGCAGGTAGCCCAGGACCATGCGCTCACGGTCGGTCAGCGGTTCGCGCAGCTGTGCGTCCGAGGTTGCTGCGTGTTCGAGCGAACCGCCGCGTTCAAGAAGCTCCCGCACGAAGGCGCCGTGCTTGGTGGCGCCGGCGCCGTGGCGCTCCAGGAGCGGGCGCAGGCGCGCGCGCTCCTCGGCGAACGGCCGGCGCAGCAGCTCGGGCGCCGCGAGGTCCAGCGCACGCTCGAGGGCGACGTGCGCCGCCTCGTCGTCCTGGGCCGCGACGGCCGCCAACGCGAAGGTCACCAGGTGCCAGCTGACGCGCCCGGACAGCGAGGAGTCGGTGCCCGCGTGAGCGGTCCACGGTGCGAGCACGGCCATGGCATCGCTCGGCCGCTGCTGGGCCAGCAACCCGCGCGCATGCGCGAGATCGGTCTCCAATGTGCGCGGCAGCGCGGCGGAGAGGCGGGCCGCCTCGTCGCTGCGCCCCACGTGGTCCAACAGCCGCACGTGGACGAAGTCCAGCAGCGGCCAGCGGACCCGGACGACCGGATGCCGGGTCGCCGCCCGCGCCTCGGCCAGCGTGAAGCGCGCGCGGTCGTAGTCGCCGAGGGCCTCGGCGACGAGCGTGTCGTAGAGCAGGACCAGGCCCCAGAGCGAGTCGTCGCGGGTCGCCGCCGCGAGCTGTCGCGTCTGCAGCATCAGCTCGCCCGCCGAGGTCAGCTCGTCGCGCAGGTAGGCGCAAAGCGCCAGCGCCAAGTGCGCGCGGACGCGGCCGTCGGGAAAGCCTGCCGCCGGCTCGACGAGCGCGCTCTCGGCATGGCGGGCGGACTCGCGCAGGCGGCTGAAGCCGATGCAGCAGAGCGCCAGCGCGCCTTGGGCCCGCGCACGCACCGCCGGCCGGCCCGCGTGGTCGGCGAGGCCCGCGCCGATGGCGAGATGGCGCTCGCCCGCGACGAACTTGCCGAGGTCGTGCGCGAGGATGCCGCGCTCGACCTCGGCCATCGCGCGCAGGCCGACGTCGACGCCGGGCAGCTCGTTGAGCGCCTGCGCCCGCTCGTCGACGGCGCTGCGATCGCCGTCCAGCCGGGCGACCATGAGCTGTGCGAGCCGGCGGACGGGATCGCGCCGGCCGCGCTCGTCGGACGCCACCCGCGGCGCGAGCAGCGGCGCCGCGAGGCGCGCGTCGCCCGCGGCCAGCAGACCCAGCGCCGCGGCCAGGCGCGCCGGAGCGGAGCCGCGGTGCGCCAGCTCCAACGCGGCCGGCGACGGGCGAGTGAGCCGGCCGTCGAGCAGTAACTCCCAGGCGTGGGAGGCGAGCGCGGGGTCGGCCACCGCGGCGTCGACCGCGGCGCTCGGATCGATCGCGCGGATCGGCCCGCGGGCGCGCAGGCGGCGGGCGGCCGCCGGATCCTCGATCGCCAGCCGGCGACGGGCCACCGCGGCGACCAGGCGATGCACGCGCCAGGTGCCGGTCCCGTCCGCCTCCGCCGGGCGCAGGAACAGACGCCAGCGGCTCAGCGCGGCGAGCGTCTGATCGCCGTCGGTGCCGTCCCCCATGAACGCGGCCACGTCGCCGGCCTCGAAGGCGTCGGCGAACGACAGGCGCAGCACCGCGTCACAGAGCTCCGGCGGCACGCCGCGCAACGCGTCGGCGAAGAGGTAGTCGGCCAGCGGCGCCGACGTCGGCGCCAGCGCATGTTCGCCGGCGAAGGCGCCGAGGCGGACCGCGGCGCACCACCCTTCGGTCATCGTCACCAAGTGCTCGGCATCGCCGAGCAGGCCCCACCGCTCCAGGCCCTCGGCCACCTCGGCCTCCGACCATGCGAGGTCCTGGCCGTCGAGCTCCAAGACCGGTCCGGTCGCGCCGAGCTCGTGCAGACACAGACCGGGGTCGTGGCGCGCGACGACGATGGCACCGGTGCCGGTGGCGCGCGTCGCGAGCGTCCGGCCCAACGCCACGAGCCCGTCGGCGTCGCAGCGATCGGCGTCGTGGAGCGTGACGTCGACGTCGGCGAGCCGCTCCAGCACCTGCCGTGCCAGCACGCGCTTGCCGGTCCCGGCCTCGGCGGCCACGACGGCCACGCCGCCCGCGCCGACCACCGCGGCGATCCGCTCCGCGACCGCCGTGCGCGGCACCATCCGCTCGTCGTCGAGTCGGCGCACCTCGCCACCGTACGAGAGACCGGAGACCGGTTCATCGTCCTGTGCGGGGATTTGCGGCTCACCCCGCCCGGGTGACCCGCGCTCACCCCGCGCCCGGAGAACGTCGAGGGTCCACGATCACGAACCCGAAGGGAATCCCCCACCGTGTCGACCGCTCCGCTCTCCTCCTCCTCGTCATCGTCGTCGCGCCGGGACGACCTGTCTCCCGGCGCGGGCTCCAACGGCTGGATCACCTTCGCCGCGATCATCCTGTTCCTCAACGGCATGTTCGGCGCGCTCTACGGGCTGGGCGCGATCCTCAACGACAAGGTCGTGACCGTCGGCGGCGGCACGGGCGTCACCGTCTGGGACTTCACCGGCTGGGGCTGGATCCAGCTCGTCATCGGCGTCGTCATGGCGCTCGTGGCCGTCGGCCTCTTCACCGGCAACGCCGCCGCCCGCTGGCTCGCCGTCTTCCTGTCGATGCTCAGCGCCCTGGCGCAATTCGGGATCATCTCGGCCTTCCCGCTCTGGGCGATCCTCGTGATCGTGCTCGACGTGGTGATCATCTACCAGCTCGTGGCGCGGTGGGATCCGGAGGCGGTGTGACGCGGGGCGCGCAACGTGTTTGGCGCTCAGTGCGCAGCGTCGGTCGGTGTGCGCGGCGTGGTCTGTCGTCACCGAGGGAGTGAGAGCGGGCGGGCGCCTCGCGGCGCGGCCGGTCGTCCGCCGGCGCCCGGGCGGGAGATTTGGTTTGCCGGTAGCGCAGGCGCCCGGGCAAGGGGTGGGCCTGTTCGGCGCGATGTGGCCGCGCTCAACGGGCCCACCCTCGCGCTACGGCGGCGTCCGCCGTGCGGTGGGCCTGTTGGACGAGAACATGTCGCGCCAAAGAGGCCCACCCGCTCGCGCGGTGGCGGCCGCCGGCTCAGTCGCCGTCGTAGCCCTCCTTCACACCGTCCCAGAAGGCGTTGGTCACCGAGTCGTTGGAGGAGCGGAAGGCCTGGGCCTGGGCGCGGATGTCCTGGAGGTCGCCCTGGAGGGTGGACTGTGCGGCGGTGACGCCGCCCGAGGCGAGCGCGGACTTGACGCCGAGGATCGCCTGCTGGACGTTGGCCTGCTGGGTGCTCAGCTGCTGCTTGACGGTGTCGCCGCCGGAGTCGCCGACCGCCGCGACGGCGTCCTTGAGCTGCTGCGCGGCGTCCTGGATCGCCGTGACGCTGCGGGCGTCGGTCAGCGCGCGAAAGGCCTCACCGACGTCCTGGCCGTGGTCCTTGGCGTTGTCCTCGGGCGTCTCGCCGCAGCCGGCACCGGCGACGGCGAGCGCGCCGGTCAGCAGCAGCGTCCCGACCAGACGGTGGCGACGACCGCTCATGACCGCTCACCCATCGTCGCGGCGGTGAGGCCGATCTCCAGGAACCCTTGGACGATCAAGCTGATGCTGACGACCAGCACCAGCGTGCCGAGGCCGATGCCCGGCCAGGCGAGCAGGATCACGCCTGCGGCGATACCGACCACGCCCCACAAGAGGTTCAGCAGTCGACCGCCCGGCATGACGATCCCGCGGATCAGCTTCATCACCCCGAGGGCACACCACCAGAAGCCGAGCACCAAGACGATCGTCACCACCGACTGCCCGGGCCGGACCATCAGGACGAGGCCGGCCAGCAGGCCGAGCAGGCCCACGAGGACGCCGAGGATCCGCGCCCCGGTCGGCACGCCGTCCCCGGCGACGGCGATCATCAGCGCGACGGCGCCCCACAACGCGAGGTAGACGCCGAACAGGACGCCGACGACCAGCAGCGTCGGCTTGGGCCAGATCAGCGCCGCCGCGCCGACGGCGACCGACAGGCCGCCGGCCACGAACATCACCCACGTCGGGATCTCCGTCGGGCCCGCGGTACGCCCGCCATCGTCGAACGGCGCCTCCAGTGAACCGGCAGCCATCATGCTCCTCCTCGGCGTTTCCAGAGCGGCGAGCGTCGCGCCGATCGGGGTGAGCCGCGTTCACCCCGGGCGGGTGAGACCGCTCCACCCCGACCCCGGCCACGATCGGGATCCGGTGGCCTGGCTCTTTCCGTCGCTGCGGGACTACCACCCCAACTGGCTGCGCGGCGACCTCGTCGCCGGGCTCACGGTCTGGGCCGTCCTGGTGCCGGAGTCGTTGGCCTATGCCTCGATCGCCGGCGTCTCACCGGTCGTCGGCCTCTACGCCGCGCCGCCCGCGCTGCTCTTCTACGCGCTGTTCGGCAGCTCGCGCCACCTGATCGTCGGCCCGATGTCGGCGACCGCCGCGCTCTCGGCGGCGACCGTCGCCGACCTCATCTCCCCCGCCAGTGAGAACTTCGCCGCGTTCACCGCCGCGCTGGCGATTGCCACCGGCGCGGCGGCGCTGCTCGCCGGGATCCTGCGCCTCGGCTTCTTGGCCAACTTCATCTCCGAGCCGGTCCTCAAGGGCTTCATCATCGGGTTGGCGTTGACCATCATCATGGGCCAGGTCCCCAAGCTGCTCGGGGTCTCGGGCTCCTCGGGCGACTTCTTCGAGAAGCTCGTCGACGTCGTCGGCAAGCTCGACGACACCCAGGGCGCGACGCTCGCGATCGGCCTCGGCTCGCTGGCGGTGGTGCTCGGGCTGCGCCGGATCGCGCCGAGGGTGCCCGGCTCGCTGGTCGCCGTCGCACTCGGCGTCGGCGCCGTCGAGGTGCTCAACCTCGACGACCACGGCGTCGACATCGTCGGCCACATCGACGCCGGCCTGCCGTCGCTCGGCGTGCCCGACGTGTCGCTGCACGACTACGGTGCGCTGGCCGCCGGCGGCATCGCGGTGATGCTCGTCGGCTTCGCCGAGGGCCTCGGCGCGGCCAAGACCTACGCGGCGCGCGAGCACTACGAGATCGACGCCAACCGCGAGCTCATCGGCCTCGGCGCCGCCAACGTGACGTCCGGGCTGACCAGCGGGATGGTGGTCAACGGCAGCCTCTCCAAGACCGCGGTCAACGGCGGCGCCGGCGCGCACAGTCAGATCTCCGGACTGGTCGTCGCGGCGCTGACGGTCGTCACGTTGCTCTTCCTCACCGGGCTCTTCGAGCAGTTGCCGGAAGCGACGCTGGCGGCCGTCGTCATCGCGGCCGTGATCGAGTTGGTGGACATCGGCGCGCTCGTCACGCTGCACCGCGTGTGGTCGGTCCGCCTCGGCGAGGCGTACGGCGCGGCGGCGCGGCCGGACTTCCTCGCCGCGGTTGCCGCGCTGACCGGCGTCCTGGTCTTCGACACGCTGCCCGGGCTGTTCATCGGGATCGCCGTCTCCCTGGTCCTGCTGCTCTACCGCGCCTCACGCCCGCGCGTCGCGGTGCTCGGCCGCGTGCCCGGGACCGAGGACCAGTACTCCGACGTCCGCGGCCGTCCCGAGAACCAGCTGCCCGACCACGCGACGATCCTGCGCGTCGAGGCCGGCCTGTTCTTCGCCAACGCCGATGTGGTGCGGGACGCCCTGCGCCGCCATGCCGCCGAGGACCATGTCCATGCGATCGTGCTGGACGCCGAGACGATCCCCTTCGTCGACATCAGCGCGGCGCGCATGCTCAACGACACGGCCATCGAGCTGCGCGACAGCGGCGTCACGCTGCTGCTCGTCCACGACGTCGGGCAGGTGCGCGACGTCCTGCGCGCGGTCGTCGGCGAGGATCCCCAGCTGCGCACCGTCTACCCGACGATCGCCGAGGCGCTGGAGGCCGCGGCGACGCCGACGGGCGCGCCGTCACCCAGCGCGGGTGAATCCCCCTCACCCGCCTAGGCGCGAGCCTGGATCATGGCCCCGAGCGTGTCCACCCTCGCGAGCAAGGACATGGTGTCGCTTCCCGGCGCGACGTTCGCCATGGGCAGCGAGGAGTTCTACGCCGAGGAGGGTCCGGTCCGCGACGTCACGGTCGGCCCGTTGGCCATCGACCGCCATCCCGTCACCGTCAGCGAGTTCCGGCGCTTCGTCACCGAGACCGGCCATGTGACCGACGCCGAGCGCGCGCCCGATCCCGCCCTCTATCCCGACGCCGACCCCGACCTGCTCGTCCCCGGCTCGCTGGTCTTCCAGCGCACGGTCGGCCCGATCACCCTCCGCGACCCGCACGCCTGGTGGCGCTATGTCCCCGGCGCGTGCTGGCACGCGCCCGAGGGCCCCGGCTCGTCGGTGCGCGGCCGCCACCGCCATCCGGTCACCCACATCGCCTACGCCGACGCGCGGGCCTACGCCGCCTGGGCCGGCAAGGCGCTGCCGACCGAGGCCGAGTGGGAGTACGCCGCCCGCGGCGGCCTCGACGGCGCACGCTTCGCCTGGGGCGAGGAGATCGCGCCCAACGGCAAGATGATGGCCAACTGGTGGCAAGGGCGCTTCCCGTGGGAGAACCTGCGCCTCGACGGCTACGAGGGCACGTCGCCGATCGGCGCGTTCCCGCCCAACGGCTTCGGGCTCTCCGACATGTGCGGCAACGTGTGGGAGTGGACGGCCGACCGCTTCACGCAGGCCGCAACATCATCATGTTGCACGCCACCCGCCCCGGAGACCATCCCGCGCAACACGATCAAGGGCGGCTCGCACCTCTGCGCGCCTTCCTACTGCCTGCGCTTCCGGCCCGCCGCCCGCCAGGGCGAGGCGATCGACACGTCCACGAGCCACATCGGCTTCCGCTGCGTCGTCCGGGCCGGCCGCGATGGGTGAGGCGATCGGGCAGGTCCTCTCGTTCGGCGTCGGCGTCGCGCTCAGCCCGATGCCGATCATCGCCGTCGTGCTCATGCTCGCCACGCCGCGCGGCGGCCGCAACGGCCCCGCCTTCCTGCTCGGCTGGGTCGTCGGGCTCGCCGTCGTGGGCACGGTCGTCCTGTTGGTCTCCAGCGGCGCGAGCGCCAGCGAGGACGGCGGACCCGCCACCTGGACCAGCATCCTCAAGTTGGTCCTCGGTCTGGCGCTGCTCGCGCTCGCCGTCAAGCAGTGGCGCGGCCGACCACGCGGCGACGACGAGGCCACGCTGCCCAAGTGGATGGCGACGATCGACGCGTTCACCCCGACGCGCTCGGTGGCGATGGGCGTGGCGCTCTCGGCGATCAACCCCAAGAACCTCATCTTGACCGCGGGCGCCGCCGCGGCGATCGCGTCGACCGGGGCCAGCGCCGGCGACCAGGCCGTCGCGCTCGTCGTCTTCATCGTCGTCGGCACGCTCGGCCCGGGCGCGCCGGTGGCGATCTTCTTCCTGATGGGCGAGCGCGCGCACGAGATCCTCGACGGCCTCAAGGCGTGGATGGCCAAGGAGAACGTCGTGATCATGGCCGTCCTGTGCCTGATCATCGGGGCCAAGCTGATCGGCGACGCGATCAGCGGGCTCGCGACCTGACCCCACCCTCGATGGCGGCGGTGACCGTCGGCTCGGCCACCAGGCCCGGCGTGACCCCGGCGCGCTCCAGGATCTCCGCGCTCTGCGCACGCACCGCGGCGAGCCGCAGCTCCACCCCTTCGGCCTGCAGCTGGCGAGCGAGATCGGCGATCCCGTCGACCGACTGCAGGTCGAGCTCGACCGACTGCGAGAGATCGAGCACGACGACCTGCGGACGTGGCTCGGCGGCGGCGACCGCCTCGAGCACGCGCTCGCGCACGCTGTCGACGTTGGGGTAGAACAACGGCCCGTCGCTGCGGATCACCAGCGTGCCGGGCGGCGCGGCCCAGCCGGGATGGCGGTCCAGCCAGCCCCACGCCCCGGTGCGCGGGTCGCGGCCGAGCGCGCCGACCGCCGGGCGACTCAGCCGCAAGACCACGTAGACCAACGACAACCCGGCGGCGACGACGAGGCCCTGGAGCACGCCGAGGACCAGCACGCCGGCCAGGGCCACAAGCGCCAGCAGCAGCGCCGAGCGCCGCACGGTCGCGAAGCGGCGCAGCTCGCCGATGTCGTAGAACCCCATGATCGCCACGATGACGATCGCCGCCAGCGTCGCCTGGGGCAGGTGCTCGAAGAGCGGTGCGAGGAAGGCACCGGTGAGCAGCAGCAGACCCGCGCAGATGATCGACGCCAACTGGCTGCGCCCGCCGGCGCCGTCGGCCGCCGCGGTCTGGCTGGCGCCGCCGGACTGGACGAACCCCGACGAGAACCCGGCCACGAGGTTGCCCGCGCCCAGGGCCACTAGGTCGCGATTGGGGTCGACCCGGTAACCGTGCTTGACGGCGAGCTGGCGCGCGACGCCGACGGCCTCGGCGCTCATGATCAACACGCCGAAGGCGGGGGTGATGAGCTTGACGATGTCATCCGCATTGACATCGGGCACCGCGAGGTCGGGCAGCGCGTCCGGGATGTCGCCGACGACGTCGACGCCGTGCTGGTCGAGGTTCAGCAGCGCCGAGACGGCGATCCCCAACACGAGGACCAGCAGCGTGGACGGGATCCGCGGCGCCACGCGGCGGCCGACCAGCAGCACGGCCAGCGAGCCGACGCCCACGGCGAAGGTCGTCGTCGCGATGTCGTCGAGGTGCCCGAGCAGATCCCACAGCTGCGGGAAGAAGTTCCCGCTCCCGGACGGCACGCCGAGGAGACTCGGCAGCTGGGCGAGCGAGATCGTCAGGCCGAGGCCGAAGAGGAAGCCCGTCATCACCGGCTTGGACACCAAGTCGGCGATCGCGCCGAGCTTCAGCACGCCACCCAGGACCAGCACGACCGCGACGACGATCGCCAGCGCGGCCGACAGGGCGGCGAAGCGGACCGGATCGCCATGGGCCAGCGGGCCGACCGTCGCGGCCGACACCGCCGAGGTCGCCGTCGTCGCGCTGACGACCAACTGACGCGACGTCCCGATCAAGGCATAGGTGATCATCGCTCCGGGCGCCGCCATCAGCCCGGCCTCGGCGGGCAGGCCGGCGATCTGCGCGTAGGCGACCGCCTGCGGCGTGACGACCGACCAGATGACGATGCCGGCGACCAGGTCGGGCCGTAGCCAGTCGCGCGAGTAGCCGGCGATCCAGCCGGGCACCAGGCCCTTCCGCATGGCCTGGATCCTTGAGGCCGGGCGGGTGATGACTCACCACCCCCGGCGGGTGAGCACCATCCACCCCGCGGTCCCCGATGCTGCGCGGACATGGCCGCCGCCGCGCCGCGCAACGTCGGGGATCGGCTCGAGCAGGCGATCGCCGATCGAGCCGACCTCGAGCACGAGATCGCGCGCGGCGAGGCCGCGGGCGAGCCCGAGCGCCGCCATCTCGTCCGCACCGCCATCTGGCTGACGCTGACCGCGATCTCCCTGTACCTGGTGGCGCCGAGCCTGCTCGACGTCCTCAGCTCCTGGCGCGATCTGGAGAAGATCGCCCCCCTGTGGCTGGTGGGCATGGCCGTCCTGCAGGGCCTGTCGCTCGGATCGCTGTGGGCCTTGCAGCGGCTGGCGGTCCGCACGCGTCCGTGGACGCCGGTGATCACCTCCCAGCTGGCGGGCAACGCCATGTCGAAGATCGCGCCGGGCGGTGGCGCGGTGGGCGCCGCGGTCCAATACCGGATGCTCGTCGATGCCGGCCTGGACCGCACGGTGGTGGTCGGCGGCCTCACCGCCTCCAACCTCCTCATCTTCGCGCTCGTGCTCGCGATGCCGGTCCTGGCGATCCCGGCGCTGATCCGCGGCCTCGTCCCGCGCGGCCTGGTTGACGTCACGCTGATCGGCATCGCCGTCTTCGCGCTGCTGGCCGCCGCCGGCGCGTGGTGCCTGCGCCGCGACTGGCCGCTGCGGACCGTCGGCCGCGCCGTCCAACGCGTGCGCAACCGCCTGCGCCCGCACGCCGAGCCGCTCCGTGGATTGCCGAAGCGGCTGCTGGGCGAGCGCGATCGCATCGTCGCGACGCTCGGCCCGCAGTGGCTGCGCGCGCTGCTCGCGACGATCGGCCGCTGGGCCTTTGACTACGCCACGCTGCTCGCCGCGCTGGCCGCGGTCGGCTCGCACCCGCGCCCCGCGCTCGTGCTGCTGGCCTTCTGCACGGCACAGTTGCTCGCGCAGATCCCGATCACGCCCGGCGGGCTGGGCTTCGTCGAGGCCGGGCTCACCGCCACGCTGGCGCTCGCCGGCGTCGCGCCCGGCGACGCCGTCCTGGCGACCTTCGCCTACCGCCTGTTCTCCTACTGGTTGCCGCTGCCCGTCGGCCTCGTGGCCTATGTCGTGCACCGCCGCATGTTCGCGGCGGGCACGTGAGGCGCCGACGCTACGCGGCCAAGGCCTTGGACTTCAACGCCGCGAACTCCTCGGGCGTGATCGCGCCGCTGTCGAGCAACTGCTTGGCCTTCTCGATCTCGGCCGCCGAGCCGCCGCCGACGTTGCGCACGTAGTCGTCGAACTGCGCCTTCTGGTTGTGGGCCGCATCGGCGCTGCGCTGCGCCATGCCGTCGTGCTGGGCGATCAGATAGACGAGCACACCCAGGAACGGCAACACGATCAAGAACACGATCCACACCGCCTTGCCCCAGCCGGAGATGTCGCGCCGGCGGAAGACGTCGGAGAGGATGATGATCATGATCCAGATCCAGATCACCCACGCGAAGAAGATGATCATGCTCCAGAGGATGTCCAAGAAGGGGTAGTCGGCCGCGAGGATCACGACATCTGCTCCTGTTCGAAGGGCGGAAAGGCTGACCATCGCCACCCCCCGGATGAGCCGACGTCACCCGCCGCGGGTGAAGCGACGCGCGGACACCCGGTGCGGTGCCGTGCCCACCCCCTTGCCCCACCAGGCCACCCGGACGAGCCTGGGAGCCCATGCGGATCGAGAACTACGCCCTGCTCGGTGACCTCGAGTCGGCCGCGCTGGTCAACCGCGCCGGCGCCATCGACTGGCTCTGCGTGCCGCGCTTCGACTCGCAGGCCGCGCTCGCCGCGCTCCTGGGCGACGCCGAGCACGGCACGTGGGAGCTGGCGCCCGTCGCGCAGCCCGTCGCGGTCTCTCGCCGCTATCGGCCCGGCACGCTGATCCTGGACACCCGGTTCGAGACACCGCACGGCGTCGTCGTCGTGACCGACTTCATGCCCGTGCGCGGCAACGGGCCGCCGCGGCTGATCCGCATCGCCCAGGGCATCAGCGGCAGCGTCCCGATGCGCATGCGCCTGCTCGTCCGGCCCGACTACGGCGCGACAACGCCGTGGGTCGAGCCGACGCCCGACGGGGTCGTCGCGGTCTCCGGCCCTGACACCTTCCGCCTCGCGACGCCGCTGTCGCTGAAGACCGAGGACGCGACGACGACCGCCGAGTTCACGCTCAGGACCGGCGTTCGTCAGCACTTCTCGCTGGACTGGTGGCCGTCACACGGGCCATCGCCATTGGTCGAGGACGCTCACTCGGCGCTGGTTCGCACCGAGGCCTGGTGGCGCGCATGGTCGGACCGGTGCACCTATGACGGTGAGTACCGCGAGGCGGTTCTGACCTCGTTGATCATGCTCAAGGCCCTGACCTCGGCGACGACCGGCGCGCTGATCGCCGCACCGACGACGTCGTTGCCCGAAGACCTCGGCGGCGTGCGCAACTGGGACTACCGCTACTGCTGGCTGCGCGATGCCGCGCTGACGCTCGAAGCCCTGCTGACCGGTGGCTACGTCGAAGAGGCGCTCGCGTTCCGCGGCTTCCTGGAACGGGTCGCGACCGGCAATCCCGCTGACATCCAGATCATGTACGGCATCGCGGGCGAGCGCCGCCTGACCGAATACGAGCTCGACCACCTGCCGGGCTACGAGGGCGCGCGACCGGTCCGCGTCGGCAACGCGGCCTCCGAGCAATTCCAGCTCGACGTCTACGGCGAGCTGGTTGCCGTCAGTTATCTGGCCGCCACCCGGCTCGGGTACGTCGAGCCGCGGGCCTGGCCCCGCTGGCGCGCGCTGGTCGACCACGTCGAGACCGTCTGGCAGACCCCGGATGACGGCATCTGGGAAGCGCGCGGCGGACCCAAGCACTACACCTACTCCAAGGTCATGGCGTGGGTCGTCTTCGACCGCGCGATCCGGCTCGCCGAGTCCTTCGGTCTCGACGCGCCGTTGGCTCGCTGGACCGCGACCCGTGACGCGATCCACCACGAGGTCTGCGATCGCGGCTATGACGCCGAGCGCAACACGTTCACCCAGACCTACGACGCACCCGAGCTCGACGCCAGCACGCTGACGATCCCGCTCGTGGGATTCCTGCCGGCTGATGATCATCGCGTCACCGGCACGATCGACGCCGTCAGCGCCGATCTGGCCAGCGATGGGCTCGTCGCCCGCTACTCGACCGCGGCGACCGACGACGGATTGCCGGGCGGCGAAGGCCAGTTCCTGGCCTGCTCGTTCTGGCTCGTGAGCGCGCTGGCCGCCAACGGCCGCGTCGAAGAGGCCCGCACGCTCTTCGAGCGCTTGCTCTCCCTGCGCAACGACGTCGGCCTCCTGGCCGAGGAATACGACGTCGAGCACGACCGCCAGGTCGGCAACTTCCCCCAGGCCTTCAGCCACCTGGGGTTGATCCAAGCCGCGCAGGCCATCACCGACGCGACCCCAGGATCACCCAGAGCGGGTGGTGGTGCCATCACCCATCTCAGCGGATCCTGAGTCGGGCCATGCGATGCAGCGCCGCTCATCGATGTGCCATCCACACAATAGCCGTCCTGCTCGGCGCGGCCGCGGTCTCGGCGGGTGCGCCCGCCGCGGCCCTCGGCGCCTTCGCGGTCACGAGCGTCACGCTGCCCAGCCATGTCGACAGCAGCGCCGCGCCGGTTGGCGGCGTGATCTTCGGGTTGACCGCGACCGTCACGGTCAACCCTGGGCAAACCTGGCAGACGTTCCACTATGAGTTGCGTCAGGGCACGGACATCGTCAAGAGCGGGTGCTTCCCGACCCCCAGCCACGGCGGCGGCCCGAGCACGCTGCCCACCAGCAACCCGTCGAGCAGCACCCAGCCGGCGCGCGGCATCGTCCTGCCGCGCGGCCCGGGCAGCTACGACGCGACGTTCTGGGTCAACACCAAGGCCGACTGCACGCCGGGCGGCACCAACAGCGAGCGGATCACCAAGACCGACTTCATCCGCCTCACGGGAGGCTTCCCGAACCCGTCGCTGCAGGCCGGCTGCGGACTCCATGTGATGCTCGTGCTCGACCGCTCCGGCTCGATCAACAGCACCGCCGCCGCGCAGGTGCGCGGCGCGACGCGGAGCTTCCTCGAGGCGCTCAACGGCACCGGATCGCAGGTCGGGATCATCGACTTCGCCGACACCGCGGCGCTGCGCGTCAACTACACGTCGGTCACCGACGTGACCATGCACGCGTTCGACGACTACCTCGCCCACTACACCACCGGCGGCACGACGAACTGGCAAGCCGCCTTCGACCAGGTCGCTGCCGCCAACGGCCGCGGGCCGGTCGCCGACTTGGTGGTGTTCATCACCGACGGTGATCCCAACACCTACAACACCGGCACCACGACCCGGTACCTGACCAACGCCGAGGGCGACGTCCGGCCGCTCGGGCTCGCCCAGGCCGAGGCCGGCTACGTGCAGGGATCCGCGGGCGACGACGCCTCGCATGTCTTCGCGCTCGGCGTCGGCACCGCGGTCAACAACGAGGACAGCCGCAGCCGGCTGGTCGCGATCACCGGACCCAACGAGTACACCGGCCAGGACGACGACTTCGGGACCTCCGACTATGCCGTCGTCGGCCGCTTCGGGGATCTCGAGCCGACGCTGCGTCAGATCGCCGTCGCGCTCTGCGCGCCGTCGCTCACCGTCACCAAGGTGGTGGACAACCTCGGCACCGGCAACTACCAACCCCAGGAGGGCTGGGCGTTCACCACCGCCCTGTCGGTCAGCCCCGGAACCTTCGACTGGCGCATCCCCACGGTGACCGACGACACCGGACCCCAGACAGCGGCGACCGACAGCCACGGCGTGACGCATTTCCAGTGGGGCACCAGCTCCGACGAGACCCGAAGCTCGATCACGCTCACCGAGCAGGCCCCGCCGGCGGGCTATGAGTTCGTCAAGTCCGTGTGCAGCACCCACGGATCGACCGGCGTGACCGACGAGACGACGAGCCTGGCCCCCGACCCGATCGCACCGGCCGAGATCGGCACCGACGAGTTCCGCGTCTGCACCGTCTACAACCGGCTGATCACCGAGGCGCCACCGATCCCGCCCACCCCGCCGACCCCGCCGACGCCGCCCGGGCCACCACCGCCGACCCCGCCCGTCCCGGCGCCACCGTCGGGGTGTGGCTTCGACGACACCAGCCCCGCCTGCGTCCAGGCGGCCGTCGTCGCCGCCGAGTCGATCGCGACCCAACCGACGGCCAAGCTCCGTGTCCGCAAGCGTCTGCCCGCGACGGCGCACCGCGGCGAGCGGGTGCCGGTCCTGCTCACGGTCACCAACGTCAGCGACGTGCCCGCCGAAGGCGTGCTCCTCTCTGACACGCCGCCCGCCGCCGCCACGCTCCACCTCGCCGGCGCCAACGCGCGACGCAACCGGGACGGCAGCGGTCGCTGGCTGCTCGGCACGCTGCAACCAGGCCGCTCCCGGACCATCCACACCACCATGACGATCCAGCGTTCCGCGTCCGGGCGCCTGCGCAACATCGCCGTCGCCAACGCCGCCAACGCGGCCGCGACCAGCGCCCAGGCGCTCGTCCGGATCCGCGCGCGCCACCGCCGTCCACCCGCCGTCACCGGCTAGCCGCGCGCGGTCGGATGCGCCGGCACTGCGCACGGACCCTCGGACTCCTCCTGGTGCTGTGCACCGCACCGACGTCCATGGCCGCGGCCGCGGCCGCGGCTCCGCACGGATGCGCGGGCGGGCGGCCGACCGCGACCGGGGCGTGGCGGGCGTTCGTGCCCGCCGGGACCCCGCTGCGCGCTCGACCTCGCGCGAGCGCGCGTCGCGCACTACTCAGCACCACAGATCGCTGGCTGCTCGTCCTCGCTCGCGCCCGTGACCGTCACCGTGGCTGCATGCTGGAGGTGCGATCGCCGCAGCGGCCCAACACGGCGCACGCCTGGGTCGCCCGTGACCGCGTCGCGCTGACGCGCACCGGCTGGCGGATCGACGTTACGCGCACGCGACGGATCGTCGTCCTGCGCCATCGCGGTCGCGCCGTCGCGCGGTGGCGGGCCGTGGTCGGCGCGCCGTCGACGCCGACGCCCACGGGGACGTTCGGCGTCCTCGACAGCTTCCGCTCTCCCGCCGGAAGCTTCTACGGCCGGTGGATCCTGCTGCTGACCGCCCACAGCCAGGTGCTGGACAGCTTCAACGGCGGCGACGGCCGGACGGGCCTGCACGGCCGCGGCGGCGCGAGCCTCCTCGACCCGCTCGGCACGGCACGCAGCCACGGGTGCATCCGTCTCGACGACCGGGCGGTCGCGACGATCATCCGCCGCATCGGGCGTGCCCGCCTCCCGGGCGTGCCGGTGGTCGTGCGCTGACGCGCCTCCCGTCGCTCAGGTCCGGGGCGTCTGATGGTGAATTATTCACCACCAGACGCCCCGCATCTCCTGCGCTAACGGGTCAAGCGTCCCCGCCTGCGCGCCGCACGCAGCGGAAGCCGACATGGCTCATCCCCGTGTCGACCATCTGCGGCCGACGGGCGGCGGGTCGGTAGCGCAGGCAGTAGCTGTCGGCGCAGAGGAACGAGCCACCCTTGAGGACCTTGCGCGGGACGCGGAACTGCGGCTGGGCCGGATCCAGGCTCGCCGCCTCGTCGACCCCGCGCGCGTTCTGCGGAATGCAGCACGGCGACGCGGCCTCCTCGGACCGGCGCGTCGCGTCCCGCCCCGTCGCGTACCAGTCGGCGGTCCACTCCCACACGTTGCCCGCCATGTCGTGCAACCCATGGCCATTGGGTTGGAACGAGCCGACGGCGGCGGTCGCGCCGTACCCGGGCTCCGCGCGCCACGGGAAGTCGCCGTGCCAGTAATTGGCCAGCCGCTGCCCAGGCGCCTCGGGCTCGTCGCCCCAGACGTAGGTCGCGCCGTCGAGGCCCCCGCGCGCGGCCAGCTCCCACTCGGCCTCGGTCGGCAGCGCCGCTCCCGCCCAGGTCGCGTAGGCCAGCACGTCCTCGTAGGCGACGTGCACGACGGGATGGTCCATCCGACCCGCCGGCGTGGAGCCCGGACCCTCGGGATGGCGCCAGCTCGCGCCCGGCGTCCAGGTCCACCACTGGTCGAGGTGCCTCAGGTCCACGGGCCCGCGCGTGCGCGCGAAGACGAGCGACCCGGCGCGCAGGTTCTCGGGCGGCGCGCCCGGGAACGCGGCCGGGTCGAGCGGCCGCTCGGCGACCGTGACGTGGCCCGTCGCGCGGACGAAGGCCGCGAACTGCCGGTTGGTGACCGCGCAGCGATCGATCCAGAAGCCGTCGACCGCCACGCGACGGGCCGGCGCCTCCTCGGCGTAGTGCCGGTCTGACCCCATCAGGAACGTCGCGCCGGCGATCCACACCATGTCGGCGCGCGCGGTCGCGGTCACCTCGTCGGGGGCCATGCTCGTCATCATGTTGGCTCGGCGAACACCCGCGCCCAGTCCTCGCGCATGCTCACCACCGTCCAGCCGAAGCGCGCCGCGGTGTCGGCGATGGCCTCGGCGTCCGGATCGGTGAGCGCCTTCCCGGCATAGGCGTACTCGCGCTCGGCATCGTCGTGGTCGACGATGATCGCCAGCGCCGGGTGCTCCCCGGTCGTCGCGTACTCCAGCATCTCGCGATCACCCGCGCTGTTGCCGGCGGCGAGGATCGGGCGCCGTCCGATGTGGGCCTGGATGTTGATGGGCTTGGGCTCACCCTCGTTGGGCGAGCCCAACAACTTGGCCTGACGCACGAGCACCACCCGCCCGTCGCGCCGCTCGAAGCCGACCTGCACCGCCGAGCCGACCACGTTGTCAGGACCGATGCCATAGAGCCGCTCGCTCGCCGCCCGCACGAACTCGACCCCGCCGCCGGTCACGACGAACACGCTGAAATCGGCATCGCGCAGCAGCTCGATCAGCTCGATCATCGGCGCGTAGACCAGGTCGGCGAACGGCCGTGCGAAGCGCGGGTGCTGTGCCTCGGCCAGCCATCCGGAGGCCGCCGCGGCGAACTCCTCCGTGGTCAGGCCGGCGTGGGTGGAGAGCAGGACCTCGGCCATCTCGGCGGGTCCCGCGGCATGAGCGGCGCCGAGGTCGCCTGCCAGCAGCGCCTGTACGACGGGTCGGCGCGCCAGCTCCGGGTCCGCCGCGGCCTGCTCCCTCAGCCGGCCGAGGATGAACATCGCCTGCGCATAGGCCGGCCGCTCACACCACAGCGTGCCGTCGTTGTCCAGCACGGCGATCCGGTCAGCCGGCGGCACGTGGTCGGGCCCGCCCTCGGCGGTCACGCGCGCGACGAAGTCGACGATCGCCGCCTTCGCGGGACCCTCGTTCCAGGAGGCCAGAGGCTGCGCGGCCATCTCGCCTCACCGCCCGGCGGTCATCGCCGCCTCCATCTTCTCCAGCGCCTGATCGATCGTGAAGCTCGCCGCCTTCTGGCGCGGCGGGAAGTCACGGAACGTGTCCAGGAACCGCGCCACCAGCGTGGTGCCGGCCAGCACCAGGAAGTCGTTGGTCAACAGCCAGTCCCAGTAGGTGTTGGAGGTGACGTCGGCGCGCTCGAACGGATCCATCCGCAGGTTGAACAGCTTGGGCACGCGCAGCGTCACGAACGGCTCGGCCCAGACCTGCAGGGTGCCGAGGCAGCGCTGCTCCATGAACACGACCTTCCAGTTGTCATAGCGGATCGCCAGCAGGTCGCCGTCGTCGGAGAAGTACAGGAAGCCCGGCCGCGGGCCCTCCTGGACGGCACCGGTGAGGTACGGGAGGAAGTCGAAGCCGTCGATGTGCACCTTGTAGGTCTTGTCGCCGGCGGCATGGCCCGCCTTGCACTTCTCGACGATGTCGGGCTCCCCGGCCGCGGCGAGGAAGGTGGGCAGCCAATCGTGGTGGCTGATGATCTCGTTGCAGATCGAGCCGGCCTCGATATGGCCCGGCCAGCGGACCATCTGCGGAACGCGGAAGGCGCCTTCCCAGTTGGTGTTCTTCTCGCTGCGAAACGGGGTCATCCCGGCGTCCGGCCATGAGTTCATGTGCGGCCCGTTGTCGGTGCTGTAGACGACGATCGTGTCCTCGGCCAGCCCGAGCTCGTCGAGCAGGTCCAACATCGCGCCGACGGCCTTGTCGTGGTCGATCATCGTGTCGTGGTAGGGCGACTGCCAGCGCCCGGCCTGGCCCACGCTCTCGGGCTTGGGATGCGTGCGGAAGTGCATGTGCGTGGTGTTGAACCACACGAAGAACGGCGTGTCGGCGTCGGCCTGGCGCTTGATGAAGTCGCCGGCGTGGGCGACCACCTCGTCGTCGATGGTCTCCATCCGCTTGGCGGTCAGCGGCCCGGTGTCCTCGATGCGCTGCTTGCCGACGGGCCCGTAGCGGCCCTCGACCGTCTCGTCGTCGGTGTCGGTCGCCCAGCTGTGCAGCACCCCGCGCGGGCGGAAGTGCTCGTTGAACACCGGGAAGTCGTTCGGGTCCGGCCAGTTCGGCTTCTCCGGCTCCTCCTCGGCGTTCAAGTGGTACAGGTTGCCGAAGAACTCGTCGAAGCCGTGGACCGTCGGCAAGAACTTGTTGTTGTCACCCAAATGGTTCTTGCCGAACTGCCCGGTCGCATAGCCCAGCGGCTTGAGCAACTCGGCGATCGTCGGATCCTCGGCCTGCAGGCCGACGTCGGCCCCCGGCATCCCGACCTTGCTCAACCCCGTGCGAAACACGCTCTGGCCGGTGATGAACGACGACCGCCCCGCCGTGCAGCTCTGCTCACCGTAGGCATCGGTGAAGCGCATGCCCTCGTTGGCGACCCGATCGATGTTGGGTGTCCGATACCCCATCAACCCATCGCTGTAGCAACTCAGGTTCGTCGTGCCGATGTCATCGCCCCAGATGACGAGGATGTTGGGCTTGCGCTGGTCGGGCAACGTCGTTCTCCTCCGGCTGTGGTTCACGGTCCTTGGATCTCATCCTGGGCAGCGCTGGGCGACTCGGCATCACCCGCCAGAGGTGATCCGGTCGATTTTGAGGATTTCTCGTATCGCCTTGCGTTCTTATTTTGAGGATTTCTCGTATCGGGTTACACTCATTGCATGGCTGGAAAGAGCCCCCGAGAGAGCGTTGCCCGTCACGTGCGCGAGCGCGTGGTGGGATCGCGAGAGCGCATCTGGCGCGTCGAGGACTTCACCGGCACGCCCAAGGCGGTCAACAGCGAGCTGCGTCGGCTCGTCGAGCGCGGCGAGCTGCAGCGGGTCCGCCGCGGCGTGTATTGGCGCGGACGCACGAGTCGCTTCGGTATGCACGGCGTGGACGACGGCGAGGCGCTGCAGACCGTCGTCGGACGGGACGAGGCTGTCGGCGCGACCGGCTGGAACGCGACGAACATCCTCGGCCTGTCGACGCAGGTCGCACCGATCGAGTCGCTCGCCGTCACGCGCCGGGTACCCGAGGGGCTCGACCGCGTCAAGATCGTCTCTCGTGCCGCTCGCAGCGGACGCCGCAAGGCCGGCCTGAGCGGGCTCGAGGTCACCGTGCTCGAAGCCCTCGAAGGATGGGACCGCTACATCGAAGTCGGCCCCGCCGAAGCCGTGCGGCGCTTCGACGTAGTCCTGCGGCGGCCCGATGTCCGCATCCCCAAGCTCGTCTCGGCCAGCGCGACCGAGCCGCCGGTCGTGCGCGAGCGGCTACGGGCCGTCCTGACCGAGACGGGGCGCGAGGCCGAAGCCCAAGGGATCCCGCGTGCCCGCGATCAGAGAACGCGCGAGAAGGCGTTGCGCGTACTGGCGAGCCGGAAGTGACACTTCCGCCTGGCCCGCTCACTGCCGCGCCATGGCGATCTTCAGCCGCTCCTGCGGCGAGATCAGGTGGTCGAGGTCCTCGGCCGCGTCGGCGATGTCGATCTGGACCCACTCGACGGTGCCGGTGAAGCGACTGCCCTCCGACGTGTAGTCGTCGCTCACCGGCGAGGCGGTGTCGAGGCCGATGTCGCAGGTCTCGTCGGCGGAGAAGACCATCGGGATGGTGCCCTCGACACGGCCCTCGCCGACCTTGGTGCCATCCATGAAGAGCGCGACCGCACCGCCCTTGCCCAGGCCGCCGCCGTCATAGGTGAACTCCATGCGAACCTGGTGGGTGCCCGCCGGGATCTCCGTGTCGCTCCCGACATGGAACTGCCGGAGGCCGAACAGGTTGTAGCAGTACTTGGGCCGGCCGTCCTTGACGTAGAGGCTCCAGCCGGCGAACGCGCCGCCCTGGGCGATCAGCACGCCCTCGGCACCGCCGTCGCCGACCGTGATCTCGGCCGTCACGGCATGCGACTTGTTCTTGGTGTTGATCATGACGTTCTCGGTCAGGCGTCCCATGCCGCCGAAGAGCAGCTGCGAGGTACCGCGGATCAGGACCGGCCGCCCGGCGATGTCCGAGTTGAAGCGCTCGACACGGCGATCATCGAGCGGGAGCACGTCGTACTTGCGCGCCTCCTCCATGAACAGCGCCTTGAGCTCCTCCAGCTTCTCCGGCATCTCGGCCGCCAGATCGTGCGCCTGGCTCCAGTCGGTGGTGGTGTCGTAGAGCTCCCAGGTGTCCTCGGCAAACGGCGGCAGCTCGGCGAAGACCCACGGCGTCGAGTGGCGCGTCACCGCGGTCCAGCCCTGGTGGTAGATGCCTCGGTTGCAGAACATCTCGAAGTACTGGGTCTCGTGACGGTCGGCCCCGCCGGCGTCGTCGAACGCGTAGCGCATGCTCACGCCCTCGATCGGCTTCTGCTCCACGCCGTGGACGATCGTGGGCTCGGGCAGGCCGGCGACTTCGAGGATCGTCGGCGCGACGTCGATCACGTGGTGGAACTGGTTGCGGACCTCGCCCTTGGCGTCGAAGCCCCGGGGCCAGTGGACGATCGTGCCGTTGCGCGTGCCACCCCAGTGCGAGGCGATCTGCTTGGTCCACTGATACGGCGTGTCCATCGCGTGCGCCCAGCCGACGGCGTAGTGATTGTAGGCCTTGGGCGTCCCGAAGTCATCGACCCGCGCGGCCATGAACTCGGTCGTCTGCAGCTCGTTGGCGCCGTTGAGGTTGATCAGCTCGTTGAAGCAGCCGTGGATGTCACCCTCACCGCTGGCCCCGTTGTCACCGATGATGTAGTAGACGAGCGTGTCCTCCAGGATGCCCAGGTCCTCCAGGGCATCGACGAGCCTGCCGACATGATGGTCGGTGTGCTCCAGGAATCCGGCGTAGACCTCCATCTGCCGCGCAAGGACCGGCTTGAGGTCGTCCGGGATGTCGTCCCACGCCGGGATCTCGTCGGGCCGCGCGGTCAGCTCTGCCTCCGGCGGGATCACGCCCAACGCCTTCTGGCGCGCCAGCGTCTCCTCGCGCAGCGCGTCCCAGCCCTGGTCGAAGCGACCCTTGTACTTCGCCGACCACTGCGCCGGAACGTGATGCGGCGCATGGGTGGCGCCCGGCGCGAAGTAGGCGAAGAACGGCTTGTCGACCATCAGCGTCTTCTGCTGACGGATCCACTTGATCGCGTGATCGGTCAGATCCTCGGTGAGGTGGTAGCCCTGCTCCGCGGTCTTGTCGGGCTCGACCGCCGTCGTGCCCTCATACAGCGATGGCGCGTACTGGTTGGTCTCCCCGCCGATGAACCCGTAGAAGTACTCGAAGCCACCGCCGCCCGACGGCCAGGAGTCAAACGGCCCGAGCGGGCTGGTCTCCCACACCGGCACCTCGTGGCACTTGCCGAACTGCGCGGTCGCGTACCCGTTGAGCTTCAGCGTCTCGGCCAGCGGCGCGCACGTGTTCGGGCGCACCGAGTTGTAACCGGGCGCCGAGGTGGCGATCTCGGTGATGCCGCCCATCCCCACCGAGTGGTGGTTGCGGCCCGACAGCAGCGCCGCGCGCGTCGGCGAGCAGAGCGCGGTCGTGTGGAAGCGCGTGAACTTCAGCCCTTCGGCGGCGAAGCGCTCGGCCGTCGGCGTGTGACACGGGCCGCCGAAGGCGCTGGAGCACCCGAAGCCGGCATCGTCGATCAGGACGATCAGCACGTTCGGCGCGTCCGCCGGCGGCCGCAGCGGCTCGATCGGCGGGAACTTCGCGTCGGGGTCCTTGGCGTCCTCGTAGACCGGGCCGTCGTAGGCCCGATCGGGAATCGGCAAGACGTGGCGGTCGGCCATCACGCGCTCCTGCTCCAGCCGACGGTGAGTTGGTAGAGGATCACGACGTCGAGCGCGATGACGAGGATCGCCAGCAGCGGGAAGGCCGAGGCGATCCCGAACTGGAACATCGCGTTGAGCATCACGAAGCCGATGGCCAACCAGCGCGCGATGCCGACGCCGAGCCCGAGGCCGATCCCGGTCAACATCATCACGATCCCGGCGACGAGCATGATCCAGCCCCAGGTCGTGAAGTCCCAGATCGTCACGCCCTCGCCGCCGACCGCGACGACATCGCCGTTGAGCAGCGCCGCGATCCCGAACAGGATGTTGAACCCGCCCGTCATGAACAGCGTGACGGCGGCGAAGATGATCCACGCACCGGGCGGGCTGTAGGTCTCCACCCGCGGTCCCGGCGTGGCGGTCAGCGGCGTCTGACGATGGATGTCGGACATGGCCCCTCCTGAGGGTTCGGTCGCCGCCGAGCCTCGCGGCCGAGAGGGTGACGGCGGCTCACTCGCGGCGGGTGAGCGCGTCGCGGCGCCGATCTATAGATTGGCGCCCGTCATCGCGTGGGGGAATCCGGTGCAAGTCCGGAGCTGACGCGCAGCGGTGTGGACGGGATCCCCGTCCGAGCCCGAATGCCCGTGCGGTGGCGCAGTTCTGACGGACCCTGTTCTCGCGTTTGGACGGCGGCCGCTCTCGAAGCACGGTGGCGCCGAATGCGTGGGCGAGATCGTGGTGAGAGGCGCCCGGCGCCCTACCACCACAAGGAGTCTCACCACGATGTCTCGCACGTCCATCACGCGGCTGTTCGCCGCGTCCATCGCCGCGCTCGCGCTCGCCCCGGCGGCCGCGCACGCGACCACCACGCCCGCCGCGTTGGCCACCTCGGTGACCAACGCCACCACCTACGTCGAGGGCCTGCAGGACCCGACGACGGGGGCGTTCGCGTCGTCGGGCCTCTCCAACGACTGGGCGTTCAGCGCGCTCGCGCCGGCCGGCGTCGCCGCGGTCGACCTCCTGCCGCCGCCCCCGAACCACGTCGCCGGCAAGAACGCCCGCAAGGTCTATCGCGACTTCCTCTCCCCCGCCTCCTGGCCGGGCACGGGCTCACCGCCGGTGACCGACTTCGAACGCGTGACGCTCAACGCCTACTCGGCAGGTATCGACCCGGCGCGCGTGGCGGCCACGCAGAACCTGATCGCCGACATCGCGTCCTACTGGCAGACGGCGTCGCCGGGCTACTGGGGCACGCCGGGCAACTTCAACGGCACGGTCTTCGGGCTGCTGGCGTTGGCCGGGGCCAAGACGTCGGCGGGCGCCCAGCGCGTCCCCCAGGCGTTGTTGAACAAGTCGATCGCGACGGTGCGCGCCAACCAGCACACCGACGGTGGCTGGAACTGGACGAAGGCCGAGGGCGTGCCGGCGCAGTTGGCGGCCGTCAGCGACATCGACATGACCGGTGCGGCGCTGGCGTCGCTGTGCGTCAGTGGCGTGGCCAACACCGACAGCGCGGTGGTCGCGGGCAAGAACTTCCTCAAGGGCAAGCTCGTCAACGCCACGGGCGCGTTCACCTCGTCCTTCGGCGCGAACACCGACTCCAACGGCTGGGGCGTCCAAGGACTGAACGCCTGCGGCATCGCCAACCAGGGAGCGGACTTCACCACCGCGGCCGGCAAGACGCCGATCGACTTCCTCGTCAGCCAGCAGTTGGCCGGCGGCGGCTTCCGCTACACGACGGGCAGCACGCCCAACGCCTATGCCTCGATCGACGCGCTGCGCGCGCTGGCCGGCGGCGGCTTCTCGGCCACCCCGCCGATCCCGACGACGGGCGGCGAGCCGCGCTTCGTCAGCAGCACCTCGTTCGTCAGCGGCACGACGAGCAAGCTCGCGGTGATCGTCGACAACGGCTCGGGCACGCTGAAGGTCTGCTCGGTGGCCATCGCGCCGACGACCGCGACCACCACGCTCGGCGCGGTCCTGACCGCGGCCACCAGCGCGTCGACGCCGGCCGGCTGCGTCACCGGCAGCTCGCCCGCGAGCGGCGTCATCACCACCATCAACGGCGTGAGCAACGCCGGCGGGTCGACGTGGAAGGCCGCCATCGACAACGGCACCGCGGCCGCCGCGAACACGGCGACGGTCGTGAGCCTCGGCGACACGATCTCGCTGAAGTACGGGGTCTAGCCGCACCGCGCAGGCGGCGCGCCGGGCCTCGTGCCCGGCGCGCCGTGGCCTAGCCGATGCGCACGCGCACCGCGACGGCCGTGCCGCCGTCCCTGCGGTAGCGCAGGGTGTAGGGGCCGGCCGGGAGCCTGCGGGTCGCATGCAGCGACGCGACCGTGCCGCGGGCGTAGACCCTTCCCAGACGGGTGAGCGTCGCGCTCGCCTTGCCGGAGGTCGAGGACACCAACTTGCAGGAGACCTTCGGCGCGGCCTTGGCGCGCTTGACGGTGCAGACCGCGTCGCGGCCGTTCTTGCCCGCCTTGCCCTGTGGGCCGGTAGTGCCGGGCGCGCCCTGCGGGCCGCCGGCACCGGCGGGGCCTGGCCCACCGGCAGCGCCGGCGTCGCCCTTCGCTCCGACGTCGCCCTTCGCCCCGACGTCGCCCTTGGCGCCGGCGGCACCGTCCTGACCCGCAGGCCCCGCAGCCCCGGCCGGCCCGGCGGCCAGGCTCCCCCCGACGCCATTCAGCGGCACCGACAGCGTCGCGTTCGACGCCGTGCTCGTGACCTCCAACGTGGCATGCCGCGCACCGACCACCGACGGCGCGAAACGCACGTTGACCGTGCACGTCGTCCCCGCGCCGCCGCTGTCGAGCGCCGCGCCGGTGCAGTGGTCAGAGCTGACGAGGAAGTCGTCGACATCGGTGCCGGCGAGCTTGACGCCGGTGACCGTGGCGGTCCCGAGCGCCGGCGTGACGACGACCGCCCGCGGCGCGCCCAGCGTCTCACGGGCCTGCGACGTGCCGAAGTCGGGCGTCGCCGCCGAGACCGACGCGGTGCAGGGCGAGTCCGGCTGACCGTCATAGACGCAAGCGCTGACGGGGACCGAGAACGCCGAGTTGTGCCCGGCCGCGGTCGGCAGCGCGGACTTGTCCGTGCCGGCGATCGCGATCAGGTCGATGGTCCCGCTCGCGTCGGCGGGGACCGTCACCGTGGCGCGGCCCTGCGCGTCGGTCGCGGCGAACGTGGTGGAACCGTCGTCGAAGCCGAGGCCATAGCCGACGCCGGTGCTCCGTGCACCCGCCACGGCGTTGGTGCCCCAGCCGGAGGAGCCGCCGGAGTCCGGCGGGGCGAGCTCGGCGACCGTCGCGGTGACGGGCTCCCCGGCGACGACCGTCGGCGGCGCCTCGACGCGGACCTGCGGCGTGGTCGGCAGGCCGTACATCGTGTCGCCGTCGGCGAAGTGACGCTCGGTCGCCTGCACCACGACGACGTCACCGGTCAGCAGCGGATGACACAACGCGCCCGCCGCGTCCTGCCCGAAGTTGTAATAGGTGTTGTTGATCCAGAGATGCCAGCCCGGCGTCTCGGACAGGAAGCCCAGCGACGAGGCGTCATGGGTGACGCCGCTGATCGTCAGCTGCTTGTCGAAGCCCGCGCCGTCGGAGATGCTCCAGCCCGAGTCGAGCGCCTCGAACAGGGCGCCGACGCTGTCGGCCGGGTACTTGCCGGCGCCCAGCGCGCCGCAGGTGCCGCCGAACGGCAGCTCGCCGCCGCCGACCGCGGGATCGGTCGCGGTGCCGAGCTGCTCGAGGCCCGCGGCGGCACGGCCGGTGAGGTCGTTGACCTGGAGATAGGCCTGGGGCCCGACCGCCGACGCAGCGGGAGCGGTGGCGAGGATGACGGCGAGCGCGGCGCCGACGGGCACGGCTCGCAGGATCCGGCGTGGGCCGGAACGGTAGGACATGGGGTTGCTCCTGTCTCGACAGGCGACCCCGACGTCCCGTCGTCTGAGACGGTCCAGCGGCGGCCGTCCTGTGCGCGAAGACGGTTGATGGATGTGCGCCGGCCGGGTCTTCGGGCTCGGGCTCGTCCTCGGGAGCTCCTTCCCGAGCCGAACCGGCTCAGTGGACCTGCACGCTCCGTCGTCACCCACACCGCTGCGCGTCAGCCCCGGATTCCCACCGGAGTTCCCCGCGTCCGTTGCGGGGCGGCACAGTACCAGCAACCCGCGAATCGTCTGGTACGGTCCGCGCCCAGAACTTCCATCAACTGATCGCGGAACGGGGAAGTCGGTGCGAATCCGACGCGGGCCCGCCACTGTCAGCGAGGATCGTTCACCGCACGCCGGCGACGGCAAGCCACGGGACCGCATCGCGGTCCGGGAAGGCGCGGAGAGAACGCTCGTGAGCCAGGAGACCCGACTGCGATCTCGACGTCGTTTCGCCCTCGTGGAACAGGGCTCAACACATGCCGCGATCCGCCATCGCGCTCGGCCTGGTTCTCCTGGCCGGGCTCCTGATCTCCCCCCTCGCCACCGCCGCTCCGGACGATCTCGTCCTGGTCTCACGCGGCATCGACGGGGCTCCGGGCAGCACGTCGTTCGGCACGGCCGAGTCCAACGGCGCGGTCATCTCGGCCGACGGGCAGCGTGTCGCCTTCGACTCCACCGCGCCCAACATGGTGCCGGGCGTGACCAACGGCCAGTGGCAGGTCTACGTCCGCGACCTGCGCAACGGCACCACCACGTTGGTCAGTCGCGCCGACGGCCCCGACGGCGCACCGTCCGACAACGGCGGCCTGCTCGCCGGCCAGGAGGCGTGGCTGGGCGACATCTCCGCCGACGGCCGCTACGTGTTCTTCAGCGCCGTCCTCGGCGACGGCGGCTACTACGGCTATCGCCGCGACCTGCTGCTCAACCGCACCGAGCTCGTCACCCGCGAGGACGGCCCCGGCGGCGCGCCGCTGCCTTCGGGCGGCATCCAGTTCACCGCCGGCGACGGCCGGTACGTGCTCTTTTACACGGCCGGCCCGGTCGGCACGCTGCCCGGCGGGCTCTACCTACGCGACCAGGAGTTGGGCAGGACGGTGCTCGTCAGCCGCGGCACCGGCAAGGACGGCATCCCGGCCGACATCTACCAGGCCACCGGCATCTCGCCGGGCGGGCGCTACGTCGCGTTCGAGTCCAGCACCTCGGACCTGACGTCCGAGCCCATCGCCGCCGGCGTCTCGGCGACCCAGGTCTACCTCCGCGATCTGCGATACGGCACGACCACGCTGGTCAGCCGCAAGAACGGCCCGACGGGCGCGGCGGTGCCGGTCCGCTCCTTCGGCCTGACGCCGGTGCGCGCCGGCGGCTGCATCGTGGCCTTCGACGCGCTGGGCGTTGACATCGCACCCGACGGGCCCGGCAACGGCGGCGAGCAGAGCTACGTGCGCAACGTCTGCACCGGCACCACACGGTTGGTCAGCCGCGTCGACGGACCGAACGGCGCGGCCGCCGCCACCGCCCCCTTCAACGGCGGCGCGAGCGCCGAGATCATCACCTACGGGATGAGCGCCGACGGCCGCTACGTGCTCTTCACCGCCAACGCCGCCAACCTCACGCCGGGCGTCTCGGCGAGCCGCCCGCAGACCTACCTGCGCGACACGGTCGACGGCCGCACCACGCTCATCAGCCGTGCGGCGGGACCGGGCGGCGCACCGGACGCCGACAACACCGGGCACTTCGCGAGCGCGGACATGACCGCCGACGCCCGCTACGTCGTGTTCTCGTCCAAGGGCACCAACCTGCTCGCCGAGAACCCCGGCGGCTTCGGCCAGATCTATCGGCGCGAGCCGGCGGTCACGCCTGCCGCGACGCGGGGCACCGGCTGCGGCATGGCCGACGACCCGGGGTTGGGCGGCAGCCCCGCGCCGGCCTGCCCGGCCGATGACACGGGCGGCGCCGACCCAGGTCCGACGCCGCTCACGCCACGCCCGGTGTCGGTCGCCACCACGGCGCCGGCGACCGGCGGCCCGGCGGGCGCCGCTCCGGCCGACGCGATCCCCTTGGCGACGGAGCCCACGCTGGTGCGCGCACCGACGCTGCGGACCGTCCGCGCCACGCGGTCGCTGGTGACGTTGTGGGTGGACTTGCCCGCGACGATCGAGGTCCGGATCGCGCGCGGCCACGCCACGCGGACGATCAAGGCCACCATCAAGACGGCGGGCACCGCCCGCGTCAAGCTCCCCAAGCTCGCACGGGGCCGCTATCGGCTGACGATCCGCGCCCTCGGCCTCGCGGGCTCCCGGAGCGCCACCGTCACCCGAACGCTCGATCTCCGCAAGAAGGAGGCGTCGCGATGAAGCGCACGCTGCTGTTGATGGTGTCGGTCATGGTCCTGGCCGGCGGGGAGGCCCACGCCGCGACGGTGAACGTCCGCGTCGAGGGCGCGACGCAGACCCTCTTCGAGGGCCCGGTGATCTCCAGCGGCAACCCGGTGCGCGCGGCCTCCGACGCCCAGCAGCGTCACTGCGACGCCACCAACAACGGCCAGCACCCGACGCCCGGCGCGACGGCGACCGGCGCGTCCGTCGAGGGCCTGCGGACCGAGGGCATCGACTTCGACGCCAAGTGGTTCCCGGGCTTCGACGATTACTACGTCACCCGCTTCGGGCCGGACGCCGAGAACCTCGACTCCTACACCTTCTGGGGCCTGCTGATCGACGACGCCTTCACCGAGGTCGGCGGCTGCCAGGCGCAGGTGGGCGACGGCGCCCACGTGCTCTGGGCCTTCGACGCCTTCCACAATCGCGGCTTCCTCAAGCTCGCGGTCGCCGGATCCGCGCCCGCTCCCACGGCCACGGTGGTCGTCGGGCAGCCGCTGACCGTCAGCGTCACCCGCGCCTACGGCGAGAAGAGCCCGGCCTTCGCGCCCGTCGGCGGCGTGACGGTCGCGCCGGTGACGACGGCCGCCAACGGCGTCGAGACCGTGCAACCGACCGCCACCGGTGTGGTCACGACCGCCGGCGACGGCACCGCCGACGTCACCTTCGCCACGCCCGGTTGGCACCGGATCAAGGCCGACGCCGGCGCCGCCGGCGCGATCCGCTCCAACCGCCTCGACGTCTGCGTCGTCAGCGCGCCGGGCGGGACATGCGGCGACGCGCCCGCCGACACCGCGCCGCGGGAAGCCGCCCTGCTGCCGCCCGATCCCGTCGGCCCGGCCACCGGCGGCTCAGGTGCCACGCCGGGCAAGCCGGGCGGCGGCAAGGCCCCGGCGGAGCTCGTCGGCGCCCCGATCATCGAGCTGCCGCGCTTCACGTCGACGGGCCGGAAGGCCGGCCGGATCGGCGTGCGCTGGCGGATCCTGCAGGCCGGCGTCGGCGTGCGCCGCTGGCGGTTCTCGGCCCGACCCGCGGACAGCACCAAGGCCTACATGTCGCTGCTCAGCGGCACCAAGGGCGCCACCGCCTTGCTCAAGCTCGGCGCCGGGCGCACGTGGACCGTCCAAGCGACGTTCACCGACAAGGTGGGCCGCGACGTCAGCGAGACGATCGGCGACGTCCTCGTGCCGCTCGACGCGGGTGCCAAGGCCGTGCGCCGCGCCGGCGCGTGGACGCGCGTCCGCGACGCGGGCGCCTGGCTCGGTGTCGTGCACCGCGGTCGCGCCGGCGCGACGCTGACCGCCGAGCTCGCCGCGGGCCGGCCGGTCGTGCAGCTCCGCGGGGTGCGCCACACCGCCGAGGTCGAGGTGCGCGTCGGGAGCAGGCGCGCGGTCTACCGGATCAGCGGCAGCGCGACGACGGGCACGCGCGAGATCGTCGCGGCGCGACGGGCGCACGCCGGCACCGTCCGGGTCCGGATCGTCTCGGGGACGGCGGGGATCGATGGTCTCGGCGTCCGTCCGTAGGAGCGCGGTGGGAGCGCTCGCCGCGTTGGCGGTCCTGACCCTGCCGGCCGGCGCGCGGGCCGCGGGCGCCTCGGTTCCGCCCAGCGCTGCGGACGGCGCGGCGCTGCTCATGGCCGAGCGGTGGATGGTCGACGTGCAGGACCACGGCGACGGCGGGATGCCGATCAACGGCCTCGCCCAGCGCCACCGCGTCAACCTCTGGGCCGCGCTCGGCCTCGCCGCCGCCGGCATCAACGCGCAGGACCAGGCCAAGACGCCCAACAGCCGCACGCTCTTCGGCCTGCTGCGGACATTCTCGGCCAACCACGAGCTCACCGACACGTCCGATCTCGCGCTGTACCTGCTCGCCGCCCATGCCGTCGGCTTCACCGGGATCCACGGCGAACAGGATCCGGGCGCGCCGGACACCGTCGCCGATCTGGTCGCCGCCCAGCTCCCCGGGACCTCGTCCGACCGCGGCGCGTTCCCGTCGCAGCCCGGCGCGACGACGGGCGATCCGCTGTCGACCGCCTACGCCGCGCTGGCGCTCTCGTCGGTCGTTGGCCTCCCACTGTCCTATGCCGAGGCCGCGGCCGGCTGGCTGATCGCCCACCAGAACATCGACGGCAGCTGGGGCGCGGTGCCGGGCGGTCCGGGAGACGTCGAGACGACCGCCACCATCCTGGAGGCCTTGGCCTCGGTGCCGGACCCCGACGGCCCCGCCGTCTCGCACGGAGCGTCGTGGCTCGGGACGCACCAGGGCGACGACGGTGGCTGGAGTCGCGACGCCGCGGGCGGCGCCACCCCGTCCGACGTGCCGGCCACCGCCGCGGTCGTCCGGTCCGTCGTCGCCCAGGGGACCAACAACCCCTATGACTACACCAACGGCCTGGGCAACTCACCGATGAGCTTCCTACGTGCTGCGCAGACCGCGAACGGCACCGTGGGTCGGGCGCCGGGCGTCCCGGCCGACGAGCCCACGCAGACCACAGCCGTCGCGATGCTCGCCTTCGGCGGCGTCGGCCTGGTCTTCGGGCCGATCCCCGGCGGGGCCGACAACGGCGAGCTCCCCGACCAGCGTCCGCCCGCCGGGTTGCCCAGTGGCCCGCTGTTGCCGACCGAGACCGTGGCGCCCAAGACCGACACGCCGGTGAGCACGTCACCGCCGGCCACCACGCCGCCGCGTCCGGCCATCCTGCCGTTCGCCGCGCCGGCCACGACGACGCCATCGCACGATGGCGTCAAGCGGGTCAAGGCCCGCAAGCGCAAGCCGTCGACACCCACCGACGATGCCGTCCCCGAGGCGGGCGCGGGCTCCGGCGGCAACGGCACGCTCGCCACGCCGGGTGCGCCCGACCGCGCGGGTGGCGGAGGAGGCGTGGCGACCGGCACCTTCCGTGCGCCCGCCGCCACGTCGGGGGCGGCCGTGCCGCTCGCCGGCCGCTCCGGAGGCATCCGCGCGAAGGCCGGCGTGACCACCGATCGCGAGGTCCGCGGCACCCTGCTCGGCCGCCAGGCCGCGACCGAGGGCGCGCGCGGCAGCTCATCGGCCGCCGCCGGCGCCCTCGGCTCTCAGAGCGGCGGCGCGACGGCCCCGTGGTGGGCCATCGGCCTCGCGCTCGCGATCGCCGCCGGAGTTCTCGGCGGCATCCGCCTCGACCGCCGCCGCCCGGAGGTCGCGTTGTGACCGCACTCCGTCTCGACCAAAGAACCCAGGAGGTCCATCAGTCGAGACGGACTCTTCTGCATCCCCACCGCCCGGAGCCCACCCGATGACCGTCCTCGCCTCGCTCGACGCCGACCTCGGCGACGCGCTCTCGCGCCTGACCTCCGTCCTCGCCGTCCCCGTGCTGATCGCCGCGGCGGCCGTCCTGGTGCTCACCGGCATCGAGCTCGGCCGCTGGGCCGGCGAGCTCGCGCGGCGCCGCCGAGCCACCGGACCGCTGAGCGTTCTCACCCAAGCCGTGCTCGAGGATCCGCGCGCCGCGGCCCACCTCGCCGCCGGTGCCCCCAGCGCGCCCGCCGCCACGACGCTCGAACGTCTCGGCACCGCCGTCGCGGCCACCGATCTCGACGGCGTCGAGTACGCGCTCGACGACTTCGAGCATGTCGTCGAGCGGCGGCTGGACCGCACGCGGATGATCGTGCGCGCGGGCCCCGCGATCGGGCTCATGGGCACGCTGATCCCGCTCGCCCCCGGCCTGCGCGCGCTCGGGCGCGGCGACGTCCACCTGCTCGCCAACGACCTGCGGATCGCGTTCGCGGCGACGACCGTCGGACTGCTCTCGGGCACGGTCGCGTTCGGGCTGACGCTCGCGCGCACGCGGCGCTGGAGCGAGGATCTCGCGTCGATGGAGCGCGCGACCGAGCGGCTGCGCGCGACCGCCGCGGCAGCCGCGGGCCTGCGCGCCGAGGCCGACGCCCGCGCGCTCCTGGAAGCGACCGACGCGGTGACCGCGCGATGAGGCGCCACCGCACCCGCGCGCGTCGGCAGCTCGGCGGCGAGACCGGCGACCCGCTCGACGGCCTTGTCAACCTCTTCGACCTGGGCATCGTCCTGGCGGTCGCGTTCCTGATCGCCGGGCTGGCCTCGACGATCGACCGCGACAAGGCGAAGCTCACGCCCCGCGCCCAGCAGCAGTCTCAGCAACGCACGCGCGCCGTGCCGACGCCGGCCCAATCGGCGCCGGTCCGCGGCAAGGGCAAGGCGGTCGGGACCGTCTACCGCCTCGGCGACGGCCGGCTGATCTACACCCAGCCCGGAGGCGGCGGGTGAGGAAGGCGCCTCGCGCGCGAGTAACTCAGTTGCTGGTCGCCGGCGCGCTGATCATCGCCGCGCTGCTGCCCGGCGCCGCCTTCGCGACGCCACCGTGGACGGCCAACCAGGGCCAGCTCGACAAGACCGTCAGCTACATGCGCGGCGCGCAGAACCCCGACGGCGGCTTCGGTGGATCGGCCGGCCTGCCCTCCGATCCGCTCTTCAGCGCTTGGGTCGTCATGGCGCTCGCGGCGGCGGGCATCAACCCCAAGGACCAGCGCGTGGTCGGCGGGACCGACGCCTACACCTACGTCACCGCCCACGCCGATGCACTGACCGACACCACCGACTTCGAGCGCGCGATGCTCGTCGCGGTCTCCTCCGGCACCTCGCCACGCGACTTCGGCGGCCGCGACCTCGTCGCGGCGATCCTGTCGCGACGGCTGCCCGACGGGTCGTTCACCCACGCGGCCGGCAGCACGAGCGGCGGCATCAACGACACCGCCTTCGCGATGCTCCCGCTCAGCGCCACCGAGGAGCCGACCAAGGACGACACCATCTCCCGCGCCGCCGCCTGGCTGGTCGGCGTGCAGAGCGAGGATGGCGGCTGGTCGTGGGCGCCCGGTCGCGAGGAGTCCTCCGACATGACCGCCGCGGTCATCCAGGCGCTGCGGATCGCTCCACCGACGCCCAAGCGCGCTGAGGCGCAGCGGCGCGGCTGGTCCTACCTGCGCGCGACCCAGCGCGACGACGGCGGCTTTGCCCAGACGCCGATCGACCCGGACTCCAACAGCGCCTCGACCGCGTGGGCGCTGCAGGCGATGTGGGCCTCGGCGATCGACCCGACGACCTGGCGGCGTACGGGCGGCACGCCGCTGGACTACCTCGCCTCGCTGCAGCAGCCCGACGGATCCATCAA
Organism: uncultured Conexibacteraceae bacterium; assembly: GCA_963731005.1. Classification (GTDB taxonomy): domain Bacteria; phylum Actinomycetota; class Thermoleophilia; order Solirubrobacterales; family Solirubrobacteraceae; genus Baekduia. The sequence goes on along the minus strand of CAVSTZ010000002.1, from coordinate 1,379,592 downwards.
GTACATGAAGGGCCGCAGCCTCAACGACCTCTGGATGACGGCCTACGCCGCGCCCGCGCTCGCCGGCTACCCGCTGCCCGTGCCGTCGATCGCGCGGACCACCGGCAAGGGCGGCAAGGGCGCGGCGCTCTACAGCCGCCCGCAGCCCGACAGCACCGGCAACGCGAGCGGCAGTGTGCGTCAGATCTCGTCGTCCTCGAGCGAGACCAAGACGCGCCGGCGCAGCGGCGCCGAGCGGGTGGCGACGGGCACGGCGCAGTCCAACGGGGTCGCGGAGTCGGGCGTGACGCCGATCGCATCGGCGACCAAGGACACCAAGAAGACCGGCGGGCGGACGAGCCGCGAGCTGCGGGCGAAGGCCAAGCCGCGTCGCCCGCGGGCCGCGCGCGACAAGGACGCGGGAGAGGCCGTCACCGGCCGGCTGCTCGCGAGCGCCGCGCCGGCCGGCGTGTCGGGCACCGGCACGCGCGCCGCCGCGGCGCCCGGACTGCGCGCGCCGCGCGCGGCCGCCGGCGACACCTCGCCGACCACCGCGCTCGTCCTCACCGGACTGCTGCTCGCCGCCGCCCTCGGCGGCGCCGCCCTCGAAGCCCACCACGGACGCAAGGGACTGCTCCCATGACCACCATCCTCCCCGCCACCGTCAACCGCCGCGACGCCTCCCGCCCATGACCATCACCTTCGCCTCCCTCGACCTCGGCGACGCCCTGGCCCGCATGAGCCAGGCGCTCCAGGTGCCGGTCCTCGTCGCCTCGATCCTCCTGCTGGCCCTCTGCGCCAGCGAGCTCGGACGCTTCGCGATCGAGTCCCTGCGCCGCCGTCGCACACAGCCCGGCACCCTGCGGCTGATCACCGCCCAGGCGCTGATCGAGCCCGGCGTCGCCCGCCACGTCTCCGAACGCGCGCCCAGCGCGATCGCCGCCGCGGCGGTCCGCGACCTCGGCATCGCCGCCGCCACCGGGCGCCCCAACGCGATCGAGCACGCGCTCGCCGACTACGAGCTCGCCATCCAGCGTCGGCTGGATCGCACACGCCTGCTCGTCCGCGGCGGCCCCGCCCTCGGCCTCATGGGCACGCTGATCCCGCTCGCGCCCGGCCTCGCCGCGCTCGGGCGCGGCGACGTCGCCGCGTTGGCCACCAACTTGCGTACCGCCTTCGGCGCGACCGTCATCGGCCTGCTCGTCGGCACCGTGTCCTTCGCGCTGACGATCGTCCGGACCCGAGCGGCGACCGAGGATCTCGTCGCGATGGAGCGCGCCGTCGACGACGCCGAGCACGCGCGAGCCACCACCGCCGACGCCGTCCAGCCGACGGCCGAGCCCGAGCCCGTCGCATGAACCGCGCCACGCTCGGCCGCCACGGCCGCATCGCCGACGACTCCGGCGACCCACTCGACGGCCTCGTCAACCTCTTCGACCTCGGCCTCGTCCTCGCCGTCGCCTTCCTCGTCGCCGGCCTCGGCCTCTCGGTCAACAAGACCACCGGCAAGATCGAGCAGCGCACCTCCACCGCCCCAGCAACAACGACGACAACAACGGTTCCCCAACAACAACCCGGCCCCACCACCTCCGGCCGCGGCGACCCCATCGGCACCCTCTACCGCCTCGCCGACGGCCGCCTCGTCGTCGTCGAACCGGGCGGCAAGGCCAAGCCGGTCAACCCGTGAACGATGGCTGGCCCAGGTGCAAGGGCCTACAGCAGGTCGGCGACGTCGGGCCCCTTGGCTTGGAGCGTCTCTGCGTCAACGAGGGCAAAATGCCCTGTGGCAGGGTCGATGTGCCAGGTGCCATCGTCAAGCGCTTCAAACCAGATGTGGATGACCTCGCCGATCGATGCGGCCTTGGGAATCTCGGGTTCATCGTTGCCTTCGGGATCGAAGTAGATCGCCGGCGACGGCGCTCCCGGCGGGACCGCGCATTCACAGGCAAGCCGCTCAGCCGACGCGTTGCCGACCAGCGCGATCCACGACTTCAACCAAACGCCACGACGATCGTGGTAGCCGTCTGCGGCAATTTCTACCCGCGAGATGCTCCGATAGACAACGGCCTGCCGGACAGCTTCGGCCAGCGACAGCGGCACCCAACCGTCCCCGATGGCCGTGTGAGGCCAGCCGGACTCGACGCCGTCGTGCCAGCTCCACCAGGCTCTTGCCTCGGTAGACAGCGTCAGTCCGAGGGGCTCGGTCAGCTCGTCCATCTGGTCATCGCTGAGCCCGGGCCGCCAGATCCGCGTGATCGGTGCGCCAAGCTCTCGCAGCCGTTGATCAAGTTCTGCGAGCAGATCCGTGGTAAGGAGCCGCGGGCTGGATGACTCGATCATGGATCGGGAAGTTACAAATTCGGGCTGGATGGAATGCCCGCGCCGAGCCCATCGAGAGGACGTGGACTACAGCAGATCGGCGATGTCACGGCCCTTGACCTTGACCAATTCCATTGGGTCAAGCGACGCAAACTCGCCGGTGTGAGGATCGATGTGCCATGTGCCGTCATGAAGGGCCTCGAGCCAGATGTGAACCAGTTCTCCGATCGATGCGGCCTTCGGATGGCGGGGGTAGTCGTTGAACTCGGGATCGAAGTAGTGGATGGTCGATGGGGTGCCGAGTGGAACGCCACAGTCGCAGGCGATCCGTGGGTAGGAGACATCGCCGCAGAGCGTGATCCACGAGTCCGACCAGTCATCTCGGGGATCGAGGCCTCCTTCTCCCGCTCGCGCCGCCATGTCTCTCTTGGCGACAGAGTCTTGGACCGCCGCCTCCAGTGACAGCGCGTCCCACGAAGGGCCGAGCGAAGCCTGTGAGCGCGCGGCCTCGACGTCGATGCCATCGTGCCAACCCCACCAGATCCGGGCTTCCGTCGAGAGCGAGAGCCCGATCTCTGCCGTGAGGGCATCCATCTGAGCGTCTGTGAGGCCAGGCCGCCAGAACCGTGAGATCGGCGCCCCGACGTCACGCAGTCGGCCATCGAACTCGGCGAGAAGATCGGCCGTCAGCATCCGGGGCCATCGAGTCTCCATGAAGGCTGCAGCCTAATTGCAGATGCTCGTCTGCGTGGGAATACCGAGCACCGGCGGCAGCGGGATCACCAGGAACGCCTTTCCATCCGTAACGCCGCAGCTGCGATAGAAGGCACTCAATGCACTGCCGAGAGCTTGGTTGTCGAGCCAGTTGACGGGTTCGAGGGACGGACGACGCACCGCCGCGCCGATGCGGCCGCCCTGATACGTACTGTCTCAGGGAACTCGTCACAGTCCAAGATGTTGGGCAAGCTCAGGCACTCGATCTGCGATCGGTACCACTGGTCACGCGGCCCTTGACGCCGTGTGAGCAGTGCCCACGGCGGATAACTGGCGAGCGCCGCGATGCGATGGTTGGTCGCTCCGACGTGATCGGCTCCGGGCATGAAGATCGGCAACATTTGCATCTGCCACCGCTGATGCCGGCGTCGCCGGTCAGGTTCAAACAGCGGCGGGCGATCTCTGTGGCCGTTGCTGCGCCAAGGGCCGCGACCGCGGCGTTGCGGGCCGTCAACGAGTCGGCGAGCGCATCGACGGCCGAGGCGACCGGTACGGGGGTCGGGGTGGGCGGATCGGCCGGGTGGGCGGGCGGAGGTGGAGGGGGCGGTGGACCGGGTGGCGCGATGGTGCCCCTTGTTCCCAGGCGTAGTGCAGCAGCCAGGCCAGCAACGAGTGACCATCGACGGGAATCCCGGCGGCGGCCATCGCCGCCAGCGCGGCGCGAATCACATCTTCGACGCTCGCGCCGCTGATCTCAGAGCCACGACGCAGGCATTCTCCTGGTCGGAGGTCGTGGTGCTCTCAAGATAGGAGCCGGGGAAATACAAGAGCGCGTCGCAGACCGCGCCGGTCGAGCCGAACAGCCCTGCGACGCCCGTGATGCTGATCCCGTCGTTGGTGGAAGCGGTGGCGGGGTCGGTGAAGTCGACCTTGGTTGGCGAGGTTTGCGACACCACGTCGCTGCCGTAGGTCACCGTGGCGGTGAAGCTCTGACTGCCACCCTCGGCACCCGCGGTGCGCGTGAGCTCGCAGGTGGTCTGATCGACGGAGCACATGCCGATCAACGTGCCACCGCCGTCGCGGATCTCGATCGTATACGGCGTCCATTGGTTGTAGGTGTTGGTGACCTTGACCTTGTAGGTCTGACCCGGAAGGACGAACGGCGCGACCTCGACCGTGACGCCGAGGTTGGGCGGGTAGATCGTCACCGCCCTGATCGCGGCAGCGATCGTCGTGTCGCCCTCCATCAACTGGGCGCGGTAATGCCGCCTCACAGGCACCCCGCCGATCCACCCCGTACCGATGTTGCCGCTGCACGAACCGACGTTGGTCGCGCAACTCAAATACGCCCACAGGCCGGTATCGGCGTTGATCACGTCGACCGTGCGCGAGGAAATGAGCAACGGCGTGGAGCCAAAGGTCACCGGAATCGGGTTGGGCATCGACACCGCAGCAGGCATATCGAGCGAGACCTGCCAGTCGGGCGGATGGAACGTCACCTCCTTGTCGACGATCACCGAGACCTGCGAGTCCGGAGCGAGGGACTGAGCGTGGAAGGTCTTGTGGACCTGATGGCCCCCGCCCTCCAGAAGCCCGGTCGCAACACGAACGTCACAACTGCCGACGCAGCCTCCCACCACGTTCCAGTTCTCGTCGTAGACGGCAGCGCTGACACTCCCGTGAGACGAACTGGACATCGTGAGATGCAACAACACCCCATCAGGCATCGCCGCATCATCAGGACCACTGAGCCCAACCGTAGGCGGCGAATCCGAATCGGCATACCCGGTCGCCGGCCGACCACCGAGAACCAACGAAGCCAACAGAAACGCCAGCACGCCCACGAACAACACACGTTTCCCAGATCGCCCGATGATCGACGCTGCTCGCTTCGAGGAGTTCGACACGATCCGAGAGCCTAGAGCGACGCTGGACGATTGCGCAACTCTGCTGCTCAATATGCTGAATGATCTAAAATTGAGAAGGCGCCGACAGCAGCGATGGCTCAGGAGCGGCGTTCAACGCCGGCCCGCGTGGATCAGCCTGAAGACGTCGTCGTCATCGATGACCGTCGTCCCGCCGACAACCAGCGCCGTCCTCCTCGACCAGCTGCGCTGTCTGCCCCGAGGGCATCACCTGCAGCTCGGTCAACTCCCCGTTGTGCAGGTCCCCGAACAGTGATCCCGTCCATGTCGTAGATCGTTGCACGAGCGCACCGACGTACCCCCGGACGTACCCCGGGTCGCGGCGTCAGCCGCGACCCGGGCATGCTCAGGGATTGCCGTGGCTAGCGCACCGTCGTGTGGATGGCCTTGGCCTTCTCGGCGCCCTTGGGCAAGAAGGAGACGGTGATCGTCTTCGGCGTGCCGGTGGTGCGCTTGGCGGTGAGCGTCGCGACGGTGGCGGTGGCGATGGTCTTGGTGGTCTTCTTGATGCCCTTGCCGCTGATGGTGACCTTGCCGGCGCCCAAGCCACCGACCTTCACGACGACGCTGGTCTTGCCGACCTTCTTGGTGATGACCTTGACCGGGCAGGACGGGGTCTTGATCGAGACGTCGACGTGCTGTTGCTTGATGTTCTGGCCCTCGACGCCCTGATCGGCGAGCTGGGTCGCGGCGCAGATGTCGGCGTCGGAGATGACGAGGATGCCGTGCTTGCCGCCGTTGATGTTGAGTTGGAAGCTCGACACCGGGGCGTCGGGGATGTTGTCAAACGTGGTCACGAGGTGATCGTCTTCGACGTTGCTGGTCCCGGTCAGGGTCAGCTTGAGGCCGTTCTCGCCGGTCAGCGGGATGACGAGCTTGGGCAGTGTCCGGATGTCGCGACCGCTCTTGGGGTCCTTGCGGATGTTCTTGACGAAGTACACCGGGCCGCTCAACGGCTGATCGAGAATCGGCGTCCGCGCCGTCGCCGTCCCGACCACGCTGGACCGCGGGCACGTAGGCGTGACCTTGGAGCCGTCTGCGAACTCACAGAGCCCGTTGGCGTTGTCAGGATCGAGGGCCAGCGACAGCGGCAGCGCCACCTGAACCTTCTTGAGGTTGGCCTGCCCCGACCGCTGCGTGAGGTCGGCCGTGATCGCGGGGTGCTTGTTGTCGGTGGTCTGGCCCTTGCCGCTCAACGTCAGATCGAGCTTGGGGTTGAGATCCAACACACCGCAGTTGGTGGCCTGGAACGGCTGCGAGCCCTGGGCCGTGGCACCGGTCGCGGAGTGGATGTCGCCGCCGATCGCCATCGCCGAACAGCTGGTCGGCAAGACCATGAACCCCGGACGATCGATGCTCACCCGCACATCACGCACCCGCAATGGCACACCGTCACGCATCGTGGGCAACGGATCGGACTTGACCGTCACATGCCCGTCGATCGGATCGACGTAAATCGCTGCCCGGACCACCACGCTGCCCAGATCGAACGGTCCGGCCTGCGCCGGCACGACGATCGAGAGGCTGAACGGCGCGTCCTTGTAGGGACCGGCGAGATAGACCGCGGTTGGTGACTTGCCCGGCTGCGGCACGAACAACGGACTGGAGCCCGCACCCGCCCCGACGGTCGTCGTCCCGACCTGAGAAGCACCATCACACCTCCCCGCCGCCGCCCGATCCTCGGGACAACGCGGAACCGCCGCGATCTTGCCCAGCAACCCCGCAGGCAGCGTCGTGTCGATCGATCCCAACTCCTGCTCACCATCCTTGCGCGTCAACCGCAGCACGAACGACGAGCTGCCACCGGCCTGCGAGTCGACAACCCCCGCCGAGAAGCCCGGATTGAACGGCAGATCCTTGACCGCAGTGGCACACGCCCCGCCGTTGGCGCCCTTGTCGACCGCAAACGACGAGGACGAGGTCACCGGCAACGTCCCGAGCACATCAACCCCATCAGAACGCTTGCCACCCCGCGACCACGGCACAAACGTCGCCGTCGTCGTCGCAGCCGACGTGCAGGTCTGCGGGTTGACCAACGGCGCACGCGCCCCGTCCTTGAACGTCAGGCTCAGCGACTTGACCGGCAACTGCGGGTTATTGGTGAACCGGGCGGTCAACCGTCCCGTCGCCTTGTCGGCCGTGACGATCCCCGGCAACTTGACATTGAGCCCGAACTTCTGGCTCTCAACCTGGATCAGCAGCCGGAACGTGCCGTCCTGATCACCGGCAGGGCTCAGATCACCCGGATGCGGCTTGACCAGATACACGTCACCACTGATCGGCTCCGCACCGGTGATCGCATCGGTGTCGGGATCATGGGACGCCAACAGCGGCGAGGTCGCGACCACCGACCCGATCTTCGACGCATCCGGACACGTCACAGGCACCGTGCTGTCCAGCCGCACCAGATCATCACCCGGCACATCCGAGCAGCCGCCCAGGCCATCCGCCGCCGACGGCGAGATCGCCACACCCTCCGGCAACGTCACCGTCGCATCCTTCAGCTGCGGCGCCTGCGGCACCGACGGATCGAACGTGCTCGTGGGGTCGGTCGCGTCGTTGGACTGCGGGAACACAAGATCGACGTCGTAGGCCGACGGCGTATCGGCCGCCGAGCTCCCCGTGCCCGGGGTCGGCCCGGCCTCGATCGCCGGCGCGAACTGCGACGCCAGCAACGGATCATCACAACCGGTCACCGGCGGCGCAGGTGCGGTCGCCGACTTCCAGTTGCTGTCGCTCAGGTCCGGAAACCCGTCGTCGAGCTGGCGCGCAGGATGGCCCCAGGAATCCACGATCATCTTCGTCATCGGCTGCGCGACCAGACAATCGGACTGGTTGGACAGCAACGGAATCGCGGGCCCACCCGTGCCGTTGCGCTGCGACGGAACGCCATAGAACTTCAAGCCGATGCTGGTGATCGAGAGCCGGGACGCGCCGGGGACGGTGATCGTCAGGCCGTAGTCGCCGGTGCGCGGCAGCAGCTTCGGGTACATCACGACCGCGTTGTTGGCCGACTTGAAGGCAAACTCCGCCGGATACCCTTTCTCCGGGACCATGTTGTACACGGGCGACGTAAGACCCGGGCCGCCGAGGATGCCGAAGCTGATCTCTCCGATCTGGCTTGCGACCGGGCATGATGCGAAGAACGACGACAGTCGTACCAACTCACAGCGTGCGGCGGCACCGGCGTTGCCCACAAATCCCGGAGGTAGCTCGGTGAAGATGTCCTTGACTTCTTCGACCGGCTGCCGGCTTGAGTCCTGGCCTTGGTAGGTCGGAAACGAGAACGAGGTGACGGCTTCGTGCGCATGCCCACCGGCGATCGTGTAGTCGTCTCCGCTCGTGTTGACGGCCCGTGCTACAAAACTCTTCAGCCCGAAGGCCGGCCGGTCGACGATGTTGGTGGGATCGCTCGTCGACGCATCCGGCGCGCCCCCGCCCGAGATGGTCGCAGTGGGCGTGATGGTGTCCGGCGCGTCTCCCGCGACGACCACACGGAGGAATGTGACAGGGACCGTGGCGCCGGCGGGCACCGAATCCGGGCTTGTGCACGTCAGCGGAGTGCCGGCATCGACGGCAATCGCGGAAGTGCAATTGAACGCGCTCCCGACGAGCGACGGGTCAATCGCACGCGCGGTGAGCGACGGCGGAAGGTTGATCGTCACGGTCATGACACCCGAGCTGTCCGCATCGCCGGTGTTCGTGACCCTCAGCGTGTAGGGCGAGCCCTGGTCAAGACGCTGGATCGGATAACTGGCGGGGCCGTCGGAATGGGTCAAGCTCAGCGAGAACTCCGGCCCGGCAGCCTGTGCGACCCCGGCGCCCGTCGCGAACGCGACAAGGAGCACGACAGCGACCGACAGGGCACGACGCGCGAGCGCGAAGACCGTGGGCGAGGCCGTTTCGGTCGGAGTCACAGCAGGCATCGGGGACACTTGGACGGTGGTCATGAGTTCTCTCCACGAGTGGCATGGACCGGGCGCTCAGACGCTCGGCGCTTGGAGGTGGCGCGTTTGGCCTTCTTGGCCTTGGCGTGTGTGAGCTTGAGCGTCGTGGTCCTGGTCACGGCGACCTTGGAGCTGCTGACGGCCAGCTTGACGGTCAGCTTGCCGTCGGCAGCCAGCTGGGCGCGGGCCCTCTTGGACAGCTTCAGCGTCAGCGACGCGATCCCGGCCGCGGCCGTGCGCCGCGCCGAAGCAACCTGCGAGATGCGCCGTGCGATGGTGGCGGTCGCAGCCACCGAGAGAACCGCGGGCGTGTCGCTCGTCACCTTGAGCGTGAGCGTGCCGGTCTTCGCGAACTGGCGGCGCTGCGATGCGGTGACCGCCCCCAGCGCGAACACCGGGGGAGCTTCGGCTGTGCCGCTCTGACCGCTCGACGTCACCGCGGCGGCGGGCGCCGGCCGGCGCGGCGCCTGGCACGCCTCACCCGCGCACGGGGCCGGCGAGGTGAAGTCAAATCCGCCGTCGACCCGAGCGTCGTAGACGTCCTGCTGGGTGTCGGCGTCGGCGGGGGTGAGCTGGTCGCTGCTGGTGAAGTAGATGTCCTGTCCGGAATCCGCCACGAACGCGAACCGCTGGAAGACAGCGCCGACGATCCCCGGACGGCCGCTGGAGATCAGCGACACGGTTCCGTCGCGCCACGCATACACGTCCACGGAGGTATTCACGTCGCCGGGCACCAGAGCCTCGGCCGTCAGGAAGACGATCGTTGCACCGTCGGCTGACATCACGGTCCGCGGCGTCACGGTAGGCGACGCGGCGGGGATCACCATGGTCGACAGAGCCGCGTCGACTCCGTCCGCGTTGCCTCCGTCGGTGCCGGTCGATACGCGAATGATCGCTCCGGTGTCCGCGTCGTAGCGATAGATGTCGCGCGCCGCGTCGGTGTCGGAGGCGACGAGCCGGGTAGAGGCCGCGAAGACGAGGAAGCGGCCGTCGTCGGTGGTCTGCGCCTCCCGCCCGGGGCCACCTCCGATCGTCTCCTGGTCCCAGGTGCTCGTGTCGCCGGGGTCGAGCTTGCCGACGAACGTCGTGGTGCCTGCCGGGTGCGCGGCGTTCTTCTGCCACACGTACAGGTTGTTCTCGCCGGCGACGGCGGCGAGGTCGTTGGCGCCGTGGTTGGCCGCCAGGACGCCGTGGGCGACGAAGTACACGCGAGAGCCGTCTTCAGAGATGCGGACCACGCCCTGCACATCGGCGTTCGCCGCAGCCCCGGAGACCTCGCTGAACGACGAGCACGCGTTCGCCCGCCCGACCGGCGCGGGCGTACCGGTGGGAAGATCACACTCATACAGATCCGGCGTCTGATCGGTGTCGCCGTTGACCAGCTGCTGGCCGGTGGTGAAGTACACGCGCGTACCATCCGCATTGGCACCCTCGAACCGAGCATCGGCCGGACCGTTGCACACCCCGCCCACGTCACCAACGGTCCGGTTGCAATGCGTCGCCGACACCTCATAGCTCACAGACGCACCCACGCGCGCCCAGAGCTGCTTGGTCGGCGGGCCACCAGCACAGGCGAACGCGACGACAAAGATGACGCGCCCGTCCGTGGACATTGCGTGAGAGCGAGAACGAGCACCCTCGCCGGCGTCGACCCTGCACCCTGAGATCAGTTGGTCGTCGTTGTCAACGCCGACGAGGCGAGGGACTCCCGGCGCGTCGCCGGGATACTCGTAGAGGTTCCCGTCGCTTGCGCCGCCCGGGTATGAGTCGGCCCCCGCGAGAGGGAAGATCAAATGCGAGAGGTCTGCCGATGCTCCTTCGAGCTCGGTGCCGAAGACGCCTGCGGACCCGGCTGTGCTCGGAGGCAGCGTGGCCGGGTTGCGGGTAGGCCCGATCCTCGTGAAGACACCATCTGGACCACGCACGTAGAAGTCGATCGTCTCCGTGGTCTCTTCAGATCGGCGCATCTCCCACAGCGACGAGCGCAGCTCGGCCGACTCCGCAACTGCACCGACCGCGCCGGCGTAGACAGGACCGGACGGGTTGTGGGCCGTTGTGACCCAGCCCGTCGGCGTCCGGTTTGCGACGTACCGATTGATGATCGAGCCGAGGCCATTGCCGGCGAAGTTCCCGACTGACGCGAACGTCAGACCGCCGCTGTTGCTGAAGGTCGGACCGAGTGGCCCGAAGCCCTCCTTGAACGGCGGGGTGACGAGCTCGTAGGCCCGGCAGTCAGGCAAGTTGGTGGAGTTGTTCTGGGCGCGGACCGCGGCGTTGGGACAGTCGTCGGCCATCGCGGGCGCGGTGGCCGAGCCGAGCGTCGTGACGGTCGCGGCCAGGAGCACGGCCAGGGCGGCGGCGCGGCCGTCCAGCAGGCGGCGCGAACGGCCGGCGAGCGCGGACACCGTGCGCGGCCGGCGCGCTGCCTCGGAGTCCGTTGCCAAAAGTGTGTGGAGGTGGTTCATCAGATGCTCCTTGAGGAGACGGGACATAACTCGGCGGGATGGCGCTGCGACCGTCCCGTGTGCGGTCCGGAACGGCATGGCCCGACTCGGGCCGTCGGCCTGCCGAGGCGCAAATCGCCCCGGCAGACGCGACAGCCACGTTGTTGCCTAGACCAGCGTCAGGACGTTCGTGGTGTTCCGGAGTCCCGCGTTGACCGTCAGAGCCGGAGAGGGCACCCAAACGCCAACGCCCGGAATCGTGAAGCTCAGACCGGTCGAGTTCGTGTAGGTCACCATGTGGAGCGCAGCGTTCCACGCACCGTTCCCAAGCGACCCGGACATCGCGAACGACCCGGTTCCGAGCTGACAGCTCGCTCCGCTCATCACGATGTTCACGTTGCCCACGCTGAGCCCGACAGCAGTCAGGCTGAGCGCCGTCGAGGTCCACGGGAGCCCGGTGGCCGTCAACGTGAAGCCACAGTTGCTCGCATTGCCGGTACCGCCACAGCTGGAGAACGTGGCGCTGTTCACGTCGAGCGTCGACGATGCCGGGTTACGGGCCTTGACGCCGAAGTGCGAGGTGGCGCAGCTGATCCCCCAGCCCTGGGCCGTGTACGTGACGCTGAACGGTCCGTCGAGCGCGGTCGTCACACCCGCCGGGCCCCACACGACAGCCGAGGCGGCTGCCGGCATGGCGAAGGCGGCGAGCGCCATCATCGAGGCGAAGAGCAAAGTGCCCTTCTGTACAGACTTCTTCATCGAACTGCTCCTTGGTTTGCCTCGGCGTGTGCCGAGACGAAATGGACAGGCCCCGAGCGCCGACCCTCAGGCCATACGCGACAGGACACTGCGTGTTGTGCCTCTCGCCTCAACGGCGAAAAGAGGGGGCGAAGGCGCGTGCCATACATCAGCGACCGCTCGCACGCTTGAAGGTCAGCGTCCTGCTCACAGAGGCCGCGGTACCGCCGACCGGCGTGAAGCTGACGCGCACGGTGACCTTGAGCTTTCTGCTCTTGGCCTTCGCGAGGCTCTTCTTGCCCGCCTTGGTCAGCGCGACCTTGACCGTGCGGGTCCCGGCCTTGGTGATCGTCGTCGTCTTGGCCGCGGTGTGGGCCCCCGAGGTGGTGACCTTGCCCACACCGGGCAGCTTGAGCGTCAGCGTCGCGACCGCGCCCTTGACCGCGCTCTTGGCGATCGTGAACCGGTTGCTGGGCGCCTGGTAGATCGCGACCGCGATCGTGTTCGACACCCGGCCGCAATTGACCGTCAACGCCAGGCTGCCACTCGCGTCGTCGGGGATCTCCAACGAGAACCCGGACGCCGACCAGTGCGACGGCATGACCGGGGTGCCGCCTAGGGCGACCGTGCCCCCCACGCCCAGATCGCTGCCGGTGATGGCGATGATGTCGCCCGGATGCGGATGCGAGTTGTAGGCGTTGAGGACCGGTGCGCCGCAGCCGTAGGGGCCGTCGGGACCGGACGGCGGCGAGACGGGCGGGGTCTGCAGCGCGACGGTCGAGAACACAACTTGATCGCCGGCCGTCGTGGCTCCGTTGCTGGTGACCGACAGGACCACGCGGAAGCTCACCCCGGCAGGCAGGCCGCTCAACGCGACGCCCACGCCGTGCGGACCGTCACCGGCCGGGACGGGCTGCGCGTCGGTCGTGGTCGTGTACGAGCCGTCGAGTGCGTCGACCGCGAACCGATACGTGCCGTCCTTGCCGTAGGTGTCAACCGTGCCGCCGACGATGGCCTGCGTCGTGGTGACCCCGGTCGGATCGGTCGCGACGGCAACCGGCATCGCGCCGGTGGTGAACGTTACGTCATCGCTCGTGATGGTCTGACCGTTGACGGTGGTGACCACACGGACGTGATAGGTCGTCCCCGGGGTCAGCCGTACCGTGGCGTGGCTGACCGCCTGCTCGGCATCGGCCGACCCGCCGTCGGTCTCAGGGGTGGTGAAGCCATAGGCGGTGCTGGTGCCGTACTCGAAGTGGTAGGTCGCCGCGGCACCGTGAGGGTTGATGGTCCCGTGCAAGGTTGCGCCGAACACCGACACGTCGGTCGTGCTCGGTGCGGTACCCGGCGCGGTGAAGAACACACCATCAGCTCCGTGCTGCACCCCGCCGGTGCCGTTGTCGGCCACCAACCGGTAGTGATAGGTCGTCCCGGCGGTGAGGCCGGTCAGGTCGGCGGTGACCGGCTGGTCCCCGAACCCCGCCCCTGCATTGGTCGCGGGGCTGCTGGTTCCGTAGGTGGTGTCGGGCCCGTACTCGAAGTGAAAGCTCGTGTCCGAGTTGTTGGGATTCAACGTGCCGTTGAGCGTCGCACCGGTCGTGGTGATCGCCGAGGCAAACGCCGGTGAGCCATCCAGGGTCGGTGGCACCGGATCGGTCGTCAGGGTCTGGTCGTTGCCGGTGATCGACCCCGAGCCGTTGTGGCCGACGATCCGGAAGTGGTACGTCGTGTTGGGCGACAACCCCGTCACCGCACCGGTCGCCGCGACCGCACCCGTACCGCCGAGCGGGTCGGACTCCGAGCTCTGGGTCCCGTAGTTGGTGTCGGTCCCGTACTCGAAGTGATACGTCGAGGAGACACCGCCCGGGTCGATCGTCCCGTTCAACGTCGCCGAGCTCGTCGCGACCGAGGACGCCGCCGTGGTCGTGACCGTTGGACCAGTGAAGGTCGTAAACCTTTGCACCGCGGTGTTGGCGTTGTCAGCCGTGTACACCGTACCCGTAGCGTGGTTGACCGCAAGACCGGTCAAGTTGCCGATGCTCGGCGGCCCGAAGGTCTGCCCCCGTGCGGCGCCGCCCACGGTGAACTGCGCGACCACCATGCCCAGCCCACCGGCCTCGCCGACGAAGACCTCACCTGAGACCGGGTCCGTCGCGACCGCCACCGGGCCGCCGCGGCTGCCGTCATCGACGATCGCACCGAACACCCCGCCGGTCGTGTAGCGGTCCGCTCGACCCGTACACGGATCCACCACGTACACCCCACCACTGTCGGCAGCCAGGCCGTTGGGGCAGAACATCGCGCCATCGGGGGAGTCAGCCCCCGCAAACGAGGAGACAAACGCCCCCGTGCTGCCATCGAAGGTGTCGATGCGCTGGCCACCGGACACGGTGTCAGTTGCCAAGACATACACCCTGCCCGTCGACGGATTGACCGTCACCGGCGCACCGGGGTTGATCGCCGTTCCCGACGCTCCGGTGTCCAACGCATAGGCCAACACCCCGGCCAGGCTGTACTTGACCACCGACCCGGCACCCGTCGAGACGTACACCGACCCCGCACCCGCCGGATCGACCGCCAACTGCATCGCAGCGTTGAACGCCGCCGCATCAACCGAGAACGACGACACAAAGACACCCGAAGCGTCAAAGCGCTCCACCCGCGGATCCGGCGTCGTCCCGTCGCCCAACGTATGACCCGGATCAGCGACCAACACATCACCCGACGCCTGATCGACCACCACACCCGCAGGGCCACCGCCACCGAATTGACCATCCCCGTTGCCGGCGGCGCCGAACGAGCCGGCAAACCCATGACCCGTCGTCGCCCACGCCGAGCCACAGACCACCAACAACAGCGCGGCCGCGACGCCGAATGCCGAGACCAAACCCCGACGCCGACGACCCGCCTTCACCATCCGTGACATCTCAGACTCCCTTGTGGTTCGTCGCGGCCCAAGCACTGGCGGTCAACCTCGGCCCATCGCCGCGCAGATCCCGCAACGTCCGCGCCGCCTCCTCACCACGAGCCGTCAACATCCACGCGTTGGTCCGGCCCTCCCGCCGATGGCTGACCATCCCCGCCCGCTCCAAGCGCGCCAGGTGACGGCTCATCTGACTCTCGTGGCGAACGTCCACCGCCCGCGCGATGTCGATGTTCGCCGCGCCCGGACGCCGGCTCAGGTACCGCAACGTCTGGCCGGTCAACTCGGTCACCAACAACCCCCGCTCGTCGACACCGTCAGAAACCGTCGGGGTCCACCGCGTCACATACGCCGTCGCGCTGCCGCGGCCCGCGGCGCGCGCGGCGGCCTGACGGCGACCGACGAACGGCGCGAGCATCAGGTAGATCGCCACGCCGGCGAGCTCGCCGATCGCGTTGTCGGGATCCTCGGTCAGCTCGCGGAAGGCCAGCTCCCACACGCTGCCCAGCGCGCCGGCGAGGACCGGTTCGGCAGCCAGCGGCTGGACCGGTGCATCGGCCAGAAGGGCGACGATCTGGGTGATCGCCGCGCGGCGCAGCGCCAGCGTCTCGTCGTTGCCGCCGACCCAGGAGACCAGGCACAGCCGGGCGAGGATGCGGTCGGCGTCCCAGGCCCCGAGCATCCCCTGCGTCACGGCGACCGCGCGATCCTCCCACTCGGCACCGGCGTCGGCGACGGCGCAGTCCAGATGGCTCACCAGCCGGCCGAAGGCCTCCTGCTGGGCATCGACGAAGCATGCGTCCCGGTCGGTGTAGAGGTCGTAGAAGGTGCGGCGCGAGACGCCGGCGCGCTGGCAGACGTGGTGGACGCCGATCGCGGCCGAGCCGACCTCGGCGGTCAGCTCGCCCATCGCGGCGACCAGCCGATCGCGCTGGGTGGGCGCCCCCTCGGCGAACCCGACGCGACGCGGCGCGCGCCGGCCATCGGCCGTCGCGGCCTGCGATGCGGCAGGGACCATCGATGCCCTGCGAGCAGGAACAGTGGACACAGCGTCTCCTCCAGCGGTGATCTCTCAACCCACGGCCAACGCCCTCCGAGCGCTCGCCGCCTCCCACACCCGACGCCACTGCCAGAGCGGCAACCTCGAGGTGCGATCGGCACTGTAAACAGACCGATGTGCCAAGTCAAGATTCAACGATACGTTTTTTTTGTGGATGCCTGAAATTCACGGCATCGGCACGCCGTTTCAGCCCTGCGGCGCCGCGGCACTCCACCAGCGGTCGGCACGGTCGCCCTGAGCCTCACGACGCAACAAGCCCTCGGCCTCCAGCCGCCGCAGCGTGCGCTGCACCCGCGAGCGCGGGCCGATCCCCAACCCGTGGCGCACCGCATCGTCGTCAGCGCCCGGATGGGCGGCGACGAACCGCAGGTAGCGCAGCAGCTCGACCGCGGCGAACTCGTCGTCTTCGTGCTCGAGCTCCAGGCCGAAGAACCACGCGTCGCCGAGGGCCTCCAACGCGAGCCGCTCGGCCGCCCGCCCCACGCGCTCCCCCGCCGCGCGGCGGCGATGCACACCCGCGACGACGCGCCACAGCGAGGGCCCGTCGCGCCGCACCACGGCCTCGCGCACCAGCACCTCCAGCTGCTCGTCGTCCTCGGCGTCCAGCAAGGCCTCGACCGTCTCGACGCTCAGCGGCGGATGGACGGACACGGCCTCCACATCAGCCGGCGGCGGCACGTCGCTGAACGGCGCCAGCGCAAAGGCCGCAAGCTCTTCGCGCCGCTCCAGCAGGGACTGATCGGGGTCGTGGCGCAGGCCGTCGACCGCGATCGCGTCGATCGCCGTCAGCATCATCTCGACGTCGACGCCGCCGGCGCTCGACAACGGCGGCTGGGTCGCCAGCGCGTCGAGGACCGGCGCGCGCAGGATGTCGCGCGCCGCCCGGGCGCGCCGCCCGGCGGCCGGCACGTCGCGCAGGCAGACCAGCGCCCAGGCGCGGTCGCAGTCGAGGATCGCGAGGTACGTCGTGAGCGCCGCGGCGGCGCCGCGCTCCCACTCGCCCTCGGCGCGCAGCGCCCGCAGGATCTGCGGGACCGCGTAGGCGGCGGCGACGTCGTAGGCCCACAGCAACGCCTCCTCCTTGCCGGCGAACGTGTCGTAGAAGACCCGGCGCGTGACGCCCGCCCGCGCGGCGATCGCCTCCTCGGCGACCTGGTCGTAGCCGTGCTCGGCGAACTCGCGCACCGCCGCGTCGACGATCCGCGCCCGGCGGTGGAAGGCCTGGGCCTCAGCGGGCAGCGCCTCGAGCTCGGTCGCGTCGATTGAAGCAACGTTGCTGTTTCCGGACATGTGCGAATACTAGACCCATCGCGAAATTCCACGATGTAAATCTTTTGTCATTGGCGCATACACACCCCCTTGCGACCCGCCCGCCGAGTATCCTTGCGCGCGTATGGCGTCCGCCCGCCCAAGCCCCTCTCGCCAGCTACCGCGCGGCCGTCACACCATGGACGCCGAGGCCGTCGCCGCCCAGCAGCGCACGCGGCTGCACGAGGCGGCGGTCCAGCTGCTGGCCGACCGTGGCTACGGCGCCACGACCGTGCAGGACCTGACCGCTGCGGCGGGCATCTCGACGATCACCTTCTACGACCTGTTCTCGGGCAAGTCGGAGCTCGTCCTCGACGCGACCGACGCGCTCATCGCCGCCGCCTGCGCCACGCTGCAGGGCCGGCCGGCCGCCGAGGGCGCGCTGCGCGCACGGCTCAGCGCCACGCTCACCGCCGTCGTCGAGGTCATCCTCGCCCAGCCCGCCGCCGCGCGCGTCGTCCTCGCCGAGGTCGCCGCCGTCGGGCAGTCCGGGCTGACCCGCCGGCGCTCCCTGACCACCGGCCTGCACGAGCTCCTGCGCAGCGCCGCCACGGTCGACGGGGCGCCGGGCATGTCGGAGGCGGCGCTCACCGTGCTGGCCGGCGGCTCGCTGCACGTCTTCGACGGTCACCTGCGCGCCGGACGGCTGCGCCCGCTGCGACCGGCCGCCGCCGAGCTCGCCGCCTGGGGCGCGATGTACGAGAGCGCGAGCCCGCGGCGCCTGCCCCCACCCGATCCGTCGCTCGTCGCGCCGCCCGCGATCGTGCCGTCACCGCTGCCGCGCGGCCGCCACGGGTTGCCGCCCGGCTACGTGCGCCGCCATCAGCGCGCGCGGATCCTCGACGCCGTTCTGGCGGTCTCGGCCCAACAGGGCTTCGAGGCCGCGTCGGTTCGTGACCTGATCACCGCCGCGGGCCTCTCGACCGAGGCCTTCTACAGCCACTTTCCCTCGATGGAGGACGCGTGGGCGACGGTCTTCGACCAGGCGTTCGTCGAGCTGTTCGCCGCCGCCTGGCACGCCGCGCTGGCCGAGTCCGGCCGCGGCGCCAAGGTCACCGCCGCGGTCGACGCGGCGCTGGCCCAGCTGGCCGCCGCGCCCGAGCAGGCGCGGCTGCTGCTCGTCGACGCGCCGACGGCGGGCCGTGCCGGACAGCCCGCGATCGACGATGCGCTGAAGGCCTTCATCAAGGTGTTCGCCGGGGCGACCGCGGGGCCCGCGGTGCCCAAGGCGTTGCCGGGCGCGATGGTCGCCGGCGTCGCCGAGCTGGTCGCCGGCTGGGTGCTGGACGGGCGCGCGACACAGCTGCCCGAGCTGCGCGCCCCGCTGATCGAGGTCATCCTGACCCCGCCGCTGGGGCTGGCGGCCGCGGCCCGCGCGGCGGATGCCGAGGTCGGCGCGTCGGCCGGCGCGCCGCCCACCACCCGCGACGACCGCCACCTGCTGATGGACGCCTTTGCCGAGGCCGTGGCCCGCGACGGCCTGGCCGCCACGCAGCTCTCGGACGTCGCCCAGCAGGCGGGCGTCGAGCTCGACGTCGCGCGCGCGCTCTTCACCGACGAGCGCGACTGCGCCACCCAGGCGCTCAACGCGTGGGCCGGTCGACTTGTCGTCATCGCCGCCGGCGCGTTCCTGACCGCCGCGGGCGATCCGCCGCTCGCGGCCCACCGGGCGCTCGAGGCGGCGCTGGGCCACATCGCGCGGACCCCCGCGCTCGCCGCGCTGGCCGTCACCGACGAGCCGGACCTCATTCCCGCCGTCTCGGCGATGCGCATCCGCTACATCTCGCTCTTCTTCCAGCTCATCGCGGTCCAGGTCCCCGCTGCCGATCAGCAGGCGCCGCAGCCGCTGGCCGCGCTGGAGGTGGTCCTGGACGGCGTCCTCGCCGTGCTGCGCCGCTTCGCCCAGCAGGGCCGCATCGCCGAGCTTCCCGCCGAGCTGCCGACGCTCAGCCTGCAGGTCCTGACGCCGTTCTTCGGTGCCGACGAGGCCCGGCGCGTCGCCGAGCCCGCCGTCGCCGCGCGCTGACCTTCAGACACACCGTTCGAGAAACGTTCGTGGACCCCGAGAGCCACGAAAGTCTCTCGAAATCCCCTGGCTTTCCGGTGAACTCCGTGCGTACAGTGACAAGCATGGGTCGTGATGGTCTACCGCTGGCAAGCGTCGTCACACCCGACGAACACGAGGCGCTGATGGCGTCCGTCGCGACCTTCACGCACCGACTGTTCTCCCGCGCCGCGGTCGCGTTCATGGGCGCCGAGGGCGACGGGCCGCTCGCCCTCCATTCCGCGTTGGCCACCATCTTGGACGACATCGCCGCCGCTCCCGAGATCACCTACATGTCGGTCATCGACCTGCCCCGCCTCGGCCCACCGGCCCACGAGCGCCACGCACGCATGATCGACCTCTTCGGCGAGCTGCTCGCCGCCGGCTTCCGAGCGATGGACGAGCCACCGCCGAACATCGACACCATGACCCTCTGCCTCGGCGGCAGCATCTGGGAGACCATCCGCCGCCACGCCGCCGAGCACCGCCTCCACGACCTGCCCGACGCCCTGCCGGCGATCAGCTTCGTCTGCGTCAGCACGGTCTACGGCCTCGCCGAGGCACGACGCGTCACCGCGCAGGCAGACCACATCGATCGGCCGGCGGCCTGAGTCGTCCACCGACGTCGCCATCTGCTCCGAGGGCTGCGCTCGGGTGCACGGGGCGTGGTTGGATGGGCGGCGCTCCGTGAAGATCGCCACCGCGCTCGGGTGGTGTGGGGTGTTGGGTGAAAGTGTTGGGGCGTGGTTCGGGGTTCGTTTGTGTGGGCACCGAACGAGCGCCGCGCGGATGTCGACATCACGGATCACCGCCCTCCCCACGCACTCGCGCCGCCAGCGCGCGCGCCGCGCCAACGGTCCCGTCGCGCCGCGGGCACGGGTTGCACGAGGCGCCGTCGCCGGCGCTCTGACGCCTTGACCGGGACATTCCCGGTCAATGTGCCCGAGACCGTCACGAGACTGCGACAAAGCGGTCGCGGGTCGCTACGCCTTGGGCTCTTGCACGTCCGCTCGTCGTGGATCGTCGGGCGGATCTCACCCGCGGCCGTCTTTGCGCGGGGCTCGCGACACGACGACGGAGTCGGCTCGCAGTGCCGACGTCCCGGGAGGCGGCGATCGTCGATGGCGTCTAACCCGCGTATACGCGGGTTAGACGCGATCTATTTTGCTGTGCAATCCGATCGGTCACGAGACTGCGACGGACTGCAACGAGCCACCGACGCCGGCCGGTCGTGGGCGTCACGGCCGACGCCCGAGCGCCTGCGGCAAGGACGCTGGTCGACTTGTCGGGCAATGTGCCGGTCAACTCGACCAGCACCCGCCGACGAACGTCGCCGGCACCCTGACGTTGAGATCCAACGTCAGGGTGCCGGCGTCGTCCCGGATCCCCGCTCAACCCTCGGCCACAACGCGAATCGCCCGCCCCGACGCCAACGGACGACGAGCCGACGCCACGAACCACCTACCCCGCTCACTCCCCTCGATGCCGACAGACCACGCCCGAAGCCCAGGCCACGTCTGCGCGGAACGCCCGGAGAGTCGCGCCACCCAAGCGCTCGCAACATGCCACGCCCGCCCCGCGACCAGCGCCTCACGACGTCAGTCTCGGGCGGTCCGCTGCCCGTCCGGCAAGAGGCGTCGCGGACGGCCGGACGTTGTTGATGTAGTCGATCAGCAACAGAAGCGTCACGGCCTGTAACGACTCTACGTCATCGACCAATCCCGTCCGCCCCGCCCGCTAACGTCGGCAACCGACATCATCAACAAGTTCGCCCCCGCGACCGCACCAACGGCCCGGGGGCATGACCCAAGGAGACAACCACTCCATGAGTACCCCGCAGGGTAGCTTCGGCTGCCATATCTCGGTCGACCCCTCCACCGCCGACGTCCTGCGCATCGAGGCCAAGAAGGTCTTGATGTTCAACCACGAGCCCTTCGAGGACTTCCTCGACTACGTCCCCGTCCGCCAGCTCGCGCTCGCCGACATCTACCGCGACGCCACCGCCGTCATCGACGCCCTCGGCTGGGACCCAGACATCACCCTGCGACGCGACAGCGTCCAGGTCCCCATCACCCGCAGCCACATCGAACAGCTCCACCTCCGCCGCGCCGATCTCCTGGACACCAACCTCGACCTCCTCACCGACATCGGCGCCGACAACCACCACAACGACATCATCATGAGCGAGATCCACAACAACCGCCACGGCGTCGAAGCCCTCAACAAGGTCCTCGACGCCTACACCACCACCATCACCACATAGACCTCCGGCACCTCCGTTGCGGGGCCCCCGCCCCCGCAACGGAGCCGACGGCAGCGCAACAGACGCCCCCGGCACGGACCCGCCCCCACCTACGCCGTACACGCCACCGTCCCCTCGACCGCATCGTCGCTGGTCTGGTCCAGGCTGTCGTAGAGGTAATGCAGCCCCGCCTGGTAGCGCCAGCCGCCCGTCGGACACGAGGTCGTCGTGATGTAGTCCTTGGCCCAGGGCCGACCGCCGAGCGAGAAGTACAGGTTGTTGAGCTGGATCGGGATGCCGGCGACGATCTGGAGATCCTTGGGGACCATGAAGCTGCTCTGATGGCGCCACGCGCCGATGAGGTCCTGAGTGCTGACGACGACCGCGCGGCGGACCCGCGCCGGATGGTCGACCTCCGCGTAGGCCAGCAGCCGAGCGGCGCCCGCGTTGAAGAGGGTGACCCGCATGCTGGCCAGGACGGTGTCGGCGCGACCGGTGCCCCACGCGCCGCCCATGATCGAGGCGCGTGGACAGCCGGCCGGACCCTGGAAGTCGAGCACGACCTTGAGGCATCTGGGATAGCGATCACCGTTGTAGGAGAAGCCCTCGCCGAACAGGATGTCCTCACCGGTGATGATCGGCGGGTCAAAACCCGGCTCGCTGACGACCTGGACCGACCCGCGCACGACCACGCCCTGCGGCTGGGCGATGGTGCCCGCCTTGCTCGGCGTCACCGCCATCTTGGTCGTCACGACCGTGCTCGGTCGCTCCTGTTGCGCCAACGCGCTCGCCGCGCCGGCCGTGCTCAACGCGAGCACGGCCAGCACGGCCGGGTTCAATGCCATCCGCAGCCGCATGTGCTCCCTTTCGGTGACCTACCTACGCGGCGGCCGGCGCCCCGTGACCGCTTGCCGAGTTGGGCGCCGGCGCGCCCAGCAGCTACACCACGCACCGCGGCTGTGGTGCATCCAGACCATCCTGGCCGGCATCCCTCGCACATCGCCGATCCAGCAGCGCCGTGGCCGACGTGCGCTGCCGACCCGGGTCCCGTCGCCCGCGGTCGACCATTGACAGTGGCGACGGAAGTGATCCTCGCGATCCATCGACTCACCCGATGGACGGCGCGACGGAGGAGGAATTAGAGGCAGAAAGCTGGCGACACATGGATGTTTCCCTAACGGCGCCGATACTACGGGTAGGGACACACCGATGTCTACCCCAGGAGAGAAAAGTTCCGATACGGCGCGTAGGCGCTCGTCCACGGGCGCCGCAGCCCGCTACGACGCCCGTGGAGCCCCGTCTTACGGAACCCTTAGAGTCACGCGCGGCAGGGACAGGTCCAAATCACAGGAGCGAACATGAAGCGTCGTTGGGTGGCATTGATCGCGGGCGTCTGCCTGCTGATCGCGGGATCGGCCGGGGTCGCGCAGGCCGCGAAGAGGCCGGCACCGAAGGTGAGCGCTGCTTCGGCCTTGCGCGCGCTCGATCGTCAGACAGCGACGCTGCCCAAGGCGGCCGTCTCGCGCTCACAGCGCCGCAAGCTCCACGACGCCGCGCGCCGGGCGCGCCTCGCCGCCAAGAGCAAGCCCTGTAGCTCGGTCGCGGCGCTCACGCGCTTTCGCACCATCTTGCAGACGGTCAAGCCGCGCAAGGGCAAGCGCAACGCGCGCTCCAACCTGCGCGTCGCCGCGCTCGGCCCGGCCTCGCTGACCGCCGGCCGCCTGCTGCTGGCCGACAAGCGCACCAAGAGCTGTGGCGGCGGCACGAAGCCGAGCACGCTGTCAGAGGCCAAGACCAGCGTCCTGTCGAGTGACATCAACGGCATGCGCGTCCGCGTCGAGCTCCCGGCCGTGCAGTTCACGCCCCGCAGCGCCGGTGGCAAGTCCTGGACCCAGCTCGTGCTGCCCGACACGTCGACCGGCGTCGGTGACGCAGGCGACCCCGGCATCCCGGTCGTCGCCAGCACCTTCGCCATTCCGGACGGCGCGACCCTCGCGGTCAAGACCGGCAAGACGGACTCCTACACGCTCGACGGCGTCGACGTCTTCCCCACGCAGCCCGACACGGTCGACGCCACGGCGCCGACGCGGGGCGCGAAGCCGAACTTCGGCAAGGCGCCCTTTGCCGACGCACCGTTCACCATCGATCGCAAGGCCTACGCCTCCGACAAGCCGTTCCCGGCCAAGCCCGCCGACGCCGACATCCTCGGCACCACGCGCGACCTCACGCTCGGTGGCCTGCAGATCCCGACCGGTCAGTACGACCCAGCGGCCAAGAAGTTGAAGATCTTCAAGTCCGTCGAGGTCGACGTGAAGTTCAGCGGCGGCACCAAGACCTTCAACGACGAGCTCGCCTCGCCGTGGGAGCGACCCGCGCGTCAGCGGCTCAACGGCCTGCTCAACCGCAAGCTGATCGACCTCCTCAAGATCCGCGACCCCTTCCGCCGCTGCGGTGAGGAGATGCTCGTCATCACCAACACGGCGACGCAGGCGGCGGCCGATCAGTTCGCCGTCCACAAGCGCTCGCAGGGCATGCGGACGCTGGTCGTCGACGTCGGTGACGCGGCCGGCCAGATCGGCTCGACCCCGACGGCGATCCAGGCCTACATCCGCGGCCAGCTCACCGCGACGCACTGCATCCACCCGAGCTACATCACCATCATGGGCGACGACGACCTCGTGCCGACGTTCGCCGGGATCAACGGCATTCCGTCAGACCTGCCGTACGCCATGCGCGACGACGCCGACGAGCTGCCCGACGTCGCCATCGGCCGCATCATCGGCAACGACCAGGCGGCCGTCGGCGTCGCGGTCACCAAGATCATCACCTACGAGACGACCCCGCCGACCGGCGCGTCGTTCACCAACAAGGCCATCGTCGCCGCCCAGTTCCAGGACGACGAGAACGACGGTCAGGAGAACCGCAGCTTCGTGCAGTTCGCCGAGACCGTGCGCAACGGCCTGACCCGACGCGGCGTCGCGGTCCAGCGCGTCTACGGGGAGAGCCCGGGCAACAACCCGCAGCGCTTCCAGGACGGCACGCCGCTGCCGTCCTCGCTGCTGAAGCCGACGTTCGCGTGGAACGGCACGGGTGCCGATGTCACCGCCGGCTGGAACGCCGGCCCGCTTCATGGTCGTCCACCGCGACCACGGCTGGTCTGACGGCTGGGGCATGCCGGGCTTCGGCACCGCTGACGTCGAGGCACTGACCAACGGCGCCAACCTGCCGGTGGTGCTGAGCATCAACTGCTCCAGCGGTGCCTACGACTACGACGAGACGTCGTTTGCCGGCGAGACGCTCGTCAACCCCCACGGCGGCGGCGTCGGCGTCTTCGGCGACACCCGCGACTCACCGACCAACCACAACTCGATCATGGCGCTCGGGTTCGTCGACGGGATGCTGCCCAGCGTGCTGCCGGGCGAGGGTCCGGCCACCGCGCAGCGCACGGGTGACGCGCTGATCACCGGCAAGCTGCGGCTCGTCGGGATCGCGCCGCCGGCCAGTGACGGCAACACGCGCAACGAGCTGTACCTGTGGCACTACTACGGCGATCCGTCGATGCAGATGTGGGGCGGCGGGCACACGCCGCTCAAGCTCGACGTCGCCGCGATCCACGCGGTCTACGCGAAGGTCGTCGATCCCACGCCGGACCCGCCGCCCTACGAGGTCAACGTCACGCTGCCCAAGGAGCTGCTCGGGCAGACGATCAGCCTGCTGCGCAAGGGCGAGGTCGTCGGCAAGGCGATCATCGGTGACGGCGTGGCCACGATCCCGGCGTCGTTCGGTGACGGCTCGGTCGTGCCCGGCGACCTGCAGGTCGCGGTGGAGCCCGACGGCGGGCCGGCGGTTCAGGCGCCGGTCGGCGACGTGCCCAACGGGACGAGCGCGCTGGCCCAGGTCTGCCCGCCCGGCGGCCAGGTCGGCCTGCCGCTGACGATCAGCGGCAAGCTCACGGGCGCGGCGGAGGGTGCGAAGGTCGATGTGACCATCCTGGCACCGCCACCGCTGCCAGGACCCGGCGAGGCGTCCCCGGCCGTCGTGGCCCCGCTCGTCGTCTCGGTGCCGGTCGACGCGCAAGGCAACTGGTCCTGGTCGGTCACCCCGCCCGATGGCCGGGCCGGCAGCTGGTCGTTCTCCTCGGCCTACGCCGGCGACAGCACCCACAACGGAGCGAAGGTCGGGCCGTGCACCGTGGCGGTGACGCGGCAGCCGACCAAGCTGACGCAGGACTGTCCGGCCGACGCGTCGTTCCAGAACCCGCCGCTGACGGTGACCGGCAAGCTGGACGGTGCCCCGGCGGGGTCGACCGTTGACGTCACGTTCACGGGTCACAACGCAAACGGCGGGCTGATCCGAACCGTGGTGCAGCACGCGACCACCGACGCCAAGGGCAACTGGACCTCGTCGCTCGCCATCGTGCGACAGGACCAGGGTGACTGGACGATCACGTCGACCTACGCCGGCGACGGGACCTTCGCGCCCGCCGGCGCGGGGCCGTGCACGGTGACGGTCGGCAGCTAGGAGCGCGCCGGCGACGGCGCTGAAACGCAAGAGGGGCCCCGCCGGTTGGCGGGGCCCCTCGTCGTTCGTGGGTCGCGGCGGTGCTGCGGCTTACGTCGCCGGCGGCACGGACGGGACGCAGATCGCCCAGACCGTGGGCCGGATGCCGGTGGTGACACCGCCGGCGAGGTTGGTCACCGTGATGCGCCAGCCCGTGAAGGACTCGCCATCGGCCGGCGGCTCGGTGTTGAGCGCGCTGACCGCGGGGCGCGACGACGTCACCGACGTCGCCTCAGACGCGGTGTCATCGCCGCGTCCGCCACCGCCGACCGCCTGTTGCCCGGCGGGGCAGAACGCGCTGTAGGACGCCTTGACGCCATCGGCGAGATCGACATCGGCCGTGACGGACACCGTCGTGACCGCGTCGAACCCACCCTTTTGACCGATCGAGCCGGACGCGCCCTTGGCCCCCGTGTCGCCCTTGGCCCCCGTGTCGCCCTTCGGGCCCGGGGCGCCGGGTGCGCCCGCAGGAAGCTCCTTGGCGGCGAAGTCGGCCGCCTTCAACGACCCGTCCTTGACCTTGGCGCTGGTGACGGCGTTGCTGTGCAGGTCGCTGTTGGCGACGCTGCCCTTCTTGATCTGCGCGCTCCCGACGCTGTTCTTGGCCAGCGTGGTCGCGGCGTAGCTGGTGCCACCCAGGGCGACCATCAACGCCATCATCGAGGTGACGTTGGCGAACGAAAGTCTGCGGCGTACGGCGTTCAACATGTCCCTGCCCTTCTGTTGAGTGAACGGCGTGCACCCTAACGGTCGGGTGCGTCGGGACTGGACATCTGCTTGCGGCGTTGTTCGAGGTCCGAGTCAGGCCGCCGCGGCCCAACTGCGGGTGTCGGTGATCTGCTCGAGGCTCGCCACGTGGCCGTCGCGGAGCGAGAGCACGTGGGCGAAGCGGGCGTCGACCGGGTCGCCCGTCGCGCGCTCGGTGCCGCGGTAGGAACCGAGGACGACAACTTCATCCCGCGCGCAGACCAGATAGCGATCGGCCTCGACCGCCATGTCGTAGTTGATGAACACCTGCGCCCAGCAGTCACGCAGCATCGCGTCGCGTCCCTCGTGGCGTCCGCCGACGCCGAGCGGCATCCCGGTGCTGACGGTCCCGACGAAGTCCTCGGTCATCGCGGCCAGCAGCGCCTCACCGTCGTGGGCGGCGAAGGCGTCGTAGAGGCGTCGGGCGATCGCGGTCGGGTCCTGGTCGGTCATGGGTCGGTCCTCTGGTCGGTAGTATTAGCGGCTGGTCGCTAATATTACCGACGAGGATGCTGCCCATGGGCCGGCCCGCATTGCACGACACCGAGACGCTGCTCGACGTGGCGCTCACCATCGCCGCCGAGCGCAGCCCGACGAGCGTCACGATCGCGGCGGTGTCGGCCGCCAGCGGCGCACCGAGCGGCTCGCTGTATCACCGCTTCGACGATCGCGCCGCGCTGCTCGGGCAGCTCTGGCTGCGGACGACGGGCGCGTTTCAGGAGGCGTTTCTCGATGCGCTGGGTTCGACCGTGGGCATCGACGGCTGCGTCACCGCGGCGGCCTTCGTGATCCGGTGGTGCGACGACCACCCCGCCGAGGCACGGCTGCTCCTGCGCGGCCCCGAGGACTTCGCGGCGGCCGACTGGCCACCGGCCATCCGCCGCCGCGCGACCGCCGATCGCCGCGCCCTCACCAAGGCACTCCAGGCGCGGGCGACCGAGCTCGGCGAGCCCACGCTCGACCGCGTCCTGCTCGCCACCATCGACCTGCCGCTGGCCGTCGTCCGTCGCCACCTTCAGGCGAGCACGAAGGCCAAGCTGCCGGACGGCGCCGGCGCCCTCGTCGAGCAGACCGCACGGGCCGTGCTCAGCGGCTGAGGGTCACGCGACCGTTTCTGGTTGCAACGAAGTCCGCTGAGTAGTACGTTGGCCATCCACCGTGGACGTACCCGGGCGTGCTCGTCTGACGTCACGTTCTTGGTGGTCTTCATCGAAAGGTGGCGCCATCGCGTCACCTGACGGATCGCTGACCCGATCCGGTAACACATCGCGGTCGCCAGGGCGACAGCCCCGGCGACCGCGATGCTCCTATGCGCGCGGGCGCGTGTGCGGCCGCGATCGTGCGCAGGTCTTACCGGCGGTGGTCGCCGCCGGCGAGAGCTTCAACGAAGCGTCTGACCGATCAGGTGAGGGTCAGGGTCTGCGACGCGTTGAGCAACGCACCGGTGGTGGTCACGTTCGCCAGGAAGGATCCCCCGGACGACATGGTCAGCCCCGTCGCGTTGGTGAACGTGACCTTGTGGGCCGCTGCGTTCCAGACCCCTCCGGTCAGCGTTCCCGAGACGTCGAAGGTCGTCGAGCCGCATCCGGAGCCGAAGAGGGTCACCTGCGTGTGCTCGGTGACGCTCACACCGCCGACCGTGCTGACAGCCGTCCAGGGAAGGCCGGTCGGCGCCATGCTGATCGAGCAGCCGGCATACGGGCCGGACGACGACGTCAGACAGCCGGTCCAGGATGCCGACGTGACGTCGAGCGTCGAGGAGGCGGGCGTCCGCACGTGAACGCCCAGCGAGTGGACGCATCCCCAGTCGATGTCAACCGGGACCGGCGTGTCGTACTTGATGAAACTCGTCGACAGCGTCTGGTTGGTGTTCAGCGGTCCCCAGACGGCGGCCGAGGCCATGGACGGCACGGCGAGTGCGGCCATGGCGCCGATCGCGGCGCCGAGCACGGCGATCTTCTTGATGTTCTTCATCGGAATTGCTCCTTGTGTGTGTCTCGACCGAAGGCCGAGACGACTTGGGTCACGAGCCCGTGCCTGTGCCGCACGCCGAAGGTCATCGGGCACTACTCGATCAGGCCCCGCCCACCGGACGTCCTGTGGGGCCCATTGTTGGTTGCGATCCTTGCCTGGCTCCTCTCTGGTCTGATCGGTCGCCGGCCACTGGGTGACAACGGCGCCCCGGGTCGCAGCTCGATACCGCGACCCGGGGCGCCGTTGGCGTGGCTAGCGCAGACTCACGTGGGTGGTCTTGGCCTTCTTGGCGCCCTTGGGCAGGAAGGAGACCGTGATCCGCCTGGGCGTACCGGTGGTGCGCTTGACGGTGAGCGTCACGACGGTCGCGGTGACGATCGTCTTGGACGTCTTCTTGATCCCGGGGCCGCTGATGGTGACCTTGCCGGCGCCGAGGCCGCCGACCTTGACCGTCACCGTGGTCTTGCCGACCTTCTTGGTGATGACCTTGACCGGGCAGGACGGGGTCTTGATCGGCACGTCGACGTGCTGTTGCTTGACGTTCTGGCCCTCGACGCCCTGGTCGGCGATCTGCGTGGCGGCGCAGATGTCGGCGTCGGAGACAACGAGGATGCCGTGCTTGCCGCCGTTGATGTTGAGTTGGAAGCTCGACACCGGCGCATCGGGGATGTTGTCGAACGTCGTGACGAGGTGGTCGTCCTCGACGTTGCTGGTCCCGGTCAGGGTCAGCTTGAGGCCGTTCTCGCCCGTGAGCGGGATCACCAGCTTGGGCAGCGTCCGGATCTCTCGACCTGACTTGGGGTCCTTGCGGATGTTCTTGACGAAGTACACCGGACCCGACAACGGCTGATCGAGAATCGGCGTCCGCGCCGTCGCCGTCCCAACCACACTCGAACGCGGACAGGTCGGCTCGACCTTCGAGCCGTCGACGAACTCGCACAACCCGTTGGCGTTGTCGGGATCGAGCGCCAGTGACAGCGGCAGCGAGACCCGGACCTTCTTGAGGTTCGACTGCCCGGAGCGCTGGGTGAGCTTTGCGGTCACCGCCGGATGCTTGTTGTCGGTGGTCTGTCCCTTGCCGCTCAACGTCAGATCGAGCTTGGGGCTGAGATCGAGCGCTGAGCAGTTCGTGGCCTGGAAGGGCTGCGAGCGCTGAACCGTCGCACCCACCGACGAGTGGATGTCGCCGGTGATCGCCATCGCCGAACAGCTGGTCGGCAAGACCATGAACCCCGGACGATCGATGTTCACCCGCACGTCACGCACCCGCAATGGCACACCGTCACGCATCGTCGGCAACGGGTCGGACTTGACCGTCACATGCCCGTCGATCGGATCGACATACACCGCCGCCCGCACGACAACGCTGCCCAGATCGAACGGTCCGGCCTGCGCCGGCACCACGATCGACAGGCTGAACGGCGCGTCCTTGTAGGGACCGGCGAGATAGACCGCCGTCGGTGACTTGCCGGGCTGCGGCACGAACAGCGGCGACGAGCCGGCGCCCGCCCCGACCGTCGTCGTTCCGACCTGAGAAGCGCCGTCGCACGTGCCGGCCGCAGCCTGCGCCTCCGGGCAACGTGGAACCGCCCGGATGTTGGCCAACAGCCCCGCAGGCAGCGTCGTGTCGATCGACCCCAACTCCTGCTCACCATCCTTGCGCGTGAAGCGCAACACGAACGGGGAGCTGCCACCTGCCTTCGGATCGATCACCCCGGCCGAGAAGGAGGGGTCGAACGGCAGGTCCTTGACCTCAGCGGCGCACGCGCCATCGTTGGCACCCTCGTCGACCGCAAACGACGAGGACGACGTCGCGTCCGGGGTCCCCGGCACGACAACTCCGTCGGCACGGGTCCCGCCACGCGACCACGGCGTGAACACGCCGCTTGTCGTCGCAGCGGCCGTGCACGTCGCCGGGTTGACCAACGGCGCCCGATCACCGGACTTGAAGGTCAAGCTGAGGTGCTTGACCGGCAGCTGCGGATTGTCGGTGAACCGGGCCGTCAACCTGCCCGTGGCCTTGTCGGCCGTCGCGATGCCCGGCAGCTTGACGTTGAGCCCGTACCGCTCGTCGTTGAGCTGAATCAGCAGCCGGACCTTGCCGTCCTGATCACCCGACGGGCTGAGGTCGCCTGGATGCGGCTTGATCAAGAACACATCACCAGCAAGCGGCTCGGCACCCGTCACCTCATCGGTCTCCTGATCACGCGCCGCCAACAGCGGCGATGTCGCGACAACCGACCCGATCTTCGACGCCTCCGGACACGTCACCGGACTGATCGAGTCCAACCGCACCTGATCATTGCCGGGGACGTCCGAGCAACCATCCAGGCCGTCGGCCGCCGACGGGCTGATCGCCACTCCCGCGGGGAGCGTCACCGTCGCGTCCTTGAGCTGCGGCGCCTGGGGCACCGACGGATCAAACGTCGCGTCGGGATCGGTCGGATCGTTGGACTGCGGGAACGTGAGATCCACGTGATAGCCCGACGGCGTGTCGGCCGCCGACGACCCACCCGCATCCGCCGACGTCGGACCCGCACTGATCGACGGCTTGAACTGATCGGCCAACAGCGGGTTGTCACATCCCGTCACCGGCGGTGCGGGCGCCGACCTCGACTTCCAGTTCGAGTCAGTCAGGTCCGGGGTTCCGTCGGACCGCATCCGTGCCTTGTGCTGCCACGTGTCCACATAGATCCGCGACATCGGCTGCGGATCAAGGCAGTCCGACTGATTCGACAAGAACGGAATCGGTGAGCCGCCCGTGGGAGGGCTGCCGAACGTGCCGGGATGCTGGGACGGCACACCCCACAAGCTCACGGCAACGCCTCGGATGAAGAAGCGATCCGTTCCGGGAACTGTGACGTTGAGGCCATATCCGCCATTGCGTGGTCGCAGCTGCGGGTAGCTGACGATCGCGTTGCTGGTGAACTTGAACGCGAACTCGGCCGGATACCCCTTCTCGGGAGTGATGTTGTAAAGGGGATATGGGGCCGTGCTGTCGGCGGCGGTGAGCGTGAGGGTGCCTACCTGGGTGGTCGGCGGGCAATTTGGCCCGAAGCCCCCGGTCTGAACCTGCGAAAGCGTGCAGCGCGGCGCCGCGCTGGCGGCGCCGACAAACCCGGGCGGCAGCTCGACCCAGATGTTGCGCACGTCCTCGACAGGCTGCCGGTGTTCCCCGGCGGCATAGCTCGGGAAGGTGAACGATGTGGTGCCCTCGTACGGGTGACCTCCCGCCACGGTGTAGTCGTCACCGTTGGTATCCAACGAGCGGGCACTGAACTCCGAGATGTCAAAGACGGGACGGTCGATGACCGGGATGTGATCCTGCTCGGTGACGTCAGGCGCCCCACCACCCGACAGGGTGACCGACGGCGTCAACGTGTCCAGCGCGTCGAGGGCGATGAACACGGTCTTCGTGGCGTCGGCGTGCGCGTCGGCGTCGATGAGACTGACCGAGTCGCCCGGCGCCATCGTCTGACTCACAACGCTTTCGCACACCAGCGGAGCGTCGTCTGGCACGGCCGGCGCTGCCGCGCACCCGGGCACGGAATCCTTGTTCCGCAGCTGCATTCCCGCGGGGATCGTCACCGCGACGGTGATCGGGCTGCTGGTCGGCGCGTCACCTGTGTTGGCCACGGAAGCGACCAGATGCGCGCCCGAGTCACCGCGCATCACAGTCGACGGGTAGTGACTGAACGACACGGTCAGCTCCGGCCCGGCGGCGTGCGCCGTACTGGCCAGGCACAGCACGACGCACATGACGCCGAGCAGCACCAGCAGGGTGCGGTAGTGGTTGTCGGTGTGGTGTGCGGGCATGGGTCGGTCTGTTCCTGTTGAGCTGCGAGGCGGATCGGTGTGCGTCATGACCGGCGTCCCTTCGCCGCAGGCTGGGTGAGCTTCAGCGACACCGTCCGCGAGACCGCCACGTTGCCCTGGCTGACCAAGACCTTGACCGTCAGCATGTGCTTGCTCCTCAACTCAGCTCGGGCTCTCTTGGACAAGGTGAGCGACAACGGCCACGTTCCCGCCGTCGCCACCGTGCGTTTCGCTGATCCGACCGTGCTCACACGCTTGGCGATCGTGGCCGTGGCCGTCGTCGAAAGCGTCCCGGGCACGTTGGTCGAGACCGACAGCATCACCTTCCCGGTCGATGCGACCCTCTTGCGCTGACTGGCCGTCAGCGCCTTTACCGAGAACGACGGCGCTGCCTGCGGCGAGCCGCCTGGTCCCGTCGAAGCCGGTTGCGACGCCGGCGGCGGCGCAGAACGCCCGCCCTGGCACCCATCCCCGACGCACGGCGGCGGCGTGGACAGATCAAAGCCGCCATCAACACGAGCGTCGTAGATGTCTGCCACCGTGTCGACATCGCTCGACAGAAGCGGCGCCGACGTCAGAAGGTAGATATCCCGTCCCGACGGCGAGATCCACGCGCCGAGTCTTCCAACGGTGAGGAGCCCGTCGCCCGATGGTCGGCCGTTCGAGAGCAGCCAGACGTGTCCGTCACGCCACATGTACATGTCGGGGCCGCCGTTGGTGTCCGCCGGCGAGAGCGCTTCGCTGGTCAAGAACACGGCCGTTGCGCCATCCTCGGTGATGGCGCGACGAGGACCGTCCGTGGGGCGCACAAGGTCGTAGTTGATGCTCGAGAAGACCGCGTCCAGTCCCGGTGAGTTGCCGCCCTCGCCGTCAGTCCCGGTCGAAAGCCGCGTCAGGTTCCCCGAGTCCGCGTCATAGCGATAGACGTCTTGCGACGTGTCCGTGTCGGCTTGCGGGCCCTGGTCGATCAACGGGGCGAAGGTCGCAAAGAGCAGGTATTGCCCATCGTCGGTGGTCTGCGCAATGCGCGCGTTGCTGGACTCGAAATTCCACAGCGGCGTGTCGGCCGGATCGAGCTTGCCCACGAACGCCGTCTCGCCTGCCGGGTGGCCGGCATCACGTTGCCACACGTACAGGTTGAGATCGCCATTGCTCGCGGGCTCGTCGTTGGCGCCGTGATTGGCGGCAAGCACTCCCGTGGCGACGAAGTACACCCGGGAGCCATCGTCGGAGACGCGCACGACATGCTGCACGTCGGCGTCGCCCGCGGCCCCGGAGACCCGACGCAAGTCCGGGCATTGGTTGACGAGCCCAACCGGCGCCGGGGTGCCTGCCGGGACATCGCACTCGTACAGGTCATTCGACTCGTCGACGTCAGCGTTGATCAGCTGCTGGCTTGTGGTGAAATACACGCGCGTGCCGTGCGCGTTCGCACCCTCGAAGGTCGACGACGAAAGCCCGTCACAAGAGCCGCCGGGGTCGCTCGGTCCACGTGTGCACTGCGAACCCGAGACCGCGATCGTCGTCGTCCCGTTGATGCGAGCCCACAACTGCTTCGGAAAGCAGAACGAGGTCCAGAAGATCACGCGGCCATCGGTCGACATCGCTCGGTAGGTGCTCTGTGCGCGATCCCCGACCGAGGACTCGCAGCCAGGCGCGATCTGTTGACCGGCATTGTTGAGACCCACCGCGCGCGGCGTCGCGTTGCCCTCGACGAGCTCATACAGGTTGGAGGAAGCATCGGGGACGATGCCTGGATAGGCCTGGGGCCCCGTCACGCTGACGATAACGTGGGATAAATCACCCGACGCCCCGATCTGGCTCTGTCCTCGAGCTTCGGAGATCGCCGAGCCTCCGGGAGCCGTAGGGGGAAGCGAGTCAGGATTGGCGGTGGGACCTAGGCGGGTGAAGGTGTCATCCGGCCGCCGAACGTACAAATCGGCGGTACCAACCGGCTGCTCGACGCGATTCATCCCCCACAGTGAGGAGCGAAGATCGGGCGTGAAGGCCAGGGCGAGGGCCCCGCTCGTGTTGTAGATGGTGGCGGGCGGGGCAAGCGCCTTGACCGTCCAGCCACCCGGCGTGCGCTCCGTGACGTAGGTGTTGCCACCCGCGAGCGCCGCGCTTCCGAACTCGTTGTCGGCAAAGTTCCCGTTAGCCCAATACACCATTTTGGCGTCATCGGTGATCGCGTACGGGGTTGGGTTGAACCCCTCCTTGAACGTCGGCGACACCTGCTCGTAGGCCCGGCAGTCCGGAAGCTGCTCGGAGTTGTTCTGGGCGCGCAGCGCCGCATTGGGGCAGTTGTCGGCCAGGGCGGGGCCGGCGGTCAGGCTGAGCGCCGCCGTGGCTGCCGCCGCCAAGGCGGTGAGAGCGCCGGCGGCGCGTGACGTACGGCTGCGGGGGTTCATCGGTTGCTCCCGGTCTTGAACGTGAGGGTCTTGGTGAGCGTGGCCGCGGTGCCGCCGGCCGGGGTGTAGGTGACACGGACGGTGACCTTGAGCTTGTGACTCTTGGCCTTGTTGATGGCCTTCTTGCCTGCCCTGGTCAGCGTGACCTTGACCGTGTGGGTCCCGGCCTTGGTGACCGTGGTCGCCTTGCTCGCCGTGTGGGCGGCCGAGGTGGTGACCTTGCCGACGCCCGGCAACTTGAGCGTCAGCGTCGCGACCGTGCCCTTGACCGAGCTCTTGGTGATCGTGAACCGGTTGTCGGGCGCCTGGTAAAGCGCGATGGCGATCGTGTTGGACGCCTTGCCGCAGTTGACCGTCAACGCCAGGGTCCCGGTGGCGTTGTCGGGGATCTCCAGCGAGAACCCGCCCGGCGACCAAGCCGACGGGGTGATCGAGGTGTCGCCGAGGGCGACGGTGCCGCCGACCCCGAGATCGCTGCCCGTGATCTTGATGGTGTCGCCCGGATGCGGATGCTGGTTGTAGGCGTTGAGCGCGGGTGCGCCGCAGCCGTAGGGGCCGTCAGGTCCCACCGGCGGCCGAGGTGGCGGGACCTGCACCGGGGCGGTGGCGAACACGACTTGGTCGCTTCCCGTCGTGGCCCCGTTGCTGGTCACCGACAACACAACCCGGAAGCTCTCCCCGGCCGGCAGGCCGGTCAGTGTGGCGCTCACGCCGTGCGGGCCTGCACCGGTCGGTGTGGGCTGCGCGTCGGTGATCGCCTTGTAGGAGCCGTTGACGGCGTCGACGACGAACCGATACGTGCCGGCCACACCGTGGGTGTCGACCGTGCCGGCCAGGGTGGCTTGGGTGGTCGTGACCCCGCTCGGATCGGTCGCGACCGCCACCGGCATCGCACTCGTGGTGAAGGCGGCGTCGTCACCCGTGGTGGTCTGGCCGTTGATGGTCGCGACGACCCGCACGTGATACGTCGTCGCGGGGGCCAAGCGGCCGGTGGCCTGGCTGACCGCCAGTTCACTGTTGCCCGACCCGCCGTCGGTCTCGGCCGTGCTGCTGCCGTACGCGGTGGTGGTGCCGTACTCGAAGTGATAGGTCGCCGCGACACCGTGCGGGTTGATGGTCCCGTGCAACGTCGCACCGAACACCAATACATCCGAGGCACTGGGCGCGGTGCCCGGCGCGGTGAAGAGCACACCATCGGTGCCGTGCTGAACGCCACCGGTGCCGTTGTCGGCCACGAGCCGGTAGTGATAGGTCGTCCCGGCCGTGAGTCCGGTCAGGTCGGCGGTGACGGGCTGGTCACCGCCGCCGGCCCCGGCGTCGGTGACCGGGGTGCCGGCTCCATAGCTGGTGTCGGTCCCGTACTCGAAGTGAAAGCTCGTCTCCGAGTTGTTGGGGTTCAACGTGCCGTTGAGCGTCGCACCCGTCGTCGTGATCGCCGACGCGAACGCGGGTGAGCCATCCAGCGTCGGCGGCACCGCAGCGGTCGTCAACGTCTGATCGTCGCCGGTGATCGACCCCGAGCCATTGTGACCGACGATCCGGAAGTGGTACGTCGTGTTGGGCGACAACCCCGTCACCGGCGCCGTCGCCGCGACCGCACCCGTACCGCCGATCGGAGCAGACTCCGCGGTCTGCGAACCGTAGTTGGTGTCCTGTCCGTACTCGAAGTGATAGGTCGCAGAGACCCCACCCGGATCGATCGTCCCGTTCAACGTCGCCGAGCTCGTGGTGACCGACGACGCGGCCGTCGTCGTGACGGTCGGCCCCTCAAAGGTCACGTAGTGCTGCACGACCGTGTTGGTGGTGTCGGCCACATAGGCCGCACCCGACGTCCCGTTGACCGCCAGGCCGCCGAAGCCGCCGATCTGCGGCGGGCCGAACGACTGGTCCAGCGCACCTCCACCCGCGACATAGCCCTGAACGCGCGGTGCGGCACCGCTGAACGGGGACATCCCGACGTACACCTCGTCGCTGACCGGATCGGCCGCCACGACCGCCGCGGAGCCCCCGGCCGAATCGAGCGACGCTCCGAACGTCCCGGTCGCCGAGTACTGACTCACCGACCCGCCACCGAAGCAGAGGAAATCGATGACGTAGACCCGACTGCTGCCATCAACGGCCAACCCCGAAGGACAGAAGAACCCACCGCCGCCGTCGGTGCCGTCAAACGACCCGACAAAGGCACCGGTCGCACCATCGAAGCGATCGACCACGGGCACGCCCGACGTCGTGTCGGTGGCCAGCGCGTACACCGTGCCGTTACTCGGGTCGACCGCGATCGCCCCACCCGCGGCCAGTGCCGTGCCCGAAGCGCTCGTGTTCAAGGCATAGGTCAACGTGCCGGCCGCGCTGTACTTCACCACCGTCCCGGCCTGCGCAACGTTGTCAAACGCCGAGACATAGACCGCGCCCGTCGCGTTCACCGCAACCCCGCCGACCTGACCGTAAGCGGCACCGTCAACGGCGATCGAAGACACATACGTGCCATCGGCCGCGAAGCGCTCGACCCGCGGCGCCGGCGCCCCGCCCTCGACATGACCCGGATCGGCCACCAACACATCACCCGACGGCGGATCCACCGCCACCCCCGACGGCCCACCCGCCGCGAACTGACCCGGATCGCTGCCCGCCGCGCCGATCGCGCCCGCAAACCCATGACCCGTCGTCGCCAATGCCGCAGAAGCACCAACCAAACACAACGCCAGCGCGGCAACGACAACAGCGGTGATACGCATCATCAGATCGAGTCCTTGGTTCGAAGTCGGGCGTCGCGCACGGAGCGTGCGGCGTCCTGCCCACGGGCGGTCAGCTGCCAAGCGTTGGAGCGGCCCTCTTTGCGGCGCTCGACGATCCCCGCCCGCCGAAGACGTGCGAGGTGCCGGCTCATCTGGCTCTCATGCCGCACATCCACCGCGCGGGCGATGTCGACGTTGGTCGCGCCCGGATGCGCGTCGAGGTAGGCGAGCGTCAGCCGCGTGAGCTCGGTGACGAGCAGGCCATTGCCATCAGCCTCGGGTGAGGCGGGAGTCCAGCGCGTGACGAAGGTGCCGGCGTCGCCCGGAGCTTGGGCGCGCACCGCGGCGCGGCGGCGGCCGACGAACGGCGCCAGCAGCGCGTTGATCGCCGCGGTGCTCACCTGGTGCTCGGCGACGTCGTCACCGGCGAGGTAGTGGCGCAGCAGCTCCCAGACGCCACCGAGCGCCGCCGCCAGAACGAGGTCTGACGGCACGTCGACCGGTGGTGGCGGCCCGAGCAGCCGGCTGATCTCGTCCACCGTCGCGCGCCGCAGCGCCAGCGCGTCCGGACCGGCGGCGAGCGGCGCGATGACGCACAGGTGCCCGAGGATGGGGTCGCCGCAGAGCGCGGCCACCAGAGTCCGCGTCGCGGCGACCACACGGTCCTCCCATTCAGCGCCGGCCTGGGCGACCGCCGCGGCGACGTGGGCGACCAGCCGGTCCTGCGCGTCGCCGATCGCCTCCAGCGAGCAGGCGTCCCGATCGGCGTAGAGCTCATAGAAGGTGCGACGCGAGATCCCCGCCCGCTGGCAGATGTGATGCACGCCGACGGCCGACATCCCGAGCTCGACCGTCAGCTCGCCCATCGCCGCGACGAGTCGATCGCGCTGGGTCGGCTGCCCATAGGCACGGCCGCTGCGCCGGGTCTTGGGACCGTGGGCAACGTCCTGCTCGGCCTGCGTCACGGCAGGCGCCATCGATGACCTGCGAGCAGGCACAGTGGACACGTCGTCTCCTCCAACAGATTGCTTCTCGACCCGACGACCGCTCTCCCGCGGTCTGCGCCCGGCTCACCGTCCCGTGACGGGAACGTGGCGAGTCGGTGTAACCGGGAACGTAAACCGGCCGATGTCTGAAGTCAAGAGTTTACGTCACGAATCCTTCAGAGGAGGATCGAGAACGGCCGACCCAGAGCCGGTTCAGCGGCGAATTCAGGTGCGGCTCGACACCCGCAGCGCAGCGACGCCGGCGGCCGTCAGGCGCCACGCGTTCGCGCGCCCCGGCCCGGCTCGCGGGCCACGACGCCGTGGCGCTCCAGCCGCTGCAGCGTGCGGTTGACCTGCGACAGATGCGCGACGGCCAGACCGCGGCGGATCTGCTCGCCGCTGTTGCCCGGATGGGCGGCGACGTAGCGCAGGTAGAGCGTGTCGGTCTCCGAGATCCCGGGCGCGACCGAGCCGTCGCCCGGCTCGGCGATCGGCAAGCCGAAGAACCACGCGTCGTCCAGCGCGTCCAGCGCGTCGGAGACCAACTCGTCATCCGCCGGCGACGCGCCCTCGCCCACGCTGCGCCGCTGCAGTCCCACGACGACCTGCCACAGCGTCCGCCCGTCCCGCCGCGCGATCGCCGCGCGCACCAGCAATTCGAGCTCGGCCCGCCCCTGCGGCCCCTCGGCGACCAGCGCGTCGATCTGCCCGCTGTCGGGCAGCTTGTTGATCGCCGCCGCCTCGACCGACACCGCCGGCACGCCATCTACAAACGGCGCCAGCGCGAAGGTCGCCAGCTCCTGACGCCTTTCCCACAAAGGCTGTTCGGGCCGATGGCGGAGGCCATCGACGGCGATCGCGTCCACCGCGGCGACCACGGTGTCGACGCCGACGACCGACTGCGGCTTGGTTGCGATCCGCTCCCGCAGCGCCGCCAGCAACGGCGCCCGCACCGTGTCGCGGGCGACCCGCGCCCGCTCGCCCGCGGCCGGGATGTCGCGCAGGCAGGCCAGCGCCCAGGCGTGGTCGCAGTCGAGGATCGCCAGGTAGGTCGCCAGCGCCGCGGCGGTCCCGCGCGCGCAGTCGCGCTCGGCGCGCAGCGCGTGCAGGATCTGCGGCATCGCGTAGGCGACCGCCGCGTCGTAGGCCCAGATCAGCGCGTCCTGCTTGCTGGGGAAGGTGGTGTAGAAGGCGCGCCGCGAGACGCCGGCGCGCTCGGCGATCGACGCGACGGTGACCTGGCCATAGCCGTGCTCGGCCACCTCGCGCACGGCGGCGTCGACGATCCGCGCCCGCCGACGGAAGTCCTGGGCCTGCTGGGGCAGCGCCGCGAGATCGGCAGCGTCCGTTGGGGCAACACGAACGTTTCTCGACACAGCCGCGGATGCTAGACCACGATGCAAGTTTCTTGAGACACAGATCCTTCGGTCGAGACCGACGAACAGCTTGTGCAAAGTGTTGCGTCACGTATCCTTCAGCCAGACATGGCCTCCGCCCGTCGACCCTCGTCGCCACGGTTGCCGCGTGGTCGCCACGCGCTGGAGCCCGACGCCGCGGCGCCGCGCTACCGGGCGCTGCTGCACACGGCCGCGGTGGAGCTGATCGGCGAGCGCGGCTACAGCGCCACGACCGTCGACGCGCTGGCCGCCGCCGCCGGCGTCTCGACCGCCACGCTGTATGAGCTGTTCTCCGGCAAGGAGGAGCTCGTGCTCGACGCCGGCGACGCGATCGCGCAGGAAATCGGCGGCGCGTTGCGCAGGCGGCCGACGCTGCCCGAGGGCGACCTGCGCCGCGCCTTGGGCGGCGTCCTGTCGGCCGTCGTCGATGCCGTGCTCCAGGCGCCCGACGCCGCACGGCTCGCGGTCGTCGACCTCGTCACCGTCGGCCCGGCGGGCGTGGAGCGCCGGCGGCAGCTGACCGCCGAGCTGGAGGCGGCGCTGCGCCAGGCCGCGACGCCGGACGGTCGCACGGTCGTCTCTGACCCCGTGCTCTCGGTGCTGGCCGGCGGGACGATGGCGGTGCTCGACCGCCATCTGCGGATCGGCAAGCTGCGCCCGCTGCGGGCTGCGGCGCTCGACCTGGCCGGCTGGGGCGCGCTGTATGAGACCGACGCGCCGCGGCGTGTGCCGACGCCCTCGCGTCCGAGCGGCGACGGCGCGTCCGGTGCGCCGTCCCCCTTCTCGTTGCCCCTCCCGCGCGGCCGCCACGGTCTGCCGCCCGCGTTCGTCAAGCGCCACCAGCGCATGCGGATCCTCGAGGCGGTGCTCGCCGTCTCGGCCCAGCACGGCTTCGAGACGACCTCGGTGCGCGACCTGATCGCCGCCGCCGGCATGTCGCACCAGACCTTCTACCAGCACTTCGAGTCCAAGGAGGACGCGTGGTCGGCGGCCTTCGACCAGGCCTTTGTCGAGCTCTTTGCCGCTGCTTGGTACGCGGCCGCGCCGCAGGGTGACGCCGAGGCCAAGGTCACCGCCGCGGTCAGCGCTTGTTTGAACCACTTGGCCGCCGAGCCGCAGCGCGCGCGGCTGCTGCTGGTCGATGCGCCGTCGGCCGGCCGCGCGGCGACGCCCGCGATCGACGACGCGCTGGAGGCGTTCACGCGCCTGGTCACGCGCGCGGCGGGCGAGCGCGCCAAGCCGTCGGCGATCGTCCCGTTCGCGCTGGTCGGCGGGATCGTCAACCTGATCGCCGGCTGGGTCGTCGACGATCGGGCCGCCGAGCTGGGCGACCTGGCGCCCGCGCTGGTGGAGATCGTCTTCGTGCCGCTGTTCGGCTCGGCGGCGGCGCGCTCGGCCGCCACCGACCTGGGCGCGCCCGACCCCGAGAGCACCACCGACGAGCGCCGCGTGTTGATGGAGGCCTTCGCCGAGGCCGTCGCCCAAGACGGCCTCGCGGCGACGCGGCTGTCGGACGTCGCCCAGCGCGCCGGGATCGAGCTCGACGTCGTCAACGCGCTCTTCGCCGACGAGCTGGACTGCGCGACGCAGGTGCTGGACGCCTGGGCCGGGCAGCTGGTCGTGATCGCCGCGGGCGCGTTCCTGGCCGCCGCCAACGATCCGCCGCTGGCCGCCCACCGCGCCCTGGAGGCCGCGCTCGGCCACCTCGCGCGGACGCCGACCGTCTCCTCGTTGATCGTGACCGACGACCCGGAGCTCGTGCCCGCGATCTCGGCGCTGCGCGGCCGCTACATCTCGCTCTTCTTCCAGCTGATCGCCGGCCAGGTCGCCGCGATCGAGCAGCGCGCCCCGCAGCCGCTCGCCGCGCTGGGCGTGGTCCTCGACGGCATCTTCGCCGTCCTGCGCCGCTTTGCCCGCGAAGGGCGCATCACCGAGTTGCCCGACGAGCTGCCGGCGCTGAGCCAGCAGACGTTGACGCCGTTCTTCGGTGCCGACGAGGCGCGGCGCGTGGCCGAGCTCGCGGCCGCCGGCACGCCGCGACGCTGAGCGGTTTCGGTTACCGTCACTTTCGGGAGACATGAAAGTCTCCCGAACTGCCCTGGATTTTTCGTGCACATCGCGCGTAAGGTGACCGTCATGGACCCAAACGGTCTACCGATGTCAAGCTTCGCGCCGCAGGATGAGCGCGAGGAGCTGATGGCCACCTTCGCCGCCATGGTCTACGAGCGCGGGCTGGCGCTGACCTGCCTCGCCGACGTCGCCCGGCGCGTAGGCGTGCCGCTGGAGCAGGTGCTGGGCCATTGGCCGACACCGATCGACTGCCTGCTCGACACGGTCGCCGCGAGCACGCGGCAGCTCTTCGGACGGGTCGCCGCGGCGTTCATGGAGGCAGGCGAGGACGCGCCGGTGGCGCTGCATCGGGCATTGAGCGCGATGTTGTACGACTTGGCCGAGGCCCCGGAGCTGACCTACCTGGCGGTCGTCGAGCTCCCGCGCCTAGGGCCGCTGGTCTACGAGCGTCAGGACCGGACACTCGACCTGTTCAGCGAGTTGCTCACCTCGGGCTTCGCCGCGCTCGACGAGCCGCCACCGAGCCGCGAGATCGTGACGCTCTGCATCGGCGGCGGGGTCTGGGAGGCCATTTACCGTCATGCCGCACAGCGCACGCTGCACGCGCTACCCGACGCGCTGCCGGCGATCAGCTGGGTGTGCGTGTCGACGTTCTTCGGGGTCGAGGAGGCGCTGCGGGTGGGGGCATTCGGGCTTGGATCGCGCGGAGCTCACGATGATCGAGCGAGCGGCCCGGAGAGCGGAAGC
Source organism: uncultured Conexibacteraceae bacterium (assembly GCA_963731005.1). GTDB lineage: Bacteria > Actinomycetota > Thermoleophilia > Solirubrobacterales > Solirubrobacteraceae > Baekduia. Next base: position 1,336,506 of record CAVSTZ010000002.1, on the reverse strand, counting down.
CGACATGTCAGCGGGGGCGCCGATTAGCGCCCCCACTGACTGTTCAGGCTGTGCGGGTTAGACCAGCGTCAGCGTCTGCGTGGGGTTGCGGAACGTGCCGCTCACCCGCATGGGACCGATCCCAGCGAACGTCAGGCCCGTGGCGCTCGTGTAGAGCACTGAGTGCGTCGACGCGTTCCACACCCCGCCGACGAGCGATCCCGAGTAGTGGAACACGGCCCCATTCCAAGAGCACGCGCCCGACACGGCGCCGTTGACATTGGCCACGTTGAGCGTCGCGTTGCTCGTCGAGGGCGCGGTCATGGTCCACGGGAGTCCGGTCGCCGTGAGGCTCACGGTGCAACCGCTGAGAGCCGTACCAGTGCCGGAGCACCCCGAAAACGTCGCGGCTGTCACATCGAGCGTGCTGGACGCCGGGGTGCGAACGCTGATGGCCAGGTGCTGGCTGGTGCAGTTCCATCCGCCGCCGAGCGCGGCGACGCTGGTGGACGCGTTTGCCGAGTCCAGCGCCCCGGTGGTGCCCACCGGGCCCCAGACGGCGGCCGAGGCCATGGACGGCACCGCGAGGGCGGCCATGGCGCCGATCGCGGCGATGAGCACCGCAGACTTCTTGATGTTCTTCATCGGAATTCCTGCTCCTTGTGGTGTCTCGACCAAGATGTCGAGACGACTTGGATCTGAGCCCGTGCCTGTGCCGTACGCAGAAGGTCACCGGGCACTACGTCGTTCTGACCCCTCGCCCATCGGGCATCCCGGGGGCCGCTGTGTTGCGATCCTTGGCTTGCTCCTCTCTGCTCCGGTCTGATCGGTCGCCGGCCACCGAGTGGCAACGGCGCCCCGGATCGCGAGACAACGGCCGCGACCCGAGGCGCCGTTGGCGTGGCTAGCGGAAGGTCACGTGGGTGGTCTTGGCCTTCTTGGTGCCCTTGGGCACGAACGAGACCGTGATCCTCTTCGGCGCGCCTCTGCTCCGCCTGGCGCTGATCGTCGCGACCGTCGAGCTGACGATCGTCTTGGACGTCTTCTTGATCCCGGGGCCGCTGATGGTGACCTTGCCGGCGCCGAGGCCGCCGACCCTGACCGTCACCGCGGTCTTGCCGACCTTCTTGCTGATGACCTTGACCGGACACGAAGGGGTCATGATCGAGACGTCGACGTGCTGCTGCCGGGCGTTCTGGCCCTCGACGCCCTGGTCGGCGATCTGCGTGGCGGCGCAGATGTCAGCGTCGGAGACGACGAGGATGCCGTGCTTGCCGCCGGCGATGTTGAGCTGGAAGCTCGACACCGGGGCATCGGGGATGTTGTCGAACGTCGTGACGAGGTGGTTGTCCTCGACATTGCTGGTCCCCGTAAGGGTGAGCTTGAGCCCGTTCTCGCCCGTGAGCGGGATGACGAGCTTGGGCAGGGTCCGGATCTCACGACCGCTCTTGGGGTCCTTGCGGATGTTCTTGACGAAGTACACCGGACCCGACAACGGCTGATCGAGGATCGGCGTCCGCGCCGTGGCGGTGCCGACGACGCTGGTCCGGGGGCACGTCGGCTCGACCCTGGAGCCGTCGACGAACTCGCACAACCCGTTGGCGTTGTCGGGATCGAGCGCCAGTGACAGCGGCAGCGAGACCCGGACCTTCTTGAGGTTCGACTGCCCGGAGCGCTGGGTGAGCTTTGCGGTCACCGCCGGATGCTTGTTGTCGGTGGTCTGTCCCTTGCCGCTCAAGGTCAGGTCGAGGCCGGGTTTGAGATCCAGCACCGAGCAGTTCTTGACCTGGAAGGGCTGAGAGGCCTGCGACGTTGCACCGGGAGCCGAGTGGATGTCGGCCGTGATGGCCATCGGCGCACAGTTGGTCGGCAGGACCATGAAGCCCGGACGATCGACCGTGACCCGCACGTCACGCACGCGCAGCGGTACGCCGTCGCGCGTCGTCGGCAACGGGTCGGACTTGACGGTGGCGTGGCCGTCGATCGGATCGACGTACAACGCCGCCCGGACCACGACGGACCCGAGATCGAACGGTCCGGCCTGCGCCGGAATCACGATGCTCAGACTGAAGGGCGCGCCCTTGTAGGGGCCCGCGAGATACACCGCGGCGGGCGACTTGCCCGGCTGCGGGACGAACAACGGGTGGGAGCCCGCGCCGGCACCGACGGTCGTCGTGCCAACCTGCGATGCAGTGTCACAGGTCCCTGCCGCCGCCTGCGCCTCCGGACAGCGCGCAACGGAGCCGACGTGGGCCAGAAGCCCCGGAGGCAGCACGGTGTCGATCGACCCCAGCTCCTGCTCGCCGTCTTGACGCGTGAACCGCAAGACGAATGATGAGCTGCCGCCGCCCTGTGGGTCGGTGACGCCGGCCGAGAAGGCCGGATGGAACGGCAGATCCTTGACCGCGGAGGCACACGCGCCACCGTTGGCGCCCTTGTCGATCGCAAACGACGAGGACGACGTCACCGGCAACGTCCCGAGCACGTCAACCCCGTCAGACCGCGTCCCACCCCGCGACCACGGCACGAACACGCCGGTCGTCGTCGCAGCGTCGGTGCACGTCGGCGGGTTGACCAACGGCGCGCGAGCACCGTCCTTGAAGGTCAGGCTCAGCGACTTCACCGGCAACTGGGGGTTGTTGGTGAACCGCGCGGTCAGCCGGCCGGTGACCTTGTCGGCCGTGACGATCCCCGGCAGCTTGGCGTTGAGGCCGTACTTCGTGCTCTCCAGCTGGATGAGCAGCCGGAAGCTCCCGTCCTGGTCGCCCGAAGGGCTCAGGTCCCCGGGATGGGGCTTGACGAGGTAGACGTCCCCGTTGATCGGCTCCGCGCCGGTGATCGCGTCGGTGTCGGGATCGTGTGAGGCCAGCAGCGGCGACACAGCGACCACCGAACCGATCTTCGACGCATCCGGGCACGTCACGGCGAGCGTGCTGTCCAACCGCACCTGATCATCGCCAGGGACATCCGAGCAGCCGTCCAGGCCGTCGGCCGCCGACGGGCTGATCGCCACCCCGGCCGGCAGCGTCACGGTCGCGTCCTTCAGCTGCGGCGCCTGCGGCACCGACGAATCAATCGTGGTCGTCGGGTCGGTCGGGTCGTTGGCCTGCGGGAACCGGAGATCGACCTTGTAGCCAGAGGGCGTGTCGGCTGCGGTGCTCCCGGTCCCAGGCGTGGGCACGGCGCTCATGGTGGGCGCGAACTGCGCAGCCAACGCCGGGGCGTCGCATCCGGTCACCGGCGGAGCCGGCGCCCTGGCGCTCTTCCAGCGATCATCGCTCACGTCCGGGAACCCATCGTCCAGCGTCCGCCCCGGGTGCTGCCAAGAGTCGACGAGGATCCTGGTCACCGGTTGCGCGGTCAGGCAGTCCGAGGGGTTGAACAGAAACGGAATCGCGGGACCGCCCGTGCCGTTGCGGGCAGACGGAACCCCGAAGAACGTCAGCGCGATGGAGATGATGCTGATCCGCGCTGCCCCGGGGGTGGCGACGGTCAGGCCGTACCGCCCGGTGCGAGACCGTAGACGTGGATACAACACGACGGAGTTGCTGAAGAACTTGAACGCGAACTCGGCGGGATAGCCCGTCTCCGGCACGATGTTGTAGATCGCGGCGGTGGTCGGACCGCCAGACGTCGTGAGGGTGAGCTCGCCGACCTTGGTGGCGTCAGGACAGCTCGGAAACGCGCCCTGGATCTTTGACAGCTCGCAGCGAGGCGCCGCGGCCGCGCTGCCGATGAACCCTGGCGGCAGCTCGGTGAAGATGCTCTTGACGTCTTCCACGGGCGCCTCGCCGAAGCTGCCGCTGTAGGTTGCGAACGAGAACGAGGTCGTTGCCTCGTAGGGGTTTCCGCCGGCGGCCGTGTAGTCGTTGCCGAGATCGTCAAGCGACCGCGCGGTGAAGCTCGTCAGGTCGAAGGCAGGCCGGTCGACGACGGGAGCGGTGCCGATCGACACCGCTTCGGCCGCGCCACCGCCCGACACGATGGCCCGGTTCGTGATCGTGGCAGGCGCCGTCGCCGGTACGGAGACCCCCACCACGAGCGGCGCCGCCGACGCGCCCGCCGCGAGCGAGCCGATCGTGCAGGTCAGCGCCGCGCCGCCGCGGATGGCTTGGTCGCTCGGGCAGCTGAACGATCCGGTGTTGGCGAAGCCGCGGAAGTTCACCTCGGGCGGAACGACCACGCTGAGCGAGATGACGCCGGTGGTGTCCGCGTCCCCGGTGTTCGTGAGCGCCACCTGGAAGGTGGTGCCCGTGTCACCGCGCTTGAACGTGTCGGGGCTGTGGGTGGTCGTGATCGTGAATGCGGGCGCCGCCGCATGCGCGGAGGAGACCGAGCACGCCAGCGCCAACGCAAGCATCGCGATCGCAACGACCACCAGGCGCATGGCCGATCGATGTAGGGACATAGGCAGCTCCGTCTCTCTGGAGGTCGTGACCGTCAGGCTGTTGCACGCGCGACGGCTCATGACCGACCCCGTCCGTTGTCGTTCTGCGCCGGCGCCGATCGCGTGGTCGCGCTCCTCTTCCGTGCCTTCGCTCGGGACTTAGGCTTGGCGTGGGTCAGCTTGACCGTCACGGACCGCGAGGCCGCGACCTCGGAGCTGTCGACCTCGAGCTTGACCGTCAGCTTGCCCTCGCGGGCGAGTTGGGTCTTGGCCCGCGCAGAGAGCGACAGCACCAGCGATGCCGACCCCGGCGCCGTCAGGACGCGACGGGCCGTCGCGATGCTCGTCGCCTTCCGCGCGATCGAGGCCGTCGCCTTGGCCCTGAGCGTGGCGGCGATGTTCGTCGTGATCGTGAGCCTCAGCTTGCCGGTCGTCGCGGCGCGTTTGCGCTCCGCTGAGCTGATCGCGGCCACCGTGAGCGCGGGCGCCTGCGCGGTGTCGGTCGCCGGCGCGCCCGCATCCGACCTCGCGGCGGTGACGCCCGGTGGGTCGGCCTGCCGGCCTTGGCACCCATCGCCCGAGCACTGCACCGGGGGCGTCAGGTCAAACCCACCATCGACGCGGGCGTCGTAGTAGTCCAGGTTGGTGTCGCCATCCTGCGCGGTGAGCCGCGCCGTCGTCCCGAAGTAGATGTCTGTGCCGGTCGACGTGATCCAAGCGAAATTGGGGATGAAAGGGATGTCAACTGCCCGAGTGCCACCTGAGATCAGCGCCAGGTGGCCATCGTGCCATTCGTAGACATCGTCGGTGCCGTTGGTGTCTCGGGGAGACAACGACTCGCTCGTGAGAAGGACCACGGACTGGGCGTCGTCGGTCATCGCTTTGTGCGGTCGCGCCGTGGCGTCAGAGGTCGAGTACGTGTCCGGCGTAATCCGCGCATCGAATCCGTCGTCGTTGCCGCCGCGCCCGGAGGTGTCGGTCGACAGCCGGTCAAACGCGCCCGTCTGTGCGTCGTACCGGTACACGTCCGCCGCGGTGTCCGTGTCGGCGCTGGGCCCGTGATCGATCAGCGGGCTGACCGTAGCCAGCACCAGGTAGCGGCCGTCGCTGGTCGTCTGCACCATTCGGGACGCCGCACCGAACTCGCTGCCCCACAGCCGGCTGTCACCCGGGGCGAGCTTGCCCACGAACGTCGTCGCTCCCGAGGGGTGCGCCGCGTCAACTTGCCAGACGTAGAGGTTGTCGTCGCCGGCGACCGCGACCTGGCCGTTCGCTCCGTGGTTCGACGCCAGGGCGCCGGACGCGACGAAGTACACGTGGGAGCCGTCGTCGGAGATGCGCGTGACGCCCTCGACGTTCGCAGCGGTCGCCGAGCGCGACACCATGCGTAGCGCTGCGCAGGGGTTCGCGAGGCCGACGGGAGCAGGCGTGCCCGAAGGAATGTCGCAGGCGTACAGATCCTCGCCCTCGTCGGTGTCCTCGTTGACCAGCTGCTGCGTGGTCGTGAAGAAGACCCTGGAACCGTCCGCAGCCGCCCCGTGGTAGATGGCCGGCGCCGTTGCGTTGCACGCGCCGGCGGGGTCAGCGGGGCCTCGGTCACACAGCGACGCTGATGCCTTGATGCTCGTCGTGCCGTTCACGCGTGCCCAGACCTCCGGGACGCCTTCGGTGCATCCGGGCGAGAAGAAGATCACCCGGCCGTCCGTTGACATCGCACGGTACGCACTGGAGTCCCGCGCTCCGAGGCACGTCGAGACTTGCGAGATCTGGTTGCCGCCGTTGTCGACGCCCACGAGCCGAGGACGTGCATTGCCCACCCCTACGTACTCATACAGCGAGGTGACGCCTCCCGAGACATCCTCCGGGTAGCGGTACCCGGGCTGGAGGTAGAAGACGAAATGCGACAGGTCCGAGGAAGCGCCCCGCAGGTCGGCAAGCACCGGCACGGTCAGCCGTGTCCCCGGCTCCTCTGCGGGAAGGGTAGCTGGATTGTTGGTCGGCCCGATGCGCGTCAGCCGGCCATCGGGGCCCGCCAGGTAGTAGTCCACGACATCGGTGGCCTCGTCCGAGCGGCGCATGGTCCAGATCGCCCACTGGAGGTCGGACGAGAGTGCGGTCGGGCTCCCGTCGAGGGGCATTATCGTCGGCCCTGACGACGAGGTGGCGACTGAGACCGGTGGTGGTGTGGAGATCCATCCCGTCGCCGAGCGCGTGGCGAGGTACCTATTGGCCGTGCCGCCTGTCCCAGCGCCGACGAACGTGCCGACCGTGTCGTAGGCGAACTCACCGTTGTCGGTGAAGACCGGTGTGCCGAGTGGCGCGAAGCCCTGCTTGAAGGGGTTGGTCACCAGCTCATAGGCCCGGCAGTCGGGCAGCTCGGAGGAGTTGTTCTGGGCGCGCAGCGCCGCGTTGGGGCAATCGTCGGCCAGCGCCGGCGCGACGCCGAGGCTGAGGGTGGCCACGGCGGTCGTCACGAGGGCGGCAAGCGTGGCAATCCACGTCGAGGGATGGTGGTTCATGGTGAGGTCCTTGAGGAGGCGAGAGGTCGGAGTGCGAGCCATGCCGCTTGCTGCGGCGGGACTCATCGCGTGCTCCCGTTCGTGAACGTGACTGCCTTGGTGAGGGTGGTCGTGGTGCCGCCGGCGGGCGTGTAGCTGACATGGACGGTGACCTTGAGCCTTTTGCTCTTGGTCTTGTTGAGCGTCTTCTTCCCGGCCTTGGTCAGCGTGACCTTGACGGCCTGGGTGCCGGCCTTGGTGATCTTGGTGGTCTTGCTCGCCGTGTGGGCAGCGGTGGTGGTGACCTTGCCAACGCCGGGGAGCCTGAGCGTCAGCGTCGCCGTGGTCCCCTTGACGGTGGTCTTAGTGATCGTGAAGCGGTTGTCGGGGGCCTGGTAGAGCGCGATCGCGATCGTGTTGGAGGCCTTGCCGCAGTTGACCGTCAACGCCAACGTCCCGGTGGCGTCATCAGGGATCTCCAGCGAGAACCCACCCGCCGACCAACCCGACGGGGTGATCTGGGTGTCGCCCAGGACGACGGTCCCGCCGAGCCCGAGATCGCTGCCCGTGATGGCGATGGTGTCACCCGGCTCGGGGTGCGCGTTGTAGGCATTCAGGGCCGGTGCGCCACAGCCGTAGGGGCCGTTGGGTCCGACCGGCGGCGGGCCCGGCGGCGCCTGCAGCGCGGCGGTCGAGAACACGACCTGATCGCTTGCCGTCGTGGCCCCGTTGCTGGTCACCGACAAGACCACGCGGAAGCTCTCCCCCGCGGGCAGACCGGCCAACGCCGCGCTCACACCGTGACCACCATCCGCTGCCGGTGCCGGCTGGGCGTCGGTGGTCGTCGCGTAGGAGCCGTCCAGCGCGTCGACGAAGAAGCGGTAGGTGCCGTCCTTGCCGTACGTGTTGACCGTGCCGGCCAAGACCGCCTGGGTGGTTGTGACCCCGGTCGGCGCGGTGGCGACCGCCACCGGCATGGCGCCGGTGGTGAACGTCGCGTCATCACTCGTGGTGGTCTGGCCGTTGATCGTCGCGACCAACCGCACGTGATAGGTCGTGCCCGGCGTCAACCGACCGGTGGGCCGGCCGACCGCTTCGTCGCTGCTGCCCGAGCCACCGTCGGTCTCGGCCGTGCTGCTGCCGTAGGCGGTGCTGGTGCCGTACTCGAAGTGGTAGGTCGCCGCCGCACCGTGCGGGTTGATGACCCCGTGCAACGTCGCACCGAACACACTGACCTCGGACGCGCTCACCGGCGTGCCGGGGGCCGTGGAGAACGTGCCGTCGGCGCCATGCTGCACGCCATCGATGCCGTTGTCGGCCACCAGCCGATAGTGATAGGTCGTCCCGGCCGCCAGGCCCGTCAGGTCGGCGGTCACCGGCTGGTCGCCGGATCCCGCACCTGCGTCGGTGGCCGTGGTGCTGTGGCCGTAGCTGGTGTCGGTCCCGTACTCGAAGTGAAAGCTCGTGTCCGAGCTGTTGGGGTTCAACGTGGCGTTCAGCGTCACGCCCGTGGTCGTGATCGCCGAGGCGAACGCAGGCAAGCCATCGAGGGCCGGCGGCGCCGGCGCGGTCGTCAACGTCTGATCGTTGCCGGTGATCGACCCCGACCCGTTGTGGCCGACGATCCGGAAGTGATAGGTCGTGTTGGGCAACAACCCGCTCGCCGATCCGGTGGCGGCAGCGACGGTGCCCGTCAGCGGATCGGACTCCGCGGTCTGCGACCCGTAGTTGGTGTCCTGTCCGTACTCGAAGTGATAGGTCGAGGAGACGCCACCCGGGTCGATCGTGCCGTTGAGCGTCGCCGACGTCCTGGTGACCGATGTCGCGGTCGTGGTCGTGACCGTCGGTCCTTCAAAGGTCGTGTAGTGCTGGACCGTCGTGTTGGCGTTGTCGGCCACATACACCGCGCCCGACGTCCCGTTGACCGCCACACCACCGAAGCCACCGATCTGCGGCGCACCGAACACCTGACCCAACCCACCACCGCCGGCGACATACCCCTGGACCTGTGGTGGGGCACCGCTGAACGGATTCATGCCGACCAGCACCTCGTCGCTCACCGGATCGACCGCCACGGCCGCCGCAGAGCCCCCGGCCGAATCCAGCGTCGCACCGAAGGTGCCGGTCGCCGAGTACCGGTTCACGAACCCGCCACCAAAACAGGCCAGGTCGACCACGTAAACACGGTGGCTGCCATCAACGGCCAACCCCGACGGACAGGTAAACGAACCGCCACCATCGGTGCCGTCAAACGACGAAACGAACGCTCCGGTCGAACCGCTGAAGCGATCGATCACCGGCGCACCCGACGTCGTATCGGTGCCCACCGCGTAGACCGTGCCGTCGCTCGGATCGACCGCGATCGCCCCACCCGCGACCAGCACCGTCCCCGACACCCCAGTGCTCAAGGCATAGGTGAACGTGCCCCCCGCGCTGTACTTCACCACCGTCCCGACCTGCGCAACATTGTCAAACGCCGACACATACACCGCACCCGTCGCGTTCACCGCAACCCCACCCACCTGCCCATAAGCCACACCATCAACAGCAATCGACGACGCATACGTGCCATCAGCCGCGAACCGCTCGACCCGCGGCGCCGGCGACCCATCGCCACCAACATGCCCCGCATCGACCACCAGCACATCACCCGAGACCGGATCAACCGCCACGCCCGAAGGCCCCCCACCGGCGAACTGACCAGGATCATTCCCGGCCGCACCGATCGCCCCCGCAAAGCCATGCCCCGTCGTCGCCAACGCCGAACCGCTGCCCATCAACACCATCGCGACGGCAACCGCCAACGCCGAGACCGAACCCCGGACCCCACCAAGACGACAAACCCCGACCATCTGTGACATCTCAGGCTCCCTTGTGGTTCGTCGCGGTCCAAGCACTGGCGGTCAACCGCGGCGCATCGGCACGCACGTCACGCAACGTCCGCGCCGCCTCCTCACCACGCGCCGTCAACCGCCACGCGTTGGTGCGGCCCTCCTTGCGGCGACTGACCATCCCGGCCTTCTCGAGCCGCGCGAGGTGACGGCTCATCTGGCTCTCGTGCCGGACATCCACCGCTCGCGCGATGTCGATGTTCGCCGCCCCCGGGTGACCGTTGAGGTAGCGCAGCGTCTGGCTCGTCAACTCGGTGACGAGGAGGCCGCGATCGTCATCGCCGGCAACGACGGTCGGCGTCCAGCGCGTCACGTAGGCGGCGGTGCCCCCGCGCCCTGCGGCGCGCGCCGCGGCGTGACGGCGGCCGGAGAACGGCGCCAACAGCAAGAAGATCGCCACGCCCGCCTGATCGGAGATGGAGGCGGTGGGCCTCTCGGTCAGCTGCGCGAAGGCCAGCCCCCAGATGCCGCTGATCGCGCAGGCGAGCACGGCCGCCTCCACCATCGGCTGCCGGGGCGGGTCGGCCAGCAAGCCGGCGATCTGCTCCATCGCCACGCGCCGCAGCTCCAGCGCCTCGGGGTGGCCGCTGACCGACGAGATCAGGCACAGCTTGGCCAGCACTCGGTCGGTGTCCCATGCGGTGAACAGCGCTTGGGTCACCGCGACGGCACGGTCCTCCCAGGCGCTGCCCGCGTCGGCGACGGCCTCGGCGAGGTGGGTCAGCAGCCGGCCGAACGCCTCGTCGTGGGTGTCGACCACGCAGGCGTCGCGGTCGGCATAGAGCTCATAGAAGGTGCGCCGCGAGACGCCGGCCCGCTGGCAGACGTGGTGCACCCCGACGGCCGCCAGGCCGAGCTCAGCCGTCAGCTCCCCCATCGCCGCGACCAGCCGGTCGCGCTGGGTCGGCACCCCGAAGGTGTGGGCGTTGCGGCGGCCGGCGATGGCACCCGTGATCGGGTCGCCCTCCGTCGCGGCAGGGGCCATCGATGACCTGCGAGCAGGCACAGCGGACACGTCGTCTCCTCCAACAGTGATCTCTCAACCCACAGCGAACGCCCTCCAGGCGCCCGCCGTCTCCCACACCCGACGCCACTGCCAGAGCGGCAACCTCAAGGTGTGATCGGCACCGTAAACGGGCCGATGTCCTAAGTCAAGTCTCCGTGTACCAAGTCCTTCATTTGGAGACTAGAAATCAGCTCTCGCGCAGCGTCGCCTCGACCGGCAGCCCGAAGAACCAGGCGTCTTGGAGCCCCTCGAGCGCCTGACGCGCGACGGTCTCCGGGACCGGCTCGCCCGCGGCGCGGCGCTCGGCCATCGCCACCGCGACACGCCACAAGGTCGGCCCGTCGCGGCGCGAGACCGCGCCCTGGACGAGCAACGCGAAGTCCTCTTGCGCATCCGGCCCGTGGTCGAGCAGCCGCTCGATGCGCTCGCGGTTGGCGGCCGGGTCGACCGCCGCCGCATCGCTCGCGACGTCCTCCACCGGCGGCTCGACCACGAACGGCGCCAGCGCATAGCTCGTGAGCTCGCGGCGCCTCGCCCACAACGGCTTGCCGGAACGGTGGCGCAGCCGATCGACGACCATCGCGTCGAGGCCCGCCAGCACCGTGTCGACGCCCACGCCGTCATCCGCTGCCCGTGCGATCCGCTCGCGTAACGCCTCCATGATCGGCGCCCGCACCACATCGCGCGCCGCGCGGGCGCGCTCCCCGGCCGCCGGGAGCTCGCGCAGGCAGACCAGCGCCCAGTCGTGGTCGCAGTCGAGGATCGCCAGGTAGGTCGCCACCGCGTCGGCGGCGGCCTGCCGGCAGTCGCGCTCGGTGCGCAAGGCGCGCAGGATCTGCGGCATCGCGTACGCGACGGCGGCGTCGTAGGCCCAGATGAGCACGTCTTCCTTGCTGCCGAAGGCGTCGTAGAAGCGCTCGTCCGACACGCCGGCGCGCTCGGCGATGCTCGCCACGGTCGCCTGGTCGTAGCCGTGCTCGGCCACCTCGCGGACGGCCGCGTCCACGATCCGCGCCCGCTGCCAGAACTCCATCGCCTGCGACGGCAGATCCGGCAGTTGCTCGATGTCGGTTGAGGCACCGTCGACGTTTCTCGACACGATGTCGCGATCGTAACCCATCAAGGCAAGTTTCTATAGACCGATTCCTTCAAAAGACCGCCTCTACCCCTATCTCGGGACCGCCGTCTCGCGTATCGTTGGCAGCCGATGGCATCCGTTCGCCGACCCTCGTCGCCACCGTTGCCGCGCGGTCGTCACGCGCTCGGGAGCGACGAGGCCGCGGCCGCCCATCGGGCCCGGCTCCACGAGGCCGTTCTCAAGCTCCTGGGCACCCAGGGCTACGGGGGAACGAGCGTCGACGAGCTCGCTTCTGCCGCCGGTGTCTCGACCGCCACGCTCTACGGCCTCTTCGCCGGCAAGCACGAGTTGGTGCTCGACACCTTCGACGCGATCGTCCGCGACACCGGCGGGCGACTCCGAACGCGCCCGGTTGCCGAAGGCGACCTGCGCCACGCGCTGGCCGACGTCCTCTCGGCCGTCGTCGACGCGGTGCTGCGTCAGCCCGAGGCCGCTCGGCTGGCCGTCGTCGACATCGCCGCCCTCGGCCCGTCGGGAATCCAGCGCCGCCGCGCGCTGACCGACGGCCTGCAGGATCTGCTGCGCCGGGCGGCCACCACCGGCGACGGGCTGACCGTCCTCTCCGAGCCGGCGCTCGACGTCCTGGCCGGCGGCACGCTGCACGTGCTCGACCGCCACCTGCGCTCGGGCCGGATGCGCCCCCTGCGCAGCGCGGCCCTGGATCTCGCGACGTGGGGCGCGATGTATGAGACCGACGCGCCGCAGCCGGCACCGGTGCGCAGGCCGGTCACCGCGCCGCAGCCGATCGCCACACCGTTGTCACAGGGGTTGCCCCACGGCCGCCACGGCCTGCCCGCCGCCTTCGTGCACCGCCATCAGCGTGAGCGCATCCTGCACGCGGTCCTCGCGCTCTCGGCCGAGCAGGGCTTCGAGGTCACCTCCGCGCGCGAGCTCGCCACGCGCGCGGGCCTCTCGCGCCAGACCTTCTACCAGCACTTCCAGACCAAGGAGGACGCCTGGTCGGCGGCCTATGACCAGGCGTTCCTGGAGCTCTTCTCCGCCGCGTGGCACGCCGGCGCGGCGCAGCGCGATCGCACCGCCAAGGTGACCGCGGCGGTCACGGCCTGCCTGGAGCAGCTGGTCACCGAGCCCGGGCGCGCGCGACTGCTGCTGGTCGACGCGGCGTCGGCCGGCAGTGCGGGCGCACCGGCGATCGACCGTGCGATGCAGGCCTTCGCGCGCCTCGTCGCCGGCGCGGCGGGCGACCGGGAGCTGCCGGCGATCGTGCCGCTGGCGATGGTCGGCGGGATCGTCAACCTCGTCGGCGGCTGGGTCGTCGAGGACCGCACGGCCGACCTCGCCGACCTCACCCCGACGCTGGTGGAGATCCTCTTCGTCCCGCTCTTCGGGTCCGGCGCCGCCCGCACGGCGACCCGCCGGCTCGGGGTCGGCGCGCCGGTCGGTGACGCCCAGCCCGCCGACGACGAGCTGCGGCTGATGGACGCGTTCGCCCGCGCCGTCGTCGCCGACGGCCTGGCCGCCACGCGCCTCTCCGACATCGCCCAGCGCGAGGCCATCGAGCTCGACACCGTCCACGCGCTCTTCGACGACGAGCTCGACTGCGCGACCCAGGCGCTCGACGTCTGGACCGGCCAGCTGGCCGCAGCCGCCGCCGGCGCCTACCTGTCGGCCGCGCTCGACCCGCCGCTGGCCGCCCACCGCGCACTCGACGCGGCGCTGACGCACATCGCGCGCACGCCCGCGGTCTCGGCGCTCGCCGTCACCGACGAGCCGGAGATCGTCAGCGTCGTCGCCAAGCTCCGCGCCCGCTACGCGACACTCTTCCTGGAGCTGATCGGCGGTCAACTGCCGGCGGGCGACGCGCGCGCGCCACAGCCCGCCGCGTTGTTGGAGGTCGTGCTCGAGGGGATCCTCGCGGTCGTGGCCCGCTTCGCCCAAGAGGAGCGGCTCGGCGAGCTGCCCGACGAGCTGACAGCACTCAGCCTGCAGAGCCTCACGCCGTTCTTCGGTGAGGCCGAGGCACAGCGCGTGGCCGAGCAGGCCACCGCATTGCGGTAAGTCGCTCACCGTCACTTTTGACAAACGCCAGTGTCTCCCCGAGAGCCGTGAAAGTCTCTCGAACGGCGCTGGATTTTGGCTGTGGGACGGGCGTAAGGTGATGCGTCATGAGGCTCAACGGCCTACCTTCGTCAAGTGTCACGCCGCTCTCGGCGGGCGAGATCGACCGTGTGCTCGACGACGTCGCCGTCTTCACGCGCCGGCTCTTCACCAGCACGGCCGACGTGTTCATGGACGCGGCCGACGATCCCGCCCAGGCCCTTCATGACGCGCTGGACTCCCTGCTGCGCGACCTCGCCGCCGCGCCCGAGATGACCTACATGTCGACGGTCGAGCTACCCCGCCTCGGCCCCCTCGTGCGCGACCGCCACCACCGCATGCTCGACCTCTTCGCCGACTTCCTGGCGCCCGGCTTCGCCGCCCGCGGCCTCGCGCTGCCCAACCCGGAGATCGTCTCGCTCTGCATCACCGGCGGCCTCTGGCGCGTCATCCGCCAACACGCCATCGACCGACGCCTACAGGAACTCCCGGAGGCGCTGCCGGCGATCAGCTACGTGGTGGTGTCGACGTTCTTCGGGCCGGCGGAGGCGCTGCGGGTGGGCCAACAGGCAAAACCAAGCGCAAACGAAACGTCCCAGTTTCAGGCGCCTGCCGAGCACGCATGAAAATCTACACATGAGATCCTCATGTATGTAGACTTTCGCGCATGGGACGGGATCAGGCCCTCGCAAATCTGGAGCGTCTGAACAGTCGGCCGTTTCGGATCAAGGATGCTGCGGCGGTCGGCGTTGCCGATTACGAGTTGCGCAGGTTGCGCGACCGCGGTGACTTGGTCGAGCTGGCAAGGGGGATCTACCAGCGAGCCGACGCTGAGCCCCGTTCGACGATCGATCTGGCCACCGTGTCGGCACGAGTTCCAAACGGCACGATCTGCGCGAACTCCGCGCTGGCCTACTGGGAGCTGACCGACGAGATCCCGTCCACCGTGCATGTCGCGGTCCCGCGTGGAGCACACCGCCCCCAGATCTCCTACCCGCCGACGACAGTGCATGTGTTCGCCGCCGACACGTTCGCGCTGGGCCGCATTCGCCGCGGTGATGAACTCTGGATCTCATCCCCTGAGCGCACCGTCGTCGACGCCATGCGGCTCCCCAACGTCATCGGACGCGACCAAGCTCTGGGCGCGCTTCGCCGCTACGTCGCCACGCGCAGCGCCCAACCCAGCCGGCTCGTCGAGCTCGCCGACGCCCTCCGCGCCGGCCGGCCAGTACGCCATGCGCTGGAAGTGCTGCTCTCGTGACCGAGCGCAACGGCACCCAGGCCTATCGCTCGCTCCAAGCACGTGCGCGCAAAGACGGGCGCGGCACAGAAGAGTTGTTGGTGCTCTGTCGGCAACCAGCCACGTGATGGGGCCGCCGCCGCGACTGCGGCGACGGCCCGGTGCATCAGACCTGCTGACCGACTAGGTGAGGGTCAGCGTGTTGGCCGCGTTGGTCCACGTCCCGGCGACGTTGACGGTGGCCACCGGGCTGCCCATGTAGGTCGCCGTCAGCGAGCCCGAGGCGGCGTTGAACGTGAGCGAGTGGGCCGACGGGCTCCACGTGCCGTTGATCGTTCCGTCGACGTTGTACGGCCCCAAGCCGCAGCTGGGGAAGGACACCTGCAGGTGCCAGGCCGTGGCGACGACGGTGCTCGACGTGGCCGTGGCCGCCCACGGAAGCCCCGTTGAGATGAAGGACATCGTGCAGCCGGCAGCAGCCCCCGTCCCGACACAAAGACCGAAGCCGGACGAGGTGATGTCGAGCGTCGAGGAGGCCGGCGTCCGGACATGGGTGTTCAGCTGCTGGTTGAGGCAGGTCCACCCGACGCCCGCGCTCGAGGTGAACGCCGCGTTGCTCGAGGCCAGCAGCTGGTTGGTGTTCACCGGCCCCCAGACCGCGGCCGAGGCCATGGACGGCGCGGCAAACGCGGCCAGCGCGGCGCACGCGGCGCTGAGCACCGCGACCTTCTTGATTGACTTCATTACTTCTCCTCCTTGCGAGTTGTTATGTCTGCTCAACATACTCAGACATACAAGACCAATGCAACCGCCCGATCTGGTGGCTCGCTGCGCGCCGTCGATGGACCCTGCGGAACCGCTCAGGACTTGGGCGGCAGCGCGCGGGCGTAGGCGACCGCCCGGGTGACCCACGGCTCCAGCTGCCGCCGGGTCCGGACGCCCTCGGCGCTGACGCGCAGCCAGCCGGCGATCGGACGATCGCGCATGAGGAAGGGCTCGGCGTGAGGTTGGTGGCGGTCGAGCAGCACGTCGGTCTCCTCCGGTGCCACGCGCACCATGAGCCCACCCGAGCCGCTGGCCCCGACCGACATCTTGCCGTCGACCAGGAACGCCAGGCCGCCGAACATGCGCCGCTCGACGATGCCCGGCTCGGACGCGACGAGCTCGCGGATGCGCGCGGCCAAGGACTCGTCGTAAGGCACGGCCGGATCGTCGCCCATCGTGCCGCCGGCAGCAAGCGTCGCCTTCGCCGACGGCACGGAACCGACCCCGCCGTACCCGCCCCTTCCGCCGCTCCCCCCGGTAAGGTCCCGCAGCGACATCATCAACAAGTTCGCCCCCGCGACCGCGTCAACGGCCCGGGGGCATGACCCAAGGAGAAGCGATCTCCATGAGTGCCCCGCAGGGTAGTCCTGCCTGCCGTATCACCGTCTCTCCCTCCGACGCCAACGTGCTGCGCGTCGAGGCCAAGAAGGTCTTGATGTTCAACCACGAGCCGTTCGAGGACTTCCTCGACTACGTGCCCACCAAGCAACTCGCGCTGGCCGACGTCTACCGCGACGCGACCGCCGTCATCGACGCAGTCGGCTGGGACCCCGACACCGACCCGCAGCGTGACAGGGTCCTGGTGCCACTGACCCGTGGCCACATCGAGCAATTGCACGTCCGTCGCTGCGATCTGCTCGACACCAACCTCGACCTCCTCGACGACATCGGCGCCGACAACACCACCAACGCCATCGTGATGAGCGAGATCCACGCCAACCGCCACGGCGTCGAAGCGCTCAACCGCGTCTTCGACGCCTACGGCGACACCATCACCAACAACTAGAACGACGCAGCCCTGCGGCGGCCATGAGGCACCGCTGGGCTGCGAGAGCGAACGACATCGAACCCGCGCATGTCGCGGGTTCGATGTCGTCGAGGACACAGTGGTCACCGCAGGGTCGTGTGTGCGACCTTGGCCTTCTTGGCGCCCGCGGGCGTGAAGGAGACGGTGATCTTCTTCGGGGTGCCCTTGGTGCGCTTGGCGGTGATCGTTGCCACGGTGGAGGTGGCGATGGTCTTGGTGGTCTTCTTGATGCCCTTGCCGGTCACCGTGACCTTGCCGGCGCCGAGGCCGCCGACCTTGACCACGACCGTGGTCTTGCCGACCTTCTTGGTGATGACCTTGACCGGGCACGACGGGGTCTTGATCGCCACGTCGACGTGCTGCTGCTTGACGTTCTGACCCTCGACCCCCTGATCGGCGATCTGCGTCGCGGCACAGATGTCGGCGTCAGAGACCGTCAGGATGCCGTGCTTGCCGCCATTGATGTTGAGCTGGAAGCTCGACACCGGCGCGTCGGGGATGTTGTCGAACGTCGTGACGAGGTGATCGTCCTCGACGTTGCTCGTGCCCGTCAAGGTCAGCTTGAGGCCGTTCTCGCCCACCAGCGGGATCACCAGCTTGGGCAGCGTCCGGATCTCCCGGCCCGACTTGGGGTCCTTGCGGATGTTCTTGACGAAGTACACCGGACCCGACAACGGCTGATCGAGAATCGGCGTCCTCGCCGTCGCCGTACCCACCACACTGGACCGCGGACACGTCGGCTCGACCTTCGACCCGTCGACGAACTCACACAACCCGTTGGCGTTGTCCGGGTCCAACGCCAACGACAGCGGCAACGCCACCTGCACCTTCTTGAGATTCGACTGCCCCGGACGCTGCGTCAGATTCGCCGTGACCGCCGGATGCTTGCCGTCGGTGCTCTGCCCCTTGCCACTCAACGTGAGATCGAGCTTGGGATCGAGACCCAACGCTGAGCAGTTGGTGGCCTGGAAGGCCTGCGAAACCTGCACGCTCGCACCGGGAGCCGAGTGGATGTCGGCCCCGATCGCCATCGCCGAGCAGCTGGTCGGCAAGACCATGAACCCCGGACGATCGACGTTGACCCGCACATCACGCACCCGCAACGGCACACCGTCACGCATCGTCGGCAACGGATCGGACTTCACCGTCACATGCCCATCGATCGGATCGACGAACACCGCAGCTCGAACCACGACGTCTCCGAGATCGAACGGACCCGCCTGCGCAGGCACCACGATGCTCAACGAGAACGGCGCACCCTTGTACGGACCCGCCAGATACACCGCCGCCGGCGACTTGCCCGGCTGCGGAACGAACAACGGACTGGAGCCCGCACCGGCGCCCACCGTCGTCGTTCCGACCTGCGACACACCGTCACACGTCCCCGCCGCCGCCCGATCCTCAGGACACCTTGGAACCGCAGCGATATTGGCCAGCAGGCCCGGAGGCAGCGTCGTGTCGATCGACCCCAACTCCTGCTCACCGTCCTTGCGCGTGAAGCGCAACACAAACGACGAGCTGCCACCCGCCTGCGGATCCACGACCCCCGCCGAGAAGCCTGGGGCGAACGGCAGATCCTTGACCGCCGAGGCACACGCGCCACCGTTGGCGCCCTGGTCGATCGCAAACGACGAGGACGAGGTCACCGGCAACGTCCCGAGCACATCGACCCCATCAGAACGCTTGCCACCCCGCGACCACGGCACAAACGTCCCCGTCGTCGTCGCAGCCGACGTGCAGGTCGATGGGTTGACCAACGGCGCGCGGTCGCCGTCCTTGAACGTCAGGCTCAACGACTTCACCGGCAACTGCGGATTGTTGGTGAACCGCGCGGTCAACTGACCGGTCGCCTTGTCGGCCGTCACGATCCCTGGAAGCTTGGCGTTGATCCCGTACTGCTCGTTCTCCAACTGGATCAACAACCGGAACCGGCCATCCTGATCACCCGACGGGCTCAAATCATCCGGATGCGGCTTGACCAGGTAGACGTCACCGTTGATCGGCTCGGCTCCCGTCAGCGCATCGGTCTGCGGGTCATGCGATGCAAGCAGCGGCGACTCGGCCACCACCGACCCGATCTTCGACGCATCCGGACACGACACAGGCACCGTGCTGTCCAACCGCACCTGGTCATCACCCGGTACATCCGAGCAACCATCCAACCCATCAGACGCCGACGGCGAGATCGCCACACCCTCCGGCAACGTCACCGTCGCATCCTTGAGCTGCGGCGCCTGCGGCACCGACGGATCAAACACCGTCCCGGGATCGGTCGGGTCGTTGGTCTGCGGGAACGTCAGATCGACCTTGTAGCCCGACGGGGTGTCGGCCGCCGAACTCCCGGTCTCCGGGGTCGGCCCGGCCGTGATCGTCGGCGCGAACTGCGAGGCCAGCAACGGATTGTCACACCCGGTCACCGGTGGCGCCGGTGTCGTCGTCGACTTCCAACGGTCATCGGTCAAGTCCGGGAAGCCGTCGTGGAGCTTGCGCGCCGGATGCTGCCACGAGTCCACGATCATCTTCGTAGCCGGCTGGGCGACCAGGCAATCCGACTGGTTGGACAAGAACGGGATCGCAGAACCGCCAGAGCCGTTCCGCGCGTTCGGAACGCCGAAGAACTTCAAATCGACGCTGGTGATCGCCAGCCGAGCGGCACCGGGAACCGAGATCGTCAGGCCATAGTCACCGGTACGCGGCCGTAGCTGTGGATACGTCACCACAGCGTTCTGTCCCGACCTGAACGCAAACGCGGCCGGATACCCCTTCTCGGGGTACATATTGTAGATGGGGGTAGGCAACCCGTCGGTGCCGAGGATGCCGAGCGTCATCTGACCGACGATGCTCGCGGTCGGACACGTCGGGAAGATCGTCTGCATCCGTGCCAGCTCGCAGCGCTTGCTGGCACCGGCGTTCCCAACGAACCCGGCGGGTAGCTCGGTGTAGATGTCCTTGACGTCCTCCACCGGTCCCCTGCTCCCGTCCGATTGGGAATAGCTCGGGAACGAGAACGACGTTGCCGCCTCGTACGCATGGCCACCTGCAACGGCGTAGTCGTCGCCGTTCGCGTCGAGAGCTCGCGCGGCGAAGTCGAGCGGCTTGAAGGCCGGCCGGTCGCCGATGGTTGTTGGGTCGCTGACCGACGCGTCCGGGGCGCCGCCACCGGAGACGGTCGCGGTTGGCGCGACGATGTCTGGTGCATCTCCCGTGACGAGCAGGTACGCCGTGATGACGGAGCGGGTGTCACCGGGCGACACAGGAGTCTGGTTCGTGCAGATCAACGGAGCGCCTCCGGTGACCTCGCCGACCGACGGACAGTCGAACGTACCGGCATTGCGGTCGATGGCGCGGACCTTCAACGAAGGCGGAAGGTTGAGGGTGATCGCTTCGTGTCCATCGCTGGGCGCGTCGCCGATGTTAGTGAGCTTGATGGTGTAGGCCGCGCCTTGGTCGAGCCGCTGGACCGGCGAGACGTGGGTCATGGACACGGTGAACTCCGGGCCCGCGGCCTGTGCGGTCGCGGCTACACATCCGAGGACGACGATCGTGGAAGCGATGACGAGCGCCTGGCGAACGAGGGCGCGGACCCTGGGCAGCGCCGTTTGTGTCGACGCCAAGTTGGGCGTGGCGTGAGTGTGTGACCGGTTCATGACTTCTCTCCACGGGCTGTGGCGGCCGAGCGCTCGGACGTCCGCTGTTTCAGGGTTGCTCGCTTGGTCTTGGGCTTGCTCTTGGAGTGGGTGAGCTTCACCGTCATTGACCTTGTCACCGCGACGTTCGAGCTGCTCACGCGGATCTTCACGGTGAGCTTGCCGTTTGCGGCCAGCTGTACGCGCGCTTTCTTGGAGAGCTTCAGGGGCATCAATGTGGTGCCGGCCGAAGTGAGCGTCCGGCTGGTCGACGCCACCCGAACTGACTTACGGGCCACGATCGAGGTCGCGGCCGCGGCCAATACCGCCGGTGCGTTCGTCGTCACCTTCAGCTGCAGCTCGCCGGTCTGTCCGAACGCGCGGCGTTGCGAAGCTGTTGCCGCGGCCACCGAGAACGCCGGTGTGATGCCCACCTGGTCCGACGTTGCGCTGGATGCCGTGAGGGCAGGCGGCGCCGGCCGGCGAGGTGCCTGGCATGCGTCTCCACTGCACGACGTGGGCTGGGAGACGGGAAAGCCGCCACCGGCTCGCGCGTCATAGATGTCCGGGAGGGTGTCGCCATCTGCGGGAGACAGCCTGTCCGGGGTGTTGAAGTAGATGTCCTGCCCGTTACCGGAGACGAATGCGGATGCGCCGAGGACGAGCCCTGCAAAGCCGGGGCGGCCGCTAGAAATCAACGACGTGCGTCCGTCGTGCCATTCATAGACGTCACTGAGAGTGTTCACGTCCTCGGGGACGAGGGCTTCTGCAGTGCGGAAGACGATCATCCCGCCGTCCGCGGTCATCGCGGCTCGATCCTTGGCGACCGCAAACGAATACGGGTGGACCGCGCTCGTGATGCTCGCATCAAAGCCGTCCGCGTTCCCGCCATCGACCCCGGCAGACACCCGAACGATGTCTCCGCTGTCTGCGTCGTAACGGTAGACGTCTCGCGCGGTATCCGTGTCAGCAGCGACGAGTCGGGCGGAGGTCCCCATGATGAGGATTCGACCATCGGTGGTGGTCTCGACCTCCCGGCCAGGATTGCCGCAACACACCTCGGTATCCCAGGCTTTCTGGTCGCCGGGTTCGAGCTTGCCTACGAATGTCGTGACGCCGACCGGATGCGCATCGTCCTTCCGCCAGACGTACAGGTTGTCGTCGCCGGCTACCGCAGCCAGATCGTTGGCGCCGTGGTTGGTGGCAAGGACACCGTGCGCGACGAAGTAGACGCGGGTCCCATCGGTGGAGATGCGCACCACGCCTTGGAAATCGGCGTCCGCCGGCGCGCCCGACACCTCGCTGAAGGACGCACACGAGTTCGCTCGACCGACGGGCGTTGGCGTGCCGATGGGAATGTCACACTCGTACAGGTCCCTGTTCTGATCCGTGTCACCGTTGACGAGCTGCTGGGTCGTGGTGAAGTAGACGCGGGTGCCGTCCGCGTTCGCGCCCTCAAACCGAGCGTCGGCGGGATCGTTGCAGACCCCGCCGAGGTCACCTGTCGTTCGCGTGCAGTGTGACGACGACACCTCGTAGCTGATCGCGCCGCCAACCCGCGCCCAGAGCTGCTTGATCGCTGGATCGTTGCACGTCTGAGCCGTCACGAAGATCACACGACCGTCGGAGGAGATCGCGTGAGAACGCGACCAGCTCGGTTCTCCGGTCACTATCGGACATTGGGTGATCTCGTCACCGTTGTTGTCGAGGCCGACCATCCGAGGAGCCGCCGAGCCGGTACCCACGTACTCATACACCTGGGTATCGGCGGTGCTTCCGAATCCCTGCCTTTTGGGAAGGGGGTACACAATGTGCGAGAGGTCCGCTGACGCACCGTCAATGGTTTGGATCTGGTAGTTGATGAAGGTCCCGGGCGATCCGGGAGGGAGCGACGCAGGATTTACGGATGGACCAACCCGCTGGAACGTTCCGTCGGGCTCGCGCAGGTAGAAATCGCCTACGTCGGTCGCCTCGTCGGGCCGACGCATCTGCAACAGGGTCGTGCGCAGATCCTCAGAGCGGGCGTTTGCGCCGTAGGCGCCCTCCCACTCCGGTCCAGACGGGGAGAGCGAGGTGGTGACCCATCCCGTCGACGTCCGGTTCGCCACGTATGGGCCTGTGGTCGATCCAAGGCCGTTGTTGGCGAAGCTGCCGATCGACACGAATCCGAAGGCACCGGTGTCGGTGAAGTACATGCCCGGGACGGTGGGCTGGAAGCCTTCTTTGAACGATGGGCTGACGAGCTCGTACGCTCGGCAGTCAGGCAGCTGCGAGGAGTTGTTCTGGGCGCGGACCGCCGCGTTGGGGCAGTCGTCGGCGACGGCCCGGGACGCCGACAGCCCGAGGCATGTCACAAGCGTGACCGCGAGGACCGTGAGCACCCCGCCTGTGCGAGCGCGCGGAGGGCGACATGCGCTGTCGACTGATCGGTCACTGGCCTGAGCGCGAAGACGCATGGAAGGATCCTTTGAAGGCAAGACGTGGGTGCAGGGGTGATCGTGTTGGGTGAACGTGAGCCGGCCCGACTGCCGGGACCTGCCACCACTGCGGCGGCAGGCCCCGGGCAGGGTCATCGGTTCTCGCTAGGAGAGCGTCAGATTCTGCGTCGGGTTCCTCAACGTCCCGGAGTACGGCACCGGGTAGCCGCCGAGCGTCAACCCTGTGGCGGAGGTGTACGTCACGGTGTGCGTGGCCGCGTTCCACACGCCGCCGGCCACCGTGCCGGTCCATGGCAGCGACCCGCTGATGGGACACGTGGCTCCGCTGAACGTCACGTTCACGTTGAATCCGTTGAGCGCAACATTGCTGGTGCTGAGTGCAGACGCGGTCCACGGGAGCCCCGTCGCCACGGGCGTGATTGCGCAGGAAGCGACGCTCGATTGCCCGGTACAAGCTGAGTACGTGGCGCCCGTGATGTCCATCGTCGACGACGCCGGCGTACGCGTGTGAATCGCGAGGTGCTGGGTGCACGTGAAGCCGAGGCCCAGCGCGGCACTCTGCGTGCTGACGGGCCCGTCGAGGGCGCCGGTGGTGTTGACCGGGCCCCACACGACAGCCGAGGCTGCGGCGGGCATGGCAAAGGCGGCAAGCGCCACCATCGAGGTGAAGAGCAAAGCGCTCTTCTGTACAGACTTCTTCATCGGACTTGCTCCTTGGTGTGTCTCGGCGTGTGCCGAGACGAGATGGACAGCACCCGAGCGCCGACCGTCAGGCCGTGCGCGACCAGACGCTGCGTGTTGTGCCTCTCGCCTTGACGGCGGGAAGGGTTGCGAGGGTCCGTGTCGCGCATCAGCGGCTGGTCCCACGCTTGAAGGTGAGCGCCTTGGTCACGCTGGCGGTAGCGCCGCCGGCCGGCGTGTAGCTGACACGAACGGTGACCTTGAGCTTTCGGCTCTTGGCCTTGCCGAGGGCCTTCTTGGCGGCCTTGGTCAGCATGACCTTGACCGTCCGGGTCCCGGCCTTGGTGACCGCGGTCGACTTGCTCGCCGTGTGGGCGCCGGTGGTGGTGAGCTTGCCGACACCGGGGAGCTTGAGCGTCAGGGTCGCGACCGCGCCCTTGACCGCGGCCTTGGTGATGGTGAACCGGTTGTCGGGGGCCTGGTAGATCGCGACGGCGATCGTGTTGGAGGCCTTGCCGCAGTTGACGGTCAGCGGGAGGGTCCCGGTGGCGTTGTCGGGGATCTGCAACGAGAACCCGCCGGCCGACCAACCTCCCGGGGTGATCGGGGTGTCGTCCAGGGCTGCGGTGCCACCGACTCCGAGGTCACTGCCGGTGATCGTGATCGTGTCGCCTGGCTTGGGATGTTGGTTGTAGGCGTTGATGGTCGGTGCGGCGCAGCCGTAGGGGCCGTTGGAGCCGACCGCCGGCGGCTCGGGTGGGACCTGCAGCGCCGCGGTGGCGAACACGACCTGATCGCTCGTGGTCGTGGCGCCGTTGCTGGTCACCGAGAGCACGACCCGGAAGCTCTCGCCTGCAGGCAAGCCGGCCAGCGCCGCACCAACGCTGTGCAGGCCGTCGCCGGCCGGTGCGAGCTGGGCGTCGGTGGTGGTCGTGTAGGAGCCGTCGAGAGCGTCGACCGCGAACCGGTAGGTGCCGTCCTTGCCGTAGGTGTCGACCGCGCCGCCGATGGTGGCCTGGGAGGTCGTGATGCCGGTCGGATCGGTCGCGACGGCGACCGGCATCGCACCGGTGATGAACGTCGCGTCATCGCTCGTTGTGGTCTGACCGTTGACGGTGGTGACCACACGGACGTGGTAAGTCGTCCCCGGGGTGAGCCGTGCCGTGGCCGCACCGACTGCCAGATCGGCGGTGCCCGAGCCACCGTCGGTCTCAGGCGTGCTGCGGCCGTAGTCGGTGCTGGTGCCGTAGTCGAAGTGGTAGGTCGCCGTCGCGCCGTGGGGGTTGATCGTTCCGTGCAACGTGGCATCGAACACCGACACATCGGAGGCGCTGACCGGCGTGGCGGGCGCGGTGAAGAAGACACCATCGACCCCGTGCTGCACCCCACCCGTGCCGTTGTCGGCGACCAGCCGGTAGTGGTAGGTCGTCCCAGCGATGAGACCGGTCAGGTCGGCGGTGACCGGCTGGTCACCAAACCCTGCCCCGGCATCGGTGGCCGGGGTGCTGGTTCCGTAGGTGGTGTCGGCCCCGTACTCGAAGTGAAAGCTCGTGTCGGAGTTGCTGGGATTCAACGTCGCGTTGAGCGTCGCCCCGGTCGTGGTGATCGCCGAGACGAACGCCGGTGAGCCATCCAGGGTCGGTGGCACCGGAGCGGTCGTCAGGATCTGGTCATTGCCGGTGATCGACCCCGAGGCGTTCGTCCCGACGATGCGGAAGTGATAGGTCGTGTTGGGCGACAACCCCGTCACCGCACCGGTCGCGGCGACCGCCCCGGTGCCCGCCAGCGGGTCGGACTCGGTGGTCTGCGAGCCGTAGGTGGTGTCGGTCCCGTACTCGAAGTGATAGGTCGAAGACACACCGCCGGGATCGATCGTCCCGTTCAACGTCGCCGAGCTCGTGGTGACCGACGATGCGGCCGTGGTCGTGACGGTCGGCCCCGCGAAGGTCACGTAGTGCTGCACTACCGTGTTGGCGGTGTCGGCCACGTAGGCCGCACCCGACGTCTCGTTGACCGCCAGGCCGCCGAAGCCGCCGATCTGCGGTGGGCCGAACGACTGGCCGAGCGCGCCACCGCCCGCGACATAGCCCTGAACCTGCGGCGGGGCACCGCTGAACGGATTGACACCGACATACACCTCATCGCTGACCGGATCAGCCGCCACCGCCACCGCAGCAGCAGAAGCCGAGTCCAACGTCACGCCGAACGTCCCGGTCGCCGAGTATCGATTGACCGAGCCGCCGCCGAAGCACGCGAAGTCCAAGACATAGACCCGGCTGCTGCCATCAACGGCCAACCCCGACGGACAGGTGAACGAACCGGCGCCATCGGTGCCATCGAACGACCCCACGAACGCACCGGTCGAACCGTCGAAGCGATCGATCACCGGCGCACCCGACAACGAATCGGACGCCACGGCGTAGACCGTGCCGTCACTCGGATCGACCGCGACCGCGCCGCCCGCGACCAG
Source organism: uncultured Conexibacteraceae bacterium (assembly GCA_963731005.1). Classification (GTDB taxonomy): domain Bacteria; phylum Actinomycetota; class Thermoleophilia; order Solirubrobacterales; family Solirubrobacteraceae; genus Baekduia. Next base: position 1,310,242 of record CAVSTZ010000002.1, on the reverse strand, counting down.
CACCGTCGCCGACGCACCGACGTTCAACGCGTGAGCAAACGTCCCGGCCGCGCTGTACTTCACCACCGTCCCGCTCTGCGCGACGTTGTCAAACGCCGACACGTACACCGCGCCCGTCGCGTCCACCGCAACCCCACCCACTTGACTGTAGGCCGCACCGTCAATGGCGATCGACGACAAGTAGCCGCCGCCGGCGTCAAAGCGCTCGATGCGCGGCGCAGGTGTCACGCCATCACCACCAACATGGCCCGGATCGGCCACCAACACATCACCCGATACCTGATCCACCGCCACCCCTGACGGTCCACCACCCGCAAACTGACCCGGGTCGTTGCCGCCCGCGCCGATCGCCCCCGCAAGGCTGTGTCCTGTCGTCGCCCACGCGCTCGACGTCCCTGCCGAGCACAACGCCAACACGGCCACGGTTCCCAACACCGCGACCGAACCCCGCCCCCGACCGACCCCGGTCAACACCGACAAGCGCATCCAAGACTCCTCAAGCAACGAATCGACCCATGACACCCACACCCCACGGCGATGACCTGACATCTCAAGCTCCTTCATGACCCGTCGCGGTCCACGAACTGGCGGTCAACCGCGGGCCATCGGCACGCAGATCGCGCAACGTCCGCGCCGCCTCCTCACCACGCGCCGTCAACGTCCACGCGTTGGTCCGGCCCTCCTTGCGGCGACTGACCATCCCGGCCCGCTCCAACCGTGCGAGGTGACGGCTCATCTGACTCTCATGACGCACATCGACCGCACGTGCGATGGCGATGTTCGCCGCGCCCGGATGCCGGTCGAGGTACCGCAGCGTCTGACCGGTCAGCTCGGTCACCAACAGCCCCTGCTCGTCGGCGCCGTCGGTCACCGTCGGCGTCCAACGCGTGCTGTAGGCGACCGGGCCGCCGCGGCCGGCGGCACGCGCCGTCGCCTGGCGGCGACCGACGAACGGCGCGAGCATCAGGTAGATCGCCGTCCCGGCAAGCTCGCCGATCGCGTCGTCGGCGTCGTCGGTCAAGGCTTGATGGGCGAGCTCCCACACGCTGCCGAGCGCACCCGAGAGCACCGGCTCGGTCGCCAGCGGCTGCGCAGGCGCGCCGGCCAGCATCCCGGTCAGCTGCGCGACGGCCATCCGGCGCAGCGCCACCGTCTCGTCGTCGCCACCGGCCGCGGAGATCAGGCACGCGTGGGCCAGGATGCGATCGGCGTCCCAGGCCGACAGCAACGCCTGGATCATGGCGACCGCACGGTCCTCCCACTCGGCCCCGGCCTCGGCAACCGCCTCGGCGACATGCCCCACCAGCCGGCCGAAGGCCTCCTGGTGCACATCGACGAGGCACGCGTTGCGGTCGGCGTAAAGCTCGTAGAAGGTGCGACGCGAGATGCCCGCCCGCTGGCAGATGTGATGGATGCCGATCGACGACGAGCCGACCTCGGCCGCCAGTTGCCCGGCTGCGGCGACGAGCCGGTCGCGCTGGGTCGGCAGACCGTAGGACTGCGTGCTGCGGCGTGCCTTGAGCGCCGGCGCGGCAGCCGGGTCGGGCGCCGTCACGGCAGGGGCCATCGATGACCTGCGAGCAGGCACAGCGGACACAGCGTCTCCTCCAACAGTGATCTCTCAACCCACGACGAGCGCCCTCCAGGTGCCCGCCGTCTCCCACACCCGACGCCACTGCCAGAGCGGCAACCTCAAGGTGCGATCGGGAACGTAAACGCCCCGATGTGCGAAGTCAAGTTATAACGACACGAAAATTTCTTAGCGACCGTTACGCATCGTCACAGGCCAGCGAATCCGCCTGCCGTTCGGCCAGCGGCAGCCCGAAGAACCACGCGTCCTCGAGCGCGGCGAGCGCGCGCTGCTCGGCGCGGCGCAGCGCCGGATCGTCCGCGCCTCGCCGTCGCAGCACGGCGATGATCTGCCAGAGGGTCGGACCGTCGCGCAGGTCGACGGCCTCGCGCACCAAGAGCTCCAGTTGCCCCACGCCACCGTCGGCCTCCAGCAGCGTCTCGATCTCGGCGGCCAAGAGCGGCGGACGCAGCGTCGCGGCCTCGACATCGGCCGGCGGCGGCTCGTCGGTGAACGGCGCCAACATCAGCGTCGCCAGCTCTCGCTGCCGCTCGGCCAGCGACTGCCCGGGCGAAGAGCGCAGGCCATCAACCGCGATCGCGTCGATGGCGGTCACGATCATCTCGATGCCCACACCACCAGCAGCCGGAAGGGTTTTCGGGGCGGCGAGCGCCTCCAGTACCGGGGCGCGCACCGCATCGCGCGCCGCCCGCGCGCGCTCTCCGGCAGCCGGGAGATCGCGCAGGCAGGCGATCGCCCACGCGCGGTCGCAGTCCAGGATCGTCAGGTAGGTGCTCAGCGCCGCGGTGGCGCCGCGCTCCCAGTCGGGCTCGGCCCGTAGCGCGCGCAAGACCTGCGGGACGACGTACGCCGCGGCGACGTCATAGGCCCAGATCAGCGCCTCCTCCTTGCCGGCGAAGAGCTCGTAGAACGCCCCCGGCGTGACGCCGGCCCGCTGGGCGATCGCCTCCTCGGCCGCCTGCCCGTAGCCGCGCTCGGCGATCTCGCGCACGGCGGCGTCGACGATCCGAGCACGACGATGAAACGCTTGGGCCTGGGTGGGCAGGGCCTCCAGCTCGTCTGGCTCCATCCAGGCAACACCGGCGTTTCCCAACATGGGCGCATAGTAGACCCATTTGCAAGTTCTGCGAGCCAAATATTTCTTGAACTCGCGAAAAACCCTGCGGCACGCACCCGGCGGGTATCCTCTCGCGCGTATGGCGTCCGCCCGTCAAGAGCCGTCCGCTCGGCCACTGCGCGGCCCGCGAGCGCTCGACGTCGACGCCCTCGCAGAGCATCAGCGCCTGCGCCTGCGCCAGGCCGCCACGCGGCTCTTCACCGACCGGGGCTACAGCGCCACGACGGTGCAGGATCTCGCCACCGAGGCCGGGGTCTCGACCGGCACGTTCTACACCTTGTTCGATGGCGGCAAGCACGCCCTGGCGCTCGAGGCGTGCGACGCCACCATCGAGGCCGCGTGCGAGCTCCTGCGCGCGCGCCCGATCGCCGCCGGCGCGCTGCAGGACCGGCTTGCCACGGTGCTCACCGCGGTGGTCGAGATCATCCTCGCCGACGTTCCCGCCGCACGGCTGGCGCTCGTCGACATCGCGGCCGTCGGCCAAGACGGGCCGGTCCGCCGCCACGCGCTGAGCGTCGGCCTGCAGGACCTGCTGCGCCAGGCGGCGACGGTCGACGGCAGCCCGGTCCTCTCCGAGGCGGCGCTGACGGCGCTGGCCGGCGGGACGCTGCGCGTCTTCGACGGTCACCTGCGCGCCGGCCGACTGCGGCCGCTCAAGCCCGCCGCGCTGGACCTCGCGGCGTGGGGCGCGATGTACGAGACGGCCGCGCCACGGCGGCTCGCGGCGCCCAACCCCTTGTTGATGGTGTCGCCCGCCGCGATCGCCCACCAGCCGCCGCACCCGCTGCCGCGCGGCCGGCACGGACTGCCACCGAGCTTCGTGCGCCGCAACCAGCGCACCCGCATCCTGGAGGCGGTGCTCGCGATCTCCGCCCAGCCGGGCTTCGAGACCGCGACGATCCGTGAGCTGTTCGCGGCGGCGGGCCTGTCGCCCGAGGCGTTCTACGAGCACTTCGCCACCAAGGAAGACGCCTGGGCAACGGCGTTCGACCAAGCCTTCGTCGCGCTCTTCGGCGCCGCGTGGCACGCCGCGCTGCCGCACCGTAACCGGCCCGCAAAGGTCAGCGCCGCCGTCCGCGCGGCGCTCGGCCTGCTGGCCTCCGAGCCCGGCTACGCCCGGCTGCTGCTGGTCGACGCGCCGTCGGCCGGCCGCGCCGGCCAACCCGCGATCGACGACGCGCTGCAGGCCTTCGGCCGCCTGCTGACCCGAGCGACCGCCGGCCCGACCGAGCAGCCCAAGCTGCTGCCGCTGGCCATGGCCGCCGGCATCGCCGAGTTGGCCGCCGGCTGGGTGCTGGACGGGCGGACCGCGCAGCTCCCCGCCCTGCAGGCGCCGCTGGTGGAGCTCATCCTCACCCCGGCGCTCGGCCTCGCCGCCGCCGCCCGGGCCGCCGACGACGCCGCCCGGACCTTGCCGACGAGCATCGGCGGCGTCGACGACCGCCGTCGCCTGATGGACGCCGTCGCAGAGACCGCGCAGCGCGACGGCCTGGAGGCCACGGCGCTCTCGGACGTCGCGCAACGCGCCGGCATCGAGCTCGACGTCGCCCACACCCTGTTCACCGACGAGCTCGACGTCGCCGTCCAGGCGCTGGATGCCTGGACCGGCCAGCTCGTCGTCATGGCCGCCGGCGCCTTCCTCGGCGCCGCCGGCGACCCGCCGCTGGCCGCCCATCAAGCGCTCCAGGCCGCCGTGACGCACATCGCCCGCACCCCGGCGCTCGCCGCGCTTGCCGTCTCCGACGATCCGACGCTGGCCCAGGCCATCTCGGGACTCCGCGAGCGCTACATCGCCCTGTTCTTCTCGCTCATCGCGGGTCAGGTTCCCGCGACCGAGCAGCGTGCGCCCCAGCCGTTCGCCGCGCTGGAGATCGTCCTCGACAGCATCTTCGCCGTCCTGCGCCGCTTCGCCCGCGAGGACCGCATCCCCGAGCTGCCGGCCGAGCTGCCGACGCTCAGCCGTCAGGTCCTGACGCCGTTCTTCGGTGCCGACGAGGCCCAGCGCATCGCTGCGCTGTCGGCCGCCGGCGCTCCGCCGCGCTGAACGCCCTCGATGACGGCGGCCGCTCGACTCGCCGTTCGAGACCCGCCGTCGTTCCTCGACAGTGAACATCGTTCATTCATGTCATGCTTCTCTTCGGAGCCATGAAAGTCTTTCGAACACGTCTGGCTTTCTCGATTGGACCCTGCGTATGGTGCACCGTATGGGTCAGTCGGGTCTCCATCTGTCAAGCATCACCCCCATGGCACGCGGTGAGATCGACGACCTGCTCGACGGTGTCGCCGCGTTCACCCACAAGCTGTTTCACCGTGTGGCGACCGCGTTCATGGACACGTCGGAAGACCCGCCCTACGCGCTGCACCGGGCGCTCGAGGTGCTGGTGCAGGACATGGCCGACGCCCCGGAGATGACCTACCGGGCGACCGTCGAGCTGCCCAGCCGTGGCCCGCTGGTCTACGCGCGCCACAACGAGATGCTCGACCTCTTCAGCGAGCTGCTCGGTGCAGGCTTCGCGGCGTCGGAGCACGACCCACCGGATCGTGAGACCGTCTCACTGTGCATCGGCGGCGGCGTGTGGGAGACGATCCGCCGTCACGCCCTGGAGCGCCGTCTGCACCAATTGCCCGACAGCCTTCCGGCCCTCAGCTACGTCTGCGTCGGCACCTTTTTCGGCAACGCCGAGGCACGACGCGTCGCCTCTCTGGGGGGTGGGCCTGTCTCGGGACGTTCACCGTCCCGATAGAGGCCCACCCCGCCCGAGGCGTGGCTCAGCTGCCGGCCGGATGCAGCGCGGTGCCGTTCTTGGTGATCGAGCCGTCGGCCTCGAGCTGCTTGGCGTAGCGGTACAGGCCGGTGGGGTCGACCTTGAGCGCCTTGCCGATCTCCGGAACGGTGATGCCGGGACGCTCGGTCACGAGCTTGAGGACCTGCTCGCGGCGGCCACCGGCGCGCGGGCGGCGCGGGGTGGCGACCTTGGCGGCCCGCTTGCGCGGCGTGGCGCCGGCGCGACGGGCGCGGGTCCGGGTGGCGGTGGCCTTCGCGGGCGCGGCCGGCTTGGCGGCGGCCCTGGCGCTGGTGCCAGGACGGTCGAGGTCGACGCCGAGGCGCTGGGCGACGCGGCGCAGCTCCTCGACCTCGGCCAGCGCCGGCTGCAGCTCCCGGTAGCGCTTGACGATGGAGGCTTCCAGCTTCTTGAGGTCGTCGAGGACGTTCATGGTGGCTCTCTTCGAGGATGACGGGTCAGTGTCCTGCCTGGAAAGCGCTACTCAACCATGCGGTGTCTACTCTTTCCAGTCACATGGATGGTATCGACCCCGATCGTCTCGCCGACGCGCTTGCGCGTTCTCGGCGAGGTCGAGCAGCTCCCGACCGAGCATCCCGACGCGGTCGCGGTGCGGCGCGCGTCGGCCGGTTTGTTCAAGACCGTCAAGGAGCAGCGGCGCGCGCGAGCGACGCACAGCGATCCGGGCCAATGACGACGCGGTGACGGCGGCGACGGCGACCGGGCGCGCCGGGCCGCATCGACGACGAGACGCAGGGCCTGCCGCTGACGTCCAGCGCACGGCGGCGCGTCGCGCGGGCACGCTGCTGCGCGCGCGCGCGTGCTACATCTGCAAGCAGCGCTACGTCGACGTCGACGCCTTCTACCACCAGCTCTGTCCGGCCTGCGCGGCGCTCAACCACGCGCGCCGCGACGCGCGCACCGACCTGACCGGCCGCCGCGCGCTGCTCACCGGCGGGCGGGCGAAGATCGGGATGTACATCGCGCTGCGGCTGCTGCGCGACGGCGCGCACACGACGATCACCACGCGCTTCCCGCAGCGACGCCGTCGCGCCGCTTCGCCGCGATGGACGACAGCGCCGACTGGCTGCACCGGCTGCGGATCGTCGGGCATCGACCTGCGCGACCCGGGCCAGGTCATCGCGCTGGCCGACGAGGTCGCCGCGCGACGGGCCCGCTCGACATCCTCATCAACAACGCCGCGCAGACCGTGCGCCGCTCGCCCGAGGCCTACGCGCACCTGGTCGCGCGCCGCCGCAGGCGCCGCTGCCGGCGGGTCCGCTGCCCGAGGTCGTGACGCTCGGGCGCGCGGGCGGCGCGACCGCGTGCCGCTCGCGCGACGCGGCCACTGGTCGCCGACGCCGCAGGCGCTGACGCGCGCTGGCGCTGACGGCCGGGTCGGCGTCGCCGGAGCGCATCGCCGCCGGCACCGCGATCGACGCCGGCGGCCTCGTGCCCGACCTCGCACGCCGCACAACAGCTGGAGCCAGGTCGTCGACGAGGTCGACCCGGTCGAGCTGCTCGAGGTCCAGCTCTGCAACCAGACCGCGCCGTTCATCCTGATCAGCCGGCTGCGCGCCGGCGCTGGCGGCCTCGCCGGCGCGGCGCACCTACGTCGTCAACGTGTCGGCGATGGAGGGTCAGTTCGCCCGCGGCTACAAGGGCCCGGGCCACCCGCACACCAACATGGCCAAGGCCGCGCTGAACATGCTCACGCGCACCAGCGCGACGCGAGATGCTGCGAGACCGACGGCATCCTGATGACGAGCGTCGACACCGGCTGGATCACCGACGAGCGCCCGCACCCGACGAAGATGCGGCTGGCCGACGAGGGCTTCCACGCGCCGCTCGACCTCGTCGACGGCGCCGCGCGCGTCTACGACCCGATCGTGCGCGGCGAGGCGGGCGAGGACCTCCACGGCGTGCTTCCTCAAGGACTACGCGCCGGCGCCCTGGTGACGCGCATCGTTGCGGTGGCCGCCGCGGCGATCCGCGCGGAGGGTCGTCGTCATGGACGACCAGCACGACCGCGCACGGGCGTTCCGCGCGCTGCACGACCGCGGCGCACCGCCGTTGCGTCTCCTCAACGCCTGGGACGCGGGCAGCGCGAAGGTGCTCGTCGCCGCCGGCGCGCCGGCGCTGGGGACGACCAGCGCCGGGGTCGCCTTCGCGCTCGGGCTGCCCGACGGCGAGCGGCTGACCCGGGACGCGATGCTCGCCGCGGTGCGCGCGATCGCGGGCGCCGTGGCGGTGCCGGTCAGCGCCGATCTCGAGGCGGGATACGCCGACGAGCCCGCGGGCGTCGCGGAGACCGTGGCGCTCGCGCTCGATGCCGGGGCGGTCGGCTTCAACCTGGAGGACGGCCGCGCCGACGGGAGCCTGACGCCCGTCGAGGAGCATGCCGCCCGCGTGCGCGCGGCCGCCGACGCCGTCCGCGCGGCCGGGATCCCGGCGTTCGTCAACGCGCGCACCGACACCGTCTGGCTGCGCGTCGGTGACGAGGCCGAGACGATCGCCCGCCTGCGCGCCTATGCCGACGCGGGCGCCGACGGCCTCTTCGTCCCGGGCGCGACGGACCCCGGGCTGCTGAGCCGCCTGGTCGCCGCCACGCCGCTGCCGCTCAACGTCCTTGCCGGTCCGGCGCTGCCGCCCGTCGACGAGCTCGCGCGCCTGGGCGTGGCGCGCGTCAGCTCGGGCTCCGGGCCGGCGCGGCTGGCGCTCTCGGCCGCCCACGCCGCGGCCCAGGAGCTGCTCGGCGTGCCCGGCACCTACGGCGATGGTGGCGGCCTGTCCTACGCCGAGGTCAACCGCATCATGAGCGGCGGGTCCTGACCGAACACGGCCGAGATCGTGGGATGTGCGTCCTTGCGGCCAGGCGGATGACCGCTCAGGCTGCGGTGCGTGCCCAACCTGCTCGGAGACATCGGGACGATCGAGTGGTGCCGCAGGACCAACGGCATCCTCGGCCGCGGCGAGCGCGCGCGCTTCACCGCCGCCACCGTGCTGACCACGACGCGCGCGGTGCCGCGGCTGCTGGCGGCACGCGCGGGACGAAGCGGAGCCCGCGGAGCGCCGGATCCGTCAGCGCTGACGCCACCCGACACGCCGTTCACGCGCGAGGTGCTGGAGGCCTGCGCCGACCTCGATCCGATGCTCGTGCAGCACGGCTACCGCTCCTACCTCTACGCCCGTGCGCTCGGGCAGGTCGACGGCGTCACCTGCGACGACGAGGCGCTCTTCGCCGCCACGATCCTGCACGACTACGCCTTCGGCGAGATGGACACCATCTCGGGCAAGTGCTTCACCTTGGTCGGCGCCGAGGTCGCCGCCGACCTGCTGGCGACCTCGCCCCTCTCCGAGGTCCTGCGCCACGACGTGCTCGATGCCATCACCTTGCACCTCAACCCGAAGGTCAGCGTCCGACAGGGCGCCATCCAGCATCTCGTCCACGACGGGATCGTCGTCGACGTGCTCGGCATCCGCGCCGCCGAGCTCGACTCCGCCGGCGCCCGCCGCGTCCAGGAGCGCCATCCGCGTCACGGCTTCAACAGCCGCGGCGAGCCGCTGCTGCGCGCCCACGCCCATCGCGTCCCCGGCTGCCGCGCCGCCGCGCTGCTGACGACCGGCTTCGGCCTGGCGCTGAAGATCGCGCCATGGCGTGACGGTGCGCCGGTGGCCGCCGCGCGCTCGTAACCTGGGGGCCATGCGTCACACCCCCGCGCACGCCGTCGATGACGAGCAGACCGTCCGGCGGCTGATCGCCGAGAACCCGTGGGCGACGATCGTCAGCAGCAGCGGTGGCGAGATCGTCGCCTCGCACTACCCGGTGCTGCTCGACGAGCGTGACGACGATCAGTTGGCGATCGTCACGCACGTCGGCCGTCCCGACGACCAAGTCCATGATCTCGGCTCGGGCGAGGTGCTGCTGATCGTCGCGGGCGTCACATGGCTACATCTCGCCGAGCTGGTACTCCGAGGAGGCGCACCGCGCGCCGACGTGGAACTTCAGCGTCGCCCACTGCTACGGCGTGCCCGAGCTGCTGGAGCCCGACGAGAACCTCCGCGTCCTGACCCGCCTCGTCGCGCACTTCGAGCAGCACGTCGAGGACCCCGCCTACCTCGACCCCGAGCTCGGCGCGCGGCTGGCACCCGGGACCGTCGGCCTGCGGCTGCCGATCACGCGCTTTGTCTGCAAGGTCAAGATGAGCCAGGACAAGGACCCGCAGAGCCAACAACAAGTCCTTGCCGCACTGCGCCGCCCGGGCGCCTACGAGCACCCGGCGCTGGCCGACGCGATCGAGCGCGCGCTCGACGCCGGATGACCGTCGGCGAGCGCGGGGCCTAGTCGCCGCCCTGGGCCAACTCGGAGACCGGCTGCCACTCCCGCCAGGTCGCCAGGCGGTTCTCATAGTCCTTCTCGGCGATGCCCAGCGGCGCGCTGCCGAAGAAGACGCGCAGCGGCGGCTGCTCGGCGTCGACGATGCGCAGGACGGCCTCGGCCGAGGCGGTGGGATCGCCCGGCGTCGCGCCGGCGCGACGCCGGTTGGAGGCCGCGTGTTGCTCGGCATAGGCGTCGAGCGGCTCGGCGTGGCGCGCCGAAGAGCCGCCCCAATCGGTCGAGAAGCCGCCGGGCTCGATCAGCGTCACGTGGATGCCGAAGCCCTTGACCTCTTGGGCCAGCGACTGGCTGATGCCCTCCAGCGCCCACTTCGAGGCGTGGTACATCCCGATGCCGGGGAACGCCGAGATCCCGCCGATCGACGACACCTGCAGGAAATGGCCGCTGCCCTGCTCGCGCAAAAAGGGCAGCGCCGCCTGCGTCACCCACAACGCGCCGAACAGGTTGGTCTCGATCTGCTCGCGCGCCTCCTGCTCGCTGAGCTCCTCGACCATGCCGAACTGGCCGTAGCCCGCGTTGTTGACCACGATGTCGAGCCGGCCGAAGTGCGCGTGCGCGTCCGCCACGGCCGTGAAGACCGCGGAGCGATCGGTCACGTCGAGCGCCACCGCGAGCAGCGCGTCGCCGTACTTGGCGACGAGGTCGTCGAGGGTGCCGGGGTCGCGCGCCGTCCCGACGACGCGGTCACCGCGCTCCAGCGCCGCGATCGCCCACTCGCGCCCGAAGCCGCGCGACGTCCCGGTGATGAACCATGTCTTGGGAGCCATGACACCACCGTAGCCGCGCGACGCCGGCGTCAAGCTAGCCTGGGCGACACGATGACCAGCGATGACCGCATCACCACCCCGTTCGGCGCGACCTCGACCGCGGCGGAGGTGATCGCCGGGATCGACCTGCGCGGCAAGCGCGCGATCGTCACCGGTGGCTCGTCGGGCATCGGCGTCGAGACGGCGCGGGAGCTGGCACGCGCCGGCGCCGCGGTCACGCTCGCGGTGCGCGACACCGAGGCGGGCGTCCGGACCGCCGCCGACATCATCACCTCGACGGGCAACAAGGCCGTCGACGTCAGCCAGCTCGATCTCTCCAGCCGCGAGCTGGTCGCCGCGTTCGTCCACGATTGGGAGCACCCGCTCGACATCCTGGTCAACAACGCGGGGATCATGGCCTTGCCCGAGCTGGAGCTGACCACCGGCGGCTGGGAGCTGCAGTTCGCGACCAACCACATCGGTCACTTCGCGCTCACCGTCGGCCTCCACGACGCGCTCGCCGCGGCCGGCGCGGCGCGGGTCGTCTCGCTCAGCTCCCGCGGCCACCTGCGCTCACCGGTCGTCTTCGAGGACATCAACTTCAGCTCGCGTGCCTACGACCCGTGGCTGGCCTACGGTCAGTCCAAGACGGCCAACATCCTGCTCGCCGTCGAGGCGACCCGCCGCTGGGCCGCCGACGGCATCACCGCCAACGCCGTCCACCCGGGCGCGATCGCCGAGACCAACCTGTCGCGACACATGGACGCCAAGGCGCTGGACGCGCTGCGCCGCTCCGGCCAGTTCACCTTCAAGTCGATCGAGCAAGGCGCCGCGACGAGCGTCCTGCTGGCGACCTCACCACAGCTCGAAGGCATCGGCGGCCGCTACTTCGAGGACGGCAACGAGGCCGAGCCCGTCGACCCGGGCACCGAGCTGCCTGCCTCCGGCGTCGCGGCGTACGCGCTGGATCCCGAGAACGCGCGTCGCCTCTGGGAGCTGTCGCTGGAGGTCGTGGGGTGACGACGGCCGCCGGCCGCCGGCTCCCGCGGTCAGCACGTCGCGGTAGTGGTCTTGGCTGTCCAGGGCGTCTCCGCTAGGAGAGCGTCAACGACGCTTGAGCGTCGGTGAGATTCATACTGGTAGTCAGCGGGCCAAAGCCCGCGATGTCTTGCGTCAGGCCCGTCGCGTCGTTGAAAGTGATGCCGTGAGGCGCGGCGTCCCAGACGCCACCCGTCAGCGTTCCAGTGACAGTGCCGGTGACGCCGTTGAGCGGGCAGACCCCTGAGTACGGGACGTCGATGTGCACCTTGTCGATGATGAGGTTGTTCGGATTGCTCCCAGTGATCGACCACGGCAGCCCAGTCGCCTTTGGAGCCACATTGCAGCCCGCACCGCCGCCGCCTGATGCAACGCAGGTGATGAAGGTGACGCCAGTGACCCTCAGCGCCGCTGCGCTGACGTCCACGTGCAACTTCACCTCTGCGCAGCCCCACGATCCGGCGGTGCCTTCGAACGCCTCGTGGATCCCAGCAGTGCCAAGAGTGTGCGCGGTGCCCACGACACCCCACGAGGCCGCCGACGCCGTGGACGGCAGCGCCCACGCCCCTATCGCCATCACCACGACGATGAGCTGCGCGGCTTGCTTGATCGACCTCATCCCGAGCCTCCTCGCGTGCGGTGAAGCAGTGGTACGCCACGGCCCCGGTGAGGTCAACAGCCCGTTGGCAGACCCAGCACGTCGAGGACCTGCTCGCCCACTCGATCGAGGGCGAGCGTCGCGGCGGGGTGTGACCGCCGCGACGCGCCCCCGAAGGCCCCTGGTGGAGGAGTGTCGGTCACCAGTGGGGCATGGGCGAGAGGGTCAGGCTCGCCATCCACAAGGGAAGCGGACAGGCGATCCGATGTCGTCAAGATCTTGTCAACGGGCCTTGCCGATCGGCAGGGGCCACAATCTGATCCGCACGCGCAGGTAACACCTCGGTAACCACATGTTCTCCGGTCCGACGCCAGACCTTCACCGGCGGCGTGTGCGATCCGAGGACGATGCCGACGTGCTCACCAACGTCTTCGCACCAGACCCGCCGCAGGAGCCTCGGACGCTCGTCATCGAGCACCTCGAGATCCGGCCGGCGGAGTTCCAGGTCCTCGTCGCGGGTCGGCGGGCCCGGCTCACTGTGCGCGAGTTCGAGATCTTCTACGCCTTGGTTCAGCATCGCGACCGCGTGGTGCGCCGCCAGGAGCTCTACGACCTCGTCTGGGGCGGCCGGATGGCCTACCGCGACCGCTCGGTCGACGTCTTCGTCCGCAAGGTCCGCCGCAAGCTCGCGGCCGTCTCACCCGAGTGGATCTACATCCACACGCACTTCGGGATCGGCTACCGCATGTCGATCGAGCCCGCGCCCGCCGAAGGCGCGGCGGCGACCGACGACACCGACTACTAGTTCTCAGCGCGACGGTCCCGGTGAGCTAGTAGTCCGGGGGCATTGAGCTCAGCAGAATGCTGACGAACAGAACCCACCCACCGAAGAGCGTCGTGGTCTTGGATACGTCCCACGGGTGCCAAAAGGCGAGGGGCGGGCGATTCGCGTCGTGTCGAGGGTCGGCCGGGGAGCCGGGACGTCGCCGGCACCTGGACGTTGAGATCCAACGTCAGGGTGCCGGCGACATTCGTCGGCGGGTGCTGGTCGAGTTGACGGGCACATTGCCCGACAGGTCGACCAGCGTCCCTGCCACGGCGCCCGCGCGTAACGATCACGACCGACCAGCGTCAGCGGTTCGTAGCAGTCTCGTGACCAACGGATTGCGCAGCGAAATGGATCGCACGTTGACCGCGCATATATCCCCGTCAAGGCATCAGAGCGCCGGCGACGACGCCCCGTACAACCCGCGCCCGCGGCGCGAGCGCGTAGGGAGGGCGGTGATCCGTGATGTCGACATCCGCGCGACGCTCGTTCGATGCCCACACAACCGAACCCCGAACCACGCCCCAACACTCTCACCCAACACCCCACACCACCCAAGCGCGGTGGCGATCTTCACGGAGCGCCGACCATCCAACCACCTCCCGCACCCCGACCCGAATAGGCCGCGCGACTACTAATCCCCGTCCGCCGTCGCCTGACCCTGGGTCCGGCCGAAGGCGCAGCGGAAGCGCTCGGGCTCGCTGACGGGCTTGGCGCCCGCGAAGCCGCCGTGGTCGCCGTTGTCGAAGACGGTGACGTACTGCAGCGTGTCGGGTGAGGCGTTGGCCGGCTGGGGGACCGGGTCGGGCTCGCCGGTGCGCGGGTTGCCGTGGGAGCCGGCGCTGACGCCCTCCGAGCCCGCCGCCGAGGAGCCGGCGGCCGTCGTGATGAGCGTGGCGCTCATCTCGCGCTGGTCCTTGATGCCGTCGTCGGGCGTCTCGTCGATCGCGGCATTGGTCGCGTCGTCGGTCAGGACCGACGCGAGCCGGACGCGCTTGGCCGCACCGATCAGCTGTGAGGCGGTCGGCAGCCAGCCACCCAAGTCCTCGCACTTCTGCGAGGCGTAGAAGTAGTCGTTCTTGCCGATGTCGGAGTTGTCCACCGTGTAGGGCGAGGCCATCAGGCACCATGTGCCCAGATCGACGGTCTGCGGGTTACAGCCGTCGGCGAGATCCTCGGGCTTCTGGTCGCCGAGCTTGTCGGCCGACCGCGCGCGCTTGACGACGGGCAGGTACTTGGTGGCGACCTTGCCGCCCTTGGTCAAGTGCAGGACCTTGCCTTGCACGGCCTTCTTGGCGGCGTCGGCGATGCCGGTCGTCGAGAGCACCACGGAGACGACGGCGAGCAGCAGCGCCGCGGTCGCGGCGTGGCGACGCAGGAGCGAGCGCATCGGGTCAGTCCCCCGCCCGGCGGCCGTCGCGCTCGTCCAGCGGACCGCGGATCGGCTCGAGCGTCTCCATCGGCACCGAGGCGACCGTCGACAGCACGGCCTCGAGCGCCAGGCCCGACAGCGTCTCGTGCTCGAGCAGCGCCTCGGCGGTCTCGACCATCGCCGTGCGGTTGGCCTCCAGCACGTGGACGGCGCGCGCCTTGGCGTCGCCGACGATCCGCTCGACCTCGCGGTCGATGAGGTTCAGCGTCTCGGCGCCGACCGTGCCCAGCTCCTGCAGCGAGTTGCCCAGGAAGACCTCGCCCTGGCGCTCGCCGATCGTGACCGGGCCGAGCTCGCGTGACATGCCGTAGGCGGTGACCATCGAGCGGGCGATGAGCGTCGCGGCGTGCAGGTCGTCATGCACCCCGGTCGACAGGCACCCGAACTCGACCTCCTCGCCGGCGCTGCCGGCCATGACGGCGATCAGCTGGCGCTGCAGGTCGGGCTCCTGCTGGACGACGGCGTCACGGTCGCCGAGCATGTGGGCGGCGGTGCCGAGCTGACGGCCGCGGGCGACGATTGACAGCTTCTGGGTCGCGGTGCGCTGACCGACCGCGCGAGTGACGACAGCGTGTGAGGCCTCGTGCACCGCGATCAGCCACCGCTCGTGCTCGCTGAGCACGTGCTTCTTGGCCGGGCCGGCGACGACGCGGTCGATGCCCTCCTCCAGCGTCTTCTGGTCGATCTCGGCGCGCCCCTCACGCACGGTCAGCAGCGCGGCCTCGTTGATGACGTTGGCCAGCTCGGCGCCGCTGAAGCCCGGCGTCAGCTTGGCGATCTCCATCAGGTCGGCGTCGCGGCCCAGCGGGCGCTTGCCGGCGTGCAGCGTCAGGATCGCGTGACGGCCGTGGACGTCGGGGGTGTCGACGGTGACCTGACGGTCGAAGCGACCGGGGCGCAGCAGCGCGGGGTCGAGGATGTCAGGGCGGTTGGTCGCGCCGAGCACGACGATGCCGGCGTCGCCGCCGAAGCCGTCCATCTCGACCAGGATCTGGTTGAGGGTCTGCTCGCGCTCGTCGTTGCCCTGGCCGATGCCGGCGCCGCGCTTGCGGCCGGCGGCGTCGAGCTCGTCGATGAAGATGATCGCCGGCGCGACCTTGCGCGCCTTGCGGAAGAGGTCGCGGACGCGGGCGGCGCCGACGCCGACCAAGGACTCCACGAAGTCCGAGCCCGACATGGAGAAGAACGTCGCGTCGGCCTCGCCGGCGACGGCCTTGGCCAGGAGCGTCTTGCCGGTGCCGGGAGGGCCGACGAGCAGGACGCCCTTCGGCGCACCCGCCCCCAAGGCCATGTACTTGCTCGGGTCGTTGAGGTAGTCGCGGATCTCCCGGAGCTCGGCGACCGCCTCGGGCACGCCGGCGATGTCGTCGAACGTGACGCGATCCGCCGTCCCCTTGCCCTTCTTGCGACCGCTGCCCGAGAACTTCGAGAACGAGGCGATGCCGCCCGAGCCGTCGTCGTTGCCCAGCCGCGCGAAGAGCGCGAAGAGGCTGACGAGCAGCAGGATCGGGATCAGGAACTGGATCAGGATCTGCCGCGCGGGCTTGCCCGACTGCTGGTCGATGCGCACGCGGGCGCCCGCCGCCGACAGCTGCTTGAAGAGCGTCTGGGTCTGCGCGTCAGAAGACGGGTAGGCGGCCCAGAGCTGCATCCCGCCGGCGGTGCTGACGACGACGCGGGCGTCGTGGTCGAGCAGCGTCGCCTGGCTGATGTTGTGCTGCTTGGCCAGCGCGCCGATCGCCGACAGGTCGGTCTCGCGCCCCGCCGAGCCCGGCCGGATCGAGTCCAACAACGAGAAGAACGTGATCGCCAGCGCGACCGCCGCCGTCGCGAGGAAGAGCGACAACAGGTCCTTGGTCAGTGCGTGCCAGAGGCCGACGAAGGTGGCCTTGACCGCATCGGCGAACGGCGTGCTCTTGCGCGCCAGCCGTGGCGTCGCGCTCTTGCTCTTGCGCGGCGGCTCGGGCGGCAACGGGTTCGGCGGATCAGTCGGGGCTGCAGGCATGGCGACCCGCAACCTGCCGGGCCGAGGGCCGGTCCACAAGCGTCGTTCACGGAAGCGACACAGCGCGGTCACCAGCTGTGCGCAGGGCGTTCACCAGCGGCGGCGAGACAGGGTGGGCCTGCTTGGGGCCGTAGAGCGTCCGCAGACAGGCCCACCCTCGGCGGGGCCGATCGGCCGGGCGCCCGTGGGCCTGTATCCGGTCGCATGGCGTCCGCAGACAGGCCCACCCGCTGGTGTCAGCGCAGCGGCGTGACGCGGATGTCGTCGAGCAGGACGTCGGCGTTGTCACCGCGGAAGCCCATGCGGCCGGGGGCGGTGTAGGGCGGGAGGTTGCCGATGCCGGAGTCGCGGGCCGTGGTGATGGTGCGGCCGTCGATGATGACGCGGAAGGTGACCGAGCCGTCGGGCTGGTTGCGGACACGGACGGAGACCTGGCGCCATTGGCCGAAGATGATGGGGTCGATCGCCCGCTCGCCGACGTCCATCCAGGTGCCGCCGTTGGCGGGGTCGGGGCCACCGGGGATCTTCTTGCGGATCAGGACCGAGCCGTCGCGGCGGTCGACGCTGGCGGCGTAGAGGTGCTGCGGGGTCTGGTAGCGCAACATGACGTGAACGCCGTCGAAGGTGCGCTCGACGGGCGTGCGCGTGCTCGTGACGAGCTTGCGGATCTGGACGCGGAAGCGGACATCGGCGTTGCCGACGTCGCGACGCCGGCTCACCAGGCGGAAGACCGCAGAGCCGGTCGCGTTCGGCGTCCGCTTGTCGCGCGAGCCGCCGTCGGGCACGCCGGTCCAGCCGTGGCCGTCGTGCACGAAGAGCGACCCGGACGTCTGGGTCCAGATCGGCGAGCGGGGCACCCCGGGGTCGCGGTAGGCGTGCTCGTCGGTCAGCAGCCGGTCGCGGCCTCCGAAGGAGTCGGCGAGCAACGCCGTCGACGCGCGGGCCGGCGACTCGGCGTCGCCCCCGAGGGCGATCGCCACGATGGCGATCCCGGCGACGACGAGCACCGCGAGCGCTAGAAGAAGAGCCCGAATGTCACCACTCCGCTCTGCGACCCGACTGGCACCGTCGATCCCACCATCATCATGCGCACTGCTTCAGCCTCTTCACCGCGACGCGCTCACCGGGCCGTGCCTGGTGAACCACCGCGACCTCCCACGCCTCCCCGCCCGCGCACGCCAGCAGCGTCAGCCGCCCGCTGCTCGCACTGCGGAACAACACCTGGCCCTTGGCTCCCGCGAACGGTCCCGAGCCGATCAGCGTCGCAAAGCGGGCAGCCGTCGACCGAGCCCGATACGCGAGCGCGTGGTTGGGCTGCTTCTGGCCGTACAGCTCGGACTCCCAGCCTTGGATCAGCGGCTTGGTCTGGCCGAAGTGGTCTTCGAGCGCCAGCGGCGTGTCGGTCGCCTCCCACAGCGCCAACGCCGGCTTGCCGTCGACCGACGCGCGCACCCCGAGCGGCCCGTCCCGGCGGAACGTCGCGTCGGGGAAGAGGTGCCAGTTCTGCGCGATGCTCGCGCGGCGGTCACCGCTGACGTCATCGACGACCAGCGTCAGGTCGCGTCGCAGGATGACGACCGAGCGCCGCTGCTCGAAGCCCTTGGAGAGCCGGTGCGAGCCGGACTGATAGCTCCACGTCGGCCCCGTCTTCAGCGCGCCCTCGTGCACCGGTCCCGTCGCCTGGTTGCCGTCGTTGATGGTGACGGTGTTGTGGGCGCGCGTGGACCAGAAGTACTTGCGCCAGTCGTTGAAGTCATAGGTGAACAGCCCGGAGTCGGGCAGCAGCGTGCGACCCGCCCCGTACAGGTTGATCGCCAGCGCGTCGTGGTGGGCGTGCTGGGTGCGGTGCGGCCCGATGTTGAAGGCGACCTGCGTCGACTGACGGAAGTCCTCGGCCGTGCCCCAGCCCGAGCGCAGGATCGCGTCGCCCGAGGCCGCGAAGCGCACGTTGCGCTCGGTCGGTCGCTTGCCCGACAGGCCGCCGAGGCGCGCGTACTCGAACTCCGGGTAGCGCGTGCCGAAGCGCGTGAACATCGCGCGCTCCAGCTTCGACACGTCGGTGCGCACCGACGAGCCCTGCAGCGGCAGCATGTCGTTGGGCTGGACGACAAACGTCGCGTAGCGCACCATCGCATCGGTGCGCCGGACGAACTCCTTGGGCAGCACCACGTTCGCCCGCTGCGCCCAGTCCACCATCTTGGTCGCCAGCCGCAGGACGTAGAAGTGGTAGAACGGCGAGCGCTCGACCTGGACCCCGCTCGCGTCGACGTTCTTGCGGATCAGCGCGTCGAGGCGGTCAGCGGCCATCGCGCGCCAGGCCTTGGCCTGCGACAGCTCCGGGAGGTTGACGGCCAGCGCGTAGAGCGCCGCGTCCTCGCCGAAGCCGTGGTTGTTGTCCACGTTGAAGTTCTCCGACAGCGACAGGAAGTGCCCGAGCCGCGTGAGCGCCCGGCGCGTGCCGGCCTCGACGTCGGCGGGCAGCTTGTGGCGCGCGGCGAGCTTGGCCCGGATGTTGATGAGGATCAGCGTCCGGATCGCCGAGGAGTACTTGTTGTCCCAGCGGTAGGGCTTGAAGCCCTTGCCGTAGCGATCGACGCGCGCGTCGTCGGCGGCGATGTAGCTGCGCAGGATCGTCAACAGCTTGTCGTAGTAGACGTGGTCGCCGGTGGCGCGGTAGGCCCACAGCAGGTCGACGCACGGCTGCAAGGCATAGAAGTTGAAGCGCCAGTAGACCTCGCGGTAGGGATCCTCGTTCCACGTGATGTGGTGGATCGTCACCGCCTTGTAGCGCGGCAGTTGGTACTGGTCCTTGACCACCAGGTCGGCGCGCGCGATCGAGCCGACGTCGAGGAAGTCATAGACGGTCTCCTTGCCCGACGGCGGCAGCACGGGCGTCAGCGGCTTGGCGGCCGCCAGCCGGTGCAGCAGGCCCTGCGTGCCCGTGTCCTGGAAGACCTCGATCCGCGACAGGTAGCGCCGGCCGGCCTTGGCCGGGATCGACGTCGAGCCGGGCGAGTTGTCCATCACCACGGCGAAGCGACTCATGACGAGCTGTTCGAGCAGGTCGGGGACGCGCGGGTCGTTGGTGGGGAACTTGCTCGCCGAGAACGGGAACGCGAACGCCGAGGCGGGCTTGATGCCGTGCGCGCGCAGGTCCTGCATCGAGCCCGCGAGGTCGCCGTCGACGCGGACGCGGTACTCGGCCAGGGTCTCCAGGCGCCCGCGCAGGGGCAGCCAGCGCAAGTTGGTCAAGAACGCGCCCCGGCGGCCGCTGGGCGCGATCCGGATGTTGGTGTGGCCGTAACGCGTATGGGAGCCGATGTCCCAGCGGCCGTTGCCGGCCATCCGCTGCAGCTCCTGCCACGTCAGGTAGTACGGCTGGTGCGTGCCGACGCGGCCCGTGATGACGAACATCGTCGCCCGCAGGCCGTAGCGCGCGAGGATCTTGTCGGCGTGCACCCACGCCGACTTGATCGAGTCGTCGAAGGTGATCAGGACGGGGCGTGACGGAAGGTCGATCTTCGCGCCCGTCTGCCAGCGATCGAACTGCGACAGCGTGATCGCGTGGTAGCCGCCGCGGGCAAGCGCGGCCATCTGGGCGGCGAACTGCTCCGGGGTGACGGCGTACTTGCCACTGCGGTCGCT
The DNA here is from genome assembly GCA_963731005.1 of uncultured Conexibacteraceae bacterium. Taxonomy (GTDB): domain Bacteria; phylum Actinomycetota; class Thermoleophilia; order Solirubrobacterales; family Solirubrobacteraceae; genus Baekduia. The sequence continues at coordinate 1,290,062 of CAVSTZ010000002.1, read as the reverse complement.
GACGTCGTGATAGGTCAGGACCGGCACGCCGCGGCGTGCCTGGGCACCGCGCAGCCCGACCGCCTCGGTCGCCAGCGCGCGGGTGACGCCCGCCGCGATGACCGGTGGCACACCGGCCTGCTTGGCGACCGGACCGGGCCCGCGCGTCACGTACCAAGCCAGGACGGGCGCGGCGACCGCGGCGGCGGCGAGCGCCAACGCCAGCAGCGCGCGCAGCGGCCGGACCGCGACCCGCGTCACAGCAGCCAGCCGATCTGCCCGCGTGTGAGGACGAGCACGTAGACCGAGACGATCACGACGACGAAGGCCAAGGACATGGCCATGGCGCCGGCGCGCGTCCTCATCCGCGTGACCACACGCCACGGCGCAGCGTCAGCGCCGAGTAGAGCAACATCCAGGAGAACCCGACCGAGGCCATCAGGCTCATCAGCGGCCGGTAGACCCACCGCGAGGACGACGGGTTCTCGGCGCGATAGGCGATCGCCCACATCGAGCCCTTGAAGGTGATCCCCGCGAGGTACAGCGGCGCGAGCGCCCACTGTCCCTCGATCGGCGAGAGCACCAGATGGCGGAAGGCCATCACCGGCGCCAGCAGCACGAACAGCGTGTGCCCGTAGAACAGGAACGACGCGCCGGGGCCGCGGCGCCAGTAGAAGCCGCCGGTGAAGCAGAGGTTGCGCAGGAACGACTTCTTCCAGCGGACCTGCTGCTTGACCATGCGCCCGACGGTGTCGGGCACGACGGTCTGCACCCGCGCGGCCTTCGACGTAGCCGACCTTCCAGCGGCGGTCGGCAAGGACATAGCCGGTCAGCTGACGGTCGGTGGCAAAGGGGAAGGGCGCGCCGAGGAAGCGATCGTCGGCCCAGGTCGGCAGCGAGTCATAGATCGCCTCGCGCCGAAAGCCGGCCAGCGGGCCCGAGACGCAGGTCACGCCACCGAAGACCGACTCGGCCGCCTTGTTGACCGAGAAGCTCGTCTCGTACCACGTGTCCTGCATCCGGGTCAGGACGTTGGCGTCGGCGTTGAGCGCGCGGGCGTGGCCGCTGAAGGCTCCGAAGTCCGGGTGCGCGCGGAAGGCGTCGACGAGCAGGGCGACCGCGTCGAGCTCCAGCACGCAATCGGAATCGGTGAAGACGAACAGCTCACCGCGCGCCTCCTGCGCGGCCCGCGTCAGCGCGCGCTTCTTGCCTTGGGACTGCTCGTTGCGCAGCAGCCGAAGTTGGGGGTGGTGCTCGGCGAGCGCGACGAGCATCTCGGTCGTCCCGTCGGTCGAGCCGTCATCGACCACATAGATCTCGATGTCGGGATAGGTCTGACCGACCAGCGAGTCGATGCAGTCGACGATCACGTCACGCTCGTCCTTGACCGCGACCAGCAGTGACACCGAGGGCGCCGGGAGCACCGCCGGCGCGGCGCTGGGATCGACGTAGCGCGCAAAGGCGATGTAGAACGTCAGCGCCAGCGTCGTGATCATGAACACCATGTAGTAGGTGAACACGGAGTCGACCTCGTGCAGCCGCGTCGCGAGCAGCACGGTGATCGGCGCGAGCGCCGCCAGGATCAGCGCGTCGCGCAGGCCGAGGCCGCGCCGGCGTGGGGTGGGTGGGGCGGTGTCACGCAGCCCGCGCAGCGGGGAGGAGATCGTGGCCAAGATGAGAGGGCTAGACGAGCACGCGCCGGCGACCGGCCTGCGTGCGATAGGTGCAGTCGACGACGATCGGGCAGTCGTCGAGCCAGCCGAGGTCGACGCCGGGGTGGCGGACGGCGAGGATCGCGAGGTCGTAGGCGCCGCCGTCGGGCTCGGCGACCGAGATCAGCCCGAGGTCGTCGCCGGCGTCGACGGTCGGGATCAGGTGGTCGTGGTAGCTGACGTCGGCGCCGTGGTCGCGCAGCAACCGCATGATGTCGGCGGCGGGCGACTCGCGGACGTCGCGGACGCCGGGCTTGTAGGCCGCGCCGACGACGATCACCCGCGCGCCGGCGATCGCCCGGCCGTGGTCGGCCAGCTCGGCGACCGCGCGCCCGACGACCTGCGCCGGGCGGCCGGCGATCGCGTCCATCGCGGTCTGCACGAGCGCGGTCGACACGCCGGTGCCGCGCAGCGGATGGATCAGGTAGTGCGGGTCGCACGGGATGCAGTGCCCGCCGACGCCCGCGCCCGGGTAGAACGGCATGTACCCGTAGGGCTTGGTCGCGGCGGCTTGCGTGACCTCGACGGTGTCGAGGCCCAGGTGGCGCGCCATGCCCGCCAGCTCGTTGGCCAGCGCGATGTTCACCGCGCGGAAGGTGTTCTCATACAGCTTGGTCAGCTCGGCCGCCTCGCAGCTGGAGACGATCGCCAGCGACGGTGCGATCTCGCCGATGACCTGCGCGGCGGCCTCGGCGCAGGCGGGCGTCGCGCCGCCGATGACGCGCGGGGTCTGGTCGGCGTCGTGGCCGAGCGTGCCCGGGTCGATGCGCTCCGGCGCGAAGGCGACGTGCAGGTCGCGGCCGGCGACCAGCCCGCGACGGGCCAGCGGGGCGACGAGCAGCTCGTGCGTCGTGCCGGCGTAGGTCGTCGAGGTCAAGATGATGGTCTGCCCGACGCGTGCGTGGCGCACGACCGCGGCGCAGGCGCCGCGCAGGGCGGTGAGGTCCGGACGGTGCTCCTCGTCGACCGGCGTCGGGACGCACACGATCACCGCGTCGGCCTCGGCGATCGCCACCGACGACCCGGTCAGCCGGAAGGCCTGCGAGCCCAGCGCGAGACGCAGGCGGCGCCGATCGCGCTCGACCAGGTCGGCGCTCTCGTCGCGGATCTCGGTCAGGCGCCGCTCGCTGACGTCGATGCCGACGACATCGAAGCCGGCGACCAGGAGCGCGAGGCTCGTCGGCAGCCCGACGTAGCCCATCCCGACGACGGCAGTGGTGGTCGTCGCCAACACCGGCTCGGCGAGCGAGGACAGGCGGACTTGATCTTCGGGAACGCTCGACATGGGCCGGGAACGTACGGGCGGCCCGAGCGCGCGCTGTGAAGTTCATGTGGCGGTTTGGAGACCAGTTGTGTCGGCCACCAGATGTTCTCCAGCCGGCCACTGGTTGTTCATCTGCTCGCCACCACTGCCGTTCTACGGTGGCCCGGCACGCCCCCGACCGGAGGTGCCTCCCCCATGCTCGCGCTTCACCGTGGCCGCACGGCCCTGACCTTCGCATGCCTGCTCGCGACCGCCCTCGGCGGCGCCGTCACGCATGCCCAAACCGCCGACGCGTCGTTCGGCCAGATCGCCTCGGCCGTCGGCGGCTGGGGCACCGGCCCCGGTGAGTTCGACGAGCTCCAGGGCGTCGCCTACCGCCCCGAGACCAAGACCGTCTACGCCGCCGACACCACCGTCAACGACAACGGCGACAACGTCTTCCGCGTCCAGCGCCTGGATCTCCACGGCGCGCCGGTCGACGCGATCCCGCTGTGGCTCGACGACCACTCGGTCGGCGGCTGGCAGGGCGGCCTCTCTTACACGGGCGATCTCGCCGTCGACCCGCGCACGGGTCAGTCACACGCCTACGTCCTGCTCAAGCCCCAGAGTGACGGCAGCGGCGGCAAGATCCTCGCGATCGATGCCGACACGCCGACGCCGGACCCGGCCGACACGCCGCCGGTGCCCGAGCGCGCGTTCCCCATCAACACCACCACCAAGGTCGGTCTGCTCAACCAGGCCTCGGCCCTGGCGGTCGACCCGACCGACGGCTCGATCCTCGTCGGCGACCTCGACGCGCCCGACGACAGCGGCGAGCCGATCGTCCGCCGCTACGCCGCGGGCGGCGCCGACACCCAGACCGGCGCCGCGCTGGCGATGACCACCTTCGACCTCGTGCCGACGGCCGACGAGCACGGCGCCCGCCACGTCGCGGTCCGCAGCATCGCCGTCCGCGACGACGGCACGCTGGCCGTGCTCAGCGATGCGCAGGAGACCCAGCTCGACGGCGCGTCGGTCGTCGACACCCCGGTCTCGGTCGAGGAGTCGTTGATCGACATCTACTCGCCGGCCGGCACGCACGTCGCCGGCTTCACGGTGCCGCAATCGCGGCCGTCGGTCGCCTTCGCCCCCGACGGCTCGCTCGCCCTTCCCGACCCGAGCGGTGGCGGCGTCGCCGAGTACGACATCACGGCCCACGACCCGTCGACCGTCGTCCAGCGCTTCGGCAGCCTGTCGACCGACGGCTCGTTGGCGCCGTGCACGTTCGCGGCGCGGCCCGCGCGGCTGGCCGGGACGGCGGATGACCTCTTCGTCGTCGATCGCCGCCCCAGCCCCATCACCGACCAGATCGCGCGCATCGTCCACTTCGGCGACGGCGGCAAGGGCTGTGGCTTCAAGGTTCACGACGCCGCGATCGCGCTCAGCAGCCAGACGATCCTCAAGGGTCAGTCGGTGACGATCACCGGCTCGGCGGTCGACGACGGCGGCCCGCTGCCCGACAGCGCGTTCAGCTGGACGCTGGACGGCACCACGCGCACCGGCCCCAGCTTCTCCTACGCCTTCACCAGCACCGGTGACAAGGACATCACCTTGAAGGTCGACAACGGCGAGTCGGTCGTGACCAAGACGGTCAGCGTCCACGTGGCGAGCACGCCGCCGGTCGCGGCCTTCGCGGTGACCGGCGACGGTGCCACGGCGCCGGCGACCGTCAGCTTCGACGCCTCGGCCTCCAACGACCCCGACGGCCCGATCGCCACCTACAGCTGGGATCTCGACGGCGACGGTCAGCCGGACGCAAGCGGCGTGCGGGTGTCACACACCTACGCGACCGCCGGCACCATCGCGGTGCGGCTGATCGTCACCGACGGCGACGGCGACCAGGCCGTCGCGCGCAAGACGATCACGATCACGGCCCCGCAGGTCATCCCGCCCGTCGACCCGCCGAAGGACCCGGGGCCCAAGGACGGCGGCCACGCCGGCACGGCCGGCGTCGGCGGTCAGTCGATCGCGCCCAAGCCGGGCAAGGCCATCATGTCGCTCGGCTCCACGCTGACGCCCGACGCCAAGGGCAAGCTCAAGGTCAAGCTGAGCTGCCCGACCGCGACGGACGGCTGCACGGGAACGCTGACGCTCGTCAGCGCCAAGGCGGTGGCCTCGGCGAAGTCCAAGTCCAAGGCCAAGAAGAAGCTCCTGACGCTGGCCAAGGGCTCCTACACCATCGCCGCGGGCGGCTCGACGACCGTCACGCTGACGCTGTCGGGCAGCGCCAAGTCGGCGCTGCGCAAGCGCAAGTCGGTGGCCATCGTCGCCACCGCGACGGGCAGCGACGGCAACACGACCACGGCCAAGGCGACGGTCAAGGCCGCCCGCAAGGGCAAGCGCTAGCCCGCGGGCCGGCGCCGACCGCAGGGCACGATGCCACCGGCGAGGGCAACGAGAGGGGCACGGCTGCGGCGGGCGACCACCGCGGCCGTGCTGGCCGGCGCCCTCGGCGCCGCGGCGCCGGCGGCTGCCCCCGCGGCGGTCCTGCCGACCCGCGTCCTGGACCAGGGGCCCGACGTGCTCGGCTCGGTCTCCACCGCGCTGGCCGACGACGGCACCGGCGGCGCGGTCTGGCTGCACCGCGAGGACGGCCGCGCGCACGTCTACGCCGCGCGCTTCACCCGCGGCAGTTGGGCCGCGCCGGTCCGGGTCGACGTCGGCCAGCAGTTCGCCTCGAGCTGGCCGGTGATCGCCGCGGCCGAGGGCGGCCGCCTGATCGTCGCGTGGGTCCAGGAGTACGGCGTCGCCTCCGACCGGTTGTCCTCCGCCTTCCTGTCGGCGGGCGCGAGCCGCTTCGACCTGCCCGCCGCGATCGACCTCGACGTCAACGAGGCGACCGGCACGCAGCCGTCGCTGGCGATGAGCCCGGCGGGCGCGGCGATCATCGCCTACCGCGTCGTGCAGCGCGAGCGTGACGTCGACCCGACGCTGCCCGAGGGCACCCAAGGCGCGGAGTACCGCCTGGCGCGCTTTCGCGGCCGGCGCTGGGCGTCGCTGGGTCGCGCCAACCGCGACGTCACGCTGCCGGTCCCGGCGCCGGGCAACGGCAACGGCCCGCAGGTCGCCATCCAACAGGACGGCAACGGCACGGTCGCCTTCCTGGAGGCCGACGCCAACCTCGTGCAGCACCTCTGGATCCGGCGCGTCTTCGCCGGCAACGCCGGCGCGGCGGTCCAGGTCGACGCGACGGGCATCGACGGCCACGCGCCCGGGCCGGTCGACGCCTTCGACCTGGGAATGGGCCCGCTGGGCGACGCGGTCGTCGCCTTCCGCCGCCAGGCCGGTCCCGACGACGGTGCGCTCCCGCCGAGCGTCGCCGTTGCCACGCTGCCCCAGGTCGTCGACGCCGCGGCGATGAAGATCGCCGGCCCCTGGGCCGTCCCCGGCACGCCCGTCGCGCCACCGGCGGCGTCGCTCGGGGCCAAGGGCAGCTACCGCGTGGCAGTCCCCACTGCTGATGGGATCCTTGCGGTGCCGAGTGCCAAGGCCGGCGTGGCCGCCGGGGCGCTCAGCAGCTTCGGCGCCGGCGACCTCCCGACGGTCTCCGAAGGCAGTGACGGCACGGGCGCGGTGGCCTGGCGCACCGCGTCGGGCATCGGCGTCGGCCAGCAGCTGCGGCCCGGCGTGGTCCGGACGGCCGCGCTGGCCGCGCCCGGCGGTGGCCCGGTGGCCGAGCTCGCGGGCGCCGGCGACGGCCTCGGCGATCAGCTGCTGGGCTGGCGCCAGGGCGACGAGGCCGCGCCGACGATCGCCGCCGCCGCGGTCGATGCGCCACCGGCCGGCTTCCTGGCCTACGGACCCTCGGGCTGGGTGCGCCCCAACCACGCGCAGCTCACCTGGGATCCGCCCGCCGACGCGCTGGGCGGCGTGCGCTACGCGGTCGTCCTCGACGGCACGGTCGCCGCCGACGGGCTCACCCACACCGGCATCACGCTGCCGAGCGACGGCCTCGACGACGGCCGCTACACGGTCGCGATCCGCGCGCGTGACGGCGCCGGCCAGGAGCGGCTGTCGAGCACCGCCAAGCTCAAGGTCGACGGCACGCCGCCGGCGCTGACCGTCCGCCGGCCGTCGGGCGGCACCGTGGAGGTGCGGATCCGCGACGGCAAGGGATCCGGCGTCGCCGCCGAGCCGACCCGCATCAGCTTCGGCGACGGACGCGTGTCACACGGCGCGACGCGCGTACGACACCGTTACACGCGCGACAAGACCTACACGATCACGGCGAGCGTCCGCGACAAGGCGGGCAACACCGACACCGTGCGGCGCAAGGTGCGGATCCGATGACCCGACGCGCGAGCATCGCGACACTCGTCGCCCTGGCCGCCGCGACCGTCGCGGCGGCGCCCGCGGCCCAGGCCTCCTGGGATCCGCCGCAGCTGCTGTCGACCACGCCGTCTGGCCAGGCCCCGGACCGCTCCAACGACCCCGCGATCTCGGCCGACGGCCGCTACGTGACCTTCGCCACCGACAGCCACGACGTCGTCGCGCTGCCCGAGCCGCCCGGCACCTACCGCCAGGGCGCGATCGTCCGGCGCGACCTGACGACGGGCGCGACGGCGTTCGTCGCCGGCGGCGCGCTGTTCGACGAGGGCGTGTCGCTCGATCTCCCCGCCTTCGCGCATTTCCACGGGGCCGCCAAGCCGTCGGTGAGCGCCGACGGCCGCTATGTCGCCTTCCTCACCGACGAGGCGCTGACGCCAGCCGACGGCAACGGCGCCGCCGACGTCTACGTCCGCGACATGCACCGGGCGCCGGACGATCCCGACGCCTACACCTTGGTCTCGGCCCTGGACGGGTCGACCACGCCGGCCGCCTACGACGCGCCGACCGCGAGCGTCGGGATGTCGACGCGCCAGGCGATCAGCGCCGACGGTCGCAGCGTCGTGCTCTGGACGACGGGCGGCTCCGATCTGCCGAGCGGCACCCACACCGACGGCGGTCAGGTGCTCGTGCGCCGCCTCGACACGCAACGGACGTTGTTGATGTCCATGACGCCCGGCGGCGCGCCCGCCGGCAGCGCCGACGCGATCGGCTCGATGGCGGCCGTGCTGTCGGCCGACGGCTCGACCGTCGCCTGGCTCAGCCCGCGCGACGGGACGCCGGCCCTGACGCCGGTCCCGCCGATCGAGCTCAGCAACCCCGACAACCAGCGCTTCGCGGTCTGGCGCCCCGTCGACGGCGGCCCTGTGCAGCGCCCGCTGAGCGCCGTCGACACCGACGACCCGGCCTGCCCGGCGGGCGGCGAGCCGACGTTGGTCGCCCCGACCTATCCGATCGTCGGCCCGTGCGACGGACCGGTCGTCGGCCCGGGCACCGCGACGACCGACACGGTGGGGTTGAGCCTGACCGCCGACGGCGGCCGCCTCCTGCTGCTGACCCGCGGCGGCCCGCGCGGCGTCCTGCCCAACGCCGGCGCACCCGACATGGTGTGGTTGGACCTGCGCAGCGGCCTGACCCGCAAGGCGGCCTACCGCGAGATCACGCGCGAGGGCGCCGACGGCGCCCGCTCCGGTGCGATCAGCGACGTGGTCCTCTCACACAACGGGCGCTTCGCGGCCGTCACGACCGACCGCACGCGCTTTGACGGCAGCCTGCGGTTGGCCGGCGCGCCGTCGCCGCTCTTCGCCAGCGGGCTCACCGACGTCTACGTGGCCGACCTGGCCCAGGGCACGATCACGCTGCTGTCGGCCGACGACGGCGGCGGCAAGGCCGACGCGCCGTCGGGCAGCCCCGCGGTCGCCGACGACGGCACGGTCGTCTTCGCGTCCGACGCGACGCGGCTGGTGCCCGACGACGGCAACTCGGCGACCGACGTCTTCGCCGCGCGCGTGCACGTGTCGGCCGGCCAGGGCGCCGGCGACGTGCTCGCCCAGAGCGACGACCCCGTCACGCTGGTCGCGCTGCGCCAGGTCCGCGTCACCGCCCGGGCGCTCGCCTCCGGCCGCGTCCGGCTGACGCTCGTCACGCCCGGCGCCGGCGGGCTGCGCGTCCGCATCGCCGCGCACGGCGACCGCCGCGTCGCACTGGGGACCGGCAGCGCACGCCACGGCGGAACCAGCACCCTCACCGTCACGCCCAAGCTCGCCGACCGTCGCCGGATCCGCGCCAGGCGCGGCCTGCGCGTCACGCTGCGCGCCACCTTCCGCGACGGCGGCGGCACGCTGAGCCGCAAGGTCACGGCCACACTGCGGTTCAAGATCATCAAGAAGGCTGGAGCCCGCCGATGAGGACGCTGCTCTGCGGCGCGCTGGTCGCCGTCGCCCTCGGCGGCTCGGTCACCGCCGCCCACGCCGACCCGTCCTGGCGCCTGGAGCAACCCGCGCCGCCGGCCGGGCACGGCACCACGCCCGTCCCGCTCGGGGCGATCGGCGACCTCCAGTTCACCGCACCCAACCGCGGCGTGCTGATCACCGGCGGCACCGCCCTGGTCCCGGCCGGGTTGTACGCCTACGACGGCCGCGGCTGGCATCCCTACGCCACCGTCTGCGGCTCGGCCCAAGGACGCATCGCCTGGGCCGGCCCGGACGAGCTGTGGACCGTGTCGGACCCCGCGCTGCCGTCCAACGACCGCGCGACCACGCTCTGCCACATCATCGACGGCCGCGTCGCCGCCTCCTACGCCGTGCCCGACGGCGGCGAGGACAGCTACGAGCCGATGACCGGCGCCGCGTGCACCGCCCCGACCGACTGCTGGTTTGCCGGCGGCGCACGCCGCACGACGACGGGGACCCACAGCGGCACCTTCCACCTGCACTTCGACGGCGCGAGCCTGACGATCGTCGATGGGCCCGCCGGTCGTGGCGCGACCGATCTGGCCGCCCACCGCGGCACGATCTTCGAGTCGCTCGTCGTCGGCCGTGCGCCGGAGAGCGACGCGGCCGCGATCGCGCCGCCACCCGGACCGCCGCAGCTGCTGCAGCGCCTGACCGCCGCCGGCGGCCTGACCGTCGACCCGTTCCTGCCGGCGCCCGACCTCGACGAGGACGTGCCGGCCGACGGCACCGACCTGCTCTCGCTGGACTCCGACGGCACGCAGCTGTGGATCGCGGGGGCGGGCTCGGCCTCCGGTGTGTCGGGTCGCGGCGACGAGCCGGTGGCGCGCACGCCGCTGCTGGCCCGCGCGACCGACGGCGCCGTCGGCGAGCTGACGCCCGGACCGCTGCCCGACGGCAGCGCGCTCTCGACCACCGCACGCCTGACGCAGATCGCCGCGATCCCCGGCACCGATCAGGCCTGGGCGATCCTGGAGGAGTACGCGGAGGCCGGCAGCGCCAACGTCCGCGCGCGGCTCGTGCGCGTCCGCGCCGACGGCACGATCCTCGAAGACACGCGCCTGCCCGCCGTCGGCCAGGTGCTCGGCTCGGGCTGGCGGATCGCCTGCGACGCGCCACAGGACTGCTGGATGGCGACCAGCCGCGGCTGGCTCTTTCACTGGTCCGATCCCGCGGCGCCCCCGCCGGCGCAGGACACCGATCCGGCGATGGACCGGCTGATCACGGCGCGGCCCGCCGACGGCCGCACGCCCCAGTACACGCCCGACGTCTTGCCGATCGACGACTCCGGCGCCTACGTGGCGCCGACCTTCGACCTGCTGCCCGCGCCCGACAACGGGACGATCGACGGGCAGTCGGTCCGGATCAAGGCGCTGATGGCCAAGGTCAAGAGCACGCTGTTGCACGGCAACGTCCTGCGGATCGCCTTCGATCTGCGGCGCCCCGCGCGCGTCGGGCTCGTCGCCTATCGCAAGGGCCACGTCGTCGCGCACGCCGCGCCGCGCACGCTCAAGCCCGGGCGGCGCGCGATTCGCCTGAAGCTCCAGCGCAAGCACTGGCCGACCAAGCTGCGCTTCCAGACGCGCGAGCTGACCAAGGCAAGGACATCGTGAACCGCCGGACCACCGTTCTTGCCGCGGGCGCTGCCGCGATCCTCGCCGGCACGGCGCTCGCGCTGCCCGCCGCCGGGCCCGGGCAGGCCGGCGGCCCGCCGCCGATCGCCCAGCCGGAGATCGGCCTGCCGGCCTCCGGGGTCGTGCCCTTCGGCGCCACGGCGTCCGAGACGTGGGCCATCGGCCAGGCCGACGGCCAGAGCCCGCCGCTGGTCGGCGACCACCGGGCCGCCCCCGGCGGCTGGGTGCTGCTGCGTCAGACCGGCAGCGGACCGTGGCGTGCCGAGCAGGAGGCCCAGGCCGCCGACGGCACGACGATCGCCGGCTTCGTCCCGCTGGCCGGCGACGGGCCTGCGGCCGGGCGGATGAGCCCGCAGGGCAACGGCCTGCTGCTCGGCATGCGTCCCGGCGCCGGCGACGCCAAGGAGCCGACCGTCCTGCTGCACAACGCAGGTCGGGGCTTCTCTGCGATCCCCGCGCCTGAGCAAGGCGACGACCCCGCGCCGCTGCGGGCCGACGAGACGCTGTTCACCCCGACCGACACCGCGTTCACCGTGCTCGACGAGCCCGACGGCAGCGCGGGCGCGCTGATCGCTCCCATCGGCGCCGCCACCGCCGGCGGCCGCGTCGAGGACGGCATCTTGCATTACAACGGCACGCGGTGGAACCGCGAGCCGATCGACCTCGACGCCGCCGACACGACCACGCTCGACGTCGTCGCGCTCGACGCCACCGGCGCCGACAACGCGTGGCTGCTCGCCCGGCCGTCGACGGCCAGCGGCCACGCGCTGGCGCTCTTTCACCGCGTCCGCGACGGCGACAGCGACGGCTGGTCGTGGGAGCCGCGCTCGCTGGGCGACAGCCGCTTCGCGTCACGCGCCGACGACGGTCTCGGGATCTCGTCGATCACGCTCACGGGCTTTCCGGCCCAACCGCTGACCGTCGCGCCCGACGGCCTCTGGGTCGACGGCGTCGTGCGCGGCGACAACGGACGCTCGGACTTCACCTTCCACGCCGGCCTGGGCGATGGTGCCGAGGACCGCTCGTGGTGCGACCTCACCGCGGCCAACGGCGACGCCCTCTGCTCGGCCCGCTTCGGCGCGCAGCTCTCGACCGGTCGCGGCTACCGCAGCTTCGCCTTCGCCGGCGGCGGACGCATCATCACCAACCCGCTGCTGCCCGGCGGCGCCGAGACCAGCGCCCGCGGGACCTACCTGCGCCTGGAGGGCGACCGCTTCCGTCGCCGCCCGGGCGCCGGCGCGACGATCGGCAGCACACCCGTCGGCGGCGCGTTCTCGACCGATGCCCACGGCTGGCTGTCGGGCACCGATGACGTCGTCGAGATCACCTCCACGCCGGCGCCGGCGCCGCTGCCGTCCTGGCCGCTGAGCGTGCGCCGCCCGCTGACGGCGATCGCGCCCGAGCCCGGCAAGCCGATCGGCGCCACGACCAGCGGCGCGCTCGCCGTCGGCGCGGGCGGGGCGGTCACGCGCTACGTGCCCGGCCAGGGCTGGGTCCCGGAGTTCCTGTTGACCTCGTCGGGCACGCGGATGGTGCCGCGGCTGCGTGGTGTCGCCTGGCCGCAGGCGACGCGCGCCTACGCGGTCGGCGACGGCGGCGAGATGTGGCTGTGGCGCGCGGCGACCGGGCTCTGGGAGCGCGACGAGGCCGCGCCCGAGGAGCTCGTCGCCAACCTCACCGGGATCGCGTTCGACCCGCAGGATCCCCAACGCGGCTACGTCGTCGGCCGCGGCGGCACGCTGTTGCGCTATGACAAGACCTGGACGCAGGAGCCGCTGCCGCCGGAGTCGGCCACGCAGGATCTCTTCGCGGTCGGCTTCGCCGGACGTCAGGCGATCGCCGTCGGCGCGGGCGTGGTCCTGGAGAACGACGGCGGCGACTGGCATCGCGACGGCCAGGCCGAGGCGCTGCTGGCCGGCGTCGGCGGCCGGCTGCTCGCGGTCTCCGGGCTGCCCGACGGCGGCGCCGTGCTCGCCGGCACGCGGGCGGTCCTCGTCCGTGACGGCGCCGGCGCGCCGTGGCGATTGGTCGACCAGCCGATCGTCGGCGGCACGCCGACCGCGGTGGCGGCCGTCCGCGACGGCGCCGCCGTCCGCGCGATCGTCTCGGTGACGACCGAGGCGCTGGGCCAGTACCCGCAGCTGATCGCGCCCGAGCCGACCGCGCCCGACGAGCCGCCGGTCCTGCCGGGCCCCGTGCCGCTGCCCGCCGAGGGCGAGCTCCTGCGCGAGACGCCCGACGGCTGGGTCGACCTCCAGCGCGCGCGCTTCCGCCAGACCGACGCCGACGGCCCCGACCAGCCCGACCCCGTGCTCGCCCTCGCACTCGACGTCAACGGCAACGGCTGGGCGGTCGGCGGCACGACGGGCGCCGACCTCAACTCGCCGGCCCGCGAGCGCGTGCAGACCGCCGTGGCGCTGCGCCTGGGCGGCGACGGCGCCGCGCCGTCGGGCTCTTCGAGCGACCCCATTGTCTTGGCCCCCGGCTTCGCGCGCTTCGTCGTCGGCGGCCACGCCGCCTGCCTGCAGGACTGCGCCGACCTCGCCAACGCGGGCCTCGGCCCGGACGTCGGACTGTCGACGGCGCTGGCCAGCGCCGGTGCGTTGGCCCAGCGGCCCAGCGGCCCGCGCGCGTTCCTGTACACGGGTGGGCGCACCGAGGAAAGCGGCGCGACCGGCTCCGATCTGGAGGCCGAGCGCTACGCGCAACTCGCCGCGCAGACGACACTCCCGTTCTACCCGGCGCTGTCGGCCGGCGACTCGGCGCGCGGTGGCGCGGCCCGGATCGGCGACGCGTTCGCGAGCTTCCCGTCGCCGTTCGGCGGCGCGGGCGATCCGCCGACGATCAGCTCGGAGGGCCTGCCGGGCGTCGGCGGCCACAGCCGGGCGCGCACCCACTACGCCTTTGACTCCTACGGCCCCGACGGTCTCGTCCGAGTCATCGTCATTGACAACTCGCTGGGCTCGTTGGCCGCGTCCGATGCCCAGCAGTACCCGGCCGAGCCGCAGGCCGACTGGCTGCGCGCGACGCTGCGCGACGCCCGCACGCAGGGAATCCCGGCGATCGTCGTCGGCAGCCGCGAGCTGAACCCGTCGCTCGGCGTCAACGTCGCCGACGACGCGGCGGCGACCGCCCAGCTGCTGGTCGACGAGGGCGCCTCGGCCTACTTCTACGACCGCCCCTACCAGAGCCGCCGCTCGCTGATCGGAGCCGGCGGCGCGGTGCAGATCCCCGAGTTCGCCACCGGCGCGCTGGGCTACGGCGCGCCGAGCGGCGGCGCCCAGGACGTCTACCAGACGCCGGGCTACCTGCTGGCCGAGGTCGACACGCGCGACCGCGATCCGCTGAGCAACCGCGCACCGGTCAATGTCCGGCTGATCCCGGTCCTCGACCAGCTCGCGCTCGACGCCACCGACGGCCTGCTGCTGCGCCGCAGCAGCGCCGCGCTCTTCCAGGGTCTCGGCCGCCGCCCGCAGGCCGGCCGACAGCGCTCGGTCAACGGCACCGACCGCAGCTTCGGCGCCGACCCCTACGTCCAGCTGCCACCGCCGCTGTGTCCCCAGAGCGGCTGCGCGGATCGGATCGCGCCCGAGTACTCCTTCAGCTCGTCGAACCCGGACATCGGGACCTTCGTCGCCCACGACCCGACGTCGGCCAGCCCTCGCGACGTGCTGCTCGGACCGGGCGACAAGCCGGTCCCCGATCCGACGTCGGCGCTCTTCTGCGCGTTCAACGCCGGGACCACGATCGTGACGATCCGGGCCGGCGGCCTCGCCTACTCGACGCAGGTCACCGTCCAGGCGGGCACCGCGCAGCGTCCGTGCGGAACCGTCCCGCTGACCGAGCCGATCAAGGCCGCCGGCACCCCGTCGCCGACGCCCGTCCCACCGCCCGCCCCCGCGCCCGCCCCGGCCGTCGCGCCCTCCTCGGCGCCGCCACCCCCGCCACCGCCGCCGCCCGCGACGCCACCGGCGCCGACGCCGCACGCCGTGGTCCACCACGCGCCGGCGCCGGTGGCCGCCGTCGCGCTCGCGCCGGTCCCCGTCGTCACGCCGACCGCCCTCAGCCTGCCGCCGATCATCCCGCCGCCGCCCGCGCCGTTCGTCGGCCAGCCGACGCCACCCGGCGGCGCGACGGTCCGCGTGCAGGAGGAGAAGCGCGAGGAGGAAGAGGCCTACGAGTCCTCCCAGGCCTTCTCCGCCTACCACCCCGACGACCTGCCGACCGGCGCGCTGCTGAACCTCGGCGCCGCGATCCTGCTCGCCGCGGCCGGCGGCGGCGAGCTGCGCCGTCGCCGTCGCATCCGCCGCCGCGACGGCTTCGCCTACGCCCGCGCCACCGCCCGCCGTCAGCGCTGATAACCGGCCGGTCACGAGTCCGCCACCACATGGGCACCAGGGCTTCGCAGAGGCGCTACAAGCCGCCGCCCCATCGCCCCTAGGTTGCCAGCGTCCACTCACATCGCGCGCGGCCCCTCTACGCCGGGCGCAAGGAGGAACTCCCCAGTGATCACCCGTTCCAAGCGGCTCAGCGCCGCCGCGATCGGCTGTGCCGCGATGGCCGTCGCCATCGGTGCACCGACCGCAGGCGCGTCGTTCAAGCCCCCGTACAACACCAAGTGCGCCGGCAGCAACGTCTCCGGCGTCGGCTCGACGTTCCAGAACACCCTCCAGAACGTCTGGTCGGCCAACTGGGCCGCAGCGTCCTGCTCGGGCGGCCTGGCCCCGACCATCACCTACAACGCCGCCGGCATCCCCAACGGCTCCGGCGCCGGCCTCGCCGCCATGGGCGCGACCGATGCTCCGGGCTCGGCCCGCAGCACGACGTTCGCGTTCGCGGGCACCGACGACGCCCCGACGCCCCTGCAGATCACCAACGCCAACGAGGGCCCGAACGTCGTCACCGGTGCAGACGCCGATGACGCCGCGCTGCGCACGATCCCGGTCTCGGCGGGCGCGATCGCGATGATCGTCAACTACCCCGACCACTGCATCCTGCCGACGGGCTTCACCTACACCAAGACCTCCGGCCCGGCCGGCAACACCCGTCTGGCGCTGTCGCGCGGTCGCATGGAGCGCATGTGGCGTGGCGGCACCGGCAACATCAAGTGGAGTGACATCGTCACGGGCATCAACGACGACAACAGCGTCGATGGCGACCCCAACACGAACGCCTGCGCCAACATCGTCGTCAAGCGCGTCGTCCGCAAGGACGTCTCGGGCTCCTCGCTGACCCTCAAGCGCTGGCTCGACGTGCAGCGCCCCGCGACCAACTGGGTCAACGGCTTCGCCAACACCGCGTGGCCGAACGATCCGGGCGACGGCTCGACGCTGATCGTGCCTGCCGGCACGGGCGGCGGCCAGGTCGCCGCGACGGTCAACGCCAACGACGGCTCGGTCGGCTACGTCGACCTCGCCACCGCGCGCGGCAACGGGTTCGACCTCGATCCGGGCACGGGCGACACCACCTACTGGCTGCCGGTCCAGGACCAGAACTCGTCCTTCCAGGACCCGCAGTACTTCCACTACGCCCAGATCACCAACGCCGCCTACCAGGCGTTCTACGGCACCCCGGTCAAGAAGGGCGCCAACTGCCGCTCGACGCTGTTCTCCGGCGTGCCGGACGCCAACGGCAACGGCAAGGACATCGACGACACGCTCGCCAGCTGGCAGGACGTCAACGGCGTGGCCTCCGGCTCCAATGGCGGCTACCCGATCTGCCTGCTGACCTACGACCTCGCATGGGATGACGCGTTCGACGCCTTCGGCGGCCCGGTGCCTCCCACGACGCCGCGTCCGATCGAGGCCGCGCAGCGCACGGTGCGTGACTACCTGGTCTACGGCACGTCCCTCTCGGGCGCGACGCAGGCCAACACCAACGACTACGCACAGCTCCCGGAGGACATCCGCTCGTTGATCTCCTCGCCGGCGGCTGCCGCGCTGTCCTTCAACAAGTAGGACAACCCGCACCACCGTCACACCTCGCGGAGGCCGGCCCTACAACGGGCCGGCCTCCGTCGTTTCTGACAAGGACCCTCACATGCGCGCACGTCTGTTGTTGTCACTGCTGGCCCTCACGCTGACGGGCGCCGCTACGGCCCACGCCGCCGCGCCCGTCGTCAGCCTCACCTTCGACGACGCCGTCGACCTGCCCGAGCCCGCGGGGACGGTGCGCGACCGCGTCGACGACATCTCCTGGCATGCGCTGCACACCCTGCCCCCGCTGAAGGCGACCTACTACCTCAACTCGGCCGTCGTCGGCTCGCGCTTCGGCTTCTCACAGACGACGCTGCAGCAGATGGTCGCCGCGGGCGACGAGATCGGCGGTCACACCGTCCACCATCTCGACCTCGCCCGCCTGGAGGATCAGACCGAGCTGCGCCGCCAGGCCTGCGGCGACCGCAAGGCGCTCAGCGTCATGGGACGCCTCGACGGCGGGACCTTCGACGTCACCTCGTTCGCCTACCCCAACGGCGACTTCGCCTGGCCCGACGCCAGCGATGCCGACCCGCACGTCATCGACATCATCGCGGGCGCCGCCGCGGCCGGCCCCGCGTTCGGCGGCTGCGCCTACTCCAGCGCCCGCGCGACCGGCGGCGTCCTGCCGACGACCGCCTGCGTCGCGCCGACGTTCTCCACCGCATGCGTCCTGCGTGGCCTGCCGACCCTGCCGCTCGACGCGCGCCTGCGCTTCCGGATCCCGACGCCGTCGTCGATCGACGCCGCCAACGGCTCGGCGCGCCTGAGCACGTTGCGCAACTGGATCACCGCCGCCGAGCGCGCCGGCGCGACGACGGCCGGCGCGCCGTGGCTCGTGCTCGTCCTACACCACCTCTGCGCGCCGCTCGCCGATCCCGCGGCGCAGTGCACCGCGCCGCACGCGATGCGCGACGACGACTTCCTCGCGCTCACTGACTTCCTGAAGGCCGAGCAGACCGCGGGCCGCCTCAGCGTCCGGACGGTCACGACCGCGCTGGACGCCGCCGACGGCACGCTCACCAAGGAGCGGCCGCTGGGCGCCGACGCGATCCCGGCGACGACCGCGCGCACCACGGTCCTCAACGGCGGCATGGAGCTCGACACGCCGACCGGCACCGGCGCGTCCGCCGCGGCCGACGGCGTCCCGGACTGCTTCGACGTCACCGACGACCACCTCGCGGTCACCCAGCGCCGGCTGCGCCAGGCCGACGGCAGCACCGGCGCCGTCACGCAGCTGACGGTCGATCGCGGCGAGGACCAGCGCTTCACCGTGCGGCCCGACCTCGGCGGCTGCGTCCTGGCGATCAAGGCCGGGGCGCGCTATCGCATCAGCCTCCAGTACCGGCTGACCAGCGCCGGGATCGACGGCACGCCGCCGGCCGGGAGCATCGCGCCCGACGTCGCGCCCTTCGCGCTCTTCGGCTTCACCCGCAGCGACGCCACCGCACCGCAGCCCGCACCCCATCGCTACACCGGCCGCTGGTACGCCGGCCCGGGCCTGATGCCCTGGCCGGTGCGCACCGGCTGGCGCACCGCGAGCTGCGTCACCAAGGACACGCCCACCGGGCGCGACGCGCTGGCGCCCGGCCTCGAGCTCCACAACGCCGACGAGGCGCCCGGCGTCACCGGCCTGCGCGACCCGCTGACCCAGGCGATCACGATCCTCGTCGATCAGGTCGCGATGGTGCCGACGACGGCGGCCGCGACCTGTGTCGGCTGAATTGCACGGCGGGCGCACACGGAATCTAGGATGCGCGTGATGGACGGTTCGCGATGAGCTACCGCCTGGACCTGGGGGCACCCGTTCCCGACGCGCTGCGCGCGGTGCTCGTCGAGCGCCTGGAGCACGCGCACGGCGCGTTGCGCGACGCCGATCCGGACGGCGCCACCGACGCGATTCACAGCGCGCGCAAGGACATCAAGAAGGCCCGGGCGATGCTGCGCCTCGCGCGCCCGGACCTCGCGGATGAGACCTACCGCGGTGAGAACGACGCGCTGCGCGACATCGCCCGCTCGTTGACGGCCGCGCGCGAGGCCGACGTCCTGACCGAGACGCTCGAGCTCGTCGCCACGCGGCTGGTCGGCCAGGTGCCCGAGCTGGAGCTCGACGCGCTGCGCGCGCGCGTCGCGGAGATCGCGTCCGCGATGCGACCGGCCCAGACCGATGGCGCCGGGGCGATCCCCGAGCACGTCGTCGCCGCGCTCGCCGAGGCCGCGGCGCGCGCCCGCGCGCTGGACCTCGATCAGTGCGACACCGAGACGCTGGTCGCCGGCAGCGTCCGCGCCTACGCGCGCGGCGTCCGCGCGCTGGCGGCCGCCCACGACGACACGACCGCCGAGCACCTCCACGACTGGCGCAAGCGCGCCAAGGACCTGTGGTACCACCAGCGGCTGCTGCGCGACGCCTGGCCCGAGCTCTTCAAGGCCCAGGCCGACGCGGCCGACCGCCTGACCAAGCTGCTCGGCGACGACCACGACCTCGCCCAACTCGCCGAGCACCTGCCCGACGAGCCCGCGATCCTCGCATCCGTCACCGAGCTGCGCGCCGAGATCCAGACCGACGCCTGGCACCTCGGCCGGCGCCTCTACGCCGAGAAGCCCGAGGCCTTCGGCCGGCGGCTGGCGCGCTACCTCGACGCGACGAGCTAACGGCCGGCGCCGCCCGACCACGCCTCGGTGGCGAGCATCGCGCTCGGCACGCCCTCGTCGCCGAGCAGCAGCGGCGCCACCACCCGGTTGGCCGTCAGGCCCAGGCACCCGAGGTTGGCGAACCCCGGCCCCTGGGCCAGCGCGGCGAGCCCCGGGATGTGCAGCCGCGGGCGCAGGCCCACGACCTCCAGCGCACGCCCCATCGGCATCTCGACGTCGGGCGGGCGATCCCACAACGGCCCGGCCTGGCGCTCGATCTCGGCCCGCGTCGACGGTGCGAACAGGCCGCGCAACTGCTCCAGCAGATCGAAGCCGCTGCAGTTGACCAGGAACTCATAGGTGTCGACGCTCGGTCCCTCGGGCGAGGCGTAGTCCACCGACACGCCGCTGCCGTCGCCGACCGAGGCCACGTGCACCACGCGACCGGTCAAGAAGCGACAGTGGTCGTCGTAGGCAATGTTCAACAGGCCGCCGGGATCGAAGACGCCGCGATCGCACTGGCGCACGAACAGCCGCCGTTGTGACAGCTCCAGCGCGCTCCACCCGACGCAGTCGGGATCGGCGAAGACGCGGTTCTCCAAGAAGCTCTCGCCGCGGCTCATCGGCAGCGTCGGCGTGTAGACCGTCAGCCGCGCGTTCGGCCGGTGGCGGCGCAGGAAGACCAGGCAGCTCAGCGCGCTCTCGCCACCGCCGACGATCGCGATCTCCGGGCGGCCCTCGGCCGGCACGCGGGTCAGGAAGTCTCCGCGCTTGCTGTCGCAGTGGAACATCCGCGGCGCGGCCTCGGGATCGTGCGAGAGATGGCGGTGGACGCCCGGACCGGTGAGCAGCAGCGCGTGGCCCTCGTGACGCTCCGGCCCGTCGCGGCCCTCGACCTCGACGGTCCAGCGGTCGCCGCCCTCGGCGAAGCCCACCTGGGAGACGCGCCCGCGCACGATCCGCACGCCCGTGGTCGCGCGCGACAGCACCCACGCCAGATAGCCGCCGTAGTCGCGATGGCGGATCGCCGGCGTCTCGGCGTTGACCCAGCGCGCCCAGCCGCCGCGGCCGACGAGGTACTGCTGCCAGGAGAGCGCCATCACCGCGCGGTCGATCTCCGGCCCGAGGTCGCCGAACGCCTTGGCGCTCTCGTACGGGAACCCCACGTCCTTGATCGGCGTGACGGCCAGCGGCTCGTCGCCCGAGGTCATGCCGTTGAGGCCCTTCCACGACGCGGCGGGCTCGACGCCCTCGACGATCGTCACCGAGATCGGCCCGTGCCCGAGGCGGTTGATCGCATCCACCTTCGCCGCGACGGCGGCGGCCTTGGCGCCGGCGCCGACGACCAAGAGGTCGGCGGCGCCACTCATGCAGCCCCCACCACCGCGAGCGCTCGCCGGTCGGGGACGAAGGCGATCGAGCTGCGCGCGACCCCCTCCGAGCGCGTCCCGGCCGGCCGCAGGTCGACCTCCCCGATCACGATCCGCAGCACCCGCTTCATCTCCTGCATCGCGAAGCTCGCGGCCAGACAGCGACGCACGCCGCCGCCGAACGGGATCCACGTGTAGGTGCCGGTGGCCTTGCCGACGAAGCGCTCGGGCAGGAAGCTGCCGGCGTCCGGATAGACGTCCTCGCGGCGATGTATCAGGTAGACCGACGGCGCGACGACCGTGTCGGCCGGGATCAGGTGGCCGCCCAGCAGCTCGGGCTCGCGCAGCCGCCGGACCACGACCGGCACCGGCGGGCAGAGGCGCAGCGTCTCCTTGATCACGGCGTCCAGGTACTCGTCCTGCTCGCCGGCGTGGATCTCCTCGCGCAGGCGCTCGAGCTTCTCGGGATGGCGCAGCAGCCGCTCGAAGGCCCAGGCCAGCGAGGTCGACGTCGGCCCGTCCGAGAGCAGCGTGATCAGCTCGTCGCCCAGATCCTGGTCGGTCAGCGGCGCGCCGTTCTCATACCGCGCGCGCCCGAGCAGCGAGACGATGTCGTCGCCGACCTCGTCGGTGCCCTCGGTCCGGCGCCGCTGCACCTCGGCCAGCACCGCCTGCTCGACGCGCCCGCGCGCGCGGCGAAAGCCGCGGTCGCTGGCGATCCAGCGCGGCCCGAGCACCGAGAGCACCGCCAGGCGGCGCGGGTCGTTGAGCCATGCGGTCAGTTGCTCGATCGACGTGCGGATGTCGTCGAGGCGCTCGTGCCCGACGTCGCCGAAGACGATGCGCATGATCACCTCGAGCGTGATCGTCTGCATCCGCGGCCACAGCTCGAACGGCTCGCCGACCGGCCAACGGGCGACCTCGCGCCGCGCGATGTCGCTCATCATGTCGGCATAGGTGTCCATGTGCCGACCGTGGAACGGCGGCAGGATCAGCTTGCGCCGCGTGAGGTGCTCGGGCTCGTCGAGCAGCATCACCGACCGACGCCCGAGCAGCGGGCCCGAGCACGGCGTTGGCCTCAGCCACGCCCATCTGCACGGGGTCGGCCGTGAAGACGCGCTTGACGTCTTCCGGATCGCAGAGCACCACCCAGGTGCCCGAGTGGCTCATGCGCAGCGTGAAGGTGTCGCCGTAGCGGCGCGGCAGCTGTCGAGGAAGGGCAGTGGACTTCGCGTCCACTGCCAGGCCTGCATCGGAGCCGGCATCCGCGGTCCGGGCGGCAGCGCCGGGCGCCGTTGCCCGCTGCGCCCGCATCTGCCGTCATCGCCGCCTGGAGTGCATCCGACGTCCTTTCCTCTCTTCATCAGCCGCCGGCCGGGCTCGTTCACTCATAAAAAAACGTGTACACAAAATGTGCACGGGAAATACGGCGATGCCCGCCGTCTCGCTGCTGTGGCCTAGTTGTATCTGCTGCCGAGCGACGGCCCCACAAGAGCCAGTTGGCAGATACGCCATCAGCGTTTGAAACCGCTTCGCCACTTGGCCTAGTGCAGAAATTTATCGACATTGGCTGTTGTCCAATGCCTTCCACGCTGCCACACTCGCCGCCGAGTTTGACATGGCAGACAATATTTTTGACTTTCTTGGAAGGGCCGCCCGCGGACGGTGAGGCGAGCGCCCTCGTGGGCCGCACGATCGCCACGACGCCCCCACGCCGCGCTTCGACCTCAAGCTCTTCCCGCGCTCACCCGCGTGGGATCAGGACCCCGCGGCGGTGAGCGCCCTTGAGCAGATCGAGCGAGAGCCCTGGGTGGCGTCGGTCACGCGCGACCCCTCCGGCATCGAGATCCGCCTCGACGACGGCTGGATCGAGACCGTCGGCGCCGGCCTGGAGGCCGGCGGCAGCGCCGAGGCGACGCTCTCGGACCTCGCGCACGGACAGCGCTACTCGGTGCAGTTCTGGGACGCCAACGCGACCAAGGCCCTGCACGTCGGCCACCTGCGCAACCTCGCGATCGGCAACGCCGTCGCCTCGGCGCTCGCCCAGGCCGGCGGGCAGGTCGAGCGGCGCAGCCTGATCTCCGACGCGGGCCGCAGCATGGGCGAGGCGATGGCCGGCGTGCCGCCACGCCCACAGCTGGCCCGACGGCGACGAGAAGAGCGATCACTTCGTCGGCATCTGCTACGCCGACTACGTCGCCGCGACGGCGATCCCGGCCGCCGGTGACAGCGGCGAGTACCCCGAGGACTCCCAGACCCGCGAGCTGACGCTGCGCGGCGACGACGCCGACGACCTGCTGCGCCGCGTCCTGCTCGGTGACCGCGAGACGCGTCGAGCTCTGGTACAAGACGCGCGCCTGGGTCATCGCCGGGCAGCGCAAGACGCTCGCCCGCCTCGGCGTCGCCTTCGACCGCGTCTTCTTCGAGTCCGACTTCCTCGCCGACGCGGCCGAGCTGACCGCCTCCGGCCTGCGCGACGGCACGCCTGCAGCGGCGCGACGACGGCGTCGTCGTCTACCCCAGCGGGATCGACGGCTTCGAGGAGTTCCCGCTCGTACGCCCCGACGGCGTGACCACGCAGCACATGCGCGCGCTCGCCTACTGGATGGCCGCGCCCGGCCTCGAGCGACATGACCTCGATGCAGGTCTGCGGCGAGGAGTGGGTCGCCCACGTCACCTGCCGGCGCAAGCTGATGGACGAGCTGACGCAGCCCGGCAACGGCGGGATCCACCCGACCCACGACATCTTCAACGCGATGGTCGCCCGCCAGAAGCGCGCGATCGCCTCCAGCGAGGGCGCGCTGCTGATCGACGACCTGATCGAGTGGCTCGACGAGCGCATCGACGAGGTCGCCGAGCCTGGCGCGCGCTGCGCCTCGGCCATCCCGCGCCGGAGCGCATCGCCTCGCAGGTGGCGCTCGGCTACTTCCTGCCCTACCCCGTCGCGCGGCCGATCGACTTCGAGCCCGAGCAGCTCCTGCGCGAGAACGACAGCGTCGGCTGGGACCTCGTCGCGCGCCCGCGCCCGCCGCGGCGCCATCAAGACCGACACGCGACCGACCGGCCGACGACCCGGAGTATCGCTTCGCGGTCGTCCAGTCGGAGCTGTATCGCCAGCACCTGCGGCTGGCCGTCGAGCGGCTCGACGTCACCCAGCTCGCGCTCTACCTCAAGCACCTCGCGCGCTGGCACTTGGAGCGCGACCGCGGCGAGCACGTCGAGCGCGTCGTGCACACGCTGCTGGACCGCAGCGCGCGGGGTCTCGGACTGGAGGCCGTCCTGATGACCACGTTGTTGATCGACAACTACGACTCCTACACCTACAACGTCTTCCACCTGCTCGCCGACGTCAGCGGCGAGGAGCCCATCGTCGTCCACAACGACATGGTCTCCTGGCGCGTGCTGGAGCGCTGGGACTTCGACGCGATCGTGCTCTCGCCCGGCCCGGGCCGGCCGGACCGCTGGCACGACTTCGGCGTCTGCTCCGACATCCTGCGCTCCAGCGAGATCCCGGTGTTCGGCGTCTGCCTCGGCCACCAGGGCCTGGGCTACGTGCTGAGCGGGATCGTCGAGACCGCGCCCGAGGCGATGCACGGTCGCCTCAGCCACGTGCAGCACAGCGGGACCGGGCTCTTCGCCGACGTTCCGCAGGACTTCTCCGTCGTCCGCTACCACTCGCTGGCGGTCACCGGTCCGCTCGGTCCGGAGGGGCGCGTGACCGCGTGGACCGAGGACGGCGTGGTCATGGGGATCGAGCACACGCGCCGACCGCTGTGGGGCGTGCAGTTCCACCCCGAGTCGATCGCCTCAGAGCACGGCCGCGCGATCGTCAAGAACTTCTACGACATGGCCCGCGAGCATCGGCCCGGTCGCCGGCGTCAGCCGCGCCGGCCGCCCGCTCCCGAGTCCGCGCCCGCCACGCCCGACCCGCGAGACTGGCCGCACTGGCCTCGAACTGCACGTTCGCACGCTGGACGTCGAGCCGCCGACCGAGCTCGCTCTTCCAGCGCCTCTTCGGGGCCGCCGAGTACGCGTTCTGGCTCGACAGCGCCGACGCGCCGACGCGCCTGGCGCAGAGCTCCTACCTCGGCACGAGCACCGGCGCCGCAGGAGTGCCTGCTGCACTACGACATCGAGGCGGGCCAGGTCACAGTTACACGCGCGAGCGAGGACGACCGTCGAGACGGACTCGATCTTCGACGTCCTCGACCGCGAGCATCGCCGCACGCCAAGATCGAGCCGCCCGAGGGCATCGCCGCCGGGCTGATCGGCGGCTACGTCGGCTACCTCGGCTACGAGTGCAAGGCCGACTGCGGCTCGCCCAACGTCCATCGCTCCGACATCCCGGACGCGGTGATGATGTTCGCCAACCGCGTCGTCGCCGTCGACCACGTTCATCACCGCACGCACCTGCTCGCGTCTGACGGGCGCCGACGACGGTGGCGCGGCGAGCCGCTGGCTCGACGAGGCCGAAGCTGCTGTGCACGAGGCCCTCGCCGCGCCGCCGCCCGACATGAGCGCGGCGGCGCAGACCGCCGAGGCGCCGGAGGAGCCGGTGCTCTTCCGCGTCGGCCGCGGCCGCACGCAGTACCTCGCCGACATCGCCCGCAGCCAGGCGGCGCTCGCCGCCGGCGAGTCCTACGAGGTCTGCCTGACCGATCAGATCTCGACGACGGCGAGCCCGGATCCCTTCCCGCTCTACCAACTGCTGCGCCGCAAGAACCCGTCGCCGTTCGCCGCCTACCTCAAGCTCGGCGAGCTGGCGATCGTGAGCTCCTCGCCCGAGCGCTTCCTCTCGGTCGATCGCGACCGGCGCGTCGAGGCCCGCCCGATCAAGGGCACCGCGTCGCGCGCGGCCGATCCCGCGACCGACGCGGCGCTGCGCGCCGAGCTGCTCTCCGACGAGAAGACGTTCGCCGAGCACCTGATGATCGTCGACCTCCTGCGCAACGACCTCGGGCGCGTCTGCGAGATCGACAGCGTGCGCGTCCCCGAGTACATGGTGGTCGAGACCTACCCGACCGTGCACCAGCTCGTCTCGACGATCGAGGGCCGGCTCGAAGCCGACCGCACCCCGGTCGAGTGCGTGCGCGCGTGCTTCCCGGGCGGCTCGATGACCGGCGCCCCGAAGCTGCGCACGATGAGCATCATCGACGACATCGAGCGCGTCGCGCGCGGCGTCTACTCCGGTGCGATCGGCTACTTCGGCGCCGACGGCACCGTCGACCTCAACATCGTCATCCGCACGATCGTGCTGCGCCCCGGCGCGACGACGATCGGCGCCGGCGGCGCGATCGTCATGCAGTCCGACCCCGAGGAGGAGTTCGACGAGATCCTGCTCAAGGCGCGCGCGCCGATGGCGGCGATCGCCCAGGCGATGACGGGCAGCGCCGCGCCCGAGGCGTTCAAGGTCGAGATCGAGCCCACCGCGACCGTGGCGTCGACATGAGCGACCGCACCGATGTCGAGCCATCCGCGTCGCTTGCGGCGGCGTGGCGATGGCAGGTTCGGCCCGCCTCCCCCGAAGAGGCGCCGGTCGTCGCCGCTGCCGCCCGCGCCCTGCTGCGCGAGCTCAACGCGACGCCGCCGGCACCCGACGCGATGGAGGCAGCCGCCCGCACGCTGATCGCCGATCGCGACGTCGGCGAGGTCTTCCTGGCCGACGCCGGCGGCGCGATCGTCGGCATGCTCGCCGCGAGCTGGCAGATCGCGATCCACATCCCGGGTCGCTACGCGCTGATCCAGGATCTGTGGGTGCACCGTGACTGGCGCAGCCAAGCGGTCGGCCACGGGCTGGTCGACGCGCTCGTCACGGCCGCGCGGCAGCGCCAGGTCACGCGGATCGAGGTCGGCGTCCCGCGCGACGGCTGGCCGCATCTGGAGGCGACGCGGCGCTTCTACCTGCGCAACGACTTCGGCACGATCGGCGGGCGACTGCGCCGGGAGCTCGTGTGACGTGACCCAGCTGGTGATGGTGACCCAGCGTCGCCGGGACGGCGACGATGCCGCCCCCTGGATCGTCGACGGCGGCCGGCGGATGCGCGGCCACGACCACGACCGCCGGCTCGCGGCGCTCGAAGAGGGGCTCTGGCGCCACGCGCGCGTCAGCGCCGTCGAGGCCGACGCCTCCGACGCCGACGTCGACCGGGTGCTCGGCGCGCTGCACGAGGTGACCTACCTCGACGCGCTGCGACGCGTCCGCCGCCAAGAGCAGGAGCCCGCGCTGATGCCGGCGTTCACCGCGCCCGGGCTGGAGCCCGACATCCCGGTCGGCGCCGGCCTCGTGGCCGCCGCCCACGAGGGCGTGCGGACCGCGATCACCGCGGCCCAGCGCGTGGCGGCCGGGGCGCGCTTCGCCTACGCGCTGTGCCGCCCACCCGGCCACCACGCCGGCCCCGCCTGGCTCGGCGGCTACTGCTACCTCAACACCGCCGCGGCCGCCACGCAGACGCTGTTGGAGGCCGGCGCCGGCCCGGTCGGCATCCTCGACCTCGACCTGCACTACCCCAACGGCACCTCGGCGATCGTCGCGCCGATGCACGACGCGCAGCTGCACTCACTGCACGCCTGGCCGGTCACCAATGCGCCCGAGGATCCCGTGCTGCCACGCACCGAGCGCGAGGCGCTGGTCGAGTTCCGCACGGTCCCCGACGCCGCGACCTACCTGGACGCCGTCGGCGCCTCGATCGCCACGCTCGCGCGCTCGGCCCGCGTGCTCGTGCTCTCGCTGGGCTACGACACCGTCGCCGGCGACCCCCACGGCTCGTGGAGCTTCGAGCCCGACATCTTCTCGGAGATCGGACGGCTGCTGGCGGCCTCCGGCCTCCCCATCTGCGTCATCCAAGAAGGCGGCTACGCGCTGGAGACCCTGGCCGACTGTAGCCACGCCTTCGCGACAGGACTCCTGGAGGAGCATGCGGCATGAGTGACCTGGAGAGGTATCGCGGCCGGCTGGACCGGATCGACGATCAGATCGCGCAACTGCTCGGTGAGCGCTTTGACATCTGCCGGGCGGTTGCGCATTACAAGAGCGCGCACGGCATCCCGATGATGCAGCCCGACCGCGTCGTCGAGGTGCGAGCCCGCTATCTCGCGCGCGGCGCGGCCGTCGATCTGCCGGCGGAGTTCAGCGCCGATCTGTTCGAGCTGTTGATCGCGGCGACCTGCCGCGTGGAAGACGAGATCATCGACGAGCTGACACAGGCTCGAGAGGAGCAGGCGAGCTGATGTTCGAGCGTATGTGGAGGACCCCGAGAGCCGTGCTGCTGGTCGCGCTGTCGATCGTGCTGATCGTCGCGCTGTCGGCCTGCGGGTCCTCGGACAAGCCGAAGTCCGAGACCACCGCGACGTCGACGCCCAACGCCGCACCATCGGGCTCCAAGCCCGACACGGGGGCCAAGGCCTCGCTGACGGGCTCGGGCTACTCCAACAACGACCTGTCCAACACGCGCTCGGCCGGCGGGTCGATCACGAGCGCCAACGTGTCGCAGCTGAAGTCGGCGTGGACGATCGCGCTGACGGCCAAGAGCCAGTACGGCTCGTATGCCTCGATCCCGGTCATCGCCGGTGGCGTGGTCTACTCGCAGGATCTCGAGTCCAACGTCGACGCCATCGACCTGCGCACCGGCGAGGTGCTCTGGAGCAAGAAGTACAACTCGCCTGATCAGGGACCCAACGGCATCGTGGTCGGCGGCGGGCGGGTCTTCGGCGCCACCGCGGAGGGCGCGTTCGCCCTGGATCAGAAGACCGGCCGCGAGATCTGGTCGCAGAAGCTGATCCGCAACGACGAAGAGGGCATCGACATGACGCCCGGCTACCACCACGGCCTGGTGTACGTGTCAACCGTGCCGGGCAACAACACCAAGTTCTACAACGAGGGCACGAAGGGCATCCTCTGGGCGTTGAACGCCAAGACCGGCAAGCGCGTCTGGAGCTTCGACACCGCCCCGACCAAGACGTGGGCGCCCAAGAACACCAAGATCAACCTCGGCGGCGGGCTGTGGCACGCCCCCGCGTTCGACACCCAGGGCGGCATCTACTTCGGGGTCGGCAACCCCGGTCCGTGGCCGGGCAACGACGAGTACCCGTGGGGCAAGAGCCGGCCGGGCCGCAACCTGTACACCAACTCGTTGGTCAAGCTGGACGCCAAGACCGGCAAGCTGAAGTGGTACTTCCAGCTCACGCCGCACGACATCTATGACTGGGATCTGCAGGACCCGCCGATCCTGACCAAGGTCAAGGGCAAGTCCGCCGTGATCGGAGCGGGCAAGGGCGGGATCGTCATCGCCGTCGACCGCAAGACCGGCAAGCTGCTGTGGAAGCGCCCGGTCGGCCAGCACAACGGCCACGACAAGGACGGCCTGCTCGCGATGAAGGGGCAGTACTCCAAGCTCGATCAGGGCGGCGAGATCTACCCGGGCGTCCTCGGTGGCGTGATCGCCCCGATGGCCAGCGACGGCAAGATGGTCTACGTGCCGGTCATCAACAACTCCGCGACGTTCTCGGGCAGCGCCCTCCAGGGCAGTGGCCAGAGCAACACGGGCGAGATCGTGGCCATCGACCTCGACACGGGCAAGATCAAGTGGGACCAGGTCTTCCAGTCCCCGGCCTACGGAGCGACGACGGTGGCCAACGACCTCGTCTTCGCCACGACGTTCGACGGCCAGATCTTCGCGCTGTCGACCAAGACGGGAGACACCGTCTGGAACGCGAGCCTCCCGGCCAACTCCAACACCGGCGTCGCGGTCAGCGGCGACACGGTGATCGGGGCGGGCGGCCTCGCCGCCGCCCAGGGCCAGACGCCGGCGCTGGTCGCCTTCCGGCTCGGCGCGAAGTAGCTCCGCGGGTCGCCCGGGCGCAGGCTCCTGCGCCCGGGCGATGCGCATTTGGGGCAACTCGCATTTGTCGTTAAAGGACGACGGGGACGAGCGCGCGCGTCCCGCGATGCTCGTCCCCGCAAACTGCCTTCCGTCCTATACACCTGCAGGGGCTCGAACCCTGATGCCCGGATTACTAATCCGGTCCCTTCACCGATTAGGGCACAGGTGCGCAGATACATGCCGCCGACCGCCAGGTGCTGTCTGGTGGGTCGGTCAGCGGCGGTATACGCAGTTTCTATCCGACGCGAGAAGGTCCTCACAAGAGCCACTTGGCATGGGCTGATCGCTTTGTCATGGGCTCGGCGCAGATGTCCTGACCCAGAGTTGACCTGGGGGTCGCAGCCAGGTAGTAGTCCTCTCAGGGTCCAAATGGCGGTCAACCTCTTTGATTATCTGAAATTCTCGTCACCGCGGGAAGGCGCGCCCGCACCTTGGGCCGGACGTGCACCCCGGCGCCCACGCCGCTTCGACCTGAAGCTCGTGCCCCGCATCACCAACTGGCAGGAAGACCCGGATGCGCTCACGGTCCTTGACCGGCTCGAGGCCGAGCCGTGGGTGGCCGCCGTCAAGCGCGAGCGCGACGGCGTCGAGGTCCGACTGACCGACAGCTGGATCGAGTCCACCGGCGGCAACCTCGAGGCCGGCGGCAGCGCCGAGGCCTCGCTCTCCGACCTCGCCGGCGGCCGCCGCTACTCGGTGCAGTTCTGGGACGCCAACGCGACCAAGGCCCTGCACGTCGGCCACCTGCGCAACCTGGCGATCGGCAACGCGATCGCCTCGGCGCTGACCCAGGCCGGCGGGCAGGTCGAGCGGCGCAGCCTGATCTCCGACGCCGGTCGCAGCATGGGCGAGGCCATGGCCGGCGTCGCGCAGAGCGGCCGCCACGCCGGCGGCTGGTCCGACGGCGGCGGCGAGAAGAGCGACCACTTCGTCGGCATCTGCTACGCCGACTACGTCGCCGCCTCCGGCACGGTCGCCGGGAGCGAGATCGAGTTCCCGGAGGACTCCCAGACCCGCGAGCTGACGATGCGCCATGACGACGCCGACGAGCTCCTGCGACGTGTCCTGCAGGGAGACCGCGACACGCTCGAGCTCTGGTACAAGACGCGCGCGTGGGTGATCGCCGGGCAGCGCAAGACCCTCGCCCGCCTGGGGGTCGCCTTCGACCGCGTCTTCTTCGAGTCCGACTTCCTCGTCGACGCCGCCGAGCTCACGGCCTCCGGGCTGGCCGACGGCCGCTTCAAGCGCCGCGACGACGGCGTGGTGATCTACGCCACCGGACTGGAGGGCTTCGAGGAGTTCCCGCTCGTGCGCCCCGACGGCGTCACCACGCAGCACATGCGAGCGCTCGCCTACTGGATGGCGGCACCGGACCTCGAGGACATCACCTCGATGCAGATCTGCGGCACGGAGTGGGTCGGCCACGTCAGCTGTCGCCGCAAGCTGATGGACGAGTTGGTGCCCAACGGCAACGGGAGCCTGCACCCCACCCACGACATCTTCAACGCCATGGTCGCGCGGCAGAAGCGAGCGCTGGCCTCCAGCGAGGGCGCGCTGCTGATCGACGATCTGATCGAGTGGCTCGACGAGCGCATGGACGCCGATCCGGTGACGCTCGAGCTGCGGCGCCGACATCCGACGCCGGAGCGCATGGCGCCGCAGATCGCACTGGGCTACTTCCTGCCCTACCCGGCCGCACGGCCGATGGAGTTCGACCAGCCCAAGCTCCTGCGCGACCGGCAAAGCGTCGGCTGGGACCTCGTCCGCGCCCGGGCCCGGCGCAGCACCGGCAACCACGTCCAGCACGGCCGGCCGGCCGACGATCCCGAGTACCGCTTCGCGGTCATCCAGTCCGAGCTCTACCGCCAGCACCTGCGCCTCGCGGTCGAGCGGCTCGACGTGAGCCCGCTGGCCCTCTACCTCAAGCACCTCGCGCACTGGGCGATGGAGCGTGATCGCGGCGACCACGTCGAGCGCGTCGTCCAGACGCTGCTGGACCGCAGCGCGCGCGGGCTCGGCCTGGAGGGGCCGCGATGAGCACGCTGTCGATCGACCAGCCGACGCGACGCGCGCGGGGAGCGACCGGCCTGGTGATGGTGCGCCAACGAGGCGGCGTCATCGACGGCGACGCGCCGTGGCTGCTGGACGACGGCCTCTCCGCACCGGGTCAGGACGGCCGTCGGCGGGTGGGCCTCGTGGAGGCGGGCCTGCGCCGCCATCCCGGCGTACGCGCGGTCGGCTCCGGCGCGGCGGACGCCGACGTCGAGCGCACGCTGTTCGCGATCCACGACCTCGAGTACTTGGTGGCCTTGCACGACCCGGAGCGTCAGGTCCCGGTGGGGGCCGACCTGGTCGCCGGCGCCGGCGAGGCGGTGCGCACGGCGATCAGCGCGGCTCGGCACGTCGCCGGCGGCGCGCGCTTCGCCTACGCCCTCTGCCGCTCCCCGGGCCACCTGGCCGGTCCCCGGTTCCTCGGCCACCACTGCTGCCTCAACACCGCCGCTGCCGCCGCGCACACGCTGCGCGAGGCGGGGGCAGGACCGGTCGGCATCCTCGACCTCGACCTGCACTACCCCAACGGCACCTCGGCGATCGTCGCCGGCATGGACGACGTCGTGCTCCACTCGCTGCACGCCGGGCCGGTCGCCCCCGCGTCGGCAGCGCCCGCGCTCCCGCGCACCGGCCGTGAGCGCTTGGTGGAGTTCCGCGACACGCCCGAGCCCGAGGCCTACCTCGACGCCGTCGACGAGTCGCTCGACGCCCTGACGCGGGTCGCCCGGGTGCTGGTGGTGTCACTGGGCTATGACACGGTCGTGGGCGAGCCGTATGGCACCTGGGGCTTCGATCCTGACATCTTCGCCGACATCGGCCGGCTGCTCGCGGCGCGGGGGCTGCCGATCTGCGTCGTCCAAGAGGGCGGCTACGCGCTCGACGTGCTCGCCGACTGCAGCGGTGCGCTCGCCTCCGGCCTCCTGGCCCAGGCAAGCGCCACCGCACCGTAGGAACCAGCGCTCAGCGCCTCAGCGGCGCAGCCGCACGGCCTTGCTGCGCGCCGTCGCCGGGCCCTTGCCCTTCACGGTGAGCTTCGCGCTGACGCGCTCGCTGATGTGCCGTCCGCGGGCCAGCGACGTCCGCGTCTTCTTGGACGGGTTGAGCGTCACGCGCAGCGTCTGCCCCTTGCGGATCGCGTGCGACCACGAGGCCAGTCGCCCGCCGGCGCCGCGCAGCACCACACGCCCGGCGGCCTTGGCCTTGACCGCGACGCGCACACGGCCACCGCTCAACGCGCGCACGCCCG
Organism: uncultured Conexibacteraceae bacterium; assembly: GCA_963731005.1. Classification (GTDB taxonomy): domain Bacteria; phylum Actinomycetota; class Thermoleophilia; order Solirubrobacterales; family Solirubrobacteraceae; genus Baekduia. The sequence continues at coordinate 1,257,003 of CAVSTZ010000002.1, read as the reverse complement.
ACAGCTTCGGCGCCGCCGCGCACGGCGTCCCCAGCGTGACCGTCGAGGGTGCGCGCTTGCCGTTGTGGCCGGTCGCCACCAGCGCGGCCTTCTGCGCGCCGGTGCAGATGCCGTCACGGTTGGTCACCACGAGGATCCCGTGCTTGCCACCGGCGAGCGTCAGCTTGAAGCTCGACACCGCCGCATCCGGGATCGGCGCGAAGGTCGTCACCAGCCGTGACTTGGCGTCCACCGCCGTCGTCGCGCGCAGGTCGAGCGCGGTGTCGCCGCGCAACTGCACCAACAACGTCGGGAGCGTCTTGATCTGACGGCCGGTCTTGGGATCGGTCCTCACCCCCTTGACGAAGTACACCTTGCCGCTCAGCGGGTGGTCCAGGAGCGGCGTCCGCGCGGTCGCGCTGCCGATCACCGACGTCTGCGGGCACACGCCGCGCAGCCCGTCGGCGAACTCGCAGAGCGATTGGGCGTTGTCGGGATCGAGCGCCAGCGACAGCGGCAGCGTCACCTGGACCTGTTGGATGTTGGCCTGGCCGGATGCCTGGGTCACCGTCGAGGCCACACCCGGGTGCTTGCCGTTGGTCGTCTGCGTCGCGCCGGTCAGCGCGATCTCGGTCTTCGGCGAGAACGCCAGCTTGTCGCAGCCGGTGGCCGCGAACGGCGCCGTCGGCGAAGCGGTCAGTGAGGCGATCGACGTCAGCGTCGCACCGATGCTCAGCGGTCCGCACGAGGTCGGGTTGCGCATCGTGTCCGGCCGGTCGATCGTCACCTTGGCGCTGCGCAGCAACAGCGGCACGCCGTCGACGATCGTCGGCAGCGGATCGCTGAGCACGCGCACGTGGGCGTCGTTGCGGTCCAGCTGGACCGATGCGCGCACGACCACGAGCCCGAGGTCGAACGGACCCGCCACCGCCGGGACGACGATCGAGAGCCCATAGGGCCCGCCGCCGTACGGTCCGGTCAGGTACACGCGACCGCCCAGCCCGAAGGGGCTCGGTCCGGCGCCGGCGCTGACGTCGATCGAGCCGATCCGACTCGCCTCCGGGCAGGTCCCCGCCGCGGCCTGGCCGTCGTCGCAGAGCGGGATCCCGGCGGGCTTGGCCAGCAGGCCCTGCGGCAGCGACACGTCGATGCGCTGCAGCGCCTGGTCGCCGTCGGGGCGCGTGACCGCCAGCGCGAACGACGGGCTCTTGCCCGCCTGCGTGTCGGACACCGACGCCGCGAGGCCCGGTCCGAAGGAGCCCGCGCGCTCGCAGCCCTGGTCGATCGTGACGTCGTTGGTCGCCGTCGCGGTCTGGCCGCCCCACGAGGTGAAGCTCCCCGTGATCGTCGCCTTGCCACAGGCGGGCGGGTTGACCAACGTCGCGCGATCGCCACCACGCAGCGCGACGCGCACGAGGCTGACCGGGACCTGCGGGTTGTCGGTGAACGACGCGGTCAGCCGGCCGGTCTGTGGGTCGGCGACGACGTGGCCGACGAGCCGGACCGAGAGGCCATAGCGCGGCGAGTCGGCGACCAAGAACATGCGGTACTCGTCACCCGACTGCGGGTCGCCGCTGAGCGGTTGGCCGAGGTAGACCGTGCCCTTCAAGGAGCCTGCCGGGAGCACCGGCGTCTCGAAGTCGACGCTGCCGATCGCCGATGCGGCGGGGCAGCTGACGGCGCGCGTCGTGCCCTTGCCGAGCTGGTCGTCGGTGCAGGCCTCCAGGCCGGTCGCGGCCGACGGGTTGATCGTCATGCCCTCGGGCAGCGTCACGTGCGCGTCCTTGAGCGTCGCGGTGTCGGGCTTGTCCTTGCCGTTGGGGTTGTGGGGCAGCCCGACGTCGATCGTCACGCCCGACGGCGCGCCGGCGACCGGCGTGTCGACCGCGACGCCCACCGTGGGGGAGAACGGCAGGTCACCGCAGCCGCTGGCCCCGATCGGGGTGAACGTCTCGTAGGACAGGTACTTGCCCGGCTCCTGATGGGAATCGACCTGCAGGCCCGTCCGGGCCGGGCCGGTGCAGCCGCTGGGCATCGTGATGAACGTACCGTCGCCGGCGCGACCGTTGAAGACCAGGCGCGTCTCGGCCAGCGGGACCGCGTCGGTGATGTTGGAGATGGTGAACGACTCGTGGTAGTCGGAGTCCCAGGCGACGCCGCCGTCGAGGTAGATCTGGCCACCGACCAGCGGCACCGTCATGCCGAAGCGGGCAGGCATGCCGTCGGGCTGGACCATGTTGTAGACGGTGGTGCTGATCGGGACGTCCGCGCCGGCGACGATGGCGGTGATGTAGTTGGTCCCGACTTCGGAGTCAGGAGGACAGGCTGACGCCTCCAGTTGCGCGGTCGTGCACTGCGGCGTCGCCTCTGGGTTGATGCTCAACCCGACGGGCAGATCGACGTGGACGTCCTTGACGTTGCCATCGGTGGTCCTCGTGAGCAGGGCCCCGGTCGTGGTGAACGCGAAGTCGGTGATGCCCCACTGCGGATGGCCTCCGGCCGTCGAGTACCAGAAGTCCGGCGTCGAGTCGCGCGTGCACTGCAAAGCGGCCCCCGCGTTCTCGGTGTTCTTCGTGCACGTGCCCGCGTCGAACTTCGACACGCCGAACTCCGCGTGGGCGGCCGGCGCAAGCGCGCACAGACCCGCGATCGATGCCGCGGCGACCCACGCGCGGCGCATCCTGAACATCCTCATTCGTTCCCCTCCTGCAGGGCTCCGGCTCTCCGTCCAGCCCTGTTACCCAAGAAACGAGAAGTTCGCACACCGGCGGGTGCGCGCGGGTCGGATCAGGACGGCGTGGAGGGGTCCCGGGCCAACTTGGCCTCGGCCTCATCACGGGTCGTCGCGACGCGCAGCGCCGCGTCGACATGGGTCATCTCCACCAGCGCCGCCGCGGCGCTGCCGTCGGGCGCGATGACGGCCAGGCCACGGCCCTGGCGACCGAGGCGCTGGTCGGCCTGGACGATCACGCCGAGCGCGCTGGAGTCGATGAAGGAGACCGCCGAGAGGTCGAGGATGACGTCGGCGGCGGTGGTGCCCGCGCCGACCTCCTCGTTGAGCCGCTGCCCGAGCGAGCGCGACGCCTGGAGGTCGAGCTCTCCCGTGAGGATGGTCACCGCCGGACGCCGTTTCATCGCGCTTCTACATTCCCAGGATCGCCGTCGCGCAAGCCTGCCCCTCTGAAGCATTTGCTTTACGGGTGAAGACCGTCGCAGCGGCGGAACATTCCTGCACCGCTGGACTTCACACCACATCGGCAAGTCCACCCAGACGGTCCTGAATCCTAAAATTCGGCTGCCCGCGCAGGGCTGTCAAGCGCCATTATGGGAGGGGTGGGCCAAGTGGCAGGGCCCGGTCAGGAACGCCCGCCGAAACACCTGGGCAAGCCCTGGCAACAGCGCTGGCGCTGGGTTACGGTCTCAACCGTGCGACGAACGAGGCATCTGGCGTGACGACGAGGGCCACTCCATCGTCCGGTGCGCTGAAGCCTTTGCACACGTTTTCGTATCTCACTGCTCAAAATCGGGCAAACTACTCCCGAGGTCTCGGACACACCCGTAGGTTCGGGGCCAAGCGGAAGACAGGAGACACGATGGATGCGAAGTTCCAGCTTGCCGCCAATCTGCGCCGTCTGCGGAAGGAGCGGTGTTGGTCCCAAGAGATGCTCGCGCATTTCGCCGGGCTCCATCCGACGGAGGTCAGTCGGCTCGAGCGTGGGTTGCGCGAGCCGCGCCTGCGAACGGTGATGCAGGTGGCGGCAGCGTTGAAGGTTCCAGTTCAGGAGCTGATCGCCCCACCAGAGGTGGTCGCTGAGCCGGAGCCGGTCGGATAGATCGGAGTCGGCCCGTCCTTGCGGCGGTGTCCGCTGGCGCACAAGAGCGTGCTTGCAGTCTGCGAGCTCTTGTGCGCCGTTGGGGAGCGGCGTCGCAAGGCCCGGGCAAGCCGCATATTTGAAGGTCGTGGCCGCGCCGTCGTACTCAGCCCCGTGGGAGCGGGCCGGGTACGGCGGCGCGTTCGCGTTTCGGGCCCCGGCTTGCCGAGAGTCGCAGGACCGTCGGCGAAGATGCTGCAGCCGGCACCGGCCCCAGTCGTGACCCCGCCGCCCGCGGTGGCCATCGTCGTGCCACCCGCGGAGCTCAGGGCGTTCACGTGGGCCGGCAAGCACGGGGCCAGTGAGAGTCCCGCTGCCGGTCGCCGACGCACACTCGACCAGGACAGCCCGCCGGGCGATGAAACACCAGGCCCACGGCCGGTGCCGCCTCGAAGGAGCGGACGGGACAGGAGGCGCCGAGTGGCGCCCCCTGTGTCCCTTCGGCTCCGCGGTGCTAGAGGAGCCTCGCCGTCTTCCTCGCCTACTGGACGCTGTCCTGCACGGCAGTACGGGTGCCCGTGCTGACGTCGCCGGTCATGATCGCCGTGTTCTTGCCGGCGGGGGCCGGCAGGCCCTCCTTGAGGTTCACGGCCGTGGTGATGACGAGCATGTCGGGCAGCAGGTAGCCGCAGTTCGACGCTGCCGGGACCGAGAACGCGTTGTCGACGAGGGTCGCCCCGCTGGCCGTCGTCACGGAGCCACCGCTGTTCTGGGAGATCGTGCCGACGCTGCCGGTGATCGGCGAGTTCGGCGCGGGCGGTGCGGTCGTGCCGACCGTCAGCTTGAGACGGACCGGCGTCGTCGACGACCCGATGTAGCAATTGGGACCCAGGAACGGATTCTCCAGATGGATCCGCAGCGGGAGCTCGAGGGTCGTTCCGGCACCGATGATGAAGCTGAAGTAGTCGAACTTCGGCGCGCCGGCCAGCTCGGCCGTGGCGGTGACGTCGTTGACCGATGCGACCGCCGCGTTGAACAGCGAGATCAGCAGGCCGGAGAATCCGCCCGTGTCGACCAGCCCGATCAGCCCACCCGGAACCTTGATCGGCTGCTTGACCAGGCTGTCAGCGCCCACCGCCGAATAGAACGTCGTCTCGAAGGTGTTCGGATCCACGGAGAAGCCGCCCTGGAAGACGATCGGCGTCGCCGCAGTGATCGGCACGCTGGCATTGCCCAGCGTGAAGGATCCCGACGTGACCTTCGAGTACAGACACGAATCGACTGCCGTGTTCGTGTACGGACAATTCTTGAAGTTGACGAAGTCACCGGTCGGGGCAGATGCCGAAGCCGACGAGGCCGACACCCCCAACACAGCGACCATCGATGCGGCCGCCAGCAGCGGCCTCCAAGACATGCTCATCAAACCCTCTCCTCGTTGAGATTTGGACGCTGATCCAAGCCTGCGGCGAGGCCCTCCGGCCGCCGACCGGGCGCCCTATCATACTCGCTGTTGTTTCCTGATGTCAACGCAATGGCCACAAGGTCCAATAGCCGGAGTGCTTCGACGGACAGCGCCCCTTACGGAGTCCGGAACATCCACGGCGCGTTGGGGCCATCGAACTGAAACGTGATGTCGGTGATCGTCGAACCGGAGCCTGGCTTGCCGAGAGTGCCGGCGCCGTTCGGAATCGCGCTACACCCTGCGCCGATCTTGGTCAAAGTCAGCCGTTGACCGACATGGCGGTGACCCCAGTACCGGCCGTGGCGACGTGGTGCCTCCCGAGTAGTCGATGAGATGCACAGGGAGAGTGGGGCCGGGCAGCTACTCGCGCCACCATCCAGGCCGACCACCCGCTTGGGCTCGTCAACCAGTACACATGTCGGCGGCTGACGCGACCAGAGCCGGCTGGCTCCTACTGATCACTTACTGTCGCTCTGTGCGCCTTGCGGCCTTGCGGAGAAACGACGAGGGGGCGCCTTTCGGCGCCCCCTCGGTTCGTCAAGCGTATGAGCGGGCCTCGCTCATCGAGCGAGGTGAGCCCTCACGCGGGACTAGTGGACGCTGGCCTGCACGGCGGTGCGGGTGCCCGTCTGGAGCAGGCCGCCCATGATCGCCGTGTTCTTGCCGGCGGCGGCCGGCAGGCCCTCCTTGAGGTTGACCGCGAACGTGATCACCAGCATGTCGGGCAGCAGGTAGCCGCAGTTCGACGCAGCCGGGACCGAGAACGCGTTGTCGACCAGGCTCGCGCCCGACGCCGTCGTCACCGTTCCGCCCGTGTTCTGCGAGATCGTGCCGACGCTGCCGGTGATCGGCGAGTTCGGCGGCGGAGGCGCCGTCGTGCCGACCGTCAGCTTGAGACGGACCGGCGTCGTCGACGACCCGATGTAGCAGTTCGGACCCAAGAACGGGTTCTCCAGATGGATCCGCAACGGCAGCTCGAGCGTCGTGCCGGCACCGATGATGAAGCTGAAGTAGTCGAACTTCGGCGAACCGGCCAACTCGGCCGTGGCGTACACATCGTTGACCGACGCGACCGCCGCGTTGAACAGCGAGATCAGCAGGCCCGAGAACCCGCCCGTGTCAACCAGGCCGATCAGCCCGCCCGGCACCTTGATCGACTGCTTGACCAACGTGTCCGCGCCGACCGCGGGGTAGAACGTCGTCAAGAACGTGTTCGGATCCACCGCGAAGCCGCCCTGAAAGACGATCGGCGTCGACGAGGTGATCGGCACGCTGGCATTCCCCAGCTTGAACGACCCCGACGTGACCTTCGAGTACAGACACGAATCGACTGCCGTATTCGTGTACGGACAGTTCTTGAAGTTGAGATAGTCACCGGTCGGCGCCGCCGCCGAAGCCGACGACACGGACACCCCCAGTGCGCCAGCCATCACCACAGCCGCCAGCAGCGGCCTCAAAGACATCCTCATCAAACCCTCTCCTCATTGAAGTTTGGACACTGATCCAAGCCTGCGGCGAGGTTTCTACGGCCGCCGGCGCCGTATCATACTCGCTCCCGTTTCCTGAAGTCAACGCAAATCGCGAAAGGTCTATTCGCCAGATTGCTGGTGGACCATCGCGCGCTGCGGGCACTATGTGGCGGTGGCCCGTCGCGTACGCGACGGGCCACCGCATCACTCAACTGCTAACGCCCGGTGTCTTACGGAGTCCGGAAGATCCAGGGCGCGTTCGGTCCGTCAACCGTGTACGTGATGTCCGTGACCGTCGAACCGGAGCCCGGCTTGCCGAAAGTGCCGGCGCCGTTCGGAATCGCGCTACAACCCGCGCCGATCTTGCTCACGGTCAGCGACTGGCCGGCGCCAGTCACAGTCAGCGTGCCAGGAGAGGACGAATTGAGCGTCGCCGGGTTGATGTAGTGCGCGCTCACCGAGCCGGTGATAGTCGAGCACTGGGTGCCTGCGGCTCCCACAGTGCAGTCGACGTTCGTGACCGTCCCCGTCGTGACACCACCGCCGGCGGTGGCGAACGTCGTTCCGCCCACGTAGCTCAGGGCGTTCAGCGAGGCCGGGCTGCAGCTGGCGTTGAAGCCGGGCGTCCCGGACACCGTGCAAGGCCCGCCGAACACGGGCGTCACCGTGGCGATGCCCAATGCCGTTGACCCGGCGACAGTCGGGCCGCGCAAAGTGCCGTTGCCAGTTGACGACGCGCACTCCACCAGCACCGGACCACTTGGCCCATGCACCACCAGGCGCGACGCGCCCGCATTAGTGCTCGTGAACGTCTTGTGGCCGTTCGTGTGCCATTCTGCTGCGCTGGCCGACGAGACCAGCAGGCCGCTGAGGGCCATGACGGCCAACAGCACACCCACCTTCGAAACCTTCAACATGTGTATCCCTTCGGTTGGACGCAACACAACGCTGTTGCGTCGCGTCAGATGGAGATGACCGAGCGGGACGTACGCTGCTCACGCTAGCGGCGGCGTGGCCCCACCCGAGCGCCACCGCATTCAGTCGATGCGTGCACTTAGTGCGCGCATTTCGTAAACTGCGGTGGCTCCATTAGTACACATGCGTTCGGCGAACGGCGCCAGAGCCAATTGGCTCCTTCTTGTCACTTGTACGCCAATTGACAACCACAAGTTCTTGACGCCACGATCGTGGACGCCGCACCGAGCGGCCCGTGTCGACAGTCAGCACGCGCCGAGGGCCCTCACCTGACCACAGAGTGACCTAGCGATGAATGGCTACCGTCTTGTGGAATGTGACGCTCCGGCCCTTGTGAGGGGCAAACCTGACGGTCACGGTGATCCGTACCTTGCCTGCGCGATGCAGCCGCGCCCGCGCCTTTGCGTTGAGCGATGCCTTGACGGTCGCCTCGGTGGCCGCCTTGACCGCTCGTGTGGCCTTCACCACGGCGTTGCCAGACACGGTTACCCGTCCGGCACCGATTCCAGACATCTTCACCGACACCGCACGCGCGGTCGCCGACACCTTCTTGACCTTTGGCTTGCAGCCGTCGATCGATGCCGTCACAGGCGTGTCGATCACCTTGCCGTTTTGCCCGGTGAACTGGGTGTCGATCACCCGACTCCTGTCACAAACGCCCGGTTTGCCCGAGACGGCGATGATCCCGTGCTTCCCACCGTCGATGGTCAGCTGAAAGCCACTGATCGGAGCGTCGGGGAGCTTGTCGAACGTCGTCACGAGTCGCCCGAGACTGTCGACGGCCGAGCCCGCGGTGATGTCAATCGCCACACCGTCGGCGCTCAGGGGGATCCAGAGGTTCGGGAAGGTCCTGATCGTCCGGCCGGACGCGCTTTTCCGGGTGGCCTCGACGAAGTAGACGGGACCGGTCAGCGGATCCGGCAGCACCGAGGTGGCACGCGCACGTCCCACGATCGACCGGACAGGACAGGCCCGTGCCAGCCGCTGCTCGGGCTTGCACAGCTCCTGCGCGTTGTCGGGGTCCAACGCGAGCGAGAGCGGCAACTTGGTCACGACCTTGCGCAGGTTCGCTCCACCGCCGCTGTCGGTCAGCGTGGCCGTGATCCCCGGGTGGGTACCGTCGGTCACCTGGGTCTTGCCGGTCAGACGGAAGGCCAGCTGCTGCTTCATGGCCAGCGCCGAGCAGCCCGCCACCGTGAACGGGGCGGTCAGGCGGGCCGACGCACCTTCGAGGCTCCCGGCGTTGACGAAGACCGTCGCCGGCGCGCAGGCGGTGGGATTGACGACGAAGCCCGGTCGATCGATCGTCACGTTGACCTGACGCAACCGGAGTGGGATGCCTTGGATGATCGTCGGGAGCGGGTCTGACCTGACCGTCACGTGCGCATCGTCGCGGTCAACGTAGATGGCCGCGCGAACCACGACATCGCCGAGATCGAACGGCCCGGCCTGCCCGGCCGTCGGCACGACGATCGAGAGGCCGAACGGGGCGTCTTTGTACGGACCGGTCAGATAGACGCGACCGGTCAGTGCCAGCGGTGCCGCGCCGGGCCCCGACAGGACGTTGGTCTGCCCGATCTTGGTCTCGGGGGGGCACGCCCCGATGGCCGCGAGATCGCTCGGACACCGCGGCGTCGACACGACACGTCCGAGCAGGCCGGGCGGCAGCGCCACCTCGATGTTCTTGAGGTACTGCTCACCGTCGGCGCGCGTGAGCGTCAGCGAGAACGGCGAGTCGGCACCGGCCAACGGGTTGGTCGACCCGGCGCTGAGCGACGGGGCGAACCCGCGACCACCACACCGCTCGTCGATCGTGAAGGGGGTGTCGATCTTCACGGGCGTATCGGATGCCCACGACGTCAACTCGGTGTGCGTCGTGTAGGTCCCGCACGCGGGCGGCGTGGCCAGCGGTGCCTGGGATCCACCGCGCAGCGCGACGTGCAGGTGGGTGAACGGCACTTGCGGGTTGTTGTCGAACGTCGTGGTCACCTGGCCGGTGACGGGATCGAGGTCGACGCGGCCCGCGAGCTTCACCCAGAACCCTGGCCCCTTGGCCACGATGTACAGCGCCACCAGCGACCGGAACGGGTTGTCGTTCTGCGCGGCGAGGATCACGTCGCCCTTCAGCGGCTCGTCGAGGACCGGCGTATCGATCTCGACGGTCCCGATCTTCGACGAGTTGGGACAGGTGACATCCTCGTTCGTCCCGAGCTTGATGTCGCTGGGGGCGCATGCCCCCAAGCCCGCCGCCGACGATGGCGAGACCGACATGCCCTCCGGGAAGGTCACGACCGCCTTGCGCAGGTGCGCGGTCGCGATGCCGTCCGGCGAGTCGCTCTGAGGCAGGTCCAGATCGAAGTTCAGCCCGGTCGGCGCGTCGGCCACGTGCGAGAGCGGCTGGACGTTGACCGACGGGTCGAACGGGACCCGATCGCAGCCGGTGAAGACGAACGGCGTTCCGGCCCGATCCTGATCGAAGGACGTGCCGATGAACGTGCCTGGGCTCTGCCACGTGTCGGCGAAGATGTTGAACGTCACCGGCTTGCCCGAGCAAGCGGTGGGGTTGCTCAAGAACGCCTTGCGCGTGTCGGGGCTGGACGCACCGAGCACGTGCGTGACCCCGTCGGCCCGGAACGGATCGTGGGAGGGGTCGGCAGGAACCCCCCAGAGCGTCACGTCGACGTAGAACGGCGGCGCGGCCTGGGAGATCCCGAGGGTGTCTGAGCTGATGCCGTAGTCGCTGGGCCGTACGCGCGGCACGACCTTCACGATCGCGCCGAGGTAGTTGATGGCGAAGAGGCCCGGCGCGTCGAACGGACGGCGCATGTTGTAGACGGGGGCGCGAATGTCGCTGATCTGGTCGCGCCCGATCGCGGGGTCTGTCGTGATGTTGGCGATGCCGACCTGCGAGGCGACCGGGCAGTCGGGAACCGCCGAGCCGCCGGGGGCGATGTGGTCGAAGTCGCAGGTGGCGGCGACGGTCGGGTTTCCGAGCAGGCCTGCAGGAAGATCGACCGCCACGTCGCGAAGGCTTCCGTCGGCCACGTTGTCGGCCGTCCGCGGGAACTCGAGGCGGACGTTGAGGTCGGCGTGCTCGCCCGCCTGCCGTGACATGAGGCCGTCGGGCGTGCTCAGCCCGCCGGTGGCGAGATCGAAGCCGAAGTCGGCATTGGCCGCCGCCGGTGCGCAGGCGAGGACGAGCAACGCCATCAACAATGCTGTGCGAGCGGTACGCCTCGTGTTCTCCGTGTGCTGCATCTCGCCGCCTACCTTCCGAGGGTCCGCTTGAACCTGACGACCGCTGCGGTGCCGAACGGCGGGGTCAGGGACACCCTGGCCGCAACCTTGACTCGTCGTCGGGCACGCCGTGACGACCGCGTCTTCTTGGTCCACTTGGCCTCGACGGTGTATGTGCCCGCGCGACCGACGCCCACCGACCGGGTCGTCAGCGCCTTGCCCGACACCCGCACGACACCGCGACTCGAGACGCGGAGCTTCACGTGCAGCAGGGTCGAGGTGGTCGTGACCTTCAGCACCGAGACCTTCGCCTTGGCGGGCGGCACGACGGACTCAGGCAGGCCGGACGCGACCTCGCTCGCCACTGCCGGAGCGGTCGTCGGCCCCGCGGTCGGCTCACGGCACTCGGGACCGCCGCAGGGTGCGACCTCGTCGCCACGCTTGGACTGCGCCGCGATGCCGCCACCGACCCGCGCGTCATACATGTCGAGCTGATCGTCGCGATCCTGCCCCACCAACTGCTCGTCGGTGACGAAGAACACGTCGCTGCCGTTCTCGCTCACATCGGCGAGCGTGGCGTTGTGGTCGCCCTTGCCGGGACTGATGAGCTGGACCTCGCCGTCCTGGTACATGTACACGTCATTGCTGCCGTTGGTGTCGGCCGCCACGAGCTTGGTGGGCGTGGTGAAGAACGCCTGGCCCTCGTCGTCGACGAACCGGCCGCTGCGCAGGCTGAGCTCGAGCGTGGCCGGCCCGAGATGGGCATGCCCCGCGGAGCGCGAGCCGTCAGCAGGGCATGATGCGCAGGTCAGCGTGTGCTGCTCGATGTCATAGACGTACACCTCGTAACAGCGGCCACCGTGTTGCCCGTCGACGGGATTGTCCGGGCAGCCGGAGTTGTCGTAGTCCTGACCCTCGAGCGAGGTGGTGTCGAAGACGAAGTACCGGCCGTGCGGACTCACGGCGACGCCCCACGTCGCCACACCCTCAAACCCCGACACCGAGCCGATCGGGGTGGGGGTGCCACCGTTGTGCCAGACGGTGGGCGCTCCGCCGCTGTCGCCGGTCGTCAGAATCGACGAGCCATCGGCGCTCATCCCCATGTAGCCGATGCCGCCGCCGACAAAGACGTTGGGGAAGATGAACGTGCTCACACCGCTCTCGGTGTCATACCGAAACAGGTCGCGGGTCAGGCTGTTGACGTACACGACATAGCGACCATTGGGCGTGACGTCGGCGACCACGACCGGTGCGCCGGGATCCAGGATCCGCTCCGTCACGCCGTCCTTCGTCCGGTAGATCCCATCGGCCGTGCCACCCTGCGTCGCGAAGAACACCTGCGATCCGTCGGACGTCACGAAATTGCGGGCAGGCGGGTTGAGGCGGCTGGTGAGTGCGGCCGAGCCGTCCGAAGGTGAGCCGTCCGGCATCCGTGAGATCAGCCGGAGACCTTGACCGGCCGTCCACTCGTACATGTTGGTCAGGCCGGCGTTGGCGTCCGGCGTGAGCTTGGTGTCGGATTGCAGCGCGATCGTGGAGAAGTCCGGCGATCCGCCGTAGTAGATGTTCGATCCGGCAGGGCCGCTGAGGACCCCGTATTGCAAGCCGGTGGCCACCAGCTGGAGGGCACCGGTCTCGACATCGCGGCGATAGAGATTGCCCACGCCGTCAATGCCTCCGGGTGCCAGCTTCCGATTGCTGTTGACCAGCGCATGGGAGAAGTCCGAGGACATCGCGATGGTCGACGTCGAGAGGAGCTGGGCGACGGGGACGGCGTCCTGCGGGGCGTCGAGCGGCCGGAGATCCCAGCCTGTCGTAGGTGACCGGCGACTGGCGTAGCGCGACTCGAGCGGCGCACCCTGGGTGGTCGGCAGGTTCATGGCGTTCTTGGTCTGATAGGCAAGGGCATTGCCATCGGCTCGGGCGTGATAGAAGCCATAGGTGCTGAGGACCGCGCCACCCTTGTCGACCGGCGAGACCTGCTCGTAGGCCCGCGCGGGCTCGTTGGCGGGTCGGGTCGTGAAGGTCGCGTCCGGCGTGGCCGACGATCCTGATGCGTTGTGAGCGACCAGCCGGTAGTGATAGGTCATCTGCGGCTCTAGGCCTGAGATGCCATGAGATGCGATGCGGAAGGCATAGCCGTTGCCGGCCACGTCCTCGTCGCCGACAGGCACCATGCTCCCGTAGGCAGCGGTCTCGCCGTACTCGAAGTGATAGGTGGTCTGCGCGCCGTACGGATTGACGTGGCCGTTGAGCACGACCGCACTCGCGGTCCTGTCGGTCACCCCGCCGATCTGGACACCGGGCGTGACCGCCCCCGTCGTGAACGTCGCGGCGGGAGAGACGACCGCGAAATCGCCGTTGAAGTCGTCATTGGAGGCGCGAAGGCGAACGGAGTACGTCGTGTTCGGCCGCAGGTGCGTCAGGTCCTCCGCCAGCGCCGTCTCACCGGCGCCCGCAGGAACCGTGTGGTCCTCGGTGACCTCGTCGGTCCCACCGGCGAACGAGTACTCGAAGTGGACGGTGGCGGCGCCGGATGCGACGCCGGGCGCGACGGAGCCCGTCACGTGCGCCGTCGTCTCGCCCACCGCACTCGTCGGACCGACCGCCACCCCGGGAATGTCCGCCGCGGTGAAGCGCTGGACCCCGGGCGTGCCGAGCGAGCCGAGCTCCTGATCCATCAGGGCGAAGATGTCGTGCGAGCCCGTGCCGTCGTAGGCCAAGCCGACCGTGCCGGCCGCGATCGACGCCGGCACGTCGAGGGTCGAGCTCGCCACGTCTGACGCGGAGAACAGCGACAGGCGCCGCGGAGCCACGAAGAACGCATTGGACCAGCCCACCGCCGCCAACTCGGTGACGGAGTCGGCGACGACCGCCGACGCCTGATCGACGCCCTGCAACGGTCCGCCCTGCGGCGCGCCCGTGGCATCGAACCGCTCGACCCGTCCGGCGCCGGTTTGGATGAAGACCGCATCCTGATACGGCTCGTCCACCACATACACCGTCCCCGACGGCCCCACCGCCACACTGCGCAACGACGTGAACGGCCCACCCGCCGAGGTCGAGCCGTTGAACGAGCTGATCAGGTGTCCGTCACCCACGGCGAAGCGCTTGATCTCCTGCGTGCCCGTGTCGGCGACGACGAGATCGTGGGTCGTGGGATCGACCGCGAGCGTGCTGTGCGCGCTGACGATCGCCGGGCTCGTGAAGCCCGTGTCGAGGGTGTAGGTCGGCGTCGCCGCGCCGTCAGACGTGTAGCGCCGGATGACCGGGGTGCCGGCATCGGTGTCGGTGACGTAGATCGCACCCGACGTCTGATCGATCGCCAATCCGAATGGTGCCGTCAGGGTGCCCGTCCCGAACGAGGTCACGTACGCGAGACCATTGCCACTCGGCGCGAGCACCTGGACGCGTGCGTTGGCGGTGTCGGCGACCAGGACGTTGTGGGTCCCCGGCTCGACGGCGATGCTGCCCGGCGATTGGAACTGCCCGATGTCGGCGCCCTGGACTCCGAAGAAGTCCCCGGGAACGTACGTGGGCGTCGACGTCACCGCCAAAGCGGCCGGCACCGACACCATCAACAGGGCAGCCGTAGCTGTCGTGAGAGCGACATTCAGGCGTCGCAAAGCGCGACCTATCGGCATGACCCTCACGCTCATCCGTCCCTCCAACCCACTGCTGTCATTGCGCTTCCGCAGGGCGACAGAGCCGTCCGGCATCGTTCGAGACGATCCATCGCGTCGGAGCGGGGCCAATATAGCCACGACTGTTCCCGAATGCAAGCTGGTCGGGTCAGATCCGCTTGATTGCTCAACCATTTGCGGGGGTATTTGGCCATGTTCGCGCGCCGACATGCAGCCGGCAAGGGCGTGCACGCCGTTCTGCAAACGCCTCAATCCCTGAACCCGCCCGTCGATGACCGGGGAAGACATGCCGCACGGCAGGGGATTCAGTGCGCCGTTCGGAGAACGACGCCGCGAGGGCAAGCAGGCCGGACAGCTCAAGAGCCGCGGCCTCGTCGTCGATCTCGGGCCCCAACAGCGGGCCCGCCAGGCCGCACGGGCGGCCGAGCAGCTCAGCCGCGTCGTCGTCGAAGGCCTCGACGAGGGCGTGGTGGTGACCGACGCGGAGCGCCGCGCGGTGTCCTGGAACGCCAGCGCCCTACGCATCCTCGAGCTGTCGGCCACCGAGCTGGCCGGCGCCGTCGCACCGTTCAAGGACGACCTGGAGATCGTCGCCGAGCACGACGGCCGCGCGCTGGGACCCGACGAGTCGCTGCCGGCGATCGCCCAGCTGGAGGGCCGGCCCATCGCCGGCACCTCGACGCGCATCGACGGCGATGGCAAACCCCAGTGGCTACGAATCCACGCCCGACCGCTCAACACCGCCGGCGGCACGGGCTCGGGCATCGTCCTCACCTTCGCCGACGTCACGGGGACCATCACCACCCAGCGCACCCTGCGCGAGGAGCGCGACCGCGCGCAGCGCTACCTCGAGGTCGCCAGCACCCTGGTCGTCGTCCTCGACCAGCGCGGCCACGTCGAGCTCATCAACCGCCAGGGCTGCGAGCTGCTGGGCTTCGCCGAAGACGACCTCCGCGGCCGCGACTGGTTCGACGCCGTCGTGCCCGCCGCCGACCGCCTCGACGCCCGCCGCGCCTTCGCCCGCCTGGTCTCCGGCGTCGAGCCGCCGCGCGACAGCCTCGAGACCTTCGTCCGCACCAAGGACGGCGACGACCGCAAGATCGCCTGGCGCAACTCGGCGCTGCGCAACGAGGCCGGCGAGATCATCGCGGTCCTGCGCTCCGGCGAGGACGTCACCGAGCGGCGCCGGGCCGAGGCCCAGGTCGCCTACCTCGCCTACCACGACGCGCTCACCGGCCTGCCCAACCGCACGCAGCTCGAAGAGCAGCTGCGCACGCGACCTCGTGCGCGCCCGCCGCTCCGGCGAAGCCGTCGCGCTCCTCTACTTCGACCTGGACAACTTCAAGCTCGTCAACGACTCGCTCGGCCACGCCGCCGGCGACGAGGTGCTGCGCGAGACGGCACGCCGTGTGTCGGAGCTGGTCCGCGGCGGCGACGTCCTCGCCCGCCAGGGCGGCGACGAGTTCCTGTTGTTGATGCACTGCACGGGCGCCGACACCGCCGGCGCCGCCGCCCAGCTGGCCGCCGAACGCATCGCCAGCGCCCTGGAGCGCCCCTACGAGATCTCCGACGCCGAGTTCCACATCGGCGCCTCGATCGGCGTCGCGCTCTTCCCCGAGCACGCCGACGACGCCGAGGACCTGCTCAAGCACGCCGACTCGGCGATGTACCAGGCCAAGCGCACCGGCAGCGGCAGCGTCGCCGTCTACCAGCAGGAGGAGGGCGACGCCCGCGCGCGACTGTCGCTCACCAGCCGTCTGCGGCGCGCGATCGGCGAAGGCGAGCTGCGCCTGCACTACCAGCCGATCGTCGCGCTCCACGACTCCCGGCTCACCGGCGCCGAGGCGCTCGTGCGCTGGGAGGACCCGACGCACGGCCTGGTCCCGCCGGGCGACTTCATCCCGATCGCCGAGGAGACGGGCCTGATCGACGCGATCGGCGACTGGGTCATCGAGGAGCTCTGCCAACAGGCCGCTGCGCTGGGCCGCCGCCGGCCATCACCCGCGGCTCTCGTTCAACCTCTCGCCCGCGCCAGCTGCGCCGGGCCGACCTGGTGTCCTCGATCGTCGGACTGCATCGCCGCCCACGGCCTGCGCCCGCAGCAGTTCTGCGCCGAGCTGACCGAGACCGCCGTCATGAGCGACGCGCACCGCCATCGCTCGCTGCTCGACGAGCTGCACGAGGCCGGCCTGACGATCGCGATCGACGACTTCGGCGCCGGCCACTCCTCGCTGGCCCGACTGCGCGACCTGCCCGTCCAGGTCCTCAAGGTCGACCGCGCGTTCCTGGACCAGGTCCCCGACGACCGCGGCTCGGCGGCGATCGTCGCCGCGATCCTGGCGCTGGCCGAGGCCCTCGACATGACCACCATCGTCGAGGGCATCGAGACCGACGAGCAGCTCGCGTTCCTACGCGACCACCGCTGCCCCTATGGCCAGGGCTACCTGCTCGGCCGTCCCATCCCCGCAGACCAGCTCGCGCTGGAGGAGCTCACGCCTCGATGAAGGTGCAGCAGATCGCCTCGGAGCTCGACACCACCTGGGTGCTCGTCACCGGGGTGCTCGTGATGTTCATGCAGGCCGGCTTCGCGTGCGTCGAGATCGGCTTCTCGCGCGGCAAGAACGTCGGCGCCGTGGTCGCCAAGATCCTCGTGAACTTCTCCGTCGCGTCGCTGACGTGGTGGATGGTCGGCTTCGCCTTGGCCTTCGGCGGCGGCGCCGCGCTGGCCGGCGACTCCGGGTTCTTCCTGGACCATCGGCAGCGTCCTGCACCACGGCAGTCCGATCGCCGGGCCGCTGGACGGTGCGGGTGCCGGCTACGTCTTCTTCCAGATCGGTGTTCTGCGCGGTCTCGCTCGCGATCGTCTGGGGCACGACGCTGGAGCGGATCCGCTTCATCGCCTATCCGATCTACGGCGTCGTCTTCGCCGGCCTGATCTACCCGCTGGTCGCGCACTGGATCTTCGGTGGCGGCCTGCTGGACCAGCTCGGCGCCGGGATGCAGGACTTCGCGGGCTCGACCGTCGTGCACCTCACCGGCGCGACCGGCGGCCTTGCCGCGCTGCTGCTGCTCGGCCCGCGCGAGCGGCAAGTACGGCCCCGACGGCCGACCGCGCGCGATCCCCGGCCACTCAATGCCGCTGTTCGGGCTCGGCGTGCTGATCCTCTGGCTCGGCTGGTTCGGCTTCAACCCGGGCTCGACGCTGGGCACCAGCGGCAACCGCATGGCCGAGGTCGTCGTCGTGACCAACCTCGCCGCCGCGGCCGGCGTCGTCGGCGCCGCGCTGGCCGCCACGCTGCTGACGCGCAGCCTCGACGTCGGGATGATCGGCAACGGCGCGATCGCCGCGCTGGTCGCGATCACCGCGCCGTCGGGCTTCGTCGAGTTCTGGGCCGCGCCGATCATCGGCTTGGTCGCCGGCCTGCTCGTCGTCGTCTCGGTCCTGCTGATCGACCGTCACCTCGACGACCCGATCGGCGCGTTGTAGCGCCCATGGTGTGGCGGGCGTCTGGGGGACGCTCAGCTGCGGCCTGTTCTCCTCGCCGCGGCTGGTCGGCGGCCCCGACGTCGTCGGCGACCCGGGCCTGTTCTACACCGGGTCGTTCTCCCAGCTGGGCGTTCAGGCGCTGGGGGTGGCGATCGCGTTCGTGGTCGTCTTCACGTTGTCCTACATCACGTTCGCCGCGATCAAGGCGGTCTTCGGCCTGCGGGTGACCCAGCAGGAGGAAGAGGCCGGCCTCGACATCGTCGAGCACGGGATGTACGGGTATCCGGAGCAGTACGTCGACTCGATCGACCTCGAGCCGCTCGGCGTGGCGGCCGACCGCTGAGCCGCCTGCCCCGAGAACACCTACATGTCGCCCGGTCGCGCCGCCTGACCGGTGCCCGGCCCGGGCACGTTGCGGAACTTGAAGGGTGCCGGCTCGCGGGCGGGCTGCACGAACCACGCCTCGCCGGTCGCGCCGCCGGTGATGATGCGCAGGACGGTCTCGGCGACCGTCTCGGCCGGGATCAGTTGCACGCCCTGGGCGCTGAGCACCTCGCGGATGGGATCGACGATCTTGGACTCGGCGAAGGCCGGGCAGATCGCGTTGTAGGTGATGTTGTCGGCGGCCAACGCCGGGCCGAGCGAGCGGGCGAGGCCGACGACCGCGGCCTTGTTGGCGGCGTAGATGGGGTCGAACGGGACGCTGGTCAGGCCGGCCAGCGAGGCGGTCGCGACGATCGCGCCGCCGCCGCGGGCCTTCAGCGCCGGCAGGACGGCGTGCGTGCCGAAGACGACGCCGTCGAGGTTGACGCCGTTGGCGCGGCGGTACTGCTGCGGCGAGAAGTCCTCGCCGACCGAGCAGCCGCTCGCGATGCCCGCGTTCAGGTAGGCGATGTCGATGCCGCCCGTGGTGTCCACCGCCGCCGCGACGAGCGCGACGTTGGCCTCGAAGTCCGAGACGTCGCAGGCCAGGAAGTGCCCGCCGACCTGCTCGGCGACCGCTCGGCCACCCGCCTCGTCGAGATCGGCGACGACCACCTCGACGCCCTCGGCGGCCAGCGCCAACGCCGTCGCCCGGCCCAGGCCGGAGGCCCCGCCGGTGACGAGGGCGACCTTGTCGCGCAGCTCCATCAGGCGAGCTCGAGCACGAGCTTGCCGACGTTCTCACCGCGAAAGAGCATCTGCAGCGTCTCGGGGAAGTCGTCGATCCCGCCCTTGACCACGTGCTCCATGGTGGTCACCTTGCCCTCGGCGATCCAGCCCGCGATCTCCGCCGCCGCCTCGCGGTAGCGCTTGGCGTAGTCGAAGACGACGAAGCCCTCCATGCGCGCGCGGTTGACCAACAGCGACATGTAGTTCGACGGCCCCCGCATCGACGTCGCGTTGTTGTACTGGCTGATCGCACCGCAGATCACCACACGCGCCTTCATGTTCAACCGGGCCAGCGCGAGGTCGAGGATCTCGCCGCCGACGTTGTCGAAGTAGACGTCGAGGCGATCGGGCGTCGCGCCACGCAGCGCGGCCTTGAAGTCCTCGGCGCGGTAGTCGAGCGCGACGTCGAAGCCGAGCTCGTCGGTCAGCAGCGCGCACTTCTCGGGCCCGCCGGCGATGCCGACCACCCGCGCCCCCTTGACCTTGGCGATCTGGCCGACCAGCGAGCCGACCGCGCCGGCGGCGCCGGAGACCAGGACCGTCTCACCCTCCTGCAGCGCCCCGACGTCCAGCAGGCCGAAGTACGCCGTCATGCCCGGCATGCCCAACGCGCCGAGATAGGTCGGCAGCGACGCGAGGCCCGGGTCGACCTTCAACGTGCCCTTGCCGTCGGAGACCACGTGCGACTGCACGCCGAAGATGCCGACGACATGGTCGCCGGCCACGTAGTTGGGGTGGTTGGACGCGGTGATCTCGACGACCGACCCCGCGCGCATGACCTCCCCGATGCCCACCGGCGGGACGTAGGAGCGCGCCTCGTTGAGCCAGCCGCGCATCGCGGGGTCCAGCGAGATGACCTTCGTGCGCCCGGCGAACTCGCCCTCGCCCGGCTCGCGCAGCGGCTCGTCGGCGTGCTCCCAGTCGGACGGCTTGAGCTCGCCCTGCGGACGGGCCGCGAGGCGGATCTGGCGGTTGGTGTCAGACATGGACAGGACCGTACAGCGGCGTGGCACCCGGAAGGAGCGCTGCACATGCATGAAATCTGGGTACCGCACCGCGACACGCGGCCACTTGCCGTGTTGGCGGTAAGGAAACCAACGAACCTTGATCCCACTGGGAGGGACGATGCACCGCATCACCATGAACTGGGCGCTCCGCGCCGGCGCGCTCGCGCTGACGCTGGCGTTGCCCGCGGCCGCGCAGGCGGCCACCGCACCGGTCGCGACAACCGGGGGCGCGGCCAACGTCGCGCAGCAGACCGCGCGACTCACGGGGTCGGTCGACCCCAACGGCGCCGCCACGACCATCCAGTTCCAGTACGGCGCGACCAGCGCCTACGGCGCCGTCACGCCCGAGCAGGTCGTCGGCGGCGACGGCAAGAAGGCCGTCACCGCCGACATCACCGGGCTGGCACCGGCCACGATCTACCACTTCCGGCTCATCGCCCGCAACGACAAGGGCCTGAGCAAGGGCGCCGACCGCAGCTTCAAGACCAAGGTCCAGCCGCTCGGCGTGGCCCTCGCCGCGACGCCCAACCCGCTGCTCACCGGCGGCACCACGACGTTGGCCGGCCAGCTCACGGGCACCGGCAACGGCGGCCGTGACGTCGTCCTGCAGAGCAACCCGTTCCCCTACACCCAGGGATTCAAGGCCGTGGGCAACAAGCTCGTCACCGACGCCACGGGCAACTTCTCCTTCGGGTTGCAGATGGTGGCGCTCAACACCCAGTTCCGGGTCGCGCTCCCCGACAAGCCGTCGGTCGTCAGCCCGATCGTGGTCGTGAGCGTCTCGGTCCGCGTCTCGACCCACCTCGGCACCAAGACCGTCAAGCGTGGCCACAAGCTCACCTTCCAGGGCTCGGTCACGCCCGACACGACGGGCGGCACGCCGATCGCCATCCAGAAGCTGAACTCCAAGAAGCACTGGGTGACGATCACCGGCACGGTCACCCATTCCGCGGGCGGCAACTCGTCGAAGTACAGCAAGCACGTGACGATCCGCTCCGGCGGCAAATACCGCGTGTACGCAGGGGTGACAAATGGCAGCTACGTCCCCAACGCCGGAACGGCGGTCACGATTCACACCAAGTAAAAACAGTCAACATTGCCCGTTTGGCTGTGGACCTCGCGCGGTGGGCGTGCCACAGTGCAATCTCAGCTGAACGTGCAACGGGCCGCCCCCTCGTCTCCTGTTCGTCGCGGGCGAGTCCGGTGCCCAGCGGTCCGGTGGCCCCGCTCTTCGCGGGGCCACCGAGCGTCGTAGAGTCGGGTCGTGCCCGACACCGCGACGATCGACCAGCTGCTGCGCCACATCGGCCTCCAAGAGCGGCCGGCGCCTGACAGCGATGGCCTCCGTGCCGTGCACCGTGCGTTCCTGACGCACCTCGCCTACGACGGCCTCACCGCGCAGCTCGGCGAGCACGCCCCGCTGGTGCCCGACGCGCTCGTCGAGCGCACGCTGACCACGGGCCGTGGCGGCTACTGCTTCGAGATCAACACCATCCTGCTCACGTTGTTGGAGGCGTTGGGGTTCACGATGGAGCGCCGGCAGGGCATCGTCGGCGCCCGCGGCGCGTTCGCCGACGGCGAGCCGACCAACCACCTCGCCTTGGTCGCCACGACCGCGGCGGGCGAGCGGTACATCTGCGACGCGGGCTGGGGCGAAGGCCCGCTGGAGCCGATGCCGCTGACGGCTGGGACGGTCGCGGCCGGCCCGTTCACCTGGACGGTGGAGGCCGAAGGCGGCGGCGCGTGGTGGGTCGGCCAGCACGCCTGGGGCTCGTCACCCGGCTTCCGCTTCGCCGCCGCCGCCTCGCCCCTGACCGCCTTCGCGCCCCATCACGAGCGCCTCTCCGCCACGCCGGACTCGAGCTTCGTCGCCACGCTCGTCGTCCAGCAACCGACCGACGACCACATCGTCACGCTGCGCGCGCGGACGCTCAGCCGCAAGGGCCCCGACGGCGACGAGCGCGCCGTCCTCGGAGACCAGGACGCGCTGGCGACCACGCTGCGCGACGTCTTCGCGATCGACCCCGACGCGCTCGGGGCCGATCGCATCGCACGCCTGTGGCGCCAGGCCTGCGCCCAGCACGAGGCCTTCGTCAGCTCGACGGAACGGGGGCCGGCACATCGACGATCTGGGTCAGCCTGAAGCCGTTGCCGAACGGGTCGCGGAAGCCGCAGTCGATCCCGTAGAAGACCTCCTCGGGCTCGCTGGTGAACTCCACGCCCCGCGCCACCAGCTCCGCATAGGACGCACGGCAGTCGTCGGTCTGGATGATGACCCCGTTGAGGCCGCCGCGGGCCATGAGCGAGCGCACGTCGGCCTCGATGTCGGGCCGCACCGACGGGTCGATCAGCGAGATCTCGAAGTCGTTCTGACCGGGCGGCGCGACGGTGATCCAGCGCCACTCGCCGGCGTCGACGTCGGCGCGTTGCTCGAACCCGAGCTTCTCGGTGTACCAGGCCAGCGCCTCGGCCTGGTCGCCGACCATCGCGCAGAGGATTGCAACTTTGAGATTGGGCATGGCCTCGACGGTACGCCGCCGCGACGCCGTGCGCTTCTCGAAAGCTGCCGGCCTTCAGCGCGTGCTGTCGGGCACCGCGCGCGGCCGCTGCCACTCGCGGCGAAAGCACGACGGGATGCGCGCCAGCAGCGCCTCGCCACGCACCTGGTCGCGCCACGCGGTCGGCGACAGCCCGACCGTGCGCTTGAACGTCGCGCTGAACGACCCCAGCGACCGATACCCGACCGCCACGCAGACCTCGCCCACGGTCAGCTCGCTCAGGCGCAGCAACTCTTGGGCGCGCTCGATCCGGCGCGTCTGCAGGTACTGATGCGGCGTCTCGCCGAAGGTCTCCTTGAAGCAGCGGCTGAAGTGCGCGGGCGACGCGTGGGCCCGGCGCGCCAGCGCCGGCACGTCGAGCGCCGGATCGCCGTAGTGCAGGTCGACGTGGTCGCGAGCGCGCAGCAGGTGCCGGGCGGGTGGTGTGGTCGTCACGGTCGCGGCCATCGCAAGCCATTGAACAACGACGTGGCGCCGCGGGCAAGCGTCAGACCGTGCCGTCGCGCCGCGCCACCTTCAGCGCGAGCTCCAGCGACAGGAGATCCTCCTGCGCGAGATCGAGGCCGGTGAGCGTCTCGACCCGCTCGAGGCGCTGGCGCAGCGTGTTGGTGTGGATGAACAACGTGCGCGCGGTCGCCGCCAGCGCGCCGCGGTCGGCGAGGTGGCGCTCCAGCGTCTGCAACAGGACGGTGCGGCGCTTGGCGTCATAGGCGGCGAGCGTCGTGATGGCCACGGTGTGGCGCTCATCGACGAAGTCGGTCACGAGCATTCGGCGGCGAACGCTATGCGCACATGGATCGTTCGCACATGGCCCTGCGGTCGAAGATGCAGCGGTCGGCCATCGCCCTACGGGTGAGTCCTCAGCCGCCGACGGTGACCTCGGGGTCAGACATCGGCCCCGTCCCCAGCCGCAGGCCGGCGGGCACCGCGCCGTAGCCGACCAGCTCCGCCCCCGGGATGAACTGCTCCGGGTAGCCGTACATCCCGTGCTCGGAGATGTCGAGACCCGCGTTCTCGTCCTCGGCGCTGACCCGCAACCCATAGGTCTTGCCGATCAGCCAGAAGACCGCATAGGACACCAGGAACGTGAACGCCGCGACGGCCACGATCCCGACGAGCTGCGAGCCGAGCTGGACGAACGAGCCCGTCGTCAGCAGACCGCCGCGGCTACCCGGCAGGTTGTGCGCCGCCAACCGCGGCGCGGCGAACAGCCCGCAGGCGACCGCGCCCCACATCCCGGCCAGGCCGTGGGCGGCGAGCGCGCCGACCGGGTCGTCGATCCGCTGATCGATGGCCAGCACGCCGTAGACGACGATGACGCCCGCGACCGCGCCGATGATCGGCGCCGCCCACGGGTCGATGTAGCCCGCCGGACCCGTGATGGCGACCAGGCCCGCGATCGCACCGTTGCCCGCCATCCCGATGTCGAAGGTCTTGGTCTTGGCGTACATGACGACCATCGCCGCGACGACGCCCGCGCTGCCGGCCAGCTGGGTGATCATCGCGATCGTCGGGAAGCGTCCGTCCAGCGCCGTGAGCGTCGAGCCCGGGTTGAAGCCAAACCACCCCAGCCACAGGATCAGCACGCCGAGCCCGAAGAGCGGCATGTTGTGGCCCGGGATCGCGTGCGGGCGCCCGTCGCTGCCGTACTTGCCCCGACGCGGCCCGAGCTGCAGCAGGATCGCCAGCGCCGCGGCCGCGCCGCAGACGTCGACGACGATCGAGCCGGCGAAGTCCTGGACGTGGATGCTGCTCGCCAGCCAGCCACCGCCGAAGATCCAGTGCGCGACCACCGGGTAGATCACGGTGGAGAAGACGAGCGCGTAGATGATGTAGACGCCGAACTTGATGCGCTCCAGCGTCGTGCCCCAGACGATCGCCAGCGCCACGGCGCAGAAGACGAACTCGAAGAACCACAGCGTCTCGGCGGTCACGCCGTGCTGGTTGGTCGGGAACGCCAGCGGGAAGTCGCGCGCGTGCGCGACGAAGAAGCCGTGGGTGCCGGCCACCGCGTCGGTCCCACCGAAGGCGAGCGCGAAGCCGACGGCGTAGAAGCCCAGCGCGGCCAGCGCGAAGTTCACGAGGATCTTGGCGACGACCGAGCCGGCGTTCTTGCCGCGGACGAAGCCGATCTCGAGCATCGCGAAGCCCGCCTGCATGAACATCACCAGGACCGCGGCCACCATCACCCACGCCGAGTTCAGCCCCACGTCGGCACCGAGCCGTCCCGCAAAGCCGAGGGTGTCCGTGGTCGCGTCAGCCAGGATCATGCGGCCGATCAGCGTGGCGGACCGTGCCGCCGGCGTCTTTGTCCCGTTGGACAACGATTCGCCGCATCGTTGCTCCACTCGCGAGAACGACGGCGCGGGCTACCGTCGTGGGCATGGACATCGTCATCGCCGGAGGCCACGGGCAGATCGCGTTGGAGCTGGAGCGGCTGCTGGCCGACGCAGAGCACCGGGTGCGCGGGCTGATCCGCAACCCCGAGCACGAGACCGAGCTGCGCGACGCGGGCGCCGAACCGGTGCTCGCCGACCTGGAGGCACTCGACGTCGACGAGCTCACGACGCTGCTCGGCGGCGCCGACGCGATCGTCTTCGCCGCCGGCGCCGGCCCCGGCAGCGGGCCACAGCGCAAGTGGACGCTCGACTACGCGGGCGCGGTCAAGCTGATGGAGGTCGCCCGCCGCAACGGCATCGGCCGCTACGTCATCGTCTCCTCGATGGGCGCCGATCCGCAGGCGCCCGACGACGGCGGCTTCGGGACCTACCTGCGCGTCAAGGGCCTGGCCGACCAGAAGCTCGCCGAGAGCGGCCTGGCCTTCACCGTCGTCCGACCGGGCGCCCTGACCGACGGGCCCGCGACGGGTCGCGTCAGCGCCGGTCCGCACGTCGCTCGCGGGCAGATCCCGCGGGCCGACGTCGCCGCCGTGCTCGCCGCGGTCCTCGCCGACCCGTCGACCGCCGGGACGACCTTCGACGTCGTCTCCGGCGACACCCCGATCGCCGACGCGATCGCCGCATCGGCCCCATAGTCTGCGCGGCTCATGGCCGCCTCCCCGCCCACTCTGCCGCCCGCGTTGCGCTCGCTGCTGGAGGCGGGCGGCGCGCTTGTCCGGCGCTCGTCGAGCGGCCGCGTCGCGCTCGGGCGCGCGGCCGCCCTGGTCCCCGCCGATGCCGTCCCGAGGGCGTTGGCCAAGCTCCCGGCCGAGCTGGAGCGCGCCCGCGCCGCGGCGGCGACGCCCGTCCCGTTCAAGGACGTCGAGAAGCTGCTGAAGAGCGCGTGGGGCAGCCCGCACGGCAAGGTGCTGGACGAGCTCGATCGGGCGCCGCTGGCCGTGACGCCCAGCGCGCAGGTCCACCGCGGCGTCCGCGATGGCGCGCCGGTCGCCGTCAAGGTCCTGCGGCCAGGGTTGGTCAGCGCCGTTCGCAATGACCTTGCCTTGCTCGACGTGCTCGCGGCCCCGCTGCGCCAGGTCTTCGGCGCGATGGACGCGGGCGCCATCCTGCGCGAGGTCCGGGAGACCGCGCTCGACGAGCTCGACCTCGAGCACGAGGCCTCCACCCAGCGTCAGCTGCGCCGGACGCTGCGCGGGGTCGACGGGCTCGTGGTCCCGGCCCCCGATATGGAACTGAGCGGCGAGACGGTGCTCGTGTGCGAGCTGCTGGACGGACGCACGCCGGCCGATCCCAAGGCGAAGGTCGCCGACCCGGGCGCCGTCGCCCGGACGCTCGTGGCCGCACACGTCACCGCGGCGCGCGCGGGGCTCGTCCTGACCGATCCCCGTCCCGGGCACGTGGTCCTGATGGACGACGGGCGGGTCGGTCTGCTCGGCGTCGGGCTCGCGCGACCTGTCGACCGCGAGCGCACCGCGGCCGCGCTGGACGCGCTCGTCGCCTGGCGCGCCGGCGACCAGGACGCCTTCGCCGCGATCCTCGCCGACCGGCTCGGCCTGCTGCCGACCGTCGACGCGATCAAGGCCTATGGGTTGGCCGCCACCGTCCTCGGCGACATCCTCAACGGCCCAACCCGGCTCGACGGCCCGACCCTGGCCGCGATCGCCGAGCGCGGCCTCGACCACCTCACCGCGGCGCTCCAGCTCGCCGCCGCCGTCACGCCCCATCCCCACGACCTCGCGACCGTGCGCTCCGTCGGCCAGCTCGCGAGCGTCCTCGCCCGTCTCGGGGCGACCGAGGACTGGGGCGCGCTGATGCTCGCCTAACGCTCGAAGAGGTGCGCCTCGACCCGCCGCTCGTGGTGGGCGACCGTGTAGTCGTTCTCGGGGAACAGCCGGTCGAGCGCGTCGAGGATCTCGTCGGTGTCGCCGCCGACGACCGTCCCGTCCTCCAGCACGACGACCGGGATCGTGCGCTCGCCGGTCGCCGCCTCCATCGCGTCGCGCTCGTGCGGCTCGGGCTCGACCTGATGGGCGACGAACGGCACCATCAGCTCGGTCAGGCGCTGGCGCACCTGATGGGAGAAGGGGCACCACTCGGCTTGGTAGAGCTCGATCATGACGTCGAGCGTAGGCGGTTCACCCGCGCGCGGCCGACGACGGCTCCAGCTCGGGCTCCTCGACCGGCGCCCACCCGGGCCCGTGCAGCGCGAGCCCCCAGCGCGCGCGCCAGGACCGCGCACGCCGGATGTCACCCCACAGCGCGAGGTACTCGTGGAAGGCGACCCGCACGACGTTGTGGGTCTCGATGTTGGTGGTCAACCCGTAGCGGACGCGCTCGCCCTCGGGCTCCCACGTCCCGAACATCCGGTCCCAGATCACGAGGATGCCGCCGTAGTTCTTGTCCAGGTACTGCTCGTTGGAGCCGTGATGGACGCGGTGGTGTGACGGCGTGTTGAACACCGCCTCGATCGGTCGTGGCAGCCGCCCGATGCGCTCGGTGTGGATCCCGAACTGGTAGATCAGCCTCCAGGCCTGGGCCAGCAGGACCATCCACGGCGCGAAGCCGACCAGCGGCATCCACAGCCAGAACGGCGCGTAGGTCATCGGCACCCACGTCTGGCGCAGCGCGGTGCTCAAGTTGTAGTGCTGGGAGGAGTGGTGGACGACGTGCGAGGCCCAGAAGACGCGGCTCTCGTGCGAGACGCGGTGAAACCAGTAGTAGGAGAAGTCGTCGGCGAAGAAGAGCGCGACCCAGACCCACCACGCATCGGTCGGCAGGTGCCACGGCGTCAGCTCGTAGAGCACCGCGTACAGCGGCGAGCACCGCGAACTTCCAGCCCACGTTGATGATGACGTTGCCGATCCCCATCGTGATCGACGTCCGCGAGTCCTTGAGGTCGTAGCCGACCAGGCCGTCGGCCTCGAGATGGCGGAAGGACAAGAACTCGACAAGCAACAACAGGATGAAGTACGGAAAGGCGTAGTACAGGATCTCGGTCATGACGCGGTCTCCGGGATCGAGCGCCGCAGCAGCTCGCCCGCCACCGCGAACGTGGCGTCGGCGTCGCCTTCGGCGAGCTTGGCGGCCAGCGCGCAGACCGCCGCGCCGTCGACGATCTCGGCGCCGACCGTCGACGCGTCGAAGGCCAGGACGTGCTGGCCGGCGACCAGCGTGTTGAGCGCGAGCCGGTAGGCGAGGTTGTCGGCCGCGTCGATGATGCGATCCCAGAGCACGTCGTAGATCGCGGTCCGCGCGGCCGGGTCGTCGGCAGCGGCCAGCGCGGCGGCGCGGGCCTCGATCTCGGCGCGCGCGGCGGCGTCGGCCCGCAGCGCGGCCAGGCGCGCGGCGTCGGCACCGATCGAGGCGCGCATCTCCAAGAGCGAGCGCACCAGGCCGAGCCCCTCCGGCGGCAGCTCGCCCTCGGCGCCGAGCGCGAGCATCAGGTCGAGGCCACCGTGGCGACGCCAGTCGCGCACGCGCGTCGACCCGCCCTGGCTGATCGAGATCAACCCCGCCTGCTGCAGCCGCTTCAGCGCCTCGCGCACCGCATGACGGCTCGCACCCAGCTCCTCGCTGAGCTGGCGCTCCGACGGCAACGCGTCCCCAGGGCCATAGCCCCCATCGAGGATCGCGCCGCGCAGCACACGGTGGATCTCGGCCGATCGCGTCTCAACTGGTCCAACCAGTGACATGGACTGGTTGTACCAGACGGGCGCGCCCATCGCCACCGTTCTCGACTCCACCGGTTTGGTCACACGAGCGGGAGGATGTGCCAACAACAGTCATGGAGCCCCGCCCCGACACCGAGTTGCTGGCGGCCGCGCTGGCCGGCGACGGCGAGGCGTTCGGCGCCTTCTACCGCCGACACGCCCGACGGATCGCCGCCTTTCACCTCGCGCGCACGCACGAGGCCCAGGACGCCGCGGACCTCACGGCCGAGACGTTCGCCGTCGCGCTGGAGGCGCTGGATCGCTTCGACCCCGCACGCGGCGAGCCGATCGCCTGGCTGTTCGGCATCGCCCGCCACCGACTCGCGCAGATGCGTCGCCGCGGCGCGGTGGACGATCGCGCGCGACGGCGGATGGGGATCGACCGCATGCACCTCGACGACACAGCGCTCGAGCAGGTCGAGTCGGCTGCGAGCGCGGAGCTTGTCCGCGTCGAGTTGCGCGAGGGCTTTGACGCCCTCCCGCCCGACCAGCGCGACGCCGTCGCGCTGCGTGTCCTGCTCGACCACGAGTACGCCGAGGTCGCCGACGCGGCGGGCATCTCGGAGGTCGTCGCCCGCAAGCGCGTCTCCCGCGGCCTTTCCGCGCTGCGCGCTCGACTCGCCCCCGGAAGGACCGACGCATGACCGACTTCTTCTCAGACCTCGAACGTCAGCTCGTCGCTGCCACGCCCCGCCGCGGCCGGCGCCTGCGCCGAGCTCGGCAACGACGCCTGGCGACATTGTCGGCCATCCTGCTCGCGCTCGTCGCCGGCGGCGCCGGGCTGGCGGCAGCGATCGGCGGCAGCGACGCCGGGACCTCCGCGGGCAGCGGACCCGCCGCGCCGACGCCCGCGGTGACCCGCGCGCAGACGGTGCCGGCCACGTCCGGCGCCGTGCCCCGCCGCGGGTCCTACACCGTGGCGGTGCTCAACGCGACCGCGGTCTCGGGCCTGGCTCGTGGTGTTGCCAATCGGTTGCAGAACACCAAGTTCAAGATCGGCAACGTGACCAACGCCGCGACGCAGGACCGTTCGGCGACGTTGGTCCAGTACGCCCCGGGTCACCGCGCAGAGGCCGACGCGGTCGCCAGAGTGATCGACGTGGGCGGCAATGCGATCCAGCCGCTCTCGGCCGGTTCCAAGACGATCGCCGGCGATCAGGCGACGGTGGTCGTGCTCGTCGGCTCCGACCAGAACGCAGGCCCGCTCCACTGAACCCCTACCGTGCGTCGCCGTGGCCCGCACCACCACGGCGACCGCCGCCCCCACGCCGCTCGAGCAGCTCGCCGCGCGCCCGCGCGCGATGGCGGTGCTCGGCGCGCTGGCGATCGCGTTCTCGGCGATCCTGGTCCGGCTCGCCGCGGTCTCGCCGTCGACCGCCGCGGTCTTTCGCTGCGCCTACGCGGTGCCGATCCTCTTCTTCCTCGCGCGCGCGGAGGACCGCCGCCACGGCCCGCGGCCGGTCAAGGACCGCCGCCTGGCCGCGATCGCCGGCGCCTTCTTCGCCGTCGACCTCGTCTGCTGGCACCACGCGATCGAGGACGTCGGCGCGGGGTTGGCGACCGTGCTCGGCAACCTCCAGGTCGCCTTCGTCCCGCTCATCGCCTGGGTCGCGCTCAAGGAGAAGCCCGGCGCGCGCGTGCTCGCCACGCTGCCGCTGATGCTCTCGGGCATCGTCCTGATCTCCGGCGCCTTGGAGTCCGGCGCCTACGGCGACCGGCCCGCCCAGGGCGTCGTCTTCGGCATCGCCACCGGCCTGAGCTACGCCGGGTTCATCCTCGTGCTGCGCGCCGGCGGCTCCGATCTACGCCGCCCCGCGGGCCCGCTGTTCGACGCGACCTGGGTCGCCGCGATCGGCGCGCTGGCCATCGGCGTGATCGTCGGCGACCTCGATCTCGTGCCGTCCTGGCCGGCGCACGGCTGGCTCGTCACGCTCGCGCTCACGTCGCAGGTCGTCGGCTGGCTGCTGATCTCCGCCTCGCTGCCGCGGCTGCCCGCCGCGCTCACGTCGATCCTGCTCACCATCCAGCCGGTCGGCTCGGTGCTGCTCGGCGTGATCATCTTCAGCGAGAGCCCGAGCCCGCTGCAGCTCGTCGGCGTCGCGGCGATCCTCACCGGCCTGGTGCTCACCACCCGCCGGAGGGCTACCGTGGAGGCCTCATGACGTACGTGCGCATCTGGCTGCCGATCGTGATCCTCGTCGCGGGCATCGCGCTGATCGTCGCGCGCGGCGGCGACGAGACGTCGATCGACGGCGCCGCGGCGCTGTGGGGCGCCGGGCTCAGCGTGGCCCTGCTGAACTGGCTGTATCGGGTGGGCGTCAGCGGCGATCGCGACCGCGCCGACGAGGACAACGCCCGCTCCTACTTCGATCAGCACGGCCATTGGCCCGACGAATTGCCGCCGCGGCAGGGTTCCTGACGCACACGCGACCTGGCCGAGCCGCTCTACTTGCACCCATGA
Source organism: uncultured Conexibacteraceae bacterium (assembly GCA_963731005.1). Taxonomy (GTDB): domain Bacteria; phylum Actinomycetota; class Thermoleophilia; order Solirubrobacterales; family Solirubrobacteraceae; genus Baekduia. The sequence continues at coordinate 1,225,651 of CAVSTZ010000002.1, read as the reverse complement.
GGTGTCGTTAACACGGAGTGGACATGCTGAGCGACGTCTTCCGTACCGCCGACCACGCGCTGGAGCTCCTGCTCCACCGTGCCGCCAGCGTGAACCCGTGGCTCTGCGCGCTGGGGATCGTGACCTACATCTTGGCCCAGGCCGTGCGGCCGCGCGGCTGGCACACGATCATCAAGGCGGCCTACCCGGACGCGGACGGTCTGCGGCCGCGCCACACGATGGCCGCCTATCTCGCCGGCGCGGGGTTGAACGGCGTGATCCCGGCGCGCGGCGGCGACATCGTCAAGCTCTGGCTCCTGCACCGACGCATCCCGGGCGCGCGCTACCCGACGCTGGCGGCGACGTTCGTCCCCGAGACGCTGTTCGAGACGCTCTTCGGCTTCGGCCTCGTGGTCTGGGCGCTGAGCCGGGGCTTCCTGCCGGTGCCGACCTCCTCGGGTGAGCTGCCGCACGTCGACGTCACGCTGATCATCGAGCACCCGTTCCTGTCGGGCGGTGGCACGCTGCTGATCGGCGGCGCCGGCTACCTGCTCTACGGCGTGCTGCGCCGGCGCGTCTCCGACCTCGCCTCGCGGCTGCGCCAGGGCGTCGTGATCCTCCGCCAACCGCGCCGCTTCGTCACCGGCGTGGCGAGCTGGCAGGCGCTCGGGCGGCTGATCCGCCTCGGCTCGCTCGCGCTGTTCATGGAGGCCTTCCACCTCCCGGTCACGGTGTCGACGGTCGTGCTGGTGATGGCCGCCCAGGGCGGCGGGCGGATCATCCCGCTCGCGCCTGCCAGCGCCGGCCTGCGCCTGGCGATGCTGAGCTACGGCTTCGTCGAGACGACCGGCCACGCCGTCGACATCGCGGCGATCACGACCTTCACCTTCGGCGTCGGCGCCCTGCTGATGGTCGCCGGCCTGGTCGTCGGCATCATCGCCCTCGGCGCCGAGCTCGGCACGTGGTCACCACTCGCGGCGATCCGCGCCGCCCGCGAGGCCGTCGCCCGCCACCGCGCCACGGCGGCAGAGCCGAGCAAGGCATAGGCCTTTAGGTGCTCGGGGGCGCAGGCCCAAGAGGTCCGGGGCGTTTCGTGGTCAATAGTTCACCACGAGACGCCCCGGACCGACGATTCGTGCCCGAACATCCGGTCCGGGTCGGCCAGGGTCCCTATATGGGGTCCGGAACGACCCGGACCTCGACGCGCTCGACGATTCGAGAGTGGGCCTGTTCGGCGCGAGCACGTCGCGCTCAACAGGCCCACCCTCCCGCGGCGTCTGCGGACGACGGGCCACGCCGCGCGCGCCACCCGGCCAACAGCTACTTGATGAGCACCGACGTCCCGACCGGGACGCGCGGGTACAGGTCCTTGACGTCGGCGACGTGCATGCGGATGCAGCCGTGCGAGGCGGCGGAGCCGATCGAGTAGTCCTCGCCGGTGCCGTGGATGCCGACGCCGTTGATGATGCCCATCCAGCGCGCCTTCAGCGGGTTGGCGGCCGAGCCACCGTCGACGGTCGTGCCCTGCAGCTCACCGGCCCACGGCGAGTTGGGCACCGACCACACCGGGTCGACCTGCTTGTCGGCGATGTGGAAGAGGCCGCTCGGCGTCGGGTAGGCGGGCTGGCCGACGGCGACCTGTAGGTCTTGCGTGAACTTGAGGCCCTTGAACAGGCGCAGCTTGAAGTGGGCCTTGTCGACCGTGATGACCGTGCCGTAGACGCGCTTGAGGTCGTTGACGTTGACCTTGGGTGAGGTCTTCTTCAGCGCGGTGTGCAGCGTGCGCGGGGCGGTGACGCCGTCGTCGAGCGCGGCGTCGATCTGCTGGGCGACCGCCGTCTGGTCCAGCGCCCGGCCGTGCCCGCCGCGGGTGCGGTAGATGTGCTTGCAGCGTGATCTTGACCGTCGCGTCCTTGGCGGGCTTGCCGACCTTGGCCGCCACGCCGGCGACCCAGGCGCGGACCGCGAGGCGCGAATGGCCGAGCTTGAGGCCGACGTCACCCGGCGCCTTGGCGCGCAGCGCGCGCTTGGCCGTCGTCAGCGCGTCGAAGGCCAGCTTCGCGTCGGCCGCCTTCAGCGTCCACGGCTTGCCCGCGGCGCCGAGGATCAGGTCGGCGTTGACCTTCGGCCCGACCGTCGCCTCCAGCCGCGCCTGGGCGTCGGCCAGGGTCAGCCCTGACAGGTCGACGCCACCCGCGGTGACCCCGGCGGGCACGTTGGTGGGGTCCTTCTTCTGGGCCAGGGCGGCGGCGGGGACGGTCACTGCGAGAGCGGCGACGAGCAGCACGAGGAGGGCACGGGCACGCGACATGGCGGTCGAGGGTAGCGGCGGCGATCCGCCGTTCCGCAAGGACTTATGCGGCGGCGCGACGGCGACGACGGCGCGGGGCCGCCGGCTTCTCGACCGCCTCGTTGCGCGCGAAGAACTCGTCGATCCAGTGCCACGTCGTCCGTGCCGCCCCACGTCCGGTCAGCACGCCGAGGTGACCGCCCGGACCGGTCTTGAGCTGCACCTCCGGCGCACCGGTCAGCAGCTCGGCGACGTGGTGCACGGCCGCGCGCGGCGCCAGCGTGTCGGTCTTGCCCGCGATCGTCAGGACCGGAACCCGCACGTCGGCGAGGTCGATGTCGTGATCTCCCAGCGACAACCGACCGTCAGCCAAGTCGTTGACCCGGAAGAACTGGTGGTAGAGCTGGCCCATGGTCCGCCCCGGATAGGCGTGCATGTTGTCGATGAAGTGGTCGACGGCCTCGATCTGGGCCAGGAAGTCGCGGTCGTGGAGGTTGGTCGCGACCGCCACCGGCTTGGTGAGGTACTTGTCGAGCGTCGAGAGCTGGAACATGCGCTTGACGATCGGCGCCGGCGCGCCGCCCAGCGCGCGGTAGATCGCGGTCCCGAAGAAGCCGTTGGTGATGTTGGCCACGCCGCGGATCGGCGCGAACATCCGCAGCTGGGCGAAGTCGAACGGGCTGGCGACCGCGGCGATCGAGTTGACCGGCAGCTCGGGCCGGGCGGCCAGCGCGAGCAGCGACATGATCCCGCCCAGGCACCAGCCGACGACCTGCACGGGCTTGCCGCCGGCGTGCTCGGAGACCGTCGCGATCGCCCCCGGCAGCACGTCCTGCACCCAGTGCTCCAACCCGAGGTCGCGGTCCGAGAACGCGATCGACCCGTAGTCCACCATGTAGGTCGGGTGCCCGAGGCCGAGGAGGTGCTCGGCCATCGAGCAGCCGCGGCGCAGGTCGAAGCAGATCGGCGGCGCGGCCAGCGGCGGGACCAGCAGCACGGGCAGATGGCGGGTGCGCTCGTGCGGCGAGAGGTACTGAAAGACCGTGCCCTGGGGCTGCTCGTCGATGATCCGCGCCGGGCGTCCGGCGCAGGTCGGCGACGCCGCCCCGCACGAGCATGTCGAAGGCGTTGGCCGCGGCATGCGCGACACGATCGGGCGTGGGGAGCAGCGGCAGGGAGGGCATCGACGCACCCGCCATTGTGGCGGATCAGCGCGCCGCGTCCGCCGTGAGCGTCGCGGTGAACTCCTCCAGCGCGGCCAGGAAGCGCTCCGGCGCCTCGACCTGCGGGCAGTGCCCGACGCCGTCGAGCAACATGTAGGTCGTGTCGGGCAGCGCGTCGAGGATGTGGCGCGCGCCCTCGTGGGTGACCATCCGGTCGTGGTCGCCCCAGACCAGCAGGACCGGCACGCGCACGGCCTCCAACGCGAAGCAATCGTGCAGCTCGGGCAGCAGCCGACGGCCGTTGGCCAGCACGTCGGAGACCGCGTCGCGGGTGCGCAGCTGTGCGGTGAACGAGCCGACGACCTCGCCGGCGGCGCGCCGCGGCGCTGCGAAGGCCAGCGCGCGGTAGGCCTGGCCGACGACACCGCGGACCACGACCTCGGGCAGCGGGACCGGCGTGGCCAGCAGCGCGCGCACGAACGGGTCGCGCTCGATGATCCGAAACCAGCGCGGCATGTCCAGGCCCGCGGGGGCGACCGGGACGATCGCAGTGAGCGGGAGATCGTCCTCCTCGCCGGCGCGCAGCGCGATCGCGCCGCCCAGCGAGTTGCCGCAGAGGATCACGCGGTCGCCGCCCGCCTCGGCGGAGGCGTGCTGCACCACCGCGCGGGCGAAGGCGCGGTACTGCTCCAGGACGGGCTCGTCGGCCGCGAGCCGATCAGCGGCGCCGTAGCCCGGCAGGTCGACGGCCAGGGCACGACGACCGCTGCGCGCGAGCAGGTCCAGCACCCGCCGCCACGTGTCGGCCGAGTCGGCGAAGCCGTGCAGCAGGACCAGCGGCGGCCCGTCGCCCTCGAGCTCCAGCGCGCGCGTCTCCACACCGCCCAACGTCAGCTCGTATTCGACCAGTGGCTCGCGCATCAGCCGCCGTGGGCCACGGGCTCGGGTTGCGGTGCGCCGCCCTGGGCGACGAAGTCGCGACCGCGGATCAGGACGGCCGCGGCGACCGCGCCGGCCAGCGCGACGACCGCGGCGATGACGAGGATCTCGTTCAGCGCGCCCGTCCAGCCGGTGATGAAGGCCTCGCGCGCGGGCCCGGCGGCCTTCGGGTTGCCCTGCGCGAGGACCTCGGCGGGCGGAAGGCGGACGCCACGCGCGGTGTCGCCCAGCGCCTCGACGATCTTGGTGGTGACGACCGACTGGAAGATCGCCCCGAGGCCGGCGATCCCGGTCGCGATCCCGACCTGGCGGAAGGTGCTGTTGACGCCCGAGGCCATGCCGGCGCGCCGCGGATCGACGACGCCGACCGCCGTCGAGGCGATCGCCGGGTTGCAGAGGCCGACGCCCACGCCGGTGAGCAGGAAGCCCGGCAGCAGCGCCGTCCAGCCCGAGTCGGCGTCCAGCCCGCTCATCAACAGCAGGCCGATGCCGACCAGGCCGAGCCCGGTCGCCAGCAGCAAGCGCACCGGCACGCGCTCGGTGAGGTTGCCCGACAGCGCGGCGGCAAAGAACGACAACACGGTGATCGGCAGGAACCGCAGACCGGCCTCCAACGGCCCATAGCCCAGGATGTTCTGCATGAACAACGTCAAGTACAGGAACATCGCGAAGATCGACGCCGAGAGCGCGAAGGCGACGATCGAGACGCCGACGAAGGTCGGCTTGCGAAACAGCGTCAGGTCGAGCATCGGCCGCTCCTGACGACGCTCGACGGCGACGAAGATCACCAGCAACACCACCGCACCGACGAGCAGCCCGACGATCTGCGGGCTGCCCCAGCCCTCGCCGTTGCCACGCACCAAGCCGAAGACCAGCGCGAACAGCGCGGCCGAGAAGGTCAGCAGCCCGGCCCAGTCGATCGGCGCCGGGTCGGGATCCTTGCTCTCGCTCACCATCCGCAGCGTCACGGCGATCGCCGCAAGGCCGATCGGCAGGTTGACGTAGAAGATCGACTGCCAGCTGACGTGCTCGACCAGCACGCCGCCGACCAGCGGCCCGACGGCGACCGCGGCGCCCGTCGTGGCACCCCAGATGCCCAGCGCGGTACCGCGCTCGCGCCCGGTGAACGCGGCGGCCAGCAGCGCCAGCGAGGTGGCGAACATCGCGGCGCCCCCGATGCCCTGCAGCGCACGCGAGAGGTTCAGCGGCGTCGGCGCGCTCGACAACCCGCACAACAGCGAGGCGACGGTGAAGAGCGCGAGGCCGCCGACGAAGATCCGGCGGCGGCCGAGGCGGTCGGACACCGAGCCGGCGGTGAGCAGGAACGCGGCGAGCGTCAGGGCATAGGCGTCGACGACCCACTGCAGATCCTGAAACGACGAGCCGAGGTCCTTCTGGATGTCGGGCAGGGCGACGTTGACGATCGTCACGTCGAGCAGCAGCATGAACGTGGCGACGCAGACGACGCCGAGCGTCCACCAGCGGCGGGGGTCGGACATCTGACTGGGGGTGGACATAGCTGTCGAGTCAACTACCCGCGGCGGCGGCAGGCAAGCCCGCCGCGTTCGCGCGGGCTCATCCGTCGCGCAGGACGCCGTCGACGACCGAGCCCGCGGCCGCGCGCAGGTGCAGGCGCAGGACCTCGGGTCCGTCGCGCTCGAGGTCGTCGACCAACTGCAGGTGCTCCTCGGCCAGGCGCGCGAAGGTGTAGTGCGGACGGACCTGCAGGAGGAAGAGGCGGGTCTGCGCGGTCAGGCGGTTGTGCACGGCCTCGATGCGCGGCGACCGGGCCGCGCGGACCAGCGCCGTGTGCAGGTCGGCGTGGGCGCGGGAGACCGTCGGCCAGCCGGGCCGTGCGCGGCCGCAGGCGCGGGCCAGGACCTCGGCGGCCTCGTGGACCGACGGCGGCAGGACGTCGCCGTGCTTGGCCAGGGCAAGGTGCGCGGCCTCGACCTCCAACGCGGCGCGCAGCTCGTAGAGCGCGACGATCGCGTCGGCGTCCAGGCCGGCGACGCGTGCGCCGCGGTGCGGTGCGATCGTGACGAGGCCCTCGTCGGCCAGCGCGCGCAGCGCCGCGCGGACGGTGTGGCGCGCGGCGCCGTGGGCCTCGACGAGGTCGCCCTCGACCAGCCGCGTGCCGGCGGCCAGCTGCGCGTCGAGGATCTGCTCGCGCAGGACCGCGGCGACGCGATCCACGGCCGTGGGGCTCATGCGATCACCCGCGTCTGTCCGTGGTTCGCCGAGATCGACGCGGTGGGACTCATGCGATGACCTCGACCGGTGGTGTGCGCTCGTCGCGCTTGGGAACGGCGAGGACGGCCAGCCCCGCGAGGATCGCCACGATCCCGGCGATCGCGACCGGGCCGGGCCGCTCGCCGAGGACGATGGCGCCCAGCAGCGTGGCGGTCACCGGCTCGGCGAGCGTCAGCGTCGCGACCTCGTTGGCGGGCAGGTGACGCAGCCCGGAGGCGAAGAGCAGATAGGCAACCGCGGTCGGGATCGCGCCGAGCCAGAGCGCCATCGCGAGGCCCCCGGCGCTGGTCACCCAATGCAGGTCGCCGAACACCAGGACGGGGAACAGCAGGACGGCGCCGAGGGCGAAGAGATAGGCCATGACGGGCTCGACGCCGTGGCCCGCGTCGAGCAGCCGCTTGGAGGCGAGCGTGAACGCCGCGTAGGAGGCGCCGGCGCCGACCGCCAGCGCGACGCCGGGCGCGCTGACCTCCGAGCCGCCGCCGGCGAGCGCGAGCGTCGCGACGCCGGCGCCGGCGAGCGCGGTCGCCAGCGCCCACGCGCGGTCGGGCACGCGCCGGTCCAGCAGCCAGCCGCCGACACCGGCCAGCGCGGGGGCCGAGCCCAGCGCGACGACCGTGCCGACCGCCACGCCCGTGTCCTTGACGGCCGCGAAGAAGCAGAGCTGGTAGCCGGCGACGCCGAGCGCGCCGACGGCGAGCGGGCCGCGGGGCCAGGCACCGCTCGCCGCGCCCGGCTCGGCGACCGCGCGGGCGACGAGCAGGAGCAGGACGGCGCCGACCGTGATCCGGACCGCCCCGACGGTCACCGCCGACGCGTCGGGACCGAGCGCCTGCGCGGTGCCGGTGGTGCCGAAGCACACCGCGGCGAGGAGGACCTGAACGCGCGACATCGCCGATGATTGTTCCACAATCTGTGACGAAGATGCAACAAGAGTGCGGAGGCGCCACGGTCCGTCCGCCGGCCGTGTCACCTTGCCGCCGTGCTCGTTCGTGACCTTCAGCACGGCTTCGACCTCGACCAGGTGCTCCTGGTTCGGGAGGCCGATCGGCGCCAACGTCGCGACGGCGGCGAGTTCCTCAAGTTGATCCTCGGCGACCGCACCGGCGGCGTGCCGGCCATGGTCTGGGAGGACATCAGCCAGGCGCTGGAGCTCTGCCGCGCCGGCTCGCCCGTGCACGTCGTCGGGCGCTACGAGGTCCACCAGCGCTGGGGCGCGCAGATCGCGATCCTCAAGCTCGGCCCGGCCCTGGACGGGACGTTCGACCCAGCCGACCTGCACGACGGGCCGCCGCGTCGCGTCGACCACATGGAGGCCGACTTCCGCGAGCTGCTGGCCACCGTGCAGGACCCGCACCTGCGGCGGTTGTTGGACACCTTCTTCGGCGAGGGCTCGGAGACCTGGGCGCTGTACCGGATCGCGCCCGCCGCCAAGCGCTACCACCAGGCCTACCTGCACGGGCTGCTGGAGCACTGCCTCACGGTCGCCCAGGCGGTCAGCGCGATCAGCGCGACCTTCCCGGGGATCGACCGCGACGTCGCGGTCACCGGCGCGTTGTTGCACGACATCGGCAAGTTGGAGGCCTACACCTGCGACGCGCCGATCGACATGACCGACGAGGGCCGCCTGCAGGGCGAGATCCCGCTGGGCTACTACCGCGTGCGCCGCTGCATCGAGGATCTCCACGGCTTCCCCGAGGAGCTCGCGCAGAGCGTGTTGCACATCATCTTGAGCCACCACGGCGCGTTGGAGCACGGCTCCCCCGTCGTGCCGGCGACGCGCGAGGCCACGTTGGTGCACATGATCGACAACCTCGGCGGCCGCCTCGGCTCCTTCGATCGCCTGGAGAAGGAGCTCCCGCCCGGCCAGGTCTGGTCGGGCTTTGACCGCGCGATCGGCGCGGGCGCCTACTTCGGGTCGGCGGGCACCTCAGCGGCACCGATCACCGCCGAGGACCGGCGGCGCTCGCAAGCGGCGTAGACCGCTCCCGACGAGCGGGCGCCTTACTCGGACGCCAAGCGGTTTTCCCGCTCGTCGTCGAGGATCTCCTTCATCTCCCGCCCCGCCGCGGCGATCCGCCCGAGGTACTCGGCCCGCCGCTCCTCGTCGAGCGCCACCGCGCCGCGGTCCAGCAGTTCGGCGAAGCCCTGGACGATCGTCAGCGGGGTGCGAAGGTCGTGGACGAGGCGTGCCAGGCGCTCGTTGGGATCGTCAGGCCACGCACCGCCCGGACTCATCGCTCTTCGCGGGTGGAGTCCAACGCGATCTCGCCGCGCTCCAGCGCGATCGCGATTGCGTGGACGCGATTGCGGGCCTGCAGCTTGCGGATCACGTTGCGCACATGGGTGCGGACGGTCTCGACCGACACGCTGATCTTGTCGCCGATCGCCTCGGCGGTCATGCCCTCGGCCATCAGGTGCATGATCTCGCGCTCGCGCGGCGAGAGCTGCGGGACGTGCGCGGTGGCGCGGGGCGAGAGCAGGATGCGATCCAGCCGCGGATCGACGTAGGAGCCGCCGCTCGCGACGCGCTCGATCGCGGCCATCAGCTCGTCCATCGAGCCGGCCTTCAGCGCGTAGCCGCGGGCGCCGGAGTCCAGGCCGTCGTAGAGCAGCTCGGCGTCGCTGTCGCCCGTGTAGAGGATCACCCCGAGGTCGGGCCGGCGGGCCAGCAGGCGGCGCGTCAGGTCGATGCCGCTGCCGTCGGGCAGCTGGATGTCGACGATCGCGACGTCCGGCTCGGCGTGTTCGACGAGGTCCACCCCGGCCGCGACATTGCCTGCCGCGCCCACGACTTCCACCCCACCGTGTTGCAGCAGCGCGACCAGGCCCTCCCGTAGGGCCTCGTGGTCGTCGACGATCACGAGCTTGGTCATGAGAGCCGAACCGTACAGGGCGCCTAGGCGCAATGGCAGTTGTCAGGGCTCGCATCGCCCCGGTACCGAATCTGCGGAAAGAGCGCGCGGACTTCTGCAAGGAAGAGCCCACCCCGGGGCCAGGGGCCGTATCGTCGTCTGTATATGGCGAAGGACACCGAGAAGCTCATCCGTCAGCTCTCGCTCATCTCGTATCTCATGGCGGAACGCCGTCCGGTCACCGCGCTGGAGATCCGGCGCGATGTCGAGGGCTACAGCGGCATGAACGAGGACGCCTTCGCCCGCCGCTTCTACGCCGATCGCGCCGAGCTGGACTCGCTCGGCATCCAGCTCACCGTCGAGAAGCCCGCCGACGGCGTCGCCGAGCAGGAGAACTACTCGCTGCGGCCCGAGAACTTCCACCTGCCCGCGATCGCCTTCACCGACGAGGAGCTCGCCGGCGCTGCAGTTCGCGCTGACGCTGCTCGACGGCGAGTTCGCCTACGCCGAGCCGCTGCGCCTGGCGCTGCAGCAGATCTCCTGGGGCCGCCCGAGCCCGCTCAACGCGCCCGACCAGGGCTCGATCGCGCTCGGCGTCACCGCCAGCGCCGGCGGCCACGACCTCTCCCAGCGCCTGGCGAAGATCGAGACGGCGATCTTCCGCAACAAGACGATCACCTTCGACTACTACACGATGGAGCGCGACGAGGTCGGCGCGCGCAAGGTCGATCCCGTACCACCTGCTCTTCCAGGGCGGCCAGTTCTACCTCCTGGGCCGCTCGCACGAGCGCGACGCGATCCGCGTCTTCCGCCTCTCGCGCATCCGCGGCAAGGTCGCCTACGCGACCAAGGCCGAGCACGACTTCAAGCGCCCCACCGACTTCGACCCGCGCTCCTACGCCACGCGCGCCGACTGGCAGTTCGGCGAGCCCGCCGGCGAGGCCGAGATCTGGATCTCCGAGCGCATCGCCTGGCAGGTCGAGCGCCACTTCGGTCGCTTCGGCACGATCCGCCCGGCCGAGGACGGCAGCGGCGACATGGTGTTCACCACCGAGTACGCCTCGGTGCGCCAGCTCGCGGCCTGGGCGCTGCGCCTGGGCGAGCACGCCCGCGTCCTCGGCCCCGACGAGCTCGTCGCCGAGATCGCCGAGCGCGTCGAGCTGCTGCACGAGCGCCACACGCGGCGAGCTCGACCTCGCCGCCGATCCTGCCGCGCCGACGCAGACCGAGGAGGTCGCCGAGCCGGCCGGCGCCAAGCGCGAGACCGCGATCCGCCCGGAGCGCTTCGCGCGCCTCGTCACGCTCGCCAGCATCCTGATCCAGGCCGGCCGGGCCAACGAGCGCCTGCAGTTCGCCGAGGTCTGCGAGGCGCTGCAGATCTCCGACGCCGAGCTGCGCGAGGACGTCAACGTGCTCAACGTCGTCAACTTCGGCGGCGGCTCCTACGTCCTCTACGCCGAGATCCACGACGACGGGACGATCGAGGTCGACCCCGAGCCCTACTCCGACAACTTCGCCCGTCCCGCGCGCCTGCTGCCCGTCGAGGCCAAGGCGCTGATCGCCGCGATCGACCTGATCGGCGACCACCTGCCCGAGGGCGCGCTGAACTCGGCGCGCGAGAAGATCGTCGCCGCGCTCGGCGCCGACCCGATGGAGCAGGGCCTGCAGGTCGCCTCCGGCGCCGGCGACGACTCCGAGATCGCCCGCGTCGTCTCGCGCGCGATCTCTGACTGCCATCAGCTGCGCCTGGAGTACTACAAGGCCAACGAGGACGAGTTCTCCGAGCGGGTCGTCGAGCCCTACGCCCTGATCAACGGGCGCGAGGGCTGGTACGTCGCCTCCTATGACCCGGCGCGCGAGGCGGTCCGCCACTTCCGGCTGGACCGCGTCAAGACCGCCGAGGTGCTCGACGTCTCCTTCACGCCGCGGCCCGAGGTCGACCCCGCCGCCGACGTCGACGGGCTGGCCGAGCACCGGCGAGGTCGAGGCCTCGCGCGTCGCCCGCGTCTGGATCTCGCCCGAGCGCGCCCGCTGGTCGCGCGAGCAGCGCCGCGTCGCCCAGGACCTCGCCGACGGCTCGGTCATCGTCGAGCTGCCCTTCAAGGGCACCGACTGGCTGGTGCGCGAGGTGCTGGCGGAGGCCGGCGACGCCGCCGTCCTCTCGCCGCCGGAGGCCCGCGAGGCCGTCCGCACCGCCGTCGATCGCCTGCAGCTCGCCGTCCGTTAGTCCAGTTCGACCTACCCAAACCGCGGGTGTCGGAGAGGAGCGCTCGCTGTCCGTCAGACCAGTTCGACCTACCCAAACCGCGGGTTTCGCCCCCTGGGCGAACACCCGCAAGCAATGGCGAGCGCCCTGCGCGAGCCAATTGCCTTAGCCTCCGCGCCGGTGAGCCGACGCGACCTGATCACGATGGACGAGGACGAGGTCTTCGCGCTCCTGGACGAGGAGCGCGTGATGACCTGCGCCACGCTCGGCCCCCGAGGGTGGCCGCACCTGATGCCGCTCTGGTACGTCGTCCGCGACGGACGCCTCTGGGCCTGGACCTTCGCCAAGTCCCAGAAGATCAAGAACCTCGAGCGCGATCCGCGGGCGACGCTGCAGATCGAGGCCGGGCGTGACGTGTACGCGGAGCTGCGCGGCGTGATGTTCGAGACCGAGGTCATCATCCATCGCGACGTCGACCTCGTCACCGACCTGGGGCTCGAGATCTTCGGCCGCTACGGCGGCAACGCCGGAGGCGAGGTCGCCGACGAGTACCGCGCGATGGTCAAGGTCCAGGCCGCCAAGCGCGTCGGCCTGGAGTTCGTCGAGCAGACGCGCGCCACGTGGGACCACCGCAAGCTGGGAGACGTCTACTGATGCAGCCGCTCAAGGGCCTGATCCTGTCCGGGCGGCAAGGGCACGCGCCTGCGCCCGATCACCCACACCAGCGCCAAGCAGCTGGTGCCGGTCGCCAACCGCCCGGTGCTCTTCTACGGCATCGAGGCGATGGCCGAGGCGGGCATCGAGGAGATCGGGATCATCATCGCCCCCGAGACCGGCGACGAGATCCGCGAGGTCGCCGGCGACGGCTCGGCGCTTCGGCGTCAAGATCACCTACATCGTGCAGGACGAGCCCGCCGGCCTCGCCCACGCGGTCCTGACCGCCGAGCCGTTCCTGGGCGACTCGCCGTTCGTCATGTACCTGGGCGACAACCTGCTGCAGGGCGGCATCGACGACCTCGTCGCCGCCTTCCAGGCCAACGAGCCCGACGCGCTGATCCTGCTGACGCCGGTGCCCGACCCCGAGCACTTCGGCGTCGCCGAGCTCGACGGCGACCGCGTCGTCGCGCCTGGTCGAGAAGCCGCCCGAGCCCAAGACCAACCTCGCGCTGGTCGGCGTCTACATGTTCACGCCGCGATCCACGACGCGGCGCGCGCGATCGAGCCCTCGCCGCGCGGCGAGCTCGAGATCACCGACGCGATCCAGCACCTCGTCGACACCGGGCGACGCGTCGAGCCGCACATCGTCCAGGGCTGGTGGAAGGACACCGGGCGCCTCGACGACATGCTGGAGGCCAACCGGCTGATCCTCGACCGCATCGAGCACCGCGTCGAGGGCGAGCTGATCGACTCCCAGGTCGAGGGCCGCGTCGTCGTCGAGGCGGGCGCCGAGCTGGAGCGCGCGACCGTGCGCGGGCCGGCGATCATCGGCGCGGGCGCGCGGCTGACCGACTGCTACATCGGGCCCTACACGGCGATCGGCGAGGGCTGCGTGATCGAGCGGCGCCGAGGTCGAGCACTCGATCCTGCTCGCCGGCTCGTCGGTGCGCGGCCTCGACGGGCGCATGGAGTCCTCGCTGCTGGGCCGCAACGTCCACATCGCCCGCAGCGACCGGCCAGCCGCGGGCCTACCGGTTCATGGTCGGCGACAACTCCGAGATCGAGATCCTCTGAGGCGTGCGGCTGCTCGTCACCGGCGCCGCCGGATGCTCGGCCACCGCGTCGTCGCCGACGCGCGGGCCCGCGGCTGGCGACGTCGATCGGCATCGACCTGCCCGACGCCGACCTCACCGATGCCGCCGTCGCCCAGGACCTCGCTGGAGGAGCACGCGCCCGACGCGGTCATCCACTGCGCGGCGTTCACCGACGTCGACGGCGCCGAGGCCAACGAGGCCGCCGCGCTCGCCGTCAACGCCGACGCCTCGGCCAACGTGGCGGCCGCCGCGGCGATGCTCGACGCGCGCGTCGTCGCGCGTCTCGACCGACTACGTCTTCGACGGCACGCTCACCGGCCGCCCCTACGTCGAGTCCGACCCGACCGCGCCGCTGGGCGCCTACGGGCGCACCAAGCTCGCGGGCGAGCATCGCGCGTCGCCGGCCACAACCCCAACCACGCCATCGCGCGCACCGCGTGGCTGTTCGGGGTCGGCGGCAAGAACTTCCTCGACACGATGCTCACGCCGCGGCGCGACCGCGACGAGGTCGCCGTCGTGACCGACCAGATCGGCTCGCCGACCTGGACCGGCCACCTCGCGCCCGCGCTGCTGGACCTCGCCGCGGCCGACGCCGTCGGCGTCTTCCACACCGCCGGCGGCGGCCAGTGCTCGTGGCACGAGCTGACCGTCGAGCTGTTCCGCGCGGCCGGCCTGTCGACGCCGCGTCAACGAGACCACGGCCGCGGAGTTCCAGCGTCCCGCCCCGCGGCCGGCGTGGAGCGTGCTGGCCACCGAGCGCGACGAGACCCCGCGCCTGCCCCGGTGGCAGGACGGCGTCGCGGAGTACCTGTCAGAGAGGAACGGATCGTGAAGCTGCTCGTCTGCGGCGGGGCCGGGTTCATCGGCTCGAACTTCGTGCGCCAGCGCGTCAACGACCACGGCGACGAGGTCGTCGTGCTCGACAAGCTGACCTACGCCGGCCGGCGCGAGAACCTCGAGGGCCTCGGCGTCACGCTCGTCCACGGCGAGATCGAGGACGCCGGGAAGGTCGCCGAGGCGCTCGGCGACGGCGTCGACGCGATCGTCAACTTCGCCGCCGAGACGCACGTCGACCGCTCGATCAGCGGCCCGCACGCGTTCGTGGAGACCAACGTCCGCGGCACCATGATGCTGCTGGAGGCCGCGCGCGAGCGCGAGGTCGCGCGCTACGTGCAGATCTCCACCGACGAGGTCTACGGCTCGATCGAGGAGGGCTCGTTCACCGAGGAGTCGCCGATCGTCCCGTCGTCGCCCTACAGCGCGTCGAAGGCCGGCGGCGACCTGCTGGTGCAGTCCTACTTCCACACCTACGGGCTGGAGACCGTGATCTGCCGCGGCTCCAACAACTACGGGCCCTATCAGTACCCCGAGAAGCTGATCCCGCTGATGGTGCTCAACGCCCTGCACGACGACAACGCTGCCGGTCTACGGCGACGGGCTCAACGTCCGCAACTGGCTCTACGTCGAGGACTTCGGCCGCGGGATCGCCCACGTCCTGGCCCACGGCGCCGCCGGGCGAGGTCTACAACGTCGGCGGCCCGACGAGTCCACCAACATCGAGGTCGTCCAGCGGCATCCTGACCCACACGGGCAACGACGAGTCGCTGATCGAGTACGTCACCGACCGCCCCGGCCACGACCGCCGCTACTCGCTGGGCTCGCGAGAAGGTCCGCGCGCTGGGCTGGTCGGCGCAGGTCGACTTCGACGAGGGCCTCGAGACGGACCGTCGCCTGGTACCGCGACAACGCCTCCTGGTGGGAGCCGATCCGCTCACGGCGAGTACCGCGAGTACTACGAGCGCCACTACGGGCGGCCGCTGGCCTGGGGCACCGCCACCCCGCGATAGAGCTCCGGCGAGGGGATCCCGATCACCTCGCCGGCGAAGCGCTTGGTCGTGCCGTAGACGACCCAGGTCGTGTCGACCTCGCCGATCAGGCGGTCGAGCTTGAGCTCGTCGGGGTGGCGGTCCAGCCACTCCAGGTGGGTCAGCGCCGCGTCGAACTCGCCGCGCAGCAGCGCCTGGGCCGCGTAGGGCTTGGAGATCTGCGGGATCTTGACCTCCCACTCGGAGAGGTCGACGTAGCCCTCGGTCGCCTCGACGATCCCGAGCGAGCGCGCCGGGCCGTCGAGATCGCGGCGCGACAGGATCGCCAGCGCCTTGGTCGGGTAGATGAAGGTGTCGACCACGAACACTTCCTCGTAGTTGCGCTCGGTCACCTCGTGCACGCCGGGGTGGGCGCTGCACTGGACCAGGAACGCATCGTCGCGTCCACGGATCCGGTCGAGGCCGTCGAAGAAGTCGGTGATGAACTCGACGCTCACCTCGTCCTCGGCCAAGCCCTGGAAGCAGGCGTAGTTGACGACGGCCCGGTGGTGGCAGGTCCCCTCGGGCCCGAGCGTGACGAAGGTGATCGGCATCCCGACCGACGCTAGGCACCGCGCGGTGCTCGGTCAATCAGGAGTACCCAGCCAGCTGGCCGGGTGGGCCGCCCGCTATGCGCCGAGGGTCGCGACCTTCCACACGCCCCGGTCCTTGACGAACTCCAGCGTGTCGACGCGGTCCTTGTCGCCACCTTCGGACTTGACGACCGCCGACGCCGTGGCACCGTTGATCGTCACCTTCTGGACCTGCAGCTCGAAGGAGTCGGCGTCGCTCAGCGCGTCCTTGACGCCCTGGTCGCAATCACCGTCGGACGCCTTCTTGATCTTGTCCACCAACGCCGGCGCGAGCAGCGTCGTGCAGATCCGCGAGCTGTCGTGCTTGCGGCTGGCCGACTGCAGGTCCTCGACCGTCTGGGCCACGGCCTTCTGGTCGCCCTGGAAGTCGGAGGCCGAGTCCTTGGCCGCCTGACCACAGGCGCCGAGGACGAGCGGGAGTGCGACAAGCAGGGCAAGAACACGGAAGGATGGGGCCATCGCGCTGGAGCCTATCTAGGATCTGTCGTCGCATGGCCGACTCCGACACCGTCCGCAGCACCGTTCCCACCGTCGTCCCGCGCGGGCGACACGCGCCGCCGCTGGAGGTGCGGCTGACCGTCCAGCGCCGCCGGCTGTTCGAGGCCGCGGCCACGATCTTCGCCCAGCGCGGCTTCGCCGACGCCACCGCCGAGGCGATCAGCCGCGAGGCCGGGATGTCGAAGGCGACGTTCTACGAGCACTTCGCCAACAAGGAAGAGGCGATCCTCGCGCTCTTCGACGAGGCCGCCACCGAGGTCATGCGCCAGATGGCGCTCGCCTCCGAGGCCGAGGCCGAGACCTACCCCGAGCACCTGGCCAACGGCACCCGCGCCTTCCTGCGCACGCTGGCCGAGTGGCCCGACGCGTCGCAGACGGTGCTCGTCGAGATCATCGGCGCCGGCCCGCGCGCGACCGAGCGCCGCGACGCGATCCTCGACGCCTTCGCCGCGGCGATCCACCGCGACAACGAGCGCATCGCCCCGCTCTACGGCGCGCCGCGCTTCGCCTCGCGCGACGATGCGTTCGCCTGCGTCGGCGCGATCGTCGAGCTCGCCTCGCGCCAGCTGCGCACGGGCAACCCGGGCGACATCCGCGAGCTGGAGCCGATCATCGAGCGGCTCATGCTGGGGATCCTTCAGCAAAACGCATGAGCGATCCCGGCCTCGCCGCCCTCGAGGCCGAGGTCACGACCTGCCGGCGCTGCCCGCGGCTGGTCGACTGGCGCGAGCAGGTGGCGCGCGAGAAGCGCGCGTCGTTCGCCGGCGACACCTACTGGGGCCGGCCGATCCCCGGCTTCGGCGACCCGGCCGCCCGCGTCCTGATCCTCGGCCTCGCGCCCGCCGCCCACGGCGCCAACCGCACCGGCCGCGTCTTCACCGGCGACCGCAGCGGGCGACTTCCTCTTCGCCGCGCTGCACCGCACGGGCTTCGCCAACCAGCCGACGTCGGTGTCCCGCGACGACGGGCTGGAGCTGACCGGCGCCTGGATCACCGCCGCCGTGCGCTGCGCGCCGCCGGCCAACAAGCCGACGCCGACCGAGCGCGACACCTGCCTGCCGTGGACGGTCGCCGAGCTCGACCACGTCAAGCACGTGCGCGTGGTCGTCTGCCTCGGCGCGTTCGCCTGGGACGCGGCGCTGCGCCTGCGCGCCGCGCTCGGCCACCCGCCGCCGCGACCGCGCCCGAAGTTCGGCCACGGCGCGCTCTGGTACGACGACGACAACTCCGGGCTGGGCACTGCTGGGCACCTACCACCCCAGCCAGCAGAACACCTTCACCGGCGTGCTGACCGAGGCGATGCTCGACGACGTCCTGCGGACCGCGCGCGAGGTCGCGGGGTAACGCCACGAGCGGCGCGTGATCGACGCAGCCCGCGCGCGTCGTACCCTGAGACGGTCCGTGCCGCTCTCCGCCTTCAGCCCCCAGACGCAAGCGTGGTTCGGCCGCGCCTTCGCGGGGCCGACGGCCGTGCAGGAGCAGGCGTGGCCGGCGATCGCGACCGGCGAGCACGTGCTGATCAGCGCGCCGACGGGCAGCGGCAAGACGCTCGCGGCGTTCCTGTACTCGCTTGGACCGGCTGGCGCGGGCGCCGCGCACGGACGGCAGCGGGATCCGCATCGTCTACGTCTCGCCGCTGAAGGCGCTGAGCTACGACGTCGAGCGCAACCTGCAGGCGCCGCTGATCGGCATCGGCGCCGACATCAAGGTCGCGATCCGGACCGGCGACACGTCGCAGAAGGAGCGCGATGGCGATGCGGCGCACGCCGCCCGACGTGCTGATCACGACGCCCGAGTCGTTGTACCTCATGTTGACCTCGCAGGCGCGCGACGTGCTGCGCGACGTCGAGACGATCATCGTCGACGAGATCCACGCGGTCGCCTCGACCAAGCGCGGCGCGCACCTCGCGCTGACGCTGGAGCGGTTGAGCGCGCTGGTCGCCGCCGAGCACGGCGGCCGCGACCCGCAGCGGATCGGGCTGAGCGCGACGCAGAACCCGCTGGAGGAGGTCGGCCGCTTCATGGTCGGCCCGCAGCGGACGTGCCGGATCGTCGACGCCGGCGTGCGCAAGCCGCTGGACCTCAAGATCCAGGTGCCGGTCGAGTCGATGGTCGAGCCCGAGCAGTCGGCGCCGGCCGATCCGCTGGAGCCGACGGTCGGCGGGAGCGAGGCCACGCGCAAGTCGATCTGGCCGGCGATGTACCCGCAGTTGCTCGAGCTCGTCCGCGAGCACCGCTCGACGATCATCTTCGTCAACAACCGGCGCGGCGCCGAGCGGCTGGCGCTGCGCCTCAACGAGCTGGCGGCCAAGCAGGACGAGGAGGCGCAGCGGCCGACCGTCGAGATCGCGCGCGCCCACCACGGGTCCCTGGCGCGCGAGGAGCGGCTGGTCGTCGAGGAGCAGCTCAAGGCCGGGCAGCTGCCGTGCCTGGTGGCGACGTCGTCGCTGGAGCTGGGCATCGACATGGGCGCCGTCGACCTCGTGCTGCAGGTCGAGTCCCCCAAGTCGGTCTCGCGCGGCCTGCAGCGCATCGGCCGCGCCGGCCACTCCGTCGGCGACACCTCCAAGGGCCGCATCTTCCCGAAGTTCCGCGCCGACCTCCTGGAGTGCGCGGTCGTCGTCAAGCTGATGCGCGAGGGCAAGATCGAGCCGACGGTCGTCCCGCGCAACCCGCTCGACGTCCTCTGCCAGCAGATCGTGGCGATCGCCGCCGGGGTGGAGAGCGACGATGAAGCGCCGGTCCTGGTCGACGACCTGTTCGGGTTGGTCACCAAGACCTACACCTACGCCGAGCTGTCGCGCGAGCTGCTGGAGAACGTCCTGGACATGCTCGACGGGCGCTATCCGTCGCAGGAGTTCGGCGAGCTGCGCCCGCGCATCGTCTGGGACCGTGTCGCGGGGACGATCCGCCCGCGCAAGGGCGCGCGCCAGCTCGCGGTGACCAACGCGGGCACGATCCCGGACCGCGGGCTGTACGCCGTGGTGCTCCCCGACGGCCGTCGCGTCGGCGAGCTCGACGAGGAGATGGTCTACGAGGCGCGGCCGGGCCAGATGTTCCTGCTGGGCGCGTCGTCGTGGCGCATCGAGGAGATCCAGCGCGACCGCGTCGTCGTCTCGCCCGCCCCGGGCGTGCCGGGCGCGGTGCCGTTCTGGAAGGGCGACAGCGTCGGCCGCCCGAAGGAGCTGGGCCGCGAGATCGGCGCCTTCAGCCGCTGGGCCGTCGACCAGACGCCGGAGCTGCTGGAGGCCGAGTACGACCTCGATCCGCTCGCCGCCCGCAACCTGGTGGACTTCCTGCGTCGAGCAGCAGGAGGCCACGCGCGTCATCCCGAGCGACCGCACGATCGTCGTCGAGCGCTTCCGCGACGAGATCGGCGACTGGCGGTTGTGCGTGCTGTCGCCGTTCGGCGGCCGGGTCCACGCGGCGTGGGCGCTGGCGCTGAGCGCCAAGATCCGCGACGAGGCCGGCCTGGAGTCCGACGCGATCTGGTCCGACGACGGGATCATCGTCCACCTGCCCGACGCCGACGAGCCGCCCGGCGCCGACCTGGTGTTGCTGGATCCCGAGGACGTCGAGGATCAAGTTGTCGCGGAGCTGGGATCGAGCGCGCTGTTCGGCGCACGCTTCCGCGAGAACGCGGGCCGCGCGCTGCTGATCCCGCGCGCCTACCCCGGCAAGCGCACGCCGCTGTGGCAGCAGCGGCTCAAGGCCCAGTCCCTGCTGGAGGTCGCCAAGCAGTACAGCGACTTCCCCATCATCCTGGAGACCTACCGCGAGTGCCTGCGTGACGTCCTCGACGTCCCGGGGCTGATCGAGCTGCTGCAGGGGCTGCACTCGCGGGAGCTGTCCTTGGTCGAGGTCGAGACGCGTACCGCGTCGCCGTTCGCGTCGTCGTTGTTGTTCGACTACGTCGCGACCTACATGTACGAGGGCGACACGCCCAACGCCGAGCGGCGCGCCGCCGCGCTCTCGCTGGACCGCGACCTGCTGCGCGAGCTGCTCGGCCAGGAGGAGCTGCGCGACCTCATCGACGCCGACGCGCTCGACCAGGTCGAAGCGGATCTCCAGCATCGGTCGGTGCGCACGCAGGCGACCGATCGCGACGGGCTGGCCGACGTGCTGCGGCGGGTCGGCGACCTCTCACGCGCCGAGGTCCGCGCTCGCGTGCTCGCCGAGCTGGACGCCGACGCGATGTTGAAGGTCTTGGTCGACGAGCGCCGCGCGGTCCAGCTGCGCATCGGCGGCGAGGAGCGCTGGGTCGCGGCCGACGACGCCGGCCTGTACCGCGACGCGTTCGGCACCGTGCCGCCCGGCGGCCTGCCCGCGGCGTTCCTGGAATCGGTCGAGCGTCCGACCGAGCGGCTCGTCGCGCGCTACGCGCGGACGCACGGGCCGTTCACGACCGCCGACCTGCGCGAGCGCTGGTCGGTCGACCCGTCGAGCGCACTTGCGGCATTGGAGAGCACCGGTGACCTCGTGCGCGGCGAGCTGCGCCCCGGCGGGACCGAGCGCGAGTGGTGTGACCCCGAGGTGCTGCGGCGGATCCGGCGCGCGTCGCTGGCGGTGCTGCGCAAGGAGATCGAGGCGTCCGACCAGCGGGCGCTGGCGGCGTTCCTGCCGTCCTGGCAGGGCGTCGACCGCCACGCCGCGGCGGGTGCGGGCATCGACCGGCTGCGGGAGATGTTGGTGCCCTTGCAGGGGCTGGCGCTGCCGGCCGACGTCTGGGAGCGCGACGTGCTGCCGCGCCGGGTCGGCGCCTACTCGCCGACCTGGCTGGACCAGCTCTGCGCCTCAGGAGAGGTCGTCTGGGTCGGCGCGGGGGCGCTCGGTCGGAACTCCGGTCGCGTCGCGCTCTACTTCCGCGAGGACGCCGAGGCGCTCGGCCCGCCCTCGGTCCGCGGCGGCATCGATCGTCCGGAGCTGCCCGAGCACGACCTGTTGCGCGAGCGGCTGGCCGCCTCGCCGTGCTTCTTCACCGACTTCCTCGCCGAGATCCCGCTGGCGCCCGAGCAGATCCAGGAGGCGCTGTGGGACCTCGTCTGGGCGGGCGAGGTGACCAACGACGCCTTCGCGCCGCTGCGCGCGCCGCGGCTGACGCTGGCGCGGGCCCAGAAGGCGTCGATGACCGGCGGTCGCCGCGGCACGCGGGCCGGCACCCGCTTCGGCGCCCGCCGCGGGTCCGGCGCCGCCGCGCAGGTCCAAGGCCGCTGGGCGCTGACGACCTCGATCTTCCGCGCCGAGGTCGATCCTGGCCTGCGACGCCGCACGGTCGCCGAGCTGCTGCTGGAGCGCTACGGCATCGTCACCCGCGAGCACGTCCTGGCCGAGGGCATCCCCGGCGGGTTCTCCTCGTTGTACGACTCGTTGTCCTCGCTGGAGACGCTCGGCGTCTGCCGCCGCGGCTACTTCGTCGAGGGGCTCGGCGGCGCGCAGTTCGCACTCCCCGGCGCGGTCGAGCGGCTGCGCACCCAAGCCGACCGCGCCGACGAGACGCCGCCGGTCGTCCTCGCCGCGACCGACCCGGCCCAGCCGTACGGCGCCGCGCTGCCGTGGCCCAAGCGCCGCGACGACTCGGCGACACCCGCACTGCGCGCCGACGGAGCGCCCGGCCGGCAGGCCTCAGGTGTGGGCGCCAAGCCCGCGCGCGCCGCGGGCGCCTACGTGGTGCTGGCGGGCGCCGAGCCGGTCCTCTACGTCGAGCGCGGCGGTCGCGGGATCCAGGTGCTGGTGCAGCGCGAGGACGCGCGCCTGCGTCCGGCGCTGGAGGCGCTGGCCGCCTTCGTCACCGGCGACCGCCGCCACAAGCTGTCGCTGGAGCGGGTCGACGGCGAGGCAGTCGTGGGGTCGGACCTGGAGGCACTGCTGATCGAGGTCGGCTTCCGGGCGGGTCCGCGGAAGCTGACGCTGAGCGCGTAGGCCGGGGCGCTCCGTGCGTTGTGGGCTTCGCCGGCGCCGGCCCGGTGGCGCTCAGCTCGGACGTTGGCCGCGGTGCGTCGCGTGGTCTGTCGGCACCGAGGGAGTGAGTCGGGGTTGGCTGCTCGCGGCGCCAAGGGTCGTCCGCCGGCGCCCGGGCGGGGATCCTCGCGGCGTGCACCTGGGCTCGGTGACCGGTGAGCACCATGGAGCGCCCATACCCGCGGTATACGCAGGTTATGTGCGATCGAGCGCTGAGCAGCCAGGATTCGGGCCCGAACTCCTGCTCGACGACGCGCAACCCGCGTATATCGCGGGTTTGATGTCGTTGGGGTGCGCCGCCCGGCGCCGGCACCCAACCGCTCACGGCTCCTTCTTGCCCGGGTTGAACAACCCCTTCGGATCCAGCGCCCCCTTGACCGCCCGCGCGGCCGCGACGGCCGCCGGCGCCCATTGCGCCGACAGCTGGCCGGCCTTCAGCAGCGCCGATCCCGTGCTCGCCGCTCGCCGTCCCGCCGAGCTCGCGCGCCATCGCGAAGAGCTCCTGCGCGGCGGCGTCGGCACGCGCGCGCATCTCCACATCGCCCGGGTCGAGCAGGAACGAGGAGTGCAGGTTGCCGTCGCCGGCATGACCCCACGAGCACGCCTTCCAGCCCGTGGCGCGCGCCGATCGCAAGCGTCTGCTCGATCGCGTCGGCCAGCCGCTCGACCGGCACCGCGATGTCCTCCGAGAGCTTCTCGCCGCGCACGGCGCGCACGGCGATCGAGACGCCCGTCGCGCCAGCGCCAAACCTGACCGGCCGGCGGTGCCACAGCCCCCGCGCCCAAGGCCTCCAACAACTCGTCGCGATCGCCCGCCGACTCCGCCTCGCAGACCACCAACAACTCCGCCCCGGCGGACGCCGGCAGGAACGGTGGCGGCGCCGCCGCGATGCAGCGACCGTCGAGGTACTCGATCGCCGCCGGCTCGACGCCCGACCCCAGCACCGCGTCGACCGCCGCGCAGCCCTCGCGCACGCTCCCGTACGCCGCCGCGACCGGGAGCGCGTCGGCCGGCGCCGGCATCAAGCGCAGCCAGGCGGCGGTGATGATCCCCAGCGTTCCCTCGCTGCCGATCAGCAGCGAGCGCAGGTCCAACCCCGCGACGTCCTTGCGCACCGGCCCGCCGAAGGACACCAACTCGCCCGGCGCGATCACCGCCTCGACGCCCGTCACCCAGCGCCCCGTCACGCCGTACTTGAAGGCGTGCGGCCCGCCCGCGTTGGTCGCGAGGTTGCCCGCCGAGCTGTGACTGCTCGGCCGCGCCCGGATCCGGCGGGAAGCGCAGCCCGTTCTCGCGGGCGCGACGCGCGATCGTCGCGGTCGTCACCCCCGCCTCGGCCTCCATGCGCCAACGCAGAGGATCGAACGAGCGCACGCGATCGAGGCGATCGAGCGCGATCGCGACCGTGTCGGCCGCACCCAACGGCACGATCCCGCCGCTGTAGCCGCTGCGCCCGCCGACCGGGATCATCGCGACGTCGTGGCCGTAGCACCACGCGACGATCGCGGCGACCTCCTGCGCGCTGCCCGGCGCGACCAGTACCGGCACGCGCGCCGACAGGCCGCCGGCGTCGGCCAGCACGACATCGCGCTCGACGTGCTCGGCGCCCACCAACGAAGCGAGATCGGTGTGCACCACTCCACCGTACCCTCGAAGGACATGCCCGAGGGCGACACCATCCACCACGCCGCCAACCGGATCCGGCCGGTGCTGGAGGGCCATGTCCCCGACGACGATCCGCACGCCGCACCCGCGCTTCGGCAGGACCGCTGGCCGGAGCGCCTGGCCGGGCCGCGCGGTCGAGTCGGTCGAGCGCCCACGGCAAGCACCTGTTCCTGCGCTTCGACGGCGACCTGACGCTCCACTCGCACCTGCGCATGACCGGCGCCTGGCGCGTCCATCCGCAGGGCGCGCGCTGGCACCGCGCCCCGCGACGCGCCTGGCTCGTCCTCACCCGCGACGGCCAGGAGGTCGTGCAGTTCGACGGCCCGGTCCTCGAGCTGCTGACCGAGACGCGCCGCCGCTTCGACCTGCGCCTCGCGCGCGCTCGGCCCCGACATCATCGCGCCGGACTTCGACGAGGACGCGGTCCTGCGCCGGCTGCGCGAGGACGACCCGACGCGCGGCGATCGGCGACGCGCTGCTGGACCAGCGGATCGTCGCCGGGATCGGGAACCTCTGGAAGGCCGAGGGCTGCTGGCTGGCCGAGATCGACCCGTGGCGCGCGACCGCGACGGTCAGCGACGACGAGGTCCTGCGGATCGTGCGCGAGCTGCGCCCGCGGATGCAGGAGTCCGCCCGCGACGGCAACCAGAGCGCGCCACCGCAAGATCTACGGCAACGCCGGTCGCGCCTGCCCGCGCTGCGGCGAGCGCGATCACCGCTCGTGGACAAGGCGACGACAACCGGACGACATACTGGTGCACCGGATGCCAGAAATGACCTCGACCCAGCAGCGCGCCGTGCGGCGCATCGGCCACAAGGGCGCCGACCACATCGCGCCCGGCAACACGCACGGCGAGCTTCGACGCCGCGCTCGCCCACGGCTGCGACATGGTCGAGTTCGACGTCCTGCCCGAGCGCGGCACCGACGACGAGTACACCGGCCGCCTCGTCCTCGCCCACGACTTCAAGGACGCGGCGCGACGCACGCCGCTGACGCTCGAAGAGGGCCTGGACCATCTCGCCAGCGAGGCCTTCGCCGGCGTCGAGCTCGACGTCGACCTCAAGACTCCACGGCTACGAGGAGCGCGTGATCGCCGCGCTGCGCGAGCGCGGGATGGAGGAGCGGACGCTGATCTCGACGATGGAGGTCGTCTCGCTCCCGGTCGCTGCGCGCCGCCTCCGACGAGGTCCGGATCGGCTGGTCGGTCCCCAAGGTCAAGCGCAACTACCTCGCCAACCCGGCGACCAAGCCGCTCGCGCTGGCGACCGTCGCGATCCTGCGCCGCACCGTGCCTCGCGCCATCGCCACGGCCCTGCGCGCCGGCGAGGTCGACGCCGTCATGTCGCACTTCTCGCTCGTCACCCCGCACTTCGTCCGGACCGTGCGAAGACGCCGGCGGCGAGCTCTACGTCTGGACCGTCGACGACGCCGAGCAGATCCGCCGCTTCGAGCGCATGGGCGTCACCGGCGTCATCACCAACGACCCGCGCCTGTTCGACCCAATGCCTACGGCTTGATGACGCACTCCGCCGCGCTGGCGGACTTGGGGTCGGCCCCGAAGGTCCCCTTGTGGCCGGAGTGGGTGCGCTTCTGGGCCTTGCGAACGACCTTCTTGCCCACGCGCCACTCGAACGACACGATGCCGCGCAGGCGGTAGGTCTGGCCCGTCGGCGGCGGGGTGATCGAGAAGTTCCACCCGGACTCGCGCCGACGGAAGAGCGCCGAGCCGACCGACTGGAAGCCCGAGTCGACGGTGGCGTCGGTCGGCGCCCAGGTCTGGGTCGACGGGCGGAAGTACTGCACCTGGAACCGCATGTACATCTTCTCGGCCTTTTTGCCCGAGCCCGGCATCGAGGCGCGGATCCCGATCGTGTCGGGATGCTTGTCGGTGTCGCAGATGTTGATCGTCGCCCACAGCAGCGGCGACTTGTCGACGGTCGGGCCGGTGGTGGCCGCGCCGGCGGGGACGACCGGCCCGGCGACCGCGGCGAGGAGGGTGACAAGGCCGCAGGCGGCTGCGTGACGCAGGGGATGCACGCGCGAAATGTACTCGCGTGTGATGGAAAGGCCAGTGGACCGTAGTGTCGACGTGGGAACAGTCATGGAGATCTCGACTTCCGAACCGATGACCTTCCGGTTCGATGCGCTGTATCGCGAGACGGCGTCGGACGTGTTCGCCTACGTCATGACGCTGCTGCGCGACCGAACGGCGGCCGAGGACGTCACCGCGACCGCCTTCGAGCGCGCCTATCGCCGCCAGGCGAGCTTCGACCCCAAGCGCGGGACGCAGCGGGCGTGGCTCTTCGGCATCGCCCGCAACGCCGCGCTCGACGAGCTGCGGGCGCGCAAGCGCAGCGCCGCGCTGCTGACCGACCCGGAGGACCCGGACGCGCAGCGCGACGACAGCGCACAAGACGACGAGGCCGCGCTGCGCCGCGCGACCGTCGCCTCCGCCCTCGCCCAGCTCGACGCCCGCGAGCGTGAGCTGATCGCGCTGAAGTTCCACGCCGGCCTCGCCAACGCCGAGATCGCCAAGGTCCTCGACATCTCCGTCGCCAACGCCGGCACCCGCGTCCATCGCGCGGTCACCCGACTCCGGAAGGCCTGCCATGCGCCGTCGTGACGCCCTGCCCGACCCTGAGGTCCTCCGCGGCCTGCACGAGCTCGACGCCGCGCTGGCGGCCGAGCCGACCGCCGATCCCGACCTCTCCCAGCTGGTCGCCGACGTCGACGCCGCGCGGCCCGAGCCGAGCGCCGCGTTCCTCGCCGGGCTGGACGCCCGCGTCCACGCGGGCTTCCCGCGCGAGCCCGCGCCGTCGTCGCGCGGCGCCGGCAAGCCACCGTGGCACGTCCGCCTGCGCGCGCCGCAGATCCTGGCGCCCGGCTTCGGCCTCGCCGCGGTCGCCGCGCTGGCGATCCTGGTGGCGTCCTCGGGCGGCGGGTCCGGCGACAACGCCTCGGACTCGTCGTCGTCCTCATCCTCCACCCAGGCGCTCGCCGACGCCGGTCAGCGCCCGAGCCCGGCCGAGAAGTCCGCGCCCGCGGCCCCGGCCACCGCCGCGCCCTCCCAACAGGACCGCAAGGTCCAGCGCGCCGCCGACCTCACGCTCACCCCCAGGCCCGACGACGTCCAGGAGACCGCCGACGGCGTCGTGCGCGAGACCCAGGCGGCGGGCGGCTACGTCCAGCGCTCCGACATCGCCACCCGCGACAGCGGCGGCGAGGCCACGTTCACGCTGCGGATCCCCTCCGCGCGGCTGGACGACACGCTCGCCCGGCTCTCCAAGCTCGCCCACGTCGGCGCGTTGAACCAGAGCCAGTCCGACATCACCGCCGCCGTCGTCTCGGCCACCGACCAGCTCTCCGACGCCCGTGCCGAGCGCGCCGCGCTGCTGCGCGCGCTGGGCAAGGCCACGACCGACCGCCAGATCGCGAGCCTCAAGGCCCGCCTGGCCGACAACCGCTCCGAGATCGCCCAGCGCAAGGGCGCGCTGGACGCCCAGCGCCGGCGCGCCGACCTCGCCACGGTGTCGGTCACCGTCCAGGGCACCGGCACCGCCGCCCAGAAGGACGACGGCGCGTGGACCCCGCGCGACGCGCTCCACGACGCCGGCCGCGTGCTGGAGGTCGCCGGCGGCGTGACGCTGATCGCCCTCGCCGTCCTCGCGCCCCTGGCGATCCTCGCCGCGCTCGCGCTGCTCGCCGCCCGCACCCTGCGGCGTCGCCGCCGCGAAGGCGCGCTGGACGGCGCCACCTGAGTCCGCCGCCGCCCGCGCTGAGCGCCAATGTGCGCCCGTCATCACACAACTCCCCTAGACTCGGCCGGTGCCCTCCAGTGCGCAGAGCGTCGAGCTGCTGGCCCAGGTGCCGGTCTTCGAAGCGCTCGCGCCGGGTGATCTCGGCCGCGTCGCCGACGTCGCAGTGCCGCGCCAGCTTCGACGGCAACACGGTCATCTTCCGTGAGGGCGACGCCAGCGACACGTGTTACATCGTCGGCACGCGGCCACGCCCGCGCCGTGCGCGAGAACGTCGACGGCCGGACGATCACGCTCGCGCACTTCGGGCCGGGCGACATCTTCGGCGAGCTGGCGATGTTCGACGACGAGAAGCGCTCGGCGACGATCGAGACGCTCGACGACGTCGAGGCGATCGCGATCCTCGGCCAGGACATGCGCCGCCTGCTGCGCGAGCACCCCGACATCGCCGTCAAGCTCGTCATCGGCCTCGGCCGGCGCCTGCGCGAGGCCAACGAGCGCCTTGCGCGCCAGTCCTTCCAGACCGTCCAGTCGCCGCGTCGCCGGCGTGCTCGGCCAGCTCGTGCGCCAGGCGCAGTCCGAGGGCGCGGCCGAGCGCGACGTCCTGGTGACGATCACCCAGGCCGACATCGCCCAGCTCGCCGGCTCCTCGCGCGAGTCCGCCAGCCGCTTCCTCGCCGTCCTCGAGCGCGCCGGCGTCGTCACCCAGGGGCGCGGTCGCGTGACCGTGCACGAGCCTTCCGCGTTGGAGCGCTACGTCTACTGATGGCCGGCGGCCTGCTGTCTCCCTCAGAGCACTCGGCCGGCGGCGTCGTGGTGCGCGGCACCGAGTGCATCGTGATCGTGCCGACTCGGCGCGCGGCCAACGGATCGCGGGTGCTCGCGCTGCCCAAGGGCCACGTCGATCCCGGCGAGACGCCGCTGCAGGCCGCCGCGCGCGAGGTCCGCGAGGAGGCCGGCGTCGAGACCGAGCCGCTCGGCGAGCTCGGCGCGGTCCGCTACTGGTACATGCGCAACGGCAAGCGCATCGCCAAGCAGGTCGACTTCTTCCTGTTCGCCTACGTCGGCGGCGACGTCGAAGACCACGATCATGAGGTCGAGCAGGCGAGCTGGATGCCGCTCAGCGAGGCCGCCGAGCGACTGACCTACGACGGCGAACGGGACATGGCGGCCCGCGCCCTGTCGCAGATCACCTCCGACGAGTAGTCTCCGCCGTCGGATGCAGGTCCTGAACTTCTACTCCACGATCTTCGCCGATCAGCTCAAGCGCGGTCGCAAGACGGCGACGATCCGCCTCGGCGACAAGTCGCACAAGTACAAGAAGAACCAGGCGGTGATGGTGACCATCGGCTACCAGCACTCGCCGCGCGAGAAGATCTTCGACGCGGTCATCGACCAGGTCGAGGTCAAGCGCGTCCGCGACCTGACGCCGCGCGACATCGAGCACGACAACCCCGAGTTCCGCCGCCACGAGGAGATGATCCACTTCCTCGAGCAGATCTACGGCAAGAAGGTGACGATGGAGGACATCGTGACCGTCGTGCGGTTCTCGCAGATCATCGTCCACCCTCCGTCGTTCACCGATGCCCGACTGGGCATCGGCGGCGCGCAGAACTAGCGCTCCACACGCACGGGCGAGGGGTCAACCGTGCTGCGCGTCTTCATCGCTGACGACTCGCTGGGCTTCGGGACGCTGGCGTCCGCCTGGCTGGAGGCCCACGAGGACATCGAGGTCATCGCCGCCGTCCGCAGCGCCGAGGAGGCGATCGCGGGGTTGGCCGACGCCCGTCCGGACGTCGTGATCCTCGATCGCCTGCTGCCCCAGCCCGAGCACTCCGAGGAGGTGCTCGCCTACGTCCGCGAGCACCTGCCCGACGCCGGGATCCTGCTGATCTCCGGCATGCCCGACGAGGAGCTGGCCGGCGTGGCGCGGAGCACCGGCGCCGAGGGCCATGTCAGCAAGGCGGCCAACGCCGAGGCGCTGGCCGACGCCGTGCGCCGCGTGGCCGCCGCCGCGGCCGCGCGCGAGCAGGGCTGACGAGTCATCGAGGGACGACTGATGGTCCGTAGAGGACCATCAGTCGTCCCTCGACGCCGCCGTCGGGCGGCTAAGCGCCCGGCGGCGGGACGGAAACGCCCGACGTGGGCGCGAAGACCGGCGGCAGCTCGGGCTCCAGCGGCGGGAACGAGGTCGGCAGCGGCGCCGCCTTCGGCGCGCGCGGGGCGATGTCCATGGCGGCCCACAGGCCACCCACCACGACCGCAACCCAGCCGCCCAGCGCGATCCACAGGCCCTGGGCGACGTGGACGTAGTCGCTCGCGGGCCCGCCGCCCGGCCGATGGACGACATGCACGAGCGCCAGCACCACACCCGCGGCGCCCGCGGCGGCGATCCCGCGCGCAGCGGCGGCAGGGTCGATCCGCACGGCGGAGCCGAACGCCCCGCCCGCGCCCAGCACGAGCGCGACGACGGCCAGCGCCCCCACGGCGACCGCCGCGTCGGCACCCGCCAGCTCCTTCCAGCCCGAGGCCGAGATCGAGCGCGGCAGCGCGGTGGCGATCCCGCGCGCCATCTGGCCGAGCAGACCGGGGTCCTGGCCGATCTGTCCGCTGAGCGCGTCGCGGAATTGCTGCGGAATCGTGATCTCGTACCACGGGCGCCACAGCGACGCGAACGCGGCCAGCGCGCCCGCGAGCGCCAGGAAGTGCCCGCTACGCAGCCCTTTCTGCTCCATGGCCCTGCCATCGACCGTTCGGGCCCGCACCATCATCGCGCTCGACGGATGGCCGACCGGCTTGGCACTCAGATGTGAAGAGTGCCAATCAGGCCTTGACGGCCCTTTCCGGCTCGCTAGTATGAAACCAGCGCTGGCACTCCACCCCTGCGAGTGCCAACAGTCGCATTCAACGTTGCAGTCCGTCACCTCACTGGAGGTCACCAGAATGAAGCTCAAGCCCCTCGGCGATCGGCTGATCGTCCGCGCCATCGAGGAGGAGGAGAAGACCGCCAGCGGCCTCCTGCTCCCGGACACGGCCAAGGAGAAGCCGCAGAAGGGTGAGGTCATCGCCGTCGGCGAAGGCCGGTTCGACGAGGACGGGGACAAGCGCATCCCCCTCGATGTCGCCAAGGGCGACACGGTCCTCTACAGCAAGTACGGCGGCACCGAGATCAAGGTCGACGGCGAGGACCTGCTGGTCCTGCGCGAGTCCGACGTCCTGGCCAAGATCGAGAACTAGGAGATCTTTTTATGGCTCACAAGGAACTGAAGTACAACGCCGAGGCCCGCAAGGCGCTCGAGGCCGGCGTCGACGCCGTCGCCAACGCGGTCAAGGTCACGCTCGGCCCCAAGGGTCGCTACGTCGTCCTCGACAAGAAGTTCGGCGCCCCCACGATCACCAACGACGGTGTCACGATCGCTCGTGAGATCGAGGTCGAGGACGTCTTCCAGAACCAGGGCGCGATGCTCGTCCGCGAGGTCGCCACGGCGACCAACGACGTCGCCGGCGACGGCACGACGACCGCGACGGTGCTCGCCCAGGCGATCGTCCGCAACGGCCTCAAGAACGTCACGGCCGGCGCCAACCCGCTCGGCCTGAAGAAGGGCATCGAGAAGGCCGTCGACCAGATCGTCGACAACATCCGCAAGCTCTCCAAGCCCGTCCAGGGCAAGGACCAGATCGCGCGCGTCGCCACCATCTCGGCCGGCGACGAGGAGATCGGCGACGTCATCGCCGACGCCATCGAGAAGGTCGGCAAGGACGGCGTCGTCAACGTCGAAGAGGGTCAGACCTTCGGCATGGACCTCGAGTTCACCGAGGGCATGCAGTTCGACAAGGGCTACGTCTCGCCCTACATGGTCACCGACCAGGAGCGCATGGAGGCGGTCCTCGAGGACCCCTACATCCTGATCGCCAACCAGAAGATCGGCTCCGTCCGCGACGTGCTGCCGGTCCTCGAGCAGGTCATCCAGTCCGGCCGTCCGATCCTCATCATCGCCGAGGACGTCGAGGGCGAGGCCCTCGCGACGCTGGTCGTCAACAAGCTCCGTGGCACCTTCACCGGTGTGGCCGTCAAGGCCCCGGGCTTCGGCGACCGCCGCAAGCGCATGCTCGAGGACATCGCCATCCTGACGGGCGGCGAGGTCATCACCGAGGAGATGGGCCTCAAGCTGGAGAACACCCAGCTGAGCCAGCTCGGTCGCGCGCGCCGTGTCGTCATCGCCAAGGACAACACGACGATCGTCGACGGCTCCGGTGACCTGGATGCCATCAAGGGCCGCATCAACCAGATCAAGGCCGAGGTCGAGAACACCGACTCGGACTTCGATCGGGAGAAGCTCCAGGAGCGCCTCGCCAAGCTCTCCGGCGGCGTCGCCGTCGTGAAGGTCGGCGCGGCCACCGAGACGGAGATGAAGGAGAAGAAGCACCGCGTCGAGGACGCGCTGCAGGCCACGCGCGCCGCGCTGGAAGAGGGCATCGTGCCCGGCGGCGGCGTCGCGCTGCTGCAGGCTTCGGCCGGCGTCAACGCCGACGCGATCGAGGACGAGGACGAGCGCACCGGCGCCCGCATCATCCTGCGCTCGCTGGAGGAGCCGCTCCGTCAGATCGCCGAGAACGCGGGCCTCGAGGGCTCCGTCGTCGTCGCTGACGTGCGCAAGGCCAAGAAGGGCTTCGGCCTGAACGCCGCGACCGGCGAGATCGTCGATCTCGTCGCCGCCGGCGTCATCGACCCGGCCATGGTCACGCGCTCGGCGCTGCAGAACGCCGCGTCGATCGCCAAGAACATCCTGACGACCGAGGCGATCGTCGCCGAGATCCCGGACAAGGATGCGGGCGGCGGCATGCCCGACATGGGCGGCATGGGCGGCATGATGTAAGCAGCGCCTCCGCGCTGGAGCTGTCGCATCGAGGGGCCCGGCGCGCTTGCGCCGGGCCCTTCTGCGTTTTGTGTCGCGTCGCAGTAGCGTTGGCGGCATGAGCCATACGATCAAGAACCTCCGCGACGTCGAAGACGTGGCGCCCAAGGCCGGCTTCGACGCCGTCCAGGAGGCGCGCTTCTGCCGTCAGGACCTCGACGCCGAGAAGACCGGCCTCGCGCTGATGCGCGTCAAGCCCAACCAGCGCCAGGGCTTCGCCCACCGCCACAACCAGGCCGAGGAGATCTACGTCGTCGTCGGCGGCTCAGGCCGCATCAAGCTCGACGACGAGATCCTCGACCTCAAGATCATGGACGCCGTCCGCATCGCCCCGAGCGTGGCGCGTTCCCTCGAAGCGGGCCCCGACGGCCTCGAGTACCTCGCCCTCGGCGCGCACCACGAGGGCGACGGCGAGATCCTCAAGGACGAGGGCTTCTGGGGCTGAGCCAGGAGCTAGTGCGAGTGGCCGTGGCCGAGCTCGTCGTGATCGTGGGAGTGGCCGTGGCCGTGGTCCTCGGCCTCGCCCGCGATCGAGTCCAGGAGTGACAGCGCGGTCAGCTGCGCGGGCGTGCCCGCGATCGAGCCGTCAGACATCTCTTCGAGCTGCGGCGCGAACGTCACCTGGACGTTGACGTTCTCGTCGCCGTAGTCCTCCAGCACGATCACCGCACGGCCCGCGCCCGCCGGGACGCCCGTCCCGCCCGACAGCGCCTCGCTCGCCGCGCTCAGGACCTCGACCGCCAGCTCGCGCCAGGTGTTGGCGGCCTCGACCTGCTCCTCGGCCGCCATCTCGGCGAGGTGGTGCTGGTTGCGGGTGGCGAGCGCCGCGACCCCTGCCTCCACGGATCGCGGGCCCAGGAGCGCGTGGGCCTCGATGGTGGCGGGTCCGTCTTGTGCAGCCATCCCCGTATGGTCGCAGACGGTCCAGCGGGTCGCTCACCTGGCGTAGATCTCGCGCACGCCGCGCAGGCGCGTCCGCAGCCGCGCCTTCGCCACGCTGCTGTCCAGCGGGCAGTGGCGCGGGCGATCGGCCGGCGCGGGAGCGCCCTGCAGCAGGTCCGCATCGAAGCCCGCCGCCGCGACCACGAGCCGCGCGAAGTCCAGCCGGCTCACGCTGTCGGCACCGCCGACGTGCAACGGACCGCCGCCCTCCTGCGCAGCGAGCTCCAACAGCGCGGCCGCGAGGTCGTCGACCTGGATCGGAGAGCGAACCTCGTCGGTGAAGAAGGTCATCTGCTGGTCACCGCGCGCCACGGCGAGCGGGTACCACTCGTGCAGCGACTGCGGCTTGCCCGGCCCGCCGAACAGCAGCGATGTGCGCACCATCAGCGCGTCGGGGTTCGCGGCCTGCACCGCGACCTCGCCGGCGGCCTTCGTGGCCCCGTAGGCGGTGACCGGCCGGACGACGTCACCCTCGCGCAGCGGGCGATCGCCGTCGCCGGCGAAGATCGCGTCCGACGACACGTGCACCATCCGCGCGCCCGCCGCCCGGGCCGCCGCGGCGACATGTCCGGCACCGGTCGCGTTGACCGCCATCGTCTCGTCGCCGTGCCGGCAATAGGCGGTGTGGATGATCGCGTCCGGCGCAACCGCACCAACAACGCGATCGACGGCCGCGCCGTCACGCACGTCCAGCGTGATCCATCCCGGAACCGTCAAGGCCGTCCCCTCGACCTCCCAGCCCGCCGCCGGCGCGGCGTCGACGATCGCCCCGCCGAGGTAACCCGAGGCACCGGTGACGAGGAGTCTGGGCACGCCCGCTTACGATAGAGGCGCGCCCGCCGGGGCGACACCGTCACCCTGGCGTGACGCCGCACCGAGCGTGAACAGCTCCAACATGGAGGAGAACAGCTCGTCGGGCACCGCGGCGGGCTCGACGAAGCGCTCGAACGCGACCCCGTTGGCCATGGCGAAGATCATCGTCGCCAACTGGTCGAACGGCACGCCGGGATCGAAGCCGCCCGCCTCGGCCCGCTCACGCAGCACCGTCGCCATCCGCTCGCGCATCTGCTTGTAGCGCTGCTGCAGCTTCACGCGAAAGTCCTCGTCGCGCGACGCGTGCAGCGCCGCCTCGAAGAACAGCCGGCCCCACTCCGGATCGCCGGCCAGGTAGTCGATGAAGTCGCGCCCGGCCGCGCGCGCCTGGACCTCGGGCGACTCGTCGGTGCTCAGCGCACGGTCCATCTGCTCCAGCCGGTGGGCGAAGCGGACGTCGAGCATCGCGAGGAAGAGCTCCTCCTTGGAGCCGAAGTTCGCGTACACCGCGCCCTTGGTGAAGCCCGCGTCGGCGGCGACCTCGTCGACCGAGGCCTGCGTCAGCCCGCGGCGCGCGAAGACGCGCCCGGCGGACTCCAGCAGGCAGCTGCGGGTGTGCTCTTGGCGCTGCTTGCGCGTGAGACGCTCGGGGGTCGCGGTCATGAAGCGATGATCTCGCCACCGCGCCCCGGCACCAGCGTGATGACGCGACGGCCGACCTTCTCGTTCTCCGGACGCGCGGGCTTGAGCCGCACGTTGGCAACGATCGCGCCGAGGACCGCACGCATCTCGGTCTCGGCGAAGCTGGCGCCCAGGCAACGGCGCACGCCACCGCCGAACGGCAGGTAGGTGTAGGGGTTGGCCCGCACGCCGAGCCAGCGCTCCGGCTTGAACGCCGCCGCGTCGGGATAGATGTCCTCACGGCGATGCACCAGGTGGATGGACGGCGCCACGCGCGCGCCGGCGGGGATGTCGAAGCCGCCGATCGTCTGCGGCTCGCTGAGCTTGCGCCCCACGAACGGGATCACCGGGCGCAGGCGCAGCGTCTCCTTGATCACGCCGTCGAGGTACTCGTCGCCCTCGTCCGCGCGCACCTCCTCGGTGAGCCGCTCCAGCGCGTCGGGATGGCGCGTCAGCCGCTCCAGCGCCCAGGCCAGCGCCGTGGCCGTCGTCTCGTGGCCGGCGACCAGCAACGTGACGAGCTCGTCGCGCAGCTCGGTGCCGTCCATCGGCGTGCCGTCCTCGTGGCGGGCGAGCAGCAACATCGACAGGACGTCGTCGCGCTCCTCCAGATCGTCGCGGCGGCGATGGTCCTCGATGACGGCCGCGATGATCTCGTCGACCGGGTCGAGGATGTGCGCGTAGATGCGGCGCTTGTCGGCCTTCTCAGGACCGTGGAACAACAGCTTGCGCAGCTCACGCGGGTTGGCCGACCCCTCCAGGAACGTGCGCAACCGCGTGCGCAGCTCGCCCAGCCGCGGGTCGCCCTCGTCCACGCCGAAGACGATCCGCATGATCACCTCGAGCGTCAGCTCCTGCATGTGCGGGTGGACGGCGAACGGCACGCCGCGCGGCCACGACGCGACCTCGCGCTCGGCGATCTCGGTCATCAGGTCGACGTGGCGGCGCATCTTCTCGCCGTGAAACGGCGGCAGCAGGAGTCGCCGCTGGCCGAGGTGCTGGGCCCCGTCGAGCAGCAGCACCGACTTGTGCCCCAAGAACGGCAACAGGATGACGTTGGCCGCGCCGGCGTGGTAGATCGCCGGGTCGCCGGTGAACACCTGCTTGACGTCGGCCGGGTCCGAGAGGACCACGAAGGCATCTCGTGCGATGTGGATGGTGAACGTATCGCCGAGGTTGGCCCGGGCGCGCTCGATGTACTGAAACGGGCGGCTGAGCCAGCCGAGCGTCTGCATGGCGCGCGGCATGCGCGGACCGGGCGGCAGCGGTGCACGGCGAGACAGGCGTGGGATGGGTGCGGTCGTGGCGGCCATCAGATACCGGATGGTATTCGGATACCGACCAGAATGTCAATGACGCAGGGTCAGCCGCTACCAGGCGCGCCCGGCGACGGGGCCGGCGCAGGCGCAGGCGGCACGAACTCCACGAGCACCTCGACCACGCGGTGCCAATCGCGACGCAGCGTGCGATAGACGCGGCGCACGGTGTTCGCGCCGACGCCCGCCGGCTCGACGCGCACGAGCTCGATCAGGCCGGCGCGATGGAGCGCGCGGACGGCATAGACCACGGTGTCCAACGGCACGTCCAAGCGGTCGGCCAACTGCGACGGACTGAGGTGCTCATCGGCCAGCGCAACGAGGATGGGCAGGCGGACGGGATGGCGAATCTCCGCCAGCAGCGACCCCAAGCGCTCCGCCCCAGGATGGTCCACGAAGGGGCGACATTAGGGGAGCGCGAAGGGTAAACGGGATTACGGCGCCGGAGTGCGTTGCGCCATGTTTCTCAAAATGGCGCGCTTACGGTTTGCAGACGAAACCGTATTCTATTAGCGTGCGGTTCATGCGCTGGGACCATCGACCCTGCGCATCTTCCGCAGGCTTCGGCGCGCTGGGTCTCCCAGGGCGCCGAAGCCGTTAAGAGCCGGTCAGGCCCCTGCCACCTCGGCCACCGGGCGCGGGGCGGGCCCCACGTACTTCGCGGTCGGCCGGATCAGCCGGGCCTCCCGCTTCTGCTCCAGGATGTGTGCCGACCAGCCGGCGACCCGCGCGCAGGTGAACATCGAGGTGAAGAGCTCCGGCGGGACCTGCGCCGTGTCGAGCACGACGGCCGACCAGAACTCCACATTGGTGGCCAGCACGCGGTCGGGCCGGCGGGCCTTGAGCTCGGCCAGCGCCGCCTGCTCCAGCGCCTCGGCGACCTCGAAGCGCGTCGAGCCGATGTTGCGCGCTGTCCGACGCAGGACACGGGCACGCGGATCCTCGGCGCGGTAGACGCGGTGGCCGAAGCCCATCAGCCGCTCGCCGCGATCCAGCGCATCCTTGACCCACTTGTCGGCGTCTCCCAATGCGTCGACCTCGTCGAGCATCTTGAGCACGCGTGACGGTGCGCCGCCGTGCAGCGGTCCGCTGAGCGCGCCGATCGCCGCCGACATCGACGCGGCCACGTCCGCGCCCGTCGAGGCGACGACGCGCGCGGTGAACGTCGAGGCGTTCATGCCGTGCTCGGCCGCCGAGATCCAATAGGCGTCGACGGCCTGCGCATGATCCGGATGGGCCTCGCCACGCCAGCGGATCAAGAAGCGCTCGGCGAGCGTGCCGCCCTTGTCGACCTCGGCCTGCGGCACCCACGGCTTGCCGAGGCCGCGCGCGCTCTGGGCGACGAAGCTCAGGGCCATGACCGACGCGCGCGCCAGGTCGTTACGCGCCTGCTCGTCGGTGATGTCGATCAACTGCTCCAGCCCCCACTCCGGCGCCAGCGCGGCGATCGCCGCCTGGACGTCGACGCGCGGATCACCGGAGCGGATCGTCAGCGGATGCTGCTCGGCCGGGCTGAGCCCGGGCGCGAAGCTGCCGTCGACGAGCAGGCCCCAGACCTTCTCGTAGGGCACCGTCCCGACGAGATCCTCGATGTCGACGCCGCGGTAGCGCAGCGCGCCACCTTCCTTGTCGGGCTCGGCGATCTCGGTCGCGAACGCGACGACGCCCTCCAGCCCCGACTGCACCCCTTCGATCACGTTGGTCACTCTCTCGCTCCTGTTGCCGTGCTGGTTGAAGGACTTGTGAAGTTCAAGCGCTCTGCCGCAGGCGCTGACGGTGGCGGCGGGCCTTGGCCTCGTTGCCACAGGTGCGCATCGAGCACCAGCGGCGCCGGCCGGCCGGCGAGCGGTCGAAGAAGCGCCCGCTGCAGGTGTCGCTCGCGCAGATCCGGATCCGCGAGCGCTGGTCGGTGCCGAGCATCATCGCGGCGTCCAGCGCGATCGTGCCCAGCGCGCGGCGCGGCGAGTCGGCCGCGGCACGCTCGGTCAGCAGCGGCGCACCGTCGTCGTCGACGACCATCTGCGGGCGCACGCCGGCGAAGACGAGCCAGTCGTCGATCAAGGTGATGGCCTCGGTCGACCCGACCGGCGTGCCGTCGATCGTGCCGACCAGCAGCGTGTCGATCGCCTCGCGCAGCTCGATGGCTTGGGCGAGCACCTTGCGCGACACCGCGACCGGACGCGCCTGCCCCGTCATCTCCATGACACCCGCCCGCACCAGCCAAGTGGCAAGGTCTTCCGGGGTCACGAGCGTCTCGACCCCGCGGCGCCAGCGCTCCCGACGGGTGTTGACGAAATCGACCGCCGGCCGCCCGCCGGACCAGTACCACCACGGCTCGCCGGTGGCGAGCGGGAGGACGAGGTCCTCCGGGAGGTCGCGGTCGGGCATAACCCCATGGTAGCTGGTCATGTGGTTACTGCCCAGCGCACGGAACCGCCCTCGCGTTAAGGTCGCTCCATGTCCACCGCCGCCGGCGCCGATCTCCTCTTCCGCCCCGTCCACGAGCTCGCCGCGCTCGTGCGCTCGGGCCAACTCTCCGCACGCGAGCTCGTGCAGGCCTCGCTCGATCGCATCGCCGAGCTCAACCCGACGCTCAACGCGTTCGTCGACGTCTTCGGCGAGGAGGCGCTGGCCGAGGCCGACAAGATCGGCCCCGGCGACCCGCGCCCGTTCGCCGGCGTGCCGATCGCCATCAAGAACAACCGCGCCGTCAGCGGCAAGCGGCTGACCTTCGCGGCGGAGTTCATCGGTGACTTCCTGGCGCCCTATGACCACAACGTGGTCGCGCGCCTCAAGGCCGCCGGCTTCATCATCGTCGGCACGACGACGCTGCCGGAGTGGGGCATCCTGCCCACGACCGAGACGCGCCGCTTCGGCGCGACGCGCAACCCGTGGGACCAGTCGCGCACGACGGGCGGCTCCTCGGGCGGGTCGGCCGCGGCGGTCGCATCGGGGATGGTCCCGATCGCCCACGCCAACGACGGCGGCGGCTCGATCCGGATCCCGGCGGCGTGCTGTGGTCTGGTCGGGCTCAAGCCCCAGCGCGGGCGGATCTCGATGGCGCCCGAGGTCGGGCACACCTTCTTGGTCCAGGACGGCGTCCTGACGCGCAGCGTCCGCGAGACCGCCGAGGTGCTCGACCTGCTGGCCGGCGTCGAGTTGGGCGACATGACCTGGGCGCCACCGCCGGCCGAGCCGTTCGCGACCACGGCCGGACGCACGCCGAGCCGCCTGCGGATCGCGATGTCGACGCTC
Organism: uncultured Conexibacteraceae bacterium; assembly: GCA_963731005.1. Taxonomy (GTDB): domain Bacteria; phylum Actinomycetota; class Thermoleophilia; order Solirubrobacterales; family Solirubrobacteraceae; genus Baekduia. Next base: position 1,185,956 of record CAVSTZ010000002.1, on the reverse strand, counting down.
TCGCCGGTCCCCGACGCGCCGATCGACCCGGTCGCCATCCAGGCCGTCCAGGATGCGGCGGCGCTGCTGGAGTCGCTCGGTCACGAGGTCGTCGAGGCCGATCCGCCGTGGGCCCAGCCCGAGCTGTCAGCGGTCTTCACCGCGTCCTTCGGGCCGGCGGTCTCCACGCAGATCCGCCTGGCGGAGATGATCATCGGGCGCGAGGCGACCGCCGACGACATGGAGCCGCTGAGCTGGGCGCTCTTCTCCCTGTGTAAGTCCATCAACTCGGTCGACGCGCTGATGGCCGAGTTCCAGCTGCACGGCGTCGGCCGCGCGCTGATCCAGTGGGTCGCGCAGTACGACGCGCTGCTGACGCCCGCGCTGGCCGAGGCGCCGGTCCCGCTCGGCACGATCGATCCGCTCGACGCCGACGACCCGATGGGCGCCTTCACGCGCTCGGCCCTCTTCACGCCCTACACCGCGCCGTGCAACATCAGCGGCCAGCCGGCGATCTCGGTGCCGCTCTACCAGCGCGACGACGGCCTGCCGCTCGCCGTGCAGCTGATCGGTCAGCCCGCGGGCGAGGGCGCGCTGCTCGCGCTGGCCGCCCAGCTCGAAGAGGCGCACGGCTGGGCCGAGCGCCGCCCCGACCTGTAGGCCTTGCTCAGCCCTCGTCGTCCTGGGCGTCGGGCCCGCTGAGCGGCTCGCACTGCGGCGAGCGCTGCCCCGGCCCGGTGCCGGGCTTGCAGTCGGGGTCCTGCGCGGGAGCCGCGCCGCCGGCGTTGGTGGTGGTGTCGGTCGTCGTCGTGGCGCTGTTGTCGTCGGGCGCCGCATGACCGCCGGGATCGGCGGGCGTGGTCGAGGCCGAGCCGCCGGGCACGGTGGCGGAGGTCGTCTGCGTGGCGCTGCCGGCGGGCGTGGTGGAGCCCGTCGACGGCGCGGGGGCGCTCGAGGTGCTGGGCACCGTCTCGGCCGTCGTGGTCGGCTCGGTGATGGTCGGTGTCGTGGCCTCGCCCGACGGCGTGGTCACCGCGACGCTGCTGGGCACCGTGTCGTCGCTGACGGGATCGGTACCGCCGCCGCAGCCGACGGCCAAGCCGCCACTCGTGCCGAGGACGAGCACCGCGAGAAGGGTGCCGAGCCGCGCCGTGGGGGAAGAAGGAAGGGACAACATCACCCTTACCGATAGCAGTTAGAGGCCCAGAACCCTGCTCATGGGCTCGGGATCGACGCCGAGCAGACGGGCGTCCGTGGTGCCGTTCGGGGTCACCATCGAGACCTCCATCAGCTCCGCCTCGTCCCAGGTCGCCGGGGCCTTGGACTTCAGGATCGCCTCGGTGGCGCGCAGCGCGCGGGAGACGATCGGGGTCGGCACGTGGATCAGGCGGCGCGGCCGGCCGGCGGCGCGTAGGAGCAGCGTCGTGATCTGGGTGTAGTCGAGCGTCTCGGGGCCCGCGAGCTCGTAGCGCACCTGCGGCGAGTCCTCGTCGAGCAGCGCCGTGACGCAGCGTGCGACGTCCTCGGCCCAGATCGGCTGGTAGCGGGCGCGGCCCGAGCCGCTGACCGGGACGACCGGCGCCAGCGCCATCCGGCTCAGCAGCGTCATGAAGACGTCGCCGGGCGCGTAGACGATCGACGGCGCGACCACGACGTGTTCGAGGTCGGAGGCCAGGACCGCCTGCTCGGCCAGCGCCTTGGCGCGCAGGAAGCGCGTGCGGTCGTGCGCGCTGGCGCTCAGCGCGCTGAAGAAGACGAAGCGCTCGGACGCCGGCGGCCTCGGCGGCCTGGACCATGCGCCACGTCGCGATCCCGTTGAGCTCCTCGATCGAGCCGCGCGGCTGGTCGCGGATCGCGGCGGCGAGGTGCACGACGGTCGTCACGCCGCGCAGCGCGTTGCGAAACGACGGCGGGTCGGCGAGGTCGCCGAGCGCGATCTGCACGCGGACGCGCTCGGGCCCGAGGCGGCGCGGGTCGCGCACGAGGCAGCGAACAGGGACCTGCGCCGCCGTCAGGCGACGCAGCACCGCGGAGCCGACGAGGCCGGTGGCACCGGTGAGCAGCAGCATGCGGCCCGGAGACTACGGACCTGGCCGCGTCAGCCGTGCAGCGCCAGGACCGCGCAGGCCACGATCGCGCCCAGGTCGGCCGCCAGCCAGGCCATGCGGGTCACCGCACGGCGGGAGAGCCCGCGCCGGTGGCGCTGGAGCTCGATCGTCTTGATGATGGATGGCGTCGCCATGAGATCGGACCGTCACCCTCAGCCACGCCCAGTCTGCGCGCAAACGACAGGGTTCAACCGTCATGTGCCGAAGTGCATGGCTTCCGCTCGATAGACGCGTCGAAAGCTCCAGCCGAGGTGCCACAATCACCCCGGAGGCGGGCTTTGGCAGAATGCCGCGTCCAACCCGTTGAACCCGCACGAGGATCCCCCTTTATGGCGTACGTCATCACCGAGCCCTGCATCGGCACCAAGGACAACTCCTGCGTCGAGGTCTGCCCGGTCGACTGCATCCACCCGACCCCGGACGAGCCCGACTACGACAAGGTCGAGATGCTCTACATCGACCCGGAGGAGTGCATCGACTGCGACGCATGCGTCGAGGCGTGCCCGGTCGACGCCTGCTTCGCCGAGGACCAGGTCCCCGAGGAGTGGGCGCAAGTTCGTGCAGATCAACGCGGACTACTTCAAGAAGGCGCTAGCCCGCCATCGGCAGACGTCATCCCCGTCGGCTTGGCCGGCGGGGATGCACGTCGATGGTCGGGTGCCGCAGCGGCCAGCAGCGGCAGCTCGACCGGCATCAGCGCGATGCAGGCCGCGAGCGGCCTGGCGGATCGCCTGGGCGGCCGGGTCGTCGGGGTCGATGGCGACCAGCGGCGACGCCGGCGTCGGCCTGCTCGCGCAGCGGCATCGTCAGCGGGACCTTGCCCAGCAGCGGCACGTCGAGCTCGTCGGCCAGCTCCTGGCCGCCGCCCTCGCCGAAGATCGGGAAGCGCTCGCCGCTCGGCGTGGTGAAGCCGGACATGTTCTCGACGACGCCCGCGATCTCGAGCGTAGACCTTGTCGGCCATCTCGGCGGCGCGGCGCGCGACCTTCTGCGCGGTCGGCTGCGGCGTCGTGACGATCAGGAACTTCGCCTGCGGGCAGCAGCTGGGCGAGCGTCATCGAGACGTCGCCGGTGCCCGGCGGCAGGTCGACGAGCAGGAAGTCCAGCTCGCCCCAGTCGACGTCCTCGAGGAACTGCGTGAGCGCCTTGTGCAGCATCGGGCCGCGCCAGACGACCGCGCTGTCCTCCTTGACGAAGAAGCCGATCGACATGACCTTCACGCCGTGGGACTCCAGCGGCAGGATCTTGCGCTCGGGCGAGACCGGCGGGCGCTCGCCGCCGAGGCCGAACATGCGCGGGATCGAGTAGCCCCACACGTCGGCGTCGAGGACGCCGACCTTCTTGCCGTCGGCGGCCAGCGCGGCGGCGAGGTTGGCGGTCAGCGTCGACTTGCCCACGCCGCCCTTGCCGGAGCCGACGCAGATGACGTTCTGCGACCTGCGCGAGCGCGCCGGTCGGCAGCGCGCCGGCGCGGCCGAGCTTCTTCTGCAGCGCGCCCTTCTCGCTGTCGGAGAGGACGTCGAAGGCGACGCTGACCTTCGTCGACGCCCGCGACGTCGTGGACGGCCTTGGCGACGGCGGTCTGGAAGTGGTTGCGGATCGGGCAGCCGGCGGTCGTCAGCGAGACCGTGATCGCGACGGCGCCGTCGTCGGCGATGTCGATCGACCGGACCATGCCGAGCTCGACGATGTTCTCGCGCAGCTCGGGGTCGATGACGACCGTCAGCGCCTCGAGGATCTCGTCGCGGGAGGGGAGGGCCATGTGCACCATTGTCGCAAACCGGATCGCGTCGCTTAACGGACGACGGGCCGCGCTGAGGCGGCCCGCCGTTCGGAGGAGGGGGTCCTGCAGGGGTCAGAGGGTCCTGCGGGGCTATGCGACGGAGGCGATGCGCTCCTGGACCGTCGTGGCGGCCTTCTGGCCGGCGGTGAGGCCGGTCTGCACCAGGTTCTCGACGCGGGCGGTGACGAACTCGGTCTGGAAGGCGACCGGCTTGATCTGCTTGGTGACGTCGGTGCGCAGCGACTTGACCTGCTTGGTGACGTCGGTGCGGGTCTTCTTGGCCTCGCGCTCGAAGCGCTTGACCTCGGTCGAGCCGCGACGCTCGAAGCGCTTGAGCTCGGCCTCGAGGCGACGGCGACGGAGCTGCAGCTCCTTCTCGACCTTGTCGCGCGAGCTCAGCGAGGTGCGCAGCGAGTCGACGACCTCGGTGACCGCGTCACGAGCGACGAGGGCGGCGCCGACCTGCACGTGCGCGGCGCGCTCGGCGTACTCCTGCACGCGGTCGGCGCGCGTCTTGGCGGCCTCGGCGCGCGTCTCGGCGGCCTTCTTGGCCGCGGCGGCGCGGGTGTCGGCGGCCTTCTTGGCGGCCGTGCTCGTGCTCTTGCGCGCCGTGGCGGCGGCGTTGGCGGAGCGCGTGGCGGCGGCCTTCTTGGCGGTCGTCGAGCGCTTCGTGGCGGCGGTCTTGCGGGCGGTGCTGGCGTTGGTGGCCATTGGTGTCGGCTCCTCGGTCTAAGGAAGTTAGATCTAAGTCGGTGTTCGCTCGTCAGGCTACCAGCGAACACACGTTTGTAAACCCGACCGTCGCCGCGGTTACAGTCCGAACACCGGTTCGTGACCATTTCGGCCCCGAACGTGCGCCCTCAGGCAGCGGCAGGGCGGGTGCGGGCCAGCCAGACCAGCGGCGCCGCCAGCTCGGCCGAGGTCGGCGCCAGCTCCGGCGCGGCCCAGGCGTCGCGCAATCCCGCCTCGCCGCGGGCGGCGACGACCGTGTCGCAGAAGACGCGGCCCTGGGCGTACTGCTTGAGCTTGAGGTCGAAGCCGAGCAGGCGGTCGAGGATCCGCAGCAGCGGCGCGCGGCCCTCGCGGCGGCGGTCCATCGCGGCGCGCAGGCCGTCGACGTCGCGCAGCACCTCGCCGCCGGCGCGGTCCATCGCCCATTCGGCGTGGCCCTCGACGAGGCCCATCGTGCCCTGCACGCGGTCGAGCACGGCCTTGCGCTCGGCGCCCATCACCACGCCGACCAGCCCGCCCTCGCGGACGGACTCCACCAACTCCTTGAGGTCGTCGACGCCGAGCTTGAGCAGGGCACGCGGGTCGACCTTGACGTCCATCGCCCCCAGCAGCTCGGTCAGCGCGCCGCCCAGGCGCGGACGCAGCCAGTCGACCGCGCCGAACTGCACCGCGTGCGTGACCTCGTGCAGCGTCACCCAGGTGACCAGCTCGCCGCGGTCGGCGCCCAGCTCGGTCGCCGCGCGGTCGAGGTTGGGACCGACGAGCAGCAGCCGCGGCGCCGACTCCGGGTCGGTGAGGTCCAGCTCGTACTGGCCGAGCACGCGGCGCGCGAAGAGGCCGAGCAGGGCGCCGATCTCGGCGGCGACCACGGCGCCGCCCGCGTTCTGCAGCGCGCCGAGCGGGCCGGAGCCGGGGGTCGACGGGCCGCCGTCACCGGTCGCCGCCTCCAGGACCGGGCCCAACGTGGAGCGCATCGTCGCGAGGTTCGCGTCGATCCAGGCGCCACGGTCGACCCATTCGGCCGGCGGCAGCTCCGCGGTCGGCACGAGCCCGGTCGCGGCGACGATCTGCTCGCGGGCGGCCGTGGCGGTCTCCGCCAGGCCGGCGGGCGGGAGCGAGGGCGCCACCTCGCCTGCCGCGCTGTGGGCGATCCGGGTCGCCAGTTCCCAATCAACTTGCATCTGCGTCTACACCGCCGGCAGCGCGAGCAGCGCCTGCAGCGTCTCGGGCGAGCGTGCCGCCACGACGGGGTACCGCGGCACGAGATCCAGCGGTGCTGCCAGCGGGCCGCCCTCGGCGCCGGCGAACGCGACCTCACCACCGGACTCGCGGACGATCAGCTGCGCCGCGGCCGCGTCGACCGCGCGGCAGCGGGCCAGCGAGGCCATGGCGTCGACGCGCGTGGCGGCGACCTGGCACATCGACACCGCGATCGAGCCCATCGCGCGGATCCGGCGCGTGGCGGCGACCAGGTCGTCGGAGGCGAGCGCCAGCCAGCGCGGGTCCGCGGACTCGACGGCGAGCAGCTCGAGGCGGCCGTCGGGCGTGCGGCGCTCCGGCGGCGGATGGTCGAGGGCGCGATCATTGAGGAACGCTCCTTGGCCGAGCGTCGCGCGCCATTCCTCACCCGGTCCGAGGTCGTAGACGAAGCCGAAGACGACGTCGGCCATCGTGGTCCCCGTCGCGACGGCGACCGACAGCGCGTGGTGGGGCAGCCCGCGCTTGGCGTTCAGCGAGCCGTCGATCGGATCGACGACGACGAGCACGTCCCCGGAGCCGAAGTCGACGGTCCCGCGCTCCTCGGAGACGACGGTGAAGCGCGCGCCGTCGTCGTGCAGGCGCTCCAGCTCGGAGAAGACGCGCGTCCTCGGCCTCGGCGTCGATGACGAGCGTCTTGTCACCGCCTTCGCCGGTCACGCCGGTCTCGATCACGCGCTCCCGGCTGGTCGGGTGCTCGCGCAGCACGGCGCGCAGCCCTTGCGCCGCCGCACGACACGCGCCCAGCCAGTCATGGTCGAGGGCGGGATGCGACGTCATCAGGGCCATATCCTAGGGTCGTGCCCGCTTCCCCCGGCGCCATCACGCCCGAGGACACCCCCACCACCTCGCGCGAACGCGCTGCCAATCATCGCGGCGGGCCGCTGCTTGTCCTGGGCGGCGCGGGGAGCGGCCGGACGCAGACGCTGATCGATCGCTTCGCCGGCCTCGTGGCGGGCGGGACCGCGCCCGAGGAGATCCTGCTGCTCACGCGCACCGCGGCGGCCGCCGAGGCGCTGCGCGCCCGCGTCGAGGACGCGCTCGGCGACCGGCCGTTCGAGGAGCTGCCGGTGCTGCCGATCCACGGCATGTGCGCGCGGCTGCTGCGCGACGAGGCGCTGGAGGCCGGGATCGACCCGTTCGCGGTGACCGCCTCGCCGGCCGATCGCCTGGCGCTGCTGTTGGACCGCGTCGACGAGCTGACGCTGCGCCGCCACGACCTGCGCGGCCGGCCGGCGGCGGTGCTGGGCGCGGTCATCACGCGGATCGACGGGCTCAAGGAGGCCGGGATCCGCCCGCGGCGCTTCAGCGAGTGGGCGGCGTCATTGCCCGAGGACGGAGAGCGGGGCGAGCGCGAGCGCGAGTTCGCCGGGCTCTTCGAGGCCCACGACCGGCTGCTGCTCGAACAGGGGCTGCTGGACTTCGGCGAGCTGGTCCTGCGCACCCAGGAGCTGCTGGAGCAGCGGCCGCACGTCCGCGCCCGCGTCGCCGCCCGCTGGCGCCATGTGCTGGTCGATGACCTCGAGGACGCGACGCCGGCGCAGGTGCGGGTCATCGGCGCTGCTGGCCGCCGACCACGGCAACCTCGTCGCCACGGCCGACGACGACCAGGCCATCGACGAGCCGCGCGGCGCCGCGGACCGGCTGCGCGCGCTGCTGGCGACGCCGATCGGCGGACGGCGGGTCGAGACCATCCGGCTGGAGCGCAGCCTGCGCTGCCCGGAACGGGTGGTGGTCGCCGCCGAGGCGGTCGTGGCGCCGATCGCCGATCGGCTGGCCGAGGAAGGGACCGGCGCGGGCGCCGGCCCCGCCGGCTCGGGCGCCGACGGCGACGTCCGGCTGTGGCGCTGCGCGAGCGAGCGAGCGCAAGCCCAGGGCGTGGCCGCCGCGATCGAGCGCCTGGTGCGTGAGGGCGTCGCGCCCGGACGGATCGGCGTGCTGGTGCGGTCGGTGCGCTCCGAGGGCCAGGAGCTGGCGGTCGCGCTGGAGGAGCGCGCGCTGCCGTTCCGGCTGGCGGGCGCCGCGGCGTTCTTCGGCCAGGCCGAGGTGCGCGACGTGCTCGCCTGGCTGCGGCTGCTCGTCAACCCGTCGGACGCCGGCGCCGTGGTCCGCGCGCTGGCGCGACCGCCGATCGAGCTGCACTCGGTCGATCTGGCCCGCTGCATCCAGATCGCCAAGCGCCGCAAGCTCGACATGGTCAGCGGGCTGGTCGCGGCGACCGAGTCGCCCCAGCTACCGCCCGAGGCGCGCGAGCGCGTGCTGGCGTTCCTCAAGCTGCACCGCGACGCCGCCGCCGTCTTGGACACGACGCGCCCGGACCTCTTCGTGCACCGGTTGATCGAGCGGCTCGGGCTGCGACGCGCCCAGGTCTTCGCCGCCCAAGCCGATGTCGTCGAGCGGCTGGTCTCGCTGGCCCACGTCGGCGAGCTGGCCGCGTCCTACGTGCGGCGCGCACCGCAGGCGACGCCGCGGGAGTTCGCACGCTGGTTCGCCGCCGTGGCCGAGGCGGGCGGGATCGGCGACGCCGAGGACGAGGACGGCACGCCGCCGCGCGACGACGCGGTCGCCGTGCTGCCGATGCACGCCGCCAAGGGGCTGGAGTTCGACCACGTCTTCGTCTGTGGGCTGCAGTCCTCGCGGATGCCGGGGGCACGGCGGGTGCTGATCGAGCCGATCCCGGCGGAGTTGTTGGAGGGGTCAGACGGCACCGGGGCTTCTGCGGACTCCCGCGAGGAGCACGTCGCCGAGATGCGGCGCGTGCTGCACGTCGGGATGACCCGCGCCCGCGAGGGGTTGGTGTTGTCCTACGCGGCGCACTCCGAGCGGGGCGCGCCGCAGCATCCGTCGCCGTTCGCCGAGGAGGCACGCGCGGCGCTGGGCGCCGAGTGGGAAGACCTCGAAGAGCAGCTCTTCGGCCCCGACGAGGCGCTGCACGCGGCGATCGGGCAGCTGCGCGACGAGCTGCTGAGCGACGTTCAGCAGATCGGCGCGCGGCTGGGCGAGCTGCGGCTGGACACCGACCTCGACGTCGCCCACGGCGTGACGCGCTACCTGGAGCTGCTCAAGCTCGCGGCGCTGCACGCGCGGCCCGAGGGTCAGACGTAGGGGATGCCCTGCCGGGCATCAACGCCGCGATCCTGCATGCCGCGACCGGCACAGCAGCGCGAGATCCTGCAGACCTCGTCGCTGGACGACGTCCTGCTCGGACGGCGAGCGCGACGCGGGCGTGCGGGCCAAGGCCACCGCGGCGCGTCACGAGCCGTCGCTGGCGCCGTTCCTGCCGCGTCGCGGCGAGGGCCTGGCGCTGTCGGCCTCCGACATCGAGACCTACCGCGCCTGCCCGTTGAAGTACAAGTTCGCGCGGGTCTTCCGGGTGCCGCAGGAGCCGACGATCAACCAGCGCTTCGGGATCGTCGTCCACCAGGTGCTGGAGCGCTACCACCAGTCCGGCGGCCGATCGGTCGACGAGTTGTTGGGGCTGTTGGAAGCGGGCTGGCGCCGCAGCGGCTTCGGGCCCACCGACGAGGAGCGCCAGCTGCACGTCAAGGCCGAGAACGCGTTGAAGCAAGTACCACGAGCGCTTCCAGGCCGACGACGCCGAGCCGATGTGGTTCGAGAAGTCCTTCAACTTCAAGATCGGCGCGCACACGCTGCGGGGCCGCGTCGATCGCGTCGACCGGATGGCCGACGGGCGCTACGAGCTGATCGACTACAAGACCGGCCGCCCGAAGGCGCCGGCGCAGCTGCGCGACGACGTGCAGCTGGCGCTCTACGCGGTCGCCGCGACCCAGGCTTGGAACCTCGACGCCTCGGTCCAGTCCTACCTGTACGTGTTGGACGACCAGAAGGTCCCGCTGCCCGACGACGCCAACGACGCCGAGTGGATCGCCGAGACCGTCCGCGAGGTCGCCGACGGCATCCTCGGCCAGGGCTTCGAGCCGACACCGTCCTACGCGGCCTGCTCGATCTGCGACTACCGCATCGCCTGTCCGGCGGCGGAGCGTTAGGCGTGGCATTTTCGGGTCGTGGTGCGGGGTGGAGTTGGCTGGTCGGCCGGACGCGCTCGCGCCGCGGACGCGGGTTGCGCGGGGCGCTGTCGCCGGCGCTCTGGCGCCTTGACCGGGACATTCCCGGCCGATGTGCCCGAGACCGTGACGAAGCCGTTGCGGCCGGGTCTCGCGAGCGGAGGTCCGAGCGCGGGGGTGGGCCTGTTGGGCGTGATGTGCTCGCGTCAGACAGGCCCACGGCGTCCGGGGCGCGACGACTGCACGAGGTGGGCCCGTTGAGCGCGAGCACATCACGTCAGACAGGCCCACCCACCGCGGAACACCTCATCTAGCGGTTCGCGCTAGGCGAGGAAGCCGAGCAGTAGGCCGAGGAGGACGAAGGCGAAGAGGGCCAGCGCGGCGACGGCGATCCAGGGGCCGGGGCCGCGTGGCTGGGTGGTGTGGGTTGAGGCGGCGGCGAGGGGGTCGCCCGTGGGGATGTGGCGAGCGGCAGGCGGACGGACGGTGGTGGCGTCGGGGTCCTCGGCGACCGCCGCGCGCGAGCGCTCGCGCTCCTCGGCCAGCTCGGCTCTGAGCACCTCCATGCCGGCCTCGGCAGCCCGCGCGGCCTTCTCGGCCGCCGCAGCGCGGGCCTCGGCGCCGACGGCGCGCTGCTCGGAGGCCTCCGCGTGGGCGGTCAGCTCGGCGAGGGCCTGCTCGTGGCCGGCGGTGGTCTCCGCGAGGGTGGCGTCGGCCTCCCTGCGCACCTCGGCGACGTGCTCGTCGGCGCGGGCGGTGGCGGTGCCGGCCTCGGCGGCCTCCAGCGCGCGGCGCAGGCCGTTGGCCTCGCGTGCCAGTGCGGCCAGACGCGCGGTGTCGTCGGCCTCGTCGGGCGCGGGCAGCTCCAGCAGCGTGCCGCGGAGGCCGAGGGCGAAGCGCGCGTCGGTCAGCGCCTCGGCCGGGATCGCATAGGCGCCGCGCCAATAGGCGTCGTGCCGCTCCGCGCGGACGGGCGCGAGCTCGAGGCGCGGGCGGTCGTCGTCGGCCTCGACGACGAGTACCGGCCGGCGGGTGAAGCGTCCGTTGCCCTGGGCGGCGAAGCGCCCTTCGAGCTCGATGACGACCAGGCCGCCGGCGACCGGCGCCGCCGTGAACGCCAGCAGCTCGAACGGCGCGCGCTTGCCCACGTCGGGCGTCACGGGCGCTCCGCGCCCTCCTCGTCGTCGGGCAGGCCCGACAGCGGCTGGGTCCGCTGGAGGTCATCGGCGTCTGAGCCCGCAGGCGCCGGGGATCGGGCGAAGAGGCTCGGAGGCGGCTTGGGCTCGGCGACCGGACCGGCGGCGTCCGCGTCGAGATCGGCGGCCTCGTCGTCCTCACGGTCGCGATCGCCGCGGCGGTCGACCGCCGCCACGCGGCGCCGCAGGTCGCGCTCGCGGATCTGCACGGTGACCGAGATCGCGGCCAGCGAGAGCGCGAAGCCGGCGGCCATCAGGAACGAGCCGGCCAGCGCGACCCAGGCGCCGGCGGCCGGGCTCGCGTCGCCCGCGGCGGGCGGGGTGTCGACCAGCTGGACGAAGACGACGATGACCGCCACGCCCGGCACGACGGCCGCGGCCCAGGGCGGCGTGACGTCGGGCCGCACGGCCGCGACCATCCCGGCGACCGCCAGCGCGGCGAGCACGAGGTCCAGGGTCTCGAACACCTGCCAGCCCGAGACGCCGATCCCACCGAGGTCATACCAATCGGTGAACAGCGAGACGAGCAGCAGCGCGGAGCCGACGAAGAGCACGGCGCGGCCAAGGTCGATGCGACGAGGCATGCTCAAGCCTCTTCCCGGCGATCGGCCCGCCTAAGCTCCCGCGCCGATCGCGCGATGCAGGTCGTCGACGAGATCCTCGGGTGCCTCGACGCCGCAGCTGAGGCGCACGAGGTCGGCGGGCACGGCCGCCGCCGAGCCCTCGACGGACTGATGGGTCATGGCCTGCGGGACCTCGATCAGCGACTCGACGCCGCCAAGCGACTCGGCCAGCGTGAAGAGCTCGGTGCGCTGGGCGATGCCGATCGCGTCCGGGTGGCGGAAGCTCACCATCCCGCTGAAGCCCGGCCAGCGGACGTCGGAGACGCCGGGCGCGGAGCGCAGGAAGCCCACGACGGCCTCGGCGCTCGCCGCGTGCGCGGCCATCCGCAGATGCAGCGTGCGCAGCCCGCGATGGACGAGGAAGCAGTCGAACGGGCCGGGCACGGCGCCGACCGAGTTCTGGATGAAGCGCACCTGCTCGTGGACGGCGGCGTCACGCACCACGACCGCGCCGCCGACCGTGTCGGAGTGACCACCGAGGTACTTGGTGACCGAGTGCACGGCGGCGTCGGCGCCGAGCTCCAGCGGCCGCTGGTTGACCGGCGTCGCGAAGGTGTTGTCGACCGCCACGAAGACGTCGGAGCGCTCGGCCGCCAGTCCGTCGAGCACCGCGCGCACGTCGACGACGTTCAACAAGGGGTTGGTCGGCGTCTCGATCCACACCAACTTGGTCGTATCCGTCACCGCCGCGGCCAGGGCCGCCAGGTCGGTCTGGTCGACCAACGTGTAGGTGATGCCAAAGCGCGTCAGCACCTTGTCGACCAGCCGGAACGTCCCGCCGTAGAGGTCGGACGGCAACACGATGTGGTCGCCCGCCGAGCAGACCGCGGTGATGAGCGCGTGGGTGGCGGCCATGCCCGAGGAGAACGACGAGGCCAGCCCGCCCTCCAGCTCGCCCAGCGCGAGTTCCAGCGCCGAGCGCGTCGGGTTCGCGCTGCGCGCGTAGTCGTACTCCTCCACGAACTCGCCGACCGTCGGCTGCGCGAAGGTCGAGGTCTGGTGGATGGCCGGGATGACCGACCGGTAGGTGGGATCCGGCGTGAGACCGGCGTGGACCGCGCGGGTGGCGAACTTCATCGTGCCAGCGATTCGAGCAGGTCCGCGCGCGTCACGATGCCCGCGGGGCGGCCGTTGGCCATCACCAACAACGCCTGGCGCTCGCCGACCAGCAGCTCGACCGCCTCACGCACCGGGTCGTCGGCCGACACGGCGTGCAGCGGCGGCTCCATCACCGCGACGATCTCGGCGCCCAGCAGCGCGGGCTCGTCGACCGCCCGCGCCAGCAGGCCGCGCTCGCCGACCGACCCGACGACGACGCCCGGGTCCTTCGCGCTGACGACCGGCAGCTGCGAGACGCCGTGCTCGTGGAGCAACGCGACCGCGTCGCGCACCTTCTGGTGGGTCTGGACCGTGACCAGCGACGGCAGCTCGGAGGCGCCGTCGACCTTGCGGCGCAGGACGTCGCCGACCGCCAGGTCGCCGACGCGCTCCAGGAAGCCGTACTGGGTCATCCACGCGTCGTTGAAGATCTTCGACAGGTAGCTGCGCCCGCCGTCGGGCAATACGACGACGATCAGCGCGTCGGGGTCGTCGATCGTCTTGGCCGCCTCCAGCGCCGCCCACAGCGCGGTGCCGCACGAGCCGCCGGCGAGGATGCCCTCCTCCATCGCCAGCCGGCGCGTCGTCAAGAACGAGTCCTTGTCGGTCACCGCGATCCAGCGGTCGACGATCGTGCGGTCGAAGGTCTCGGGCCAGAAGTCCTCGCCGACGCCCTCGACCAAGTACCCCTTGATCTCACCGTCCGACGGGGCGCTGTAGATCGAGCCCACCGGGTCGGCGCCGATGATCTCGATGTCCGGGTTGCGCTCCTTGAGATAGCGCCCGATGCCGGTGACCGTTCCGCCCGTCCCGACGCCAACGACCAAGTGCGTGATCTTGCCCTCGGTCTGCGCCCAGATCTCGGGCCCGGTCGTGTCGTAATGGGCCTGCGGGTTGGCGGGGTTGAAGTACTGGTTGGGCTTGAAGGCACCCGGGATCTCAGCGGCCAGGCGGTCCGAGACCGAGTAATAGGACTCGGGCGACTCGGGCTCGACGTTGGTCGGGCAGACCACGACCTCGGCGCCATAGGCGCGTAGGAGGTCGATCTTCTCCTTCGACATCTTGTCGGGCATCACCGCGATCACGTGGTAGCCCTTCAGCCGGGCGGCCATCGCCAGACCGGTGCCGGTGTTGCCCGACGTCGGCTCGACGAGCGTGCCGCCCGGGCGCAGGAGGCCGTCGCGCTCGGCGGCCTCGATCATCGCGACCGCCGCGCGGTCCTTGATCGAGCCGCCGGGGTTGAGTGCCTCGACCTTGGCGACCAGTTGGGGCGTGAGGCCCGCGCCCAGGCGCGAGAGGCGCACCAGCGGCGTGTCGCCGATCGTGTCGAGGATCGAATCGCGGATCGCGGGGAGAGTCCGGACGGCGTGCTCCATGGTGTTCAGTGAAGCACCTGGGCGGCCGCGTCTGCGGGATTTCTGTCAGGCCGGCGGGCGCAGCGAGGCCAGCGATGCCCGCTGGCGCCCGTCGGCGTCGAAGTTCTCGGGGGCGAGCCATGCGCCGAAGGCCGCACCGGCCGCCGGCCACTCGCCGTCGAGCAGCGAGAACCATGCGGTGTCGCGATTGCGCCCCTTGACGACCATGTGCTGGCGGAACACGCCCTCGGCCGTGAAGCCGAAGCGCCGCGCCGCGGCCTTGGACCGCGCGTTGGCGTCATCGCACTTCCACTCCAGCCGACGGTGCCCGAGCACCTCGAAGGCGTGGCGGGCCAGCAGGAAGATCGCCTCGGTCGCCCGCGGCGTGCGCTGCAGCGAACCGCCGAACCAGACGTGGCCGATCTCGATCACGCCGTGCGCGGGCTCGATGCGCAGGAAGCTGACGACGCCGGCAGCGCGATCGGTCGCGCGATCGATCACCGCGTAGAAGCACGGATCGGTCGACGGCGCCTGGGACTCCAGGTGGCGCGCGAACCCTTCGCGGTCGTCGGCAAACGGCCCGTAGGGCAAGTGGTCCCACAGCCGCGGGTCGGCGCCCTCGCCGTGCGCCGCGGCGAAGAGCGCGTCGCCATGGCGGGCGGCGTCAAGCCGTTCGAGCACGACGCGCTCACCGACGATCGGGGTCGCGTCCGGCACGCGGGCCGGCGGCGTGAAGCCATGGAGATCGTCGCTCACCGACGCGACCGACTACAGCCCCGCGACGTCGGGCCCCTCGGGCCCGCGCTGGCGCAGGAAGCGCTGGAACTCCCGCGCGATGACGTCCCCGGAGGGCAGGTCGGTCGGGTCGGCCTCGGCCTCCTCCTCGGCGGCAGTCTTCTCCAGCCGCTCGACGAAGGCCTGCACGTCGGGATCGCTCTGCACTGCCAGCGACACCTGGCGCTCGTAGTCGGCCGAGGCCAGCTCGAGCTCCTCGGCGTCGACGGTCACGCCGACCAGCGACTCCAGCTTGCGCACCAGCGCGAGCGCCGCCTTCGGGTTCGGCGCGGCGGCGACGTAGTGCGGGACGCTCGCCCACAGCGACGCGGTCGGGATGCCGGCCTCCTGGCAGGCGGCATGCAGGACGCCGACGATGCCGGTCGGACCCTCGTAGCTGGTGGGCGCCAGCTCCAGGCCCGTGATCAGCGTCTGGTCGCTCGACAGCCCCGTGATCCCCACCGGACGGCTGTGCGGCACGTCGGCCAGCAACGCGCCGAGCGAGACCACCATCTGCGTGCCGAGCGCCTCGGCGAGGTCGACGATCAGCTGCGTGAACGAGCGCCAGCGGAAGCTCGGCTCCGGCCCGGAGAGCAGGACGAGGTCGCGCGGCGCGCGCGGGACCCGCGCCTCGTAGATCTCGACCGACGGCCATTCGAGCTCGCGCGTGTCGCCGTCGACGAGCTTGACCCGCGGCCGCGTGGCCTGGAAGTCGAAGAACTCCTCGGGGTCGATCTGCGCGAAGCGCGTGGCGCCGAGGGACGCGCCGAAGAAGCGCAAGCGCTGCGGAGGCGGCATCGCCGGCGTCGTTCCAGCCGGTGAACGCGCACACCAGCGCCGGGGCTCGGAGGCCGTCCGGCCGGCTCTCCCAGATGAGCGGCTGCATCAGCAGGACGGTAGCGTCATCCGTAGCGCAGCCCATGATGGATCCCATCGCCGCCCTCTCCGACAC
Source organism: uncultured Conexibacteraceae bacterium (assembly GCA_963731005.1). Lineage (GTDB taxonomy): Bacteria > Actinomycetota > Thermoleophilia > Solirubrobacterales > Solirubrobacteraceae > Baekduia. Next base: position 1,170,074 of record CAVSTZ010000002.1, on the reverse strand, counting down.
CCCCGCCCCGACGGCGCCGACGATCGCCACGCTGCGTGCCGGCGACGAGGTCGCAGGGCGTCTACGCCTGCACCCGCAAGGAGCGCCTGATGTCGCGCGCGGGGACGCCGTATCTCGCGTCGAGCTGCGCGATCGGACCGCCGCGATCCCGGCGCGGGTCTTCCGCGACGCCGACGTCGTCGCCGCGCGTTTCGAGCGCGGCGACCTCGTCCGCATCGCCGGCCGCGTCGAGCGTTTCCGCGAGGAGCTGCAGCTCGATCTGCGCGCGATCGCCCGCGCCGCCGAGGGTGAGGCCGACCCCGCCGCGTTCCTACCCGTCGCCTACCGCGACCTCGACGAGCTCGACGGCTTCCTGGAGCACCTCGCCGGCGAGGTCCACGACGCGGGCTACTCGCGGGCTGCTGGGCGCGCTGCTGGCCGACGCGACGTTGCGCGCCGCCTGGCGCCGCGCGCCGTGCACCCGCGGCGGGCACCACAGCTACCTCGGCGGACTGCTGGAGCACACCGTCGCGGTCGGGACGCTCGCGCTGGAGGCAGGCCAGCTCCATCCGCGGCTGAACACCGACCTGCTCATCACCGCGGCGCTCGTGCACGACCTCGGCAAGACGCAGGAATTCACCTTCGGCGCCGAGATCGGCATCAGCGAGCCGGGCCGGCTGCTGGGCCACGTCGAGCTGGGCCTGCGGCTGTTCGACGAGCGCGGCGCGCGGATCCCGGCGCTGGACGGCGACCGCCGCCTGGCGCTCGGCCACTGCGTCCTGACCCACCACGGCCCGGAGGCGGCGCCGACGCGGCGCTTCGGCTCACCGGAGGCGCTGGCGCTCTACCGCCTCAACGCGCTGGACGCGAGCGTCAAGGGCGCGTTGGAGCACGGGCTCGGCCTCGACGGCTGAGCTGCAGCTCAGTCCACGGCGCGGCGCTCGAAGCCGCGCACGCCGATCGCGCCGAAGACCAGCGTCCAGCCGACAAGACCCGAGAGCGATCCAGCCGTTGCCGAGGTGCGGCGCATCGGTGACCGCCGCGCGCAGGCCCTCCGACACGTAGGTCAACGGGTTGATGAGCGTGATGACCTGAAACCAGCGCAGGCTGTCGAGCGCCGCCCACGGGTAGAACGTCGCGCCGGTGAAGAGCAGCGGCGTCAGCACGACCGCGAAGACGACGTTGATCTGGCGCGCCTCGACCGCGGTGCCGAGCACCAGCCCGACGGCGGCGCCGGCCAGCGAGCCGCACAGCATCACTGCGACGAAGCCGAACCAGTTGATGTCGCCGAACTGGACGCCGCCGGGCAGGATGACCGCGGCCAGCGGCAGGATGATCAGCGCGCCGATGATCCCGCGCACCGCCGCGACGACGACCTTCTGGATGCCGACGAGCGCCGCGGGCAGCGGCGCGAGCAGGCGGTCCTCGATCTCCTTGGTGAAGGAGAACTCGATGACCAGCGGCAGCGACGTGTTCTGCAGCGCGGTCAGAAAGAGCGTGAGCGCGATGACGCCCGGCAGTAGCTGGGAGCCGTAGCCCTGGCCGGCCGCGCCGATCTCGGGCAGCACGCGGCCGAAGATGAACAGGTAGAAGAGCGGCTGCAGCAGCGTCTGGGCCAGGAAGCCGCCGAGCTGCCGGCGGAAGGACACCCAGAAGTCGCGCTCGCAGAGCGCGAGGAACGCGCGGGCCTGCGCACCGCGCGTCGTCGTGGTCGCGGGCCGCGGCGGCGCGGCCTCGGTCTCGGTCGCGGCGCTCATCGCAGGTCCCTCCCCGTCATGTGCACGAAGACGTCCTCCAGCGTGCCCTCGATCCGGCGCAGGTCCAGGACCCGCGCGCCGCGCCGCCTCCGCGGCGGCGATCGCCGCGCCCGGCGCGACCTCGCCGTAGACGCGCAGCTTCCACGTTGCCCTCGCCGGCCGCCTCGGACTCGACCTCGCCGCCGAGCCCGCGCAGCGCGTCGACCGGATCGGCGTCGGCGGCCAGCGTGAGCTCCAGCCCCTCGGCGCCGGGCAGCAGCTTGCGCAGTCCGCGCGGCGTGTCAGAGGCGATCACCTTGCCATGGTCGACGATCGCGATGCGATCGCAGAGCCGGTCGGCCTCGGCCATGTCGTGGGTCGTCAGCAGCAGCGTGACGCCCCGTGCCTTCAAGGCCTCCATCTGATCCCAGAGGAAGAGCCGCGACTGCGGGTCCAGCCCCGTCGTCGGCTCGTCGAGGAACAGCACGCGCGGGTCGTGCATCAGCGCGCGGGCGATGATCAGCCGCTGCGCCATCCCGCCCGAGTAGTTGTCGACGCGATCGTCGCCGCGGCCCTCCAGGCCGAAGCGCGCGAGCATCTCCCGCCCGCGACGGTTGCGCTCGCGGCGCCCGAAGCCGAAGTACGCGGCGTGGAAGGTGAGGTTCTCCAGCGCGTTGAGCGAGCGGTCGAGGTTCGGACGCTGCGGCACGACCGCGATCCGCAGCTTGGCGGCGACCGGGTCGGCCACGACGTCGATCCCGTCGACCACGACGCGACCGCTGGTCGGCCGCACCCGCGTGGTCATCGTGCCGATGGTGGTGGTCTTGCCCGCGCCGTTGGGACCCAGCAGCCCGAAGACCTCGCCTTCGGCCACCGCGAAGCTGACGCCGGCGACGGCCTCCTGCTTGGCCTGGGCGTAGCGCTTGTGCAGGTCGGCGACCTCGATCATCGGCACGGCGGTGCAGGATGCCAGATCAAAAATGTCCGGCCTTTTCTGACGAGCGGCGCCGGACCACGCCACGGCGCCGATCAGAAATGGCCCGCTATGCGCTCCCCGTTGACCGACACCTCGCGCGCGTCCCCGGGCGCCGGGCGCAGGATCAGGACCTCGGCGTCGGCGCGACTCAGCAGCCAGACGAGATCGTCGCCGGAGAAGCCGGAGCCCGGATGGCTCGTCGCCGAGACGATCACGCGGTCGAAGTGCTCCTCCTCCAGCTCGCGGCGCAGGGCGTCGCGGTAGGTCCGTCCGCGCGAGATGCGGGCGTCGATCGCGACGTCCTGGGTGGCGGCGCGCTGCTCGATGACCTCCAACAACGCCATGGCGCCGAGGCACTGATGCGGCAGCGGCGCGTCCAGCGGCAGGTTGAGCGGGACGGTCGCCAAGTAGCAGGGCATCAGCGTCGCGCCCTCGACGCGGGCCAGGCGCACGGCGGCGTCGAAGGCGCGGCGCGAGATCGCCGAGCCGGTGAACGGCAACAGGATGCGACCGACCTTGTCGGGTCGGGCGGCGACGCGCGCTCGCGCGGGCACGTCGCGCGGCCGATCGCCATCAGGAACCTCTCCGCGCAGCGGTCGGCGACGATGCGCACGTCGACGCCGGGGGCGAGCCGCACCAACCGCTGCGCCAGTGGCTCACGCAGCCGCGCCAGGCCACGTGCCGGGCGCGACGCGCCGAGCAAGATGTAGGTGGTGCCGCGCTCGGCCGACACGCGCGCGGCGGTCTCGGCGACGTCGTCGCCCTCCTCGACCAGCAGCTCGGCGCCGAGCACCGACGCGAGCTGGCGCAGCGCGTGCAGCGAGCGCTCGGTGTCTTCGGGCAACGCGTCGACCCGGCCCGGCCTGCGGACCCACAGCAGATCGAGATCGGCGCCCAGCCGCTGCGCCGAGCGCCACGCCCGCCGCACCAGCCGCTGCGCGCCCGGGTAGGGCTCGACCAGCGCGAGCAGCCGCTCGCCGATCGCCGCCTCGGCCGCGGGTCCCGTCGGCGCCTTCGACCCGCCGGCGCGACTCGACCTCCTCGGCGACCTGGCGCAGCGCCGTCTCGCGCAGCGCGCTGAGGTTCTCGATCTTGAAGAAGCCCTGCAGCGCCGCGTCGACGCGCTCGGCCGGATAGACCTTGCCCGCCCGCAGCCGCTCCAGCAGCGCCTCGGGCGTGAGGTCGACGATCACGATCTCGTCGGCGCGCTGGAGCACCGAGTCCGGCACCGTCTCACGCACCCGCACGCCCGACAGCTCGGCGATCGTTGTCGTTCAAGGACTCCAGGTGCTGCACGTTCATGGTGGAGAACACGTCGATCCCCGCTGCGAGCACCTCGTCGACGTCCTCGAAGCGCTTGCCGTGCTCGACGCCCGGCGCGTTGGTGTGGGCCAGCTCGTCGATCAGGCACAGCTCCGGCGCGCGCGCCAGGACGCCGGGGAGGTCGAGCTCCTCCAGCGTCGAGCCGCGGTAGGTGATGCGCCGGCGCGCGAGCCGCTCGATGCCGTCGGCGGCGACGCAGCGTGTCGACGCGGCCGTGGGTCTCGAGCAGCCCGATCGCCACGTCGCGGCCGGCCTCCAGCTCGGCGCGCCCCTCCTGGAGCATGCGCACGGTCTTGCCCACGCCGGCGGCCATGCCGAGGAACACCTTGAGGTGGCCGTGCGTCTCCATCAGGCACCGAGGACGTTGTGCACGAACAGGTCGATCAGCTTGATGCCGACGAACGGGGCGACCAGCCCGCCGAGGCCGTAGACCAGCAGGTTGCGCCGCAGCAGCGCCGTCGCGCCGACCGCCTTGTAGGCCACGCCGCGCAGGGCGACCGGGACCAGCATCGGGATCACGATCGCGTTGAACACGATGGCCGAGATGATCGCCGAGCTGCGGGGTGCCGAGCTGCATGATGTTCAACGCGTCCAGCGGCCCGGCGAGCTGCCCGCCGTCGCATAGGTCGCCGCGAAGATCGCCGGCAGGATGGCGAAGTACTTGGCCACGTCGTTGGCGATCGAGAACGTCGTCAGCGCCCCGCGCGTGATCAGCAGCTGCTTGCCGACCTCGACGATCTCGATGAGCTTCGTCGGGTTGGAGTCCAAGTCCACCATGTTGCCCGCCTCGCGGGCGGCCTGGGTGCCGGTGTTCATCGCGACGCCGACGTCGGCCTGGGCGAGCGCGGGCGCGTCGTTGGTGCCGTCGCCGGTCATCGCGACCAGCCGTCCCTCGGCCTGCTCGGCGCGGATCAGCTCCATCTTGCGCTCCGGCGTCGCCTCGGCCAGGAAGTCGTCGACGCCCGCCTCCTGCGCGATCTTGGCCGCGGTCAGCCGGTTGTCGCCGGTGACCATCACGGTGCGGATGCCCATCGCGCGCAGCTGCTCGAAGCGCGCCTTCATGCCCTCCTTGACGGTGTCCTTGAGGTAGATCACGCCGAGGACCTGCGAGTCGCGCGCGACGACCAGCGGCGTGCCGCCCTCGCGGGCGATGCGGTCGACGATGCCGCGCAGCTCGGCCGGCACCTGGCCGCCCTCGGTCTCGGCGAACGCGATGACGCTGTCGGCCGCGCCCTTGCGCAGGCGCGTGCCGTCGTAGTCGACGCCGCTCATCCGCGTCTGGGCCGTGAACGGGACGAACCGGGCCTCGTGCGTGCGCGAGGTCGCGCTCGCGCAACCCGTACTGCTTGGCCAGCACGACGATCGAGCGCCCCTCGGGCGTCTCGTCGGCCAGCGACGCGAGCTGCGCGGCCTCGGCCAGCTCGGCCTCGCTCGACGCCCGGCATCGGGACGAACTCCGCCGCCTGGCGGTTGCCGAGCGTGATCGTGCCGGTCTTGTCGAGCAGCAGCACGTCGACGTCGCCGGCGGCCTCGACCGCGCGACCGCGAGAGGCAAGGACGTTGCGTCGCACGAGGCGGTCCATGCCGGCGATGCCGATCGCGCTGAGCAGCGCGCCGATCGTCGTCGGGATCAACGCCACCAACAACGCGATCAACGTCGTCAGCGAGATGTCCGAGCCGGCGAAGCGCGCGAACGGCAGCAGCGTCGCGACCACGATCAGGAAGACGATCGTCAGCCCCGCGAGCAGGATGTTCAGCGCGATCTCGTTGGGCGTCTTGCGCCGCTCGGCGCCCTCGACCAGCGCGATCATCCGATCCAGGAACGACTGCCCGGGCTCCTGGGTGATCTCCACCACGATGCGGTCGCTGAGCACGCGCGTGCCGCCGGTCACCGCGCTGCGATCGCCGCCGGACTCGCGGATGACCGGCGCCGACTCGCCGGTGATCGCCGACTCGTCGACCGACGCGATGCCCTCGATGACGGTGCCGTCGCCGGGGATCACCTCGCCGGCCTCGACGACGACGACGTCGCCGCGGTGCAGCTCGGCGGCGGCGCGCGTCGAGCCGTCGCGCAGCGTCGCGACCGTGTCGGAGCGCATCGCGCGCAGCGTGTCGGCCTGGGCCTTGCCGCGGCCCTCGGCCAGCGCCTCGGCGAGGTTGGCGAAGACGACCGTCAGCCACAGCCAGATCGCGACGGTGAACGTGAACCAGCGCGGATCGCCACCGACCGCCGACGCTGGATCGCCGGCGCCGGTCGCGATGATCGCGCCGATCTCGACGACGAACATCACCGGGTTGCGGACCTGGATCCGCGGGTCGAGCTTGCGGACGCCGAGATCGCCGGGCGGACGATCTCCGCGCTGAACAGGACGGAGCGCTGCAGGGTCATCGGCTTCCTGGTCGAGTGCGAGGTTGAGCTCCGTCGACGTTGACACCGGGCTCGCCGAAGACGCCGAGGCCGCGACCGTCGGTGTGCGTCGGCGATCAGCCGCTGGACGCGAGCGAGCGGGAGATGGCGCACGGCGGCGATGCGGCGCGCCTGGATGGCCGCGTTGGCCTTGGAGATGTGCGGGTCGACGCCGGAGGCCGAGAACGTCGCCGCGTCGATCGGCACCTGCGCCGGCGTGAGCGTCGGGTCGTAGGGCTGCTCGGCCTCGAGGTAGGCGTCGAGGTGCTGCCGGGTCAGGATCATCGTCGCCCTGCTGGTTGGGGCCGCGGTTGGCGAAGAAGGTGACGCGTCGCGCTGTAGCCGGTGGCCGACGGGCCGCGGCTGGAAGTTGCCGCGGGACCTGCTCCTTGACGTCACGGGCCAGACAGCGTGGAGCCGATCGACCTTGCCGTCGCTCCTTGATCAGCGAGCCGTCGGCCTTGGCCGGGAACGCCACCTGGGCGATCCCCGTCATGACCAGCGGATAGGCGAGGCCGAGCAGCCACGGTGAAGACGACGACGCGACGAGGAGCGGGTGAGGTCCTTGCGCATGTGCTCCTCTAGAAGAGGTCGGTGGTGAGGGACTGGACGATCGGGCCCAGCAGGAAGGCGGGCAGGAACGTCAGGGCGCCGATCAGGACGACCACGCCGACCAGCAGGAAGCCGAACGTCGGCGTGTCGGTGCGCATCGTGCCGAGGCCGGCCGGGGCGACCTTCTTGCGGGCCAGCGCGCCCGCGACCGCGAGCACCGCGAGGATCGGGACGTAGCGGCCGAAGAGCATCGCCAGGCCGCCGAGAGGTCGGCGAACGTGACGCCGTGGGCGCCGACGTTGCCGGGTGCGTTGGGCTGCAGGTAGCCGGTGTAGCCGGCGAAGGCCGAGCCGTTGTTGTTGGCCTGCGAGAGGTAGGCGTAGAAGCGTCTCGCTGAAGCCCTGCGGGCCCGGAGGCGTAGATCGACGGGCCGCCGTACTTCGTGCTCACCGCGAGCGCCGTGAACGACCAGCACGATCAGGGCCGTGAACAGCGCCCCGATCGAGACGAGCTTGACGTCCTTGCGGCTCGATCTTCTTGCCCAGGTACTCCGGCGTGCGCCCGACCATCAGGCCGCCGATGAAGACGGCGAGCAGGACGAAGAGCAGCATCATGTACAGGCCGGTGCCGACGCCGCCGAAGACCGACTCGGAGTAGCCGAGGTTGGCCATCGGGACCAGGCCGCCGAGGCCGGTGAGCGACTCGAACGCGGCGTTGACCGCGCCGCACGAGACGACGGTGGTGATCGCCGTGAACAGCGACGACGAGGCGACGCCGAAGCGCTGCTCCTTGCCCTCCAGGTTGCCGCGCCGGCCGAGGCCGGCGGCGTGCGCGGCGGGCGTGCCGTGCTGCTCGGCGACGTAGACGACGACGACGCTGATGGCGAACAGCGCGAACATCGCGCCGAAGATCGTCCAGCCCTGGCGGCGGCTGCCGACGATGCGCCCGTAGGTGTACGGGCAGCGACGCCGGGATGCACAAGATGATGAACATCTCGAAGAAGTTGGAGAACGCCGTCGGGTTCTCGAACGGGAAGGCCGAGTTGACGTTGAAGAACCCGCCGCCGTTGGTCCCGAGCAGCTTGATCGCCTCCTGCGAGGCGACCGGGCCGCGGGCGATGCCGCCGACGCTGCCGCCGAGCGTCTGCAGGACGCCCTGGGAGACGAGCACGACCGTCGCGATGACCGACAGCGGGACCAGGATGTAGACGATGGTCCGCGTGATGTCCTTGTAGAAGTTGCCCAGCGTGCCGTCGCCGTGGCGGGCGGCGATGCCGCGGATCAGCGCGACGAGCACCGCGATGCCGACCGCGGCCGAGACGAAGTTCTGGACGGCCAGGCCGGCCATCTGGCTGAAGTTCGACAGCGTGGTCTCGCCGCCGTAGAACTGCCAGTTGGTGTTGGTGATGAACGAGGTCGCCGTGTTGAACGACAGGTCCCACGAGCCCGAGTGGAAGCCCCCCGGGTTGAACGGGTGCGACGCCTGCGTGCGCAGGATCACGAAGAGCAGCAGGCCGAAGAGCGTCGAGAAGACGAGCAGCGACTTGGCGTAGGCCTTCCAGTCCTGCTCCGTCGGTCGACGCGGAGAGCGGTACGGCCGCGCTCGACCGGGCGACCACGGCGTCAGGAAGACGCGCTCGTCGGGAAGACGCGCGCCATGTAGCCGCCGAGCAGCGGGACCGACGCGATCGAGGATCGACGCAGAAGAGCGCGATCTGCAGGAAGCCCTGGGTCATCGCGCGCCTAGAAGCGCTCCCCGCGCAGCAGCGCGTAGAGCAGGTAGAGCGAGGACGGCCACGCAGACCACAGGCCGAAGAGGTCGGCGGCGCTCATACGCGGTCCAAGAGCTCGACGAGGCCCCACAGCGACCCGAAGACCGCCACGCAGGAGCGCAACAGCGAGAAGATCCATGACCAACGAGCTTGCGCCCACGCCCGTGGGGTTCACGTACGGGTCGGGGCCCGCCGCGTACAGATGTCGTATAGACGCGCGCCTCACGCGGCGAAGCGATACCCGACGCCCGCGTCGGTGCGGACATAGCGATGCCCGTCGGCCGGCTCGATCTTGCGCCGCAGGTTGGCGATGTGCCCGCGCAGGACGGTCGACGTCGTCGGCGTACTCCGGACCCCAGACCTCGATCAGCAGCGCGCGGTGGGTCATCAGCCGGCCGCGGTTGCGGGCCAGCGTCTCGCAGCAGCCGGAACTCGATCGGCGTCAGATGGACCTCGGCGCCGTCGACGCGTCACGGTGTGCGCGGCGAGGTCGATCGCCAGCCCGTCGGCGGTGATCCGCGGCTCGCCGGCGGTGGCGCCCGCGACGCGGCGCAGCGCGGCCTCCAGGCGGGCGACCAGCTCGCGTGCGCCGAACGGCTTGGTGACGTAGTCGTCAGCGCCCGCCTCCAGCGCCCGGACCTTCGCGTCCTCCTCGCCGACGGCGCTCAGCACGATGATCGGCATCTGGCTCCAGCCGCGGATCTGGCGGCAGACCTCGACGCCGTCGCCGTCGGGCAGCACGAGGTCGAGGATCGCGGCGTCGGGCGGATGCACCGCCGCGCGGTCCAGCGCCTCCTCGGCGGTCTCGGCGGGCACGGCCTCGAAGCCGGCCTCGCGCAGGATCACCTTCAGCGCCCGCAGGATCTGGGGCTCGTCGTCGCAGACCAGGATGCGGCGGCGCGCTCATGCGGTCGCTCCAGCGGCGACCGCACGCGTCCACCGGGACCGAACGAACGACGCGCCCTGGCCGGGCAGCGACTCGACGCGCACGGTGCCGCCGTTGGCCTCGACGAACCCGCGGACGATCGCCAGCCCGAGGCCGGACCCGGTCGCCGTCGCCGAGGCGCCGTCGCCGCGATAAAACGGCGTGAAGATCCGCTCCTGCTCGCCGACGCGGGACGCCGGGCCCGCGGTCGACGACGCGCACGACCAGCCGCGGCCCCACCGCACGGGCGCGCACCGACACGGGATGACCGCCGCCGTGGGCGATCGCGTTCTCCAACAGGTTGGCGAACGCGCGCTCCAGCTGGACGGCGTCGGCGCGCAGCGGCGGCAGGTCGCGGTCGAGCTGCAGCGTGATCAGCTCGGCCCCGCCCGCCGCGGCGAGATCGTCCCGCGCGGCGGTGAGGATCTCTCCGAGGTCGACCCAGTCCAGCTGCGGCGCGGCCTCTCCCGCCTCCAGCCGCGAGAGGTCCAACAGCTTGGTCGATCAGCCGCTCCAGCCGCGCGCCCTCGCCGACGACCGCGGCACTCAGCGCGGCGCGGTCCTCGGCGTCGAGCGTCGCCGATCCCAGTGCCTCGCCGGAGCTGACCATGGCGGTCAGCGGCGAGCGCAGGTCGTGGCTAGACCGCGCGCAGGATCGCGGTCTTGAGATCGTCGCTGCGGCGCAGCGCGGCGGTCTCCACGACCTCGTCGAGCAGCGCCTCGCGCTCGATCGCGCCGGCCAGGATCGACTCCAGCGCCGGGACGATCCGCTCGCGCAGGCGCGCCTCGACCGCGGTCGGCAGCGCGGCGGGCAGGATCAACGTGGCGCGGCCACCGTCCAGGCTGTAGGTGCTGCTGCGCTCGCTCGCCTCCACCGTGCCGAGCACCAGCTGCGCCGAGGGCAACCCGAGCGCCGCCGCGATCCCGTGCGCGGTCTGCGCCAGCCCGTCCTGCAGCCGCGCACCGCCCAGCAGCGCGCGGGCCGCCGCGGCGGCCAGGTCGGCCTCCTCGCGTCGTTGCGTCGCCTCGACGGCGCGCTCGCGCGCCAGCTCGGCCACCGCGCTGGCGGCGGCCGCCACCGCCAGGAACGCGAGCAGCGCGACCCAGTTCTCGCCGGTGGCGATCGTGAAGCGCCCCGTCGGCGGGATGTGAAAGAAGTTGTAGGCCAAGGCGCTGAGCAGCGACGTCGCGATCCCCAGCCACAGCCCCCAGTAGGCCGAGACGACGAGCACGACGAGCAGGTAGACGACGCCCAGCGAGAGGACCGGCGCGATCTCGCGCAGGCCGAAGAGCAGCGCGGTGGCGCCGGCGACGCCGAGCACCGCCGCGACCACACCGGCGGCGAGCGGGGGCCGGGACTCCCGCACCAACAGCGGCTCGCGACGCAGCGGGGACGGCGGGGGCGGTCTCACTCGGCGACCTCCGCCTCCGGCCCCGCCAGCGCGCGGCGCACCATCTGAGCCGCGACGTAGAGCATCAACAACGCGAAGAGCACCTCGACCGTCCGCTCGGGGATCGCGTTGACGATCGCCACGCCGCCGATCGCCCCCGGGATCGCCAGCGTGCCCGAACACGATCGCGTCGCGCAGCCGCAGGTTGCCGTAGCGCTCCTGGCGCGCCGCACCGACGAGCGCCACCGGGATGATCGCCAGCAGCGACGTCGCCTCGGCGTCGACCTGCGCCAGGCCGAGGAAGAGGACCAGCGCGGGGACGAACAGGATCCCGCCGCCGACGCCGAGCATCCCGGCGACGACGCCGGCCGCGAAGCCGACGATCAGCGCGCCTTCGGTCATGGGATCAACAGGCTGATCGCGGTGGCCACCAGCAGCGCCGCGAACAGCAGCGACACGACGCGCGGGTCGACGCGCTGCTGCAGCGACGTCCCGAGCGAGGACCCCGCCGACGGCGGGCACGCCGACCAGCACGCCGTCGCCGACGTGGACGTTGCCGTAAGCGCCCTGGGCCAGCATCGCGGCGGCGGCGATCAGCACGATCGCGCCCAGCGACGTCCCGGTCGCCTCGCGCGTCCCGTAGCCCAGCCAGAGCACGAGCAGCGGCACGATCACCGTTCCGCCGCCGACCCCGAAGAGGCCGCTGAACAGCCCGGCGCCGGTACCGATGACGGCGAGGCGCAAGGTCCGTTGCGCGCTCCCGGCCGGCGATGGGTCAGGGCGCGGCATGCTGCGATGATAGGTGCGTGATCCCTGCCGCGACCCTCGACGACGTCCTCGCGCCGTTGCTGGCCGATCCCGGGCGTGCCGCGGTCCTGCTGGACATCGACGGAACGCTCGCGCCGATCGTCCGCCACGCCGACGATGCCCACGTCCCCGAGCCGACCCGGCTGCCGCTGATCGCGATCGCCAAGCGCTACGGCCTGGTCGCCTGCGTCAGCGGCCGGCGCGCGACGACCGCGCGGCGCATCGTCTCGCTGGGCTCGATCACCTACGTCGGCAACCACGGCGCCGAGATCCTGCGCGGGGGTCAGACGACCGCCGAGGTCGAGCCGCGCATCGCCGAGTGGGCGCGCCGCGTGCGGAGCTTCGGCGAGGGCGAGCTGCGCGGCGAGGACCTCCACCGCCTGCGCGTTCGCGGTGAGGACAAGGACGTGATCTTCGGCTTCCACTGGCGCGGCGCGCCGGACGAGGAGGCCGCCGAGGAGGCGGCGCGCGGCGTCGCCGCGCGCGCCGAGGCCGCAGGCTTCCACACGCACTGGGGGCGCAAGATCCTGGAGGTGCGTCCGCCCGTCGAGCTCAACAAGGGGCTCGGCGTCGCGCATCTGCTCAGCGAGGTCGACGTCGACGTCGCGCTCTACGCCGGCGACGATCGCACCGACCTCGACGCCTTCGACGCGCTGCGCGCCGCGGTCGCCGAAGGCACGCTGCGCGAGGCGATCTGCATCGGCGTCGCCTCCGACGAGACGCCGCCGGAGCTCGAGGAGTCCGCCGACCTGCTCGTCGACGGGCCGCTCGGCGTGCGCACGGTGCTCGAAGTGCTGGCGGGCTCCGCGTAACCGATGCGGTTCGTGGACTTCCTGCGGTCGACCGTGCTGCTCAGCGCCGGCGCCGCCACGACCCTCGGTGTGCTGACGCTCGTCGCCGCCACGCGCGACCAGGACGATCAGGTCGCGCTCTATGCCACCGGCTGGTGGGTCGTGGCGACGCTGATCGGCACCTGGGTCGGCCGGCGCAACGAGATCAACCCGCCGATCGCGCGGCTGCTGGCCGACGCCAAGGCGGCGACGATGATGCCCGACGTCCGGCCGGGCGCGACCATGATCAACCGGCTGTGGCCGATGCTGCTCGTGGTCGTCGTGGCCGGCGCGCTGACCTTCCTGGGCCCGCAGATCCCGGGGATCGCGGCCGGCTTCACGATCATCTGGGCGCTGGCGTGGCGCCGCCAGGAGTCCGCGGTCTCAGCGATCGAGGAGCGCGACGGCGTGACGTTCTTCATCGAGAAGACCTCACCGTTGCGGCCGATCCAGCTGATGCGGCTGCCGGGCTTCCGGCGCGAGCGCCCGACGGTCAACGGCGTCGGGCCGCCGGCCTAGCCGCTCAGAAGATCGACGCGATGCCGGCGATTGAGGCCATCGCGGACAAACGCCGTCTAGAAGATCGACGCCAGCCCCGCGATGGCGGGCGCGAAGATCAGCGCCGGCAGGAAGTTGCCGACCTTGACGTCCTGGATGTCCAGGAGCTTGAGCGCGAGCCCGATGATCAGGATCCCGCCCGCGCTGGTCATCGACAGCAGCGCGTCGCTGCCGTCGGTCAAGATGGTGTCGAACAGCCCGGCGCCGAGCGTGAGCCCGCCCTGGTAGAGCAGCACGGTGATCGCCGAGAGGGCGACGCCCCAGCCGAGGCTCGCGGCCAGCGCGACCGAGGCGAAGCCGTCGAGCAAGGCCTTGGTGTAGAGCGTGTCGGCGTTGCCGGTCAGGCCGTCCTGGATCGAGCCGACGACCGCGAGCGCGCCGACGCAGAAGACGAGGCTGGCGGTGAAGAAGCCCTCGCTGACCGTCGAGGTGCCGTCGCCGTTGGAGAGCGCCCGCTGCGCGCGGTCGCCGACGGCCGACAGGCGGTCCTCGATGTGCAGCGCCTCCCCGGCGAGGCCACCGAGCAGCACGCCGCCGAGGACGAAGAGCGCGTTGGTGTCGCGCCAGGCCAGCGCGTTGTCGACGCCGATGACCAGCACGACGAGGCCGAGACCGTGCAGGATCCGGGTCTGCAGCTCCTGCGTGAGGCGGCCGCCGACCAGCTCGCCGACGAGGGTGCCGAGCAGGATCGCCCCCACGTTGACGAAGGTTCCGGTCAGGCGCGACACAATGCCAGGCGATGCCCACTCTCGACGTCTTGATCGTCGGCCTCGGCGCGACGCACGGGCTGCACGCCGCCGAGGACGAGCTGGCCGGCGCGATGCTGCGCGCGGGCGCCGACGTGATGCTCACGCGCGCGGCCCGGCCGCGCGAGGTCCGGACGCTGGCGCTGACCGATCTGGCGTGGGCGCGCGCGGCGCGGCGGGCGGCGGTCGAGGCGCTGGTCGACAGCGAGCCGCGCGCGATCGTCTACTCGACCACGACCGCGGCGCTGCTGTGGCCGCAGCCGGGCGCGATCCGCTTCGACGCGCCGGCCGCCGCCAACCGGCCGGGGCGCCACGGGATCTGGCAGCGGCCCGTGGAGGCGCGACGGCTGCGGGAGTCCTCGCTGCTGATCCCGCAGGACCCGGGCGCGCTGGTCGAGGCGGGATCGCCGAAGGTGCCCGCGTTGGTGGTGCCGATCCCGGTGGAGCCATCGGGAGGTGTCGGGCCGGCCGAGCGCCGCGACATCGCCGCGGTGACCTACGCGACCAACCCCTACAAGAAGGGTCTGGATCGCGTGCTGGCGGCCTGGGACGCCGTTCGGCGCGAGGGTGAGGAGCTCGTCGTCGCGGGCCTGCGCGGACCCGATCGCGAGGGCGTGCGCTACACGGGAACGCTGGAGCACGACGCCTTCCGGACGCTGCTGCGGCGGACCAAGGTGTACGTGACGGCGCCGCGCCGCGAGGACTACGGGATCGCGCAGTTGGAGGCGCTGGCCGACGGCGCCCGCGTCGTGACGACCCCGTCGCCGGGCCCGTACGCGGCGCTTCCCCTGCTGCGCCGCGACGGCCTCGGCTGGGTCGCCGAGCCCGACGCGGCCGCGCTGGGCCCGGCGTTGCGCGCCGCGCTGGACGACCCGACCGACGACGCCCTCTACGCCGAGCGCGCGCTCGCCGCGATCGCCCCCTTCCGCCGCGCGACGGTCGACGCCATCGTGGCCGGCGACCTCCTCCCGCGCCTGCTTTCGCTGCGTCCGTGAGGGTCAACCATGCATTGTTATGAGTCGAGGCTTGCTCTATCCTCCCGGCTCCTGTTTGCCGTCGATTCGCCGCCCGACCCGGGGCGGCATCCGCATGAACACCCGGCCAAGCGGTACGTGGCCGGAGAGACATAGAGGGCCAACCACTTATGTGCTGACCTTCGATGAGTTCGCCAGCAGCGCACGGGTCGGCGCTGATGCGATCGCCTTCGAAAGGACAGTGCGTTGCGTCCCAGCCTCTCCGAGCAGATCCGGCTCGCCACCCCGACGGTCTCCCGACGCTGATCGGTGGCGGTGGAACATCTCGACGCTCTCTCCCAAGCCGGAGATCCGACGCCGGGCCCCTCGCTCCGTTGACGACGTCGCGGCGTCTCGTGCACTCTGGGAACTGCGGTTCTACATGTGGAGCCGCGCCCTCGGGCTAACGGTGGCGACCGCCGAGGCAGTCGACGTGGTCGTTGGATTGATCGAAGGGCGCCCGCCGCACAGCGTGCGTTTTCTGCTGATCGCGATCGGGCGCGATCCGTAGACCGGCGATAGGCTCGCGTCAAATGAGCACACCTGTGGTCTTGATCACCGGCGCGACGCGCGGCATCGGCGCGGCGGCGGCCATCGAACTGGCGCGGCGTGGCGCGGAGGTGGCGATCGTCGGCCGCGACGCCGATCGCGTGCGGGAGACCGCAGAGGCGGCGAGGGCCGCCGGCGGTGGCGCGCCGGTCCACGAGCACGTGGCCGACCTCGCGCGCGCCGACGAGGTCCGGCGGCTCGCCGGCGAGGTCCTGGAGGCCCACCCGCGGCTCGACGTCCTGGCCAACAACGCCGGCGCGATGTTCACCGCGCGCCACGTGACGCCCGACGGCCACGAGCAGACGCTCGCGCTCAACCACCTCGCGCCGTTCCTGCTCACCGACCTGCTGCGCGAGCGCCTCGCGGCCGACGGCGGCGGCCGCGTCGTCACCACCGCCAGCGACGCCGCAAGCTCCGGCGAGCTGGACTTCGACGACCTCGAGTTCGAGCGCCGCCCGTTCAAGCCGATACGCGTCTACGGCACGACGAAGTTGATGAACATCCTCTTCACCCGCGAGCTGGCCAAGCGCGCGGTCGGCGACGGGATCACCGCGACCTGCTTTCACCCCGGCGTCGTCCGGACCGGCTTCGGCAAGAACGACGGGGCGCTCTACCGCGCGGCGCTCACGGTCGCCGGGCCGTTCCTGCGCTCGCCCGACAAGGGCGCCCGATCGCTCGTCTGGCTCGCGCTCGACCCCGCGGCGGCAGAGCTGTCGGGCGTCTACGTGGTCGACCAGAAGGTCCGCGACCCCACGCCCGCCGGGCGTGACGACGCGCTCGCCGAAGGGCTCTGGGAGCGCTCGGCGGCGCTCACCGCCGCGTAGTCGCGGCGCCGACGGCGGGCTGGGCTACGCCGCAGCCCGCGCGTGCTTGCGCAGCGGCGCGAACTCCGCCCACGGGCGCGTGTTCGCGACGTCGGCCGCGGTCAGGCCGGCGCGGCGCGCGGTCGCGACGCCCCAGCGCGACGATGCCCTGGCGTCGGACGCCGTGGGCGTCGGTGTCGATGATGATGGTCACGCCGGCCGCGCGCGGCGGCGCGGGCGTGGACGTCGTTGAGGTCGCGGCGGTCGGGCGCGGAGTTGATCTCGAGCATCGTCCCGGCGTGCGCGCCGCCGCGGCGAAGACCGCGTCGATGTCGAGCTCGTAGGGCTGGCGCGACTCGATCTTGCGGCCGGTCGGGTGGCCGATCGCAGTCGATCCACGGATGCTCGATCGCCGCGACGATCCGCTTGGTCATCTCGGCCGCCGACATCCCGAAGCGACGTGTGCACCGACGCCGACGACCCAGTCGAGCTGCGGCGAGCAGGTCGTCGTCGTAGTCGGGCGAGCCGTCGGGCAGGATGTTCGTCTCGGTCCCGACCAGCACCTCGATGCCGTCGAGCTCGTCGTTGAGCTCGCGCGACCAGCTCGATCTGGCGCTCGCAGCGCGTCCGGGCGTGACGTCGTTGCCGAAGCCGTGCGTCGCCGAGTGGTCGGTGATCGCGACGTACTCGTAGCCCGCGCTCCAGCGCGCCGCGCGCCATCTCCTCGAGCGTGTTGCGCCCGTCGGAGGCGACCGTGTGGCAGTGCAGGTCGCCGCTGAGGTCGTCGACTGCTCGATCAGCTCGCGGCGACGACGAAGCCGGGCTCCAGCTCGCCGCGGTCCTCGCGCAGCTCCGGCGGGATCCACGGCAGGCCGAGGCGCTCGTAGACCTCCTCCTCGGTCGCGCAGCGCAGCGTCTCGCCGGTCGCGTCGTCGAGGATCCCGTACTCGCGAGACGTGCAGCCCGCGTGCGCACCGCCGCCTCGCGCAGCGCGACGTTGTGCGCTTGCGAGCCCGTGAAGTGCTGCAGCAGGTTGCCGAACTGGTCGGGCGCGACGACGCGCAGGTCGACCGGCACGCCGGTGTGCGTCCGGGCGCGCGCGGCGTTCTCGCCCGGGGCCGAGGCGCGACTCGATGAGGTCGAGCTCGGCGAGCGCCGCGGCCAGCGCGGCCGGGTCGTCGGCCGTCGCGACGATGTCGAGGTCCTTGACGCGAGTCGGCCTGGCGCCGCGCGCCGCCGGCGAGCTCGACGCGCTCGGCGGCCGGGTGCGCGCGCAGCGCGTCGACGATCTGCCTCGCCGATCGTCAGCGCGCGTGTGCAGCAGCACGCGCGGCGCCGGCCGCTCGGCCGATGCCGGCGGCGAACGCGGCCAGCACCGACTCCTCGAACTTCGGCCCGAAGCCCTTGACGTCGCGCAGCTTCTGCCCCTCGGCGGCCGCGCGCAGCGCGTCGAGCGAGTCGATGCCGAGCTCGTCGAAGAGCTTGCGCGCGCGCTTGGGCCCGAGGCCCGGGCAGGCGCGTCATCTCGATCAGCCCGGGCGGGAACTTCGCGCGCAGCTTCTCGGCGGCCGGGATCGTCCCGGTGTCGAGCAGCGCGAGGAGCTTCTCCTCGAGCGTCTTGCCGATGCCCGGCAGCGTCGTGACGCGTGCCCGCGCGCGTCAGCGCGCGTCACCGAGACCGTCGCGTCGCGCACCGCCTTGGCCGCGTTGCGGTAGGCGATGCACGCGGTGGACGACCGCGCCGTCGAGCTCGTAGAGGTCGCCGAGCTCGTCGAAGGCGGCGGCGATCGTCGCGTTGGAGGGGTCGGACATCGTCAGCGGCCTACGTCCCTAGGGTACGCGCGCTCGCATGTCCGGTCACGCCTGGCTCATCCTGCCCACCTTCGACGAGGCCGAGAACATCGAGGCGATCGTCGGCGCCGCGCTCGCGGTGCTCGCGCGCGGCCGCGCCGGACGGGCACCGCATCCTCGTCGTCGACGACGGCTCGCCGGACGGGACCGGCGCGCATCGCCGACCGCCTCGCGGCCGAGCACGACGACGGTCGAGGTGCTGCACCGCACGGTGCGCGAAGGGCCTCGGCCCGGCCTACCTCGCGGGCTTCGCGCACGCGCTGGACGCGCGGCGCCGGCTTCGTGCTCGAGATGGACGCCGACTTCTCGCACGACCCCGCCGACCTCGCGCGCCTGCTCGACGGCCGTGCGCGACGGGCGCCGACCTCGCGCTCGGCTCGCGCTACGTCCCCGGCGGCGCGCGTCGCGCGACTGGGGGCTCGCTGCGCCGGATCGTCAGCCGCGGCGGCTCGTGGTACGCGCGCGATCGTCCTCGGCCTGCCGGTGCGCGACCTGACCGGCGGCTTCAAGTGCTTCCGCGCGCGAGGTGCTGCGAGGCGATCGACCTGCCGACGCGTCCGCGCCGCACGGCTACGCGTTCCAGGTCGAGCTGACCAACCGCGCGATGCGCCGCGGCTTCCGCGTCGTCGAGGTGCCGATCGTCTTCCGCGACCGCCAGCGCGGGCAAGTCGAAGATGACGCGCGCGGATCGCCCTCGAGGCGATGCTGCTCGTGCCGCGCGCTGCGCCGCCGCGACGCACTGCGGCCGACGCGCCCGTCGCGCTCAAGGGCGCGACCGGCCGACCGCGCCGATGCCTCGAGGACGATGGCCTCCGAGCTCGTCGCTCGTCCAGGGCCTGCGCGACACGCGCGGCGACGCTGCGAGCGCTGGAACGACGCGCCCGTGGCCGGTCGCTGGGCCCGTGGCTCGCCGGCTCGCGCTCGCGATCTGCGCCGCGCTGCTGGCGGCGGTCGTGGTCATCGCGCATCGCTCGACGCCCGACCCGACGCCGCTACGTCCTGCCGGGGCTCAACGCGCCACCGTCGCTGGCGGCCGTCGGCGCGCGTCCTCGGCCGCAACGCGCTCGTGCTGGCGCTGCACGCGATGGCGTGCGTCGCGGGCTTCATCGCCGGCAGCTCGCTGCCGCTGGAGGCCGAGCGCTACTCCGGCGTCTGGCGCTGGGTCCACGACAAGGCCGGCCCGCTGGCGATCGCCTTCGTCATCGCGCGCGACCAGCTTCTCGCTCGCTCACGCAGGCCTACGTGCTCGGCGGTGCGGCGATCGACGCTCGCCGTCCAGGGCGGCATCTCGCCCGGGCTGCTGCTCCTCGGCCTCCTGCCGCACGCGATGCCCGAGCTGATCGCGCTGTTCCTGCCGCTCGCGGCGTGGATCGATCGCCAGCCGCCGGGGGGAGTGGCACGAGCTGCTGGCCGCGACGTTCGTGACGCGTCGCGATCGCCGTCCCGATGCGTCGTCGCCGCGGCGTTCATCGAGGTCTACGTGTCGCCGCACCTCATCCTCGCGCTGCGCGGTTGAGCGGCCGGGTAGGCTCGCCGCAGCCGTAACGCCTACGGCCTCGCCAAGACCACACTTCACTTTGTATAGTGAAGGCACCACCCCTTCGAAGGAGCCAGACATGGCCGGCACCCTCACCGACGTCACCGACACCAACTTCCAGGCCGAGGTCCTCGAGTCCGACGAGCCCGTGCTCGTCGACTTCTGGGCGCCCTGGTGCGGTCCGTGCCGCGTCGTCGCCCCGGTCCTCGAGGAGATCGCCGCCGAGCGCGCCGACCTCAAGATCGTCAAGCTCAACGTCGACGAGAACCAGCAGACCGCCGCGAACTTCGAGGTCCTGAGCATCCCGACGATGATCCTCTTCAAGAACGGCGCAGGTCGCCAAGAAGGTCATCGGCGCCTACCCGAAGCGCAAGCTCGAAGCCGAGCTCGAGCCCGTCCTCACGGCGTGAGCGCCACCCTGGCCTCGGCGTCGGCCTTGCCGCCGTCGAAGGCCAGGCCCTCGTCCTCCAGCAGCCGCCGCACCCGCTCGGGATCCCCGAGCGCGGTGCCGCCGATGGTGCCGTCGGCCTTCAGCACGCGGTGTGCGCCGTCGCAGGCCAGCCGCGTCAGCCGCCCGTTGACGCCGAGCGCCTGCGCCGGCACCCCGCCGGCCGCCGCCACCACGTCGCCGTAGCTCATCCAGCGCCCCGGCGGGATCGTCCCGACCACCGCGGCCAGCGAGTCGTTGTCCATCAGCTGTTCGTCGCTCATGCACCCCTGAGGCGACGGCGACGCGATCTCGCCCCCGGGCTGTCTGACCTCAGACGCGCACGACGCCGACGCGCAGCGTGCGCCCGTCGACCGTCGCCACGAACGATCCGTCGTCCTCGGCCCCATTGCCGAACGCCACGCTGGTCGCCAGCACCTCGTCGGCGACCAGCCGCTCGAACTCCTGGGCGACCGAGACGATCTCGACGTCGCCGGCCAGCGTCAGCGCGATCCGGTCCGACACGTCCAGGCCCGCGTCCTTGCGCGCGTTCTGCACGGCGCGCACGACCTCGCGCGCCCAGCCCTCGCGGCGCAGCCCCTCGTCCATCGCGAGATCCAGCGCGACCGCGTGGCCACCCTCGCGCTCGACCTGGAAGCCCTCCAGCGGCTGCAACCCCACCAACAGGTCGTCAGCCGTCAACTCGTGGTCGTGGCCGTCGACGTTGACGCCGACGGTCCGCCCCTCGCGCAGCGCGACCGCGACGCGGTCGGCGTCCAGCGCCTCGACCGCCGCGGCGACCTGCGGCATGTTCTTGCCGAAGCGCGGGCCGAGCGTGCGGTAGTTGGGCTTGAGGTCGTAGGAGCCCAGCTCGTCGGCCTCGTCGACGAATCGCAGCGCCTTGACGTTGAGCTCCTCGCGGACGATGTCGGCCGTCGTCTCCAGCGCGGCGCGCTCGCGCCCCGCGGCGACCACGACCGCCTCGCGCAGCGGCCGGCGCAGGCCGACCTTCGCCCCCGCGCGCGCCCGCAGGCCGAGCGCCACCGCCTCGCGCGCCGTGGCCATCGCGGCCTCCAGCGCTTCATCACGCGGGCCGGCCACCGGCCAGTCGGTCAGATGGACCGACCCCGCCGAGCCGTCCAAGTTGTCGTAGATCTCGTCGGCGATGAACGGCGTGAACGGCGCCAGCAGCTGGGCGACCGTCACGAGGCACTCGCGCAACGTCGCGAACGCGCGCGCATCGCCCTCCCAGAAGCGCCGGCGCGAACGGCGCACGTACCAGTTGGAGAGGTCGTCGACGAAGGTCGCGATCTCGCGCGCACCGACCGTCGCGTCGAACGTGTCGAGGCGCTCGGTCACCGACGCGACCGTCGCGCTCAGCCGCGACAGCACCCAGCGGTCGAGGTCGGTGGCGGGTCCGGCCTCGGCGGCCAAGACCTCTTCCCCATCCGCCGCGTTCTCGTACAACACCAAGAACCCGTAGGTGTTCCACAACGTGTTGAGGAACAGCCGCACGCCCTCGGCGATCGTCTCCTCCGAGAAGCGATAGCCGTCCCACGGCTGCTTGGAGGAGAAGAAGTACCAGCGCAAGCGCGTCGGCGCCGAAGCGGTCGAGGATCTCGAAGGGATCGACGACGTTGCCCTTGGACTTCGACATCTTCTGCCCGTCCTCGTCGAGGATCAGCCCGAGGCAGACGACGTCCTTGTAGGGCGACTCGTCGAACAGCAGCACCGACACCGCCAGTAGCGAGTAGAACCAGCCGCGCGTCTGGTCCAGCGCCTCGCAGACGAAGTCCGCCGGCCACGCGTTCTCGAAGCGCTCCTGCTGCTCGAACGGCGCGTGCCACTGGGCGAACTGCATCGCGCCGGAGTCGAACCACACGTCGATGACCTCGGGGACGCGCCGCATGACCTTGCCGGTCTGCGGGTCCGTGTAGGTGATGTCGTCGACGTAGGGGCGGTGCGGGTCCTCCAGCTTGACCCCCGACAGCTCCTCCAGCTCGGAGAACGAGCCGATGACGTGGAAGTCCTCCCCGTCCTCCGAGCGCCAGACCGGCAGCGGCGTGCCCCAGTAGCGCTCCCGCGAGAGTGCCCAGTCCACGTTGTTCTCCAGCCAGCGGCCGAAGCGGCCGTGCTTGACGTGCTCGGGATGCCAGCCGACCGTCTCGTTGGCGGCCAAGAGCTTGTCCTTGACCTGCGAGGTCGCGATGTACCAGGACGGCTTGGCGTAGTAGAGCAGCGGCGTGCCGCAGCGCCAGCAGTGCGGGTAGGAGTGCTCGTACTCCTGGGCGCGCAGCAGCCGGCCGCGGGCGCGCAGGTCCTCGACCAGGTCGGCGTCGGCGTCCTTGACGAAGCGGCCCTCGTAGCCCTTGATGCGCTCGTCGTAGGTGCCGTCGAGCCGCACTGGGTTGACGACCTTCAGGCCGTACTGCGCGCCGAGGCGGAAGTCGTCCTCGCCGAACGCGATCGCGGTGTGCACGAGGCCCGTGCCGTCATCGGCGGTGACGAAGTCCCCCAACAACACCGTGTGGCCGCGCTCGCCGTACTCGGAGCCCTTGATGTAGGAGAACGGCGGGTCGTAGCGGACGCCGTCCAGCGCCGCGCCGGGGAACTTGGCGAGGATCTGCACGTCGGCGTCGGCGCCGAGCACGCGTTGCACCAGCGCCTCGGCCAGGACGACCGGCGCCTCCAGCGCCCCCGTCTTGGCCCGCACGTAGGTCAGCTCCGGGTCGACCGCGACCGCCGCGTTGGACACCAAGCGTCCACGGCGTCGTCGTCCACACCAACAGCTCGTCGCCGGCCTGCACCGGGCCGCCGTCCTCGGCGACCGGGAAGCGCACGTAGACCGAGGGGTCGGTGACGTCCTTGTAGCCCAGCGCCAGCTCGTGCGACGACAGCGCCGTGCCGCAGCGCGGGCAGTAGGGCACCACCTTGTGGCCCTCGTAGAGCAGGCCCTTGTCGTGGATCTGGCGCAGCGCCCACCAGACCGACTCGACGTAGGTGGCGTCGAGCGTGCGGTAGGCGTTCTCGAGGTCGACCCAGAACCCGATCCGCTCGGTCAGCCGGTTCCAGTCCTCCAGGTACTCGAAGACCGACGCGCGGCACTTCGCGTTGAACTCGGCGATCCCGTAGGCCTCGATCTCGTGCTTGTTGTGGAGGCCGAGCTGCTGCTCGACGTTGATCTCCACCGGCAGGCCGTGGCAGTCCCAGCCGCCCTTGCGCTCGACGAGATGCCCGCGCATCGTCTTGTAGCGCGGGTAGATGTCCTTGAACGCGCGGGCCAGCACGTGGTGGACGCCCGGGCTTGCCGTTGGCCGTCGGCGGTCCCTCCCAGAAGACCCAGCGGCTCTGCGCCCTCGCGGTTGCGCAGCGACTCGGCGAAGACGTCGCGCTCGCGCCAGCGCTCGAGCACCTGCTCCTCGAGCTTCGGGAAGGACTGGTTCGGGTCGACGGGGCGGCGGGCCATGAGCGGCCCAGGATATGCGCTGCGTTCCCTCCGGTAGCGGAAGGGCTACGCGGGCGCCGCCGCCGGCTCGACGGCGAGCTTGCGGCAGATGTCGGAGAGCATGCGCTTCTCGGCCTCGTCGAGCACCGCGAACGCGTCGGTGACGCGCTGGGTGTGCTCGGGGAACGAGCCGGTCGACGAGCTCACGGCCCTGCGTGGTCAGCCGGACCGACGCGGCGCGGCGATCGTGGGGCAGGCGGAAGCGCTGAACCATGCCGCGCGTCTCCAGCGTCGTGACGACCTCGGTCGCGTTGGCCTTCGACGTGCGCAGGCGGGCGCGCAGCGCGCGCAGCTCCAGCTCGCCACCCGCCGCCGGACAGCACCATCAGCACCGAGAAGCCCGAGGACGACAGGCCCTCGCGCTCCAGGTCGGACGCGAGGCGCCGGCGGACGCTCGCCTCCGCGAGCAGCAGAGACTCCAGGGCGTCGTGCGCCAGGGGATCGTCGAGCTGGGTGAGCGTCATCGCGCGGGGATCATGTCGCCCGCGCCGGACGGCTCCGAACGATCTGCGGCGCTACAGCCCGATGGCCGTCGAGGCGCCGCGCGCGAAGCGACCGCTGGCGTTGCGGGCCTCGAGCCGCATGAGGATCGCCTCACGGGCGGCCAGCGGCATGTCGGGAAGCACTTCGACCGTGCTGCTGCCCGCGTGCGGGATCGCACCGCGGTAGTCGAGGATCGCGACATCCTCGCCCGCCACGCGGCGGGCAGTGAAGACCAGGCGGCCCAGGGCGTCCAGCGACGCGCCGTGGCCGGTGAGCACGACCGCGCGCGGATCCAGCGCGGTGATCGCGTGCGACAGGCGGCTCGGGTCCGAGTCGGCCGTCAGCGTCAGCGTGCGCAGGCCCGCAGCGGCGCAGGACGAGCTCCAGCGCCTGGGCCTGCAGCGCCTCGGCCTCCGGCGCGCGGCTGGCGTCGAAGACCAGGACGCCCTCGGTGCGCGAGGCGGCGGTGCGAGGCGCTGGGTGGCGGCCAGCCAGCCGGTCGCATAGCGCCAGGCGAAGCCGTACTCGGGAGTCGGCAGGCGTGTTGTGGGCCGGGGCGAGCGCCTCGACCGACGGGCAGCAGGACCTCCTCGATCGTGCGCTCGACCGAGCGGACCGTGAGGCTCTCCTCGATCAGGCGGTTGGCGCCGTCCTCGTCGAAGCGGCCGAAGGCGGACTGCAGCCGGGCCGGCGAGGCCGGGCCGGTGCCGCGCTCACGGGCGACCGAGATGGCCGAGGAGATGTTCTGCGTCTCCTCGAAGGCGGCACGCAGCGCCTCGATCTCGGCGAGGTCGAACTGCCGGTGCCCGCCGGCCGTGCGCTTGGGCTCCGGGAAGCCGAAGCGGCGCTCCCAGGAGCGCAGCGTGTTCGGGCTGACGCCGAGCATGGCTGCCGCGGCGTTGGTTCGGATCGATCCACCCATGTGGTGCAGTCTTCGCCGTTTGGTGAGGTTCTGGCAACTTGCGCAAGGTCAGGTGCAGGACGGGCAACGTCTTGCACCAGAAGGACCCTGTACCCAAGTGCCGACGGTTACACCGTTCCGAGGACGATGAGCGCACCTTCCGGCGGCCCACAGCTGCCGACGCGGGCGGCGTAACGCACGCCGTACTCGCCGGTGGGACGGACGACGATGTCGTGCGGCGGCGCGATGCCGATCGCGGCACTGGCGATGATGCCCTGCAGCAGCTCGTCGCCCTTGCCCGCCTCGGCGTCGGCGGGCTCGAGGAAGTCGCGAGACGTGGCGATGGACCGCGTCGGGCTCGTCGACGCCGAGCATGCGCTCGGCGCCGCGCGAGAGACCGCACAGCTTGAGCCGGCGGTCGACGATGACGAACGACTCACCCTTGCGCGGGGCGAGGTCGGCGCCGGCGCTGATGACGACGCCGAGGCCGCAGCGCGCGCACACGCGCGCCAGGGCGGCCATCGGGGTCTGAGGCGCCTGGCCGCAGTGGCCGCAGAAGCTGACGAACGGGACCGGCTCCGATGCGGGGTCCGGTACGAGGCGAAGCAGTGGACGGTTGGAGCTCAAGCGGGATCCTCCTCGGCCTTAGGCGGACAGCCGGCGCCGGGGTGGCGTCGGGACCGCGAGATCGTCGAACTCCAGGTCATCGGCAATCGACTCGCGGCTGGCGCCCTCCGCGAGGTCCAGCAGCTGGCCCGCGGCGATGCGTCGGCGCGGAGGCGCAGATGCCGAGCGCCGGCGTCGCGCGTGCGGTCGTCGCGACCGCTGCGGCGGAACAGCAGGACCGGCAGTGCGCCGGACGAGGCGCGCACGCGGTAGGCCCAGCGCGCGACGTCGTCGTCGAGCTCCTCGCCGCCGGCGATGACGACGACCCGCGGCTCGTAGGCCGAGAGCACGTCGCCCAGGCCGGCGAGACCCGTGACCGGCAGCGTCAGGGTGCGCAGGCCGATGCGCGTGGTGCACAGCTCCAGCGCCCGCAGCGCCAGGGCGTCGGGATCGAGCTGCGTCGCGCGTGGCGTCGCCGATCAGCACCGACGGCCGGGCCGAGGCGGCGGCGACAGGCGCTGGGCGCCGCAGCAGCCACTCGCCGGCCCAGCGGGCCGCGAACGCCCACGGCGCCGAGTCGGTCCCGTTGCGATCGCCGATCTCCTCCAGCGACGGCAGGAGCACCTCCTCGACCGACCGCTCGACGGAGCGCAGCGCGAGCGCGCCCTCCATCGCCGCGTCGGCCCGCTCCAGCTCGTAGGCCGCGAGCGCGCCGACCAGCACGTGCGTGTCGGCCGCGACCGACTCCCGCGCGCGGGAAATGGCCGACGAGATCGACAGCCCCTCCTGGAGCGCGTCGCGCAGCGCGGCGATCTCACCGTGCGTGTAGAGGCGGTGCTTGCCGGGCGATCGCTGCGGCTTCGGGTAGCCGAAACGGCGCTCCCACGCACGGAGCGTGTTCGGGCTGACGTTCAGGACGGCAGCCGCTTCGGAGGTCTTCAGCGTGCGCAAGAGCGTTCCACGGGATCACGGCGTACAGCTTTAGTCCCGCCTACTGCCCAAAGTGCATCGATTTTGCGCAACTTCCCGTGCAGAGCCACGGAGTCAGCTTACGCTCGCCGCCCCTTATCCGTCCACTGTCTTTCGGAGGCTTGCCATGAACAACCTGAAGCTGCGCGCCCTGCCCTACGCCGGTGTCCTCGTCGCCATCGCCTCCATTGCCGGGTACGTCGGCGGCCGGTAGCCCATAAAGCCTGTCTAGACCCGTGCGGAGGCGCCCTGTAGCGTCTCCGCCGTGAGCGGGTCGGACGTGGTGCAGCGCCCGCGCCTCGCAGCAGGAGTAGCTGCCGCGGGCCTCGTGGTCGCCGCCGGGCTGGCAGTCGTCGAGCCCGGCACGGTCGGCGATCCCCTCGCCGCCGTGCTGCTGGCGTGCGCGGTGGTGTCGCGGCTGCTCGCCGTCGACGTCTCCACGCAGCGCATCTTCGTCTCGGGTGCGTTTCTCTGCGGGATTCTCGCCGCCGGCTTCCTCGGACCGGCCGCCGCGTTCGCGGTGCCGGTCATCGCCGAGCTCGTCGGTTGGATGGTCGAGCGCTACCGCCGCATCCCGCTGCTCATCAATCTCGCCGGCAGCGCGCTGCCGACCGTCGGCGCCGCGGTCGTCTTCCAGGCGCTCGACCTCACCCAGGACACGGCCGCCTTCGCGCTGGCCCTGGCGATCGCCAGCGGCGCGGTCCTGATCATCAACTCCGAGCTGGTCGGCCTGGGCATGGCGGTGCTCGACGGCCAGGCGCTGCGCAACCGCGTCCGCGCCCTGTCGGACCTGGCGCCGACCATCGCCATCAACATCGCGCTGGTCACCGCGATCGGCGCCGTCTACGTCCAGACGGGCTTCGCCGTGATCACGCTCGTGCTGGTCGCGCTGCTGGCGTTCACCTACATGACGCGGCTGGTCATCGCCGCGCGCGAGCGCACCAAGGAGTACGCCAACCTGTCGTGGGGCGTGCTGAGCGGGCTGATCCGCACGCTCGACGCCCGCGACCATCGCGCCGCGCGCCACTGCGCCGCGGTCGCGCGGTTCGCGCGCGACATCGCCGCGCACGTCGGGATGACCGAGCGCGACCAGGAGCTCGCGCACACCGCCGGGCCTGCTGCACGACATCGGGCGCTTCGCGCTGAGCGACCGCGTCATGGAGCGCGGCGTCGTGCTGACCGAGGACGACTGGACGGCGATCCGCCGCCATCCGGAGCTCGGCGCCGACCTGCTGCGCGACATCGGCGTCTACGGCCCGCTGACGCGAGATCATCATCGCCCACCACGAGCGGCCTCGACGGCAAGGGCTACCCGCACGGGCTGACCGGCGACGAGATCCCCGAGATCGCGAAGATCATCGCGGTCGCCGAGGTCTACGACACGCTGACCGCGCCCGACACCTACCGGACGCGACTGACGTCGTTCGAGGCGCTGACCGAGCTGCGGCGCGTCGCGGGCAAGCAGCTGGACGCCCGCTACGTCGAGGCGCTCGCCGAGCTGCTGGCGGGCCAGGGCACGGAGTACCGCCACGCCGACGAGGCCGACTACGACGAAGAGCTCGGCGATCGAGCGCCGGATGAACGAGGCCGCCGGCGGCTGAGCCGGCGGGGCCGCGTTGTCCTAGTGGTCGGTGTCGCCGGCGACCGGCAGCTCGACGACCTCGTCGGGCGCGTGCTCGGACTCGCGTACGAAGCGGCCGCTGCCGGTCGTGCGCTCCTCCAGCGAGGAGACGAACTCGTCGAGCTCGCCGACGGGGAAGCGGCGCTGACCGCCCGGCGTCCGGTAGCCGCGCAGGTAGCCCATGTCGGACCACCGGCGGACGGTGGAGAGGGAAACCCCGAGGTGACGTGCCGCCTCCGACGTGGTCAGGCCGAGGCGACTGGTGTGCGTGGACCGCGTCATGAGCAGCAGTGTTAGGCCACGAAGGGCCGTTCGGGGCGGTCCGCGTGGCTTTGCGCAGGTTTCGACGTCCCGGCCTGCCGGAATGGCACGGTCTGCAAGCATTGTTGGCGCGATGGGCAGGCTCGACGACCTCGATCTCTCACAGAAGCTCAAGCGTCGTGACCAGGACGAGCGGCTCGAGACGCGCCGGCCGCCGGCTCGCCCAGCTGCGCCTCGCGCTCGGCGGCAAGCTGCACCCCGGCGACCCGCTCGGGCCACCGCTGGCGATCGTCATGGAGGGCTGGGACGCCTCCGGCAAGGGCGGTGCGATCAAGCGCCTGCTGGCCCCGCTGGACTCGCGCCACGTGCGCGTCGCGTCGTTCGCCGCGCCGACGCCCGACGAGTTGCGCCATCACTACCTGGAGCGCTTCTGGGTCCCGCAGCCCGGTTGGGGCGGCATGGCCGTCTTCGACCGCTCCTGGTACGGCCGCGTGCTCGTCGAGCGGGTCGAGGGCTTCGCGACCGAGGAGCAGTGGCGGCGTGCCTACGACGAGATCGTCGAGTTCGAACGCACGCTGGCCGACGCGGGCACGATCTTCGCCAAGTTCTGGCTGCACATCTCCCCCGAGGAGCAGCTGCGCCGCTTCGAGCGCCGTCAGGCCGATCCGCTGAAGACCTGGAAGATCACCGACGAGGACTGGCGCAACCGTGACAAGCGCCCGCAGTACGTCGAGGCGGTCGAGGAGATGCTGGCGCGCACCGACCTCCCGGCGGCGCCGTGGATCCTCATCGAGGGGGAGTCCAAGCGCTTCGCCCGCGTGAAGGTGATGGAGTCCGTGATCGAGCAGATCGAGCGTGGGTGCGCCGCGCGCGGGTTCGAGCTGCCGGAACCCCTGCAACCGGAGACCTCCGTATGAGCTACACCCACACCGAGCGCGTGCGCTTCGGCGACCTCGACGCGATGCGCCACCTCAACAACGTGGTCTTCCTGCGCTACTTCGAGACCGCCCGGATCGCCTACCTGCGCGCCATCGTCCCGAGCCACGACCCGGCCAACCCGGAGGCCGACGCGTTCGGGCTGATCTTCGCCGAGTGCCACATCAACTACCGCTCGCCCGTGCTCTTCGACGAGGAGGTCGCGGTCGTGTGCTCGATCGGCAACGTCAAGCGCTCGTCGTTTCGTGTCGAGTTCGAGATGCGCGTCGGCACGCGGCTGGCCGCCGAGGGCTACGGCGTCTTGGTCGGCTTCGACTACGGCGCCCAGCAGGCGGCGCAGTTGCCCGATGCGCTGCGCGAGACGCTGGAGGTCGAGGCGGGGACGGGCGCCGGGGCCGGAGTCGCGTCCTCGGACTAGGCGGGCACGCCCACGACGAGCCAGCGGCGTCCGCGGTAGCGGGCGCCGGTCGTCACCAGGCGGGCGAGCATCAGCGCGTTGAGGCCCCACCAGACGCCGACGACGCCCCAGTGCAAGTGCAGGCTGAGGAGCGTGATCGGGACGAAGACGATCAGCGCGCTGAAGGCCATCGCGTAGGCGAGGAAGCGCGTGTCGCCGGCGCCGAGCAGGATCCCGTCCAGCGCGAAGGTCAGCGCACCCGCCGGCAGCATCAGCGCGAAGAGCGGCCAGAGCTCGTGCGCGCGGGCTCGGACAGCTGCGTCGGTGCTGAAGGCGTGCGGGATGACGTTGCGCGTGGCCAGCAGGCCGAGGCCCATCGCGCAGCCGCCCGCGAGCGACCACCCCAACATGCGCCGCGCGGCGGCCTGCGCGCCGGCGGCGTCGCCGGCACCGAGCATCCGACCGACGAGGACCTGGCCCGCGATCGCGATCGCGTCGAGGACCAGCGCGAGGAAGAGGAAGACCTGGAAGGCGATCTGGTGGGCGCCGAGGCTGTCGTCGCCGACGCGCGCGAGGACGGCGCCGGCGATCACGAAGGCCAGCAGCAGCGAGCCGGTGCGCACGACGATGTGGCCACCCATGCGGGCGAGGCCTTTGAGCTGCGTGGGGTTCGGCCGTCGTGTTCGCGCAGGTGCCTTGAGCAGGTAGATGGCAAACGCCGCGCCCATGCCCGCCTGGGCTATGACGGTGCCCGCGGCGCTGCCGTCCAGGCCCCAGTCCAACCCGTATACGAACACCAGCTCGAGCACGATGTTGATGATGTTGGCCACGACGACCACGATCAGCGGGGAGCGCAGGTCGCCGATGCCG
Source organism: uncultured Conexibacteraceae bacterium (assembly GCA_963731005.1). GTDB lineage: Bacteria > Actinomycetota > Thermoleophilia > Solirubrobacterales > Solirubrobacteraceae > Baekduia. Next base: position 1,139,344 of record CAVSTZ010000002.1, on the reverse strand, counting down.
CGCAGGTAGCCCTGGGCGGCGAGCGCGATCAGCGCGAACGGCAGTCCGAGCGCGCTGATGCGCAGGTAGCGCGCCGCGAGGTCGGCGGTGTGGCCTTGGCCGCCGACGAGCGCCATGAGGGGATCGGCGAGCGCGATGGTGACGACGGTCAGGGCGAAGCCGATGGCGATGGCGAGCCACAGCGCCTGGGCGGCGATCTCGCCGGCGCGCTGGCGCGTCGCCCGCGCCGTGCAGCCGCGCGACCTGCGCGGTGGTGCCGTAGGTCAGGAAGTTGCAGAGCGTGACGGCCGCGCCGAGCACCGCGCCGGCGAGCGCCAGCGCGGCGAGCTGGGGCGTTCCGAGATGGCCGACGATCGCGGTGTCGACGAGCAGGTAGAGCGGCTCGGCGGCCAGCGCGCCGAGGGCGGGGATCGCGAGCCGGAGGATCTCGCGGTCGTAGGGGCTGCGGGTCCCGAGACCACGGCGATGACTCCTCAGCCGGCTCATGGCGTGTGTCGTGGTCTCGGCAGCACGAGCCGGCCACTCTACGATGGGGCCGATGAGGTGCCGTGCCGCCCTCGCCGTGAGCCTTGCGCTCGCCTTCGGGGCGTGTACGAAGGACGCGCCACCATTGCCCAGCGCCTGCATCGACACCGACCGCGACGGCTACGAGCGCGCGCTGACCGGCGCGCCGGGTGCGGTCGCGCTGTCGGGCGGGACGCCGATCTCGACCTGCCTGCGAGCGCGTGCGCACCGACGCCGACCTGCAGAACCTGGGCGCGACCGTCCATGCGGTGGCCGAGGAGCTGGCGGGCCGGGCGCGCGAGGACGGAGACCCACGCGCCGCGCTGCGCCTCGGGTTTCTCTCCGCCGCGGTCTCGCGCGGGGCAGCGCACTCCAACGGGATCTCGTCCGAGTTGGCGCGGCGCGTCGAGACGGCGGGGTCGGGCGTCCGCGAGCGCTCGCCGGCCGTGGCGCGCGCGCTGGACGAGGGACTCGCCGCGGGGGCGGCGCGCGGATGCCGAGCCTCACGCGCGGCCACGGGCGCCTTCTGGTTGGCGGTCGGCGAGGCTACGCCTCTGGCACGCGCAGGACGGCGCCCGGATCGCCTACCGCGAGGTCGGCACGGGGCCGCCGCTGGTGCTTGTGCACTCAGCCGGGCTCAGCCATCGCGAGTTCGAGCCGGCGGTCGAGGATCTCGCGCATCGCTTCCGGCTGATCCTGCCCGACCTGCCGGCGCACGGCGACTCCGAGGACCGCCCGCGCCACCCCTACACGCTTCGACTGGCTGGCCGGCGTGCTCGCGGCGTTCTGCGTCGACGTCGCCGGGCGCCGACCGCTGGTGGGCGGCCACGGGCTCGGCGCCGATCTGCTCATCCGCGCGATCGAGTTGGGGCAGTTGCACGCCAGGGCGGCTCGTGCTGCTGCCGTGCCGCCTGCATCGGCCGCCCGAGCGCGCCAAAGCCCATGGCGCGTGGCTCGGCGCGGCACGGGCGGCGGGGGTGCCGGGTCTTGACCGCGTGGCCGGACACGCGGTGCGGCTCGCGTTCCGGCCCGAGCGCGGGGACGGCGCTGACCGCGCGTGGCGTCCCCGAGGCCGCCGACCTGGTGCGCCACGCGATGGCCGACGTCGGCGGCAACGCGAACCTCGCGCGCTCGTGGGCGCGGCTGGCCCGCGAGCTGCCGCGCTCGGCGCGGCGCGAGGTGCTCGACCTCCTGCCGCAGCTCGACGTGCCCGTGCTGCTGCTGTGGGCCGACGAGGATCGCCACCATCCGCTGCGCGGTGCCGAGGAGGCGCTGGACCTCCTGCCCGACGCGATCCTGCGCGTACTGCCGCGGAACGGGCTACCTGATTGCCTACGACGACCCGGTCGGCGTGGCGCGCGAGCTGCTCTCGTTCTTGTCGTAGGTGAACTCCGGCGGGTGTCGGGAGACCGCGCGCGAGGGCCGCGTCGTAGGCTCTGAGGCCATGCCCCCTTTGAAGAAGAACGCTCTACGGCGGCGAGACCACGAAGGCCGTCGACAACTTCCCGATCTCCGGTGAGACGGTCCCGGTCTCCGTCATCCGCTGGCTCGGTGCCATCAAGGGCACCGCGGCCCTGGTCAACGCCGAGCTCGGCAACCTCGACCCGAAGCTCGCGCAGGAGATCGCCGCCGCCGGTGCCGCGATCGCCGCCGGCGAGCACGACAACCAGTTCCCGATCGACGTCTTCCAGACCGGCTCGGGCACGTCGTCCAACATGAACGCCAACGAGGTGATCTCGTCGCTGACCGGCGGCAAGGCCCATCCCAATGACCATGTGAACTTCGGCCAGTCCTCCAACGACGTCTTCCCGTCGGCCGTGCACCTCGCCGCGCTGGACGAGGCCACCAACAAGCTGCTGCCTGCGCTTGAAGCAGCTCGAGCGGTCGCTTCGATCGCAAGGCCAAGAAGTTCAAGGACGTGGTCAAGTCCGGCCGCACGCACCTGATGGACGCGGTGCCGGTCACGCTCGGCGCGGAGTTCGCCGGCTACGCGGCGCAGATGCGCCTGGGCCAGGAGCGGATCGCGAGCGCGCTGGTGCACGTCGGCCAGATCCCGCTCGGCGGCACGGCGACGGGCACGGGGCTGAACACCCATCCGAAGTTCGCCGCCGAGGTGCGTAAGCGGTTGATCCGCGAGTCGAAGCTGAAGCTGATCGCGCCGCCGGCCGATCCGTTCGAGGCGCAGGCCAACCGCGATGCCTTGGTCGAGCTGTCGGGCGCGTTGAAGGTCGTCGCCGTCTCGCTGACCAAGATCGCGCAGGACATCGCGCTGATGGGCTCCGGCCCGCGCGCGGGCATCGGCGAGATCTTCCTGCCCGAGCTCCAGAAGGGCTCCTCGATCATGCCGGGCAAGGTCAACCCGGTCCTGCCCGAGGTCGTCCTGCAGGTGGCCGCCCAGGTCATCGGCAACGACACCGCCATCACCATCGGCGGCATGCAGGGTCAGTTCGAGCTCAACGTCCGCATCCCGCTGATCGCGCGCAACCTGCTGCAGTCGATCCACCTCCTGTCGACGACGACGGTGGCGTTTGCCGAGAAGTGCGTCGACGGGATCGAGGTCAACAAGGCCGGCACCAAGGCCTCGGCCGAAGGCACGCTCGCGACGGCGACGGCGCTCAATGGCGCCATCGGCTACGACGCCGCGGCCGCCATCGTCAAGGAGGCCTCGGCTTCGGGCCGCCCGTTGCGCGACGTCGCCCTCGACGCCGGCGTCGACGCGAAGCTGTATGACGCGACGATCGACTTGCGCAAGATCGCGGCGGGCAACCAGGCCTAGCGCCCACCGCTCGACCGCCCGCGCCACTCGCGCGCGGTCCGGGTCGTTTCGTGGTGAATAGTTCACCACGAAACGACCCGCGTCAGGTCAGAAGTCGTCGAAGGCGACGGCGGACGAGCGCCGGCTGCCGCGTGACCTGGGCGTAGGTGAACCGGACGACCGTGTAGCCGGCGAGCGTGAGCTGCTGATCGCGTTCACGATCGCGCTCGAACGCCCCGGGCATCGAGTGATAGGTGTAGCTGTCGGCTTCGACCATCAGCCGCTTGGCGGGCCAGAAGAAGTCCACCAAGAAGCCCTCGATCTGCGCATTTGCAACGGGCTCGGGAAGTTTGTGGTCGTCGCAGAGCTGCAGGACCAAGACCTCCAAGACGCTCCGAACGTCTGCGGCGCCCACACCTTCGAGGGCATCGAGCAATCGCCGGAGCGCGGGCGCACCATGCTGCCGTGGATGCTCGCCGAGACACCGGCGGACAGCGACGAGATCGAAGAGATCCAGGCGATTCGCCTGTGCGATGGCATCCTCCATCGCCCTGGGTCGCAATTGCGATGAAAGGTCCAGGAGCGTTCGCGCCACCGTCGTCGTTGGTATCTCCTCGGTGAGCGCGCACTCCCAAGCGCGCAAGGTCCCCACACGGTGGAGCTTGATCCGCGTCCGGTCGGGATCGCGTCCGGATCGCAACGGAGTCGTGACGTGGATCTGGCGTCCGCGCGACGACATCAACCTCCAGTGCGCGGCCGCATCGGCGTGGCTGAGAACGGCCCTCTCGCCGCAAGCCAGCACCGCGCCCATCCACCGCCCTTCGCGAGGCAGAACCGTGTGGCCGACGAGATAGACCTCCGGGAAGTGACGGATGAGCCGCCCGACACGGAGTCGGTAGGCGATCTGCTCGTGGCTGAGACCGAGCGCGCGAAGTTGCCGGTGACCGACCGGGCCGTGCTGAGCGCTCGCAAGCGCGGCGATCCGATGATCGAGGTCGTTTCGTGGTGACATATTCACCACCAGGCGACCCGGACCGAAGGTTCGCCCCCCCGCGGAGGCCCGAACGGTCGGGGTGCGGACTAGGAGAGGCCGGTGCCCAAGGGGGCGAAGGCGCGACGGACGGCGGCGACGGCGGGCTTGGGGTGGCCGGCGTAGTCGAAGAGGCCCTTGGTGTTGAGGCCGCGTTCGATGTGGATGCCGGGGATGACGGAGGAGATGGAGCCGCCGGCGAAGGTGGGCGCGACGCCGAAGTCCTTGAGGTTCCACACCAACATGCCGGAGAGCCGGGGGAGGGCGCGGTAGGTCGCGATGTGGCGACGCAGGAGCCAGGCCTGGTAGTCGTAACCGCCGGGCGTGTCGGTCGGGTTGGCGCCGTTGGCCTCGGCCCCGAACTCGCTGACGATCAACACCTTGTCCTTGAAGATGGTGGTGAAGCCGACGGCGGTGTCGTGCAGGCGCGAGGTGATGTGGGCGCGCGACTCGTCGCCGCCCTCGTACCAGCCGACGTAGTTGGTCAGCGCCACCGCGTCGACATCGCGGTAGATCGCGCCCACCTCAGACGGCGGGTGCGAGCCCCAGAGGTCGACGGCGACGAGCCGGCCCGGATCGCGCTGGTGCAGCTCGCGCGCCATCTCGGAGACGTAGGCGACCTGCGAGGCGTCGTGGCCGTTGCCGGCGATCTCGTTGACCAGGTTCCAGGCGATGACCGACGGATGCAACTGCTCCTGACGGACGCTGGCCCGGACGCGCTCGCGCGCCGCATGCGCCAGCGCCGGCGTGCTCGACGTCCACGCGCCCGGCGCGTCGACCGGCCCGACGCCCTGCCAGACCATGATCCCGGCGCGGTCCAGCCGCTCCAGCAGCGGCGCCGACAGCGCGTGCTGGGCGCGCGTCGCGTTGGCGCCGACGGCCTTCAGCTCGCGCACGATCGCGTCCATGTCGGCGCTGGTGAGCGCGTCGCCGTGGCCTTCGGCGTCCTCGTTGATCGACGCGCCGTGCAGCCGCAGCCGCTTGCCGTTGAGCAGCACGGCATCGCCCGCGCGGCGGATCTCGCGCAGGCCGACGTGATCGTCCCAGGCGCTCTCGCCCGTCACCGCGAGATGCAAGGCGTACAACGACGGGGACCCCGGCGCCCACAAGGCAGGGTCCTTGATCTCGACGCGCGCCGCCACGCGACGCGTCTCGCCGCCACCGACGCGCACCGGGGAGAAGACGAGGTTCGGGCCGGAGCCACGATGGCGCAGCGTCCCGCGCACCTGCAGCGTCCGCGCCCAGTCGCTGCGGTTGTGCACCAGGACGCTCACGTCGACGGTCGCGGCGGCGGGGCGAGCCTCGCGGGCGTCGCCACCGGCCGGCGCGGCGACAGGGAGCCGCGTGCGCAGCGTCGGCGCCTCCAGCTCCGAGCGCCCCAGCGGGCGCAGCGTCACCTCGCGGTTGATGCCGCCGTAGTTGAACCAGGTGCGGTGCCAGCCCTCGCGCTTCTGGCGCGACGGAAACCGATAGTCGGCCTTGACGACAAGACGATGCGGCACGCCCTCGCGCAGGCGCAGCGTGAACTCGAACGGGAGGTAGGCGCCGGTGTGGGTCCCGAGCAGCTGCCCGTCGAGCCAGACCTGCGCGACGTGGTGGACGGACTCGAAGCGCAGCGCGAAGGAGCCGGTGCGGGGCGCGGTCAACGTCGTGCGGTACCAGGCGATGCCGCCGCGGTAGGCGGCGACGCCCGCGGCGCCGGTGACCTGCGCCGCGTTGGCGACGTTGGGCACGGTGACCAGCCGGCCGGGAAAGTGGCCCGCGGCCCAGCCGGCCAACTCGCCGGTGTCGCCCGGATCGGACGCGCGCACCCACGGCCCGGCGACGGCCAGGCGCCCGTCCGGACCACCGTGCGCCGCGGCCGGCACGAGCGACTCGCCTTGCGGCCGCGACCCGATCGCGCCCAGCACGACGGCCGTCCCGCCGACCAGCATCGCCACCGCCAGGGCAGCCGCGACCGCGAGCTTGAGACCGGGGTGGCGCATCCAGGTCAGTCGTCGATGATCGCGACGGCGCGGGCGGGCGCCGCCGAGCCGCCCACGAGCCGCAGCGGGAAGACCGACACGGTGAAGCCCGTCGGCGGCAGCGCGCGCAGCGCGCAGAGGCGCTCGATCTGGCAGTACTCGAGGTCGGCCTGATGGGCGGCCCAGAAGATGCCGGGCTCGCCGGCCTCCTTCGCCGCGGCGGCCTGCAGGTGCAGCGGCGCGTCCCAGCCCCAGGCGTCGATGCCCATGACGCGAACGCCCTGCTCGTGGAGCCAGCGCGTCGCCTCGACGGTCACGCCGGGCCCGCGCGCCATGTAGTCCGAGGACTCGATGAAGTCATCGCGGTCGGTCCGGACCAGCACGATGTCGCCGGCCGACAGCTCATGGCCGGCGGCGGCAAGCGCGCCCGCGGCCTCGTCGACCGTCATCGCATCGCCATCGGCCTTGTGCGACATGTCGAGCACCACGCCCGGCCCGAAGAACCACTCGAGCGGCAGCTCGTCGATGCGCTTGGCCGGCGCACCATTGATCGTCGAGTTGTAGTGGTACGGCGCATCGACATGGGTCGAGTTGTGGGTCCCCAGCCGCGTGAACGTCTCGACCGCCCAACCCTCGCGGTCGCGCAGCAGCTCCGGTCCGACGCCGAGCATCGCCTCGATCGTCTTGGCACCCTCGGCGTGGTCGGAGAACTCCACGTCGGTGCGCAGGATGTCGGGCAGCTCCGCGGGTGACGGAACGATCGGTGCGCTGAGGTCCACGAAGCGAGGCATCGGCGCAGCCGACTTCGCGACCGACACCACATGTCCTGCAAAGAACCTCCGTTTGGAGCGGTGTCGTCTAGAGCGCCGTCGGCTCGGTGCCGACGTTCATCGCCACGTACTTGGTCTCGAGGTACTCGTCGAGCCCCTCGGGGCCGCCCTCGCGGCCGAAGCCCGACTGCTTGACGCCGCCGAACGGTGCGCCGGCGTTGGAGACCATGCCCTGGTTGAGCCCGATCATCCCGGTCTCCAGCGCCTCGATGACCTGAAGGCGCGGTCGAGGTCGCGTGGTGAAGACGTAGGCGACGAGGCCGTACTCGGTGTCGTTGGCGCGCGGCGATCGCCTCCTCGTCGGAGGCGAACGTCGTGATCGGCGCGACCGGGCCGAAGATCTCCTCGCGAGAGCAGGTCCGCGCCGTCGGGGACGTCGGCGAGCACGGTCGGCTCGTAGAAGTAGCCCGCGCCGTCGACGCCGCGCACCGCCGGTCAGGACCGCGCGCCCTTGCCGACCGCGTCGTCGACCAGCTCGGCGACCTTGGAGCGCTGCGCCTCGTCGATCAGCGGCCCGACCTGGATGCCGTCCTCGGTCCCGCGCCCGACCTTCAGGCCGCCGATCTTCGCGGCGAGCTTGTCGGCGAACTCCGCGCGACCGACTCGTGCACGTGGAAGCGGTTGGCGCTCGTGCACGCCTCGCCGCCGTTGCGCATCTTGGCCAACAGCGCGCCCTCGACCGCGGCGTCGAAGTCGGCGTCCTCGAAGACCAAGAACGGCGCGTTGCCGCCCAGCTCCATCGAGACCTTGCAGCACCTGCTCGGCCGACTGCTTGATCAGCTCCTTGCCGACCGGCGTCGAGCCCGTGAACGACATCTTGCGCACGCGCGGGTCCTCGATCAGCGGCTGCCATGATCGATCCCGACGACGACGCGGTGATGACGTTCAGCACGCCGGCGGGCAGCCCGGCCTCCTCGAAGATCTGGGCCAGCGCGAGCATCGACAGCGGCGTCTGCTTGGCGGGCTTGACCACGCACGTGCAGCCGGTCGCCAGCGCCGGGCCGATCTTGCGCGTGCCCATCGCCAGCGGGAAGTTCCACGGCGTGATGAACAGGCACGGCCCGATCGGCTGGCGCAGCGTCAGCACGCGGCCCTTGCCGGTCTCGTTGATCGTGAAGCGGCCGTTGATGCGAACCGCCTCCTCGGAGTACCAGCGCAGGAAGTTGTTGGCGTAGGCGATCTCGCCCTTGGACTCGGCGACCGGCTTGCCCATCTCCAAGCGTCATCAACAACGCCAGCTCGTCGGTGCGCGCGTCGATCAGCTCGTAGCGCGCGGCGCAGGATGTCGGCGCGATCGCGCGGGGCGACGTTGCGCCACGTCGTGAACGCCGCGGTCGCCGCGGCCAGCGCCGCGTCGGCGTCCTCGTGCGTCGCGTCGGCCACCGACGCGATCGTCTCGCCCGTCGCCGGATCCTCGACGTCGAGCGTCGCGCCGCTGCTCGCGTCGCGCCACTGGCCACCGATGAAGAGCTGCGTCTTGACGCCCTCGACGACCCGTGCCTCGTCCGCTGTCGCTGCCATCTGCCGGTCCTCCTTGGTTGAGCCTCCGAGGATACGACTGCCCGGTCCGCCGCAATGGCGAAACCGGGTGCTGCGATCGTTACTCGGCGCCGCGCAGGACCGCACCGACGGTGCGGCCGAGGATCTTGAGGTCCAACGCGAGCGACCACTCGTCGATGTAGGCGTTGTCGAGCTGGGCGCGCGTCGCGATGCAGGACGCGCCGCGCGAGCCGTGGACCTGCGCGAGGCCGGTCAGCCCGACGCGGACGCGATGGCGCCGCGCGTAGCCGGGGACGTCCGCGCTGAAGCGCCGCACGTGCTCGGGGCGCTCGGGGCGCGGGCCGACCAGCGCCATGTCCCCGCAGACGACGTTCCACAGCTGGGGCAGCTCGTCGAGCGAGGAGCGGCGCAGGAAGCGACCGACGACGGTGCGCCGGTCGACGCCCTCGACGCCGCCGGGAGCAGCGCCGTCGACCGGGACGAAGCCGGCGTCGTCGGCGACGCGCATCGAGCGGAACTTGAGCATCGCGAAGATCTCGCCGTCCTGGCCGACGCGGCGCTGGCGAAAGAGGACGGGACCGCGCGAGCTGCCGCGCACGGCGAGGGCGAGCGCGAGCATCAGCGGCAGGACGAGCAGCAGCGCGACGAGCGCGATGCAGCGGCCGACGAGGTACTTGGCCTCGAGGGCGACGGCGTGGGCCTCGAGCGCCGGCGCCGCCGCGGCGAGCAGCGCGGCGGACATGGGGACGGCGAGGGCCAGCAGGAGGAGGGAGATGGGGAGGGGCAACACATCCCTGCCATCGGACATCTGCCGAGTTCCGCGCATCCCCGCTTATGTGTATCGGACCCTGTGTCCGACAAGACCCGGCGCGTCGCCGCTCGTTTGTAGTGAGGTTTGGTGCGGTTTCGGCAGCTCGCTCAGGCGGCGGATCGTGCGAGCGCGGCCTCGCGGCGCATCGCCGTCCGGGCGCGCGGCAGATACCGCAGCGGCCCCGGCACGAGCGGCCAACTGGCCCGCAGGCTCGTCAGCAGCGTGCGCAGGACCATCTCGTCGGCGGTCGACCACGACAGGCCGAGCGTGGCGCGCGCGGCCGGCGGCAAGGTCCCGCGGGCGATCCACGTCGGGCCGCGGGCGGCCAGCGGGCGCAGCGCCGCCCAGGCCGGCCCGGCCAGCCAGGGATAGGGCGCGGGCAGCTCGCCGGTCGGCGCGAAGGTCCCGCGGGCGACCTTGGTCGGCTCCAGCACGTCGTGGAGCATGTGCTCCCAGTACTCCTGAAAGGCCGCGTAGCTCGGCGGTACCGGGCGCATCGTCAGGCCGTAGAGCGCGTACCAGTCGATCGACTCCTCGTACAGCAACTCGCGCTCCGCGCTGCCGAGACGGTTCCCGAAGAGCTCTTGGCCGGCGATGATCGACTCGAAGAACGTCGCGTGGGCCCAGTAGAAGGCGTCGGGGCTGAGGGCGTGGTACTTGCGGCCCGTGCTGTCGGTGCCCTTGATCGCCTTGTGCTGGTCGCGCACCCACGCGCCGGTGGCCCCGGCCTGTGGCCCGTCGTAGACGACGCCGAGGATCGGCGGCGCCGAGCGCAGCAGCCGGTTGATCGGGTTCTCGAGGAAGTCGGAGTTCTGCAGCAGCGCGGCGCCGATCGCCGGGTGCATGGCCTGCAGGACGCCGGCGCGCACGGTCAGCAGCATGCCGCGGGCGTCGCCGAAGTAGCGCCACGTCAGCGAGTCCGGGCCGAGCGGGCGAGCAGCAACTGGCAACATGTGTTGCCAGTCTGAAGATGACAACGACCGTTGTCAATCGGTGCCGCGAGAGCTGACCCGGGCCGCGGCGATGACCAGCCGCGCCGCGTGGTCGTTGAGGCGTTCGGCGGAGATCGGTGGGCTGGCGGCCATCCACGCCAGGTAGAGATTGCGCAACGCGCCGAGCAGCGCGACCGCGGTCAACTCGGCGTCGACCGCGTCCGGCCCGTCGGGCAGCGCCGTGATCTGCGCGACCAGCAGCGCGGCGAACGCCGGGACCAGCTCGATGTCGTGGCGCGCCAGGACCGTGTCGGAGAACGACTCGCTGAGCAGCACGCGGCCGCGCCGCGGGTCCTCCTGCAGGAACGCGGTGAACGCCCCCACGGCGGCGTAGGCGAGCGCCTCCGCGTGGCGTTCGCGTGGATCGTCGGACCCCGCGGTCGTGGCCGCGGGCGACGGGTCCTCGGCGGCCGCGCCGCCTGCGGCGTGGGCGGCCACGGCGGCGACGATCGCCGCGCGCGCCTGGTCGGCGACCTGCGCGTGGACCGCGCGCAGCAGCGCGTCGCGGCCGTCGAAGCTCTCGTAGAAGTAGCGCTCCGACAGCTTCGTCGCGCGGCAGGCCGCGCGCACCGTGACGCCGGCCGCGCCCTCGGTCCCGAGCAGCTCCGTGCCGGCGTCGATCAGGGCGGCGCGCCGCGCCGCGGCCCGGTCCTCCAGCGTGGTGCCCGCCCAGGTCCGCGCCGGCATGGCCTAGGTGTTGGCCACGGTCTCGTCGCCCAGCTCGGAGGCGAAGGCGACGTCCATCGAGTAGTCGATCGGCAGGACGATCAGCGACGGCAGGTCGAGCGTCAGCGCGTGGCGCAGGTGCTTGCCGAAGTCGTCGGGGGCCTGGCAGCGCCACGCCGGCATCCCGAACGCCTCGGCGAGCTTGACGAAGTCCGGGTTGGTGAAGTCCACCCCGAAGTGCTCGCCGAACTTCTTGTCCTGCTTCCAGACGATCGAGCCGAACTGGCGGTTCTCCCAGACGACGTTGACGAACGGCGTCTTGAGCCGCATCGCGGTCTCGAACTCCTGGAAGTTCATCAGGATGCCGCCGTCGCCGCTGACCGTCACCACGCGCTTGCCGGGGTGCACGAGCTTGGCCGCGACCGCGCACGGGACCGCGAAGCCCATTCCCGCCAGGCCGTTGGCGATCATCACCGTGTTGGGCTCGTGGGCCGGGAACATCCGCCCGATCCACAGCTTGTGCAGCCCGACGTCGGAGATCAGGATGTCGTCGGGCGCCAGCGCCTGCGCGGATCTCGTACAGCACGCGCGGCGGCTGCATCGGGAAGGAGTCGTCGTCGCGCGCGGCCTCGAAACGACCCTCGACGATCGAGCGCAGCCGCGGCGAGCCGCCGGAGTGCGGGACGTCGCGGCACTCCTCGGCCAGCCGCGTGAGCACGTGGTAGATGTCGCCGACCAGCTCGACCTCGGGCGTGAAGTACTCGTCGATCTCGGCGGCTTCGGAGTCGAGCACGACGATCGTCTTGTCGCGCCGCGGGTTCCAGTACTTGGGCGCGTGCTCGACGAGGTCGTAGCCGATCGCGATCACGACGTCGGCGTCCTCGAAGCCGGCCAGCGCGTAGTCGCGCGCCTGCAGGCCGACGGTGCCCAGCGCCTTGGGGTCCTGCGTAGTCGAGCAGGCCCTTGCCCATGAAGGTCTCGGCGACGGCGATACCGGTCGCGCGGCAGAACTCGCGCAGCGCGGGCGCGGCGCCGGCGCGCACGGCGCCGTTGCCGGCCAGCGCGACCGGGTTGATGGCGTTGCGGATCAGGTCGGCGGCCTTGAGCAGCTCGCGGGCGGCGGGCTCGGGCCGGACCGGCCGGCGGCGCGGCAGCGGGCGAGCGTCGACCTCGGCGGCCATGACGTCCTCGGGCAGCTCGAGGTGCGTGGCGCCGGGCTTCTCGGACTCGGCGACCTTGAAGGCCTTGCGGACGACCTCGGGGATGATCTCCGGACTCGTCACGCGGGCGTTCCACTTGGTGATCGGCCGGAAGAGCTCGACCAAGTCGATGAACTGATGCGACTCCTTGTGCATCCGCTCCAGATCGGCCTGGCCGGTCAGCGCGACGAGCGGCGCACGGTCCAGGAAGGCGTCGCCGATCGCGGTGACGAGGTTCATCGCGCCGGGTCCGAGCGTCCCCAGGCAGACGCCCGCGCGTCCGGTCAGACGTCCGTACATGTCGGCCATGTAGGCCCCGCCCTGCTCGTGTCGAACGGGGATGAAGGAGACCGAGGAGCTGGCCAGCGACTGGTTGAGGTCCAGCGTCTCCTCCCCCGGGATGCCGAACACGTACTTGACGCCCTCCGCCTCGAGGCACTCGACGAAGAGGTCAGATGCTCGCCGCTTGGACACGTGTTCGTTCCCTACCCTGACTGGCTTGAACGCCTGAGACGACGCCCCGATGCCCTTCGAACCTAGCACCGCAACTCCCTCCCGCCGACCGCGTTCTGCATCGAGCATGCGCCGGATCACCGCATCGCTGTTGCTCACGTCGGCGGCCGCGCTGGCGGTCGTGCCCGGCGCGCAGGCCGCGGGTCGCCTCGTCGTCAAGGGCCACGGCTTCGGCCACGGCATCGGGATGAGCCAGTACGGCGCGCTCGGCTACGCCCAGCACGGCACGTCCTACCGCGACATCCTCGGCCACTACTACGAGCAGACCGACGTCGTGCCGCTCACCAACCCGCCAGATGTGCGGGTGCTGCTGCAGACGACGCGCCGGGCGGTCGTGACGGGTGTCGTGGCGGCGGGGTCGCGGCGGTTGAAGGCCGCTGCGAGCTACTCGGTTGGTGCGAGCGGCGGGCGCGTCACGCTTTACGCGGCCTCCGGCCGGCGCCTGGGGACCTACGCCGCGCCGCTGCGCCTGGCCGCGCCGAAGGGCGGCGCGCTCACCCTGCGCGGCGCCGCGGCCAACGGGACGCGCAACGGGCGCTACCGCGGCGCGCTGGAACTCCGCGCGACCGGCGGGCGCGTGCAGGCGATCAACGCGCTCGACCTGGAGGACTACGTCCGCGGCGTCGTCTCGGCCGAGTCGCCGTCGACCTGGCCCGCCGAGGCGCTGAAGGCCCAGGCCGTCGCGGCGCGCACCTATGCGGTCACGACCAACGTCGGGACCACGACCGACGGCATCGACCAGTACGCCGACACGCGCTCGCAGATGTACAAGGGCGTCGCCGCCGAGTTCCCGAGCACCGACGCGGCGGTCGCCGCCACCGCCGGCCAGGTCGTCGCCCAGAACGGCAAGCCGGTCACCACCTACTTCTTCTCGACCTCGGGCGGCCACACCGAGAACATCGAGGACTCGTTCATCGGCGCGCTGCCGCGCACGTGGCTCAAGGGCGTCGACGATCCGTTCGACGGCGTGTCGCCCCGTCACAACTGGGGACCGTTCACCTTCTCGCAGGCGAGCGTGCAGGCCAAGTTGAAGGGTTTGGTCCGCGGCTCCTTCCGCGGGATCACGGTCCTGGAGCGGGGCGCCTCGCCGCGGATCGTGCGCGCCGAGGTCGACGGCACCAACGGCGTCACCCAGGTCACGGGGCCGCAGTTGCGCACGCGCCTCGGGCTGTTCGACACGTGGGCGACATTCACCTATATCTCGGGGACCAAGAAGCAGTCCTCGGATGACGACGGGGGCGGCGGCGACAGCCCGGCCGACGCTCCGTCCACCACCACGCCCGGCGGCACGACCGCACCCGGCGCCACGACCTCGCCGACCAGCGGCGGCTCCACGCCACCGCCGGCCGCCGACGCCACGGGCGGCCAAGCGGCCTCGCCGGCGCCGTGAACGTCCGCTGAGAAGCGCCCTCCAACGCTCAGGTTCGGCGCCGAACTGCCGATCCCGCACGTTATGACCGGTGTGTCGATCGCCATCGCAGTGCTGGGCCTGGCGGGCCTGTGGCTGCTGTCGGCTCGACGCGGCCTGGTCGCGGCGCGCGACGCCGCCGACGCCACGTGGCGCGCGATCGACGTGCACCTGCGTGAGCGCCAGGCGCTGGTCCCGGCGCTCGTGGCCGCCGTGCAGGCCGAGACGCCGGTCGAGGCCGAGACGCTTCTCCGCGTCACTGCCGCCCGCGACGACGCCATCGCCGCCACGCGCCCGTGGGAGCGCGCCAACGCCGAGCGTCGCCTCGTCGCCGGAATCGCCGCCATCGCGACCCTGGCCGAGCACCATCCGGGCCTCGGCGCCACCGGCGCCTTCGTTGATCTCCAGGCCCGCCTGGCCCACATCGAGGACCAGGCCCAGGCCGCACGGCGCGTCTACAACGCCGACGTCCGCCTCTACCGCAACCGCCGCAACCGCGCGCCCGGCATGCTGCTGCGCAGGTTTGGCGACTTCGAGGACCGGCCGTACTTCGAGCTGGACCACACACGTGACCGGGGCACGGTGGGCGGGGACGGACTCACGCTCGCTCGCGCGGCCTGAGCGCGCGGCCCGAGCGACGGCTCGCTCAGCCGCCGTAGACGCGCGAGAGCGACTCGGCGACGCAGACCGGCTTGTCGCCACCCTCGCGCTCGAAGGTCTGGGTGACGGTGAACTGCACCCCGCCGGGCACGTCGTCGGCCTTCGTCAACGTCGCGCGCATGCGCACCTTGGACCCCACCGGCAGCGGCGCCGGGAAGCGCACCTTGCCGTAGCCGTAGTTGATGCCGAACGCCACGCCGGAGATCTCGAACATGGCGTAGGAGAACTGCGGGCCGAGCCCCAACGTGTAGAGACCGTGCGCAATCGTGCCACCGAACGGCGTGTCCTTCGCGCGGATGGGGTCGACGTGGATCCACTGGTGGTCGCCGGTCACCTCCGCGAACGCGTCAATCGCCTCCTGGGTGACTTCCAGCCAGTCGCTGATACCCAGCTCCTGACCGACCTTGCTCTTGAGCTCGTCAAGCCCGTGGATGACGGTGGCTGCCATCCGGCGAAGTGTAGTCCGACGGTAGTCCCAGAACTGACTATAACTTCACCATCGTGCATGGAACTCTTCGCCGACCGACATCTCCTCATGCCTGACTGGCTTACGCGCAAGCGGGTCGCAGCGGCGGTGTGCTTGGTGACGGCGGTTGGGCTGGTTGCCCTCTGGGCGTGGCTCCGAGCGCCGCATGGAACGGTCGAGCATTTCGACCACTGGCTCAGCGACAGCTGTCTTTCCGTCGACGACGCGAAGGGTGGCATCCCCGAGGATGCCCTCCGACACGGTCTTGTCGGTGCCGATCGCCTTATCTGCAACAACCTCGGTGGAGGGATCGAGATCCTGCGCTTCGCGACGCGTGAGCGTCGGCAAGCCGCTGCGGCCGATCCGCGATACCGGCGTAAGACCATCTGCTCGATCGGGACGGATCAGCTGGTCGTCGACGAGCTGTTGGTTTCTGGAGAGCGCCGGCGCTTCACGTCGTGGTGCGCAACGTTGCACGGGCGCATTCAGGACGGACGAGCGCACCCGAGGTGAGCGGGGAGCCGTGAGTCGGCTGGTCGGCGGTGCGGGCGGCGGCTTGCTCCGCCGCCCGCGGTGTCCGGTGGGGCGTGACGGGTTAGGTGGTGATCGTGTTGGTGTAGGCGTCGAGGACCTTGTTGAGGGCTTCGACCCCGTGGCGGTTGGCGTGGATCTCGGACATCACGATGGCGTTGGTGTCGTTGTCGGCGCCGATGTCGGTGAGCAGGTCGAGGTTGGTGTCGAGCAGATCGGCGCGGCGGAGGTGCAGTTGCTCGATGTGGCTGCGGGTCATGGGGACCTGGACGCTGTCGCGTCGCAGGCTGATGTCCGGGTCCCAGCCCAGCGCGTCGATGACCGCCGTGGCATCGCGGAAGATGTCGGCGAGCGCGAGCTGCTTGACGGGGACGTAGTCGAGGAAGTCCTCGAACGGCTCGTGGTTGAACATCAAGACCTTCTTGGCCTCGACACGCAACACATCGGCGGTCGACGGGTCGACACTGATACGGCAGCCGAAGCTACCCTGCGGGGTACTCATGGAGATGCTGTCTCCTTGGGTCATGCCCCCGGCCTGCTTCAACAGGTGCGGGGGTGCTGTTTTGGATGGGGTGGGGAGCCTAGCGGGGTGGGCAGACGGATTTGTCTGACTGCGCAGTATCGTTTCACTATTGGTCGGTTGCTGTCCGAAGGGCGACAGCATTGACAACCGGTCTGGGTGCGGGCTTGTGGGGTGCGTGCGCCAGGCCTTGATCGGGACGAGTGGCGGACCGCCAGAGACTGACGTCGTGGGGCGCCGGTCGCGGGGCGGGCGCTGGTGTTGCGACCGCTTGCGTGGCGCGTCTTGTTGTTGGTGTTCCGCGCGGGCGTTGGTCTGGGTTTCGGGCGTGGTCTGTCGGCACCGAGGGGAGTGAGCGGGGCCGGTGGCTCGTGGCGTTGGCTCGTCGTCCGTTGGCGTCCGGGCAGGCGATTCGCGTCGTGCCCGGGGGCCGGCCGGGGGAGCCGTGGCGTCGCCGGCACCCTGACGTTGGATCCCAACGTCAGGGTGCCGGCGGCGTTCGTTGGCGGGTCCTGGTCGAGTTGACCGGCACATCGCCCGACAAGTCGACCAGCGTCCCTGCCGCGGGCGCCCGGGCGCCGGTCGTAACGACCACGACTGACCAGCGTCGGTGGCTCGTCGCAGTCCGTTGCAGTCTCGTCACCCGCCGGTTTGCGCAGCGAAATGGATCGCGCCAAACCCTCGTATACCGCGGGTTCGGCGCGTCTGACGATCCGACGACACCGCCACGGGGCAACGATGCGTCGGCAGCGCAAGCGCGCCGGGACAGTTGGCGCGACTTTCGTAACGGTCTCGGGCACGTTGACCGGGAATACCCGGTCAAGGCGTCAAGGCGCCGGTGACAGCGCCCCGCACAACCCGCGCCGGCGGCGCGAGCGCGTGGGGAGGGCGGTGATCCGTGATGTCGACATCCGCGCGACGCTCGTTCGGTGCCCACACAAATGGACGCCGAACCACGCCCCCAACACTTTCACCCCACGCCCCAGACCACCCGAGCGCGGTGGCGATGTCACGGAGCGCCGCCCATCCAGCCACCTCCCGCACCACGACCCACCGCTACAACTTGACCCTACGCCGAGCCCGCCAACCAATCGCCCTCGGCCCGCCCCAACTCGGTCGACGGCGGCTCGTCGGCGATGTACTCCAACGCCAACGTCGCCCCAGTCGGCCCCGGCGCGCAACTCGCCGAGCACGCTGAACAGCAACCCCTCCATGCGCCGCAACAGCAGCGCCTGCGGCGGGATCGTCTGGCGGCGCATCTCCTCGAAGTAGCGGCGACGCGCGGCGAGCCCGACAGCTCCATCGACGACGCGCACGTACTCCGGATCCAACCGCCGGAAGCCGGTGAGGAAGTACCACTCGCCGGCCGCGGCCAGCTGGCCCGAGCACGCGCTCGGGGTCGAACGCGTCCGGGTCGGGCAGGTAGCCGAGCGTCGCCAGGCCGCGGTGGACGGCGTCGGCGTCGCCGTCGATGACCGCCCGCGCCAGCGCCCGCTCGTCCTCGAGGTAGTCGGCGTCCATCCGGCGGATCAGCCCGAAGTCCAAGAAGCAGACGCGGCCGTCGTCGCCCAGCAGGTAGTTGCCGGGATGCGGGTCACCGGCGGCGATGCGCTCGCGGCGGAGCAACCCGTAGAAGAACCGGAAGCAGATCTCGGCGAAGCGGTCGCGCTCGGCCTCCGGCAGCTGCCTTGACCGCGCGCGAAGCCGCGGCCGTCGACGAACTCGGTGATCAGCACGCGACGGGTCGACATCGAGCGTGACGACGTCGGGCACGCGGATGAACGGGATGGTCGCGGAACGCCCGCGCGACGCGGCGCTGGTTCTGGGCCTCCAGCTCGTAGTCGAGCTCCTCGCCGATGCGGTCGCGCAGCTCCGTCGAGATCGCCTTGGCGTCCAGCCCCGGCGCCAGCCGCTTGCACCAGCGGCAGCAAGCACCGCGGCATTGCGCAGGTCGGTCTCGACCGCCTCGGCGACGCCCGGGTACTGGACCTTGACGGCGACGTCGCGCGCCGTCGTGCAGCGTCGGCGCGGTAGACCTGCCCGATCGAGGCCGCCGCGACCGGCACCCGCTCGAACGCCGAGAAGTGCTCGTCGATCGACCCGCCGAGGTCGTCGATCGAGCACCTTCTCGCATCTTCTTGAACGGCACCTGCGGCGCGTCGTCGCGCAGCGACGACAAGCTTCTCCTTGAACGCCTCGCGCTCGCCCTCGGGGACCATGTCGAAGTCGATGGTCGACAGCACCTGGCCGAGCTTCATCGCCGCGCCCTTCATCTGCCCGAGCTGGGTGACCAGCTCGTCGGCGAGCGCGAGCGCGCGCTTGGCGTCGGCGGCCTGCGGCCTGCTCGTCGGAGCGCAGGCGGTTGGCGGCCTGCGTGCCCGCCCAGCGCGCGCCCTGGCCGGCGACCAGGCCGCCGAACTTCGCGGTGCGCCCGAGGCGGCTGGTGGGGATCTTGGGCATCGGCGGCACCTGGCAGAGTACGGCGCCCATGGCCGGTCCGCTGCTCGCCGTCGACGCGCCATCGCTGCTCTACCGCGCCTTCTACGCGCCTGCCCAAGTCGATCACCGGCACCGACGGCACGCCGGTCAACGCGCTGCTGGGCTTCGCCAACCTGGTGCTGTGGGCGGTCGAGCGCCACGCGCCGCGCGCCGTCGTCCTGTGCACGGGCGCCGAGGCCGCGGCCTACCGCGCCGCGTCGCTGGCCGCCCTACCACGCCGACCGCCCGCCGGTGCCCGACGAGCTGGCGCCGCAGTGGGCCGACGCGCCGGCGTTCTTCGGCGCCTTCGGCTGGCGCTGGGAGGACGCCGGCGACCTCGAGGCCGACGACCTGCTCGGCGCCTACGCGCGCTGCGAGGTCGAGGCCGGCGGCGACCGCGCTGATCTTCACCGGCGACCGCGACATGTTCCAGTGCGTCGGCGAGTCGGTGCGCGTCCTGTACCCGCGCGGCGGCAAGGACGGGCCCGGAGCTCGTCGACGTCGCGGGCGTGCGAGACGCGCTACGGGATCGAGCCCGGCGCAGGTGCCGGACTTCATCGCGCTGCGCGGCGACCCGTCCGACGGGCATCCCGGGCGCGAAGGGCATCGGCGAGAAGACGGCGGGCGAGCTGCTGCGCGTGCACGGCGACCTCGAGACCGCGATCGCCAACGCCGCACGCAGAGCGCGCCGCGCGTCGCCGCGGCGCTGCCGCGACCAGGCCGACGAGCTGCGCGCATTCCGCAAGATCGCGACGCTGCAGCCGATCGCCGTGGCGTGTCCCTCCGACGCGCCGACGACCTTCGGCGAGGCCGCCGCGGCCGCGTCGGCGCGCGGGATGAACCGCTTGGCGAGCCGTCTGCAGGAGCTGGCCGAGCAGGAGTAGGCGCGTGCGCGGGCGAACGCCGGGCTGAAGTCCGATGCACCGTCTGCCGATGCCTCAGCGATGATCTCCCGCGTGGTGCGACGAGCTCGCCGCCTTCCTGACTGCCGTTGCGCTGGTCTGCGCGGCGGGCGTCGGCGCGGCCTCGGCGAGCCGTTGCACCCCCGCGCGCGGTCAACCTCGACGCCGCCGGCTGGGAGTACGCGCCCGACCCCACCGACGCCGGGCTGCGCGACGGCTGGCAGCGCGGGCCACGGCGGCGCGACGTGGTCGCGCCGTCGACCTGCCCCACGTCTTCGACCCGCAGCCCGACGCCGAGCTCTTCCACGGCCACGACCGGCTGGTACCGCATCACGCTGACGCAGCCGACCAGCACGCCGGCGGGCTTCGCGTGGGGCGTGCGCTTCGAGCAGATCCGCCGCGTGGCCGACGTCTGGCTCGACGGCAAGCGGATCGCCGTGCACAGCGATCCCTACGCGCCGTTCACCGTCGCGCTGCCGGCAGCTGGCCGACGGCCGGCCGCACGAGCTGATCGTCCGCGCCGACAACCGCAAGGCCAAGGAGCCGCGCGAGGGCTGGTGGAACTGGGGCGGGATGACGCGCCCGGCGCAGCTCGTCCCGCTCGGCGCGCTGGTCGCCGCACGACGCCGGCTTCCTGCCGCGCGAGCGCTGCGACGCCGACGGCGGCGACTGCCAGTGGAGCGTCCTGGTCGACGCGACGGTCGAGAACCGCGGGCGCGACGGTCGTCCGGCCGCGGCTGGCCGCGCGGCTGAGCGACCCGGACGGCAAGCCGGCGGCGAAGGCGACCGCCACCGCCCGCCCGCTGGCGCCCGGCGAGCGCGCCCGCGTGCGCTTCGACGTTCCCGTCTCCGGCGACGCGAAGCTCTGGGCGCCCGGGCCATCCGGCGCTCTACGGCGCGGCGCTGCGACACGATCGACGCCCAGCGGCGTCCAGCAGCACGACGCCGCACGCATCGGCCTGCGCACGGTCGACCGTCCGCGACGGCCTGCTGGAGCTCAACGGCCAGCCCGCTCGAGCTGCGCGGCGCGTCGATCCAGGAGGACGTCGACGGCCACGGCCCCGCGCTGACCGACGCCGACGTCGACGCGCATCGTCGCCCAGCTCAAGGCCGTCGGCGCCAACGTCACCCGCGCGCACTACGCGCTCGACGAGCGGCTGCTGCGACAAGCTCGACGAGGCCGGGATCATGGTCTGGACCCAGGCGCCGATCTACCACCGCGACGAGCTGCTGCAGACCGACGGCGCAGCGCGACACGGCGCTGTCGACCGTCCGCGCCGCCGTCCTGGCCGACGCGCAACCACCCGTCGATGATCACCCACTCGGTCGCCAACGAGCTGTCGGTCATCCCCGACAAGGTGCCCGGGAACCGCCGCCTTCCTGCGCGACGCCCGCGCGCTCGACGCGTCGACCTCGACCCGACGCTGCCGACCGTCCGTCGACATGCTCAGCTACCCGGGCTACGCGCGCCAGGAGACCTACGCCGCGTTCGACCTGCTCGGGCATCAACTCCTACTTCGGCTGGTACCCGGGCAAGCCCGGCCACTCGACGGCCAACATCGCCGACCTCGGGCCCTACCTGCAGCGGCATGCGCGCGATGTACCCCGACGCGGGGCTCGTGCTGACCGAGTTCGGCGCCGAGTCGACGATGACGGGGCCGGCGAGCGAGAAGCAGACCTACGCCTTCCAGCAGCGTCTACACGCGCGACGTGCTCAACGCCGTGCGCCGTGCGCCGACGCTGAGCGGCGCGATCTACTGGACGCTGCGCGAGTTCGCGGTCAAGCCGCACTGGGACGGCGGCGCGCAGCTGCGCGGCCGCCGATCGCGACTCGATCCACCACAAGGGCCTGATCACCTACGACGGACGGCCCAAGCCGGCCTACGACGTCCTGCGCAAGGACATCAAGTCGACGCCGCTGGTGCGCCCCGCGGCCGACGTGGCGCTCGCGCTCGACACCCGCGTGCCCGATCGCCACCGTGGCCGCGTCGGCCTCGGCTTCACGATCGCGATCCTGATCGCCGTCGGCATCCTGCTCGGCGTCGACCTCTGGGCCTTCTTCGGCTGGCGCGGCGCGATCCTGGCCGACGACCGCGAGACGCGCGAGCGGCGGCTGCGGGTCGTGCGGGCGTACCGCGCTGTGCAGGCAGAGGCTGTCGAGGAGCCCACCGACACGCCGGTGGGCCTGCGGATCGTGGCCTAGCTAGATCGACCTAGTCAATCTAGCTAGATTGAGGTGCTACGCTGCGCGACATGACGCGGGTGGGCATGCACGAAGCCAAGACGAGGCTGTCGCAGCTGGTCGCGGCCGTGGAGAGCGGTGAAGAGGTCGTGCTCGAGCGCCGCGGAGTACCTGTGGCGCGCATCGTCGTGTTCGAGAAGCCGAAGCGCAGCCGCGCATCGTTTTGCGGCTCGGTGCCGGATCTCTGGATCGCCGACGACTTCGACGAGCTGCCCGACGGGTTCGCCGAGGCATTCGGCGTGCGATGAGGATCCTCCCGGATTCCCATGCGCTGCTCTGGTGGGCGCAGGACTCGAAGCGCCTGAGCAAGCGTGCTCGTGGCCTGCTGAACGACGGCGCCCACGAGATGCTCTTCAGCGCCGTCGCAACCTGGGAGATCTACGTCAAGCACGCAATGGGCAAGCTCGGGCACCTCGGCGATTTCGACCTCATCGAGGAGACCAGCCCGACGTTCCTGCCGATCACCCACGCCCATGCCCACGCGGCCGCGGCGCTCCCGTACCACCACCGCGACCCGTTCGACCGCCTGCTGATCGCCCAGGCCCAGATCGAGGACGCCGTGATCGTCACGGCCGACCGCGAGTTCGCGGCCTACGACGTGCGCACCGCCTGGTGACGCTCAGCGCCCGGTAGGGCCGCCGGGCCGGAAGCGCACCGCGCTGATCTCCATCTTGCCGCTGGCGCCGAGGTAGAGGTAGCCGACGGCGTCGATCCGGGTGCCGTAGCGGGGCAGATGCGAAACCGGAAGCGATGGGGCGATCTTCACGATGCGCGGGTGGAGCTTGGCGACGACGATGAAATGGCGGTCGCCGTCGCCGTCGGGGTCGTGGCGCTGGGTCCAGACGACGCGGCCGGTGACGTGGGCACAGGTCGGGTTGGCGATGTCGCGCACGGTCGCCCAGCAGGGGCGCGTCCACGCGGGCGCGGCGCGTCGGCCGGCCGGCGTGAGCAGCGCGGACCGCGGATAGGTCTCATAGGTGCCCCGCGCCAGCACCACGGCCGCGGCCACGGCGGCGAGCGCCACCAGCAGGAGCACCACGGCGGCGACGCGACGCATGGCGCGGCGACGTGGGCTCACGACCGCCACGGCTAGTGCGCCGTCGAACCCGCGCGCCCGTAGCTGTCGGACAGCCGAACGACGTCGTCGACCTCCGGGGTCGAGACCTCCAGGACCTGGGCGTCCTCGATCGCCTCGATCGTGTGGATCTCCCCCGCCTGGTTGCGCCACGTGTGGCCTGGGCCGATCTCGGTCTCGACGAGGTCGTCGGCGCTCGTGCCCTTGATCAGCTTCAGCCGGCCCGACAGCAAGTAATTGCTCTCGTCCTTGTCATGGTGGAACTGCAGCGACAGCCGATGGCCGGCGCTCACGTACAGGATCTTGCCGGCGTAGCGGTCGGTCAAGGCGTACCAGAGCTCGTGGCCCCAGGGCTTGTCGACACGGCGGGGAAGGTGCATGGCGAGAGGTGTACCCGGTCGGTCTCTGGTCAGGGCGTGAACTTCACGTTGATGACGTCGCCGTCGCAGCACGACGTAGTCGCGGCCCTCGACGCGCAGCGTCCCGCGCTCACGTGCGCCGGCGTAGCCACCCGCGTCCACCAGCGCATCCCAGCCGATGACCTCGGCGCGCACGAAGCCCTTCTGGATGTCGGTGTGGATCTGGCCCGCCGCATGCCAGGCGGTCAGCCCGTCGCGCAGGTGCCAGGACTGGGCGATCGTGCCCTCGCCGGCGGTGAAGAACGAGTTCAGCTGTAACAACGCGAAGGCCCCCTGGGCGACCCGCTCCAGGCCGGACTCGCTGACGCCGAGGTCGGCGCGCATCTCGGCGGCGTCCTCCTCGTCCATCTCCGACAGCTCGGCCTCCAGGCGCGAGGAGACCGCGACGGCCTTGGCGCCGATCGCCTCGGCATGCGCCAGGATCTCCGGCGGGATCTCGTCGCTTCCCTCGTCGACGTTGACCACGAACAACACGGGCTTGCTCGTCAGCGGCGAGAGGTTGCGCAGCGACTCGGGTGCGGCGTCGGGCACCGGGTGATCGACGACGGTGGCACGAACGGTCTTGCCCGCCTGCAGCTCGGCGATGATCGCCTCGAGCCAGCGCTGCTCGGCGGTCAGCTCCTTGTCGCCGCCGCGCGCTTGGCGCAGCACGCGCTCGTGACGGCGCTCGGCCTGTTCGAGGTCGGCGTAGATCAGCTCGGTCTCGATCGTCTCGATGTCGCGCGCCGGGTCGACCGAGCCCTCCGAGTGCAAGATGGAGGAGTCGGTATGCGAGCGGACGACGTGGACGATCGCGTCGGTCTCGCGGATGTTGGCCAGGAACTTGTTGCCCAGGCCCTCGCCCTCCGACGCGCCCTTGACCAGGCCGGCGATGTCATGGAAGGCGATCGTGTCCCACACGATCTCCGAGGACTTCAACAACGCCGCGACCTGCTCCATGCGCGTGTCGCGCACCGGCACGATCGCCACGTTGGGCTCGATCGTCGTGAACGGGTAGTTCGGCCGCCTCGGCTCCCGCCTTGGTCAGGGCGTTGAAGAGCGAGGACTTGCCCGCGTTGGGCATGCCGACGATGCCGACCTTCATCGAGTTGCTCCTCCTACGAGCGTGCCGAGCAGCGCGCCGGCGAGGATGTCTGAGGGGTAGTGCACGCCGAGGTAGACGCGCGTCGCGGCCATGGCCGCGGCCAGCGGGTAGACGGCCGGGCCCGCCGCGCCCAGCAGCGGCGCATAGGCGCGAGCGGCGGCAAACGACGACGTGGCGTGCGACGAGGGGAAGCTCAGCTGCGTCGGGGTCCCGATCAACTGGGGCAGGTCCTCGAACAGCGGGCGCGGACGCCGCACCACGAACTTGACCGCGACGTTGGCGACGTAGGCCGCGCCGACGCCGGCGAGCGCTCGCGCCCATCGACCGCGGCGCCGACGGTCCAGGGCGACGCCGGCGGTGCCGATGGCCAGCCACAGCGTCGCGTGCTCACCGAGGTGCGAGAACCGGGCCACGGCACGCTCGGTCGCGGGCGCGTGCCCGTAGGTGCGGGCGGCGCGGTAGATCGCGATGTCGAGGGCGGCGGCGGTCATGCGACGGGCAACGGTAGTCCGTCACCCGCCTCGGCAGCGGCGTGGGGCGGGCGGGGATCGTCTCTCAGGCAGTGAGGCCGATGCTGCGCTCGAGCTCGACGGCCCGCAGCAGCTGGCACTCGTCGGGCTCGGGATCGGCCGAGCCCATCCCACGGTCGTGCGTCGAGATGACCTCGAACTCGTCGTTGAGCAGAGTCACCCGCCGCATGCGTCCGTGGAAGCGCTCGACGAACACCCAGTTGTCCTCGGCCACTGACGGCCCTTTCACTGTCCTGGGAAGTCCCCGCACGGACCTCCGATCCGGCGAAACCTATCCCGCCGTTTCACCCAAGGCGAGTGATCTCCATCACCCGATGGCGCGCACCGCCTCACCCGTAGGCCTACATGCCTCGACGGGCGAGCATGTACGGGACGGTGCGAGTGAGGATCTTGATGTCCTCGAAGAGGCTCCACGTCGTGACGTAGACGTAGTCGATCTTCAGCATCTCGTGCATGGGCACCCGCGAGGACCCCATGATCTGCCAGTGGCCGGTCATGCCCGGCGTCAGATGCAGTCGCCGCCGGTCATAGCCGGTGATGGTCTGGTCCTCGCTGTTGATCAGCGGGCGCGGGCCGACCAGCGACATCTCCCCGAGCAGCACGTTGAGCAACTGCGGCAGCTCGTCCAGCGACGTCTTGCGCAGGATGCGCCCGACCCGCGTGATGCGCGGGTCGTCGACGATCTTGAACAGGCCGTCGGCCTCGTTGTGGGCCATCAGGTCGGCCTTGCGAGCCTCGGCGTCGGCCGTCATGGTCCGGAACTTGAAGATCCGGAACGGCTCGCCGTCGCGCCCGATCCGCTCCTGGCGGAAGAAGACGGGGCCGCGGCTGTCGAGCCGGATCAGCACGGCGATCAAGGCCAGCATCGGCGCGATGACCAGCAGCCCGCACACCGCGCCGGCGAGGTCGAACGCGCGCTTGACGACCTGCGAGGACCGGCCGAGGGCGAACTCGCGGACGCCCAGCAGCGTCATGCCGCCGAGGTCGTCGAAGACGACCGACTGGCCGACGACGTCGAAGACGTGCGGGACGATGCTGGCGCGGACGCCGATGGCCTTCGTCACGCGGATGAGGTCGAGCGTCACCTGCGGGTTGGTCTGGCTCGGCACCACGAGCACGCGATGGGCGTCGAGGTCGCGGATCAGCTGGCCGAGCGTCGCCTCGTCGACCGGGCGCTCGTCGGCGCTGAAGTCCGACACGCGCTGCAGCGACATGCGGCCGACCAGCCGGGCGTGGACGTCGCCGGCCTCCAGCTTGTGCTGCACGCGGGCGTAGGTCGCCGCGTCGCCGATGAGCAGCAGGCGCTCCTCGGAGACGGCGCGCGACGCGACGTAGCGTGCAGCGCGACGGAACAGAAGTCCGAAGACGAACAACGAGCCCCAGAGGATGAGGGCCGACTCCTTGGTCAGCGGGCCACTGAGCACGACGTCGTCGAGCATCCACACGGCGAGCGTGTAGAGCGTGGCCAACTCGAGGAACGCGGGCGCCTCGTCCAGCGTCGTCTTGCGGATGACCAGCTCGTCGCGGTCATACAGCCCGCTGAGCTTGCACGCCAGGGTCACGAGCGGCAGCCCCAGCAGGATCTGGAGACCCAGCTGGTTGGTGCCGAGCACGTTGGTGGCGAACACCAGCGCCACGAGCGCCGACAGCGCGTCGGCCACCACGAGGCTGCGGCGGTAGCGCCGGTCGCGAAGCAGGACGGCGATGTTCGGCTTGACTTCTTCGATGACCGGCGGGACCGACCGGAGACCGGTCATCCGCATGAGCTTGGTCGTACCACGGCCGGTTTCGGCCACGCGCAGCGGGACTCGCAAGGGAGACGTCTTTCCTTGTTCCTAGGAGTTGGTACTTCAGATCGCCTGCCGGGGCTACCTGCACTTCCTGGCCTCGGCGAGGCGGACGGTGACGGTCCCAACCGTGGGTTGTGCCACCTGTGTGTCTGAGCCCACCGTAGCGGCAGGAGTTGGCTTTGCCTAGACGATTCCGGCCAAAGTCCACTCGACTATTAGTCCACTTGTTCGCCCGGAACTCAGCCGATCAGGTGGGTGGACGGTCGACCAATCGCGCGAATGTGTCCAGACCTTCGCCGCCGCGGACCTCCAGCCGAGGGAGGTCCAGCAGGTTGCGCGTCGGGTAGGTCCACCACGGCATCGTCGTGTAGCCGACCTCGTAGCCGACCGCGCCGGCCAGCCGCTGGACGACCCCGTCGTTGAGCCCGAACGGGTAGGCGATCGTGGTGACCCGTCGCCCCAACCGGTCCTCGAGCGTGATCCGACTCTCGACCAGCTCGCGGACCACCTCCTGGGAGGAGATCGCGGTCAGCGGGGCGTGCCCAACCGTGTGGGAGCCGATCCGCACGACGTCGGACGGCAGGTCGGCGAGCGCCTGCCAGTCCATCAGCGGCTCGCGCCGCTCCCAGGCCGTGTCCCAGGAGTCCGTGCCGCCGACGTGGCCGCTGACGACGAACAGCTCGGCCCGGAAGCCGTGCTTTTGCAGCAGCGGGAGGGCCTCCTCGCCGAAGTCGGCGAAGCCGTCGTCGAAGGTCAGGATGATGCCGCGCCCCGGCAGCTCCTGGTCGAGCGCGACGGCGCCGGCCCACTCGTCGACGTCGATCGAGCGGAAGCCCTGCTCGCGGAGCCAGTGCAGCTGCTCGTCGAAGGCCGCCGGCTCGGTCCGCCACCGGCGCGCCCGGGGCTCGCCGTCGTCGGCGATCCGGTGGTACATCAGGACCGGCAGGGCGGCGGTGACGTCGGCGCCCGGCGCGGCTGTGGGCGCGACCGCGGCCTCGGCGGCCTGCTCGTCGCCCGTGAGCTCGCGCCGGCGCACCGGCGCCGGCCGATGCAGTGGACGCGGCAGGCGCGAGGACCGCACCTCGTAGCGCTGGATGCGAAACGTGGCGCCGCGCAGCTCCTCGGTCAACGCCAGGCGGCGCCCGGCGTGCAGCGCGCGCCAGACCTGGTCGGCGCTCGACGTGCTGCTGGTCACGACCAGCGCCCCGTCGGGCGCGAGGGCATCGATGAGACGCCGCGCGCCGGCCTGGAGCTGGGCGGGCTTCTCGGCCCACCGCAGGACGTCGCCGCAGACGATCAGGTCGTTGCCCGACGGCAGCGGCTCCTCGAAGAGGTCGGTGCGCTGAAACGACACGTTGGCCGCGTCGGCGCAGCGGGCGGCGGCCTCCTGCAGCGCCAGCCACGAGATGTCGGCCACGACGAGCCGCTCGGCGCGGGCCCCGAGCTCGGCGGTCAGGACGGGATCGGAGCACCCGACCTCGAGCACTTGGCCCGCCGTCAGGGGCAGCAGCTCGAGGACGTGGGCGCGCCGAGCACCGGCGACCGACCCCGTCACGAGCCGCGCTCCGGCCATGTGGCGGCGCTCGAACCAGCGGGCGCGACCGTCGGACTTCAACCCGAGCTCGACCGGCTCGCGGTCGCGGTCGATGACGAACGGCGCGTGCAGCACCGCCTCGGGCGCGCTGTCGCCGGACGGCACGATCAGCGGCTGGCCCGTGTGCGCGGCCAGCGCCTCGACGGCGGCGAGCGCCGCGCCGGGCAAGAGGGCGGGGCGCCCCGCGGCGCCGCTGATCGTGCCGTAGCGGTGGCGGCCCAGCAAGGCGACGCCGGGCGGGGCGACGTCCTCGGCGACGGCCGACCAGCCGGCCAGCAGCGACCCGTTCCCGTGCGTCCCGTCACCGTTGGCGGCGGCACGGCGCCGCGTCGCGGCCGCGGCGAGGCGCGCGCGGAACGGCAGGTCGGCGGGACCGTCGTGCAACAGCAGCCCCTCGCGGACGGCGACGTTGCACAGCTCGAAGCCGCCCGCGTAGCTGATCGCCCCGCGCAGCGCCTGGGCGGAGACCGCGCCGCGCGTCGGGTGGACACGGACGCGCAACAGCGGGATACCGGCCAGCGCCACGTCGACGTCGAGCGGTCCGTCGACGCCGGTGATCGCGGGCAGCTCCTCGGCGATCTCGACGATCCCCAGCTCCTCACACGCGACTGCGGGCCCACCGCGATCCTCGCGGGCCGGCTTGGCGCCGAGGTCGTAGAAGCGATCGTGCTCCCAGCCCGGGCGGCCCCAGAGCTCCTGCAGCAGCACGATCCAGCCCACCGCGGTGTGCAGCGCCTCGGCGGTCTCGACCTCTCCCGCCACCGCGTCGTCGGCGAGCTTGACGCGGCCGCGGTGCACGACGATCCGCGCGTCGCGGCGCACGGTCAGCTCCGGATAGATCGTGGCCGCGAAGTGGCGGCGCAGGATCTCCCAGCCATGCGTCGTCGCGAGCGCGTCGGCGACGACCACGGCCGGGACGGTGGCACCGGCGACGGGCAGGACGATCGGCGCCAGGCCCTCCTCGATGTCGCGGGGCGCGACCATCAGGCGCGGCGCGCCGCGCAGCGCGATGTCGGTGATCGGACCGGCCACGGGCGGCCGCGTGACCTGCGTGCGCCCGACGAGCAGCTCCGCGTGGTCGGTGCCGTTCTGGAGGATCAGCTCCTCGAGCGTCTGGCTCATGCTCAGCGCGAACCAGTGGTCGCGGGTGAACCGACCGAGCGCCTCCACGAAGCCGTGCAGGTGCTGGTGGACCTCGGGCGGGTAGTCGGGCCAGCGCCGCACCGACGTCCCGCGGGCGACGGCGACCGCGTTGAAGATCGTGTGCGCCATGCCCACCGCGTCGGTGTCGCCCGGGTGGCGATCCTCGATGAGGTCCAGCAGCGCGCCGCCGTCCTGGCCCTTGGCGACCTCCAGGCCGGCGGCGTAGGCGGCCAAGTACAGGCGCGCCGCGCGCGCCGCCTGCTCGCCCTCGCCGCTGCGCCGCGCGCCGGGCCAACCGTCCAGCCGCGGATCCTCGCCGTAGCCCTGCCCGATGACGCGCAGGCCGTCGGTGAGCATCCGGACCCCGTCGCCCGAGGCCGAGCCGCTGCGCACGCGGTAGTAGGCGACGTTGTCGGGGATCGAGGCGAAGCGGACGTTGGTGCGGACGATGCGCTGCCAGAGATCCCAGTCCTCGCAGGTGATCAGCGAGGTGTCGAAGCCGCCTAGGCGCCGGACCAGCTCGGTGTCGACCAAGGACGTGTGGATGGAGAACGCGCAGGTGCGGGCGAACTTGGCGAACAGGTCCTCGCCCTGGGCGACGCGCTCCTCGGGGATCTCGGTCCCGTCGGCGAGGATCCGCGTGCAGCCGCCGTTGACCAGCTGGGCGTCGGGATGGCGCTCCAATGCGGCCGTCAGCTGCGCGAAGGCCTCGGGCGTGATCCAGTCGTCGGCGTCCAGGAAGAACAGCCACGGGTGGCGGGCCAGGCCGATCGCGGTGTTGCGCGCCACGCTGACGCCGCCGTTGGGCCGGCGCTGGAAGCGGATGCGCGGGTCGCGGGCCGCGTAGTCCTCGGCGACGGCCGCCGTGCCGTCGGCGGATCCGTCATCGACGACGATCGCCTCCCAGTCCTGGTGGCTCTGGGCGAGCAGCGCGTCGAGCGACACGCCCAACGTCGCCTCCCGGTTGTAGGCCGGTATGACCACCGAGATCGACGCCATGCAGCGCGCGATACTACTCGCAGATGCCCACGGAAGCCCTTGCTCCGACGGTCTCCGTGGTCGTCCCGACAGCCGGTCGGTCAGCGGCGCTGGCCGAGGTCGTCGTGGCGGCGCTCGCCGACGAGGCGGCCGAGGTCGTGGTCGTCGACGACCGCCCGGAGGCGACGCTCGACCTGGGGCTACCGGCCGATCCGCGGGTGCGGACCGTGACCGGTCCTCGCGCCGGTCCGGGGCCGGCGCGCCAGGCGGGCACGGAGGCCGCGACGGGGGAGGTCGTGCTCCTGCTCGACGACGACGTGGTGCCCGCGCCGGGGCTGGTCGCGGGGCACGCGGCGTGCCACGCCGCGCGCGACGGGCTGGTGGTCGTCGGGGCGATGCCCGTCGACCTGGGAGCGTCCGAGCCGCGCCCGCGCTTCCCGCGCGCTTTGTATGCCGCCGACTACGCGCGCCGCGTCGCCGGCTGGACGGCCGACCCGACCGAGGTCCTCGAACGTCTCTGGACGGGCAACGTGTCGCTGCGCCGTGCCGACGCGCTGCGGGTCGGCCTCCACGACCCGGCCTACCGCGGCTATCGCCACGAGGATCGCGACTTCGGGCTGCGCTGCCGCGCGGCCGGGCTGGAGGGCGTCTTCGCGCCACAGCTGCGCGCGGCCCACCGCTATCGCCGCGCCCCGGAGGCGTTCTTCGCCGACGCGCGCGCCCAGGGCGCCGAGCAGGCGCAGTTGGCGCGCCTGCATCCGGACGCCGCCGTGGCGCGGAGCGCGAGCGAGCTGCTGGCGGGCGTCCCGGCACCGCTGCGACCGGTGCTGCTGCTCGCCACGCGCCGGCGCGCCGCACCCATCCTGCGCGCCGCGCTGCGCGGGCTGCTGGCCCTCGCGGGCGCCGTGCGGGCCGACGGCGCGGCCCTGCGCCTGGCCCAGATCCGGCGCCGCGTCGAGCAGCTCGACGGGTGGACGCACCCCGGCGTGGGACAATGAACCGAATGGCAGCACGGACCGCCAGCCCGTCACCCCCTGTGGAGGAGGCGGCCCTCACCGCCCCCGGCACGCGGCGGTTGACCCCCGGCGTGTTCCAAGAGGTCGTGCTGCACCTCGTGCGGCGCGAGATCGACGCGACGCACCGCATGACGCTCCTGGGCTGGGCCTGGCCGGTCGCCCGCCAGCTCGCCCAGCTCGCCGCGCTGGTGTTCATCTTCGGGTCGGTCATCGACCAGGGCATCCCGCACTTCCCGGTCTTCGTCTTCAGCGGCCTGATCGCGTGGACGTGGTTCTCGACCGGCGTCGGCACCGCCACGACCGTCCTGCTCGACGACCGCCACCTCGTCTTCCAACCGCGGCTGCCGGCCGCGGTGCTGCCGATCGTGTCGGTCGTCGTGCCGCTGGTCGACGTGCTGCTCGCGCTGCCGATCCTGCTCGTGATGGCGGCGCTGGAGACGGGCGTGGAGTGGACGATCGTCGTGACGCCGCTGCTCGTCGTCCTGCAGCTCGCGCTGATGGCCGGGATCGCGTGGCTGACCTCATCGGTGAGCGTCTTCTTCCGAGACGTGCCCAACCTGGTCCAGGTCGTCCTGCAGATCCTCTTCTACATGACGCCGGTCTTCTACGGGTTGCGCACGGTGCCCCACGAGTACCAGTGGGTCCTGCAGCTCAACCCGATGACGACGCTCGTCGAGGCCTACCGCGCGGCGCTGCTCGGCGCGCCGTGGCCGTCGGTCGGGCACTTCATCTACGTCGCGGTCCTTGCGATCGTCCTGTGCATCGGTGGGTACCTCACGTTCCGCCGCCTGTCTCGCAACTTCGCCGACAACCTGTGATCCAACTCGAATTCGACGGCGTCTGGAAGTCCTTCCCGCGCTGGCAGGCCGGAACGCGCAGCATGCGCTCGATGCTGAGCCCGTCGCTGCGCGCGCAACGACGCTCTGCCGAGACGCGCTGGGCGCTGCGCGACGTGTCGTTCACGCTGGAGGCGGGTGACGCGCTCGGCGTCGTCGGCCACAACGGCGCCGGCAAGTCCACGTTGTTGCGCCTGGCCTCCGGGATCAGCGAGCCGACGCGCGGCGCGATCTCGGTGGCCAGCGACACCGCGTCGGTGCTCTCGCTCGGCGACACCTTCAACTTGGAGCTGACCGGCCGCGAGAACGCGCTCACCGCCGCGCTGGTGCACGGGATGCGGGTGCGCGACGCCCAGGAGGCGATGGACGCGATCCTCGACTTCGCCGAGCTCGACGAGTTCGCCGACGCGCCGATGCGCTCCTACAGCGACGGCATGAAGCTGCGCCTCGCGTTCGGCGTCGTCGCCCAGCTGCGGCCGCGGCTGCTGATCCTCGACGAGGTGCTGGCGGTCGGCGACCTGAGCTTCCAGGAGAAGTGCATGGAGTGGATCCGCGAGGTCCGCGAGGCCGGCACGAGCCTGCTGTTCGCCTCGCACAACCTCGAGCAGGTCGTCGAGGAGTGCGACGAGGTGCTGTGGCTGGAGAAGGGCCGGCTGCTCGGCTACGGCGAGGCCGAGGAGGTCGTGGAGCGTTACCGCGGCGCCGCCTCGGAGGCGGCGCTGATGATCACGCCGGCACCCGACCACGACGGCGCGGCCGGCGGCGAGACGCCCGACGGCCTCGTCCTGCAGGAGACGCGCTTCGGGTCCCAAGAGGTCCGCATCGAGGACGTTCGGATCGGCGCCGGCGGTGCCGGGGACCTCGATCCCGGCGAGACGCTCGACATCGCGTTCACCCTCCACGCCGATGCCGCGCACGAGGAGCTCGCCGTGTCGCTGGCCATCCAGCGGCCCGAGGGCGAGATCATGTGCGTGGACATCAACACGCAGGCCGACGGCATCCAGGTCGGCCCCGTGGCCGCGGGCGGCACGCGCCGGGTCACGCTCGCGCTCGACGACGTCGAGCTGGCGCCCGGGACGTACTTCGTCGACATCGGGGTCTTCCCGACCGACTGGGCGTTCTCCTATGACTACCACTGGCGCGCGCACCGGCTGCGGGTGCGCGGCAACCGCTACACCGACTTCGTCTACCTGCCGCGGCTGCGGCGCTGGACGATCGGCGACGCGGCTTAGGCCTCGCGGCCGCGGGCGACGGCCAGCGCGCCGCGGGCCGCGGCCAGCAGGCGGGTGTCCGGGCCGTCCTTGTAGGTGCGCCACAGGACGGTGGCGGCAAGCCCGACGGCACCGCGCGTGACCGCCGCGCGCCGTGACGGCGCGTGGGCCAGGCCCGCCGCGGCCCATGAGGCGCCCTGCTCGGCGGGTGCGACGCCCGGGTCGCCGAGGCCGTGGACGTCACGCCGGCCGACGGTGCCGCCCGCGCGCAGGACCGTCTCGATCAGGGCGAGGGCAGGCGCGCTCGCCCCGTGCCGGGCAAGTCCATGGGGAACGCCGCCGAGCTGCCGCAGCCGCGCCGTGCGCACCACGAGGTAGGCGGGCGCGTCGCCGACGGCGAACGACGGCGGCGCCGCCGCGTCGTGCAGATGCAGTGGCCGGGCGGGCAGCGAGGACGCCAGGCCGCAGCCGAAGGCGAGGTCGACGGCGGTCGCGTCGAAGGCGTCGAGCGCCTCGTCGAGCCAGACGTCACCGGGATCGGCCGGGGCGAGCGGGATGGCGACGAGCGGCGCCTCGGTGGCGGCGGCGAGCGCGGCGATCTCGGCCCAGCCGGCGCGCGGCAGGACGGCGACGTCGGCGCGCAGCGGCGAGGGCTCGGCGCGACCGGCGCCCCAGCCGCGCGCGGCGGCCAGCCGCTCGATGTCCAGCGGGTCGAGCGCTTCGACGATCTGATCGGCGACGTGCGGGCCCCAGAACCCCTCCGCGGGCCGACACCAGCCGACCTCCTCGCCGTCGAGCAGCAGCCGCAGCGTCGGCGCGACCAGGCCGGCGGGCGCCAGCGGCGCCTCGTCGAGCAGCTCGACGTCGGCGGTCACCTCGGGCTCGGGCG
This sequence comes from uncultured Conexibacteraceae bacterium, assembly GCA_963731005.1. Taxonomy (GTDB): domain Bacteria; phylum Actinomycetota; class Thermoleophilia; order Solirubrobacterales; family Solirubrobacteraceae; genus Baekduia. The sequence goes on along the minus strand of CAVSTZ010000002.1, from coordinate 1,104,808 downwards.
GCCCGCTCCATCCGGCCCGCTGCAGCCCGTCGTGGTAACTGGCGCGCTGGGCGAGCTTCATCAGCCGCAGCCAGGCCTCGCGCAGCCGACCGGCCTCCAGCGCGTCGAGCACGCAGCCCACGGCCCCGCGCACGGCGCCCAGGCGCCAGGCGGCGAAGGCGCCGGCGCGCAGGCGCCCGCCCGCGGCCGGCGGCGTGTGCCCGATCACCGGCAGCGTGCCGACGGTCGCCGGGTACAGCTCCGCGAGCTTCGCGTCGCCGAAGCCCTCCAGCTCGGCGCCGCGCAGGCGCGCCGCGGTGCTCAGCGCGTACTCGTGGACGGCGATCGCGTCGGGCTCGTAGGCGATCGTGTGGCCCGCGGCCGTCCAGCGGACCCCGAACTCCCAGTCCTCGCGCCGGTAGGGGATCACGTCGGAGAACCCGCCGAGCGCGAGGAACGCGTCGCGCGGGACCGAGAGGTTGCCGCTCAACAACGACATGAACGTGTGGCTCGTGGATCGCCGCAGCAGCTCGAACGTGTCGCTCCACCAGATCGCCGTCGAGCGCGCGGCCAACGAGGGTGACGGCGGCGCGGGCGGGTAGGCGCCGACGACGGCCGTCGGGCCCGCGAGGCTGGCGTGGCGGGCCAGGTGGCGCTCGACGAGCCGCGGGTCGGCGACCATGTCGTCGTCGAGGAACAGGACGAGCGGTGCGGCGGCCTCGCGGGCCCCGAGGTTGCGCGCCTCCGAGGCACCGCGGCCGCCGGTGGCGATCAGGCGGACGTTCAGACCCGGGCGCCGGAGTTCGGCGGGCCCCAGGATCGCGGGCGCGGCGTCGTCGATGACGAGCACCTCGAAGGCGTCGGCGGAAGCGGTCTGGCGGGCGAGGTGGTCGAGGCAGCGACCGATGGCCTCCGGGCGCCGGTGGGTGGGGATGACGATCGAGAGCGCGGCCGCCACGCCGTCCGGGGCGGCGCCGTCGCCGGTAGCGCACGCCGGGTGTGCGGCCGGGGCGGCGGTGCTCGTCGTGTCCGCCTCGGCCGCCGCCGCGATCGCCCGCTGCTGGGCCAGCGACCGACGCCAGCGCCGCGGGCCGAGCAGCCAGCCGATGATGAACTCGCACGACAGGCGGGTCTCCACCGTGTCGGCGCGCCCGACGGTCCGCCGCCGCTGGGTCCGCAGGTACTGCGCGATCAGCCACCACGAGGCGCGCCACGTCTCCAGCTCGCCGTCCTCGACGAGCAGCTTGCTGATCGCCGACGAGCAGCCGACGCCGTACCCGCGGACCGCCCGATGCAGCGCGCGCGGATCCGGGCGGTGCTGGTGGAAGGTGAACATGTCGGGCTCGTAGACGACCCGATGCCCGCCGACGATCGTGCGGGCGAAGACGTAATAGTCGCCGCCGGACTCCGACGGCGTGCCGGCGTCGAGCTCGGGCGGGAACGGCTCGGGCCCCAGCTCGGCCAGCACGGACTTGCGGAACGCCATGTTGGCGCCGAAGCCGACGCCGCCGGCGTGGTTGATCGAGATCGAGTGCCACGTGTACTCCAGGCGGTTCAGGCCGCGACTCAGCGGCGCCTGGCGCTCCATCCGCACGCGCGACGGCGTGTCGAGCTTCCACGGGAACGCGGGCCCCGACATCGCGCCGACCAGCGGGTCGGCGAACGTGGCCGGCACGCTGCGCAGCCACGCCGGCCACGGGACGCAGTCGTCGTCGGTGAAGATCACGATGTCGCCGGTCGCGTGGCGCACGCCGGTGTTGCGGGCGTTGTCGAGCCCGCGCCGGTCCTCGCGCACGTAGCGGAAGCCCGCGGCCTCGACGATCGCGCGGCAGTCGTGCTCGCCCGGGTCGTTGTCAACAACGACAACTTCGTGCGGCGCCGGGTCCAGATGGGCGAGGCCGCCGAGCACGTCGTGGATGTACTGCGGACGGCGGTGGGTGCAGAGGATCACCGAGATCCGCAGCGCGTGCTCGGGCTCGTCGATCAGCGGCGCGCCGAGCCGGCCGCGCAGCTCGTCGCGCAGGCGGCGCCGGAACGCGACGGCGTCGCCCTGACGGCCGAGCGCGGCCGCCAGCAGCCGCGGGCCGGCGTCGCCGGGCGACGGCAGCTCGATGCGCGCCGCGGGCGTCCCGTCAGTCAGGACCAGGACGCTCCAGCGCGGCGCGTCGGCGAACGGGAACGGGACCGGCGGCGCGCCCGCCTCGAAGATCCCGGTGCCCATGGTCAGGGCCCGACGCGGGGTGCCGTCGCTCATAGGGCACCCTTCGAGTCGATGACCGCGTCAACGGAAAACGAGCCCTCTGGGGCGAGGCTTTCCGCGCTCACGCGTCGAGCCCCAGGGCCGTCAGCAGCTGCGCGCGCTGGGCGGCCCAGCGCTGCGCGTCGCGGTCGCGCGCGTGCTCGGCGACGGCCGCCAGCTCGACGCGCCGGTCGCTCGCCTCGCGCACGGCAGCGGCCAACGCGGCCCCCTCGTTGGCCGCGAACAGCGCCTCGGGGAACTGCTCGCGCAGCAGCGGCTGGTCGCTGACGATCAGCGGGCGCAGGTGGGCGACCGCCTCGAACGCGCCGCGCGGAACCGATGTCGGAGCGGTGGTCAACACCATCATGATCGTCGCGTCCGCAACGAGCGCACGGTAGTCGTCGCCACGGCGGTAGCCCGAGAACGTCACGTTGGCCGGCACCTGCGCGCGCACCGCCGGCGGGCAGCGGTCCGGGTCGCCCGTGAGCACGAACCGAACCTCGGGCGTCAGCCGCGCGGCCTCGACGACCTCGGCAACCGGCTCGTCGGTGGCAAAGACGCCGACCCACAGGACCGACGTCGGAACGTCGGGGCTCGGCGGCGCATCGAGCAGCCACAGCGGCGGCGGCTCGTGGACGATCAGCGGCCGGCCGCCTGCGCGGCGCACCTCGTCGGCCAGCGGCGCGCTGGCCACCATCGTGGCCGCCGCGTGGCGCATGAAGCGATCGTGCAGCGGCCGGAAGAGGCGCCCGGCGCGGCTGCCCTTCAGGCCGAACCCACGCGGGTGGCTGTCGAGCACCAGGCGCGCGCCGGTCAGGCGGCAGTAGATGTAGGCGATGGCCCCCGGCACGATCGGCGGGTTCTGCACCAGGATCGCGCGCGGGCGCCGGCGCAGCAAGAAGCCCGCTGTGAGCGTGGCGCTCAGGGCGTAGCGCAGCGGGACGAGCGCACGACGCGTGAGCCGCGGGAAGTACGGCGTGTGGGCGGTCCCGCCGAGCGCCGCGGCGAGCTCGTGCGGCCGCTGGCTGGGCGTCCAGGCCAGGACGGCGAGCCGGCTCACGCGTGCCGCTCCCGCCGCTGGAGACCGGCGGCGGTCACGAGCGCGGCAAGCGCCCAGACGACCTGCGGCGCACCGCTGGTCGTGAAGTACGTGGCGATGATCTGCGTGACGGCGAGCACGAGCACGATCGCGACGGCCGCCGAGCCGATGCCGACGTCGAGTGGTGGCCCGCGCATCAGGCGGCGCCCCTCGATCGCCAGGCGCACCATGAACGCCAGGTAGATCGCCAGCAGCAGCACGCCGCCGCGCAACAGCATCGTCACGTAGACCGACTCGGTGTACTTCCACCGCGCGTCGGGCGGGATGTCGGGGCCGAAGCCGGCGAGCCACCGGTCCTCGAGGACGGGCAAGTACTGGTCCTTCCAGATGTCATAGCGGTAGACGATCGTCCGGGGCACGATGCCATGCGCTTGCGGCCCGCGCTCGACCGGCTGGTACTGCTCGCGATAGCGCGGCGCGAGGACCGAGCCGCCGATGACCAGCACGACGAGCACGATGACCGGCGGCCAGGCCAGCGGGTTGCGCAGCCGTCCCGAGGCGAGGGCGAGCAGCACGCAGGTGACGGCCAGCGCGGTGCTCGCGCCCGTGGTCACCGTGCGCAGCAGCGCGACGACGTCGAGCGCCACGACGAGCAGCAGCACGCGGTCGCGGAGGACGTCGTGGCGGGGACGCATCAGCAGCGCGAAGCCGAGCACGCCGATGGTCAGGAAGTAGCCGGCGGCGACCTGCCAGTGCGGGAACGTCCCCGTCGCCCGGACGAAGCCCTGGTCGGCGAAGTCGCCGCGGTAGTCCGAGCCCGTGAGGTGGACGCCGAAGTCCACGAACGCGTTGATGTCGAGGCTCTGCAGGATCGCCAAGAGCGCGACCGGGACGCTCGCGAGCAGCAGCGCCCGCAGCACGTCACGGCGGACGCCGTCGGTGGTCGCCGTCACCGCGACCGCGCGGTAGAGCACCAAGAACTGGAACGGCCCGAGCAGGCCGCTGAGGTTGTCGGAGTCAAACGGCGCGTCGCGGCGCAGCAGGTCGATCGCGCCGAGGAGGAGCGTTGCCACCGCGTAGGCGAGCGCGAGCCAATCGAGGACGCCGGGGCGCGCGAGCGAGCGCCGGCCGCAGGCGACGAGCACGGCGCCGCCGAGGACGACGGTCAGCAGCTCGCTGAGCCGGAAGCCCGGCACGGGCAGCCCGCGCTTGACGCCCGACAGGATCGGCACCGTCGCGACGAGCACGAGCGCCAGGATCCGCGCCCATCGCAGCGTCTGTTGCTCGGAGCGCGGCGGGGCGGCCGTCACGCGGCGCGGCGATCCGCGGCGAGCGTGTGGATCATCGGCGGGTCGCGCAGCTCCTCGACGCGGACCTCCATCGCGGCACGCAGATCGCCGAAGGTGAGTTCCTCGACCGAGCGGTAGATCGCCAGGCCCGCGGCGGCGAGCTCGGCGGCGATCTGGCGCTGGTGGTCGTCGACGTGCTCGCCGTGGCGGGCCTCACGCGGCACGAGCACCGGGCACTTGCCGGCCTCCAGCGCGTCGATCGCCGAGCCGATGCCGGTGTGGGCGACGACGACGTCGGCCTCCTTCATGGCGACCGCGAGGTCCTTCCACGGCAGCGACCGGCACGCGGGAACCGCCAGCCCGGACATGTCGGTGTCGCCGACCTGCCACAGCACCTCGGCGTCGGCCGGCAGGATCGCCTGCAGCCGCTCGACGAGCCGGCGGAAGCCGTAGCCCTCGATCAGGCCGAACGTCACGACGATCTTCAGCGGTCGGCCGACCGGCGGCGCGGTGGCGGGCACGGGCTTGAAGCCGTCGAAGACCGACCCGACGTAGCGCCAGGTGTCGTCGGCCCACATCCGGTACTGCGAGAAGCGCTGGACGCCGGGGACGCGCTGCAGCAGCCGACCGGTCAGCGAAGGACCGTCGGCGCGCGCGGCGCTCTCGACGTAGATCGTGGGGATCCCGCGCAGCCGCGCCAGCGGCAGGAACGACATCGCGACCGCCGAGCCGGTGCTGACGACCAAGTTGGGCTTGTACTCCGCCAGGATCTTGCGGGCACGCGTCACGTTGCGCAGCGCCATGCCCAGATCCCGCGGGCCGACGTAGGGCACGAACACCACGTTCTCGCCCTCCAGCAGCGACCGGCTCTGGGGTCCGTCGAACGTGACCCACACCCGATCCTCCTCGATCGCGTCGAGCCGCCGCGCGAGACGATGCAGCTGCGCGAGGTGTCCACCGGCGGCGGCGACGAGGAGCGAGGTCATGGTGATCGTGAGGGTGCCCGTGGTTCGGCACCTTCTCTCATCAACACCAGAATACGGGCCTATGCTGAGAAATGGTGCGCGTCATCCAGGACGGTCGGCCAGGATGGGCGAAGCTGAAGGGAGGTTTTGGCGCCACAGGCCTCGGTACGATTGCGCCCTTGCCGCGGTTCGTCCACTTTTATCCCTTCCGGCCGGACCGGGAGCAGGGCGGGACGCTGATGCTGCGGACCGCGGTGCAGGCCACCGAGGCGCTCGGCGACACCATCGTGGTGTGGTTCGACGCCACGTCGGGCCGTTGGCGCGCGGACGAGCCGGGCCCGGCCCCGGTCTCGCATGGGCCGGCCGCGGTGGGTGGGCTCAAGCGGCGTGTCTTCCCGCACACGCTGTTCGAGTCGGGCCGGCACGCCGTCGCGGCGCTGATCGCGCAGTGGGGCGAGCACGTCGAGGATGGCGCCGTGCCACTCCTGCACACCAGTTACCTGGCGCCCGCGATCGAGGCGCTGCCCGAGGCGCCGATCGTCGATGTCTACGACCTCGTCTGGCGCGGCCACCAGATCGACGCCCACGCCGTCTCGCCACCGCTGGCCACCGTGCGCGCCGCCTACGCCGCGCGGGTTCGCCGCCGTGAGGAGGGCGCGCTGCGCCGGGCACGCGCGCTGCTCGTCGCCGGCTGGGACGATCATCAGCGGCTGGAGCATCTCGGCCGCCCGTCGCTCTGGGTTCCGCCCGGCTTGTCGGTCGAGCCCGTCGCGCCCCGTTCGCCCGACGGCCGCCTGCGGATCGGCTTCCTGGGCAACTTCGCCCACCAGCCCACGCTCGACAGCGCGAAGGCGCTGCTCGCCTCCCCGGCCGCCCGGGCGCCCGAGATCGACGTCGTGCTGGGCGGATGGGAGTCCGACCGTCATCCGGCACTGGCCGAGGCCGGCGCGATCGTCCTCGGCCCCGTGGCCACCCCTGCGGACTTCTGGCGCGAGGTCGACGCCGCCGTCATCCCGGTGTTCAGCGGCACGGGCATCAAGGTCAAGATCGCCGAGGCGCTGGTGGCCGGACGGACGGTCGTCACGACACCGCTCGGCGCCGCCGGGTTCAGCCCCGAGACGCGTAGCGCGATGGTCGTCGTCGAGCGGCTGCCCGATCTCGACGCGGCGGCGTGTCGCGCCGCGCTGGCCGCCGCGAGCCCGGACGTCGCGGACGCGTTCAGCCCGGAGACGACGGCCGCCGCCTATCGCGACTTCCTCGTCGGCCTCCTGTGAGGCGCTACAGCGCGCAGTAGAACGGGTGCGACGCAGCCGCTCTGGCCACGGTGGCGGTCGCCGCCGCGACAGGCAGGTGATACGCGGCCCAGCTCGGGAAGTTGCGCCGGTCGCGACGGCGCATGAGCCGGTTCTCGCGCGGCGAGAGCGCACCTTCGGCGACGCCCATCGCTCCGGCCGCCTCGGCGGCGCGCACGGCGCGGGCCCGCAGCGTCGCCTTGTCCACCCCGCCCTGAGCGGCGATCGCGCCCATCGTCCGCTTCTGCGTGAAGTACAGGTTCTTGAACGTGTCCTGGCTGACGCTGAAGATCGCTTCGGTGTCGCGCGTCACCGTCCAGGTGTGAAACACGTGGCTGAGGACGTGCACCGCCAGGTGCGACTGGGTCAGCATCCGCCGGGTACGCGCCAGCAGCGTCGCGCGCAGCTCCGACGACCCAGGCGCGAGGTGACGCGACGCCAGGAGACGGCCGGCCAGGTCGGCGGTGGCCACGTGGCGCCGCCGCGCGAGCTGTTGGAGCGTGATGCCGCTGCGATCGAGCTGCGCCGCGATCTGCCCCGTGTCCATGCCGTAGATCCGCTCGAGCGCCGGCTCGTCGAACGGCAGCCAGCGCTGCATGACCCAGCTCTCGGCCGGAAGCCAGCTCGGATCCGCACCGGCAGGCGCCGCGCTGTCGGCATGCAGCGGTCCGGCCTGCGCGGGCGCGGCCGCCCACGCGACGGTGGCCAGCACGGCGACGAGCACGGCGAAAGCGCGGACGAGCGAGGAACGATCCGTGGTGGACATCAGCCCCTAGGGTCGACGGTCGGTCGACCCGGCAAGACCAGGATGGACCGATGTCGGACGATCAGGCGACGGCCGACGGCGGTGCACGGACCACCGGGACCCGCGCGGGCACGGATGCGGGAACGCGCACGGCGACCGCCGCGGCGGCCCCGACCGCCAGGAGCACCGCGATGAACGCCTCCTGCGCGTAGTACGTGGGCGCCACCTCGGTCGTGCCGGCCAGCACGATCGTCACGACCGACGCCAGCAACGGTCCGCTCCCGGACTGCGGGCGGACACGCGTGTAGCGCGCGAGGCTCGTGATCGACGACGCGAGCACCGCCACCAGGATCAGCAGGCCGATGTAGCCCCCGTCCAACAGCGTCTGCAACACGACGCTGTGGGCGGGCATCCGGGTCGGATCGGCGACGCCGGTGAAGAGGTAGGCGTAGTTCATCGACGCACCCGACGTGATCTGCCCCGCCGCGCCCCAGCCCCACACCGCGTCGATCGTCGGATGCTTGATCACGTCCCACGCGCCCTGCCAGATGTACAGGCGGTTGGTCCCCGTGGCGAGATCGCCGCCGGTGCGCGACAGGGAGGTGTCGAGCGAGGTCCCCGCCACCAGCCCGAGCACGGTGAGCAGCAGCAAGGGCAACACGGGGACGAGGACCGCCACGCCGGAGGCCGCCCGGATGCGGGCGCTGAAGACGAACCAGAGCACCACGGCGATGGCGATGATCAGCGAGCCGCGCGAGTCACCCAACAACAGCCCCGCCAGGCAGCCGAGGGCGAAGATCGCCGCCAGGCGGCGCGGCACCTGCGGCGCGCGGCGCACGAGCATGACGCCGATCGCCGCGAACCCGCCGGCCGCGACGACGCCGAAGAGGTTGATCGAGTTGGCCAAGGGGAACTCGACCCGGCCGACGTGGATCCCGACGGCGGCCAGCGTGGAGGACGGATCGCCGAGCGCGACGCTGCCGCCGCCCGGCGCCTGCGCGGCAGGCGAGGAGATCCCGGCCGCCCAAAGCAGCACGTTGAGCGTGACGTAGACGCCCGGCGCCAGCGCCAGCGCGACCAACCGCCGCTCCCGCTGCAGCTCGCTCGACGCACGGCTGATCGCCATGTAGGCGAAGACCACCAGGCTCAGGAACAGGACGGCGAGCTGGTAGGCGTTGACGGCCGAGCCGTAGACGCCCGCGTTGCTGCCACGGATCACCTCGAGGCCGACGTACCCGGCGTACAGCAGCCCGAGGGCCAGCGCCCCCTCGCGCGGCGGGGCGAGCCGTCGCTCACCGCCGGCCGCCGCCGCGGTGGCCGCCCACAGCAGGAGGAGCATCAGCAGCTTGAACGGCTGGGTGTGCCCGACCAGGACCGGCGCGCGGACGATGACGATGCAGCTCACCGCCGTGCCCAGCACGAGCCAGTCGCCCTGGCCGGCGCGGTCGTCGGTCACGGGTCAGACGAGTTGCTCGGTGTGCGCGTCCTGCGTCGCCTGCTCATCAGGCAGCGGCTCGGGCGGCAGCGATCGCCTCGGTCGCGACTCGAGCGCGAGCGCGATCAGGAGCGCCAACGCGCAGCCGAGCACGAAGCCCGCGACGACGTTGCGCTTGGTCTTGGGCGCCGTCTTCTCCGCGGCGCGGGCCGGGTTGACCACCGTCGCGTTGGACGTCTGGAGCGCCTGCAGCGTGTCGAGCTGCTCCTTCTTGTCCTCCAACGACGTGCGCAGCGTGCTCGAGCCGTCGGGCTCCAAGGCCCGCAACTTCTGGTTGACCGAGCGGATCGCGGTCTGCACCGCGCGGGTGTCGAGCTGCCGGCGATAGATGGTGAAGGCCTTCGCATACGCGTTGCTGAGCCGCACCGCCTTCGCCGGATCCGGATCCTCCACGCTGAACTCCAACAGGTCGGCGTTGCGCTCGGCGCTGACCTTCGACTGCGACAGCACGTGGTCGGCGCTGCCGGCGGTGGGGTCATCGGCGACGACCAGCTCGGCGACGTTGATCGACCGGGCCACGCTGGCCTGCGTCTCCAACAACCGGATCGCATCGCTGCTGTCGGTCGAGGGATCGGGCAGGTTCGTCAGCGCGTTGGCCAGGTTCTGACGCTGCAACAGCACCTCGGCGGTGCCCTGGTACATGCGCTCCTGCTTGTGTGACAGCGCGAACGCCGCGGCGGTCGGGATGACGACGAGCGGCACGACGATCCACTTGCGCCTCCAGATGATCGCCAGGTAACGCCAACCGGCCTGCAACTCGTACCGCCTTCAGTCGTTCTCGCGAGCCCGGGAAGTGTGGCAGGTCTTGCAGGCGCTCCGGACCAAGGAGGAGACGAGCGTCCGATACGCTGGCCGCGTGCTCGGCACCACGGAAGCCGACTTTGGCTGAGGCGCGTGCACAGCGTGCGCTCGTCAGCGCCGCTGTCTACGCGCTCGCCGGGGCTTCCCAACGCGCGCTCGGCCTGCTGCTGCTGCCGCTCTACACGCGCGCGCTGACGCCGGCGGAGTACGGCGATCTGTCGGTCATCCTCTCGGTCAGCACCGCGATCGTCATCCTGCTCGCGCTCGGGCTCGACTCGGCCCTGTTTCGCACCTACTTCGGCCTGAAGGGCGACACGTATGGGCAGCTGAACCTGGTCTGGTCGGCCTGGGTGGTCACGTGCGTCACCGCCGTCGTCGGAGCGGCCGTGTTCACCGGCGCGGCCTTCCTGTTCTTGCAGCACAGCCGGATCGAGCCCTTGGACATGGCGCTCGGCGTGTGGTCGGCGGGCGCGCTGGTGATCTCGTCGACCGTGCCGCTCACGGTGCTGCGGGCCGAGCAACGGCTCAAGGACTTCATCACGCTGACGCTCCTCTCGGCGATCCTGACGACCGCGCTGACCGTGCTCGCGGTCATCGTGCTGGATCTCGGCATCGAGGGCTGGCTGCTGGCGGCGGTGACGGCCAACGCCCTCACCGCGGTCGCCGCGGCCCTGATCATCCCCTTCCACCGACCCCATCCGATGGATTGGCCGCATCTGCGGTCGGCGCTGCGGATCGGCGTCCCGTTGATGCCGCACTTCCTGTCGCACTGGGCGCTGCAGTTGGCCGACCGTGCGGCGCTGGTCGGCCTGGTGAGCGCGAGCGCCGTCGGCATCTACAGCCTCACGGCGAACCTGTCGCTGCCGGCGATGATCGCGGTCCAGTCGCTCAACCAGGGCTTCATGCCGATGTACGCGCGCGCCGCGCACAGCTCCGACGAGCGCAAGGGGATCGCGGCCATTGCCACGACACAGCTCATCATCGCGGCATCCTTGTGCTTGATCTGCGCCGTGGTGCTGCCGCCGCTGGTGACGGTGATCGCGCCGGCCAGCTTCTCCGGGGCGGCGTCGCTCGTGCCGTGGCTCGTGCTCGGCTACGCGTTCCTCGGCGCCTATTACATCCCGATGAACAGCCTGAGCCTCGTGATGGGCAAGACGTCGTTCGTCTGGATCACGACGGCGTCCAGCGCCGCGCTGAACCTCGGGCTCATCTATTGGCTGGTCCCCGACTACGGCCTGCGCGCCGCCGCCATCGCGTCGGCGGCCGGCTACCTGCTGCTCTTGCTCGGCACGACCGGCTACGCGGTGGTGCTCGGCAGCCCGGTGCGGCTCGAATGGCGCCGGGCCTGTGCGGGGCTTGCCGCCATCGCGACCATCTACGCCGCGTTCGCGCTGCTCACACCGTCCGAGGGCGCCTCCGCGCTCGCCATCCGCGGGGGCATCGCGTTGGGCGGGGCGGTGATCGCGGGAGCCGTGATGGTGGGGCGACGGCGACGCAACAGCACGACCGTCGTCGAAGCCGTCGGCTAAGCCAACTCCTCCAACAACCGGCTCCAGCGCCGGCCCGCCGCCGCCGGCGAGTAGTCGGCACGGAGCGTGGCGAGCGTCGCAGACCACGTCGCGGATGGCTGGGCGCTGCCGCCCTCCTGCGCCCACCGGCGCAGCGCGGTGGCCAGATCGGCGGTGGTGCGCGGCACGGTGCTCAGCGCCGCGCCGAACGGCCCCGCGAGATCCGATGCCCCGCCGCCCGGGAACGCCAGGACGCGGCAGCCGCGGGCCAGCGCCTCCAGGATCACCATGCCGAACGGCTCCGGATGCAGCGACGGGACGACCAGCAGCGCCGCGCGTTCGAGATACGGCGTGGGGTCCGCGGCGAACGGCAGCACCGTCCAGCCGCCGCCGCGGCCGCGGGCCTCCAGGCGCTCGGCGGCGTCGGCGAAGACGGTGCCGGGCTGGGCGCCGACGAAGGTCAGCGACGGCCGCGCCGCCGCCGCGGTACCCGCGAAGGCCTGCTCGTAGGCGTCGGCCAGGACGTCCTGGCCCTTCCAGTCGTTGAACCGCCCGAGGAAGAGGATGCCCTCCCGCGACGCCTGATCGCCGATCGGCGCGGCCGGGATCTTGTCGTCCTCCAGCCAGTTGGGCACGAGTGCCTGGACCCGCGGCCCGCGCACGCAGGCGCGCCACTGGGTCAGCACGTCGCCGGAGATCGCGACCACCGCCGCGAGGCCGAGGCGATGCACCGCGACCACCCCGCGGTGCTTGGGCGACGAGGGCTCCAGCCACTCGCGCACCATCATCACCTTCCGCCCCCCGCCGCGCCCGGCGCCGAGGACGGCCGTCGTGTTGTGGATCGTCAGATCCACCGCGGTCCGGCGCCGCGCCACCAGCGCCCGTGGCGCCTCGACGCCGCGGCTGGAGGCGATCGCCACCGGTCGCACGTCGACGGCGATACCCCGCCGTCGGGCCTCGTCGTCGAGCCCCAGATCCGGCCGCTGCTCGGGCACGACGAGCGTGACGTCGGGTGGGTGGGGACCGCAGCTCGCGAGCACGCCCGCCAGCCGCAGCGCCGACCGGTCAGCGCCGAACAGCTCCCGGCTGCTGCACAGGATCTCGGCGTTCACGCGGCGAGGGCACCGGTCTTGCCATCGGCCAGCGAGAGCAGGAGGTCGGTGTAGCGACGGCAGACGTCGTCCCAGGCGTAGCGCTCACGGACGATCTGCCGGCCGCGCTCGCGCATCTCGGCGCGGACCGTGGCGGAGGCGACCACGTGCTCGACGCGCTCGACCAGCGAGTCGATGTCGAGCTGGTAGCGCTGCTCGTCGACCGGCAGGACCTCGCTGTTGTAGACGGTGTCCAGCGCGAGCGTGGGCGCACCGGCGCCGAGCGCCTGGAGCAGCGCGGGGTTCGTCCCGCCGACGGAGTGCCCGTGGACGTAGACGCCGGCGTGCGCCCAGAGCTGGCGCAGCAACTCCTGGTCGTCGACGTGCCCCAACCACATCACCTTGCCCTCGGCCTCCAGCGCCTTGAGGCGGTGCTCGATCGGCGAGTCGAAGTTCGCGCTGCCGACGATCACCGGCCGCGGCCCGCGCGAGCCCATCCGCTCGACCGCGTCGAGCGTCAGCTCGACGTTGTTCTCCGGCACGAGCCGGGCGACCACGAGCAGGTAGGACTCCGGATCGAGCCCGAGCGTGTCGAGTCGGTCGGTCGGGACGTCCTCGTGGATCGGCGCGCCGTAGGGGATGAAGGTCGAGGAGCGATCGAACATCGCGTTGCCAGATGTCGCCGATGGCGATCGAGTCGCAGATCAGCGCCGGCGCGCAGCGCGCGGTCATGCGCGCGCCGGCCTTGAACGTCGCGCGACCCAGCGGGCTCCACTTGCCGCGCTCCCACTCGATGCCGTCCGTGTTGACGGCGAACGGGGTCCGCGACGCGCGCAGCAGCGGGAGCCAGAAGCCGTTGGCGATGTTCAACACCAACACGGCGTCGAACCGGCGGAAGAGCGCGTCGACGGTGGAGCTCAGCCCGTAGCTGAGGGTCGACAGCGACTTCGAGTCGCGCCCCGGCGTGGCGATACAGCGCACGTCCTCGGTGATCCAGGACCGCCGGCCCTCGTCACGGGTCCGGCAATACACCGTGACCTCGTGACCCTGGTGGACCATGTGGCGCGCGAGGTAGCGGACGAGCGTCTCGTAGCCGCCGTAGGTGCTCGGGAAGCCGCGGCTGCCCAGGATGCAGAGCTTGCGCCCCGTCGGCGGGGTGCTCACGTGGGCACGGCCTTCTCGAAGCGCGGCGCACCGCGCCGCAGCAGCGCCGGGATGTGGCTGGGCGTGACCCCGGTGCTCGTCTTGCCGGCGCGCTCGCCGGTCGCCAGCAGCTCCTCGAGCTGGGCGACGTGATCGTCGTAGTAGTCGCCGTAGTCGCGGTCGGCAAAGAACGCGGGGTGCGCCTCGAACGCGGCTTGCATCAGGTCGTCGGTGTACTGCGTCTTGGCGTTGTGCTTCCAGAAGTAGTTCTCGTCCGGGTTGCGGCCGTCGCAGCCGGCGACCTCGACCCGGTCGGCCAGCGCGAAGGCGACCGGCAGCATCAGGTTGGTCAGCACGTTGCCGGTGCTCTTGACCGTGACGTCGCCGGCGGTGGGCCAGCGCCAGTCGACGTCCTGGCGATGGTCGATCGCCACGAGCCGCGGCGCCAGCTCCGGCATGTGGGCCAACAGCGGTCGCGCCCACAGCCGCGACGTCACGATCAGCGCGTCGGTGGCGTCATAGGCGTGGCGCAGGTCACGGCGAAACGCCGCGGCATAACGGCTGGGGCCGAAGTGAAAGACGCGGTCGCTGAACGCGATCACGTCGGGCTTGAGCTTCTCGAGCAGCTCGTGGTCGCGCACCGCGGAGTTGCACGTCACGCGCAGATCGGTGTCGACGGCCTCCGGGTCGACCATCGACGCCGAGGGTCCCGTGGCCAGCACCAACACCGAGCCGCCCGGCTTGGCGCGGGCCAGCAGGCGGGCCGAGGAGGTCGCGGCGTCGGGCAGGTCGTCGCCACCGCCGAGGTGCTGGGCCAGGTGGAAGTAGGCGATCTCGTCGACCAGCGCGAAGTTGGGGTCGATGACGCGGGTCGAGGCCGGGGCGCGGAGGTAGGTGGCCGCCAGCTTGGGCGTGTAGCGGTGGACGAGCCGCAGTGGACGACCGGCGGGACGGGTGGCCGCCCAGCCGGGATCGCGCACGAGGCCGGGGTCGAGGTAGGGCGCCTGCTCCGGAGCGATCGTCCGGCCCGACGCGCCCTCCATGAAGACCGGGACGCCGCGATCTGACAGGTACCAGTTGATGCGCGCCGAGACGTCGGCCAGCGCGGCCGGGTCGTCGCCGACCGGCGGGACGACCTCGAGGTAGTCGAAGTGTTCGCCGTCGGCCTTCTGCAGCGCGCGCTGCTGGAGCCCCCAGGTGACGCGCGTCTTGACCTTGTTGACCAACGGCGAGCGTCGTCGCCCGTAGGCCGCCTTCAGGCCGCGCTCCTTGATGCTCGAGGACATCGCCACGTGCTCCTACTCGGTGCTCAACGCCGCGAGGGCGCCGCCGTCGATGGTCAGGGACTGACCGGTGATGTACCCCGATCGATCGTTGTCGGCCAAGAACGCGATCGCCTCGGCGATCTCCTCCGGCCGGCCGATGCGCTTCAGCGGCGTCGAGGCGATCAGCGACGCCTCGGCGTCCTCACGGCGTACGAAGCCGTCGCGCAGCGCCGGGGTGTCGACCGCGCCGGGGACGACCGCGTTGACGCGCACGCCGTGGGGCGCCAGCTCCAGCGCGGCCGCGCGGGTGAAGGCCAACAGGCCGCCCTTGGAAGCGGCATAGGCGCTGATCGACTGCGACGTCGCGATGGCGTGGACCGAGGCGACGTTGACCACGGCGCCGCCGGTCTCGATCAGCCGGTCACGGCACGCCTTCAGGCAGGCGAACGCGCCGCGCAGGTTCACGTGGTGCACGGCGTCCCACTCGGCGAGCGTCGTGTCCTCCAGCGGCTTGAAGAGCTGCAGCGCCGCGTTGTTGACCAGCGCGTCGACGCGCTCGCAGCGACGCAGCATCTCCATCACGTACGGGGCGTCGGCGAGATCGATCTGCAGGGCGCCCTCGCGATCGACGGGCCGCCGGTCGACGGCGAGCACCGACCAGCCCTGGGCCTCCAGGACGTCGCAGGTGGCCGAGCCGACCCCGCCGGCCGCACCGGTGACCACGGCGACGCGGCTCACGGCAGGCCCAGCTCCCGGAACAGGTTGTCGACGGCCTGCGCGCTGCACTGGAGCACGCCTTCGGCGGTGTTGGACCCGTTGTGGGCACCGAACACGCACTGCTCGAAGCCGCGCAGCGGGTTGTCTGAGGCCAGCGGCTCGTCCTCGAAGACGTCGAGCGCCGCGGCCGCGACCTTGCCGCTGCGCAGCGCCGCGACGAGCGCCGGCTCGTCGACCAGCGGCCCGCGCGAGACGTTGACGAACAGCGCGCCGTCGGGCAGCTTGGCGAGCGTCGCTGCGTTGATGATGTGCTGGGTGTCGACCGTCAGCGGCGCGCAGAGCACGAGCACCTCGGAGCGCTCCAGCAGCTCGTCGAGCCCGACGCCGACGACGCCCAGCTCGGCGGCGCCCTCCAGCGCGGCGGGGTAAGCGTCGTAGGCGAGCGTGTCGCACCCGAAGGCGACCAGCCGCCGCGCCGTCGCCTTGCCGATCGACCCGAACCCGAGCACGCCCGCCGTCTTGCCCGCCAGGCGCGTGCCCTCGATCTTCAGCCAGTCGCCCGCGACGACCGCCATGTGGATGCGCGTGATGTGGCGCGTCAGCAACAGCAGGTAGCCGAGCGCCGCGTCGGCGACGTCGTCGCCGAAGACGCCCGGCGTGTTGGTGACGGTGATGCCGTGCGCCGCGGCGGCGTCGAAGTCGATGGCGTCGGTCCCGACGCCCCACTTGGCGATCGTCTTCAGGCGCCCCGCGTGTTCGAGCACCCGGGCGGTGAGCGGATCGTCGCCGGCGATCATGCCGTCGACGTCGCCGATCAGCGCGATCAGCTCGTCCTCGGTGAGCTGCTGGCGCTCGACCGTCGGCAGGATCGCCTCGACCTGGGCGGCCTCGAAGCGCGGCCGGAACGTCGTCGAAGCACGTTCTGCATCTGCTTGCAGGTGACGAGGACGCGCGCGGTGCTCATGCCTGGGCCTCCCGGGCGGCGTACAGCGCCTCGACGACCGCCCAGTCGAGCTCGTCGTCGATGTCCCACGCCTCGGCGCCGGAGATCGGCTGCAGGATCGGCCGCTCGCCGATGCGGTTGCCGCGCCGGCGCAGCGTGTCGGCGTCGAACAGGTAGATGCAGGAGTTCTCCTCCATGACCGGCGGCAGGTCCTGCGTGCGCAGCAGGACGGCGGGGTCGTGGTTGATCGCCTCGCCCGCGGGCGTCCACAGCCGCGTGTGCAGCGGCGTGACGGTGAACAGCGAGTCGTGCGCGTCACCGGCGTCGAGCAGCCGGCGGATGCCGTCGCTGACGGTCGCCGCCGTCAGCAGCGGGTTGGTGCTGTGGGTCTGGAGGTAGAGGTCGGCGGGCACCGCCGCGATCGAGTTGCAGCAGGACGTCGTTCATCGGCGTGTCGCCCGCGCGCAGGTGCTCGGGACGCTCCAGGACGCGCACGGCCGGGAACGCGGCCGCGGCGTCGGAGGCGATGACGTCGCTGTCGGTGTCGATCACGACCTCGTCGATCTCGTCGACCGCCAGCAGCGTCGCGACGATGTGGTGGAACAGCGGGCGACCGCCGAGCGGTCGGTAGTTCTTGCCCTTGACGCGCTCGCTGCTGTGGCGCATGGGGACGAACGCGACGATGTGCACCTAGGAGGTCTCCAGCGGTCGCAGGACGGCCCGGGCCGGCGCGGCCTCGAGCTCGGGCAGCGGCGATCGGCAGGCAGAGCAGGTCATACGGCCCCGGCTCGACGTGGGCGAGCACCAGCCCTTCGAGGATGATGACAGGTGCCTGGAGCAGGATCTGGTGCGTCGTCGGCGTCATCGTCGTAGCGCTGGATCGACAGGTAGTCGATGCCGACCAGCCGCACGCCGCGATCGACGAGCCACTGCGCACCGTCGGCGGTGAGCGCCGCATACTGCTCGTCGAAGGCGTCCGCGGCGACGCCGCCGCGCGAGTTGGAGGTCTTGAGGAGAACCCGGACCGTCTCGTCGGGCACCGCCGCGGCCAGCTCGGCGGGCCCGATGCGCCTGGCGTCGCCGATCTCGACGACGACCGCCGGCCCGCAGAGGTCCTCCAGCGCCATCGAGGCCATCGACGCGGCGCCGTCGATCTGGTGCAGCGGCGCGTCGACGTGCGTGCCGCAGTGGACGTCGAGCGACAGCCGCGTCGCGTTGGCCGGGTCGCCGTCGGCCATCCGCAGGAACAACGGCGCCTCGACGTTCGGGCTGCCCGGCCACGCGACCATCCCGGGGCGCAGCGGCATCGAGATGTCGATGAACGCGCTCACGCGCGGTCCTCGCTGGGCAGCTCGTCGTAGTTGATGATGTTGCCCGGGGCGGCCTGCTCGTCGGACGCCGGGGCGGTCCCGGACTTCGGCGGGTAGTAGAAGCGCCGGCGCAGCAGTTCGGGAGACGGGCCCGTGCTGACGGAAGCCGCGATAGGCACCGTAGAACTGCCCGAGCCGGAACCGGACGATGCCGCGGGCCTCGGTCGAAAGCCGGCCCTGGCGCCGGGCGGCCAGCCCGTCGAGGACGACGTTCTGGAGCGCGAGCCGCGTCGCGTGCAGCGCCGACATCTCCTGGTCGTCATAGATCGCCTTGTGGGCGATCGCCTCGCGCCGGTAGCGGTTGACGATCTGGCTGAACACCTCGTCGTGGACGTGGACGATCGGCGCCTCGGCGCAGTAGGCCAGGACATTGCCCTGCTCCAGCACCCGCCTGGCCCAGTCGAGGTCCTCGAGGCCCGTCAAGTCCTCGTCGAACGGCAGGTCGCGCCAGATCGCGCGGCGGATCGCCGAGTTGGCGTTGTTGCAGAACGGGTCGCGCTGGCGGGGGTTCGAGGTCGTGGGGAACCACTGCTCCAGCAGCCGCCCCTCGGAGAACTGCCCGTGCGCGGGGATCACCTGACGCCCGTAGGACAAGGCGACGGTCTCGTCCTCCTCCAACGGCGCGACGAGCAGCTCCAGCCAGGTGTCGTAGACCGGGTAGACGTGCGCGCTGGCAAAGACGCAGACATCGCCTTGGGCGGCCGCGATGCCACGGTTGAGCGACCCGCCGAAGGAGAAGCTGCCCGGCCGGATGTGGACGACCTTGACGCCGAACTGCGGAGGCGATGGCCAGCGTCGCGTCGGTCGACCCGGAGTCCACGACGATGATCTCGTCCGGCGGTCGCGTCTGACGCAGCGCGCCCGTCAGGAGACGTCCGATGTGCGCTTCCTCGTTGAAGCAGCGCACGATGAGCGAGACGGTGCAGGCCATGGATGTGATGAGCGCGACAATCCATCGAGGGCCGCACCCACGCGGGAGGTTACGGCTTTCCCGGCGCGCGGCAACAGTGCCTGCCCGAACGGGCAGGCAGTGCGCGGCGGCTCAGCTCCCGATGCCGAATCCCACCCGCTGCTCGTCCTTCTCCACGCGCAACCACAGGACGTGCTTAAGGTTAAGACGAATCGACCCATCTTCGGCCTCGACGTCGTGCCAGCCCTCGGTACCGAGGGCACCGTGGAGCCGATCCAGCTCCTCGTCGCTGACGCGGGTCGCCAGTGGTGGGCTGGCGTGGAAGCCGATCGAGATGCGCTGAGCCATGGCGGCGATCCTACTTGGCTCAGTGCGCCGGCTCGACGATCTCCGTCAACACCCCGCCGCTGGCCGCCGGGTGCAGGAAGGCCACCCGCGAGCCCCGGATGCCGACCCGCGGCGTCTCGTCGATGAGCCTCGTCCCGGCGGCCTTCAGGGCCGCCAGCGTCGCGTCGATGTCGGTCACCTGGTAGGCGACGTGATGGATCCCCGGACCCTTCTTGGCCAGGAACTTGCCGACGGGCGTGTCGGGTCCGAGCGGCGCCAGCAGCTCGACGTGGTTCTCGCCGACGTCCAGCAGCACGGCCTCGACGCCCTGCTCGGTCACCGTCTCGCGATGGACGAGCTCCATCCCATAGGTGTTCTCGTAGAGGGCGATGGCGGCGTCGAGATCCTCGACGGCGACGCCCACGTGGTCGATGCGCGCAAACATGGCGCGCGACATTAGGGGACGCGAGCGGCCGGCGACGCCTACGCCGCGCTGTCGTCCTCGCCGCCCGGATGGGGCAGCGGGGTGACGGCGGCGATGTGCGGGCGCTGCGGCGGTGCGGGGACCGCGTAGGGCCGACGGCGGTTGACCGGCGGGATGCCGGCCATGATGGTGTCGATCTCGTCGCGGTCCAGCGTCTCGCGCTCGAGCAGGGCCGCCGCCAGCTCGTCGAGCTTCGGGCGGTGCGAGGTGATGAGGTCGTAGGCGGCGCGCTGGGCCTCGAAGGCCAGCTCCTGCTGCTCCTCGTCGCGGATGCGGCGGGTGAGGTCGGAGACGACGTTGTGGTCGGTCACCGCGCGGACGCCCGCGGTCGACGTGCCCATCGAGTACTCGTGGACCATCGCGTGGGTGATCTCGGCGACGCGATGCAGGTCGTTGGCCGCGCCGGTGGTCACCGCGCCGAAGACGATCTCCTCGGCGACGCGCCCGCCGAGCAGGACGGTCATCTGGTCGATGAGTTCGTCGCGCGTCTTGAGGTAGCTGTCCTCGTCGGGCAGGTTCATGACGAACCCCAGCGCCGAGCCGCGCGGGACGATCGAGATCTTGTGCGTGCGCTCGGTGGTGTCGAGCAGCTCGCGGGTCAGGGCGTGGCCGGCCTCGTGGAAGGCGACGACGCGGCGCTCGTGCTCGTTGAGCGTGGTGTTGGACTGCACGCCGGCGACGACCCGCTCCAGCGCGTCCTCGAAGTCGCCGCGCCCGACGGTGTCGGCGCCGCGGCGGGCGGCGAAGATCGCGGCCTCGTTGCAGAGGTTGGCCAGCTCGGCGCCCGACAGGCCGCTGGTCTGCTGGGCGACCAGTTGGAGGTCGAGCTCGGCGGCCAGCGGCTTGTTGGCGGTGTGCACGGCGAGGATCCGCCGGCGGCCTTCGACGTCGGGCGGGGAGACGAAGACCTGGCGGTCGAAGCGACCGGGGCGCAGCAGCGCGGGGTCGAGCTTCTCGAGCAGGTTGGAGGCCGCCATCACGACGACGCGACCCGAGGAGGAGAAGCCGTCCATCTCGACCAGCAGCTGGTTGAGGGTCTGCTCGCGCTCGGAGTTGTTGTCGGAGCCGCGACGGGCGCCGACGGCGTCGAGCTCGTCGATGAAGATGATGGCCGGCTCGTGCTTGCCCGCCTCACGGAACAGGCGGCGGATGCGGGCGGCGCCGAGGCCGGCGAACATCTCGACGAACGAGGACGCCGACTGCGCGTAGAAGGTCGCGCCGGACTCGTGGGCGACGGCCTTGGCCAGCAGCGTCTTGCCGGTGCCGGGCGGGCCGTGCAGCAGGACGCCGGCGGGCACGCGCGCACCGATCTTGACGAAGCGGTCGGGGTCCTTCAGGAAGTCGACGACCTCCTGGAGCTCCTTCTTGGCCTCGTCGACGCCGGCGATGTCTGACCAGGCGACCTCGACGTTGGCGTCGGGCTTGATCTCGACCGGCTTGGTCTTGGGCATCGTCTTGAGCAGACGCCACATGACCACGGCGATGACGACGATGAAGATCAGCGAGCCGAAGCCCTGCCAGTCGGTGCCGAACTGCTGGAGCTTGTCGGCGAACGACTGCTTGGGGACCGCGACGGTGGTCGTCGTCAGGGGCTTGGTCTTCGTGCCCTGAAGCGTGCCGAGGTCCGGCGCCTTGGCGTCCGTGGTCGCCGCGGGGATCGTCGGGGCAGGGGAAGACGAAGAGGCGGACGCAGACACGTCCTCTTCCATCGGCCGCTAGCCGCGAACCCTTGACGGTCGCTTGCTGACTTGACACAAGCGGACCGAAGTCCGCTATAGTGTCCTCCATAAGCGGACCACAGTCCACATCTTACCCCCAGGAGAGCACCCCAATGAGCACCACGATCACCGAGATCCCCGCCGGCACCTACGGCCTCGATCCCGTCCACAGCTCCATCGGCTTCGGCGTCAAGTACAACGGCCTGGCCACCTTCCGCAGCTCCTTCGAGCAGTACGACGCGGCCTACGCCGACGGCGTCCTCACCGGCTCGGCCGACGTCACCTCGATCGCCATCGACGAGCCCAACTTCAAGGGCCACCTGCTGACCGAGGACTTCTTCAACGCCGAGGTCACCCCGACGGTCACCTTCCGCTCGACCGACATCACGGTCAACGCGGACGGCACCGGCGAGGTCGCCGGCGAGCTCACGATCCGTGGCGTCACCAAGTCCGTCGTCGCCAAGGGCAACATCGCCGCCGGCGCCGATCCCTACGGCAACGACCGCATCGCGTTCGAGCTGTCGACCACGGTCGACCGTCGCGAGTTCGGCCTCAACTGGCAGAACGCCCTTCCCAACGGCGGCGACGCCGTCGCGTGGGACGTCACCCTCACCGTCGACCTGCAGCTCGTCAAGCAGGCCTAGGAGCCACATGTCCGCGATCCGCATCCTCGGCCTCTCCGGAAGCCTGCGAAGCGGGTCCCACAACACGGCCCTGCTCCGGGCGGCGGCGCTCTCGCTGCCGTCCGGGGTCGAGCTGGAGGTCTATGACGGCCTCCGGGACCTGCCTCACTACGACGCCGACCTCGACGTCGAGCCTCAGCACGAGGCCGTCGCGCGCCTGCGCGAGGCGATCGCCGAGGCCGACGGCGTCCTGATCTCGACCCCCGAGTTCAACGGCTCGATCCCCGGCGTGCTCAAGAACGCGCTGGACTGGGCGTCGCGCCCCTTCCCCGACAACGCGCTGCGCGGCAAGCCCGTCGCGGTGCTCGGCGCCTCCACCGGCCTGTTCGGCGCGGTCTGGGCCCAGGCCGAGACCAAGAAGGTCCTGGGCATCATCGGCGCCGATGTGCTCGACGGCGAGCTGCCGGTCGGCCAGGCCTCGGGCGCCTTCGGCGACGACGGCCATCTGGTCGAGCCCGATCTGCGCACCGCGCTCGAGGAATTGCTCGGCGTGCTGGCCGCACGGGTGGGAGCCCGGGACTCCCAGGCGGTTTAAGGTGCTCCATGTGGCGCCACCCTTCGAGCTTCCGATGTCGGGCCCCGCACCGGCCGAGCGGGAGCGCGCCGACGCGCGCCGCAACCGTGAGCGCATCCTCTGCGCGACCGCGCGGCTGATCGAGGAAAAGGGCATCGAGTGCATGTCGATGGACGACGTCGCGGCCGAGGCCGGCGTCGGCAAGGGCACGCTCTACCGCCGCTTCGGGGACCGCTCCTCGCTGCTGCGCGCGCTGATCTCCGAGCCCGAGCAGGCGTTCCAGGATGACCTGATCCGCGGCGCCGCACCGCTCGGCCCTGGCGCCCCGCCCGCCGAGCGCCTGCACGCCTTCGGCGAGGGCGTGCTGAAATTCCTCGACGGCCACGCTCGTTACATCCAGGCCGGCGAACTGCTGGCCGGCGGCAAGCGCTACGACCATCCGGTCTACGCCTTCTACCGCACCCACGTCTCGCTGCTCCTGCGTCAGGCGCTGGGCGAGACCGAGCACCACGAGTACCTCGTCGACGCGCTACTCGGGCCGCTCAGCGCCCAGCCGTTCCTCTACCAGCGCGATGTGCGCGAGATGTCGGTCGACGAGATCTGCGCGGGCTGGCACGCGCTCTGTGACGCTGTGCTCGCGAGGGCGGACGGCACAGGCCGCGCGGCCGGCACCCAGTAGCGCCGGCCGAGTCCGCCGCCACTCACCGATCGCGCGCTGCAGCTGCCCGTCATCGGGGCTGTGGAGGTGTCTGTCCCCATGAGCCGCCATGGCGGCGAGGGCCCAGACGGAGAGCGCGGCGAGACACCACGCCGCCACGATGATTGTGACGATCAGCATGATCGGCGAACGCTACCCACCGAATCGGACCGTCAACCTCCGGAATGGCGTACTTCGTCAGCCGGCGGCTGCGTCTGGCCCGGGATCACTGGTAGCCGGGAGCGACGTACGCGGTGCCCGCCTTGCCCGCCGGGACGAACGCGCCGGTCGGCGGCGCGCCGCCGATGACGCCGCCGGTGACCGGCAGGTTGGGGAAGCTGACGGTGTTGCCCGTGAGCTTCGACGGGCACGACGCGTCGTTGGTGGCCGGCCAGACCGCCGAGCCGAGGCTCGTCCCTGAGCGTGGCGTGATGTAGACGTTGGCGAGCGTGGTCGGCGCCATCGTGCAGCCGTCGGTCATCCAGAGCAGGTAGCCGCCCGCGGACGTCGCCTTGGCGGAGTTGAACGTGAGATCCACGTTCTGTAGCTCGACCGACCCGATCGCGCCTTGGTCAGGACGGGTGTAGATGCCCTGGTAGTTGGAGTCCGCGGTCAGGTGATCCACACGCAGGTCCTTGACGCCGCCCCACGGCTGGATCACGTCGGTGTGGTTGGTGTCGAACGAGCCGAGCAGCCCGATGGCGCGCACGTTCTCCACTTGCACGATCGCCGCGGGTGCGTTGATCTGGATCGCGTCCATCTCGTGGGTTGTCCCGTCGAGCAGAACGCCTTCGACCTGCACGATCCCGACGCTGCCCACGATGTTGAGCGCGGTCTTCTTGGTCGAGGTCGCGGGCAAGGCGATCGCGCCACCCTTGACGACCACGTTGCGTCCACCGCTGATCGTGAGGTTGCCCTGGTGGGTCGTGGTGCCGAGGGCCAGCACGTAGTCCTTGGTCTTGTCCAAGGTGTAGGTCTGGTCGCCCTGGGCGACGGCGATCGTCGTCGGCGCCGTGAGCGTCGGCGCGGGCCAGCGGAGCTTCGTGGAGACCGCGACCGCCGCCACGGCGGCAGTTGACGAGTTCAGCGTGCGCACGGTGTCGACGTAGACGTTGCGATCGCACGACGCGCTGCTGTGGTCGTTGGTCAGCGCCAGCGCGATGGTGTGCGAGCCGGCGGGCAGGCTCTTGGCGACCGTGTAGTTGGAGTACTTGGTCGCGGCGACGGTGAAGGTCACGACCTTGACGCCGTCGACGGTCACCTGCAGCGTGGGCGCGCCGTCGCATTGGGTGCCGCGCACGCGGACCGCGATCGAACCGGCGGCCGTGGCCGACGTGACGGTCGCCTGCGCGGTTCCGGCCGAGTACATCGCGAGCGTCTTGCCGCCCTCGGCCGCCGTGTCGGCCAGCGAGCGGACGTTGGTGGCCGACGAGGTGAACGACTCGCCCGGCGTGGTGGTCACCGTGACGTCGGCAGTGGCGACGGCCGGGATCACGAGCAGGGCGGCGACGGCGAGCAAGCTCAGGCGCCAGGACATGCGGAGTCTGTGGAGACGGAAGGACGGCATTCGTGGTGATATCGACGGCCGCTGCGCCCAACCGGGGTGGAAGCCAGCCACTTGGCCAAATAACGGAGCCATGTGCTGCGCTCAGTTGTAGCCCGGCGGACGATAGGCGGTGCCGGCATCGCCCGGCAGCACGAACGGTCCGCCTGCGGGCGCGCCCCAGCGTGCGACCCCGGTGATCGGCAGCGACGGCCAGGCGGCGGTGTCGCCCGACACGACGGCCGGGCAGTTCGTCGCCTGGCCCGTCGGCGGCCAGACGGTCGAGCCCAGGCTCGATCCCGGGCGGCCCTTGACGTACACCTCGGTCAGCGCCGTCTTGGCGGCGTCACACCCCTTGGTGAACCAGAGCAGGTACCCGCCGGTCTTCGCGCCCGCGTTGTCGTAGGCGAGGTCGACGTGGCGCAGGTCGACCGGGCCGAGCGGGCCTACGTCGGGCTGGTCGAAGATGCCCTGGTAGTTGGTGCTGGCCGTGAGGCGATCGACCCGCAGCCGGGCCACGCCACCCCACGGCTGGACGACATCAGTGTGGTTGGTGTCATAGCTACCGCGCAGGCCCGTGGCGCGGATGTTCTCGAGTTGCACCGTGGCCTTGGGCGCGTTGATCTGGATCGCGTCGAACTCGTGTCCGGACGCCCCGTCGAACGCCACGCCCTCGACGTGCACCGTGCCCACGGCGTTGCTGACGCCCAGCCCGACGGCCATGTCCGAGCCGGCGGACAGGGCGATCCGACCACCGATCACGACGACGTTGCGGCCGCCGCTGAGACCGACCCCTCCGGTGTGGGTCGAGGAGCCCAGCTTGATGATGTAGTCCTTGGTCGTGTCGAGGCTGATGCGCTGGTCACCCTGCGCCACGGTGATCGTCGTGGGCGACGACAGCGTCGGCGGCGCCCAGGCGAGCTTGGGGCGCGCGGGAGCGACCGGCGGCGTGGTCGCCGGTGGCGACGTGCCCGGGTCGACGGGCGTCGTGCCCGTGGTCGCCCCGGCCCCGGGCGCCGCGCCCGTCGAAGGATGCCGGCCGCCGGCCGGGCCGCCGCCGTCATCGCGCGCCAAGAACCGCACCGCACCGGTGCCCAAGGGCCGGTGGCACCGGGCGCTCGTCCCGCCGCGCGAGGTCAGCGCGACGCGATGACGTCCGGCCGGCGTGACGAAGGCCACCGTGATCTCTCGGGCGCGGCGCGTGACGATGCGACGGCGCACGACCGTGCGCCGGTCGAGCGTCAGTAGCGCCGTCGTGCCCTTCCCGCAGCGCAGCCGGAGGCGGACGGCCAACCGGTCGGCGTGACCGACCAGACGGATGACCTTGACGTGATGGTCACCCGCAAAGGCCGACGCCGGCGCGGACCCGACGGTGCGATCGGACGCCGGATCGGCGAGCGACGTCGTCACCGCGAGGACCAGCGCAACGGCAGCGACAAGGGTCGCGGAACGGACGACGCGCACCGGCGCAGTGTCATCGGTCAGGCGGCTCGAGGCAAGGCGGCCATCGCCTAGGTCACCGATTCGTAACCGGGCGAGACGTAGCCAGGGCCGGCGACGCCCGTCGGGACGAAGGCGCCGTCCGTCGGCGCACCGCCCGTCACCGCACCGCTGACCGGGAGGCTCGGCCAGGTGACCAGGTTGTCGGCCAGCCGTGCCGGGCAGGTGGGATCGCTCGTCGGCGGCCAGACGGCGGTGCCGACCGACTTGCCGGAGCGCGGCTGGATGAAGACGTCTGACAGCGTCGTCGGCGCCATGTCGCAGCCGGTCGTCATCCACAACAGGTAGCCGCCCGAGGAGGTCGCTTGGCTGTTGTTGAAGGTCAGGTCGACGTGGCGCAGGTCGACCGAGCCGATGGCGCCCTGATCGGGCCGCGTGAAGATGCCTTGGTAGTTGGAGTCGGCGCTGAGGCGATCGACGCGCAGCGCGCGGACCCCACCCCACGGCTGGATCACGTCGGTGTGGTTGGTGTCGTAGGTGCCGAGCAGGCCGTTGGCGCGGACGTTCTCGACCTGCACGACGGCATCCGGCGCGACGATCTGGATCGCGTCCATCTCGCGGCCGCTGGTGCCATCGAACTCGACGCCCTCGACGTGGACGGTGCCCGTGCTGTTCTTGATGCCCAACCCGAGCGGGGTCGCCGACATCTGCGGCAAGGCGATCCGGCCGCCGATCATGACGACGTTGTGGCCGCCGATGATCCTGACCGTCCCGTTGTGGGTGACGGCGCCTAGGTCGACGATGTAGTCCTTGGTCGTGTCCAACGTGTAGGACTTGTCACCCTGCGGGACGACGAGCGTCGTCGGCGCGGTCACCGCCGGCGGCGCCCAGCGCAGACGCGGGCGCGCGTCGACCGGCGGAGGCGGCGTGGTGGACGGCGGCTCGGTCGTGGAGGGTGGCTCGGTGGTCGACGGCGGCTCCGTGGTGAACGGCGGCTCCGTGGTCGAGGGAGGCTCGGTCGTCGAGGGAGGCTCGGTCGTCGACGGGGTCGCCGTGGCAGGCGGCTCCGTCGCGCTCGGCTGCGCCGACGTGGGCGTGGTCGGCGCGATCGGCGTGGTGATCGGGGACAGCGGCGCGAGCGGCGGTACGACGGCGGCGAGCGTGCCGGCGACGGCAGGCGGCGCTTCGTCGGCGGCGGCCGGCTCGGCGAGCTTCGACGCCGGAGCCTCGACCTTCACCTTGATCGTGTCGACCAGCACCGCCCGACGGCAGTGCTTGCTCTTGGACGCCGACGCGAGGGCCACGCCGATGCGATGGCGACCGGCCGCAAGCACGCGCGGAATCGTCAGCGTCGCGTAGCCGCCGTCCGACACCGTCCGCGCCGCGGACTTCGCGCCGTCGACCACGAGCCGCAGCGACGGGGCGCCACCGCACGCCGTCCCGCGCACCTGCACGGCGATCGCCGACGCGGGCCGATCGAGCTTGACCGTCGTACTCGTCGTCCGCGTGGAGCGCAGCCGTGCGACGCGCCCGCCGAGCGCCGCGCGATCGGCCACGATCGCGTCAGGGCTGCTGATCCCCGAGAGCCGGGCACCAGGCACCGAGACATCGGCCGAGGCGGAGGGAGCGAGCGCGGCCAGTGTCGCCGACGCGAGCAGCGCGGCGCGCACCGACCAGCGACGCCCTGGGGGAAGGGCGGGGAGCATGGCGAGGCTGAAGCGAGGACGGCGGCCGCAACCGGCTCGCCGCTGCTGTTCCCATCGACCGACCCCCGCCCGGATACATGGTCATCGCGCCCGACCTGGACACATGACCGACGGTCAGCCCAGCAGCTCCAAGGCAATCGCCTTGTACGCGCGCGCCGCGAAGCCCACGTCGGCCGCCTTGATCCGCTCGTCCTTGCCATGGACCAGCGGCCACATCTCGCCGAGCGTCATCTCGCGCTGAGGGAAGAAGCCGTAGGCGACGCACTCCGGGAAGGCGTCGCGGAACGCGCGCGAGTCGGTGTAGGCCGGGAGCATCGTCGGCACGATCCGGCCGTCCGGGTCCTCGATCCCGAGCCAGTGGGTGATCGCGTCCATCAGCGGCGAGGCGACCGGCGAGCCGTTGCCGACGACCTCTTCCAGCCAGGTGACCTCGTAGCCGTCCTCGTGGCCGATCACCTCGCGCAGTCGCCGCGCCGCGGTCTCGCGCGCGTGCCCGGGCGGGACGCGGCAGTCGACGGTGAGCGTCGCGCTGCTCGGGATGACGTTGATCTTGCTCCCCGCGCTGATGATGGTCGGCGCGAAGGTCACCGCAGCCATCGGCTCGAAGAAGGCCGCCAGCGGCGGGTTGACCGCGCGCAGCGCCTCGACGTCGGGCAGGTCGAGCGCGGCCAGCAGCCCGAGCGGCGCCTCGGTCATGTCCTGCTCGGGCCGGCGGTTGGCCAGCGCGTCGAGCAGCGGCGCGAGCTTGGGCAGCGCGTTGTCGGCGACGTTGGGCATCGAGGCGTGGCCGGCCCGTCCACGGGTCGTCAGCGAGAAGCGAAAGACGCCCTTCTCGGCCGTGCACACGCCGTAGAGGCGCTGGTCGCCGTGCGGGATGACCGTGCCGCCGCCCTCGTTGAGCAGGAAGTCGCAGCGCACCAGCTCGGGGTGGGTCTCGGTCAGCCAGATCGCGCCCTCGCCGCCGCCGTTCTCCTCGTCGACGACCACGATCACCAGCAGGTCGCCGTGGGCGGGGCGCCAGCCGGACTCGGCCAGGTCGAGCGCCGCGGCGACCTCCGCCGCGGTCTGGGACTTCATGTCTTGGGCGCCCCGGCCCCAGACCTCGCCATCGACCAGATCGCCCGACCACGGGTCGCGCTGCCACTCGGCCGGGTCGGCCAGGACGGTGTCGACGTGCGACAGCAACCCGAGCACCGGCCCGTCGGCGGCGCCGCGCAGGCGCGCCACGAGGTTCGGGCGCTCCGGCGTGCGGCCGCGCAGCTCGACCTCGAAGCCGGCGTCGCGAAACAGGACGGCCAGCTCCTCCTGCACCGCCCGCTCGTCCCCCGGCGGGTTGACCGTCCGGTGGCGGATGAGCCGGCGCAGCAGCTCGACAGCACGCTCCTCAAGGGCCATGGCGCAAGACAGTAACGCTCCGCGGTCGACCGCCGGCCGCGCGGGCTGCGATCCTGGCGGCCGTGTCCGATCAGCTGTTCTCCTTCGGCGACGGGATGGGTGGGTCCGAGTCCGGGGCCGATGCCGATCCCAACGCTCCGCTGCCCGCACGTATGCGCCCGCGCACCCTGGCCGAGCTCGTCGGCCAGGAGCACGTGCTCGGCGAGGGCTCGTCGCTGCGCGTGGCGATCGAGCACGGCCGCCCGTTCTCGATGATCCTGCACGGGCCGCCCGGCACCGGCAAGACGACGCTCGCGCGCATCGTCGCCACCAGCGCCGACGCGGCCTTCGAGGAGCTCAGCGCGGTCCAGGCGGGCAAGGCGGAAGTGACGCAGGTGATCAAACGCGCACGCGAGCGGCGACAGGGGCCCACCCACCCAGGCCGCGCCACGGTCCTCTTCCTCGACGAGATCCACCGCTTCAACAAGGCCCAGCAGGATGCACTGCTGCCCGCCGTCGAGGAGGGCCTGGTCACGCTGATCGGCGCGACGACCGAGAACCCCTACTTCTCGGTCAACGGCGCGCTGCTGTCGCGCTCGCAGGTGCTGGAGCTGCGCTCGCTGACCGCCGAGCACGTCGAGACGTTGCTGCGCCGTGCGATCGAGCGCGGTGAGCTGGGCGAGGTGACGATCGACGACGAGGCCGTGGCGTTCCTGGCCCAGCGCAGCGGCGGGGACGCGCGCAGCGCGCTGGGTGCGCTGGAGCTGGCGGCCGAGACCGCTGGACCCGAAGGCAGCGTGGCCCTCGCCGGCGCCGAGAGCGCCTTGCAGCGCAAGGCCGTGCGCTACGACCGCGCCGGCGACCAGCACTACGACCTGATCTCCTCGTGGATCAAGTCCACGCGCGCGAGCGACGTCGATGCCTCGCTCTACTACTTGGCCATCATGTTGGAGGGCGGCGAGGACGCGCGCTTCATCGTCCGGCGGATGGTGATCTTCGCCTCCGAGGACATCGGCAACGCCGACCCACGGGCGCTGATGGTCGCGACCTCCACCGCCGCGGCGATCGAGTTGGTGGGGTTGCCCGAGGGCGCCCACGCGCTGGCCCAGTGCGCCGTCTACCTCGCGCTCGCGCCCAAGTCCAACGCCTCCTACAAGGCGCTCGGCGCCGCGCGCGCCCATGTGCGCGAGCACGGCGCCCAGGCGCCGCCCGCCTATCTCCGTTCCGGACCCTTGGCCGACGAGGGCTATGACTACCCGCACGACCGTCCGGGCCACGTCTCGCCCCAGGAGGTCATGCCGCCCGGCCTGGAGGGCCTGCGCTTCTACGCGCCCGACGGCCAGGAGGCGCCGTTCGCCGAGCGGGTCGCGGCGATCCGGCGCGCGCGGGGGCTGGACGGATGACGCTCAGCTCGATCGCGCCCGCCACCGGCGAGGCGCTCGGGACGGTCGCGATCGCGTCCCAGCACGACGTCCTGCAGGCCGTCGCGGAGGCGCGCGCGGTGCAGGGGCTGTGGGCGCAGCTGCGCCTCAGCGATCGTGCGCGCTACATGGCGCGCGCCGCCCAGGCGGTGATCGACGAGGCCGACGAGCTGGTCGACCTGATCTGCCGCGAGCAGGGACGGCCGCGCACGGAGGTCGAGATCGGTGAGCTGTTCCCCGCGATCGAGACGCTCCAGTGGCTGGGTGAGGCCGGCCCGCGGATCCTCTCGGGCGAGCGCGCCGCCCTGTCGCGTGCGCTGCACCCGCTGACCCGCGCGCGCTGGAGCTACGAGCCGCTCGGCGTCGTCGCCGTGCTCGGCCCCGCCGCCGAGCCCTTCGCCACACCACTGGGCGACGTCGCCGTCGCGCTGATGGCCGGCAACGGCGTCGTGCTCAAGCCCTCGCCGCACGCGGCGCTCAGCGGCGCGCGAATCGCCCGCGTCTTCGCACGCGCAGGCCTGCCGCCCGGGCTCCTGCAGGTCGTCCAGGGCCACGCGGCGACGGGCGGCGCGCTCGTCGAGGCGCCGGTCGCGCAGGTGCGCTTCACCGGCTCGTCGCTCGCGGGCGCGAAGGTGCTGGAGGAGTGCGCGCGCGGCGTCAAGCGCGTGGTCGCCGAGCTGGGCGGGGCCGATGCCGCGATCGTCTGCGCCGACGCCAATATCGCCCGCGCCGTCGAGGGCATCGCCTGGGGCGCCTTTGCCAACGCGGGGCAGTCGGGTGGCTCGATCGAGCGCGTCTACGTGCTGCGCGAGGTCGCCGACGCGTTGCTCGCCGGTCTGGTCGCGCGGGCACGCACGCTGCGGGTCGGCGATCCGGGTGACCCGGAGACCGAGATCGGCCCGCTGGTCGGCGGCGAGCGGCTCGGGCGCGTGGTCGAGCTGCTCGCCGACGCCGTCGACCAGGGCGCCACGCTGCACTGCGGCGGGCCGGTGGACGTGCCCGGCTTCAGCGGCGCCTTCTGCGCGCCCGCCGTCCTGACCGGCGTGCCGGCCGGCGCGCGGCTGGCGCGCGAGGAGGCCCCGGGGCCCGTCGTCGTCGTGACGGTCGTCGACCGCGAGGAGGACGCGATCACCGCCGTCAACGACAGCGCGCTCGGCCTCGGCGCCTCGGTGTGGACCGCCGATCGCTACAAGGGCGGACGCATCGCCCGGGAGCTGAAGGTCGGCATGGTGTGGATGAACGACCACCACGTCGCCCGCAGCGCCCCGCAGCTGCCGTGGGGTGGCGTGCGCGGCTCGGGCATCGGGCGCGCCCGCGGGGCGATCGCGTTGCGCACCTGCGCCGAGCCGAAGGTCATCACGTGGGATCCGCCGCGCGGCAAGGCGTTCTGGTGGTTTCCCTATGACCGCGCGCTGGCCCGCACGGTGCGCACCGTGGCGCGGCTGCGCTCGACGCGCGATGCCGACCGTGAGCGCGGGCTCCGCGATGGCGCGGCTCCCGCGCTCACCGTGGCGGCACGCACATTGAGAACGCTGCGGCGAAAGTGAGAACGCTTCCGCCCCCTTGACCGGCGCCTCCCGCCGCTGGACCTGAGGAGGCGGAACCTAGACATGCCGGATTGGCAGGAACGGCATGTGTACGAAAGTGCATCGCTTTACACCGGGAAAGCGACGGCTAGGAGATGGCGCGCAGGCCGGCGGCGGTCGCTGCGGCGACCAGGATCACCACCAGCACCGGCGCGCGCAGCGCCACGGCGACGAGCGCGGCGCCCAGGCCGGCGGCGCGCGCGTCGAGCGTCAGCGCGCGACCGTCGGCGAACGTGTTGGTGACGATCAAGGCCGCCAGCAGCGCCGGGCCCAGCAGCGCCATCGCGCCGACCAGGCGCCCCGGCAGCTCGCGGCCGCCCAGCGTCGCAGGCGCCAGGCCCTTGAGCACGAGCGTCCCGGCGCCGGCGCCGAGGACCACGATCCAGTCGGTGCTCACGCGCGGGGCCTCTGGCCCAGCCCGGCGAGGCAGACGACCGACGCGGCGACGATCGGCACGCCCGGCGGCGTCAGCGGGATCATGGCCAGCGCGACCGCGCCGCCGCCCAGCGCGGCGAGCAGCAGCCGTCGCTCCCGGATCTGGCCGGCGAGCAGGGCGAGGAAGAGCGCCGGGAACGCCGCGTCGAGCCCCAGCGTCTCGGGGTCGCCGAGCACCGAGCCGGCCGCGACGCCGACGATCGAGCAGACGACCCACGCCAGGTAGATCGCCACGCCCGCGCCGACCAACAGGCGCGGGTCATAGCGTCCGCCGCCCTGGTGGCTGACCGCCCAGGACTCGTCGACGGTCACCTGCCCCTGGGCCGCGCGCGTCAGCGGCCCGCCCGGCAGCCACGGCGCGATCGAGAGCCCGATCGGCAGGTAGCGCGCGTTGAGCAGCAGCGCGGCGACGATCGCGGCGACCACCGTGCCGCCGTCGTCGACGATCGACACGGCCGCGAACTGGGCGGACCCGGCGAAGGTCGTCAGCGAGAAGACGATGGTCGCCAGGGCGCCGAACCCGGCCTGTCGCGCGAGCACGCCGTAGGTCACGCCGAAGCCGCCGACGGCCACCGCCAGCGGCCAGGCCCGGCGGGCGCCCTCCAGATAGGTCGTTCGCTGCATTAGTATCTACGTTCGCTATGCCGAACGAAATTGTCAAGGTCGTCGGGACCAACCTACGCCGCCTGCGGACCGACCAGAGCCTGTCGCTGTCGGATCTCTCGCGGAGCTCGGGCGTCGCCAAGGCGACGCTCTCGGCGCTGGAGGGCGGCCGCGGCAACCCGACGCTCGAGACGCTGTCGGCGTTGGCCGCCGCGCTGGAGATCCCGATGGGCGATCTCATCACCGCCGCCGACCCCGTGCCGGTGACCGTCGTGCGCAACGACGAGGGGACGGAGGTCCCGGGGACGGCCAACGACCTGCGGCTGATCGCGCGCTTCACCCCCGGCGGGACGGTCGAGGTCTACGAGGCCCAATGGCCCAAGCGCTCGACGCGCATCGCCGGCGGCCACGGACCCGGCACGCGCGAGCACGTCTTCGTCACCCGCGGCGGGCTCAAGGTCGGCCCGGTCGGCCGCGAGGTCGGCCTGTCGGGCGGCGACTACGCGACCTTTGCCGCCGACGAGCCCCACCTCTACGAGGCGCGCGCCGGCACGCGCGCACTGCTGTTGATGCAGTGGGCGCCGGGCGCGCCTCAGGCCGCGGCCGGCACGTAGCGCAGGCTCGACGGCAGCAGCGGCACGAGCACGCGCTTGACGTACTCAGCGCCCCCGCGCAGGGCGATCGCGCGCGCCGGATCCCACGAGAAGCCATAGCCACGACGGATCGAGCCCGGCAGCAATCCCGACCGTGATGAAGTTCGCCAGCTCGACCAGCGGCCGGACCTTCAGCGGCAGCGGCGGACGCAGCACGACCTCGATGCCGACCGTGCGCGCCGTCGGCGTCACGAGCAGGTCGCCCGAGGCCAGCATGTCCGACATGTAGGCCTCGAAGTCGTCCCAGGTCGCGGGCATGTCGGCGTCGCGCAGGCCGAAGAGCCGGCCGATAGTGCGGTAGTCCTGCCAGTAGGCGTCGCGCTCGGCGTGGCTCAGCCGCGTCACGTAGCGCTCGTAGACCGTCACGGCCGAGTCGACCAGGCAGGCGATGATCCACAACAACAACTCCGGATCGTCTGCCGCCCAGGGCGTGCCGGCGGGAAAACGGCCGGCGGCGTGGGGCAGGACGCCGGAGGCGCGAGCGTGCATGGTGCGCACGCGCCGGGTCTTGCGGTCGGCCTCGGCCTTCGGGCCCCAGGCCACGGCGTCCATCACCTCGGCGGTACGACGCAGCCGCTTGTAGGGGTCGTCGAGCGAGCCCGTCGCCATGAAGAACCCCTCGAACGCCACCGGATGGGCGGCCATCATCAGCAGCGCGCGCGGGCCCGACAGCGCGACGACCTTCTCGCGATGAACGCGCCGCAGCAGGGAGTCGTCGGTGAAGTACGAGGGCGCCATCGTGTGCTCTGTCCCAGGGTACGGCCGTCTACCCTGTTCGAGATGCCTGCCGCCGCATATGAAGGGAAGGAGTGCGTCTGCCAGTTCAAGCGCGGGGTCTGCGACCAGACCTGCGTGCGCGACATGCTGGACACGCCCTTCTACATCGCCTGCCTGAAGCTGCGCGGGCGGCGCTGCCTGGTCATCGGTGGCGGCGCGCTGGGGCTGGAGAAGGCCGAGGGCCTGCTCGCCTGCGACGGCGACGTCACCGTGATCTCGCCGGAGATCGGGCCGGAGCTCGAGGAGCTGGCGCGCGAGGGCTCGATCCGCTGGGAGCAGCGCTCCTACGCCGGCCCCGAGGACCTCGAAGGCATCTTCATGGTGATCGCCTGCACCGACGACACCGACACCAACATCGCGATCTACGAGGACGCCGAGCGCCGCGCCATGTTGGTCAACATCGTCGACGTCCCGCCGCTGTGCAACTTCATCCTCCCGGCGATCGTCCGCACCGGCCCACTGGCCATCGCGATCTCCACCGCCGGGGCCTCCCCCGCGCTGGCCAAGCGCATGAA
Organism: uncultured Conexibacteraceae bacterium; assembly: GCA_963731005.1. Lineage (GTDB taxonomy): Bacteria > Actinomycetota > Thermoleophilia > Solirubrobacterales > Solirubrobacteraceae > Baekduia. The sequence goes on along the minus strand of CAVSTZ010000002.1, from coordinate 1,069,541 downwards.
GCGCGAGATCTCCGCCCAGTTCGGCGAGGACTACGCGCGCCTGGCGATCATGCTCAACGACGTCCGCGGCTGGGCCAAGGGCACCCTGCCCACCTACCAGGACCGCAAGGACTTCTTCGAGTCCATCGTCAACGGCTCACCCGACCCCATCGCGTTGATCCGCGCCGGGGACGAAGCCCAGCTGCTCGACCTCATCGAGCGCGCCAAGACGCAGTACGCGCCGGCGACGGCGTAGGCAACAGACGACAGACGCTCATCCGGGTCGCTTGAGCGCACTCGCCAGCAGGCCAGCTCACCGTTGGCGTGGTTACCGGTGGATGCGAGATCGCACCGATCCAAACACCATCTTGTGTGCTTGTATGCCTTCCCGATGACCGAGAACGCACAGCGAATCCTCCGTATCCATTTTGAAGAATGGGCGCGCGACCGCGGGTATCTGTCTGACACCAACGAATGGATCGAGGACGAAGACTCGGCATTTGAGCGGTTCACGGCGGATGCCGTTCTTCGGGATCGAGGACTCGCAGACGACGATCTGCAAGATGCGAACGTCGACGGCACGCTAGACGGCGGCGTTGACTCGGTCTTCATCTTTCTCCACGGAGAGATCGTGCGAGAGGACAGCCCGTTCCTCGAGCCGACAGCTAACAGGCCGAGTCAGGGGGCAGCCATCGAGATCTTCTGCTTCCAGACGAAGCTCAAGAAGGCGCAGAGCGGCATCCGGCTGACCACCGCGAAGGACACGATCAAGCGCCTCGCGGATCTCTCTCTTGAGCCCGACGACTCATCCATCAACGCCATCTTTAACGAACGCGTTCGTGGTCAGTTCTCAAAGTTTCGGCGACTAGTGGCCCGGCACATTACGTCGAGCCCCAAGATCAGCGTTACGTTCGTCTATGCGACCGGCGCGAGCGAGCCTACGAGCGACCCCGCATACGTCGCGGAATGCTCTGCCGCCGAGGACGAGCTCTCCAAGATCTTTCCGGGCCTGTCGGTGACAGCACGGATACTCACACTCAGTGCTCCCGATCTCAGCCGTCTTGCTTCTCGAACGGCCTCGTACAACGCCAAGCTGGTCGTCAGCGAGGTGGTGCCCGTCAGCAACGGATTCATCGCGCTGGCCAGTCTTAGCGACTACTACGAATTCATCACGTCCGAGGAGGGCGACCTTCTCCAGCATCTCTTTGACGACAACGTCCGAGCTTTTCAACCTCGAGCCGAAGTCAATGAGAACATCCGCACGTCTGTAGACGAGCCCAGCGAAGCCGAGTTCTGGTGGCTGAACAATGGTGTGACGATTGTCTGTGAGAACGCTGGAATCGAGTCAAAAGCGATTGCGTTGACAAGTTTGCAGATCGTGAACGGCCTGCAAACCTCGGAGACGATCTATCGCGCCTTCAAGGACTCGGACGGAACCCCAGGGGCTAAAGACCATCGCGTGCTGGTCCGCGTCATCCCAACGACCTCGGCCGAGGCCCGCGACGCGGTCATCCGCGCTACAAACAGTCAGACGCCGGTTGACCATGCATCGCTCCTCGCGACCAAGCCGATTCACCGGGATATCGAGCAGTATTTTCGAGCCAACGATTGGTACTACGATCGTCGCAAGGGCTATTACAGGAATCTCGGACGTCCGGCTGATCGGATCATCGGGATCAACGAACTGGGTCAGGCAGTTATGGCCATGGGCCTTGGGAAACCTCACGACAGCCGCTCCAAGCCATCCGCCCTGCTGAAAAGCGAGTCCAACGCGAACGCAGTGTTCGATGAACAGATTCCTCTCGACGGGTTTCTAGAGGTCGCCCGCCTGCAGCGCAAGATCGATCGGACGCTGTTGAGGTCTGCCTCTACCGCCGAACGCACCGACCTTCGTTGGCTCGTTACGTGCCTTGTCGCAACCAAGCACATGGGCTTTCGCCCGGAGAAGGCCAGCACGATTGTCAAGATCAAGAGCGACGCCGTTGCGGACGCGGAAATCGAGGCGGCGGTTGATGTCGCCCGAGCAACGCTCCAGGAGTACATGACCAAGAACAAGGTCAGTGCGGCCACGGCTGCAAAACGGTCAGCGCTCACGACAGCGGCCCTCAAGAAGGCCGGCCTGTAATTACGGTCGCATCGCCGTGAGATCCCTCCGAACGGCGTCTACGCCCCCAACGACCCACGAACTCGAATCGCCGTCGCGGATTGCGTTGAGCGACGGCGTCGGTTCTCGACCTGGAAGTCGCCGTTTCACCCGCCAGCGCTGACTTGCGCGACCGGACGAGATTTCGAGCAGCGGGCGTCGTCTACGACGACGGTGTGGATCAGTCTCAATGGCTTATTTGGCCAACAGGCCGTTGGCCAAATAAGCTTTGTCACCACGTCGGACACCGCGCCGGGCGTCTAGAGTCGACGAGATGTCCGACCGCCTGACGCACCTCGACGAGCATGGCGATGCGCGGATGGTCGATGTCGGTGGCAAGCCGGTGACCGAGAGGCGGGCGGTGGCGCAGGCGGTGGTGCGGATGGCGCCGGAGACGGCGAGGGTCGTCGCGGCCGGAGATGCACCGAAGGGCGATGTGCTGGGTGTTGCGCGGATCGCGGGGATAATGGCGGCCAAGAAGACGGGTGAGCTGATCCCGCTCTGCCATCCGATGGGACTCGATCACGTGGATGTCGACGTGGTCGTGGATGTCGAGGCCGGGACGGTCACCATCACGGCATCGGCGAGCGTCACCGCGCGCACGGGTGTCGAGATGGAGGCGATGACCGCGGCGTCGGTCGCGGCGCTCACGGTCTATGACATGGTCAAGGGCGTCGAGCGCGGCGTGGCGATCGAAGAGGTCGTCCTGCTGGAGAAGACCGGCGGCGCCGGCGGCACGTGGCGGCGCTGAACGCCGGGAGATTCTGATGCAGCCGGTTGGAGCGAAAGCTCAGGCTGTGTATCTGGCGAACCGGGCGAATGCACGACTGCCACCGCCCTACACGGTCCGCGGCAGTCCATGAGAGACTGCAAGCCGCAATGTCCGGTGATGTCATCAACCTCTTGGACCGTCCGACATACGGCTTCAGCCAGGTCGATCGGCTCCTCTGCCTGCGCGCCGGCACGGCTCGTCGGTGGATCGACGGCTACACACGCGCCAGCAAGTCCTATGAGCCGGTCGTTCGCGAGTCTTCCACCGGCGTCAGCATCGCTACGTGGGGCGAGTTCGTTGAAACACGACTCTTGGCTGAGTACCGCGATGCCGGCGTGCCGCTCATTCGCATGCGGCCCGTCATCGCCGGGCTGCGAGAGGAGCTCAACACCCAGTACCCGCTTGCATCGGCCCGAACCTGGCTGCGGCCTCATGGACGCGAGCTTGTCCAGGAGGTGCAGGAGCGCGTCGGGCTCGAAAGTCGCCTTGCTCTCGTGGTACGTCGGACCGGGCAGACCGTGCCTGAGTGGTCCGATGAGGCCGAAGGCTTCCGAGAGTCCCTCGAATGGACCGACCAGTCCGAGACCGCCGAACTGGTGCGGATCCGACCGAGGTCCGAGCTTCGCGAGGTCGTCGTCGATCCACTGATCGGATTCGGCGAGCCCGTTGTACGCGGCGTACGAACCGAGGTGATCGCCGAGTTGTTCGGTGCCGGCGAGACGACCGAGATGATCGCCGAAACGTACGAGTTGAAGCGCTCGACAGTCGATGAGGCTGTCCGCTTCGAGCTGCTGCGAGCATCGTAAGACTCGCGGCAGCAGAGGATGACCGCAGATCGGGACTCGCTGCGCTTTTACGTTGACGAGAGCGCCGTCGGCCTCGGGAAGACCCTCTGCGCCGCCCGGAAGGACACCATCCATGTCGGGCATCACCTCATCCCTGAATGCCCCTTCGGAACACCGGACATCGAATGGATGCCGGCGGTGGCAGAACGCGACCTCGTCGTACTCATCCGCGACAAGAAGATCCGCACCAGACCGCAGGAGATCGAGCGCTTCCGCGAAGTCGGCCTCCGGGTGTTCTGGCTCGGCGGCAAACGCGACCTTCCGACCTGGGGACACCTCGCGATGGTCGTCAAGCACTGGCCCGGTATCGAGCGCATCGTGGCCAACGACGGACCCGGACCGTGGGGCTACGTCATGACCAGCCAGTCGCTGACAAAGCTCATGTAACCCCACGGGTCTAGTCTCCGAGCCGATGCGCACCTGCGTGCTGACCGTCTCGAGTTCCGTCTCGCGCCGCGCGAGCGAGGACGAGTCCGGCCCGCTGCTCGCCCAACTGGCCGAGGAGGCCGGCGCCGACGTCGAGGCGATGGAGGTCGTCCCCGACGACTACAGCCTGATCGAGGATCGGCTGCATCACTACGTCGACGACGGCTTCGCGCTGATCTTCACCACCGGCGGCACGGGCTTCACGGCCGACGACATCACGCCGGAGGCCACGCGCGCGGTGATCGAACGCGAGGCGCCCGGCATCGCCGAGGCACTGCGCGCCGAGTCGGCCAAGCACACCCCGATGGGGATGCTCTCGCGCGGCGTGTCGGGGATCGCGCACCGCACGCTGATCGTCAACTTCCCCGGCAGCCCGAAGGCCATCGGCCAGCTCTTTCCCGTGATCGCCCCCGTGCTCGAGCACGCCGTGGGCACGCTGCAACGCCAAGATGGCGAACCCAGCCATTGAGCTGGCGGGGCTGACGCGGCGCTACGGCGACCGCGAGGCCCTGGCCGACGTCTCGCTGACGCTGGAGACCGCAAAGACGCTCGTGATCTTCGGCCCCAACGGCGCCGGCAAGACCACGCTGCTGCGCGTCCTCGCCACCCTCCTGAGACCCCACGCCGGCACCGCGACCGTCCTGGGCTCCGCGCTCCCCGACCAAGGCTGGGCCGTCCGCGGCCGGATCGGCTTCCTCGGCCACGCCAGCCTCCTCTACCGCGACCTCACCGCGCGCGAGAACCTGCGCTTCCACGCCCGCCTGCACGGCGCCCCGCACGAGCGCGTGGAGGAGCTGCTGGAGGCTGTGGGCCTGCGCAACCGCGCCGACGATCCGGTCCACACCTACTCGCGCGGGATGGTCCAGCGCGCCGCGGTCGCCCGCTGCGTCCTGCACGACCCTGAGCTCCTGCTGCTCGACGAGCCGACGGCCAACCTCGACCCGCACGCCGCCGAGCTGGTCGAGCCGTTGATCGGCGCGGCATCGGGGCGCACGCGCGTGGTCACCAGCCACGATCCCGTCGGCGGGCTGCAGGGCGCCGACCTCGCGCTCGGCCTGCGCGCCGGGCGCACCGAGCTGCTGGCGCCGGCGGGCAGCGTGGACCGCGACGCGATCGGGGCGCTGTATCGATGACCGCGCCGCGCAACCCGCCCTCGACCCGCGCCGCCGTCGGCGCGCTGTTGCGCAAGGAGCTGCGCCTGGAGCTGCGGACCTTCCAGGTCATCCCCGCGATGGCGCTCTTCAGCGTCACGACGCTCGTCGTCTTTCACTTCAGCCTTCAGGAGAACGCGGTCGACGGCCCGCTGGCCGCCGGCGTCCTGACCGTGACGCTGCTGTTCAGCGCGATCCTCGGCATCAACCGCCTCTTCGTCGCCGACCACGAGGAGAGCGGCTTCGACGGCTTCCTGCTCGCGCCGGTCGACCGGACCGCGATGCTCGTCGCCAAGGCGCTCGCGCTGGGCGCGTTCCTGGTGATCCTGGAGCTGATCGCGGTCCCCGCGTTCGCCCTGATGCTGCTCGATCCCAACCTCACCGGCGCCGCGCTGGGCCAGACCGTCCTCGTCCTGATCCTGGCCGACATCGCCATCGCCATCGTCGGCACGTTGGTCGGCGCGCTGGCCATCCAAACCCGCGCGCGCGACCTGATCGTGCCCCTGATCGCCCTGCCGCTGCTGCTGCCCGTGGTCATCGGGACGGCCAAGAGCCTCGCGCCGACGTTCGCGTTGGCCGGCGCCGAGGCGCTCCCCGGACGCTGGCTGGCGATCCTCGGCCTCTATGATCTGGTCTTCGGGCTCCTCGCCTACGCCGTCTTCGACTTCCTGCTCGAAGACTGAAGCCCGAGCATCAGGTCACGCAGATGTCCGGCAATCGCCTTCTCACGCTGTCCGTCGCGACCGTGGTCACCCTGATCACCGGCTACTCCCTGGCCGCGTTCTACGCGCCGATGGACGCCGACCAGGGCTTCATCCAGAAGATCTTCTACCTGCACGTGCCGATGGCGATCGTCGCGCTGTGCGGCTTCGTCTTCGGCGGCATCTGCGCGATCGATGCACCTGCGCACCAGCGACTCGAAGTGGGACCTGCGCTCCTACGTCGCCATCCACGTCTCGGTCATCCTCGGCGTCGGCGTCCTGCTCACGGGCGCGATCTGGGCCAAGGCGTCCTGGGGCCACTGGTGGGTCTGGGACGAGCCGACGCTGGTCAGCTTCCTGATCGTCTTCCTGCTGTACGCGACCTACACGCCGCTGCGCTTCTCGATCGAGGACCGCGAGCGCCAGTCGCGCTACGCCTCGGTCTTCGCGATCACCGCCGGCGCGTTCGTCCCGCTGAACTTCGTCGCGGTGCGCGCAGCCACACGACCGTGCACCCGCGGACGTTTGACCGCACCGGCAACCTGCCGGCGCACATGGCCACGGCCTTCCTGGTCTGCCTGCTCGGCATGGTGCTGCTGTACGTACTGCTGTGGCAGTACGAGATGGCCCACAAGAACACCGTCGCGCAGCTCCGCGCGCTGCGGCGCAAGCTCGGCGACGACGACGGCGCCCGCGCCCGTCGCTCCGCCGCACCCGAACTGCAGGTCCGCTAGATGCTCGCAGCCTCGAACACCCTTCCTGACAACGCCGGCTACGTCGCCGCCGCCTACCTGGTGTTCTTGGCGCTGCTGCTGATCTACGTCGGCGATCATGGCCTACAAGTTGATCAAGGTGCAGCGCGACGTCGCCGAGATCAACGAGCTGGTCGACGACGACGCGCCCGCCGCACCCGAGCGGGTGCGCGAGGAGACGCCCGGCGTGAGCAGCGAGCTGCTCTGCCTCGGCATCTCGCACAAGACCGCCCCGGTCGCGGTGCGCGAGCGCCTCGCGCTGACGACCACCGAGGCCCAGGCCCTCTGCCGCGAGCTGGTCGAGACCGAGGCGGTCCGCGAGGCCGTCGCGATCTCCACCTGCAACCGCACCGAGATCTATCTGGTCGGCGATCCGGTCGGCGCCGAGACCGAGCTGCTCGCGCGGCTGGCCCAGCGCGCGGGCATCGCGCCCGACCGAGCTGACCGACGCGATGTACGCGCCGCGCAACTGCGACGCCGCGCGCCAGCTCTACCGCGTCGTCAGCGGCCTGGAGTCGATGATCGTCGGCGAGGCCGAGATCCAGGGCCAGGTCAAGCGCGCCTACGAGGCCGCGCTGGAGGCCGGCACGACCGGCCCGCTGACCAACCGCCTCTTCACCGCCGCGCTGCAGACCGGCAAGCGCGTGCGCTCCGAGACCACGCTCGGCGAGGGCCGCGCGTCGATCTCCTCGGTCGCCGTCGGCCTCGCACGCGAGCTCGATCGGGCCCCGAGCTCGCCGCTCGCGACGTCGTGATCATCGGCGCCGGCGAGACCAGCGAGCTGACCGCCCGCGCGCTGGCCCAGGAGGGCGTGCGGACGATCTTCGTCGCCAACCGCCACGCCGACCGCGCCCGCTCGATCGCCGAGCGCTTCGGCGGCTCGGTCTCCTCGCTACACGACCTGCCCGACCGCCTGGTCGAGGCCGACATCGTCGTCGCCTCGACCTCCTCGCCGCACCCGATCATCGGCGTCGACGAGCTGGCGCTGGTCATGCGCGAGCGCGAGGGCGCGCCCGCTGCTGCTCGATCGACATCGCCGTCCCGCGCGACATCGAGCCCGCCTGCGGCGAGCTGGAGGGCGTGACGCTCTACGACATCGACGACCTGCAGGCCGTCGTCGCCCGCAACCGTCAGGTCCGCGAGGACGAGCGCGCGCAGGCCGAGGCGATCGTCGAGGACGAGATCCAGCGCTTCGCCCGCTGGATGGGCACGCTCGGACGTCATGCCGACGATCGCCGCGCTGCGCGAGCACGGCGACGCGATCGTCGAGCAGGTGCTGGCCGAGAACGACGGGCGCTGGGAGAGCGCATCGGCGCGCGACCGCGCCCGGATCGAGGCGATTGGCACGCTCGCTGATGGCAGCGTCTGCTGCACGAGCCGACGATCCGCCTGAAGTCCGTCGACCGCGACGGCGGCCACGGCCGCGTCCAGTTCGCGCGCGAGCTCTTCGGCCTGGCCGAGGGCATCACCGACGCACCCGACATCGCGGCGTCCGACGCCACGCAGGCCGACGTGCGCCCCCTGCGCCGCCGCGGCGCCGGGCAGTGAAGCTCGGGACGCGCGGCAGCGCGCTGGCGCTCGTCCAGGCCCACGCGGTCGCCGACGCGCTCGGCGGCGATGCCGAGATCGTCGAGATCACCACCAGCGGCGATCGCGGGATCGGCGGCGACAAGGCGCGCTGGATCGACACGATCGAGGACGCGCTGGAGTCGCGGCGCGATCGACCTCGCCGTGCACTCGGCCAAGGACGTGCCGGCCGCGTCGCTGCTGCGAGACGGCATGGCGCTGGCCGCCGTGCTGGGCCGCGAGGACGCGCGCGACGCGCTGGTCGGCGCCGCGTCGCTGGAAGCGCTGCCGTCCGGCGCGCGGGTCGGCACCGCCTCGCTGCGCCGGCGCGCGCAGCTGCTGGCCGTGCGCGAGGACCTCGAGATCGTCGAGCTGCGCGGCAACGTCGACACGCGCCTGCGCAAGCTGCGCGAGGGCGCCTGCGACGCGCTGATCCTCGCCGCCGCCGGCCTGCGCCGGCTGGGTCACGCCGAGGAGATCGGCGCGCTGCTGGACCCGTCGGTCTTCGTCCCCGCCCCTGGCCAGGGCGCGCTGGCCGTCGAGGGGCGCGCGATCCCCGCGGCGCTGGTCGACGCCGAAGGGGACGCCCGGCTGCGGGCCGAGCGGTTCGTCGTCGAGGCGTTGGAGGCGTCGTGCGACACGCCGGTCGGTGTCCACCACGACGGCACCGCGCTGCACGCGTTCGTCGGGCTGCCCGACGGCAGTGCCTGGCTGCGCGACAGCGTCGTGGCCGACGGAGCGGGCGAGGCGGCTGCTGCGCCGCTGATCGTCGCGCGCCTGGAGTCGATGGGCGCGCGCGAGCTGCTGGCGCGCGCCGCCGCGATGGCGGCCACATGAGCACCGGCCGCGTCATCCTCGTCGGCGCCGGCCCCGGCGACCCGGGCCTGATGACCGTGCGGGCGTTGCAAGTCATCGCACAAGCCGATGTCATCCTGTATGACAAGCTCATCCCGTCGACCGCGCTGGACGGTGCACGCCCCGATGCGCTGCTCCTCGACGTCGGCAAGATCGGCGGCGGCGAGCAAGTGCCCCAAGACGAGACGCACCGCCTGCTGCTGACCCACGCCCAGGAGGGCAAGGTCGTCGCGCGCGTCAAGGGCGGCGACCCGTTCGTCTTCGGCCGCGGCGGCGAGGAGGCCCAACTCTGTCGCGAGCACGGCATCGCCTTCGAGGTCGTCCCCGGCGTCACCGCGGGCATCGCCGGCCCCGCCTACGCCGGGATCCCGGTGACGCAGCGCAACACGGCCGCGGCGGTCGCCTTCGTCACCGGCCACGAGAACCCGGAGAAGCCGGAGACGCAGATCGACTGGCCCGCGCTGGCGGCCTTCCCGGGCACGTTGGTGTTCTACATGGGCGTGCGCGCACTGCCGCGCATCGCCGAGCAGCTGATGCTCGGCGGCCGCCCCGCCGACGAGTCGGTCGCGATCGTCGAGCGTGGCACGCTGCCCGATCAGCGCACGATCCACGGCACCCTGCAGACCATCGCCGAGCTGGCCCAGGCCGCCGCGATCAAGCCGCCGTCGGTGACCGTCGTCGGGCCCGTCGCGGCGCTGGGCGAGGAGCTCGCGTGGCTGGGTCACGGGCCGCTGGGCGGCACGTCGATCGTCGTCACGCGTCCCAAGGCCCAGGCCTCCGGGCTGGCCGGCGCGCTGCGCGACCTCGGCGCGCGCGTCGTCGAGGCGGCCGTCATCGTGCCCGAGCCGCTGGCGTTCTCGATCCCCGACCTCGGCGACGTCGACCTGCTCGTCTTCTCCTCGCCCAACGGCGTCAAGGCGTTCTTCACCGAGCTGCGCGCGACCTTCCGCGACGTCCGGTCGCTCTACGGCATCGCGGTCGCGGTGATCGGGCCCGGCACCGCCGACGCGCTGCGCGCCAACGGCATCGAGCCCGATCTCGTCCCCTCGCGCGCCGTCGGCGAGTCGCTGGCCGATCTGGTCTCCGGCTTCGAGGTCCGCCACGCGATGATCGTCCGCGCCCGCGGCGGGCGTGACGTCGTGCGCCAGGCGCTGGAGGACGGCGGCACGCCCGAGATCGACCTGATCGAGCCCTACGAGACGGTCGCCGAGCCGCTGGACCCGCGGACCCGCGCCCGCGCGCTGGAGGCCGACTGGGCGACCTTCACCTCGGCCTCGTCGGTGCGCTTCTTCCTGGAGGCCGTCGGCGGGCCTGAGCTCGTCCGGGCGAGCCCCCTGCGGCTGGCGTCGATCGGGCCGATCACCTCCGACGCGCTCCGGGCCCAGGGCCTCGAGCCCGATGTCGAGGCCGCCGAGCACACGCCCGCGGGCCTCGTGGACGCGCTCGTGGCCGCCCCGCGCCGCTAGCCTGCGACCGGCATGGCGCGCCCCATCACCTTCCTCTCCGACTACGGCCTCGAGGACGACTTCGTCGGCGTCTGCCACGCGGTGATCGCCCGCATCGCGCCCGAGGCGCGGATCGTCGACCTGACCCACGGCCTCGACCGCCACGACATCCGGACCGCGGCGCTCGTGCTGCGCCGCGCGCTGCCGTTCAGCGCCCCGGGCGTGCACCTGGCCGTGGTCGACCCGGGCGTCGGCGCCGAGCGCCGCGCCATCGCGTTGCGCACGACCGAGGAGGACCGCATCCTCGTCGGGCCCGACAACGGGCTGCTCTCGCTGGCCGCGCAACGCTTCGGCGGCATCGCGGAGGTCGTCGACGTCGCCCGCTCGCCGCATCGCCTGGAGCCCGTCTCGGCGACCTTCCACGGTCGCGACATCTTCGCGCCGGTCGCCGCGGCCCTCGCCGCTCGGCGCGCCGCTGGGCGACGCCGGCGATCCGATCGACGCCGACGAGATCACGCGCCTGGACATGCCGCTCGCGTTCCTGGAGGACGGCGAGCTGTTCGCGCACGCGGTCGGCTTCGACCGCTTCGGCAACGTGATGCTCGACGTCGAGCACGCCGAGCTGGCCGACTCGGGCTTCAAGCTCGGTCACGGCGTCGACGTCAACGGGCACCTCGGCGTCTACGCGACGACGTTCGCCGACGTGCCGGCCGGCGAGCTGATCCTCTACGAGGACGCCTACCGGACGCTGGCGCTGGCGGTCAACCGCGGCTCGGCGCGGGAGCTGCTGGGCGATCGCGCGCGACGGCGAGCTGCGGATCCGCGCGCGGTGAGCCTCGGCGTCCCCCGCCTGCACCTGCGCGCGGTCGACTCCACGAGCGACCGTGCGCGCGAGCTGGCACTGGCGGGCGCGCCGCACGGCGCGCTGGTGACGGCCGCCGAGCAGACCGCGGGCCGCGGCCGCCAGGGCCGCGTCTGGACGACGCAGCCGGGCGCCGCGGTGACCATGTCGATGGTCTTGCGCGATCCGCCGCCGCTGCTGCCGCTCGTCGCCGCGGTGGCGGTCGCCGAGAGCTGCGGCGAGGCGGCACGGATCAAGTGGCCCAACGACGTGCTCGTCGGCGGCCGCAAGGTCGCGGGGATCCTCGCCGAAGGCCGACCACACGAGGGCTGGGCGGTGCTCGGCATCGGGGTCAACGTGGCGGTCGACGTCGGGGCGTTGCCGGAGGAGCTGCGCAAGAAGGCGGGGTCCTTGGGTCGCGTACGTGCCGACGTCGAGCCGTTCTTGTCGTCCTTGCTCGACGCGCTGGAGCGCGCCTTCGCGCTCGGCGCCGAGGAGCTCCTCACCGCCTGGCGCGCGCGCGACGCGCTGCTGGGCTCCGAGATCTCCTGGACCGGCGGTGCGGGCATCGCCCGCGGCATCGACGGCGAGGGCCGCCTCGTCGTCGAGCTGCCCGGCGGCGGACGCACGACGCTCAACGCCGGCGAGGTCCACCTCGGCCGGCTGCCGGCCGCCTGACCTCTTCGGTCCGGGTCGTGTGGTGTCCCACATAGGGACACCACACGACCCGGACCGTGACCTTCGCGGCAGTCGCTACGTTCAGGATGCATGCTTCGTGTAGCCCGACTCCCCCTCCTTGCCATTGTCGCCGGTGCCCTGGCGCTGCCCGCCGCCGCGTCGGCCGCCGACTGCCAGTTGCAGGCGCCGCGCGCCGCGGTCGACCATGCGATCCCCGGGACCAACCTCGTCGCGCGGGATCCCTACGGCGGGCTGCTGCCGCGCAACCGCTTGTTCTTCGACTTCTCGGTGCGCGGCGACGCCGCCGGCGTCGCCAAGGTGACGTGGGCGATGGACGGCAAGGTCGTCCGCGAGGACCCGCGGGCGCCGTTCGAGTGGAAGGGGCTGTCGGGCTCCTCGACGCGGATGCCGCTCGGCGACCACACGATCACCGTGACCGTCGTCCCGACCTCCGGCACGCCGGCGAGCACGGACTTCGCGCTGACGGCGACCGACTGCCAGCCCGCCACCTTCAACGCCGAGGTGGCCAAGCGCCGCGGCCCGGCGACGCTCTCCTGGGCCTCGGCGTTCGAGGCCGACGGCGAGCCGCTGACCGGCGTCGCCGTCACGGCCACCAAGAACGTGACGGCGTCGTTGCCCGCATCACTGCGCGGCCGCGCGATCGGCACCCTCCAGATCGGCTCGAAGTCCTACACGTTGAAGGGCGCCAAGACCGCGCTCGCGCGCGGCACGGTGAAGGTGTCGTTCACGCCAGGCACCAAGCGCTTCCTGAAGATCTCGGGCCTGCCGGCCAAGACGCAGGGCGTCACGATCAAGCTCAAGTCCGGGGTCCTGCAGCTCAGCTCGCCCACCAAGAGCTACCGCCTCAGCGGCTCGCTCACCGCCGCAAGCGGCACGGTCAACAGCCTGCTCACCGGCGGGACCTACGTGTAGGACTTGCTCGCCGCCAGGCGCGCGAGGACACTCGCGGCCAGCGTCCGCTCCACGTGACGGACGCCGAGCCGTGTCCCGCGCGCCACGGCGACCGAGACCGTCGCCAGGCCGGCGCGGCGCTGCAGGACCGACCGTGAGACGTCGAGCTCCTGCAGCCGCCGGCGGCGTGCCACCAGCGTGACGCGCGATCCCCGACGGCGGGCGCGCACGACGACGCGGGCGTCGTCGCCTCGCAGCCGCACGCCGCCGGCGGCGAACGCGTCCAGGCCGCTGAGCACGGCGACGGTGAGCAGCACGGGCACGGCGGGCCAGGCGGCGGGGAGCGTGAGGACGAGCGCCGCGCTCACGAGGACGGCGATCACCAGCGGGATCGTCACGTAGCGGCGCCGGGCGCGCGGTGGCGGACGCTCGTCGACGGTCAGCGAACCGGCGAAGTCCGGCAGGAACGTCTCCAGGAACGGCTCGACCTCGGCGCGATGCATCAGCGGGAAGAGCGTGCGCGCCGCCGCCTCGCGCCCGCCGAGGCTCGTGACCTCCAGCCGCAGCGTGACGAGGCGCAGCGGACGTCGCAGCGGGCTCTCCACGATCTGCACGCCGTCGATCCGCCCGGCCGGGACGCTGACGGCGCGACGTTGCAACAGCCCACGCCGGATCCGCAGGCGGCCCTCGGCGTGCTGGACCTCGAAGCCCGAGAAGGTGACGATCGCGCCCAGGAACGACAGGATCCACGCCGCGAGCAGCAGCATGATCGCGACGATCACGACCTCATGGGTCGAGTTGATGTTCTTGACCTCGGTCTCGCCCGCGCCGAGCAACCCGTTCTGCAATGCGCCGAAGATGCCACCGACGACCGGCAGCAGGATGCCGAGCTGGGGCGCGGTGAGCGCGGTGACCAGCAGGGCCGGCATCGAAAGGCGCCGGCGCACGGTGGCGACGTCGGCGTGCTGGTCGGCATGGCCGAGCGCGGCGCGCAGCTCGGCGGCGGCGCGCGAGGACAGCGCGCTGAGCACCACGTCGCCGTCCTCGCCGCCGCCGGGCGTCTGCACGTGCAGGCCGGTGACGCCGAAGAGGCGCTGGATCGGACCGGCGATCGTGTCGACGGCCTGGATGCGCTCCAGCGGGACCACCGTCTCGTCGGGCGAGAAGACGCCCGAGCGGAAGTGCAGCGCGCGCTCGTCGACGCGGTAGGTCGTCGCACGCCAGCGGCTGATGCCGATCGTGGCCGCGGCGACGACGCCGAGCAGGCCGAAGGCGATCGCGTGAAACGAGCTGCTGCGCCCGCCGGCGACCAGGCCGATGATCAGCGGCAGCGCGATGTCGCTGAGACCACGGACGGCGTGGTGGACCGCCGCCGCGACGTGCAGCCGCTGCGGCCCGTCAGAGCTCATCGGGCGTGCGGATCAGCCCGGCGAGCCGGTCGCGGACCAGCGCGGCCTCGCCATCGGTGAGCGCCGGGATCTCGGTCGTACCCGCCGCGGTGTGGACGACCACGGCGACGGTGCCGACGAGTTGGGCCCACAGCGACCGGCGCAGGTCGACGTGCTGGATCCGCGCGACCGGGACGATCGTGCGGATCTCGGTGATCGTGCCGTGGCGCAGGTCGAGCTCGTCGTCGTCCAGCCGCCAGCGCCAGCGCGAGAGGCGCAGCGTCGGGACCACGACGGCCGCGACGACGATGGCCAGGAGGAGCAGCCACGGACCGATCGTGCCCAGCGTGTGCAGCAGGCCGTCCTGATCGCGCAGTGGCCCGCGAACGGCGAAGGCGATCAGGATCGCGATGAGCCCGCCGCCCAGGATCTCCAGCGTCCACAGGGCCCGCGCCGCCGGCGCGAGCCTCCCCTCCGGCTCAGGCCGCTCGTCCACGATCGCCTCAGGCGGCGTCGTCGAGCTCGTCGCCGGTGGCCTTGCGGCGGGTGGTGCGGCGCTTGGGCTTCGGCGCGTCGGCGGCGGCGGTGTCGAGGGAGAGCTGCTCGGTCTCGACGGCCGCGGCCTTCGCCCGGGTGCGGCGCGCGGGCTTGGGCGCCTCGTCGTCGGTCGCGGTGGCCGCCTTGGGCTTGGCCGGCGCCCGGTTGCGCTTGGGCTTCTCCTCGGCCACCGCGGCGGCGGCCTCGTCCTGGGCCTTCGCGGCAGCCGTCCGACGCGCCCGCGGCTTGGGCTTGGGCGCCTCCTCGTCCTCCGCAGCCTTGGAGGCGGCGGTCCGACGTGTCCGCGGCTTCGGCTGCTCGTCGTCTTCAGCGGCCTTCGCGGCAGCCGTCCGACGCGTGCGCGGCTTCGGCGCCTCGTCCTCGTCGGCAGCCTTCACCGCAGCGGTCCGACGCGTGCGCGGCTTGGGCGTCTCACCCTCATCGGCGGCCTTCGCCGCAGCGGTGCCGCGGCGCTTGGGCTTCGGCGCTTCCTCGTCGGCCGGCGTCTCGACCACCTCGGCGGCCTTCGGCACCGTACGACGGCGGCGCGGCTTGGGCGCCTCCTCCTCGCCGGCCTCAGCGACCGGCGTGGCCGCGGGCGCGGTGCCGTTCTCGCCTTCGGCGCGCGCGGCGGCAACGGGCGACCGGCGGCGGCGTGGCTTGGCCGTCGCGGACCCCTCGCCCTCTCCGGCGGCCGCCTCGACCTCGACCGCTCCGTTGGCCGGCTCGGCCGCACCGCGCCCCGACAGCAGCGCCGCGGCGGCCTCGATCTCGCGCGCCGCGTCCACCGGCGGCGACGCGGGGGAGCGCTCCTGACGCCCTTCGCGCTCGCGACGCTCACCGTCACCCGAGCTGCCGTTGTCACCCGCGCCCTCGACGCCCGATGCGGCCTCGGCAGCGGCGGCAGCCGCTCGCGCGGCCGCGTTCTTACGGCGCGAGCGACGACGCTTCTTGCGCGGCGAGACCTGCTCGCCATTGCCATTGCCATTGCCGTTCGACGACCCGCCGGCAACGCCACCGTCGACCACGGCGCCGTCGGCCATCTCGACCGCGCCGACCGCGACCTCGACCTGCGGCACCTGCGGCGCCTTGCCCTCGTCGCCCTTCTTGCCACGGCGACGGCGCGAGCGGTTCTTGCGCTTCGGGAAGTTGCGCAGCAGCTCGCGCGAGAGCGCGCTCGGCTTGCGGGCCATGCGCGTGCGGGCGCCGCGGACGACCTCCATCGCCTCGGGCGTGTGCGGCGACCGCGGCGGCGAGCAGCGCGGCGCTCAGCCGCCGGTCCTGCTTGCGCGCGGCGTGGACCAGCCGCCGGGCGTTGCGCGCATGCGCGCCACCGGACGAGTTGACCAACAACCCCAACAACCGCTTCGTCTCCGGCCAGCGCTGGACCGCGTACTCCTCGTGGACCTCGCGCGTCATGTCGGCGAGGTCGCCAGATCCAGTGCGACGCCTGGTCGCGACGGCCGATCCGCCGCTCGGCCAGCGCCTGCAGCAGGACCTTGACGCCCTCGCGACGCTCGTCGCGCGACCACGGCCGGACCACGTCGACCGCGCGCTCGAACGCCTCGGCGTCGCGTGACTGCGCGATCTCCTGCAGCGCGCGCAGGCGCAGCTGCGGAGTTCTTGTTGCGCTCGACCGCGGTCAGCAGGAACGTGCGCTTCAGCTCGCCGCGCTTGTCGAAGTGCAGCATCGCCCGCGCCCGGCGCCAGCCGCTCGGCGCGACGCGCGCGCCGGCCAGCGCGGCCCACTGGACCTGCTCGCCGTAGTCGAGGAGCTCGACGGCGATCCGCCACAGCTCGCGCTCGAAGACCTCGATGCGCTTGTCCATGTCGGCCGTGACCGGGATGACGCGGCGCTCGACGCGCACGCGCCGGCCACGCCCGCGCCGCACCGGGCCCGACGACGATCGCGCCGCCGCGGTAGACGTCGCGGTCCAGCAGCGAGTGCAGCGTCACGACCGGGTCGTCGTGCGCGCGTCGCGGGATGGACGAAGTCGACGACGATGCCCGACTCCTTGCCCGGGATGGCGGCGCGTGACGCGGCCGACGCGCTGCTGGTAGATGCGCTTGGACGCCGTCGGCGCCAGGTGCATGCAGATGGTCGCGCGCGGCGAGTTCCAGCCCTCGGCCAGCAGCTGCGCGTTGACCAGCACGTCGATCTCGCCGCGCTCGTAGCGCGCGAGGATCTCGGCCAGCTCGCGCTTGGGCGTCTCGCCCGAGACGCCCATCGCCTTGATGCCGAGCTCGCGGAACGCCTCGGCGACGTTGTATCGCGTGGCGCACGCCCGCGGCGTAGACGACGCCCGGCACGCCGTTGAAGCGCGTCTTGTAGAGGTCGGCGATCGCCAGGTTGAACGGCAGCTGGTCGAGCAGCTCGGCCAGCATCTCCTGGTCGAACTCGACGTCGACCTCGCCCCTGCGCAGCGGCACCTTGGCGATCGTGCGCACGCCCGGGCCCGGCGGGATCCGGATCGCAGCGCAGCGGCGCGATGACGCCGCGCCGCGCGGCCTGCGCGAGGTCGAAGCGCGAGGTCTGTGTCGGGAAGAGGTCGGTGACGTGGCGGGCGATCAGCGCGCCCGTCGCGGTCATGCCGACGAAGATCGGGCCGGTCCACGCGCGGATCGCGGCGGAGGTCTTCTCGCCCAGCGCGGTGTGCGCCTCGTCGCAGATGACGATCGTGTAGGCGTCGGAGATGCGGCCGGCGTTGCGGACGAACCACTGGTAGGTCTCGACCGTGACCGGGCCGTCGACGCGGCCCGTGCCCTCGCCATCCAGCAGCGGCGGCGACTCGCGCTTGCCGTAGCCGCGCGTCGTGCAGCTCGCCGAGGAACTGGTCGACGAGGTTGCGGCGGTGGGTGAGGATCAGGACGCCGCCGGTGCGCGAGGCCTCGACGAAGCCCATCGCCGCGACGGTCTTGCCGGCGCCGGTCGCGTGCTCGAACCAGAAGCGCTTGTCGGCGTTGGGGTCGTCGGCGGCGCCTTCGTCGATGTCCTCGTCGACGTCCTCGTCGGCGTCGTCGTCGTAGGACTCCTCCTCGGCCGGCTCGTCGGGCTCGTCGTCCTCGTCGTCGTCGAGGCCCTCGATCTCGATGTCGACCGGCGTGCGGTCCTCGGGCTCGTCGTCCTCGTCGTCGTCGTGATCGTCGTGGTCGTCGTCGGCTCGGGCTCGGGCGCCTCGACCTCGGGTTCAGGCTCAGGCCTCGGGCTCGACCGCGAGCACCGGCGCCGCCGACTGCACCGCAGCGGCGCCGTTGGCGCCCTTCTGCGTCGAGGCCAGCAGCGCGACCAGCGTGCCCGAGAGCGCGTCGACCTGGTGAGGGTTGAGCAGGGTTCCGTCGGCCAGCACGCGGCTCGTCCTCGCGAGAGCACGCGCTCGAGGCCGAGCAGCAGCGCGTAGCGGCGCCGCCACTTGGTCGTCGGGACCTTCTCGCCGCGCTCGATCTCGGCCAGCGCCGCAGTCGAGCGCGCGGCGGCGGGCGCCGCCGGGCGCGAGCGCGACGGCGGCGTCCTCGCCCTCGTGGACGAAGCGCTCACGGGTGAACGCCTCGGCGCGTGCGACGAGCGTCGGATCGGGAATGGATGCGGCCTCGACGGCCAGCGGCGTGGGATCAGCCATGCAAAACGGCAACTCTTCGTGAGAAGCGTCCGCGAAGACCGAGCGGCGGACGTGCGCTAAACGATCCTCTGAGGACCGTGGGACGCGAGGGACCTTCCTGTGAACAGCAGCTGGACCCTCGCCTCGTGGCGCAAGGATACCGGATCGGCAGGCCGAGACACCAGAACCTGCCACCCTTTGGCCATGTCGCGTGGCCGTCTTCTGTCCGTCCTCGGTGCCGCGGCCGTGGTCGCCGTGGTGGTCATCGGGCTTTCTCAGACCAAGACCGACAACAGCGCACCCAAGCCGGACACGTTCGACCTCGCCGTCGCGCAACGCTCGCTGACCGGCGCGCCGGCCCCGCTGGCGGCGCTGCACGACCGCGCCAACACGCTCATCCCGGCTGACCAGCAGGTGTACAACGCGCGAGATCAAGCGGCGCTGAGGGCCACCCGATCGTGGTCAACAAGTGGGCGTCCTGGTGCGGGCCGTGCCGGGGCGAGTTCCCCGTGCTGCAGTCCACGAGCGCGAAGTACGGCAAGCGCGTCGCCTTCCTCGGGCTCGACGCCGCCGACAACGACGGCGACGCGTCGAAGTTCCTGCGCCACTTCCCGGTGACCTACCCCAGCCTACGTCGATCGCAACGCCCGCATCGCCCAGTCACTGGGCATCGGACGCAGCTTCCCGACGACGATCTTCTACGACGCCGGCGGCAAGGTGAAGTACATCCACCAGGGTCCGTACACCTCGGAGCGGGCTTCGCCGCCGACATCGAACGCTACGCCCTCGGTCACCCGTCGTGACGGCCGTCGATGCCTGAAGTCCGCGTCGACCCGCTGACCGGGCTGAAGACGATCGTCGCCGCCGAGCGCGCGGCGCGTCCCGGCGGCTGGGCGATCGCCGGCGACGCGGCGCCGATCGACCCGGGCACCGACCCGTTCGCGGCCGGCCACGAGGACCGGACGCCGCCCGAGCTCTTCGCCGACGCGCGCCGACGGCGAGCGGCGCCGGACACGCCGGGCTGGCGCGTGCGCGTCGTCCCCAACCTCTACCCCGCGCTGCGCGCCGACGCCGCCGCGCCCGAGCGCGCCGCACGCCCGACCTCTTCACCGCGCCGCCGCGCCACGGCGCGCACGAGGTGATCGTCAACGCCCCGGACGCCGTGACCTCGCTGGCGCAGCTGACCGTCGAGCAGGTCGCCGCGGCGATCGAGGTCTGGCGCGAGCGGATGCGCGCGCACGCGGGGCGCGGCCTACGTGCACCTGATCGTCAACGAGCGCATCGAGGGCGGCGCGTCGCTGCCCGCACACGCACGCGCAGCTCTACGCGCTGGACTTCGTGCCGGCCGCAGATCGCCCGCGAGCGCGAGCGCTTCGGCGCCTACGCGACGCGCACGATGGGCGGCAACCTGCTGCAGGACCTCGTCGCAGGAGGAGGTCCGTCGGCGCGAGCGGATCGTCGCCATCGACGACGAGGCCGTCCTGCTGGCGCCCTACGCCGCGCGCCTGCCTTACCAGCTGCTGCTCGCCCCGCGCCGCGCCCGCGCGCGCTTCGAGGACGACGGCCCGCTCGGCGCCGCGCTGCTGCACGACGGGCTGGGCCGCCTGCGCGCGCGTCCTCGGCGTCCTGCCGCCGCTGAACCTGTGGGTCCGGACCGCGCCCGCGCGGCGCCGACCACTTCTGCTGGCGGATCGACATCCTGCCCGCGCCTGACGCACCTCGCCGGGCTGGAGCTCGGCACCGGCGTGCACCTGAACATCGTCGCGCCCGAGCAGGCCGCGGCGCGAGCTGCGCGAGCGTGATCTGATGGCGCCGTGCGAGCCCTGGTCCAGCGCGTGGCGCGTGCCTCGGTCACGCGTCGACGGCGAGACCGTCGCCGCGATCGGCGCTGGGCTGCTCGTCCTGCTCGGCGTCACCCACGACGACGACGAGGCCGATCGCCGACCGCCTCGCCGACAAGGTCGCGCGCGCTGCGGATCTTCGAGGACGTCGACGGCAAGATGAACGAGCCGCTCGGCGCGACCGCGAGGTCCTCGTGCGTCAGCCAGTTCACGCTCTACGGCGACGCGCGCAAGGGCAACCGCCCGTCGTACGTCGCCGCGGCCCGGCCCGAGCAGGCCGAGCCGCTGTACGAGCGCTTCCGCGCGCGGCTCGACGCCCAGGACGGGCGTCTTCGGCGCGCACATGGACGTCGAGCTGGTCAACGACGGCCCGTGACGCTGCTGCTCGAACTCCCCTGACGTAAGGTGCGGCCGATGCCGCCCGAGGATCGGTTCGTCCCCCGCTTCGCCGCCGAGCCGCCGCAGGAGCTGCTGCCCTACGGCCGCTGGGCCGACCGCCTGCGCGAGGAGTTCCTCGCCGCGTGCCTGCGGATCGACGCGAGGAGGTCGGCGAGCCCGGCGAGATCGTCTGGTTCCCCGACCGCACCTGGGGCGGGCGCACCTACGTCCCGGCGACCGCGCGCACCGACGCGCGGCTGGAGCTCTTCGGCGTACGTCTCGTTCGCGCCGGCGGTCGAGGACGGCCAGAGCCCGAGCACTTCGCGGCGACCGCCGACTGGACCGAGGAGACCGTCGAGGCCAACCCCGACTGGACGATCGACCTCTGCGAGGAGGTCATCGGCGGCTGGCGCGGCGAGGCGCGGCAACGTCGCCGCGATGACGCTGGTCTGGGGCCGCCCGTCGTCGACCGCGGCGCGATCGCGACCGCCGAGCTGGCCGGCCTGACCGTCGACCAGTGCGTCCTGATCGAGAACCGCTTCACGCTGCTGGCGCCCGACGACTACCGCGGCGACACGCTCGACGTGCTGGCTCTTCGACGCCGACGGGCCGCGAGCTCGCGCGCGAGTCGCTCTACGCCGAAGACGACGAGGACGAGGACGAGGACTGATGGACGTCGAGGAGGCGATCCGCACCCGGCGCACGCACAAGGCCTACGGACCCGAGCCCGTCGATCGCGCGATGCTGACCGAGCTGCTCGAACTGGGCCGCTGGGCGCCCAACCACCACCTCACCAACCCGTGGCGCTTCCGCGTCCTGGGGCCCGAGGCGCTGGAGCGACTGAAGGCCGCGGTCGGTGCCGACGGCGCCGCCAAGCTCGACCGCGCGCCGACGCTCGTCGCGGTCTCTTATGTGCGGACGGCCGACGATCCGGCCGCTGACGAAGAGGATCTGCTGGCCGCCGGCTGCGCCGCCTACGCCGTCCTGCTCGGCGCCCACGACCGCGGCCTGGCCGGCTACTGGCGCACGCCCGCGATCCTGCGCGAGCCCGCCGGGCGCGCGGCCCTCGACATCCCCGACGCCGAGCACTGCATCGGCCTGCTGCACCTCGGCCCCGCGCGCCAGGAGCAGCGGGTGCCCGAGCGGGCGCCGCTGGACGATGTCGTCACCTTCCTTGCCTGAGGAGACCCCGCGGGGCAACCGCCCCACGCACGGCGTCAAGCCCGGCGGCGTCCACGCCGGCGGTGCCGCGGCGCTGACGCTCGGCGCGCTGGGCGTCGTCTTCGGCGACATCGGCACCTCGCCGCTCTACGCGCTGCAGACGGTCTTCAGCGTCGACCACCACGTCGTGCACCCGACCCAGACCACGGTCTACGGCGTCATCTCCCTCGTCTTCTGGACGATCACCATCATCGTCTCGATCAAGTACGTGACCTTGATCATGCGCGCCGACAACGAGGGCGAGGGCGGCATCATGGCCCTCATCGCGCGCATCCAGGCGGCGAACCTCCAGCGGCGCTGGGCGAAGATCGCCCTGGTCATGCTCGGCATCTTCGGCGCCGCGCTGTTCTACGGCGACGGGATGATCACGCCGGCGATCTCGGTGCTGTCGGCCGTCGAGGGCGTCGAGATCGTCTCGCCCGGCCTGCACGAGTGGATCGTGCCGATCACGCTGGCGATCCTCACGGTGCTGTTCGCGATCCAGCGTTTCGGCACCGGCGCGGTCGGGCGCGCGTTCGGGCCGATCATGGGCATCTGGTTCACGCTGCTGGCCATCAGCGGCGGCGCCGAGGTGGTCAAGCACCCGGGGATCCTGCGCTCGCTGTCGCCGACCTACGCCATCACCTTTCTCGCCGAGCACGGCGGCACCGCGTTCGTCGCGCTGGGCGCGGTCGTCCTGACGGTCACCGGCGCCGAGGCGCTGTATGCCGACATGGGGCACTTCGGTCGGCCGCCGATCCGGCGCGCCTGGTTCGCCCTCGTCTTCCCGGCGCTGTTGTTGAACTACATGGGTCAGGGCGCGCTGATCCTGCGCGATCCCGCCGCCATCGACAGCCCGTTCTTCTTGTTGATGCCGCACTGGTCGCGGGTGCCGGTGGTCATCCTCGCGACCTTCGCCACGGTCATCGCCTCCCAGGCGGTCATCTCCGGCGCCTTCTCGGTCACGCGCCAGGCGGTGCAGCTGGGCTTCCTGCCACGGCTGACGATCCGCCACACCTCGCGCGAGGAGGTCGGCCAGGTCTATGCGCCGGCGGTCAACTGGGGCATCTTCGCCGCGGTCGTCGCGCTGGTGGTCGGCTTCGGCTCCTCCGAGCACCTCGCGTCGGCCTACGGGATCGCGGTGACCGGCACGCTGGCGATTGACACGTTGCTCTTCTTCGTGGTCGTCCACGTCGTGTGGCACAAGCCGCTGCGGACCGCGGTCGCCGGCGCCACCGTCTTCCTGCTCGTCGACCTGACCTACTTCGCCGCCAACCTGCCCAAGGTCGTGCACGGCGGTTGGTTCCCGTTGCTGATCGCCGCGGTGATCTTCGTGGTCCTGACGACCTGGCAGAAGGGTCGCGAGATCATCTCGCGCAGCCGCGTCGAGCTGGAAGGTCCACTGCGGACGTTCGTCGACGAGGTCCATGTCGCGCAGCCGCCCGCGTTCCGGCCGGCCGGCACGGCGGTCTTCCTCAACGCCAACCGCGAGACGACGCCGCTGGCGCTGCGGGCCAACTTCGAGCACAACCGGACGCTGCATGAGAACGTCGTCATCGTCTCGGTCGTGGTCGAGCGCGTGCCCCACGTGCGAGAGGTCGAGCGCGTCACGGTCGACGACCTCGGCTACGCCGACGACGGCATCCTGCACCTCACCACCCGCCACGGCTTCCAGGACGACGTCGACATCCCGCGCACGCTGCGCCGCGCGGCCAAGCGCATGGAGGGCGAGATCGACGTCGCGCACGCCAGCTACTTCATCTCGCGCATGACGATCGTCGTGACCCGCGCGCCGGGGATGGCGATGTGGCGCAAGAAGCTGTTCGTCGCGATGAGCCGCAACGTGGCCAACCCGGTGGCCTACTTCGGCCTGCCCGACGATCGCACGATCGTCATGGGCTCACACGTCGAGCTCTGACCGCCGACCGCTGAGTTCGCGCGCTCCCGTTCGTCTCAGGGTAGATGGGGCTCGAGCGGGCTCCCGCGACCGAAGGAGAGATCGAGATGGGCAAGCTGATCGCAACCACGCAGGCCACCCTCGACGGGGTCATCGACCCGGTCGGCGAATGGGTGCAGCCCGATGGAGACCACGGCGACTACTCGTTCGAGCGCCAGGCCAGGTCGGGCGGACTGGTGCTGGGCCGCAAGACCTACGAGGGTCTCGCCGGGTATTGGCCGAGCCAGTCGGGCACCTGGGCCGACATGGTCAACGCGCTGCCGAAGTACGTCGGGTCCAAGACCTTCACCGGGGATCTCGACTGGAACGCGACCCTGCTCCAGGGGGACCTCGACGACGCGATCCCGAAGCTGAAGGACGCGGTCGACGGCGACCTCTTCGTGCACGGCAGCGGCGAGTTCGCCTACGCCCTCGCCGAGCAGGGTCTGATCGACGAGTACGAGATCTACCTCAACCCGCTCGTCTGGGGCAAGGGCAACGTCCACGTGCTCGGCGACCGGGGAACCGTCCGGATGGAGCTCGGCGACGTCAAGCGATTTGACTCCGGCGTGGTCCTGCTCACCTACATGCCGGCGGCTTGACGCCGGCGCGGCCGCCTACGCGGCCGCGGTCGGCACCCGCCGCGCGATCTCCTCATCGCTGAGCGGGAAGAAGCAGGCCGCGACGTTGCCGCCGTCCTTGGGCTCCAGCGGCGGGTCCTGGACGTCGCAGGTGCCCTGCACGTACTTCGGGCAGCGCGTGTGGAAGCGGCAGCCGCTGGGCGGGTTGCTCGGCGACGGCACATCGCCGCCCAGCACCTGACGGTTCTTGTTGCGCGCCAGGCGCGGGTCCGGCACCGGGACGGCCGACAGCAGCGCGCCGGTGTAGGGATGGCGCGGGTGGTGGTAGAGCTCGTCGGAGTGGGCCAGCTCCACGATCTTGCCGAGGTACATCACGGCCACGCGATCGCAGGTGTGACGAACGACCGACAGGTCGTGGGCGATGAAGATGATCGTCAGCCCGAGGTCCTTCTGCAGGTCCTTGAGCAGGTTGAGGATCTGCGCCTGGATCGACACGTCGAGCGCCGAGACCGGCTCGTCGGCGACGATCAGCTTGGGCTTGAGCGCGATCGCGCGCGCCACGCCGATGCGCTGGCGCTGGCCGCCGGAGAACTGGTGCGGGCAGGCGGTTGTAGTGCTCGGGGTTCAGGCCGACCTGCTCCATCAGCTCCTGGACCCGGACCTTGCGCTTGGCGTCGTCGCTCTCCACGCCGTGGATGACGAACGGCTCGCCGATGATCGACCCCACCGTCTTGCGCGGGTTCAGCGACGAGTAGGGGTCCTGGAAGATCATCTGCATCTCGCGACGCAGGGGCTTGAGCTCCTTGCGCGAGAGGCCGGCGATGTCACGACCCTCCCAGCTGATCGTTCCCGCGGTCGGGGTCGAGCAGGCGCGTGATCAGCCGGGCGGTCGTGGACTTGCCACAGCCCGACTCGCCCACCAGGCCGAGCGTCTCGCCGCGCAGGACGTCGAAGTCGACGCCGTCGACGGCCCGGACCGCGCCGACCTGGCGCTGGATCAAGAAGCCGCTGCGGATCGGGAAGTGCATCTCCAGGCCACGGACCTGGACGAGGGGATCGCCTGGGGTGCTCATGCGCCCGGCACCTCCTCACCGGTGTGGCCCTCGGCGGAAGGCGACATCGTCGTCTCGGGGATCGGGACCTCCTCGATGGCGGTGTCCGGCGTCTCGCCCGCGCGCAGCGCGGCCCACAGCGACCGCCGCGTCTCGGCCGGCAGCAGGCACGCCACCTTGTGGCCGGGGTCCGCGCTGCCGGTCGGCTCCAGGCCGGGGTCGACCTTCTTGTGCGCCTCGCGCACGTACGGGCAGCGTGGGTGGAACGAGCAGCCCGACGGCTTGTTGATCAGCGACGGCGGGCGGCCGTAGATCGGCACGAGCTCCTCGTCGCGCGGCGTGTCCAGCCGTGGGATCGACTTGAGCAGGCCCCACGTGTAGGGATGCTCGGGCGACGCGAAGATCGTGTCGACCTTGCCGTACTCGACGATCCGCCCGGCGTACATCACCGCGATCTCCTCGGTGACCTCCGCGACGACGCCGAGGTCGTGGGTGATCATCACGACGGCGGTGTCGAGCTCTGTCTGCAGCTTCTGGATCAGCGTCGAGGATCTGTGCCTGGACGGTGACGTCGAGCGCTGTCGTCGGCTCGTCGGCGATCAGCAGCTTGGGGTCGTTGATCAGCGCCATGGCGATCATCACGCGCTGGCGCATGCCGCCGGAGAACTCGTGCGGATAGCTGTCGATGCGCTTGCGCGGGTCCGGGATGCCGACGAGGCCGAGCATCTCGACCGCGCGGTCGCGGGCCTGGGCCTTGGAGACGTCGTTGTGGGACCGGTGCGCCTCGATCAGCTGGTGGCCGATCTTGTAGAACGGGTGCAGCGAGGAGAGCGGGTCCTGGAAGATCATCGCGATCTCCCCGCCGCGCACCTTGCGCATGTCGGCCGTCGAGGCGTTGAGCAGGTCCTTGCCGTCGAACGTGATCGACCCGGTGATCTTCGCGTTGCCCGCGCGGGTCAGGCCCATCACGGTCATCGAGGAGACCGACTTGCCCGACCCCGACTCGCCGACGATGCCCAGCGCCTGCCCGCGATCGACCGAGTAGCTGATCCCGTCGACGGCCTGGACGACACCGTCCTCGGTCTCGAAGTGGACGGCGAGGTCTTTGACCTCGAGAAGCGGCATGGGACTCACCCGCTCCCTAGTACCGCACGCGCGGGTCGAGGAAGGCGTACAAGATGTCGACGAACAGGCTCATGAGCGCAACGGCCAGGGCCAGCACGAGCGTCGTGCCCTGGATCGTCGAGAGGTCCCCTCGCTGGATCGCGTCGAAGGACAGGCGGCCGACGCCGTCGATGTTGAACACCGTCTCGGTCAGGATCGCGCCGCCCATCAGGATGCCGATGTCGAGGCCGAGCACCGTCAGCACCGGCGTGATCGCCGAGCGGACGCCGTGGCGCAGGACCACGCGCCGCTCCGACAGCCCCTTGGCCCGCGCGGTTCGGATGTAGTCCTCCGACATGGTCTCCAGCAGGTTGGAGCGCAACAGTCGGGCGTAGATGGCCGCGAAGGACGCGGCCAGCACGAGCCACGGCAGGATCAGCGTGTGGGCCTTGTCGATGAAGCCGTGAGCGTCCTGGTAGGAGCCCGCGCCGGGGAAGATGTGCCAGACGCCGATGTCGTCGGAGAAGAGGTATAGGGAGACGAGGCCCAGCCAGTAGACCGGCGCGGAGATCGCGATCAGCGCGCCGCCCATCAGCACGCGATCCCAGAGCGTCCCGCGCTGGGTCGCCGAGACGATGCCGACGACCACGCCGCTGACGAACCAGATGATGGCGGCGCCGAGAACCAGGAAGATCGTGTTGGGCAGGCGGTCGAAGATCAACGACCTGACCGACTGGTTGTTGGTGTAGCTGTTGCCGAAGTCGAAGTGCCGGACGAGCTTCCAGACGTAGTCCTTGTACTGCACCGGCAGCGAGTGGTCGAGGCCGAGCTGCGCGCGGATCGCGGCGATCGTCTCCGGACTCGGCGTGCGTCCGGCGCGCAGCTTGGCGGGATCGCCGCTGGGCAGGACGTAGAAGATCAGGAAGGTGACCGCGGTGATCACCAGCAGGAGCACAATGGTCCAGAGGAGTCGGCGGAAGATGTATGCGGCCATGGGCGGGTGATCGGTGGTTCGAAGGGCTTCTCGGCCGGCGCGCGCCGGCGCCGGCCGAGAAGCGGTGATTCGTCGGGGCGGGTGCTACTTCAGGGACGTGAAGCTGAAGTCCCAGGCGGTGTAGTACCCATTGGCCACGCCGTTGACGTCCTTGGACCGCAGGAGCGTCGTCTTGTCCCACACGAACGGGATCGCCGGCGCGTCGTCGGTGATCATCTTGTCGATGTCAGCCCATGCCTGCAGCCGCTCCGGACCGGCGAGCAGCGCTGCCTTCTTCATCGCCGCGTCGACCTTGGGGTCTCGGAGCTGCGCCATGTTGTTGTTCAGCGCGTTGGGGTCCTTCGGGATCGTGTAGCCCGCGAACACCGGCTCGAGCATCGACTGGGGATCGGCGAAGTCCTTGAACCAGCCGGCGCCACCACAGACGGCGACCTTCTTGGACGGGACCTGGCACCAGTCGTTGTAGACCGCGTCCTGCGGGACGAGCCGGAGGCGGATCTTGAAGCCGAGCTTCTCGAGCTGCGCCTTGGCGACCTCCGACTGCGCCTTGTTCGGATCGACGTTGGCGCTGACCATCAGGAACTCCTCGCTCCCGGTGTACTTGCCCGAGGGGTAGCCGGCCTTCTTCATGTAGGCGGCCGCCAAGGCAGGATCGCCCTTCTCGTTCTTCGTACTGAGGAAGTCGAAGCCGGGGCCGGCGTAGCCACCCGCCTCGGCGAAGCCCGGGAAGTCCGGCGGCAGGAAGTGCGTCGGCAGATCCGCCGATGAACTTGCCACCGCGCGCCAGGCGCGCGGCATTGCGGTCGAACCCGGCCAGCACGGCACGACGGACGTTGACGTTGTCAAACGGCTTGATCGTCGTGTTGATCGGGAAGTAGCGGTAGCCGCCCGACGGGATCTGCGTGTACTGGTCCTGGATCTGCGTGGCGACCTTCTTGATGATGTTCGCCGGCGGGTTGGCGTCGAACAGCATGTGCGTCCCGCTCAGCACCTGCTCGCTGGCGACGTTGGCGTCCGACGCGTTGGTCCGCATCTCGACCTCGTCGAGGTAGGCGGGCCGATAGTCGGTGGCGGCATCCCAGTTCGGGTTGCGGACCAGGTCGATGCTCTTGCCGGCCTTGTAGCCGATCGTGTTGCCCTGCGCGTCGTTCTTGACCATGTAGGG
This sequence comes from uncultured Conexibacteraceae bacterium, assembly GCA_963731005.1. Taxonomy (GTDB): domain Bacteria; phylum Actinomycetota; class Thermoleophilia; order Solirubrobacterales; family Solirubrobacteraceae; genus Baekduia. The sequence continues at coordinate 1,040,703 of CAVSTZ010000002.1, read as the reverse complement.
CCCGGTCGCGACGACGTGGGTGTTGTAGGTCGACGGGTTCTTGGCGTCGAACTTCCTGGCGTACTCCTCGGGGACCGGCGCGCTGACCGGCATCACCAGCGCGGCCGCGACCGGGACACCGGCGGCCTCCTTGAGGTGGAACTCGATCGTCTGGTCATCCGGCGTGACGATGCCCGAGATCGGCTTGACGCCCTTGGTCGGCTCTGAAGGCGCGCCCTCGATGCTCGAGAAGTAGGCGGGATACTGACCGCCGACGTTGACCGAGAAGAAGCGCTCGAACGCGTACTTGACGTCCTTGGAGGTCACCGCGCGGTTGACGGGCGGTGAGAACTTGACGCCCTTGCGGATCTTGACCGTGACCGTCTTCTTGTCGGCCGAGATGACGGGGTCGCCCTCGGCCAGGTCGGGCACCGGCTTGGCCGAGTCCTGGGGCTTGAAGGAGTACAGCGTGCGCTGCGTCGGATAGACCACCATGTAACCCTGGGTGAAGTACGAATGACCCGGGTCCAGGAAGTCGACGTCAGAGCCGGCGAGCATGGTGATCTTGCCGCCCTTCTTGCCCTTGACATCAGCGGCCGCGTTGTTGTCGGTGTTGGGACTGCTCTTGGCGGCTTGGGTTGACGACGACGTCGATGACGACGAGCTGTTGTCGTCGCCGCCACAGGCGACCACGGCGAACGCGAGTACGACGAGCGCACCCGCAAGCACAAATCGGAGAACGCTCCGAGGCATGTGCGGTCCTTTCTGGTAGAGCCGCCGATCGTCCTCAACGATCGACGCAGGGGATGGGCCGCGGCGCACGTGCACCTACTTGGACGTCCGCGGGTTGAGAGCGTCCTGCAGTCCGTCTCCGACGACGTTGAAAGCAAGGACCGTGATCAGGAGTGCAAGTCCGGGAAACACCATGAACCACCACGCGTCTTGGAAGACCGAGGTGGCGTCGGAGATCATCGCTCCCCAGCTCGGCTTCGATGGGTCGATGCCCACGCCGAGAAAGGAGAGCGATGCCTCGTAGATGATGTTCTGCGGGACCAGCACGGTCGAGTAGACGATGATGGGCGCGACGAGGTTGGGCAGGATCTCGCGCACGATGATGCGCGTGTCGGAGGCGCCGAGCGAGCGCGATGCCTCGACGAACTCCCGCTCGCGCAGTGACAGCACCTGGCCGCGCACGATGCGCGCCATGTAGGGCCAGGTCGTCAGCGTGATCACGAAGATCACGACCGGCAACCCCGGCTGGATCGCGCCGCCGAGGCAGCCGTCAGCGCAGGCGACGCCCAGCCCGACGGCCAGCACGAGCACCGGGAAGGCCAGGAACAGGTCCATGACGCGACTGAAGAGCGTGTCGATGCGGCCGCGGAAGTACCCCGTGATCAGGCCGGCGGTGACCCCGATGATCACGGTCAGCGCCATCGAGATCAGCGACGCCTCGAGCGAGACGCGCGTGCCGTAGAGCACACGCGTGAACACGTCGCGACCACGCTCGTCGACGCCGAACAGATGGGCGCTGCTGGGACCCGTCGGGGATCCGAAGTCGTCGAGCAGGTTGTCGTTCTGCGTGTTCGGGTTGGGCAGGTCGAAGACCTTGACGATCAGCGGCGCCAGGATCGCGACGAGCAGCATGAACACCACGACGGTGAGCGCGGTCAGGGCGACCTTGTCGTGCCGCAGCCGCCGCCAGAACAACTGCAGCGGCGAACGGGCGGCGATCTCCGCTGCCGATTCGTCCGCCGGGAGGGCGGACTCGCTCTCGAGGAGCGTTTCGGAGGTCCCGGTGCTCACGCCCCGGCCCCCACCGGTGTGGTCTCGTCCTGCTTGATGGGTCCCTCTCCCGGAAGCTGTTCGATGCTCGCCATGGTGGACAGGTCCCTGCACCTCCTCATCGGGAGGGACCCCCAGCGAACGGCGCGCAGGCTACTCCTTTGGGGGGGCATATGTCAGGTGACTTGACCACAAACAATCTGAGCTTCACGCAAGCTCCAGAGCCAAGCGACTCCAGTTCGGACAACGACCTGCCGAAACGGTGTGCCTCTTCGGCACGAGTCCGGCGCGTCGACGGTTGATCCGCCCTGGGTACCCATCGGCGCCGTTCTCGCACCTCGCTGCCCGGCCAAGCGGCAACCTGCCGCCCGGGCCTTGACCGTCCGGTGTCCCGGTGGACTTCGGGGTCGGGTTCAGGGTGCCTCCCCCGTGGTCGCCGCCGCCGGCGGTCACGAGACTCGGGCGCATGAGGATCCGAACCCCCCATGGCCTGCTCGCAGCGGCGGTTGTCGCGGGAGCGATCGCCGTCGTTCCCGCGCTCGCCCAGGACCTGCCCGAGACCCGCATCACCTCAACCGCGCGGGCCACGCCGAGCAAGGCCGGGACCCCGCAGCATCCTCAGGGCGTGTCGATCTCGGCCAGGGCCGAGCTGATGACCCCGGCCGACATGGACCCGCCGATCGTCGACCGCATCGAGATCCTGGTCGGCAAGGGGCTCATCTGGAACGACGGCAAGTACACCAAGTGCTCCGAGCAGGCCCTCCGGCGTCACGGACCGAACGGCTGCCCACGGACGTCGCTGATGGGCTCGGCCACCGCGACGGGCAAGGCGGACACGGTCGCCGCCCGCGTGGATCTCCTGATCTTCAACGGGGGCGAGGACCGCAAGTACGTCTACGCGACACTCGACAACCCCGCGCGGGTCAGGGAAGTGCTGGTCGTCGAGTCCTCGAGGCCGGCCTCCGGCCCGTGGGCCCACCGGGAGACGATCAACGTCCCCAAGAGCCTCCAGATCGTCGCCGGCATCCCGCTGCGGCTGACCAAGGTCCGGATGCAGATCGGCGGCAAGTCCTACGCCAAGGACTTCGTCGCCAGCACGTCGTGCCCGCAGGGCGGCTGGAAGTACCAGGTGACGGCCAACTACCTCCAAGACAGCCCCGACCAGCCCGCCAACAACATCAACCGGGGCGGCATCCCGTGCACGAAGTAGCCGTCTGATCCGCGTCTGCAGATGTCCGCCGGCCGGTGCCGGCGGTCATCTAGGGTTCCGTCAGCAATGAGGTTGACGACCCGGACGACGACATCCACCGCGTGAGCGCGTTGCTCGAGCGCGAGCGCGAGCTCGCCGAGCTCGACGCGTTGGCCACCGAGGCCTGCGGCGGCGCGGGCCGCCTCGCGGTGATCGAGGCGGCCGCGGGGCTGGGCAAGACACGGCTGCTGCAGGCGGCCCGGGCATCCGGCCGGGCCGCCGGCATGCGGGTGCTCGCCGCCCGCGCGACGGAGCTGGAGCGCGACTTCCCGTTCGCGCTCGCGCGCCAGCTGTTCGAGCCGGCGCTCGTGGCGCTCGATGCGCCGGTGCGCGAGGTGCTGCTCGATGGCGCGGTCGGCCCGGCGCGGGGCGCGCTCGGGGTCGCCCAGAATGGGACGCCCGTCGAGCCGGCCGCCGACACGTTCGCCGTCCTCCACGGCCTGTACTGGCTGACCGCCGCGTTCGCCGAGCGCCAACCCTTGCTGCTCGCGATCGACGACGCGCACTGGTCCGATGCGGCCTCGCTCGATTTCCTGCGCTTCCTGGTGCCCCGGCTGGAGGAGCTACCCGTCCTGCTGGTGCTCGCGTGCCGGCCGGACGAGGCGGGCGCCGAGCGCAGCCTCGCGCGGATCGCGACCGATTCGGTGGCGCGGCGACTGACGCCGCGCGCGCTCAGCCCCCAGGGGGCGGCCTTGCTGCTGGCCGACGCGTTGGGACGCACGCCAGAAGCGGCGTTCACGGCGACCTGCCACGAGGTCAGCGGCGGCAATCCGTTTTTGCTCTGCGAGCTGACCCGGACGCTCGCGACCGAGGCGATCGAGCCGGTGGCCGGGCAGGACTCGCGCGTCCGCGAGCTGGCGCCGGAGCGGGTGACGCGCACCGTTCAGCTGCGCCTCGCGCGGCTCTCGCCCGAGGCACAGGCGGTCGCGCGGGCCGTCGTCGTGCTCGGCGACGGCGCCGGCAGCCGGCTCGTGGCCGAGTTGGCCGGGCTCGACGCGCCCGCCGTGGCCCGCGGGGCCGACGCGCTGCGCGCCGACGCGATCCTCGACCACGACGCGACGCTGCGGTTCATCCACCCGCTCGTGCGGACGGCGCTGGACGCCGAATTGCCGCTCGGCGAGCGCGCGGCCGAGCACGCCCGCGCGGTCGAGCTCCTGCGCGCCCACGGCGCCGGCGCACAGCGGCTGGCGGCCCATCTGGTCGCGACCGAGGCGCGCGGCGAGCGCGCGACGGCCGCAACGCTGTTGGAGGCCGCCCAGGCGGCGCTGGCCAGCGGCGCTCCGCGCTCGGCGTACACGTACTTGTCGCGCGCACTGCGCGAGCCGGCGCCCGACGACCTGCGACCGGCCATCCTCAGCGCGCTCGTCAACGTCGGCATCCGCATGCCCGATCGCGCGCTGTTCGCCTCGACGCTGCCCGAGCTGTCAGACGAGCTGGCGCGCATGCCCGATCTGCATCTGCGGTGGGGCATCCGCGTGAGCATGTGGATGATCCTCAGCGGCCACGGCAACCGCGCCATCGAGTTCCTGGAGCAGGGCATCGCGATCGCCGGCGCGCGCGGCGACGTCGAGAGCGCCTTCCGCATGGAGGCCCAGCTCAGCGCGATCCAACAGCAGCCGTTGCCCGTCTGGCGGGAGCGGCTCAGCAGATATGTCGATCAGATCCCGCCCGACGGCGTGAGCGGCCGCCTTGCCGCCGCGCTCATCGCCGAGTGGAGCGCGTTCGACGGCACCGCGGCCGACGCCGTCGCGGCGGCGCGACGAGCGCTCAGCGATGACGGGCGCATCTTCGTCGAGCAGCCCGAGCTGTTCGCGCCCGGCCGGGCGATGCTGGCCTTGGTCTTCGCGGACGAGCTCGAGGCAGCGCGGCGCGGCGCCGGGCAGGCGCTTGCCCACGCGCGGCGGCGCAGCGCGACGCCCGAACTCGTCTCCGCCTGGTGGCACAACAGCTTCGTCGCCTGGGCCTACGGCGACCTCGCCGCGGCCGAGGCCGACATCCGACAGTCGCTCGCGGCCGCCCGCCTCGGTCGGATGCGCTTCGCCGAGCCACCGCTGGTGGCGGTGCTCGCCGGGCTTCTTCTCGCGCGGGGAGAACAGGGCGCCGCGGAGGCCGAGCTCGTGGCGGGCGGCTTGACCGGCGAGATCCCGGACGCCGTCTGGATGTCCCTCGCGCTGTTTCCGCGCGGGCAGCTGCGCTTCGAGCAGGGTCGCTTCGACGAGGCGGCGGCTGACTTCATCCAGGCGGAGCGGCTCTCGATCTGCTGGGGCGCGATCGGGATCCCGGCCCCGCCGGCGCGGATCCTGGCGGCGCGGGCCCTCGCCGCGCTGGGCGACCAGGAGCGCGCACGCCCGCGCGCCGAAGCGGCGCTGGCCCACGCGCGTCACTTCGGCGCGCCCACGCTCGTCTCGCGCGCGCTGCGTGCGTCGGCGATGACGGTCGACGGCGCCGAGCGTCTCGCGTTCCTCGAAGAGGCGGTCGCCGTGCTCGGGGGTTCGCCGGCGCGACTCGTGCGCGCCGAGGCGCTCAGCGAGCTACGGCGCCGCGTTGCGGCGCGCCCGCCGCGACGTCGATGCGCGCCCGCCGTTGCGCAAAGCGCTTGAGCTGGCGCGCCGCTGCGGCGCCGTCGGCCTCGCCAAGACGGCCTTCGACGAGCTCGCCGCGACCGGTGAGCGCGTCCGGCGCTACACGCCGATCGGCGTCGAGTCGCTCACGCCGAGCCAGCGCCGCGTGGCTGAGCTGGCGGCCGGCGGCATGACCAACCGCCAGATCGCCCAGACGCTCTACCTGACCGTCAAGACGATCGAGTCCCATCTCGCCGCCACCTTCGACAGCCTCGGCATCCGCTCGCGCCGGCAACTGCCTGCCGCGCTGCGCCAGGGACTGCCCGAGCGCCCCGAGCTGGATTCGAACCAGCGGCCTTCCCCTTAGGAGGGGGACGCTCTATCCATCTGAGCTATCGGGGCGAGTCGGCTTAAGCCTACGGCGCGCGGACGCCGCGGTGGCGGAGGAGCACCTGCCTCTCCGGCGTGAAGGCGATCGCGTCCTCAGCTCGGCAGCCGTACCACCGACACGAAGAAGTCGTCGATCTGGCGCACGATCGAGACGAAGCGCTCGAAGTCGACGGGCTTGGTGACGTAGGCGTTGGCGTGCAGTTGGTAGCTCTTGAGCACGTCCTCCTCGGCCTCGGAGGTGGTGAGCACGACGATCGGGATCGTGCGGAGGTCCGGGTCGCTCTTGACGTCGGCGAGGACCTCGCGACCGTCCTTGCGCGGCAGGTTGAGGTCCAGCAGCACCAGGTCGGGGCGGATGCGGTCCGCGTAGTCGCCGGTCGCCGCGCAGGTAGGCGAGCGCCTGCTCGCCGTCGGAGACCACGTTGAGGTTGTTGTGGACCTTGTTGAAGTCGAACGCCTCGCGGATGAGCAGGACGTCACCTGGGTCGTCCTCGACGAGCAGGACCTCGATCGGCTGGCCGGCGGGCTTGGGAGTCATGGGGTGGTGGTGTCCTCTTCGGGAACGGGCAGGGTGAAGCGGAAGGTGGCGCCGTGGCCGGCGTCTTCCTCGACGGGCACGAGCCAGATGCGACCGCCGTGGAACTCGACGATCTTGCGACACATCGCCAGGCCGATGCCCGTGCCGGTGAACTCCTCCTTGGGATGGAGGCGCTGGAAGATCACGAAGATCCGGTCGGCGTAGCGGGGGGCGATGCCGATCCCGTTGTCGCTGACGGTGAAGGTGTAGGTGTAGGTGTCGCTGCCGCCGTCGTCACCCGGCGTGCGCTCGCAGGACAGCCGGACGCGCGGCGGCTCGTCGCCGCGGAACTTGATCGCGTTGACGAGCAGGTTCTGCAACAGCGCGGTCAGCAGCGAGCGGTCGCCGCGGACCTCCGGCAGCGGACCGTCGACCGTCACCTGCGCCCCCGCCTCCTCGATCGCCGTGCCGAGATCGGCGACGGCGTCGGCCGCCGCCTGGTCCATGGCCACGACCTTCTGCTCGGCGCCCACGCGACCGACGCGTGAGAACGCCAGCAGGTCGTTGATCAGCACCTGCATGCGCTTGGCGCCGTCGACGGCGAAGTCGATGTACTGGTCGGCGCGCTCGTCGAGCTGGCCCTGGTAGCGGTGCTGGAGCATCCCGGTGAAGCTCGCGACCTTGCGCAGCGGCTCCTGGAGGTCGTGCGACGCGACGTAGGCGAACTGCTCCAGCTCGGCGTTTGACCGCTGCAGATCGACCGTCTGCTCCTCCAACTGCGCGCGCGAGCGGTTGACGACCTCGAGCTCGGAGATGATCCGCCGGCGCATCGACTCGACGTCGGTGCTCAACCCCTGGATGTCGCGCGGCCCCGCGACCGCGACCGGGTGGTCGAACTCGCCGCGGGCGATCCGGCGCGCGTCGCGGGCCAGGCGCGCCAGCGGCGTCGCGACCGTGCGGCGCAACGTCGCGCCCGCGACGATGGCGGCCAGCAGCAGCAGCGCGGCGGTGAAGATGACGGCCCAGGTCGCCGCGTTGGCGGCGTGGCGCAGGTCGGCCCGGACGGTCGCGCGGCGCGCCGTGAGGTTGTCGTCGAGCTGGCGAAACGCCGCGCGGACCTGATCGAACTGCACCTTGCCCGACGTCAGCGACGGCAGATCGCGCGCGCCCTTGCCCTTGGCGCGGACCGTCAGGATCACGGGATCGGCGTAGAGCAGATGCCACGACGAGGACGCCGCGCCGACGTTGCGTAGATCCTCCGCCAAGCCCGGCGCGTCGCCGGTCTCGGCGATCTGCTGCAGGCGCTTGTGGGCGATCGCGGCGGCGCGACTGCCCGTCACGTAGGGCGCCAGGAACGTCTCCCGTCCCGCCAGCTCGAAGCCGCGCAGGCCCGTCTCCTCGTCGACGAGCGCGGTCAGGTAGCGGGCCGAGGCCACGCTCGCCGGGTCGAGGCGCTCGACGACCTGCCGACGGGCGTCGCTGAGCCGATGCAGCGCGATCAGGCAGACCACGATCCCGATCAGCGCCGCGAAGATGAGGCCGCCGGCGGTCAGCGCCAGCCACTGACCGCTGCGCAGCCGGTTCATGGTCCTGCGCTCATGGCGCGGCCACGACCAGGAGCGCGACGTCGTCGGCGAGGTCGAGGCCGTTGAGCCGCTCGGCCGTCGCGATCAGGCGTTCGATCAGCGCAGCGCCGGCCTCGGGCGCGCCGCAGGCGACGAGCTCGACCAGTCGCTCGCTGCCCAGCCGCCCCGGGCCGCCGTCGACGCGACCCTCGATCAGCCCGTCGGTGTAGAGCAGCAGCTGCCAGGCCGCGGGCAGCGTGACCGGCATCGCGGGCCAGCTCCCCGGATGGGCGCCGACGCCCAGCGGCGGCCGCGACGGCGGCCCGGGCAGCTCCTGGGCCGCGCCGCCGGCGATCAGGACGGGCAGCGGATGGCCCGCGACGCGCACGATCGCCGCGCGCCGGTCGGCCGCGACGCTGACCATGCACGCGGTGGCGAAGACCTCGTCGGCGAGGCGCTCGTGGATCAGCACCTGTTCCATCGTGCCGAGGATCTCGTCGGTCGCCCGGCCCCCGAGGACGAGCGTGCGCCACGCGATCCGCAGGCAGACGCCGAGCGCCGCCGCGTCGGGATCGTGGCCGCAGACGTCGCCGATGACCGCGTGCAGCGTCCCGTCGGCCGCCTCGACCACGTCGTAGAAGTCGCCGCCGAGCAGCGCACGCTCGCGGCCGGGCCGATAGCCGCTGTCGACGGCCACCGCGGGGTCGCTGACCAACGGCCGCGGCAGCAGCCCGCGCTCCAGGCGCGCGTTCTCCTCGGCCGTCAGGTTGGCGGCGCGCAGCTCGGCCTGAACGACCTCCGCGCGTTGGCGCTCGACCGCGTAGCGGATCGACCGCGCGAGCAGCTCACCGTCGACACGGCCCTTGACGAGGTAGTCCTGGGCGCCCGCGGCGACGGCCTCCAGGCCGCGGGCGGTGTCCGACAGCCCGGTGAGCACGAGCATCGGGACGCCGGGCGCGGCCTCGCGCAGCCGGTGCAACGCGGCGAGGCCATCGGCGTCGGGCAGGCCGAGGTCCAGCACGACGCAGGCGATGTCGGCGGGCAGGGCGTGCTCGGCGCCCGCGACGGTCCGCGCCCGGGCGACCTCGACCTCGAGATCGGCGTCGCGGAGCAGCTCCTCGAACAGGAAGGCGTCGCCGTCGTCGTCCTCCACCAATAAGACGCGGAGCGCCATGGCCGCAAGGACGTCCGTGTGGCCTTGCCCGGCCGGGACGTGCATCGGCGCCAACCTACACGCGGCCGACCTCGCGGTCAGCCGCGATCCGGTCGATCGGGATAAACCTGATCGATCGTCGCGCAGGCGAAGAACGGGGCGCCCGCGGCCGCCTCGATCCTCTCGGCGCCACCCGCCAGGCGATCCAGGACGGCGATGACGCCCACGATCGCATGGCCGGCCTCGCGCACCGCTTCGATCGCCTGGATCGTCGAGCCACCGGTGGTGACGACGTCCTCGACGATCACGCAGCGCTCGTCGGCATCGAGGAACGGCCCCTCGATCCGGCGCTGCAGGCCATGCTGCTTTGTCTCCTTGCGGACAAAGAAGGCCTTGCCGTCGAAGCCGCCGGCGAGCGCCGCGCAGGCGACAGGGTCGGCGCCCATGGTGAGGCCGCCGACCGCGGTCGCGCCCCACGCGCGCGCCTGAGCGGCCGCAATCTCGGCCAAAGCGGTGAATCCGGCGGGGCGCAGGATCGCTCGCTTGGCGTCGACGTAGTACTGAGCGGTGGCTCCGCTGGTCAAGACGACCTCGCCGATCACGAGGGCGTGGCTCCGTAGTTCGTCCACCAGGCGTTGGGTCGCGTCCATGAGCGGCCGTAGTCTATGGGTGTGATCGAACGGGCTTTACGCTTTGTCGCGGTGGTTTGCAGCCTGTTGGTGATCGTGGGCTGGGGCTGGTTCGCGATCGACGAGACGAGCGCGGCGTCCGAGCAGTCCCAGGCGGAGATCGCCGGCCAGACCGCGGCGCGCACGGCCAGCCCCGATCCCGATCAGGAACGTGACCGGGAGAAGGTGAACTCCAAGGGCCACGAGTTCATCGACGACGCCAACGACATCCTGCTGCGCCCGTTCTCGGCGGTGGCCGAGAACAGCTCCAGCAAGTGGGTGCGGCGAACTGTCCCGGCGCTCCTGGCGCTGCTGGTCTACGGGTTCGGCATCGGGGTCCTGGCGCGGGTGGCGGCCGGCCGCTGGTGACCGGGCGCGAGCTGGAGCGCGTGCCGGCGGAGCAGTCGGAGGCCTACCGGTAGACGTCCACGTCGTCGCCGTAGGAGATCCAGTTGAAGATCGACACGGCGTCCGGGACGGGCGTGCGCAGGCAGCCGTGGCTGGCGGCGTAGATCGGGACCTCCGCGTAGCCGTGAATGCCGTACCCGCCGTGGAAGTAGCTGGTGAAGACCATGCCCTTGGCGTTGGTGCCCGGGGTCTTGGAGTACACCTTGAACGTGCCGAGCACGGTCGGCGTCGACGGCTTGCCCGAGGAGATCGGGTAGATCCGCTGCACCTTGCTGCCGCGGATCAGGGCCAGCACCTGGAGCGACAGGTCGGCCTCGACGTGCTTGCCCTGCTTGGGGAAGCGGACCTTGAAGTGGCCCGCGCCATGGGCGAGCTTGCGGAAGACGTCCTTGGAGGCGATCTGGGTTCGGGCCATCCCGGTGACCTTGCGGAAGGCCAGGACGGCGCGGGCGGTGCGCGCGTCGTAGATGCCCTTGACGCCGATGACGTAGCCCAAGGACTTCAACTTGGTCTGCAGCACGCGGACCGCGAGGCCCTTGGAGCCGGGGCCGGCGCGCAGCGGCAGGACGTCGACCCCGCGGCCCTTGGCCACGAGCGTCGCCAGCGCGGGCGTCGCGCGGTGGCTCGCGCGGACCGTGATGTGCCCGGCCTGGCCGGCGCGGTAGCCCAGCACGAACATGCCCGCGCCGTCGCCGCCCTGCTGGACCGTGACCTTCTTGGAGCCGATCTTCTTGTCGCCGCGGTAGAAGCGCACGACGACGGTCTGCCCCGCGACGTAGGGCTTGACGGCGCCGCGGATCCGGAAGCGATCGCCGGCGAGGATGCTCGCCGCCTTGCCGTTGACCTTCTCGAGCGTCAGCCCGAGCGTGCCGGAGGCCGGAGCCGGAGCCGGGGACGCCGGGGTCGTGGTCGTGGTCGGGGCGGGTGCGGCGGTGGTGGGCGGTGCCGCGGTCGTCGGCGGCGTCGCGGTGCTCTGGGCGACGGCCGGGGCCGCGGCGACGAGCGGGATCGCAATGGACACGGCGAAGGCGACGAGGCGGCTCATGGGCGCGCGCATCGTATCCGTGGCGGCCCCAGAATCAGGAGCTTGGCGCGGGCGCGGTCATCGCCGGGACCGGCGCGACCGGCCAGAGCCGCAGCCCGAGCCAGATGAGGGCGACGATCGCCGCGGGTGCGAGGACGAGCACGACCGGCACCTGCCAGGACCAATGCTCGCTGCTGCTCATCGCCACCGAGTTGTTGAGGCAATGCAGCGCGATGCCGGGATACAGCGACCCCGTCTTCTCGCGGATGAAGCACAGCGCGGTGCCCAGCAGCGCCAGCGGGACGATGAACGCGATCGGCGAGCCGAAGACGTGGACGATCCCGAAGGCCAGGCCGGTCAACAGCGCCGCGAACCAGAACCCGTTCTTGCGCAACGCGCCGAAGAAGTAGCCGCGGAAGAAGAACTCCTCGGCCAGCGGCGCGCAGACCGTCACCACGAACGTCACGGCGATCAGCGCGACGGTGCTGTCCTTGGCGCCGAGATCCTCGGTGATCGTGTCCTTGGCGTGCGGTTGGCCGATGACCGACAGCCACACGAAGCTGAGCACGATGAAGCCGACGTAGCCGCCGATGACCAGCAGCGCCGAGCGCTTCAGCGGCGCGGGCCGCAGCCCGAACTGCGCCGGTCGCGGCGGCGCGACCATGCGCGCGAAGAACAGCGCCGCGCCGATCAGGCAGCCGTCCTGCGCGATGGTCGACAGGATGGTGACCGAGGGCGGCGGGTCGGCGATGTCGGCGCCGAAGATCGCGCCGATGGCGCCGATGATCAGCGCGGCGACCAACGCGGCGGCAAAGCCCGCCAGCAGCGCCGCGGGCGCCGTCCAGCCCGGCCAGCTCGGGATCAGGCCGGTCGCGGGCGGGCTGCCGGGCCGCTCCGGATGCTCGGGCGGGGCGGGGTGCGCATCGGCGGCCGGGACGGTCGTCATCGGTGCTGAGGGTAGGTGGTGAGGAGCCTCGGCAGCGCCTGTAGATCGGAGAGCGTGGTGACGCCGTCGGGGCCGGCGGCGCCATCGCGGAGGACGAGCACGGGCGCGATCCCGGCCGCGCGGGCGCCGGCGACGTCGGCCTCCGCGTCGTCGCCGACGTGGACCGCGGCGGCGGGCGGCGCGCCGCCGGCGAGCGCAAGCGCCCGCTCGAAGATCGCCGGCGCGGGCTTGGCGGCACCCGCCTCGGCGGAGGAGATCGCGCCGTCGAGCAGCGGGGCGAGCCCGGTCTGCGCCAGCGCCTCGTGCAGCGAGACGTCCCAGTTGCTGACGACGACCAGGCGCAGCCCGGCGGCCCGCAGCGCGCCGAGCGCCTCGGCGACCTCGGGGTAGGCCCGGAAGCGCAGAGCAGGCCAGCAGCGCCCCGCGCAGGTCCGGCGTGCCGCGGGCGTGCGCGGGCAACGCCACCGCCAGGACCGCGGTGCAGCGAGTCGCGCAGCGTCGGCGAGCGCGGCGCCATCGACGGCCTCGTCGTGGTGGGCGCGGTAGTAGGCGATCTCGGCGCGCACCGCCGCATCCGCCTCGGCCTCGGAGACCGCGACGCCGCGGGCCGCGAGCTCGGCGCGCAGGTGCGGCGCCGGCGGCTCGAGCGCCAGCAGCGTGCCGAGCGCGTCGAGGAGGACGACCTGGAGCGTCAAGCGACCCAGTGCCAGGTCGCGAACAGCGCGCTGCACGCCGCCAGGCCGAGGGCGAACACGCCCAGCACCGCCACGCGCCGCCACGCCGGCCCGCGGGCCAGCCACAGCCCGAGCCAGAGGAAGAGCGGGTAGAGCACCGCCTCGAAGCGCGGCAGCGACATCAGCGGCTGCGGGCCGACCGGGTACGAGAGCGGCAGCAGCAGCGCGCAGGTCGCGTAGGCGCCGTGCGCGAGCGGCAGCCGCCGCAGCGCGCCGACCAGCGCCGGGATCGCGAGCACCAGGCACAGGAAGAGCGCGAGGTTGTGGCGCCCGATCGCCATCGCGTCGCCCGCGGCGTGGTCGAAGTACAGGGGCGGCGGCGGACCGTGCACGAGCTGACGGACACCGTCCCACGCCGCGCTCGCCCCGTCGGCGATGCCCGCCCAGGGCCCGGCGAGGCTGCGATGCCACGTGTCCTGGGCCGAGAACGGCGCGCCGGCGCCCTCGCCGTCGAGCGCCAGGTACCCGCAGAACGCCGCCAGGCCGAGTGGGACGACCGCGAGCCACGCGCCGTCGCGCGGGCGCGCCCGCCCCGCGCGCCACGCATCGAGCCACAGCAGCCCCAGCGGCACCACCAGCAGCAGCCCGGCGCTGCGCGTCGCGGCGCCCAGCGCGCCGAGCCCCGCGGCCACCGCCCAGCGCTCCTGACGCGCGGCGAGCACCGCACCGACCGACACCATCAAGAACAGCGACTCCGAGTAGGCCGCCGAGAACCACAGCGAGCCCGGGAACAGCGCCAGCGACAGGACCGCCCAGCGCGCCGCCTCGGGCCCGACCTCGATCACGGCCAGGCGGTGCAGCGCGGCGAGCCCGACGACGAACGCCGCGCACGAGATCACGATCGCCGCAACCAGCGGCGAGCCGCACAGCAAGCCGCCGACCTTCACCAGCAGCGGATAGAGCGGGAAGAACGCCGCGCGGTCGCCGCCGCCGTAGCCCGAGTCCGCGATGTTCAAGAACCACACGCTGTCCCAGCGCGCCGCGGGTGCGACGAGCAGATCCCCGAACGCGCCGAACGGCCGCGTGACGCCCGTCGGATCGAACGCGATGCGGTGCGTCGCGTGGATTCCCCAGACGCCGATCGCGCCGAGGCCCGCCGCCCAGACGACCACGCGCGAGAGCCAGAACGCCCGCAGCGCGGCGGCGAAGTCCGCGCGCCACGGACCCACCGCAACGCGCGGGGACGCCTGGCGCTTTTGTACGGTCACGCCCACGTGAGACACATCGTCGCAGCCGCAGCCACCGATCAGACGTGGCTGGAGAAGCACAGCAACCTCTTCACGGCGCTGGGCACGCTGCTGGCCGGCGCGCTGATCGTCTTCTTCATCGACCGCTTCCTGGTCCGCCGGGCGACCAAACTGGCCGGGCTGGTCACCGGCGACAAGGGCCTCTCACGCGACACCGCGACGCGCCTGCGCTTCGCCCGCCGCGCGATCGAGGCGGTGATCGCGCTGATCGTGATCGCGATCGCGCTGTCGGAGTTCGACTCGCTGGACCGCGTCGGCCGCACGCTTCTGGCCTCCAGCGCGATCACCGCCGCCGTCGTCGGCTTCGCGGCCCGCCAGACGTTGGCCAACGCGATCGCGGGGATCCTGCTGGCGATCGTCCAGCCGATCAGGATCGGCGATCTCGTGACCTTCGAGGGCGAGACCGGGACCGTCGAGGACGTCGGCCTGACCTACACGTGGCTGCGCACGGGCGCCGACGCGCGCCTGCTGGTCCCCAACGAGCGCCTGGCCGGCGGGATCATCCGCAACGACTCGATCCGCTCGCCGACCGTCGCGATCGAGGTCTCCGTCTGGCTCGCGCCCGACGCCGACGAGGGCCGCGCGCTGGACGCGCTGCGCACCCTCGACGGCGTCCGCGCCCGCATCGCGGAGTCCACCCACGAGGGGCTCGGCCTGCTCGTCATGGGCGAGCCCGGCCCACCCTCAGAGCGCCTCGCCCGTGAGGCCGACCTGCGCGCCACCGCCCTCGGCGCCCTGCGCGGCGCGGGCGTGCGCTGACGCCAACTGGCGGAGGGTTCTCGCCCGCGGGCTAGAATCCACTTCTCGCGAGCGCAGGGCAGGAGTGCCGTTCTGTCCACCAGCGCCCGCCCATCTCCATGTCCCGCCGCGAACGACAGCGACGCCGGCGTCGCAACAAGGGCGGCCCGGCCCGCCCACTCTTCCTCGCCTTCGGCGTGCTGACGACGTTTGCCGCGCTCGCCGTCCTCGGCGCCGTCGGCTGGGTGGTCTCGGTCGCGACCTCCGCCCCCGCGCTGGACACGATCAAGCCCCAGGACCAGGGCGCCGCCTCGGTGATCTACTCCGCCGATGGCCATCGCCTCGGCTTCATCAGCAACGACGTCCTGCGCACGCCGGTCACCGGCAGCCAGATCCCGCGGTTCGCGCGCGAGGCGACGGTCGCGATCGAGGACCGGCGCTTCTTCGAGCACAAGGGCGTCGACTTCGAGGGCGTCGATCCGCGCCGCGGTCAAGAACCTGGAGAACAAGCACGACGTCCAGGGCGGCTCGACGCTGACGATGCAGCTGATCCGCAACCTGTACACCAAGGACACGGTCCGGACCGGCGTCGAGGGCTACAAGCGCAAGATCCGCGAGGCCAAGCTCGCCGAGGAGCTGGAGAACCAGCACCCGGGCCAGCGTGGCAAGCGCTGGATCCTCGACCAGTACCTCAACAACGTGCCCTACGGCACCGTCGGCGGCAAGACCGCGGTCGGTATCCAGGCGGCAGCGCGCATCTTCTTCGACAAGCCCGCCGACAAGCTGACGCTCGCCCAGGCCGCGCTGCTGGCCGGCCTGCCCCAGGCGCCCTCGCTCTACAACCCGTTCCTCAGCGCCGGCAAGGCCGAGGCCCGCCGCAACGACGTGCTGCGGCGCATGGCCGACCAGGGCTACATCACCCAGACCGCAGGCCGCCCAGGCGATCGACGAGCCGCTCGGCGTCAAGGCCAACGGCTACTACACCCAGAAGCGCGAGAGCTACTTCTACGACTACGTCAAGCAGCAGCTCGTCGACGAGTACGGCGCCCAGCGCGTGCAGGCCGGCGGCATGCACATCTACACGACGCTGAACCTCAAGATGCAGCAGGCGGCGCGCAAGGCGCTGGACACCAACGCTGGCCGGCACCGACCGCTCCGGCGCGATCGTCTCGGTCGACCCGCGCCAACGGCGACATCAAGGCCATGGCCTCGACCGCCACCTACGGGCAGTTCAAGTTCAACCTGGCCTCCCAGGGCGGCTACGCCGCGGGCTCCACCTTCAAGGTCATGGTGTTGATGACCGCCCTGCGCAAGGGCGTCGATCCCGACACCACCACCTACACGTCGATGCCGCTGAAGTTCGACGACCCCACCTACGGGCCGATCGACGTCCACACCTACTCCAACAGCTACATCGGCCGCGCGAACCTGGTCAAGGCGACGCTCGCCTCCGACAACTCGATCTACCAGCAGCTCGACCTCGACGTCGGCCCCGAGAACGTCACGCAGACCGCTCGCGACATGGGCATCAAGTCGCCGATGGAGAGCGTGCCCGCCGAGGGCCTCGGCGGCCTCAAGCACGGCGTCTCACCGCTGGAAATGGCCAACGCCTACGCGACGATCGCCGCCAACGGCTGGCGCAACAAGGTCAGCGCGGTCCGCAAGGTCTGCTTCCCCAAGAAGCTCGGCGGCTTCGACTGCAAGACCGAGAAGGCCCACCGCCACCGCGCCTTCGAGGACGGCGTGACGGCCGAGGCCACCAAGATCCTGGCCGAGAACGTCCAGGCCGGCACGGGCACCAAGGCCCAGTTCGGCTGCCCGGCCGCCGGCAAGACCGGCACCGTCGACGACTTCACCGACGCCTGGTTCGTCGGCTACACGCCGCGGCTGGCGACGTCGGTCTGGATCGGCCACGCGACCGACCGGCGGACGCTCGGCGATGGCGCCGCGGGCGGCGAGGTCGCCGCGCCGATCTGGGGGCAGTACATGAAGGTCGCGCACGGCAAGTACTGCGGTGACTTCGCCAAGCCCAAGCACGCCTTCGTCTCGACGCCGTTCTTCGGCAAGTACGCCAAGACGGGCGTCAAGGACAACAAGGTCGACCCGAGCACCTACCAGAAGGACCCGAGCGGGGCCCAGAAGCTCGAGACGGGCAAGGACGGCAAGGGGACCGGCAACGGCTCGACCAAGTACCCCAACGACCAGTACCAGGCGCCGCCCCAGCAGGCGCCGGCGACGACCACGCCGCAGACGACCGGCACGGGCGACGGAACCGGGGCCACCCCGACGCCTGCCCCGGCCGGCACCGGCACCCCGGCGGCGAGCCCGCCGACGGGCACCGGCGGCGGTACCGGCGCTCCGCCGCCGTAGGAACGCCCAAGCCAAGCGGCTGTCGCGCCGTCACCAAAACCCCCCGCTCGGGTGGCCAGGGGCTGGTACGGTCGCGCGATGTCCAAAGAGGACAAGGTGGAGTTCGAGGGCGAGGTGCTCGAAGCGCTTCCGAACGCCATGTTCAAGGTCCAGCTCGACAACGGCCACGAGGTCCTCGGGCACGTCGCCGGCAAGATGCGCCGTTTCCGCATCCGGATCCTCCCGGGCGACCGCGTCCGGGTCGAGTTGAGCCCGTATGACCTGAACCGGGCGCGCATCATCTACCGCCACAGGTAGCGTCGTAGGCCAATGACCGAGCTGGATCTCATCGCCGCCTTCCAGCGGCTGCTGACCAATCGCTCCGAGCGCGTGGTGCGCTGGTCGGGCGATGACTGCGCGGTCGTGCGCGCGCGGCCGGTCCAGGCGGTCAGCGTCGACGCGATGGTCGACGGTGTCCACTTCCGACTCGACCACCCGGCGGTCACCCCGGCCGATGTCGGCCATCGCGCGCTGGCCGGCGCGCTGAGCGACCTCGCCGCCATGGGCGCCGACGCGGGCGAGGCCTACATCATGCTCGGGCTCCCCGAGGGCTTCGGCGAGGCCGACACGCTCGCGCTCGCCCAGGGCATGGAGGCGCTGGCGCAGCGGACGGGCACGACGATCGCCGGCGGCGACGTGACGCGCGCGCCCGTGCTGACGATCTCGGTGACCGTCGTCGGCTGGGCCGACGACGAGGCGCAGCTGATCGGCCGCGACGGCGCCCGCCCCGGCGATGCGGTCGTCGTCACCGGTGACCTCGGCGCCGCCGGCGCCGGCCTGGCGATCCTGCTCGGCCAGGCCGAGGGCGACGAAGCGCTGCTCGCGCGCCACCTGCGCCCGGAGCCGCGCCTGGCCGAGGGCAAGGCGCTGGCCGCCGCCGGCGCACACGCGCTGATCGACCTCTCAGACGGCATCGCCACCGACGCGGTGCACGTCGCGCGCGCGGGCGGCGTGGTGCTGGAGATCGACCTCGACGCGCTGCCGGTGACGGCGGCGGTCGCGCGCGTCGCCGCGCAGCTCGACGTCCTCCCGGGCGTCCTGGCGGCCACCGCCGGCGAGGACTACGAGTTGCTGGCGTGCCTCCCACCCGCGGCGGCAGCCGCGCTGGGGGCGACCGTCACGACGATCGGCCGGGTGACCGCGGTCCAGCGGACCGACCCACCCGGCGTGCCCGGACTCAGGCTCGTGGGTGCGGGCTCCGAGCGGCCGCTGCGCGGGCACGAGCACCACGTCGGCTGACCGCGCGACCTGCGGCCGCCCGGCGCAGCAGCGCCTCGGCGACCAGGTGGGCATCCACCACGTACATGTCGTGCTCGACCTGTGCCTTCAGTGCCTTGGTGTACATCGTTCGCTTCACTTCCTGATCGACCCCCTGTGCGTCTGCCATCGGGTCACGCTCGGGTCGCGGTAAGCGGTTGGCGCCCAAACTCCGACCCTTGTCCAGCCCGTGCCGCCCGCAGCGGGACCACTGCGTGTCAGACGTGAGACAACGACGATGCGCTGAGCCGCGCTGAACAACGGGTGGCAGGCCGAGAGCACGAGCCGGTCATAGCCGGCATCGCGCAGCACCGACACCGCGGTCGGGCGCGACGATCCGCGTGCGCTGGACGCGGTAGGTGAAGGTCGCATAAGGCATCTCCACCGTGATGCGATCTCCCGGCTTCAAGTGGTCGAGGTGGCGGAACGGTGCCAGATAGGTCGTGCGATGGCCGGCGATCGCCACCGTCGGGCCGGCGCCCGGCAACGGCAGCTCGTCAAACGTTCCCGGACCCTTGCGGAGGTCCGAAGGATCAGCGCCCTTGACCATCACGAAGTCCGCACCGAGACGGTCGATCTTCAGCCGCCCGATCGCGTCGCCGGGCGCGGTACGCCGCTGCAACGAGCGCGCCAGGAACGCGATCCGCCGCCGCTCGTCGGCCAGCCCGGCCAGCGCCCGCGCCTCCAGCGGCGTCGGGCCCTGCGCCTCGAGGTGGCGCAGATCGCCCCGCAGGCCGTGCTGGCGCACGCTGGTCTGCAAGCGCCGTGAGCGGCTCCTGCCAGACGAGCGTCAGCGCGGCATCGACGACCACCAGCAGGCCCGCAACGATCAACACGGTGGACAACGCGCGCAGGACCCGGCGGCGGCGCTCGGAGCGGACGGACGGGGGCGCGAACATCGCCATGACCTACTGGCGCAGGGCCGACCCGGTCCCGCCGAGCGAGCCCGGACCGGCGTAGGTGACCGGGCCGCGGACGGTGATCTCGTCGGGCTCGTCGTCTTGACGGCGACGACGACGGACGGCCACCAGCGCCGCGCTGACCGCGCAGCCCCAGAGCAGGCTCCACAGCACCCACGAGCCGATCGGGACGTGGCCGCCGGCGACCAGCAGCGTCCAGAACCAGACGCTCTGCGGAAGGTCGAGCCCGAACGTGCGCCCGTCGACGAACCCGACGATCAGCAGCGGCACCAGCGCCAGCACCACCACCGCCAGCGATGCCGATCGCGGCAGCCGCAGATCCGGCGTCAGCGCCCAGAACCAGAGGTGCGCCGCGGGGACGACGAGCGCCGCGGCGTACGGGATTGCCGACCCACAGCGCCACGGCGATCACGACGGTCGTCAGGCCGACGGCGACCACCGCGCCGCCGGCGTCCGGCTCCTGCTTGCGCACCCGTGCCGCGCCGCTGGCTCCCAGCAGCGCGGGCCGCGCGACCAGCCACCCGAGCGCGAAGACCAGCAGGATCGCCACGAAGGCCACGATCGCGCCGCCGCCGAGTTCGAGCCCCGGAGCCGGGATCGGCGCTCCCGGCGCCGCGGAGATCAGCCCGACGAGCGCGAGCAGGACCGCGAACAGGCAGGCCAGCAGGAACGGCACGCCGCCGGCCAACGTCCACACGCCCCACGCCCAGAGCGGCTCGTGGCGGCGGCGCAGGCGCGCGAGCGCGTCGATCGCCCATCAACAACGGCGGCAGCAGCAGCGTCCCGACCAGCAGCCGGACCGCCCACCCCGGCAGCACCTTGCCGCGGATGACCAGGTCGTCGCGCGGGCGGCTGGGCCAGATCGCGGAAGTTGTCCAGCGCGTAGAGCACGCGCAGCCCGGCGCGGCCGAAGCGCAGCATGCGGCCGTCGCGGATCGGGTCGCCGGCGGCCGGCGGGCGCTCGCCCGAGGCCGACAGCAGCACCGCCGGCTGACCGGCGCGCAGGAACGGACCCTGCTCGGAGATCGTCACCGGCACGGCCATCCGCAGCCACTGCGTCAGGGCGCGCGGCGCGCCGGCGTCGGTGCCGACCTCGGCGCGCACCGCGGCCTGCACCGTGCGCTGTAGCTGGATCGGCGCCTGCCCGCGACCGTTGGAGAGCGCGACGACGAACGGTCGCCGGGTTCCCGCGCCGCCGACCGCGCCGAGGACGATGACCGCATCGGCGCGGCCCTCCATCCGCCGCGCCTCCTCCCGCGCGCCCGCGAAGCCGCCGCTGCCACCCGAGGTCGAGATGAAGGTGATGGTCCGACGCAGCCGCCCGTCGGCGGCGACGCGCGCGAGCTCCAGCAGCACGGCGGTCGCCGACAGCTCGGCCTTGGAGCCGGGCTTGGCGGCATCGCGATGGGCCACGACCACGATCCCGGGTCCCGGCACGCCCGGCCGCGTCGCCACGACGTCGACGAGATCGCGCTCGCCGTCGATCGTGTCGCCCTGGAAGTGGTGCTCCTCGACGGTGCCCGGCACGGTCTGGCGCAGCCGCGTGGCGATCTCGCCCGCCAGCCGCGTGTCGGCCGCGTCACCCGGGCGACGGACCGGGAAGCGGTCGGCGAGGTCGTCGAGCGTCTGGTCGGCCCGAATCTCGTCGAAGGCCTCCGGGGCCTGCGTCGTCCCGATGGGCCGGGGTCGGTCCTGGAGGGAGAACGCCGCCACGAGCAGCGCGAGGAGCACGGGCACGAACGCCAACGCGATAGAGGCGCGGTTCGAGCATCCGCCTACAGTGTGTCTCACGCGATGGCCGAACGCGCACCCCGAATCCTCCTCGCCGACGACGAGCAGTCGATCCAGACGCTGCTGAGCTTCCCGCTGCGCAAGGACGGCTACGAGGTCGACGACCGCCGCCGACGGCCGCGAGGCCCTGGCGCGCTTCAACGAGGGCCGCTTCGACCTCGTCGTGCTCGACGTGATGATGCCCCGCATGGACGGGCTGGAGGTCTGCCGGCGGATCCGTGCGCGTCACACCGTCCCGATCATCATGCTCACGGCCAAGGCCGAGGAGATCGACAAGGTCCTCGGCCTCGAGCTCGGCGCCGACGACTACATCACCAAGCCGTTCTCGCTGCGCGAGTTCCGCAGCCGCGTCCGCGCCGCGCTGCGCCGCGCCGGCATGCAGACCCACGCCGAGCCGGAGGCCGAGGAGCAGCCGCTCACCGTCCACGAGCTCGACATCGATCCCGCCAAGCGCGCCGTCCACGTCCGCGGCGCGGCGGTCGAGCTGACCTTCGTGGAGTTCGAGATCCTCAACGCGCTGGCGCGCAACCCCGGTCGCGTGTTCACGCGCGACATGCTGCTGACCCGCATCTGGGGCGACAGCGCCTACCGCGACCCGCGCACGATCGACGTGCACATCCGCCACCTGCGCGAGAAGCTCGAGACCGACCCCAAGGAGCCCGAGTACCTGTTCACGGTGCGCGGCGTCGGCTACCGCTTCCGCGACGAGCCCCGGTAGATCGCCTGGCGGATCCCGCGCGCAGTTGTAGGAGACTTCGCCGTCGCCTGTGAGATCGCTGCGCACCCGCCTCGCGTTGTGGCTGTTCCTGATCGTCCTCCTGGCGGTCGGGATCGTCGCCTTCGGCGTGATCCGATCGCTCAGCGACGGGCTCCGTCAGGAGGCGCTCAAGGGCCTGCTGATGTCGGCGCAGCGGTACTCGCGTGGGATCGACACGGCGATCGACCACAACGACGCGGCACCGCGGCTCGACATGCTCGTGCGCGACGCCGCCGACTCGGCGACCGCGCGCGTCACGCTGCTCGGGCTTTACGCCGTCCCGGGCGAGCTGCGCAGCTATCCGAAGTCGGACTCCACGCGACAGGTCGAGATCCGCGACCTGCAGTTCGACGTCGCGATCGAGGCCGCGCAGACCGGCAAGCCGGCGACGGCGATCGAGGCCGGCGACGCGGGCCGCGTCGGCGAGGCCGCGATCCCGCTGATCTACGAGGACCCGCGCACGCACAAGCGCGTCGTCGGCACGGTGATCGTCTACTCGCGGCCGCTGAGCGACATCGACGCCGACGTCGCGCGTCGTGCGCGACCGCGTCCTGACCGCCGCGCTGGTGGCGCTGCTGCTCGCGGCGATCGCCGCCTGGCTGGTCGCCCGCAGCGTCGCGCTGCGCGTGCGGCGCCTCGAGGTCGTCGCCGGCCGCGTCTCGGACGGCGACCTCACCGCGCGCTTCCCGGTCGAGTCCTCCGACGAGCTGGGCCAACTGGCCAAGACCTTGGAGCAGATGCGTCGCCAGCTCGCCGAGCTCGACGACGCGCGCAAGCGCTTCATCGCGACCGCCTCGCACGAGCTGCGCACGCCGCTGTTCTCGCTCGGCGGCTTCCTGGAGCTGCTGGAGGAAGAGGAGCTCGACGAGGAAGACCGGCGACGCTTCGTCACCCAGTTGCGCCAACAGGTGCTGCGAATGCAGAAGCTCGCGACCGATCTGCTGGATCTCTCCAAGCTGGAGGCCGGTTCGCTGGAGCTGCGCAGCGAGCGCACCGACCTCGGCGACGTCGCGCGGATGATCGCCGACGAGTTCGCCCCGGCGCTCGTGGCCCATGATGCGCACATGGAGCTGCGTCTGCCACCCAAGCCCGTCGAGGTCATGTGCGATCCCGAGCGCGTCGCGCAGGTGCTGCGGATCCTGATCGACAACGCGATCATCCACACGCCGCCGGGGACCGACCTGGTGGTCTCGGCCTCGCGCCGTGGCGATCATGCCCGGCTGGGCGTGGGGGATTTCGGACCGGGTATCCACCGGACGATGCTGCCGCGGATCTTCGAGCCGTTCGTCACCTCCGACGACGCGCAGGGCTCGGGGCTCGGGCTCGCGATCGCCGGTGAGCTGGCCGAGCGGATGGACGGCCGGCTGGCCGTCGACTCACAACCGGGACGCACGACCTTCACGTTGGAGCTGCCGGCATGAGGCGCATGGGGCTCGCGGCGCTGGCCGCCGTGGCCACGCTCGGGGCGATCGGGTGCGGCGGATCCTCCTCGGGAGGCGGCGCGACGAGCACGACGCGCGTCGAGGTCGTCAAGGGCGCCGATGCGACCGGCCGCTTCGACCCACAGGTGATCTACCGGCGCGACGCGCCCGGCGTCGTGACGATCCTGTCGGCCTTCGCCCGCACCCGCGACGCCGAGGCGGGCGCCGGGCTGGGCTCGGGCTTCGTGATCTCGGCCGGAGGCGAGATCGCCACCAACGCGCACGTCGTCACCGACGGCGCCGGCGCCTCGATCCGCAAGGCGGGCAAGCTCTTCGTCCGCTTCGCCGACG
The DNA here is from genome assembly GCA_963731005.1 of uncultured Conexibacteraceae bacterium. GTDB lineage: Bacteria > Actinomycetota > Thermoleophilia > Solirubrobacterales > Solirubrobacteraceae > Baekduia. The sequence goes on along the minus strand of CAVSTZ010000002.1, from coordinate 1,016,836 downwards.
GCAACCAGGTCGACGCGACGATCGTCGGCTTCGACCCGTTCTCCGACGTCGCGCTGGTCAAGGTCGATCCCAAGGGCCTCACGTTGCGCCCGCTGACGCTCGGCACGAGCAAGGACGTCCAGGTCGGAGCGCCGGTGGCCGCGATCGGCTCGCCCTTCGGCGAGGAGCAATCGCTGTCGGTCGGCGTCGTCTCGGCGACCGACCGCGAGATCGAGTCGCTCACCGGCTTTTTGACCGACGGCGCGCTGCAGACCGACGCGGCCATCAACAGCGGCAACTCCGGCGGGCCGCTGCTGGACGCCGACGGTCGCGTGCTGGGGATCAACTCGCAGATCCGCTCGGCATCGGGGTCGGGCAGCGGCGTCGGCTTCGCCGTCTCGGTCGATGTCGTGCGGCGCTCGCTGGAGCAACTGCGCCGCAGCGGGTACGCGAGCTATCCGTACCTCGGCGTCTCGACCCAGACCGTCTACCCGCAGCTGGCCGCGCGCTTCGCGCTCGGGACCGCGCGCGGCGCCGTGCTGCAGCAGGTCGTCCCGGGCGGCCCGGCCGCGAAGGCGGGTCTGCGCGCCGGCACGCGGCGCGCCACGTTCCAGGAGCAGTCGTGGCGCATCGGCGGCGACATCGTCACCAAGATCGACGACCAGCCGGTTCGCCGCGACGTCGACGTCGCCCGCGCGCTCGACGGTCATGTGCCGGGCGATCGAGTCGTCGTGACGATCGTGCGCGACGGCCGGGTGCGCGCGGTGCCGGTTCGGCTCGGGACACGTCCCCGCCAGTCGCCGCGAGGGTAATAGGCTCAATCTCGTGCTCCAGCCCGTGACCCTGGGGTCCAAGACCCTCGCCGACTACACGCACATCTTCGGTCGCGAGCAGATCGCCGAGATCCGCGAGCTGGCCGCGCCGCTGAAGGGCGCGCGGGTGGCGCACATCTCGGCCACGGCGTTCGGCGGCGGCGTCGCGGAGATCCTCTACACGCTCGTGCCGTTGATGAAGGACGTCGGCATCGACGTCGAGTGGCAGATCATCTACGGGCGCGAGGAGTTCTTCCACGCGACGAAGTTGATGCACAACGCGCTGCAGGGCGCGCCGGACGACCTCACGCCCGAGCAGTGGGACACCTGGCGCACCTACAACGAGATGAACGCCAAGGAGCTGCCCGACGGCTGGGACGTGTGCCTGGTCCACGACCCGCAGCCGGCCGCGCTCCAGGCGCTCGTCCCGGAGAAGTCGCGCGGGTGGGTCTGGCGCTGCCACATCGACCTCTCGACGCCGAACCCGGCGACGATCGAGCGGCTGCTGCCCTACATCCGCGACTACCCGCAGACCGTCTTTCACATGGAGCAGTACGTGCCGGCGGGCCTGAACGGGAAGGTCAACGTCGTGCCCCCGGCGATCGACCCCCTCGCACCGAAGAACATGGCCCTGTCGCCCGACGATGCCGCCTACGTCTGCGGGCAGTTCGGCATCGATGTGGACCGTCCGCTGATCTGCCAGGTCTCGCGCTTCGATCCCTGGAAGGACCCGCTGGGCGTCATCGACGCCTATAAGTTGGTCAAGGAGGAGATCCCGCAGGTGCAGCTCGCGCTCGTGGGGTCGATGGCCTCCGACGATCCCGAGGGCTGGGACTTCTACAACGCGACCGTCGCCCATGCCGACGGAGATCCGGACATCTTCATCCTCAACAACTTCAACAACGTCGGCTCGATCGAGGTCAACGCCTTTCAGTCCCAGGCCGACGTGATGGTGCAGAAGTCGATCCGCGAGGGCTTCGGCCTGACGGTGAGCGAGGCGCTGTGGAAGGCGCGGCCGTTCGTCGGCGGCGACGTCGGCGGGATCCCGCTGCAGGTCGAGAACGGCATCAGCGGCTACCTCGTGCAATCGCCCGAGCAGTGCGCGGCGCGCTGCATCGACATCCTGCAGGACCCGGCGCTCGGCAAGGCCCTGGGGCGGCGCGGCAAGGCGCACGTGCGCAAGCACTTCCTGACGCCGCGCTACCTGCGCGACTACTTGGAGATCTTCAGCGAGCTGCTGGGGATCGGAGCGGGCCGACCGGCATCGTCGGCCGCAGAGAGAGCCTCATGACCACCGACGACACGCAGCGCCCGCTGATCCTGGTCTCCAACCGGGGGCCGGTGACCTTTGACGACGACGGCCAGTTCAAGCGCGGTACGGGCGGCCTGGTCACGGCGCTCACGGGCCTGGCCGTCCATCGCGAGGTCGTCTGGATCGCCTCGGCGCTGACCGACGGCGATGCCGCGCAGATCGCCGAGGCCGGCGGTCGGTCCTTCGCGGTCGACACCGCGGGCGAGGGGACCTTCCAGGTCCGGATGGTCGAGAGCGACCCCGACGCCTACGACCGGTTCTACAACATCTTTGCCAACCCGATGCTGTGGTTCATCCAGCACTACCTCTGGGATCTCTCCAACGCGCCGGACGTGCGGCGCCACGAGATCGAGGCCTTCGAGTTCGGCTACAACGTGGTCAACGAGGATCTCGCGCGTGCGGTCGTGGAGGAGATCGAGGGCGTCGAGGAGCCGGTCGTGATGGTCCACGACTACCACCTCTACACGCTGCCGGCGCTCGTGCGCCGCGCCCGGCCCGACGCGTTCCTGCATCACTTCGTGCACATCCCGTGGACGCAGCCCGACGCGTGGCGGGTGCTGCCGCGCGGTGTCCGACGCGAGATCTACGAGGGCCTGCTGGCCAACGACATCATCGGGTTCCACACGCGGTCCTATCGCTGGAACTTCCTCCAGTGCTGCAAGGACCTGATGGACCTCGAGGTCGACTTCAAGAACGGCGTCGTGCAGTTCGAGGACCGCGAGGTCTGGGTCCGCGCCTACCCGCTGCCGATCGACTCCAACGCGATCCAGCGCACCGCCCAGAGCGAGCGCGTGGCGGAGTTCGAGGCCGAGTTGCTGCGCCGTCGCCGCGAGCACATCGTGCTGCGCGTCGACCGTGCCGACCTGTCCAAGAACGTGCTGCGCGGCTTCACGGCGTTCGACCTGTTCCTCGAGCAGCACCCCGAGTTCCGCGAGAAGGTCACGTTCGTGGCGCAGTTGATGCCGTCGCGAACCGACGTGCCCGAGTACGCGGAGTACCTGGAGCGCATCGAGGCGGTCGTGGCGGTCGTCAACCACCGTCACGGCACGCCGGACTGGATGCCGATCCAGCTCAAGCTGCGCGACGACCTCGAAGAGGCGGTCGCGGCCTACAAGAACTACGACGTCCTGCTGGTCAACGCCATGTTCGACGGGATGAACCTGGTCGCCAAGGAGGGCCCGATGGTCAACGAGCGTCACGGCGTCTCGATCCTCTCGGAGAACACCGGCGCCCACGAGGAGCTCGGCGAGTACGCGCTCTCGGTCAACCCCTTCGACATCCAGGAGCTCGCCGACTCCATCCATGCCGCGTTGACCATGTCCGACGCCGAGCGCGAGCGCCGCCACACTGGCCTCAAGGACATCATCACCTCCCGCAACCCGGGCGACTGGATCGACGACCAGATCGCCGACATCCGCAAGAAGGCGGGCGTGGAGGCTTAAGGGCGGAACTCCGCCGCCGGCGCCGTCGGATGCGACGGCCTGGCGGGCCGGCGGCTCGGCGCTCACGGCCGAAACTCCGCCGCGGGCGCAGGTGCGGCAGACGGCGCGACGGAGGCCGGAGCCACGGTGACCGCCGGGACCACGCCGCGCGACGGGTGCGACTTGAGATGGCGCGTGTGGCGGTGGCGCCTCGCCGTGCGTCGCTTCGCCGAGCGCCGCCGTGAGGCGACTACCGCCCGGGCGCGCCGGGCCGATGCGCGATCGGCCGAGTCCTCCGCGTGTGACCCGTCCGTGTCGCCGGCGCGCGCGAGCGGGACGCCGTGCGCCGCCTTCGTCGCCTTCACCGGCTTCACTGGAACCGCGGGCACCGGCTCGATCGCCGGCGGCAGTGCGTCCGGATGGGCATGCAGTCGCGGCCAGGCGAGCGCGAGCAGCAACGCCAGCACGACAGCGGCGGCGCGGGCGACGTTGGCCCAGCGGATGCGGTGCAGGAGGTCGAGCGTCACGCCTTCCCTAGGCACGACGGCCTGCAAGCTCGCCCCCCACGAGTCGCCCAACGGACTGATGCCGCTATAGTCGGCCGTCGCCCTCGGGGCCCTTTTCTCATGCCTGCACAGAACCCCACTTACGACCTGATGCTCCTGCTCGACACCGCCGCGGAGGAGGAGCAGCGCACCAAGGTGCTCGCCGAAGCCGAGCGCATCTTGGAGAGCAACAGCGCCACCATCGTCAGCAAGCACGACTGGGGCGTGCGCCGCACCGCGTTCGAGATCCGCCACAAAAACGACGCGGAGTACCACCTGCTGCAGTTCCAGGGTGGTCCCGAGGTTCCCGCCGCGTTGGATCGCTACCTGCGCATCGCCGACGGCGTCGTCCGCTTCCGCGTGATCAAGCTGCGCGCCGGCCTGGGTCCGGTCCCGGACCTCCGCGCCGCCAGCGAGCCTGCGCCGGAGGTGGCCGCCGAGGCCGCCGCCGCGCCGGTCGAGCGCCTGTAGCGCTCACCCGCTCCTCGCAGCACCTTCTGCAGCGCCGCTTTCCGCGGCGCTGTTGTCGTTCTGGGGACCTGCGCGGGTGCCGCTCTCCGCAGCGCTGCTGTCACTCTGGGCCGTCGACCCGCCCGCTCTGCGCCGCAATCGTGCCGATCGCGGCGACTTCGCCGAGATTCGGTCGCAGGATGCAGGCTTTCCAACCATGTCGTCAGACCCTGCCCCTAGACTCGCCGCAGACTTCAAGTTCGCCCCCGAAAGGAGCCCGTTGTGGCCGCCTCCAACATCAACCGGGTCATCCTGACCGGCAACCTCACCTTCGATCCCGAGCTGCGCTCGCTGCCCTCCGGCATGTCCGTGTGCAAGCTCCGCGTCGCGGTCAACACCCGCAAGAAGAACAACGCGACGGGTGACTGGGAGGACAAGCCCAACTACTTCGACGTGACCGTCTGGGGCGCGCAGGGCGAGAACTGCGCGCGCTACCTGGCCAAGGGCCGCCCGGTCGCCATCGACGGTCGCCTGGAGTGGAGCGAGTGGGCCGACAAGGAGTCGGGCAAGAACCGCTCCAAGGTCGAGATCGTCGCCGACACGGTGCAGTTCCTCAATGGCCGCGAGGACGGCGCGGGCGGTGGCGGCGGCGGGTTCACGCCGCGCGCCGACGTCCCGGTCGACACCAGCGACTTCGGTGCTCCGGCGGCCCAGCCGCAGCCCGTCTCCGCGCCGGTCAGCACCCCGGCCGACGACGACATCCCGTTCTAGCCCCGCGCGGGCAACGCCCGCGCGCTTCGCAGCACCTTTCGAGCCCTCGGCGCAGCACGCGCCGGGGGCTCGTTTGCGTCCAGGCTCTCGGCCGCTCCCGCGAGGTCGCGTCCAGGCCCTCGGCCGCTCCCGCGAGGTGGGCCTGTTGAGCGCGACCACGCCACGCCGAACAGGCCCACGCCAGCCGCCAGGGCCCCAGCGCACCGGGTGGGCCCGTTGAGCGCGATCACAGCGCGCTCAGCAGGCCCACCTCGCCGCGCGTGGCAGCATGCTGTCCGTGCCCGCCGCGCGTCGCTCCCGCCATCCCGCCTCGGCCGCGTTCGACGACCCGACGCCGCGGCCGCCGGGCGTGCCGACGATCGCCGAGGAGCTGCCGGCGCGCGGGCTGGACGAGATCGAGCTCGACGACGAGGCCCGCATCGAGCACGTCGAGCTGATCGGCGCCCTGCCGGCCGGCACCGTCGCGCGCGGCGCGACGATCGAGGACGCACGGATCCGCGGCTCGCTCGCCGGTGCCAAGCTCCACGCCCTCCACCTCCACGACGCCGAGCTGATCGGCGCCGACCTCGCCAACGTCGACCTCCAGGGCGCGCACCTCAGTCGCCTCACGATCGCCAACTGCCGCATGACCGGCGCGCAGCTGATCGAGACGACGCTGGTCGACGTCACGCTGACCGGCTGCCGGCTGGACTTCGCCAACCTCGCGCTCGCGCGCCTGGACCGCGTCGTCTTGCGCGACTGCCGGCTGGAAGAGGCCACGCTGGACCAAGCCCAACTGCGCGACGTCCGGTTCGAGTCCTGCGATCTGCGCCGCGCGACCTTCGCCCAGAGCCGCCACCAACGCGTGCAGCTCCACGGCTGCCGGCTCGACGGCCTGCGCGCCATCAGCGACCTCAAGGGCGTCGCGATGCCGTTTCCCGACATCGTCGACCAAGCCCAGGCCTTCGCCGCCGCCCTCGGGATCGCGGTCGTCGCCGATCCTCACGGTGACGCCTGAGCAGCCGGAATCGGTCCATCCGGGCCGTCCGCTAGAGGCCGGAAGGCCGGGACCGTCGCGCACGTGTCACACTGTGGGTTCGCGCGTCCAGCTAGGCGCGCGTCTGCACGTCAAGACTTCATTCGCAACACCCAAGCAGAAGGAACCCACTCGGTGGCAAAGCAGCGCAAAACCGCAACGAAGCCCGCTCGTCGCAAGGACAAGAAGGGCGGCCCCGGCTCCGGGCGCCGCAAGCCTTGTCCGTACTGCAAGGACAAGATCGAGCAGGTCGACTACAAGAACGTGGGCGACCTCCGTCGCTTCGTGTCCGAGCGGGGCAAGATCCGCTCGCGCCGCATCACGGGCGCCTGCCGCCGGCATCAGAGCCAGATCGCGACCGCCGTCAAGCGTGCGCGCGAGCTCGCCCTGCTGCCCTACGCGGCCGAGCCCGCATCCGAGAGCGTCGGCGGCCGTCGCGGCCGTGACCGTGATCGGGAGCGCGAGTAGCCCCATGCCCGAGGCCATCCTGCTCAAGGACATCGACGGTGTCGGCTCCCGTGGGGCCGTCGTCGATGTCTCCAAGGGCTACCTCCGCAACTTCCTGATCCCGCGCAAGCTCGCCGCCCCGGCGACCAAGGGCCTGCTCCGCGAGGCCGCGCGCTCCCAGGACGCCTACAACAAGGCGACCGCCGGGCGCATCTCGCAGGCTCAGGACTACGCCGAGCAGCTCAACAAGACGGTCCTGACGATCTCCCAACAGGCCGGCGAAGACGGCCGCCTGTTCGGCTCGGTCACGACCCAGGACATCGCCGAGGCGATCAAGGAGGCCCGCGGCATCGACGTGGACCGCCGCAAGATCCACCTCGACGATCCCATCAAGAACGTGGGCACCTACCAGGTCGTCCTCGAGATCTCCGATGGCGTCACCGCGACCGTCAAGGTGATGGTCTCCGAGGCTTAGGCCCGGACCCAAAGCAGCCCTTCTGAGACGGCGCCCTCCGGGGCGCCGTTTCTCGTTGTCCAGCCGCGCGCTTCCGTCGCGAAGAAGGCACGGAATTTCCGGGCACCGCGCGTGTCGGCGTCCTGTTTGCGCGCTACGTTCGTGGGCTCCGTGAGCACCTACGAGTACGAGCAGGAAGCACCCTCCTCCATGGGCCAGGCGGCCCTGGCGCCGCCGCACTCGCTGGAGGCCGAGCAGTCCGTGCTCGGCGCCGTCCTGCTCTCGGACAAGGTGCATTACGCGTACGTGATCGAGGAGGGCCTGCGGCCGGAGGACTTCTACCGCGAGCGCCACCAGGTCATCTACCAGTCGATGCTCGACCTCTACAACGAGTCAGAGCCCATCGACGTCGTCACGGTCACCGAGCACCTGCGCGCCCGCGGCGCGCTGGACGCCGCCGGCGGCCCCGCCGAGATCGACGCGCTCACCGCCGCGGTCCCCGCCGTCGGCAACCTGCGCCGCTACGGCTCGATCGTCCGCGAGATGTCGCTGCTGCGCAAGCTGCTCACCGCGACCTACGAGATCCAGTCCTCGGTCCACAACCACGAGGGCCTCCCCCGCGACATCGTCGAGCAGGCCGAGAAGGCAATGCTCGAGGTCGGCCGCGACGACCGCCAGAAGGACTTCCGCAAAGTCGGCGAGGTCCTCCACGAGGAGCTCGACCGCTGGCACGAGCTCTCCACCGAGGGCAAGTCGATGACCGGTACGCCCTCGGGCTTCCACGAGCTCGACGAGCTGACGGGCGGCTTCCAGCCGGGGAACATGATCATCGTGGCGGCACGTCCGTCGATGGGAAAAAGCGCTTTAGTCACGAATTTTGCGGAAAACGTCGCGCTGCACCCAGATCGCCCCCGTCCCGTCGCGCTGTTCAGCCTGGAGATGTCGGAGTCCGAGCTGGCCCAGCGCTTCATCGCGTCGCAGGCATCGATCAAGGGCGATGACCTGCGCAAGGGGCGGCTGAAGGACGAGCGCAAGTGGAAGCGCGTGCTGGAGACCGCGGCGCGCTATGACAAGTCACCGCTCTACGTCGACGACTCGTCGGACATCGGCATCCTCGAGGTCCGGGCCAAGGCGCGGCGACTGCACCAGCAGACGATGTCGGAGTACGGCGGGCTGGGGATGATCATCGTCGACTACCTCCAGCTGCTGCGCACCGACGCCCGCACCGACAACCGCGTGCAGGCGATCGGTGAGATCTCGCGCGGGCTGAAGATCCTCGCGCGGGAGCTGGAGGTCCCGGTCATCGCGCTGTCACAGCTCTCCCGCGGCGTCGAGTCGCGGACCGACAAGCGCCCGATGCTCTCGGACCTGCGCGAGTCCGGCCAGATCGAGCAGGACGCCGACCTCGTCATGTTCATCTACCGCGACGAGTACTACAACGAGAACACCGACCGCCCGGGCGAGGCCGACCTGATCGTCGCCAAGCACCGAAACGGCGGCCTCGGCGACGTGCCCCTGACCTTTCAGGGCGAGTACCCGCGCTTCCTCGGCCTCCAGCGCGCGGCGTAGCCGGCCGGCCGGGCCGGGTGGGCGGCTCCGCCTCCCCTACACTTCCCAAAGAAATGCCAGGAACCGTGATCGTCGGCGCCCAGTGGGGCGATGAAGGCAAGGGCAAGGTCATCGACCTCCTCGCCGAGCACGCAGATGTCGTCATCCGCTTCCAGGGTGGCAACAACGCGGGCCACACGATCATCCACGCGGGTGAGACGTGGAAGTTCCACCTCATCCCGAGCGGCATCCTCTACCCCGGCCGCACGTGCGTGATCGGCAACGGCGTCGTCGTGGACCCCGCCGTCCTCTGCACCGAGATCGACGACCTGCGCGCCCGCGGCGTCGACGTCAGCGGCCTCAAGCTCAGCGCCAACGCGCACCTGATCATGCCCTACCACCTGCTCCTCGACGTCGAGGGCGAACAGAAGCTGGGCAAGAACCTGATCGGCACGACCAAGCGCGGTATCGGCCCTGCCTATTCCGACAAGGCCGCGCGCCTCGGCATCCGCGTGCAGGACATGCTCGACGAGCGGATCCTCAAGAAGAAGATCGCCGCGGCGCTGGAGCCCAAGCGCCAGCAACTGCGCCCGTTCGCCCGCGAGATCGACCTGCAGACGATGACCGAGCAGTACCTGACCTTCGGCCATCGCCTCGAGCAGCACATCGCCGACACGAGCGCGCTGGCCTGGCGCGCGTTGGACGACAACAAGCACATCCTCTTCGAGGGCGCCCAGGGCGCGCTGCTGGACATCGACCACGGCACCTATCCGTTCGTGACGTCGTCCAACCCGGTCGCGGGTGCCGCGACGACGGGCTCGGGCGTCGGCCCGCGCGACATCGCCGAGGTCTGGGGCGTCACCAAGGCCTACGCCACGCGCGTCGGCGCCGGCCCGTTCCCGTCCGAGCTGCACGACGACACCGGCGAGGAGATCCGCCAGAAGGGTGGCGAGTTCGGCACGACCACCGGTCGCGCCCGCCGCACCGGCTGGCTCGACGTCGTCGCCCTGCGCTACGCCGCGCGCCTGAACTCGCTCAGCGCGCTGGCCGTCACCAAGCTCGACGTCCTCAGCGGCTTCGACACGCTGAAGGTCTGCACCCAGTACCGCGGCACGCGCGACGAGGACTTCATCACCGACACGTTCCCCTACCACCAGTCGGTGCTGCACCACGCCGAAGGCGTCTACACCGAGCTGCCCGGCTGGTCCGAGGATCTCAGCGACATTCGCTCCTACGACGAGCTGCCGCAGAACGCGCGCGACTACCTCGCCTACCTCGAAGAGGCGGTCGGCGTGCCGGTCGTGCTCGTCGGCGTCGGCCCGGGCCGCGAGCAGATCATCTGGACCGAGGCGGCGAAGGAGTCGGCGCTGGCCGCCGACGCGATGCGCGCCACCGAAGCGGCGTAGCCGTCACCGTGGGAAGCCACGAACCGCTGCGCGGCGCGGTGCTCGGCCTCGGGATGATGGGCCGCCACCACGCCCGCTGCTGCAGTCATGCCCCGCCATGCGCTTCGCCGGCGCCGTCGATCCGGGCGGCGACCGCTTCGGCGCCGTCGCGCGACGGCGCGCTGCTGTTCGCGACCGTCGACGAGCTGCTGGCCGCGCCGGGCGGCCGCCGGACTTCGCCGTCGTCGCGGTGCCGACCGAGGAGCACCTGCGCGGCGGTGCGCGAGCTGGCCGCCGCCGGCGTCCACGTGCTCGTCGAGAAGCCGCTGGCGGCGACGGCCGACGAGGCGCGCGAGCTGATCGACGTCGTGCGAGCGGCGGGCGTCCAGCGGCGCCGTCGGCCACGTCGAGCGCTGCAACCCGGCGCTGCTCGAGCTGCGCGCGCCGCGTACAGGAGGGCCAGCTCGGCGACGTCTTCCTGATCGCCACCGAGCGCGTCGGGCCGTTCCCGGACCGCGTCCGCGACGTCGGCGTCGTCAAGGACCTCGCGACGCACGACCTCGACCTCGTCCGCTGGCTCGGCGGCGCGCCGATCGAGCGCGTCGCCGCCCAGACCCAGCACCGCATGGGCCGCGAGCACGAGGACCTCGTGCTCGTCACCGGGCGGCTGGAGAACGGCGTCGCGTTCAACTGCATCGTCGACTGGCTGTCGCCGACCAAGGTGCGCCGCACGCGCGTCCTCGGCGAGCGCGGGATGCTCGTCGCCGACACGCTGACCGCCGACCTGACGCTTCTACGCCAACGGCGACGTCACGACCCAGGGCTGGCCGGCGATGCAGGCGCTGCGCGGCGTCAGCGAGGGCGACGTGACGCGCTACGCGCTGGAGCGCCGCGAGCCGCTGCTCGTCGAGCTCGAGGCGTTCTGCGCGCTCCTGCGCGGCGAGGACGGCGCGGCGGTCGTGACGCTCGACGAGGGGCTGGAGACCGTCGTCGGTCGCCGAGGCGGTGCTGGCCAGCGCGGCGTCGGCGAGACGGTGGCCCGACCGGACGCCCGCTAGGCGACGTGCTCGGCCGCGACGCTGGATGACGGCGCGTCGTCGTCGCGCTGGGCAAGATCGGGCTGCCGCTCGCTGCGCGGATCGCGCTGGCCGGGCACGAGGTCGTCGGCGCGACATCGACCCGCGCGTCGTCGACGCTCGTCAACGCCGGCCAGCCGCCGTTCCCGAACGAGGCCGGGCTGCCGGAGGCGCTGGCCGAGCACGGTCGCCGACGGGCGCCTGCGCGCGATGACCGACACCGCGGCCGCCGTGGCCGAGGGGCCGGACCTCGTCGTCGCCGTGCCGCCGCTGGTCGTCGACGCGAGCGCCCGCCCGGACTGGGCGCATCCTCGACGCGGTCGTGGCCGACATCGGCCGCGGGCTGCAGGCCGGGCACGACGGTCGCGATCGAGACGACGCGTGCCGGTCGGCACGACGCGCGCCCGCGTCGCGCCCGGCGCTGGAGGCGCGCAGCGGGCCTGCGCCGAGGGCACCGACTTCCATCGTCGTCTTCTGCCCCGAGCGCGTCTTCAGCGGCCGCGTGATCGCCGACCTCGACAACGTACCCCAAGCTCGTCGGCGGCCTCAGCGCCGCCGGCGAGGCGCGCGGCGTCGAGCTGTACGCGTCGTTCCTGGACGCCGAGGTCCGCGGCCGATGGGCTCGCGCCGAGGCGGCCGAGCTGACCAAGCTCGCCGAGACGACCTACCGCGACGTCAACATCGCGCTTGCCAACGAGCTCGCGCGCTACGCCGACGCGCTCGGCATCGACGTGCTGCGCGTCATCGACGCCGCCAACTCCCAGCCCTATCAGCCACATCCACCGGCCCGGGCATCGCGGTCGGCGGCCACTGCATCCCGTCTACCCGCGCTTCCTGCTCGCCGGCGACGCCGACGCGCGCCTGCCGCTGGCCGCGCGCGAGATCAACGAGGCGATGCCGGCCTACGCCGTCGACCTGCTCGGCGACTGGTCGACGGCAAGTCGCGTGCTGATCCTCGGCGTCGCCTACCGCGGCGGCGTCAAGGAGACGGCGTTCAGCGGCGCGTTCGCGCTGCGCGACGCGCTGGCCGGCCGCGGCGCCGACGGTGCTCGCCGCCGACCCGCTGTTCGACGACGACGAGCTGCGCGGCCTCGGCTTCGCGCCGTGGGACGGGACGAGCGCGATCGACGCCGCGGTCGTCCAGGCCGACCACGCGCAGTACGCGACGCTCGCCGCCGACCGACCTGCCCGGCGTCCGCGCGATCGTCGACGGCCGCGGCATCCTCGACGCCACCACTTCCCCGGCATCCCGGTCCGCCGCATCGGCCGGCCGGCCGGGTCCGCGCAGGATCCCGGCTCGTCACTCGCGCCACGCTCCTAGCGCGGGCGACTCATGCGAAGCCGGCAGCGTGCTCGTCGATCGCGGCCCGCATCGACGCGAGCGGCTCATGCGAAGCCGGCAGCGTGCTCGTCAAGCGCGGCGACGACGCGCTCGCCCGCGTGCCCGTCGCCGTAGAGCTCCGGACGCTCGGCCGGCGGCGCGCTCGGCCAGCGCGGCCAGCGCCGCGTGCAGGTCGAGGTCGACGAGCACGTTCCAGCCCGTCTCGACCGTCTCGACCCACTCGGTCGTGTCGCGCAGCGTCACGCACGGCACGCCGGCGAAGTAGGCCTCCTTCTGCACGCCGCCGGAGTCGGTGAGCACCGCGGCGCGCGTTGGTCAGCAGCGACGTGAAGGCCATGTAGCCCAGCGGCGGCGCCAGCGCGAACGTGGTCGGCGGCCTGCAGCTCGTCGAGCCAGCCGGCGGCGTCCAGGCGCGCGCGGGTGCGCGGGTGCAGCGGCAGGACGACCGGCTCGTCGAACGCCAGCAGCAGGTCCACCAGCGTGCGCAGCCGCGCCGGGATCGTCGACGTTGCCCGCGCGGTGCGCGGTGGCGAGCACGTACTCGCCCGGCACGACGCCCGCGTCGCGCAGCGGCCGCGATCGGCCTGCGCGCGCGGCTGGAACAGCATCGCCACGTCGACCATCACGTCGCCGACGAGCTCGACGCGGCCCGCGACCGACTCGCGCTCCAGGTTGTCGACCGCGCGTCTGCGACGGGCACAGCAGCAGGTCGGACAGGTGGTCGGTGAGCACGCGGTTGAGCTCCTCGGGCATCGCGCGGTCGAACGAGCGCATCCCGGCCTCGACGTGGGCGACCGGGATGCGCGCCTGCGCCGCCGCCAGGCCGCCGGCGAGCGTCGAGTTCGTGTCGCCGTAGACGAGCACGACGTCGGGCGCGCTCGGTCGGCCAGCAGCGGTCCGATCGCGGCGAGCATGCGCGCCGTCTGCTCGGTGTTCGTGCCGCCGGCGATGTGCAGCTCGACGCTCGGGCCGCGGGACCTGCAGCTCCTCGAAGAAGATCGTCGAGAGCTCGTCGTCGTGGTGCTGGCCGGTGTGGACGAGCAGCTCGTCGTGGCGCTCGCGCAGCAGGCGCGAGACGGCCGCGGCCTTGACGAACTGCGGCCGGTTGCCGATGACGGTGAGGATCTTCATGTCGAGGCTCGACGCTCGAGCGCGTCGCGGATGTGCGCGGCGAACGCGTCGGCCGCAGCCTGCGGTGCAGCGGGCCGGGCACCAGCGGCAGCGTCGTCGTCGTCGATCGCGCGCGACCGGCTGGACCTCGCGCGTGGTCGAGGCCAGGAACGCCTCGCGCGCGCCGCGCAGCTCGTCGCGCGTGACGACCTCCTCGCGCGCCTGCGGCAGCACGTCGAGCAGGTGGCGGCGCGTGATCGAGTCGAGGATGTGGTCGCTGAGCGGCGGCGTGACGAGCGTCTCGCCGTCCAGCGACACGAAGAACGCGGACGTCGGGCCCTCGAGCACGCGGCCGTGCGGCGTGACGAGCAGCGCCTCGTCGGCGCCCTGCTCGTGCGCCAGCCGCGTCGCGAGCATGTTCGCCGCCGTAGCAGAGCGACTTGACGCCGTCGAGGACCCGCGTCGGCGCGTAGCTCGATCGTCGCGAGCGTCAGCGGCTCGCGCGTCGGCCGGCAGCGCCTCGACGAGCCCGATCGCGCCGGCCGCCGCGCGTGACGAGAAGCGCATCGCGCCGCGTGACCGGACCCGCCGCGATCGAGCAGCGCCTCGATGTCGGCCGCACGGCGCCGAGGTCGATCTCCAGCCGCAGGTTCTGCGGCCGAGTCGGCCATCCGCCGCAGGTGATCCTCGAGCGCGAACGGCCGGCCGTCGTAGACCGAGATCACCTCGAAGACGCCGTCGCCGCGCAGCAGCCCGTGGTCGGTGACGCCGATCGTCGCCTCGTCGGCGGGCAGGACCGTGCCGTCGAGGACGGCGAGCGCGGTGAGGGCCATGCCCCCATTCTGGCGGGTCCTCAGGTCGTGAGCGCTTCGACCGGGACCGCGGGCAGCGTGAGGCGCGCGAGCGTCCCGCCGCCGGGCGCGGCCTCCAGCGCCACCGAGCCGCCGTGGGCCTCGGCGACCTGGCGCACGATCGCCAGCCCGAGGCCGGAGCCCGGCCGCCCGCGCGCGTTGGCGCCGCGGTGGAAGCGGTCGAAGACGTGGGGCAGGTCGGCGGGGTCGATCCCGGGACCGTGGTCGCGGACGGTCAGCACGCCGTCGCGCAGGGCGATCTCCACCGCGCCGCCATCGGGCGAGTGCTTGGCCGCGTTGTCGAGCAGGTTGTTGATCGCGCGCGCGAGGCGCTCGGGCGCGCCCTCGACCACGCAGGGCTCGGTCGTCAGGTGGAAGTCCAGGCCGGGCGCGTGACGACGCGCGCGCTGGACCGACTCATAGGCCAACGCGTCCAGGCGCACGTCCTCGACCGCCGGGTCGGGGGCGTCGCCGCGCGCCAGGTCGATGAGGTCGCCGATCAGCGCGGTCAGCTCCTCGGCCTGCTCGACGACCTCGCCGGCGATCAGGCGTCGATCGTCGTCGGCCGATCGTGGGCGCGTCGCGCAGCATCTCGGCGTTGGTGCGCACGCTCGTCACCGGTGTGCGCAGCTCGTGCGAGGCGTCGGCGACGAGCTGGCGCTGGGCGGCGATCGAGTCGGCCAGCGCGCCCTGGGAGGCGGCCAGCTCGTGCTCGGTCGGCGCGGCGACGGGCCTGCGAGAAGACCCGCGCCAGCAGCGCGGCGAACGCGGTCCCGAAGACGGTGAGCAGCGCGAGGACGATGCGCAGCCGTGAGAGCGCGCGGTCGACCGACGCCAGCGAGCGCGCGAGCTGAACGGCGCCGCGGCCGGGCAGCGCGACGGTGAGCATCCGCACGTGGACGCCGTCGGCGTGGGCGTCCTCCAGGACGCGACGGCCCGTCTTGGACCGCGCGAGCTCTCGCGTCTGGACGGTGACCGGCAGCCGCGGGTCGGCCGGTCGGAACGGGCGGCGCACCACGCCGTCGGCGTTGACGAACTGGACGTAGCTCTGGGCGGTGCCCGTGCGCCGCTGCGGCTGGGGCACGCGGCGCGGGAAGTCGCGCAGGTTGGCGGGGTTGGGCGGGATCCGCGCCGTCTGATCGCCCTGGTCGCGCAGCGAGTCGTCGATCTGGCCGCGCAGCTCGCCGCGCATCACGAAGAAGCAGACGACCGACGCCAGGACGAGCGTCGTCCCGACCACCAGCGCGGACATGAGTCGTCACGCGCCGGCGCAGGCTCATGCCGGCTCCTCCCGCAGGATGTAGCCGACGCCGCGGACCGTGTGCAGCAGGCGCGGCTCGCCGCCGGCCTCGGTCTTGCGGCGCAGGTACCCCATGTAGACCCCGAGGACGTTGGAGGTCGCGCCGAAGTCATAGCCCCACACCTGCTCGAAGACGGTCGAGCGCTCCAGCACCTGGCGCGGATGGCGCAGGAACAGCTCAAGCAGCGCGTACTCGGTGCGCGACAGCTCCAGGCGACGCTCGCCGCGCCAGACGTCGCGGGTGGCGGGCTCCAGGCGCAGGTCGCCGAAGCGCAGCTCGTCGGACGGGCCGTCGATGCGGCGCAGCAGCGCGCGCAGCCGGGCCTGCAGCTCGCGCAGCGCGAACGGCTTGACGAGGTAGTCGTCGGCGCCGGCGTCCAGGCCGGCGACGCGATCGTCGACCGCGTCGCGCGCGGTCAGCATCAGGACCGGCGTGCGGTCGCCGGCGGCGCGCATCCGCCGGCACGCCTCCAGGCCGTCGAGCTGCGGCATCGAGACGTCGAGCACGATCGCGTCGTAGCGCGCCGCCGCCATCCGCTCCAGGGCTTCGCGACCATCCTGCGCGAGATCGACCTCGTAGCGCTCCAGCCCGAGCGCACGCTGCAGCGAGGTCCGAACCGCCAGCTCGTCGTCGACCACCAGCACGCGCATAGGGGTCCAAGGTAACTGGGTGCGCGTAAGAAGTTGCTGAGAGGCGCCTGTGGGAGGGGTGATCGCGTGTCCGCTAAGCCGGCTCTCGTAAGCCCGCGACGTCATCGGCGACGGTGGTCGCTACGAACTCCGTCACCTCGTACTCGGCAACGCCCTCGCGTGTGAACGGATCGGAGGCCACGATGGCGGCGATTCTCCTCGGCCGTGACGCCGCGCGCCAGGATGAGCCCACCTGTCCGCGGCACCTTGGGGCCCGAGGCGACAAACCGCCCGGCGGCATACTGCTTGCCGATCCAGGCCATGTGCTCATCTCGGACGCGATCGACCTCGGAGAGCGGCGCGACGTAGTTGAGTGACAACACGAACATGGTCGAACCGTACCTTGGCGACCGACGCGAGGCTCGTGACCGGCCGTCCGTCCGCCGACCGGCCCTGTTCAAGCTCTCGATCGCTCAGGCCGATCGCACGCGGTATGAGCAATGAGCAGACGTCGTTCAATCCCGAGACGGCCGACATCCCCGAGCTCGAGCGCGGCCTGAAGGGCCTGCGGTTCGCGTTCTGGTTCGCGTCGGCCGTTTCCTACCCGTTGGTCATCATTCTGTTGGTCGTGGCACACATCTGGATCGGCGTCGCGATCCTCACCGTGTCGTGGTTCGTGGCAGTCCCGTTCCTGCGCTGGGCGTGTGTGCAAACCCCATCGCGACGCCTCGCCGAGGCGCGCGCGGCCCAGGGCGTGACGGCGGCGAGCGCGTTCGGACGCTGATACGGCGTCACCGGTTTGGCGTCATGTCCGACGCTCGTTGCGCGGCATGCGGGAAGGTGTGCACATGACCGAGAACATCGATGCCCTTCGCGCTCGCCTGGACGAGCTTGGCCCCGAGGAACTCGACGAGTCAATAACGACCAGCGAGGCGATCCTTCGGCTGAACGCAGGTGACGTCCTCGCCACCCGCGCGCTCGTGCTCGCACTCGTCAAGCAGGGCGAGCTCGATCGTGCCGAGGAGGTCATCCAAGAGGCGCTCATCCTGCACCCCGACGACGAGATCTTGCTGCGTCGCGTAGCCGACATCGCGAGTCATCGGCGCTGGGCCGCCCAGGAGGCCACGACCGTCGCAGGCAGAAGAAGGGCAACCCTGACGCGGGTGGCCAGCACGTGGATCAAAGCCGTGCACTACGACGGCAGCGGATGGTCCGAGGACCCCGGCGCCGAGACGTGGGTCAGCGATCCGGGGCAACGTGACGCCAGCGGCGAACGGTTTTACACCGCTCTAGGCGAGCCGTGGGGCCGGCCGAGCTGGCGAGTCGGGGAGCAGGCGGGCATCTACTTCGGTGGGACCCGACGTGTCCCGATCCTCGTGGAGATCATCGCTCTCCCTGAGTTCAACCCCACCTTCGTGCAAGCCGCGAGCTGGGCCAAGAAGGACGACGGTGAGCGGTGGCCATGGGTCACCAGAGTCCGTGTCCTCAAGACGGTCGCAGTGGACGCTGCGCCGACACTCGACCGGCTCGGAATCCCCACCACCTCGATGCAACAGCGAGCCCGGCTACGCACCGACCCAGCCATCCACGGGCGACTCTTGCAAGCGCTTGATGCGAACTCGTAAGGGCTGCCGAGCGGCCGACGATAAAGAGAGGTTCCGGCGCGTTCCGCGAACCTGACGGGTACGAGGCGGATTCCGCCCGGTACACCGGGGAAACCACGGCTCCCCAGTGCCCCACTAGGAATCGAACCTAGAACCTTCGGATTAAGAGAGGCCCCGAGGCAGCGGAAGTACGGTCAAGAAGCGGGTGGATGGTAGCGCGAGCAGCGGTTGGGTGGGGGTTGTTTTGGTGGGGCGGGGACATGGTTCGGGACACCCTCCGGAGCCACCGCGCTGACACGGAGTCAGACCATCGGAGGTTGCAGCGTTCAATGCTTATGCGTAATGTGCGCGGCGGACGGTGCGTAACCACCGCCCGCCGCGGCACGAAGCACCTACTGCTTGTGCTTCGTCTTGTCCGGAGCGCCGTAGCCCATCCCCGGCTTAGGGGTAGGCGGCAGCGGCTCCCCCTTCACCGACGTCACCTCGGTTCCCTGGTCGCCTCCACGGGGACCGACGACGGGGTACTGCCCGCTCACCGGAGCCTTGTCGCCCGGCTTGTACTTTGGTGCCTTGGTCATTCGTTAATCACCTCCTCCCATCTGCGATACGACGATCGTCCATCTCAATCCAATCTGGACGATCCTTGCCGCTCACATAGTACACGAAGTCCACAAAGCTTTACAATGGCCCTAAAGTGGTTATAGTCCTGGAGGACGCGGTACCACTGAAGGACCGCAGTCCCGCCCTGAGAGGATCCGAGATGAGCACTACCGAATTTCTCAACGTGCGCCAGACGGCGCACGAGCTGGGCGTTCACGAGAACACCGTCCGCAACTGGGAACAGCGTGGGCTTCTGCACGGGATCCGGCTGCCTGGTTCTGGCTTTCGGCGTTTTCCGCGCGAAGAAGTCGAGCGAATGCGACGCGAGATGTTCGAGACATACGCGCCCACCATCGAGCTTTCCGAGGAGCCCCGTAGGGGCGCCGCGGGTGAAGTCATCGATGGTGACGTGATTTAGCCGCCGTTTGGCCGACGTCGGAGATAGGCTCACAGCAGTGAGCAGCAGAAAGCTTCGACGTCCGGCCGACGACGACTACTTCGTTGAGCCCTGGTCTGAGACCTTTCTCCAAGGGGACACCTTCAAAGACGTGCCCCTTGGCTTTGCCTCTCCGCCAGACGCCGTCGTCATGGCTGAAGGCGAGCGGCGATTCATCACAGGTCCTTTTGATGCTGGTCCGGCGATGTTGTTGAGCCCGTCGTGCGCAATCGCCGCGCAGCAAGCGAACTCCGCGGTGGCGTACGCCCATCCGGCGCGGATTCTCGCCCCTATTAGACCTGTCGCAGAACTCCAAGAGCAGGACGTCATCAACGATGGAAACATCGGGAACCTGCGCTCGGACCGTCTCCGAAACTACCTATACCTGCCGCCCAGACAGAACGCGCCTGAGAGTGTGGCGCTGCTCTATCTACCGATCACGGTCCACCATGACGTAATCGCCGGCAGCCGCACGGCCCAGCTAACAGGCCGTGCCTTCTGGCATCTGCGCGTAAAGCTGATGGCATTCTTCGGAGGCTTTCTACTGGACCCCTCCGAACTCGGGAAAGCTCCCGAAGCCGAGGCGCGAACCAGCTAGGCAACCTGCGGCTGCCCATCGTCGGCGACCGCTGGCGGCTCAAGCCGGCAAGCCCAGTAGTCCAACAGATCCTCCGCGGTATCGAGTTGCGGAATCAGCACGCCCACGGCTTCGCATAGCAACCTGTACCGGCCATCTTCGACTTCGGTCCAGGCAAGCACCGGCAGGCCCCACAATTCAGCCATGCCAAGTTCCGCGTGATCAGAAGGACTGAGCGCCACCCCAAGGACCCGATCACCGCAACGATCCTCGTGATCTGCAAGATCCCGTCGCACT
This sequence comes from uncultured Conexibacteraceae bacterium, assembly GCA_963731005.1. Classification (GTDB taxonomy): domain Bacteria; phylum Actinomycetota; class Thermoleophilia; order Solirubrobacterales; family Solirubrobacteraceae; genus Baekduia. The sequence goes on along the minus strand of CAVSTZ010000002.1, from coordinate 996,874 downwards.
CCTTCGATGATCTTGGTCGCACGCGTTACGGGACGGAGTGGCATGGTCTGGAGCGTACCGGCGGCATACGACTGTTCGGGCACAGTTTGGTGTTTTGGGCCACCACCCTGGGACCATGCTCTCGTGCCCTCGCGATCGGCCATCGTCACTCGGCGGTCCTTCGGCACCGGTGCTCCGCGGCGATACGGCTCCTACAACTCGACGCCTACCGTCAGGTCGTGCAAGGTGGTGTGGAGAGCGGCGGCGATGCGAACCAGCACTCGCATGGACGGCTCTACCTCGCCTCGCTCGATGCGGCTGTAGTGACCTTGCGGAATATCCGCCTCCAGCGCGACTGCCTCTTGACTGAGCGCAGCCGCTTCGCGTGCGACGCGCATGTTGGAGGAGAACCGGCGCAACGCTGCGTCTTCGGCAGCAGTGTTGCGAGGTCTCTTCGGTGCGGGCACCCGGCCACCCTTCGGGACGGATGGCTGGACCTCAATACGCGATCATGTATAGACTGTCTGCCTAAACCGGGCCAGAACAGAAGTGCTCCCGCGCCTGGTTGCACAGGCCGGGAGCGTGGCCCATAAGGAGACGGAGCCTCCCGATGGACGATCAAGACCCTAGCCCGCACGTAGCTGGGCCTATGCAGTTCTCCGACCACCTCCTACCGGCGCTGCGAGCGGCGGGCGAGCTTGAGGTGGAGATGGGTCTCAGGCTCGATGCTCATGTGCTCCATAGGCGCGAACTCGACCGGGGTCCGGCTCAACACCATCAACTTCTGTTCTCGGCTGCCGCTCGCCCCGCTGTCTTGGAAGACCTGCCCGGAGTGGGGTCGACCACCCGCACCTGCCATTCGGACGAAGTCAATGGTGGGTGCGGGTGGTCGAGCACGCGGAGGGCCAGGAAACCCATTGGCTGCGGGGCGAGCGGCGGCCGAAGGCGTTCCGCGGCGGAACGGGAAGGGGAACGGCCAAGACGCCGGGTGCAGAACGGGAGCAACGCTGGCGAAGAACCACACCGACAGCGGTCGTGCGACCTCTACGCCCTTGCCCCTCGGTGCCCCGGACCACGGCTCGGTGACCAGTCCGGCGGAGAGCTGAACGCCATGACGGTCGGCGGTGCGATCTCGAAAGCGGCGGCGATCAGGCGGGCGTCCTCGGGGCGCGGGACGTAGTGGAGATAGCGCATCGTCGTGGCGACGTCGGCGTGGCCCATCCACTCCTTGACGCGCAAGATGTCCGCCTTGCTGATCGCGCGGGTTCCGAAGGTGTGGCGAAGGTCGTGGAAGCGGAGGGATCGCAGACCGGCTCGTTCGAGGGCCAGCTTGTAGCGACGGCGCAACGCTGACCCGTCGAGGTAGCCGCCGCCCTCGCCAAGGAAGACGAGCGCGTCGTCGGTCGCGGTGGAGCCGAGGCGGGCGAGGGTCTCGGCGACCTGGGGCGCCATTGGCACTGAGCGGAGCTTGCCGCTCTTGGGCGTCGTCAGCGCGCCAGCGGAGTACGAGGCGCGAACGCGGATGACGCAACCCGCGAAGTCAACGTCACGCCAGCGCAATGCGATCAACTCGCCGCGGCGTAGACCGGTGAAGGCGGCGGTCAGGTAGATGGCAGCGTCCTGTTCGGACTCGGCGGCGCGGACGAGCGCCATGATCTCCTCCGGGCTGAGCACGTCGAGGCTGACCTGTCGCGGTTCACGCATGCGCTCGATCTCCAAGACCGGGTTGCGCTGCAGGCCGAAGCGCTTCTGCGCCCGGCGGAAGATCCCGTTGAGGATCGTCAGTTGCTTGTTGCGCGTGCGGGCGGCGGTGGTCAACGACGCGCGCCAGGCTTCGATGGCGGGCGCGGTGATGTCCTCCAACAACACCGGCCCGAAGACCGGGACGAAAACGCGGTTCACGGTGTGGCGGTAGTCGACCATCGTGGACGGCTTGCAGGCGCGGTCCTCCACGCAGTAGCGGAGCCACTCGTCGGCAGCGCGCGAGAACGTCACGCCGGTCCGGACCATCCCCGGCAGCGTCCCCGCGTGCGCTTGGGCAAGCACATCTGAGAGCCACGCCTCGGCCCCGCGACGGTTCACGAAGCCATCGTCCGGCCTCCCCGGCTTCGTCCACGCCGGCCCGATCTTCTTCTGCACCTGCCGCCCATCCGGCAGCCGGTACTTCGCGAACCACACAGGCCCCCGAGCACGGTCCACGCGGAACACATGCCCGCTGATCGAGCCAGCCTGCGCCAACCATCCATTCGACACCAACAACCACCCTCTCGGGACATATCCGGGACACGTCCGCTACTTCAGGGATGGCGCGAGAACGAAAGAAACCCGGCATTTGCCGGGCTTCTCGTCAATGCCCCCACTAGGAATCGAACCTAGAACCTTCGGATTAAGAGTCCGCTGCTCTGCCAGTTGAGCTATAGGGGCGGGGTCGGACAGGATAGCGAGGAGGTGGGGCCGGACGCCGCCTCGCAGGTGTCGCGAAGGCGCGCTAAGAGGACGGGACGGCCGTCGAGGCCGGCGATGCCGAAGAGGCGGCTTGGCGGGCTCCTTCGAGCTGAGCCTTGATCTGCTCGCGGTCGTCCTTGGGCGTCAGCGCGAGCGCCTTCTTGGAGGCGAGGGTGGCCTTGCGGGTCTGGCCGGCCTGGTAGGCGAGCGCCGCGAGCTGCACGTACAGGGTCCCGTCGCAGGACGACGATCGACGATGATCTCCATCGCCGAGACGGCGTCGGCGGGCTGGTTGAGCCCGCTCGTCCCGTAGGCCTGGACCATCAGCGCCGCGACCGTGTCGTCGGGCTTGTCGGTCAGCGTCAGGTACTTGTCCCACGCCGTCGAGGCGCCCTGGAGCCGGATCTTGCCCTTGTCGGTGAAGACGCCCTGGTTGGCGTCGAAGCCGTCGCCGCTGCCCGCCTGCTGGAAGCGCACGCGCGTCAACTCGGCCCAGGCCCTGGGGTTGGTCGGATGCAGGCGGACGCCCGTCTGCGCCTTGTCGACCCGCTGCTGGAAGACCTTGTCGACGCTCGTCTGGCCGCTGCTGGACTTGAACGCGTCCAGCAGACCACCGCTCGTGGCGCCACCGACGCCGAAGAGCACCAAGCCGCCACCCATCAGGATGGCAAGACCGAGGTAGATCCCCTGGACAGCACGCCGGCGGCCACGGCCGCGAAGGTCGAACAGCATGCCGCTCAGTCTAGATCGTTCGGGGTCCTGAGATCCCCGCCGGCAACGAGGTCTGCCGGAGCGTCATCGTCCGAGGCGTCGTCATCGTCGGCCAGGAACCCGAAGCGCGGCTCTCCCGTGGGCTGGAAGATCCGGCCGAGGATCAGGCTGACCTCGTACAGCACGACCAGCGGCGCCATCGCGATCAGCATCGTGAAGGGGTCCGGCGTCGGCGTCACGACCGCGGCGATGACCGCGAACAGGATCAGCGCGTAGCCGCGATAGGCACGCAGTTGCTTGACCGTCAGGATCCGCAGCCGCACGATCGCCAGCACGCCGATCGGGATCTGGAACAGCACGCCCATCGCCGCCAGCAACAACGTGCAGAAGCGGTAGTAGTCCTTGGCCTGGACCAGGATGTCGAAGGCGCCGTCGTTGTAGTTCTGCAGGAACGCGACGGCACGCGGCAACGCCAGGAAGTAGCCGAACACCACCCCGGCCACGAACAGCACCGGCACCATCGTCATCAGCGGCAGCGCCACGCGGCGCTCCTCCCCGCTGAAGGCCGGTAAGACGAACGCGTAGAGCTGGAAGAGGATGAACGGCAGCGCGAGCAGCAACGCCGCGTAGGCGCTGACGGTGATCGTCGTCAGGAACGGCTCGGTGACGCCGAGCGTCACGGGCTGGCGACCGGTCGACGCCTTGGGCGTCAGCGCCGCGGCCTTCGCGGCCTGGGCGGCAGCGACCTGCAGCTCACGCGCGGTCTGGGCGCTCTGGGTCCGCGTCGCCGCGCTCACGCCATCAGCACCGGCAATTGCGCCGAGCGTGCGCGCCGCGTGCGTCAGCGCCGGCGCCGCGGCCTTGAGGTAGCCGCCGACGGCCTCGTTGAAGCAGCCCGAGCGCTCGAGCGCGTCGTCGGCCTTCTTGCGGTCGCTGGCCTTGCAGTCCACGCGATGCGCGTGGTCCAGCGGCACGTTGATGATGTCGAGGATGCGGTCGTTCTGCCAGTAGCAGAGGCTGAACGCGAGCACGAAGGCCACGATGCAGAGGATGATCCGCGTGCGCAGCTCGTCGAGATGCTCGACGAGGCTCAGCCGCTCCTCGTGGCCGACCGGCCGGATGGCGGGCAACGGCTACCCGCCAGGACGCGTGGCGGACTCGTCCCGATCGCCGACGGGCACGTGGGGCGCCTCGGGCGTGGGGTCGAGCACATCGGCCTGCTGGGCGCGCGTCAGCTCGGGACGACCGGCCGCGGCGTCATCGTCTGCGTCGTCGACGTCGTTGCCCTTGCCCTGGATCGAATCCTTGAACTCACGCATGCCGCCACCGAGCTGCTTGCCCAGCTGGGGCAGGCGCTTGGGACCGAAGACGAGCAGCACAATGACGAGGACGATGAGTAGTTCTGGGATACCGATTCCCGGCATGGGACGAAGCCTCCGTGGGGTGTCTGTGGAGGGTAACGCGGCACACGGCCAATCGGCTCATTCTTCCGCCATATCCGCACGCGGACGAATGGACGATCGGGGGTTCAAGTTCGCCGAAGGCACAACCGATCACCGGGTTGTCAGCGCCAGCCGAAACTCCTCGAGACGATGAGCCTTCACGATCCCCACCACTACGTTCGCCGAGTCGTCCTCCCTTCGGGGAAGACCATCGAGGTCGTCTACTTCGAGGACCAGCAGGCTGCCGGCACGGCGCCCGGAGCGAACGCGGCGATCTCCCACGACGAGACGGTCGCCGACCTTCACGTCTGCGGCTCCTGCGCCTCCACCCTGGTCTACCCGACCGAGTGGGAAGAGGCCGGCGCGACGCACTGGGAGGTCACGCTCCGCTGCCCCAACTGCGAGTGGGCCGGCACCGGGATCTTCGAGCAGGATCTCGTCGAGCGCTTCGACGAGGAGCTCGACCGCGGCACCGAGGCGCTGGTCCGTGACCTCAAGCGCCTGTCGCACGCCAACATGGAGGACGAGATCGAGCGCTTCACGCACGGCGCTCGACCGAGGATCACATCGTCCCCGAGGACTTCTAGAGACGTAGGGCTCTCCCGTCACGGTGCGCCGTGACGCAAACAGCGGGCCGGCTGGGATGCCGGCCCGTTGCGCTTAAGGTCTCAGGAGTAGCGCGCGACGACGCCGTCGGCGACGAGCAGGAGCGCGCCGCGCTCGCGGCCGGGCAGGCCCGCCGGGATGACGGCCTTGGCGGCCGCGACGTGCTCCAGCGCGACGGCGCGGGCCTCGTCCAGCGCGCCGGTCGCCGCGATCCGATCGCAGATCTCCTCGGCCTGCGGCGGGCGTCGTCGATCGCGCGCGGATCGAGCGCGCCGAGCGCCGGGTCGCGCTCGCGCGCGAGGATGAACGGGAGCGTCACGGTGCCGTCGAGCAGGTCGGTGCCGCGGTGCTTGCCGGTGCGCTCGGCGGGGCCGGCGACGTCGAGGACGTCGTCGAGGATCTGGAAGGCGAGGCCGATGCGGCGGCCGAACTCGCGCAGCGCCTCTGCCGGACGGGTGGTCCGTCAGGTGCGAGAGGCCGCTCGGACTCCAGCGCGCCGAGGATGCACGCGGCCTCGAAGAGCCGCGCGGTCTTCAGCTCGCAGCGCTGCGAGGTAGCGCTCCAGCGGGATCGTGGCGTCGAAAGCGTCGGCGCGCTGCAGCAGCTCGCCGCGGGCCAGCGCCGAGCCCGCGTCGCTGAGCGCGCGCACCTGGGCCGGGTCGTCGTTGGCGGCCAGCAGCGCGAAGGCGCGGGCGAAGAGCAGATCGCCCGTCTGGGTCGCCGCGGCGCGGCCGGCGGTGGCGAAGACCGTGGGACGCCCGCGGCGCAGCGGCGCGAGGTCGAGGACGTCGTCGTGGACGAGCGTCGCGCTGTGGACCAACTCGACGGCCGCGGCGGCCCGCACCAGGCCGTCGCCGGAGCCGCGGACCTGTCCTGCCGCGGCGAGGATGACCAGCAGCGGACGCAGCCGCTTGCCGCCCGCGGCGATCGTCGAGCCCGCGTGTTCGGCGAGCACCGCGCCATGGCCGGCGGCGACCTCGCGCAGCAGCTCCTCGACGCGATCCAGCAGCGGCAGGACGTGGGGCCCGCCGGCGTGGACGATGGCCGTGACCGGCCCGTCCTGCGCAGCGGCCGGAGACTCCGTGCCGCCGTCGCTCATGGCTCCGGGTGCGTGCCGTTGGTCGAGGTGAGGATCGGCGCCGCGGGCTTGACGCCGACGTGCGTGGCGATGATCCCGCCCGCCGTCAGCACCCAGCGGATCTGCTGCAGCCCCGAGCGCTCCAGCGCAGCGGCCAGGCCGGCGGGATCGGGCCAGCGCTTGACGCTGTTGGGCAGGTAGTCATAGGCCTCCCCCCCGCCGCCGAGCTTGCCGATCAGCGGCACGAGCCCGTCGAACCAGAGCCGGAAGAAGAGCGACAGCGGCGGGCGCCGCGGCGTCGTCATCTCCAGGATCATGATCCGGCCGCCGGGGCGCACGACGCGCGTCAGCTCCGCCAGCCCGCGGTCGAGGTCAGAGAAGTTGCGCGCCCCGAAGCCGACCGTCACCGCGTCGAACTCGTCGTCGGCGTAGGGCAGCTCCATCACGTTGGCCCAGGCGAACGAGATCTCCGGGGCCTTCTTGCGCGCGAGCTCGAGCATCCCCTCGGAGAAGTCGCTGCCGATGACCTCGCCGCCGGGGGCGACGCGCTTGGCCAGCTCGATGGCCAGGTCGCCGGTGCCCGTCGCCACGTCGAGGACGCGGTCGCCCGCGCCCACGCCGGCGATGTCGACCGCCCGCCTGCGCCATTGGTGGTGCAGCCCGGCGGTCATGACCGAGTTCAGGACGTCGTAGACCCGCGCGATGCGATCGAACATCGCGCGGACCTGCGGCTCGGGCAGCGTGCCGCGATCGGCCGCGGGAGCCGGGGGAGGTGAACCCGCCGGCCCCCCGCTGCCGGTGCTCATCAGTTCTTGTCGTCCGACTTCAGGCGACCGAGGAACGCGACGAGCGCGGCGAACTTCTCGGGTGAGTCCTTCTGCAGCTTCGAGAAGGACGGCATCGGCGCCGTCGGGTTGATCAGCGTGCGCTCGATGCCCGCGGCCGGGAGCCGGTCGGCGATGTCGGTCAGCGCGGGGCCGGGGCCGCCGTTGCCGTTCTCGCCCACCTTGTGGCACGCCAGGCAGCCCGACTGGGCCATCACCTGTCGGCCGAACTCGTATTGCTGGACGACCTTCGGGCCCTCGGCGATCACGCTGGCGGGCGTCGCCATGTCGATCTGGGTCGGCGGGCCGGCCGCCGCGCCCTCGTAGGTGAGGTATGCCATCGCGCCGATGATCAGGATCGCCGTCAGCGTTGCGACCGGACGCCGCTCGGGGCGCCGCTCGGCACCGCGGTCATAGAACGGCAGCAGGAACAGCAGGATCATGCAGACCGTCGGGATGCCGATCGTCGCCAGGGCGACGTACTCCGGCGGCTTGATGACGCGCAGCAGCTCGAAGAGGAAGAAGAAGTACCACTCCGGGCGCGGCGTGTAGGTCGTCGTCGTCGGATCGGCCTTCGGGCCCAGCTCGGCGCCGAGGAAGATCGACATCAGGATGATGACGAGCAGCACGACGCACGCCATCGCGCCGTCCTTGGCGACCGCGTAGGGGAAGAACGGCTTCCCCTGGGACTTCAGGATCGAGTACTCCCGGAGGTACTCCTCCTTCTCGCGACGGTTCACGCGTCCTCCTCGATCAGCTCGTCGGCGGGCTTGACCTTCTGCCACGGGGGCGCCGTGGTGCCCAGCCGCGTCACGAGGTACAGGTGCGCGCCGATGAGGGCGCCGATGATGCCCGGCACCAACAGCATGTGGATCGCGTAGAAGCGCGACAGCGTCGTCGCGTTGAAGTCCGCGCCGCCGTTGAGGAAGTCACCGAGGTACGGGCCGACGAGCGGGCCGGAGGCGGTGATGTTGTTGGCCACGATCGTCGCCCAGAAGGAGCGCTGGTCGAACGGCAGCAGGTAGCCGGTGAGCGCCATGACGAACGTGAGGATCAGCAGCGCCACGCCGATGACCCAGTTCAGCTCGCGCGGGTACTTGTAGGCCCCGAAGAAGAACGTACGGGCCATGTGCAGGAAGATCAGGACGACCATCACCGACGAGCCCCACTTGTGCATGCCGTGCACGAACTCGCCGAGGAAGACGTCGTCGTTGATGTGGCGGACCGACTCGTAGGCTCCGCCGGCCGCGTCGGGCCGGTAGTACATCGCCAGGAAGACGCCGGTGATCGCCTGCGACAGGAAGGCGAACATCGTCGCCGAGCCCAGGGTGTAGAACCAGTTGGTGCCCTTGGGCACCTTGCGGAACATCAGCCAGCGCAGGCCGCCCGACAGCGAGGTGCGCTCGTCGATCCAGTCGACGGTGTAGATGCCCGCTTCGGCGGCCTTCTCGACCGGGCCCTGCTTGGGCGCGCCGGGACGCGGCGGCGCCGGGCGCAGACCGGGCGGAACAGGCGGAGCGGGGAGCTTGAGCTTGGGCATCAGTGCTTAGTCCTGGGGGAGCGAGTCGAGCTTCCGGATCGTCGGGCGCGACGGGTACAGGATCCCGCCGATGCCGTCGAGCGGCTCGCCCGGGTTGCGCGGCGAGAAGCGCTTGAGCTCGCGATTGACCGAGAAGCGCGGGCCGATCTCGAGCTGGCCGTTGTGCACGCGGTTGTAGAAGCGGTCGAGCGGGCGGACCGGCGGGCCGCCGTCCACCTTGCCCTGGAAGTCGTAGACGCCGCCGTGGCACGGGCAGATGAAGCGCTGCGCGGCCTCGGTGTAGCGGACCGGGCAGCCGAGGTGCATGCAGCGCGTGGAGATCGCGACGAACTGCTCGGCCTCGAAGCCCTTGGGGAGCGTGTCGGTGTCGATCTCCGGGTTGCGCTTGCGGATGTAGACCGTCGTCTTGCCGGCCTCGCCGATGCCGTCGACCAGCGAGATGACCTTGGGGACATACGTGTCGTCGGGGAACTCGTCGGGCTTGCCGACGGGCTGCCACCGCATCTTGTGCTCCTCGAACAGCGGGCCGAGGGCGAACCCCAGCGCCGGCAGGAGGATCGCCGAGGTGGCGATGGCGCCGGTGGCGTGGGCCGTCCCGACCATGAAGCGGCGACGGGTGACGGTCTCGCCTTCGAACGCCCCGGGGATGCCGCGGTCGGCGGTGTACTTGCTCTTGGCTTGCTTCTTGGGCACGGTGGGTCTTGGGTCCTGTCCGGGAGACGCGCGATCCTGGTGGACGCGCGTCCGGGACCGGAAATCTATCGCTCGATCATCGTACGGGCCGCGCCGCCTGCGCCCGCCACCCGGTCAACGGTTCGGCGCCAGGCTTCCGACGATCTGGCGCGCGGCTGCTCCGAGGCGCTCGGCCGCACCTGTTTTGCCTGCACGTGCGGCAATTTTGGCCGCTTCGAGGTCCGCGTTCGAACCCCATCCGAACTCGGCGCAACCGGCCGCCCAGACGGCATCGGCAAGCGCGGCGTCAGCGGCCGCCTGCGCCTGTGCCGAGAGCGCGATCAGGTCGGCGAGGGCGCGGACGGCGTCGAGGTCGCCCGCCGCCGCGAGGCGCTCCAGGCCCAGCGCGTAGAGGCGGTCGCCCGCGAGCAGCGCGAGGTCGTCGTCGGCGCGCGACATGAGGCGCGGCTCGCCGTAGTGCAGGAGGTAGCCCTCGCGAACCGCCTCGATCACCAGCGGGAGGTCGGCAGCATGACCGTCAGAACGCGGACCGTTGGCGACGGCGTCGCCGTGGGGCGTGTCGCCCGCGATGTCGTCGCGCAGCGCGGCGGCGAGGAGACCGCCGTCTTCGCGCACCAGCTCAGCCAGGCGCTCGAGGATCACGACAGCTCGGCGAACGCCGCGTTGACGGCATCCAACGTGCGGTCCAGATGCTCGGAGGTGTGGGCCAGCGACGGGAACCACGCCTCGTACTGCGAGGCGGGCGGGTAGACGCCGCGGGCCAGCAGCGCGCGACAGAACGCGGCGTAGGCCTCGTGATCGCACGCCTGGGCGCCCGCGTAGTCGCGCGGGGCGGTCTCGGCGAAGAAGATCGTGAGCAGGCCGGGCACGGAGTTGACGGCGACCGGCACACGGGCGCTCGCCGCCGCGTCGCGCAGGCCGGCGGCCAGCGTCTCGGTCGTGGCGCTCAGGCGGATGTAGGCCGCGTCGTCGAGCATCCGCAGCGTCGTGAGGCCGGCGGCGACGGCCAGCGGGTTGCCGCTCAACGTTCCCGCTTGGTAGACGTCCCCGGCGGGCGCGATGCGGTCCATCAGCGTGCGTGAGCCGCCGTAGGCCGCGGCAGGCAGGCCGCCGCCGATGATCTTGCCCAGGATCGTGAGGTCCGCCGCGATCGCCTCACGCTCCTGAGCGCCGCCGGCGGCGACGCGGAAGCCGGTGATGACCTCGTCGAAGATCAGCAGCGCGCCGTTGTCGTCGGCCTTGTGGCGCAGCAGTTCCAGGAAGCCCTCGACCGGCGGGACGAGCCCCATGTTGGCCGGGTAGGGCTCGGCGATGACCGCGGCGAGCTCGTGCTCGGCGAAGGCCTTGGCCACGGCCTCGCCGTCGTTGAACTCGACGATCACGGTCTCGTGCGTCGCGGACTCGGGGACGCCGGGGCTGGCCGGGATGCCGGCCGTCGCCAGGCCGCTGCCGGCCTGCGCGAGCAGGCCGTCGAGATGGCCGTGGTAGGCGCCGGCGAACTTCAGCAGCTTGGTGCGGCCGGTGACGGCGCGCGCAAGGCGGATCGCGCTCATCGACGCCTCGGTGCCCGAGGAGGTCATGCGCAGCATCTCGACCGACGGGAAGCGCCGGGCGACCTCGTCGGCGAGGTCGACCTCGCCGGCGGTCGGCGCGCCGTAGCTCGTGCCGCGGCGCGCCGCGGTGACGATGGCCTCGACGATGTCGGCCTGCGCGTGGCCGTGGATCAGCGGGCCCCACGAGCAGACGTAGTCGACGTAGCGGTTGCCGTCGACGTCGAAGAGCTCTGCGCCCTTCGGCGCGGTCGATGAAGATCGGGTCGCGGCCGATGGCGCGCATCGCCCGCACGGGTGAGTTGACGCCGCCCGGCAATCGCTGCAGCGCACGCGCGTACAGCTCCGCGGACTTCGCGTCGGTGATCGAGACGCTCATGATTGAAGAAGCCTCAGGCGCCGACGCCTGCGTGCTCCCGCTCCCACGACGTGAAATCGTCGGTGAAGTAGAGGAGCCGGACCTTCTTGAACTCGGTCGAGGAGTAGAGCGTCGCACGGTCCTCGATGCAGCCGACCTCGTCGCGGACGGCGTCGAGGATCGCGTCGCACTCCTCCTTGGAGCGCCCGTGGGCCATCGTGAACAGCTGGTAGGGCCAGTCGGCGTAGGTCGGACGCTCGTAGCAGTGGCTGATGCCGCGGAAGGCGGCCATCCGGCGGCCGGCCTCCAGGACTCGGTCCTCGGGCACCTTCCAGACGCCCATGCCGTTGGCGCTGAACCCGGCACGGCGATGGAAGAGGATCGCGGCGACGCGGCGCAGCAGGCCACGCTCGACCATGCCCTCGAGGTGGGCGATCAGCGCGTCGACCGGCATGCCGAGCTCGCGCGCGGCGTCGGCGTAGGGCTCGGAGACGACCGGCAGGTCGCCCTGCGTGGCCCGGATGACGGCCTTGTCGAGCTCGTCGTAGGGCTGGGGCTCGATGTCGACGGGCTCGACGATCTGCGCGGCCTTGGCCAGCGTCTCGGTGTCGCCCGACATCTCGAGGTCCATGCGGATCTTGAAGAGCTTGAGCGTCGGCAGCTGGCGCACGGACTCGGCGCCGGTCTCCTGCTTGAGGACCTCCAGCGTGCCGTCGAGGCCGAGCGGTGAGTCGGGCTCGGTCGCGACCGTGAACCACATGTTGAACTCGTGGTTGCGCAGGTAGTTGTGCGAGACGCCGGGATGCTCGTTGACGATCTTGGCCGGGCGCCACGGGTGCTCGGGGTCGACCTTGGCGGCGACGAGCATCGACTGGTAGCCGAGCGCGCGGGTGTCGAAGATCGGCGTGACCTGGCGGATGATCCGCTGCTCGATCAGCTCGCGCACGCGTGTGAGGACGATCTCCTCCTCGACGCCGAGCAGCGTGGCGACCTCGGCGTAGGGGCGCGGCACGATCCGGAACTTGCCCTGCATCGTGTCCAGCAGCTTCTTGTCGAACTCGTCGAGCGGAACGGCCGCGCCGTCCTTGCGCGAGCGGATCTTGGGGGTCACTGAAGCCACTGGGCGGCGTCCTTCGCGTAATAGGTGATGACGATGTCGGCGCCTGCGCGGCGGATCGACGTGAGCGTCTCCAGCACGGCCGTCCGCTCATCCAGATGACCGGCGGCCGCAGCCGCCTTGATCATGACGTACTCCCCACCCACGTGATACGCGGCGACCGGCATCCGCGTCGCCTCCTTGACGCGCCAAAGCACGTCCAGGTACGGAACCGCCGGCTTGACCATGACCATGTCGGCGCCTTCCTCGACGTCGAGCGCGACCTCGCGCAGCGCCTCCTCGGCGTTGCCGGGATCCATCTGGTAGCTGCGCCGGTCGCCGAAGCTCGGGGTCGAGCCCGCGGCCTCGCGGAACGGGCCGTAGAACGCCGAGGCGTACTTGGCGCTGTAGGCGATGATCGGCGTTTCGGTGAAGCCCTCGGCGTCGAGCGCGGCGCGCAGCGCGCCGACGCGGCCGTCCATCATGTCGCTGGGCGCGACCGCGTCGGCACCCGCGCGCGCGTGGGAGACCGCGGTGCGCGCCAGCAGCTCCAGCGACGCGTCGTTGTCGACGCTGCCGTCGGCCGCCAGTCGCCCGCAGTGGCCGTGGTCGGTGTACTCGCAGAGGCAGACGTCGGTGAGGACGAGCAGCTCGGGGTGTGCGGCCTTCAGCGCGCGCGTGGCGAGCTGGACCGCGCCCTCGTCATCCCAGGCGCCGGAGCCGTCGGCGTCCTTCTCGGCGGGGATGCCGAAGAGCAGGACCGCCGGGACGCCGAGCGCGTGGGCGACGCCGGCCTCCTCCACGACGGAGGCGATGCCGTGCCGGTCGACGCCGGGCATCGAGGCGATCGGCGTGCGTCCCTCCAGGCCGTCCTCGACGAAGAGCGGCAGCACGAGGTCTGACGGCGCCAGCGTGGTCTCGCGCACGAGGTCGCGCAGCGCGCCGGTGCGGCGCAGCCGGCGCAGGCGGGTGGCAGGGAAGGCGGCGGGCATGCCCCACAAGCGTAGCTTGGGGTCGGTGCCGAACGAACGGACGGCTCAGCGGCAACACCAGCCCGCGAGATGCGCGTCGCGCCCGGCGGCCAGCGTGCGGATGCGATCGACGCCGCGGCCCTTGAGGTGCACGAGGTCCCAGCCGTCGACGCCCGCGAGGTCGGCGGCGAGCCAGTCGCCGTGCGGTGACCAGGCGATCGCGCGGATCGGGCCGCCGGCGAACAGGACCGCCGACTCGTCGAGCACGCGGCGTCCGGAGGCGTCGGTGCGCACCACGACGACGCGCTCCGCGCCATCGGCGGTGCGCCGGACGACGGCATAGCCCGCATGGCCCGGCCGGGCGGCGATGACCGAGTTGCTGGTCTTGGCCGGGCTGGGTCGGTCGGCGATCCGCGCGCCGGTCGAGGCGGTCAGGATCGTCACACGGTCGTGCTGGCCCACCAGCAGCCGTCGGCCGTCGGCGCTCCAGGCCAGCCGCAGCGGGGTGCCGGGCGTCCGGGCGCGCCAGAGGACGCGGCCGCTGTCGGCGTCGCGCAGGACCACGCGCGCGGCGGAGTCGACGGTCGCCAGCCGCTCGGCCGGCGCGACGCCCGGCCGCCAGGCCGGCGCCACGGCGCGCGTCGCCGCCAGGACGTGCTCACCGCTGCCGTCGCCGGCGACGACGTGGATCGTCCGGCCGAGACCGGCGGTGCCGACCACGAAGGCGATCCGATAGCCGCTGGGCGACCACGCCGGCCAGGAGATCGGCCGGCGCTCGGCAAACGACCAGTGGCGGCGTCCGCGCATGCTGACCGCGATCAGCTCGATGCCGCGCACCGCGACCGCATAGCGGCCGTGCGGCGACCAGGCGGCCGCGTCGATACGCCCGAGCAGTTGGCGCGGTGGCCCGCCGACCCCGAAGGCGAAGAGGCCCTGCTCGTTGACCGCCAGCATCCGTCCGCCGCCGGGCAGCGCAGCGTTCGCCGGTACCGGCGTCGACGGGTTCGTCGTGGTCCGTAGGACCTGACCGGTCACCTCCGACAGGTGGCGCTGAACCCATTCGGCGGTGGCGCGCCCGGGCGCGGTCAGCGCCGCGGCCAGCGCCGCCGCCACGACCAGGATCGGGACGAGCCGGCCCGCGAGCGTGTCGAGCCCGCGGCGCAGCCGCGAGTTGACCGTTCCGCGCGGAACGCCCACGACGGCGGCGATCTCCGACGGCGTCATCTCCAACAGATGGCGCAGGACGACGACGGTCCGCTGGTCCTCCGGCAGCGCGGCCAACGCGGCGACCACGTCCTCGTCGGGTGAGCCCTCGGCCGGCGCGCTCGCCACCTGCTCGAGCACCTCGACGCCGTCGACCTCGCGCCGTGACGCCCGGGCGCGCGCCTGGTCGATCGCCCGCCGCGCCACGATCGTCCGCAGCCACGGACCGAAGGGCCGCGTGCCGTCGAAGCGCTCCAGCGCCCCGACCGCGGCGACGAAGCCCTCCTGCGCCACGTCCTCGGCGACGTGCGGGTCGCGCACGATCAGCCACGCCGTCCGGTAGGCCGCCGGCCAATGCGCACGAAAGAGCACGTCCAGCGCCGCGGGATCCCCGCGCAGCGCACCACGCACGGCGGCGCGCTCGGCCCGCGGCGTCAGCGGTCCCGCGCGCCGCGCTCGCCGCACACCGGTCCAGCGGATCGCCTCCGGCTGCGCTCCCATGTCTCCTCAGTACGAAGCCCGACCGCCTATCGGTCCCGATTGTCCCAATCCTCCATCGTCATCGCGAAGATGTCGTGGTCCTCCCAGTTGCCCGCGATGTTGAGGTACTTCAGCGCGCGGCCCTCGCGGCGGAAGCCCGCCTTCTCGACCACGCGGATCGAGCGGACGTTGCGCGGGATCACCGCAGGCTGCACGCGGTGCAGGCCGGCGTGCAGAAAGGCGAACTCGCAGATCAGCAGCGCCGCCGCGGTGCCGTGCCCGCGCCCGCCCGACGCGGCCGCCACCCAGTAGCCGAGCGTCGCGTTACGCCACGCGCCGCGCACCACGTTGCCCAGCGCGATGCGCCCGATGATCGCGTCGCCGTCCTCGCGATCGAGCACCGCGAACGCGTAGCCGGTCCCGAGCTCCCAGGCCTCGACGTCGCGGCGCAGCGTCTCGGCCTGGCCGGCGCGCGTGTAGTGCACCTCGGCGTGGATCGGCTCCCAAGGCTCGGTGTGCGGGCGGTTGGCCACCACGACGGCGGCGAACTCGGTGGCGTCGCCGGTGGCCAGCGGACGGATCGCGGTCCGCTCGCCGTCCAGGCGGATCCGCGGGGGGACGTGGCCGAGCACGCCGCGAACGTAGCAGTCGGGCGCGACGCGGCCGGGGTTCAGAACCGCTGCAGCGCCGCGCGCGCGAGCAGCGACCAGCCGACGACCAGCGCGGCGAGATGCACCAGCGCGCCACCGAGGCCGCCGGCGTCGTTGAGCGCGGCGTCGATCGCGTCCAGCGACGCGCGGAACGGGAACAGCGCGGAGACGACGCGGATCGCGTCGTAGAGCCCGTGGGCGACCGCGCCGCTGGGCACGAGCGCGAGGAACGCGATCGGCAGCGCGAGCAGGAACGCCAGCAGCGACGCGGCCCGCACCTCGCGCGCGAGCGCGCCGATCGCCACGCCGATCGCGCCGAAGGCCAGCCCGCCCGCCAGCAGCGCCACGACCCACAGCGGCGAGCGGCTCCAGTCCAGCGAGACGAAGAGCGAGACGCCCGCGACCATCACCAGCGTCACCGCCGCCGCGCAGCCCGCCGACAGCACCACCTTCTCCACCAACAACCCGGTGCGCGACACCAGCCCGCGCACGAGCCGCGCGAACGCATGCTCCTCGCGCTCCAGCGCCAGCATCCCGGCCGCCAGCAGCACGCAGACCAACATGAGCGACATGGTCACCGCGACCGTCACCGCGAAGGCGTCCAGCGGCGTGCGCCGCCCCTTGACGATCGTCTGGTCGACCTTGACCGGCGTGGCCAGCGAGCTCAGGACCGACGTCGGAGAGATCGAGGTTGTCGATGGCCAGCTGGGCGAAGCGCGACACGCGCTGCAGCGCCTCGCGATCCGGCGAGCCCTCGGGCGTGCGCGTGAGCACCGAGTCGACCAAGGCCTTGGACTTCTTCAACCCGACGATGTCGAAGTCGCGACCCAAGATGGAGAACTTGCCGCCCGACAGCAGGATGTTCAGATAGCCGGCCGCGATCTGCGTGAGCTTGGTCGACACCGCCTTGTTGAGGTCGGCGACGCGCGAGTCGATCGTCGACTCGCACGAACTGCTGCTTGACCGGGTCCTCGGCGTTGTAGAGCACCTCGACCGTCGGCTTGGGGCCCGTGCCCGACAGGCTGATCGTCCGCTGCAGGCGCGTCGACGAGATCGGGCGGGACGATGATCGCGGCCAGGACGTCGCCGTCGCGGACCTTGCGCACGGCCTCCTCGCGCGTGCGCACGCGCACCGGCTCGACCGACTCGAACAGCTTGCTCGCGTAGTCGGACGGGTTGACCGTCGTCCCCGCGATCGCCACCTCCTCGGGCTGCTGGGGCAGCTGGTTGAGGATCGCGACGCGCGGCTTGTCCGGGCCCTTGCGACAGCGCGAGGCCGATCAGCACCGCGATCAGCACCGGGTAGGCGACGAGCAGCGCCACCAGCAACGGCGAGCGGCGCAGGATCTGCAGGTCCTTGAGCAGCAGCCAGCGCACGCCGCTCAGTGGCCGCGCTCCCGCAGGAAGGCGACGAACGCCTCTTCGAAGTCTGAGGTCGCTCGCCGACCGCCTCGTGCAGCGCCGCGGGCGTGCCCGCGAAGAGCAGCTCGCCGTCGGCGAGCACCAGCACGCGGTCGGCGTAGCGCTCGGCCTCGCCGACGTTGTGCGTGGTGAAGACGACCGCCGTGCCGGCGCGCGCCAGACCGCTCGACGAACTCCCACAGCCGCTCGCGCTGGCGCGGGTCCAGCGACGAGGACGGCTCGTCGAGCAGCAGCGACGGCGGGGTCGGCGAGCAGCCCGACGGCGATGTTGACCCGCTGGCGGTTGCCGCCCGACAGCGTGCCGAGCTCGTCGTCGGCGCGGTCGCCCAGCCCGGTCTGGTCGAGCATCCGCGCCACGGCCGCGTCGGGGTCGGCGACGCGCTCCAGCCGGGCGAACAGTGCAGGTTCTCGGCGACCGTCAGCTTGCGAGTAGACCGCCGGCTGCTGCGGGACCCAGCCGACGTCGCGCGGGTCGCGGCTCACCGTCCCGGCGTCGGCGCCAGCACGCCGGCGAGGATCGACAGCAGCGTCGTCTTGCCCGCGCCGTTGGGCCCGATGATCGCGAGCGGCTCGCCGCGCTCGGCCCGAAAGCTGACGCCGCGCAGCGCCTCGCGCTCGCCGAAGCGCTGGGTGACGTCCCGGGCCTCCAGCGCCGCCGACCGCGCGTTCACCGGCGGGAGGCTACTTCCGTTGGCGCCAGCGCCGCGCCGCACGTGCGGCAGAAGGCGTCGTCGCGCGCGGCGCTCGCACCGCACTCCGGGCAGGCGGATGGGCGAGGAGGCGCGGCCGGCCCGATCCCCAGGACGCTCGCCGTCCCCCACGGCTCGAGCACCAGGTGGCGGCGCAGGTAGACGACCGTCTCGCGCAGCATCGCCGCGATCGGCAGCGCGATCAGCGCGCCGACGAAGCCGTCAGACCTCGCCGCCGAGCAGCAGCGCGAAGATCACCAGCAGCGGGTTGATGCGCAGCGTGTGGCCGAAGACCTAGCGGCGCGACGACGTGGCCCTCGAGCTGCTGCAGGCCGGTGAAGAAGATGCGCGAGCCAGACCGCGGTCGAGCGGGTCCTGGAAGAGCGCGACGAGCAGCGGCGGCAGCGCGCCGAGGAACGGCCCGACGTACGGGATCAGCTCCATGAGCCCGAAGAACACGCCGAACGCGAAGGCGTAGGTCTTGCCGTCCGGGAAGATCCCGAGCGCGCCGAAGATGTACAGCGCCGAGCCCCGCGCCCGGTGCCCATGACGAGGCTGAACAGGAGCTGCCCGCGCACGTAGCCGACGACCGCGCGCTGGACGCGCGTCGGGAAGTCGTCGTCCGCGCGTGCCGTCGCCCGGCGGCATGACCGAGCGCACGATGCGTCGCCGATCCGCTCGCCGTAGATGAGCATGTAGACCGACAGGACGATCACGAGGAGCAGCCCGAGGCCGGCCGTGACGACCGTCTTGAGCGATCGGCCGCCGAAGTCGACGATGTCGCTCGTCGCCGCCGACGACCT
Organism: uncultured Conexibacteraceae bacterium; assembly: GCA_963731005.1. Taxonomy (GTDB): domain Bacteria; phylum Actinomycetota; class Thermoleophilia; order Solirubrobacterales; family Solirubrobacteraceae; genus Baekduia. The sequence continues at coordinate 978,334 of CAVSTZ010000002.1, read as the reverse complement.
TCTCCTGCAGCGTCTGCAGCGCGGTCTCGCCCTGGCGCTTGACCTCGACGTTGATGCCCTTGCGGTCGAAGTAGTCCTGGAGGTCGGCGAGCGGCGCGTTGGCGTCGTCGACGATCGCCCGGGACGTCGTTGCCGAACTTCGAGGCCTGGTCGGAGACCGGGTTGGCCAGCAGCGACGCCGGCGCCGACCGAGCACCGTCAGCAGGCCGAGGTAGACGACGAGGATCGCCAGCGCCGCGCGGCAGCCGGCGCCGCTGCAGGAACGCCACCATCGGGTTGAGGATCAGCGCGATCACCGCGGCGACGATGAACGGCAGCAGCACGACGCCCGCCGCCTTGGCGACGAGGAAGAGCGCGAGACGATCAGCGGCAGCGCGACGAGCTGGATCCAGCGCGGGACGACGACCGGCGCGACGGCGCGGCGGCCGGCCGGCGGGCGGCTCGGCGTCCAGCGGGTCGTGGCCGTCCCAGTCCTCGGCGTCTGTGGGGTGCTCGCTGCTCATCGTCGCTCCGTGCGCCAGAGTATGCGACGTGCCCGACCGCCCCCACCATCCTCTTCGTCGGCGACGTCGTCGGCGGCGCTCGGCCGGCGCACGCTGCTCGGCCTGCTGCCCGGCCTGCGCGAGCGCTACGCGCCGACTTCGTCGTCGTCAACGGCGAGAACGTCGCCGGCGGCCTCGGGATCACGCCGAAGATCGCCGACGAGCTGTTCGCCGCCGGCGTCGACGTGATCACGCTCGGCAACCACACCTACCACCGCCAGCGAGATCTACCCGTACCTCGACGAGCGAGCAAGCCGATCATCCGCCCGGCCAACTACCTGCGCCTCCCAGCCGGGCCACGGCTCGTGCGATCGTCGAGCGCGACGGCGTGCGCCTCGGCGTCGTCAACCTCAGCGGCAACCTGTCACCTGCGCGCGGGGCGCGCCGCGTTCCTGGAGATCGACGACGTGCTCGCCGAGCTCGACGGCAAGGTCGACCACATCCTGGTCGACATGCACGCCGAGGCGACGAGCGAGAAGGTCGCGCTGGGCTGGTACCTCGACGGCCGCGTCACCGCGGTCGTCGGCACCCACACCCACGTCCCGACCGCCGACGTGCGCGTGCTGCCCGGCGGCACCGCCTACATCACCGACGTCGGCATGACCGGCCCGCGCGGCGGCGTGCATCGGCGTCAAGAAGGAGCAGTCGATCGCAGTCGCTGCGCACGCACATGATGCGTGCGCTTCGAGACCAGCGAGGACGACCCGTGGCTGATGGGCGTCGTCATCCGCTGCGCGGAGCGGCCGCTGCGTGCCGCGGCGATCGAGCAAGTGCTCGAGCCGTGGCGACCAGCGCCGCAAGCAGCAGCGCGTTCCTGACGCCGACGGCGACCACCGCCCAGGCGTGCTGGTAGACGACGTCGAAGTAGTGGGCGGGAAACCAGAGCTGGGTCGTCAGCGACGCGGCGACGACGAGCGCCGGCGCCAGGCGTTGGCCGTGGCCGGCGGCCGCCGCGGCCAGCGGCAGCAGCCAGACCACGTACTGCGGTGAGAGCACCTTGCTCCAGCACCACGAAGGCGAGCGTGATCGCCAGCGCCGCCGAGCACCAGCCCCTCGCGCGTCGGGCGCCGCGCCGCGAGGCGCAGGATCAGCGCCGCGCTGATCAGCAGCGCCAGCGTGCTGAGCGCCGCGACCGCGTCCGCCGCGCCGCCGTCCAACCCGTTGGACTTGAAGCGGTCGTGGCGGACCGGGTCACCGGTGACCGACGAGCCGCCGGTGACCTCCAGCACCGACGCCGCGGTCGACTCGATCTGCACCGGACGGTCGAGATGGAAGTCCACCATCTTGGATGGAAAGCCGCCGAGCGCGGCGAACGGGATCCCGGCGGCCAGGACGACGAGCGTGAAGACCGTCCCCGCGCGCAAGGCGACGCGCCGCTCGCCGCGCCCGAGCAGCCAGCAGAGCGCGACCGCCGCCAGGGCCGCCGGCCAGAGCTTGACCATCGTGCCGAGCGCGAGCACGGCGAAGCCCAGCTCGACGGCGCCGCGCCGTGGCGCGGCGAGGATCAGCGCCAGGCCGACGAGCGCGAGCGCGGTCGGGAAGAGGTCGAAGTGCGTGCGCACCAGCGCGCCCGCGAGCACCGGCAGCGCGACGATCGACCAACCGGCGATCGGCCCGCCCGCGGCCCAGGCCGCGAGCTGGGTGACCAGCGCGCAGCCGAGCATCACCAGCGACATCGCGTCGCCATCGCCACCGACCAGCCGCAGCGGGATCAGCGCGCCCGGCGGGTACTCGAAGTCGAAGTCGCGATAGGGCACGAGCCCGTGCACCATCAGGTCCTTGTAGGACCCGTAGACGTACAGGTCGCCGATCGAGGCGTCGCTGAACGGCCCGTGGCGCGTGGCGACCAGCCAGACGGCGACCAGCGCCAGGAGGGAGAGCCCTACGCCGGGTCGGGGACGCGATAGCGCGCGAAGAGCGCGACTGCGAGGAACGGGAAGAACCACACCAAGTAGAGGTAGAACCAGTAGTTGAGCCCCAGCTGCAGCCCGATCGTGACGGCGGCCGCCACGGCCGCCAGGCCCACGATGTCACGTCGGCGCGGCAGGAAGGCCGCGACGACGGCGAAGAAGACGGCGGTCAGCTGCCACATGTGCTCGCCGACGATCCAGTCGTACAGGCCCCAGACCGAGAACGGCGCGCCGCGGTTGGCCTGGAACGCGATCGTGCGGTCATAGATCGTGTGCAGGGACTCGCCTCGCAGGACGATCGGCAGCGAGACGACAACGGCGGTCGCGACGAACGCCGCGGTGAACTTCGCGATCGTCGCGCCCATCCTTCCGCGTGGCGCGCCGTGGGTCGCCAGCAGTGGGGCGAGACCGAGCGCGCCGAGCTTCGTCAGCCCCGCCAGCGCCGTCACCGCGCCGCGCACGCCGGGCTTGGCCGCGACGTAGAGCGTCGCGGCGGCCAACGCCGCGACGAGCCCGTCGTTGCTGTTGCAGTTCAACACGTACAGGCTGAACGGCCACGCCGCCCAGAGGTAGGCCAGGACGATCCCCAACCCGGGCCCGCGGATCCGTCTCCCCGCCAAGAACAGGAACAACAGCGTCAGCAGGTCGAACGCGATCGCCGCGGCGTGGGCCGCCGGCAGGTCATCCCACTTGCCGCTCCACGGCAGCGCCTGCTCGAACGGCACGTAGGCCTCGTAGGCGACCGGCCCGTAGGTGTCGCCGTGCTCGTCGTCCTTGGGGAAGTTGCCGTAGACGGGATGGCCGTCGACCAGCCGGTCGGCGCCGATCACGCCCGAGTACCCCACGTCGATCACGTTGGAGGCGTTGACGTTGAGCCCGATGCGGAAGCCGACCAGGAAGACGACCGCCACCGCCAGCCACACCGGCGAGACCCAGAGCGGGAGGCGGCGGGTCGGCGCCGCGCCGTCCTCGGGCGTTCGGCGATAGCCGATCCACAGCATCCTGAGCAAGACGTAGAACAACAGCCCGGAGGCGATCGGGACCGACGCGTCGATGTTGGCGTCGTTGAAGTAGGCCACCGAGACGCCGAAGCCGACGAGCGCGAGCAGGTCGAGCTGCAGGATCCCCGGACGCCGGCGCAGCGAGCAGAACGGCGCGACGAACAACACCGAGAGCGGGATCCAGACCCACGGCGAGTTGACCTTGCGCCCGAACGCGCCCGTGTAGCCGCGCGCCATCGTCCAGGCGACCTGCGGGCCGTTCCATGTCTCGATGATCGTCCCCGTCGCGTCGGCGACCTTGACCTGGGCGACCTCCTTGCGCGCGCTCCCGGTCCCGGGGGTGAACCAGCTGACCTGCCAGTCGTTGGGTCCCTTGAGGAAGACCTCCGGCTTGGCCTTCGGGTATCGGCGCAGCGCCGCTCGGACCTTCGGGCTGCGCGCCGCGATCGCCTGCGCCTGGGCCCCGGCGAGGCGGTGCCCGGCCGGCGTACCGCCCAGCGACTGGACGCGGCTGACGTCGTTGGGGTTGGTCGGCGCGGTGGGCAGCAGGCCCGTGGGCGCTGCGGGCGCCACGGCCGGCGCGGTCGCCAGGCCCAGCAGCAGGCCGGTCAGCGCGAGCGCGGCGAGCAGGGGCGCCAAGACCCGCCTGGGGCTCCCCCCGCGAGCGCCGAGCCCCCGGGCGGCGCGCCGAGCATCGCTCACTCGGTGAACGTCCAGAGCTTGTTGCCGAGGAAGTTGCACGGCGTCGCGGCCGCGACGGCGATCGCCTGGGCGACGACCTCCTTGAGGTGGACGCCGCTGACCAACACCTCCAGGATCGCGAGGTTGACGACGAACGCCGCGACGCTGATGACCAGGAACCGGAACGCCTGCTGCCCGGCGTACCCGCCGCGGGCGTCGAAGGTCCAGTGCCGGTTCCACCAGAAGTTGTTGGTGACGGCGACGAGGAAGGCCAAACACGCGGCGAGGCGATAGTCGAGGTCGAGCACGTGCACGCAGAACGTGAACGTCACGAGGTTGACGACGTAGCCGCTGGCCCCCACGACGGTGAACCGCGCCAGCTGCCACCAGTTGTGCGCGTGCCGGACGCCGCGGCGCAGGCGGTCGCGGCGGCGCGGCTGGTGGACGGCGTCGGGCACGAGGCCGGAGGCTACCCGGCTCGCCTGCGGGCAAGCGCAGCCGGGCGTGCGCTCACCGGGCGCCGAAGTGCGCGCGGACCATCGGGGCGACGTCGGTGATCGACCAGGCGCCGTCAGAAGCCTGTCGCCGCCCTCCCGGCGCGTCGACGCCGCAGAACGCCAACGCGCCCAGTGAGTCGGAGTGGTGCAGCGAACCGTGGCTGCCGCCGCCGACGTGGTCGGCGCCGCCCCAGTCCGGGAACTCCCAGCCGGGCCCGGCGCTGAGCAGGACGTCGCCCGACGTCGCGCAGGTCAGCGCGGCCCAGACGCGGCGCAGCGCGTCGGGGTAGTCCGGGCTGTGGAAGCAGACCGTCGGACGTCGTCGCGGCCAGCGCGTCGAGCTCACCCGCGACCGACCAGGCATTGCCGCGCGCGTCGCGCAGGTCGCCGCCCGCGCGGAAGCGCAGATCGCCGCGACCGACACCACGCACAACGCCTTCCTCGCCCTCGCGCCAGGCGACGATGTCGACGCCCGGGGATGGCCGACGCGGTCGCGACGACCCGCGGGATGGTCGCCGCGCGCGCCGTCCTCGACCAACCCGTACACCATGGCCGCGCGCTGGTTGGGGCACAGCGCCAGCTCAGCCTCCTCGACGGCACTCCCGCCCGGGCCGGCGACCTCCCAGTCGGCGAACGCGCCGCGCAGGTCGATGCGCCGCTCGACCGGCGCATGGGAATGGTCGGCGCAGATGATCACCGCGTGGGTGTCCAGGAACCGCTCCAGCCCGCCGGCCGCCTCGGCGACGCGCACGATCTGGGCGTCGGCCGCCGCGATCGACGTCGGCTGCGCGTGCGGGCCGTTCTTGTGGGAGTAGGTGTCGTTGTCGGGCAGCGACAACAACAGGAAGTCATAGAGGTCGCGCGCGGCCAGCCAGGCGCCGACGCAGCCCGAATGGCGGTCGCGGATCCCCGGCAGGCCCATCTGGCTCCGACAGCCCGTCTCTCGGCTGGCGAAGATGTCGGCGTAGAAGAGCTCGCGCGGGCCCATCACCGGCTTGCGAAAGAGCGTCCCGGCGAGCCGCGTCAGCGCGGTCTCGCGAGAGATCGCGTGCTCGTGGCGGCCGCGGTAGACCAGGTAGGTCGTCCCCGCGGTGCGCACGCCGGCATCGTCGAGCGACTCGTAGATCGTCTCGATGTCGGTCGCCATGTGCGAGCCGTTGAGGTTGTACACCGTGTCGGTCAGCTGCTTGGCGATGCCGAGCTTGCGCGCGGCCCGAAAGGACGAGCCGTACTCGACGTAGCGTCGCTCGGCCCGCGACCACCAGTTCATCGCCGCGATGTGGTGACGGTCCTGCAGCACACCGGTCGCGATCGAGGTCGCGCAGACCGGCGTCACCGACGGGAAGGCCGCGCAGAGCTCCGGCACGAAGGCGCCGCGCTCCAGGACCGCGGCGATGGCCGGCGCCTCGCCACGCTCGACGGCGCGCTCCAACATGGAGGGCTTGCACCCGTCGATGACGGCCAGGAGCAGGCGCTTCATGCGATCAGCGCAGGATGCGCAGCCCGGCGTACTTCTGGTCGCCGCGGCGGCGGCCGGTGATCAGCAGCGCGACCAGGAAGCCGACCGCGACCAGCGCCAGCGGCGGGAAGAGGATGCTCGCGCCCGCGACGACGAGGCCCGCGGCCTCCCCGTAGAACGGCAGCGCCGCCGCGGCCTGGCTGTCGCCGGCGCTCGCGAACCGTGCGCGCACGCGGCCGAAGATCGCCCGGGAAACGGTGCTCGCGAGGTAGGCGACCAGCCCGCCGATGATCAGGCCGTACCACCACGTGGCGTGGCGATCGTCGATCGAGGCGGCGCAGAGCAGGGCGCCCAGGCCGATCCCGATGCCGCTCAGCGCGGCCTCGCCGGCAGGCTTCTCCAGGAAGGGGCGCACGAAGACCGTCGCGACCAACGCGAAGGCCAGCGCGAGCAGCCACCACGGCGACTCCAGGAACGCGAACTGCGTCCCGTCGAAGTCCAGGCCGACGTCGCCGGCGGCCAGGCCACCGGCCAACAGGGCGGGCAGGAACGGACGAAGCCCTGCCGCGGAGGCGAGACCGAGCCCTTGGAGGATGTCGAGAGCGAGCTTCATCGGTACCGTGCCCTCAGACCATGACAGACCGCAGGTCCGAAGGTCCCGACGGCGAAGGGAAGCCGAGCATGCCTCGCTCCCGACGCCCCCAGCGCGCCGCCGCGCACGAGCTCGAGCGGTACACGGCCCTGTTCGCGTCGCGTACGCGCGCAATGAAGTCCTCGGCGATGCGCGACCTGATGGCGATCACCGAGCGCCCCGAGGTCATCTCGCTGGCCGGCGGCCTGCCCGACACGTCGACCTTCCCGGCCGAGAACTTCGCGGCGATCATGTCGCGCGTGGCGGCCACCTCGACGGCGGCCGCGCTGCAGTACGGCCCGACCGAGGGCCTCGCGATCACCAAGGACGCGATCCGCCACGTCATGGCCGCCGAGGGCGCCGACGTCGATCCCGAGGACATCCTCGTCACCACCGGTGGTCAGCAGGTCATCGACCTGGTCTGCAAGACGCTGATCGACCCGGGCGACGTCATCGTCGCCGAGGCGCCGACCTACCCGGGCGCGATCCCGTCGTTCTGCTCCTACCAAGCCGATGTCGTGCAGATCGAGATGGATCGCGACGGCATGCCGATCGACGTGCTCGAAGAGACGCTCGACCGCCTGGAGGCCGAGGGCCGGCGCCCGAAGTTCATCTACACCATCCCGAACTTCCAGAACCCGGGCGGCGTGACGATGTCGCTGCCGCGGCGCAAGCGGCTGGTCGAGGTCGCCGCCGAGCGCGAGTTGTTGGTGTTGGAGGACAATCCCTATGGGTTGCTCCGCTACGAGGGCGACCCGTTGCCCACGCTGCTGCAGCTCAGCGGCGGCGACTTCATCATCTACCTGGGCACGTTCTCGAAGATCCTGTCGGCGGGCCTGCGCCTGGGCTGGGCCGTGGCGCCCGGTCCCGTGCTGCAGAAGATGAACATGGGCAAGCAGGGCACCGATCTGTGCACCTCGTCGATGACCCAGCACTTCGTCGCCCAGTACTTCCGCGAGGGTCAGTGGGAGCCCTATCTGGAGTCGCTCAAGCGGCTCTACCGCGGCCGGCGCGACACGCTGCTCGGCGCGCTGGCCGAGCACTTCCCGGCCGAGGCGACGTGGACGCAGCCCGAGGGCGGCCTGTTCGTCTGGGCGACGCTGCCCGACGAGATCGACACCACCGACCTGCTGGCCCGGGCGCTGCAGCGCAACGTCGCGTTCGTGCCGGGGCGCGGCGCCTACCTCGACGGTCGCGGCGGCTCGTCGATGCGGTTGAACTTCTCCGGCGTCGGCGACGCCGACATCCGTGAGGGCGTCCGACGGATCGGCGAGGTCGTCACTGAGCAGCTGGAGCTCTTCGGCGCGCTGACCGGGTCGCGCCCGGCCCCCGCGGTACCCGAAGCGCCGGCGCCGGCCGATCCGGAGCTGGCCGACGTGCTGCAGCTCCCGCGACCGCAGGATCAGCCGGGCGCGCGTCGCTCGGACGCGGACCGTCGCCGATGAGGCCCCTCGCGACGGATCCCTGCGGGCGAGACCAACCGGGCCGGAGCGAGCGGTGAGCCGCATCGCGGTCCTGAAGGGCGGCCGCTCGCTGGAGCGCGAGGTCTCGCTGCGCTCGGGCGCGCGGGTCGAGGATGCGCTGAAGCGCCTCGGGCACGAGTCGCACGGCATCGACGTCGACCACGACCTCGTCCGCCGCCTGCGCGACCTGGCGCCCGACGTCTGCTTCCTCGCGCTGCACGGTCGCGACGGCGAGGACGGCACGGTCCAGGAGCTGCTGGAGATCCTCGGCCTGCCCTACACCGGCTCTGGCGTCTCGGCGTGCATCCGCTGCTCTGACAAGGTCCTGGCCAAGCACCACATGGTCGACGCGGGCCTGCCGACCCCGGACTTCGTCGCCTTCACCGAGACGGCGTTCAAGCAGCTCGGCGCCGCCGAGGCGCTGGGCGAGATCGCCACGCGGATCGGCTTCCCGATGGTCGTCAAGCCCGCCGACCAGGGCAGCGCACTGGGGCTGCGGATCGCCCGCGACACTGCCGCGGTGCCGGGCGCGCTGGTCGCCGCGTTCTCCTACTCCAACAAGGTGCTGCTGGAGCGCCACATCGCCGGCCGCGACCTCGCGGTCTCGGTGCTCGACGGCGTCGCGCTGCCGATCGTCGAGGCGGTCCCCGAGGGCGGCGTCTATGACTTCGACGCGCGCTACGAGATCGGGCGGTCGAGCTTCGTCTGCCCGGCCGACCTGCCGGCCGACGTGACGGCGGCCGCCCAAGCGCTGGCCGTCGCGGTGCACGAGCTGCTGGGCTGTCGCGACGTCTCGCGCGTCGACCTGCTCTGCGACGCCGACGGCGGCCTGCACGTGCTGGAGGCCAACGTCATCCCGGGCCTGACCGAGACGAGCCTGCTCCCCCAGGCCGCCGATGCCGCGGGCATCGCGTTCGACGACCTCATCGCGCAGCTGGTCGACCGGGCGCTGGCCCGGACGTCCGTACGCGGACCGAACTAGCTGTCGCCCGCGAAGTCCTCGGGGGTGACCTGATCGAGGAAGTCCTTGAAGCGGTCGACGACCTCTTCGGTGTCCTCGACCTCGTGCTCGAACTCGATCGCGGACTCCGCGATGACCTCCTCGGCGGCGAAGATCGGCGCACCGGAGCGCACGGCGATCGCCAGCGCGTCGGAGGGGCGCGAGTCGATCTCGACATCGCGGCCGGCGACCTGGAGCGTGATCGAGGCGAAGAAGGTGTTGTCACGCAACTCGGTCACGGAGACCTGCGTGCACTTGACCTCCAGCTCACCCAGCATGTCGCAGAGCAGGTCATGCGTCATCGGTCGGGGCGTCGTCGCGCCCTGCAGCTTCATCAGGATCGCCGCAGCCTCCGGGTGCCCGATCCAGATCGGCAGGAACTTATTGCTGTCGACCGTCTTCAACAAGACGATCGGCTGCTTGCCGACCATGTCGAAGCTGACGCCGTAGATGACCATTTCCTGCACGAGAAGAGCTCCTCGGTGGTGTCTCGCCAGTATAGGCGCGGCCGGCCCGCTTCCCCGGGGCCCCCGAGAACGACGAAGGCCCCGGATCGGGGCCCTCCCACCAACCTTGTGATGGGCGATCCAGGATTCGAACCTGGGACCTCTTCCTTATCAGAGAAGCGCTCTAACCGACTGAGCTAATCGCCCGCTGCGGTGCGAAAGTGTAGCGCGGGCTCAGGCCCCGGCGCGGACTCGCGCCGCCAGCGCGAGGGCGTCGTCGAGCGAGTCCAGCGCCAGCTCGATCTTGTAGCCGGTGCCGCGGGGACGAACCTTGACCTCGGTGCCCAGGGCGGCGCCGATCGCGTCGGCGATCTCCGTTGCGGCAGCCGCCTGGTCGGGGTGGATGGCGGGCTTGCCGGGGCGAGCCGCCGAGCCGTCTGCCGCGGCGGCGTTGGCCTCGCGAGCGCGCTCCTCGGTGACGCGCACCGACCAGCCGCCCGTGGCCGCGGTGCGCGGCGAGGCGCTTGCGGTCCGGCTGGTCCTCGGCGAGCAGCAGCGCGCGGCCGTGGCCCTCGGTCAGCGTGCCGTCCTCGATCAGCCCCAGCGCCTCGTCGGGCAGGTCGAGGATGCGCAGCAGGTTGGAGATCGCGACGCGGCTGCGTCCGACGCGCTTGCCGACGGCCTCGCGCGTGAGCCCCAGCTCCTCGACGAGGCCGCGCACCGCGCGCGCCTCCTCGACGGGGTTGAGGTCCTCGCGGGCCATGTTCTCGACCAGCGCGACCTCGAGCGTCGTCGCGTCGTCGCGATCCTGGACGAGCGCCGGGACGTGCTCGAGGCCGGCGAGCTTGGCGGCGCGCCAGCGGCGCTCACCGGCGACCAGCTCGAACGTCCCGCCCGCTCGCGGGCGCACGAGGACGGGCTGGATGACGCCGCGCTCGCGAGACCGAGTCGGCGAGCGGCCTGCAGCGACTCCTCGTCGAACTGGCGCCGCGGCTGGTCCGTCTTGGGCTTGATGAGGTCGACGGGCAGGTCGCGCAGCTCGGTGGCGCCGTCGGCACCGGGCTCGGCGGGCGCCGACACCGAGAGGATCGCGGCCAGGCCCCGGCCCATGCCGCGCTCAGCCACGGGCCGCGACCTCCTTGGCCAGCTCGAAGTACGCGTCTGAGCCCGACGCAGTGCGGGTCGTGATGGATGACCGGCCGCCCGTAGCTCGGCGCCTCGCCGATGCGGACGTTGCGCGGGATGACGGTGTCGAAGACCAGCTCCGGGAAGTGCTCGCGGACCTCGCGCTCGACGTCACGGGCCAGGCGCGTGCGCCCGTCGTGCATCGTCAGCAACATGCCGGCGACCGTCAGGCGCGGGTTGAGCTCACGCTGGATGAGCGCGAGCGTGTCGAGCAGGCCCGCCAGCCCTTCGAGCGCGAAGTACTCGGTCTGGACGGGGACGATCACGCGATCGGCGGCGACCAGCGCGTTGACCGTCAGCGGGCCCAGCGACGGCGGGCAGTCGAGCAGGATGAACGCGAAGCGCTCGCGCAGCGGCTCCAGAGCCTCGCGCAGGCGCTGCTCGGAGCCCGCCTGGCGCGGCAGCTCGACGTTGGCGCCCGCGAGGTCCGGCGAGGACGGCAGGACGAAGAGACGGTCGATCGCGGTCGGCTGCAGCGCGTCGGCGGCCGTCGCCTCGCCCGCCAGGACGTCGTAGACGTTGGGCAGCGAGTCCTTCGGGACGCCGAGCCCGACGGTGGCGTTGGCCTGCGGGTCGATGTCGACCAGCAGCGTGTCGTAGCCGGCCTCGGCGATGCACGCCGCGACGTTGACGGCGGTGGTCGTCTTGCCGACGCCGCCCTTCTGGTTCGCGATCGCGTAAACGGTGCCCATTCGCGGCCCACGGTAGCGGCGCAAGCGGTCGGACGGCGGCCTGGATTCGCCGCCGAACGAAGAGTCTCAGGCTGCAGCCGAGCCTTGAAGTGGCCGTTTGCGGGCCATTCCTTCACGGCGGGGGAATTCGGCGGGCGTCTCCCGAACCTTCAGGTAGACGTAGAGGTGCCGTGCCTCGGCCCCGTGGATCGACGTCTCGACCGGGATCGGCTCGTCGGTGGGCTCCAGTCCGACGATCTCCGCAGCGACCACTCCATCAGCCTCCGCGGACGGATCCCTCCTGCCCTTCCACGCCACGAGCGAGCCGCCCTCGACCAGCAGCGGCGCCGCGTACTCGACGACGACGTTCAGCGGCGCCAGCGCACGGGCGGTCACGATGTCCTGACTGCCGATCCCGTCCCACCAGGCCTCGGCGCGGGCATTGACGACGGTGACGTTCGCCAAGCCGGCGGCATCGGCGGTACGGCGCAGGAAGTTGCACTTCTTGCCGACGCTCTCGACGAGGGTGACACGGGTCTCCGGGAGCGCCGCCGCGAGCGCGAGGCCCGGGAAGCCTCCGCCGCTTCCGAGGTCGGCGATCGTCGCTGCCTCGCGTAGTGCGGGAACGGCAAGGCCGGCCAAGGAGTCGGCCACATGCAGGTCGACGCCGCGCTCCGGGTCCCGGACGGTCGTGATCGAGGTCGGCTCCGCCTGGACGAGGTCCAGGATCATGCGCAGCTGCGCGGGCACCCGGGCCGGCAGCTCCCACAGCTCGGCCAGCTCAGACAGACGGTCATCAACACAAAGCACGGTCCGCAGCCTAGAGCCCCAGCGCGACAGCCCGCACCGTTCCACGTGAAACACCCTGGGGGAAGCGGTTCACGTGAAACGTAGAAGGGCACTGCTCAGCGGCCGCTGTCCTGCCGGCGGAGCGCGCTTGTCTGGTGTCGTCCCGTGGTGGTGGCTTGGGTGGCGCACCCGTGGCGCTCAGCGCGTTTGCGTTGGTGGGTACGCAGCGTGGTCCGGGGCGCCGAGGGGAGTGAGCGGTAGCTGGCAGCTCGGAGCGCCCGGGGGCCGTCCGCCGGCGCGCGGGCACGGGTGCTTCGGGGCGGGATCGTGGCCGGGGTCGTTCCGTGTCCCACCTGGGGACCCCGAGCGACCCGGATCGACGCTCCGGCACCGAAGTGAGAGCGCGGGTCGAGTTGACGTGCGCTGTGCCGGTCAACTCGACCGGGACACGCGTTCGACCCCGGCCGTCCCGCGAACCCTCACGGAGAAGACCGATGACGCTGCGAGCCACACCACCTTCCTTCCCTCGGTGCCCTCGGACCACGCTGCGAACCCCGACCGCGGTCCGCGCTGAGCGCCATGGGTGCGCCACGCAAGCCACCACCACGGGACGACACGGAACAGGTCGCGCCCGCCACGAGCGTTCCACGTGAAACGCAAAACGCCCGGGTCGGACCAAACCGACGCCGGGCGTTTCATGTGAAACGGTGCTGCGGACCGAACCTCAGGCCAGCATCGGCGTGACCACGAGGTGGCGCTCCGGCTCGTCGCCCTCGCTGTGGGTGTCGACGCCGCCGCGCTCGCGGAGGTACTCGTGAACGTGCTTGCGTTCGCTGGCAGTCATCGCGTCCAGCGCGACGGGGCGGCCGAACTTCTCGCAGTCGATGGCGGCCTGGTCGGCCTGCTTCTCCAGCGCCTCGCGCCGGCGGGCACGGTAGCCCTCGGCATCGACGACGATCCGGCGGCGCTCGATCTCGGGGTTCGCCAGCAGGATGCGCTGGGCGAGGTGCTGGACGGCATCGATCGTCTGGCCGTGACGGCCGATGAAGATCCCGAGATCCTCGCCGTTCAGTGTGCCGACGAGCGCCTCGTCGTTGCTGTCGATCTCCACCGTCGCCTCAAGACCGAGGCCCTCGGCGATGTGCTCCAGGAGATCGCGGAAGATCTCTTCCTGGCTCCGCTCGGCCATCGTCTACCGCCTCCGCCCCGAACGCTTGCGCTTGCGCTGCCGCGGGGGTGGCGGCGGCGCCTTCGTCACCCGCGACTCCTCCTTGGTCGCCGCAGCGCCGTTGCCGCTACTGGCGCCCCCGCCCGCGGCGGCATTGGCGAACCGGGCGAACAGGCCGCCACCGCCGGCAGCGGCGGGCTCCGCCACCGCACCACCACCTCCGCCCTCACTCGGCAAGGGCGGCGGCTCCGGCGCGTTGCGGCCGATCACCCGGCGCAGGAACTGCTGCTGGGCGATCGTCCAGATGTTCGTCGTGATCCAGTACATGATCAGACCCGCCGGGAAGCGGAAGACGAAGCCGACGAACAGGAACGGCAGGACCAGCATGATGATCTTCTGGTTCTGATCCGCGGTCGCGGTCATCATCAGGAGGCTGGAGACCAGCTGCGACCCGACGTAGAGCACCAGCAGCGCGATCAGGACGCCGCCCGTCGCCTTGTCGGTGATGTCGTGGATGAACCAGAACTGCGAGGCCTCGGTGGAACCACACGGCTTCGGGACCTTGACCGCCGCCGTGTTGATGTCCGGGCAGATGTCGTAGCGCAGGTCCTTGCGCAGCATGTAGAAGAGCGACAGGAAGACCGGCAGCTGGGCGACGAGCGGCAGGCAGGAGGCAAAAGGGTTGACCTTGTGCTCCTGGTAGAACTTCATCGTCTCCTGCTGGAGACGCTGCTTGTCGTCCTTGTACTTGCCCTGCAGCTCCTTGAGATGCGGCGCGATCCGCTGCAGCGCCTGCATCGACCGGAACTGCTTGACCGCCAGCGGCAGCAGCGCCGCGCGCACGACGATCGTCAGCAGGATGATCGACAGGCCCCAGCTCGCGCCGACCTGGTCGTGGAAGAACTTGAGGATCGACTCGAAGACGTCGACCAGCGGCTGCAGGATGTTCGCGGTGATGGGGACCATAGGCTCAGGCGTGCGGGGATTCGGACCCGCCCACCACGGGAGAGGAGGGCGGCGGGCGGAAGAGACGCTGCTCCTCGACCGGGTCGTAGCCGCCGTGACTCCAAGGGTTGCAGCGCAGCAGCCGCCAGCCGGCCAGGACCAGGCCTCGGAGTATGCCGAAGCGGCCGATGGCCTGCGCGGCGTAGGCCGAGCAGGTCGGCTCGTACTTGCAGCGCCGCGGGAAGAGCGGCGAGATCACGCGCTGATAAGCGACGATCGGCGCCATCGCGACGCGACGCGCGAAGGACGGCCGATCGCTCACGACGCGGGGGCGGCGGGCGGCGGCTTCTCGCCCACCGACCGGCCGATCAGCTCGCCGAGCGCGGCGCGGATGCCGTCGAGGCCCTCGCGCTCGGCCAGCTCGCGGGCCTCGGGGCGGGCGACGACGACGGCATCGCTGTCGGGCGCCAACCGCTGACCCTCGATGGCGAACGCCTCGCGCAGCAGGCGCTTGACGCGGTTGCGGTCGACGGCGCCGCCGACCTTGCGCGACACCGAGAGGCCCAGTCGGGGGCCGACGGAGAGCTCCTGGGGCGCGGCCGATGCCGCGCCGCGCGGGAACACGTAGAGGACGAGGTGCCGGTTGCCGATGGACCGGCCCTGGCGATAGACGCGCTCGAACTCAGCGCTGCGGGACAGCCGACCCTTCTTGGGTCGCTTGAGGCTGCCGCCGGCGCGCGAGGGCGCGTCCACGGTCAGACGGTCAGCCGCTTGCGGCCCTTGTCGCGGCGGCGCTTGAGCACGACGCGGCCGGCCTTGGTGGCCATGCGGTTGCGAAAGCCGTGCGCGCGGGCGCGCTTGCGTCGCTTGGGCTGATAGGTGCGCTTCATGAGATTCGTGCTCCGTCGGGGAGGTCGTACGACCGGCGGGCCAGTGTACCGGACCCCCGCGCCACGACCCGTCCACACACCGTCCTCCCCACTTGCTAACACCGATCCACAGCCTTCAGGAAGACCGCTCGACGGGGAATTTGACGGCATTTGCGGCGTCTCGCGCACGGGCCCACAGACGGCGCTCGACGGCCCGAAGTCACCTGCTACGTTTCGACCCCCGCCGGCGCGATGGCTCTCCCTTCGAGCCCCGCCGACGGCTCCTCGCCCAGCCTCGCCAGCCTGCTTCTCAAGGAGCTGCTCCTTCCTGCCGTGATGCCGGACCTCGCCCCCATCTGGACCCGCCTGCAGGCGGAGGTGCGACACCGGGTCCCGGAGTCCGCGTACGACATCTGGCTCGCGCCGCTGCGCTGGGGCGGCATCGAGGGCGATCGCATCGTGCTGCTCGCCCCCTCGGAGGTCCGGGCCTGGGTGCAGCAGCGCTACGCGGCGATCCTCGACGAGGCGGCACGGACCGTCCTCGGCGCCGGCAGCGTCGCGCGCGTGGAGCTGCGCGACGACGACGGGTCGACGGCACCGGCGTCAGATGGCCTGCCGACCGCGCCGGCCATCGCCGATGATCCCCGCGCCGCGCTCTTCGACGATGCCGAGGTCTCGCGCCTGAACCCGAAGTTCACCTTCGAGCAGTTTGTCATCGGCGACGCCAACCGCTTCGCCCACGCCGCGGCGCTCGCGGTCGCCGAGCTGCCCGGCCAGGCCTACAACCCGCTCTTCATCGTCGGCCCGCCCGGCGTCGGCAAGACCCATCTGCTGCACAGCATCGGCAACTACGTGCGGGCCTACGGCGGCGGACTGACCGTGCGCTACACGACGGTCGAGCGCTTCACCAACGAGTTCCTCGAGGCCCTGAAGGCCCGCGACGTCGACGCCTTCAAGCATCGCTACCGCCGCAACGACGTCCTGTTGATCGACGACGTCCAGTTCCTCGAGCGCAAGGTGAAGACCGAAGAGGAGTTCTTCCACACCTTCAACGCGCTGCACGAGACGGGCAGCCAGCTGGTGCTGACCTCCGACCGCCCCCCGCGCGACATGGCCAAGCTGGAAGATCGCCTGCGCCAGCGCTTCGAATCCGGGCTGCTGGTCGACATCCGCTCCCCCGACCCCGCCACGCGACTGACGGTGCTGCGCAAGCGCGCCGACCACGACGGGATCGACGTCGGCGACGACGGTGTCCTCGAGCTGATCGCCGAGCGCGTCACCGACAACCTGCGCAGCCTCGAGGCCGCGTTGATCCGCGTCGTCGCCTACGCCTCGCTGACCGACGCGCCGATCGACCGTGCGCTCGCCGACGAGGTCCTGACCCAGCTCTACGGCCGCACGGCGGCCGGCCGCGCCGCCGCCGGCCCGCCCAGCGTGCAGCGCATCCAGGACGTCGTCGCCGAGGTCTTCGGCCTGACCCGCGACGAGCTCCTGTCCCCCAGCCGCACGGCCCGTGTCGCCTGGCCCCGGCAGGTCGCCATGTACCTCGCCCGCGAGCACACGCACGAGACGCTGCCGGCCATCGGCGCGCACTTCGGCGGCCGCGACCACTCGACCGTCCTGCACGCCTGCAAGCGTGCGGCAAGCCGCATCGGAACCGATCCCGATGCCTACGACGCGGTCGCCACGATCACCGCGCGATTGACCGACGCCGGCGACGGGACGACGGTTTGACCGGTGCTGTTGACAGACTCGGTGCGCTCTTGTGCGCGAACACCCCGCATCGTCCGGTCATCTCGGCGGCTGTCCACACGTCAACAGCCCCTATGACTCCTGAATATCTCTTGAGGTCTTCATCGTGAAGCTTTCGACCGCGAGCGCGGATCTGCTCGCTCAGCTGCAATCCGTCTCCCGCGTGGCCTCCACGCGCAGCGCCGTGCAGGCGTTGTCGGGGGTGCAACTCGCCGCCACCAGCGCCGGCGTCGAGCTGCGCGCGACCGACATGGAGATCGCGCTCCGCGTGCCGCTCGCGGCCGAGGTGGCCCGTGAGGGAACCGTCGTCCTCCCGGCCCGGCTGTTGCTCGACGTCGCCCGCTCATTGCCCAAGGGCGCCGAGCGCGTCGAGCTCGAGCTGCGCCCCGAGCAGCAGGACGTCGAGGTGATCGCCGGCTCGGCGAAGTTCCACCTGCGCACGCTGCGGGCCGAGGACTTCCCGCCGCTGCCGGGCATCGGCGGCACCGACCCCGATGACACCGTCGTCGAGGTCCCCGCCCAGGCGTTCGTGGACACGATCGAGATGGTGTCGAAGTCGGCCTCTCGCGACGAGACGCGTCCGATCCTCACCGGCATCCTCGTGTCGGCGTCGGGCTCGGAGCTGCGGATGGTCGCCACGGACTCCTACCGCCTCAGCGTCAAGGAGACCGCGCTGGGCGTCTCGCTGGACCCAGGCTTCGAGGCCAACGTGCCGGCGCGGGCGCTGGACGAGCTGCGCTCGGTCGTGGGCACGACGGGCGCCGACCTGATCCGGATCGGCGTCCGCTCCAACCAGGTCGTCTTCCAGGTCGGTGGCGCCGTGCTGTCCTCGCGGCTCATCGACGGCCAGTTCCCCAACTACCGCCAGCTGATCCCCGACGGCTACGAGCACCAGCTGCGCGTCAGCGGCGAGGAGCTCGGCGACGTGGTCAAGCGCATCAGCCTGATGGCGCAGAAGAACGCGCCGCTGCGGTTGAGCTTCACCGAGGGCGAGCTGACCGTCTCGGCGCAGACGCCCGACGTCGGCGAGGCGTCCGAGCCGCTGCCGGTGCCGTTCGCCGGCGAGCCGTTCGAGATCGGCTTCAACCCGGAGTTCCTGCGCGACGGCCTGGACAGCGTCGGGTCCGACGACCTGATCCTCAAGCTCATCAGCCCCCTGCGGCCCGGCCTGATCGAGGGCGCCGACGAGAGCGGCTTCCTCTACCTGATCATGCCGATCCGCCTGAACGTCTGAGGACGACGTCCGCGCCATGCGCGTCGAGCGCCTGCGCCTGCGCGACTTCCGGACCTACGAGACGGCCGACGTCGCCGTGGGCGCCGGCCTGACGGTCGTCCACGGGCCCAACGGCGCGGGCAAGTCGAACCTGCTGGAGGCGCTGTTCTTCGGCTGCACGGCGCGGTCGTGCCGGACGGCCAACGAGCGCGACATGGTGCGCTTCGACGCTCCGGCCGCACGTGTCGAAGTCGACACGTCAGACCGGGATGGTGCACACACGCTCAGCGTCGGCTTCCAGCCCGGCGAGCCGAAGCGGATCAAGGTCGACGGCGTGCCGGTGGAGCGGTTGCTCGACAGCCCGGCCCGGCCGCTGGTCAGCGTCTTCCTCCCCGATCGGCTGGAGCTGGTCAAGGGCGCGCCGTCGGCACGCCGTGCGCATCTCGACCAGCTCGTCGCCGCGCTGTGGCCGTCGCGCGCCGGCAATCGGGCGCAGTACTCGCGGGCGATGGCGCAGCGCAACGCGCTGCTGGGCCGCGTCCGCGCCGGCCGGGTCGGCGAGGCCTCGCTCGACGCGTGGGATGCGGAGCTTTCGCGTTGGGGCATCGCGTTGCGCGACGATCGTGCCGCGGCTGTGGCCCGCGTCGCCGAGGGCTTCCCGCAGTTGGCGGGCGAACTCGGCCTCGCCGGCGCCGCGGAGGTGCGCTACCGGCCGCGGACCAAGGCGACCGAGCCGACCGAGCTGGCCGCGGAGCTGCTGGGGCGCCGCGCCTCGGACGTCGAGCGCGGCTTCACCCAGCACGGCCCGCACCGTGACGAGCTGCTGCTGCTGCGCGACGGGCGCGAGCTGAAGTCCTTCGGATCCCAGGGTGAGCAGCGGCTGGCGCTGCTGGCGTTGCTGCTGGCCGAGCGTGCCGTGCTGACCGAGGAGCGCGGGGCTCCCCCGCTGATGCTGCTCGACGATGTCATGAGCGAGCTCGACGCCGATCGGCGCGGCATGCTGATCGCGCGCCTGGACGACGGTGGCCAGGCCGTGGTGACGACGACCGATCTCGGGCACGTGCCGGGCGCGCAGGCGCCGAGCGTCGTGCGGCTGAAGGTCTCGCCGGGGACGGTCCTGCAGGACGCCGCTGCGGCCGAGGCCGCGTGATGCGCCGTCGCGCTCCGCGGTCACTGTCGTCGGCGATGGCCGGCCTCGCCGATCAGCTCGCACCCAAGACGGTGCTCGGCGAGGTGCAGCGCGTGTGGCCCGCGGTCGTCGGCGCGGTGGTGGCCAAGGAGGCCACGCCGACCACGGAGCGTGGTGGAACATTGACGATTTCGTGTCGGTCATCGGTGTGGGCGCAAGAGCTCGATCTGATGGCGCCGGAGCTCGTCGAGCGGCTCAACGCGCAGCTCGGCGAAGGGCGCATCACGGCGCTGCGGTGCGTGGCGTCGCCACCGCGTGCGTGGGCCGCGCGCGAGCCCTGACACTTTTGTGCGTATTTGCAGGTATTTCGTGACACTCTGAGGAGGCGTTCCAGGGGGTCGCTGTGCTATCCTGTGGACAACTTCTTTTCACGCCCCGGTCGGGCTCGACCGAGCCCGGGATCGGGGCGTTCTGCGTCAGGAACGCAGCACTCTTATGGCGAACGAGAACGGCAAGCAGAAGAATGCGCGCCAGGGCTCTGCCGCCTACGACGCCCAGGACATCACCGTCCTCGAGGGCCTCGAGGCGGTCCGCAAGCGTCCGGGCATGTACATCGGGTCGACGGGCATCCGCGGCCTTCACCATTTGGTCTACGAAGCGGTCGACAACTCGGTCGACGAGGCGCTCGCCGGCTTCGGCGGACTGGTCGAGGTGACGATCCACCCCGACAACAGCGTCACCGTGCGCGACGAGGGCCGCGGCATCCCGGTCGGGATCGTCGAGAAGGAGGGGAGGCCGGCCGTCGAGGTCGTGCTGACCGTCCTGCACGCCGGCGGCAAGTTCGGCGACGGCGGGGGCTACAAGGTCTCCGGCGGTCTGCACGGCGTGGGCATCTCGGTGGTCAACGCGCTGTCGGAGACCTTGCGGGTCGAGGTCGCCGTCGAGGGCCATCTCCACCACCAGGAGTTCGATCGCGGCATCCCGCGCTACGACCTGGTCAAGGGCGACAAGATGGCCAAGGGCCAGAGCACCGGCACCTCGGTCACCTGGCTCCCGGACGCCGACATCTTCGAGACGATCGAGCACGACTTCAACGTCCTCGAGCAGCGTCTGCGGGAGACCGCCTACCTGACGCGCGGCCTGCGCATCACGCTGACCGACGAGCGCGCCGGCGGCCAGCGGGCCGAGTTCCACTTCGAGGGCGGCATCGAGGACTTCGTCTCCTACCTCAACGAGAACAAGGAGGCGCTCGGCAAGAAGGTCATCTTCTTCGAGGGCGAGTCCGACGAGGGGTACGTCGAGATCGCGATGCAGTGGAACGGCTCCTACCAGGAGTCGGTCTTCTCGTTCGCCAACAACATCAACACGCACGAGGGCGGCTCGCACCTCTCGGGCTTCCGCTCGGCGTTGACGCGCACGGTCAACCGCTACGCCCGGGAGAAGGGCGAGCTCAAGGAGAAGGACGACAACCTCTCCGGCGAGGACGTGCGCGAGGGGCTCACCGCGGTCATCTCCGCCAAGCTCGCCGACCCGCAGTTCGAGGGTCAGACGAAGACCAAGCTCGGCAACCCGGGCATGGAGGGCTTCGTCGCCAACGTCGTCAACTCCAAGCTCGCGGAGTTCCTGGAGGAGAACCCGGGGGAGGCGCGGGCGATCATCCGCAAGGCCGTCCAGGCCGCCCAAGCCCGCTCCGCCGCGCGCAAGGCGCGGGACCTCACGCGCCGCAAGAGCGCGCTGGAGAACTCGCCGCTGCCGGGCAAGCTCGCCGACTGCTCGGTCAAGGACCCGTCCTTGGCCGAGATCTTCATCGTCGAGGGCAACTCCGCGGGCGGCTCGGCCAAGCAGGGTCGCGATCGCCACACCCAGGCGGTCCTGCCGCTGCGCGGCAAGATCCTCAACGTGGAGAAGGCGCGCATCGACCGCGTGCTCAAGAACACCGAGGTCCAGGCGCTGATCACGGCGCTGGGCACCGGCATCCGCGACGAGTTCGACATCGAGAAGGCGCGCTACCACAAGGTCGTGCTGATGACCGACGCCGATGTCGACGGTGCGCACATCCGCACGCTCGTGCTGACGCTGCTGTTCCGCGAGATGCCGGAGCTGATCGAGGCGGGCTTCGTCTACATCGCCAAGCCGCCGCTCTACAAGGTCAAGCAGGGCAAGAGCGAGCGCTATCTGGAGAAGGACTCCCAGCTGGAGGAGCTGCTGCTCTCCGACAAGCTGGAGAAGATCCGCGTCCACGATCGCACCGGCGCCGAGTTCAAGCTGACCGAGGCGCGCTGGCAGCGCTACACGCGGCTGCTCAAGCAGTTCGAGGGCTGGGGCAGCTCGCTGCGCGCCGAGCACGGCCACGAGGCGGTGCGCTTCCTCGGTGAGGCCGGCTTGCTCGACGACCAGTCGGCCGACCTGCAGTCGGCGCTCGCGTCGCTGGAGAAGAACGACGCGTCGCGCCCGCACGAGACCCACATCGTGGAGACGACCGACGAGGTTCTCGTGGTCAAGGCCATCGAGCGCAAGAGCGGCTTGGCCCAGACGCACCGCCTGGCCCGCGCGCTGTTCGACTCCAACGACTACCGCCAGTACGTCAAGGTCAACGCGCAGCTCGTCGAGCTCGCCGGCGCGCCGCCGTTCAGCGTCGCGCTGGGCGAGCGCTCCGACGAGGCCTACTCGTTCGAGACGCTGCGCACCTCGGTGCTGGAAGTCGCGCGCCGCGGCGTCAACGTGTCGCGCTTCAAGGGTCTGGGCGAGATGAACCCCGACCAGCTCCGCGAGACCACGATGGACCCGGCCACCCGGACCCTGCAGCAGGTGAGCGTCGACGACGCCGCGGAGGCCGACCGCCTGTTCACCATGCTGATGGGCGACGTGGTCGAGCCCCGACGCGAGTTCATCGAGCAGAACGCTCGCGCCGTCGTGAACCTCGACGTCTGATGACACCCGGCAACGCCGCGGTGCACAACCGCAAGATCGAAGGAGATGAGGCCTGATGGCCACAGACGTCATCAGCGGCGGCAACATCGAGCCGCGCGCGCTCGAAGACGAGATGCGCAACGCGTATCTCGACTACGCCATGTCGGTCATCGTCGGGCGCGCGCTGCCCGATGTCCGCGACGGCCTCAAGCCCGTCCATCGCCGTGTGCTGTTCGCCATGAACGAGGCGGGCCTCGGCCCGACGCGGCCCTACGTCAAGTCGGCGCGCATCGTCGGCGACGTGATGGGCAACTACCACCCGCACGGCGACGCGTCGATCTACGACACGCTCGTGCGGCTGGCGCAGGACTTCTCGATGCGCCACATGCTCGTCGACGGCCAGGGCAACTTCGGCTCGATCGACGACGACGACGCGGCGGCCATGCGCTACACCGAGGCGCGGCTCACGCGGATCGCCATGGAGATGGTCCGTGACATCGACATGGACACCGTGGACTTCGTCCCCAACTACGACGGGTCCAAGCAGGAGCCGACCGTGCTGCCGGCGCGGTTCCCGAACCTGCTGGTCAACGGCGGCACGGGCATCGCGGTCGGCATGGCCACCAACATCCCGCCGCACAACCTCGAAGAGGTCATCAGCGCGACGGTCGCCTTCCTGGACAACCCGGCGATCTCGCTCGACGAGCTGCTGACCCACATCCAGGGTCCCGACTTCCCGACCGCCGGCATCATCATGGGCCGCTCGGGCATCCGCGACGCCTACGAGACCGGCCGCGGCAAGATCAAGGTCCGCGCCAAGGCCCACATCGAGGAGATCCACCAGGGCAAGGAGGCGCTGATCGTCACCGAGCTGCCCTACGCGGTCAAGAAGGGCGGCGACAACGGCCTCATCACCAAGATCGCCGAGCTCGTGCGCGAGAAGAAGATCCCCGAGATCTCCGACCTGCGCGACGAGACCGACCGGCGGGGCATGCGCCTGGTCATCGAGCTCAAGCGTGCGGTCAACCCCAAGGTGGTGTTGAACAAGCTCTACAAGCACACGCCGATGCAGTCCACGTTCGGCGTCAACATGGTGGCCTTGGTCGACGGCGTGCCGCGCACGCTCTCGCTGATCGAGGTGCTGCACGCCTACGTCGCCCACCAGCGCGAGGTCGTCGTGCGCCGGGCGAAGTTCGAGCTGGCCCAGAAGGAGGCGCGCGCCCACGTCCTCGAAGGCCTGCTCATCGCGCTGGACAACCTCGACGCCGTCATCGACGTCATTCGCAAGTCGTCCAACCGCGAGGCCGCCCGTGAGGAGTTGGTGTCGCAGTTCTCGCTGTCGCAGATCCAGGCGTCGGCGATCCTCGACCTGCGCCTCTCGCAGCTGACCGCGCTGGAGAGCGACGCGATCAAGCAGGAGCACGCCGACGTCACCGAGCGCATCCGCGAGCTGCGCGAGCTGCTGGGCGACGAGGCCAACGTGCGCGCGCTCATCAAGGAAGAGCTGCTGGAGATCTCCGAGCGCTTCACCGAGCCGCGCCGGACCGAGATCGCGCCGTCCGAGGACGAGCTCGACATCGAGGACCTCATCGCCGACCAGCAGATGGTCATCACGATGACCAAGTCGGGGTACATCAAGCGGGTCCCGCTGACGACCTACCGCCAGCAGCGGCGCGGCGGCGTCGGCATCACCGGCATGGACCTCAAGGACGGGGACTACATCGAGCACCTCTTCGTGTGCTCGACCCACGACTTCCTGCTCTTCTTCACCAACCGGGGCAAGGTCTACCGGTCCAAGGTGTATGAGTTGCCGGAGGGCGCGCGTCAGTCCAAGGGCCGTGCGCTGGTCAACATCCTGCCGCTGCGCGAGAACGAGCGCGTGCAGTCGGTGCTCTCGACGCGCGACTTCTCGGAGTCGCCCTATCTCGTCTTCGCCACGCGCAAGGGCGTCATCAAGAAGACGGCGTTCCAGGCCTACAACACGCCGATCAAGGCCGACGGCATCATCGCCATCAAGATCCGCGACGACGACGAGCTGATCGCCGTGCGCCGCGTCGACAAGGACGACGAGATCATGATGGTCTCCAAGGCGGGTCTCGCGGTGCGCTTCGAGGAGGGCCAGGCGCGCGCCATGGGACGCGACACCGGTGGCGTCCGCGGGATGGACGTCGGCGAGAAGGGTGAGGTCATCGCCATGGACGTCGCCCGCGACGACATGGACATGCTCGTCGTCACCGACTCCGGCTACGGCAAGCGCACGAAGATCGACCAGTACCGCAAGACGTCGCGCGGCGCCAAGGGCGTGCTGACGATCAAGCTGACCGAGGCCAAGGGCGGCCTGGCCGGCGCGCTCGTCGTCCGGCCCCACCAGGAGCTGGTGTTCATCTCCCAGAACGGGATGATCCAGCGCACCGGGGTCAAGGGCATCTCGCAGCAGGGTCGCTCGGCGACGGGCGTGCGCTTGATGAGCCCGCGCGAGGGCGATCAGGTGAGCGCGATCGCGCTGATCGCGGAGTCCGAGGACGAGAGCGGCGAGCCGACGTTGGACGTCGAGGGCGAAGAGCTCAACGTGGCGCCGGAGCCCGGCGACGCCGAGGCGCCGCTGCCCGCGGAGGACGAGGACGCCGGCGACGACCTGGCGGTCGAGGACGCGGCCGTCGAGGGCCCGGAGGACGACGAGGAGTAGGAACCTCTTTCAGAACGAAGCCGGGTTGAGCGAACCGTCTCGCGGCGCCCTGGCCGATGCGCGCGGATCGCCGGGCCACCAGCACGTCTCACCGCGCGCATCGACCAGGGCATCCACGATCCGGCCACGCTCAACCTCGCCTTCTGATTCTGAAAGAGGTTCTGCCATTCGGACCACCTCCCGTCCGTCCATTGACCGCACGTAGCAGGTAGTGCGCAAAGTTGTCGGACGGTGGTGCTACATTGCGCCTACCAGAGAAAGGAGGTGGTCCGAATATCTAGTTCTAGTACTTGCGGGACCCTGGAGGTGGCCGGCCGCTAGATCGGTCGGGCTGGAGTAACGATCCAGCGAATCCACGCCGGGCCACCCCCGTTGCGCGATGCCGGAAGTCGTCCCTCCGGCCGCTCAGAAAAGTCGCGGAGCGGGTTGTCCAGTCCAGTGGTGTTCAAAGGGCGTCGCGGTTGCTTGCCGCGGCGTCCTTTGGCGTTAAGGGGCGGCATCGCTCGCCGCGGGAGGAGGAGGCCGCGACGCTCAGCCGCGCGAGACGCTCAGGCCGCTTCGGGCAGCCACTGACGCCACGCCGCCGGAATGGTGGGAGTGGCGACGTGGATGAAGACGTGCGGCTGGGGCATCGATGGCACGCGCCTGGGGTGCATGCCGGCCTTGTCGGGGAGATGGTCGGCCTTGCGCCGGTTGCACGGCGCGCACGAGGCGACGATGTTGTCCCACGTGGAGCCGCCGCCCTTGGAGCGGGGGATCACGTGGTCGACGGTCAGGTTGGAGCGCGAGCCGCAGTACTGGCAGGTCCAGTTGTCGCGGGCGAAGACGGCGCGGCGGGTGATCTTGCGCCGGTGAGTGTCGCGCGGGATCACGATGTAGGTCATCAACCTGATGACCACCGGGCGTGACATCGAGGCGCGCTCGGAGCGCAGCTCCCACGTCGCGTGGTCGACGACTTCCGCCTTCGCCTTGAGCAGCAGGACGACGGCGCGGCGCACGGTGCAGACGTTGATCGGCTCGTACGACGCGTTGAGGACGAGCACCCGGCCACCTTCACGTCCACGTCGCCGGTGCTCGCCGGGCAACGTGGACCGCATCGTGTGTGGTGGTGTGGCGAGCTTGCTCATGCGCGTGTACCAGGCGGAACCGTAGCATCCGCGGCAACGGAAATCGCCGGGTTCGAACCTGGGAGCAGGGTAGCGCGGAGCGCTCAGGCCGCCGCTGGATAGGAGCCGAGCACGCGCACGACCTCACAGTGGACGTGCAGTCGCTCGATCGCCTCGGCCACCTGCGGGTCGTCCTCGTGGCCCTGCAGATCGGCGAGGAACAGGTAGTGCCCGAGCCGGCGCTTGAGCGGTCGCGACTCGATCCGCGTGAGGTTGATGGACCGGGAGGAGATCTCCGACAGGCAGTCCACGAGCCATCCGGGCGTCGCGTCGCCGGCGCCGTGAAAGACGATCGAGGTCTTCGATCCACCACCGCCGGCGTGCGCGGTGCCGAAGGGGTCTGACCCCGCGGGCGCGACCCAGAGGAAGCGCGTCTCGTTGCCGTGCTGGTCCTCGATGCCCTTCGCCAAGACCGCGCAGCCGTAGAGCCCGGCGGCGGCGGCCGTCCCGATCGCGGCGTGTGGCCGGTCGGTGGTCTCGGCCACCAGGCGCACCGCCTCGACGGTCGAGGTCGCGGCGCCGACGCGCCGTCCGGGCAGCGCTTGGGCCAGGTAGCGGCGACATTGGCCCAGCGGCTGGGGATGGGAGAAGACGGCATCGATGTCGCCCAGCGCGACGCCCGGGCGCACGATCAGCGCGAGCGAGATCGGCAGCACCTCCTCGCCGACGATCCGCACGGTCGCGCCGGCGTCGTCGAGCGCGAGCGTGTCGAGCGTCGCGTTGACGCCGCCCTCCAGCGAGTTCTCGATCGGCACCAGCGCCGCGTCGACCGTGCCGGCGCCGGCGGCCAGGATCGTCTCGCGCTCGGTGGGCAGCGGGACGGTCTCGATCGTGGCCGCATCCGCCACGTGCGCCGAGGCCAACAGCGCGGCGTGGGTGAACGTGCCGGCGGGCCCGAAGTAGCCGAGCCTCATGGCAGCCGCGGGGGCTCGGGCGGCGGCTCGCCGGCCAGCGCGACGCGCATCGCCTCGATCTCCTCCGGCGACAACGGGTACTCCGGATCGCCGCGGACGACGTGCTTGACGTAGAGCCGCGCCTGGTCGCGGTGGTGGATGCTCGACATCACGATCCCGGACTGCTCGGCGTCCAGCAGCGCGATCGCCACCGACTGCTGGCCCGACATCTCGTTGTAGGCGTCGAAGCGCACGAGCCCGCGGAAGGCGATCGTGCCGTCCAGCCGGCCCTCGGCGGTGCCCAGGCGTCCGTCCAGCCGCGCGGCGACGTCGCCGACGTAGGCGTGCAGCGAGCGGAACTCCTGCTCGATCCGCGCGGCGTGCGCGACGAGGTCGTCGGCCGGACTCGTCGCCGAGCAGGACGCGCTGGTCGGCGCGCAGGCGGCGCAGGCGCACCAGCGCCGTGACGGCCACGACCAGGGCCGCCAGCGCGACGGCGCACGCGGCGAGCGCGACGATCCCGGCGGTCGAGCTGTCCACGGCGCCGACGCTACTAGGTGAACAGGATCGTGTAGGTCGACGTGTTGTTGTCGGTCTTCTTCTCGCCCGGGACGGGCTTGATGGTGACCGTCATCGTCGTCGACGAGCCCGACGGGGGCACGGACGTCAGCTGGATCGGCACCGCGGCTTGCGTGCCGGCCTTGGTCTGGTTGAGGCGCTTGGTCTGCCGAGATCGTCTTCGGGCCGCCGGTGACCTTGACCGAGATCGTGACGTTGGACTCGTCGTTCTCGCCCTGGTTGGCGTAGGTCACCTCGACCGCGAGCGGCGCCTTGGCCGGGACGCGGTTGATGCCCGAGCCCGTCGGGCTCAGCGCGACGCCGC
Organism: uncultured Conexibacteraceae bacterium; assembly: GCA_963731005.1. Taxonomy (GTDB): domain Bacteria; phylum Actinomycetota; class Thermoleophilia; order Solirubrobacterales; family Solirubrobacteraceae; genus Baekduia. Next base: position 950,445 of record CAVSTZ010000002.1, on the reverse strand, counting down.
CGGCCTTGACGCCGATGATGCCGTGGCCGTGCGTGCCCGGCTTGACCTCGCCGGTCGACCGAGGACGAGGCGGCGCCCGCGTCGGGGTTGATCTTGTTGCCGACCTTGGCCGCGTCGAGCCAGCCGATGTTCGGCAGGAACTTCGACGGCGAGACGGCCTGGTCGTGCAGGTCGTTGTCGTCGAGCGCGTCGACGATCAGCGGGGCGACGCGCTGGGAGTAGACGACGTCGGAGGCCAGGAACATCTGCATCTGGCCGGCGATGCCGCGGATCGCCGCGACCGCGGTCGGCTGGTTGCTGAGCGCCTTGGTGAGCAGGTCGCCGATGTTCTTGACGCCCTCGGCGCGGAAGTTCATGACCAGCTCGAGGTCGTGCTGGGCGGCGGCGACGTCGTCGGGCGCGTCGAGGTCGCGGGCGCGCTTGGCGTCCTCCTCGGCGACGAGCCGCACCTGGTTGACGGCGACCGTGACGTCCTGGGACGCGCCGCCCTTGGAGAGCACGTCGAAGAGCTGCTTGGAGACCGTGCGGTCCGAGCTCTGGACGATCGAGGTGACCTCGCGGTTGTAGTCCTTCAGCGCGTTCTTGTGGCGCGTGCTCGGCGCAGCTCTTGACGAAGAGCAGCAGCAGGAGGGCGACGAGCGCCAGGCCAGCCGAAGAGCACGAACTGGCGGCGGCGGGCGATGTCGGCCGGGGGCACGGCACCGCCAGGCGGGCCCGCCGGCGGGCGCCGCACGGCGTGGCCGTGCGGGACGGGTGACTCGAGTGGGCTCGTCGGGCTCGTCGTCGAAGAAGGACACGTACGTCCGCGCTCCTGGCGGGGGCGAATGGGCCAGTATTACCGGTGGGTCGGGCGGGAAGGCCCGCTGCAACTTCGCCGTCGCGCGCAGGGCACCTTCTTCCCGCGCGGAAGTCCGGAGGCGGTGGAGACCGCGGAGCATCCCACGACGACGGCCACGACGGCCGGCTCGGAGGTCGTCCTGGACCGCTACCGGCTGGTGCGCCGGCTCGGCGGCGGCGGCTTCGGCGTGGTCTGGCTGGCCCACGACCTCAAGCTCGATCGGACCGTCGCGGTCAAGCGGATCGCGGTCGCCGGACGCCGATACGGCTCGGCGCGCCGAGCGCGAGGGCGTCGCCGCGGCGCGGCTGCAGCACCCGGCGATCGTCGCGCTGTACGAGGCCGGGACCGACGAGCGAGTGCGTCTACCTCGTCTCCGAGCTGGTCCGCGGGGCGACCTTCGCGCGGCTGCTGGAAGAAGGGGCGCTGTCGGATCGCGACGTCGTGCGAGATCGGCGTCGCGCTCTGCGACGCGCTGGCCCATGCGCACAAGCGCGGGATCATCCACCGCGACGTCAAGCCGCTGAACATCCTCGTCCCGGACGCGGTCGCCGACGGCGGCGCGCCGGCCAAGCTGACGGACTTCGGCGTGGCGCGGATCGCCGGCGACGACGCGCTCACGCGGACCGGCGACGTCGTCGGGACGCTGGCCTACATGGCGCCCGAGCAGGCCGAGGGCGGCGACGTGGGGGCGGAGGCCGACCTCTACGCGCTCGGCCTCTGCCTCTACGAGGGGCTGTCGGGCGTCAACCCGGTGCGCGGGCGCGGCGCCGGGGCCACCGCGCGGCGGGTCGGGCAGCGGCTGCCGCCGCTCGGCCGGCTGCGCCGCGACCTGCCGCTGGAGCTCTGCGAGGCGATCGACGCTCGCGGTCTGGCCGCATCCCGAGGAGCGCGGGACGATCGCCGAGCTGCGCGCGGCGCTGACCGCCGCGCTGGAGCGCGTCGACGACGAGCCGGGCACGATCGCCGGCGGCGCGCTGGAGCCGCTGGCGCCGGTCGCGCCGCCGCGGCACACCGAGCTGACCCAGCGCGCGCCGGCCGCCGTGTTGGCCGCGGGCCTGGCGGGTGCTGCGCTGCGCTGGGGGCTGACGGGCGGCGCGGCGGCTGTCGGCCGCCGCACCGCCGGTCGCGCCGCTGACGGGCGCGCTGGCCGTCGCGCTTGCGGTGCTGCTGCTCCCGCGCCTGGCGTGGCTCGCGTTCGCGGCCGCCACGACCACCTGGCTCGTCACGCGACGGTGCCGGACCGCGCCTGGCTCGTCCTGGCTGCCGCGCTGCCGGTGCCGCTCCTGCTGCGTCGCGCGGCGCCGGCGACGTGGTCGTTGCCCGGCGCGGCGCCGCTGCTGGCGCTGGGGACCGTCGCCGGCGCCTTCCCCGCGCTGGCGGGGCGCGCCGGGACGCTCTGCACGCGCGCGGCCGCCGGCGCGCTCGGTGCCTGGTGGCTGCTGCTCGCCGAGGCCGCTGACGGGCCGCCACCTGCTGCTCGGCGCCGCCCGCCGACGCCGCGCACGGCGGCACGCGGCGCGCTCGCGGCGATCGTCACGCTCGCCCGCGATCGGCGCTGCCTGGGCGTCTGGGCGGCCGCCGCGGCCGTCCTGCCGTACCTCGTCCGCGGTCGCCTGCTGGTGGTCGACATCGTCGCTGGCGATCGCCTGGGCGGCGGGCGTCGGCGGCCGCCACGCAGGCCGCGCTCGGGACCGCGCCGCGGGGCCTGATCGTCGGTGCGATCGCCGCCGCGGCGTTCGCGGTGATCGCGCGGACGTCACCTGACGCACGCGATTGACGTTGAGCTTGCGTAACCTAGCCGGGCCGCCCCGCATGACGTGTGGGCGGATCCCCGGGCGGGGAAGTGGTCCCTCCACGGCATGAGCGTCCTCCGCAGCCTCGAAGAGAAGATCGCCGGCCTCGTCGAGGGGACGTTCGGTCGCGTCTTCCGGTCCGAAGTCCGGCCGGTCGAGCTGGCGCGCAAGCTCGCCAAGGAGATGGACGAGCACCGCACGGTCTCGGTCTCGCGCACCTACGTGCCCAACGAGTACGTCGTCTGGCTCTCGCCGCAGGACCGCGAGCGCTACGAGGGCGTCGAGCAGTCGGTCATCGACGAGCTCGGGGCCTACCTGCTCGAGCACGCGCGCCGCGAGCGGCTCGCGCTGGTCAGCCGCCCGCAGATCGAGTTCCGCACCGACGAGCGGCTGCGCGCTCGGCGAGTTCGGGATCCAGGCGCGGCTGGTGCAGCCGGCCGAGCCCGCGGCGGCAGGCGCGCCGGGCGCGGTCGCATCGCCTGAGGCCCGGCCCGCCGACATGGGCCACACGATGGTCTACTCGACCAGCGACCGCCATCAGTCGGCGCTCGAAGAGGTCGGCTCCGGTGCCGGCGTCGCGCGCCGGCGGGCCATCGTCGTGGCCGGCGGCAAGCGGCTGGTCGTCCCGGCCGGCGGCGCGATCATCGGCCGCAGCCGCGACTGCGACATCGTGCTCGACGACTCCAACGTCTCCCGCCGCCACGCCGAGATCTCGCCCAGCGGGCCGAGCTGGCTGATCCAGGACCTCGGGTCGACCAACGGCGTGCGCGTCAACGGGCGCCAGGTCGACGGCCCGCATCCGCTGGAGAGCGGCGACCGGATCGAGCTCGGCACCGTCAGCGTCGGATTCGAGGTCGAGTAGCCGTGGTCGATCCCGTCTCCGTCGCGCTGAAGTTCGGCTTCCTCGCCGTCCTCTACCTCTTCCTGCTGTGGATCTCGCGCAACGCGCTGAAGGACCTCAAGCGCACGTCGGCGACGACGAGCGCCGCGCCAGGCTATGCGCCGCAGCCGGCCGCGCCCGCCGACGCCACGGGGATCTACTCCGCGAGCCGGCAGGGGCAGGTCCCGGAGGCCGAGCTGGACCCGCGGCTGGTCGTCGAGCGCGCGCCCGGCCACGTGCCCGGCATGGAGTACGAGGTCGGCGAGGGCGCGATCATGGGCCGCGGCGACCAGGCCGAGATCCGCCTGGAGGACCCGTTCGCCTCCTCGCGCCACGCGCGCCTGATCCGCCAGGGCGCCGCGATCGTCATCGAGGACCTGGGGTCGACCAACGGCACCTACCTCAACGAGGAGCTGCTCAGCGGACCGCAGCCCCTGCACCCCGGCGACCGCGTGCGGATCGGCGACAGCGAGTTCACCTACATGGACCGCTGAGCATGCTGCGCGTCGCCGATCACGCCGCCCGCACCGACACGGGCCGCGCCCGCTCCGCCAACGAGGACAGCTACTGGGTCCACTCGCCGCTGTTCGTCCTCGCCGACGGCATGGGCGGCGCGCAGGCGGGCGAGGTCGCCTCCCAGACCGCGGTCGGCGTCTTCTCCGATCAGGGCGGGCTGCCCGACGGGCCCGGCACCTACGAGGAGCGGCTCGCGGCGCTCGTCGCCCAGGCCAACGGTCGCGTCTACTCCCAGGCGCAGTCCGACGATCAGTTCGCCGGGATGGGGACGACGCTGACGGTCGCCTACGTCGGCGAGGACGACCTGGCGATCGCCCACGTCGGCGACAGCCGCTTCTACGTCCTGCGCGACGGCGAGCTGACGCAGCTGACCGACGACCACTCGCTGGTCGGCGAGCTGGTGCGCCGCGGGCAGATCAGCGCCGAGGAGGCCGAGGACCACCCGCAGCGCTCGATCATCACCCGCGCGCTGGGGATCGAGGGCGAGGTCGTCGTCGACCACTTCTCCTGGCCGGTGCGCGACGGCGACGTCTTCCTGCTCTGCTCCGACGGGCTGACCGGGATGGTCTCCGACGCGGGCGTCGCCGAGATCCTCGGCGGGGCGCCGAGCCTGGCGGTCGCCGCCCAGCGGCTCGTCGCCGCCGCCAACGAGGCCGGCGGGCGCGACAACATCACCGTGATCCTGTTCCGGGTCGAGGACGTGACGCCGGGGGAGGGCGCGGTCGTCAACCAGCACACGTTCGGTGGGCGAGGTGGTGCCGCCGGCGCCGGCTGCCGTGCCCGCCGTGACGCAGACCACGGCCCGTCCCGCCGACGGCGGGATGCTCGTCGGCTCGTCGACGATCGAGCCCCGCGCGCCGCGCCCGCCGCGCCATCCGCGTCACGAGGCCGCCCCGCGCAAGCGCCGGCGCTGGGCCGGCGTCGCCAAGGGCTTGGCGGTGCTCGCCGTGCTGCTCGCGCTGGTCGTCAGCGGCGGCATCATCGCCAGCCAGAGCGTCTACTTCGTCGGCACCGACGACGACGGCTTCGTGACGCTCTACTCCGGCCTGCCGTACGAGCTGCCGGGCGTCAACCTCTTCCAGACGCAGTTCACCAGCGGCGTGCCGGCGCAGAGCCTGTCGCCGCGCGTCCGGCAGACGATCACCGACCACAAGCTGCGCTCCCACGACGACGCGGTCGACCTGATCCGCCAGCTCGAGCGCGGCGACCTCGCGGGGCAGTTCGCGTCTTGAGCGCCAGGAACCGGGAGCTCTTCGCCCTGATCCCGGCCGCGCTGCTGGTGTCGGCCGGCTTCGCCGCCGTCTTCCTCTCGCGCGACGACCTGCTCGGCGGGCTGAGCGGCAGCAACCAGATCTCCAACGTCTCGCTGACCTACGGCGCGATCTTCCTCGGGCTCTGCGTCGTCGCGCACCTCTTCCTGCGCCTGACGCTCAAGCACGCCGACCCCTACCTGTTCCCGCTCGGCGCGCTGCTGGCGAGCTTCGGGCTGGTCGAGATCTACCGGATCGACGACGGCCTGGCGCGGCTGCAGGCGCAGTGGTTCGTCATCGGCCTGGGGCTCTTCGCGGCCACGATCCTGCTGCTCCGCGACTACCGCAAGCTGGAGCGCTACCGCTACCTGATCGCCATCGGCGGCATCGTGCTGCTGCTGCTCCCGCGCGCGTTCTCGCCGGTCAACGGCGCCTACCTGTCGATCCAGATCGGCTCGCTCAGCGTGCAGCCGGCGGAGTTCGCGAAGATCGCGATCGTCGTCTTCCTGGCCAGCTACCTGCGCGACACGCGTCAGCTGCTGGTCACCGCCGGCCGGCGCGTGCTCGGCGTCACGTCCCGCCGCTCAAGCACTTCGGCCCGATGCTCGTCATCTGGGGCACGTCGATGCTGCTGCTGTTCTACATCCGCGACATCGGCTCGTCGGTGATGTTCTTCGGCGCGTTCCTGGCGATGATCTACGTCGCCACCGACCGGCTGTCGTTCGTGGTCGTGGGCGTGGTGACCTTCGCGCTGGGCGCCTACCTCGTCGCCGGTCACATCGGTCACATCGCCGATCGCATCGACGCCTGGCAGGACCCGTTCGACCCCGTGTTGCTCAACCGCCTGCAGGGCGGCAGCTACCAGCTCGCCCAGGGGCTCTGGGCCCAGGCCGACGGCGGCGTGCTCGGTCAGGGCTTCGGTCAGGCGGTGCTGCGCATCAGCGGGCAGTGCGCGACGGTGACGACCTCGACGGTCAACTGCTCGCTGCTGCCGGCGCCGCACACCGACTTCATCTACGCGGTGATCGTCAACGAGCTCGGCCTGGTCGGCGCCGCCGGGCTGTTGTGCGTGTACCTGCTTGTTCGTCCAGCGCGGCTTCAAGATCGCGATGCTCGCCCGCGACTCGTTCTCCAAGCTGCTGGCGACCGGGCTGACGTCGGTCTTCGCGCTGCAGGTCTTCGTCATCGTCGGCGGCGTCACCAAGCTGATCCCGTTGACCGGCGTGACGCTGCCGTTCGTCAGCTACGGCGGCTCGTCGGTGCTGGCGAACTTCGTGCTGCTCGCGTTGTTGTTGTTGATCTCTGACCGCGCGCGCCGCGATGCGCAGTTGGCGCCATGAACAAGCCGATCAGCCGCCTGTTCGTCGTTGCTTTGCTGATGTTCGGCGCGCTGCTGGTGTCGACGTCGTGGTGGACGGTGCTGCGCGCCGACAACCTCGATCACGACACCAACAACCACCGCGAGATCATCCGCGCCCAGAAGATCCGGCGCGGGGTCGATCTTCGCTGCCGATGGCACGACGATCGCCCGCTCCACGCGCGATGATGAAGGCGTCTACCACCGCACCTATCCGTTGGGCAAGCGGTTCGGCCACCCCGTCGGCTACTCCTACGCCTCGATCGGCCAGAGCGGGCTCGAACGTGAGCGCAACGACGAGCTGACCGGGGCCAAGAACGCGATCACGACCACCTTCGATCAGCTCGTCGGCAAGGCGCGCGAGGGCGACGACGTGCGCACCGCGCTCGATCCCAAGGCCCAGCAGCTCGCGCTCGACGAGATCGCCGCGGTCGGTCAGAGCGGCGCCGCGGTCGCCCTGGACCCGCGCACGGGCGCGGTCAAGGTGATGGCCTCGACCCCGACCTACGACCCCAACACGATCGCCGAGAAGGGCAAGCTCACCGCGGCCAACAAGGACAACAAGAACACGCCGCTGGTCAACCGTGCGGTCCAGTTCGGCGCCGCGCCGGGCTCGACGTTCAAGGTCGTCACCGCGACCGCCGCGATCGACAGCGGTCAGTTCTCGCCCAGCTCGACGGTCGACGGCGACAGCGGCCAGAAGATCTCCGCCGTCCCGCTGGCCAACGACTTCAACCAGGACTTCGGGCAGATCACGCTCAAGGACGCGTTGGCCAAGTCGGTCAACACCGCCTTTGCCAACGTCGGCGAGAAGCTCGGCAAGGCGACCATGAAGGAGTACATGGAGCGCTTCGGCTTCGACGCCAAGCCCGAGCTCGACTATCCCAAGGACACCATGTCGGCTTCGGTCGTCGCGCCCAACCCGCCGGGCCATGCGGTCTCCCCGACGTCGCGCTTCGTCGACTCGGGCGGATGGCGATCGGCCAGGGCGGCCTGCAGGCCACGCCGCTGCAGATGGCCCAGGTCGCCGCCGCGGTGGCCAACGGCGGGCGCGCTCATGAAGCCCCATCTGACCACCCGCGTGGTCGATCGCGACGGCCGCACGGTCGATACGATCTCGCCGTCCCTGCAGTCCACGGTGATGAAGCCGTCCACCGCCGCCGCCGTGACCGACATGATGGTGGGCGTGGTGCAGAGCGGTACGGGCACGAAGGCCGCCATCCCGGGCATCCAGGTCGCGGGCAAGACCGGCACGGCCGAGACCGAGTTCGGCGCCAAGATCAACGACGTGTGGTTCATCGGCTTCGCGCCCGCCGACAACCCGCGCATCGCGGTCGCGGTCACCGTCAAGGCCGTGACCGGCTTCGGCGGCGACTTCGCCGCACCCATCGCCCGCGACATCATGCAAGAGCTGCTCAAGTGACCGACGTACCTGACACTTCCACGATCATCGACGGCCGCTACCGCGTGCTGCACCGTGTCGGCTCCGGCGGGATGGCCGACGTCGTCTGCGCCGAGGACCTGCAGCTGGGGCGCAAGGTCGCGATCAAGCTCCTGCATCGGCGCTTCGCCCAGGACGAGGAGTTCGTCGAGCGCTTCCGTCGCGAGGCCTCGTCGGCGGCCGGGCTACAGCACCCGCACGTCGTCGCGGTGTACGACCGCGGTGCGTGGGACGACACGTACTACATCGCGATGGAGTACCTCGAAGGGCGCACGCTGAAGAAGCTCGTCCAGGAGGAGGCGCCGCTGGCGCCGGCGCGCGCGATCGACCTGACGATCCAGATCCTGCGCGCGGCGCGCTTCGCCCACAAGCGCGGGATCATCCACCGCGACCTCAAGCCCCACAACGTCATCATCGACGGCGAGGGCCGGGCCAAGGTCACCGACTTCGGGATCGCCAAGGCGGGCGCGTCGGACATGACGCAGACCGGCTCGATCATGGGGACGGCGCAGTACCTGTCACCCGAGCAGGCCCAAGGCCACGCGGTCAGCGCGCCGTCAGACCTCTACTCGGTCGGGATCATCCTGTACGAGATGCTCACCGGCCGCGTCCCGTTCGAGGGCGAGAGCGCGGTGACGATCGCGCTCAAGCAGGTCAGCGAGGCGCCGGTCCCGCCGTCGCGGCGCAACCCGCAGGTGCCGCCGGCGCTGGAGGCCGTCGTGCTGCGCGCGCTGGAGAAGGACCCGGCGCGGCGGTTCGCCGATGCCGATGAGTTCATCGCGGCGCTGGAGATTGCGAACCCCGCCCACCCGGGTGTCCTGCCGCCCGCCGGCGCGGCGACGGCCGCCACGAGCGTTCTGCAGGCCACCGGCCCGATGATCCCGATCCCGCCGCCGGGCGCCTATCAGGACGTCGCCCACGTCGAGCAGCGCTACTACGGGCCGCCCGAGCCGCCGGTCGACGAGCCCGAGGACGGCGATGGTCCCGGCCGCTGGTGGGTCGCGTTGCTGGTCGGCCTCATCGTCGCCGGCGCGATCGTCGCCGGGCTGCTGCTGACCGGCAAGGACAAGGTCCAGGTGCCCAACGTTGTCGGCAGCCCGCAGGCCGAGTCCGAGATCCTGCTCAAGCGTAAGGGCCTCTCCACCGACGTGACGATGAAGGAGAGCCCGACCCAGCCCAAGGGCACGGTCATCGGCCAGGACCCGGGCGGCGGCTCGCGCGTGCCGAAGGACACGGTCGTCGGCCTCACGGTCTCGGCCGGCCCCGGCACCGCGCGTGTGCCCGACCTTGTCGGTCGCGGGCGCAACGAGGCCCGCAAGCAGCTGACCGACCTCGGCTTCACCATCGCCGAGGAGCGCGCGACGAGCGACACGGTCACCGAGAACCGCGTGATCGAGACGCGGCCACCCGTGGGCCAAGAGCTCGACAAGGGCTCGCAGGTCGTGCTCGTGCTCTCATCGGGCAAGGAGCGCGTGGCGGTGCCCAAGGTGGTCGACCTGACCGAGGACGAGGCGCGCTCGACGCTGGAGGCGCTGGGCTTCAAGGTCACCGCCAAGGATCAGGAGACCACCGACAGCACGAAGGTCGGCGAGGTCCTGTCGCAGGACCCGGCCACCTCCGCCAACCGCCCGAAGGGCTCGACGGTCACCATCACCGTCGGCAAGGAGCCGGCGGAGGTCGAGGTCCCCGACGTCACCGGCCAGGGCCGGCTGGCGGCGACCGCGGCGCTCAAGCAGGCCGGCTTCGAGGTCACCCAGACCACGCAGGCCGACGGGCGATCGCTCGCAGGACCTCCACGTCATCAGCCAGGACCCGTCGGGCTCCAAGGCCAAGAAGGGCAGCACCGTGACGATCACCGTCGGCCAGTACGACGCGACGCTGGACCAAGGCGCGGGCACGACGACGCCCAGCGAGACGGCGCCGAGCACCACGGAGACCACGCCGTGAGGGTCGTCGTCCTCGGGGGCGGGCGCTCGTCGGAGCACGATGTCTCGCTGGTCAGCGCGGCGACGGTCGGCCAGGGGCTACGCGACGCGGGCCATGAGGTGGTGGCCGTCGAGCTGGCGCGCGACGGCACGTGGTGGCACGAGGGCGAGGAGCTGGCGCTGCACCCGGGCCGTGGGCTGCTCGACGCCGATGTCGTCTTCCCGGTCCTGCACGGGCCGTTCGGCGAGGACGGGACGGTCCAGGGGTTGTTGGAGTTGTTGGATGTCCCATATGTCGGCAGCGGCGTGATGGCGTCGGCCGTCTGCATGGACAAGGTGGTGTTCAAGGAGCTGATGGCCCAAGCGGGGCTGCCGCAGGTGGGCTACGCGCTCGTCGAGGCCGGTCGTGAGCGCCCCTCGCTCGAGCACCTCGGGCTTCCGTTGTGGGTCAAGCCGGCGCGGTTGGGGTCGTCGGTGGGCATCGTGCGCGTGGAGCGAGCCGAGGACATCGACGCGGCGTTGGACGAGGCTTTTGCGCACGACGATCGCGTGATCGTCGAGGCGTCGGCGACGGGCGTCGAGATCGAGTCCTCCGTGTTGGGCGACACCCACGACGCGCGCGTCAGCCGGCCGGGCGAGATCGTCCTGCTGCGCGAGGGCTGGTACGACTACGAGGCCAAGTACACCGAGGGCGGGATGCGGCTGGAGTTCCCGGCGCGGATCTCGGAGACGGCGTGCGAGTCGTTGCAGTCGATCGCGGCGCGGGCGTTCGCGGCAGCGGGCTGCTCGGGGCTGGCACGGGCGGATTTCTTCGTGGATGGCGAGACGGTGGTGTTGAATGAGTTGAACACCTTGCCGGGGCAGACGCCGACGTCGGTCTACGGGGTGCTGTGGGAGCGTTCCGGCCTGCCCTACCCCGAGCTCGTCGACGAGCTCTGCCGGATTGCGGTGGCGCGGTTCGAGCGGGAGCGGGCGCTGCGGCATTAGTTGGCGGCCTCGGACCGCCTTGGGTCGGGGTGCACGGGGCGTGGTTGGATGGTCGGCGCTCCGTGAAGATCGCCACCGCGCTCGGGTGGTCTGGGGCGTGGGGTGAAAGTGTTGGGGCGTGGTTCGGGGTTCTGTTGTGGGGGCATCGAACGAGCGTCGCGCGGATGGCGACATCACGGATCACCGCCCTCCCTACGCGCTCGCGCCGCGGGCGCGTGTCGTGCGCCGCGCTGCGCGGACCTGCGTTGCGCGAGCGCGATCCATTTCGCTGCGCAACCCGACCTGTAACGAGACTGCGACGGACTGCGACGAGCCACCGACGCCGGCCGGTCGTGGTCGTCATGGCCGACGCCCGGGCGCCCGTGGCAGGGACGCTGGTCGAGTTGACGTGAACAGTGCCGGTCAACTCGACCAGCACCCGCCGAACGAACGTCGCGGGCACCTGGACGTTGGATCTCAACGTCCAGGTGCCGGCGACGTCCCGGATCCCCGGCCGACCCTCGGGCACGACGCGAATCGCCTGCCCCGCCGCCAACGGACGACGAGCCGACGCCACGAACCACCCGCCCCGCTCACTCCCCTCGGTGCCGACAGACCACGCCCCGCACCCAGACCAACGTCCGCACGGAACACCATCAACAAGACGCGCCACCCAAGCGCTTGCAACACCAGCGCTCGCCCCGCGACCAGCGCCCCACGACGTCAGTCTCTGGCGGTCTGCTGCCCGTCCCGGCAGATAGGCCGTGGCGGACGCCCGAGTTGTTGGTGTGGTCGATCAGCGACAGAAGCGTCACGGCCTGTAACGACTCTGCGTAATCGACCAATTCCGTCGGCCCCGCCCGCTAGAATCGGCGACCGACATCATCAACAAGTTCGCCCCCGCGACCGTTACGAGCGGCCCGGGGGCATGACCCAAGGAGAACCAACCTCCCATGAGTACCCCGCAGGGTAGCTTCGGCTGCCACATCGCCGTCGACCCGTCCACCGCCGACGTGCTGCGCATCGAGGCCAAGAAGGTCTTGATGTTCAACCACGAGCCGTTCGAGGACTTCCTCGACTACGTCCCGGTCAAACAGCTCGCGCTCGCCGACATCTACCGCGACGCGACAGCGGTCATCGACGCCCTCGGCTGGGACCCAGACATCACCCTGCGACGCGACAGCGTCCAGGTCCCGATGACCCGCAGCCACATCGAGCAACTCCACCTCCGCCGCGCCGATCTCCTGGACACCAACCTCGACCTCCTCACCGACATCGGCGCCGACAACCACCACAACGACATCATCATGTCCGAGATCCACAACAACCGCCACGGCGTCGAAGCCCTCAACAAGGTCCTCGACGCCTACACCACCACCATCACCACCTAGAAACCCGTCGCACCCTCCGTTGCGGGGCCCGGCCCCGCAACGGAACCCGACAGCGCCAGAGGAGAAGGCAGCCGGCTGCGGCCCGAACCACCGCCCGCGTCCGCGGCCCGGCCGGCGGTCCTAAGAACAGTGCTGCCGGAATCGGGTAGCCGCTGGCACGGACAATGTGTGTGCGGCTGGTCAACGTGACACCAGGGCCTACGATGTGCCGCTGAAGGGCCTACGGTACGTCTGGTCCGGCACGTATCTTCTATAAGAACGTATGTTCCTGGTTCCGTGCAATGACTGAGCTTCGAGAGACCGCGGCCATGATCGGTCTGCTGCGGCGGGGCGATCGCGTCTGGCATCAGTACGCCGACCTCGTCGAATCGACCGGAAGCGCGATCGAGGTTCTGGCCGGCGGAAGTGATGTGGGCGGTATCGACGAGCCCGCCGGGACGCTGTTCGAGATGGATCCTGCGCTTCCGGCTGAGGAGCCGGATCTCGACGCCATCATCGCTGAGATCCGTGTCTGGAGGGCGGAAGGGATCCAGGTGCTGTCGGTGCTCGACGAGGAGTATCCGGCAAACCTGCGCACCATCCACAACCGGCCGCCGCTGCTGTTCGTTCGCGGTGCGCTGGCCGATGCCGACGTGCGGTCGATCGCGATCGTCGGAACGAGACGAGCGACCTCGAAGGGACTCGCCGCCGCGGCGTCCATCGCAGGCGATCTCGCAGAGCGCGGAGTTACCGTGGTCAGTGGTCTCGCGGAGGGCGTCGACAGTGCTGCGCATCGGGCCGCGCTTGCTCACGGCTGCCGCACGGTCGCGGTCATCGGCACGGGAATCCGCCGTAGTTATCCCGCTAAGAACGCCGAGCTTCAGCGAGAGATCGCTTCCACCGGCGCAGTCGTGTCGCAGTTCTGGCCAGACGCGCCACCAACGCGGACAAGCTTTCCGATGCGCAACATCGTGATGTCGGGCCTATCGCAGGCCACCGTGGTCATCGAGGCGTCACACACCAGCGGCGCCAAGATGCAGGCGCGCTTCGCGCTGGAGCATGGCCGGCCCGTGTTCCTCCTTGAGAGCCTGCTCGAGCACGAATGGGCCCGTGAGTACGCCGAGCGCCCGGGTGCGCACGTGATCGAGAACGCGGCTGATGTTGTCGGGCACGTTGAGCGCCTGACGTCGATCGAGACGCTCTCGGCGTAGCGGTCGCCGATGGCGACGGTCAAGGAGCTCACCGACGCGTATGCCTTGTTCTGCGCAACCCGCTGGCGGCGGCTGCGCCCGACGTCTGCGGCGTCTGTCACACATTCACCAACGGATACGCCACGTGCTACCGCTGCAGGTTCGATGCGGGTTTCGCCGATGTGGTGGTGCCGATCTCCTACAGCGAGAACTTCGGACAATTGCACACGAACCTCGCGGCCTATAAGCGCGCGCCGTTGGCTTCGGCGCGCCCGGTGCGGGTGCAGCTCGCCGCTGTGCTCTGGCGCTTCCTGGTGGCGCATGAGGCATGTGTCGCGCGCGCTGCAGGTCTCAGTCGCTTCGATCTGGTGACGACCGTCCCCTCCGGATCGGTCGATCGCGACCACCAGCACCCGCTACGTCAGATCGTCGGGACAATCGTTGAACCGACGCGTGACCGCTTCGAGCGACTGCTGATGCGCTCGGAAACGCCGGTGGCAGAACGCACGGTCGATCCGCTGAAGTACTCACCCACACGTGATTTGACAGGTGAATCGGTGCTCGTCATCGACGACACGTGGACCACCGGCGCCAACGCACAGAGCGCTGCCGGCGCACTCAAGACGACCGGTGCGGGCAAGGTCGGCGTGCTCACGATCGGCCGCCACATCAATCCTGAATATGCCGACAACGCTGCACGTCTGCGAGCGCTGCCCGCCTTCGACTGGGACGCGTGTGCCGTGCACTGCTCCGATGCATGAGCCGTGACGAGCCGCCACCGGTTCAGCCTCGGCTTCTCGGCTACGACGGCGGTGCGACGGAGGTCGTTCGGCGTGCTCGGTCGGCGGCGCGCAGCTGGCGGGCGGCGATGGCCTTCGGATCGGTCTCGGCTGCGAACAGCGTTGACGGCGGTGGGGCTGGAGCGGGGGCCGGGATGCGGTGCAACCCGGCAAAGGTGCGAATCGCGGGGAGGGAGGCCATACACCGGTAGTCGACGGTTCTGGCCGGCGAGGTAAGGCGGAGGTCCGCCGCGCGACGTGGGGATCCCTCGGCCGGGTGATCTCGGGTCGGCCCGAGGCGCTCAGAAGAGCGTTGGGTACTGCGTCCGTCGCTGCACGCGTCCGACGAGTCCGCGAGGCGGCCGGCCGATGGCGGCGAGTGCTCCGGGGATGGCTGAGGCGAGCGCAGGGGTTCGCTGAAAGGCGATGAGGGGACGTGGGCCGAAGAGCGTGACGTTCAGCGTGTCGGCTAGAGCGGCGCTGGGTGCCAGCACGCCGCGTGCCTCTCGGCGGATCTCGCCGGCCGCGCGTTGGCATGCGTCCCAGGCGTCGGCGGTGAGGTCCTCGCCGGTCAGGTTGTAGCTGTCGCGTACGTCGTCGTCTGTGAGATCCGCGAGACCCATGCGCGGGAGACGGCAGACCCACATGGTGGTGCGAATCTCGTCAAGCTCCTCTTCGGTGGAGAGTTCCTCGTATCGGATCAGCTCGGCCCATGCGCCCTCTGGGGTGAGCGACCAATACTGCGTTGGCTCGGCGCCGGCCCTGTGCCACCGGCCCGGCCGCGTGTTGGGCCGGACCCAGAAAGGGACGTCGTAGGAGCAATAGCGGAAGGCCACGAGCTCCTGCGATACCTGTGCTGTGCGCTGTTCTGAAGCTGCGAACAGACTGAGGTCGTCAGCGTCAGCTGCCACCTTGGACCCGGCCCGCACGAGCGATCAGCAGGAGGTCGCGTTCATGATCGGCGTCGTCGAGTAACTCGAGCGGTGCGTGCCCTCCGAGCTCCAGTCGCTGACGGTGAAACCACGCGTAGACGCCCTGATCGGTCCACGCGTGCCGCAGGATCGCCACGAGTCGCGCAACGAGCTGGAGCCGTTGCGGGCTGGCGCCACCGTCTTGGCGACGCCGTTGGAGCTGGCGGGTCGACATCCCAACAAGCTCAGCAAGGCTGTTCACGGGGAGACCGGGGAGCCAGCCTTCGAGGAGGCGCAAGGTGTCGGCGGCGTCGCGGATCTCCACGGGAGGCTGCTCCTGGAGGAGGTCGCGCATGACGTGTCGGACAGCCTCGGCCTCGATGAGCGCCCGATCGGCCATGTCAAGAGGCGCACCGTCTGCGCTGCTCAGCGTGAGCATGTCGATGAGGCGTCGGCGGATCTCATCCCGTGCGTCGGCGTCGATCTGCGGTGGAAGATTGGCGTTGACCCGCACGACGATCTCCTCGGCCGTCGTGCGCAGGCGATCGATGCTCTCGTCGTCCAACGCGCCGTGCTGCACAGCGGTCTCCAGCGCGACCTGAAGGCCCGACAACTGGCCGTCGGCCTCCACGAGTGCGGCACGCTCTCGTTCGTCAAGGACTGGCATTGGCGGGCCCTCCGTCGTGGCGTATCTCCGTCGCTATATAGCGACGCATGGGCGACACTGTATCAGGTGGTACAGGTGGAACCTGGAGGTACAGGTGGTACCCGTGGGCTCAGCCCTTCGGCAGCACGCGCGCTGCCGAAGAGATGTCGGCCCAGGGGTCGGCGCCGAGGTCATCCAACCGGTCGAGGACCGTCCGCAGGGTCCAGCCGTCGGGGCGGAGCGCGTCATCGTTCAACTCCTCCCAGCGCAATGGCGTGGCGACGGGCGCGCCCGGGCGGGGGCGGGGTGCGTAGGGCGGGACGACGGTCTGGGCGGGTCCGTTGCGCGCCACATCCAGATACAGGCGGTCGTTGCGCTTGTCCTTGTGGAACTCGGTCGTCAGCGCGTCGGGGTGCTCGGCGGCCAGCTCGGCGGCGAAGTCCCGCGCCCAGGCCTGGACGTCGCGCACGTCGCGCGTGCGCTTCAAAGGCACGACCACGTGGATGCCGCGTGAGCCGGTGACCATCGCGAAGGGCTCCAGGCCGCGGTCGCGCAACGCGGCGCCGCAGGCCAGCGCCGCGGAACGCACGGCCGCGAAGTCGTCGGTCGACGGATCGAGGTCGATCACCAGCCGGTCGGGGCGGTCGAGTCGATCGGCGCGCGAGGTGAACACGTGCGGTGTCACGCAGCCCTGCTGGGCCAGCCACTGCAACGTTGCACGATCGTTGGCCAGCAGATGGCACACGGTCCCGTCGCGCTTGGGCACGCTGACCCGCGCGATCCAGTCCGGTGCGCCCTTCGGGATCTCCTTCTGGAAGAAGCCGCCGTTGCCCACCGCGCCGCGGAAGCGCTGCAGCGACACCGGCCGGTCGCGCACGTGGGGCAGCATCGTCTCGGCGACCGCGCCGAAGTAGTCATACAGGTCGCGCTTGGTCAGCCCGGCGTCGGGCCACATCACCCGGTCGGGATGCGTCAGCTTGACCGTGCGCGCGCCCGTCACTGGAAGAGCACGATCTCCGAGATCGAGGCCTGGCCCGAAGGCGGGAGCTTGGTGATCCAGACCAAGTAGTAGCGGAACTTCTGGCCGGCGGTGTCGAGCTGCAGCGAGAACTTCTTCTTGTCGGCGGTGAAGCTCGTGCCGAGGTCCTTCCAGCCCGATAGGTCGGTCGCCGACGGGTCGACCGTGTTCGACACGTAGATCTTGCCCGCCCAGCCGGTGGTCTGGGTGCGGATGTCGAGCTGCTTGCCGACCACGCCGGGCTTGGCGTCGATGTAGATCCCGACGCCGGGCTTGGTGCCAAGGCCACCGGTGTAGTGCTCGGTGGTCCACGAGGTGCCGGGATCGTCATCCAGGACCCGGCCGACGTCGGAGCGGTGCTCGGTGTGATCGTCGCCGTAGGGGTCGAAGTCGTGGGCACGCAACTGGCCCAGCGACACCGACTGCAGTCCTGGTGCCGGCTTGGCCACCGGCGCGCTGGGCGGTCCCGCGCTTGGTGTGATCGGCGAGCAGCAGCACCGCCGCGACCGTCGCGGCGGCGACGAGCACCAACGCCAACACCAACCGCACCGGATGGGTCACCCGCGTGGGCAGCCGCCGCTGCGCGCTGGGCGGCAGCGTGCGCAGGACCGCGGTCGCCTCGCCGGTCGACTGCCCGCTGCGCTGCGTCTCGATCGCCAGCACCTCCTCGAGGTCGGCGATCAGCGAGCGGTCGTCGGCGTAGCGCTGCTCGGTGTCCTTGGCCGTCGCGCGATCCAGCACGGCGGCCAGCGCGCTGGAGACCTCGGGTCGGCGCAACTGCACGTCGGGCAGCTGCTCGCGGACGTGCTTCATCGCGACGGCGACCTGGTTGTCGCCCTTGAACGGCACGTCGCCGGTGAGCATCTCGAACAGGACGATGCCCAGCGAGTAGAGGTCGCTCTGGCCGCTCACGGGCTGGCCGAGCGCCTGCTCGGGCGAGACGTAGTCGGTCGTGCCGAGCACGCGGCCGTCGGCGGTCAGGCCCTCCTGGTCGAGCGTGCGCGCGATGCCGAAGTCGGTGACCTTGGCCGAGCCCTCCTCGTCGACCAGCACGTTCTGGGGCTTGACGTCGCGGTGCACGATGCCGCGCGCGTGCGCGACGCCCAGCGCCCGCGCGATCTCGATCGCGTAGGCGATGGACTCCTGGATCGGCAGCCGGCCGTGGCGTCGGATCCGATCCTTGAGCGTCTCGCCCTCGACGTACTCGAAGACGATGTAAGGGGTGTTGTCGTCCTCGCCGGCGTCGATGACGGTGACGATGTGCGGGTGGTTGAGCTGGGCGACCGCGCGCGCCTCGCGGCGGAAGCGCTCCAGCTGATCGCTGTCGGAGGCGATCTCGCGATGCATGAGCTTGATCGCGACCTGGCGCTCCAGCACCGTGTCGAAGGCCCGATAGACGGTCGACATCCCGCCGGTGCCGATCTGGGCATCCAGCCGGTAGCGACCGTTGAGGAGCGTGCCGACCTGCGAGCTCACGCGTCCATTGTGACGCGGCCGACGCCCAGAACGACAACGGGCCGCCCAGAAGGGCGGCCCGCGGCCGGACAGAGCATCTCCTGGCGGACTTACCCGAGGAGCTTGAGGACGCTCTGCGGCTGCTGGTTGGCCTGGGCCAACATGGCCGTACCGGCCTGCTGCAGGACCTGCATCTTGGTCAGGTTGACCATCTCCTCGGCCATGTCGACGTCGCGGATGCGCGACTCGGCCGAGGTCAGGTTCTCCTGGTAGGCGGCCGACACCGACAGCGTGTGGTCGAGGCGGTTCTGGACCGCGCCCATCTCGACCGCGGGCGGCCGAGACGGCGGTGATGGCCGCGTCGATCTCCGAGATGTCGGTGTTGTTGCCCGTCGTCAGCGACGCGTAGGACGTGCCGACGGTCGGCGACAGGTTCAGGAACGTGATCCCGATCTGCTCGGCGTCGTTGGCGCCGACCTGGAAGGAGACCGTGGCCGAGCCGTCGAGCAGGTGGATGCCGTTGAACTGCGGCCTGCGAGCCGATGCGGTCGATCTCGGAGGCGAGCTGGTTGACCTCGTTCTGGATCGAGGTGCGCGGCGTGTCGTCGATCGAGCCGTTCTTGTACTGCACGGCCAGCTCGCGGATGCGCTGGAGCATCGAGTGGACCTCGTCGAGGTTGCCCTCGGCGGTCTGGACCATCGAGACGCCGTCCTGGATGTTGCGCTGGGCCTGCGCCATGCCGCGGATCTGCGAGCGCATGGACTCGGAGATGCCGAGGCCGGCCGCGTCGTCTGCGGCGCGGTTGATGCGGTAGCCCGATGAGAGCTTCTCCATCGACTGCGGAGATCTTCGCGGTGTTGGCCTGCAGGTTCCGCGTGGCGTTCATCGCCTCGATGTTGTGCGTGATGCGTAGGGACATCCTTGTTCGTCCTTTACTGTTCCTTGGAGGGAGTGGTGCTGAGAGGGAGCTAGCGGTGAGAGGTGCGCGCTAGGACTTCTTGGTCGGCGTCGGTACGTCGTCCGGGAGCTGGTCGACGTCTGACGCTGCGGCGGCACGGTTCTCCGCCTGGACTGCCGCCCAGATCTCCTCCCGGTAGACCGGGATGGACTTCGGGGCGGCGATGCCGATGCGCACGCTGGAGCCGCTGACCTCGATCACTTCGACCACGACGTCGTCGCCGACCATGATCTTCTCGCCGGGACGGCGGGTGATGATGAGCATGAGAGGGATTCCTCCTTGGATTCCGGGTCAGGGGTTCCGAGCGTACCGGTGCGGTTACGCGGCCTTAGTCGAAGGCTCCTCCTGGAGCCCGGCGAACAGCGGAGCGCGGACAGGGGCGTCGGGCGCCTGGTTGATCACCTGGTGCCCGGCGTTGCCGACGACCAGGATCGGCGCGCGCAGGTTGGCGCAGAAGTCCTCGAGCGCGGCGGCGGACCGGACCGTCACGTAGACCGAGGCGTCCTCCGGGGTCGCTGACCCCGATGCGCTCGGCCTCGTCGTCGGACAGCTCGAGCTCGTAGTCCTCGAAGAACCGCCAGGGGTTCGTCACGGGAACCGCGAGGTCGGGATCGTCCATCGAGTGCAGCCAGACGAAGGCGCTCTCGTCGCTGCGCGCGAGGAGCGCGAATCGCCGGCCGCCGAGGCCGATCAGGCCGTTGGGGAAGTCGAGCACGGCCTCTTCGGGGATCTGAAGCTCCCCGAAGCGGCTCGACTGGAGCGTCACTGCCATGGTGGAGTCGCCTCCGTTGTTGGGGTTGTTCAGTCCGCTGCTCATGAGAGGAACTGGAGTAGGGACGGCTGGATGATCTGCGCGCCGACCTTCAGGGAGGCCTGGTAGGCGGCAGACTGGGCGGAGTAGTCGGTGATGGCCTTGGCCATGTCGACGCCGGTGAGGTCGTCGATGCTCTGCGTGGCCGCATCGGTCGAGGTCGTCGAGGCGGCTCGCGGCGGCGGTCGCGCGGTTGCTCATCGCGCCGATGCCCGAGATCGCCGAGCTGACGGCGGTCTGGTTGGCCTTGATGGCCTGCAGGTCGGTGCCCTGGATCGCCTGGAGGTCGGCGGTGGTGCCGCCGCGCAGGTGAGCGGTGAGCTGGGTGAGCGCGTCGAGGACGCGGCCGTCGCCGGCGGCGCTGCCGTTGCCGAGGATCGCGTCGGCGGTCAGCGGCACCGAGGCGCCGCCGCCGACCGGCACGAAGGACGGGTTGGTCTGCAGGACCACGCCGGCGCCGCCGTCGCGCAGCAGCGCGCCGCCGTCGCCCTGGTAGGCGTCGCCGGTCGCGTCGGCGTAGGGCGCGGTGTCGGACTTCGTGCCCGAGAAGATGTAGGAGTCGCCGACCTTGGTGTTCATGGAGTCCTTGGCGGACTTGATGAGCTGGTCGATCTCGTTGGCGATCGTGGTGCGGTCGGCCTGGCTCGAGCGAGCCGTTGGCGCCCGCCAGCGCCAGCTCGTTGGCGCGCGAGAGCACCGAGCGGACGCCTTCCAGGCTGGTCTCCGAGGAGTTCAGCGCGGTCTGGGCGCTCGCGACGCTGCTCTGGCTGCCCTTGATCGCCCGACAGCTCGGAGAGGCGCAGGCGCTCCTGGGCGGCGGCCGTCGGATCGTCGGACGGGCTGGTTGACGCGGCGGCCGGTCGAGATCTGCAACTGCGTGTCGGCCATCGCGGCGTAGCGCGCCTGCAGGTCGGAGATGACGCGGTCGCTGACCATGTTGTTGGTGATGCGCATGGCCTACATCCCCACCCGTCCGGTCGAGTTGATCGAGGTGTTGAGCAGGTCGTCCATGGTCGTCAGCGCGCGCGCCGCGGCCTGGTAGCCGCGCTGGAAGCGGATCATGTTGGCCATCTCCTCGTCCATCGAGACGCCGGAGACCGTCTGGCGCTGGGCCGTGATCGACGTCAGCACGCTGTTGGCGGTGGTGTTGGCGCTGGTCGCGGTCGCGGACGTCGGCGCCGATCTGGCGCACGAGGCCGGAGTAGGCGGTGTCGACGGCGCCGCCGCGCAGGGCGCGGATGGCCAGGGCGACGCTGTTGTCGGAGGCGGCGCCGCCGGCCGCGCCGGCGCTGACGGTCGCCGAGTTGGCGACGACCGCGATGTCGGTGGCGCCGGTGCCGGTGAAGATCGGGAGCCGAGGAGGCGCTGTTGACCGAGGTGATCAACGACTGCGGCCATGGTGGCGAGCGTCGCGCGGTAGCCGTCGACCTTGGCGGCGACGTCCTGCAGGCCGCCGAGCTGGCCGCCGGGCGTGGCCGACAGCGTCGCGACGGTCGGCATCGTCGCCGTCGTCTGGGAGACCAGCGGGGTCGCGGCGCCACCGAAGGAGACCTGGATCATCCCGGGGTAGGCGGGCTTGCCGCCGGCGTCGAGCGTCGGGTCGGCGGTGACCGACACCTGGCCGTAGGCCGAGAGCTTGTCGAGCAGCAGGTCGCGACGGTCGAGCAGGTCGTTGGGCGAGACGCCCGCGGCCTGGGCCTGGTTGATCTGCTGGTTGAGCTGGGCCAGCTCGGTGGCGATCGGCTTGATCGGGCCGTCGTCGGAGAGCAGGTCGCTGACCGCGGCGGTGGCCTGCGTGCCGGCCGAGGCGACGTCGGCGTCGAGCGTGGTGAAGCGCTGGGCCAGCGTCTGGGCGGTCGCCGACGACGGCGGCCTTGGCGTCCGTGCTGGTCGGGTTGGCGGCCAGCGTCGTCC
This sequence comes from uncultured Conexibacteraceae bacterium, assembly GCA_963731005.1. GTDB lineage: Bacteria > Actinomycetota > Thermoleophilia > Solirubrobacterales > Solirubrobacteraceae > Baekduia. Next base: position 928,426 of record CAVSTZ010000002.1, on the reverse strand, counting down.
CACGAGCTCCAGAAGTTGTCGAGCAGCGTGCCGAGGTCGCTCGTGCTGCCGGAGGCCAGATCGGACTGCACGACGCCCAGGCGCTTGGCGGAGACGTCGGACTGGCCCGAGGCCATGTTCTGCGCGCGGAACTGGAGGTCCAGGAAGTCGTCGCGCAGGCGGCGGTAGGAGAGGACGTCGACGCCGGTGCCGAGCTGGGCGCCGGTGCCGTCCTGCTTGGCGCCGTCGACACGCAGCGACGGGGAGGCGCCGAAGACGGCCTCCTGGCGGCTGTAGCCGGGGGTCTCGACGTTGGCGATGTTGTGCGAGACGACGTCCAGCGCGGCCTGCTGGGCCTGGACGCCGCGCAGCGCGGTGTTGAGTCCGGTGAAGGCGGGGATCGTCATGGCCTAGGCCTCGAGATCCAGGGCGCGGCGGATCCGCACCGGCTGGGCGGCCGGGTCGAGGGTCGCGCGCATCGTGGCGCCCGGCTCGAGGGCGGCCGGTAGCCGACGTCCTCGCCGTCGACGCCGAGCTGGCGCGTCAGGTGCGACAGGAACGCGAGCTCCTGGCGCATGAGGGCGCGGTTGACGACGTGCTCGCGCTGGACCTCGGCGAGCAGGCCGCGCAGCTCGGCGCTGCGGCCCTTGGCGGCGAGCGCCTCGTGCGGGCCGAGCAGCTGGGCGAGCGCGTCGAGCGTGACCGTCGTGCGGCGGGACGTCGAGGCCGCTGCCGGCCTGCGGTGAGCAGGCGGACGCGGTCGCGCTCCAGCGTGGAGCGGCGCTCCATCTCGGCCTGCATCTCGCCCAGGCGGGCGAGGACCGCGTCGACGTCGCGGTTGCGGATCGCGACGCCCTGGCGCAGGACGGCGTCCAGCAGCCGGCGGGCGGAGGCGATCTGCGCGTCGAGGTGGCGCAGGATCGTCGGAGCCGAAGGCGGTCGGGGCGGCGGGCGCCAGGGCGGTGCTCACTGGCCCGACTCCTTGAGGTTCTGCGCGATCGTCCGCGCCAGGCCGAGGCCGCCGGCGGACATGATCGAGTCGGCCATGACGCCGGGCAGCATCTGCTTGTAGGAGTCGGTCGCGGCCGACGAGCCGTCGTCGCCGTCGTCGCGCGGAGCCCTCTTGGGCCTTGGTCGTGTCGGCCATCGACTGCGTGAGCTGCTCGACGAGCTGACGCTCGAAGGCCAGCGCCGGTCTTGTAGCGGGTCTGGTCGGCCGTGGTGCCCGTGCGGACGTCGGCCGGCAGCAGCGCTGTTGTCGATCGGCGGCAGCGTGCTCATCACTTCTTCACCTGGTTGGCGATCTCGAGGATCTGGTCCTGGGTGGTGATGGCCTTGCTCGCCAGCTGGAAGGCGCGCTGGGCCTCGATCATGTCCGTCATCGCCGTGGCGGCGTCGACGTTGGAGGCTTCGAGCGTGCCCTGGCTCAAGGTGGTGGACTTCGCGGCGGCGCGGGCGGCGCCGCTGCCCTTGGTGGCGACGAAGGTGTTGTCCGGGCCGCCCTGCAGTTGGGCGGGGGCGGGCACGTCGACGAGCGTGATCTGGCCGAGCTTGACGCCCTTGCAGCGAGACCGTGCCGTCGGTGGCGATCTTGATCTGGCTGGTGTCGGCGCCGGCGGGAACCTTGATCGGCGGCTCGAGCAGCTGGCCGGTGTGGAGCTTGAGGCGCCCGGTGGCGTCGACGTCGAGGTTGCCGTCGCGCGTCAGCGCCTTGGTGCCGTCGGCGAGCTTGACCTGGAAGAAGCCCTGGCCGTTGAGCGCGACGTCGAGCGAGCGCTCGGTGTCCTGCAGCGCGCCCTGCTCGGCGCTGCGGCCGATCGAGGTTGCAGCCGAGCCCGGCACCGATGTTGACGCCCTTCGCGGCGCCGTAGCCCTGGGCATCGTCGTACACGAGATCGCGGAAGGCGACGCGGGCGGACTTGTAGCCCGTCGTGTCGACGTTCGCGAGATCGCTGGAGACCGCGTCGAGACGCGTCTGCTGTGCCGCCATGCCGGCGGCCGCCGTGTACATGCCTTCAAGCACTTTTAACCGGGTCTCCTGGGAAGGAGGGAAATCAGGAATCTCCGGCTTCCGCCAAGGGCGGTCCAGCCTTCGGAGTCCTCTGTCTCTCTCGGTGATCGGCAAGGGCCGAACCGACTTGAGAAGTGCATGGCCATCCGTCCGCTTCAGGACGGTGGCCAGCGCGTTTGCGCGCTAACCGGGGAGGTTGCCGACCGTGCCGGCAGCCTGCTGCAGCGTGCCGTCGATCGTCTGGATGGCCTTCTGGCCCGCCTCGAAGGCGCGCAGCGAAGCCATCATGTCGACCATGGTGCGGCCGGCGTCGACGCCGGAGGCCTCGAGGTGGCCCGACTGGACCTCGCCCTTGGCGGTGCCCGCGGCCGTGCCGGTGAAGTAGGAGTCGCCCTGCTTGGTCGCGGCGGTCAGCGCGAAGGCGCCGACCTTGGCGGCGTCGACCGTGCCGTCGGCGTTGACCTTGACCGGCTTGCGATCGGTGCCGAGCACCGTGTTGCCGAGCTGGTCGGTCAGCGTCCCGTTGGCGGCGGCCTTGAACGAGCCGTCGCGGGTGTAGCGGACGCCCTTGGCGGTCTGGACGGCGAAGTAGCCCGGCCCGGCGATGCCGAGGTCGAGCGGCTCGCCGGTGTCCCGGAGCGCCTCGGGGGTGAGGTCGGTGACCTGCTTGGTGATCAACGGGCCCTGGCCCAGCTTGCCGACGGTCTCGCCGGTCTGGGTGTTCTGCAGCAGCAGGTCGGAGAACGACCGCTGCTGGGACCGATCGGCCTTGTAGCCCGGCGTCGCCGAGTTGGCGAGGTCGTTGGCGATCTGATCCTGTCGCACCATCTCGGCGACCATGCCGGCGGCAGCGATGTAGAGCCCGCGTTCCATGCCTTCTCAGAAGTCGGCTGGGCGGGTTCGCACTTGAGGCGGCCAGACGACATGCGAACCTGTCGGCCGAGATGGATGTCGTCCCGGTCAATCTGGTCCTGCTGCGGGGCCTGCTGCCCGACCTGTCGCTCACGCCGGGGACGCTGGTCAGCGCGCGGGTGCTGGACGCGCGCACGCTGTCGGTCGCGGGCGTGAGGCTCGCCGCGCAACTGCCCGAGGGCGTCGTCGCGGGGCAGGTCCTGCGGCTGCGCGTGCAGGAGACGAGCACCGAGCGGATCCACCTGCAGATCGTCGGGGCGCCGGCAGGCCGCCGAGCAGGCCGCGGCCGCGCCGCAGGTGCCGCCGTCGGCCTACCAACTGGCGCTGCCGGGCGGGGCGCTCGCGCGGGTCCACGTCGAGGAGCGCGAGGCGGCCGAGGGCGGCAAGCGCGGCGCGGGCCGGGCGCGGTCGGTGGTCGTCCGCTACGACTCGCCGACGCTGGGCCGGCTGGACATCCGCCTGGACGCGCAGCTCCGCGGCCGTGCACGTCTCCGACGGCGACCCCGCGGTTCGCGTCCGCGCGGCCGCCGAGCAGCTGCGCGACGCCCTGACGCAGGCCGGCGGCGCGCCGGTCCTGGTCACCGTCCACCCACGCGCCCAGACGCTGAATGTCCAAGCCTGAGAAGCCGCGCCGCGCGGCGGCGCTGCGCTACGACAAGGAGCAGGCGAACGGCGCGCCGAAGGTCATCGCCGCCGGCGCCGGGCTGATCGCCGACCGCATCGTCGAGCTCGCCCGCGAGCAGGGCGTCCCCGTCCGCGAGGATCCCGCGCTCGCCGAGGCGCTGGTGCGTCTGGAGCTCGAACAGGAGATCCCGTCCGAGCTCTTCGTCGCCGTCGCCGAGGTCCTCGTCTGGGCCTACGGCCTGGAGCCCAAGCGGCTGCGCGACCGCTAGACCGGCGACTCGCAGCCGGCGAGCAGCGCTTCGAACTCCTCGCGCGGGAGTGGGCGGGCGAAGTGGTAGCCCTGGCCGTACTCGCAGCGCAAGGCGGTGACCGCGGCGCGCTGCTCGGGGCGCTCGATGCCCTCGGCGATGACGCGCAGGCCGAGGTTGTGGGCCAGGCCGACGATCGAGCGGATGATCGCCTGGCTCTCGGGGCGCTCGATCATCGTCGCGACGAAGGTGCGGTCGATCTTCAGCGTGTCGCCCGGGAAGTCGTGCAGGACGGTCAGCGACGAGTAGCCGGTGCCGAAGTCGTCGAGCTGGATCGCGACGCCGAGCGTCGAGCAGCTCGTCGAGCACGGCGCTGACCAGCTCGGGGTTCTCGATCAGCGTGCTCTCGGTGATCTCCAGCACGAGGTTGGCGGCCGGGAGGTCGTGGTCGTGCAGGGCGGCGCGGACGTGCTCGACCAGGCCGCCGTCGGTGATCTGGCGGATCGAGACGTTGACGCTGACCGTGACCTCCGGCGCGACGAGGCGCCCGCCGGCGCCAGTCGCTGAGCGTCTCGCAGGCGCTGCGCAGGATCAGCACGCCGAGCGGGCCGATCAGCCCCGACTCCTCGGCGACCGGGATGAACTCCGCGGGCGGGACGCGGCTCGTCGTCGGCCGGCCAGCGGGCGAGCGCCTCGAGGCCGTGGAGCTCGCCGCTGCGCAGGTCGACGATCGGCTGGAAGAACGTGCGCAGCCGCTGCTGCTCGATCGCCTGGCGCAGCCGCGTCTCCAGCGAGACACGGTCGACGACGCGCTGGTGCATGCGCGCGTCGAAGACCTCGACGCGCCCGCCGCCGCGCGCCTTGGCGTCGTACATCGCGATGTCGGCGTTGCGGATCAGCTCGTCGGGGCTCACGCAGCCGTCGAGGTTGTGGGCGATGCCGATGCTCGCCGAGACCGACAGCTCGCGGCGGTCGAAGCGGATCGGCTGGGCGATCGCGCCGGCCACCGCGCGCGGCGATCTCCAGCGCGCAGGCGGGCGTGATCGCGCCGTCGAGCAGGATCGCGAACTCGTCGCCGCCCAGGCGCGCCAGCGTGTCGCCCGGGCGCAGGACGCGGCCGACGCGGCGGGCGATCTCGATCAGCAGCCGGTCGCCGGCCGCGTGGCTGAGGCTGTCGTTGACGAGCTTGAAGCGGTCGATGTCGACGTAGAGCAGCCGCGCAGCGTAGGCCGGGTCGCGCTCGCAGATGGCGCAGGCACTGCGTCAGCCGGTCCATGAAGAGCGCGCGGTTGGGCAGCCCGGTCAGGCTGTCGTGCAGCGCGTCGTGGATCAGCCGCTCCTGGGCCACGCGCCGGTCGGTGATGTCCGACAGCGAGCCGGTGATGCGCCGCGGGCGCCCTTCGGCGTCGCGCGTGGTCAGCCCGCGGGTCAGCACCCAGCGCCAGCCGCCGTCGGCGTGGCGGATGCGGTGCTCGTTCTCGAAGTGCGGGCTCTCGCCGGCGAGATGGTGGTCGATCTCGCGGCGCAGGCGCTCGCACGTCGTCGGGGTGGACGAGGTCGAACCACGCGTCGGGCCGCTCGGAGGCGAACGCGTCGTCGTAGCCGAGCAGCGCCTTCCAGCGGTCGGAGAAGTGCATCGTCTCGCCGGCGAGGTCCCAGTCCCAGATCCCGTCGTTGGTCGCCTGCGACGGCGACCGCGTAGCGCTCCTCGCTGCGACGCAGGTCGACCATCACCTGGTGGTGGCGGACCGCGTAGCGGATCGTGCGCTCCAGGCTCGGCGCGTCGATCGTGCCCTTGACGAGGTAGTCGGTGACGCCGAGCTCGGTGGCCTGGACGTCGACCTCGTAGTCGTCCTGACCGGTGAGGACGATCACCGGCGCCGGCGGCTCGCTGTCCCACGCGTCGCGCACCAGGTCGAGGCCGGTGCGGTCGCCCGAGTCGGTAGTCGACGAGGTAGAGGTCGTGGCGGGCCTCGCGGATCGCCTGCAGCGCGGGCAGCGTAGCTCTGCTCCCATTCGAGCTGGAACCAGGCGTCGCCCTGGCACCTGGAGCATGCTGCGCGTGAGGACGAAGTCGTCCTCGTCGTCCTCGACCAGCAGGATCCGCAGCGACTCAGCTCCGACGCATCGGCGTCGTCCTGGGGCAGCTCGACGAGGTCGAACCAGTAACAGGCCAGCGTCGTCATGACGTCGGCCAGCTCCTCGAAGGTGACCGGCTTGCTGACGAACGAGTTCACGCCGAGGTCATAGGTGCGGAAGATGTCCTCCTCGGCCTTGGAGGTCGTCAGGACGACGACCGGGATCCGGCGCAGCTCCGGGTCGCTCTTGATCTCGGCCAGCGCCTCGCGCCCGTCCTTCTTGGGCATGTTGAGGTCCAGCAGGATCAGGCCGGGGCGCGGCGCCTCGGTACCGCCGGGCGCGTAGGCGCCGGTGCCGCGGAGGTACTGCATCAGGTCGTCGCCGTCGACGACGAAGCGCAGGTCGTTGACCAATCGCGAGCGCCGTCAGCGCGTCGGCGGTGAGGACGCGGTCGTCCTCGTCGTCGTCGGCCAGCAGGATCGTGATGGAGCGGTGCTCTCGCGAGGGGCTAGGCGAGCGCATGGGGGATCTCCTCGGACTCGGGGAACAGCGAGGTGGACGGCGGGTCGGCGGTGGCCGGCTGCTGGAGCGGGAGGCGGATGGTGAACGTCGCGCCCTCGCCCTCGCGGCCGTCGGCGGTGATCGTGCCGTGGTGGCGCTCGACGATCTTGCGACAGAGCGCGAGGCCGATCCCGGTGCCCGGGTAGGCGCTCGTGCCGTGCAGCCGCTCGAAGGCGCGGAAGATGCGCGTGGCGAACTGCGCGTCGAAGCCGAGGCCGTTGTCGGCGACCGTCAGCTCGGCGATGCCGTCGGCGACGGTCGCGCGCACCGTGATCTCCGGCGTCACCCCGTCGCGGCGGAACTTCAGCGCGTTGCCGAGCAGGTTCTGCAGCAGCTGGCGCATCTGCAGGGGCTCGGCCTCGATCGTGGGCAGCGGGTCGATCGACAGCTGCGCCCCGCTCTCCTCCATCGCGACCTCGAGGTCGGCGAGCACGACGCCGACGGTCTCGTCGAGGTCGACCGCGGTGAACGGGCGCGCCTTGGTCGAGACGCGCGAGAACATCAACAGGTCGTCGATCAGCGCGCGCATCCGACCGGCCGCGTCGCTCATCCGGCGCAGGAAGTCCTGGCCCTGCTCGCTGAGCCGGTCGCCCTCGGTGGCGGTGAGCTGCGCGGCGAAGGTCTGGACCTTGCGCAGCGGCTCCTGCAGGTCGTGGGAGGCGATCGACGCGAACTGCTCCAGCTCGGCGTTGGAGCGCGAGAGCTCGGCGGCGTGGCGCAGCAGCGCGTTGGTGCTCTGCAGGTGCGCGTTGCTGCCGGCCAGCTTGTCGTTGGCGATCATCACCCGGCGCAGCAGCCCCAGGAAGCCCAGCGCGGTGAGGCCGAGCGCGGCGTAGATGATCCACGGCAGCCACTTGCGCGAGCCCGAGATCGAGCTGAACAGCGAGGTTCGCGTGGAGGTCATCACCACGCGCCAGCTGCTGCCGGGGACCGGGACGGCCACGTAGTAGCCGTCGCGTCCGTAGGCGCCGTCGGCGCCGTGCTTGACCGCCTCGGCCAGGCCCGGCTCGCCGACGGTGCGCCCGACCGGCTGCGTGGCGTTGCGCGCGCCGATCACCGCGGAGCGGCTGTCGAGCACGTAGGCCGTGCCGCCACGGGTCGGCACGCGCCGCAGGTAGCTGGAGAGGAACGGGCCGAAGAGCGCGGTCGGCGCTCCGCTGACCAGGACGCGGCGGCCGGCGTCGGTGTTCAGCGAGACGGCGAGGTCGATGACGCCCGCGTGGACGTCGCCGAGCGCGACCGGCGCGCCGGTGCGGGCCGACCGGACCGTGCGGGAGGAGAGCAGCGCGACGCGCTGGGCCGAGGTCAGCGATCGCGAGGTCGCGATGATCTGACCGCGATCGTCGAAGAGCACCGCGTAGGCGAGGTGACCTTGCTTGACGGCGCGGTCCAGGCGCTGCGCGCCGACCGTCGGCGCGCCGTACTGCCGCTCGGCGTCCGGCGCCGCCGCGGCCGAGGAGAGGATCGCCTGCGTCAGCGCCGAGATGACCTGCGCGCGGTCGCGAAAGCGCGAGATCGCACGGTCATGCAGCCCGCTCTGGCTGGCGTTGAGCTGGACCGCGAAGAGGCCCAGCACGACGACGACGACCAGCGTCGCGCCGCCGATGATTGCCTTCGCCCGGCGGCCGCGCAGTCGCGACCACCGAGATCCCGCCGATGATGTCTGAGACATCCCGCCCCCCTTGTCGGGCAGTTATCCGCTGCCCGACCATATCGGCATTAGGCGTGAGGGGCTTGACCACTTTCGCCGTTTCGCGGCCCCCCGCAAGACGGCGTGCAGGCGGTCGGCGTTACGCGACGGCCTGGAACAGCGGCGCGTCGTCGTCCAGCACGCGTGCGCAGCGTCTTCTTGAGCTGCGCGTGGATCTGGCAGACGCGGCTCTCGGAGACGCCGAGGATCTCGCCGATCTCGCGCAGCGTCAGGTTCTTGACGTAGAGCAGGACGGCGACCTCGCGCTCGCGCTGGGGCAGGCGGTCGAAGGCGCGCGCGGAACTTGTCCTTGGCCTCGCTCCTTGGCGGCCTGCGTGCTCGGGGTCGAGCGCGGCGCGTCGGTCGTCGGCGATCGTGTCGATGCGCTCGATCGTGGTCTCGTCGTCGGAGAGCACGAGCGTGTTGAGCGACGTGACGTCGGAGAGGGCGATGTCGTCGCGGCGCTTGCGCAGCTCGGCGACCGTGATCGCCAGCGACGTCGGCGAGCTCGTCGCTGCGTCGGGCGGCGGCCGTGCAGCGTCGGTGAACTGGTCGCGGCGCGCTCGATGTCGCGCTCCCAGCGGCGCAGCGAGCGCGGGGCCCAGTCCTGGCGGCGCAGCTCGTCGAGCACGGCGCCGTGGATGCGGGTCCACGCGAACTGCTCGAGCGTGGCGCCCTTCTCCGGGTCGTAGCGGTCGATCGACTGGATCAGCGCCTCGAGGCCGCAGGAGATGAAGTCCTCGACCTCGCAGCGGGCCGGCAGCTCGCGGACCTTCTTGAAGACGATGTACTTGACCAGCGGGGCGAAGGTCAGGACCAGGCGGTCGCGCAGCGGCGCGGTCGTCGGTGCGGCGGTACTCCTTCCAGAGCGCGAGCGTGTCCTCGGAGGAAAGGCGGCGCTTCGAGGTTTGGGCGGTGGCGAGGCTCACGACATTGCTCCTTGGTGCGGGGGGACGCTGGAGGTATCGGTGCGGGGCCGAACCTTCCGCATCCCCGAATACCGGTACTTGACCCCTGGACATGCGGCTAGACACCCCCTCCCCAGAACTGGTGAGGCGGAAGGGCGAACCTGCATCGAGCGCGCTCAAAGCTGTGCATGGTTGACCAAGGGGCTTGACGGGCGCGCGGGCACGCGTGCGAGGGCGCGTCGCCGGACCGGCCGGGCCGTGCAGCGCTCAACTCGTCACCACGGCGGTCGACTCACCGGGGTGGCGGCCCTCCCCGTCGACCCTTCCCTCCAAGGAGCTCAGCACCCCTCATGGCGCTTCGCCTCGTCGCGCCGGTCGACGGACCGGCCACCCAGACCTCCGCCGCCCCGACCACCGGTGCGGCTGCCGTCGCGCAGGTCACCAACCGCGCCGCCGGCCTGCTGGACGCCCACGACCTGGCCGGCTGGCGCGCGCTCGTCGCTGCCGCCGCACAGCTCGAGGACCGCAACGACCGCTACCTCGCGCGCCGCCTGCTGCTGGAGTCCGTCCTGCGCAACCGTGCGCAGACCGGCGCGCAGAACGCCGAGCGCCTGCTGGCCGGCGCGATCGCCGCCGTCGAGGCGCTCGAGGACGACGCCGCGCGAGCCGGTCCTGCTCAACTTCGCCGGCGTCCTGCTCTACGAGCTGGGCGCGATCGTCGCCGCCGAGGCGCTGTTTCGCGCCGCCCAGCGCCTGGACCCCGACCTCGCCGACGTCGCCGCGCAACCTCGCGCGAGTGCAAGCGCCGCCGCAAGCAGGGCATCACGCACGCCCCAGGGCCTGCCGCCGCAGGTGCTGCGCGCGCTGCGCGACCTCGGCCCGCGCGCCCAGCGCGCCGCCCGCAGGCGCGTGCCGGCCGCCGGCCTGACCGTCAGCCTCTGCATGATCGTCAAGGACGAGGAGGCGATGCTCGCCGCGCTGCCTGGCGGCCGTCGCGCGACGCTCGTCGACGAGATCGATCGTCGTCGACACCGGCTCGACCGACCGCACGTCGAGATCGCCGAGTCCTTCGGCGCCCAGCGTGCTGCACCACGAGTGGGACGGCGACTTCTCGGCGGCCCGCAACGTCGGCCTTCGACGCCGCGACCGGCGACTGGCTGCATGTACCTCGACGCCGACGAGGTCCTCGTGACCGACGGCGACGGCCCAGCGCCTGCGCGAGCTGCTCGGCCACACCTGGCGCGAGGCGCATCTTCCTGACCGAGACCAACCACATCGGCGAGCTCGAGGACGGCACGGCGGTCACAGCACAACGCGCTGCGCCTCTTCCGCAACCGCCCCGAGTACCGCTTCGAGGGCCGCATCCACGAGCAGATCGCCCACCGGCTGCCGGCCTACCTGCCCGAGCGCCTCGAGCTCACGCAGGTGCGCATCGAGCACTTCGGCTACCTCGGCGCGGTCCGCGACGCCAAGGAGAAGTCGCACCGCAACCTCGAGCTGCTCGAGCGCCAGGTCGCCGAGGGCGTCGACACGCCGTTCCTGCACTTCAACCTCGGCTCCGAGTGCGCCGCCGCCGGCGACGTCGCCGGCTCGCTGACGCACTTCGCGCGCGCCTGGGAGAAGCGTTGCGCGACGATCCCGAGCGCCTGGCAGCTACGGCTACTTCCCGTCGCTCTGCGCGCGCGCTGGTCAAGGCGCTGCAACGCCAACGGCCGCCATCAGGAGGCGATCGCGCGTGGCCGACGAGGTCCTGGCCGAGCTGCCCGGGCTTCACCGACATCGTCCTCGAGCAGGCGCTGGCCCGCCGCAGCCTCGGCGATCGCGACGCGGCGATCGCGTACTTCGAGCGCTGCCTCGAGATGGGCGACGCGCCGTCACGCTATCAGCGCCACCGTCGGCGGCGGCACCTTCCATGCCCGCACCTGCTGGCCGAGACCTGCGCTCGACGCCGGCGCCTGGCCGACGCCGAGGTCCAGCTCCGCACGTGCCTGCGAGCACTACCCGGCCTTCCTCGGCGCCGTCGAGCCCTACGCCCGCGTGCTGCTGCGCAGCGGCGTGCCCGCCGCCGAGGTCGTGGCGCGCATCGACGCGCTCGTGCCCGAGCCCACGCCCGGCCAGCGCTTCCTGCTCGCCGTCCCGCTCTACGAGGCCGGCGCGGTCGCCGAGGCCGACGACGCAGCTGCGCGCCGTCCTCGCGGCCCAGCCCGGCGCCCACGCCGCCCGCGTCGCGCTGGCCGAGGCGCTGCTGTCGGCCGGGCGAGCTGCGCCGACGGCCGCCGCGACGGCGCTCGCGGTCGCCGGCCGACGCGCCCCACGGCGCCGCGGCGGCGCACACCGCGCTCTTCGCCCGGACCGCCGCCAGCGGGGAGCCGCGCCGATCGACGAGGCCTTCGCCTACGCCGGCGCGGCGGGCATCCCCGCGGCCGAGCTCGCCGTGTTCGCCGCCTGGCGCGGTGGGCGACGGCGCCGGCGCGACCAAGGTCCCCGCCGACCGCGGCGCCGCTGGTCATCGTCATGCTCGAGGCGCTCGCGCGCCTGGAGGACTTCGACGGCTTCGAGCGCCTCGCCGGCGTCGTCGAGCTGCTCGACCTGCCCTGGCGCGAGCAGCGCGAGCTGCTGGCCGGCGTCTACCTACGCCGCGGCTTCCTGGAGTCCGCCGCCGACGAGTGGATCGGCGTCGTGGAGCGCCTCGGCGCCCCCGACGAGCGCGCGCTGCTCGGCATGGCGCTGTTGGCCGAGGCCCAGGGCCTGCACGACGACGCCCGCACCCTGCGCGACGAGGCCGCGACGCTCGCTTCGACCGCCGCTTGAGCCCTGATGTCCGCGGCCCACGCCTACACCCCGATCCCGATCCAACACTCGTTCGATCGTCCAGGCCCCTGCTCAAGGGCCTCTCTGGCCCACCGATGACCGGAGAGACAGCAGCGGTACACGGCTCACGGACGAGCCGGGTGGACTTCGAAAGGATCGGGATGGACATCGACGCGACACAGGGGACCGGGGGCCTGGCACGGGTCCACCCGGAGCCGGTCCGGGCCGACGAGGCCCCGGCGACCGGCGAGTTCGCGGAGGTGCTCGACCTGGCCGAGGCGCGCAAGCGCCGCATGACCGGCCCCGATCGCATCCCGGACGAGGTCTGGGACGACATCACCCGCGCCGCGCAGCTCGCCGACGACCTCTCCATGCGCGGCCACAGCGTGCGCTTCGACACCCATCGGCTGACCAATCGCGTCGTCGCCTCGCTGGTCGACACCGACGGGCGCATGCTGCGCCCCGTCGACCTCGGCGAGATCTTCGGCGGCGACCACGACCCGGCTCCGGCCGCCTAGGACCTCATGGCAGGCATCCAGCTCAGCGGCCTCGTCTCCGGCATCGACACCCAGTCGATCATCATCGCAGTTGATGACGATCGAGAAGGCGCCGCGGACCAAGATCACGCTCGACCAGGATGCGACGACCAAGCGTCAGAGCCTCCTGCAGGACCTGTCGACCAAGCTCACCACGCTGAAGTCGACCAACGACGACCTGCAAGTCGGTCCTCAGCTGGCTCGACACGCAGACCGTCGAGAGCGGCGATGCCAGCAAGGTCACCGTGACGCGCACCGGCGGGGCGCCTCCGGGCGGCTACGACGTCGCGGTCACCCAGCTGGCCTCCGCCGAGCGCCAGACCTTCTCGTTCGTCAGCCCGGCGGCCGACGGCACCTTGGCGATCGCCAACGCCGACGGCTCGGCCCGCACCTCGGTCGACCTGAAGGCGGGCGCGACGGTCGACGACGCGGTGTCGGCGATCAACGGCTCCTCGACCTCCCAGCTCTACGCGGTCAACGTCAACGGCAGCCTCGTGCTGAGCGCCAAGACGACGGGCGACACGAGCGGCTTCTCGATCACCGGCGCCGGCGTCGGCACCCAGACCGAGCGCGTCGCCGGCCAGAACGCCAAGGTCACGATCAACGGCACCGACTACGAGCGCCAGAGCAACACGATCACCGACGCGCTCCCCGGGCTGCAGCTGACGCTCAAGGGCAAGACCGCGGTCGGCGCCACCGTCGGCGTCACGGTCGGGACCCCCGGGCCCGACAAGGACGCGATCGTCACGAAGGTCAAGGCGTTCGTCACCGCCTACAACGACGTCGTCAAGACCGCGCGCGCCGACCTCACCGAGAAGCCGGTCATCAACGGCTCGACGACGGCCGACGTGCAGACGGGCACGCTCTTCGGCGACTCCGGTCTCAACATGATGCTCTCGCAGCTCCGCTCGACGATGTCGGCGCCGATCGCGGGGCTGACGGGTCTGACCGCGATGTCGGACATCGGCGTCTCGACCGGCGCGGCCAACACCGGCTCGACGATCAACCAGGACTCCGTCGACGGCCTGCTCACCATCGACGAGACCAAGCTGCGCGCGTCGCTGGACGCCAACCCCAACGGGCGTCCGCGCGCTGCTCGGCGGCGTGAGCGGCACGACGGGCTTCGGCCAGACGTTCGCCGGGGTGCTGACCAACTACCAGGGCAGCGCCGGCCTGCTGCAGTCGCGGATCCTCTCGGCGACCTCCGACCTCTCGGACCTGGCGACCAAGCTCACGAACTTCGATGCCCGGATGGACGCCAAGCAGGATCTCCTGCAGAAGCAGTTCACGGCGATGGAGACCGCGCTGTCGGCCAGCCAGTCGGCCGGGACCAACCTGTCGAGCCTGATCTCCTCGGACTCGTCGGGCTAGCCCTCAAGTACCGCAGGAAATCAGCGAATACTGAGATGTACCCCCTCCCTCGGAAGCGAATCGCATGAACCCCTACGCCAGCCCGCAGGCCTACCGCGACTCCGCGGTGCTCACCGCGTCACCGGAGCAGCTCGTCGTGATGCTGTACGACGGCGCCGTGCGCTTCCTGCGCCAGGCCGAGGTCGCGATGGTCGAGGGCGCCTGGCTGCACAGCTTCGAGAAGCTCAGCCGCGGCGAGGCGATCATCGACGAGCTGCTGGCCACGCTGAACATGGACACCGGCGAGATCGCCGAGCGCCTGCAGGCCATCTACATCTTCTGCAAGAAGACGCTGATCGAGTCGCGCGTGCAGCGTGACGCCGTGAAGATCGGCCAGGTCGTCGCGCTGCTGGTCAACCTGCGCGAGGCGTGGGCCCGGCTGGCCGAGCAGGCCGCCGCCACCGCGCCCGCCTCGGCATGAGTGCGCAGCTCTTCAGCGCGCTCGTGACGCTGGGCCGCGAGGAGCATGCGCTGGTCGACCGACGGTCGCTGGGAGGACCTCGCCGACCTCAACGCGCGCCGCGAGCGCGTATTGGCCGCGTTGCCCGCCTCCGCTCCCGCCGAGGCGATGGGCGACCTGCGCGAGGCCGCGCGCCTGCAGGCGCTCAGCGCCGCCGCCCTACGCCAGGGCATCGCCGAGACGGGCGCCGAGCTGCGCCGTCTGGGCAGCTCCCGCACGGCGGTTGCCGGCTACGCCGCCGGCACCGGCGCGCGCGCGCCGCGCGGCGCCTACGACCACGTCGGCTGACCGCGCGCGTCCTGTCCTGGACGCAATCTGGACCCGCACCTCAAGCGCCGGTTCGTTGTGCCGAAAACCGTGAGTGGGTGGCCAAGGCCGGCGACCTTCCTCAGAGCCCATGGACGGGCGCGTTGACCTTCCGCACGTCCCCATGGATCTCTTCGACACCACCCAGATCGGCCTCGAGCGCGCCCTCTCCGGCTCCTCGTTGCGCCAGCAGGCGATCGCGCAGAACCTCGCGAACGTCAACACCCCCGGCTACCGCCGCCAGGACGTCGACTTCGAGTCGGCCCTGCACGCGGCGTGGGACCAGGGGACGAGCAAGGTGGAGTCCGTCGACCCGACCGTCCAGACCGACCAGAGCGCGGTCATGCGCGCCGACGGCAGCTCGGTCGACATCGACATCGAGGCCGCGGCCCAGGCGAAGAACGGCCTTCAGTACGAGGCGTCTCGACGGTCATCGAAGACCCGCGTCTCGATCCTGCGCTCCGCGATCGGCGTCGGCTGATGGGCCTCTTCGACGCGATCGACGCCTCCGGCTCGGCGCTCTCGGCCGAGCGCCTGCGGATGGACGTCACCTCCGAGAACCTCGCCAACGCCGAGACGACCAAGGGCGCCGACGGCCAGCCCTACCGCCGCAAGGAGGTCGTCCTCCAGCAGGCCGGCGCCACCGGCACGTCGTTCGCCTCGGTCCTCTCGCTCGATGCAGGGCGCCGGCGGCGCCCAGAGCGTCAATGGCGTCCGCGTCGCCGGCATCGTCGAGGACTCCTCGGCGCTCAAGCGCGTCTACGACCCCGGCCACCCGGACGCCGACAAGGATGGCTACGTGACGATGCCCAACGTCAACACCGTCACCGAGATGACCGACCTGATCTCGTCGTCGCGGGCCTAC
The DNA here is from genome assembly GCA_963731005.1 of uncultured Conexibacteraceae bacterium. Classification (GTDB taxonomy): domain Bacteria; phylum Actinomycetota; class Thermoleophilia; order Solirubrobacterales; family Solirubrobacteraceae; genus Baekduia. The sequence continues at coordinate 913,026 of CAVSTZ010000002.1, read as the reverse complement.
GAGGCCAACGTCACGGCGATGCAGACGGCCAAGCCGATGTTCGCCAAGACGCTGGACCTCCTGCGCTGATGCCGACCGATCCCCTCCATGGGCGGCATCTCCGGCATCTCCGGCGTCGGCGGCGGCGGCTCGGAATGGTCGATCGGCGCGCTGGACGGCACGCCGACCAGCGGCGGCCGCCTCCGGCGGCTCCAGCTTCGGCTCCGCGCTGGGCGATCAGCTCAGCTCGCTGGAGAAGACCCAGAACGTCGCCGCGGACGCCTCGCGCTCGCTGGCCGACGGGACGGCGACCGACCCGACCAAGGCGATCGTCGCCGTCGAGCGCGCGCAGCTGTCGATGCAGCTCGCCTCGCAGTTGCGCACCAAGGGCGTCGAAGCCCTTCAGGACGTCCTTCCACACCCAGGTCTAGGCCACACCCTCCAACCCGGAGCCCCTCCCTCCAATGGCTCTCATCAACTCCATGTCCACGCGCGGCAAGATCACGCTTGCCGCCTGCGCGCTCGGCTTCCTCGCCGCGGCGGTCTTCATCGTCAAGATGGCCGGCGCGCCGTCCTACACGACGGTGATGACCGGCGTCGACCCCGCCAAGACGTCGCAGATCACCACCGCGCTGACCGCGGCGGGCGTCCCCTTCGAGCTGCAGAACGGTGGCACGGCGGTCGGCGTGCAGAAGGGCAAGGAGACCGCGGCCAACGTCGCGCTGGCCGGCCAAGGGCCTCAACTCGGGCACCACGCAGCCGGGCTTCGAGATCCTCGACAAGCAGAAGCTGGGCGCCTCCAGCCAGCAGCAGCAGATCGCCTACCAGCGCGGCCTGGAGGGCACGATCGCCAACACGATCGGCCAGATCGACGGCGCCGGCGGCGCGCAGGTCCACCTCACGCTGCGGCCAGGACAACCTCTTCGCCGACGAGTCGCAGCCCGCGACCGCGGCCGTGCTGCTCCCGCAGGACGCCAGCGGCATGGACCCCGCCGCGGTCAAGGGCATCGCCAACCTCGTGGCCGCCTCGGTCCCCAACCTCAAGGCCTCCTCGTCACGATCACCGACGGCTCCGGCGCGATGCTGTGGCCCTCGGGCGGCGGCGCGGCCGGTGGCGATGGTGGCACCGACGGCCTGCCGAGCAAGACCGCGGCCGAGGCCGCTACAACGCCTCTTCGGAGGCGAGCCTGCAGGCGCTGCTGGACCGCACGCTCGGCCCGGACAAGGCGCAGGTCGTCGGTCCACTCCGACCTCAACGTCGACAAGATCGATCAGCAGGCGCTGACCTACGCCAAGCAAGGTCGTCCCGCTCGCCGAGAAGACGAGCACCGAGTCGCTGAAGGGCACCGGCAGCACGTCGGGCGGCGCCTCCGGCACGGCGAGCAACCTGCCCAGCTACGCGGCCAACGCCACGAGCGGCAGCGGCACCAACAACTACAAGAACACCACGACCGACAAGACCAACGGCGTCGACAAGACGATCACCAAGACCCAGAAGGCCCCGGGCGCGGTCAACCGCCTCGACGTCGCGGTCCTGCTCGACAAGTCGGTCAACCTCAAGGGCGCCCAGATGACAGCGCTGAAGGCCAGCCTCGCGTCGGCCGCCGGCCTGCAGATCGCCCAGCGCAAGGACACGCTGAACGTCACGACCGGCCTCGCCTTCGCCAAGGTGCCGACCACGGCCGCCAAGGCCGGCCCGATCCCGGCGGCCTTCGCCGGCATCCTCAAGGGCGTGGGCATCGGCCTCGGCGCGCTGCTGTTCCTCTTCTTCGTCACGCGCCACCTGCGCAAGCGCGAGCGGGGTGAGCTGATCGACGAGCCGTCCTGGCTGCGCACGCTCGAGGCGACACAGCCCAAGGAGCTCATGCCGATGCCCGACCTCTCCGGGCGCGGGGCGACGGCGACCGACGTGTCGATCGCCAACGCCGACCCGCGGCGCCAGCAGCTCGACACGATCATCCAGGGTGAGCCCGAGCGCGTCGCCGCGCACCTGCGCTCCTGGATCACCGAGGACAGCAAGTGAGCGTGGTCGCCCGCACCGGCTCGGCGGGCCTGACCGGTCGCCAGAAGGCCGCCGTCTTCCTCATCACGATCGGCAGCGCTCGCGCCGCCGAGGTGCTGAAGTTCCTCAGCGAGCGCGAGATCGAGGCGCTGTCGGCCGAGATGGCGTCGCTGTGGCGCGTCAAGGCCGAGACGGCCGACGCCGTCGTCCAGGAGCTCGCCGAGCGCTTCGACGGCACCAACGAGTTCGCGCTGGGCGGCCCCGAGTTCGCCCGCGAGGTCCTCGAGCACCTGCTCGGCCCGCAGCGCGCCGAGGAGATCCTCGGCCAGATCACCTCCACGGCCGAGCTGCGCCCGTTCGACTTCCTGCGCCGCACGCCGCCGGAGCAGATCGCGACCTTCCTCGCCGACGAGGCGCCGCAGACGATCGCGCTGGTCGTCGCCTCGCTGCACACGACGCTGGGCGCCAGCGTGCTCGGCGCGCTGCCGCCCGAGACCCAGGCCAACGTCGCGATGCGGATCGCGACGATGGAGGACACCAACCCGGGCGTCGTCGAGGACGTCGAGCGCGGGCTGCGGCTCAAGCTCTCCAACGTCCTGACCCAGGAGTTCTCCCAGGCCGGCGGCGTCGACTCGCTCGCCGAGCTGCTCAACCGCGCCGGGCGCTCGACCGAGCGCACCGTGCTCGAGGCGATCGCCGAGACCGACGGCGAGCTGGCCGACGAGATCCGCCAGAAGCTCTTCACCTTCGACGACATCGTGGTCCTCACCGACCGCGACATCCAGCTGCTGCTGCGCGAGGTCGACCAGAAGGACCTCGGGCTGGCGCTGCGCGGCGTCACCGAAGAGGTCAAGGACACCATCTTCCGCAACATGTCCACGCGCGGCGCCGAGATGCTCCAGGAGGACCTGGACACCGCCCAGCCGCAGCGCCGGTCGGTCGTCGAGGAGGCCCAGAGCCGCATCGTCGGCGCCATCCGGCGCCTCGAGGACGCCGGGCGCCATCACGCTCGGTCGCGGTGGCGAGGACGGCGAAGCCTCCGAGGACGACATCATCTGATGGAGGCCTTCGAGCTTCCCACCCTGGAGCCGCCGCCGGGCCTGCAGGCCTATGCGGCGCCGGTCGCCGCGGCGCCCGCGATCGACCTGGAGGCCGAGGCGCGCGCCGCGCGCGAGGCCGGCCACGAGGCGGGCTTTCAGGCCGGGCTGGTCGAGGGCCAGGCGCAGATGGCCGCAGGCGTCGCGGCGCTGCAGGCCGCCGTGGCCGAGGTCGCCGCCGAGCGCGACCGCGTGGCGAGCGCCGTCGAGGCCGCGGCCGTCGAGCTGGGGCTGCGGATCGCCGAGCAGGCGCTCGGCGGCTGCCGTCGAGGTCCGGCCCGAGGCCGTCGTCGACGTCGTCCGCGGCGCGCTGCGCCGGCTGGTCGAGCGCGATCGCGTGACGATCCTCGTCAACCCCGAGGACCTCGACCTGGTCCGCGGCGCGTCTGACGCGCTGATGGCCGAGCTCGGCGGCATCGAGCACTGCGACGTGCAGGCCGAGCGCCGGGTGGCGCGCGGCGGCGCGATCGTCCGCACGGTCGAGGGCGAGGTCGACGCGACGCTGGCGACCAAGCTCGCGCGGGCGCGCGAGAGCCTCGAGGAAGAGCTGCGCAATGCCGAGCCATCCCGGAGCGCGGCGCCGAGGGCTGTCGACGGGACGGGACTGGTCGGTAATGGCTGAGCTCGTCATGGAGCAGGGTGGCGCGGTCATCGCGCCGGAGGCGGCGGTGCTGGAGCGGATCTCCGACTTCGGCCGCGCGGTCTCGCGCGCCGACCTGCACCGCCGCCACGGCCGCGTCATGGACCTGATCGGGCTGATCGTCGAGGCGACCGGCCTGGAGGCCGAGGTGGGGGAGGTCTGCGAGGTCCGCACGGGCCGCGACGCCGCCACCGGCGGCTGGACGACGATCGGCGCCGAGGTCGTGGGCTTCCGCTCGGGCCGCACGCTGCTGATGCCGCTCGGCGAGATGCAGGGCATCGGGCCCGGCGACATCGTCACCGCGACCGGTCGCAAGGTCTCGGTCGCGATCGGCTCCGAGCTGCTCGGGCGCGTGCTCGACGGTCTTGGCAACCCGATCGACGGCGGCCCGTCGCTGGAGGCGCTCACGCAGCGCCCGATCGTCGGCTCGCCGCCCTCGCCGCTTGGAGCGCCCGCGGATCACCGATCGCGTGACGCTCGGCGTCCGCGCGCTCGACTCGCTCGTCCCCTGCGGCCGTGGCCAGCGGCTGGGCATCTTCGCCGGCTCGGGCGTCGGCAAGTCGTCACTGCTGGGCATGATCGCCCGGTCGACGTCGGCCGACATCAACGTCATCTGCCTCGTCGGCGAGCGTGGTCGCGAGGTCAAGGAGTTCATCGACCGCGACCTCGGGCCCGCGATCGCGCGCTCGGTCGTCGTCGTCGCGACCTCCGATCAGCCCGCGCTGGTGCGCATCAAGGCGGCGCTGACCGCCACGACGATCGCCGAGCACTTCCGCGACCAGGGCGCCGACGTCATGTTGATGATGGACTCGGTCACGCGCTTTGCCATGGCCCAGCGCGAGGTGGGGCTGGCGATCGGCGAGCCGCCCGCGACGCGCGGCTACACGCCGTCGGTCTTCGCGCTGCTGCCCAAGCTCCTGGAGCGGTCGGGCACCAGCTCGGACGGGTCGATCACCGCGTTGTACACCGTCTTGGTCGACGGTGACGACATGAACGAGCCGGTCGCCGACTCCGTGCGGTCGATCCTCGACGGCCACATCGTGCTGACGCGCGAGCTCGCGCACGCCGGCCACTACCCGGCGATCGACGTCCTGCAGTCGGTGTCGCGCCTGGAGCGCGAGATCGGCTCGCCCGACGTGCTCGAAGGCGCGATGCGGCTGCGCTCGCTGATGGCCGCCTACCGCGACAAGCGCGACCTGATCGCGATCGGCGCCTACGAGCGCGGCAGCGACCCGCTGACCGACACGGCGATCGACCTGAAGGACGCGATCGACGGCTTCCTCAAGCAGAAGCCCGACGAGGCCGTGCCCGGCCCGGACTCCGACGACCAGCTGCTGCGCACCGTCGGCGTCATCGGCGCGACGGTCGGCGAGCCGGCTGCCGCCGGCATGGGCGATCCGCAGCTCGCCGCCGCGGTCGCCGACGTCGCCCTCGACCCGGTCATGCCGACCGGCCCGTCGGCCATCCCGCCCTTGAACCTCGCGGTCTGACGCGCGCGTCCGACAGTCGTCCAGCGCGCTCAACAGACCTCACAACCGTCCGACGAACCAGAACGAGATGTCACGCCCTTTCCGATTCGGCCTTCAGCGTGTGCGCGAGATCCGCGCCCATGACGAGGACCAGGCGAAGGAGCGCTTCGCGGCCAGCCTCAACGAGCGCGTGCGCGGCGAGGCGGTGCTGCGGGCAGCCGAGCAGCGGCTGCGCGACGCGCAGGGCGGCCCGATCGCTCAGGGCTTCGGTCCGTTGACTGGCGCTGCGCTGGTCTCCCGTCAGGCGTGGGTCGACCGTCTGCGCAACGACCAGGCCGACGCCGCGCTGCGGATGAACAGCTACGAGAACGAGCTGCAGCGCCGTCGCACCGAGCTGACGCAGGCCAGCCGCGCACGCGAGGTGCTCGACAAGCTCGAGACCCGCCAGCGCGAGGCCCATCGCCAGGTCGGCGCGCGGATCGAGAACGCCGAGCTCGACGAGATGGGCCTGCGCGCCCACGCACGTCGGAGCGCCGCATGAGCGTCGAGCTGATCGGCGCGCGCGTCGCCGAGATTCAGCAGCAGATCGCCGCCTTCACCGGGCAGGCGACGCCGTCGGCCAGCTTCGCGTCCCAGCTCGCCGGTGCGCAGTCCGGCACCACCGCGACGACCGGGACCGCCGCTACCCCGACCACCCTCGGTGGCGGCGCGGCCACGCAATACGACGCGCAGATCACGGCCGCGGCCACCAAGTACGGGATCGACCCGGCGCTGCTCAAGGGCCTGATCCGCCAGGAGTCCAACTTCGACGCCGGCGCGCAGTCGGGCGCCGGCGCCCAGGGCCTGACCCAGCTGATGCCGGGCACGGCGTCCGCGCTGGGCGTCGACCCAGCGATCCCGCGCAGGCCATCGACGGCGGCGCCAAGTACCTCAAGCAGCAGCTCGATCGCTTCGGCGGCGACCCGTCCAAGGCGCTGGCCGCCTACAACGCGGGCCCGGGCGCCGTGCGCCAAGTACGGCGGCGTGCCGCCCTACGCCGAGACCCAGAACTACGTGCAGAAGGTGCTCGGCTACGCGGCCGAGTACCGAAGGCACCGCCACGACGCCCGCGACGGCCTCCGCGGTTCCGCTCGACCACCACCCCCGTGTCGCCGGCGAGCCTGCTGAGCAGCACCGACGACGACACCTCTTCCTCCGGCTCCCTGGACTACAGCACCGTCTGATGACCGCGCTTCCCATCACCCCGCCCGCCACGGCGCGAGGGGGCACGGGGCCCAGGGGCTCCAGTCCACCCTCAGGGAATGCGGCCCCACCCACCCACTTCGCCGCCCTCCTGAGTCAGACCTCGGCCCGGACCGCATCCGCGGAAGGCCCCAAGAACCGCCCCGCCCAGCCGGAGCCGCGACGCCGCGACGCCGCCGCGCCCAAGGACGACAAGAACGTCATCCCGTCGGAGGCGCGACGCCGCGACGCGTCCTCGGCCGCAGCCGAGGACGACAAGAACGTCATCGTGGCTGACGCCCAGGCCGCGGCCGGGGCCGAGCAGGCGCCGTCTCAGCCGGTCGCCGACGGCAAGGCCGTCGGCGCGACGCAGGCTCCGGACGAGCAGTCCCCGACGTCGCCGGTCGTGCCGACCACCGACGCGGCGGCTGCCGCGGTTGCCGCCGCCGCAGCGACCGCCGTGCCCACCGCCGCCACCGCGACCACCACCGCTGCTGCGACGCCGGCCACCGGCACGGTCGCGCCGCCGTCTGCGGCCGCGCAGGCCGCCGTCGGTGCACTCGCCGCGCAGCCCGGCTCAGCGAACGGCGTGCCGACGGCCGACGGCTCCGCCGCACCCACCGACGGCACGTCCGCGGGCAAGCTCCAGATTCCCGCCGAGTTGCTCAACGCCAAGGGCGGCCACACCAAGGACTTCAAGAACGGCGACCAGCCAAAGGGCGACCTGCCGCCTGCCTCGACGCTGCCGCCGACCACCGACGCCGCGACCGCGCCGCCGACCGCCGCCGCGTCGACCCCCGCGGTCGCCGACCCCGGCGCCCAGGCCGCGCCGACGCCGACCGTCACCACGCAGGCCCAGCCCGCCGCGACACCGCTGACGGCGGTGCCGGTCGCCAGTGGAGGGGTGGGCGGGACCGTTCTCACCCGCGCCTCGGTCCTCCAGACCGCCGAGCGCGTCCAGGAGCTGGTCCGCATCGCCACCACCCGCGCCGGCAACGCGCGAGCGGTGCTCCAGCTGCGCCCGGCCGAGCTCGGCCAGGTCGACGTCCACCTGCGCACCACGCGCAACGGGCTCGTGGCGACGATCGCCGCCCACGACCAGGCCGGCCTCGACGCCCTCCAGCAGGCGGGCACCGAGCTGCGCCGCACGCTCGAGGACAAGGGCGTGCAGCTGCACAGCCTCGACCTCCAGCTCGGCGCCGGCCAGAACGGCTTCTCCAACCAGGGCGACGCCCGCGAGGCCAGTTCGGGCCGCCGCGGCGCGTCCGCAACGCACGACCTCGGGACCGACGACGACGTCGTCGCCGAGGACGACCTGACCATCACCCACGCCCCGTCGACGCCCGCAGGCGCGCTCGTCGACGTCCAGGCCTGACCGCAGGACCGAGAGGACGGATCCTCATGTCGAGTATCGACGGCGTCACCAACACCTACACCGATCCGGCGTACAACATGACCGACACGGCGGCCAGTTCGTCGGTCGACAAGAACGGGTTCCTGAAGATGCTCACCGAGCAGATGAAGAACCAGGACCCGACGTCGGGGCAGGACCCCAACCAGTACTTCCAGACCATCTCGCAGATGACGACGGTCGAGCAGCTGACCAACCTGGCCACGGCCTCGACGGCGGCGTTGTCGCGCCAGAAGGACGCCAACGCCACCCAGCTGATCGGCAAGACGGTCACCTACCCCGGCGCCGACGGCGCGGCCGTCACCGGTGTCGTGGACAGCGTCCAGATCTCCGCCAAGACCGGTCCGTCGTTGACGGTCGCCGGCACCGCGGGCATCGATCCCGACCTCGTCAACAACATCAAGTAATCCGATGAGCGGTACGTTCAACCCAGCACTCGTCCCGCCCGGCGTCTCCGCGCCGACGCAGGTCGGCGTGCGAACGCAGCCGGTCCGGCCATCCGTCCAGACGCCTCAAGGACCGGCGTTCGCGGACGTTCTCAGGGACACGGCGGGCACGAAGCCCGTCACGTTCAGCAAGCACGCCGTCCAGCGCCTGGAGCGCCGCAACCTCCCCGTCGACCAGACGGTGATGCAGCGGCTTCAGGACGGGGTCGATCGTGCCGCGGGCAAGGGTGCCCGCGACGCGGTGGTCCTCGTGGACGACACGGCATTCGTGGTCTCGGTCTCCAACCGCACGGTCGTCACGGCCGTCGGCACGCGACCAGATGAAGGACCACGTGTTCACGAACATCGACAGCGCCGTCATCGCCTAGGCGAGACGAACGCGGCAGGACGCCAAACACCACCACCCGGCTGGACCCCATTCGGGGAAGCCGGAGGACCCCACAAGGAGCCTCCACCCATGATTCGCGGCATGTACTCGGCCATCTCCGGCCTGCGCACCCACCAGACGATGCTCGACGTCGTCTCCAACAACCTGGCCAACGTCAACACCGTCGGCTATAAAGCCTCTCGCGTGACGTTCAAGGATCAGCTGCAGCAGACGCTGTACGGCGGCTCGGCCGAGGGCCCCAACACCGGCGGCACGAACTCGGCCCAGGTCGGCCTCGGCGTGCAGCTCGGCTCGATCGACGCCGTCATGGGCGACGGCTCGCTGCAGAACACCGGCACCCCGTTGGACGTCGCCATCCAGGGCGACGGCTTCTTCCGCGTCGGCCTCGGCGACCCGTCGACGACGCCGGCCACGATGCCGTCCGAGATGAACTACACCCGTGCGGGCAACTTCATCCGCAACGACCAGGGGTACATGACCACCGCGGAGGGCTTCTACGTCATGGGTCGCGACACGACCACGACGCCGGCCTCCGACACGTTCATCCAGATCCCGGACGGCGCCTCCGGCGTCGCCGTCGGCACCAACGGCGACGTCAGCTACGTCCCGTCCGGTGGCGGCACGCGCACCACCGCCGGCACGATCAGCCTCGCCAAGTTCCCCAACGACGAGGGCCTGCTGCGTCTCTCGGGCAACCGCTGGGCGGCACACCCGTCCGCCGGCCCCGAGCAGGTCGGCACCCCCGACGGCACGACCTTCGGCAAGACGATCGGCGGCACGCTGGAGATGTCCAACGTCGACCTGGCGTCGGAGTTCACCAACATGATCGTCGCCCAGCGCGGCTTCCAGGCCAACTCGAAGGTCATCTCGACGGCCGACGAGATGCTGCAGGACCTCGTCAGCCTCAAGCGCTAGTCGCTTTCCCCCAGCTGAGTCACGGCACGGCCGCCCGCGCGGACGCGGAGGGCGTTCGCTCGGGCGGGCGTGACGTGGCTCAGCTGATCCAAGTCCTCAGGAGCACTCATGATCGAGCTGCACAAGCTCTCGCACGGGCGGGAGCCGTTCTTCCTCAACTGCGATCTCATCGAGCGCGTCGACGCCTCTCCGGACTGCCACGTCACGTTGACGACCGGGCAGCGGATCGCCGTCTGCGAGTCGGTCGACGAGGTCATCGCCAAGATCCGCACGTGGCGCGTCGACGTCCTGACGCAATCGCTGCGCCTCTCGCGCTGAATCACGCTCCCGGCCCGCTCTCAAGGGCCCCTGCGCCCGGTCGATCACCGGGAAGACCGTTCTTCCTATCGGAGTCCGCATGCCTGAAGAGCCCCTCCAGCGGCAGCTCGTCGTCTTCTCCCTCGGGGAGGAGGAGTACGCGCTGCCGATCACGCAGGTCCACGAGATCATCCGCTACACCGAGCCCCGCTCGGTGGCCTCGACGGACCCCAGCGTGCGTGGCGTGATCTCGCTGCGGGGCAAGATCCTCCCGGTCTACGACCTGGCCACCCGCCTCGGCGTCGAGCGCGCCGAGACCGGCGAGGCCAAGATCGTCATCGTCGAGACCGCGCAGGACATGGCCGGCGTGATCGTCGACGACGTCGAGGAGGTCATCACCGTCGACGCCGAGCAGATCGGTGAGGCGCCGAGCGCCGGCGGCCGCTCCATCGACGGCATCGCCAAGATCGACGACCGCCTCGTGGTGCTGCTCGATCCCGAGGGGATCGTGGGCGCCGTCGCTCCCGCCGTCGACGCGGCCGAGGACGCCGACGAGTTGCGCACCGCCGCCTAGGTCGGAGATCGCGAATCCCTCCCGTGCTCGCCGCCGCCCGCACCCCCAAGCCGTCCCGGATCCTCGTCGCCGACGACTCCACCTTCATGCGCCGCCTGCTCACGCAGGCGCTGCGCGACGCGGGCTTCGACGTCGTGGGGGAGGCCGCCGACGGCGACGAGGCGCTTGCGCTCTACCGCGAGCTGAGCCCCGACGCCATGACGCTCGACCTCGCCATGCCCGGCATGGACGGGATCGGCGTGCTGCGCGCCCTGCGCGGCGAGCGCTCGTCGCTGCCCGTCGTGGTCGTCTCGGCGTTCTCGCCCGCGCACGGCGCCCGTGCGGTCGACGCGCTGGCCGAAGGCGCCTTCGACCTGGTGGCCAAGCCCGTCTTCGGCGAGCCGCTGGAGCAGTTCGTCAGCGCGCTGCGCGAGAAGGTCACCGCGGCCGCCGCCTCGGTCTCGGCCGCCGTCGCCACCAAGTCGCCGCGCGTGCCGCTCTCGGCCGCGCCGGCCGTCGCGCGCCTGCGTGCCCGTCGTGTGCCGACCGCCGCCGAGAAGGTCGTCCTGATCGCCACCTCGACCGGCGGCCCGCGGGCCCTGGCGCGGCTGATCCCGGCGCTGCCGTCGCCCCTGGGCGCCGGCGGGATGATCATCCAGCACATGCCCGCGGGCTTCACCGCCTCGCTGGCCGAGCGGCTGGATCGCAGCTCCAAGCTCAAGGTCGTCGAGGCCACCGGCGGCGAGGCGCTCGCGCCCGACACGCTGCTGCTGGCCGCGGGCGGGCGCCACCTGCGCCTGGGCGACGACGGCGTGGCGCGGCTCAGCGACGAGGCGGCCATCGGCGGCCTGCGGCCGCGCGCCGACCTGACGATCGTCGACGCCGCCAAGCTCTTCGGCGAGCGCCTGCTGCTGGTCGTCATGACCGGCATGGGCAAGGACGGCCTCGACGGCGCCCGCGAGGTGCGGGCGCGCGGCGGCCGGATCATCGCCGAGGCCGAGTCCAGCTGCACCGTCTACGGCATGCCGCGCGCGATCGTCGAGGCGCAGTTGGCCGACGTCGTCGTGCCGCTCGGCGAGCTCGCCGAGGCCATCGCCACGGAGACGGCGCCATGAGCACCGCGACCCCCAGCGCCGCTCCGCGCCGCGACGCCGGCGACGAGTACGTGACGTTCTGCGGCGCGCTGCGCCGCGTCTGCGGCATCGACCTGTTGGAGTACAAGCGCGGCCAGATGGAGCGGCGCATCCGCTCGTTCGCCGCGACGCGCGGCGCCACCGACCTCGTCGCCTACGCCGCCACGTTGCGGACCGACAAAGAGGAGCTGGAGAAGTTCCTCGACCGCGTGACGATCAACGTCTCGCGCCTGTGGCGCAACCCGGAGCAGTGGGAGACGCTCGAGGAGCGGATCCTCCCCGACCTCGCCGCGACGGCCCGCCAGACCAACCGCGTGCGCGCTTGGTCAGCGGGCTGCTCCTACGGCGCCGAGGCCTACACCTTGGCCGCGATCGCGCGCCGTGCGATCCCGCGCGCGGTGGTCACGATCCTGGGCACCGACATCGACGCCCGGATGGTCAAGCGCGCCCGCACCGGCAGCTTCTCGGTCGAGGATGCCCGCGACGCGCCGACCGCGACGCTCGCCGGCCACTTCGAGCTGACCGACGGCCGCTGGCACGCCTCCGAGGAGCTCAAGCGCCTCGTGCGCTTCGAGCAGGGCGACCTGCTGCGCATCACCCCGCCGGCCGAGGTCTATGACCTCGTGCTCTGCCGCAACACCGTCATCTACTTCAACGAGGACGTGCGCGACGCGCTGCACGGCAGGCTGGCCAAGAGCCTGCGCGCCGGCGGCCGGCTGGTGGTCGGCGCCACCGAGCGCGTCTCAGAGCCGGCCCGCCACGGCCTCGCGCCCGAATCCCCCTTCGTCTATCGGAAGCTCTGATGGATACCTCTGAGTACCTTCCGATGTTCCTGGCCGAGTGCCGGGAGAACCTCCAGGAGCTCAACCTCGCCGTCGTCGCGCTCGAGGAGGCGCCCGAGGATCGCGAGACCGTCGACGCGATCTTCCGCATCGCCCACTCCTTGAAGGGCATGGCCGCGACCATGGGCTTCGAGGGCATGGCGGCGCTGACGCACAAGATGGAGGACGTCTTCGAGCTGCTGCGCCAGCGCGGCACGGGCCTGACCGGTGAGGTCGTCGACGTCCTGCTCGCCTGCCTGGACGCGCTCTCGGGCGCGGTGGACGCGATCGACGCCGACGGGGTCGAGAGCTTCGATCCGGCGCTGCTCGTCGAGCGCCTCGGCGGCCTGGTCCGCGGCCGCGACGACCGCGACGCGCCAGAGCCCGAGGTCGTCGTCGGACCGGCCAAGCTCGCGCCGGTCGGCGACGGGCACATCGTGCTGGAGATCCACGCCGCGCTCGCGCCCGACGCGCAGATGCCGGCTGTCCGCGCCTTCCAGGTGCTGGCCGCCGTCGCCGAGCACGGCGAGGTGCTGCGCTCCACGCCGACCGAGGGCGAGGTCGACGGCTTCGCCGGCACCGTCATCGAGGTGCTGCTGGCCACCGACCACGCGGCCGAGGCGGTCGCCGCCGCCGTGCGCGCGGTGTCCGACGTCGCCGACGCCCGCGTGGTCGAGGCCATCACCGAGCCGGTCGCCGAGCCCACGCCCCTGGCCGCGGTCGAGGAGGATGGCTTGGAGCAGATGTCGGTCGGGCGGGTGGATGCCGTTCCGGCTCCCGTGAGCGCTCCGGCGGCCAAGCGCGGCGCCCAGCACCAGACCGTCCGCGTCGATGCCGCGCGCCTGGATCAGCTCATGCACCTGATGGGCGAGCTGGTCGTGCAGCGCACGCACGTCGAGGCGCTCTCGGCCCAGGCCTCGGTGCCCGGCCTCGGCCAGGCGATGCAGGAGCTCACGCGCTCCTCGCACGCCCTGCAGGCCATGGTCATGCAGATCCGCATGATCCCGGTCGACGCCGTCTTCATGCGCTTTCCGCGGCTGGTCCGCGACGTCGCGACCCGCCTGGGCAAGCAGGTCGAGCTCGACCTCGTCGGCAAGGAGACCGAGCTGGACCGGACGGTCGTCGACGCGATCGGCGACCCGCTCGTGCACCTGATCCGCAACGCGCTCGACCACGGCCTCGAGTCGCCCGCCGACCGCGTCGCGGCCGGCAAGGCGCCGATCGGCAAGCTCACGATCGCCGCGCGCCACGCGGGCGGCTCGATCGCGATCACCGTCTCTGACGACGGCCACGGCATCAACCCGCAGAAGGTCGCCGCGGTCGCCGTCGCCCGCGGGCTGATCACGCGCGAGCAGGAGCAGCTGGTCGACATGCGCGCCGCCGTCGAGCTGCTCTTCACGCCCGGCTTCTCGACCGCGGCCGTGGTCGGGGACCTGTCGGGGCGCGGCGTCGGGATGGACGCCGTCCGCGAGAAGGTCCGCGAACTCGGCGGCGAGGTGACCGTCACCTCGGTGCAGGGCGAGGGCACCGTCAACGAGATCCGCCTGCCGCTCACGCTCGCGATCATGTCCGCCTTGGTCGTCGAGGCCGGCGGGCAGCCGTTCGGCATCCCGCTGCAGCGCGTCGAGCGCACGATGCGCATCGACGACCACCCGATCCGCTCGGTCGCGGGTGCCAAGATGCTCGTCCTCGCCGACGAGGCCCTGCCACTGCGGCGCGGCGTCGACGTCTTCGGCGGCTCGGCCGGCAGCGCCGCCGACGCCGAGGCGCCCGACACCCACGTGGTGATCGTGCGCGGTCAGGACGGCGCCGTGGCCCTGTCGGTCTCCAAGCTCATCGGCCAGCGCGAGCTGGTCACCCGCCCGCTGCCGGCCAACGTCGGCCAGGAGGCCGCGGTCTCCGGGGCGGCCGTGCTCTCCAACGGCGACATCGTGCTGCTGGCCGACTGCGACGCATTGACCCTGAACACCCACCCGGCGTTGTCCGTGGCCGAGCGCGTCGCTGCGCTGGGCACGGCTGTCTGACGATCTGTAGGGAAGCCATGAACGCACTCACCGACATGCAGCTCGACGCCCTGCGCGAGCTCGCCAACATCGGCTCCGGCAACGCCGGCACCGCGCTGAGCTCGATGCTCGGCAAGGCCGTCGACATCTCGGTGCCGACCGCGGCCGCGCTGCCGCTGGCCGAGGCGGTCGCCATCGCCGGTGCGCCCGAGGAGCTGCGCCACGGTGTCGTCGTGCCGGTCGTCGGTGACTTCGAGGCGATCGTCCTGCTGCTCTTCCCCGATCCCGACGCCCGAGCGCTCTGCCGCATCTACGGCATCGAGCCCTCGACCCCGGACGGCCGGTCGATGCTCGGCGAGGTCGGCAACATCCTCGGCACCAACTACATCAACGTGCTCGCCCAGATGGTCGGCATGGTGATCGAGCCGACGCCGCCGCAGGTCGTCGAGGACATGCTCGGGGCCATCCTGTCCTCGGTCCTCCTCGGTCGCGGCGACGACGTCGACGAGGCGCTGATCCTCGACTCCAACCTCATGGTCGAGGGCGAGCAGTGCTCTCTGTCCTTCCTGCTGCTGTCGGATCGCGGCGGGATCAAGCAGCTCCTGGAGCGGCTGGGCCTGTAGATGGAGACGGTCGTCCACATGGGCGAGGCGCATGTCTCCAGCACGCCGGGCGACACCCTGGCGTGCATCGGCCTGGGCTCGTGCATCGGGCTGGCGTTGATCGACCGCGTCCGCGGCATCGCCGGCCTCGCGCACGTGATGCTGCCCGCGGCCACGCAGCCCGATCCGCCGTTGCCGCACAAGTACGCCGACCTCGCGGTCCCGTCGCTGCATCGAGCTCGTGCTCGCGACCGGCGCCCGCCGCACGCGGCTGGAGGCCGTGCTGGTCGGCGGTGCCGCGATGTTCCAGTTCGGCGGCGGCAGCGGCCAGGAGATCGGGCAGCGCAACATCGCGGCCGTCACGCGCATGGTCGAGGCCGCCCGGATCCCGATCCGCGCCGCCGAGACCGGCGGCAACAAGGGCCGCACGCTGCGCATCCACGTCGGCGCAGACATCTCCATCACCGTCCGCGAGGCCGGCGGCCGCGAGCAGCAGCTGCTCGGCGGTCGCGCGGGAACCGAATCGAAGGTCGTGTACGCATGAGCGGGTTCTTGGACGCCAACGAGATCGAGAAGCTCTTCGAGCGGGCCAGTGAGGGCAACCTGCCGGTCGACACCGACAGCCGCCCGGGCCGCCGCGCCCGCTGGCTGCGCACGGTCGACTTCACCCGGCCCACGAAGTTCACGACCGATCAGGAGCGGCGGATCCGCCGCGCCATGGACACCTTCATCGAGCGCTCGGCCACGCGCCTGGTCGCCGAGCACCGCACGGCCATCGAGCTGGAGGTCATCGACGTCGGGCAGTTCACGTGGACCAACGCGTTCGCGCAGCTGCCCGACCACTCCGTCCACATCCAGCTCGACACGGCGCCGCACAAGGGCCGGATGCTGCTGAGCGCCGAGCTGCCGGTCGTCCTGGTCGCGCTGGAGCGGATGCTCGGCGGCCGCCCCGACACCGCGTCGCGCGACCGTGAGCTGACCGACATCGACCTGATGGTCGTCCAGCGGATGTTCGGGACGATCGTCGAGGCGCTCTCCACGGTCTGGTTCGAGGTCTCCGAGACGACGCTGGAGATCTCCGAGGTCGACACCCAGGCCGAGACGGTCCAAGTCGCGTCGGGCTCGGAGCCGACGCTCGTGCTCACGCTCGAGGCCCGCCTGGACGGTCTGTCCTCGACGATGGCGCTGCTGATCCCCTACGCCGCGATCGCGCCCGTCGCCTCGGCGTTCTCGCGCCACGACGAGGAGTCGACCACGCGCGACCCGGTCGTCGCCGCGGCCGTCAACGAGGGCCTCAGCCACGTCGAGGTCTCGCTGCGCGCCGAGGTCGCCGACACGCAGCTGACGCTCGCCGAGATCCTCGCCCTGGCGCCCGGCGACGTCATCCGCCTCGACGCCGACGCCGACACCGAGCTGACGCTCTTCGCCGACCGCACGCCCGTGCACCACGCGCGCGGCGGTCGCAGCGGCAAGCACCGCGCCGTCCAGATCACCGGTCCCGTTCAGGAGGCCCCATGACTACCCAATCCCGGACAACGAATGAGTCCATCGTCATGAGGTCAAAGCCATGAACGCCGAACAGGCCTTGCTGCACCTGGGCTCCTCGACCTCCGAGGCCGTCCAGGGCGTGCTCCAGATGTTCGCCCCCGACGGCGTTGCGCCGGGCACGGTCCGGGTCGTCCCGCCCGACCAGTCGCCCTTCGCCGAGGCGATCTTCCCCGCGATCGGCGCCGACGTCTCCTACGTCGACGGCGTGACCGGCGGCAACGTGATGGTCATCGGCATCGAGGGCGCGCGGCGCCTGGCCGCGGCCATGATGGGCGTCGACCCCAACGAGGTCGAGGCCGGCGGCGAGCTCTCAGAGCTGGAGTTCTCCGCCGTCGGCGAGGCGATGAACCAGATGATGTCGGCCGCCGCGCTGGCCACCAGCAAGGTGCTCGGCGAAGAGGTCGAGATCGCCCCGCCCGACGTCCGCCAGCTCGCCGACGCCGACGCCGGCGGCACCGGTTGGGAGCACCCCGGCCACGCCACGGCCGTCACCTTCACCTTCTGCGGCGTGCCGTGCCTGCTCGTGCAGCTCGTGCCCAACGCGTTCATCGTGCGCATGACGCGCGCGCTGGACGGGCTGACCGAGAGCCACGACGACGCACCGCTCGGCGACGCGCTGCGCGACATCAGCGTGCGCGTCTGGGCCGAGCTCGGCCGCACGCGGATGCCCTCGGGCCGGATCGTCGCGCTGCCCAGCGGCGCGGTCGTCGAGCTCGATCGCGCCGTCGAGTCGCCGATCGACCTCTACGCCGACGGCATGCGCTTCGCCACCGGTCGCCTCCTGGTCACCGACGACGGCGGCCTGGCCGTGCGCATCGAGACGGTCCTGGGCGCGACCGACCCACCTGCTCTGACCCCTGCTCCGCTCGATCCCCCCACTCCTACGGAGGTTGCAGTCTGATGGCTCGCGTGCTCGTCGTCGATGACGCCGCGTTCATGCGCAAGATGGTGTCCGATGCCCTGACGGGCGGCGGTCACGAGATCGTTGGCGAGGCCGCCAACGGTGCCGAGGCGGTGCAGCGCTTTCAAGAGCTGCGCCCCGACATCATGACGCTGGACATCACCATGCCCGAGAAGGACGGCCTGGCCGCCCTGAAGGAGATCATCGCCGTCGATCCCGGCGCGAAGGTCGTGATGTGCTCGGCCCTGGGGCAGGAGTCCAAGGTGCTCGAGTCGATCAAGCTCGGCGCCAAGGACTTCGTCGTCAAGCCCTTCCAGGTCGATCGCGTCCTGTCGGCCGTGGAGAAGGCCCTGGGCTAGTACCAGCGCCCTGAAGTCCGGCGAACCATGGCCGACGACAGGGGGTGACACTTATGAAGGCCGCCACCGCAATCGGAATCGGAATCGCCTCTGCCGCCATCATCGTGGCAGGCATCATGGAGGGCGTCGCGCCGCCGGCGCTCCTCAACATCAACGCGCTGCTCATCGTGCTCGGCGGGACCGGTGGCGCGATCTTCGCCGGCGTCGGGATGAAGCGCTTCATGGCGATCCCGAAGCTGTACATGAAGGCGTTCATGACCGAGGCGCCCGACCTGCCTGCGCGCGTCAAGACGCTCGTCTCCTTCGCCGAGCGGGCCCGCAAGGACGGCCTGCTCGCGCTGGAGGAGGAGATCGAGGCGATCGAAGAGCCCTTCATGCGCAAGGGCATGCAGCTGATCGTCGACGGCACCGACCCGGACCTGCTGCGCGAGATCCTCGACGCCGAGATCGACGCGATGGCGGCCCGCCACAAGATGGGCTCCGCGGTCTTCGAGAAGGCCGGCGGCGTCGCCCCGACGATCGGCGTGCTCGGCACCGTCGTCTCGCTGGTGCACGTGCTCTCCAACCTGAGCGCGCCCGAGACGCTCGGCCCGGCCATCTCCGGCGCGTTCATCGCGACGCTCTACGGCGTGGGCTCGGCCAACGTCGTCTACATGCCCGTCTGCTACTCGCTGCAGATGATGAGCCAGAAGGAGGTCGACGAGCGCACGCTGGTGCTCGAAGGCATCCTCGCCATCCAAGCCGGCGACAACCCGCGCATGGTGCAGCAGAAGCTGCTCAGCTACCTGGCCCCCGACGAGCGCGAGGCCGTCGAGGCCGCCGAGGCCAAGCCGGCGCTCAAGGCCGTCGACGATGACGCCGCCCAGGCGGCCTAGGTCTCACCGATGTCCGGGCACGGCGGCAAGAAGAAGCGGGGTGGTGACCACGGCGAGCATCCGGACGAGCGCTGGCTGGTCACCTACGCCGACCTGATGACGCTGCTGGTGGCGCTGTTCATGGTGTTGTTCTCGATCTCCTCGGTGAACAAGACCAAGTTCGAGACGCTGCAGCATTCGTTGCAGGACGCCTTCTCGGGCAAGATCTTGCCGGGCGGCCAGTCGATCAAGAACGCCGGCGGCACGACGAACATCAAGACGCCGTCGGCGGCCCCGAAGGAGTCCAGCCTGCAGCCGTACGTCGGCGCGCCGAAGGACACCGTCAAGTCGGGCGGCAGCACCAACGTGGAGCAGAAGAAGTTCGAGGCGCTCAAGCAGAAGATCGACCACGTCGCCGCCAAGAAGCACCTGTCGGGCAAGGTCAAGGCGACGGTCACCAAGGACGGCCTGCTGATCCGCCTGCTGACCGACGACCTGCTCTTCGACAGCGGCTCGGCCGTGCCGCGGCCCGACGCGCTGCCGGTGCTCAAGGACGTCGCCCACCTGCTGGCCACGACCCAGGCCGACCACAAGCTGATCGTCTCGGGCAACACCGACAGCCAGCCGATCCACAGCGGGCAGTTCACCGACAACCTCGACCTGTCGACGGCCCGCGCCAACGCCATCTTCCGCACCTTCGCCCACGACGGCATCTCGCCGTTGCGCATGACGGCGGCCGGCCGCGGCGCCTATGCGCCGATCGCCACCAACAAGTCCGCCGGCGGCCGCTCGCTCAACCGCCGCGTCGAGATCCTCGTGCCGCGCCTCACCGAGGTCACCGCGACCGGCGCGGCGCCGGTCAAGGCGCAGGCCGCCGCCGAAACCTCCACCAAGATCCCTTCCATCAAGCCGAACTTCGCCCCGAAGCCATGAAGAACATCAAGATCATCATCCCCGTCCTGCTGCTCGTGCTCGGTGGCGTCTACAAGTTCGTCCTGGCGCCCAAGCCCGTCGTGCCCAAGCCCAAGATCGAGGGCGAGGTGTACATCATGCAGAAGGACTTCCTGATCAACCTCAAGAGCGGGCGCTTCGCCAAGCTCAACGCCGCGCTGGTCCTCAAGGAGGGCTACCTCGAGGAGGAGGTGGCCAAGCTGGGCAAGGAGGCGCCGACGCCGCCCGACGGCTACGGCCTGCTGCCCCAGGAGGCCGTCGTGCGCGCGATCATCACCGACACCCTCACCGACATCCCCGCCAGCCGCCTCGAACGCGAGAAGTCGCGGCTCAAGGTGCAGAAGCTGGTCCTCAAGCGCGTCGAGCACGAGACCGATGTCAAGGCAGAAGACGTCATGTTCACCGACCTGGCGATCCAGTAAGTCCCGCAAGGAAGCGAGAGCATCACCATGACCGACGTCGAGTTCACCCCCTTGGACACCGATCCGCCCGCGGTCGTCGGCGTCCCCGGCGAGGCCGACCTGACCCGCCTGACCGACGTGACCGTGGAGCTGACCGTCGAGGTCGGCCGCACCCACATGTCGCTCGGCGAGACGATGAGCCTGGGCCAGGGCTCGGTGGTCACGCTGGACCGCCTGGCCGACAAGCCCGTCGACCTCCTGGTCAACGGCCGCCCGATCGCCCGCGGCGAGGTCGTCGTGATCGACGAGCAGTTCGGGCTGCGCATCACCGAGGTCAACGGCGCCGAGCACGTCAACGCGCCCGTGGCGTTCGAGCCGGCCGAGCTGCCGGCCGGCGAGCCACCCGCGGCGCTCCCCGAAGCGGCGTAATGCCTTAGGGCGATCGTTCGGGCTCTGACGCCTCGAACGGTCGTCCAGACACGTCCCTCAAGTCGCCTACGCGCAGGCCGATCTATGTGACTGGCTGGTCGTCCCTCCCGACCTACCGAGTCCCTCCAAGTGAAGCCATATCGCATCCTCACGGCCGCGCTCGCGGTCGCACTCCTCTGCGTCCTGTTGGCGCCGGCCTACGTGCTGGCCGCCGGCAAGGACCCCTACGGCGAGACCACGCCGTTGAATCTGCCCGACCGACTCGCCGGCCAAGGTGGCCGACGTCGGTGGCGGAACCAGCGGCGGGTTGGCGCGCACCTTCGTCGGCCTCGCGGTCGTCGTCGCCGTCATCTACGGCCTGACCTGGGTCCTGCGCCAGATGAAGAAGTCCAGCAGCGCCTCGGAGCGCTCGCACGGCTTCGGGCTCAGCACCGAGGCGTCGATGCCGCTGGGCCCCAACCGCTCGGTGCACCTGATCCGCGCCGGCCGCGAGCTGGTGCTCGTCGGCAGCGCCGAGCACGGCATCGTCCCGATCCGCACCTACACCGAGGACGAGGCGCGTGACCTCGGGCTCTTGTCGGCTCCGCAGCTCGGCTCCGGTGACGTCGATGGCGAGGCGACGCCGGTGGCCACGGGGCCGGCCGCCGAGATCAAGCGGCTCGTGCGCGACACCGTCGACCGCCTGCGCGACCGGACCGCGCGATGATCATCGCCGCGACCAACGGGCTGTCGGCCGACGGCGGCAACGCCGTCCAGCTCCTGATCCTCGTCGGCGCCGTCACGCTCGTCCCGGCCCTGCTGTTCTGCGTCACCGGCTTCACGCGCATCCTCGTCGTGCTCGGCTTCATCCGCACCGGCCTGGGCACCCCGACCGCGCCGCCCAACCAGGTGCTGGTCGGCATCGCGCTCTTCCTGACGATCTTCGTCATGGCCCCGACCTTCACCAAGGTCAAGACCGACGCGATCGACCCGCTGAGCAAGAACCAGATCACCCAGGCCGAGGCGCTCGAGCCGCGGCCAGAAGCCGCTGCGCGAGTTCATGTTCCGCCAGACCCGCACCAAGGACCTGGCCCTGTTCGTGGGCCTCTCCAAGCTCAAGCGCCCGCAGACGCGCGCCGACGTGCCGACCTACGTCCTGATCCCGGCCTTCATCATCTCCGAGCTCAAGACGGCGTTCCAGATCGGCTTCCTGATCTTCCTGCCGTTCCTGGTGATCGACCTGGTGGTCAGCTCCACCCTCATGTCCATGGGGATGATGATGCTGCCGCCGGTCTTCATCAGCCTGCCCTTCAAGATCCTGCTGTTCGTCCTCGTGGACGGCTGGGACTTGGTCACCCGCTCGCTCGTGGAGTCCTTTCACTGATGGACCAGGACGTCGTCATCTCGCTCGCGACCCAGGCCATGGGCCTGGCGCTGAAGATCTCGCTGCCGCTGCTCGGCGTCGGGCTGATCGTCGGCGTGCTGATCTCGATCATCCAGGCCGTCACCTCGATCCAGGAGCAGACGCTCGCCTTCATCCCGAAGGTGGTGGCGATGGCGGTCGTGCTCGTCGTCGGCGGGCCGTGGATGCTCAACCAGCTGCTCAGCTACACCGCCGAGCTGTGGACGTCCGATCCCCAACATGGTGGGGTAGTGGCACCGCAGCTCCAGAACTCCGCGGCGCAACTGCTGACCGACTTCGGCGAGCAGCGCGTGCTCGCGTTCTTCCTCGTGCTCGCCCGCCTGTCGCCGCTGTTCGTGCTGGCGCCGCTGTTCTCGAGCAAGATGGTCCCCGCGCGCGTGCGCGCGATCGTCGCCGTGTCGCTGGCCATCGGCCTGTCGCCGGTCGTCTCGGCGGGCATGCACCTGCCGACCGACATCATGGGCATCGGGTCGCTGCTGGCCAAGGAGCTGCTGGTCGGCAGCGCGTTCGCCTACGCCTTGGCCGCGACCTTCGCGGCGCTCGCGGTCGCCGGCTCGTTCCTGGACACGACGATCGGCTTCTCCTACGGCGGCCTGGTCGACCCGATCAACGGCAACCAGTCCGCGGTCCTGAGCACCGCCTACAGCATGATCGGGTTGATGGTGTTCATCGCCATCGGCGGCGACGCCTGGGTGATCAAGGGCCTCGCGCGCACCTACGACGTCGTCGACCTCGTGCAGTACCCGTCGCTCGGCCACATCGTCAACGGCGCCGACGGCGCCTTCATCCAGGTCTTCACCAGCGCGATCGAGGTCGCCGGGCCCGGTCCTGCTGGCCCTGATCCTCACCGACGCCGCGTTCGGCATGGTCACGCGCGTCGTCCCGCAGCTCAACGTCTTCCAGGTCGGCATCCCGGCCAAGGTCGTCGTCGGCCTGCTGCTCGTCGGCGCCTCGATGCCCTTCGTCGCCGGCTGGATCGGCGATCAGCTGCAGGCCGACGTCGGCGCCGCCCTCAACACGCTGCGGGTCGGGTGATCGCCGATGTCGAATTCCGACAAGACCGAGAAGGCAACACCCAAGCGTCGCGAAGACGCGCGCAAGAAGGGCCAGGTCGCCAAGTCGACCGACCTCAGCGGCGCGGTCGTGGTGCTCGCCGGCCTCCTCGACGCTCGGCGTCACCGGCTCCTCGATGGTCGCAGCGCATGGCCGACGGCATCCACGACGCGCTGACCGCCGGCGCGCAGCGCGACCCCGTCACCATCAACACCATCGGCGACCTGATGATGCAGGCGGGCAAGAACGCCGCGATCTGCCTGGCGCCGATCGCGGGCGCCTGCGCGCTGGCCGGCGATCGTCGTCAACCTCGCCCAGGTCGGCATCCGCCTGAAGTCCCAGGCGCTCAAGCCCAACTTCCGCCGGCTGAACCCGAAGTCGGGCTTTCAAGAAGATCGTCGGCAAGCAGAGCCTCGTCGAGCTGGCCAAGAACATCGTCAAGATCGGCGTCGTGGCGGTGGGTCGTGCTCAGCGCGCTGCTGCCCCACATCCAGGACTACGCGTCGATGGTCGGCATCTCGCCGCTGCAGTTCGGCGGCGCGGTCTCCGCGCTGGTCAAGCACATCGCCTTGCGCGCGACCTTCGCCTACCTGCTGATCGGCGTCGTCGACTTCGTCTACCAGCGCTACTCGCACGAGAAGTCGCTGCGGATGAAGAAGGAGGAGGTCAAGGAGGAGGGCAAGGGCCAGGACCTCCCGGCCGAGGTCAAGAGCGCGATCCGCCGCCGTCAGCGCGAGCAGGCCCGCGCCCGCATGATGGCCGACGTCCCGACCGCCGACGTCATCGTCACCAACCCCACGCACTACTCCGTCGCGCTGCAAGTACGACGGCCACTCCGCCGCCCCGACGGTCGTCGCCAAGGGCAAGGACCTGATCGCCCTGCGCATCCGCGAGATCGCCGCCGAGCACGGCGTCCCGATCGTCCCCGACCCGCCGCTGGCGCGCGCGCTGCACGCCTCCGTCGAGGTCGGCCAGCAGATCCCCGAGGAGCTGTTCGACGCCGTGGCGCAGATCCTGGCCTACGTCTACCGCGTCGCCGGCCGCCGCCGGCTCGCCCCGCCTAGAGGACCAATCGCATGACCGCCTCGATGCAGAAGCTGGGCAAGTACACCGACCTGATCGCCGCCGGCGTCGTGGTCCTGGTCGTGGTGATGTTGATCATCCCGCTGCCGCCGATGCTGCTGGACCTGCTGATCACGCTGAACATCAGCGTGCGCGCTGGCGATCGTCGTCACGACGCTCTACGTCAAGAAGGCGCTCGACTTCTCGGTCTTCCCGTCGCTGCTGCTGATCACCACGCTCTTCCGGCTGGCCATCAACATCTCGGTCACGCGGCTGATCCTGCTGCACGGCGACGCGGGCCACGTCGTCGAGGCGTTCGGCAACTTCGTCATCGGCGGCAACATCGTCGTCGGCCTCGTCGTCTTCCTGATCCTCATCGTCATCCAGTTCGTGGTCGTCACCAACGGCGCCGGGCGCGTGGCCGAGGTCGGCGCGCGCTTCACCCTCGACGCGATGCCGGGCAAGCAGATGGCGATCGACGCCGACCTCAACGCCGGCCAGATCACCGAGGACGAGGCGCGCAAGCGCCGCGCGGAGATCGCCGCAGGAGGCCGACTTCTACGGCGCGATGGACGGCGCCTCGAAGTTCGTCAAGGGCGACGCGATGGCCGCCGTCCTGATCACGGCGATCAACCTCGTCGGCGGCATCGTCATCGGCGTCGTCATGCAGCACCGCCCGTTCGGCGAGGCGGTCCAGCACTTCTCGCTGCTGAGCGTCGGCGACGGCCTCGCCGCGCAGATCCCCGCGCTGCTGATCTCGGTCGCGACCGGCATCATCGTCACGCGCGCCGGCCAGCGAGCGAGGACCTCGGCACGCAGGTCGTCACGCCAGATCGGCGGCCAGCAGCAGCGCGCCGATGGTCGCCGGCGTCGTCATCTGCTTCTTCGCGCTGATCCCGGGCCTGCCGAAGATCCCGTTCCTGGTCATCGGCGGCCTCTTCATCTTCGCCGGCCGCGCGCTGGCCAAGACCGCCGACCGCCGACGAGGCCGCCGAGGTCGAGGCGGCTCGCCGCCGCCGCCGCGCTGCCCGCGCCGTGCCGACCTCGCCGCGCGACCAGGTCCAGGACGCGCTCACCTCGACCCGCTCGAGCTGTGCATCGGCTTCGGCCTGGTCCCGCTGGTCGACGGCAGCGCCGGCGGCTCGCTGCTGCAGCGCGTCAGCGCCGTGCGCCGCCAGATCGCGGCCGAGGTCGGCACGATCATCCCGTCGGTCCGCATCCACGACGAGGTCGGGCTGCAGAGCCACGAGTACGTCGGTCAAGGTGCGCGGCACCGAGGTCGCGCGCGGTCAGATCATGGCCGGCCACCAGCTCGCGCTGGACCCGGGCGACGCGTTCGGCACACCTCGCCGGCATCCCGACCCAGGACCCGGCCTACGGCATGGCCGCGGTCTGGATCACCGACGCCCAGCGCGCCGAGGCCGAGGCGCTCGGGTACACGGTGGTCGACGCCGAGAGCGTCGTCGTCACGCACCTGACCGAGACGATCCGCCGCCACACCGCCGACCTGCTCACCCGCCAGGACGTGCGCACCCTGCTCGACAGCCTCAAGGAGCACAACGCCGCCGTCGTCGACGAGGTCGTCCCCGACCTGCTCTCGGTCGGCGAGCTGCAGCGCGTCTTGCAGGCGCTCTTGCGCGAGGGCGTGTCGATCCGCGACCTCGGCGCGATCGTCGAGGCCTCGGGCGACCGCGCCCGCGTCACGCGCGATCCGGAGCTGCTGGCCGAGTACGCCCGCCAGGCGCTGGGCCGCACGATCGTCTCGCCCTACCTCGACGCCGAGCGCACGCTGCGCGCGATCACGCTCGATCCGCACCTCGAGCAGGAGGTCTCCGACGCGATCGCCCAGACCGCCCGACGGCGAGTACCTCGCGATGGATCCCACCCGCGCGCAGGCTTTGGTGCACCAGTTGTCGAACCATGTCGAGCAGGCCGTCACGCGCGGCCGGCGGCCGGTGCTGATCTGCTCCTCTCGCGTGCGCCGGCATCTGCGCCGGCTCTGCGAGCAGGCGCTGCCTCAGCTCTCGGTCTGCGCGTATAACGAGATCGCACCCGGGATCGGCGTGGAGACGATCGGAGTCGTGACCGCCTGATGGCACCAAGAACCAAGACACCTTCACCTACCGCGGCCGCTCGCTCGAGGAGCTGGTCCCGCGCATCCGCCAGGAGCTGGGCGACGACGCGGTCATCGTGTCGCGACGCGAGACGAGCAGCGGCGGCGTCGGCGGGTTCTTCGCCAAGCGCGAGATCGAGGTCGAGGTGCGCCCCGGTGAGCTCGCCGGTCCGCTGCCCGCGCAGGGTCCCGACGTCGCGGCCGCGTTCGCCGCGCAGCTGGCCGAGGCCCACGAGCGCCAGCAGCAGGCGCGCCCCGCGACCTCGCCCGAGGTCGACGCGCTTGCCCGGCGCGACCAACGTCACCGTCGACGATCTCTTCCCGCCCGCGCCGCCGCGGTCGGAGGGCCTGGCGTCGCTGTTCAACGCGGGGCTGCCGCCGGCCGAGCCGGAGGTCGCGCCTGCGCCTGCGCCGGCACCGCACGCCGAGATCCTCGAAGACGACGAGGAGTACGACGACGACGAGTGGATCGACGAGGACGAGGAGGACGAGCCCGCGCCGGCCGCCGCGATCGACCCCGTCGAGCAGCCCACGGGAATGTTCGATTACCTCGGTGGCGAGCAGGAGCCCGAGGCCGAGCCCGTCGCCGCGGAGCCCGAGCCCGTCGTCGGGATCGCGGAGCCGGAGCCGGTCTTCGCCGCCGCCGAGTCCGAGCCCGCCCCGGCGCCCGTCTCCGGCCTGCCGCCTGCCGCGCTGGTCGCTGCCGAGCGCCTCGTCGCCCGCGGCCTGCGCGCGAGCCTGGCCGAGGCGATCGCCCACGAGGCCATCGCCGGCCTCGCCCCGCTGCTGCCCGGCGCCGATCCCAAGGAGCTGGTCACCGACGCGCTGGCGCGCCGGATCCCGATGCACGCCGCTGCGCAGCGGTCCCGGCGTCGATCGGCTTCGTCGGTCCCGGCGGCGCGGGCAAGACGCGCTGCGTCGCCCGCCTGGCGGCCGCCCACGCCCGCCACGGCACCATGCCCGTCAGCGTCATCGCGCTGCGCTCCCCCGACGGCGGCGCCGAGCTGCGCCGCCTGCTCGCGCCCTATGGCGTCGCCCTGCACGCGGTCGAGAGCGGCGCGGAGGGCGCCGCTCGCGTCGCGGGCCTGCGCGGCGACGGCCTCGTGCTCGTCGACACGCCCGGCGTCAGCCCGCGCTCGACCGGCGAGCTGCGCTCGCTCGGCGCCGAGCTCGACGCGCTCGCGCCCGACGAGCTGCACCTCGCGGTCCCCGCGACGATCGGCCCCGCCGCCGCCCAAGAGCTCGTCGGCGGCGTGCGCGAGCTCGGCGTGGGGGCGCTCGTGCTCACCCACACCGACGAGACCGAGATGCTCGGGACCGTCATCGGCTTGGCGATCGACTCGGGCCTGCCGCTCTCCTACCTGGCCCGCGGCCAGGCCGTCGAGGCCGGGCTGCGCGCCGCGTCGGCGACCGACCTCGCGCGCGAGCTCGTGCCATGACCCGCCTGCTGCCCAGCGTCGGCGACGAGCTGCTGCTTGCCGTCCCACAGACCGAGCACGTGCTCGCCCGTGTCACCGAGGCCGGCCCCGGCTTCTTCGACCTCGCGCTGCTGGAGCAGCCGACCACGCCCACGCCCCGGCTGGAGCGCAGCGCGTTGATGATCGAGTTCATCAACGACGACGGCATCGCGCGCATGCACGGGCGCCTCGACGTTCCCCAGCACCGCCGCGGCAGCGGCCGCGGCTACGGCGAGAAGGACACCGTGCGCTTCGCCCACCGCGGCAGCCCGCAGCTGCTCAAGCGCCGCGAGTACGTGCGTGCGACGGTCGACCTCCCGCTCACGCTCCTGGCGGCCGAGGCCGATGGGGATGATGTGACGACGCACGCACACGCGATCGATCTCTCGGGCGGCGGCATGCTCGTCAAGGGCCTGCGGGCGCCCCAGCTCGGCGACGAGCTGCGCTTCGTGCTGGAGCCCGGCGACGGCGAGCCGCCGGTCACCGGCTGCGGCCGCGTCGTGCGCCTGGAGACCAGCGACCGCGTCGGCCTGCAGTTCTCCGACGTCGCCCAGCCCGATCGCATCCGGCTGATGCACCTGGCCTTCGAGATGTCGCGCGAGCAGCGGCGGAGGTTCGCCTGATGGCCAAGAAGGACAAGAACGCCGAGGCGGCGCCGGCCGACGGCGCCGAGGGCATCCGCCTCTCCGCCCACCCGCGCGCCCGGCGCCACATCGCCATCGCCAAGGGCTGGGGCGGGCTGATCGCCTTCGTGGTCGTCCTCAAGCTCGCGCGCGGCGCCGGCCTCCCCTGGCCCGACGCGATCGAGCGCGGGGTGCTCGGCGGCATCGTCGGCTACCTCGCGGCATGGATGATCGTGCAGACGGTCTGGCGCCACCTCGCGCTGGCCGAGCTGGAGGACCTGCGCCGGCGCCTGATCGCCAGGGCCGAGACCCAGACGGCGGCCCGCGAGACGTCGCCCGCCGAAGCCCAGAAGGCCGCTCAGGCGGCCATGCCCCAGAGCTGACAGGAGGCTGAGCCGTGGACCGCATCCAACCGATCGGGCCGCGGCCACCGCAGCCACCGGCGATCCCGGCCGTTCGTCGCTCCGACGGCTCGACCGAGAAGCGCGACCGCGAGGGCTCCCAGCAGCAGCGCCGGCGCCGCGCGCCCGTGCCCGCGCTTCCGCCGCCGCCCGACGACGGGCGCCCGCACATCGACGTTCGCGTCTGAACCTCTCGTCCAGGTCGGCCTGGACAGACCTCAAGCGCGCCACATGGGCCGCCGATCATCCGGCCTAGCAGCAAGCAGCGACAAGGAGTCGCTGTGGGACCCCAACACAAACGTCATCAAGGAGATAGACGAATGTCCCTTCGCATCACGCACAATGTCGAGGCGCTGAACAGCTACAACAGCCTCGCGAAGACGTCGATGGCCATCTCGAAGTCGATGCAGCGCCTGTCCTCGGGCTACCGCATCAACTCCGCGGCCGACGACGCGGCCGGCCTCGGCATCTCCGAGTCGATGCGCTCGCAGATCCGCGGCCTCGGTCAGGCCCAGAAGAACATCCAGGACGGCGCTTCCATGGTGCAGACCGCGGAAGGCAACCTGGACGAGGTTCACTCGATGCTGCAGCGCGTCCGCGAGCTGGCCGTTCAGTACAAGAACGGCTCGCTCGACGACACCGCCCGCACGTCGATCCAGAACGAGGTCAACCAGCTGGCGTCCGAGATCACCCGCATCGGCGACTCGGCGCAGTTCAACGGCATCAACCTGCTGAACAGCTCCTCCACGGTGTCGTTCCAGGTCGGCGCCAACGACGGCCAGCAGATCGGCATCTCGCTGGTCAACCTGGCGACCACGGTCGGCACGAGCTACGCCTCGCTGTCGACGAGCGGCTCCACGGACATCTCGGAGATCGACGCGGCCATCACCGCCGTCTCGACCGCCCGTGCGTCCTTCGGCGCCGTGCAGAACCGTCTGGACCACTCCCTGTCGGTGGCAGCCTCCTACCAGGAGAACCTGACCTCCGCCGAGTCGCGGATCCGCGACGTGGACATGGCCGACGAGATGGTCGCCCTGACCAAGAACCAGATCCTCTCGCAGGCCGGCACGGCCATGCTCAGCCAGGCCAACCAGGCCCCGCAGAGCGTGTTGCGCCTCCTGGGCTAGGACTGACACGAAGCACATTCGTCGGGTCTCCGACGCTGAGGGGCGGCCTTCGGGCCGCCCCTCGGTCGTTGTCCTGACGAGCACCGGTTGAAGGATCGGCGCGGGCGACCGATCACGGTGACGATGAGCGTCGAGAACGTGCTCGCACGGATCGCCGAGCTGCACCAGGGACTGGTGCCGCCGTCGACCGCTGCGCCGAGCGCGGCCGGCGCGCAGTTCGCGACGATGCTCCAAGGCCAGACCTCCTCGGCCGGTACCGCCACGGCGACGGGCGCCGCGACCCCGCTCGGCTTCTCGGGCACGGGGGCCACCGCCGGTCAGCGCGCGCTGGCCGCCGCTCAGGGCGAGGTCGGCCAGGCCGAGCAGCCGCCGGGCTCCAACGACTCGCCGCGGATCGCCGACTACCGGGCCTCGACGGCCGGCAGCGGCATCGGCCCGTGGTGTGCGTACTTCGTCTCCTGGGCCGCGCAACAGGCGGGCGCCCCGCTCGGCGAGGCCGGCCAGGGCTTCGGCTCGGTCGGCGCCGTCTCGGCCTGGGCCCAGCGCACCGGCCGCTGGAACCCCGCCGGCGTCGGGCACGCCGCCGCAGGCCGGCGACCTGGTCGTCTGGGGCGGCGAGCACGTCGGCATCGTCGAGTCCGTCGATCCCGACGGCAAGATCCACACCATCGAGGGCAACTCCTCCAACGCGGTCACCCGCC
Source organism: uncultured Conexibacteraceae bacterium (assembly GCA_963731005.1). GTDB lineage: Bacteria > Actinomycetota > Thermoleophilia > Solirubrobacterales > Solirubrobacteraceae > Baekduia. The sequence goes on along the minus strand of CAVSTZ010000002.1, from coordinate 882,667 downwards.
GCACCCACGACGCCGGTGGCGACGGCGCCACCGGCTACGTCCGGCTCGGCTGAGGCGCACCGTTTCGTTCAAGTCGGTCGGCCCGGTGCCGATCCCCGAGAGTGGATGACTCCCTCCCCGCGCGTAACGCTCGGTGTCGCCACCTACTCCCGCGACACCTACCTGGCCGAGGCGGTCGCCTCCTGCCTGGCCCAGGACTACGACGACCTCGAGGTCTTGGTCGTCGTCGACGGCTCGAAGAACCCCAAGATCGACGAGGTCCTGGCGGGCTTCGACGATCCGCGCCTGCGGATCGTGCGCCACGAGGTCAACCGCGGGCATCGCCGAGGCCTACAACACGATCATCCGCGAGGGCCGCGGCGAGCTGATCGGCATGCTCGGCGACGACGACGTCTGCCTGCCCGACCGCATCTCGCGCTCGGTCGCCGTCTTCGACGCGCATCCCGACACCGGCGTCGTCCACGGTGACGCCGCCGATCATCGACGCCGACGGCACCCAGCGCGGGCGCCAGTCGGTCGGGCCGACTTCACGGCCAGAGCGCTGATCGAGTGCTTCTGGCGCGATCCACAACGTCATCATCGATCCGACGCGGCATGGTGCACCGCCGCGTCTACGAGGCCGTCGGCGGCTATGACCCCGACTACACGCTGGCCCAGGACTTCCACTTCTGGCTGCGCGCCGCGCCGCGGCTTCCGCTTCCGCGCACGTCGGCGGCGAGCCGCTGATCAAGCTGCGCCGCCACGGCGACAACTTCTCCGACGAGTCGATGCGCGGCGCTGGAGATCGACCAGGTCGAGGCGCGCGCTGCTGGGAGTCGCTGGACCGCGAGCCGCTGCGCGAGCTCGTCCCCGAGCTCGACTGGCCGCTGCTGCACCCCGCTCGACGCCGAGCGCCGAGGCGCTCGAGGTGCCTGGCCGACGCACCTCGACCGCCGCGCGCTGCCGCTGCCGCGGCTCGCCCGGCGGGTCTGCGCCAGCGCGCCCGCGCGCTGCCCGCCGCGCCGCGCGCCGCGCTCGGACAAGGGCAAGCTGGTGATGACCGCCTTCGGCTGGAACGACACCGGCGGCGGCACGACCGTCCCGCGCTTCGCCGCCAAGGAGCTCGTGCGCCGCGGCTGGGACGTCACGGTCTTCCACGCCGCCACGCAGCCCGACCCGTCCGGCGTGCCGTACGCGCTGCGCGAGTGGGAGGAGGACGGCGTCCGCCTGGTCGGCGTGCACAACCGGCCGCACGGGCTGCTCGACCTCGGCACGCCCGGACCGCGAGCTCGACGACCCGCCGATCACCGCGGCGTTCGAGCGACGTCTGGATCGCCTGCAGCCCGACGTCGTGCACTTCCACAACCTGCACAACCTCGGCGCGGCGCTGCATCGACGTCGCCGCCGCCCGCGGCGTGCCGTCCTACTTCACCACCCACAACTACTGGCTGGTCTGCCCGCGCGCCTACCTGCTGCGCGGCGACAGCAGCCTCTGCGGCGGCCCGGGCGACGCGCGGCGCCGACTGCGCCTCGTGCGTCGGCGGCGACGCGCGGACCCGACGGCCACCAGCAGCGCCTGGACGACGATCCGCGACGCGCTTCTCGCGCGCGATCACCGCGTGCCTGGCCGTCTCGGACGGCGTGCGCCGCACGCTGATCGACCAGGGCTACCCGGCCGACGCGCTCGACGTCGTCCGCCAGGCGGTGCCCGCCGCAGGACGAGATCTGGGAGCGCGTCGGCCGCGACCGCGCGCCCGGGTCGCGTCGGCGACGCGCGCTGACCGTCGGCTTCTTCGGCTCGGCCTACGCGCACAAGGGCCCGCAGCTGCTGGTCGAGGCCGCGCAGCGCGTCGACGCGCCGCTGCGCGTGCGGATCCACGGCGAGGTCAGCGACGCGATGGCCGCGCAGCCTGCGCGCGCTCGACCGCGCGCGGCGTGGTCGAGCTGCTGCGGCGCCTTCGGCCGCGCCGAGCTGCCCGACCTGCTGGCCGGCGTCGACGTCGCCGCGCTGCCCGTCGCTGTGGTGGGACTGCGCGCCGCTGGTCGCCGGCGAGTGCCTGGCCGCGCGCGTGCCGCTGCTGGCGCCGCGCATGGGCGGCCTGGCCGAGGCGATCCGCGACGAGGTCGACGGCCTGGCCTTCGACGGCGGCGACGCCGCGCGACCTCGCGCGCCAGCTGCGAGCGCCTGCGCCGTCGAGCCGGGCCTGCTCGAGCGCCTGCAGGCGGGCATCGAGGCGCCGCGCGGCTTCGGCGCCTACGTCGACGAGCTCGAGGCCGTACTACGCCGGGCGCGCGCCCGTCGCGGGTGCGTCGACGAGCCGCCGACGGTCGTCGCCTGGGTCGGCGACCACGACGCGCCGACGAGCCTCGCGCGCATCAACCGCGAGGTCGACCGCCGCGCTGCGCGACGACGCCGGCGCTGATCGTGCGCGCGGGCGCCACTGATCGCACCACGGCACCCACGCCGCTGCCGCACGCCGCCGACGTCGAGGTGCGCCACCAGTGGCCGCCGGACTTCCGCCCGCCCGCCTCGGGCCACCTCGCGCTGATCCAGCCGTGGGAGTTCGGGTCGATCCCGACCGCGTGGGTCGCGCCGCTGCACGACGGTCGTCGACGAGCTGTGGGTGCCGTCAGAGCACGTGCGCCGACATGTACCTCGACGCCGGCGCTCGACGCCGACCGCGTCGCACGTCGTTCCCAACGGTGTCGACCTGTCGCACTTCTCGCCCGACGGTCCGGCGCTGGAGCTCGACGGCGCGAGCGGGCGATGGCGTCCGCTTCCTCTTCGTCGGTGGCGCGATCGCGCGCAAGGGCATCGACCTGCTCCTGTCGCGCCTATGGCGAGGCGTTCGCCGGGCGCGACGACGTGACGCTGATCGTCAAGGACTTCGGCGCCGACGGCGTCTACCGCGGCGGCGACCGCGCAGAGCTGCTGCGCATGGCGGCGGATGCGCGCGGCCCGCGCGTGCGTGCACCTCACCGAGACGCTCACCGACGACGAGATCGCCGCGCTCTACCGCGCCTGCGACGTGCTCGTCCATCCCTACCGCGGCGAGGGCTTCGCGATGCCGGTCCTCGAGGCCATGGCCTGCGGCCTGCCGATCGATCGTGACCGCGGGCGGTCCGACCGACGAGTTCTGCCCGGCCGCCGGCCGGCTGGCGGATCCCGTCGGCCAAGGCGCTGGTGCCCGGGCGCCGGATCGGCGATCTGCCGCTGGCCGGCGAGGCCTGGATGCTCGAGCCCGACCGCGACGCGCTGGTCGCGCTGCTGCGCGAGGTCGCCGATGCCGGCGCCGACGAGCGCGCACGCCGCGGCGCTGCTGCCCGCGCCGCCGCCGCGACGCTGGGCTGGGACGCTGTCGCCGCACGCTACGCGGAGCGGATTCACGCGCTGAGCGACCGCCCCGCGCGCATCGCGCAGGTCCCCGCCGTCGACCTCGACCTCGCCGCCGCGACCCGCCCGCGCCTGCTCGCCGTCCCGGCCTACCGCGGCCGCGACGAGCTCGCCGCGCTGCTGCGGCGCCTGGGCCACCGCCGCACCCGCCGGCACGCCCGGCACGCTGATCCTCGTCGCCGACCCGGCACGCGACGGCGACGCCCGAGCAGATCGAGGCGCACATCGTCGCGGCCGCGACCACCGCCGGCATCGACCTCGACCACTGCGCCGACATCGAGGTCCGCTTCCTACACGCGACCCCCGGCCGCGACGCCGCCCTGCACGCCGCCACCGACGCCTTCGTCCCGCTGCACGCCGCCTCCGCCGGCCACACCCGCCTCGCCCACGCCGCCGGCAACACGATCCTCACGCCGGACGCCGCATCGCTCCGCACCTTCCTCGCCGCAGAGACTCCGCCCGTCGCGCTCGCGCCGGCCCTTGCCGCCGGCTGAGGAGCGGGCCAAGGCTGCGGCGAGCGATGCCGAGCTTGCACGTTCTCAGATGTAGCGTCTACCCTCATGGTCATGACGCCACATGACATCGAGTTGAAGGCCGAGGTCGGCGTTCGCGAGCTGCACGATCAGCTCAGTCGCTACGTGCGCCATGCCGCCCAAGGCGGCGAGGTCTTCGTGACGATGCGGGGCGAGCGCGTCGCGCGACTTGCTCCACTCGTGGTCGGCGATCCGCTCGCGGACCTGCGTGCACGTGGCCTCGTGCGCGACGCGACGCGGCCGAAACGACGGCGCGAAGGTCGCAAGCGGCTCGCCGCCACCGCGCCGGTGTCGGATCTCGTGGCCGAGCAGCGACGCTGATCGTCTACTTCGACACGTCGGCGCTGATCAAGCTCGTCTTCGACGAGCCGGGCTCGGACGTCGCGGTGGAGCTGTGGGATCGCGCAGAAGCCGTCACGTCTAGCCGGCTGATCTACCCCGAAGCCCGCGCCGCCGCCGCGGCCGCGCACCGTGGTGGCCGGATCGACACGCGCAAGCTGCGAGCGGCCGTGAGGGTGATCGACGAGCTGTGCCACGAGTTGGACATGATCGGGCTCGACGACACGCTCGCACGGGCTGCCGGGGAGCTTTCCGAGCGTCATGGGCTGCGTGGCTACGACGCCGTCCATCTCGCGTCCGCGACCACGATCGACCACCCCGTGCTCGTCGTGGCGACTTGGGACCGGGCGCTCGCCGCGGCGGTGATCGGCGAGCGTCACACGGTTGTCCCCGCAGTGCCCTGACGCGTCGTGCTTCGGCCGCCATGCCCGATATTCGGCGGGCAGCCTGCGGACTCAGTCAGAAATTCAGTAACACGCGCCCTAGGAGTCCTGAAGGCGCTGGAGTGAGGCGGAGATCTCCGCCCAGCCTTCAACGGTGCGCCATTGGCCGGGTTCGGTCGCGGAGGTGACCAAACCGGCGTCGTGAAGGATCGCGAGGTGGTGGGCGATCGCGGGCTCCGTGGCGTTGAGCGTCGTGGCAAGCTCGCGCGGCGCCTGTTCGTGATCCTCCAGCGCGACGAGCAGGGCGAGGCGCAGGGGGTGCGCGACCGCCCGGAGGACGTCGGCAGGGACGGGCTCGGACATCAACGAGGACGATAGAGCCACTGTGAAAGATCTGCTGAACAGTCACAGACGTGACACCCGCACGGGTGAGCAGAACGACGTAAGGTCGGGCCCTGGCTCCATGCTCGATTCCGATTTCCTGTCAGCACTAGGGCATCCGGCCCGCCTCCAGGCCCTCGTGCTGTTCGAGCAGCGGCCCGCTTCGGCACGGGAGCTGGCCGCGATCGTCGGCCTCTCGCCGAGCGCGACGCTCTATCACGTGCGAAAGCTGCGCGATGCGGGCCTTATCGAGCAGGTCGACTCGCGGCAGCGACGCGCCTTCGTCGAGCGGGTCTGGCGCACCCGCGGAACCGGCTGGGCCGACATCGCGCGCCAGCTGGCCGATGTCGCCGCTCGCGCCGAGTAGCCGAGCAACACCCGCGGTAACCGATTCTGTCAATTTTAAGCCGGTCAGGCTGATGACTGCCCAATCCGGCCAATCTGTCGAACACCGGCAGATTCTGTCCTCCGTAGCGTCGCGAGCAAGTGCTCGAGCAGGAGGAGATCAGGCGGCGCATCCGGGCCGCGATGGCCCTGGCCGACATCGGCAGCTGGGAGCGGCTGGCCGATCAGACGCCGCTCAGCCGCTCGACGCTGAAGGATCTCGGCACCGTCCGCGGCCGCGCGGAGGAGACGCACCTACGCGTCATCGCCGCGGCCTGCGATCTCCCGTACGCCTGGTTCACCATCGCCGACATCGGCGGAGCGGTCACCCGCGAGGACGAGGATCCCGCGGTCGGCGAGCGCCTCGAGGCGTTGGAGAGTCAGATCGAGGTGCTGCGCCGGCGCGTCGCCGAACTCGAGGGCGGCAGCGGCGGCGCTAGCGCAGCGGGAACCTGAGACCAAGATCCGGCACGGTGATGGTCCCGACCTGATCGGTGACCGTGCCGATCCGCCGTGCGCCGGGGTGGTGGCCGGCGAGGATCGCGGCGGCATCGTCGGCCTCGGCCTCGGGCACGATCGCGACCAGGCCGCAGCCCATGTTGAAGACCTCCCACATCTCGGCGGTCTCCACGTCTCCGAGCCGCGCGACGAGGTCGAACACAGGCGTGACCGGGAGCGGCTGCTCGATCGCGTAGCCGCCGCCGAGGCGCAGGATGTTGGTCAGGCCGCCGCCGGTGATGTGGGCCAGGCCCCGGACGTCGACGCCGGAGCGCAGCAGCTCGAGGACCGCGCGCACGTAGATGACGGTCGGCTCGAGCAGGGCGTCGGCGACCGACGCGCCGCCCAGCTCGGTCGGCGTGTCGTCGAGGCCCAAACCGCCTTGCTCCTGCAGCGCGCGCCGGGCCAGCGTGTAGCCGTTGGAGTGCAGCCCCGACGAGGGCACGCCGATGATCGCGTCGCCCGCGGCGATGCGATCCCCCAAGATGATGTCCTTGATCGTGACCGTCCCGATCGCCGTCGCGCAGAGGTCGAAGCCCTGCGGTGACGGATGGCCGCGGATCAGCTCGGGCAGCACGGCGAGCTCGCCGCCCGGGACCTCGCAGCCCGCCGCCTCGGCGCCGGCCTTCAGGCCCACGCCGATGCGCGCCAGCCGCTCGGGGTCGACCTCCTCGACGGCGAGGTAGTCGACGAGCGCGATCGGCTCGGCACCGACGCAGATGAGGTCGTTGACGTTCATCGCCACGCAGTCGATGCCGACGGTCTCCAGCCGGTCGGCCTGCTCGGCGACGACGAGCTTGGAGCCGACGCCGTCGGTGGCGATCGCGATCCCGAGCTCGTCGGTGACGCGCAGCACCGACGCGTAGTGGCCGCTGGGCACGACCGACCGCGACGGCTTGCCGGTCTCGATCGTGCGCAGGACGGAGACCAGGGCGCCGACGCCTTCGTCGGCCTGGTCGGTGTCGACGCCGGCGGCGGCGTACGCATCGCTCATAGCGGCCGATGCTCGCAGATGAGGGCTACGAGCGATGTGGCCGCATCGCTCGTGGGTTCGATCGTCGCAGACGGCGCAGCGCGAGGGCCGCCAGCGTCACGCGCTCGGCCGCGGGCAGCGCCACCGAGGTCGCCCGGCGCAGCGGGGCGGCGGCCAGCGTGGAGGCCAGCGCCGCCGCCATCCCGGCCGCGAACGCCACGCGCAGCTCCGGCGCCGGCGGCTTGCGCGCCAGGCGCCAGGCCTTCAGCCCGGTCGCGCCGGCGATGACCGGCAGCCCAGCACGGCGCCCGAGGTCGAACGCCGCCCCACGCTCGAAGCCGCGCACGCGCGCGGCCGCGACAGTCAGCCCGAGGCGTGAGACGCCCGGCCACAGCGCGCAGGCCTGGGCGAGGCCGAGCACGGCGGCGTCGGCGAGGGTCGCATCGTCGGCCGCCCGCGCGCCGTCACCCGCCCGGTCGGCCGCCAGCAGCAGCGCCGAGCCCGCCAGCAGCCCGACCGCCGTCGCGCCCACGCCGCCCAGCCGGCGCTCGATCGGCCCTTCCAGCAGGAACCCGATCACCGCCGCGGGCACCGTCGCCACCGTCGCCCACACCGGGGCGGGCAGCGGCACGAGCACGAGCAGACCGCCCAGCGTCCCCGCGTGCAGCATCACCTCGAAGGCCTTGCGGACGTCGTCGTCCAGTCGCGCCGACGGCCAGTCCAGCAACTGCGGGATCAGCGCGACGTGCGCGCTGGAGGAGACCGGGACCAGCTCGGCCGGCCCGTGCAGCGCGCCGAGCGCGATCGCGTGGACGATCGGAAACCCCGCCCGGCCGGCGGCGGCGGCGGCGCCGCCCTGCTCAGGCGGCATCGGTCGCCAGGCGCGCGCGCCGTGCGCGCCACCAGCGCTGCCCGAGCCACGCCGCGCCCAGCACGATCAGCACCGCCACGCCGTAGTCGACGTAGTGCAGCCGGTCCTTCCACACGTCCCAGTTGTCGCGCGCGGCCTTGCCCACGAGCGTCAGCATCAGGATCCACGGCACGCAGCCGGCCAGCGTCAGCACCGAGAAGCGCCAGAACGGCATCCGCGCCACGCCCGCCGGCAGCGAGATGAACGTGCGGACGATCGGCAACATGCGGCTGAAGAAGACGGCCCACGAGCCCCAGCGCTCGAACCAACGCTCGGTCATCGCCAGGTGCTCGGGCTTGACGTGGAAGACCTTGTAGCGCTCCAGCAGCTCCAGGCGCCCGTAGTAGCCGATCGCGTAGGCGATCCACGAGCCGACGAGGTTGGCGATCGCGCCGACCGCCACGGCCGCGAAGAGGCTGTACTTGCCCTCGCTGACGTTGAAACCCGCGAAGAGCATCGTCGCCTCCGACGGGATCGGGATGCAGGCGCTCTCGGGCACCATCAGCAGGAAGATCCCGGGCAGCCCGAGATCGCCGACGACGTTGGTGGCGAAGTCGGCCAGCTTGTCGGTGACGGACGGCGAGGACGAGGATGGCGGCTAGGGGCATTCGCGGGAAGGCTAAAGGTTCGACCTTGCAGGGACCTGAAGGCTCAAGGGCCTTCAGGCCGTGCCGATGACCGGGGGGTGGACGCTCCCTCCCCGGCCCTGGTAGCCGCGCGTCGGCTTGCCCGCCACGCGGCCTGCTCCATCCTGCCCGTCGACGGCGCCCTTGCGCCAGAGCACGACGGCAGGGTCCTGCTCGTCGACAGCGAGCCGTCCGAGACGCTGCTGGCCCAACTCGCGGCCGCACTCCCCGCCGTCGAGGCGCTCGTCCTCTGGGTCCCGGGCTGGGACGTCGCCACCGCCGCCGAGGCGCTCGGCCGCCACGACTTCGAGCACGGGACCGTCAGTGGCGTCGACATGCCAACCCCCGGCGTCCTGGCCGTGCTCACCGCCTCCGAGGCCCGCGCCGAGGCGCATGCCGCCGAGCTGGCCAAGGTCGAGCGGCCCTTCCGCGCGCTGGCGGTCATGCCCGCCTACAACGAGGGTGACGTCATCGGCGCGGCGATCGGCGCGCTGATCGCAGAAGGCGTCGACGTCTACCTCCTCGACCATCGCTCCACCGACGACACCGTCGCCGCGGCGACCCCGTGGCTCGGCCGCGGCCTGGTGCGCATCGAGCGCTTCCCCGACGAGTCGGGCTTCGACGCGCGCAACGAGGACGAGATGGTCTGGCGCGACATCCTCAAGCGCGTCGAGCAGGTCACCGGCGAGGTGCAGGCCGACTGGTACCTGTTCGTCAACGCCGACGAGTTCCGCGAGTCGCCGTGGCCGCACACGACGCTGGCCGACGGCCTGCGCGAGGCCGACGAGCTCGGCTTCAGCGCCGTCAACTTCGAGCTGGTCAACTTCCGCCCGACGCCGCAGGATCGCTTCGTGCCCGGCGCCGACGTGCGCGCGGCGCTGCGCTTCTACGAGGAGCCGGGCCCGTACGACCTGTTGCAGGTCAAGGCCTGGAAGGGGCAGCCGGCCGGGCCGGTCAACCTCCATCAGCACGGTGGGCACGACGTCCTCTTCGAGGGCAAGCGCGTCTTCCCGGTGCCGTTCGTCCTGCGCCACTACCCGATCCGCAGCGCCGAGCACGGCCGTCGCAAGGTGATCGCCGAGCGCCTCGGCCGCTTCGCCGCCGAGGAGCGCGCCGGCGGCTGGCACGTCCAGTACGACCACTACGGCGACGACAGCGACTACCTCCACGATCGCGCCGAGCTCTCGGCCTGGGACGGCGATCGCTTCCGCGCCCAGCTGCTGGCTCGCGCCACGCGCCAGCTGCTGCTGCTCGCCGCGGCCGGTGGTCGCGACGTCGGCGCCGAGGAGGTCACCGTCGAGGGCCTCGCCGGCTGGCTGGGCCGTCGCGGCCACGGCAGCGTCGGCGCCCCCGAAATCGCCCGCTTCCAGCAGCACCTGCTGTCGACCGCGCCGGCCGGCCCGGACCTGGAGGCCGCCGCGCGCGACCTCGGCCAGGTCGTCGAGGCCCAGGCGCGCGTCCGCGGCGAGATGCAGGCCGTCGCCCGGTTGGGCGACGCCCGCGAGGCGCGCAGCGCGGCTGCCTAGCGCGCACCACAGCAGGCATCTTGCGGGTGCCGCCGAAAAGCAAGGCCATCATGATCGCGATCCCCGAGCCGACCGATCTCTGCCGCCTGGCCGAGCGTCACGACACCGACAAGGGCACCATGTACACGCAGGTGTACCACCGCTGGTTGGCGCACGTGCGCGAGCAGCGGCTGCGGATGTTGGAGATCGGGCTCTACAACGGCGGCTCGCTGCGGATGTGGCGCGACTACCTGCCCAACGCGGTCCTGCACGGCATCGACATCGACGCGCGCACGCTCGCCTACCAGGACGAGGTCCCCAACTCGCAGGTGCGCCTGGTCGACCAGGGCGATGCCGCGGAGCTCGAGGCGTTCGTCGTCGAGCTGGGCGGCAACTACGACTTCATCCTGGACGACGGCGGCCACACGATGATCCAGCAGATCGTGTCCTTCGAGGTCCTGTGGCCGCAGGTCATGCCCGGCGGGATCTACGCGATCGAGGATCTCGGCACGTCCTACTTCGTCGACTACGGCGGCCAGGATCTCGAAGGCCCCGACACCGCGGTGGCCTACGCCAAGACGTTGGTCGACGCGGTCAACCGCGGCCACGCGATGCACCCGCCCGGGCAGGTGCGCTCAGCGGTCTCGCCGATCGCGCTGGCCAAGCTGCGCCGGGACGTGGCGAGCATCCACTTCCACCCCGGAATCGCGCTCGTCGTCAAGAAGTTCTAGGCGATCTCGTCGGCCGCCAGCAGGACGGCGGGCGGGCGTGCTGCCCGCGCGCCGTCGGCGCCGGCCAGGGCGTCGAGCAGGCTGCGCTTCTCCGAGCGGCCGGGTCGCGCCGTTCCCGCGAAGCCGTCGACCGCCGTGAACGCCGAGCGGCAGACGGCGAGCGCGAGCCACTGCGACGGCGGATGCAGACCACCGTCGGGGCGCACCGACTGAGGCAGCGCCACGGCGGGGGAGTCCTCGCGATCGAGCGCGGCGCTGAGCGCCGCGAGCCAGCCGGCGACCGGCACGGCATCGGCGTCGAGGAAGACGAGCTGCTCGCCGGCGGCCACGGCGACCGCCTGATCGCACGCGGCCCCGAAGCCGACGGGGGCCGCGTTGCGCAGGACGCGCACGTCGCCCTCCAGGCCGCCCAGCAGTTGCGGCGTGGCGTCGGTCGAGCCGTCGTCGACGATGACGACCTCGAAGGCGGGCTCGTCGTCGAGCTGGGCGAGCGCCTGCAGGCTGCGCACGGTGTGCGCGAGCCGGTCGCAGACGACCAGGACGATCGACACCTTCGGCGGCGACGGCGCGGCCACGGCGTCGGCCGCGGGCGCCTCCACGCGGTACTGCTCGCCCCAGAGATGGAAGGTCGCGTCGTCCCAGACGCTCGTCTCGCGCACCGACGGGCCTTCGAGGTAGTTCCAGTCCGCGTTCGGCGTGCGCCAGTCGTCGAAGAGCGCCGTCAGCTCGACGTCGGCGTCGCGGGCGGCCAGCCACGTGCGGTTGGCGAGCCGCAGCTCGGCGAGCGGCTGGGCGGGGATCGCGCAGCGGTTGCGGATCGACCGGTCGGGCAGCTGGCCGTAGTGGTGGAAGATCAGCTCGTCGCCGACACGATCCAGGCGGAAGAACTCGAACTTCGCATCGTCCTTGATGAAGGAGTACTCGGTCGCCTCGTCGGTCAGCCCGGGAAAGCGGAAGTGCGGTGCGAAGCCCGCCTCGCACAGCGCCGGGAAGCTCGCCTCGAGACGCTCGACGTCCTCGCCGAGGAACGCGAAGTCCACGTCCTTGGTGTCGTGGAGCATGATGGCGCCCTCGCGCACGAGGCCGAGGTGCAGGCCGCCGAAGATCCAGGTCCGGCCGGCGATCGGCGTCGCGGCCAGCGTGTCGTGCAGCAGCTGGAGGTTGGTGACCAGCAGGTCGCGGCTGGCCTCCTGCTCGGCGCGTCGCGGATCGATGGTCTCGATCGCGGGGCGGGCGGCGGGCACCGCGGCGGCGGGGGTCTCGCGTCGGGTGGCGACGAGGTGGTGGAAGTGGGTGTTGTCGTAGGTGTTGAACTCGGCCGGGTACGGGTCTCGCACCTCGACGTCGAAGCACTCCGACAGCAGCGCGACCTCGGAGGCCAGCCACGGGTAGACCGCGTGGTAGCGCGAGCCGAGCGCTTCGGACTCGGTATCGATCACGACCTCCTCGCGGACGCCGAACTGCGCCTTGACGAACAGGGTCCCGCCGGGAGCGAGCATCGCCGCGCAACGCCGGTAGAGGTCGCGGCGCTCGGCGGGGTCGTCGAGATAGGTGATGACGCCGAGCAGTAGGACGAGGTCGTGGCGCTGCGGGTCGAGATAGGTCCGCACGTCGCCGTGGGCGGTCGTCAGGCGCGGATGGTCCTCGGCGTGGGCCAGGAACGCCGGCACGTAGTCGACGGCATGGACGAGGCACTGCGTGCTGGCGACCAGCTCGTTGGCCACGACGCAGGTGCCGCAGCCGAGATCCAGGACCGACGCGCCGGGCGGGCAGAGCGCGCGGATCGCGGGCAGGTCGTAGTTGTCGTGGCCGCCGTGGAAGCGGGTCGCGCGCGGTCCTTGCACCGCGGTGCGGCCTTCCCAGAACTGGCGGGTCTCTTCGGCGGCGTCGGGGGTGGGGGTCACGCTGCACGCTCCAGGGTGTCGGCCGGGATCGCGGCCATGCGGGTCAAGGTGGCCACGAGCGCCGCGTTCTCCTCGGCGCGGCGGACCGCGATCCGCAGGCGGGGCCGGCCGTCGGCGAAGGCGGCGGTGACGTCGGGGACGTCGATGGCGCCGTCGATCAAGAGGAGCTCGCGCAGCGCGCCGGCCGCCGCGGCGGGGCCGCGCAGGCCGACGAGCAGGAAGTTGCCGCCGCTGGGATGCACGTCGGCGACGAGCCCGATCCGCAGCAGCGCGAGCCGAAACCAGTCGCGATCGGCGCGGCAGCGCTCCAGCGACGCGGCCAGCTGCGGGCGCGACTTGAGCAGGATCTCGACGAAGTGCTCGGCCGTCGAGCTGAGGTGGCGGCGGGGCAACTGCGCCGCGACCGCGTCGCGCAGCTCCGGGTCGGAGCTGTGCAGGTAGCCGATCCGCAGGCCGGGGACGCCCAGCGAGGCGCCGAGGCTGCCGACGATCACGACGTTGGGCAGCGGCGCCGCGTCGAGCCGGGCGCGCAGGCTCGTGCGGCCGCTGAACGGCGCGTGGGTCTCGTCGACCAGGAAGGTCGTCTGCGGATGGCGGGCGGCGAGCTCGTGGAGCCAGGTGGGGTCGAGGACGGTGCCGGTCGGCGTGTTCGGGTTGGCCAGGGCGACGACGTCGACCTCGCCGGCGAGCCGCTCGACGCCGGCCTTGGCGATGCCCGGCGCGTCGGGGAAGGTCGTCGCGTCGGCGAAGACGCGTGCCAGCTCGTCGTAGGTCGGCGACGGCACGGCCACCGAGCGCCCGCTCCACAGCCGAGCCAGGATGGGGAGGACCTGAGAGACCCCGCTGAGCGCCGTGACCCGCTCACGCGGGCTCTCCAAGAACCAGGCGAGCTTCTCGTCCAGGACCGCTTGGGAGGAGCCGGCGCCGGTCACGACGGCGGTCAGCGCGTGGCGGGTGGCGGCCAGCATCGCCTCGGTCGGGAAGTGGGGGTTGCGCGCGAGGTCGAAGTCGACGAGGTCGAGGTTCCAGCGCCCGCCGCGCGACTCGGCGAGGATCTCGCCGCGGCTGGCGGGCTCGAACAGGAAGCGGGCGGCGGCGAGGTCGTTGGGATCGTCGACCTCGGCCCACGGCTCGCCGTCGACGACCTCGGCGGCGATCGCGTGCGACGTCAGGTCGCCCAGGCGGGCGAGCACGACCTCGTAGTAGGACGTCTCGTCGACGTCGGCGAGGTGCTCGTGCAGCAGGGGACGCAGGGTGTCGCGGCAGAACGCGGCCGAGAACCGGTAGATGTTGAGCGTCTTGTAGGTGTTGCGGTACTCGAAGTCGTCGCCCTGCAGGTAGGGCGGGAAGACCTGCGTGACCAGGCCGTCGGCCACGGTCACGACGGTCCCGTCCATGCCGGTCCGGTAGCGGTCGACGACGGCCAGCGTGCCCTGGCGGTGGCGGGTCAGGCGGGTCAGCAGGCCGCGGGAGAGCAGGAGGTCGCACTCGACCAGCAGGACGTCCTGCTCGGGGTCGACGCCGTCGAGTGCCAGCGCCAGCGAGACGATGTTGTTGGTGACGTCGTAGCGGTCGTTGCGATGGAAGCGGTAGCGCGGGCCCGGCAGTTGGGTCGTCAGGTAGGCCTCGACCGCTTCGGCGCGGTAGCCCGTCGCGACGTGGATGTCGGTGACGCCGGCGTCGGTCAGCTCCTCGACGATGCGGGCGAGGATCGTGGTGCCGCCGATCTCGAGCATCGCCTTGTGGCACTCGTCCGAGAAGGGACGCATGCGGCGGGCCGAGCCGGCGGCCAGAATGACGGCCTGCACGGTCAGCGCTCGGGGTGGCGGCAGGAGGGCAGGGCGCGCCGTCGCGCGCAGAAATGAGCGGAGGGACTCATCACACGGGGTGATCGGTCGCTGGGTTGGACGGCTTGAGCCACGGCTACGCTTGCAGCCGTGCCGGTACCTCTGTTCGACCCGACGTCGCCGCTGTCGCCGCTGCGCGCCGACCTCCGCGCCGCGGTCCACCGCGTCCTCGACGCGGGCCAGTTCATCCTGGGTCCCGAGGTCGACGGCCTTCGAGACGCGAGTTCGCCGCCTACCTGGGCGCCGGCCACGCGATCGGCGTCGCCAACGGCACCGAGGCGATCACGATCGCGCTGCGGGCGCTCGGCGTCGGTCCCGGCGACGAGGTCATCGTCCCGTCGTTCACCTTCTGGGCCTCGGCCGAGGCGATCCCGCCGACCGGCGCGACGCCCGGTGTTCTGCGACGTCGATCCGGACACGATGTGCGTCACCGCCGACGACGGTGCAAGGCCGCGATGACGCCGCGGACCAAGGCCGTGATCGCCGTGCATCTGTTCGGCAACGTCGCGCCGATCGCCGAGATCGAGGCGCTCGGCGTCCCGGTCCTGGAGGACGCGGCGCAGGCCGCCGGCTCGACGTCGGCCCGCCGGCCGCCCGGGCGCGCTGGGCACGATCGCGACGTTCTCGTTCTACCCGTCCAAGAACCTCGGCGCCTTCGGCGACGGCGGCGCGATCACCTGCCGCGACGCCGCGCTGGCCGAGCGCGTGCGCACGCTGCGCTTCCACGGCTCCGCAGAACAAGGTCGACTACGTCGACATCGGCTACAACAGCCGCCTCGACGAGATCCAGGCCGCGATCCTGCGCGTGCAGCTGCCGCACCTCGACGCCTGGGCCGCCGGCGCGCGTCGCGGCCGGCGACCGCTACGCCGAGGCGCTGGACGGCGTCGTGACGCTGCCCGCGCGCCACCGACGGCAGCCGGCCCGCGTGGCACCTCTACGTCATCCGCCACCCGGACGCCGACGCGCTGCTGGCCGGCGCTGCAGCGCGCCGGGCATCGGCGCACGCGCCTACTACCGGCGTGCCGGTGCACGCCCAGCCGCCGATGGCGCACGTAGGCGCCGGCGCGACGAGCTGCCGGGGACCGACGAGCCGCGGCGCGGACGCACCTCGCGATCCCGATGTCGGCGGCGCTGGACGCGGCGCAGGTCGACGAGGTCGTCGGGGCGATCCGCGAGCGTCCGCGCCTGGCGTGCGCCCTGCGCGTCTGGTTCGACCTCACCAACTCGCCCGCACGTCCTCGTCCTGCGCCCGCTGATCGAGGCGCTGCGGGCCGACGGCGCCGAGGTCGCGGTGACCGCGCGCGACTTCGCCCAGACGGTCGCGCTGTGCGAGCGCTTCGGGATCGACTGCGAGGTCATCGGCCACCATCGCGGCGCCAAGCTCGGGGCCAAGGCCATCGGGTTGGCCGACCGCTCGGCGGCGCTGGCCCGCTTCGCCCGCGGGCAGGCGCTTCGACCTCGCGATCGGCCACGGCTCCAACGACGTCACGGTCGCGGCCTTCGCGCTGCGGATCCCGCGCACGACGATGTTCGACTACGAGTGGGCGACGGTCCAGCACACCGTCAACTGCCGGCTGGGCAACGCCGTCGTCGTGCCCGACGTCGATCCCGCCCGAGCGGCTGTACCAGTACGGCGCGCGCGGCAAGGTGCAGCCCTACGCGGGGCTCAAGGAGGAGTACTACCTCGCCGACTTCGAGCCCGACGCTGCGGTGCTCGACGAGCTGGACGCTCGATCCGACCCAGCCGATGGCCGTCGTTCGCACGCCGCCGTCGGTCTCGCTCTATCACCGCTTCGAGAACGACCTCTTCGGCACCGTGCTGCTGGCGCTGCGCGAGCAGGCCCAAGTTGTCGTCCTTCCGCGCGTGGCCGAGCAGCGCGCCGAGCTGGAGCGTGCGGGCGGTTTCATCGTGCCCGAGCGCGCGATCGACGCCCAGTCGCTTGATCGCCTACGCCGACCTCGTCATCTCCGCCGGCGGCACCATGAACCGCGAGGCCGTCGCGCTCGGCACGCCGGTCTTCACGACCTTCGAGGGCCGGCTCGGCGCGGTCGACGAGGACCTCATCGCGACGGGCCGCATGCGACAACTGACCTCGGCCGACGAGGTCGTCGTGACCAAGCGCGATCCGACGGCCACCGTCACCGAGCGCATCCGCCGCGACCCCCGCGACCTCCTCACGCTCGCGCTCGCCCCGCTGCGGGGCCAGCGGCCCTAAGCAGCCTGCGGCCCGCGGCGCATCGCCGGGCGATGGGCGATCAGCTCGATGCGCTTGACGATCGCCAGCGCCGCCTCTTGACACGCGATCGCCTGGCCGATGCCGACGTCCGGCGAGGTGCGGCGCTCGTGGTAGCGCAGGAACGCCGCGGCCTGCGCCACGGCCGGATCCTCGAACGGCAGCTCGACGCGCTGGGCGATCGACTCGTGGCGGCCGACGGTCGAGGTCGTGCGGACGACCTCGATCAGGCGGGCGTCGAGGTCGGCCGTGATCTCGGCCGTCGTCGTGGTCACCCGGATGCGTCGGACATGGGCGGCGCCGGCCCGTGAGGCGATCAGGCTCGCGACGAGGTCGTCCTCCATCACCAGCAGCGCCTGGGCGTGGTCGATCGGCCCGCCACGACGGACGCGGCGGCCGGCGGCCTGGGTCGCGGCGATCGGCTCGCCGGTCAGCGCCATGACGAACTGCAGGTCCTGGGCCATCAGCTCGGAGACGACGTCGTGGTCGGGCGTCGGCCCGGACGGCGCCGGATCCAGGCGCTCGGCGTGGACGGCGATCAGCGTCTGGTCGGCGACCAGCGCGCGCAGCTCGCGGACGGTCGGGTCGAAGTGCTCGTCGAAGGCGACCTGCGCGATCGGCCGGCGCGGGGCGCGCACGATCGCCGACAGCAGCGAGTGGGCCAGCTCGACGGTCGGTGCCAGCGGCGGCTCGATCAGCACGTCCAGGCCGCGCTCCAGCGCGGCGCGGGCCAACGCCGGACGTTGCTCGACGGTCCCGCCGACGATCGCGACGTGAGCCTCGTCGAAGGCCGACTCCAGCGTCTCCAGCCACGGAATGCCCAGATCCATCGCGAGCTGCTTGGCCGGCTCCGGGCTCGGGTCATAGACCCCTGCGAGCGACGCAGCGGTCGGCGAGCGCGCGGAACGCGCGCGCGTGTCGCTCGCCGGCAGCGCCGGCGCCGAGGACGATGGCCCTCACCATGTACCGGGTGATCGGAACCCCGAACAGCGGCTTGAGGCCGGTGGTACGCCTACAATGCGGCGGATGCGTCAGCGCTTACGCTCGGCTGCGCTTCCCCTCCATCGCCACTCGCTCCCGCAGCTGGGCATCGACGCGGCGCTGGTCGCGGCTGGCCTACCTGCTCGCCTTCCGGCTGCGCTTCGACGGCGGGATCCCGGACGACTACGCCGATCTGCTGTCGGCGACGCTGCCCTACGTCGTCGTCGCGTCGCTGCTGATCTTCACGCTCTTCGGCCTCTACGAGAAGTGGTGGCGCTACGTCGGCCAGCGCGACTATCTCGGCATCCTGCAGGCCGTCGTCGTCGCGACGCTCTTCGTCCCGGCCTTCAACGCGCTGACCCATCCGGTGATCGTCGGCTCCGGCCGCGGCGACGTGACGCTCAGCGTGCCGACCGGCGTCCTGGCCTTGTTCTTCCTGCTGACGCTCGTCTTCGTCGGCGGCGCGCGGTTCATCGCCCGCACGGTCTACGAGCGCCCGCTGCAGCGGCTTCCGGCCCGCAGCCCGACGCCCGCCGCGTGCTGATCGTCGGCGCCGGCGACGGCGGCCGCCTCGTCCTGCGCGAGATCATCCGCAACCCGGACCTCGGGCCTCAGCCCGGTCGGCTTCGTCGACGACGACCCGACCAAGCACCGCATGCGCATCGACGGCGTCCGCGTGCTCGGGCCGCACCGACGAGCTGGCGCGGATCCTCGACGAGGTCGAGCCCGACGAGGTCATGATCGCGATCCCGTCGGCGCCGGGCACGCTGCGCGCCCGCGTCGTCGCCGCCTGTCGCGCGCGCGGCATCCCGGTGCGCACGCTGCCGACCGTCTTCGAGCTGCTGCAGACCGGCGGCGGCAACGTCGTGCGCCAGGCGCGCCAGGTCGAGGTCGAGGACATCCTCGGCCGCGAGCCGGTGCGGATGGAGCTCGACCGCGTCGGCGCGCTACCTCGCAGGCGAGGTCGTGATGGTCACCGGCGCCGGCGGCTCGATCGGCTCCGAGCTCTGCCGCCAGATCGCGCGCGTCGCGCCGCGCAAGCTGATCCTGCTCGACCACGCCGAGGACAACCTCTTCCGCATCCAGCGCGAGCTCGAGGACGACCGCCACGTCCACCCCTCGACGCTGGCCGTCGTGCTCGCCGACTGCAAGGAGGGCGAGCGGATGCGCGAGGTGCTTCGCCGAGCACCGGCCGACCGTCGTCTTCCACGCCGCCGCCTACAAGCACGTCGGGCTGATGGAGCTCAACCCGGTCGAGGCGGTGCGCAACAACGCGCTCGCCACGCGGCTGATGGCGCGGATCGCCGGCGAGATCGGCGTCAAGCGCTTCGTGCTGGTCTCGACCGACAAGGCGGTCGACGCCGGCGACGGTCATGGGCGCCTCCAAGGCGCTGGCCGAGTGGGCCGTCGAGGCGGCCCAGGACCGCTGGCCCGACACGCGCTACGCGATCGTGCGCTTCGGCAACGTGCTCGGCTCCTCGGGCTCGGTCGTCCCGATCTTCCGCCGCCAGATCGCGCTCGGCGGCCCGGTGACGGTCACCGACGAGCGCATGACGCGCTACTTCATGACGATCCCGGAGGCCGTCCAGCTCGTCATCCGCGCCGGCTCGCTGGGCAGCGGCGGCGAGATCTTCGTGCTCGAGATGGGCGAGCCGGTCTCGATCTGGCAGCTGGCCGAGACGATGATCGAGCTCTCGGGGCTGCGGCCCGGCGAGGACATCGCGATCGAGGATCGTCGGCCGCCGGCCGGGCGAGAAGCTCCACGAGGAGCTCTTCAACCCCTACGAGCGCCCGCAGCCCACGCCCGCCGAGAAGATCCTGCGCGCCGAGCGCGAGCCGCTGGACGCGCGACGCTGTCGAGACGATGTTCGACGAGATCGGCCTGCTCGTGCTCGAGGGCGACGCCGCGGCGCTGGCGGCGAAGGTCTCCGAGCTCTCGGAGCTGCGCGCGTCGACGCGCGCGAGACGGCGTGCACGACGAGGCGCACGGCGGGACGGACCGAGCCGTTCTCTAGCATGGCGCCCTGCATGTCGTCGATTCTGGCCCTCTCGGTCTCCGACAAGATCGACCAGTACGGCGCCTACGCCGGCTTCGCCGCGATCCTCGGGCTCGCCGTGCTGTCGCTGCTCTACTTCGCCCAGGCGCGCGAGGTCAAGCGCCTGCGCGAGTGGGCGGGCCGCGCGCCCGAGCGCGCGGCCGAGCTGCAGGACCGCGCGGCCGCCGCCGCCCAGCAGCGCGCGATCGTCGCCAGCCGCAGCGCCCGGCGACGCCCGTCGGCGCGCCGCGCGCCGGCTGTCGCGCCGCGATCGCCGCGGCCCGCCGCCGCGACGCCCGCCGGCCAGGCCGCAGGGCGGGCCTGCCGCGGCGCCGTGCCGCCGCCGCGGCGGCCGACCGCGGCGCGGTGCCGCGACGCGCCGACGCCCGCGCGGCGCCGCGGCGCTCCCGCGACGGCCAACGCCCGCCGGCCAGCCGAGCGACCGCGATGCCCGCCGCCAACGGCGCCGCCGCGCCGTCGGCGCCCGCGGCCGACAGCGTCGCCGCCGGCGCCGATCCCGGCACAGCGCGCTGCGCGCCCCCGGCAGCGCCGACGCCGCGCGCACCCGCGCGCCCGGCCGACGCCCGAGCGACGAGCGACGGCTCGCGCCTGGCCGTCGTCGGCGCCGATCGGCGGCGATCGTCGTCGTCGCGATCGTGGTCGTGCGTCCTGCTCACCGGCGTCGCTCGGCGGCGGCGACGACACGAAGACCCAGACGCCCAACACGATCGGCACGCCCAGCGCGGACTCCGACGCCGGCCGAGCCCGACCAAGACGACCGCCGGCGCCACGGGCGCAACGCCCGCCGCGGCGCCCGCGCCCGGCAGCTACACGGTCGCGGTGCTCAACGGCACCACGGTCCCGGGCCTGGCCCGCGGCGTCGCCAACCGGCTGCAGAACACCAGGTTCAAGATCGGCAACGTGACCAACGCCGCGACGCAGGACCGCTCGGCGACGCTCGTCGAGTTCGCGCCGGGCCACCGCGCCGAGGCCGACGCGGTGGCCAAGGCGATCGACGTCGGCCGTGACGCGATCCAGCCGCTCGTCGCCCGGCTCGAAGACGATCGCCGGCGATCAGGCGACGGTGGTCGTGACGGTCGGCTCCGACCAGAACACCGTCGCCCCAGACGCAGACCACCCCGTAGCCGGCAGACAGCTCTTGGCCGGCTTCCTCGACCTCCCCGAGCGCAGCGCCAAGCCGCGCGACCGCGGGCTGACGCACGTGCTCGACCAGGGCCTGTCGTGCGCCGACGGTCGACGGCCTGATCGAGGTCGCCGGCGGTGCGTCGACATCGTCAAGCTCGGCTGGGGCACCGCGCTGGTCACCGGCAACCTGACCGCCAAGCTCGCGCGCTACCGCGCGCACGACATGCCCGGTCGTCCTCGGCGGCACGCTGACCGAGATCGCGCTGCGCGACGGCCGCCTCGACGGGCTGGTCGCCTGGCTGCAGGGAGCTGGGGATCGACCACGTCGAGGTCTCCGACGGCACGATCGCGCTGGAGCCGCGAGCGCAAGCGCGAGATCATCGCGCGGCTCGCGCGCGAGCTTCACCGTCTTCTCCGAGGTCGGCTCCAAGGACGACGAGCGAGATCATGGCCCCGTACCGCTGGGTCGAGGAGATCGAGGCCGAGCTCGCGGCCGGCGCGTGGAAGGTCATCGCCGAGGCGCGCGAGTCCGGGACCGCCGGCATCTTCCGGCCCGACGGCGAGGTCCGCATGGGCCTGATCGACGAGATCGTCCACGCGATCGACCTCGAGCACGCTGATCTTCGAGGCGCCCCAGCGCGCCCAGCAGGTCTGGTTCCTCAAGCGCTTCGGGCGCGAGGTCAACCTCGGCAACATCGCGCCCGGCGACGTGCTGTCGCTCGAGACGCTGCGGCTCGGCCTGCGCGCGCGACACGATGGACGACCTACCGACCTGCCTGACGTCGACCACCGTCGCGCTCGCCCGCCACGGCGAGACCGACTACAACGCCGACCGCCGCTTCCAGGGCCACCTCGCCGGTCGCCGCTGAACGACCGCGGCCGCGAGCAGGCCCGCGAGCTGGCGCGCGTCGCCGCGCAGCGCGAGTGGGCGACGCTGATCTGCTCGCCGCTGGCCCGCGCGCGCGAGACGGCGAGATCGTCGGCGCGGCGATCGGCCTCGAGCCGATCGACGACGCGCGCTTCGCCGAGACCGACTGCGGCGACTGGACCGACCTGACCTTCGACGACGGTGCAGGCGGCCGAGCCCGAGCTGCTTCGCCGCCTATCGCGCGGCCGACCCGGACTTCGCCTTCCCCGGCGGCGAGTCGTTCGCCCAGCAGCAGCTGCGCGTCCTGGAGGGCATCGACGCGGCCGCGCCGGGCCCGCGCCCGGCGCTGGTCGTCTGCCACCGCGGCTCGATCCGCCTCGCGCTCGCCGCGCTGCACGCCGACGACGCCCAGCGCACCGCCGAGGTCCCCAACGCGTCGCTCGTGGAGCTCTGCCCGTGAGACCGCGCACGGCCGACGGTCGTCTTCGCGCGTGCTCGTCGCCGCGACGTTCGCGGCGTTCTTCGTCGCGCAGCGGCTCAAGAACGCGCCGAGCGTCGTCCAGCAGTTCACACGCCTGACTACGTCTTCTCGCCCAACGGCGACGGGCGCCTGGACCGCGCGCGGATCACGTTCGAGGTCAAGAAGGCCGACGACGTCACCGTCGAGATCGTCAACAGCGACGGCGACCCGGTCCGCACGCTGCTCGACGACCGCCACCTCGCCGCCTACGCGCCGATCAAGCCCGCGCTGCGCTGGGACGGCACGCGACGACGACGGCAAGGCCGTGCCCGACGGCCGCTACCGCGTGCGGATCACGCTGCGCCACCTCGGCCGCTCGGTCGTTCCCGCAGCGCTCGATCCTCAAGGACACGACGCCGCCCCAGCCCAAGGTGCTGTCGATCGGCGCCGAGCAAGGGCTACGGCCCCGAGCTGCTGCCCGAGCCCGGCGGCGGCAAGCGCCGAGGTGCACTTCGGCCCGGCGCTCGGCGCCAGCGCATGCGCGATCCACCGTCTTCCGGACGGCGCCGGGCGCGCCGCGCGCTGGTCCGGACCGACCCGCTGCGCGCGGGCGCAGACCGAGTGGGACTGGGACGGCACCGACGGCGACGGGCGCGCGCGTCTCGCCGGGCACCTACCTCGTCGTCCTCGCAGTGGCGCGACGCGGCCGGCAACATCGGCACGTCGCGTGCCGCTGGACCGCGCGGGCCTGCCGATCTTGACCCACGGCAGCGCTGCCCGGCCACGGCGGCGATCACGGTCCGCTACCTCGGCGCCCAGGCGCCGGTGACGCCGCGCCAAGGCGCGCGACCGCGTCGAGATCCAGGTCGACGCCCGCCGAGCAGCGCTACACGCTGGAACGTCCGGCGCGTCGGCGAGCCGGCGATCCGCGCGCGCTCGACCAAGCCCAAGACGAAGACCAAGGTGGCGTTCCCGGCGCCGGGCGGCACGTCGGGCGTCTACGTCTTCACCGCGCACACCGCGGCCGCGCGCCACGCGCGTGGTCTTCGCCGTCCAGGCGCGCAAGTCGATCGCCGGCACGCGCGCCAAGCCGCGCGGCGTGCTCGTCGTGCTGCCCTACGTCACCTGGCAGGGCCGCAACCCGGCCGACGACGACGGCGACGGCGCGCCCAACACGCTCGACCTCGGCGTGCCCGTGCGGCCCGCTGCGGATCATGGCCGGCGACGGGCTGCCGGTCGGGCTTCGCCGAGCAGCGAGGCGCCGCTGCTGCGCTGGCTCGACCGCAACGGCAAGCGCTACGACATCACCACCGACCTCGCGCTGGCCGCCGGCGCGGCCCGCAGCTCGCCGGCCACCACGGCGTCCTGATCCCCGGCGACGCGCGCTGGCTGCCGACCAGCGTGCGCGTCGCGCTGCGCGCGTTCGTCCGCGCCGGCGGCACGGTCGTGTCGACTGGGCACCGACAGCCTGCGCCGCTCGGTCTCGCTGGACGCCAAGGGCGCGCCTGGCCGACCCGTCGCCGGCCAAGCGCGACCGACCTCTTCGGCGCGCGGCTCGCGCCGCTCGTCAAGCAAGACCACCGACCTGAGCGTCTTCACGCAGGACCCGCAGATCGACCTGTTCAAGGGCGCCGACGGCCTGTTCGCCGGCGTCGACGCCTGGGAGGCGACCGATCGCGTCGGCGACGAGGCCGAGCCTGCGTCTCCAACGCCGTCACCTCGGTCGAGTACGGCAGCAAGACCGTCATCGTCGCCGCGCGCTTCGGCAAGGGCCTCGTCATCCGTCCCGGCTTCCCGTCCTTCGCCCACCGCGTCTGCCACCAACGCCGACCCCGCCACCAGCGCGCTGATGGCCCGGATGTGGACGCTCCTCTCCCACTGATCCTCGCCGCCCTGCTCGCCGCCGGCGCCGTGCGTCCTGCCCGGCGCGCGTCAGCGTGCGCTCGCGACGCTCGGCGCGCTGATCCTCGCGCCCGTGCTGCTGATCTCCGACATCTGGGACACCGACGCAGGTGCGCCCGCTGCGCGACCACCCGTCGGTCGCGGTGGCCGGCGTCGTGGCGGGCGTGGTCGTGCTCGCGGCCTGGCGATGCTCTTCGACCGCAAGCCGGCGGCCTTCCCGATCGCCGCGGCGGCGGCGATGCCGTTCCGCGTCCCGATCGCCTCCGGTGGCTCGACCGCCAACCTGCTGGTGCCGCTGTACGTCGTCGTCGGCGCGGGCGCGCTGGCCTACGCGATCCCGCGGATCTTCGGCGCGAAGTCGCGAGCTGCGGGAGCGCAAGGCCACCATGCTTGGAGTGGCTGCTGGCGGGCGCGGTCGTGCTCTACGCGGTCCAGGCGTCCTACTCCGACGACTTCGACAAGGCGCTGGAGAACGTCGTCTTCTTCTACGTGCCCGTTCGCGCTGCTGTTCGCGCTGCTGGCCCGGATCACGTGGACGCGGCGGCTGGCCGTCCAGGTCCTCGGCGTGCTGGCCGCGCTGGCGCTGGTGTTCGTCGCGGTCGGCTTCGTGGAGTACGCGACGCGCCACCTGTTCCTGAACCCCAAGGTCATCGCCTCCAACCAGTTCGAGACGCTACTTCCGCGTCAACTCGCTCTTCTTCGACCCCAACATCTACGGGCGCTTCCTGGCGATCGTGATGCTCGGGATCGCGACGGTGCTGATCTGGGCGCGTCGCGCCGCGCGACGTCTGGGGCGCGGCGGCGGTGCTGGCGGTGCTGTGGGCGGGGCTGGTGCTGACGCTGTCGCAGTCGTCGTTCGCCGCGCTGTTGTTGGGGTTGTTGGTCCTGGCGGGCGCGCGCTGGAGCCCGCGCTGGGCGCTGGGCGTCGGCGCGGCCGCGCTGGTCGTCGGCGCGCTCTTCGTCCTCGTCGCGCCGTCGTCGGTGCGGTTGGACCTCAACTCCTCCAAGTCGGCCGACACGGCGACCAGCGGGCGCTACGACCTCGTCAAGGGCGGCGTGAACCTGTTCGCCGACAAGCCGCTGCAGGGGCTACGGCAGCGGGCGCTTCTCGCGCGCCTACCGCCGCGCGGAGAAGGGCTCGGCCGAGAAGGCGGTGTCGGCGTCGCACACGATCCCGATCACCGTCGCCGCCGAGCAGGGCGCGCCCGGGTTGTTGGTGTACCTGGCGCTGCTGGTCGCGCGGGTTCCTGATGCTGCTTCGCGCGGCGTGCGCGGTGACCCGGTGCGGGCGGCCGTCGCCGCGGCGTTCGCGGCGCTGGTGCTGCACACGTGGAGCTACGCGTCGTTCCTCGAGGACCCGCTGACGTGGGCGCTGCTCGGGGTGGGCCTGGCGCTGGCGCTCGCCGCCCCGCCACGGTCACGGACCGCGCCGGCGGACACGGAGGCCGACGCCCCGGCGGTCCCGCCGGCGGCGCAGCCGTCCCCATGAGCGCGCGCCGCACCGAGCTGCTGGTCGTCGGCGCGCTGGCCGCGGTCGCGGTGGCCTTCTGGGCGCTCGTCCCGACCTATCCCAACTACGACGCCTACTACCACCTGGTCTGGGGCCGCGAGATCGTCGCACGGCCACCTGCCGACGTTCGAGGCCTACCAGGCGCCGACCGAGCATCCGCTGTACCTGGTGATCTGCGCGCTGCTCGGCCTCTTCGGCGAGCACGGCGATCGCTTGTTGGTGCTCTTCACCTGCCTCTGCCACGTCGCCTTCACCTACGCCGTCTACCGGCTGGGCACGGCGATGTGGGACCGCAGGCGGGGCTCGCCGCCGCGCTGCTGGCGGGCTCCTCGTTCGCGCTGCTGCTCTACGCGGCGCGCGCCTACGTCGACGAGCCGTTCCTGGCGCTCGTGCTGTGGGCGGGCGCGCTGGAGGCCGAGCGCTCCGGCGAGCGCGGTCCGGGTCGTCTCGTGGTGAATAGTTCACCACGAGGCGACCCGCATCCACGTTCCGAGGCGACCGCCGACCTCGGCGGGCGCGCGGTCTGGATCCTGCTGATCCTCGCCGGGCTGCTGCGGCCCGAGGCGTGGCTGCTCGGCGGCGCCTACTGGCTCTGGCTCTGCTGGCGCGCGGGGCGGCCGCTGTGGTCGATCGTGCGCGCTGCCGGTGATCGCGCCGCGTCATCTGGTGCGCGGTCGACGCGCTCGTCACCGGCGACCCGCTGTTCTCGCCTGCACGCCACCTCCGACCTCGCCGACGAGCTCAACCGCACGCGCTCGTTCTCCGAGGTGCCCGGCGACTTCGTGTCGTTCCTGGTCGACACCGCGCGCCTGCCGGTCGCGCTGGCGGCCGTCGCGGGCATCGCCGTCGCGTGGCGTCGGCGCGACGCGCCGCGCCGTCCACGTCGCGCTCGCGCTGTTCCTCGCCGGCTCGCTGACCTTCTTCGCCACGTCGATCGCGGGCCTGTCGGTGCTGCCGCGCTACCTCACGGTTCCCGCCGTCGCGCTGTGCCTGCCCGCGGGCTACCTCGTGACCCGCTCGCGCGCGCTGCTGGCGCGTCGCGGTCGTCGCCGGCCTCGCGTTCGTCGTCATCCGCGCCGACGCGTTCGACAAGCTCGCCACCGAGCTGCGCTTCATCCGCTGCACCCACGACGACCTCGCCGCGGTGCTGCACACGCCCGCCGGTCGGCGACCGGTCGCCGCTGCGGCGCGGTCACGCTGCCCAACTACCGGCTCGTGCCCGACACGCGCTGGATCCTGCGACGCGTCCCAGAAGCAGGTCGGCTCGCGCAGCGCCGTGCCGCGCGAGCACGGCGTCGCGCTGCTGCTCGTCGGCGACAAGCTGCTGCGCCGCTACGGCTTCGCCGACGGGGCCAGCCCGAAGACCAACGCGCCGCCCGACGGCTTCCTGCGCGGGCCGCGGCGCGGCGGCTTCACGGCCTACGTGTCGTGTCCCGCAAGTGAATGAACTCGGGCGCGAAGCCCTCGCGCTCGTAGAAGCGCAGCGCGTCGACGTTCTGGGCGATCGCCGTGACCTGCAGCCCGCCGTAGCCGCCGCGCTCGACCTCCTCGCGGATGAGCGCGATCATGCGCTTGCCGATGCCGCTGCCACGCGCGTCGGGGGACACGCTGAGCGTCTCGATGTCGAGCTCGTCGTGCCCGAGCGCCCAGGTTGTCGAGTCGCGGCGCACCGGCCGCACGAAGGCATAGGCCAGCACTTGGTCGCCGCGACGGGCGACCAGCAAGAACGCGCCGTTGTCCTGCGCCAACCACGATGTGTACTCGCCGCGCCGCCGCGTCCACGTCTCCTCGTCGCCGCGCACCGGGCCGAGCTCGGGCGCGATCGCATGGTGATGGTCGCGCAGCGCGAGCCACAGCGCGTGGGGCGCATCCAGCAGCTCCGCGCCGCCGCGGATGATCTCGATCGACTCGTCAGCCATTGGTGATCCCTAAGGAGCGCAGACGATCCCACAGCGGCGCGTTCTGGTCGGCGGCGGTCTGCTCCAGCGCCCAGTCGCGCAGCGCGACGTCGGGGTCGGTGCGGCGGCCGGCCTCGCTCGGTCAGCGCGGCGGCGAACGCGTCGGCGTCGGCGGCGGTGGTCACGGCGTTCGACCACGTGCTGCACGCCCGCCAGCTCCGGGCGTCACCGTGCGCCGGCCGAGCCGCGCGTACTTGAGGATCCGGTAGGGCAGCCCGGCGTCGTTGAACGGCTCGACCTTGAACGGGACGATGCCGACGTCGGCGCACAGGATCAGCCGCGCGGCCTCCTCGTCGGAGCGCGCGCCGAGCCAGACGAAGCCGGGATGCGCGCGACACCACGCGTAGTCGGGGTCGTCTCGGCACTCGTCGTCGTGCCAGGCGCCGACGAGCAGCAGCGACGAGGTTGGGCATCCGCTGCGCGACCGCGCGCAGCAGCGTCCAGTCGGTGCGCCAGCCGAGGTGGCCGAGCGAGACGGCGATCACGGGCGTGGTCGGATCCGGCGCCGGGAACGCGTCGGCCGCCAGCGGGACGAGCGTGGCGTCGCGCCCCTGCTCCTCCTCCAGGCGGGCGAGCTCGCCGCTGGCGACGAACGTCAGCGACGAGAGCTGGGCGGCGGTCTCGTGCAGCTCGCCGAGCCGCGCGCGCATCTGCGGGCCCGCGTCGTAGGCGTGCTCGTAGCGGTCCCAGCGGCCGTACCAGAGCTCGCAGTCGTCGACCCGCGCCAGGATCGCGCGCGCCAGCAGCACCTGCACGGGATGGAAGATGACGATGACCTTGGGTCGGTCGCCCTTGCGCCGCAGCGCCCGGACCAGCCGCTTGGCGACGCCGTGGGCCAGCACGTCGCCGAGCGACGGGGGGCAGGCGCGCCAGCGCGCCGTAGGGCACGCGCGGCGGGTCGACCGCGACGACGCCGTCGGCGCGCAGGAGATCCTCGGCCTGGTCGCGCAGGATGAAGCCGTCCAGCGGGCGCGGGAGCAGCAGCAGGCAGAGGGGGCGCAGGTCGGCCACGGCGGTGCAGCGTAGAAGGTCACAGGAATGTGGGCCCGCCCACCCGCCTGCCGCGTCGGTAGCGTGCCGGCGACCGCATGGCCGGCCTCCTCCGCCGTCTTCTAGCCAGCACCTTCGCCTACCAGGCCCCGAGCATCCTCTCGAGCCTGCTGGCGCTTGTCACGCTGCCGCCTCTACACCGGCCATCTGAGCACGGCCGACTACGGCTACGCCGAGAACCTGCTGACGGCCATCATCTTCACGTCGATCCTGCTGCGCTTCGGCATCGGCGAGGCGTTCGTGCGCTTCTGGTTCGACGACGAGGACCACGCGCGGCGGCTCGACCTCGCGCGCACGGTGACGTCGTGGACGTTGTACGCCTCGACCGCCGTGACGCTGCTCGGGCTGGCCTTCGCCGGGCCGCTGTCGCGGCTGATCCTCGCCCACGACGACGCGACGCTGATGTCGATCGGCCTGCTCGGTCTGTGGGCCTTCACGAACCTGGAGATCGCCAACGCGCTGCTGCGCGTCGAGGAGCGGCTGCGCCTCTACGTGATCGATGGCGATCGCCAACATCCTGCTGACCGTCACGCTGACGGTGATCCTGGTGGTCGTCGCGGACGACGGCGCGCGCGGCTACGTGCTGGGCAACTACGGCGCCTCGACGGTGATCCTGATCGGCCTCTGGATCCTGCAGCGCGACCGCGTCTCGTTCCGTCCGCCGCGCCGGACGGTCGCGCTGCTGCGCTTCGGCGGCCCGACGGTCCCCGCCGACGCGGCGGCCTTCGCGCTCAACGTCGTCGACCGGACCTACCTGCTGCACGCCCAATCGGCCGACGCGGCCGGCCGCTACGGCTTCGCCGCCAAGCTGTCGACGGTCGTGATCGTCGCGGTGCGCGGCTTCCAGGCCGCGTGGCCGCCGCTGGCCTACTCGGTCACCGACGAGGCGCAGGCCGCGCGCCTCTACGCGCGGGTGACGACGGCCTACGTCGCGGTCACCGGGCATCGTCGTCTGCGGCGTGACGCTGGTCGGCCGCTGGGCCGTTCGCGCGCTGGCGAGCGACCCGAGCTACTACGGCGCGTCGGCCGCGCTGCCGTGGGTGGCGCTGGGCTGGGCGCTCTACGGGTTGGTGCTGGTGTTGATCACCGTCGCGGGCCGCGCGAAGGTCACGACCCGCAACTTCCCGGCGACCGCTCGCCGGCCTGGTGGTCAACGTGGTCCTGCTTGGTCACGCTCGTCGGGCCGCTGGGCATCGCGGGCGCCGGCATCGCGCTGTGCGGCGCCTACGTCGTGATCGTCGCGGTCCTGCACCTGCTGACGCGGCGCCTGTTCGTCGTGCCGTTCGAATGGGGGCGGCTGGCCTCCGCGGTCGCGGTGCTCGCGGTGGTGGGCGTCGGCGGCGAGCTGCTGCTGCCCACCCACGGGGCCGCGGGCCTGCTCAGCCGGCTGGCCCTACTGGCCATCGCTCCAGCGCTGTTGATCGCCGCGCGCGTGGTCTCCATCCCAGAGCTGCGCGCCCTGCGCAACCTGCGTTCGGCGCGCTGACGCACCCCCATCCGGTGCATATGCGCGGCGCTGCATGCTCCGCGTTTCTCCATCCCCGGTTTTCGTTCGGACCCGGACGAATGTTTGATGGTCAGATCCCCACGCGATTGACCAGGCGAGTTATGGTCCAAGCAGACGCTGCAGGTGGATCGGCACGCACGCCAGGTCTATGGGGATGAGCAGGATGCGGCGTCCAGGCCGGACCCGTTTCGACCTCTAGCGTCTCGTGGCCGAGACGCTAGAGGCCAACGGTCCTACAGCGTCGGTCCGCCGCGGTTGAACTCGTGGGCCGCCTCGCGCAGGCCTTCGCCGCGGTTGGGCCAGCAGCGTCGCGGTGACGTGCTTCATGTAGCGCTTGCGGGTCGTGGCCGGGGGCGATGGTGGCGACCAGCGCGCGGATCGCGTAGGTCCACGCGGTGAGGATCCGGACGACGAAGCGCGGCGGCCGCGGAGTGGTGCTTGCGCATGTAGCGGTCGCGGTTGCGGGAGAGCTCGACGATGCGCCGCTCGGGCACGGCGCCGGTGGAGAGCTGCTCGTGGTGGACGGCCTCGGCGCTCGGAACCCAGAGCGTGTGCCAGTCCGCGTCGGCGAGGCGGCGACAGAAGTCGACCTCGTCGGAGTACACGAAGAACTGCGGGTCGAACCAGCCGATGTCGCGCGCGGCGTCGCGGCGGACGAGCAGCGCGGCCGACTGGGCCCAGTCGACGCGGCGGGTGCGGCGCCCGCGGCTCTGGACGGTCAGCCGCTTGTGCAGGAAGAGCGCGCCGACCAGCGCGGTGGCCGGCGTCGGGAAGCGCCAGGCCGAGGGCTGGACGCGACCGTCGGGCCGCAGCAGCTTGGCGCCGGCGGCGGCGGCCTGCGTGTCCTGCGTCAGCGCGGCGTGCAGCGCGGCGGTCGCCCCGGGGCGCAGCTCGGAGTCCTCGTTGAGCAGCAGGCAGAAGCGGCCGCGGGCGCGCTGCAGCAGATGGCTGTCGTTCTCGCCCTTGCCGCGGCGCTGGTCGAGCGCGATGACCTCGGTCACCGTCGGATGGCGGCGCGCGGCGCCGGCCGAGCCGTCGGTCGAGGCGTTGTCGAGGACCAGCACCTCGGTCTCGAAGGGCAGCGCCGCCCGCTCGACGGCGATCGCGTCGAGGCAATGGACCAGCAGCTCGCGCTGGTCGGTGTTCACCACGCAGAAGGAGAGCTCGACGCCCAAGGGCCGTCAGGCTGCCACATCGGCCGCGCCGATTGGTGCCTCACCGATGAGGTTGAGCGCGGTGACCGTGGCGCCGTTCGGCGACGCGCCCGCGACGACGGGCCACAGCGTCACCGACCGTGGCACGCCGGGCACCACGACGAAGGCGTCGTCGTCTGCGCGCAAGCCCGGAGCGTGGATCCGCACGCCCCACGCGAGCCGCTCGGTGGCGACCGTCACGACGAGCGGGTCGGCGGCCGTGACCGTCGCGGTGAGGCCGAGGTCGGCCGGCGCCAGTGGTGGGCCGGTCGGGAAGTGGGCGGTCTGGGAGAGGATCTCGCCGTCGGTGCTGCGCAGGGTCGCGACGACGGCGTCGTGGGCGGGCGGGCCGAAGCGGTAGGCGTAGGCGGCGTCGGCGAAGCGGCCGAGGAGCGCCTCGACGTTGTGGGTGGTCGTTGCCGTGGGCGGCGAGGTGCAACGGCGCGGTCGCCTCGGCGATCACGTGCGTGCCGCCGGCCAGCAGCGCGACGTGCAGCTCGGCCTCCAGCGGCTCGGGCCCGTCGTTGGCGACGTGCACGTCGACCCCGTTGAGGCCCTCGTCGACGAGCCACACCGCGCGCGGCGCCAGCGACGCGGCGCAGGTGGCGCCAGCGCCACCTTCGGCGCGCCGCGGTGGTCGAGCAGGCCCCAGCCCGCGCCCGGGCGCGAGGTCGCGCGCCCACAGGACGATGCCGCCACCGCAGCCCGAGGCCGTCGCGGCGCCACTCGCCGAAGACCGCGGCCATCGCCTCGCCGCTGACCTGGCGGCCGAGGGCGAGGTAGCGCTCGCGGTCGGCGGCGCGCAGCGCAGCGGGATCGACCAACCCGTACAGCTCGGTCAGGTAGTGGTCGCGGACGTCGGCGAAGTCCCAGTCGGCGCCGACGTCGCGCGCCACGCCCTTCGCCGTCGGCGACCGGCGCCGTCGGGCAGGTTGGCGAACGCCAGGCACTCCGAGGCGAAGCGCACGCCGGCCGCGCGGACGTCGCTCAGCGGCCGTCGGTAGCCGCCGACGCCGAAGTAGTTGGCGACGCCCGTCCGCGGGTGAAACGGCATCGCGCCGCCGCACGGCGCCGAAGGGACGTAGGGGACGTCGACGCCCGCCGCCCGTGCCAGCTCCGGCAGCAGCACGCCGAACAGCTCGCCGCGACCGAGCGCCGCATCGACCCCGAACATCGCCGCCTGCTGCTCGACCTCGCTGTTGCCGCACAGCACCGCCAGGCTCGGCCGGCCGGCGACCTGTGCCAGCAGCGCCCGCGCCTCGTCCTCGACCTTCGCGCGGAACACGCCGTCCTCGATCGGGTAGTCGAGGTTGGCGAAGCTGAAGTCCTGCCAGACCAACAACCCCAACTGTCGCACGCGTCGTGGAACGCGGCGGTCTCGGGCATGCCGATCCCCGGGATCCGCACCAGGTTGATGCCCGCGTCGCGCAGCGTCTGCAGCGTGGCGCACGACCTCGTCCTCGGCCACCGGCGTCCAGACCGCGCCGCGCGCGAAGACCGGCACGCCGTTGACCGCCAGCGCGAGCGCGTCGCGGTCGGCGTCGAACGCCGGACCGGGGGAGAGCGTGCGGAAGCCCGTCGCGCCCAACGCGACGTGCTGCGCGCCGCCGTCGAGCACCAGCGCGACGTCGTAGCAGCGCCGGCGTCCCGTGCGTGTGCGGCCACCAGCGCTCGACGTCGCGGACGCGCACGTCGCCGTGCACCCGACCGTCGGGCTCGACGCGCAACGCCGCGTGCGTCGCGCCGACGAACGCCTCGACCTGCGCCGGCAGGATCCCGCCACGCAGCCGCGCCGAGATGGCCAGGACGCCGTCGTCGCCGTCCACGCGCGGGCGCAGCACGACGTCGTCGACGACGACGCCGCGGCGCCGCACCAGCCACACCGGCCGCCACGGCCCGACGATCGGCGGCCCGGGCGCGAAGCCCGGCGCGCGGCCGAGGATCGCCGTGCGCACGAAGCGCAGCGCGCCGCCGTTCTCCACCACCTTGGTCCGCCAGCGCTGGCGCGGGCGCTTGCGGCTGCTCGGCGAGGACCTCGCTCAGCGCGCGGCAGCGGATCTCGAGGTCATTGCCTTCCTCGCGCAGCAGCGCGCCGACGTCCACGGCGTGGGCCGCGAACATCGAGGACCCCTCGGCGACCACGACGCCGTTGAGCACGACCTCGAAGACCGTCGCGATCCCGTCGCAGCGCGAGCACGACCTCCTCGCCCTCGGCGGGTGGCAGCGGCCGCGAAGCGCAGCGTGAACGTCACGGCCGCGTCGTCACGCGGCGGCCCGTCGGCCGCGAAGCCGTCGAGCCGCCCGACCTCCAGGCCGTCCTGCTCAGGCCAGCGCGGCATCCAGCCCGCCGGTCGCCCGCTCCCACGCGGTGGCGAGCGCGTCGACGACCGGCGCCGGATCGAACGCCCGGCGCCGGGCGAGCTTCAAGGACAACAACTTGCACCCGTCGACGATCTCGCCCATCGCGGCGACGGCGTCGACCGCAGGGTGGGCGGGGCCGTTCTCCCCGAACAGCCACGCCGACCTCGGCCGTCAGCAGCTCGAAGCCCGAGCCGACCATCCGCACCGTCGCGAACGCATAGGCGTGGTAGAGCGCCGGGTCGCCGTCGCGCAGCGCCGGCAGGTCGCGCTCCAGCGCCGCGCCGAAGCGCACGAACGGGTTGGTCGCCGGCCGCAGCGCGAGGTGGCGCCGCAGCAGCGCCCGCGCCGTGTCGCGCAGCGCGTCGACCCGTCAGCCGCGAGCCCGCGTCGAAGCGCACCAACTCGGTGTAGGGCGGCAGGACCTCCGGGTCGACCGGGCCGTCGAGTCGAAAGATCCCGCGGTAGTCCTCGCCCGACAGCTCGTAGAGCCCCGCGTTGTGGAAGTAGCGCAGGCACCTCCGCCTCGCGGTCGATCGCCTCGGGCGCGACCGTCGTCTTGACGTGCTCGCGGCGGTAGCTCGTCGCCGCCGTGTCGGGCAGGAACCACGCGTCGAGCTCGACGATCATCGTCCGGCCCGCCGCCAGCTGCTCGGCGATCTGGTCGGGCAGCGCGCGGTAGGGCTGCATCTCGTGGACGTCGACGCCGTAGAGCCGCTCCAGGTCGCCCGGATCCGGCTTGAAGAAGGTCCACTGGTCGCCCTCGAAGTCGAGGCGGACGGTTGAGCCGATCGCCGCCAGCGGCTCGTCGCCGCGAGCGTGCAGCAGCTCGATCGAGGACGTCGGCGTAGCAGTTGGTCTCGACGTAGGTGCGATCGCGGCGGCGTGCACCGCGTGCGGCGACGTAGGTCGCCGGGTCGGCGCCGAAGAGCGTGACGAGACCGGCGCGCCGTGCTCACCACAGCTCCCGGCGCACCTCCTCCGGCCACGCGGCCACGTCGAGCCCGTGCGTCTTCATCAGCGCCAGGACGATCCGCTCGTGGCCGAAGCCCAGGCACGCGGTGTGCGCGAGCTGCGCCGTCGGCGGTGCGTGATCCCGTACAGCCCGGAGAAGTGGTCCTGGTGGTAGTTGAAGGACGCGACCGCGGTCGGCTCGGGGCCGGCGATCTGCACGAGGATCTCGAACTTCAGCTCCTGCTCACGCTGCGAGGCGGCCATCATCCGGCCGCTGCGGCCGAAGAACGGGTCGGTGGCGACGTCGAAGCGCGCGTCGAGGCCGAGGCCGCGCAGCAGCTCCAGCGCGCGGTCGCGCCAGCCGTCGCGCCACGTCTGCACGGTCTCGGGCTCGGCGATCCGGACCAGCTCGCGCATGTGGAACATCTGCAGCCGCGCCGGGTCGCCGGACGGCTCGTGGCGGAAGGCGTAGGAGCCGCCCGGGTCGATCGTCACGCCGCCGGCGGGCAGCGGGCCGCGGCGGCCGATCGCGGGGTAGACGGGGTAGCAGACGGCCGGCATCAGGACGAGGTCGCTCATGCACTGGTGCTCGGACCAGTCCTCGTGCTTGCCCGCGCTCTCGGCCATCGCGCGCGCCTGGCCCTCGGTGCCCTCGAAGGCGAAGACGGTGCCGGCCAGGTGCGGGAAGTTCTCCAGGTAGCCGAGATCCTCGATCTGCTTGCGCGGGATCACCGGCGGGAAGCGCAGGATCTCCGGCGTCTCGCCGGCGGCGGTCGCGCAGCGGGTGACGTAGGCGTCGAAGCGCAGCCGGACGTCCTCGTAGTCGCTGCCGCGACCGTAGACGCCGGGGACGCCGCGACGGGATCAGGTGCCCGGCCGCGACGAGCTCGTCGAGCAGTTGCGCCTGGTCGGGCGAGGCGGGGCGGCAGCGCGGCCACGTCCTAGACCTCCTTGGCGATCAGCAGCAGGCCGGCGTTGGTCTGATGGAGCCGGTCGTTGGCGACCATCAGCGACGCGGACATCGCGTCGCGCAGATGCCGGCCGATGCTGAACGGCGTGTCGTTCTTGAAGCCGACGATCCCGCAGACGCCCATCGCGCCCTGGCAGACGCGCGGCACCTGCTCGGAGGCGGCCAGCTTGAGGTTGTTGAAGTGCAACGCGAAGGCCATGGTGGCGAGGCGCTCGCGGTCGTCGGCGGCGGCGAGGTACTCGTCCAGCGCGCTGTGGACCTCGCCGCGCAGCATCGAGAGCTGCGTCATGACGTGGCTGAGCTTGACCGCGGCGGGCACGGGCTCGCCGGGCGCGCGGCGGGCGGCGGCGCGCACGAAGGCGCGGGCGCGGTCGAAGGCGTCGGTGGCGATCCCCAGCCAGACGTGGGACCACAGGATGTGGGAGACCGGGACCATCGTCTCGGTGGCGATCGCCGAGAACGGCGCGGGCAGCACCTGCTCGGGCGCGATCTCGGCCGTGACGGTGAAGCCGGGCGAGCACGTGCCGCGCATGCCGAGCGGATCCCAGGTGCCGGTGGGCTCCAGCGTGGTCGCGTCGGTGCGGTGCAGGACGGCGACCTGCTCGCCGGGCGCGGCGTCGGGGTGGGCGCGCAGCGTCGTCAGCAGGTCGTCGGCGTGGCCGCCGTAGCTGACCGTCGGCGCCTGCTTGGTCGAACGACGAGCGACCGTCGGCGGTCGGGGTGAGCGCGGCGACCGAGCGGCTCATGTCGCCGCCGGTGCCGACCTCGGAGGTGACCGAGGCGATCAGCCGCTGCTCGGCGACCAGCGCGCGCAGGTACTCCTCGAAGTGCGGGGCGCCCTCGGCGTGGCGGACGATCGTCGCGACCTGGATCTGATGCATCGCGAAGACCATCGCGGTCGCGCCGCAGCGACGGCCGAGCGTCGAAGCAGGCCGTGGCGATCGCGCGCAAGGAGACGCCGTCGCCGCCGTAGCTCGGTCGGCACGAGAGCCGAGAAGGCGCGCCGGCTCGCGCAGCGCGTCGACGGCCTCGATCGGGAAGCGGGCGTTGCGGTCGACGTCGTCGGCGTGGGTGCGCGGCGATCTCGGCGATCTCGCCGATCCCGGCCAGGAAGGCGGCGTCGCGATCGGCGGTGACGGTCATGCCGCCTGGGCCTCGAGCTGGGCCAGCGCCGAGGAGATCGAGGCGACCGACTCGAAGACGCTGCGCTTGAGCATCTCGTCGGGGAACTCGACGTCGAAGGTGTCCTCGAGCGCCAGCATGACGTTCACGCTGGCGTGCGAGGTCATGCCCGCCTCATAGAGGCTGGCCTCGTCGGCAAGGGTCTCGACGTCCACGGCCAGGCGACCGTGCTCCTTGACGATCTCTCGGACTGCAGCGGCAGAGGGCACGACCCTGATTATCGGTGCTCGGAGCGTGCATCTTGATCGGTGGTCCGATCATGTCGCCACGACGACCGCGGCGGCGTAGTCGTCCTCGTGGGTCAGGCTGAGGGCGAACGCGGTCAGCCCCGCGGCGGCGGCCAGCGCGGCGGCCGGGCCGTGCAGGGTCAGCACGGGAACGCCGGACGGATCGCGGACGACCTCGATCGACGGCCACGGCACCGCCGCGTCGCCGGGGCGCAGGACCTTCATCGCGGCCTCCTTGGCGGCGAAGCGGGCCGCGAGGCGCAGCGGATCGGGCGCTCCGTCGGGGCCGGCGCACTGCGCGACCTCGGCATCGGTGTAGACCCGTCGCAGGTAGCGCTCGCCGTGCTCGGCGAGCGCCTCGGCGATGGTGTTGGCCTTGACGAGATCGATCCCCACGCGCAGCGGCACGCGGTGGATGCTCGCAGGCCCGGTGGACCACGGTGCGTCGATGCCCCCGCAGCGCGCGGCCGAAGCCATAGAGTCGTGGCCCTGCGCGTCGACGTCGTCGATCCCTCCGCCTTCACGCCGCCGTATGACCGTGCGCTGGCGGCGGCGCTGGCCGGCGCCGGCCAGGACGTTCGGCTCGTGACGAGCCGCTTCGCCTACGGCGAGGTGCCGCCCGCCGAGGGCTACGCGGTCGACGAGCGCTTCTACCGCCGCGCCGGTCGGGTCGGCGCGCCCGGCTCGCGCGCTCGGCTCGCCGCCAAGCTCGTCGAGCACGTGCCCGACATGGTGGCCTACCGGCGCGCGGCGGCGCGCGAGGCCGACGTCGTCCACTTCCAGTGGCTCACGGTCCAGCCGCTCGACGTGCACCTGCTGCCGCGCGCACGCCCGACCGTCCTGACCGCCCACGACGTCCTGCCGCGCGAGCCGCGCGCGGGCCAGCTGCGCGCCCAGCGCCGCCTCTACGAGCGCGTCGACCACGTCGTCGTGCACTCCGAGCACGGCCGCGCGCGGCTGACCGGCGAGCTGGGCCTCGACCCCGCGCGCGTCGACCGTCATCCCGCACGGCGCGTTCACGCACCTCGCCGCGCTCGACGCGCGCCTGCCGCCGGAGCTGCCCGAGCCGCCGCCGGGCACGCCGGTCGTCGCGCTCGCCGGCCTGCTGCGCCCGTACAAGGGGATCGACGTGCTGCTCGACGCGTGGCGGCGCTTCGGCGCGCAGCCGCCGGCGAGCTGTGGATCGTCGGGATGCCGCGCATGGACGCTGCCGGACCCGGCGACGCTGCCGCCCGGCGTCCGCCTCGTGCCCCGCTTCGTCGACCGACGCCGAGCTCGCCGGCGTCCTGCGCCGCGCCGACCTCGTCACGCTGCCCTACCGCGAGATCGACCAGTCCGGCGTCCTCTACGCCGCGCTCGGCCTCGGCCGCCCGCTGCTGCTCTCTGACGTCGGCGGCTTCGGCGAGGTCGCCGCGACCGGCGCCGCCGAGCTGGTCGCGCCCGGCGATCCCGCGGCGCTGCACGCCGCGCTGCGCGACGCTGCTGGCCGACCCCGACCGGCGCGCGGCGATCGCCCGCGCCGCCGCCCACGCGGCCGCGGACGACCTACGCCTGGGCGCGATCGCCGAGCGCCACCTCGCGCTGTACGAGACGCTGCGCGCGCGTGACGGTGCCGACGACGCAGCGGCGCACGGCTCCGTGCGGCATGCTCACTCGCTCGTGAGACGGGCGACCTTCTGGATCTCGGCGGGCCTGCTGGCCTGGGCGCAGGTGGGCTACGGCCTGGCGCTGGCCGCGCTGCGCCGCAGCGTCCGCCAGTCCTGGCCGCCGACCGACGCCGACGCCGACGCTCCCGACCGTCTCGCTGATCGTCGCCGCCCACGCCGAGCGCGACGTCATCGCCGCCAAGGTCGCCAACGCGCTGGCGCTCGACTACCCGCGCGACCGGCTGGAGATCGTCGTCGCCTGCGACGGCTCGACCGACGGGACGCCGGCGGCCGCGCGCGCCGCCGGCGCCGACGTCGTCCTCGACCTCCCGCGCGGCGGCAAGGTCGCCGCCCAGGACGCGGCGGTGCGGCGCAGCGGCGCCGAGCTCGTCGCGTTCTCCGACGCCAACGCGCTCTGGGAGCCCGACGCGCTGCGCGCCCTCGTCGCGCCGTTCGCGACCGACCCGAAGATCGGCTACGTCTGCGGCCGCGTCCGCTTCGTCAACCCCGACGGCGGCACGAACCAGGAGGGCGTCTACTGGCGCTACGAGATGTTCCTGCGCGCCCGCGAGTCGCGACCTGGCGAGCGTCACCGCCGGCAACGGCGCGATCTACGCGACGCGCCGCGACGCCTACGTCGAGGTCGACCCCGTCATGGGCCACGACCTCAAGTTCCCCTTCACCTTGGTCCGCGACGGCTGGCGCTGCGTCGAGCAGCCGCTGGCGCGCGCGACCGAGCGGATGGTCCCCGACGTCGAGGGCGAGGCCGCCCGCAAGCGGCGGATGATGAGCCACGCCTGGGCGATCGTCCTGCACGGCGGCCTGCTGGACCCGCGCGGCTGGCCGGCCAAGTACACCATGATGATCGCCACCCACCGCTGGCTGCGCTACTTCGGCCCGGCGCTGCACGTGCGTCGCGCTGCTCACCGCACCGCCTGCCCTGCGCCGGCTGCAGCTGCTGCTGATCCTCGCCGCCTTCGCGCCCGGTCCGCGCGCGCCCGCTTCCTGCTGGGCAAGTACTACATCCTGACCCAGGGCTCGATCGCCCTCGGCCTCGTCGACCACCTCCGCCACGGCACCGCCGCCGGCTGGGATCCGCCGGAGGGCACGCGCTGAGATGCCCGAGCCGCTGCGCCGCGTCTTCGACGTCCTCGCTCAGCGCCACCGTCCTGGCGCTCACCAGCCCGATCGTCGCGCTCGCCGTCCTGGCGCATCCGCCTGGAGTCCAAGGGCCACCCGATCTACCGCCAGCATCGCGTCGGCAAGGACGGGGCGCCGTTCGACGTCCTCAAGCTGCGCACGATGGTCTCCGGCGCCGAGAAGATGGGCGCGGGCCTGGCCGTCGACGACGGCGACAGCCGCATCACCCGCGTCGGCGCGCTGCTGCGCCGCA
This sequence comes from uncultured Conexibacteraceae bacterium, assembly GCA_963731005.1. Lineage (GTDB taxonomy): Bacteria > Actinomycetota > Thermoleophilia > Solirubrobacterales > Solirubrobacteraceae > Baekduia. Next base: position 842,704 of record CAVSTZ010000002.1, on the reverse strand, counting down.
CCTCGATCGACGAGCTGCCCAACCTCGTCAACGTCCTGCAAGGGCGAGATGTCGATCATCGGCCCGCGCCCGACGGTCCCGGTCCAGGTCGCGCAGTACACGCGACCGCCAGCGCGGCCGGCTGGCGCTCAAGCCGGGCATCACCGGCTGGGCGCAGGTCAACGGTCGCGCGTCGCTGCCGTGGCCCCAGCGCATCGAGCTCGACCTCTTCTACGTCGAGCACGCCACGACGCTGCTCGACCTCAAGATCCTGTGGCTGACCGCGCGCATGCTCGTCACCGGCCACGGCCTCTACAAGGGCGAGACCGGCGGATGGGTGGACCCCCGATGAGCACCAACAAGGCCGTCATGCTGACCGGCACGGGCAAGCGCTATGACATCGTCGCCGCGTTCGCCCAGCACACGCGCGTCATCGCGTGCGACCCCAACCCGCTCGCGCCGGCGCAGTACGCGGCGACGGTCCGCACCTCGGTCCCGCTGATCAAGGACCCCGACTACGTCCCGGCGCTCCAGCGCCTCTGTGAGGAGCACGACGTCGGCGCGATCGTCCCGCTGACCGACCTCGACATCGACGTCCTCGCCCACGCGCGCGCCGACGGTCGCCTGCCCGCAGGCGCTGGTGCCCGACGCGCACATCGCCGAGAAGACCTACGACAAGTACGCCTGCCACGAGTTGCTGGGCGAGCACGGCCTGCCGTCGCCGCCGACCGTCCTGCCGAGCGCCGAGCCGGAGTCGTTCCCGGTCATGGTCAAGCCGATCCACGGCTCCGGTGCGCGCAACATCTTCGTCGCCAAAGACGCCCGCGAGGCCGCGTTCTTCGTGGACTACATCGACGAGCCGGTGATGCTGCAGCGCCTGATGGACGGCCCGGAGTTCTCGATCGACTGCCTCTCGGACCGCGACGGCCGCTGCCTCAACGCGATCCCGCGCACGATGCTGGAGTCGCGCGGCGGCGAGTCGATCAAGGGCACCATCATCGACGACGCCGAGCTGATCGACCTCGGGCGGCGCACGGTCGAGGCCTTCGGCGTCCGTGGCCCGGCGACCGTCCAGGCGTTTCGCGACAAGGACATCGGCCTGGGCATCACCGACGTCAACACGCGCTTCGGCGGCGCGTTCCCCGCGCCCGTCTACGCGGCGCGCCCGGGCCAGAGCTATCCGGAGCTGATCGCCCGGATGGCCGACGGCGAGCGCCCCGAGCCCCACGTCGGCGACTTCGCCGCGGGCACCACCTTCACGCGCTACTTCTGGCAGCTCGAGCTCGACGCCGACCTGCGCCCGACCGGGCGCGACATCGTGTCGCCGCCCGGCCCACCCGCGCCCCGCTGATCCCTACGGGATCAGCTCCGGGCCCTTGTCGGTGAAGCGGTCGCGGAAGGCGCGCAGCGCGTCCCACGTCTTGTCGTCGACCGTCTTGCAGCCGAGGATGTGCGTCCACGCGGTGGCCGCCACCTCGTAGGGCATGTTCGTGTTGTTCTCGAACAGCAGCTCGTGGTAGCCGACCACGCCCTTGCTCTTCTCGTTGAAGAGCGCCGCCATCTGGTCGCGGACCGTCCTGGAGGCCTTCGGCGAGTACTGCAGCTCGATCCGGCCGTGCTCCAGCGTGTGGACGAAGTTCTCCTTGGCCGGCGTGTTGCCGGGCGCGTAGACGCCGTCCTGGGCCGGCGTGGGGCGGTGGTTGCCCGAGGTCGGCGGGTTGGTCTTGTAGCTGTTGTTGACCGCCGTGTCGGACGCCAGGTGCGTGCGGCCCTCGCTGGAGTAGCTCTTGAACTCGCAGCCCGACGCCTTCACGGCATCGTCGAAGTCCGTGAGCTTGCGCGCGGGGATCGACGCGGAGCCGTAGGAGGAACCGGAGTCGGCCTTGCTGTCGCCGCCTCCACTGCTGGAGACGATCGCGGCGACGACCGCGGCGACGGCCACGAGCGCCAGCACCCCGCCCGCGACGAGCTGCAGTCGTCGCTTGTTGGCGGCCTTCCCGGCCTCGGCCTGCTCGCGCGCTTCGCGCTCGCGACGGCGGCGCTCCTTCTCCTCCTGGCGGCTTGACACGCGCGAGAGCGTAGCGGTGCAAGCATGAACGCGGTGTAAAGCGGCTTGCCGCTGTGTCAGCGTCGGGCGGTTTCGCGCCGGGACCGGGCGGCCCCGGCGCGCTCATGCCCCTTACTGCGGCGGAACGGTTTCCCACATCTCCGCGTGCACGTCACGCACCGCCGAGCCGGGCACGAGCCGCTCGGGAAACACGGCGAGGACGCATCCGACCCCAGTGGCGCTCGGCGCGGCGATGCCCTCGCGTCCGCAGGCGAAGGCGGCCTGGCCCACCGCCTGGCAAGCCGCGAGGTCGTCTCCCGCCATGCCGGCGAGGTCGAGGCCAAGCGCCGCTCGATGCTCGGGAACGCACACGTCAAGCACGTTGCGCAAGTCGATGTCGTAGGTGTAGAGCGTTCGCGGCAAGAAGCTGTCGGGCGCGACGAGCTGCTTTGCCGCAAGCCGATGGAACTCGGCGACGACCGTCGCCTTTGTCGTTCCGAGATAGAGAACGGCAAAACTGCGGCTGGGATTCCAACGACCGCCCATGACCCGCGCGCCTTCGCCGGAGAGCGCGGGTCTGCCTGCCGCGACGTGCCGCCACGCCGAGCCTTGCCAGTGGGCCGGAGGAAGGTCGTCGACGAGGCCGACGAGATCCGCGACGTCCACTGTTAGACGAAGACGCCTTCGGCGAGCGCGTCGATGAGCCCGAGGACCTCGCGCCAGTCGCCTTGGCCGAGAAGCTCGATCGGCTTGCGATGATCGAGCGCGGGATTCGGCGAGAACAGCCAGTCGTGCGCCGCTTGCGGCTGCAGGACGCCGGACAGATGCTCGAGCACGGCAAGAACCTCGAGGAGGCGCCGACGCACATCCGTGCGGGGCTCGGTCTCCAGCGCCAGCCACCGCGCCACCGTTCGCGGATTCGCGCCGACGAGATCTGCGACGTCGGCCTGATCCAGGTCGGTGCGCTCCGTCGCGGACCGGAGCCGTTGGGCCAATGTCGTTTGGGATGCCATACGAAGTGTCATCCAGAATGACACAGATGATGGCGTCCGCGCAAGCTCAACGGGCGGACCTCGCCGGCCGTCGGGCTACGCGACGCCCGCCGCGCGGCGGGCGCGGACCTTGCGGCGGGGCTTCCAGCAGTCGTCGAGGAAGCCGGCGATCTCGCCGGTCAGGCGCTCGGGCGTGAGCCGCAGCTCGAAGAGCGAGTCGGCGCGCAGGAGGCGGGCGTCGGGCAGCTCGGAGACCAGCGCGTCGGAGTCGCTGAAGGGGTGGACGGGGTCGCGGTCGTGGCCGATGACCAGCGCCGGCGCGGCGATCGTGCGCCGGATCTCGCGGTGCGGGGCGACGCGTCCGAAGAAGAGCCCTTGCAGCACGGCGGCCGAGGGCCCCGGCTGCTGGCGGACGGTGTCGAGCAGGACGTCGGCGCCCCAGACGCGACCGGTCGGCAGCTTGCGCGTCGCCCAGCGAGACGCCCTTCATCACCGGCTCGCCGAAGGTCAGGGCGACCATCAGCGGCGTGAAGGCGACCGCGCAGCCCAGCAGCGCGTTGTCGAGCACCGGCATCTCGACGACCATCCCGCGCACGCGCTCCGGATGCGCGGCGGCGGCCTCCAGCGTCGTGTTGGCGCCCAGCGAGGTGCCGCCCACGACGGCCTCGTCGACCTCCAGGTGGTCGAGCAGGCCGATCACCTGCTCGCCGAAGAACGGCATCGAGTAGGCCGCCATGTCGCGCGGGCGGTCCGAACGGCCGTGGCCGAGCAGGTCGAGCGTCACGACGCGGTTGCCCTCGCGCGCCAGCGCCCGGGCCAGCGGGCGGTGCATCTTCTGCGAGAGCAGCAGCCCGTGGAGCAGGACGGTCGTGCGCGGACCCTCGCCGTACACGGTGTAGGCGAGGCGGTGACCCTCGTGCTCGAAGTACGACGGCATGACCGAACGCTACTGGGCGACCAGGCCGTCCCGCGCTGGTGGATCGTCCAGTCGTTGCAACGCCCAGCGCGCCCACTCGGCCCGCGCCTGGGCCCAGCGCAGCCCGGCCTCCAGGGCAATGCGCTGCGAGCGCTCCGCCGGCGTGGCCGGCCGGCGCGCCGCGGCGGTGCTGCGCAGGACCTCGAGCTGATCCTGGGCGGCGGCCAGCTCACCCTCGACGTGCGCGCGGGCGGCGTCGGGCGTCATCAGCCAGAGGAAGAACGTGCGCAGCGCGGCCTCGTCGCGGACGGTGCGGTCCGGATCGGTCTCGGCCAGCCACGTGCGGACGGTGTCGCGCCCCGTCGTCGGTGATCGCATAGGTCTTGCGTCCGCGCGGGCCGGGCTCGCCGGCGGCGACCAGACCCTCCTCGGCCAGGCGGTTGAGCTCGGGGTAGATCTGCGAGTGGCCGGCCGACCACGTGCTCCCGACCGACGCCTCGAAGCGCTGGGCGAGCTCGTAGCCGCTCATCGGCCGGTCGGCGAGGAGCCCGAGCAGCGCGTGGCGCAGGACCTGTCGTCTAGGTGAGGAGGTTGGAATGTCTAGATGGTGACATGTCAACCTTGACCGGTGATGAACGGCTCGTAAAGGCCGATCGATCAGGTCGCGGCGATCGCCTCCGCCGTGCGGTGCGCGAGCGCCATCGTCGTCAGCATCGGGTTCGTGCCGCTGGCCGTCGGGAACGCGGAGCCGTCGCCGATCCACACGCCGGGCGTGTCGTGCAGCTCGCCGAACGGCCCGGCGACCGACGTCTTGGGGTCGGTGCCCATCCGGGCACTGCCCATGTGGTGCGCCGAGAACGTCGCGTGCTCGAAGGGCGAGAGCGGCGCGTCGTGGATGCGCCGCGCGTAGGCGTCGATCGTCTCGCTCGCTGCCCCGCACCCAGTGCCGGCGCTTGCGATGCAGCGTCAGGATCTCCTGCGCGCCGGCGGCCTCGTGCATCCGCGCCAGCGTCATCAAGCCATGGCGGAAGTGCGCCAGGTCCATCCCGTCGCTGAGCGGATAGGTGTGGACGGGGTTGCCGGCGCCGTCGATGGTCACGCGCCCGTGGCCGCGGTCGCGGATCAGGACGATCAGCGCCGAGGAGATCGGGGTGCGGGCCATGTCCTCCTTGTGCTGGCGGCCGGTCTCCCAGGGCACGGTCATGCCGGTGATGCCCGGTGAGGCGTGCGCCGGTCTCCACGAGGTAGCCGTAGCCGTCGGCCAGATCGCGGTGCTCCGTCGCTCAAGCGCGCTCTGCGGCGGACCCCACCACCCCTGTCTGCGGCTCGTCGTAGATACCGACGACCGCCGTCGGCGGGATGCAGGCGCAGGTAGTCGCCGGTGGCCGGTCCGCCGATCGACGAGCGCAGCAGCAGCGCCGGCGTGTCGAGCGCGCCCGCGGCGACGACCACGCGTGGCGCCCGGACGACGACGCGCGCGGTGCGGCCCTCGGCGTCGAGGTAGGTGCCCTCGACGCCCGCGGCGCGGCCACCCTCCACCAGCACGCGCTCGACGCGACAGTTGACGACGAAGCGCGCGCCGGCGTCGGCCGCGTCCTGCAGGTAGGTCTTCAGCGTCCCGAGCTTGGCGCCCGTCACGTCGCCGAAGCCCGACAGGCCGGCGAGGTCGGCGTCGTACTGCTCGGCGTCGGCGTTGCGGGTGATCGTCCGGTGGCCCATCCCGAGCGCCTCGGCGCCCTCGCGCAGGCGCTGGTTGGGGCCGTTGTCGTCCGAGCACGCCTCGGTCACGCCGATCCGCGCGCTGACCGCGTCGAGGTGGCGGTCGTACTCCGGGCCGGCCAGTCCTTCCAGCCCGTGGTCGCGCTCCCACTCCTCGCGGACCCAGCTGTAGGTCCGCAGGCAGTTGCTCCAGTTGACCGTCGAGCCGCCGCCGAGGTTGGCGCCGGTCATCAGCGCGACCTGCCCCTCGGCGGTCTGCGCGACGCCGCCCGCGCGGTAGAGGTGCTCGTAGGCCCAGAGCTCGAGCTGGTTGAAGTCGGCCTCGTTGTAGTAGCCGCCGGCCTCCAGGACGACGACCTCCTGGCCGGCGGCCGCGAGCTTGCCCGCGATCACGCCGCCGCCCGAGCCCGAGCCGACGACGACCACGTCGGCGGTGAGCGTCAGCGTCGTCGCCCACCGGGCGCACGAGCGGGATCGTCTTGGGCGCCTCCTCGGCGCTCGGCGGCGCGGCGCGCGGACCGGGGTAGCCGATCGTCTCCCAGTTCGGGTTCTGACCGGTCGTCGGATCCGGGATCGCGTAGAACAACAAGAACGTCAGCGCGCGCAGGCCGGTGAGCCCGGCCAGCGCGCCCGGGTCGGCGTCCATGAAGCCGTGCAGGATCGCCTCACGCGCCGCTTGCGGCGCCTCGTCGAAGCCCTCGGCGCGCAGCCCGTCGAGCAACTGGCGCATGCCCTCCAGTTGGTCCTCGGGAACCGATGCCCGATGAGAGCTGCTGCGCGATGGCGGCATCGACGCCGAGGTCGGAGGCCTTGCGCGCCCAGAACCCTGTCGGGTCGTCGTCGACCGCGACCTCCGGCGCGAAGGTGTCGACCAGCCGGCGCAACGTCGCCTGCTGAAGCTCTGAGAGGACGACTTCGACTGGTGTTGACACTGTGTCAGCCTACCTCGCACCGTCAAGCCCGGGCTGGTACGGTGACGCACCCGTCACCTTTGCCCGAGAGGTCTGTCCCATGGCCAAGCAGCACCGCATCCTCACCGGTCAGGTCGCCGCGATCACCGGCGCCGCCCGCGGCATCGGCCGCGCCACCGCGCAGGCCTTCCTGCGCGAGGGCATGAAGGTGGCGATCGGCGACCTCGACTTCGCGACCGCTCAGCAGACCGCCAAGGAGCTCGGCCACGGCACCGTCGCCTTCCAGCTCGACGTGACCCAGCGCGCCTCGGTCAAGGACTTCCTCGACGGCGCCGAGGCGCAGCTCGGGCCCGATCGACGTCCTAGTCAACAACGCCGGGATCATGCAGGTCGGCCACACGATCTGGGAGGAGGACGACGCCACCACCCAGCGCATGATCGACATCAACGTCAACGGCGTGATGTTCGGAGTCAAGGAGATCGTCCCGCGGATGCTCTCCCGCGGCCGCGGCCACGTCGTCAACATCGCCTCGACCGCCGGCAAGGGCGGCTTCCCGGGCGGCGGCACCTACTGCGGGACCAAGCACTACGTCGTCGGCGATGAGCGAGGCCCTGCGCGCCGAGCTGCGCGGCACCGGCATCGAGGTCTCCTGCGTCATGCCGGTCGTCGTCAACACCGAGCTCGCCGGCGGGCCTGCAGGACGACGCGCGGCGTCAAGCAGATCCAGCCCGAGGACGTGGCCAACGAGATCGTCTCGGCGCTCAAGGAGGCGCGCTTCGACGTCTTCGTCCCGCGCTCGGTCGCGGCCATCACCAAGGTGATGAACCTGCTCCCGCGCGGCGGCCGCGAGGGCCTGAGCCGCGCGCTGAAGGCCGACAAGGTGCTGATCGCAGCTCGACGCCGGCAAGCGCGCGGCCTACGAGCTGCGCGCCTCGCACTCCGACCCGGCGCTAGAGGCCGGCGACGAGACCAAGCAGCTGACCCCGTAGCGCGCTTGGTGGGCGGGTAGGTTGTGGGGCATGGAAGCCTCCACCTCCGCGCTCGATCGACCAGCTGGGCGTCGACACGATCCGCACGCTGTCGATGGACGCCGATCCAGAAGGCCAACAGCGGCCATCCGGGACTGCCGATGGGCATGGCTCCTGCCGCGTACGTGCTGTACGCGAAGGTCATGCGCCACAACCCGAAGGACCCGGACTGGCCCGACCGCGACCGCTTCGTCCTCAGCGCCGGCCACGGCTCGATGCTGCTCTACAGCGTCCTGCACCTCGCCGGGCTACGACCTGCCGCTGGACGAGCTCAAGCAGTTCCGCCAGTGGGGCTCGCTGACGCCGGGACACCCGGAGCGCGACCGCGTCCACGTCACGCCCGGCGTCGAGGTCACGACCGGCCCGCTCGGCCAGGGCTTCGCCAACGGCGTCGGCATGGCGCTCGCCGAGCGCTTCCTGCGCGAGCAGCTACGGCTCCGAGGTGCATGGACCACTTCACCTACGCGATCGTCTCCGACGGCGACCTGATGGAGGGCATCGCCTCCGAGGCGGCGTCGATCGCCGGCCAGTACGGCCTCGGCAGGCTCGTCTACCTCTACGACGACAACTCGATCTCGCTCGACGGCCCGACGTCGCTGAGCTTCGACCGCGAGAACGTCGGCAAGCGCTTCGAGGCCTACGGCTGGCACGTGCTGGAGGTCCACGACGCCAACGACCTCGTCGCGCTCGAGGCGGCGATCAGGGAGGGCCAGCGGCACGACGGACCAGCCGACGCTGATCCGCGTCAAGTCGATCATCGGCTACCCGTCGCCCAACAAGCCGGGCACGTCGCAAGGCGCACGGCGCGGCGCTCGGCGAGGACGAGGTCCGCGCTGACCAAGGAGGTCGATGGGCTGGGATCCCGACGCCCAGTTCTTCGTGTCCCGGACGGCGTCTACGAGGAGTTCGGCAAGGCCGCCGAGCGCGGCGCCGCGGCGCAGGCCGAGTGGCAGCGAGCGCTTCGACGGCGTGGCAAGGACGCCGACGCCGACGCGCGCCAAGGAGTGGGACCTGGCGTGGGAGGGCGGCTCGTACGGCGGCAAGCCGCTGCCCGGGCTCAAGGACGCGCTGCGGTCCGTCGACTGGGGCGGGAAGGAGAAGCTCGCGACCCGCGTCGGCCGGCCAGAAGGCGATGGCCGCGATGGCGCCGTTCGTGCCGACGATGGTCGGCGGCGCGGCCGACCTGTCGGAGTCGACGAAGACCGAGTTCCCCGGTGCGACGACGAGCGCTTCACGCCGGCCACGGCCGGGTCGCAACGTCTTCTGCGGCGTCCGCGAGCACGGCGATGGGCGGCGCGGTCAACGGCCTGGCGGCCCACGGCGGCATCGTGCGCCCGTACGGCTCGACGTTCCTGCAGTTCGCCGACTACATGCGCGGCTCGATCCGCCTGTGCGCGCTCGACCGGCCTGCACGTCGCGTGGGTCTACACGCACGACTCGGTCGCGCTCGGCGAGGACGGCCCGACCCACCAGCCGGTCGAGCACCTCGCCGCGCTGCGCGCGATCCCGGGCCTCGTCGTGCTGCGGCCCGGCCGACGCCAACGAGACCGCCGAGGCATGGCGCGTGATCCTCGAGGACCTCGACGGCCCGGCCGTGCTCGCGCTCTCGCGCCAGGACCTGCCGATGCTCGACATCGACTTCGACGGCGTCGGGCCGCGGCGCCTACGTGATCTCGCCGGCGCCGAAGGCGACGAGCACGTCGACGATCGTCGGCACCGGCGCCGAGGTCCACACCGCGATCGCCGCGCAGACGATCCTCGCCGGCCAGTCGATCGGCGCGCGCGTCGTCTCGATGCCGTCCTGGGAGCTCTTCGACGCGCAGGACGACGCCTACCGCGACGACGTCCTGCCGCCGACGCTGCCGACGCGTCTCGGTCGAGGCCGGCGATCTCGATGGGCTGGGAGCGCTGGGTCGACCGCGCCGTCGCCGATCGACCGCTTCGGCGCCTCCGCGCCCGGCGAGGAGGTGCTCGAGAAGCTCGGCATCACCGGCGAGCACGTCGCCCAGGTGGCCAAGGATTTGCTGAGCGCGACGAACTCCTAGGTTGGCGGCGTTTCAGCGCGACACGTTGCCGGCCGCCGTGGCGCTGGATCGGCGCAGGTTGATGGTCTTCCGCTCGCACGCCGGTGGCGTTGTGTCGCGGGGTCTGTCGGCACCGAGGGAGTGAGGAGCGGTGGGCGCCGCGTGCGCCAGACCGATCCGGGTCGATCAGCCCCTGACATTCAGGGGTGAGGCGACCCGCATCGGCAGGACGTTGGTCATCGGTAGCCGTCTGAGGCGTCGATCGCGAGAGGGACGGGGGTGGGCCCGCTGAGCGCGAGCCCGTCGCGCCGAACAGGCCCACCTCACCGTGAAGCGTCGTCGGCCAGGCGGGTGGGCCTGTTGAGCGCGAATCCGTCGCGGCAAACGGGCCCACCCTCCCGCGGCGTCTGCGGACGGACGGCCCCGCTCGAGCCTCCGGCTCCGCTCGCTCTCCTCGCTGCCATCGAATCACGCAGCGCACGTCCATCGCGCCGCGCGCTGCTCACCACGACGCCGCCGGCTTACCAACTCCTAGGACAACTCGCTCGCCCGCGGCCCGACCGTCACGTGGATGACGGTCGGCTCGCGGACCCAGGCGATGACGTCGAGCGCGGTGAGGCGGTCGAGCCAGAACTGGAGCGCCTGTGCCTGGGCGGGCGAGCGGTAGTCGCGGCTGAGGTCGAAGGCGTAACCGGTGGTGTGGACCGACGGTGGCGCCTCGGCGTCGAACGCGCCGCGCGTGTCGCGCTCCTCGGCCCGCACGCTGCGGGTCGCAGACGTCACGATGATCGGCGCCGTGGCCGAGACCTCGCGGACGCCAAGGGCGAGGTAGCGCAGGAGTTGCAGGGCCTCGGGCCGCAGCGCGCGGTGCGGCGCCGCGGCGGCCGCGAGCGCGCGCGAGGGTCGGAGCGCGGCGCCGTCGACGACCGCCAGCGCGTCGCTCTTCAGCGCGCCGTCGTCGGCGAAGACGGGGGTGGACGGCGCCGGCCGCAGTACCCGCTCGCCCGCCGGGCTGCCCTGCAGCAGCGACCTGCGCGGCGAGCTGCTTGGGGTCCTTGCGGAGAGCGACATGATGGCCTTGGCCGCGCCGATGCGCCACAGGTACGTCGAGGAGTCGTCGCCGAGCGACGCCAGGACCCGCCAGGCGGCCGCATGACGCACCGGGGTCGCGTCGAAGAACAGCTGGGCGTAGGGGATCTTCGGCGACCCATAGGCCTTGAGCGCGCGCTGCAGGTTGCCGACGCCCATGTGGTAGCTCTCGATCGCCAGGTCGTCGCGGCCCAGCTGACCCTGCGCGAACTCCAGGTAGCGCGTGGTTGCCTCCAGCGACTTGCGAGGGTCGAAGCGCTCGTCGACCCGTCGCCGCTGCGCCTTCAGGCGCGCGATCCGCCGCGGCGAGGTCGACCGCGCGATCCGGCGGGTGAGTCGCTCCGACGCGGCGACGTCGACCTTCAACCCCAACAACCCGATCGCCGTCTGGGCGAGGATCTGCGTCAGCCCGACCGCCGACCGCAGGTCATCGGAGGCCGCCGCCTCCGGCCGGCCGGCGCTCTCCAGGAAGACGATCGCCTCCAGCGTGTCCGGATCCTGGTGCGCACGGCGCGCGACGTCCTCGATCAGCGGTCGCCACCGCTGCGACCCGTTGCGCCGTCGCCTGCGCGCCGCCCGGGCTCTTGGCGTAGAGCACGTGGCTGAGGCCCGCGGCGGCGCGGGCCTCGAGGTCGGCGCGGCGGTCGGCGTCGTAGGCGAAGGGGTCGCGGGTGGTGTCGGTCGTGCCGCGGCCCGGGGCCAACGTGCGCGGTCCCGACGACTCGCCGCCGCGACCCAGCGCCACGATGACGGCCCCTGCCAGGACGACCGCGACCACGGCCGCGAGGGCGAGTCGACGCGACGAGCTCCTCCCACCCAGTTGTGCCGCGCGCGTCGCCTGCGCTCGCCGTGGCCGCATCGTCCGGGCACCGTGGCACATTCGCGAGCCGTGCGCGTCCTGCGTGACACCCCGATCGTCCCCGTCTCGCTCGACGACGACCTGCTCGTCCAGGGCGAGAACCTGGCGATCCTGCCGCTGCTCCCCGACGGCGCGTTCGACATGATCTACATCGATCCGCCGTTCAACACCGGGCGTGCGCAGGCCCGTTCGAGCCTGCGGGCCGTGGCCGATCCGGCCGGCGAGCGCACCGGCTTCGCGGGCCGTCGCTACCGCACCGAGCAGGTGCTCGGGCCGAGCATGGCCTATGCCGACTCCTTCGCCGACCTCCCCGCCTACCTCGCCCCGCGCCTGACCGAGGCGCGCCGCCTGCTCGCCGACCACGGCACGCTCTATGTGCACCTCGATCCGCGCGAGAGCCACTACGTCAAGGTGCTGCTCGACGAGATCTTCGGCCGCGCGTGCTTTCTCAACGAGCTGATCTGGGCCTATGACTACGGTGCGAAGGCGCGCTCCCGCTGGCCCTCCAAGCACGACGTGATCCTGGTCTACGTCAAGGATCCTCAGCGCTATTGGTTCGACGACGCCGAGGTCGACCGCGAGCCCTACATGTCGCCCGGCCTCGTCACTCCCGAGCAGCGGGCGCGCGGCAAGCGGCCGACCGACGTGTGGTGGCACACCATCGTTCCCACCAGCGGCAGCGAGCGCACCGGCTACCCGACCCAGAAGCCGCTGGGCGTGGTGCGGCGGATGGTCGCGGCGTCGTCGAAGCCGGGTGGCTGGTGCTTGGACTTCTTCGCGGGTTCGGGGACGCTCGGCGCCGCGGCGCAGGCGTTGGGCCGGCGCTTCGTGCTGGTCGACGCGTCGACCGATGCGGTGGACGTCTGCGAGCGGCGCCTGGGCGGCGCTACGCCGGGGTCGCAGAAACCAGCCGCGCGCTGACGACGATCCGCTTGGCGGCGCTGTACAGCGGGTGGCAGGCGGTCAGCACGAGGCGGCGGGTACCGGCGCGCGAGACGAGCGACGAAGCGTCGCTCGGCGTGGTGATCCGCGTGCCGGTCACCTTGTAGGTGAACCGGCCGTAGGGCATCCGCAGGATGATGCGCGAGCCGGGCGAGAGCTCGTCGATGCGGCGGAAGGGCGCGCCGTAGGTCGTGCGGTGGCCGGCGAGGCCGACGGTCCCATAGAGGCCGGGCAGGACCGTGCCGCGGTAGTGGCCGGGACCCTTCTTGAGGGCTGGGTGATCGGTGGACTCCACGAAGACGGTCTTCAGCCCGATCCGCGGGATGTCGATCGAGCCCAGCGCCGAGCCGTCGGGCCGCTTGGCGCGCAACAGCGTCAGCGCCTGGCGGCGCATCCGCGCGGCGGAGCTCTCCCGAGCGACCTTCGGCGCGGCGGCGAGCATGTGCTGCAGGCCGCGCAGGTCGGTGCGCAGCGCGGCCTGGTCGTGGGACTGCTGCAGCGCGGTGATCGGCTCCTGCCAGACGATGGTCAGGATGCCGTCGGCCAGCAGCGCCACGCCGATCACGAGGCCGGCGAGCAGCAGCAGCCGTCGAACTGCCCGCAGGCGCGTGCGGCCGGTCGGCGGCGCGCCGTCGAGGCGCGCCTGCAGCTCGGTCAGGCGAACGCGGAGGTCCGCCGTGTCGGCCGCCGCCATCGAGGCGACATCGGCCAGGGTGCGCTCCGCCGTGCGGCGGCGCGCCTCGGCCAACTCGAGCGCCTCGGTCAGGCGCTCGACCTCCCGCCGCAGATCGGCGACCGACGTGCGCCGCGCCCCGAGGGGCGTGACGCGATCGTCGTCGCCGGGTGGGTGGGCCCCAACGGGAGGCCCGGGGGTCACTGGTTCTGCGAGCTCCGGCGACGGTCACGCACGAGCAGCGTGGCGGTGCCGCCGGCGAGGCCGAGGCCGAGGGCGATCAGCAGCAGCGGCTCGCCGCCGGTGAACGCGAGGTTGCTCGGCGCGGACTGGGCTGCGACCGACGGAGCGACGGAGTTCTCCTCCTGGCCCTCGGTGGCCGGAGCGGTCGTCTGCGTGGGCTTGACGGCCTGCGTCTTGGTCGTCGTCGTGTTGGTGTAGCCAGAGAGCGACTCGTCGGTCGAGGTCTGGGTGGTGCTCTGGGCGGAGGCGATCCCAGCAGCGAAGAGCATGCCGGCGACCATCACGGCCAAGGCGAAGCGGAAGCGCACGATCGAGGTCCCTTGGTTCGGATCGGATTGACGTCTGGTCATCGTAACCACCTTTCTCGGCGTTGCACCCTCGCGTAGGTGATTGCTGCACGGGGGCTTGCGGACATCTGGGCGCGCTTGAACTCGGTCTTCCCGGGCTCCAGTCCGTGTGACAGGGTGCGGTCGGCCATGGTCGCACCCTCCTCGGATCGCTCCTACGACATCGCCCTGCTCGGCGCGACGGGCTTCACCGGCGCGCTGACCGCCGTCGAGCTCGCCGGCCGGGCGCCCGCCGACCTACGCTGGGCATTGGCCGGCCGCAACCGCGACAAGCTGACGGCGGTGCGCGACCGGGTCGTCGCGGCGCATCCGGCCGCGCCCGCGCCCGCGCTGGTGATCGCCGACACCGGCGACGCCGCCGCGCTGGCCGCGCTCGCCGCCTCCACGCGCGTGCTGACCAGCACCGTCGGGCCCTACGTCCTGCACGGTGATCCTGTCGTGGCCGCGTGCGCGGCGGCCGGCACCGACTACCTCGACCTCACCGGCGAGCCCGAGTTCGTCGACCGCAGCTACGTCGCCCACCACGCGACCGCGGTCGCCTCGGGCGCGCGGCTGGTCCACGCCTGCGGCTTTGACTCGATTCCGCACGACCTCGGGGTGCAGTTCGCCGTCGAACAGCTGCCCGAAGGCGTGCCGTTGAAGGTGCGCGGCTATCTGCGGGCCGGCGGGCGCTTCAGCGGTGGGACGTTCGCCTCGGCGATGACCGGCTTCTCGCGCCTGCGCCAGAACGTCGCCGCGACGCGGGCCCGGCGACGCGCCGAGCCGACGGTGACCGACGGGCGGCAAGTCCATGTGGAAGAGCCCGGCACGCCGCACCGCGCGCTCGATGCCTGGGCCGTCCCGCTGCCGACGATCGACCCGCAGATCATCGGCCGCTCGGCGCGCGCCCTGCCGCGCTACGGCCCGGACTTCAGCTACGGCCACTACGCCGCGGTCAAGCGGCTGCCGATCGCCGTCGGCGGCGTCACCGGTGTGCTCGGCATGGTCGCCGCGGCGCAGGTCGGGCCGCTGCGCCGCGCGCTGCTCTCCCGCGTCCCGCAGGGCGAGGGCCCGACGGAGCGCCAGATGGACGCCGGCTGGTTCTCGCTGCGCGTCGTCGGCGAAGGCGGCGGTCAGCGCGTGGTCTGTGAGATCAGCGGCGGCGACCCCGGCTACCGCGAGACCTCGCGCATGCTCGCCGACGCGACGCTCTGCCTCGCGCTCGACGACCTGCCCGCCACGGCCGGTCAGGTGACGACCGCGCAGGCGATGGGACCGGCGCTGCGCGCGCGGCTGCAGGCGTCAGGGATCCTCTTCGCGCTGGTCGACTGACGGCCGGGCGCCACGTCGGCGCGGCGGTCAGCGCGGCGCGTCGGGATCGCTGAGCCGGGCGGCCTCCTCCAGGCGATCGTCGCCGAAGAGCAGCCGACCGTCGTCGGTCGCCAGCGTGGGGACCCCGCGGACGCCGCGGGAGATCGCCGCGTCGGTGGCGGCGCGCAGCGCGTCCTTGACCGCGGGGTCGGCGAGGCCGGCGGCGAGGTCGCCGCTGGGGAGTCGTGCGCGGTCGGCGATCGCGGCGAGGGTGGCGGGATCGCCGAGATCAGCGCCCTCGGCGAAGGCGGAGTGGAACGCGGCGCGGGCGAAGGCATCGCCCGCCCCGTGGGCCTGCTGGGCCCAGACGGTGGCGCGCATCGCCTGCAGCGTGTTGGGCGGCCAGCCGGGAGGCCATTGGATCGGTGGCAGGCCGTAGCGCACGGCGCGTGCCTCGATCTCGGCCTGGTTGGCCGCCCGCGCCTCGGTGTGGCCCCAGCTGCCGTGGCCGCGGTGGTTGAAGATCGCGCCGGCGAGGACGGGCTGCAGGCGCGGCGCGGTGCCGAGGACGGCGGCGGCGCGCAGCACCGAGAGGTAGGCGTAGGGCGATCCGAGGTCGTAGTACAGCGTGGCCATGGCGTCGGGGAAGATAGCTGAACGACCAGCAAGTTATGACCGACGGCTCGTCTACCCTGCGGCGCGCATGTCGCATGAACCCCGCCGCCGTGACGCCGACCGCAGCCGCGCCACGCTGCTCGACGTCGCCGAGCGGGAGTTCAGCGACCACGGCTTCGACGGCGTCAGCCTCCAGGAGATCGGCGCGGCGGCCGGGTTGTCGCGCGGAACGCCGAGCTACTTCTTCGGCAACAAGGAAGGGCTCTACGGCGCCGTCCTCGATCGCGTCTTCGCGGGGCGCGACGAGGCGACGCGCGCGGCGTTCACGCCGCTGACCGCGTGGGCACAGGATCGTCAGGGCGACGAGGCCGGGCTGCGCCGCGCGCTGGGCCGTGCCGTCACCGACTACCTGGCGTTCCTCGTCGGCCGGCCGGCGTTCGTGCGGCTGATCGGCTGGGAGGACCTCGGTGGCGGCGCACGGCTGCGCGACACGCGGCCGACGGCGTCGGCGGTGATGACCGACGCGTTCGCCGCGGTTCGCCGCGCGGGACGCCGTCGCGGCACCGCCCCCTTCGCGGTCGACGACGCCGTCCTGCTCTTCGTCGCGCTGACGTTCTCGCTGCGCGCCAACCACGACACCTTCCTGGCCGCGATGGGGCGTGACTTCGCCGACCCGGCGACGCAGCGCCGCCACGTCACGTTGGTCGTCGACCAGCTCACGCACCTGGTCGCGCGCCCGCGCTGAGCCGCGTCGCCGAGTCAGTCGCCGAGCCGCGCGTGGGCGGCGGCCACCGCGGCGCGGGCATCCGCGGCCAGCCGTCGCGTCAGCTCGCCGGCGGGCAGCGCCGATGCCAGCGCGTGCGTCTGTCCGGCCCAGAGGTTGATGAGGTCGGCGTCACCGGTCGCACGCCCATGCGCGCGCAGCGGGGTGGTGAGGTGGTTGACCTCGGGGTAGGCGCGCGGCGCCGCGTCGGAGTGCTCGATCAGCAGGCGGTTGACGATGCCGCGCGCGGTCCGGCCGCTGAAGGCGCGCGTCAGCGCGGTGGGCTCCTCGGTGGCCGTGGCGGCGCGCTGGGCCTCCGAGGTCCCGGCCTCAGGCGTGCGCAGGTAGGCGCTGCCGAGTTGCGCGGCGGCCGCGCCGGCCACCAGCGCGGCGCCGATCGCGGCGCCGGTGGTCAGGCCGCCGGTCGCGACCAGCGGCAGGTCGACCGCCGCGCCGATCAGCTGCAGCGCGGCGAGCAGCGTCAGCTCCGAGGCGGTCTCGTCGTCGACGAACACGCCGCGGTGGCCGCCGGCCTCGACGCCTTGGACGATCAGCGCGTCGGGCGCCAGAGCGGCGGCGGCGCGCGCCTCGGCCGGCGAGGTCACGGTGATCCAGACCTCTGAGCCCGCGGCCCGCAGGCGCTCGACGACCGCGCGCGGCGGGAGGCCGAACGTGAACGACACGACCGCGACCGGGTCGGCGATCAAGGCCTCCAACTTGGCGGCGAAGCCGTCGTCCTCGAAGCGCGGCTCGCCGAGCGCCACGCCTGCGCGCGCCGCTTCCTCGGCCAGTCGCGTCGCGTAGGCGGCGATCGCCTCGGGGTCACCGGGCGCGGTGTCGACGAGCGCGAAGACGTTGACGCCGAACGGCCGGTCGGTGCGCGCGCGCGTGGCGGCGATGTCCTCGCGCAGCACCGCGACGGACTTGTAGCCCGCCCCGAGGAAGCCGAGGCCGCCGGCGTCGCTGACCGCCGCGGCCAGCGCGGGCGTCGACGGCCCGCCGGCCATCGGCGCGCCCACGATCGGCAACGGCAAGGCCTCCAACAACGCGGACGACATGATCCCGGGCACGCCACCCAGGATGACGGACCCCGCTCGCCGGAACTAGGCGTCGAGCTCCGGACGCTTCGCCGTCGCCCACAGCGCCGCATCCTTGGCCTCGACGCGGACGTTGGCAAACCCGGCGGCGGTGAACTTGGCCGCCATCGTCTGCTTCGTGAAGCCGGTGCGGTGGGCCATGTAGTGCTCACCGCGCGTGATCGCCGCGCCATGCCCGTAGAGCATGTCCAGCGCGGTGATCGGACCGGCCTGCGACACGTAGAGCACTTCCTCCAGCCGCCCGCGCGCGACCTGCCGTGCCGGGAAGGTGAGGTCGGGCACCTGGACGTGTGCCGTTCCGCCCGGCTTGAGCACGCGGTAGAACTCGCGCAGCGCCAGCGGCACCTCGTGGGCGAAGACATGTTCGAGGTTGTGCGAGGACCAGAGCGCGTCGACCGATCGCTGCGGGACGTCGGTCATGTCGGTGATCGTGCCGATGATGTCGGGGTCGACGTTCGGGTCGATGTCGAGCCGGACCTCGTGCCACTGCGGCGTCATGAACTCCTTGGGGAGGAGCCCGGTGGCTCGCGGACCGCAGCCCACGTGGAGCAGGATCTTGCGGTCGGTCGGCCAGCTTCGGGGTCCGCCGGCGCGCTGTTTGCGGGGTGCCAGTCGCATCTCTGCTTTCGCGGTCGTCTGAGGAAGGCGACGTTATGCGAACCAGGGGCGCGTGCGGCAATTGTCAGTGCCCGCCGGCAGGTGCGAGCTCCGCAAGCCGCCGCTCGAGCAGGCGCCGCTCGGCGTCGTCGTGGACGAGCGCGAGCGCGCGCTCGTAGGCGGCGCGCGCCTCGTCGGCGCGGTCGAGGCGGCGCAGCAGCTCGCCGCGGGTCGCGTGCAGGTAGTGGTAGTCGTCGAGCGCGAGGCCGTCGACGATCGCCAGCCCGGCCTCGGCGCCGTCGGCCTCGGCGACGGCGACGGCGCGGTTCAGCTCGACGACCGGCGAGTCGGTGAGGCGCGCCAGCTCGCCGTAGAGCGCGGCGATCTGCGCCCAGTCGCGCGGCTCGTCGGCGTGCAGCGACGCGATCGCGGCCTGCAGGACGTACGGCGCCGCGGCCGCGCAGCGCGAGCGCGCGGTCGAGCACCGCGCGGCCGGCGTCGATCTGCGCGCGGTCCCACAGCGCGCGGTCCTGGTCGGCGAGCAGCACGAGCTCGCCGTCCCGCGAAGCGCGCCGCGCGGCGCGCGTCGTGCAGCAGCATCATCGCCAGCAGCCCGTGGACCTCGGGCTCGTCGGGCATCAGCTCGGCGAGCGCGCGGCCGAGCCGGATCGCCTCGGCGGCGAGGTCGCTGCGCGTCGGCGGCGCCGAGTAGCCCTCGTTGAAGATCAGGTAGACGACCGCGAGCACGGCGGCGAGCCGGTCGGGCAGCAGGTGGTCGGGCGGCACGCGGAACGGGATGCCGGCCGCCTTGATCTTGCGCTTGGCGCGCACGAGCCGCTGGGCCATCGTCGGCTCGCCGACCAGGAACGCGCGCGCGATCTCGGGCGGTGCGTCAGGCCGCCGAGCGTGCGCAGCGTCAGCGCGACCTGGGCGTCGATCGCGAGCGCCGGATGGCAGCAGGTGAAGAGCAGCTCGAGGCGCTCGTCGGGGAAGGCGGTGGTCGCTCGTCCATGGGGTCCTCGGCGACCTGCGGGCGCTCGAGCAGGCGGGTCTTCGCGGCCAGCGTGCGGTCGCGGCGGATGCGGTCGATCGCGCGGTTGCGCGCGGTCGTGATCAGCCAGGCGCCCGGGTCGCTGGGGACGCCGTCGCGCGGCCAGCGCTCGGCGGCGATCGCGAACGCCTCCTGCGCGGCCTCCTCGGCGAGGTCGAAGTCGCCGAGGAAGCCGATCAGGGTGGCCAGGACGCGGCCCCACTGGTCGCGGAAGGCCTGCTCGAGGTCGAGCGGTGCTACCACGCGTCTCCACGATCGGGCGGACCTCGATCGCGCCGCCCATGCGCGCGGCCGGGATCTTGGCGGCCAGCTCGATCGCGGCGTCGAGGTCGTCGGCCTCGAAGAGCAGGTAGCCGCCGATGGCCTCCTTGATCTCGACGAACGGGCCGTCGGTGGTCAGCGTCTTGCCGTCCTCCACCCGCACCGTCGTCGCCGTCTCCGGCGGCTGCAGCGCCAGCCCGGGCGTGACGCCGGGCGTCTGGTTGATCGCCTTGTAGGCGGCGTAGACCGCGTTCTGCTCGTCGGGCGAGAGCTCGTTCCACGCCTCGGTCGCGCGGCGTCGGCGTGGTGCCCTGGTGGATCAGCAGCATGTACTTCATCGGGTCCTCCTTGGGGGATGGTCGCAGGTGAGACGAACGGGATGAGCGGCAATCGACACCTGACACCTGTCTGCATGATCGCGCGTCGTCTCGGTGGTGCAGCCGGGCGACTCGGCAGTGCGCCGCAGCAAGCTGAACAATATTAGGTGCTACCACCTAATGTGCTAGCACCTAATATCCGACGCGCTCGCATGACAGCTTGCATCGCATTAGGTGCCAGCAGCTAATGTCCTAGGGCCTAATGGACGACTTTGCCTTCGCCGCCGTCGATCGCTTCCGCAATCGCCAGGCGGACCTGAGCCGCATGGAGGACTGGTGGAGCGGTGATGAGGCGAACGCGCTGGCGCTCTACGGGCGCCGGCGCGTCGGCAAGTCCTGGCTGTTTCGACGCTTCGCCCACGGCAAGCCGGCGGTCGTGCTCGTCGCCGATCGGCGGGCCCAGGGTCCACAACTCGACCGATTCGCCGCCACGCTCGAGCCACTGCTGGGCGTGCGGCCCGCGCTCGACAGCGTCGCGTCGCTGCTGGAGGCCCTCTACGCCCTGGCCGAGCGACAAAAGACCTTGGTCGTCATCGACGAGTTCCCCTACCTGCTCCCCTCTCACGAAGCCGACCGCGACGGGATCCTCACCTCGATCCAGGCGGTGATGGAGGAGCGCGACTCGTCCCAGCTCAAGCTCGTGCTCTGCGGGAGCTACATCGGGCAGATGGAGCGGCTGCTCAACGGGCCGCTGCGCGGTCGGCTGACCGGGCTCTCGGTCGACCCGCTCGACTTTCCCGAGGCGGCGGCCTATCTGGAAGGGGCGACGACGGCCGTCGATCTGATCGAGCGCCACGCTGTCGCGGGAGGGATGAGCCTGTACCTCGATGAGATCGGCCGCGGCAAGCTCCTCGGGCAGCGCATCTGCGATCGCGTCCTCGATCCGCGCGGACCGCTGTTCAACGACCCCCGCGAAGTCCTCGAGGAGGAGCTCCGCGCGCCCGGCATCTACTACTCGCTGCTCGAGGAGTTGTCGACCGGGAAAAAGTCACTTGCCGATCTGGGCACCGCGTTCGGCCGCCGCACGACGGATCTCCCGAGCTACCTCAAATCCCTACGGGACATGAGGATCGTCGAGCGCCACGCGCCCGTCACGGCCCGCGACGACGAGCGCAATCAACGCTGGAGCCTCGCCGACGACTTCCTGCGGTTCTGGTTCCGGTTCGTCTTTCCCTTCCAGGAGGACCTCAAGACGGGCCTCCCTCCCAAGGTCCTGTATCGCGATGAGATCGCGCCACAGCTCAACGACCACGTCTCGCCCACCTTCGAGCGGCTCTGCCGGTCATGGGCGCTGCGGACCGGGGCGGCGACCCGCGTTGGCGCTTGGTGGGGCAACGCGCTCAACAAGCACCGCAGGACGAAGGCTCGGACGACGGAGGAGATCGACATCGTCGGTCTGAGCCGCTCGGTGGTGACGATCGTCGGTGAGTGCAAGTGGACCAACAGCAAGATGAGCCCGCAAGTGCTCGTCGATCTCGACACCTACAAGATCCCGGCGATGCGCGAGAGCAAGGTCCGCTTCGTCAAGGATGGCCCGCGGATCGTCCTCTTCAGCCGTAGCGGCTTCACGAGCGAGCTCGTGGAAGTGGCGGGATCGCGAGCTGACGTCACGTTGTTGTCTGCACCCGAGCTCGTCGGCGCACTGCTGGAGTAACGGTGCCCGGCGTCCTGGGCTGTTCGGCCAGTGACCTCACCACTCGCGGCCGTCGCCCTCCAGGCGCGCGATGCCGTCTTCCAGGCCGGCGAGGACCTCGCGGCGCACCCGCAGCTTGGTGGCGGCGTGTGCCGCGGCGTTGATGGTGGCCAACTGCTGGGCGGCGGCCAGCGCGGCGCTCTGCAGCTCCTCGGCAGGCACGACCTCGTCGAGGAAGCCCGCCGCGCGCGCCTCCTCCGGGCCGAGCAGCACGCCGGTGACCGTGCAGCGATCGAACGCCGGACGCGGCAGTCGGTGGCGCGCGATCTCGATGGCAAACCACGGGATCGTCAGCCCGATGGCGACCTCGTTGAGACCGATCTTGCCGTCACCGGCGGCGCCGACGCGGTGGTCGGCCGCCAGCAGCAGGAAGCCGCCCATGGCAATGGCATTGCCCGGACACGCGACGACAACGGGCCGCGGGAACGACAGCATCCGCGCCGCCAGCCGCGCACCCGAGGCCATCATCGCGGGCCAGTCCGCGGGCTCGACCTTGAGGTCGAAGCCGGCCGACAGCGTGCGCTCGCGGCCGGCCAGCACGATCACCTGCGCCTCGTCGGCCTCGGCACGATCCAGATGGCCCAACACCTCGGCCGACATGTCGGGCGCCATGGCGTTGACCTTGCCATCGTCCATCGTGATGGTCGCGATGCCGTCGGTCAGCTCGTAGCGCGTGCGCGTCGTCGTCATGGCGCGAAGGGTATCGGAACGACGTTTCAAAACAAGTACCCGGTATCCTCGGCGGCAGATGCCGCGACCCAAGCAGCGCACGCCGGAGCTCGCCGAGCACGTCCTGCAGGCGGCGCTCAGGCTCCTGGCCGTCGAGGGCCCGGCCGCCCTGACCGCCCGCCGCCTGGCCGAGGCCGCGGGCACCTCGCCCGCGGCCGTCTACGAGCTCTTCGGCGACAAGGCGGGCGTCCTGCGCGCGGTCTTCTTCTCCGGCTTCGAGCGCCTGGCGCAGGAGCTGGGCACGCCGGATCCCGACGCCGACGGTCTCGACGAGCTGCACGCGCTCGCTCAGCGCTACCGCGCGTTCATCGTCACCCACCCGGCGCTCTCGGCGGTCATGTTCTCGCGCCCGTTCGCGAGCTTCGACCCGGCGCCCGAGGAGCAGGCCGCCGGCGCCGCGGTGCGCAAGCGCATCGTTGCGGCGGTCAAGGCCGCGATGAAGGACGGGCAACTCCAAGGCGATGCGATCGACATCGCCCACGCCTACGTCGCCCTCATCCACGGGCTGGCGGCGGCCGAGAGCTCCGGGCGCCTCGGTGGCTCCGACGCCACCATCAAGCGCCGTTGGAACGCGGGCGTCGGCGCGCTGCTCGCCGGCTTCCGCGCCTGAGGTCCGACCTCTTGCCGAGGTACCGTGGTCGACATGGTGGTGTTCTCGACGACCCTCGGAACGTGCAGCGTGGCGTGGAGTGCGCGCGGGATCACCGGGACCGCGCTGCCGACGGCGCGCGGCCTGGAGGGCGTTGACGTGCACGACGCCGAGGACGTGCCCGCTGCGGTCCTCGAGGCGATCGACGGCATGGTCGCGCTGCTGGCCGGCGAGCGGCGGGACCTGACCGCGATCACGCTCGACGAGGACGGCATCGACGCGTTCCGGCGCAGCGTCTACGCCGCCACGCGCGCGGTCGCGCCCGGCACGGTCGCGACCTACGGCGAGATCGCGCGCACCATCGGATCACCCGACGCGGCACGCGCGGTCGGCGCCGCGCTCGGCAGCAACCCGTTCCCGATCGTCGTGCCCTGCCACCGCGTGGTCGCGGCCGACGGCGCACTCACCGGCTTCTCGGCTCCCGGCGGGATCGTGACCAAGCGCCGCATGCTGGAGATCGAGAACGTCCCGGGCTTCGCGCAGGCGAGCCTCTTCGCCTGAGCCGGCTCGCCGCCGCGCCTATCGCGCGTCCGGGTCCTCCATCGCCTCGCACAACTCGTCGTCGCGCTCGACGGCGCGGATGAGCACCGACATCGCGGTCCCCAGCAGCCCGGGCGCGAGGTGCGCGCGATCCGCGACGCGGATCAGGCCGAGGCCCATGCTGAGCCCGAGCATGACGTTGGCGAAGTGCCGCGCGGCCTGCGGTGAGCCCTCCATCCCGGCGTCGGTCCGACTCTCCGAGGCGAACTGCGCGAAGGTGATCCGCAACGCCTCGAGGCCCGCCGCGAAGCGCTCGCGCAGCTGCTCGTCGCGCCCGGCGGCCAGCCAGAACTCGATCAGCAACCGGAACGCCTCCGGCGCCGTGTCGAGCTCGTTCATCCATTGATCGCTGCCGGCCAGCGGACGCTTCCAGGTCGTCGCGTCGCGGTCGAAGAGCGCGACCTGCTCGGCGATCTCGGCGGCCAAGTACTCCTCCATGAGCGCGACCAGGAGGTTGTCCTTGGAGCCGAAGTGCCCGTAGACCGCGCCCTTGGTGAGGCCGGCCTCCTCGGCCACGTCGTCGAGCGTCGCGCCCGCGAAGCCGTGGGCGGCGTAGACCGTCGCCGCGGCCTGCAGCAGCTTGGCGCGGGTCGCCGCCTTGCGCGCGCTGCGATCGAACTCGCCGCGGGGCATCAGGCCCCCGTCCGGCTTGACTCATACTGGTCAGTACATATACTCGGCGGCACGCGTTCGACACTACCGCGAGAGGACGATGACCATGCAGGCAACGCTGCCGCCCGGCCCCCGACTGCCGCCCCTGCTGCAGACCATCGGCTGGTGGAACCGACCGACCGTCTACGTTCAGCGCCTGCGCGCGCGGTACGGCCCGCGCTTCACCATGCGCCTGCTCGGCCAGTCCCCGGCGGTGATCCTCTCCGACCCCGACGACCTGCGCGAGGTCTTCACCGCGCCGCCCGACGTCCTGCACCCGGGCGAGGGCGCCCGGCTCCTGGAGCCGATCGTCGGCCCCAACTCCGTCATCCTGCTCGACGAGGCGCCGCACCTCGAGCAGCGCAAGCTGATGCTGCCGGCCTTCCACGGCGAGCGCATGCAAGCGGCTCACCGGTCTGATGTCCGAGTTGACCGATCGCGAGCTCGACAGTTGGCCCGTCGACGAGCCGGTCGCGCTCCACGAGCGGTTACAGGGCCTGACGATGGAGATCATCCTGCGCGCGGTCTTCGGCCTCGACGAGGGCGCGCGCCTCGACCGCCTGCGCGAGCGCCTGACGTCGATCCTGTCGTTCGGCGACAGTCCGATCTCGCCTGCTGCCGCCAGGCCCAGCGACTGCTGGCCGGCCGCGGCCGCTTCGGCCGCTTCGAGGAGGACAAGCGCGCAGGTCGACCGCGAGCTCTTCGCGCTGATGGCCGAGCGCCGCCGCGAGGGCGGCGAGCGCGACGACGTGCTCGCCATGCTGCTCGCCGCCCGTCACGAGGACGGCTCGCCGATGTCCGACGAGGAGATCCGCGACGAGCTGCTCACCGCGCTTGGTCGCCGGCCACGAGACGACCGCCTCGTCGCTGGCCTTCGCCTTCGAGCAGCTCGCCCGCGCGGCCGCGACGTCCTCGAGCGCCTCGCCGCCGACGCCGCGGCCGACGACGACCGCTACCTCGACGCCACCATCAACGAGGTCCTGCGCCGCCGCCCGGTGCTCCCCAACGCCGAGCCGCGTCTGGTCAAGCAGGAGGTCGACGATCGGCGGCTGGACCTACCCGCCGAACGTCGTGCTGATCGCCAGCGCCGCGCTCGTCCACCACGATCCCGACGATCTACCCGGAGCCCCACGCCTTCCGGCCCGAGCGCTTCCTGGACACCAAGCCCGGCACCTACACCTGGCTCCCGTTCGGCGGCGGCCGGCGGCGCTGCCTCGGCGCGAGCTTCGCGCTGCTGGAGATGCGGATCGTCCTGCGCGCGGCCGCCGAGCGCTTCACGGTCGCCGCCGCCGGGCCGCCGCAGCGCCCGCGACGTCGGATGATCACGATCACCCCCGGCGACGGCGCGCTCGTCCGGCTCGGCCGCCGCGAGCGTCCGGCGTCGCCGGCGACCGTCGAGGGTGAGACGGTGAACGTCTGAGCCAATCCAGTTGGCTTCGTTAAAGGCGGCCAGGTGGCACGCTTTGCCGCCTTGGCTCTGGTGGCACCCAGCGCGACCGCGTAGATCTCCTCAACGTGATCGCCAAGGCCGAACCGCAGGAGCACATGCGTCGCAAGCGCGACGCCTACTGGGCTGATCTGGTCGGAGGCGTCACCGGCGCCTACAAGACCGCGCAGGTCGCCGGCCTGCTCGAAGGTCACCGCCTCCCGGAGGACTCGGCCGTCGTCGACGTCGGGGCCGGGACGAGCCACCTGTCGAAGATGGTGGCCGAGATGGGCGGCGCGCCGCGCATCATCTGCGTCGACTACGACGACGGGATCGTCCAGGCCGGACGGGCGGCCGAGACCGATCCCGCCGTCGAGTGGCGCACCGCCGACGCCCGCGAGCTGGCGTCCTGGAGCGACCGCGTCGGCGCGGTCACGTTCTTCGACATCTTGCATGAGCTCTACTCGTTCGTCGGCCGCGAGACCAGCGAGGCGCCCGTCGACCACGCGCGTGGCCGGGTCGCCGTCGACGAGGCACTGACGGCCGCCGCCGAGCTGCTCGCGCCGGGTGGCGTGATCATCATCACCGACGACGTCCTGCCCGAAGAGGAGATCGACGTCCGGGTCGCGTGCCGCAGCCACGAGATCGCCGATCTCGTGCGTCGCATCGAGCAGGAGTACCCCTCACGGCCGCTGGAGATCAGCTGGATCGACGACCTCACCTTCGAGATCCCGGCGCGCACCTTCATCACGCTGCTCACCCACTACAACAAGCCCAAGGTGGGCGACGAGGCGCGGTGGGCGGTCGAGCAGATGGAAGTCCACGAGTACATGAAGGTGTCGGAGTACGAGGCCTTCATGCGACGTGCCGGGCTGACGCCGCGCATCACCGCCGGCACGCCTGACGAGGCGCTGGCCGAGTGGCGCGAGGACTTCGAGGTGTTGGCCGGGCTGGACGACTTCCCGCTCAAGCGCGTCGCGGTGGTGGCCGTCAAGTGAGCCTGTTGCAGCCGTCAGCTCCGCCGCGGCGTCGCAGTGGACGGTTTGCCGCTCGTCGTGCCCGCGTGGTCTGCGGCGGCCTGCAGGCGACGCTCGTCCCGCTGCCGTTGCAGCACGCGGTGTCGGTGATCGTTCCGACCTACAACACCGCGAAGGCGCTGCCGGCCGTGCTCGACGCCCTGGTGCATCACACCGGCGGCGCGGTGGCCGAGGTCGTCGTCATCGACAACGCCAGCACCGACGGAACGCCCGACAAGGTCCGGGCGCTCAAGGCCGCCGATCCGCTGATGGACGCCACCGTCCGCCTGCTGGAGAACCCGACCAACCTCGGCTATGGCGGCAGCATCAAGCGCGGCTTCACCGAGCTGGTGGCCACGGCCCCGTTCATCGCGGTCGTCCACTCCGATCAGCAGTGCGAAGCGGCCACGACGCTGCTCGAGATGGCATCGGCCTTCGCCCTGGACCCCGTGCCCGACGTGGTGTTGGCGTCACGCTTCCTCGACGAGGCGGTCACCGACGACTACAGCTTGGCCCGCCGCGTCGCCAACCACTTCTTCAACGCGTTCACGCGGGTGCTCTCGGGCCTGCGCATGTCCGACGCCGGCACGGGCATCATGCTCGCGCGCGCCGGCGCGTTGGACCGGATGCCGTTCACGCAGCTGACCAGCGGCTACCAGTTCCATCCGCAGTTGAACCTCATGATCTACGGCGACCCGGAGCTCGTGGTCGCCGAGGTGCCGTTGTGCTGGCGCGACGCCACGGTCGGGGTGCGCTTCAGCCTGACCGGTTACGCGTTGACGCTGACGCGGATGCTGCTGACCTTCGCGTGGCACCGGCGCGTTCGCCGCCGTCGCATCGGCGACGCGGTGGTCGCCGCCTCGCGGGGGACGTGAACGTGGCCGTCCAGCCCGCCTACGTCGAGAAGCCGTGGGGTCACGAGCTGATCCTCGAACGCAACGAGGACTTCGTCATCAAGCGCATCCTGCTGCTGGCCGGCCATCGGTCCAGCCTCCAGCGCCACGACCGCAAGCGCGAGTGGGTCCGGGTCGAGACCGGGACGATCGAGCTGACCTCGGGCACCGACCTGCAGGCCCTGGAGACCCAGAAACTGGGGGCCGGAGACGTCTACCGCGTCCCACCCGGCACCATCCACCGCGTGCTCGCCATCGACGACGCGACGATCCTCGAGGTCGCCACCCCCGGCGACGACGACATCGTCCGGCTCGATGACGATTACGGACGTGGCGCGGGCTGACGCTTCGCCGCTCTGCTAGACACACAAGTGGTGTCCAAATCGGTACGATTCTCCATGGACCCGCGTTGAGGCCCTTCTCCCCTGGAGACCTTGACGCACCGATGTGGTGGAGGGATCTGGACAGGACTCTCGCCACCGCGTCGTCTGACCTGGGTGCTCGTTCGTTGTGCGCCCGCATGGTCACCGATGAGACACCAGGGCGGAGAGGTTCTACGCGTGGGGCGTAACCTCTCCGTCCGTCTCTCAGCTCACAACGCCGGCCGCCGCTGTGCCCACGGCTGCGCCTGCTCCAGCTGGGATGCGAGCCGCAGCAGCAGCGCCTCGCCGCCCGGCGCGGCGACGAACTGCACGCCGAGCGGGAGGCCGTCGGCGGTCCAGTGCAATGGCACGCTCGCGGCCGGGCGGCCGGTGAGGTTGGCCAGCTGCGTGTAGGGGACCCAGCCCAAGTTGTCGTCGATCATCTTGTCGACGACGCCGAGGTGTGACAGGAGGCGGGTGGTCCGGGTGCGCAGCAGCAGGCGGGCGAACGGCTGTAGTGCGCGCGGGGTGTCGAACTGGCCGATGCGGGGCGGCGGCGTGGCGAGGGTCGGCGTCAGCAGCAGGTCGTAGTTCTGGTGGAACTCGGCGAGGCCGCGCACGTGCTCGTGGCGACGCTCTAACGCCGCGCAATGATCGACGCTGCTGATCGCTCGTCCGAGCGCGGCCATGATCAACGTGTCGAGCTCGAAGCCGTCGTCGCCGGCACCGGTCAGCCGCTTGATCTCGGCCACCTCGTAGGCGGCATAGACGAACCAGATGTTCAGGAAGTCGCGCGCGAGCGCGGCGTCGTCGAAGGGCGCGGCGACCGGCTCGACCTCGTGGCCGAGCGACTCCAGCAGCTTCGCCGCCTCGTTGACGGCGGCGATGGCGCTGGGGTGCGGGTTGGCGTTGATGGCCGAGTTGGTGTGGAAGCCGATCTTCAGGCGACCGGGGTCGCGGCCGACCTCGTCGAGGAACGGGCCGGCGGGCATGCCCGGCGCGTAGGGGGCGGTCGCGTCGGGCCCGGCGAGGACGTCGAGCATTGCGGCGCTGTCGCGCACGCTGCGCGAGATCGTGCCGTTGGTCGCGGCGCCGTGCAACGGCTCGCCGGCGGTGGGACCGAACGGGATCAGCCCGCGGCCGGCCTTCAGGCCGAAGAGACCGCAGCACGCCGACGGGATGCGGATCGAGCCGCCGCCGTCGCTGGCGCCGGCGACCGGGACGATGCCTGCCGCGACCGCTGCGGCCGACCCGCCCGACGAGCCGCCGGGCGTGCGGTTGACGTCCCACGGGTTGCGCGCCGCGCCGAACAGCGCCGGCTCGGTGATGCCCTTGGCGCCGAGCTCGGGTGTGTTGGTCTTGCCGAACACGACCAGGCCGGCGTCGAGCCAGCGCTGCACGACGGTCGCGTGCTCGGCCGCGGGGACGTTGGCCAGCGCGCGGCAGCCATAGGACGACGGCACGCCCGCGTAGCTCCTGGCCGAGATCCTTGAGCAGGAACGGCACGCCGGCGAACGGACCGGTGAGCGGCTCTGCGTCCAGTCGCGCCTTCGCGTCGGCATCCATCCAGCGCACGATCGCGTTGATGCGCGGGTTGACCTCGCGGGCGCGTCGCTGCGCCGCCTCGACGACCTCGGTCGCCGTGACCCGGCGCTCGGCGATCAGCTGCGCCAGGCCCAGCCCGTCATGAGCGGCGTACTCGGTGCTTTCCATGCGCGCCATCCTGGCGCATTTGGTGCGGACGGTGCAGCGATCAGAGCGCGAGCGTCAACGCCTCGGACCCGAGTTGCTCGGATCGGTCGCGCACGTCACGCAGCCGTCGCAACTGCGCATCGGCCGCCGCGACCGAGCGCAGGTCCCGACTTCCGCAACACGGACATCTCGGTGCCGAGAGGCGGCCGATCAGCGTGTGGGCGCCGCAGTCCAGACAGCCGAGGCGGTCGGCACCTCGGTCGGTCTTGATCTGCCAACTGGCGAGAGGCATGGCGGGTCTTCCTTGTCCGCGGGGTTGCCGAATCTGCCGGCTGCAACGCCTGCGGCCGCCCGAACTGGCGGCAGGTCGAGTGCCCTCAACGGATGATGGAGGTCGACGTCATCACCCGCGTCCCACCCGCGTCGCCTCCTCCAGCCCGAAGAACGCGGCGATGCACACGTGGCTCACCGCCGGCAGTGCCGAGGGCAACTCGTGCAGCCGCCGGTCCAGCGCATGTCTGCGCAGCACCTCGAAGATCCCGCCGGTGATGATCTGTGACACCAACTCTGCCCGTGGCGGCACGTGGCCCATGGCCGCGAAGCCCGGGCCGAGGAACTCGGCGAAGACGTCGAGCACCGACTTGTGGCGCGCCGCGGCACGCGGGCTGAGGACCGGCGGCACGAGGATCGAGAGCGATGCCAGAGCGGGTGAAGCTGCGAGAAAGTCCAGGAGCACGCCGAGCGAGCGATGCGCGGCCGCGGCGCAGTCGCCGGGGTCGCTCATGAAGGCCTGGGCGACCGCGGAGAAGGTCTGCTCGGCGCCCGTCTGCAGCGCGTCCAGGACGCACTCCTCCTCGGTCTGCCAGTAGCCGAACACGGTTGCGACCGAGACGCCGGCGCGCTCCGGGAGATCGGTCAGGCGCACCAGCTCGTAGCCACGCTCATAGGCCAGGTCGGCGAAGGCCACCAACAATCGCTCGCGCTCGTTGCCCGGGGTGAAGGTCGGCCCTGTTACAAAAATTTGATGAGACATTTGCGTTTCCGGCCGATCCTACGCCGGGAGACATCCGCGTGTCCACCAACTGACAGAAATTGGCGCCGATCAGGCGATGCTCAGGCGTCGAGAGCTGCCGCTGCGGCAAACGGCAGCTGCGCGATCTCCGACGCCCGCTCGGGCCCGAAGAACGGTGCGACCGACAAGTAGCTGATCTCCGGCAGCGCGGCGGGAATCGGATCCTCGGGGAGATCGCCGGCGCGACCAGGACGATCAAGAGCACGACCACCGCCGCAACGTCCTCAAGAAGCGGTAGGAAGCCGTCGACGCACCTCCCGAGCGCGGGCGCACAACCCAACGCCAAACTGGGCACACACCTAGTTGGTCTGGTCCCTAGACTGGGCAGACCAAAACGCATCCGTGTGTTGACCGTAAATATCGATGTTTACGTGTTGGCGGATGCGGCCCAGGGAAGCCCAGTCCCATGTCCAAGCGCTATCCGTCAGAGTTTCGCCGTGACGCCGTTGCCCTCGCGCGCGACGGGGAGGACTCGATCCCCGACGTCGCCGAGCGCCTCGGCATCGCCGTGCAGTCGTTGCGCAACTGGGTCAAGGTGGCCGACGAGACCGACGACGCGGAGGATCCGCAGCGCGAGCTCGACGAGTCCGAGCGCGAGGAGCTCAGGCGGCTTCGTGGCCGCGTCCGGGTCCTCACCCGCGACCGCGACATCCTCAAGCAGGCCCTCGCGCTGATGGCGCACGCCGACGGCGACGCCGCCTAAACCGGCGTCGTCGCTAGGCGCTGGCGCTCTCGGCGCGCGTGAGCCGGCGCCGTTCCTTCTTGAGGATCTCTTGGGCGATCTCGGTGCCGACGTAGGGCTGCAGCAGGGCGAAGACGAGGTCGGGCAACAGGCCCGGCAGCTCGGAGTACCGCCCCGCAAGCGCGCGCGAGTAAATGACCTCGTAGATCCCGCCGACGAGCGTCTCGGCGATGATCGGAGCCGGTCGCTTGGTCTTTGGCAGCTCCGCCGCGGCGGCTTGGTCGATCAACGCCGCCAAGGCGCCCATGATCCCGTTGCGTCGGGCGATCGCCTGCGGGCCCGCGGCCAGGACCTCGACGATGCACATGTCGGCGAAGGTCGGCTCAGAGGCGATGAAGTCCAGCAGCGCGCGCAGGCACCCGCGAGCGCGATCGACCAGGCCATCGGCGGCGTCGTAGGCCTCCTGGACGCGACCCAGCAACTGCGTCGAGACCTCGTCGTAGGCGGCGAGGAACGCGTCTTCTTTGCCGCGGTAGTTGTCGTAGAACGTTCGGCGTGAGACGCCGGACGCGACCACGATGTCCTCGACGCTCATCGCGACGTAGCCCGACGAGCTACAGACGTCGGCGACCGCGGCCAGGATGCGCTGGCGCTGGTTGGTGACAACGAACTGCCGGGGAAGGCCGTGACGGCCTGCCGGCAACTGGTACGGCTCGCGCGCGCGCTTCTTCTTTTGCTGGGCCACGGGGGAAACATAGCTGTACCGGAGGCCGTTGTCTGCGACTCTTGGCACAGATGTATGTACGAATCTGCTGAAGCCGTATGTACGAATCGGTCGTGAGGTGGAGGTGGGCGCTGTGAGCCGGCGCCAGCGGGCGGTTTCCGCGGGCCGCCTTCTGTAGGCATGGGGTTGTGTCTAGACGTCGGCAGGAGTCGGGGGATACCCTCCGCTGCTCATGCGCGTCCGCCCGTCGCTCTTCGTCCTGGCCGCGCTCGCGGCTGCCACCGCGACCGGCTGCGGCTCGTCCTCCGATTCCGCGAAGACCGCAAAGACCGCCGAGACCACCGCGGCGACGACGCCCGACGGCAAGCCGACCACGTCGCCGGTGTCGGTGCTGGGCTCCAGCGTCGCCGTCAAGGCCGGCCAGGTCGACGTGGCGCTGCGGCTGCGCCAGCCCGCCGACGTCGACCCGCCGATCGCCACGACGGCTCGGCTCACGCTGCCCAAGGGCATCGAGTGGAAGGGCGGGGACGCGCCGTCGTGCGATGCGGAGACGCTCAAGCGCGGCGTCGATGCCTGCCCACCCGGCGCGATCATCGGGAGCGGCCAGGCGATCGGCCTGGCCGACACCAGCAAGACGATCGGCGACATCACCGCCGTCAACGGCGGGAAGGAGAACGTCTACCTCGCCACGATCGTCCGCCATCCCGCCTACGTGAAGACCGTCGTGCCCGGCAAGATCTCGCAGACCGACGACGGTCTGCGGCTCGATCTCACCTTCCCGCCGGCCCTGCAGACGATCGCCGGCGTGCCGGTCGGGCTTCAGCAACTGCGGCTGACCGTCAAGCGCGGGCCGGCGCTGGGGGTTCCGGAGTGCCCGGACAACGGCTGGTCCTATGACGCCCGGGTGGGCTTCGACGACGGCACCCAGGTCGAGCACGCCGGCAAGGCGTCCTGCAGCAGCTGAGCGGAAGTATCCGTTGAAGTAGGCCCGTCGGTGTGGCAGGCCGCCGACATTAGGACACACAGACGTACCCCAAAGCGCTACGCTGCCGAGCGCCATGACGACGCGTGCTGCGAACCTTCCCGTCTCACCGGTCTCTGCGGGCCGGCACGGATTCCCCGACATCTATGTGCGCTACATGCAGCGCACGCGGATCTTCGACACCGCTTGTCGGGTCGTCACCGATCGGGGCTTGCTGGAGGCGAGCTTCGATCACATCCAGCAGCCGTCCGGTGTCACCAAGGGTCGCGTCTATGACCTCTACCAGACGCGCGACAACCTGGTCGTCGATGCGATGGCCCACGCCCTCACGTTCGCCCGGATGCGCGTCTGCGCGGCGTTCGACCGCGCGCCCACGCCCGCCGAAGGCCTCGACGCCGCGATCTGGACGTTGCTCGACGTCGCCGCCTCCGCGCCGCAGTGGACACGCTTCGCCCTGCTCGAGGCGACCGCGGTCGGCCCCGATGCGTGGGAGCGCAGAGATCGCGCGCTGGCACCGGTGCGCGACCGCATCAAGCGCCTCATGCCGGCCGATCGCCCGAAGGATGCACCCCAGTGGAGCGTGGAGGCCGTCTTCGCGGCCCTGCGACCGCAGCTCGTCGGCGACGCGATCCTGAAGCCGACCCCGCGCCTGCATCGCGACCTCGTCAACCTCGTCCGCACCATGTGCGGCATGGCGCCGGCGACCGCCACGGTCAAGCGCCCGCCGCGTGACCGGCGGGCGACCGGGATGGTCGGCCGCGTCACCGAGGCCTTCTTCGCCCTCAACGGCGACCAGGACGGCGTTGACGCCCTGCGCGCGCAGCTCGACGTCGCCATCGAGCATCGCCACGGGCCGGCGCTGTCGCACGCCGTGCGCTGCCTGGTGGCGCGCGACGACGAGCACGACAAGCGCCTCGCCGGGCTGCGCAAGCCGATCCTCGAAGCGCTCCCGGACGGATGGATCTTCGGCACGCCGCTGCGCTATCCGGGCCCGCGGCCCTACAGCCTCAACTCGAGTCGCCTGCGGGTGCTGGAGGTCATTCGGGAGACGCCCGGCATCGACGAGGATGCCGTGCGCGGTGCCATTCGCCTGACCGCTCAGACCTGCCGACGCACGCTCCGCGACCTCGACGAGCTGCAGCTGCTCCATCAACATCGCGACGACAGCTGGCGCGTCACTGTCCACGGCCAAGCGCTGCTCGAAGGCGACGCAACGCTCACGGCTTGAGAGATGTTGACGTTTGCCAATCCAACGCCGTTCCTTTAGCGTCGCCGTCAACTATGCGCTCCCTCGCTCGTCGCCCCCTCCTGCTGGCGGCTCTCATCGCCGTCGCGGCCCTGGTCACCTCGGCGCTGGCCTTCGGCCAGGACCTCGTCCCGATCAAGATCACCTCGGTCACCAAGGTGACACCGAACAAGGCGGGCACGCCCAAGCACCCGCAGGGGATCAACATCGACGTCAAGTCGACGATCGACACGCCGCGCGACTACGACCCGCCGCTGGCCCAGACCGTCGATGTGTGGATCTCCAAGGGCGGCACCTACAACGGTGGCAAGTACCCGACCTGCTCGCCGCAGACGATGGAGCGTCGGGGCATCCATGCCTGCCCCCCGAAGTCGATCATGGGCCACGGCACGGGCAAGGCCGACGCTGATGGCGTCGCCTCGATCCCGGACATCACCGTCGTCAACGGCGGCCCCACCAGCGTCTCCTTCTACACCGTGCTGAAGAACCCCGCGCGCGTGCAGAAGGCCGTCACGGCGACCATCGCCAAGCTCAAGAGCGGCCCGTGGGGCTACAAGGTTCACGCCTCGATCCCGCGCAGCCTGCAGATCGTCGCCGGCATCCCGCTGCGTGTCGAGAGCCTGCACGTCAACGCCGGCTACAAGTCCTATGCCCGCGACTGGATCGTCACCACCATGTGCCCCGCGAGCCACAAGTGGAAGTACCACGTCGAGGTCTCCTACGAGACGGGGCAGGTCGCGAAGTTCGATGGCGCCGTGACCTGCCGTAGCTAGGTCGCGATGCCCCGACGATGGCGGGCGCCGGCCGTTCTCGCGGTCTGGGCGGCGCTCGTCGCCGTCGCCGCGCCGCTCGCGCTAGGCGGCTCTGACCACCTGACGGGCGGGGGCTTCGAGGTCCCCGGCTCGGGCTCTGCACGGACGGAGGCCGCGCTGCAGCGCGGTGTGTCCGCCGACCTGCGCGGGACGATGCTGGGCGCGGTGCTCGTCGCCCCGCGCGGCACGCCCCGCGCCGACTACGTGGCCGCGCTGGATGCGCTGCAGCGCGCGGTCCGGGCGACGCCCGCGGTCACGCTGGTGCCCCAGACCAAGGAAGCCGCGCTGTATTACGCCAAGCAGCAGCCCGGCCGGCCGGTGATCGTCCCCTTCGTCACCGGCGTCGACGAGTTCCACGCCCCCGACGTCGGCAAGGAGCTCCGGCGCCACCTCGGCCTCGAGGACGGGCGTCACTACGGCAAGGTGCAACTGCACCTGATCGGCCAGGGCGCGCTCTGGGCCGGAATGGTCGACCTCACCAAGAAGGACCTCGCCAGCGCCGAGCGCGTGGGCTTTCCGGTCATCCTGGCGATCCTGCTGGTCGTCTTCGGCTCGCTGACCGCCGCGGCGCTGCCGTTGATCATGGGCGGGGTGGCGGTGCTCATCACCGGCGGGATCATCGAGCTGCTCGCCCGGCACACGCTGATGAGCTTCTACGCGCCGAACATGGCGTCGATGATCGGGCTCGGGGTTGCCGTCGACTACTCGCTGTTCGTCGTCGTCCGTTACCGCGAGGAACTGCGCGGCGGCGCCACGCTCGAAGCGGCGCGCCGCACCGCGATGCGCACGTCGGGCGTCGCGGTCGCCTTCAGCGGCGTGGCGGTCGTCATCGCGCTGGCCGGCCTGCTGCTCGTCCCGACCGCCGCGATCCGCTCGATGGCCGCGGGCGCGATCATCGTCGTGCTGGTCTCGATGCTGGCCTGCGCGACGCTGCTGCCGGCGCTCCTGACGGTCGCGGGCAGGCGCATCAAGCCCGGAAGGCCGGGTGGCCGACGGTTCGGCGCGTGGGCGCACAAGGTCACCGCGCGTCCCGCGGCCTGGCTCGCCGCCGCGCTGGGGCTGCTGATCCTGTTGGCGCTGCCCGTCACCGCGTTGCACACCGGCGATGGCGTGCTGCGCCAGTTCCCCAAGGACTCCGAGGTCCGCAAGGGCTTCGAGGCCGCGATCACCACCAGCCGCGGGCCGGGCGATGGTGCGCCGCTGAAGATCCTGACGCCGCCGGCCACGCTCGGCGCCGCCGTCAAGCTGCTGCGCGCCGACCCCGAGGTCGTCCACACCGGCGTGCGGACCCGGACCACCGACAAGCGCTTCATCCTCATCATCGTCACCCCGCGCCACAACGCCGACGCGCCGGTGTCCAAGGAGCTGATCCACCGGCTGCGGCGCGACCTGCCGCCCGGGACGCTGGTCGGGGGCAACACGGCCGCCCAGGTGGACTTCAACCACGCGATCACGGGCTCGCTGTGGAAGATCGCGGCCTGGGTCCTGATCGCGACCTTCGTGCTGCTGCTGGTCATGCTGCGGTCGGTTCCGCTCGCGCTGCAGGCGGTGATGGCCAACGTGCTGAGCGTCGCGGCCAGCTACGGCGTGCTGACCACCGTCTTCGTCTGGGGCTGGCCCGACGGTTTGCTGGGCTTCGATGCGCCAGGTTATCTCGACACGGTCACGATCCCGATCGTTCTGGCGGTTGTCTTCGGCCTCTCGATGGATTACGAAGTGTTCTTGCTTAGCCGCATCCGGGAGCGACGCCTGCAGGGTCTCGGGACCCGTGAGGCCGTGCAGGACGGCCTGGCCTCCAGCGGCTCCACGATCAGCGGTGCGGCGCTCATCATGGTCGCGGTCTTCGGGAGCTTCGCCCTTACGGGCGTACCGGTGATTCAGGAGGTCGGCCTCGGCGCCGCGGTGGCGATCGCGATCGACGCGACGGTCGTGAGGTTGGTGTTGGTGCCCGCGGCGATCGCGCTGCTCGGCGATCGCGCTTGGTCGAGCAAGCCTCACGGTGGTCGGACGCGGGTCCCCGAGATCGTCCACTGAAAGATCGTAGAGCGGTTCAAATGCTTGAGAAACAAATCGGAAAACGGCTTCGTTTCTTCCATTGACCTGCCTCTCCGGCCGCCCTATGGTCGCTTTCCGTAATTACCTCAGGGGAGGTCCCACATGCTCGGCACGGATGTTCAGCAGTCCTTTGGTGACGCCTACCTGGAGGCCACCGCCGCGATGCGCTCGCGCTTCGAGGCGCTGGTTCTGGGTGCCGGAAACTGGACCGAGGGGCTGGCGCTCGCCCTCGACGATCTCGCCGACGGCGTGCTCGCCGATCCCGAGACGGCCCGCATGACGGTCACCGATATTCGCTTCGCCCACCGCGACATGCTGTGCATCTGCGACCAGGACCGCCAGGAGACCATAGCCTCGCTCGCGCGCGGCTGGCAGCACCATCACGACGGCCCTGTGCCCGAGTTGCAGCTCGAGTTCCTGTGCGGCGCGATCGGCCACGTGATCGCCGGCGCGATCGCCCGCGACGAGCTCGACGACCTGCACGTGCGCCTGCTCGGGCTGCTGGCGTTTGTCGAGGGACGCGCCCGCTAGGCCGAGCGGCCGGCACGACGCCGTAGGCGGCGCTGCTCGCTGGCCGCCTCCGTCGCGCCCAGGTAGGGCAGAAGCGCCGAATAGGCCAGGTCGGGCAGCAGGTCCGGCAGTTGGTCGATGCGCCCGCGGATGACGCGGGCGTAGAGGATCTCGTAGATGCCGCCGACGATGCCCTCGGCGATCAGCTCCGGCGGGCGCCCGCGCTTGGGCAGCTCCCGCTCGGCGGCCGCGACGACCAGCTCGGTGAGCTGCTGCAGCGTCTTGTCGCGCAGCGCCACGGCGTCCGGCCCGGCGCTCATCACCTGCACCAGGCACATCTCGGCGTAGTCGGGGTTCTCTGCGAAGAACTGGAGCAGCGCGCCGATTGCGGCCTCGATGCGGGCGGCGAAGCCGTCGGCCTCCTCGTAGGCCTCGCGCACCGCGGTCAGGACCCGGCCACTGATGTCGTCATAGGCCTGGACGAAGCCGTCTTCCTTTGACGAGTAATAGTCATAAAAGCTGCGGCGTGAGATACCGGCGGTCGCGATGATGTCCTCAACCGACATTGCGGCATAGCCCACGACGCTGCTGACGTCGGCGATGGCCTCCACGATGCGGGAGCGTTGGTTGCGTACCACTTCGTCACGCGACAGCTTGTGACGGCCTGACGGAAGGTGGTGGGGCTCTCGAGGCAAGGGACTCACAGGGACGGAAACGTACCCGTGTCCGTCCCAGAATGGAACCCCCACCCGCTGAGAGGACCGGAGCGAAAACACCGGTGGGAGCCCGGAGGCTCCTACCGGCTCACGACTTGGACGCCGCGTCCCTGGCCCGTGCCGCGGCCGCGGTGACCGCGTGGCGGTACTCGGCACCGGCGACCTCGGTGCCGACGAACGGCAGCAGGACGCTGTACAGCAGGGCGGGCAGCAGGTCCGGAAGCTCGGCCGTGCGGTTGGTGACGACACGGGCGTAGATCACCTCGTAAACGCCGCCGACGACGGTCTCGGCGGTCACCCCCGACACGATCACCGGGGCATGGTCGGGCGTCGGTGGCGTGAGGAACAAGCGGAAGTCGGCCATGGCGCTCATCCGACGGTCCAACGCCTTGGGACCCGCCGCGACGGCCTCCACGATGCAGACGTGGGCGAGCTCGGGCTCGCCGGCCATCAGGTTCAGGAATGCGGCCAGTCCACGCCGCACCTTGGAGGCCCAGGTGCCGCCGGTGGCGTACGCCCCGGCGACCCCGATGCGCAGTTGCTCGACGACGAAGTCGTAGGCGGCGAGGAACGCCTGCTCCTTGTTGGAGAAATGGTCGTAGAAGGTGCGCCGCGAGACGCCGGCCAAGGCGATGATGTCCTCGACGCGCGTTGCGCCATAGCCGTTGGCGCTGACGGCGGCCATCACGCCGCCGAGGATGCGCTCACGCTGGTTGGAGATGACGAAGTCGCGCGGGAGCCCGTGGCGACCCGAGGGAAGCTGGTGTGCCGCGCGGGTGTGCGGAGAGGGTTGGATCATCGCCTTGGGCGAGGAACATACACGTCTCCGTCACTGCGCGCTAGGGGTTACTGTCAAGGTGAGTCGCGGCGGGTGACCAGCTCGACCAGCGCCGGAGTCAACCGCGGCAGTGCCTGGTGCTCGCCGGCCAGCACGCGCTGCTGCACCAGCCGGTGCAGCGCCCCGAAGCGGGCCTGCATCAATGCCTCGGCGCTGACCGTCTTGGACTTGGCGCCCGGGATCGCACAGACGGCCAGGCGGCGCGCCAAGGCGTCCATCGCCGCCTCGTACTGTGCGACGCCCGCCGGCCCGACGGCGAGGATCTCGACCAACAGCAGATGGGCGTGCGCCGGCCATGAGGCCAGATAGCGCATCAGGCGCCCCAGGACGGCCTCGAGCTGCTGTGGGCCCTCGTTGACGGCGCGCAGGCAGTCGGCGAGCACCATCTCGTGGGCTTCCAGCAGGCAGGACTCGCGGCCGTCGAAGTACGAGTAGAAGGTCCGGCGGGAGCCGCGCGCCAGCTCGATGACGTCGTCGACGCGGACGTTGGCGTAGCCCTGT
Source organism: uncultured Conexibacteraceae bacterium (assembly GCA_963731005.1). Taxonomy (GTDB): domain Bacteria; phylum Actinomycetota; class Thermoleophilia; order Solirubrobacterales; family Solirubrobacteraceae; genus Baekduia. Next base: position 803,094 of record CAVSTZ010000002.1, on the reverse strand, counting down.
CGGGTCGCCGCGGCGGCCATCCCGGCCAGCATCGCGCTGCGCGGCCGGCTCGGCCACCAGGCGGGAAAGGCGACGGCCCCTTCGCGCAGGACGGTACGCCGTGTGAGGTTCGGCCCGGAGGTCACGGGCAGGATCCTATGAGAGACGTCAATGTTTGCCGACTGACGTCGCCGAACGAGCGGCGCGCCCGGGCTTGGCGCCCGGGCGCTCCTCTCAATTGCGCTTCTCGATGCGCGCTACTTGCTGCAGGGGGTGCTGCCGTTGTACGTCGCCGAGCCGACCGGGTTGCCGGCGCTGTCGGGGGCGAAGCCCGTCGTCAGCTGGAACGCGTACTTGCCGCCCGAGCAGGAGGTGGTGGCCAGCCAGTCCTTCGCGTAGGACTTGCCGCCGGCGACGATCTTGATGTCGCGCAGCGCGATCGGCACGCCGGCCACGACCTGCAGGCTCGGCGGGACCACGAGATGGAGCTTGTAGGCCCACTTGCCCGACTGCTTGGTGATCGTGCCGGGGACCGGCTTGGCGACGCGCGCCGGGTTCGTCAGGACCGTGAACAGGAAGACCTTGTTGCCGCCGCCGTTGACGACCGTGATCTTCGGGCTCGTGAGGACCTGGTCGGCGTAGGCGGTGCCGCTGCCGGTGCCCATGATCGACTTGGCCGGGCACTCGGACACGCTGCCGCGCTCCATGACCGACTGGGCGCACTTGGCGTACTTGGCGCCGTTGTAGAGCGAGCCCTTGGGGAACAGGACGTCGGCGGTCTGCACGACCGGCTTGTCGACGTCGGCGCTGGTCTCCCAGTGGACGGTGTAGGTGAGCTTGACGCCCTTGGGCTTCTTCTTGGTGCCCGCCTTACTGGGGCTGACCGAGACCTTGGAGGTCAGGACGGTGTTCGACGTGTTGGTGCCCGACGACTGGGCCAGCACCGGCGCGGCAACCGCAACGCTGGCGGCCACTAGCCCGACGGGGATCATGATTCTGCGCAAGGGACAACTCCTCCTGAGGACGAAAACGACGATGTACCCGAAACCGCGGCAACGTCGAAAGGTTGCGGCGCATCCTGCGCGATGCACTGAGCCGACGCTAGCGGATCGAGACACATGCATGTTGCTTCACTTGTCCGGGGCCATGTACGATCGTCGCCGCTGCGGAGCCTGGAGGGCTTTGCGCGGGAGGAACCACCTTGACTGCTCCGTCCCATCAGGCCCGCCCTTGGCGGTGGGCGCCCCTCGTAGTGCTCGTCGTCGCGGTCATCGCGCTGGTCGTCGTCCTGCGTGGAACCGGCACGCACGACTACCGCGTCGTCTTCGCCAACGCGGGCCAGCTGGTCAAGGGCGACCGCGTGCGCATCGGCGGCACGCCGGCGGGGACGATCACGTCGATCGAGCTGACCGACGACGGGCAGGCCGAGATCGGGATCAAGGTCGACCATCGCTTCGGGCCGCTGCGCCAGGGCACGACCGCCACGATCCGCCAGATCGGCCTGACGAGCGTCGCCGGCCGCTACATCGACGTGAGCCCGGCGCCGACCTTCCGCCCGGCGCTCGACGACGGCGCGACGATCAGCGGCGACAAGACGACGCCGATCGTCGACCTCGATCAGCTCTTCGACACGTTCGACGTCAAGTCCCGCAAGGGCCTGCAGCAGCTCATCGACGGCTTCGCGTCCTGGTATGAGGGCAAGGAGCCGCAGGCCAACGCGTCGGCCAAGGCGTTCCCGGCCGCGTTGTCGGGCCTCGACCAGCTCACGGCCGAGGTCAGCTCCGACGACGCGAACCTCACCCGCTTCCTCGTCAAGACCGGTGATGCGTTCGGCGCGCTCTCGGAGAACAAGCAGGAGCTGACCGACCTCGTCTCCAACACCCGGGCGACGACGGCCGCGCTCAGCGCCAACACGGAGTCGCTCGACCAGGCGCTGCAGCACGTCGCGCCGGCGCTGCACAAGGGCACCGCGTCGTTCATCGCGCTGCGCCCCGCGCTCAAGCAGCTGCGCACGCTGGTCGACGTCTCGGGCCCGGCGACCAAGGATCTCGCCCCGTACGCCCGGCAGCTGCGACCGGTGCTCCAGCAAGCCGTGCCGACCTTCCGCCAACTGCGCGAGATGTTCGCCCAGCCCGGCGCCAGCAACGACCTGCTCGACGCGCTCAAGGAGCTGCCGGCGCTCGACAAGCTCACCAAGACGGGCTTTGCCGAGGGCGAGAAGTCGCTGCAGCAGAGCGCGCCGATCTTCTCGTTCGTGCGGCCCTACGTGCCCGACCTCGTCGGCTGGGTCCGCGGCTACGGCCAGATCATGGCGAGCTACGACGCCAACGGCCACTACGCGCGCACGCTCCCGGTCTTCGACGCCTACTCGACCAAGGACGGCGTCAACCTGACGCCCAAGCCCGCCGCCGACCGCGGCCAGGACGCCAACCTGAAGACCGGTCAGCTGCGCCGCTGCCCGGGCGCGGCCGCCCCGGCGCTGCCCGACGGCTCGGCCCCGTTCGTCGACAACGGCCCGCTGGCCAACCCCGACTGCAACCCGGCCCAGCGCCCGGGAGCCGGCGGATGACCCGCGCGCGCATCGCCATCGCCGCGGCGGTCGTCGCCGTCTGCGTGTTCGCCGGCCTGGCCATCGGTGCCGGCGACGGGGGCAGCAAGGGCTACCTCGTGCGCGCGGTCTTCGACAACTCGAGCTTCGTGATCCCGGGCGAGGACGTGAAGGTCGCCGGCGTCAAGGTCGGCAAGATCGACAGCCTCGACCTGACCAAGGACAACAAGGCCGTCGTCGTCCTCGACATCACCGACCCGGCGTTCCAGTCCTTCAAGACCGACGCGCGCTGCCGCATCGCGCTGCAGTCGCTGATCGGCGAGCAGTTCGTCGACTGCCAGGCCACGGCCGGCGGCAACGACGGTCGGGCCAAGGCGCTGCCCGCGATCAAGGACGGGCCGGGCAAGGGGCAGCACCTGCTCGGGATCTCCCACAACACCACGCCGGTCGGGGTCGACCTGCTCAACAACATCATGCGCGTGCCCCAGCGCGACCGCTTCAAGCTCATCATCAACGAGCTCGGCGCGGGCCTGGCGGCCAACGGCGACGGCCTGCGCGAGGCCATCCGCCGCGCCAACCCGGCGCTGCAGCAGCTCGACAACGTCGTGGCGATCCTCGCGCGCCAGAACGACATGCTCGGCAAGCTGACCGACGACTCCGACGCGGTCCTCGCCCCGCTGGCCGCGCATCGCAAGGACCTCGGCGGCTTCGTCGACACGGCCGGCAAGACCGCGGTCGCGACCGCCGAGCAGGGCGATGCGCTGGAGCAGAACTTCGCCAAGCTCCCCGCCTTCCTGCGCGAGCTCAAGCCGGCCGCGCAGCGCTTCGGCGCGCTGGCCGACCAGATGGGGCCTGCCGTGGCCAACCTCTCGTCGCAGGCGCCTGCGGTCAACGAGGCGATCAAGGACCTCGGACCGTTCTCGCTGTCGGCGACGCCGGCGGTCAAGACGCTCGGCGACGTCGCCGACCGCGGCCGTCAGACGTTCCCGAAGATCAGCGGGCTCGTCGACAGCCTCGGCAGCCTGTCGCAGCCGCTCCAGCCGCTGGCCGCCGACCTCAAGGGCGTCTCGTCGAGCTTCGACAGCGCCGGCGGCTTCGAGTCGCTGATGCGGTTCATCTACAACTACACGGGCGCGGTCAACGGCGAGGACGCCCAGGGCCACTTCATCCGCTCGACCGTCGACGTCACCAACTGCGTCCAGCGTTCGACGACCTCGCCGGGCTCCTGCCCGTCGACGTTCGAGAAGGGCACCGATGACGCGTCGGCGGCCAAGGCGACGGCCACGGCCACCAAGGCGAGCGCCGCCAAGACCAAGGCCGCATCCACGCTGCTGGACTACCTGCTCGGCCAGGACGGTGGCAAGTGAACCGCCGCCGCAGTAGCTCGATCGCCGCCAACCCGATCCTGATCGGCGGCGTCGCCGTCCTCGTGACGATCGTCGCGGTGTTCCTGTCCTACAACGCCAACAACGGGCTGCCGTTCGTCCCGACCTATGACATCAAGGTCCAGCTGCCCGACGGCTCGGGCCTGATCAAGGGCAACGAGGTCCGTCAGGGCGGCCATCGCGTCGGCAACGTGGCGAAGGTCTCGTCCTACACCAAGCCCGATGGCACGGCCGCCGCGGTCATCGACCTGCACATCGAGAAGGACGTCGGCCCGCTGCCGCGTGACACCGAGGTGCGGATCCGGCCGAAGTCGGCGCTGGGCCTCAAGTACGTGGCGATCCACCGCGGCAGCGCGAAGGCGACCTATCCCGCCGGCTCGACCATCCCGCTGGTCAAGGACGCGACGCGGCCGGTCGAGGTCGACGACTTCTTCGCGATGTTCGACAAGCCCACCCGGGACGCGTCGCAGCGCAACCTGATCGAGGGCGGCAACGCCTTCGCCGGGCGCGGCGGCGACCTCAACGAGGGGCTGCGCAACCTCGACGCGCTGGCCAAGCACGGCGAGCCGGCGGCGCGCAACCTCGCCGACCCCAAGACCGGCTTCAACCGCCTGTTCCCCGCCCTCTCGCACGCGGCCCGCGAGGCCGCGCCCGTCGCCCAGCAGCAGGGCGAGCTGTTCGCCAACCTCAACCAGACCTTCACGGCCTGGAGCTCGGTCTCCGACCAGCTGCAGCAGGCGATCGCGCTCGGGCCCAAGGCGCTGGACACCGCCACGCGCGAGCTGCCCGCCCAGGCCGCCTTCGTGCGCGACAGCACCGAGCTCTTCCGGCGCTTCCGGCCGGGCTTCTCGGAGCTGGCCGCCGCCTCGCCCAACCTGGCCGTCGCCTTCCACGCGGGCACGACGTCGCTGCGGCGCTCCTCCCAGCTCAACGGTCGCCTGGTGACCACGCTGCAGCAGCTCGAGGCGTTTGCCGCCGACCCGCGCGTGATCCCGGCGCTCAATCGCCTGACCGAGACCGCGACGCTGCTCAAGCCGATCCTCGCGTTCCTCACGCCCGCGCAGACCAAGTGCAATTACTTCGGCTTGTTCTTCAACAACCTGTCGAGCGCGCTCTCTGAGAGCGACTCGATCGGCAGCATGCTGCGCTTCGGCGTCGTCGCGCTGCCGCAGCTGCCGGGCAGCGAGGCGGGCCCGACGGCGTCGCCGTCCAACGGCCCGGTCGGCAAGGACGTCTCGTCGATCGACGACTCCTTCCTGCACAGCAACCCCTACCCCAACACGGCGGCGCCGGGGCAGACGCAGGAGTGCGAGGCCAACAACGAGCTCTACAAGCCGGGCACGCAGCAGATCGGCAACCAGCCGGGCAACCAGGGGCTCAACACCGAGAAGACCGGCACGTGGGAGGCCACGCCATGAGGCGCAACCACAGCCTCGGCATGGCCCCGCTGAAGGCCGGGATCCTCGTCCTGATCCTCGCGATCATCGGCTGCTTCTTCGCCTTCACCAAGAAGGTGCCGTTCCGCCATCACTACACGGTCGACGCCGTGGTCAAGAACTCCAACCTGGTCGCTCCGGGCTCGCCGGTGCGCATCGCCGGCGTGACGGTCGGCAAGGTCTCGAAGGTCGGTCGCTACCGCGACACGTCGATGGGCGAGATCGCCATGCAGATCGACAAGTCCGGCCTGCCGCTCCACAAGGACGCGACGCTGAAGATCCGCCCGCGGCTCTTTTTGGAGGGCAACTTCTACGTCGACCTGCAGCCCGGCACGCCGTCGGGCCCGGTCATCGACGACGGCGATCTGATCCCCGTCACCCAGACCTCGACGCCGGTCCAGATCGACCAGGTGCTCACCGCGCTGCAGTCCGACACGCGCGGCAACCTGCAGCAGGCGCTGCAGGGCCTCGGGGCCGCCTTCGGCAGCACGCCGAGCGCCGCCGACGACGCCGACCAGGTGCCCAGCGTGCGTGGCCTCACCGGCGGTCAGGCGCTCAACAAGACGCTGAACACCTCGCCGCAGGCGCTGACCGGCACGGCCAAGGTCACGACCGGCCTGCTGGGCACCGAGCCCCACGACCTGAGCCGCACGATCGACGGCGTCGGGCGCGCCGCCGCCGGCCTCGCCGCCTACGAGAGCGACCTCGCTCCCTTGGTCACGCACTTCAACGCGACGATGGCCAACTTCGCCGACCACGCCGGCGAGCTCTCGGCGGCCGTCGACCAGCTGGGGCCGACCGCGCAGGCCGCCGACGGAGCGTTCGCGCGGCTGACCACGGCGGCCGCGCCGACCGCGACCTTCGCCCGCAACCTCTCCAAGAGCCTGCCCGAGCTGCCGGCGACCATCAAGGCCTCCGAGCCCTGGCTGGCGCAGGCCAAGCAGCTGTTGACCAAGGACGAGCTCGGCGGCCTGCTCGACGAGCTGCAGCCCGGCACCGCCGATCTGGCCCAGCTCGGTCACCAGACCAAGCTCTGGCTGCCCAAGATCACCGCCTTCAACAAGTGCATCACCAAGGTGATCATCCCGACGGGCAACATCAAGGTCGACGACGGCGACTTCTCGGCCAACGTCGAGAACTACAAGGAGTTCTGGTACGCCATGGTCGGCCAGAACGGCGAGGGCCAGAGCTTCGACGGCAACGGCAACCTGCTGCGCCTGTCGGCCGCCGGCGGCGCCAACCTGATCCGCAGCGGCAAGTCCAACTACGTGCCCGAGGCCTACCTGGCCAACGCCACGCTGCCGCCGCTGCGCACCCGCCCGGCCTTCGCCGGCAAGTTGCCACCGATCAACCGCGACACGCCCTGCTACCTGCAGCCCGTGCCCGACGTCAACGGCCCCGACTCGATCGGGCCCGCCGACGGCTCCAAGCCCGACGCGGTCGCGCCGCCGGCCCCGGAGAAGGTCAAATGAGGGGCACCGGCCGCGCCACCCTCTACAACGGTCTCTGGGTCCTGGCGATGGTCATGGTCGCGGTGGTCGTCGGCACCTACATCACCAGCCACCAGCGCATCCACATCCCCGCCTGGGTGCCGGCGATCGGCCAGCACCGCTTCTTCCTCGACGCGGAGCTCAGCAGCGCGCCGGGCGTCATGCCGGGCCAGGGCCAGATGGTCACGGTCTCGGGCGTGCCCGTCGGCGAGATCGGCAAGGTGTCGCTCAAGAACGGCAAGGCCGTTCTGCGCCTGGCCATCAAGGAGCGCTACGCGCACATCCACCGCGACGCGACGGTCCTGCTGCGCCCCAAGACCGGGTTGAAGGACATGGTCGCCGAGCTCGACCCCGGCACCCAGGGGCCCGAGCTCAAGAGCGGTGCCACGATCGGCACCGGCGCGACCAAGCCCGACGTGAACTTCGACGAGTTCCTCGCCGAGCTCGACGCCGACACGCGCGACTCGCTCGTGCTGCTGATCGGCGGCGCGGGCAAGGCGATCGGCAACGGCAACGGCGACGACCTCGCCAACGTCCTGCGCCGCTTCGAGCCGCTCTCGCGCCACTCGGCCGAGGCGACGCAGCTGGTCGCCCAGCGGCGCACCAAGCTCAAGCGGCTCATGCACAACCTGTCGCTGCTGGCTTCCGAGCTCGGCGACCGCGACAAGCAGCTCGGGACCTTCGTCAACGCGAGCAACGACGTCTTCCGTCGCTTCGACAACCAGAACGCGGCGCTGGCCAAGACCTTCGAGCTGCTGCCCGGCACGCTGCAGACCGCGCAGCCGGCGCTGGCCAAGCTCGACAAGCTCGGCGCGACGCTGACCGACGGGCTGCACAAGCTCGGCCCCGGGGCCAAGGACCTCGGTCCGGCGTTGGCCGGCCTGCGCTCGTTCTCGCAGGCGACCACGCCGGTCCTGCGCGACCAGATCCGGCCGTTCACCCGCGACGCGCAGCCGACGGCCAAGAAGCTCGTCCCGGCCGCCCGTCGTCTGGCCAAGGCCACGCCCGACCTCGCCAAGCTCACCGACGAGCTCAACGTCCTGGTCAACGAGCTGGCCTTCAAGCCCCAGGGCAAGGGCATCAAGAACCAGAGCTACCTGTACCAAGTGCCGTGGGCCAGCCACAACACCAACTCGGTGCTGGCCAACGCCGACGGCGCCGGGCCGCTGCGCCGCAGCCTCGTCTACTTTGGCTGCGGGCCGCTGCAGTTGCTCTTCAAGGTGCTCTCCGGGCCGCCGCCGCGCAAGACCGAGCCGCGCAACCCGACGCTCACCACGCTCATCAAGCTCCTCAACGCCCCTGACTACGACACCCAGGTCGCGACCGGCCAGTGCCCGAAGGAAGCGACGGGGTAGCGCATGATCAAGACCGCTCCCACCTTCGCGCGCATCGCGATCATGGCCATCTTCGCCTTCGGCAGCTTCGCCGGGGGGCTCTACCTCTGGCTGGCCTTCGGCGGCTCGTCGCCGCTGGGCACCAAGGGCTACCGCATCCACGTCCTGGTGCCCGAGGCCACCCAGTTGGCCGACCAGTCCGACGTCCGCATCAGCGGCGTCAGCGTCGGCAAGGTCGTCAAGCTCGCCGGCGGCCCGGACGACCGTAGCGACGTCACGATCCAGCTGCGCTCCCGCTACGCGCCGTTGCCCAAGGACGTGCGCGCGATGCTGCGCACCAAGACGCTGCTGGGCGAGACCTACGTCGAGCTGACGCCGGGCCACCCGGCCAAGGGCACGATCCCCGAAGGCGGCACGCTGCCGCCCGCGCAGGTCGAGCCGACCGTCGAGATCGACGAGATCATGTCGACCTTCGACCCGCAGACGCGCAAGCGCTTCGAGGTCTGGATGCAGTCCCAGGCCGAGGCGATCGACGGCCGCGGTGCCGACATCAACGCCACCTTCGGCCAGCTGCCGGGCTTCACCGAGCACGTCGACGACCTGCTGCGCACGCTCGACGCCCAGGGCCGCGCGGTGACCAAGTCGATCAGCTCGACCGCCGACGTCTTCGACGCCATCAGCCAACGCGAGGGCGAGCTGCGCGGCCTGATCACCGACTCCAACCGTCTCTTCGCGGTCACGGGCCGGCGCAACAAGGACCTCGCCGCGATCTTCCGCGAGCTGCCCGGCTTCGAGCGCGAGAGCACCGCGACGCTGCCGGTGCTGACGCGCTTGGCCAAGGACGGCGACCCGGTCGTCAAGCAGCTGCAGCCGGCGGCATCGGAGCTGGCACCGACCTTCGCCGCGCTGCATCAGGTGAGCCCCGAGTTCAAGGGCCTGTTCACCCAGCTCGACGACGTGGTCGTCGGCCTCCCAGAAGGGCCTGCCGGCGTTCGACAACATCTTGGGTCGCCTGCCGACGCTGCTCGACGCCTTCCAGCCGTTCCTGCGCAACGCCAACCCGATGGTGCAGTACATCGGCAACAACAACCGCGAGATCTCCGCGTTCTTCGGCAACGTCGTCTCGGCCACCTCGCCGCGCGACAGCGTCGACGTGCTCAAGAACGCCAAGGAGTCGGTGCACTACCTGCGCACCTCGCAGCTGCTCTCGCCCGAGGCGCTGGCCTATCAGGCCAGGCCGCTGGGCTCCTCGCGCCAGAACGCCTACCCGCAACCGGGCACGGGCGACCAGCTGAGCAGCGGCCTGCCGGTGCTCACCGCCGGTCCGTGCTCCAACCCCGACGCGGCACAGCCGACGAGCGCCCTGCCGACCGAGCTGGAGCAGTACATCGGGCCGCTCGTCTACCGGACGACCGGCAGCGACGTGCTGCGACCGGCCTGCCGCGCCCAGGGCGTCTTCCCCGGCTTCTCGACGATCTTCCCGCAGCTGCGCGCCGAGCAGCCGTGATCGGGCGCTGAGCGCTCAGGCGGCCGGTGCGCGGTGCACGAGGCCGCGCTCCAGGCGCCCGATGATCTGGCGGGTCCGCGCTTGGGAGACGCCCAGCGCGCGGCGCAGCTCGTCCTCGGTGATGCCGGGGCGCTGCGTCAGGATCGCCATCGCTGCCTGCTCCAGATCGCCGAGCGGTTGGATGAAGAGCCCGGCCGCCGCGTCGCCGGCCTCACCGGTCGCATCGGTGGGCGCGGGCTCGACGTCGGCCGGCCACCACTGCTTGGCCGTGCCCTCCCAGGTGGCGCTGACCAGCCGCTGACCGTTGAGGCGGTCGAGCACGCGCTTGACGATGCTGAGGTCGGTGACGCCGATGGCCGTCCCGACCTCCCGACTCGACACGCCCGGGTGGGTGCGGATGTAGCGCAGCGCCAGCAGGTCGTCCTCGGCCGGGGTCCAGCGCTCGGGCGCGACGCCGGCGGCGATGGCCATGACGGGGAGCCCGAAGTGGCCTGCCTCCTCGAGGCCGTCGAAGGCCGTCTTCTGCAGCTTGCGCTCCGCGTTGGTGAGACCCTGCGTCCGCTCCAGCTCGTGGAGCCGCACGAAGGCGCGCCACAGGGCGGCGCCGTCGCGGTCGGCTCCGGCCGCGACGAGCAGCGCGGCGAGCTCGGTCGCCGAGCCGGGCATGCCATCGAAGGCGTCGTCGACGCGCGCCACCAAGGACCGCTCCTGGCGCCGGATGCGGCCGCGGCCGCGGCGCCGCTCGCCGAGCAGGTCGAGCACGAGGTCCACCACCTCGTCGGTGAGGTCGCCGAGCTGTGCCGGCGTGCCGTCGGTCAGCGCATGGCGGATGGCGCCTTCGACCGCGTCGATGGCCGCCCAGGCGGGAGCGACGCTGCTGCCGTGCTCGCGCAACCGCTCGACCAGTGGGCCCAACCGCCGCGAGCGGTCCAGCCCCGAGGCGATCGGCTGCGCGTGGCTGTCGCGTGTGGAGAACAGGGCCCAGTGCGGTGCGGCATCCGCAAGGGCCAGTGCCTCGACGACGGCGGCGCGCACGGCCAACGGGCGATCGCGCTGCGCGTCGAAGGCCAGTCCGATGCGCCGCACGCCGAAGTCCAGTGCCGCGGCGGCCGCATCCTCCAGCGCCGCCGACGCACCGCTGTAGAACATGTAGAACGCCTTGCGCGAGACGCCGGCCTCGGCCGCGACGTCCTCGACGGTCAGGAACGCGGCGCCGTCGCGCGCGGCCACGAGGGCGGCCGCCTCACGCACACGCGCGCGCTGCAGGAACCGCGTCGCCTCGGTGGGCAGACGGCGGCGTGACACATAAGGGACAGAGGTACGAGCACCGGTGGCGATGGTCACAATGTTATTGAAACACCACACGTGTACCCCAAAAGATGCTGCGGCTCAGGCGAGCCGCATTGCCCCGGCAAGTGGGACGCCGAAGTGCAGGGCGTGGGGAAAATGGACGACGACGAGATCACGCACGACGTCACGCGATGTGACATCGACGTGTGACGGCGCCAGCGCCATGAACACCCGCCACAGCGTGAGCCCGTCGCGTGTCGCCCCGGCCTCGGCGACGATCCGTTCCAGCCGCTTGCGGGCATCGGGATCGGGCAGCCGGCCGGCCTCGTACTCAAGCTCGACCAGGCGCGGGCGCACGGGGCGGCGGATCCGTGTCGCGTTGGCGATCGCCGCGCGGATCTCGGTGGCCGAGGCCACGGGTCGCAGCGCGATCGCCGCGATCTCGTCGGTGCGGATCTCCGTGCCGTCGCGCAGCGCCCGTCGCGTGGCGCCGTCGACGACGTCGACCATCGCCTGCGCCGCCACGCGGGACTCGACCGCGGGCTCCAGACGCTCGACGAGCAACTCGCAGCCCGTTCGGCGCACGGCGCGGGCATCGGCCGGCGCGCCGAGCGACTCGGTCGCCCACAGGCGCGCCCACGCGTCGCTGGAGCGCAGCAGCCGAACGTACGCGTCGATGCCGGCGCAGAACCCCGACGCCCAATCACCCTGGGCGTCGAACGCGGCCAGAACGCGCCCGAGGCCGTGGTCCACGGCCGCCTGATGGGCCGCGAGGATCAGCTCCGCAGTGCCGCCCGGAAAGAGGTCGTAGACCGTGCGCCGCGACAGCCCGGCGAGGTGGACGACGGGATCGATCCCCATGCCGGAGTACCCCTCGGCGGCGACCTGATGGGCCACGGCCTCGAGGATCCTCGCCCGCTGCTCGAACTGCACCCGCACGGCATCGCGCGGATCGTTCTTGCTGCGTCCGCGGCGTGCGGAGGTGCGGGCGTGCGGGTCGGCCACTCAGCTGACCAGCGACAGTCCCGCTGCGTCCCGTCGCACGTCCGGCCCGATCAGGGCGAGGACGGTGTCGGGCAGGTCGCGCAACTCGTGAGTCCGGCCCTGTGCGGAGCGGGCGGCGATGAGGCTGATCGTCGCACCGGTGACGAGCTCGAAATGGCTCGGGGGCAGCCGGCTTTCGGGCGCGGTCCGGCGGTACTGCGTCGTCCAGATGGTCACCGAGCCGCGACGCACCTGCTCGCGCAGGCGCGAGAGCGGTCGACCGCCCTTGATGATCTCGACGAAGCAGAAGCGGGTGCGGGCGGGGTCGTCGGCGAGCGTCGTCAGCAGCCAGCCGACCGCGCTGCGCAGGCCCTCGCGCGGGGTCGGAGCGCGGCGCCAGGACCAGACGAAGCCGCGCTGCAGGGCGCCGGCCGACTCGAGGTAGGCGGCGCCCAGCACGCCGGTGATGTCCCCGTGCGCATGTACGTGCACGTCTGATGCGCGGATGCGCGCGGCCTCGGCGAGCTCGTCGAGGCCGACGTGCTCGATGCCCAACGCGGCGACGACCCGGGGCACGCAGGCCCGCAGCGCCGCGCACGTGCGACAGCGCGCGCCGCACCTCCGCGCTTCGTGGCGTCTGGGGACCGACATCCGCAGGATCCTAGGTCCTCACGGCACGTTGGGGCAACACGCGTGTTTCCCACGACCCCGAACTTGGCACCTGGCCCTGTTCCGTTTCCCGTCCCAGCGCCAAATACTTGCCATTCGGGAAACATACAAGTGTCTCGCTTGACAAGTATTGGCGCTGCTGGGCGCAATGGCCCTGTGGCCACGTCAGTTCAGCTCTTCGTCGACCAGGTGGAGATCAGCGTAACGGCACTGCTCGGACTGGCGGAGGAGTCGCCGGATCTCGCCCGCGCCGTCCTGCCCCAGTTGCGCGATCCGCAGGACGCGCTGCGGCGGGTCATCGTCTCGGCGATCGACGCGGGCGGTCGCTGCTGTGAGGCGGGCGTGCCGGTCGGTCCGGCGGCGGCCGCCACGGCCTTCGAGGACGCGCTCGACGTCGTGGCCGCGCGCCTGGGCGAGGACAGCCGTCCGGTCCTTTCCGATCTGGTGCGGCCGATCACCGCGATGCTCGTGCTGCCCTATCTGGGGCAGGCCGACGTCGCCGCCGCGTGAGTTCAGGCCGCCTGGGACTCCGCCCAGGCGCGGCTCGGCCCGATGTAGGGCACGAGGCAGAGGTAGACGGCCGCGGGCAGCGATCGCGACACCGAGGCCATGTCGTCGCGCACGGCGTGGCGACGGACGAGCTCGGCGATCGCCGCGCCGATCATGTGCGGCACCTCGGTGGGCACGGGCTGCTCGGCCATCGTCTCGCCCGGCACGAGCAGCGTCTGGAAGCCGGCGATGCTCCCCTCCAGCCGGCGCAGGCCGTCGGGGCCCGCCATCGCCATCTCCAGGAACGCCATCCGCGCAAAGGCCGGCTCGTCGGCGAGCAGGCCGAGCAGCGTCGTGAGCGCTCGGCGCACCTGCTCGGGCCAATCGTCGGTTGACGAGAAAGCGGCCGTCGTGGCGCTCAGCACCTGCTCGTTGAGGACGTCGAACGAGGCGAAGAACGCCGAGCGCTTGTCGCGGAACTGGTCGTAGAACGTGCGGCGCGAGACGCCGGACCTGCGGACGATGTCCTCGACCGACATCGCCGAGTAGCCCTTGTCGGCGACGACCTCCGCCACCCCGACGAGGATGCGCGCCCGCTGGTTGTCGGACACATAGGACGGCGAGAGCCCGTGCCGTCCACGCGGGAGCCGCTGGGGCGAGATGGGCATGCACGTCTTATACACGGCGACATTTGCCAATGTGAATGCGCCACTGCGGAGTAGCTGAGCATTTAAGAACCGCCGGTTTGGAACCGCACGTAAAAAGGCGGCGGCGACTCAGGGTCTGAGGCCGAGGCGCGATGCGGTATCTCGACGACATCGAGCGCTCGCAGCGTTGCTTGCGCCGCAGCCTGGTGGCCGGCGCGCGTCGTGCTGGTCGAGGTGCGCGATCAGGACGGTCACTCGGGCCAGTCGCCCCGGAGATGCTCGAGGTACCCGGCGGGGAAGGCCCCGGTGAGCGCGCCACTTGTGCCGAGGATCGCGGCACGTCGATCTTTGCCTGCTCGCTCGGACTCGAGCGCGCGAGCGATCTCGTCGGTCTCGGTGGTGAAGTGTCGTGGCCGCTCGGTCGGCATCGAGGCCAAGTGTGGCACCTGGCTCTCAGGTACCCCACCGGCACGATGCTGCGACGTAAGAGATTGGCTCGGCGTGTCGCCAATCAGATGTGTCGTCCCTGCTGGCCGCTGTACTCCCTGACGTGACCGACCCCGAACCACGGCCTGAGGATGCGTCGCGGGCCTGGGTCGCGGAGCTGGGCGCCACGGGCCGCGTGCAGGACGACGCGGTCGCGCGGTTGCACGCGCTGCTGCTGCGTGCCGCGCGCTTCGAGGTCCGGCGACGGCGTGCCACGCTGGGTGGGCAGGTCTCACAGCAGGAGCTGGAAGACCTGGCGACGCAGGCGACCGGCGATGCCGTCGTCGCGATCCTGGGCAAGCTGGACAGCTTCCGGGGCGAGAGCCGCTTCACGACCTGGGCCTACAAGTTCGTGTTGTTGGAGGCGTCGGTCAAGTGCCGCCGGCGCGCGTGGCATCAGCGCGAGGTGACGCTGGGCGACGAGGACTGGCCGGTGGCCGTCGACCAGGGGCCGTCGAGCCACGCGCTGGCCGAGCAGCGGGAGTTGCTGGACGCGGTGCGGGGCGCCGTCGACACGCAGCTGACCCCGCACCAGCGACGGGTGTTCGTCGCGCTCGCGCTGGACGGCGTGCCGATCGACGTGCTCGCCGAGCGGCTGCGCACGACGCGGGGCGCGCTGTACAAGACGTTGCACGACGCCCGGCGCAAGCTGCGCGCGGAGATCGAGCGCGCCGGGCTCGACCTCACCGGAAGGGAGGCATCATGATGGCCTACGAGGAGCTGGTCACGCGGTTGCTGGGGCCGGGCGAGCCGGAGCTCAGCTGCGAGGCGTGCTTCGAGCAGCTCGACCGCTACGTCGACCTGGAGCTCGCCGGGCAGAACGCGGAGGCGCTGGTGCCCGGGATGCGCGCCCACCTGCGTGGGTGCCCGGCCTGCCGCGAGGATCACGAGAGCCTGCGGGCGTTCGTCGAGGCCGACGGCGGCGAGTAGCGGCTCGCCGCCGCAGTCAGCGGTGGCTCTTCGGCTTAGCGTCGGCGGGGAGGCAGGTCTTACCGACGGATCGCGGGCGGGTAAGTCCGCGCGGGCGGCGGACGCCAACCGCAGCAAGATCACCAACAAGGAGCTACCTCGATGTCCAGTCCTCTGCCCGCCGTCCTGCGCCCGATCCCGTTCTCACCGGTCGCCAAGCTGTCTGCCGATCCGGTCGCCCAGGCGTTCCTGCTGCTGCGCATCGCCTTCATCGTCGCGCCGATCCTCTTCGGGATCGACAAGTTCGCCGGGATCCTGACCGACGACTGGACCAAGTACCTGGCCACGCAGTTCAACGACATCATCCCGGGCAGCGCCCAGGACGCCATGCACCTTGTTGGTGTTGTCGAGATCGTCGCGGGGCTCGTCGTGCTGGTGGCCCCGCGCTTCGGCGGCCTGCTCGTCGCCGGCTGGCTCGGCGGCATCATCATCAACCTGCTGCTCGTCGGCGGCTACGGCGACATCGCGCTGCGCGACTTCGGCCTGCTGCTGGGTGCGTTGACGCTGGCGCGGTTGGCGAGTGCGGAGCAAGTCGCGCGGACGTAGGGGACCGGGCGCGGATTCTGGCCCTCAAGCGGTGCCGGAGCCAGGTCGACCGTGGGGTTGCGGCGGGAGATGCTCGACGGACCGGCCGGTCGGCATTACGCTGAGATGACTCATGGCCGCCCAGGTCAACAACTTCCGCGCTGAAGAGCGCTTCGCTGAGAAGGAGCGCGCACGCCGCGCTGACGATCTTGCGCTCCGCTCGGGTACCAAGTCGGCCGCGCAGCTCAAGCGGGAGAACGAGTCCTTCGCCTTCCCGAAAGGCCGCGCACGGATCAATCTGAAATCCGCCCGGTCGCTGGTCTGAGCGTCGGCGTCGCGGGCGATTCTTTGCACCACGGCGAGCCCCCTCCGCTCTCTGTTGACGAGGCCGCTCGCATCATCGCGCGCCTGGAAGACGCTGTAACCAGTTCGAAGATCGTGCTGATCGGCGGCCAGGCCGTCGCATTGTGGGCGTCGCAACTGACTGACTATCTGCCCGTCGAGGAGGAGGCGGTCGCCAGTCGTGACTTCGACTTTCAAGGCAGCAAGAGGGATGTGCAGTTGGCGTCCGAGTTGCTCGGTGGGCGTCTTTACCTCCCCACGATGGATGATCTGACGCCGCAAACCGGCAAGGCGATCTTCGCCGACAGCGAAGGCTACGAGCGCGTCCTGGATTTCCTGGCCCAGCCCTATGGCCTGGATGCCGACGATGTCCGCGACACGGCGATCGAGATCGACATCGACGTGGAGGATGGGCGGACCATCCCACTCTGGGTCATGCACCCCGAACGCTGCCTGCGTAGCCGCGTGGCCAATAGCAGATTGCCGGACAAGAACACGGCGCTGGCGTGGCGTCAGCTCCGAGTCGCGATCAAGCTTGTGGCAGCGTTCAGCCGTTTCCTGCTCGATAGCGATGAGAGGCCGCGTCTCGTCATGAAGCTCAACGAGCGCATCTTTGAGTTGGCCTATCACAACAGAGATGCGATGCGGATCTATGTCGAGGAGGGCATCGACGTGTTCGATGCTGTCCTCGTTGACAAGCGGCTGCCTGAGCGCCATCTCGACATCCGGCTGCCGCAGATGCGTACCGCATTGCAGGAGAAGCGAGATCGTCGACGCGCGTAGTCGTCATGTCGATGTGCCTCTCGTTGTCCCAGGCGGCGACGAACTGCTCAGGCCGAGGCCGCCGGGCCATCCATCGCCGCGGCGATGGACGCGAGGTTCTCGCGCCAGACGTCCTCGGGCGTCGGCGGAAGCACGTCGTCCCAGATCATCGCGAAGCCGCTGGCGGTCTGGCGCAGGCCGGTGGGGCGGCCCATGAACCACCAGTGGAGGTGTGCGGCGCCCTCGCCGTAGCGCAGGATGTGGACGCGCTCGATGCCCTCGACCGCCAGCACCGCGCGCTCGACGCGGGCCAGCATGATTCCCATCTCGGCCAGCATCGCGTCCGAGAGATCGCGCGGCCCGTCGACGTGCTCGCGCGGCTCGAGGAGCGCGACGACCGGCAGGCCGCTGGGCGGAAAGGACAACAACCGCCAGCGTTCATTGGTCCAGAAGTACTCGGAGTCGGCCTTGCCGCACGCCTCGCACGGCCGGCCGCCCTCGCCGTCGCGCGGCGGCTCGGGCTCGGACGCGCGCAGTGCCTTCGGCTGAACGCCGCCCTCAAACGGCCACGAGTCCCACTCTTGCACCGGCGGCGTCCGCAGCCCGCCGGTGGCGCCTTGGCGTTGTTCATGCGCATGCTCGGGCATGGGAGCAGCGTAACCGGTGGGTACGGTGAGACTAATGGAGCTCGGCGACGCGGAGGCCGCCGCCTATGGCCGCGAGGTGCTGGCGGTCGGGCGCGCGCTTCAGGACGCCTTCGCGCCGGTGAAGATCAACTACAACGTGCTCGGCAACAGCGTCCCGCACCTGCACACGCACATCGTGCCGCGCTACGCCGACGACCCGCGGCCGGGCTGGCCGTTCCCGTTCCCGGACCCCGAGCCGGGGCCGATGTCCCAGGAGCGTCTGGTGCGGGAGGTGGCGCGGCTGCGCGACGCGCTCGCACGCTGAGGGCGAGCGACCGGTGCGGCGCTGACCGCAGACGCCGGCAGTGCGCTGACCCGCATCGCCTCGTCGATGCCGAAGAAGGTCGAGACGCAGACGTAGCTGATGGCCGGAAGGGCGTCGGGGAGTCGGTGCAGGCAGCCGCGCAGCGCGTGGTCGCGGATCACCTCGTGGATGCCGCCGCCGATGCAGATCGAGACGGTCGCGGGGTCGGGGGCCGGGCGGCCCATCGCCGCGAAGCCGGGGCCGAGGAACTCGCAGAACAGGTCCAGCATGCTGCGCTGCTGGGCCTGGACCAGCGGTCCGAGACGAGGCAGCTCGACGGTCGCCAGGAAGGTCATCTCCGGGCAGCCGGCCATGTCGCGCAGCATCGCCGCCAGGGTCAGGTGGGCGACGAGCGGGCAGTCGCCGGCGATGTGCATGAAGCTCTCCGCCAGACGACTGAAGGACTGCTGCGTGGCGGTCTGGACGGTGTCGACCAGGCACTCGGCCTCGCTGGGCCAGAAGCCCGTGACGGTCTCGATCGGCACTCCGGCACGCTCGGCGACATCCGCCAACCGGGTCACCGCATAGCCCTGCTCGTAGACCACGGCGGCGAAGGCCGCCATCAGCTCCTCACGCTCATTGTGAGGGACAAACGTTGACGTCGGAAGACGACCACGTTCCATTTTGTCGACTCTAGATGAGACATCGACGTTCCTCAAACGGCCCGGCGAATTGCCGTGCGAACGGTGCTCAGCCGGTGAGCGTGGTGCCGGTGAGCTCGGCGACGCGCCGAGCTTCCTCGGCGCCGAAGAACGGCGTCAGGCACTGCAGGCTCAGCGCCGGCAGCTCACCCGGGAGCTCGGCGATCCGGTCCTCCTGGGCGAAGCGGCGCAGCAGTGCCATGACCCCGTTGAGCACGATCTCCAACGCGGAGAGCGGCTGCGGCGCCTGCTGGTCGCCGGCGGGGATCTGGCCGGCGATCAGCTGGAAGAAGAGCGCGATGTAGCGCTTGCGCAGCGCCAACGCCACGACGGCGAGGTCGGGGTCGTCGTTGACGGCGAGCGCCGCGAAGGCCGGCGTGCGGCCGATGTGCCACAGCGCCGCCTCCAGCGCGCGATGGGCGGCCAGCGGTGGGTCGTCGGCCGCGCCCAGGAAGGCGCCCGCGGAGATCATGACCAGCCGGCCGGCCCACCACCCCAGGGCCTGGGTCGCGCAGTCGAGCTCGTCGCGGAAGAGCGTGTTGGCGACGTCGAGCTCGACGCCGGCCTGCTGGGCGACGTCGCTGAGGCGCGTCGCGCTGTAGCCCTCGCGCGCCACTGCCTCGGCGAACGCGTCCATCAACCGGCGCCGATCGTCGGAGCCGGCGGCCTGCTCCGGCTCGTCGTCGATCCCGGCGTCGGCGACGACGGCCGCAGCCGGCAGGCCCAGGAGCGGCGTGAGGATGACCTCGATCGCCGGCGCGGCCAGGGCGGGCAGCTCGGCGGTGCGGCCGTCCAGCATCCACTCGGCCACCAGCTCGGTCAGCCCGCCCACCAGCGCGATCGGCAGCACGCGGGCCAGTTCCGTGCCGCCGGCGGCACGCGCGAGCTGACGGGCCATGGCCTGGCGGGCCTCCTCGATGACCGGTGCGCCCGGGCGGCCGGCCGACGCCGCGTCGATCAGCAGCAGGCGGGCCCGCTCGGGCCGGGCCTCGAGCAGCCGCAGGCAGGCGCCGACGGCCGCGGCGACCTTGGTCGGCCGGTCGGGCTGACGCGAGGCCGTGTGCCAGGCGGCGGCGAAGAGCGCGCTGAAGGCGCTGTCGAAGGCCGCGGCCCATGCCTCCTCCTTGGTGGCGAAGTGCTCGTAGAAGGCCTCCAGCGAGAGGCCGGCGCAGGTGACCAGCTCGCGGACCGTCGTCGCCTCGAAGCCCGGCTGGGCCGAGACGTACATGACGGCCTCGATGATCCGCGCGCGCTGATGGCGGCGCACGAAGCCCGAGGGCAGGCCATGGCGACCGCCCGGCAGCGCCTCGGTGATCGGTGGCGACGGGGTGATCGCCGGCGCGGTCAGCAGCAGCGGATCGGGCAGCGGCAGCGGACGCGGGGCGGCGGTCTCATACAGCGCGCCCCAGGTGGCGAGGTCCAGCGCGGCGGCGCGCAGCGGGCGCAGCTTGCCCGAGCGCAGATGGCCGTCGAGCACCTGCATCGTGCCGCCCGCCAGGACGGTCAGCGCCGCCTCGGAGATGACCACGGTGCCGTCGACGGTCGCGGCGCGCTGCAGGAGCTCACGGAGCCCGATGCTCAGCGAGCGGCGGCGCTCGAGCCCGGGCGGGCCGAGGGCGCCGAGCTCGATGATCGCCGTGCGGGCGGCGGCGGGCCGCTCGACGACGATGTCGACGACCGCCGACAGCAGGCCGGCCAACGCGTCGCGCAGGTCGCCCGGCGTGTGCGGTCGCGCGCGCAGGCGGCCACAGGCGTCGGCGATGGCCGCGTCGACGGCGGCGAGGACCAGCTCTTGCTTGCCTTCGAACAGGCCGTAGAACGTGGCGGTCGACACGTTGGCGGCACCGGCGAGCTGCAGCACCGTGGTGGCCCCGTAGCCCTGCTCGGCGACCACGTCGATCGCAGCGGCCTGCAGACGCGCCCGATATTCGGCCGCCGCGGTGTCGGTGTCCAGCGCATGCCGGCCGCGCGGGAGCCGACGTGATGGACGTTCGACGGAGGCCATGCCGACTTCAGGATACGCCAACGAACACCTCGGACACCATGGCCCGCGAGTTCGACAGAACGAATCGATACGGGAAATCTGGACGTGTATGGACTAAGATCTCCGGTCATGTCGAGAAACAGCGCCGTTCCCGCAATGGACGCCGTCGTGCTCGAGGCCCTGCCGGCGGAGGCCCAGGCGTTCCACCGCCGGGCACGGATCGTCGACGCCACGGTGCGCGAGATCGCCGCGCACGGCTACGGCAGCGTGACGGTCGCCGGCATCGCCGAGCGCGCGGGCGTCTCGCGTCGCGTCTTCTACGCGACCTTCGAGGACAAGCAGGACGCGCTGATCTGGGCCTATGACGCCGCAGCCGCCTACACGATCCCCCAGATCCTCGACGCGCTCGCCGCCGATCGCGACTGCGTGCGGGCCGCGGCGATGGCCCTGGGCACCTACCTCACGATCCTCGACTGCGATCGCGATTGGGCGCTGGCCTGCCTGCGCGACGTACCCGCCGCGGGCGAGCGGGCCAGGGCGGCGCGCGACGCGGTGCGTGCTCCGGTCCTGCGGGCGCTGGAGGCGCAGGTCGCGGCGCGAGCGCCGGCCGGGGTGGGCATCGACACCGTCCTGACCGCGATCGACGCCGTCACGATCGACTGCCTCCGCAATGACCCCGAGCAATCCCTGCTGGAGCGCCAGGAAGAGCTCACGGCCCTGGCCCTGGCGTCGTTCACCGACGAGCCCGCGGCGCTGGCGCCCAGCGCCGCCGCGCTGCAGGAGTCGCCGTTCGGCGGCGACGAGCTCGATCGGCTGCTGGCCGCGGGCGCGGACGCCGAGGCCGATCTGGAGCGGCTCGTGCAGGAGGCCGCGGCGCAGCGCGACGGCCCGGCCCTGTGGCGCGTGGTCGTGGCGTTCGAGGAACGCCGGGCCGCCGGTCGGCCGGTGCCCGAGCGCGCCCAGCAGATCGCGCTGGACGGGCTGGACGAGGCGTGGTTCTTCGGGCTGGTGCTCGATCCGGGGCAGGCGCCCGCCGACGCCGCGGTGTCGCACGAGGAGCTGCGCTACCTGCGCTTCCTCTCCGCGCATCCGGCCAGCACCGGCGAGGCGGTCCGGCGCGGCCTGGGCGTGCGCCACCTGTCCCAGGTCAACCGGACACTGCGCCGTCTGGAGGCCCAAGGGCTGGTGCGCCGTGCGCCGGGTTCGGGTCGCTCGGGTGAATGGACAGTTACCGCGACGCGGCTGCAGGGATTAATACTCGACTGAAATAAAGCGACCGGGGAAACTTGACTCCGAACATCTAGCCGTTTACGGTGACCAACGCACCACGGGGTTGCCGCCTTGTCAGCGGCGCCGGTGCGAAGGAGTGGCGCGCGTCGGAAGGCGTGCGCCGTGGGTTGAGAGATCACTGCTGGAGGAGATGACGTGTCCGCTGTACCTGCTCGCGAGGTATCGATGGCCCCTGCCGTCTCGCAGGCACCGGAGGTCCAGGCGCGGCGCAGTCGGGTCGTCGGCGGCGCGTCGGGCCAGCGTGCCCGCCTGGTCCGCGCGATGGGCGAGTTGGTGGCCGAGGTCGGCCTTTCGGCGGTCGGCGTCCATCACGTCTGCCAGCGCGCGGGGATGTCGCGCCGCACGTTCTATGAGCATTACGAGGGCCGCGACGCCTGCTTCATGGAGACGCTCCGCGAGGCCTTCGACCGGCTGCTCGGCCGTGTCGACACGGCGGTCACCGCCGCCGGCCCGGACTGGGAGGACCGCGCGGTCGCGACAACCCGGGCGTTGGTCGGCGCGCTGGAAGCCGATCGCGTTCTGGCGCGGGTCTGCGTGGTCTCGGCGCTGGGCGGCGGCGAGGACGCGATCGCGCTGCGCCGCGAGACACTGAACCGGCTCGCCGCGCCGCTGCGCGACGTGTCGGTTCCCGGGCCGGCGACCGAGTTGGTGCTCGCGAGCGCCCTGGGCGGTGTGTGGGAACTGGTTCACCGCCGACTGACCGACGATCCCGGCGCGTCACTGACCGAGATCGGCGAGGCCGCCGACTACCTGATGCTCTCGCCGTTCGTCGGCCGTCGGCGCGCCACCGCGCTCGCCGGACAGGGGAGCGCGATCGCCTTCGTGACGCGTTGGAGCCCGCAGGTCGCCGGCGCCGACCATCCCGGCCTGGTCGTCACCGAGCTCACGCGGCAAACGCTGAGCTACCTCGACGCGCATCCGGGCGCCTGCAACGTCGAGATCGCCCGCGGGGTCGACGTCCGCCACGAGAGCCAGATCAGCCGCCACCTCGTCCGGCTCGAGCGTGCGGGGATCGTGCGCCACCGCAAAGAGGGGCGGACCAATGCTTGGACGCTCACCGATCTTGGTCGCGAGGCCGCGGGCGCGGTGCTCGACCTCGGTGACGGTTCTCATCGATGACCGGTCCGGCGGTACCCGGCTTTTCCTTGTGTCCAGAGAGAGCGAGAGAGATGCGTCGTCGTAGTTCCAGCCAGGACCACCCCGCTGTGGGTGTCGCTTCACGTCCCGCGGTCGATGTCTCGCGTGTCATGCGTCGCTTCGCGCTGGTGGTCAGCTCCGCTCTCGCGTTGTCGCTGGTCGGGGGGTCCGTGGCGTTGGCGACGACGGGGCATGGTTTTGTGGGGGCGTTTGGTGTGGCGGGGGGTGATCCTGGTCAGTTTGCTGGTGGGGGGCCGTCGGGTGTGGCGGTGGATCCGGTCTCGGGTGATGTGTTGGTCGCTGATCCGGGGCATGTCGGCAGCGATGGCGTGTCGCCCGAGCCGCGGGTCGAGCGCTTCGCGGCTGACGGCAGCTATGAGTCTTCGATCGTGATCGATGGTGCGGCCTACGGTCAGGTCGGCGGGGTCGCGGTCGATGCGTCGGGTGCGGTGTATGTGTCGGCGTTTGACAACGCCTCTCAGGCCGGGACCGTTCTGAAGTACAGCGCGGCCGGCACGTTCGTCCATGCTTTGGACACCGGGGTGTCGGGGACGGCGCTTGCTGCTGGTGGTCCGGTGGCTGTCGATCCTGGTGATGGCACGGTCTATGCGGTGGCGACCGATACGGGGTCGGGTGTGTCGGTGATCGATCGCTTCGACGGCACGTCCGGGTTGTTTGTCTCGTCGTTTGATGGGACCGATGGTGGTGGGGGCTTTGTCTGTCCGTCGGGATTGGCGGTCGATGGCGGCAGTCGTGTCTATGTGCTTGATCAGGCGTGCTTCGGGGCGGGGTTCGTGAGTCGCTATTCGGCGTCGGGCACGTTCGGTCTGACGCTGGATGCGGTGGGTAGCTCTGCGGCTGCTGTTGCTGTTGATCCGGTCAGTGGCGAGGTGCTGGTCGGGGTCAACCCGTTCAGCGGCGCCCCGCCACTGGTCCAGGGCTACCTGGCGGGCGGGGCGACCGTGGGTCAGGCGTTCGGGCCGCCACAGATCGGGGGCTTCGGTGCTGTGGCGGTCAACGGGACGTCGGGTGATGTGTATGTGGCCGACAACGCCAACGCGACGGTCGAGCGGTTCACGACGTTCGAAGGACCGACGGTGACGACGACGACGGCGTCGTCGGTGACCACGGTCTCGGCGACGTTGAACGGGACGATCGACCCGGGCGGGGTGTCGTCGACCTATCACTTCGAGTACGGCACCGACACCAACTACGGCTCGCAGACCACGGAGTCTGACCCACTGAGCGGCACGGGTGCGGTCGCGGCGACCGGTGCGGTGACGGGCCTGTCGCCCAACACGACCTATCACTACCGGATCGTCGGCCACAACGGGCCGGGCTCGATCACCGGCAACGACCAATCATTCACCACGGCGCCGGTGCCACCGACCCTCGATGGCTCACCGGCGTTCGTCTCGGCGATCACCACCACCGGCGTGACGCTCAACGCGACGTTGAATCCCAACAACTCGGACACGAGCTTTCACTTCGAGTACGGCACAACGACCAGCTACGAGGCCAGCACCGCGGCCACCGACGCCGGGGCAGGGTTTGGTGACCAGCCGGTCACCGCCGACCTGACGGGTCTGACGGCGGGGACGACCTATCACTACCGGTTGGTGGCCGACAACGGCACCGGCGGTGTCCAGCACGGTGCTGATGGTGTGTTCTCCACGGCGCCTGGCACGCCGCCCAGCGCGACCGATGTGTCGGTGTTCGGCGCGACGCTGCACGGGGTCGTCAACCCGCACGGCGCCTCGGCGACCTACCACTTCGACTACGGCACCAGCACCGACTACGGCCGTAGCACCACCGAGACCGATGGTGGGTCGGGCAACGGCGATCTGGCGGTCGTTCAGGCCACCGGCCGGCTGACCCCGGGCACGACGTATCACGTGCGGGTCGTCGCGACGATCAACGGCCAGACCGTCACCAGCGATGACGCCACGTTCACCAGTGGTGCGATGCCGGTCGCCTCGGCGACCGATCCGACCGGGATCACGACCACCCAGGCAACCCTCGCCGGCACGATCAACACGTACGGCAAGGACGGCAGCTACCGGTTCTCGGTCGACGCGCTCGACGGCTCCTACACCACCGTCACCGACGCCCAGTCAGTGCCGGCCGGTGACGGCCCGCACAACGTGAGCGCTGCGTTGACCGGTCTGCCCGCGGGCGAGAGCCTTCGCGTGGTCTTGACGGTCACCAGCAACGGGGCCACAACCACGAGCGATCAGGTCGTGTTTGCCACCGCCCCGGTACAGGCACCGCCACCTCGGCCGCCGGTGGACCCCGACGGTCCGTATGGCTGCGGCGCCCCGGTTCTCAATACCTACAACCAGCATCCCAAGCCAGGCGACACGATCACGATCACCGGCAGTGACCTCGGAGTCGGTGGCACCGTGGCCCTGGGCGACACCCAGATCGTTCCGTCGGATTGGTCGGCGGGCGGGTTCTCCATCGAGATCCCCGACACCGCCACCGGCACCCTGGCGCTGACGGTCAACTGCGGCAAGGCGTCCAACACGATCGCCATCGCGATCTACCACGCCCCCGATAACCACTTCACCATCACCAAGAGCTCGGTCAAGGCGACCACGGCGACTTTGACGCTCAAGCTGCCGGGTGTGGGCAAGGTCACCACCACCGCCACCCACACCGCGGCCAAGTCGACCAAGGTCACCAAGGCCGGCACCCACACGGTCAAGGTCACGCTGACCAAGGCCGGTAAGAAGGCGCTGGCCAAGGCCAAGAGCAAAAAGCTCAAGGTCACCGTCCGCGTCACCTACACCCCCGCCGGCGGCACCCCGGCCACGCAAACCAAGACCATCACGTTCAAGACCGCGAGCAAGCGATGAGCCCCCTGACCGTCCCTCGACCTCACGCACGCTCCACCAAGGACCAGCACATGCACACCACCAACCCAACCCTGACAAGCGGCTCCGGCTCAGCTGGTGGCCCGCGCCGCCGCCTCGCCGCACGCACCGCCACCGCGCTGGCCGCAGTGACCGTGAGCGTCGTGAGCCTCGGCCTCGCGTCGGTACCGGCGATGGCCGACGACTGCCCCAACGCCGCGCTCCGCGCCCAGAACAACTCCACCCAGCTCCCCGACTGCCGCGCCTACGAACTGGTGTCACCGCTGTTCAAGGAGGGATTCCCCCCGGCCCTGGCGGGCTTCACCGACGACGACCGGGTGACCTACCTCTCAAATGGGAACTATGCGAACAACGGGAACGGAGGACCCGGGTTCGCCGTCGGGGGTAACGCGTACATGGCGGTTCGCTCTGCGAGTGGCTGGTTGACCACGGCACTGGCTCCGCGCGGCCCGGACTACTACGAGAAAAGCTCGATCCCGACGGCGTTCTCGAGCGATTTGAGCTCTTCGTTGTGGGTGATGCGCCGGGGCGATGAGCCGGACGCGGTGAGCGATGTGTACGTCCGAGGTCCTGACGAGGTCTTCACCCGGATGGGGTCAGCCGGCGCCAGCTTCGTCGCCTCCGACGACTTGTCCCACGTCGCCTTCAGCGGGACCGACAACGCCCATGCCGGGA
The DNA here is from genome assembly GCA_963731005.1 of uncultured Conexibacteraceae bacterium. Classification (GTDB taxonomy): domain Bacteria; phylum Actinomycetota; class Thermoleophilia; order Solirubrobacterales; family Solirubrobacteraceae; genus Baekduia. Next base: position 776,659 of record CAVSTZ010000002.1, on the reverse strand, counting down.
ACGTCTATGAGTACGTCGGCACGGGTGGCGACCAGCCGCGGCTCGTCAGTGTCGACAACGCCGGTCAGGAGATCACGCCGGCAGGGTGCGAGACCGCGCCCGGTAGTCGTCTGAGCAGCTTTTACCACGCCATCTCAACGGATGGCCGCGTGATCTTCTGGACGTCATCCTGCTTGTCAGGGGTATATGCGCGCGTCAACGGGATGACGACGATCAACGCCTCGGCGTCCCAGTGCATGCGTGCGCCGTCCGACCCCGGCGGGGTGTGTGGCGCCGACTCGACGGCGACCTTCGAGGGCGCGAACGCGGACGGCACGCGGGTCTACTTCACCACGGATCAGCAACTGGTCAACGCGGACACCGACTCGACGACGGATCTGTATGAGTGTGTTATCCCGACCGGCACGCCGGCACCGGTCGGCGCGGCCAACCCGTGTCCGGATTTGCGTGAGGTCTCTGGTACTGCGAGCGGCGCGCACGTCCAGGGGGTGACGCGGATCTCCGATGACGGCTCCCGTGTGTACTTCGTCGCGACGGGTGTTTTGGCCTCCAACCCCGCCGCCAACGGTGCGACGGCGATGGACGGTGATGACAACCTCTATGTGTGGCATCGCGACGCCGCACACCCGAGCGGGGAGATGACGTTCGTCGGAAAGCTCGACCCGGGAGACAACGGCAGCATGTGGGGCTCCGAAACGACGGCGGGTCGCTTGGCGCAGAGCACCGACGACGGGCGCTACCTCGTGTTCGTGACCTACGCATCGCTGGTTGATCATGGCCCGCAGGCCGACACCGACACCGCTCGCGACATCTACCGCTATGACGCCGAGACGGGAGCGCTCACGCGGCTGTCGACCGGTGTCGACGGTGACGGTGGCAACGATCCGGGACACAACGCCCAGTTCACGGGGATCACCTACAGCCCGGTCACGCCCACCACCTACCGCCCGCGTGGGGCGATGACCGACGACGGCGAGTCGGTGGTCTTCACCACCGACGAGGGCCTCACGCCGGACGACACCAACGGCACGCTCGACAGCTATCTGTGGCGCGATGGACGCGTCTCGCTGATCTCGAGCGGCAAGCCGTCGGCGGATGGCGGACTTCCGGCAGGTGGCGACCCCGGTGTCGGCGGCATCCTCACGGGAGTCCAGGCGTCGATCACGCCATCCGGGCGCGACGTGTACTTCACCACGACGGCTCAGCTCACGACGAACGACGTCGACCAACAGATCGACCTCTATGACGCGCGGATCGACGGAGGCTTCGATGTGGCGCCGCCCGCGGGGTGCGTCGGTGATGCGTGCCAGGGCGGGGGCTCCGCGCCGCCGTTGCCGTCGCAGTCGGGCTCGGCGTCTTCGGTGGGGCAGGACGGCCCGGCTCAGGTGACGCCGTCGTTCTCGGTGAAGTCGCTGACGGCCGTGCAGCGCAAGCGGGTCGCGTCGACGGGGACGGTGTCGCTCTCGGTGACGACCAATGCACCGGGCGCGTTGTCGGCCAAGGCGACGGCGACGATTGCCAAGCGTTCGAGCACGGTCGGGTCGGCCAAGCGCACGGTGGCCGCCGCGGGGACGGTGGTGCTGTCGCTGACCTTGTCTGAGAAGGCTCAGGCTGAGCTCAAGAGCAGGGGCAAGCTGACGGTCAAGGTGCGGGTCGGTCAGGACAACGTGGCGATCGCGCGGACGCTGTCACTCAAGCTGACGCGGCCCAAAGCGGCCGAGAAGAAGGCCAACAAGAAGACCTTGCGGCACGCCGTGGTCAAGGGAGGACGGTCGTGAGGAGCATCGATTCGATTCGCAGTTCGACAGGAACAGGTTGGTCCATGCCCGCACGCCGCAACAACCACCACCACCGCACCTTCCTGTTGCTGCTCGGCGCCCTGTGCGCCGGGCTGTGCCTGGCTCCCGCAGCGCAGGCCGCCGGGCCACAGCTGTCCGTGTCGCTCACGCACAGCCCTACGACCGCGATGCGGGGCGACATCGATGCGGCGTTCACCGTATTGGTCACCAACTCGGGTGATGCGCCGACGAGCGGCCCGGTCTCGGCCACCGTCGCGCTTCCCGCCGGGCTGCGGCTCACCGGGCTCACCCCGTCGGGGACGGGATCGACGTGTCCGTCGGCGGAGTCCGTGCAGGACGGTGCCCCTCTGACCTGCACCACCACGTTCGGCGCGCTTGCACCAGGTCAGTCAGCCGACGTGATCCACGGGGGTCTTTCCGTCGCTGCCGATGCCGCGAGCTCGTTGACGACGTCGGTGACCGCCTTCGGCGGCGGAGCGCCGACCGTGACAGTAGACGACGTGTATCCCGTCATCGATCGGCCGCCCTTCGACGTCAATGGCTTCAGCGCGCGTTCTCTGGACTCCGACGGCGACGACTACACGGTGGCGGGCGGCCACCCCTATGAGGCCACCTCGTCCTTCACGTTCCCCAGCTACCGCGGTCGTGCCGGCGCGGGCTTTGCGATTCCGGTCGAGGACGTTCGCAACATCTGGGTGGAGCTGCCACCGGGCTTTGTCGGAGCCGCGGCCGCCGCTCCGCGCTGCCCGCTGAAGGAGCTTGCATCTCGCTTCGGCGTGCGATGCGCTCCGGCCACGCGGGTGGGGACGTTGACGTTCACCTTTGCCGACCAGACGAACGCGTACGCGTTCTACAGCATGACGCCTGAGAAGGGATACCCGGCGGAGTTCGCGTTCAAGTTCATCAACAATACGATTGTCAGCTATCCGCAGCTGCGGCCGCGTGGTGGGGGCTATGGACTGAACATCACCGTCCCGGGCGCGAGCCGCTTCAACATCCAGGGCGTCTCCGCGACGTTGTGGGGGGTGCCGTCGCAGCGCAACGGGACCGGTGGGCCTCCGATTCCGTTCTTGTCGAATCAGTCGGACTGTCTGGACGCGCAGCCGGTGTCGAAGATCTACGTTGATTCGTGGCAGCATCCGGCACGGATGCAGTCCGACGGCACGCCCGATAGGTCGGATCCCAATTGGAAGTTCTCGTCGGCTCCGGCACCGGCGGTGACGGGGTGTGACGATCCGTTGTTGGCCGATCAGTTCAAGCCGACGATCAATGCAGGCCCGGATCCTGACAGGGGCAGTCGTGCGGCGGATACGCCGTCGGGCTATCACGTTGATCTGTCGTTTCCGCAGTCGAATGATCCGACCGATCCGGACGCGACGTTTGATCCGTCGGTTCCGCAGGCGCCGCAGCTGAAGGATGCGACGGTGACGTTGCCGGCGGGGGTGGCGGTCTCACCGGCGGCAGCGGATGGTCTTGGTGGTTGTTCGGATGTGCCGGGTGATGATCAGGTGCGGCTTGACAGCATCAGTCCGGTGTCGTGTCCTGAGTCGTCGAAGATCGGGTCGGTGGTGGCGACGTCGCCGTTGTTGGCCTCGCATGATCCGGGGACCGATGCGGTGACGGGTGCCGAGTCGCTTGATGGTGATGTGTTCTTGATCAAGCCGCATCCGGGGGATCTGGATCCGTCGGGCGACTCTGACGGTCGGTTCCGGTTGTTGATTCAGCTCAACAACGACCGCTATGGGCTCAATGTGAAGTTGCCGGGGATCGTGACGGCCGACAAGGCGACCGGCCGGTTGCTGGCGCGGTTCACCGATAATCCGCAGTTGCCGGTCAAGCATCTGTCGTTGACGTTCAAGTCGGGGGATCGGGCGCCGTTGGTCAACCCGACCAGTTGTGGTGCGGCGACGACCAGTGGTGTGTTCACGCCGTGGTCGCGGGGCGGGACGGGGTCGGATGGGGTGGTGGTGCCCGGGACGCCGGATGCGACCGACAGCTCGTCGTTTGATGTGAGCTGGGATGGCAAGGGCGCGGCTTGTCCGGGCGTGTTGCCGTTCGGTCCGGCCATGACGGCGGGGACCGCTTCTGATCGGGCGGGTGGGTCGAGTCCGTTCACGTTCGATCTGACGCGTGAGGATCGGACCGATGTGTTCAAGAACGTCAACGTGACCCTGCCGGGCGGTCTGTTGGCCGCAGTCAAGGATGTCCCCTTGTGCTCTGATGCCGATGCGAACGCCGGTGCCTGTCCGGTGGCCTCGCGGGTCGGTTCGGCGACGGTCGCGGCGGGTGCGGGTGGTAGTCCGTTCTATCTGCGTGATCAGCCGGTGTCGTTGACCGGTCCGTACAAGGGCGCTCCGTATGGGTTGGCGATCGCCGTGCACGCGGTCGCGGGTCCGTTCGACCTCGGGACCGTCGTGGTCCGCCAGGCGCTGAACATCGACCCCGATGACGCGCACGTGACCGTGGTGAGCGATCCGTTGCCGACCATTCGTGATGGTGTGCCGTTGCGCGTGCGGCGGATCAATGTGGTGGTGGATCGTCCGGGGTTCATGCGCTCGCCGACCTCCTGTTCAGCGAAGGCGGTCGGTGCCTCGGTCGGCTCGCTGGGCGGACAGACGGTCAATCTGGCGAGCCCGTTTGCGATGACCGACTGCGCCAGGCTGCCGTTTGCGCCGAAGCTCGCGATGCGCCTGACGGGCAGCAAGGAGACGAAGGTCGGCGGCCACCCCGGTGTCGAGGCGTTGGTCACCCAACGTCCCGGAGAAGCGGCGTTGAAGTCGGCCGAGGTCACCCTGCCGCTGAGCCTGGCGTTGGATCCCGATCATGCGGCGTCTGAGAATTTGTGTGAGTACGCCGACGGCCTCGCCGATCGGTGTCCGCAGAAGTCGGTGATCGGTACCGCGACCGCTGTGAGTCCGTTGCTCAAGGCGCCGTTGACCGGGAAGGTGTTCTTCGTCAAGGGCGTGCGGACCGATCCGAAGTCCGGTCGTCAGATCCGAACGCTGCCGACGCTGTTGTTGGAGCTTCGGGGTGAGGTGAGCCTCAACCTCCGGGCGAACAGCTCGGTTCCGGACAACAAGCATCTGGTCTCGACGTTCTCGATGATCCCCGACGCCCCGATCAGCTCCTTCCAGTTGAAGCTCGACAGCGGCAAGAACGGGATCCTCGTCGTCACCGACGGCCCGGGCGTCTGCGCCGACACCGAGAAGCCATTCCTCAGCGCGGTGGCGCAGAACGGCAAGCGGGTCGACCGTGCGATGAGCCTGACCCCGGACTGCCCACTGGCGGTGGCGTCGAGGACGTTCACCACCACCAGCGCACGGGTCAAGGTCACCGGCATCGGCGCCGGCACCGTCACGATCTCGGGCACGGGCCTGAAGACGACCAGGCGGACGATCAAGACCGCGACCTCGGCGACGATCACCGCCAAGCTGACGGCCAAGGGCCGTCAACTGCGCCGGGCCAAGCGCGACATCCGCATCAAGGTCTCCTACCTGCCCAAGGGCACCAAGAAGGCCAAGATCACCTACACGGCGGCCCGCACGGCCAAGAAGGCCTCCAAAACCAGAACCTGAGGCCCCAGCCGGGCCTGACCTCGGCGGGCGGCCCCAGGGCCGCCCGCCCACAGAAGAAGGGAGCGACACCAAGCGAGCGCCACCACGCGGCCCTCCACGGACGCCCAACGGCGGACGGGCCAGACCAGCGGCACCCGACGACCTACGCCCACGAGGCGCAGGCGTCGGCTTGAACCACATCTCGGCATGTTGCCGAGAACCAACAAGGAGCAATAACCGATGAAGACCATCAAGAAAACCACGCTCATCGCCGCCATCACCGCGATGGCCGCCTTCGCCGTCCCGTCCATGGCCTCGGCCGCCGTCTGGGGACCGATCAACACCAACCAGTCCCTGGACACAAGCAGCGCGAACTACAATGCGATCCCAGGGACGTTGCCCTACGGGTTTGTGTGCGCCCAGCATCTGGGTGTCCACGTCCGGACGCCGGCCTCGTCGTCGATTGACGTGACCTCGGCGTCATTCTCTTCGTGCATCGGAACGGGTGGGGCCACCGCCTGCCCCGCTACCGCCACCCCGACGGGGCTTCCCTGGACGGCGACGGCCTTGTCCAGCACCAGCGTCAACCTCCCAGTGCATCTGCAGGCGACCTTCACCGGCGCGTGCACTGGGATCACGGTTAATGTCGACGGACTGATCAACGGGACGTGGAGCGCGTCAACCCACACGCTCGTCTTCAGCAATGCGTCGGGTCTGACCGAGACCTTCATGGGGTCTACCCTGGGGACCCTGACGTTCTCGGGCTCATTGAGGAACCCGACCCAGACGCTGACCCTTACCTGATCGGTCAGCAAGGTCGCGTGATGTGACCTGAACAGCGGGCGGCGGCCTCACGGCCGCCGCCCGCCGTGTCGTTCTCCTACATGGCGATCGTGTCGCCGTAGGCGTCGAAGACGCGGTTGAGCGCTTCGACGCCGTGGCGGTTGGCATAAATCTCGGACATGACGATCGCGTTGTACTGGTCGTCGGCGCCGATGTCGGTGAGCAGGTCGAGGTTGGTGTCCAGGAGATCGGCGCGGCGGAGGTGGAGTTGTTCGATGTGGCTGCGGGTCATCGGGACCTGGACGCTGTCGCGTCGCAGGCTGATGTCGGGATCCCAGCCCAGCGCGTCGATGACGGCCGTGGCGTCGCGGAAGATGTCGGCGAGCGCGAGCTGCTTGACGGGCACGTAGTCGAGGAAGTCCTCGAAGGGCTCGTGGTTGAACATCAAGACCTTCTTGGCCTCGACGCGGAGCACGTCGGCGGTGGACGGGTCGACGCTGATACGGCAGCCGAAGCTACCCTGCGGGGCACTCATGGAGGGTTTGACTCCTTGGGTCATGCCCCCGGGCCGTGTCAGCGGTCGCGGGGGCGAACTTGTTGATGATGTCGCGCCGGCACGTTACCGGAGGGGGCGGCGGAACGGTGAGGCCACCGGCTCACGTGCCGAGCGTCGACGTGACGACCTCGCGTGCACGCGCCGCCTCGTCGTGCTCGAAGGCCCGCGCCATGCGTTCAGAAGCCCACCGTGGCTGAGAGCGAGACGACGCGCTCGGCGATCTCCTGGGCCGCCTCGCTGCCCTGTTCCGCGGCGACGCGTGGCGCCGCGGCGGCGGCGCGCCCGGCGATGCGTCGAATCGTCTCGATGGCGAAGTCGGGCCTGACGCCGACCTGAGCGGCGAGTTCGGACCATGCTCGGTCGTCGACGTCCGCGATCTGGGTGGCGCCGTCGATGCTCATCGCCAGTCGCGTCACGAGGTCTGGGTAGACAACGGTGCTGACGAGGTCATACAGCGGCGCCGGCGTGGGAGAGCCCGCCTCGTAAAGCAAGGAGTAGTTCTTGCCGTGTGCGTCGCAGTTGCCGATCAACCAGTTGAACGCCAGCGCGTCCCAGAATCGCGGGAGCTCGATGGCCGGTGTGGCGGTGGCGTCGCGAAGCAAGGTGATGGCGTCGCTGACCCCGGGGCCGCCCTCGGTCTGGTACTTGAACGCCGACGGGACGCCGAGGGCCTGGCAGAAGTCCTCTTGGTGCAGCCGGCGGATGGGGTGGGCCATCTGGTCGCGGTCGTAACGCTCGACCACGAGGTAGGGCAGGCCGGAGACCGAGACCGCTTTGCGAACCTGCGCGGCGCGCAAGCCAGCGGCCGCGGCCAACGTCATGCAGAACCACTCGTTGTCGACGAGTCCCGGGAAGGCTTGGGGTTCGGGCTTGAGGATGTGGGTGGTCGGGGCTGCGGAGTTGATCGGGAGCGCGGCACCGTCGGCGTCGAGGATGATCGGCAGCTTGGGCTGTGCTCCGGCCAGGGAGAGCCGGATGCCCTCGGACGGGTCGACGGCGAGCGGGCGCTGGGGGAGCCGGCGCAACAGCTGATCGAGCTCGTCGACGTCGACGCGGCGGACCTCGGGCGTCGTGGGAACGGTCTCATCGGGCTCCAGCACGGCAACGGCGCCCGCCACGTCGCGCCCGACCTCTTCGAGGAGTCCGAAGTCGTTGTTGGCCGAGACGCCGAGGATCTTCGCCAGTGTGTCGCGCCCGTCGCCCTCCAGCAGCAGGCCGCCGAAGACCGCCTGGCAGCGCTTGTGTGGACGTGCCTCGGCCTGGACGGGCATCGCGTGGGAGATCGGCGGCCCGGAGTAGCTCGCGTCGTAGCAAAACTGCAGGTTCCCGTTGTCTTTCTGCACCAGCCGTCCCGCTCGCACGCCGGTCAGCGTGACCACGAGCTCCTTCATCGCGGCTGCAAGGTGATGTCGAGGCCGAGCGCCTGGGCCAACTGCAGTGCGATCTGCCACTGGGCCGTCGGCTTGCCGTTCTCGATCTCGATGACCGCCTTGCGACTCACGCCCGCCACGCCGGCGAGCTGAGCTTGCGTGATGTTCAACGCACGGCGCCGCTCACGCAGAGCGGCACCGAACTCGGCTGGGGTGTCGGCCGTTGATGCGATGCCGCGACATTACCGGCCCGAGTCGACAAATGTGCGCGCTCGGTGACATTTGCAACCAGTCTGCGCCTGATGTGTGCGTACGGTTACATTTGGGCCGGCGGCCACCGAATGTGTGTGAGCGGTTACATCTGCCCTGCGGAGCGCGGTCTTTTGGTCAGCGGCACCTCGACGCGACGACCGCTCGCGCACGCGCCGCCTCGTCGTGCTCGAACGCTTGCGCCATGCGGTCGATCTCGCTCGTGCTCAGACCTGCGTCGCCGGCCACCTGTCGCCAGCGGCTCGTTGCATCGACGACCTCGCCCAGGATCGTCATCGCCTCCTGCTCGTCGGCGAGGCGGAAGAGCCCCGCGACCGCCAACGCCAGGTCGATGCGCGCCTCGCGTGAGCGGTGGTCGATCGCGGTGCTCAGCAGCTTCGGTCCCGGCCGTGGGTCCGGGTTGAGGTCGAAGGCGGGCGAGAGGGTCCATCCGGCCGTCGTCTCGCGGAGGAACCCGTGGTTGCGGAGATGGTCGTCGGTGTTGCGGATCAACACCGAGAACACCATCCGGCGCCACAGCTCGTGGAGGTCCTCGCGGGCGTGCGGCGACTCGGTCTCGATCACCTCGACGATGTCGAGGTAGCTGCTGCGATCGCCGTCGGTGGCTTCGAGCATGGTCATCGCGCTCGCGTAGCCGATGCGCTGTCCACCGATCCGGTCGAAGCGATCGACGATGAGCACCGGCGTGTCCGCGACGAGGTGGAGGTGGGCGTCGGGAACGCGGATCCCGGCGCGACGCGCGAGCTGGAGGGCGACGGACTCCCAGCGCATGACGTCCCAATCATCCGTGCTCGGGCTCGGGAACTTCGCGATCGCGATGCGGCCGTTTTGGTCGAGGACGTGGGCCTTGGGGCGGGCGCCGCCGAGTGAGCTGCCGCCGTGCAGGAGCAGTTGGAGCTCGCTCTCGGTCGCGGTGTCACGCTCCAGGCTGTCGGCGGCGCTGAGCAGTTCGCCGAGTTCAAGCAGGTGCGGAATGCCTCGGTCCTGGCCGGCGAGATGGGCCCCGCTGTCGGGATCGCGGAACCGCAGGGCGCCTTGGCGAAGATCGTCGCGCACGCCGAGGAGGTAGTCGATCTCCGCAAAGCTGCGCTCAGCGGTGCCGTCACGCCTGGCGCGATGCTCTTCGTCGCGCGTGATCAATCGGCGGCCCCAACGATCGGGCGCGCAGTCTGAGAACGCGGCGAAGATTGCCCGCTCGCCCGCGGTCTGCTGCTGGCCGCTGACCAACGGCAGCGCGGGCTCGAGGGGGTAGGCGTCGGGATCGGCGAGGTACGCGTTGTCGTAGGCAAACGTGGCCGACTCGCGCCCGCGGCGGCGGTGCGACCACAGCCGGCCGGCCGGCAGCTCTCGCTCACCCAAGACGACATGGACGTCGACGGCGATGTCAGCCATCGCCGGTCAATCGCTTGGGTCGCACACGTTGCGGCAGTTGCTCATCGGCCCGGAGTCGCCCGATGTCGCTCTCGTACGGATCGAGGGCGCGCGTGACGCCGTCGATGACGCCTAGGCCCCGGAGCACCCGCAACACGTTCTCCAGGCTCACGCCGCCATCGCCACGTTCCAACCGGCTGAGCGTGTCGCGATGCACGCCCGATCGGTCGGCGAGCTGGGCCTGCGTCAAGCCGCGAAGCTTGCGCCACGTCGTCAGGTCGTCGGCGACCTGGCGCAGCGAGCGTCGGACCTGGGGCGGCATTGAATGCGGCATATCTCCGGCATAATACCATTTATGGTCGGTATAAACCGATATTGAGCCTGTGAGCTCGCCCTGACATGGCACCGACAGTCGGGCATGGGTATTTGCCTCAGGCGGAATGATGGCGTATGCTAACGACAGATATCCGCCATGGCTGCCGTCACGTTCGACATCACCAACCCCGAGATCGTCGCTGGGGAGCTCGGGGAAGCCAACCGCCGTGTGGCGCGAGCCGCGACCGTGCCCAGCTCGGTCGTCGACCTCGTCATCGATGTCGCGACGGCGATCATGCAGGTCACGCCGCAGGATCGACGCGGCGCGGGTGTCGATCTCAACGCCTGGGTCGATCTGCAGCGTGCGGCGGGTCGCGCGCTCTCGGTCGCCTATGGAGAGAAGGACGATCAGAAGCGGCGCCGCGAGCTGCGCCTGCTGATCGAGGAGCTGCGCTTCCGGCTGGCGCGCCTCGCCGAGCGTGAGCAGCTTGCTGACGAGCGGCCCATCGAGGACATCGTGCAGTGGTTCGATGCGACGGTCACCATCAGCCAGGCCGCGAAGGCCGCGCTGCTCGGTATCGGAGACCGGACCTATCAGCGTTGGGTGTCCTCCAGCGAACGGGCCGGCCCCAGCGGCGATGAGGAACGGCGGTTGCGGATCATCGCCTGGCTGGTCGGCGATCTTCGCCATGCCCTCACGGCCACCGGGGTCGTCAATTGGCTCACCCGTCCGCATCCCGCGTTCAACGACCGGACCCCTGCCGCTGTGATCGAGGCAGGCGACCCCGACGATCTGGCCTTGCTGTACGACCTCGTGGCGGCCGCGCGAGCCGGGGCTGCCGCGTGAGCTACGACGCGGTCGTCTACCGCGCCTGCGGCTACGAGACCCCGCTCTGGAGCTTTGCGAACATCTCGAGTGGTCGCTGGAACCGCCCCAACACGCTGGCCGTTCAGTACCTCTCCTCGCATCCCATGACACCTTGGGCAGAGATGCTGCGCAATCTGCACCTTCGCACGGCCGACGAGGCCCGAACCCTGCGCCTTCCGATCTGGGCGATCCGCGTCAGCCTCGCCGACGATCCGCTTGAAATCGACTTCGCGACCGCCGGCAACCACGGGGTGGAGGCCGAAGACCTGGTCGCCGACGATCGCACCGTCTGTCAAACGCTCGCCGCCGCGCTCGCCGGTGGCGGGCAGGCGAGCATCCTCGCGCCGAGCGCCGCGCTGACCGGCACGCGCAACCTCGTCATCTTCGACCCCGCCGTCGTGATCGACTACCACCGCGTGCCATTGGCACCGGAGGACTATCCAACGGCGATGGCCAGTCAGCGCGGCCGTTGTCCGGAGGATCTCTGGCAGTTGGTGCACCATCACGGCAGCGCGACGCGCCACGCAGAGCTCGAGGCCTTCCTCGCCGGAAGCGCCTTCGCGTTCGAGCAGCCGCTGGTCACGGCTGCGAGCCTCGCGATCGTCTAGGCACGCGCCAGTGTGACCTTGGTCACGGAATGGTGGAGCGACTCAAGCCATTGGCCATGACGTCGAGGACAGGGTCTGGGTCTTCTGTCCGTCACCCGTCCTCCTCTGCCATCCACGGAAGTCCCACATGCCTGAACGCGTCGTCAACATCGCCAGCGAGATCTCCGAGCTGGCGGCCGAGAAGCTGCGGCAGATCCAGCGGGTCGCCGACTCGACCAAGACCCTGGCCCTCAACGCGCGCATCGAGGCCGCTCGGGCCGGCGACGGGGGTCGCGGCTTCGGCGTCGTCGCGGCCGAGGTCGGCGAGGTCGCCGGGCAGGTCCGGGTCCTGTCGGAGGGGTTGACCGAGGAGATGTCACCACGGATCGAGGAGCTCAACGTCCTCGGCGGCGAGCTGGTCGCCCAGATCCGCGGCCGGCGGCTGGCCGATCTGGCCCTCAACGCGGTCGAGCTGATCGATCGCAACCTCTACGAGCGCACGTGCGACGTCCGCTGGTGGGCGACCGACTCGGCGCTCGTGGAGGCGTGCACCGAGCCGCAGTCGGCCGAGCGCGCCGCCTTCGCGTCACACCGGCTCGGCGTGATCCTCGACAGCTACACGGTTTACCTCGACCTGTGGATCGCCGATCGCGACGGGCGCGTCCTGGCCACCGGCCGTCCGGAGCGCTACCGCCAGGTCACGGGTGCGAGCGTCGCCGGCGAGCCCTGGTTCGATCGCGCGATGACCACGCGTGACGGCGGCGACTTCGCTGTTGACGACATCACCACCGAGCATCGCCTCGACGGCGCGCCGGTGGCCATCTACTCGACGGCGATCCGCGCCGGCGGCGACCGCCAGGGCGCGGTGCTCGGCGCCATGGGGATCTTCTTCGACTGGGGTCCGCAGGCGCAGGCGATCGTCGACGGCCTGCGCCTCTCCGACGACGAGCGCGCCCGCACCCGCGCACTCCTGCTCGACGCCGACGGTCGCGTCATCGCCGCCTCCGACCGACGCGGCCTGCTGACCGAGCGACTGGCGCTGCGGACCGAGGGCCGCGAGAGCGGCTACTACGCCGACGGGGCGACGGTCGTCGGCTTCGCCCACACGCCGGGGTATGAGACCTACAAGGGACTCGGGTGGTACGGGGCGATCGTGCAGGGGACGGCGCAGCGGGGGTGATGCCCGGTGGTCGGCGGAGCAGTGCTCCACCGGCGCGGCCCGGGGATCGGCCGGGCCGGGTGACGCCGGCATCGCGTTGTTCGGGGAACGGCAGATCAATTGAACCGAACATCTTTTCTCGGGTGAGCCCGATTCTCTCGCGCGATGAAACACCCGTCCAGGTGGGCATAAGGCCAATTGGCGAGGCCCGATCAACCTGCTAGGCCAGTCGATGTTGCTGGGGCTATACCATGTCGGGAAGATCATTGACCTCATGAGCATCAAGGAGCACAGAAGTACCGTATGGCCGCTGTAATTGACGTCCCAACCACCTCACGATCCGACTATAAGCGCCAGGCACTCGAGCATCTGCCTGCGGATGAGAGTGGCCCGGGGGCTTACCAGGCTGCGGTTCTTGAGATCATTGATCATGGCGAAGAACGAGGGCTCCTCGACGCCGTGCTCGCCGAGCTGTGGCGGCGCCAGCCGCCTGAGGGTGAGCGGCCCGAGATCACGAAGGCCGCGGAGACGCTGCAGGCGCATCTGCTCGAGCGCGACAGGGACCGCATCGAGGCGGCGGTGCAGGCGCGGCGGGCAGGTGACGCGGACTCGCTCCTGGCGCGGTTGCTCTACGCGCTGGCCGGGCGACGCCGGTCGCCGTCTGCGCTGGCCCACGAGCTCGGCGTCACCAAGGAGACGGTGAGCCGATTGCTGCGGGAGCTGGCAGCCAACGGGCTCGTGAGTTTCGTCGTCGACGAGGACGACGCGCGGCGGCGCCTCTACCAGGTGCACGAGCGCATCGTCGACGACTTGGAGGTCGGTTCTGAAGACCGCGCCGGGCTGACCCCGGAGGGGGAGCTGCGCCACGACGAGGACGTGCGCTACGGACCGCCGATCCCGCGAGATCGCGCGGCTGAGCGGCAGGCCGTCGAGCAGTACGTCAGCGAGCGCATCGCCGAGGCCGTGCAGGCCCGCCGTCGGTCCAACGATCTCGACGCCTCGACCGCCACGCTGAAGTCCTTGGTCCGTACCGCTGAGCGGGCCGGCTTCGCCGGCTTGGAGGTGCGGGCGCGTCGTGAGCTGGCGACCACCTTGCGCCAGGCCGGGCAGCAGGCGGCCCATCGCGCGGAGGTTCGGAGGATTCGCAAGTTCGCTCACGGGGAGCGCGCTGCCCTCGGTCCCGGCCTCCTACTGGCGGCCTTCGGCCACTACAACTACGAGGAGGGCCGACGGACGGCGACGGGCGGGGATCCTGCCACCTCGCTCAGCAGCCTGCTCGCATCCGCGCAGACCTTTGAGCAGCTGCGCATGCTTGAGCCCGACAACTCCGAATGGCCGCTGCGCAAGGCATGGTCGGCGTTTGCCGTCGCCGACGCGTGCCGAGACCAGACCCGCCTCGGCGCCGCGATCAAGGCTGCGGATGCCGCGGCGGCGAGCTTCGAGCGCCTGGACGATGACTACGGGTTGGCGTCGAGCCTCTTCCTCGTCGGCTTCTGCCTCCGCCTTCAGGGCGAGTTCGGATGGGCCGAGCAAGTCCTCCACGCCGCACACGACATGACCGCGAAGCGGCAATTCGATCGGCTCCGCGCGCAGTGCCTCCTGCAGCTGGGCGAGACCACCCGCTGCCAAGGCCGTCCGGAGCAGGCGCTGCCATTGTTGACCGAAGCGTCTGACCGGGCGTCGGACTTGGGACATGCGGTGACGGTCGCGTTCGCGCAGGCGTCGCTGGGGGCGTTGGCCTATGAGCGGGATGAGCCGAAGGCCGCCGTCCGGCACATCAACGCTGCGATCGACCAATTCGAGCGGCGAGAGCACCGCACCGGGCTTGCGCTCGGACTCCGCCGGCTGGCGTTCGCGCAGCTCGGTCAGAAGAAGCGCATCCGCCTCGCCGACGATCAGACCGCGTCGGCGCTTCGTGATCTGCGTACCGCCCAACAGCGGTTCGAACGGCTCGGAAGCCCCGCGGGAGCGATCGGCTGCCAGGTCGGGCGGATCCAGATCCAGATCCTTGCCGGCGCCGGCGTCACCGACGTCGATCGCGGTGTTGAAGCCGTTGTGCAGTGGTTCAAGGCATCGCCGCAGAACTACGCGTACGTGGCTCGCGATCCCTGGGCGCCGCGGCTTATCAGCCAGCTCCTGACGGACTCCAACCACCAGAGCCTCAAGCCGGTGGCAGAGCGCCTCGCGCTGCACGTCGAGACGGAGCGATCAGCGCGCCATACCGATGAATTGTACGTCGTCAAGTTCCTCGGCAAGCGCGCCCAGGCCGCCGCGATCAAGCCGGTCAGAGCTGAGCCGACCCGCAGGGCCGCGCTCATGGCGGGTGAGTCTCAGGTCTGCGTCGACGACCGGCCGCCACTGCACGCCTGACCGGCGGCGCTCAGCTCCACTGGTGCCAGGTGAACCGATCGTCGCGATCGTCGCACCAGGCCTTGATGAGGAGCCAGCCCTTCCAGTCGGTCACCTCGCCATTCTGCGGAAAGCTCTCATCGGCGCGCTGCGGGTCCTGCATCGGAAGCCCGAGGTAGGCGAGGAACTGATGCTGGGGGCCGCTTGACCGCGGCGCCACGGTGTTCGCGACGAGCGCCACGCCCTGATTGCGGCTCCCGATGCTTGCGATAGGGCCCTTGAAGCCACCCACGCCGGGGGTCATCGACGGCGCGAGCACCAGGTTGGCGCCGCACGTCTCAAGACACTCCGCGATGTCGTCATTCTGGAGATCGGCACAGATCACCACCGCGAGGCGGGTCGATGACCCGGTGAGCATGGTGAGCCGGCCCGTCCCGCTGGAGAGCGCCTCTGGATAGTCGTCGCCGTTGGGCTTCTTGGCGTGCAGGCGTTGATGCTTGCTGTGACGTAAGACCTCGGCGCCTTCGAGGTACGTGCAGCTCACGTTGGACTGTGTGCCGTCGCGCACCTCGTGCGCGCTGCCGGCGACGACCAGCTGTGGATAGTGATCCGAGTTGGTCTTGAGCGCTTGGGCGAGCGCCGTGGGGTCTGGCAGCGAGAGTTCCGGAAGGACCGCGATCCCTGTTGGACATGTCTCGTGGCTGGCCACTGCCTCGAGTTGGCGAAGGACGCCTTCCTCGTCGAACTGCTTCGGCCTGACCCAGAACCAGTCGGCTTCCTCCTCCCTCCATTGAACGTCCTTGAAGCTGGCGTACGGGTGCACGGTCGCCATCGCCACGGGGCCCCAAGTCTCGAGCTCGACGGTGTCGTCGCCAGGATCTCTCCAGGTATGGCGATCGATCAGGGCGCGGCGGCGGTAGTCGAGTCGGACCTGCACGGGGCTTTGCGGCCCGCGGTCGTAGAGGCCGAACGTGGTGCCCGCAAGCATCGTCTCGGCCAGCGGCGTCGAGATGAACGGCGTCAGCGCCGGCCGGTGCGAGCCAATCTTCCTCGTGGCGTACGGGAAGGGATCCCCGAAGCGCAGCTCCACGAGGTCCTGGCAGTCGTCGAACCAGCGCCCCAGCGGGCCGCGGCAGAGCGCGTGAAGCAGCGCGAGGGGCTTGAGCTGATCCTCGACAACGAGCACCAGGTGGCGGTCGACAGCATGGAGGTAGTCATGCACGGATGCGGTGCCGGCGGCGACCGCCACGACGAGGGCCTTATCCTCCACGGCGTCGTAGGCGAACGCGTTGATCTCGCGCCGGCACTCGGCTTGGCGCAGGAGCGTGGCGAGCGCCGCCTCGTTTTTGAGCGTCCAGGCCCCGAGCGTCCGTGCCGACGCGCGGAGGCCGAGCCCGGCGGCACGCGCAACAACCTTCAGCGGATCCATGCGAAGGGTTCAACAGGCATGTTGAGCGGTGCAGCGTAAACCACCGCGTTGCGAGACGTTTACCGGCGGCGCGGGTCAAGCACGAATCAGCACCGCTGCACCGTCTCCCGCACCTCCTCGGCCGACAGATACGGGGCGAGGACCAGGCGCGTGAGCTCGGCGAGGGTCGCCGGCAGCTCGTCGATACGGCCTTCGAGGGCATGGCGCGTGATCAGGTGCAGCACGCCGCCGGTGATGAGCTCGGCGGTCAGCAGCGGGAGGTTGGGGTCGGCGTCGTGGCCGGGAGTCAGGAAGGACGTGAACGCCTCGCGCGCGGCGTCCAGGTGCAGGTCGCCGTCGGGGACGTAGCGGAGGTTCACGAGGTAGGCGTGGGCCCGCTCGGGCTCGGCGCCGAGGAAGCTGAGCAGCGCGCGGAGGGCCTCGCGCACGCCATCGGGCCAGAGCTCCTCGCGCTCGTAGGCAAACAGCGCCGCGGCGTGGGCTTGGTGGAGGCTCTTGAAGGTGGGGTTCATCGGACCGCCTGCGCCGAGAGCGACTCGAAGAGCTCGTGGCCCGCGGTGCTGAGTGACCACGATCGCCGCCGGCCGCGACGCTCGCCGAGCGTGACAAAACCTTGTTGATGGAGTCGGTGCAGGTAGCGGCTGACCTGGCTCGCGTGGGCGATGCCCAATGCGTCCTGAAGCTCGCTGTTGCCGGTCCCGGGGTGGGCGGCGAGAAAGGCGAGCGTGCGATGGAGCCTCGGGGTCATGCGCTGCAGGCGCCCGTCGCGCGGCGGGGACGCCTCGATGGTGCGCCTGGGGGGCGCCGACGAGCGCGGGGGCGGCGGAGCGAGGGCCAACTCGCCGGCGGTCTCGGGGCCGAAGATCAGCACCAGGCAGGGATAGGCGACCTCTCGGTAGAGCTCCTCGGGATCGATCCGGGCGTCCGGCGACGTGAGCTCGTCGTGGAGTCGATCGAGGCCGGAGCTCAGCAGGGCGCGGGCGATGCCGGGATGCTCGGCGCCCGAGAGGTATTGGACCATCGCGGCGATGCGGTCGAGCGCTTGCCGGCGCGCTTCGAGTGCGGCCGGCCCGGCGGCGAGCGCCTCGACCACGCACATGCGCGTCAGCTCGGGCTCGTCCTCGATCAGGCAGATCGCCTCCCACGCGGCGGCCCGCAGGCGCTCGGCCGACGTGTCGCGCTCGGCACAGCAGGCGACGAGGGCGTTGTGCAGAAGCTCGAAGCCCTGCTCCAAGGCCGCGATGAAGCACGCCTCGCGGTTGTCGAAGTGCTCGTAGAACGTCCTACGGGATTTGCCGGCACGGACGCTGACGCGCTCGACGCTCGCCGCCGCGTACCCGTGAGTGGCACTCACCCAGACCATCGCCTCCATCAGCCTGTCGCGATGATCGGTCATGCCTTGCCCTCGTCAGCCGGGATGTGCCGCTCGGGAGCTGCCCGATGCGGAATCGAGAAACGACTGTGGTGCCCCATCACTCGATGGGAAACGACTGTAGACAAGTGGCCACGGTCCAGTCAAGCGGATTACCTAAGGGTCAGACGTGCTCCGAATGGTTGCAGTTCCGGAGACACACCTGTTTATCGTGTCAATTCCGTTGGCGGACAAGGCCTTCGGGCGTATAGCCTTGGCGCGTGGCAAGCTCACAACGGAAGTCGCCCGAGCCGCTGTTCAAGCCCCTGCCTTCAGGCAATCGCGGTATCGCGCCCGAGCGCGTCGCCCAGCACCAGCGCATGCGCTTGATGGGCGCGATGCTCCACGCCTGCGACCAGCACGGGTTCGCCGCCGTCACCGTCTCGGAGTTGGCGCGCCTGGCCGCGGTCTCCAACCGGGACTTCTACGAGCACTTCGCCAGTAAAGAGGTCTGTTTCCTGGAGACCCACGACTTCATCGTCGCGGAGGGCACCGCGCGGGTCGCCGCCGCCTTCCGCGCCCACGACAATTGGCGCGACGGGGTGCTTGCGGGCTTCGAGGCGTACTTCACCGTCGTCCGCCAGGAGCCGACGGCGGCGCACCTGGTGATCGTTGACGCGCTGACCGCCGGACCGCAGGCCCGCGCCCATCGCCGCCGGGCGATGCTGGCCTTCGAGCGCATGCTCCGTGAGGGCCTCGAGCAGGCGGGTCGGCCGTCGCGGGTCGACGACGTGACGATCGGCGCCATCATCGCCGGGACCCGCCGGGTGGTCTATCGCCACCTGCGTGACGGCACCGTCGACGAGCTACGTCGAGCCGGCCGACCGATCATGGATCTGGTCCTGCTGTTGTGGGAGGCGGCCGATCGTCGGCCGCTGCCACAGCCGCGGAGGACCCGTGCTCCTGTCGGTCCGGTCGCCGCGCTGCCCGCTCGGGCCCCGGCGCGGGAGCGGATCCTCGCGGCCGTCGTCGAGCTCGCCGTCGCCGACGGCTACTCCGGGCTCTCACTGCCGTCGATCGCCAAGGCGGCCCGGTGCTCGATCCAGACCTTCTACAAGCACTTCGAGAACAAGGACGCCGCCTTCGGCGAGGCGCTCTTGCAGGCTCAGCGCGCTGCGCTGGCAGCGGTCGGCCCGGCCCTGGTCAGCGATACGCCGTGGCCGCAGCGCGTCACCGAGGCGATCACGGTCCTGCTCGAGGACTGCGCCCAGCACCCGGCAGAGTGCGAGCTGCTGCTGCGCAGCGAGATCGGCGGGCCCCCCGGAACGCTGGATCGGGCCGACGCTGCGTTCGCTGCGTTCATCGCGCTGTTCGCGCCGCCCACGTCCGGCCCGCGCGGCGCGGTCCCGGACCTGCTCGTCGAGTGCCTCGGCGGTGGGGTGATCCACGTCCTTCAAGAGCGTCTGGCCCTCACCGGGCCCGCCGGCCTGCCGGCGATCGCCGATCAGGTCATCTACCTCCTGGTGGTGCCCGCGCTCGGCGTCGAGGGCCTCGCGGCCCTGTCGGCCTAGCGCCGGCCTGGCCGAGGGAGGCCCTCGGGTAACGGTCGTGACGCCGGTGCTCACGCCGCGTTGGGCAGGAAACTTGACGCGGCATAGACGGTGTGTTTACGCTGGTGCAGCTTCGAGACATCGATGTGTGCCGAGATGTTTCCCAAACGGCGCAGGAATCGGTTGCTCTCAGTCGCGGTCTGGGTTGGAGTGAGCGCCTGTGTCGGGCGCTCCGGAGAGGGAGCTTTTTGTGTCAGAAGTTTGTGGGACACGCCGGCGTCGGAGGCTGACGGCCGGGCGAGTACTGCTGCTCGCGGTCGTGCTGGCAGCGCCACTGACGGTGAGCGCGGATGCGCTGGCCACGACGGGTCACAGCTTTGCGGGGGCGATCGGTGCGGCTGGGAGTGATCCTGGTCAGTTCGCGTCCGGTGGGCCTTCGGGTGTGGCGGCGGATCCCTCGACGGGTGATGTGTTGGTGGCCGATCCGGGTCATGTCGAGGGCGGGGCGCCGGCGCCGCGGGTCGAGCGTTTCGCGGCTGATGGCACGTATGCGTCTTCGATCGCTGTTGATGGTGTGGCCTATGGGCAGGTGGGTGGGGTTGCGGTGAGTGCGACGGGTGCGGTGTATGTGTCGGCGTTTGACAACGTTGGCCAGGTCGGGACCGTGTTGAGGTACAGCGCTGCCGGGACGTTTGTCTATGCCTTGAACACGGGGGCGTCGGGCACGGCACTGGCCGCGGGTGGCCCGGTTGCGGTCGATTCGGGTGATGGCACGGTGTATGCGGTCGCGACCGACTCGCTGTCGGGTGTGCCGGTGATCGATCGCTTCGACGGTGCGACCGGTGCTTTTGTCGGGTCGTTTGACGGCACCGACGGTGGCGGTGGGTTCGTCTGTCCGTCGGGGCTGGCCGTTGACGGCAGTAGCCGCGTGTACGTTGTCGACCAGGGATGTTTCGGCGCAGGGTTGGTGAACCGGTACTCGGCGACCGGCACCTTCGGTGTGACGCTGGATTCCGCGTCGGCCTCTGCGGCGGCTGTTGCTGCTGATCCGGTGAGCGGCGAGGTGTATGTGGGCGTGTTTCCGTTCAGCGGTGCCCCGCCGCAGGTCCAGGGTTACGCCGCGGGCGGCACTGCGTTGGGTCAGGTCTTCGGCGCCCCGCAGATCGGCAGCTTCGGTGGCCTGGCGGTCAACGGGACGTCGGGCGGGGTGTATGTGGCCGACAATGCCAACGCGACCGTCCAGCGTTACACGACCTTCGAAGGCCCGACCGTCACGACCAGCGCAGCGTCGTCGGTCGCCACGAGCTCGGCGACCTTGAACGGGACGATCGACCCGGGTGGGGTTTCGTCGACCTATCACTTCGAGTACGGCACCGACACCAACTACGGCTCGCAGACCACCGAGTCCGATCCGATCGGTGGCACGGGTGCGGTCGCGGCGACCGGTGCGGTGACGGGGTTGTCGCCCAATACGACCTATCACTTCCGCATCGTCGGTCACAACGGCTCGGGGTCGATCACCGGCGACGACCAGATCCTGACGACCGCTCCGGTGCCACCGACCTTGGATGGCTCACCGGCGTTTGTCTCGGCGATCACCACCACCGGCGCGACGCTCAACGCCACGTTGAACCCCAACAACTCCGACACGAGCTTTCACTTCGAGTACGGGCCCGACACCACCTACGGGGCCGGCACCCCGGCCACCGATGCCGGGGCAGGGTTTGGTGACCAGCCGGTCACCGCCGACCTGACCGGTCTCGTCGCGGGGACGACCTATCACTACCGGCTGGTCGCCGACAACGGCACGGGTGGGGTGCAGCACGGCGCTGATGGTGTGTTCTTCACCGCGCCGGGCACCTTGCCCACTGCGACGGATGTGTCGGTGTTCGGTGCCACGTTGCACGGGACCATCAACCCCCACGGTGCCGCGGCGAGCTACCGGTTCGAGTACGGCACCACCACCGACTACGGCCGCACGACGGCCGAGACCGACGGCGGCTCCGACGATGGCGACCTGGCGGTCAGTCAGGCCACCGGACGGTTGACGCCGGGCACGACCTATCACGTGCGGTTGGTCGCGACGATCAACGGCCAGACGACCACCAGCGATGACGCCACGTTTGTCACCGGCGCGATGCCGGTGGCGGTCGCGACCGATGCGACCGGGGTCACGACCACCCAGGCAACCCTCGCCGGCACGATCAACACGTACGGCAAGGACGGCAGCTACCGGTTCTCGGTCGATGCCCTCGATGGCTCCTACACCACCAGCACCGACGCCCAGTCAGTGCCGGCTGGTGACGGCCCGCACAACGTGAGCGCTGCCCTGGCCGGCCTGCCCGCAGGCGAGAGCTACCGCGTCGTGTTGTCGGTGACCAGCAACGGCGCCACGACCACCAGCGATCAGGTCGCGTTCGCCACCGCCGCGCTGCAGGAACCGCCCGGACCGCCGCCGGTCGGACCCAACGGCCCCTACGGCTGCGGTGCACCGGTGCTCAACCCCTACAACCAGCATCCCAAGCCAGGCGACACGATCGCCATCACCGGTGGTGATCTCGGGGTCGGGGGCACGGTGGCTTTGGGCGACACCCAGCTCGTGCCGTCGGGTTGGTCGGCGAACGCGTTCTCCGTCGAGATCCCCGACACCGCCACCGGCACCCTCCCGCTGACGATCAACTGCGGCAAGGCCTCCAACACGATCGCCATCGCGATCTTTAAGGCACCGGACAACCGGTTCACCATCACCAAAACGGTGGTCAAGGCAAGCACGGCGACGTTGACGCTCAAGCTGCCGGGTGTGGGCAAGGTCACCACCTCCGCCGCCCACACCACAACCAAGACGACCAAGGTCACCAAGGCCGGCACCCACACCGTCAAGGTCACCCTCACCAAGGCCGGCAACAAGACCCTCAACAAGGCCAAGAGCCACAGGCTCAAGGTCACCGTCCGCGTCACCTACACCCCCGCCGGCGGCACCGCGGCCACAGTGACCAAGACCATCACGTTCAAGAACGCGAGCAAGCGATGAGCCCTCTCAGCCTCTGTCGACCCTTGTCTCGCTTCTTCGAGGACCAGTCCATGAACACCACCACCATGACAAGCGGCTCCGGCTCAGCCGACGGCTTGCGCCGCCGCCTCCTGGCCCGTCGTGCCACGAGCGCTCTCGCCGCCCTGGCGGCAGTCGCCACAGCAGCGCTCAGCCTCACTGCTGCTCCTGCCTTCGCCGACGGTTGCCCCAACGCTGCCCTGCGGTCCGAGAACAACTCCACCCAGCTGCCCGACTGCCGCGCGTACGAGCTGGTGACGCCGGCATTCAAGGAGGGGTTCTCGCCGGTCACGTACGGCTTCACCGACGACGGTCGGCTGGCGTACGTCTCGAACGGGAACTTCGGGAACAACGGCAACGGAGGCTCGGCTGCCAGCGGGGGCAACTCGTACACGGCGATCCGGTCCGCGAGCGGCTGGAGCACCAAGGCGCTCGCCCCGTCGGGGCCGGACTATGCCCTCGCCAACCCGTCCGCCCGTCTCTCGGCGATCGCCTCGAGGCTTTCGAGCGATCTGGGCGCTTCGCTGTGGCTGATGCGCCGTAGCGACCAGCCGACCACCGTGTCCGACCTGTACGTCCGGCGTCCCGACGACGTCTTCGCCCGGATCGGGTCAGCCAACGGCGCGACAAATTTCACGACGTCCGACGATCTGTCCCACGTCGTCCTCACCGCCGGGTCGGGTACCTATGTGTACGACAGCACGGGTACCGACCAGCCGCGACCCGTCAACGTCGACAACGTCGGCCAGCAGATGGGATGCGATACCCACCAGGCCGGGGTCCCCGACGGCAGCGACTACCACGCTGTCTCCACGGATGGCCGCGTGATCTTCTGGGTGTCAACGTGCCCCGGACGGGATGTGTACGCGCGCGTCGACGCAGCGACGACGATCAACGCCTCAGCCTCCCAGTGCACGCGTGTCTCGTCCGATCCCGGCGGCGTCTGTAACGCCGACTCGCCCGCAATCTTCCAGGGCGCGAACGCGGACGGCACGCGGGTCTTCTTCACCACCGACCAGCAGCTGGTCGACTCAGATACTGATGCGACGACGGATCTGTACGAGTGCGACATCCCGTCCGGCACGCCTGCACCGGTCGGTGCGGTAAATCCGTGCCCGGATCTGCGGGAGGTGTCCGGGGCGGCCACCGGAGCGGAGGTAAAGGGAGTCACGCGAATCTCCGACGACGGCTCGCGCGCCTATTTCGTCGCGACGGGCGTCCTGGCCTCCAACCTGGGCGCCAATGACGCGGCGGCGGTGGCAGGTGATTCCAACCTGTACGTGTGGCGCCGTGACGCAGCCCATTCGGCCGGCGAGACGCGGTTCGTCGCAAAGCTGGATCAGGCCGACGGTCCCACCTCCACCAGCGCGGGCATGTGGGGTTCGGAAGTTCTGCAAGGACGCCTGGCGCAGACGACCGAAGACGGGCGCTATCTCGTGTTCGCGTCTTTCGCCGCACTGATCGATCACGGCCCGCAGGCCGACACCGACGCCGCTCGTGACGTCTATCGCTTTGACGCCGAGACCGGTGCGCTTACGCGGCTGTCGGCCGGCAGCGAAGGGGACGGTGGCAACGAGCCCGGAGAGGACGCCCAGTTCACCCCGATCGCGTACAGCCGGCTCCAATACGGCGCACGTGGTCCCCGCACAGCGATAAGCGATGATGGTCAGTCCGTGGTTTTCACCACCGCCGACGCGCTCGTGGCGGGCGATATCAACGGCACGATCGACAGCTACTTGTGGCACGACGGGCGTGTCTCGCTGATTTCGAGCGGCAAGCCGTCGGCGGATGGTGGTCTGTCGCTGGCAGATCCGGCCGATGCCTTGGGCATCACCCCTGGGATCGTCCAGGCGTTCATCTCGCCGTCCGGTGGCGACGTGTACTTCGTCACGACGGCTCAGCTTACTGCCAACGACGTCGACACGCAGCTTGATGTCTACGACGCGCGGATCGACGGAGGCTTCGACGTCGTGCCATCCCCAGGGTGCGCCGGCGATTCGTGCCAGGGCGGACGCGCGGCGCCGCCGCCCGCCCCGTCGCTGGATTCGTCGTCGGCGACCGGGCAGGGTGATGCGTCGCAGGTGACGCCGTCGTTCTCGGTCAAGTCCTTGACGGCCGGTCAGCTGGGGTGGGTCGCGTCGACGGGGAAGGTGACGCTGTCGGTGACGACCAACGCGCCGGGCCTGCTGTCGGCGAAGGCGTCGGCGACGATCGCCAAGCGGCCCAGCAGCGTTGGCTCCGCCAAGCGCAGCGTCAAGGCGGGGACGGTCTCGCTGCGCCTGACGTTGTCGAAGAACGCTCGGGCTGAGCTGAAGCGCAAGCGCAAGCTCGCGGTCAAGGTGCTGGTCGGTCAGGACAACGTAGCGATCGCCCGCACGGTGTCGTTGAAGCTCACCCTGCCCAAGGCGGCCAAGAAGAAGTCCAAGAAGTCCTCGCGCACGACGTCACCGCAGGCTGCGGCCAAGGGAGGTCGGTCATGAGCACCACGGATCAGGTTCGCAGCTCGACAGGAACAGGTTGGCCCATGCCCGGACCCCGCACCCACCGCCACAATCGCCGCGGCAGTCTGCTGGTGCTGCTCGGCGCCGTCTGTGCCGTGTTGTGCCTGGCCCCCGCTGCGCACGCCGCGGGACCCCAGCTGAACGTGTCGCTTACGTATCTCCCGACGACGGTGATGCGTGGCGATATCGACGTGGAGTACAAGGTGACGGTCACCAACGTGGGCGATGCGCCGACGACCGGGCCGGTCTCGGCCACCCTCACGCTTGGGCCGGGGTTGCAGCTCCGCCTGCTCCAAACGAATGGGTTTTGCCCGGCAGTGGGTACGGTGCCCGCCACGGGCCCGCTGACCTGCAACAGGCCCGACCCGCTCGCGCCGGGCGAACCGGTCGACATCGTGTCGGGCGGGACGCTGGCTGTGACGTCTGACGCCCCGAGTTCGACCATGACGTCGGTCACCGTCTCCGGTGGCGGCGCGCCCGACGTCACGACGGAGGCCCACATCCCCGTCATCGATCGGCCCCCGTTTGGGCTTGACGGCTTCAGCGCGCGGTCGCTGGACATCGGCGGTGACGACGACACCGTGGCCGGCGGCCACCCCTATCAGGCGATCACGTCGTTCTCCTTCCCTACCTATCGTGGATACCCGGCCAGCACGATCGGCTTCCCGGTGCCGGTCGAGGATGTCCGCAACATCTGGGTGGAGCTGCCGCCAGGCTTCGTCGGGGCCGCGGCCGCCGCGCCGCGCTGCCCGCTGACCGCGCTCCAAGGCACGACGATCAACTGTCCGGCGGCCAGCCAGGTGGGGACGTTAGCGCTCGGCACGGCCCTCCCTCCGATCCCGGCCGCGCTCTACAACATGACGCCTGAGAAGGGGTATCCGGCAGAGTTCGCGTTCTCGTTTCTCAGCAAGCCGGTCGTCAGCTACCCGCAGCTGCGGCCGCGTGGCGGGGGCTATGGGCTGAACTTCACCGTTCCCGGCGCCAGCCGGTTCGACATCCACACCGTCATAGCGACGCTCTGGGGTGTCCCGTCCCAGCACAACGGCACGGGTGGCCCGGCGATTCCGTTCTTGTCGAATCAGTCGGACTGTTTGGACGCGCAGCCGACGTCGAAGATCTATGTGGATTCGTGGCAGCATCCAGCGCGGAGAAACTCGGATGGGACCCCGGATCTGTCTGATCCCAACTGGAGGTCCGCGTCGGCTCCGGCTCCGGCGGTGACGGGGTGTGACAACTCGTTGCTGGCCGATCAGTTCAAGCCGTCGATCAGTGCTGGGCCGAGTCCCGATACGGGCAGCCGTGCGGCCGACACGCCATCGGGCTACCGGGTCGATCTGACCTTCCCGCAGACCAACGACTCGACCGATCCTGATACGTCGTTTGATCCGTCGGTGCCGCAGGCGCCGCAGCTGAAGGATGCGACGGTGACGTTGCCGGCAGGGGTGGCGGTTTCGCCGTCGGCGGCCGATGGTCTGGGTGGTTGTTCGGATGTTTCTGGCAATGATCAGGTGCGGTTGGACTCGATCGATCCGGTGACCTGTCCGGATGCGTCGAAGATCGGGTCGGTGGTCGCGACGTCGCCGTTGCTGGCTTCGCACGATCCACAGACCGATGCGGTGACCGGTGCGGAGCCGCTTGAGGGTGACGTGTATCTGGTCAAGCCGCATCCGGGGGATCTGGATCCGTCGGGTGATCAGGACGGCCGGTTCCGGTTGTTGATCCAGATCAACAACCCGCGGTATGGCCTCAACATCAAGTTGCCGGGGATCGTGACGGCCGACAAGGCCACGGGTCGGTTGGTGGCGCGGTTTACGGATAATCCGCAGTTGCCGGTCAGGCACCTCAGCTTGACGTTCAAGTCGGGTGATCGGGCGCCGTTGGTCAACCCGGTGTCGTGTGGCTTGGCGACGACCAGTGGTGTGTTCACGCCGTGGTCGCGCGGCGGGACGCGCTCGGATGGTGTCGTGGTGCCCGGTACCCCGGATAGGACCGACAGTTCGTCGTTTGATGTGAGTTGGGATGGCAAGGGTGCCGGGTGCCCGGCCACGTTGCCGTTCGCACCGAGCATGACGGCCGGGACGGCGTCTGACCTGGCGGGTGGGTCGAGTCCGTTCACGTTTGCTCTGACGCGTGAGGATCGCACCGACGTCTTCAAGAACATCAACGTGACCCTGCCCGGCGGGTTGTTGGCTGCGGTCAAGGACGTGCCCTTGTGCGCGGACGCCGATGCGCACGCGGGTAGTTGTGCGGTGGCCTCGCGGGTTGGTTCGGCAACGGTGGCGGCGGGTGCGGGTGGCAGCCCGTTCTATGTGCGTGATCAGCCGGTGTCGTTGACCGGGCCGTACAAGGGTGCTCCGTACGGGTTGGCGATTGCCGTTCATGCGGTGGCGGGTCCGTTTGACCTGGGCACCGTCGTGGTGCGTCAGGCGTTGAACATCGATCCCGACGACGCGCATGTGACGGTGGTCAGCGATCCGCTGCCGACCATCCGTGACGGCGTGCCGCTGCGCGTCCGGCGGATCAACGTGGTGGTCGATCGTCCGGGGTTCATGCACTCACCGACCTCGTGCGCGTCCAAGGCGATCGGGGCGTCGATCGGCTCGCTGAACGGCCAGTCGGTCAACCTCAGCTCGCCGTTTGCTGCTTCCGGCTGTGACAGGCTGCCGTTCGCGCCGAAGCTCGCGATGCGTCTGACAGGGAGCAAGGAGACCAAGGTCGGCGGCCATCCCGGTGTCGAGGCTCTGGTGACGCAGCGTCCGGGGGAGGCGGCGCTGAAGTCGGCCGAGGTGACCCTCCCGCTGAGTCTGGCGCTCGATCCGGATCATGCGGCGTCGGAGAACTTGTGTGAGTACGCCGACGGCCTGGCTGATCGGTGTCCGCAGAAGTCGGTCATCGGGACCGCGACCGCCGTCAGCCCGTTGCTCAAGGCACCGTTGACGGGCAAGGTGTTCTTCGTCAAGGGCGTCAGGACCGATCCGAAGTCGGGTCGTCAGATCCGCACGTTGCCGACGTTGTTGTTGGAGCTTCGGGGTGAGGTGAGTCTGAATCTGCGGGCGACGAGCTCGGTTCCCGACAACAAGCATCTGGTCTCGACGTTCTCGATGATCCCCGATGCGCCGATCAGCTCGTTCCAACTCAAGCTCGACAGCGGCAAGAACGGCATCCTGGTCGTGACCGACGGCGCCAACGTCTGCACCGACACCGAGAAGCCGTTCCTCTCCGCCACGGCGCAGAACGGCAAGCGCGTCGACCGGGCGATGAGCCTGACCCCGGACTGCCCACTGGCCGTGGCCTCAAAGACGTTCACCACCACCAGCGCGCACGTCAAGGTGACGGGCATCGGTGCCGGCACCGTGACGATCTCGGGTGCGGGAGTGAAGACGACCAGGCGGACGATCAAGGCCGCGACGTCGGCGACGGTCACCGCGAAGCTGACGGCCAAGGGACGCCGGCTGCGCAAGGTCAAGCGCGACATCCGCATCAAGGTCTCCTACCTGCCCAAGGGCGCCAAGAAGGCCAAGGTCACCTACTCGGCAGCTGCGACAGCCCGGAAGAGCGCCAGAGCCAAAGCCTGAGGCCCCAAGGCGGGCCCGACATCGCGGCGGGCGGCCCCAGACGGCCGTCCGTCCACACAAGAAGGAGCGACATCAAGGCGAGTGCCAACCAAGCGGCCCTCCACGGATGCCCGATGGGCGGACGGCCAGACCAGGAGCGCCCGACGATCGGCACCACTGTGTGCAGGCGCGGGCATCTGAAGCACCAACACACCTCGGCAAAGTGCCGAGACATTTCACAAGGAGCAGTAACCGATGAAGACCATCAAGAAAACCACGCTCATCGCCGCTGTCACCGCGATGGCCGCGTTCGCCGTGCCGGCCATGGCCTCGGCCGCCGTCTGGGGACCGGTCAACACCAACAAGACGCTGACCTCGACGACGAGCGTGCTGTACGACGCACTGGGGGCGCCCAGCTACAGCTTTGCGTGCTCGAACTCCCTGGGCGTCCACGTCCGGACGCCGGCCTCCTCGACGCTCGACATCAACACGGCCTCCTTCACGGGCTGCGTCGGCACGGGCTATCCGTACTGTCCCGTCACCGTCACCGCGACGGGGCTTCCCTGGACGGCAACCGTGTCCGGTACCAACGTTTCGACGAACGTCTCGATTGTCGAGCACCTGCAGGTCACCTACGGCGGAGCATGTAGCGGACAGACGGGGATCACCGTGGACGGGCCGATCGTCGGTGGGTTCACCAACTCCACCCACACGTTCCTCGGCGGTCCGTCGGGAATGTTCCTGAACTACATGGGCAGCCCGGCGGCTTCCATCAGCGGCGGGCTCCGCTCGTGGAAGGACGCGACCAACACCCTGACCCTCACCTGATCGAGGCAGGGCGTCGCTTGATGTGACGTGACAGCGGGCGGCGGCCGCATGGCCGCCGCCCGCCGTGTCGTTCTCCTACGTGGCAATCGTGTCGCCGTAGGCGTCGAAGACGCGGTTGAGGGCTTCGACGCCGTGGCGGTTGGCATAAATCTCGGACATGACGATCGCGTTCTGTTGGTTGTCGGCACCGATGTCGGTCAGCAGATCGAGGTTGGTGTCCAACAGATCGCAACGGCGACGGTGCAACTGCTCGATGTGGCCGCGCGTCATCGGCACCTCGACCCTGTCGCGCCGCACATAGTCCAGGAAGTCCTCGAAGGGCTCGTGGTTGAACATCAAGACCTTCTTGGCCTCGATGCGCAGCACGTCGGCGGTGGACGGGTCGACGCTGATACGGCAGCCGAAGCTACCCTGCGGGGCACTCATGGAGATATACGCTCCTTGGGTCATGCCCCCGGCCTGCGTCAACAGGTGCGGGGGTGCTGTTTTGAACAAGGGGCGGAACCTAGTGGGTGGGGCGGATGGACGTTTGGGTTGTTGGTGTGGTCGATCAGTCGACCGACCCTGCGGCGATGCCTGCAGCGCCTTGCTCAGGCTGCAGGAAGCGTCATCGTGAGCGGCAAAGCGATCGGCGCGTCATCCGCGTCGATCGGGATGGACCGGCGAGGCACGGCGCTGGCAATGTGCTGCAGGTATCGCTACCATGAGCAACATGAACCAGGCCCATGATCTCACGGATCTCATTTTGGGCGGAGAGCTTCTCGCAACCGATCCCGATGTCACCGATCCTCAGGACTTCGTCAAGCAGGTGGAGGCGCGCGTCGCCACGATGACGGGCCATCACGCCCTGGCCGTCGTCTCCGCGCCTCGCGATGCGCTTCCCGCGCTCGGGAACGACGCTTCGCGGCCGCTGCGGATGTTCTTCTCCACCATCGACGACCCGGTGGTCGACCAAGCGCGTGACTACCTCGCGCGGCTCATGCCCGAGCACGTCCAGATGCCGCAGCCGGCGGTGCTGATGCAGATGCTCCGCAACGCGAAGCTGCGCGTCGCCTTCTTGGAGACGCACGAGTCCTGGAACGCGTCGCAGGTCGCGCAGTTCGCCGGCTCGACCGCGAAGAACTCGTCCGCGCTCGCCGGTCGCTGGAGGAGCGAGGGCCAGGTGTTCGCGGTCGACCTCGACAACGAGCTCCTCTACCCGGCGTTTCAGTTCGACCCCGCCACGCGCAAGCCCAAGCCGGTCATGTCCCGGCTGCTCGCGGTCTTCGGGGAGCGCGGGGCGTCTCCCTGGGAGGTCGCGCTCTGGATGACGAGTCCTCGCAGTGGCCTGGATGGCGTGCCGTTGGAAGGGCTGGACACGGCTGCCGATGCCGTCGTCGAGGCCGCGGAGCGGACCTACCGCCCGGTGCTCTAGTTGGCCGTCCCGTCTGCGCCGGATCTCACGAAGCTCACGCCGCTCACCGAGACCTGGCGGGCCGGCATCGAGATCTGGCGCGTGCACGAGGCGCGGTTCCATCCGGACGCCTTCAATCCGACGGCATCGACGGGACGCTTCCGGCCCTTCACCTCGGGCTCGAGGGTCGTCACCACCATGTACGGGGCGGACAGCATCGCCCCGGCGCTCTCGGAGACGGTGTTCCACGACCTCGATCCGCGTGCGGCCGATCAGGTCGTGATCCGGACGCAGTTGCTGGGGCTGGTTCGCTCGGTGGTCGTGCCATCGCGCGACCTGACGCTCGTCTCCTTGCGCGGCTCCGGCCTGCGGCGTCTGCGCACGACGCACGCGGACCTGATCGACACGGACCCGAGCACGTATCCGGAAACCGCCGCCTACGCCCGGGCGCTCTATCGAGCGGGGAAGGCGGACGGCGTCATCTGGAGCTCCCGCCTGTACTCGGGCTTTCCGGCGCTGATGCTGTTCGGGACCCGGGTCCGTCGCCCGAGCTTGCGCTACAACATCGAGCAGGTCGAGCCCTTGTGGAAGGGGCGTGGGTTCGAAGAGGTCGCCGCGGCGGCGGATGCCGCGGACATCACGATCAGCCTTTAGGCCGACCGTGACCGTCCGCGGCAGGCGGCCGCCGCCTAAGGCCGCGTGCCGCTCGGATGCTCCTGGACCCAGGCGACGAGTCGGCGGACGTCGTCGGGCATCGAGCCCTCGACGTAGCTGGCCTCGACCCCCGGGGCGTCGTCGTCCTCGACGCGGACCGAGTAGCCGAGCTGGCCGGGGAAGGTCCGCTCGGGCTCCGGTGCGGGCGTCACCGCCGCGCTGCGTCGCGCGAGCTCGGCCGCGTCCTGCTCGGACAGGTGCGCAGAATCCAGCTCGACGCGCTGCGGGTAGCCGAGCGGACCGCCGGTCTGCGTCACCGATACCTTCACGTCACGACCTCGACCTTTCGCCATGCGTCCTCAACTGCGGCACGCACCTCGCCCCCCGGAAACAGCTCCTCGGCGACATCCAGCGTCGCCTGGGCGGCGTCCGTGAACTGGGCATCGGGAGCGAGCAGCTCGGTCAACGTCTTGTACCAGATCCGGCCGGCGCGATCCCAGGAATTGCCGCCCAACGCGATCGCCGTCAGCGCGAAGGCCCGGTTCGGGATGCTCGAGTTGTAGTGCACCCCGCCGTTGTCACCGTCCTCGGTCTCCGGCAGATCCACGTAGTCGCTCATCGTCTTGGGCTGGGGGTCATTGGGCGAGGCGGTCCCCGGATCCTTCATCGAGCGCAGGGCGATGGCCTTCGGGTCCAGCAGCAGGCCCGCGCCGATCAGCCAGTCGGCGTCTTGGCTGGTCTGCCCGAGCGCGTGCTGCTTGATCATCGAGCCGAAGACATCCGACATGCTCTCGTTCAACGCACCGGATTGGCTGCGGTACTCCAGCGCCGCGGTGAACTGCGTCACGCCGTGCGTCAGCTCGTGGCCGATGACGTCGAGCGCCGACGTCAGCGACCCGCGACGAAACAGCCGGCCGGCGTCGCCGTAGACCATCTGCGTCGAGTTCCAGGCCGCGTTCTCCCACGCGGCCCCGAGCTGGTCGGTCACGTGCACGCTCGAGATGACGTCCATCCCCTGGCCGTCGATGCCGTTGCGGCCGAGGATCTGGTCATAGAAGCGCAACGTGGCGACCACCCCGTCGAACGCCTCGTTGGCGGACACGTCACTGCTCGCCGGATCCTGCGGACCGCGGAGGAGGTTGCCGGGGAGCTCGACCGAGGTGAACGGCAGTCCGTGCGCGTCGTAGACCTTGTTGGCCGAGGTCGTGCCTTGGGCCACGACGCCGAGCTCCTGGACATTGATCGCAGGATCGGCGATGAGCTGGGCGACCAGCGTGCGACGTGCGCGCACGATCGGCAGCGAGGCGAGCGTGCTCTGTGCCGCCTCGCGCTGCTGGGCGTCCCCGGACTCGGCGAGGCGCTCGAGCAGGTAGGGCGGTGCGATGCAGCAGCAGACCTGCGCGGATCCGCGGTGGCGATGCGCTGACATGGTGGGTCCCTTCTGGTGACGTTGACAGGTTTGTGTGCTCAGGTCGGGAAGGTGGGGTTCAGCCACCGAATCGTGAAGCTGCGCGCCGCGGCGCTGGGCAGCGTCGACAGGACGTCGGCGATCTGGGGGCCGGTGATCGGACGGTCGAACGGGTAGCCCATCGGGCGCTGATCGGGGTAGCGGTCCTTGGCGCCGCAGTAGCTCATCGAGCCGCAGGTCGAGCCGGTCACCTGATCCTGCTCCCAGTCGGTGACGACGGCGGCCAGCCAGCAGCGCATGCCCTGGCCGGTGCCGCGTGGGATCAGCAAGTTGTAGGGCCAGCCGCAGTCGCAGTAGGACTCGGCGTCCCAGCCGGGCGGCGGCTCGCCGCGGTCGGGCGGTGGCGGTGAGTGCTCGGTCGGCCCCGGCGGCTTGGACGCCGGCTTGCGGATGACCGACGACTCCCGCGCGCGCCGGACGGCGACCGTCCGCTCACGGCTGACGTGGAAGCGGAACTTGTCGAGCTCGATCCAGTTGCGGCGCTCCTCGAACAGCGCGTCGGCGACGAAGAAGAGCCGGATCGTGACGTCGTGCGCGGCGCCCGCGGGATCGGTGTTGCGCAGGCGCAAGGCATAGGCGAAGGGCCGCTGATCGAGATAGGGGATCCGGACCTGCGGCGTGCCCGGGATCGGCGGCTCGATCTTCAGCGTCCGCCAGAGCATCTCGGTCTGCAGCTCGCTCGTCGCCGGATGGGTGGCGGCCAGGTCGTCGTCCCAGTGGACGCCGCCGGCCGATTGCTCGACGGCCGCCGCGAACGCCGCGTCGTCGAGGTCGGCGCCGATCTCGGCCTCGTCGAAGAGGAGCAGGTCACCGCTCTCGGCGGGGCGCTCTGGCGCGGGCCGGGCGCCGTGGCGCAGCTCGACGGCGGCCGCGTTGGCCGTGAGGTCGTGGGGCGCCTGGGTCTCCTGCCAGGCGTGGGCGAGATCGTCGATGTGGCGGTGCCAGCGGTAGAAGACGGGGTCGCGCACGGCGGTGTCGGTGTCGGCCATGACGCCCTGCGGCGCGCCGGCGGCGAGCGAGAGGAAGACGTGGCCGGCGCCGTGCAGCCACTGATAGACGTCGGGATCGGGCGTCGTGGGCCGCTGCGGCGGGTCGGTCGGGGCCGCCGACGGCTCGACCGCGTGGCCGAGCGCGTCGATGGTGGTGCTCAGCTGGTGGCCGGGCGCCATGCTGGCCATGTGGCCCGTCGTCGCGGCCTGCTGCAGCGCGCCGTGCCACGTCTGCAGTTCGGTACGCCGGACGGTGTCGGTGGGGGAGAGGCGGACGCTCGCCGGCATGTGGGCGCCGTCGGGCCGTGCCTTGGGCTGCTCGTCGTCGGTCCAGATCGAGGCCGGCCATCCGGCGAGGCCCGCCGTCGGGTCATAGCCCTCCGAGACGGGCGCCGCGTAATCGTCGAGCGGCGCGACGGGCCCGAGGCCGAGGGCGATCCGCTCGTGGTCATAGCGGGCGAGCATCTGCTCGTGCATGTACATGAACAACTCGCCCTGGCGGTCCTGCAGACGGGTGTGGCGCGGGTCGCCGGGTCGTGGGTCCGCGAGGCCCGCCGTCGGGTAGACCGCGTGCCAGTGGTCGTGGTGCTCGTTGAGCTCGGGGTCCTCGCGCCACCAGTTCAGGGCCGCCTCTTGCATGCCGGTCGCCTCCGCCCCGATCGCCGCCAACGGCGCCGGCGGGCCCGACGGCACGACCTTCAGCGGCGCGCGCTCCTCCAGGGCGGGGATCTGCAGCCGTTGGCCCTCGGCGTCGTGGGTCATGAACAACTTGAGCGCGAAGCGCACGAGCGCCGGGTCGTGGTCGGTGAGGAGCTCGTCGGCGCGGGCGCGGGCCGCCGCGAAGCCGGCGTCGACGCCGTCCTCGGCGCGTGCCCGCTCGGCGGCGGCGATCAGCTCGCCCGAGAGGTCGCGGGCGCGGATCGCGTGCGCGGGGATGAACGGTGAGAAGCCGACGCTCGGCTCGGACGTTGGCGGCGGCGCGGCGGCGGCGCGCTCCAGCCCGGGTGCGGCGGCCGTCGGCTCGTCGCGGGCCGGGGTCGGCGTCCGCTCGTCGAGGAACGCGTTGGCCCAGCGCTGGGTCTCGGCGAGGTTCACGGTCTGCTCCTCAGTGGCCGAAGCCGTCGGCGAACGGCAGGACGTCGGCCCATTCGGGATGGTCGATCAGCGGGTTGCGGTTGCCCTGGACGGCGGCGATGGCCATGTTGCGATGGCGCTCCCACTCGCCGACCGGGTCGGCGTGGTGCCAGGCGAGCAGGATCGGCAGGCGATCGGGGTGCAGCTCGCGCGCGACGTCGCCGATGACGCCCGGGTAGCGCAAGAGGAAGTACATGGTCGCGCGCGCGACCGCGCCCTTGCCGGCGTTGGGCTCGAAGCGATCGTCCTCGCGGCGTCCGCAGGCGTCGCGGACGGCCTCCTCGGCGTCGTCGAAGTCGAAGTACGGGGTGTTGCCGCGGAAGCTGTTGCACCCCGACTCGCAGGTGAACAGGTGGTGCAGGTCGCCGCGCATCGGCTCCTTGGCGCCGAAGGAGGACTGCGGGACGCTGTGCTCGCAGTTGTAGGGCAACGACGCCTCGAGGCCCAGGAACTCCTCGGCGAACGTCGCCGGCCCGAGCGCCTCGTGCGCCGCCGCGATCTCCTGCAGGCGCGCGGTGCGTGCCGCCTCCACGCGCGCGTCCTCGCGCATGATCTCCTCCGGCTCGAACGCCTTGCCCGAGTAGATCGAGCGCAGCTTGCGGTCGGGTCGCAGGTCGACCCAGGGGTAGACCTGGACCAAGGGCTGGTACTTCGGGCGCGCTTGGTGCGTGCGCTCCAGCAACTCCGACAGCGCCTTGAAGAGGGCCTCGGGCGCGGCGTGGTCGTCGATGCCCGCGTAGTAGGTCGTCGCCGCGGCGGCGTCGGCGGTCGCCGAGTAGTACGGCGCGTCGCGGTTGGCCTCCAGGGTCACGAGCGCCTCGCGCAGCGCGGGCGTGTCGACGAGCGGCGCGTCGACCGGCGGCGCGAGGGGCGGCGGCGGGGGAGCGGGCGGCGCGGGGGCGGGTCGACACGCGGGCGTCGACACGGCGGTCACGCCGGCCGCTCCCAGAGTCACCGCGACGTCGAGCACGAGCGGGACGTCGAACCGCGTTCCCGGACCGGGTGCGGCAGCGGCGACGCCGGCGGCCGGCGGCGGACCCGCCGGTGGGCCCGCCGATTCCGGGGCGGCAACAGCACCTGCCGCGCCCGGCGCGAGCAGCTCGGTGCGTAACTGCGCCGCCTCGCCGGTGAGGACCGCATCGCGCACCGCCTTGATGATCCGGCTGATGCGCACGCCCTCGTTGGCGACCCACGCCAGCCGCTCCTCGCCCATCTCGGCGGTCCACAGCGTTCCGTCGACGGCGATGTAGCGGCCTTGGGCGTCGACCTTGGGGACGCCGGAGTGATGCAGCGCCACGAGCTCCCACTGATCGTTGAACACCGGTGACCCCGACGATCCCGGCGCCGTGTCGGTCTTGTAGTGCAGGAACCGCTCGAGCCGGTCGACGATCTGGTTCTCGCGCAGCGCGAGCTGCTTGGGCTCGCCGTTGGGATGCTGGATCACGTCCACGAGCTCTCCGAGGACCACCTTGCCGTCCTGCTCGATCAGCTCCAGGAAGCCGAAGGCGCCGAGCTGCTCGCCGTGGGTGCCCGTGGGGGCGACCGCGACGAGCGTGAAGTCCAACTCGTCGGCCGGTGAGGACAGGAAGAACGCGTTGGGGTCGAAGGTGAACGCCTTGGGGCTGAGCGGCAGCCCGTCGAGCCCCGACTGATAGTCGAACTCGACGTAGGACGTGGCGGCCTCGCCGGCGTCGCCGAGGACGTGGTGGTTGGTCAGCAGCAGCCGCGGCGAGACGAGGAACCCGGTGCCGTAGCCGGACCCGTGCGGGCTGCGGATGCTGATGCGCCCGACCGGCCGCGCCGCCTGGGCGCCGCGCTGCAGGAACATCACGTCGATCAGGTCGTTGCGGCCCATCAGCCGCTCCAGGCCGAGCACGTTGGTGTCAAACAGCTCGGGCGGCACGGTCTCGGCGAGGCTCCTACCGCTGGTCGGCACCGGGGCCGACCGGTCGACCGCCTCGGCCAGCGACCATCCGGCGTTCAGCCGGGCGAGCCGCTTGGTGATGTGGGTGGCGTCGTCGGCGGCGAGAATCCCGCCCTCGGCGAACGCCGCCTCGGTCGCCGCCCGCTCGTCGGCCCGCTCCTCATAGCGGCTCGTCGCCGCGGAGATGCTCGACAGGAACGCGTCGTTGACCAGGGCCATCGCCCGAACGTAGTGGTGCCGCTGGGAGATTGCCAGCGTTGGGGACCAGTACCTAGGTGTGGATGCTTTAGTGTCTGCGCCGCTGCGGCAAGTCGCCTGGATCGTCTCGCGGGTCGGCGTCGATCGAGCGCGCGCGCCGCGTCACTGATCATTGACATCTCGTCGTCGGATTGTGCGAGGCTGGCGCCCGCCATGCGCGCATCAACCTCCTCGGGCGACCTCACCGTCCATGCCGTCTCGGGCACCCACGGGGTGCTGCTCGGGTTCGACGTCACGCCCACCGCGTTGCCGACGCTGCTCGGCTTCGCGGTGGAGCGGACGCTGCTGCCCGATGGGGAGCCGGAATTCCTCCCCAACTTCTTGCGCTTCGCGATCAACGATCGGCCCGGTGGGCCGTGGAGCACCCGTGACAACCCGCTGCAGGCCTTCCAGTGGGGCGACTACGACGTCCTGCCCGGCCGGCAGGTGCGCTATCGCGTCGCGATGGCCACCGGCGCGCCGGGCGCGGTGGTGCTCACCGAGCCGGTCGCCGAGATCGAGATCGCCACCGAGCCCGACGACGACGGGCGCCACGGCGTCTGGTTCAACCGCGGCATCGCCGGCTCGCAGGCCTACGCGCGCCAGTTCGGCATCGGGTCGCCGGTCGGCGTCCCGGCCGCCCAGACGTGGCTGTCGCGTGGGCTGCACGAGGCGCTGCTCGCGTTCATCGCCCGCGCCTCGGGCCCGGGCTTCGGGCTGCGCGGCGCGTTCTACGAGTTCGAGCACCGGCCGGTGCTCGACGCGCTGCGCGCGGCCAAGGTCCGCGGCGCCGACGTCCGGCTCGTCGTCGCCGACCCGGCCGACTCGCGCCAGTGGCCGATCTCGCCGGCGTGGGACAACGCGGAGGCGATCCGCGATACCGAGGGCCTGGCCAAGCGCCATCCGTTCGCCGAGATCATCACCGCGCGCCACGCCACGAGCGGCATCTCGCACAACAAGTTCTTGGTGTTGTTGCAGGGCGACGATCCGGTCGCGGTCTGGACCGGCTCGACGAACATCACCGACGGCGCGCTGTGGGGCCACTCCAACCTGGGGCACTCGGTGACCGACGACGACGTCGCCAAGGACTACCTGGCGTTCTGGGAGAACCTGGCGCGCGACGTCGACCGCGACGCGTCGCGCACGTGGGTCGACGCGCACTCGCCGGTGCCCGACGTCGCCGACGCGCCGCCCTACCTGCCGCCGGGCACCAGGGCGGTGTTCTCGCCGCACACCGAGGACACGCCGATGGAGCGCTACGTCGCGTTGATGAAGAACGCCAGACAAGCCATGTTCCTCACGGCGCCGTTCGGTATCGGCAAGGAGCTCGCCGACGAGCTGGAGGAGGACCGCGGCGTCGCGCGCTATCTGCTCCTCGACAAGGCCGGCGACGACCTGAAGCTCAGCGACACCGACAAGGCGCTGATGATCAGCGTCGGGGCGTTCATCGCGCGCGAGGGCGGCTACAAGCAGTTCATGGAGGAGCACCTGACCGGGCTCAACCCACGCGTGCAGTTCATCCACACCAAGTACCTGCTCGTCGACCCGCTGACCGACCATCCCGTGGTGATCACGGGCTCGGCGAACTTCTCGCGCCCCTCGGCGATCGAGAACGACGAGAACATGCTGTGGATCGCCGGCGACAAGCGCGTCGCCGACATCTACCTCACCGAGTTCATGCGGCTCTTCACGCACTTCCGCTTCCGTGACGCGGTCGGCGCCCGCCGCGCCGACCAGCTCGCCCCGGACCCGCAAGCGGACTCGCCGGGCGACGGCGACCAGAACCGCCACCTCGACGAGACCGCCGCGTGGTCGGCGCGGTTCTTCGTGGCCGGGTCGTCCAAGGAGCGCGAACGGCTGCTGTTCTCGGGGAAGTTGTAGGGGTCGCCCGGTCACCGCGGGGGCAAGGCGACGAACCGCGCGTGGCGACGGGGTGGGCGTCGCGCACGGCGCACCGCGTCGGTC
The DNA here is from genome assembly GCA_963731005.1 of uncultured Conexibacteraceae bacterium. Taxonomy (GTDB): domain Bacteria; phylum Actinomycetota; class Thermoleophilia; order Solirubrobacterales; family Solirubrobacteraceae; genus Baekduia. The sequence goes on along the minus strand of CAVSTZ010000002.1, from coordinate 737,652 downwards.
GCGATGATCGAGACGGCCTCGCGGAGCACCGCTGCGCGGTTGCCGCGGCCATCGCGCAGCGCTTGGGCGGTGACCGACAGCCCGAGCGAGGTGGTGAAGAGCGCCGAGGGGGCGAGCTCGTGGTTGAGGACGCGCAGGAAGCCTTCGGCGAGCTGCGGGTCGGCGGCGAGGCGGCGCTGCATCTCGGCCACAACGGGCTGGGTGGCGCCAGGCAACCCCATGTCGTAGGCGAACCAGTACATCTCGCGCGCGTCGCGGTCGCGCCAGCGCCACCAGTTGTGCAGGATGTGGTCGGGGCGTCGCGCTCCGCCCAGCGCCTCGACGATTGCCGGTGCGAGGGTGGCCGTCTGGCGCAACGCGTCGGCGATCCCTTGGCCGGGCGTGGGGTCCTTGAAGTGGCCGGCGTCGCCGACCAGGACCCAGCCCGGGCCGGCCGAGCGGCGAAAGAAGCCGTGCCAGCGCGACATCATCCGCATCGGGCCCACGCGCGTCGCGGTGGCCAGGGAATCGCCGATCTCGGGCCACGCCCGCAACGCGGCGGCGTGGGCTGCCGCGCGGTCGCCGCGCACCTCGTCGCGACGATCCTGATCGAAGCCGATGGCCGCCATGAAGAGGCCGGCGTCGGTGGGACCGGCGAGCAGCACGTGGTCGTCGTTGCTCCCGATCCACACCGTGTCGTCGGGTGCGGCGGCGCCCTCGAAGTAGGCCCAGGCGAAGATCTGACCCGGCGGTGTCTGGTGGTACTCGGTCGCGCCGACCAGTCGGGCCACGGTGGAGCGCGCACCGTCGGCGCCCACGACGAGCGGCGCGCGCAGCGGTCCCGCGGAGGTCGCGACGCCCACGACGCGACCGCGCTCGCGCTCGCGCAGCAGTCCCGTGACGGTCGTCCCGGTCCGGACGTCGGCGCCGGCGGCACCGGCCGCCTCCAGCAGGATCGCGTCGAGCGTGATCCGCCGGATGTTGAGCATCGGCGCGCCGAACCGCGCGCTCATGGCGTCGAGCTCCATGCGTGCATCGTCGAGCGCGATCACCACGCGCTCGATCGGCGTGGTGACCGCGAGCAGCCGATCGAGGACCCCAAGGTGCTCGAGGAGCTTCACGCCCGAGGGCTGCACGCCGTGGGTGGACGGCGTGTCGCTGGGAAACCGGGCGCGGTCGAGCAGACAGACGCGCAGTCCGGCGCGCGCGAGCCGCGTCGCCAAGGGCGAGCCGGCACAGCGCGCGCCGACGACGATGACGTCGAAGTCCTCGGCGATCGCACTGGTCATAACCGAGTTATAGCCGCTGCGATGAACGCCGACGCGGGCTGCTCGACGTAGGCTGAGAGATGCTCGCCGGTGAGGGTTGAGCGCGCACCCACGAGGTCGGCGGGCGTCCCCTCGAAGACGATCCGGCCGCCGTCGTGGCCGGCGCCGGGCCCGAGGTCGATGATCCAGTCGGCGTGCGCCATGACCGCCTGATGGTGCTCGATGACGATGACCGACTTGCCGGCGTCGACGAGCCGGTCGAGCAGGCCGAGCAACTGCTCGACGTCGGCGAGGTGCAGGCCGGTGGTCGGCTCGTCGAGGACGTAGATCTCGCTCTTCTCCGCCATGTGGGTGGCCAGCTTGAGGCGCTGACGCTCGCCGCCCGACAGCGTGGTGAGCGGCTGGCCGATCGTGAGGTAGCCGAGCCCGACGGCGGCGAGCCGCTCGAGGATCTTGTGCGCGGTCGGCACGCGCGCGTCACCCTCGCCGAAGAACGCCTCGGCCTCGGCCACCGACATCGCGAGCACCTCGCTGATGTCCTTGCCACCGAACAGGTACTCCAACACCGACGCGTCGAAGCGCTTGCCGCCGCACTCCTCGCAGATGGTGGAGGCGCCGGCCATGATCCCCAGGTCGGTGTAGATGACGCCGGCGCCGTTGCAGTTGGGGCAGGCGCCCTCGGAGTTGGCGCTGAACAGCCCGGGCTTGACGCCGTTGGCCTTCGCGAACGCCTTGCGGATCGGGTCCAGCAGGCCGGTGTAGGTCGCCGGGTTGCTGCGGCGCGAGCCGCGGATCGCCGCCTGGTCGACGGTGACCACGCCGTCGCGATCCGCCACCGAGCCGCGGATCAGCGAGCTCTTGCCCGACCCGGCCACGCCGGTCAGCACGACCAGGACGCCGAGCGGGATGTCGACGTCGACGTCCTGCAAGTTGTTGGTGTCCGCGCCGCGCACCTCCAGCGTCGCCGACGAGGTGCGCACCGTCTCCTTCAGCGACGCCCGGTCGTCCAGGTGGCGGCCGGTGACGGTGTCGCTCTCCCGCAGGCCCTCGACCGTGCCCTCGAAGACCACCTCGCCACCGCCTGAGCCCGCGCCCGGGCCGAGGTCGACGACATGGTCGGCGATCGCGATCGTCTCCGGCTTGTGCTCCACGACGAGCACCGTGTTGCCCTTGTCGCGCAACTGCCCCAGCAGCTCGTTCATCCGCTGGATGTCGTGCGGGTGCAGGCCGATCGTGGGCTCGTCGAAGACGTAGGTGACGTCGGTCAGCGCCGAGCCGAGGTGGCGGATCATCTTCGTGCGCTGCGCCTCGCCGCCCGACAGCGTCCCGGAGGACCGGCTGAGCGAGAGGTAGCCCAGCCCGATGTCGACGAACGAGTCGAGCGTGTCGCGCAGCGCGTCGAGCAGCGGCGCGACCGACGGCTCGTCGAGGTCGCGCACCCACTGGGCGAGGTCGCGGATCTCCATCGCCGAGACGTCGGCGATGCTGACGCCGTCGATTTTCGACGAGCGCGCCGCCTCGCTGAGCCGCGTGCCGTCGCAGTCCGGGCAGGTGGTGAACACCACCGCCCGCGCGACGAAGGCGCGGATGTGCGGCTGCATCGCCTCGACGTCCTTGGACAAGAACGACTTCTGGATCTGCGGGATCAGGCCCGAGTACGTCAGGTTGATGCCCTCGACCTTGATCTTGGTCGGCTCTCGGTAGAGGAGGTCGTGCAGCTCGCGCTTGTTGTACTTCTTGATCGGCTTGTCGGGGTCGAAGTAACCGCAGCCGCGGTAGATCCGGCCGTACCAGCCGTCCATGGTGTGGCCGGGGATCGTCAGCGCGCCCTCGTTGAGCGACTTGTTGTCGTCATAGAGCGCGGAGAGGTCGAAGTCGTTGACCGCGCCGCGGCCCTCACAGCGCTGGCACATGCCGCCGACACGGCTGAAGCTCGCGCTCTTGGTGATGGTCTTGGCGCCGCGCTCGACCGTGATCCCGCCGCTGCCGTGGGCGGAGGCGACGTTGAACGAGTACGCGCCGGGGGAGCCGATGTGCGGTTGGGCGAGCCGGCTGAAGAGGATCCGCAGCATCGCGTCGGTGTCGGTGACGGTCCCGACGGTCGAGCGCGGGTTGGACCCCATCCGCTCCTGATCGACGCTGATCGCGGTCGTCAGCCCTTCGAGGACGTCGACCTCGGGTCGGGCCAGCGTCGGCATGAAGCCCTGCACGAAGGCGCTGTAGGTCTCGTTGATCAGCCGCTGGGACTCCGCGGCGATCGTGCCGAAGACCAGCGAGCTCTTACCCGAGCCCGAGACGCCGGTGAACACCGTCAGCCGGCGCTTCGGGATCTCGATGCTGACGTCCTTGAGGTTGTTGACCCGTGCGCCCCGCACGCGGATCAGATCGTGGCTGTCGGCTCCCATGGCGGTCAGGCTAGTCGCGGGCTCTGGGTAGCATCGTCACGATGGCCGACAAGAACAACGGCGAGGCCCAGGACGGGAAGTCTCCTTCGCAGCTGATCGACGCGAGGATCGCCGAGCTCGGCGACTGGCGCGGCGCGCTGCTCGGCCGGTTGCGCGCCTTGATCAAGGAGGCCGATCCCGACGTCGTCGAGGAGTGGAAGTGGCGCGGGGTTCCGGTCTGGTACCACGACGGCATGCTCTGCACGGGCGAGACCTACAAGAGCATCGTCAAGATGACCTTCGCCAAAGGGGCGTCCCTGGAGGACCCCGCGGGGCTCTTCAACTTCAGCCTCGAGGGAAGCACCCGGCGTGCGATCGACTTCCACGAGGGCGAGGAGATCGACGAGGACGCGTTGAAGGCCCTCATCCGCGCCGCCGTGGACTTCAACGCTTCCAAGGCCCGACGCTGATCAGCCCGCGATCGTGACGGTGGCGTCGAAGATGATGCCCGCGGCGATGCCGATCGCCAGCGGCTTGATCTCGTAGCCCGGGGATGTAGGCCGTGATCGATTGGGTCGCCTCAATGCTCCACAGCGAGGAGCCGTGCCCCTGCTGGAAGACGCAGACCACGATCCCGAAGGCCGTGGCGAGCGAGAGCAGGTTGAGCACCACCGCCCGTCAGGTGTTGACAGCACCCGTCATTTTGGCTTTACTCGACATCAAGTCAAATGTCGGAGGCCACCGCAGCAAGACGGACGTACCGAATGGTCGCGCGGGCGCAGGCGGCGGCCGTCACCCGCGAGCGCATCCTCGCGGCGGCATGGGAGCTGTTTGCCGCCAAGCCGTATGAGGACGTGCGGCTGATCGAGATCGCCGACGCGGCCGGCGTCACGGTCCAGACGCTGCACGCGCGGTTCGGTCCCAAGGACGAGCTGTTCGTCGCGGCATGGCGCAGCACGATGGAGCCGGAGACGGCGCGACGCGACGGCGCGCCCGTCGGCGACGTCGAGGCCGCCGTGCGCCTGATCCACGAGTCCTATGAGTTGCGCGGCGACGCCGGCCTGCGGCTGATGGCCCAGGAGGAGCGGATCGCCGCGGTGCGTGAGATGACCGACGCCGGTCGGGTGTGGCATCGCGGCTGGGTGCAACGCACGTTCGCGCCACTGCTCGACGGCTTGCGCGGGGCCGAGCGCGAGCGGCGGCTCGTCGCGATGGTCGTGGCCACCGACCTGCTCGTCTGGAAGCTGCTGCGCCGCGAGATGCGCCTCGGTCGCGCGCAGGCCCGGCGCATCGTCGTCGACATGGTCACCGCGACGCACGGAGCCCGCTGATGGCACGGCTGTTGGCCTACACCTCGCCCGCCCAGGGCCACGTCTTTCCCGTGGTGGGCATGCTGCTCGAGCTCCGGCGTCGTGGCCACGAGGTGCACGTCCGCACGCGCGCCTGCGACGTCGAGCGGCTCTGCGCGCTGGGGCTCCACGCCGCGCCGGTCGATCCGCGCATTGCCGAGATCGAGCTCGACGACTGGCAGGCGCGCACGCAGATCGACGCCCTGCGGCGCGTCGTGCGGTCCTTCGCGGGGCGCGCCGAGTTCGAGATCCCCGATCTGCGCCAGGCGATCGAGGACGTCGGTCCGGACGCCCTGATCATCGACGTCAACTGCCTCGGCGCGGGCTATCTGGCCGAGACGATCGGCCTGCCGTGGGCGCAGTACTGCCCGCATCCCCCGCCGATGCACTCGGCCGACGCGCCCGCCTACGGGCTCGGCCTCGCTCCGGGTCGCGGGCCGCTCGGTCGCCTGCGCAACCGTCTCAGCACCGCGCTGTCAGACCACATCGCGGCGGGCATGCTGGAGCCCCTCAACGCGCATCGAGCGGGTTTGGGCCTGGCGCCGGTGCGCGTCTGGCACGACCAGTACCGGACGTCGGATCGCTTCGTGCTCTTCACCGCCGAGCCGTATGAGTTCCCGCGCAGCGACTGGTGGCCATCGGTGCGCCTTGTCGGTCCCGGCGGCTGGGAGCCGCCGGCCGAGCCGCCCGCCTGGCTGGCGACCGAGACGCGCCCGATCGTGCTGGTCACCGCGTCGACCGAACGCCAGGGCGACGACAAGCTCGTGACTGCGGCGCTCGACGGGCTGGCCGGGGATCGACTCGCCGTCGTCGTGACCACCGCGGCCCACGACCCGGCCGCGTTCGCCGTGCCGCCCGGCGCGCGCGTCGAGCGCTTCCTCCCGCACGGTCCGATCATCGCCCGCGCCGCCTGCGTCGTCTCCCACGGCGGGCAGGGCACCACGCAGAAGGCGCTCGCCGCCGGCGTGCCCGTCTGCGTCGTGCCGTTCTGTCGCGATCAGTTCGACGTCGCCCGCCGCGTCGAGCGCGCCGGGGCCGGCGTCCGACTCTCGCACCGCCGACTGACCGCCAAGCGCCTGAGCGCCGCCGTCGACGAGGCGATCGCCAAGCGGCCCGGGGCAGGTCAGGTCGCGCGGATGTTCGCCGCGGCCGGCGGGTCGCCCGCGGCCGCCGACGCCATCGAGGAGCTCCTCGGCGAGCAGGTCGGCGTCGAGCCCGCCGCGGGCCTGACGTCCTAGCCCAAGACGAACGCCTTGGCGTCGTGCCACGGGTTGACGTGCACCGGCGGCGTGAGGCCGGTGTGCCCGTTGCGCAGCAGCGACGCCAGCGCGTCGACGCGGCCGACCGACTCGGGCCAGTCCACGCGTCGTGCGCGATTGTGGGGGTGCAGCAGGTCGGCGCGGCGCACGCGCAGGAACGTCGCCAGCCAGCGCTGCTCGGAGACCGCGCGGCCGGGCAGCGCGTGCAGGCGCCGGCGCGTCCGATCGATGAGCGACGGCAGCCCGTCGGGGTCCTTCTCGATCCCGTGCTCGATCGCCGTGTCGTAGAAGATCGCGATCGCCAGCGGCGTCTTGAGCCGGGCGGCGGCGGCCATCGCCGTCGCGGGCGTGTAGTACAGGACGTCGACGATCTGGTCCTGCACGGTGCGGAACGCCGGGTCTTCCGCGGCTCGGCGCCAGTCGGCGACGAAGGGCTCACCGAGCCCGCTCGTCCTCGCGCTCTGGGCCGCGGCGCGGGCGCGCAGGACCGGCAGGTAGCGGACCAGCGGCGCCTGCGGATCGGCCTCGGAGTACAGCTCGACCGTCATCAGCATGTCGCCGGTCGCCGAGCAGAAGCCGGCCCGGCCTGCGGTCAGGCCGCAGCCGTCGTGGAGGTTCTGGATGTAGCCGTATTGCAGGTGCGTCGTGCTGTTCTCGAAGACGCTGACCAGCTCGTCGGCGACCCGCCGTTGGACCGTCGTCAACGGGTCCGCGGACGCCGCGCCACAGAGCACGCACGCCGCGACCGTCGCCGCCGTCATCCACCGGATCCATCGGGCCATCACCCGTAGTATCGGCTGGACGCCCGAAAACCTGCGTTCTCCCCGGGGCAATCGGACATCAGCGCGGCGGTGGAGGAGTTATCTCGCGGCGCGGCGAACGGCGCTACCAGTCCTGCAGCGGGATCTCGCCGAGGTACCGCGTGTCCTTGGTCAGCACCACCGCGTGCTGGCCAAAGCCGCCCTCGCTGCGCACGGCCTTGAGCATGTTCTGGAACATCTGCTCGGGGCTGACGCCCTTGGGCGCCACGAACTTCGCGATGCGCTGCAGGAACGGGATGCCGACGTCCTCGGGCATGAACGGCAGGCCGAACTTCGGCAGCAGGAAGCCGGCGTGGGCGGCGTCGGCGTCGTCCATGACGAGCGTCGCGCCGTGCTCGGCGAGGTCGGGCACCAGGCCCGCCGCGCGCGCCTTGATGTTGCGGTCGATGTAGCGGCTCATCGCGAACGAGCGCTCCGACGCGTCGAGCGAGGCGACGATCGGTTGGCCCGCGGCGTCGCGGCCGACGACCTTCAGCACGGCGACCGCGTCGGCGTCGACGCCCTGGGCGAGCGCCTTGGTCGAGTTGACCACCGTCTTGGTGTTGACGACCTTGCCGGCGCGCGCCATGTCCTTGACGACCAGCTCGTACTTCTTGACGCGGATGAGGAAGGCGTCGGCGTACTTGCCGGGGACCTTGACCAGCTCGAACTCCGCGTTGACGAAGCGCTGCAGGCCGCCCGGCCACGGCTTGTCGTCGAGGGGCACCGTGGCCTCCTTGCCGATGACCTTCTGCAGCTTGTAGGTCTTGGAGTTGAGCTTCGGGTCGTTCCACTCCTCGACGGCGGCCAATGCGTTCTTGTACTCCTTGATCGCCGCCGCCTGGCGCGACTCGGACAGGTTCTTGAAGCCGGGGATGTCCTGGGGCTTGACCTTCGGCTTCCAGTACACGGCCTCGCCGAGCGCGTCGGGCGGCATGCCCGCGTCGACCATCGCCGCCTTGCCGGTCTTCTGGCCGGTCAGCTCGAGCTTGGCGACCGCGCCGGGCTTGCGCAGCTCGGTCGAGGGCTTGAGCACCTCGGCCAGCTCGATCGGCTTGCCGAACGTCTTGAGGTAGTCGTCCTCGACGCCCTTGAGGATCGCCGCCTTGGCGTCGAGCGTCACCTCCGGCACCCCGCCGACGTTGGGCAGCTTGTACACGTTGCCGTAGTCGGAGGACTGCACGACCGTCGCGCCCTTGGTGTTGCGCAGCGCCTTCTCGCTGTCGGACAGCATCGCGGCGGCCTCCTCGCCGCTCATCCCGACGCCGAGCGAGTTCTTGGTGTCCTTGACCGCCTCGAGGCCCTTGGCGAGCTTGCCCGTCTCGTCGACGACGTCGGTCGCCTTGGCCATGTTCAGCAGCGCCGCGCCCTTGCGGCCGAACTGGACCGCCTTGCCGGCCGACGTGACGAGCTTGGTGGCGGCGCCGCCGACGACGGTGTCGGCCACGATCTCCATGCCCGCGTTGAAGATCTTGGCGTCGAGCTTGGCCATCTCGCGCTGGTACTTGATCGGCTGGTCGTCGGCGTACTTGGTGATCGCGCGGCGGGCCGCCGCGTCCTGCTCGAAGGGCACCGAGATCGCGTCGGCGGCGTCCTTGGCGCCCTGGTCCATGTTGGCCAGCGTGTAGACGACCGCCTGACCGTCGTTGAGGAGGTTGCTCGCCTCGTTCATCGTCCAGTGCGCGTAGGACGAGGTGTCGTTGACCACGCCGTCGGAGAAGGCCAGGGCCATCGCCTCGGCCTCCTCGCGCTGGTCCTGGCTCGCCGTGTTCATGATGTAGTTCAAGCCCAGGCCGCTCTCGGCGTAGGCCAGCTCGACCTGTTGCTTGGCGCCGGCGCCGAGGTCCTCCCACTTCTTGACGTACTTGGCGGCGCCTTCGCCGACCTTGGCCTTGAACGTCTTGTCGTACTCGGCGGCGAGCTCGTCGGCACTGACGCCGGCGATGCTGCGCTGCGGGAACTGCGCGGCGGTCGCGTTGGGCGAGCGGCCCATGAGCATGGCGCGGGCGACGTCGAGGTTGTCGACGACCGACTTCTTGGCGGTGCCGAACCAGCGCTTGCGCTCAGCTGGGCTGAGCACCTTGCGCAGCGCGGCCTGCATCGCCTGGCCGCGCTTGTCCCAGCCCTGGTAGAGCTTGCGCGCCGCGGCGAGCATCAGCGAGTCCATGCCCTGCACCCGCGCGTACTGCGCCAGCGCGGCGTTGAGGCGCGCGGCCTGCGTGACCGCCAGCTTCAGCGAGCCCTTGGCCTCTTGCGGCGTGCCGCCCGCGTCCTTGCCGGTGACCTTGACGATGGCCGCGGCGGCGCCGTCGGTCGCGGCGTTCAGTTGGTAGTCGAACGTCGCGCTCTCGCCCGGGCCCAGCGTGCTGGGCGGCGCGCCGGCGGGTGCCGAGAGGACGCCGATGCGCGCGATGCTGCGTGCGTCGATGGTCAGCGGCGCGCCGCCGGCGTACTGCAGGTCCTTGATCGTCGTGGTGGTGCTCGTGTTCTTCAGCGTCACCCGGACGTTGAAGGCCTCCTGCTCGGTGAGGTCGCCGTTGTCGAGCGGGCGGCCGTCGGGCGTGCCGGCGTCCAGGTCGACCTCGAGCGTGTCGCGGCCCACGCCGATGCGGTAGATCGGTGCGTCGGTCTGGCCGCCCACGGCGCTCACGCGGCCGATGATGGAGCCGCCGTCGGGCGAGATGTCGGTGGCCGTGACCAGCGGGCCGGTGGCGCCGGGCGCCAGCGTGTTGAGGTCGACCGTGGTGCCGTCGGGGCGCCACAGCGTGGCCCGCGGGTTGGGGCCGCCGCCCGACTCGCCCACGACGGTGCCGTCGTCGGCGATCGCCTCGGCCCTGGCCGTGGTGAAGCCCGCGAGCGGCTGCAGCGTGGTGAGCGAGGACGCGCCGACGAGCTTGGCGGGGACGCCGTTGACGTGGCCGAGGATGACGCCCGACGGGGTGATGCCGCGCATGACCGGGCGGAAGGTGGCCGGCAGATCGGTGACGACGCCGAGCGCCGAGACGGTGCGTGCCGCGTCGGCGCACTGGAGGACGACCGTGCCCGCGTCGTTGATCGCCATCGCGCTCTCCGAGCTGGTCGGGCAGCCGGCGGGCAGGGGCGTCACCAAAGGCGATCCGGCCGCGGCGGTGACCGTCTTGCCCTCGGAACGGCCGAGCACGGTGCCGGCGCCGTTCATCGCGACGGGCGCCGTGTCGGGCGTCCAGGTACACGGGCCTGTGTCGGCGGTGTGCGGCAGGCCGCCGAGCTCGGTGAGCACGCCGGCGCCCGCCCAGACCATCGCGACGCCGACCCGCGGCTGCCACGACGTGCACGGATACGACGGGTTCGTGTAGCCGGTGACGCCGACGATCCGGCCCTGGTCGTTGATGTCGGAGGCGGCGATTCGCACGACCGCCTGGCCGGCGGCCGACGATGACGGCGGCAGCAGCGTGTATCCGCCGTTCCAGGTGAACGGCACATGGGTGTCGTTCGGGTTCGCGATGTCGGTTGACGCCATGCCCAACACGACGCCCGAGCTGTTGACGCCCAAGGCCTCGACGTAGCTGTAGGGGCGCTCGATCTCGACGTAGTCGGCCGATGCCGTGCCGGCCGAGGAGCCGCACGCGAGCAGGGAGAGGACCAGGATCCGGCGCATCATGAGGCGCGAGAAGATAGCCCAGCGCGACACGGCCGTGGCGGGGGTGTTCCTCCCTATGGGCAGTTCTACGTACTGCCATAACAAGGTACGCGTGGCGGCGCGAAGGGTGGCAACTCCTCACGGACCTGCGGAGCGCCATTAGGCTCGTGTGCGTATGTCGCTCCCCGGGGTGTCGCTCCGCCACAGGACGCTCGCGCTCCTGCTGCTCGCCGTCGTCGCGGCGGTCGCGGTGTGGGTGCTCCTGGTCACCGTGGACCCCGAGGGCGGTGGCGATCGCGCGGCGGTCGACGTCACCGTGACCGCGCAGCCTGTTGGTCCGGTCGTCACCGGGCCGCCGGGGTTGTCGATCGAGTGGGATGGTGTCCGGCGCCTCACCGGTCGGCCGGGCGATCGCGACGAGGCCTTCGCCACGCTCGTACGGCGGCTCGGCGCCGCTGCGGGCGCCCGCCCGGAGATCCGCGTCGGCGGCAACTCGACCGACCAGTCGTGGTGGAACCCGACCGGCGATCGGCGGCCGTCGACCATCTTGTTCGACATCACCCCGGCGACGCTCGACGACCTCGCGTGGCTGGCCCGGCGCACGGGAGCGCGGCTGACGCTCGGCGTGAACCTGGCGCTGGGCGACGAGGCCCGGGACGTGGCGTTCGTCACCGCCGCGCGTCGGCGTCTGCCCCGCGGCGCCCTGCAGGCGCTGGAGGTCGGCAACGAGCCCGACCTGTACGCCTCGGCGCGCACGTTCCGCGTCGGCGCGCTGGTGCTGCACCGGGTGCGCAAGCGCGCCACCTACGGTCCGCTGCGCTACGCCGCCGAGTTGCGCACGACCCTCACCGCGTTGCACGACGGCGTGCATCCCACCCCGCCGCTCATCGTCGGCGGCCTCGCCGGCGAGGCTTGGCTGTCGGCGCTGCCGGCCATCCTCGACGTGGTGGCGCCGCTGCCCACCGGCGTGAGCGATCACCTCTACGCGCTGCGGACCTGTGAGGACCGCAGCGCGCCCGGCGCGTTGATCGATCGCCTGTTGGACCCGGCCACCACGGAAGCGCTGGTCGCTCGGCTGCGCCGCACCATCGCCGCCGCCCGGCCGCACCGGCTCAGCGTTCCCGTCACCGAGCTGGACTCGGCCGTCTGCGGCGGCGTGGCGGGGGTGAGCGACACCCTTGCCGCCGCGCTGTGGCTCGACGACACGCTGCTGGCCGTGCGTGCCGCGGGCGCCTCGGCGGCCGACGTCCACACCTTCCCCGGCGCGTTCTACAGCGTGGTCGGACCGCGGCGCACGGGGCAGACCGCGCCGCGGCCGCCTTACGCCGGCATGCTGCTGGCCGCACAGACCGCGCCGCGCGGCAGCCGCATGCTCGTGACGCGCGCGGTCGGCGCCGGCGGCGACCTGCGCGTCCACGCCGCCCGCACCGCCGATGGCGGTCTGGGCGTGATGGTCGTCAACCTCGCGCACGCCGGTCGACGGACGGTGCGCCTGCGGCTCGCGGCGGCGGCCCGTGACGGCTGCGCGACGGTGCAGCGTCTCGACGGCCCGGCACTGGCCTCCGAGCACGGCATCCGGGTGCACAGCGGTTCGCGTTCCTGCCCGCGCAGCGGCTTGCACGTGCTGCGCTTCGACGGTCCCGGCGCGGCGTTGCTGCGCTTGCCGGCGCCGTCGCGTTGACCTGCCTTCAGTGGTGTGGTCCCATAGACCGCCATGTCCGAGGACAGACCCGCCGAGGCGGACCGGGCGCCCCGTGAGGAGGGCGTGGGGATCGCGCGCCTTGCCTTGGAGCTCGTCGGGCTGGCCGCCGGCATCGCCGTGTTCGTCAACTACGTCGGCGCCGTTGTCGTCCGAGCCGAGTTCAAGGCGCTGCGGCTGCCCTCGGACTCGATCGTCAGCCTGCTGCCGCCGGAGACGATCATCGCCGGGGGCCTGCGGCTGCTGATCCCGAGCGTCATCCTCGGGATCGTGGTCGTCGCGCTGATCGGCGTGCTCGGGCTCTGCGGCGTGGAGCGCGGCGCCTGGCTCTCGCGGGCCAGCCGTGTCGTGCTCGGCCTCGCCGCGGCGGTGATCGTCATCTGGGTGCTCGTCCGCTTCCTCGGGGAGCCGGTGAGCGCGGGCAAGCAGCGCCTCGGCGTGGTGGTGGCGATCGCCGTCGCCGGCATGGCCGCCCTGGCCGTCGTGCGCGGCGAGAGCCTGCGCGGCATCGGCGTCGCCCTCTTCGGGTTGCTCGCCCTGTTGACGGGAACGGTCGGCTATCTGCGGGCTAGCGACCCACCCGTCTCCCTCGACTTCGCGGTGCTCACCATGCGCGACGGCGGCCGCACGAGTGGCTTCCTGCTGGGTCGCTCGGCGGACTCCGTGGTGCTCGCACCGGACGCCGACAACCGCACGATCAGCCGCGTGGCCGTGATCCCGCGCGACGACGTCGTCGACCTGCGGGTCGCGCCGGGGCCGCGCGGCGACGTCCGGCCGCTCGACCTCGACTACCCGATCGTCGGCGCCGAGCTGCCGCGCCCGACGAGCGAGAACCGGGCGGTGACCGTGCTGCGGGTCCAGCGCTACCTCGCGGGCGTGCGCGGCTCGACGCTGTGGAAGTACCCGCCGATCATGTTCGCCCGCTCGATCGGGCTCTGGCAGCACCACTACGCCGAGTTCGCCGTCGGCGAGCCGCACCGGTGGACCTCGCGCGGCGTGCGGACGCGCCTCTCGGAGCTCAACGAGGAGCCCAACCTGTATGACAACAAGTTCCTGATCGTGCGCGGACGACTCGTGGACGTGACGCGCCCGCTGGCCGTCGACACCACCGATCGGCAAGGCGACAGGATGGTCAAGCAGATCCTGGTGCTCCAGACCAAGGATCAGGACTTTCGCGCGGTCTGTCCGGTGGCGGCCCGGCGGGCGTTCAGGCCGGGGACCGAGATCGACGTGCGCGGCATCCTGATCGCCGCGGGCGAGGCGGTCGACGGCTCGGGCCGCGTCCGCCACCGCGTCGCGCTCGTGTGCTCTGCGGTGCGTGCGGTCAGCGCTGGAGGCGCTTGACCGGCGCCTGGCGCTGCACGGTCGCCACGGCGGTGTAGGTGTGTCGTGCCGTGGCGTCGTGAACCTTGATGCGCACCGTCCTCGGCAGCGTGTGGCGGTAGTGGTGCCGTGCTTTCACCGTGAACGCATGTCCGGTGCCGGTCACCTTGGCTCGGTCTGTTGTGCCGTCTCCCCACGCGATCACTGCGCTCAGATCAGATCGCTTGCGCGTGCCGCCCGTGCGAACGCGGACCAGCGGGCCGTCGATCGTGCCGTGATCTGCTCGTGGCGACAGCGCCGACAGGCGCAGCGGAGCAGCACGAACGCCGATCTCCCAGCTACGGCCGGTCTGGACCTCGCCGTCGTTCGGGGTCGTTGCGGTGAACGTGGTGCGGTAGGTGTTGTCGCACGGCGCCGGCTTGGCCGGACACGAGGCGGTGGCGTAGGTGTGGGTGGCGTGCAGTTGGGCCTGCGCGCTACCGGTCGCGGCGTCGGTGACGTAGGTGGCCGTCGCAGCACTTGTGGTCCCGTCACCCCAGCTGACCTGCACGTTGGTCAGCTCCTCTCCTGCGGGCAGGCAACTCGGCCCACGAAGCTCGAACGCAACCGCCTGACCCTCGGCAGCCGGCAGAATGCGCATCTCGGTCGTAGACGGCGTGCACTGTGCCGCGCGGTCGGCGCTCGCAGCCGCGACCCACAAACTCCCGGCCGCGCAGCAGCTCAAAACGATCAATGACTTCAGCATCTAGCTGCTCCCTACACCGTTGAAATATGGACGCCAAACACGGCCATCTCGTTGTTGACCGGCTCGTAAATCGTGATCGTACCTCCGGGCGGACAGGATGCGGTGTTGAATGAAGCCACCGTGATCCCGACCGCACGTCCGTTGGCGGGGTCCCATAGTCCGCCACCGCTGTCGCCCGCAATCCCACACGCGCCACTGATTGCGATCGAGGTCGTCCCACCCGCCGCGTTCCCCGCGGTGGTGCTGGTCACAAAGCCGCACGTCGTGTAGGAGTACTGGCCCGTGTGACACAGATACTGGTTGATTGCGGCTGTCTCACTTCCAAGCACGCCGTAGGTCTGATAAGTCCATCCGAATACGCGGAAGGCCGGGTAGTTGGGGAAAGAACCGTTGGTGATCTCCATGATCCCGCCGTCGCCGGTCGGTGCGAAGTAGCCACCGATCTCAACGCCGACCTGTGGGCACCACGTATGGTTTGCGTTGCATGAGTAGAAAGGGGTGAACGGGGACCATGTGCAATGCCCGGCGGTCAGGGTGAACTGACTCGACGATCCGCTTGCCCACGCCGCGAACCCAGTCGTGCAGGTACTGTGACCGTTCTCGTAGCGCACACCTGCGATCAAGGGCGGGTCACAGTAAGGCGACAGGCATGCGATCGGCTTGGGCTTGAGCTCCGGGCCGGCGGTGGTCGTTGAAACGATGTCGCCGGCTGCGGCTGCGGCCTCCTTCGCTGCAGCTGTGGCGGCAGGGTTGAGCTTGACGATCACCCCATCCTGCGGTGCGTCTGAGATCGATACCGTCCCCGCATCCAGCCTCGGCTTGAGTTCGAGCGCCAGATCCCGGACGACAGCTTCGCGCTCCCGGGTGGACCACCGCACACGATCAAAGCTCGCCTGTGTGATCTTTTGATCGGCAAGTACCTTCCGCGCGTCAGCTTCATCGGCCGTGCGGGTCAGGAACACCTTCCATCGACCGTTGTCGCGATCGAACTCGAGTCCGCCGAAGTCCCACGGAAGATCCTTGCGCAATGCCTCTTCCAAGCCGGCGCCGAGCGCCTGCTGCTCAAGCGCCTCGCGCGCCCGGGCCTCGCTGATGCCGAGCTTCTTGGCATAACCGGGCACCGCTCCTTCGAGCAGCGTCGGATCTGGCTCACCAGTCCCGGGTTCTGATGGCGCGAAGGTCCCGGGCAGCAGCGACGTCGGCTGCTGCGGCTGTGCCGCGATGGCCATCTCTCCGCTACCGAAGTTGATCGACAACACCATCAATGTCACGAGGACTGTCGGCGCGAACTGCCGACCGGCGAACGACTTCGGAAGAAGCTGCATCAGGGATCTCACTCCGTCTCGTCAGGTTGTTTGGACCGCGAGATGGTGCCCGTCCGCACGCATCGTTGATGGCGGCGGCGAGTGTCGTGAGCCGGACTGGGTCTGCCAACTGGCAGGGAGGTTTTGCACAGGATGGCCAAGCCCAAGCGATAGTAACCTCCCTTAAGTGATCACGAAAGATCGACCCACAAGGCGTCGCAGAGCAATTCCTACCTTGCGCGATGGCATGCTGACTACGAGATATGAAATGCCGTGTCAGTGATACTGCTTGTAGAGCATGCGCCAGCAATGAAGGAAGGGGACCAGCATCTCGGTCAACGGGCCGCCAGCGCGCCGCAAACGGCGTGTGCTCAATGCGGCGGCCTCGGAGGTGGCGCCATCGCTGGTCAAGTACATCGCGATCATCGTCGCGATGATCAGAACGTGACGCGGTCCATGCCGCAACTGCGCGGCGTCGCGAAGAGCGCGATCCATCAGCCCTTCGATGCGTCGGTGAGCGGTCTGCTGATCGGGGTAGTAGGCGACCGCGCTCCAGCTGCCGGTGTCAGCGTCGTCAGCCTGATCGACGTAGCTGTCAAGCATAAGGCTGAGGGTCCCCACCCATGGGCGATAGAGGTCGACCGCAGTGTCCAGGTCGTTGTCGGTGCTCGTGCTGTCAGCGGCGAGTGCAAGGAGCACGAGCACGGCCAAGAGCGAGGTAGCAGACCCCGCCAGCTCGAACCAGCTCGCGTCCGGCATCGACCCGAACTCTTCGGCCGCGAATCGCTTGAGCGCCTCGTCACGGCGAATCGGATCGGGATCGTGGCTGAGCTCGAGTGCGTGGCCGCGGCGTGCCTCACGGATCAGCAGCGGCCGCGCCTGCTCGTAGCGAGGAAGGTTCGCGCAGGCGCTTCGGCAGCTCAGCACGAGTTGGCGGAGATAGCCGCCATCGTCGGTCCAAGGGTGGTCGGCGTAGTAGTCCTGAGGGGGTGCGTCAACGTCCACGGCGTCGACGAGTGCAAGCATGAGACTCCCGGCGCTCGCGCCCCGGTGTTCCGTTCCGCGCTCGCTTGCATAGTCGAGGTAGTTGGCGATCGTCTGGTAGGCGACCAAGAGCGATAGAAGCTCGTCGGCTCGGCATGACGGCAGCGTCCAGAACAGTGCCGCACCATCGATGTAGTACCGCTTGTCGGCCAGCGACCCGAGCGCGTCAGCCCGCAGAGCCGGGTCCGGGATTCGTGTGGCCAGTACGTGCCACTGATGCACCTCGCGGCTTACGCCCCTCAATCCCCACCGCAACTCACGCGCAGCGCCCGTGCCGAGCGCCCGGACGGTCGCGCGGTCCAGTGGCGCCGCACGATTGTGAGTTCGCCTGCCGGCGGCCCATGAAGTACGCATATTGGTGTACATCCACGGAGCGTTCCACCTATCCGACGACGGTCCCAGAGCCAACGAACACCGCCAAGCAGTCGAGTCCTGGTCGGCTCGCGCACGTGCGGGCAGGCGCGCTCCGCGCTCAGGCGGCCCGATCTCAGCGTGGGCGCGCGACCAGCCAGAGCTGGTCGGGGCGGTGCTCGTCCATCGCGGCGAGGGCGTCGTCGACGGGGAGGTCGGGCAACAGCTCGTGCGAGCGTGGCTGCATCGCGATGCGTTGGAGCTCGTGGGAGGGCGACAGGCGATCGACCAGTCGGTCGGTGACTCCCGAGACGTAGGCGTCGTGCGTCTCGATCAGGAGGGCTGCGCCGCGGAGGCTGGGAATCCGGGTCGGGTCGATCATGGTGTCCTCGGCCCCGTCGATGTCGCAGATCACCAGCGGGGTGTCGGCGCCGGCGCAGAGCTCTTGGATCGCCGCCCGGGTCGCGGTGCCGCGAACCTCGACGGTGACGCCGTTGGCTGCGGCCATCCGCGTGGTCAGCCAGCGCGCCGAGCGTCGCGTGTCGAACGCGACGACGCGCGCCTCGGGAAGCCGGCGCGCCAGGCCAACCGCGTAGTAGCCCTCAGCGGACCCGAGGTCGACGACGACGTCCGGCGTCGCCGCGATCAGCTCCTCGATCGCGTCGGCGACCTCCAGCTCATAGGTGCCGGCGAGCTTGGGCAGGAACGGCGAGGCCGCGACGTCGGTCACGTAGCGCAGGCCGGCGAAGGGGCCGCGGCGCACGGTCTGGTCCGGCGAGAGCCGCGGGCGATCTCACGCTCGCGTCGAACGGCATCGCGATAGCGCGCACGCGTCAGCGCAAGGGCGGCGTGCGCTGCGGGGATGCCGACCGCAGGCACCGCGTCCTCCATCCACCGGCGCAACTTCCTCGATCGATGAGCGGTCGTGCGGTTGTCGGGCATCTGAGAGCAAACCGCCGGTCGATCGCACCGGTGGGGGGCGGAGCGTAACAGCCGTCGTGGTCGCGTCGCGATGTCGTCGGCCCTGGCTCACGCACGATTCTCGGCGGCGCCCGGCGCCTCCGACACGCGCCAGACGAACATCCCGGCCTGTCGCTGACCGGCGAGTCCGAGATCCTCGATCGCCTCGGCGATCCCGGGGAACTCCGGGTGATCGCAGTCGTGGAACACGACGAGCCCGTTCGGCGCCAGGCGCGGTCGCCAGGCGTGCCACTCGTCGATCGTCGCCTGGCGCTCGTGGCTGGAGTCGATGAAGAGCAGGTCGACCTCCCGGGCGTCCATCGCCGCGGCCTCGACGCCCGCCGCATGCACGAGCTCGATGCGCGCCCGGGTCGACGATCGCAGCAGGCGCAGGTAGCGGTCGCGCCCGGGTTGGACGTTCGGATCGCACGAGACGACGACGCGCGCCGGGTCGGCGAGCACGAACGCCGCGGCCGTCCATCCGGTGGCCGTGCCCAGTTCAACCACCCGTCGCCGGCCTCGCGCCAAGCGGAGGAGGATCGCCAGTTGGTCCGGCGCGGCCGCGCTGCGCAACGAGAACCCGTCGCCGCCGGCGGTCGCGACGCAGAGCGCTCGAAGGAGAAACCAGGCGACCGCCGGCGGGAGCGCCGGCGTCACGCGGATCAGGCGCAGGACGAGGGTGAGGTGGACTCGGGCGCGAAGTCGTGGTGAGAGATCGAGGATGTGAACCGCCATGGCGGCCCAGACGGATGGGCGACCCGAAGGTTCCGCCTATCGATCGGCGAGAGCAGCTGTGAGGTGCTCAGCGGTGCTCGGCCGCCCGTGCGCGGGCGGCCTGGCCGACGAGGTGGTCGCGCTCGGCGACGTCGGTGGCCCGACGGGCGGCATCGGCGTACGCGGTGGCGGCGGCGGAGAGATCGCCGCCGAGCTCGTGCAGGTGGCCTCGGACGGCGTGCCAGCGGTGTCGGTCGCCGAGCACCTCGCGCAGGCGGTCGGTCTCGCGCAGTCCGGCGCTGGCGCCGAGGACGTGGCCGACCGCGACCGCGCGGCCGAGGACCGCGGCGGGGTCCTGGCGCACGGGGTCGTCGGTCAGCGTGACGAGGTCGTCATACCAGGCGAGGATCTGCGGCCAGTCGGTCTCCTCGGTGCTTGCCGCGTCGTCGTGCAGGGCCGCGATGGCGGCCTCGATCTGGTAGCGGCCCGGCCGCTCGACAGCCAACGCCGACTGCAGGACGCGCACGCCTTCGGCGATCGCGCGGGCGTCCCACAGGCCGCGGTCCTGGCGGTCGAGCGTGACGATCCGACCCTCGGCGTCGCGTCGTGCCGGGAGGCGCGCGTGGTTGAGCAGCATCAGCGCGAGCAGCCCGCGCGCCTCCGGCTCCTCGGTGGCGAGGGTGAGCTGACGGGCGAGCCGGATTGCCTCGCCGGCGAGGTCCGCCCGGCCGGCGTGGCCGGTCGTGTAGATGAGGTAGAGCACGCGCAGCACGACGGCGAGGTCGCCGGGCCGGTCCAGGCGTCGGCCGGCGATCGTGCGCTTGGCCCGGCTGATCCGCTGCGCCATCGTCGCCTCCGGCACGTAGAAGGCGTCGGCGATCTCCCGGGTGGTGAGCCCGCCGACGGCGCGCAGGGTCAGCGCCACCTGGGAGGCGGGCGCGAGGTCGGGATGGCAGCAGCAGAAGAGCAGGAAGAGCGTGTCGTCGCCCTCCTCGAAGTCGGCCCCGACCGCCCCGCTCGCCCGCGGCTCGGCGTGCGTCGCCTCCTCGCGGCGCTGCCGGGCGGCCTCGCTGCGGCGGGCGTCGACGAGCCGCCGCGTCGCGACCGCCGCCAGCCACGCGCCCGGGTCGCGCGGCGGGTGCTCGGGCCACACCCGCAGCGCCTCGAGCAGCGCCTCCTGCAAGGCGTCTTCGGCGGCGTCGAAGTCCTCGCCCCGCCGGACCAGTCCCGCGAGCACCCGCGGGACGAGAGCGCGCAGCGCGCTCTCGTCCGGCCGTTGCGTCGGCTCGCCGAGCACGCCGGCTCAGTCGTCGGAGGACGACCCGGACATGATCTCCCGGACGTCGATCCACTCATACAACGGCCCACCGCCCGGGCCGGGCTCCGAGGAGACGTAGGCGGCGATCTCGACCGCGCGCTCGTGCGACTCGACGTCGATCATGAACCAGCCGGCGATCAGGTCGCTGGTCTCGGGGTGCGGGCCGTCGGTGGTGACCGGCGCGGCGTCCGGGCCGCCGTAGCGCACCCAGGTCTGGGCGGGCGTGAGCGCCTGCACCCCGATGAGCTCGCCGTTCTCCTCCAGCAGCGCGTTGACGTGGCGCAGGAAGGTCATGTGCGCCTCGACGTCCTCGGGGGCCCACTGGTCCATCGGGGGGAAGGGATGATGCGGCTCCGGACCGCCGCGGTAGTGCTTGAGGAGCAGGTACTTGGGCATCGTGATCTCCTGGTGTGGTGGGCCGCGCCTGTCGTGGCCCTTCACCTGGTGAGCGGAGCCGGTTGGGACTTCTCGACATGCAAGCACGCGATCGACGTCTGCCCGGAGCGCTCCTCGGTGACTCAGCTCTTCGACAGCGTGATGGTGCTCTGCAGGTTGACGTCCAGCGTGCAGGTCTGGCCACCGCCGCCGCAGTCCGAGCTGAAGGTGTGCTGGAAGTTCACCGGGAGCGTGACCGAGGCGTCGTCGGGCAGGTCGACGCTGGGTGCCCACGCGGCGTACCACTGCTCGTCGAACGCGTCGCCCGGCTGCGAGAGGGCCTCGGGCGGCTCGAAGAAGAACAGGCGGTAGTACCGGCAATCGCTTCCATCGGTCGTGTCGCTGGAGACCTGGAACGTGCCCCATCCCGGGACGCCGCCGGTCTGGACGTACCACTTCTTGGGTGCGGTGCCGCTGAGCGGGGGCGGGAAGACCGTCGTCGTGTTGTAGTACTGGTCGGGCGCGGCCGGCGGGCCGAGCGTCGCGCTGCACGAGCCGCTGGTGCCGTTGCGGACCGAGTTGATCGTGCCGTTGAGCCGCGAGAACGCCCACGGCGTGGCGCCGACGGCCCACCCGTCGCGCGTCGCGGTGCGGGACTCCGACCAGTCGGCGTGGAAGGTCTGCACGACCGCGCCGTTGTAGAGCGAGTTGGTGGCGTCCTCCGAGCCGGAGTAGGTGATGGTGATGAGCCCGGAGGGCGTCGGGGCCGGCGGCGTGGGGGCGGGCGCTTCGGGGGTCGGTGCCGTCGGCGTCGGTGCAGGCGGCGTGGGCGGCTCCGGGTCCGGCTTGCAGTCGCGCTGCCCGACGCCCTTGCCGACCCGACGCAGGAGGTTGCCCACGTCCTCGATGCTGCTGTCCTTGTCGCCCGCGGTGCGGACGTGGTCGATGACCGCGCCGGTCTTGCCGTCGGTGATCGTGATGTCGACGATGGTCTTGCCGTCGGCGTCGATGGTGACCTTGCCCGTCACGACGCGGTCGGGCGGGGACTGGTCGACGGTGAGCCGCGTCTCGGTCCGCCCGTCGTCGGAGAACTTCTGCTCGCGCGTGCGGGCATCGGTGACCTGCTTGGAGATGTCGATCAGCTTCTCGTCGTTCTTCTGGCACTCGGGGAGCAGGCCTTGGACGAGCGGGTCGATCCCGTTGCCGCCGTGCAGGCCCAGGCCCGACGCGGTCGTCACGGGGATCTCGCCGATGCCCATCGAGCTGCCGGCCGCAGCCGCCCGCGCCACCGTGCGCGGCGCGGCGCGCTTGGCCTTCAGCGGCGGGTCGCCCGGCAGGTCGACGGTCTGGCCGCGCTTGCCGAGCGCCACGACGTTGCTGGACAAGAACCGCGAGCGCCCGCGGCGCAGGTCGCTCGCGCGCCCGATCAAGATGTAGGTGCCGGTCGGCAAGGCCAAGCGGTAGCGGCCCTTGGGCGCCGCGACCGTCGCGGCGATGGCGCCGCTGTTGGCGTCGATCGCGGTCACTGCGCCGAGCACGTTCTTGGCCGGTGTCGGCCATCGGCTCAGCGTCCCGCTCACGACGGGCTTGGTGGCGGCGGCCGCGGGCGTCGCGAGCAGCGCCAGCGCCGCGAGCGCGAGGGGCAGATGACAGGAGCGCGAGATCGGCATCGGCGCGGGAGCTTATGGCCGGCACCCCGGGGCAGACCTATACGGACAGTTGGACCCTCAGCCGTGCAGGGTGGGCCGGTAGACGAGCTCTTGGATGTCGTGATCGAGCGTCCGGCGCTCGATCACCTCGAGATCGAAGTCGGCCGCACCCTGGAAGATCGGGCTCGCTCCGGTCTGACCGGTGATCACGGGAAAGAGCGTCACCTGGACGCGGTCGACCAGGCCGGCGGCCATCAGCGCCCGGTTGAGCGACAGGCTGCCGTGGGAGCGCAGCGGCACGTCGGACTCCTCCTTGAGTCGGGTGACGATGTCGACGGCGTCACCGCTGACGACGGTTGCGTTTGGCCAGTCGAGGGGTCCTTCCAGCGTGCTCGACACGACCGTGGCCGGCATGTTCCACATCCGGGTGACCCATGGATCGCGCACCTCGGACTCCTCGGTGCTGTCGGCCAGCATTCCCGCGAACAGCCGGATGGTGTTGGCCCCGAAGACCATTCGCTGCTCCTCCTCGAACGAGGCGAGGCGGTGGTCGAGCAGCTCGGGGCCCTGCTTGCCCCAGTAGCCGCCCCAATCGCCGCCGTCGACAGAGCCGAAGCCGTCGAGGCTGGAGAAGATGTCGAAGGTGTAGGTGGTCAGAATGCGCTCCTCGCTTGCGTTGATCGGGTCTGTGAACACAGACTGCAACCAATCGCGAGACTCATCGCCCTCAGCGCCTGAGCATCCCCACCAGCTCCGCTCGCTGGCGATCGGACAGACCGCCGATGGTCTTGCTCGGCGAGATACGACAGGTTTGCAGGAGCTTGTTGGCCTTGACCCGCCCGTACTTCGGCACGGCGAGGAGCAGATCAAAGACTTTCGCGGTCTCGAGGAAGTCGGGGGGATCCAGGAGCAGAGCATGGATGCTCACCCTCCCGTCCTTGAGATCTCGCTTCAGTTGCGCCCGCTGGGTGCGAACCTTGTTTGCCCTGTGCAGGGCATCCATCCGGTTGTCCGGCGAGCTCGCATCACGCGCCGGGAGGAAGAGGTGCACCAGTTCCGTATGGATCTGGCGCCGGAGATCAGGGGCGTTGACGTCACCGCTCAGGGTTTCACCGGCCTCCAGCGCCCTTGCTTGCGCTGCTTGCCCGACGGTCCGGGCCTCCGCCAGAAGGTCGCGGACAACCGCGTCGGCCGCGGTGACCGATGCGGGCAGGCTCGTTCCATGATGTTCGAAAACCGCCGAGTGGTGCTTCATGGCCAAGTTCCCTGTTCGACTGCGTCGAGATACGCCTGGTAGATGGTCGCGGCGCCCGCGCGATACAGCTTCAACCAGTTGGACTCTTCGTGCAAGAACGTGTCGCCGCGCCGACGGAGTTGCTGGGCAAAGAAGTCATCCTCGGCAAGAGCGGCCATCACCGTCTGGATCAGCGCTTGGTCCCGCGGAGCGGTACCTGCCAGTCGGCTGAGGTATTCGGTTGCCGAATCACACCATTCAAAATAGATCTGACAGCGTCCCGGGGACTTGTTGAGCCAAGCCTCAAGCTTGAATTGCTCACTCAAGGATTGATCTGCTTCTCGCAGAACACGCCGCATCAGCCGCGCCAGACGCCGAGCGCGATCGTGATGGCAAGCAAGGGTTGCGCGACGATCGCGGCCAGGAGCGCGACGGCCTCGACACGGGTGTGGCCGCTCACCGGCCATCGTGGGCCGAGGAACAGATCGGCCCACGCCAGGGCCGCGGCACCGGCGACGATGGCCAGGATGCTCACCGCCGCCGCGGCAAGGAGCGCCGGCGATACCAAGGCCTTGGGCGCAAACGCGGCGCTTGCGGCCAGCGAAAGGCTCACGGTGAGCGCGGTGAAGAGCAACGATTCCGTGGCGAGGAGTGCCGTCAGCAACCCGGCCTTGGTCATCGGCTGGGTGGCTGCCAAGCCGCTGAGGACGGCAGGCGAAATCATCGCGGATTGCCCTTTGGCATTGGCGCGCCATTCCTACCAGGCGACACGGCGGCAGCAAAGGTCCTGCGTTGCAGCGGGGGAGAGCTGATGAGGGAGACTGTGCGGGTGCGTGCCGCAGCCCAAGGCCTGACGGTGGTGATGTTCACCGACTTGGTCGGTTCGACCGCGCTGCTGGCGCGATTGGGTGACGACCGCATGCAGTTGGTCCAGGCCTGCTGCGCGCGTCGACCGCGGCTACCAGCCCGACCACGCCCGCGGCCACCACGGCGCGACGATCGTCTACAGCCTCGAGCCCTACGCCATCGACCCGCCGCCCGACGCGCCCTGGCGCTGGGCGATCACGCGCGGCGCGCGCACCGGCCCGTCTGCTCGACACCGCCCCGGTCGATCCCGACGTCACCATCGAGTTCGGCCTCGCCGACTGGATCCGCGTGATGGCCGGCCTTCAGACCCCGCTGACCTCCATGTCCGCCGGCCGCTGCCGCATCGACGGTGACGCCCAACTCGCCATCCGCCTGGAGACGATGTTCGCCGGCTGATCCCTGGTGCCGCGACGACCGGCGTCGCGAGCGAGGACTCCGGTCTGGCCTCGGTGGCCCGCCCGCGTCCGCAGCTAGGGCACCCAGGTCTCGGCCAGCGGTGTCACCTGGAGCTCGTGGGTCGCCGCGCGCGGTCCCTGCTCGGCGAGGAACACGACGGCGTCGGCCACCTGCCGCGGGTCGGCCTGTGCGGCGGGATCGACTCCCGGCCGGCCACCGCCGGCGTACGGCTCGATGCCCGCGTCGACGATCAGCAGCGCCACGTGGATGCCGCGGTCGCGCAGTTCGAGTGCCGCCGCTTGCGTGATCGCGCGCACGCCGAACGCGCCCGCCGCCCAGAGCCCGCGGCCGGGCATCGCCCGCCGCGACGAGCCGCCGGTCAAGTCCTACCAGCTCTACTTCCTCCGGCGTCTGACGCGGATGCGGATGCCGAAAGGGAGCCGGATCTCCTCGACGTGGGGCAGCAGGCCGGCGAGGGCGATGGCGAAGATCGCGACGCAGGTCAGGAGGCCGGCGAGGTAGGCGCCGCGCAGGATCGAGAGGATCGCGATGACGAACACGATCACGCCCATGGTGAGCAGCACGTAGCGCACCAGCTCATCGAACGGCGGTTCCGGCGTGGGCGTGGGCGTGGGCGTGGGCGTGGCCATCCGTGTTCTCGCTCCGATCTGTAGTTGATTCGTGACCGAACCGTTCGCAGCGTGCCCGGTGCCCCAAGGTCTCTGGTGACCATCTTGGGAACTCGTTTCCGCTGAATAGCAGGGAGTTCGCCTGGTTGTCGATGTACAACGAAGCGAGCCGCAGAGCGTTTTTGTGAGCCACTGTGTGATCTGAGAGAACCGGTGTGGGTTACTGTCTGGCGCTGGTAGGGTGAGAGCGTGGAGCTGGCGACCTACACCGGGATCGAGGAGCAGGCGGTCCGTGAGCGCCTTGGCAAGCTCCTCAAGCGCGGGCTCGTCCCGCGCAACGTCGGCAACAAGGCCGGGAAGCTGCTCGAGCTGCGGGTCGTCGCCGAGCAGATCGCCACGGTCGGGAAGCGGCGCCGCCCCAAGGACGGCGAGGACGAGGACGACGTTCGTGACGCCGTTGCCGCTGAGGTCCTCACCGCGGTCCTGGTGATCGCGGTGGGTCGGATGCTGACCAGCGACTACCGCCGGCTACTCAAGCGGGTCCTCCCGCTGAAGCAGGAGCTTCTCGGCGAGGAGATCGCGGTTCGGCGCGCCGCCGCCCAGGCGGCGCTGGCCGAGCGCGGCACCAGTGTGGAGCTCGAGACCCTGCGCACCTACTACGAGCCGCGCGCGCTCGATGAGCTGGCTTGGTACCTGGTCCTGCTCGAGGCCGAGCACCGCGGCGAGAGCCCGCCGCCTCCGCTCCCCGCTCGCTGACCGCGCTCGGCAGGGGAAGCCCCCGGCCGTGGCGAACATGCAGCCGTGGTCGAGGACTACACCTTCGTCGACGGCGCGCACCTCACGCGCCTGATCCTCGACGTCCGGGACGACTTCCACGCCCGGCCGGAGTGTGACGACGCGCTCGGTCGACGCCCCAACACCGTCCGGGCGGTCGCACTTGACCGTTACACATCGCGCTCGGTCAACGGGAAGCTCGCGATCCTCCGCGACCTGATCGAGTGCAACGCCGATCTGCTCCTGACCCAGGAGGCGCAGGACGTCTTCGCCCACTCCGACGGTCCTGCCACCTACCTGGCCGACCTCGTTCGGGAGGTCGTGGCCGAGGTCCTCCTGCGCGACCCGGGTATCTACGCGGAGGACACCCAACGCGCCGCGGCGGCTCGCGAGCCGCTCGACGAAATCGGCTGAGCACGCCGGCCCCGGTCTGGGCCGGCAAGCTGCGCGGGCCGTTCTCAGATGGTGAGGATGTGTGCGGTGGCGGGGTCGACGTGGCCGGCGAGGACGGCGAGGTAGGCGGTCTGCACGGCGTCGAAGCCCTCGCCCTCGATCGGCTGAAGCCAGCCGGCGACCCACTCGCGGAACGGATGCCAGGCGGCGGCGACGCGGTCGTTGAGGCCGGCCGGGCCCCAGTCCGCGCCGCGCTTGGTGATGCGGTCGGGCGCGAAGAAGAACTGCGGCGCCGGGCCCGGAAGACCGGCCGCGCCGGGCGCCAGCTCCTCCCAATGCGTTGCGCCGACGACGAGGCTCGCGGCGAGCCGGTCACCGAAGTGGGAGTGGACGGCGAGCCGGACCTCGGCGTCGCCGGCGACGTCGACGAACGTCGCGGGGCCGGCGTCGAGCCCGTCGACCTCGTCGTAGGCCACGGTGTGGGTGTAGATCCCGAGGCCCTCGACGAACGCGCGGCTGCGGCTCGACGTCAACCCGATGATCTCGACGCCGGGTCGTTGGGCCAGCAGGAACGCCGCGGCCAGTGAGGTCTTGCTCGACGCGCTGGAGATGAGGATCGGGCCGGCCTCGGTGCGGCCGTCGTCGTCCAGCACGTCATCGATCAGGAACGACGTGTAGAACAACGGGCGCAGCAGCATCTGCAGTGCCTCGGTGTCGTCGGTGTAGAACGGATCCGTGGCGGTGCTCAGGTAGCGATGGTAGGCCGACGGCAGCGGCTTACGGTGGGGTGCGGCGTCGACGAAGCCGTGCTCGTCGGCGCCGGACGGCGTCACAACGAGGTGCGATGAGGGCGGCAGGTAGCCATAGATGCGCGTGCCCTTCTCGACCCCCGGCGCCCGGCTGGCGGCGACTTCCGCGAAGCCCCACATCGGCACCCGGCCCCAGCCGTCCTCGGCGGGGAAGAAGTCCCAGTAGCGCATGCCGTCGCCGAACACCGCGTAGGTGATGTTGTTGGCGGTCAGGCCGAAGCGAGCGACCCGCAGCAGCGCCTGACCCTCCTCGAGTTCAGGCATGGCGGAGTCCACTACACGGCAGGTCCGCAGGTCGTCTCGGCGGACCAGGAAATCGCTCATGAGGCGAAGACTAACCGCGGCCCGGGAGCAGGTCGTGCTGCGTCCGACGGAGGCGTTTCGCCCGAACCCCGTCCAACGAGCGATGAGTTCACGCGGGAGGGCAGGTCTCTACCGTCATGAGCGAGAGAAAAGTAGTTCTCAAGATGGTCCTGTCCCTCGACGGTTTTGCCACGTCTCCCGACGGGACCCATGAATGGATGTTCGAGTGGTTTGGTGACGACTCGAGCGAACGAAGCCTCCGGGCGCTCCACGAGGCCGGCGTTCATGTGATGGGCCGTCGCAGCTACGAGATCATGGGTCCGCACTGGGCCGCGTCGGAGGGGCCGATCGCGACGGCGATGAACGACAAGCCGAAGGCCGTTTTCTCACACACCCTGGGAACGGCGGAATGGGGACCGGCCGAGATCTTCGGCGACCTGAGCGCGGGCATTGCGGACCTGAAGGCCCGGGACGACGAAGGGACGGTCCTGGTCCATGGTGGTCCCGACTTCGCCAAGTCGCTGACGCGCCTGGGCCTCGTCGATGAGTTCCAACTGTCGACGGTTCCGATTGCGATCGGTGCGGGCCGCAGCCCATTCGCCGACCTCGAGGAGCACCTGAAGCTCGAGGTTGTCGATGAGCAACGCTTCCGGAGCGGAGCGCTCGCGCAGGTCCTGGTGCCGAAGCGATGACCGAAACGCTGCAGGTGGTCGCCCGCTGAGGACGACGCTCAGCCAATTGAGCCTGAGCAGAACGTCCGTCGGCGTACCGCACCCCAAAACTGGGGATTGTGGAAGCACCGATGCTTGTCGAGGATTAGCGAAGCTCACCGAATTGTGTCGGTGCTCGCTCTCGCCCACAACGACAACCACGCAAGGGCAACACCATGAAGAACTTCCTCAGACTCGCATTGGTCGCCATCACCGTGCTCTCGCTGGTGGGCACCGCTTCGGCCTCCACGGGCGGACAACGCAACGCTCTGGACAAGGCCAACTCGTACCTGTCCATCTCGGCGTTCTCGAAGTCCGGGCTCAAGAAGCAGCTCAAGTTCGATGGCTTCTCCAGCTCGGACGCCGGCTGGGCCGTCAACCACGTCCGGGTGAGCTGGAAGGCGCAGGCGGTCAAGAAGGCCAAGTCGTACCTGGACATCACGTCGTTCTCGAAGTCCGGCCTCATCCATCAGTTGGAATTCGACGGCTTCACGCACTCCCAAGCCGTGTATGGGGTCAACAAGGCCTATCACTAGCGCAAGCGCTCGGGTGGGGTCGCGTCGGTTCCGGGATGAACCGCCGGCGGGATCTCAGGACTGCCGCAGCGTTGAGCTACAGCGACGGAGCCTTGCTCACCGCTGATCGCGGTGACGCCGACGGCTCTGCTCGATGTGCCATCCCAGACCGTGGTGCCAGTCCGCTCCGAGATGCTCGTCGAGCAGGGGAAGAAGCTCGGCCCAATCGATCAGCTCGAGTTGTGGCTGCACGGACGCCTCCTTGCGGGCCGGTCGCGTGAACGTGCTCGTCGTGACGAGGATGCGCTTCGTCGCTCCGCCGGGGCGCCACGCGCCGACGAGCTGCCGGACGATCCGTACGCCAACACGATGTCCCTTCCAGCGCTTGCACTCGACGATGCTGCGCTCGCGAGAGCCGGGCCGGTCGAGAGACACCTCGAGGTCCCAGCCGCCGTCTCCACTACGAGCCGTCATCGACGTCGCCCAGCCACGCGCGTGGTAGAGGCACTCGACGACGTGCTCGAAGTCCTCGCCGCTGAGAGCTTCCAGGGCGGCGAGCTTCTCGCCGGCGCCGGCGGGGTTGGCGATCCACATCGCGCGGATCACCGCCTGCGCGTCCACGAGCCCGTGGATTCTCCCGTCGGGGAGCACCATCAGGTGTGCGCTGAGATATGAGTCGATGGCATCGATTGCGTCTACGGGCTTGCGAGGCAGGAGATCCAGCACCCATGTCAGGTCGGGCCACGGAGGCGGTGCCGAATCGTCGTCTTCGGCGTCCAGGAGGCGCCGGAAGTACTCCGAGTCGAACCCCGTGGGTGTCGGAAGGCCGGCGGCCTCCATCGGGTGGGCGTTCTCGGTCCAGAACCGCGCCGTTTCGAGGCGGTGCTCGTCGATCCCGAGGCTGCACGCCTCGGGCAGGAAATGGCGAAGGAGCGCGCGGACCTCGGCATCGGAGCGTCTGGGAATCGTGCCGAGGTACTCCGCCTTCAGCAGGTCGTTCGGGAATTCCCAGGTGATCGTCAGCGGATCGGGTGCGTCGAGGACGGCCAGCCAGCGCTCCAAGTCCGGTTCGTCGCGGAAGGTCATGCGGCGATCCTGATGGGTACGGCTCCTCCGGGCAACCGCTCGGCCGGCGCGCGGCCTGGCAACCGAGGCCTGGAGGCGCGGCCGGATGACGGCGTAGTCCAGCGTGCGACCGGAGCTGCTCGGCGGCCCACTCCCGTGCGCTGAGACCCGGCAGCGCGCCCATCGGCTCAGGCGCAGGCACGGCGGCGCCCGGCTACGCGGCGCGCTCGCCGATACGGCCGACCGCACCGGTCAGCCCGACGCAGCCGATGCACCCCACGCAGCCCTTGCAGTTCACGCAGCCGATGCAGCCGACACAGCCTGCGCAGCCGACGTTGGCGAGGCCGGCGAAGATGCCCTTCGAGCCGACGATCCCGATGCTGAGCCCGACCCCCAGGCTGCCGACGACGGCAGCGGAGCCGCCGACACCGATGCTGCCGGCCACGCCCGATGCTCCGATGACGCCCGCCGAGCCGACCACGCCGACCGATCCGGCTACGCCCGCCGAGCCCACGATTGCCCGCGAGGCGGTGATGGCGGCCGAGCCGACGACCCCAGAGGAGTCGGTGACCGCCGCCGAGCGCCAGACGCGCGCCGCGTCGGCGGCCGGATCGTCCTGGGCGCTGGTGTCGACCATCGCCGGGACCCTATCGGCGTACCCAGGCAGTCACGTGCCGCTCGTGCCGGTGTCATCGACTGCCTTAGGGCTCCTAGCGGGCCGCCCGCCTCAGTTACCCGAGAGGCCGAGAAATCTGCCGAGGTCGTGGGCTGAGATCGGAGTGCCAAATTCGGCACGCAGTTCCACGAGGGCGGCGTTGGCGAGCACTCCGACGGTGAAGTCCTATTCAGACTGGGTGCGATGCAAGAAGCCTGCGCGACAGAAGGGCCGGTGCCTGACGGCCGGCGCTGCGACTCGAGGATCCCAACCGATCGACCAGGCTTCCACCTTCCGGCGCATTGGCGGCATATCCTCGCCCCGATGTGGGCATGCACGCTGGTTCGTCGTGCGGTCGGCCGCACGATGCTCGCGATCGTTCTGATGATGTGCACGTGGCCGGCGCTCGGCGCCGCCGGTGCTGCGGCGCGGCCGTGGCAGCTGATCGTCAGCGGGGACATCCTCCCCGACAACCAGGCCACGCCGATCGACACGGCGACCGACACGGCGGGCGCGGCGTTCTTCGGCGGCCAGCAGCCGACCGGCGTCACGATCAGCCCCGACGGGCTGACGGCCTACATCGCCAACATCGGCGGCGCCCAGAGAGGCTTCACGCCGGTCGATCTCTCCGGTGCCACGCCGGTCACCGGGGCGACGGTCACGACCAGCTCCGCCATCTACCCCCTGCAGGCCGCGGTCACGCCGGACGGGCGCACGCTCTGGATGGCGGTCAACGGCGGCCAGCTCGTGAAGACCGACCTGACCACGCAGCCGCTGACGATCTCCGCCCCGATCTCCGACGGCACGAGCGACGGCGCCCAGCACATCGCGATCAGCCCCGACGGGCGCTCTGCGTACGTCTCCGACCGTCAGGCCGGCCAGGTCAGCGTCGTCGACCTCGCCAGCGGCGGACACGCGACCCCGATCGCGGTCGGCACGACCCCGGCGAGCCCGGGGCCTGGCTGTCCGAGCGCGGCCTCGTCGTGCCCGTACGGGATCGCGATCACGCCGGACGGGCGCACGCTCGTCGTCGCCGACATCGACTCCCGCCAGGTGTCGTTCGTCGACCTGGCCAACGGCAGCCACGTCACCAACGTGGCGACGCCCGACGGCCAGCCGTTGCAGACCGTCACGATCAGCCCCGACGGCGCGATCGCCTACGTCGCGGTCAACGCGATCGGCGGCGGCGCCGACGAGGTGCTGCCGATCGACATCGCGACGCAGACCCGGCGCACGCCGATCCCCGTCCAGTTCTCCGACGACCCCACGCGCGGGCAGATCTGGCCGATGGCGATCACGCCCGACGGTCGCAAGCTCTACGTCGGCGACGGCTTCACGCAGCTCGGCGGTGGTGGTGGCGGTCCGTTCCGCAGCGACCAGGTCATCGCGATCCCGGTCAAGGACGGCGCCGCCGACGGCGCGCAGACGACGATCACGACCAACCCGAATGAGCCGTGGGGCATGGCCGTCACGCCCGACCAGGCGCCGCACGCCGACTTCACCGTCAGCGGCGCGCCGTCGGGATCGGCCACGAGCTTCGACGCCACCTGCGGCGCCACGCCGTCCTGCTCGACCATCCGCTTCGGTGCGATCGCCTCCTACCGGTGGGACTTCGGCGACGGCAGCGCGCCGATCACGACCACTACGCCGACGACGACCCACGTGTACGCGGGCGGCGGCAGCTACCAGGCGACGCTCACCGAGACGTCGTCGGCCGGGACCTCGACCGGTCCGACGGTCTACACCGGTCAGACGGCGGTGAAGGTCGGCAGCCCGCTGGCGGCGGTCACGCGCTCGGTCGTGGTGACGTCCGGCCCGGTGCCGTCCGTGTCGCTGAGCACGTCGGCGCTCGCGTTCGGCGCGGTCGGCGTCGGGCGGGCGAGCGCTCCCCAGACGGTCACGGTCCGCAACAACGGCACCGCGCCGCTGACGGTGTCGGGCTCCTCGGTGGGCGGCGACGGCGCCCGCGACTACGCGATCAGCGCCGACGGCTGCGCCGGCCAGGCGATCGCGCCCGGCGGCTCGTGCACCGCCACGCTGACGTTCACGCCGACCGCCGCCGGTGAGCGCGATGCGCGGCTGGCGTTCGCCGACGACGCGTCCGGCAGCCCGCACGGCGTTGCGCTGACGGGCAGCGGCGCGACGATCGGGACGCTGGCCGGCACGGTCTCCAACGGCGACAGCGGCGCGCCGCTGGCCGGCGCCACGGTCCGGGCCTGCGTGCCGCCCGGGTTCAACGACTGCCGCCAGGTCACGACCTCGGCCGACGGGACCTACGCCATCGCCAGCCTGCCGTCGGGCACCCGCGACGTTGAGGTGTTCCCGGCGTCGGGCTCGCTGTCGGGCGCCAGCGCGACGGTGACGATCGTGCCCGGCACGGTCACCGAGGACTTCCAGCTGTCGGCCCCCGACCCGATCTCCGGGGGCAGCTCGTTCCTGACGCCGGGCGGCCGCCTGACCGACGGCGTGCCGGTGGTCAACTGGAACGAGCCGTTCGGCTTCGACGTGCCGGTCGACATCCCGGCCTCGTCGGATCCGGGGAGCCTGCTGCTGCTGCCGGTCACCGGCCACATCGGGCTCGACCCGGGCGACGGCACCGACGGCGGCTTCTCGCTCGACGCCTACGACATGCTCGCCGTCAGCTACGACAGCGCCGGGCATCCGGCGGGGATCGCGGGCGTCGAGAACCCGGCGACGGGCGGGAGCGCGTCCGCCTCGGCGTCGGCCGTCGCGCACGCGGCGAAGGGCGGCGGGAGCTCGGACACGATCGGCACGATCCAGAACATCATCGGGTCGCTCCCGAAGCTCAACTACGACCCCAACGGCGACGCCTATTACTCGTTCACGATCCCGCTGGAGTGGGGGGCGAGCCTCGACGTCCGCGTCCGCCAGCACCAGTTCTCCACCGGGAAGGTGCAGGTCCTGACGGAGTACACCGTCCACGCCCCGCACTACGACGGCCCCTGCCCGCCCGAGGCCTACAAGGCGTACGTCCGGCTCTTCGACAGCATCATCACGTCGCTGGAGAACCGGATCAGCGCCGGCCTCGGTGCGGCGTCGCGCGGGATCTTCGACGGCGGCTCGGATCTGGCCAACGCGGTCGGCAAGGCCATCCACGACGGCCTCGCGGACGCGGTCCAGAACCTCACCGGTGTGCCGGTCCCGCGCGCCGCGCTGCGCTCGGTGGCGCCCGGCGCCGCGGCCGCCGCGAGCGGTCCGGCCCCGCAGATGTCGGCGCAGATCCTGGTCGGCGGGACGCCGGTCCAGCTCGCCAAGGCCACCGACGGCGTGGTCGCGCTGCGCGGCGCGGCGGTCACCGTGTCCTTCCAGGTGCCGCCGCTGGGCCAGCGCGTTCACGGGGCGTTCAGCTGGTCCTACGAGACGCCGCGGGTCTCGCTGACCGCCCACTCCGGGACGCCGCCGGCCGCGAGCGCCCGGGTGCGGGCGCACGCGGCCGACGGCGAGTCGTGCGACGCCAAGCCCAAGCCCAAGCCGCCGAAGCCCAAGCCCCCGTCAGGCGGCGGTGGCGGCGGCTACATCGATCCCAGCGGCATCGTCGTCAGCACCACGGGCGTGCCGCTGCTCGACGCGCGCGTCACGCTGCTGCGCGGCGACAGCACGAGCGCCAGGCTCGTCGCAGTCCCGAACGGCAGCGCGGTGATGTCGCCGGCCAACCGGCGTAACCCTGGGCGCACCGACGCGCTGGGCGCGTTCGGATGGGACGTGTTGGCCGGGTTCTACCAGGTCACCGCCACGCACGCCGGCTGCAGCGCGGGCAAGACGAAGGTGTTGAAGATCCCGCCGCCCGTGACCGACCTGCGCCTGAAGCTGCGCTGCAAGCACCTCGCGAGCCGCGTGGCCGCGAAGGTCGGCCTGCGGGTCGTGCGGCGCACGAAGGGCGAGCTGCTCGTCGCCCGCGTCACCACGGCCCGCGGCGGCCGGCCCGTAGGGACAGTCAGGTTCCGTGCCGGCGGCCACACGCTCGGCAACGCGGTCGTCAACCCGCGCTCGCGGCTGGCGACGCTCGTCCTCACGGCACGCCCGAAGGCTCACCCCACGGCGCGTTACCTCGGTGACGCCCGCCACGCCGCAGCCCGCTCGCGCTGAGGACCCCAACGATCGCCGGGGGCGTGCCGCATAGCGCGGTCGATCCCGCGGATTATCGCCGATTGCCGGGGATCCAGGCACTCCAGGGATTTTGAGTGCCTGAACCTGATGCAGGCCGGCGGTCGGGTGCTCGCGGCGTCGCTTGACTGCTGGCGGCCACACATGGGATTGATCGGGGCGAACCCGTAAATCAGCGCCCCCGCGCCGCGCTAACGGCCGGGGGCATGGCCCAAGGAGACAAGCTCTCAAACCCTCGACGGAGAGGTGGTTGTCCGTGTCATCCAGCCCTTCAACGCGTGGCCAGGACGCCGCGTGGTGAGCTTCCGGAGTCGGTGATTCAGGAGCTACTTCAGTCCTGGTGCTGGGGTTCGTGGTAGACCGCTTCGATGTTGTAGCCATCGGGATCGAGCACGAACGCGCCGTAGTAGCCCACGGAGTACTCCGGCCGAAACGCCTGGGCCTCCGTTGTCGGCGCCCCCGGCCGCGATCGCGGCGTCATGGAAGGCGTCGACCTGCCGGCGTGATTCGGCGGCGAAGGCGACGTGGCCTCCGGCTGTCGTCGGGTAGTGGGTGGAGATCGCGAAGTCGTCGAGATCCTCGGGACCGAAGGCCATCTCGCGCGCGTTTTCGCTCCAGCTGCCCTGCTCGACGAAGCCGAGTGGGGCTAGCGCGGCGAGGTAGAACCGGCGGCTGGTGCGCAGGTCGCTGACGCCGATCGCCATGTGGTCGATCACGACTCGTCGGTTGGGCATGCACTCGAGATACCCGGCGCAGGGGCTTGGCTCGACATTCATGATCGCCGCGCTGACGAGCCCGCCGTAGTCCGCAGTCGACGCACCCCGCTGGTGCGACCGGCTGAGTGAGGCCACAGCGTCTACGTGCCAAGCCAAGCCGGCCAGTGCATCGTGTTGCACGTCGACGGCATCCGCGGATCCGGCCGGCCGGTTGGCCTGAGCCACGACCGGCCTCTGCCGGGCGAGACCGAGTAGCCCACGGGCACTGATCTTCAACGGCACGCTGAAGCCGTCGCCCGAGACGTCGAACACCGAGGGGCTGGCGCGCTACGTCGGCGACCGCCTGGTCGAGCACGAGGTGGAGGTCGAGCATGTGCGGGTGGTCGATCACAACGTCGCCCCGGGCGTGGTCTCCGAGGCGGTG
The DNA here is from genome assembly GCA_963731005.1 of uncultured Conexibacteraceae bacterium. Classification (GTDB taxonomy): domain Bacteria; phylum Actinomycetota; class Thermoleophilia; order Solirubrobacterales; family Solirubrobacteraceae; genus Baekduia. The sequence continues at coordinate 701,897 of CAVSTZ010000002.1, read as the reverse complement.
CGGCCCGGCGACGGCTGGCCGGCGCTGCACGAGAAGGTGCTCGCGGCCGACATCGTGGTCTTCGCGACGCCGACGTGGATGGGCCAGCCTGGCAGCGTGATCAAGGGCGTGATGGAGCGCCTCGACGCCCTGGTCTCCGAGACCCGGAAGGACGGCACGCCCATCGCCTTCAACAAGGTCTGCGGCGTGGTCGTCACCGGCAACGAGGACGGTGCGCACCATGTCATCGGCGAGCTGGCCCAGGCGGCGATCGATGTCGGCTTCACCTTCCCCGGACAGGCGTGGACCTACTGGAACAAGGGGCCGGGCCCGGGGGAGGAGGAGTACCTGACCTCTGAGGACACCGGCTGGACGCACAGCACCGGCGATGCGATGGCCCACGTGCTTGTGCACGTCGCGCGAGCGCTGGTGGCGACGCCGATCCCCAAGCCACCGAATGCATGACGCGCGCAGCGCACGAGCTGAAGTGGGCGTTTGCAGCGGCTGCGGGCCGGCAAGTCTCCAGGGAGAACCCTCGACACGAAGGACAGCGACTTCATGAAGGCTCTGGTCTATAACGGCGCGCGCGACGTGAGCGTCTCCGAGGTGCCCGACGCGACGATCGAGCAGCCCACCGATGTCGTGATCAAGCTCACGACGACCAACATCTGCGGCTCGGACCTCCACATGTACGAGGGCCGGACCGAGATGGAGGAGGGCCGGGTCCTCGGTCATGAGAACCTCGGAGAGGTCGTGGCCGTCGGTGACGCGGTGCAGAACGTCAAGCTGGGTGACATCGTGGTCCTGCCGTTCAACATCGGCTGCGGGTACTGCCGAAACTGCAACGCGGGCTTGACCGGCTTCTGCCTGACGGCCAACCCCGACGCGGCCGGCGCCGCCTACGGCTTTGCCGGCATGGGTCCCTACCAGGGCGGACAGGCCGAGTACCTGCGCGTGCCGTGGGCCGACTTCAACTGCCTGGTGCTGCCCGAGGACGCCAAGGAGAAGGAGAACGACTACGTGATGTTGTCCGACATCTTCCCGACCGGCTTCCACGCGACCGAGCTGGCCGGGCTGCTGCCCGGCGAGTCCATCACGATCTCCGGCGGCGGGCCGGTCGGCCTGATGGCCGCGCTCTCGGCCGACGTCAAGGGCGCCTCGCAGATCTTCGTGATCGAGCACCAGCCCGACCGCATCAGGTTGATCGAGCAGCTCGGCGCGATCCCGATCGACCCGTCGCAGAGCGACCCCGTGGAGCAGATCCTGGAGCAGACCGGCGGCGAGGGCACCGACCGCGGCGCCGAGTGCGTCGGCTACCAGGCCCACGACCACCACGGCGACGAGGACCCGACGTTGACCATGAACAACCTCGTCGCCGCGGTGCGGCCGACCGGCGGCATCGGCGTGGTCGGCGTCTTCCTGCCGGAGGACCCGGGCGCGCCCGACGAGCTGACCAACCAGGGCAAGATCCCCTTCGACTACGGGATGCTCTGGTTCAAGGGCCAGAAGATCGGGACCGGTCAGTGCAACGTCAAGGCCTACAACCGGCGCCTGGGCAACCTGATCCACCACGGCAAGGTCAAGCCCTCGCAGATCATCTCCCACGAGCTGCCGCTCGCCGACGCACCCGACGCCTACAACCACTTCGACAATCGCGACGACGGCTGGACCAAGGTCGTCCTCAAGCCCGCAGCCTGACGACCCCTGAAGGGGCTCGGTCGCTATCCGAGCGGCGTGTCATCCAGGCTGGTGCGCAGCTCGTCGATCGAGCGGAAGACCTTCGAGGCGCCTGCGTCGAGCAGCTCCTCTTCGGAGAAGCCTCCGGTGAGTACGGCGATGGAGTCGATGCCGGCGGCCTTGGCGGCTTGGCAGTCCCAGGTCGAGTCGCCGATCATGATCGCCGGGGCGCCGTCGAGCTGCTGCAGTGCGGCGAGCACGAGGTCGGGCGCCGGCTTGGTCTGCTGCACGTCGGCTGCGGTCGTCCACCCGTCGACGAGGTCGCGGGCGTCGAGGAGGTCGAGGTAGTGATCGACTTCGCCGGCCTTGGCCGAGGAGGCGAGGACGACGCGGCGGCCACGGTCGTGGAGTTCCTCGATCAGCGCGCGGGCACCGCGTAACGGAGCGACCTCGGCGATGAACGTTCCATAGAGCGCCTGCTCGGCAGCGCGGATCGCGTCGCCCTCGCGCGCCTCGGCCTCCTCGCTGAGCAGTGCGGCCACCAGCTTGTCGCCGCCCATCCCGATGTGGCGGTGGATCTGCCAGAGCGCGACGATGTGCCCATGTTGGGCGAAGGCGCGGAACCACGCGATCGCGTGGTGGTAGTTGGTGTCGACGAGCGTGCCGTCGATGTCGAGGATCGCCGCGGGTGGCGGCTTCTTGGTGGCCATCGGCAGTGATGTGCCCGTTCTGGCGCTGCTTGTCTCGCGGTTTTCGCCTGAGCCGGGGCGGGAAGCCCGGCGATCATGGCGACATCGGGATCTGAGGCGGTCAGCGTCGATTGGGCAAAGACGGAGGCTCAGAACGGCAAGGTGAAGCTTCCCTTGACCGGGCAGGCGTCCAAGCACTGGGCCAAAGAGGCAGCATCGATCCTGGAGCGGCTCGATCCCACGTGGCCGATCGAGGTCAAGTCCAAGAGCATCGTGGTCGAGGCCGTGGCGCGCGGACAGGAGGGCGACGTTCGTCACATGATCGAGAGCGTGGTGTTGGAGGCCAACGCCCGATTGGTCGCCGAGGACTCCGACCGTGACGACGCACGACCGGACGCGACCGATGAGGAGATGACCAGCGCGTTCCGCGCCTTCGGGCGCGGGATGTGACGACTTGGGTCAACGACTCGGTGGTGGTCGAGATCCGTCCTGCGGCTGAGGGTCAGACGCACGTTGTCTGAGCTGCGGACGCGTGCAGCTTGTTCATTGCCGCTCGCAGGATGCGAGAGACCTGCATCTGCGACACGCCGATGATCGCGCCGATCTCCGTCTGGGTCAGATCCTCTTCGAAGCGAAGCCGGATGATCTGACGTTCGCGCTTGGTGAGATGTGCGGCCAGCCGTTGGATCGTGGCGCGTTGCTCGGCTCGCTCGAACCCATCGTCGAGAACTCCCAGCCAGCGCTCGAGGCTCGGCGCATCCCCGTCGTCGCGGGCGCGCGCGCTTGACAAGGAGGTCGCGTCGCGTCCAGCGAGTGCTTGCCGAGCGTCGAGCACCATCTCGATCGTCAGGCTGCACGCTTTCGCGATGTCCTCGACGGTTGGCGGGACGCTGCGGGCCGCCTGCAAATCGCTTGTCGTGCGTTCGACCGTCAGGGCATCTTCCTGAAGATCACGCGGCGGCCGCACGGTCCAGCTGCGGTCACGGAAGTGACGTCGTAACTCGCCCAGCATCGTCGGGAGGGCGTAAGAGCTGAACGAGGCACCGTTGTCGGGGTCGAAGCGATCGATTGCCTTGATGAGGCCGACTGAGGCGACTTGAACGAGGTCGTCAAACGGCTCCGAGCTCCGGCTGTATCGCGCGGCCGCAAAGCGTGCCAGCGGGAGGTACCGCTCGATCAGCCGGCGTCGCAGGTTCAGGTCTCCTGTGCGTGCGTACGTGCGAAGGACGACAAGATCATCACGGGGGATTGCTGTTGTGACGGACAAGAGTGTTTCTCCTGAGAGGGCAGACAGAAATCGGGCCTCGCCGCGTCGTTCTGCCAGGATCAATTCCCCCACGAGCTGTTCGTCAAAACGGTGGACGCCGGCCAGATTTTGGTCTGTCGGTTTGTGACTGTGGGGCGGAGGTGCTGGGTACGGTCTGACGGCCATGCCGGGCCGCCGACATCTCGCGACGGGTCTCCTGCTCGCGACGTCGAGCGCCGGCTCGACGCGCTCTCCAAGCGCGCCGACCGTCTCACGGAGCAGCTGTGAAGAAGCTCCTGCAGATCGCCCTGGGGATCATCGCCGCCATCGGCGGCTACCTCGACATCGGCGACCTGGTCTTCAACGTCCAGGCCGGCGCGAAGTTCGGCTACCAGCTGCTCTGGGCGCTGCCCGTCGGGTTGTTGGGGATCATGGTCTTCGCCGAGATGTCGGGCCGGGTGGCGGCGATCGTCAAGAAGGCCAACTTCGAGCTGGTGACCGAGCGCTACGGCCGGCGCCTGGCGACCGCGACGCTCGTCTCCTCGCTGGTGCTCACGTTCCTGACGCTGGCGGCCGAACTCGGGGGCGTCGGCCTCGTCCTCCAGCTGTTCTTCGACGGTCCCGAGCAGACCTTCATGTTGATCGGCACCGTCGCGCTGCTCGGCGTGTGCTGGTTCTTCAGCTTCGGCTGGATCGAGCGGATCTTCGGCTACGGCGGGCTCGCGCTGCTGGTCTTCGTCGCCGCCGCGCTGCACCTCGGATCCGACTGGCACCGCGTCGGCAACGGCTTCGTCTCGCAGGCCCAGGGCTCGACGTTGTACTGGTACTTCGCCGTCGGCCTCGTCGCCGCGGCGTTCATGCCCTACGAGATCTACTTCTACTCCTCGGGCGCCCGCGAGGAGGGCTGGACCGAGGAGGACCTCGGCGTCAACCGCGCCAACGCGATCATCGGCTACGGGCTCGGCGCGACGATCGCCGTCGGCCTGCTGGTCATGGCCGCGCAGGTCTTCAACCCGGTGGGCGTCGACCCCTCGCACATCGGGACGCCGTTGCTCGGCGCCCAGCAGGCCTACGGCGAGACCGGCCTGATCCTCGCCGGCGTCGGCGTGCTCTTCGCGCTGGGCGGCGCCGCGATCGACACCGCGTTCTCGGCCGCCTACAACCTCGCCCAGCACCAGGGCTGGCCCTGGGGCAAGAAGGCCGACAAGCCGCTGCGCTGGGACCTCACGTGGATCGCCTGCCTGCTCGGCGGCTACATGGTCATCGCCACCGGCATCGACCCGATCGAGCTGACCGAGTACGCCGTCGTGCTCTCGGTCATCGCGCTCCCACTGACCTACCTGCCGATCCTGCTGGTCGCGGGCGACCGGAAGATCATGGGCGAGCACGCCAACGGCTGGCTCGCCCGCGTCCTCGGCTGGGCCTACTTCGCGCTGATCTGCGTCCTCACCGTCGCCGCCCCGATCCTCCTGATCGCCACCAACGGTGGTGGCGGATAACGGCCAAGACGGCGCTGGCGCATCGAGGACTGGGGCTGGTCAGTGACTGGCGGCCTTGCCGCCCTTGCGGCCGGCCTCCTGCTTCTGCTTGCGGTTGCCGCCGCTTCCCGAGCCGCTGCTCTTGCGGCTCTGGCTCGAGCCCCCGCTATGACTGTTCTTGCCGCCCTTGCTCGAGGCGCCGGGCGTGTTGGCGATCTTGGCGGCGCGCTCCTTGCTCATGCCCTTCTCGCGCAGTCCTTCGTACTGCTTGTCGTTCTTGACGCTCGGTCCGTGGTCCTTGGTCATGGCGATAGCTCCTTTCGGAAGTGGTGAAACGGGTGGCGTGGGTCTATTCGCTGATGACGCCGTCGGGTGTGGAGGACCGGCGTGAGGTGACACCCTGGGCGGGCTGGGTCGAGATCGCCCGTGCTGCGGAGGCGGATTCGCGCAGCAGCTTGGCGTAGCGGCGGACCAACTGCAGCTGAGCGTCGCCGTGGCGTGTGGCTCGCTCTGGGACTGCCGGGTGCTGGTGCTGGGACAACATCGAAGACCTCCTTGATCGAACAGAAGATCTGATGGCTTCGGGGTGCTTGGTGCCGCCCGCTTCCTTCAGACGCATCGACCCGCCGCCCCCTGTGCCGGACCGGCGTGTCGACGTGGGGAACATCACCGCAGCGGGGTCGCGGCGAACGACCGCCACCGTTCGGCGTCCGCGTTCGGACCGAACGTTGGGCGACGAGCTCGGCGGCATCGCCTTCAGGAACGGAACCGGGGCGCGATCTCCTCGGCCATGAACTTCAAAAAGCCCTCTTGGTCGTCGCCGATCTGGTTGACGTAGACCTCGTCGTAGCCGGGTTCGAAGAACTCTTGGATCGCCGTAGCGTGCCGGCGCCCCAGGCGCTAGCGCCGTCCCTGTGTGGGCATGTCATCGTGTTGGGCGACCAGCCGGCCGAGCCGGCGCAACGCCTCGTCGTTGCGTCGCCGCAGCAGGAAGTCGGTGAGGGGGTTGTGAAGTAGGCGGCTGATGCGGTCGCCGGGGCCTTCGACCATGGTGAGCTGGGTGCGGTTGCCGAGTTCGATGAGATCGAGGACGACGCGGGCGGTGCCGAGCGGCCGGGCGCGTGCCTGGAGTACCAGGCGCACGGGCTCACTCACCTCGAGGACCTCGGTGTTGTCGTTGAGCTTGAACGGTCCGGCGCCCACGCGGTGGTGCAGCTTGGCGCCGACGGCGGGCCATGACGCATCGGCATCGCGGATCGTGTCGGATCCGACGACCCAGTACGCATAGGTCTTGGGGTCGGCCAGGACGGCGAAGACCTGCTTGATGGGAACCGGGAAGGTGGTGACGTTGTGGGCCATGTCTGGCGTGCGTTACCCGGGTTGCTCACGCTTATGACTGATCTTCGACCTTACGGTCGTCGCGCAGCTCGATCTGCAGTTCGTCTTCGGCGGGTTGGCCGGCGGCGAGCTCGCGGTCGCGTTCCAGCTCGGCGTTGAGCTCGGCGCCGAGCAGGACGCGAGGTTGGCGACCCACAACCACACCAGGAACGCGATCACGCCGCCTAGCGCGCCGTAGGTCTTGTTGTAGGAGGCGAAGTTGGCCACGTACACGGCGAAGAGCGCCGAGGCGGCCAGCAGCACGACCAGCGCGACGCACGCCGCCGACCGTGATCCACTTGAACCCCGGTTGCTTGACGTTGGGCGCGGCGAAGTACAGGACCGAGAACATCAGGCTGACGACCAGCGCGATGATCGGCCACTTGGCGATGTCCCAGGCGGTCACCGCGGTCGAGCCGGCGCCGACGACGTCGCCGAGCTGCTTGGCGACCGGGCCGGTGACCACGACCGCCAGCGCACACGCGGCGATCAGCAGGATCATCACGGTGGTGACGAACAGCTGCATCGGGCGCAGCTTCCAGAACGGCCGTCCTTCGGGAACTTCGTAGATCGCGTTGGAGGCGCGCGCGAACGCGCCGACGTAGCCCGACGCACTCCAGATCGCCAGCGCGATCCCGAAGATGAAGGCCAAGCTCGCGCTGCCGCGGCTGCTTGCGACCTGCTTGACCGCGCCCGACAGGATGTCGTTGGCCGGTCCGGGTGTGAGCGCCGCGAGGTTGTCGAGGATCGGCTGCGTCGCCGACGGGCCGATCAGGCCGATGATCGATACCAGCGCAATGATCGCCGGGAAGATCGCCAGGACGCCGTAGTAGGTCAGCGCGGCGGCCCAGTCGGTCAGGTTGTCGGCCTTGAACGCCTTGACGGTGCGCTTCAGCACCGCCCACCACGAGCGCCCCGACAGGTCGGTCGGGTCGTCGGGCGCGGCATCGGCCGCTTGACGGTTGCGGCTGAAGCGTCGTTCAGAGGTGTCACGGGTCATGTTTCACTTCATGCCCGAGGCGAGCGCTTGTGTACCGCGAGATGTCTCGTTTGCTTGCTGTCCCGGCCGGGGAGCCCGGCAGCAGAGAGCAGCATCCGCAACCGTTGGAGGACCAATGACACAGACCGACGCCGGGACCGGCGACCAGGTCAAGGACAAGGCGACCGAGGTCGCCGGACAAGCGCAGGAGAAGGCGCAACAGGCAGCGGGCCAAGCCCGTGAGCAGATCCGCAGCCAGGTCGACCAGCGCTCGACCGACGCGGGCCGCAAGGTCAGCGAGCAGGGTGGCGACCTGCGCGCGGTCGGCGATCAGCTGCGCGAGCAGGGCAAGGACGGTCCGGCAAAGCTGGCCGACCAGGCCGCCCATCACGTCGAGCGGGCAGGCAGCTGGCTGACCGAGTCTGACGCCGACAAGATCCTGCATGACGTGGAGGACGTTGCGCGCAAGAACCCGTGGGCGGTGATGGCCGGTGGCCTGACGCTCGGGTTCGCAGCGTCACGCTTCCTCAAGGCGTCCAGCAGCAATCGCTACCAAGCGCGCAACGGGACAGCCGACAGCGGCCGCGGCGCGCTGCCCCGGCCGACCGAGCCCGGCGATACGCGCTTCGTCGGCGACGGCGGCCTCGACGCCCCGGGCGCCGGCACGACACCGGTCTCCGGTGAGCAGTTCGCGGACACGCTGACGGCCGAGGAGCGCGTTGCCGGAACGCCGGGCGGCCGGGCGCTGTGATGGCCGGCCACCAGGACACCGACCTGCGCGAGCAGCCGATCGGCGACCTCCTCAAGCAGCTTTCTGAGGAGACCTCGACGCTGGTCAAGCAGGAGCTGGCACTGGCGCGAGCCGAGCTCGAGCAGCAGGGCAAGCGCGCCGGGACGGGCGCCGGGATGCTCGGTGGCGCGGGCGTCGCCGGGCTGCTGACGCTCGCCGCGTTGACGGCGACGTTGATCGGGGTGCTGGACACCGCGATGGCGTTCTGGCTCGCGGCCCTGATCATGACCGCCGTCTGGGCCGCCGTCGCCGGCGTGCTGGCCCTGCAGGGCAAGAACAAGATCAAGCAGGCGACACCGCCTGCACCACAGACCGTCGAGACCGTAAAGGAGGACGTGCGATGGGCCAAGACCCGGACATGATCCGCAGGGACATCGAAGACACACGCGAGCGCATGGGCGACACCGTCGACGCACTGGGCTACAAGACCGACGTCAAGGCCCGCGCCGGCGACAAGGTCGGAGCGGTCAAGGACAAGGTGACGGGTGCGGCGCCCTCGACCGGCGATGTCAAGCATGGCGCCCGTCAGGCGGTCGGCATCGTCCAGGAGAATCCGCTCGGCCTCGCCGTCGGCGCAGTTGCCGTCGGGTTCCTGGCGGGCATGCTGATCCCGTCGACCAAGGTCGAGGACGAGAAGCTCGGCCCGATGGCCGACCAGGTCAAGGACCAGATCAAGGACACCGGTCAGGAGGCGCTCGAGCACGGCAAGGCCGTGGTATCGGAGACCGCCTCCAGTGCGGCCGACGCGGCCAAGCAGACCGCGCAGGAGCAGGGCTCCGAGCACGCCGAGGCGCTCAAGGGCAGTGCGCAGGACTCCGCGCAAGCCGCCCGCGAAAGCGTCACCACCCACACGTAGGCCGGCACGGTGTGGCGCGGCTCAAGGACGAGTCGCGCCGCCCGCCGCGTCAGGCGCTCGCGACTCGGCGATCGCCGGGTTCGGCACGAGGACGACGACCGTCGCGTCGTCAGACAACGGATCCTGGACGGCCTCTCGAACCGCGTCTTCGACCGCGCGCAGCGTGCCCGCCGCCGAGGTCAGCGGCGCCTTGGCGACCGCCTCGCGGACGCCTTCCAGTCCGAGGCTCTGGCCGGCGACGGTCGGCCGGTCGATGATCGCGTCCGACAGCAGCAACAGCCGCTCGCCGTCGGCGAGCCGCCGCTCGTGAACCGCGGGCGCTGTCGGCAGGCCGCGCTTGCCGAGCATCGGCAGGACGGGCCCGAGCACCTCGAGTTGGCCGTCGGGCCTGATGAGGATCGGTGCGTGCTCGCCGCAGGTCACCCAGCGGATCGTCGAGGTCGCGCCGTTGAAGCAGGCGATTGTCACCTGCGCGGTCGCGCGGTTGCGCGACACGTCACGCAGCACCTCGTGCATCGCCAGGACGACGGCGGCCGGGTCCGAGCTCGCGTATCGCGCTGCGCGAAATGCGCCGAGCAGGACGGCGCCGAGCCCCGCGGCCCGCGGGCCGTCGCCGTCGGTGTCAGCGATGCCGATCCACGCGCAGTCGCGGTTCTCGGCGTAGTCAAACCAGTCGCCGCCGATGTCGTAGCCGGGTAGTACGTTGCCGGCGATCAGCGCGCCGGCGATGCGCATGATCCGCGGCGGCAGGAGGTTCTGCTGGATCTCGGCCGCCGCACTGGTCGGGCGCGTCCGGCGCGCGGTGGCGATCGCGTCGGTGTAGTCACCGGCCAGCGCGAGCGCCGCCGCTGCTTCGGCGGCAAGGTCACGCAGCGTGTCGTCCGCCGCGTCGATAGCGACGAGCACGCCGGTGGCGCGACCGCGCAGGTACATCGGCGCGACCGTGACGCCGGGCAGTGCCTCCTGGATGCTCGCCCGTAACGGCTCCACGCCCTCACGCGGTATCTCGGGCCCGACGGCCAGCGGGACCGCGAGCCGCTCCGGGAAGCCGCCGCCGCCGGCCATCCGCTGCAGCGTTGTGCCGTCGAGGTCGCAGACGTAGATCGCCGCCGCCGTCACGCCGGCCAGGCGCTGGGCCTCGGCGACGATCTGGTCGGCCAGCTGGAACGGTGGGACCTTGTTGAGCACGTCGGTGACCGACAGCGGGGTCGGGGCCTTGTGGGCCAGCTCGCCGGGCGGACGCACGAACTCCAGCTCGTTGGCCTCGGCGTCGTCGCGCGCCTGGCGCCGCACCGCCTCGACGAGCTGCTCGCGCGTCGGGAAGTGCCGGTAGGCGGTGCCGCGACCGAGGCCCGCCTCGGCGGCGATCTGGATCATCGTCGCGTCCGGGTCGTCGGCCAGCAGATGCCGGGCGGCCTCGACGAGCTTGGTCCGATTCAACGCGGCGTCGCTCCGGCGCCGGCGCCGCTTGCCGACCGGATTCTGGTCCTTGGCCATGAACGCCATCCTAGGCCAAAGGGGACACGATGTCTCACCTAGTGAAGTCGGCGCGAACTGTCTCGCTTCGATTCATGTTTCGGCACGAGCGTAGACAGGGACCCCGTCAAGGCACTGTCCCCCGATCAGGAGTCGCATCAGATGATCACGCGCATCGACCGGCTTGGCGTCGCCCTTCCGCCGCCATCAGATCCCGACCCCGACGGAGCTGCCGCCGTCCAGGAGCTGATGGGCGGCCGGTTCGGCGAGATGTCGACGTTCATGAACTACACCTTCCAATCGTTCAACTTCCGCGGCCGCCAGGCCGCACGGCCGTTCTATGACTTGATCGCGAACATCGCGGCAGAGGAGTTCGGTCACATCGAGGTGGTCGCCACGGCCATCAACACGATGTTGACCGATCCCGAGCAGATCGATGCGCAGGCGCCGGACGCGACGCTGGCCAAGTACAAGGGCCTCGGCGCCTCACACCACTTCCTGGCAGGCGGCAAGGGCGCGCTGCCGGCCGACTCACGTCAGATCCCATGGACCGGCGACTACGTGTTCAGCTCGGGCGATCTCGTTGAGGACCTGACCCACAACTTCTTCCTGGAGACCGGTGCTCGCAACGGCAAGTTGAAGGTCTACCAGATGGTCGAGCACCCGGTCGCCCGCGCACTGACCGGCTACCTGCTCGTCCGCGGCGGCGTCCATCAGGTCGCCTACGCCCGCGCGCTGGAGAACCTCACCGGCGTGGACATGATGAAGGCCTTTCCCGCCCCGCGGATCCCGACCGACAAGATCCCCGAGTGCAAGCCGCACATCAAGAAGGGCCTGCACCGCATCCTCTATCGCTTCTCGACGACCGACTACCACGAGATCGTCGCCGTCTTCAACGGCCCGCACCCCGAGACCGGGGAGGACCTGATCGTCGAGGACGGCCCACCGGAGGGCGCGCTGCCCAACGACCTGCCGCCCCAGACCGACGTCTTCGCGCCCGACTACGCGCCTGAGGACATCGCCGAGATCGCCCAGAAGCTCCGCAAGGCGGCGGGCTTCGACGAGCCCACCGGCAAGGTCGCTGAGGACGCTTAGCGCTTCTCGCGGGCGATGGCGGCGCGTTCGTCATCGCCCGCGCGCCGGGCCAGCGGCTGTACGGCCGGGCCTTGCAGGACACGTCCGTCGGGGCCGAAGCGCGAGCCGTGACACGGGCAGTCCCAGGAGCGCTCGGCGCGGTTCCAGGCGACGCGGCAGCCGAGGTGGGTGCACACCGGTGAGACCGCGTGCAGCGTCCCGTCGGTGTCGCGCGAGGCTGCGACGAGGTCTCCGTCGAGCTCGAGCAGCCGGCCGTCGCCGCCGGGCTCGAGGAGATCGGCGGTCTGGCCCTTCGGTGACGTGAGGCGGTCGCCGACGAGGTGGCGGGCGTCCTCAACCCCTTCCTTTGCGACGCCGACCGCAGAGCGTCGGGGCGTGAAGCGCATGGTGTCGAACAGGCTGGCGTGGGGATGCTCGCGATCGAGGATCCTGGCCGCGAGGATCTGCCCTGCCGCCGTGCCGTTGGTCAGGCCCCATTTGCGAAAGCCGGTCGCGACCCAGACGTGGCGCGAGAGCGGCGTCAGGCGTCCGGCGTAGGGCAGGCCGTCGGCGGTGCTCATGTCGTGTGCCGACCAGCGATGCGTCGTCTCGGTCGCGGCGAAGTGCTCCCGGGCGAAGGCCCACAGCGCTTGGTAGCGCTCCGGCGTCTGGTCGCCGTCCTCACCCGCGCTGTGGCCCTCACCGCCGAGGATCAGCAGCTCCTCGCCGGGTCTGCCCAGGTCGGGCGCGGCGCGCAGTGAGCGGGTGGGGGAGCTGATCGAGATGGCCATGATGTCGGGCAGTGGGCCCGGGATGCGCACAGCCAGGCAGTAGGAGCGCTTCGGTGTCAGCCGGGGGAAGAAGAGACCGCGGTCCAGGATTGGGTAGTGGGTGGCGATGACGACGTCGCGCGCTTGAACCTTCGGACCATCCGCCGTACGAACGGTGGGCCGCGAGCCCTCGCCGACGTGTGTCGCGACCGTGCCCTCGAAGACCTGGCCGCCGGCCGCTCGCAGCGCCTCGACCAAGGCCAGCACGTAGGTGGCGATTTGCAACTCGGCTTGGTCCTCGCGCACGAGCGCGCCCGCGATCGGGAAGGGGAGGTCGAGGTCGTCGGTGCGCCGGACGTCGAGCCCGGCGCGCGTGGCCGCGGCCGCCTCACGGTCGAGCTCCTGCGCTTGCTCGGCGGTCCAGGCGAACACCGCATGGGGCCGACGCCGCAGGTCGCAGTCGATACCAAGGACCTGGACCTGGTCGACGACGTAGCCGATGGCGCCCTCGTTGAGCTCGGCGTAACCGGCGGCGCCCGCCGCGCCGAAGTGCCGCTCGAGCTCTGAGTACGTGCTGCCCTGCAACGAGGACAGCTTCGCGGTGCTGTGACCCGTGACGCCGGCCCCCACACGGTCACGCTCCAGCAGTGCGACCGAGCGACCGCCGCGCGCCAGCTCCAGCGCGGTGGTCACGCCCGCGATCCCGCCGCCGACCACACAGGCGTCGACCTCGAGGTCAGTCGTCAACGCGGGTGCGGCGAGGCCGGCGGCCTCGGGACCATCCAGCCATAGGGAACGCGGGGTGCCGGGGAGCTCGTCGAAGACCACGGACGAGCCCTACCCGCAAGCGGCCCGCGACAGGCGCACCAGTCGTCAGCCGCGGGCCCGTGCGACGGGCTCGAGTGACGGGGTTGCCAGCGCGAATCGTCAAGCCCGACTGGTAGACGGTGCTCGCTCGGCGCCCGAATCGCCCCTAATCTCCGGCGAACCAGTCACACATCTCGGAATAAAGGCACTGGTGCCTGAAACGGAGCGCAACTCGGGCCGGTTTAGGGCCAACCCCTGAAAGACGAAACCCCCGCGCTAGCAGGGGTTCCGCCACGATGGAGCTAGGGGACTCGAACCCTCGACCTCCTGGGTGCGATGCAGAAGAGCTGCGCGCTAGAAGTGGCCGATTTGCAGGGGCTTCTGTGGTGCTTCGTCGTCGACTCGTCGTGCGGATTGCCGGGGATCACCGGCGATTCTGGGGGTTCCAGGCACTGGAGAATCCCAGTGCCTGAATGGGCCAGTGCCTGGCGCAGGGCGCCGATTATGCGCAGCGCCGCTAGCCAAAGGACGAAGCTCAGCGTGATCGCAGGCCTCTGTGGCGGGTGTTACAGGAGGTCGCGGAGCGCTTGGAGTCGTTTCATGACATCGGCGAACGGCGGGTGTGAACCGTAGAAGAGGCGAGCGCACTCGCGTTCGTAGTCGGCCTCGATGACGTCGCGCAGTTCTTCAGAGGGGAAGACGGCGGTGCTGGTGGCGAAGGAGAGGTTGTCTGGTGGTCGGTAGCTGCGGGGGAAGTATTCGCGGCTCTTGGTGTCGTAGTCGGCTTTGATCGCGGTGTACTCCTCGGAGTGCAGCATCGCGTTGACTTCGGGTGTGGCGGCGACGGCGTGGAGGTCGGCGTAGTGCCTGGCGTCGCGGCCGAGCGGATGGGCTTCGGTCACGAGGCGCTCGATCTTGCCGTGAAGGGCGAACAGCTTCTCGACGAAGGTGCGGCGGAAGTGCAACAGCGTCATGGTGAACGGTGCGAGCCCTTCGACGGCGGTGAGTTCGTCGCTCGCGCCGCGGTGGGTGAGCAGGGCGGCGACCAGGGAGGTGAGCATGACGTCTTCGGTGGGCTGTTTGCCGCTTTGGATGCCGGGCTCGAGCCGGACGGTGGTCGGGAAGCCGGCGATGCCTTCGAAGTGCGTGGTGTAGGCGAAGGTGTCGATGCGGCCGAACCCGCCGATCGTCTGGGTCTCCTGCAGCTCGAGGCCGTCGATGGCGGCGACGTCGTCGCGCAGGCGCTTGAGCGTGCGGTCGATCGCGCGTCGCGCCAGCGGCGGGTCGACCGCGGGATCGACGAACAGGTCGATGTCCTCGGAGAAGCGATCGAGCAGGCCCCAGCCCTTGGAGAGGCTGGTGCCGCCCTTGAAGATCGCGCGATCGGGCAGCGTGGTGGCAATGGTCCGGAGGATTTCGGTGATCCAGTAGTCCTTCTCGACGAACGGCTCGCCGAGGTCGTGTTCGGCGGCTGTCGCGGTGACGAACGCCGCGAAGTCCGGGTGTTGGTGCAGTCTCATTTGGCCTGCCATGAGCGGGCGTTGGGCAGCGCGGCCAGCGGCCCGAAGTCAAAGCGGCTCAGCGGGTTGAGACTGGCGCGCAGCTGGTTGGTGTCTTGGCCGGCCACTTCGCCGAGGGCGCCGAGCATCGCGCGGACCCGCGGGGGTTCGCTGAGTGCCGCTCGCGCGAGACGGGCAAACCGCTCGCGGTCGGCCAGGCGCGAGACGAGTCGCTGGATGGTCTCGCGGGGTTCGAGGTCGCTGGTGCGCGCACGGTCGCGCAGCAGCTCGAGCAGCGCGCCGTCCTCGTCACCGAGCTCGTAGCGGGCGTGCGGGCGGCGGGTATGGACCGTCGCGCCGGGAAGCATCCCCGGTCCGGCCGCTGCCGGTGTCGCGAACTCGCCGCGTGCTGGGTTCTGGGTGGTCAGTCCCAGGAAGTTGGCTGCTGTCAGTCCGGACGGATGCAGGGGTGCTAAGAACGTGCTCGTCAGCGCTGCGGTCGCGCTCGGCAGGCTCGGGCCCAGCACCGTCTCCTTGGCGCGGTAGTACAGCCCCTTGCGGATGCGGCGAAGCTCTCCGTCGGCGGCCAGTCGCGACAACGCGTGCGCGACCGCGCCGGCCGGGAGGTCGTCAAGATCGGCGTGCGTCCAATGTCGCTCACCGCCTTCGATGACGCGGTGGCGGACCTCCGTCGCGATGCTGGTCCTTCCGGGACCGCGAGGAGATGTGGTGTGGGGTTCCACGGCTGACACGGTAGCTCCACGCGCCACAGATGGCAAGTTTTTCTGCGGACGAACTTGCCAAATGTCTGGTATCGCGAGGTCTTAGGACGGGCGGTCGCTGACTTCGATCTGGGCTTGAGCTAACGGCCAGCCGGCCGGGTCGTCGCAGGTGCGGACGAGGAGTGCGCGGACGGGCGGGGCGGCAGGGACGGCGTCGCGTACGAGCTCGGATTTGTGAAAGACGCGCGTGGGTTCGCTGATGAGGACGAGCAGGAGGCTGTACTGGATACGCGTCAACTGGACCTGCGCATGGTCGATCGTGACCTGCCTGGAGCTGCGATCGACGCGGAGCTGTCCGAAGGTCACCGGAGACAGGTCGACGATCGGCACCCGTCTCACGCTCGCGTCGACCTGAGCGAAGTCGGCGGTGAGTCGGTCCTGCGCGGCGTGAACCGACGATGCTGCGGCTGCGAGCGCGGCCGCCTTGACCGGGTTGGGCTCGGTGCGGGAAACGCGACGGAGGTAGTCGGCCAAGACCTTGGTCCGAACCTCCGCGGACGTCGTCTCGGCAAGTGTCGTTGGTGTGGCTGCCAACATTTGGATTCCTTCCAGCAGTGGGCCGCCACGGCGGCGGCCCGGTCGCGACCAACCGCACGCGAACGCGTGCCACGGTGGGAGGGCCGGGCGAGCCGCCGTGGCGGCCAGCGACCCCAGCGCCCTACGCGCAGCGCCGTGGAGTTCAGGGTCTTCCGCTTACGAGGCGTGCAACGCCAGGGCGCATGAGCAAGACGCTGGCAATCAGGAAGTCGCTGGCGGGCCATCCGAGGTTCGTCTTGCACTTCACCCCGATTAGCAGCTCGTGGCCGAGCCTCGTCGAGCGGTGGTTCGGCGGGCTGACGAGCAAGACGCGCTAATGCAACCGAATCAGCGAATCGCGCTCCTAGAACAGGCCGGGCTCGCGGCTCTCGGGCACGTCGAGGCCGAGGTGCGTGTAGGCCCGTGAGGTCGCGACGCGGCCGCGTGGCGTGCGCTTGAGGAAGCCGCACTGCAGCAGGTAGGGCTCGTAGACGTCCTCGATCGTGTCCTGCTCCTCGCCGACGGTGACCGCCAGCGTCGAGAGGCCGACCGGGCCGCCGTCGAACTTGGTGCAGATCGCCGTGAGGATCTCGCGGTCGAGGCGGTCGAGGCCGAGGTCGTCGATCTCCAGGAGGTCGAGCGCGGCGTTGGCGGCGTGGACGTCGACGACGCCGGAGCCGCGGACGTCGGCGTAATCGCGCACGCGCTTGAGCAGCCGGTTGGCGACGCGTGGCGTTCCGCGCGAGCGGCGGGCCAGCGCGGCGGCGCCACCCTCGTCGATCGCGCAGCCGAGGATGTGCGCCGAGCGATGGATGATCGCCGCCAGCTCCGGGCCGGCGTAGGGCTCGAGGCGATGCTGGATGCCGAAGCGATCGCGCAGCGGCGTGGTCAGCAGCCCCGCCCGCGTCGTCGCGCCGACGAGCGTGAACGGCGGCAGCGGCACGTCCATGACGCGTGCCCCGGCGCCCTGGCCGACGGTGATCGGCAGCTTGCGATCCTCCATCGCCGGATAGAAGGTCTCCTCCAGCGCGCGGCTGAGGCGATGGATCAGGGCGACGAAGCGCATGCCGCGTCGGGCCACCACGCCGTAGCCGGTGTTGGCGAGGCCGGATCGATGCCGAGGACGTTCACAGAGGAGGCATTCTGCGGCCCGGCCCGGATGTCCTCTGTCCAGCAGGCAGCGGACGGCGCCGAGGTCTGTGGTCGTGCGGTCCGGGCCTCCGACGCGATCGACAGCGATTCTGACCGCCGCGGTCTGGAGCGTCCATATTTGGCTTGGCAAGCCGAGTATGCCTGCCCTCGGCACGGACGCTCCCACGGGCTTCCCTGCGGTGGCACTACAGCCTTGCTGTCCATCGCACTTTGGTTGGTCGAAATAGACCAAAAAGCGTGTTCCGATCTGGACGGATGTCCTACTACGGACATGAGTCGATGTTTGTAGATTGCGGCACCGTCGTCATTAGGCGACTTTGCACATCGATCTATGGAGGTGCTCGATGCGCCGCGTTGCTCTTGTGGGTGCAGTTGTGGGCTTGTTGTTTGCGGGACTGGTTGCGGTGGGCATTGCGGCCACCGGCGGCGGCGCGACGCATCCCCGCGAGCGGATGGTGGCGCCTCAGTCGCTGAAGTCACCGGGAGCGCTGGCTCAAAAGCTGGGTGCGCGGTCGTTGCGTTCGGCCGTGAGGCGGCAGCGTCGGTTGGCGATGCCGGCGGCAGTCACGGCGCGGGTCGAGTCGCAGACAAAGTTTGCTGCGCTTGACACGGACGCGGCATTTGCGACGATCGAGCAGGTCTTTCCGGCAATCCTGACGCCGACCCCCGAGCCGATTGCCAATGACGAACGTGTCGTCGAGTATCAGAATGACGAGCATGCCGCGATCGTGGTGCCCGCGGATCCGGCCAAGCAGGATGGCGCTGAGTCGAGCAAGGAGAAAACCCCGGCGTCGGGCAAGGACGACGGGTCCAAGCCCAGCGGGCCGGAGCTGCTGACGAGTTCGTTGCCGCTGCGGGTCAAGGATCGTGCGGGAAACCTTGCTCCTGTCTCGGCAGAGGTCACGGAGACGGCACCCGGAGAGCTGCGCCCTGAGAACCCTCTGACGGACATTGTCGTCCATCGGGATCTGCATGAAGGGATCACATTTCCCGGTGCCGGCTTGGGGCTTCGGGTGACCGGCGCTGACCTGGACGCTGCGTCGACGGTCCGCAAGGACAGGGTGTTTTGGGCCAACGTGCAGACTGACACCGACATGATGGTCAGGATGCGCCCCGACGGGGTGGAGACCTATCACGTGTTGCGCTCTCGAGAGAGTCCGGAGCGCCTGTCGTACGACCTCGACATCCCTGAGGGCGGCGGCGTGGCTCTCGATGAGGAGCAGCAGGTCGTACAGATCAGCGACAAGGACGGCAAGAGGGTCGCGACCATCAGCCCGCCTGCAGTCTTTGATGCTGACAATTCTCCGGTTGCGGCGCGATGGTCGCTGCAAGGCACGCTGTTGCAGATCGTCGTGGATCATCGGCAGGCCGATGTGCGGTATCCGATCCTCGTCGATCCGATCTGGGTCATGGACCAAGATGCCTGGGAGGAGAACGCGAGCATCGACTTCGGTGGCTGGTCGTGGACCGAGTCGAACCCGAACGCCTTGGTGCATTCGCAGGGCGACGCGGGTTGGGGTCGGGGCCTGAACATCTACCTACCTGGGAACCTGACGACCCCCGCAAATTTGTGGGGTATGTGGTTGATGCGCGCTCCCGGCAACACGACCGTACAGCGATTCGAGATGGGCTATTTCACCTATATCCCGCTTGGTAACCGAAGCTGTGCGGTGACCGGGATTCTTGCTACCGAGTCCCCGCTGAGTTGGGCTGCGGGCACCGTTACGACGATTGAGGGCGACACCGGCGCGGTGGCAAATGCGTCGTCGCCCTGGCTTCTGTGTCCTCCCGGCTACAAGCTTGATCAGTATCAGGACCACTCGGCGGCCGCTTCCAGCACCGGTAAGGCGGCGGCATTTCAGTGGTGGGCGCCCGCGGTCGCCAGTGGCGTGAACGGCGATTGGGTAACGCTTGGGGGCGCAAGGGTCTACATCAGCGACGCTTATAAGCCGACGAGCTTCACGCAGACGGGGCTGTCGCCGACTACATGGTCGAGAACCAATCTGGCGATGACCGCCTATGCCTCTGACCTTGGTCTCGGGATGAAGCGGATGAGGGCGTACTACAACAATGTGTCGACGGCGGTCGTCGACAGCGACCTTGGCTGCTCGGCGGACTTTCGCGCAGCGAACCATTGCCCGACGACCCAGGGTCTGGCGGTGGCTATGCCGCGGGCGGATGGCTTTCCTGTGGTGTCCGACGGCATCAACACGGTGACGATCGTCGGCGAGGATGCCATGGGCAACTCGGATCAGGCTCAGTACGAGTGGCGCCTCGACAAGATGGCGCCTCAGATGGACTTGTCAGGACCTGGCTATGACCGTGCCGGGCAGGACGTCGGTGAGGCCGCCTACACCATTCACGTGGACGCTCGCGACGATGGAGTGACGCCTGAGATCCCGACGTCGGGAGTGAAGTCCGTACAGCTCGTTGTCGACGGCGTGGTCGCCGACACCAAGAGTCAACCGTGCGATAGTCATTGTGTGGCCGGAGATGACCGGCCGCTGCAGGCCGATCTCACGTTCAACGCAGACGCTGTGAGTGTGGGTACCCACAACCTGCAGGTCCGGGTCACGGATGAGGCGGGCAACGTGACGTCGTCAGCGACGTGGCAGCTGAAGGTTGTGTCCGCGACGGTGACGAGCCCGGTGGCGGGCCAGCATGTCGGGCGGCGTGCCACCCTGCAGGCCAATACGCATCGTAGCGGTATCACGTCTGTGCGGTGGGACTATCGCGTTGCAGCGACGTCGTCGACGGCGGCTGGACCGTGGACGACGATCCCGGCGATGGCGTTGCGTGATGCGAGTGGCGGTCAGCCGTCGAGTACGGCGATCGGATTCAGCGGCAACGACAGCAACCCTGTCTCGTGGGACATCACCGCAACGCCTGGACTTGGAAGTGTGAGCAAGGGCCTTGACGTCCGGGGAGCCCTCAACGGTGGAACGACGTCCACAACCAACACGCTCGGAATGACGTTCGATACCAAGGGGCTGGATGATCGCACGGCCCGGGACCAAGTCGGGCCTGGCGCTGTGAATCTGATGACCGGGAACTTCGCGGTCACCGCCGACGATGTGGACATCGCGGGCGGTGTCGCGGGGCTTCGCGTGAAGCGGACCTACAACTCGCGAGACGCCGCGACGAATGGTCCTCTGGGACCGGGTTGGAAGCTCGCCGGGCCGGTGCTCGACGGCGCCGACGCGGTCGGCACGCTCACCGAGCATCTCGACGCGGGCTATCTTGAGCTGACCCTCGGGGATGGAACGATCGTTACCTTCGGCTTCGGTCGCGATGAACAGGGCCACGATGTCTTCAGGGCCCCGGCGGGCTATGAGAGGTTCTCGCTGACCAAGCGATACGACACCGGCTCAGCTCCTGGTGGTCCTCTGTTTGAATACGTGCTGAAGGACGAGACCAGCGGTACGTCCACGGTGTTGCGCACGACCGTGGCTGAGTGGACCACGTACTGGCCGGAAGTGATCAGTCGCGGGCCCGCCGCGGCCGAGCTTGTGGCCACCTACGAGACCGTCGGCGGGACGCGTCGGATCAAGTCGCTGCGTGGTCCGGCGTCAACGAGCTGCACCAGCGGTGGGCGTAGCTGCAGGTTCCTGGACTTCGCGTACGCCGACACGACGACAGCGACCGGGCTGCTGCCGGCCAACTGGGGCGACTACACCGGGCGGCTCAAGCGGATCGACTTCAGGACCTACCCCGGGGGTGGCTCGGCACTGACCGAGCCGGTGGCGAGCTACAGCTATGACTCGTCGGGGCGGCTGCGGGCCGCGTGGGATCCGCGCATCGCGACGGCCAAGACCCAGTACGACTACGACGCCAACGGGCTGCTGATCGGCCTGACGCCCCCGGGCGAGTCAGCGTGGACGATGTCCTACACGCAGATCGGCGGCGAGACCGAGCGCGGCCGCCTGGCGCAGGTCAGCCGCGCGGTGCCGGCCGGCACGGCGACGTCAACCGTGGCATACAACGTCGCGCTTACGGGGGCCAGTGCGCCATTGGACATGTCGTCGTCGTCGATCGATGACTGGGGCCAGCATGATCTGCCGACCGATGCCACGGCGATCTTCGGCCCTGAGCAAGTACCAGCGCTGCCGACGAGTGACTACACCCATGCGTCGGTGCACTACCTCAACCGCGATGCCTATGAGGTCAACCTCCTGCGCCCAGGCGGAGAGCTGGAGACGACAGAGCGGGATAGGTACGGCAACGTCGTCCGCACGCTCAGCGCTCGCAATCGCGCAACGGCGCTTGCCGCAGGATCGTCCTCGGCCGCCCGCTCTGGCGAGATCGACACCCAACGGATCTATGACGACAATGGGCTGAACCTGATCGACGAACTCGGACCTCTGCACAATGTGCTCTTGGACCCGGGCGAGTTCGTGGCGGCGCGACGTCATACGGTGACACGCTACGACGAGACCAAGCCTGCCGGCGATACGACCAAGTATCACCTACCAACGACTCGGATTGTGAGTGGGCAGACAGGGGGCTACGAAATGGATGCCCGAAAGACGGTGATCGCCTACGACTGGAGCCTGCGACTCCCGACCTCTGTGACGACCGGAGCTGAGGCAGGTGGCCCGGCATTGACCGAGACCATGGCATATGACGCCGCGACCGGCCTCATCACTCGTCACCGGCAGCCGAAATCGCCGTCCACCGACGCCGCGAGCACCATCAAGTACGACTACTACACCAGCGATGGTAGCTCGCCCAACCCCGCTTGCCGCAACAGCGACTGGCAATGGATGGTCTGCACGAAGGGCCCTGGTGCTCAGCCAGGAGGGGCTCAGCCGGCGCTGCCGAGTACGACCTACCAGTACAACCGCCTCGACCAGATCACCAGCGAGGACCGCGGCGGCCGAGTCAAGTCCACCACCTACGACGGCGCGGGTCGTGAGACCCAGGTGGCCTGGTCAGGTCCGGGAGCTGCTGTACCGACGACCACGACCGTCTATGACTCTGCGACGGGGCGTGAGGCCACGAAATCGGCAGTCGTCAACGGCTCGACACGCACGATCGAGCACTACTACGACAGCGCCGGCCAGGTCTGGAAGTACGTCGACGGCACAGGCAAGGTCTCGACGACGACCTATGACCTCTTCGGTCGCCCACTCGTCGTTGGTGACGCCAAGGGCACCGACACCAACACCTACGATGCCGTCACGGGACGCCTGAAGCAGATCGTCGATTCCCAGGCGGGAACCTTCTCGGCCACCTACGACGCTGATGGTCACATCCTGACCAAGACGTTGCCCGACGGCGTGCGCGGCACCTACACCTACAACGAGGTAGGTGAGCCCTACAATCTGGACTGGGTCAAGACGGCGAACTGCTCGACCAACTGTACCTGGCTGCAGTTCTCGATGAAGCGGTCGATCTTTGGTCAAGCGCGCAAGCTGCAGGGTCCGATGTCGGTCCAGACCGTTTCGTATGACGGAGTCGGTCGCATGACGGAGGTCAGAGATACGCCGACGGGCGAGGGCTGCACCGTGCGCGCGTACACCTTCGATGCCGATAGCAACCGGACCCAAGAGTCGGCGTATCCGCCCGCCGCCAACGGATCCTGTGACACCACGACAACCCCGACGGTGAAGAATCACGCCTACGACAGCGCCGATCGCCTGATCGACAGCGGCTTTGTCTACGACGCTCAGGGCCGGACGACGACCGTGCCGGCAGGGGTCGCCGGTCACGACGCCCTGGATTCCAGTTTTTTCGCCGACGACCTCACTCGCGGGCAGACCCAGGCAGACATGTCCAACACCTATGATTTGGACCCCGCGCGCCGCAACATGGTCCGCAGTACGACGTCTGCGACGTGGTCGGGGACCCAGACCTCTCACTACAACGACGACAGCGACAGTCCGACCTGGACGGCCACTGATGACGGCCACTGGAGCCGCAACGTCGCGGGCGTCGACGGCGATCTCGTCGCGACATTCGATGACACCTCCGGCACCATGCTGCAGCTCACTGATCTGCACGGCAACGTTGCGGCGACGGCAGCCACGTCGACGACCAAGCTCGGTGAAGCGCAGGTGCTTCAGCCGGTGCGGTCGGGCTCGAGCTGGAGCTTGAACCCGAGCCGCTCGCTGGCCCCCGGATCCTACGTGGCGACGGTGCGCCAAAACGACGCGTCGGGCAATGCGGGCAGCGCGACGACCCATTTCACGGTCGGAACGGACGCCAGCCCCGATCAGACCTACCGCGACATGGTGGTCGCCGCTGCGCCTGAGTCCTACTGGCGGCTGGGGGAAAGCACCGGCACCGTCGCCGGCGATCAGACCGCAGCACAGAACGGCACCTACGCCGGCGGGCCGACGCTCGCGCAGCCTGGGGCGTTGATCGGCGACACAGACACATCGACCTTGTTTGACGGGATCAATGACGGTGTCCAGGCGCTTGGGCGACCCTGGCGTAACTCCCCGGGCTTCTCGGAGGAGGTCTGGGTCAAGACCGACCGCACCGGTGGCACATTGATGTCCCAGGGCAAGGCGAGTGACAGCATCAACTGGAAGGTCCGCGTCGAGAGCGGCGGTACGCACGACGGACAGATTCAAGCGGTCTACAACGCCGGTCAGCGCGCCGCGGTCGGCTACAGCTCGACCAGAGTCGACGACGACAACTGGCACCATGTCGTCGTCACATTTGCCACGGTCACGGGCTACACCCGCGTAGCGGTCGACGGGACCGTGCAGTCGAGCACTTTCGCCACGCTGCCCTCGACCGCTCCCGCCTATGCATTCGGCTTTGACGAGGCCTCGGGCACGACCACGGCCAACAACGGCACCGCCACCACAGTCGGAACGATCACCGGTGCCACGCGAACCCCCAACGGCCGCTTCGGCGGAGCGCTGAACTTCACCAGTGCCTCGACCTACGTCCAAGCCACCGACAGCGCGAGTCTCGGAACCCCGATGACGGTTGAGGCATGGGTCAAGCCGACAGCGAACTCGACCGGCTTTGTCGCGGGCAAGGGCAGCTTCTTCCAGCTCGGGACCAAGCTCAACACCACGCTCAACCCGTTCAGCTCGATCGGTACCCAAAACTCCTCGGCCACGACGCCGACCCTGCCGCTGAACACGTGGTCGCATCTCGCAACGACATGGGATCAGGCCACGAGCACGATGAAGCTCTACGCCAACGCGCAGCTGATCCAGACGATCACCTCCGTCCCCGCACCAGCCAACCCCGCCGCAGTCCTACGCATCGGTGCGCAAGGCACCGGCTTCTTCACCGGCACCATCGACGAAGTCAAGATCTACAAGAGAGTCCTCACCCAAGCCGAGCTCGCGACCGACCGAAGCGTCCCGGTCAACACCGCGAACCTCAGCAGCCCATCCGCCGCCCTCGGCCTCGACGACAACATCGGCAACGTGCTCAGCGACCAGTCGGGCAACAGCCGCAGCGTGACGCTCTCGGGCACGCCGGGCTGGACGCTGGGCAAGTACGGCGCCGGTGTCACGTTCAACGGCACCAACTACGGCTCGTTCACCGACCCGGGCATCGGCTCCACCAGCGGCTCCGGGGTCACCCTCTCGTCCTGGATCAAGACTTCCGCCATCCAGAACGCACCGTTCCTCGGAGCAACCACGCTGGGGCTCTATGGCCAAAGGACGTCCAACGTCGGTCCTGGAGTCTGTGTGAGCGGCGGGTGCTTGACCGCGTCAGCGGCCTACAACGGCGTCTGGACCCACCTGACCGCCACCTACGACAAGGTCTCCGGCCAGCTGTGCTTGTACGTCAACGGCGTTCTCTCCGGCACCGGGCCGCTGCCTCCGGGTCTCGACCTCCTACCCGGGGGCCTCATCAGCGTCGGCCGCGACACGGCCAATAGCCAACCCGCCTTCACCGCCGGCAGTGCCGACGAGATCCGTGTCTACCCCCGTGCCCTCAGCGCGGCCGAAGTCGGACGCGAGTGGAACGTGTCGGTTGCTCAGCACGTCGGCGGGACCGACCCCTACGTTCATCTCGGCAACGAGACCGACACCGGCTACTTCGCCGGTCGCCTCGACGAGGCAGCGAGCTACCCGCGCTCGCTCACCGACGTCGAGATCGCCGAGCACAACCGCACAGGCTCGTTGTCGAGCAAGATGAAGGCGCCGACGATCGTCACGCCCGCTTCCGGCGCGAGCATTGCCGACGCCACTCCACCTTTCGTCGGAAACGGCGTGTCGTTCGCACTTGGAATGTCGCCAAACGTGCGTGTCGACGTCTTCAGCGGCAGCGAGCTCACGGACACGCCGGTTCAGTCGTTGCTCGCCAGCCGGCCGGGGACAACCTGGACCGGTGAGTCGGTCAAGGGCCTACCCGCGGGCACCTACACGGCCAAGATCACGCAGAACGACCTCAGCGGCCGGTACGGCACGGCGACGCGCACCTTCACCATCGCCGGCGCAGCAGACCCCGAGACCGGCTACGCCACCAGCGTGCGCTCCGACAACCCCCGCGCCTACTGGCGCCTTGGCGAGACCTCGGGCACCACCGCCGCCGACGACCTCACCGCACACCCAGCCACCTACAGCGGAAGCCCGACGCTTGGCAGCGCCGGCACCCTGGTGGCCGACGCCAACAAGGCACCGACACTCGACGGCGTCAACGATCACGTCGACTCGCCGAACACCTCGGGCTTCTTCGATCCCGGCACGGGCAACTTCAGCATCGAGGGCTGGGTCAAGACCACCGTCAACGGCAACGAGATCATCGCGACCAAGGGCACCAACTGGCAGCTCGCGGTGACCAGCGACACGGGTCACGTCGGCCAGGCTCGCCTGACCTACGCCAACGCGGCCATCGCTGCCTACAGCTCTGGCCGTGTCGACGACGGCAACTGGCACCACGTCGCCGCCGTGGCGAACCGCACGAGCGGCGCGACCGTCTACGTCGACGGCATCGCCGGCACCACGATCGCGACTGCCAACAGCACCGCCCTGACCGACACCAACCCTGTCCGCATCGGCGCCGACGCCACAGCAGGCGGCTACTTCACCGGCCAACTCGACGAAATCGCGGTCTACAACACCGCCCTGGCAGCCTCACGAATCCTCACCCACTACCGCCTCGGCGCACAACTCGACAGCTCCGCACCCAGTCCGACGATCACCGCGCCGGCCAACAGCAGCACAACCACCAACGCCGCACTGAACTTCACCGGCACCGCGGGCAGCAGCAGTAGCGACGCCGACGCCCTGACCCTCAGCATCACCCCCGACGCGGTTGCCGGCCCGATCTCGGTCTTCGACTACGACGAGTTCGGCACACCACGCGGCCCATCACAAGCAAGCCGATACGGCTACCTCGGTGGTAAACAACGCTCCGCAGAGCTGCCATCCGGCGTCATCGCCATGGGCGCCCGCAGCTACATCCCCGGACTGGGACGCTTCCTCCAAGTCGACCCCGTCGACGGCGGCGCCGCCAACCCCTACGACTACGCCTACCAAGACCCGTTCAACGGCTTCGACCTCGACGGACGATGCCTGTTCGGCAAACTCGTCTGCGGCACCGCTGCGTACATCGAGAAGATCAAAAAGACCGTCCCGGATAGCCTATTTTTGGAGCACGTGCGGTGGGTCCGGGACCAGTTCGTAAAGGTCAGAGATAGCCCAGGAGGGAAAATGATCGGGAGGACGCTCAACGGCTTGGCATGCGCCAACGCGCTTAGGACCGTCGACCATCAAGGTGCTGGGGATCTGTTCTTCACGGGTGTGCAGTGCTCCGCCTTCGCCGCAAGTGTGCTGATCAAATGATCTATCTGTACCTGCTCGTCGGTGCGGTGCTCGTGATCTACGCGCTCTCGATAACCGGAGCGCGCATATACGCCTTGTTCGCGGTGATGTTCTTTCCGGCACTCGCGTTGATCTCGTCGACGTTATCGGGATGGGTGGCCACGATCGCTGCCGCCGCAGCACTGGCGGTGGTCATACTGGTGCTGCGAGGGCCGATGCGGCGCCGAACACGAGAGAACGCTGCCGAGCACGAGCGCAATCGGCATAGCGAAGGTTCATCGGGCTGAGCGCGTCCCGGCGCTGGGAGGCTTCTCGGACGTCGACCGCGTCGACGGCGGCGCCGCCAACCCCTACGATTACGCCTACCAAGACCCGTTCAACGTCTTTGACCTCGACGGACGATGCCTGTTCGGGAAATGGGTGTGCGGGATCGCCAACTTCATTAACAAGTCTCGGCAGACGCTCCCAGGCATCGACGACGGCATCAAAGTTCTAGGTGCAGCCAGGTTCAGGCTCATCAAGTTCCTCGAGACCCCTCAAGGGCAGAAGGCAGTGAGGATCTTCAGCGGAGCCGACTGTGCCCAAGGGCTCTACAACTGGAAGAACGATGGGTACGGCGGTCATTTCTTCACGCTCGTCGGTTGCGGCATCTTCCTCACTAGCAAATGATGAGCATAACTTTGCAACACGCCCTATGGATAGCCACGGCGGTATGTGCGGTGCTTGTCACGATCGCAAGGGGTTGGCGTCGCCTCACCTTCGCCGTTGTGCTGCTGGCGTTTGTCATCCCGCCCATCTTCATCGTGTTCTCCGGCTGGCTTGCAGTTGGCGTGGCTGCGTTAGGGGTCTTCGCGGTATCGGCAGTTTTGGAACGGCTGAGTCCGTCGACACGGCCGCGCGCAGATCAGGGCGCGTGCGATAGCTAACAGAGGCTGGGCCTATCTCGGTATGAGCGGTGAAGTATCGCGCTCACCGTCACGGTCAAGCCGACCAATCAGGTCTGGGACGCCTCGAAGACGACCGCTCGCACCACCGCAGTCCCAGCCCATGCCCGAAATGCCACGTTGGCCGTCGGCCGCCGGGGTGGCGCGCGGCTCGTGCTGCGCTCTGGCCGTAGAGGAAGGGGAAGGGTGGAGGGCTCGTGAAGCGGCTCGGGGTGCCAAGGCCGTTGAAAGCGTGCGGGTTTGCTGGGTAAAAGTGGCTACATGATGAGGTTCGCGTTGGTGCTGCGGGCCTGGGGCCGGCGGACCGGAGTGGCGGCTTTAGGACCTTCCGGACTACGTGGCCTTCAACGATGCCGGTAGCGAGCGCGTAGTTCCGCGCGGTGTCGCGGGGCGCGATGCCGGCGGCCTCGCGCGTTGCTCGGATGCGTGACGCTTGATGGTCGGCCGGGGGTACTCAGGATTGGCGAGGACGCGAATCCATTGTCGAACCGCTACGCCATCGCGCTACGCCTCTTCTGTCGGGGCGCTCCCGAACCAACATCCACAACGACGAAGACCCCGCCGTGAGCAGGGCCTTCGTAAAAGTGGAGCTAGGGGTGTCTGGGTTCAGGACATGTGTCTCAGGTGATAGGTCGCTCATGTCTCGGGACATAGGTCTCAGGTGTCGCGGTTGGCTTGGGCATGTCCCGGGCTCGAGTCGCTGTGTTGAAGGTCGCCGCTGGTGAGTTGACGGTCACTGCGGCCGCCGCGGAGTACGGGTTCTCGCGTCGGCATCTGCACCGGTTGTTGGGTCGCTACCGACAGGGCGGGCTGGAGGCGCTTGAGCCCCGGTCGCGGCGCCCCAAGACCCAACCGACGCAGACCTCTGAGCTGGTCCGGGCGCGGGTCATCGAACTGCGCGGCCATCTGGCCCGCATCGGTGCCGATGCCGGGCCGGTCACGATCGCCTGGCATCTGCAGCGAGAAGGCCTCAAGGCCCCTGCGCCGTCGACGATCAGCCGGATCCTGTCTGGCGCGGGGATGGTCGTCGCTCAACCGCGTAAGCGCCCGCGGTCCTCCTACACGCGCTTTGAAGCTGCCCAGCCGAATGAGACCTGGCAATCAGACGTCACCCACTGGCGTTTGGCCGACCTGACCGACATCGAGATCCTCAACTGGCTCGATGACCATTCCCGCTGTCTGCTGTCGAGCACCGTCCATCGGCCCGTCAGCGGCGATGACGTCATCAGCATGTTCTTGGCTACCGCCGACGAGCACGGCATCCCGGCCTCGACGCTGACCGACAACGGGCGCATCTACACCGCCCGGTTCGGCGGCGGCCGCAACGGCTTTGAGTATCTGCTGCCGCTGCTCGGCGTCCGCCAGAAGAACGGGTCCCCAGGGCACCCGCAAACCCAGGGCAAGATCGAACGATTCCACCAGACCCTCAAACGCTGGCTGGTCGTCCAACCCCCAGCCCGGACGCCGCCCGAGCTCCAACACCAACTCGACAGCTTCCGCGAGCACTACAACGAACACCGCCCTCACCGCGCCCTGGGACGCAACACCCCCGGTGAGGCATACCGGGCCACACCCAAAGCCTGCCCCGCAGCCGGCCAAGCCCCAGGCCATTACCGCCTGCGCTACGACCGCCTGGACGCCAAAGGCAAGATGAGCCTGAGACGCGCCGGCCGGATGCATCACCTCGGCATCGGTGCCGCGCACGCCCGCAAACGTGTCCTGGCCATCGCCGACGACCACCACGTCACCGTCACAGACCTCACCACCGGCGAAGTCCTTTCAACCCACCAGATCCAGCCCGACAAGACCTACTGGCGCAACCAAAACAAAGAGCCCGGCCGCTGGCCGGGCTCTTCCAAATGAGACCGATGACCCGAGACATGTGAGACACATGTCCCGAGACATCACAGGATGGAGCTAGGGGGACTCGAACCCCCGACCTCCTGGGTGCGATGCAGAAGAGCTGCGCCGCAGAAGCAGCCGATTTGCAGGGTCTTCAGCGGCACTCGGTTTGGGGGCGTGGGCGCGGATTGCGGGCGATTAGGGGCGATTCCGCGGGATCCAGGCACTGGCGGCGTTCCAGTGCCTGGCCGGTGGCAGTGCCGCCTCTCCCCGTCCACGCTCGTTGGGCTATCGCGCCATCGCTTGTATCGCCCGTGATACTTCGCCGACCACTAGGTGCAGCGTCATGCCGCCCCGATAGGGGTCATGCCCTGACCAGCTGTCGGTTGCGGAATCGTAGTGAGCCCACACGTCGTAGGGCACGCGCCGTGCTTTCAGTCTCAACGTGAAGCTGAAGCCGTCCACAGCGACTCCGGTGACCTTGGAGTGCTGGGCCGCTGCGGCCCGGACGAGATACTCAAATCTCTCCTCCGAGATGTACATGGGCATAACGTACTTCCCGCCCAAGCCCTGAGGTGCGGGGCGTTGCCCTATCCAGCGGTTATCGCGCGTGGGGTCTCGCGTCACCATTGGCGCTGGTTCTAGAACTAGAAGCTGCGTCGCGGCCGAACGTGCTCGGGTCCCCAAGCGCTCCAGCCCTCGGGCAGGTGCTTCTGCAGCGCCTCAGGGGTGGCCTCAGGCGGCTCGGGCATTACCGGCGGCGAAGAGAGCGGGTCCAGCTGGCTGATGTAGGTGTCGGCCCATCGCAGCCATTCAGCCGTCGCTGGCTGCTGACAGTGCTGCTCAGCGAGCGCGTGGCAGTAGTCGCGCAGTCGCTGTGCGTCATGCCAGGCGTTGGCCTGCGCGTGAAGCTGTGTGGCCCAGTGGGTTTCGACCAGACGGTGCCTGGCCTGGTCCATGTGCTGGTTCCAGCGCCGCTCGCGCTCTTCGGCCTCCCGTCGCTGCGCTTCGGCGCGCTGCTCGGCGGCCATGCGGCGCTGCTCGGCGGCACGGTCGGCCTCGCCGACCCGCTCCTCGATCTCGCGAAAGAGATGCGGCAGCCGATCATCAAGGCTCCAGGACTGGCGATCGGCCCATCGTCTCTGGCGTCCGCGGAAGATCCAGAACTCAGGGGTGTAGAGCTCGAGCTTGAGCTTGCCAGGCTTCAGCGTCATAGGGTCCGCGAGGCAGCTTGCGATCGCACCAGTACGACGAGTCGTCCGGGACGTTGCGGTAGTGGTGGACTGTCTGCTCCCACGGCCCGCGGGTCTGGACGCCCTCTTCGCGCAGCCGCAGCCAGAAGACGTGATCGCCCGCGGTGATCTGCATATGGGACTTCCGTTCCTCTGCCGACGTCCGGCGATCCTCACCGGCGGACGGCTCGATGATCGCGATCGTCCAGCCGCGTCGTTCGGCCCCGGTAGCGATGGCGTGCACGATCCGCGCGGCGCGGGCGAGCACCTCGCGAGACACCTGGACTGCAGGACCCCGCACTGGCTGGCGCTCTGCTCGGCGTTGATGACGTCGCGGCCCGGGCCGCCGGTGATGGTGTCGTTGCCGACGTGGGGGAATGCGTCGAAGTGTTGCCCCTTGTCCACGGACGAGATCGGCGAACGGGTCGACCGTCGTGTCACCCTGCGGTTTTGGATCGTGTGCGCGGAGCCGCCCGCATGGTCAGCCGTCGTCCCTAAGCTCGAGCTTCAGACCGAGCGCCTGCGCGACCTTGGCGATGGTCGCGGTCGTCACATCGTTGTTCGCCTCGACGCGCGCGATGGTCGGGCGGGACACCCCGGCCTTCTGCCCGAGTTCCGCCTGGGACCACCCCTGCTTCTTCCGGCCCTCGCGGATGACGTCGCCGAAGCCGTGCCGCTCCGCGTCTTCCATGTTCACGCGCCTTCCGTGTCGGAGTCCGCATCACCCTCGGACCGGTGCTGGGCATGGAGCGCGTCCGCAGCGATGTCGGCGATCTGCCCGACGAACTCCGGAGTCGTCATGTACGACTGGATCTCCTTGGACTCATTCACCGTCTTCAGGACCGCGAGCCCGACGGCACCGCCAAAGCCCTCGGACGCCTTGAGCTGGGCAACGGTGTTGTTCTTCGCCATCGCCACGGCCTCCTCGTTGGCGTCGAGGAAACCCCAGAAGGTCGTGATGAACCCGGAGACGCTCTCCGGGCTGACATCCACGCCTTTGGCCTTGAACATCTCGTTGACCTTGTCGATGGCCTCGTCGAGCGGCCCACGCTTCGGCGCGGCACTGCCGCCGTATTCTCCGTCGAAGATCGGGAGCTTGATGCCGTCCCCGCTGCCTTCGCTGATCGAGTGGTTCTCCTCGATCGCGGACGGGACGAGCTTGACTCCCGATAGCTGCACGCCCTCGAGGAAGCGGTCGTCGCGGTCGTCGCCGTCGGCGTGGAGATTCCGGCCTAGAAGGGTCGCGAGGATGGCTCGGCGGTGCAGCTCCGGATCCTGGTAGTCGACGACCTGGCTGAGGAACTGCCACGCGTTGCGGTAGCCGAGCACGTCGACGCGGAAGGCCTCGAGTTCCTCCTTCCGCTTCTTGTCCTTTGACAGCACGGCCTGCCGCCACTGGCCGTTCCATCGGCTCTTGATCGGCGACAGCGCCTTGGCTATAACCTCGCCGCCGAGGACTGAGAGGAAGGCGTCCGCCACCGCATCCATCTCATCGTGCGTGTAGAGCCCAGATGTATCGAGGCGTTCTCCCACTGTGATCAGGGCGTTCGGGTCGACATCACCGTCGACGTGCGCGTCGGAGTAGTAGAGCTTGAAGTCCGCCTGGACGCTCGCCGGCGTGTTGCGGAAGTCGACGACCATCGGCGCGGTCTTGCCCGGGTAGATGCGGTTCAGCCGGGACAGCGTCTGCACGGTGGCGACGCCGGAGAGCTTCTTGTCGACGTACATCGCCATCAGGCGCGGCTCGTCGAAGCCCGTCTGGAACTTGTTCGCGACGATGAGGACGCGGTAGACGCCCTCCTCCCGAAAGGCCCTGCCCACGTCGCTGACGCCGTTCACCGAGACCTCGGTGACGCTCTCGCCGTCCTCGTCGGTGAGCGAGCCCGAGAACGCCGCAAGGGTGTGGAGGTCGTACCCCTTCTCTGCGATGTAGGCGTCCATCTTCCGCGACCAGCTCAGCGCCTCCATGCGCGAGCTGGTCACGACCATGGCGCGCGCCTGGCCGCCGAGGAGCGGCTGCACATTGCGTCGAAAGTGCTCGACCACGACCCGCACCTTCTGGGCGATGGCGGTCGGGTGGAGCCTCGCGTAGCGGACGATGCTCGAGACCGCCTCGCCGGTGTTGACCTGGATCTCGCTCTCCAACTCCTCGCCCTCCAGGGTGCTCTTCACCCGGAGGAACATGTCGTAGGTCGAGTAGTTGGTGAGCACGTCGAGAATGAAGCCCTCTTCGATCGCCTGCGCCATCGTGTACGTGTCGAAGGCCTCCCAGCGGTCTCCGACCTGGGTGCCGAACAGGCGCAGGGTCTTCCCCTTCGGCGTAGCGGTCAGGGCGACGAAGGTGATGTTGGCCGACGCCGCGATGGCCGAGTCCTTGGCGGCCAGGAGGTCATCAGCGCTGATCTCCTCGTCGGGGTCGACCTCGACGTCGACGAGGAGCTCCTTGAGCTGCTTGGCCGCGGAGCCCGACTGCGAGGAGTGCGCCTCGTCGGCGACGACGGCCCAGCGCCGGCCGCGCAGCTCGTGGGTGTCCTCGATGAGCTTCATGACCTCGGGGAAGGTCTGAAGGGTGCAGGTGATGATGTGGTCACCCTCGACGAGCGCCTTCTTCAGCTGCGGGGACTTCGCGCCGGACTTCTCGCCCACGGCCACGACGAGGCCCTTGCTCGACTGCACCAGGTTCATGTCGTCGCGGATGTTCTCGTCCAGGGCCGTGCGGTCGGTGACGACGATGACCGAGTCGAACGTCGACTTGGAGTCGGCGTTCATGTGCCGGATCAGTCGGTGGCTGAGCCAGGCGATGGTCTTCGTCTTGCCGGAGCCAGCCGAGTGCCAGACCAGGTAGCGCTTGCCGGGCCCGTTCGCCTCGATGTCCGCGACCACGCGCTCGACGGCCCGCAGCTGGTGGAAGCGCGGGAAGACCAGTCGGCCGTCGTCCTTCTTCCCGGACTTGCCCGGCTCGAAGAGCGCGAAGTCCTTGAGGATGCGCATGAAGGTCGGGCGCGCGAGGATCTCGCGCCAGAGGTAGTTCGTCGACGACCCGGTCGCCGACGGCGGGTTGCCCTCGTGGCCATCGTCGCCCTGGTTGAAGGGCAGGAAGACCGTGTCGCCGCCCTGGAGCTTGGTCGTCATGTAGACGAGGTCGTTGGAGACGGCGAAGTGGACGAGCGCCCGGCCCGGGGCAAGAAGGGGCCGGCTCCTGCCGGGCTTGCGGTCCTCCTTGTACTGGCGGATTGCGTGGTTGACGGTCTGCGTGTTGTCGGTCTTGAGCTCTAGCGTCACGATGGGCAGGCCGTTGGCCAGGAGCACGACGTCGATGCTCTCGTTCGTCTTCGTGTCGAAGCGCACCTGGCGCAGGACCCGCAGCCGCACAGCTGCAGCAGCCTCGACGACCTCGGTCAGGTTCGGATTGGACGGCGGAAACGCCATCATCGGTCCGAACTTCGCCGTGGGACGGCCGATCTGGGCGTAGGAGAAGCCCTTGCGGAGCACGCCGAGGAGGCCACCGACGGGATGCCCGGTCGTCGGGTCCATCCGAGTCGCTTTGGCGAGCTCCTTGGTGATGTGCTCGAGGAGCTCCCGCTCGGCGTCAACCTTCTGCTCGCCGATCAGGTCCTCGGGGACGGCCTTCTCGTACTCGTCCGGGTACTGCGTGGCCAGCCAGTGCAGCGCATCGGCCGGCCCGATCGCGAGCCTGACATCCCAGCCGGTTGGCTTCCCGTCGTCCTCGTACAACCAGCCGCGCTCGGACAGCTCGGAGCAGAGGTTCTCCTCGAACTCGCGCTCCATCAGCTGGGCGTGGCTCATGCGATTTCCTTCCGTCCGGTAACGACGTCGGTGATGAGTGCCGCGCGGCGTTCGAGGAGCAAGGCCTCCAGCTCCGCGACCTTCGCGAGCATGGCATCGATCTTCGAGGTCGCTTCATCCAGTTGGCTGACCGTCGCGTATTGAACATCGAGATTGACTGCCGGAACGCGCTGCTGTCCCAGGCGTGACCTTGGAATCCGCTGTCGGGTCGAACCACCCTGAAGGCTTTCAATCAAAGTTCGAAATCGGCGGCTATTGAGGACATATGCAAGATATGCCGGGATCATCTTTGTCCGATCGACTCGCAATACGGCAACATCGACCACTGTGATCGTGCGTCCGAGGCCAGTTGGCAGAACGCACGCGCGACCAAGGGGATCAGGCATGCGAGCGATGAGCACGTCTCCGGGGACGACTTCTCGGCATCCCAAGCGGTCGAACGCTTCCTGGTTCACACGACGGTCGGACTTGTCGAGGAACTTCCCGACTCCGATGTCCGCAAGCTGAAGAAGCCGGATCTCACCGTTCGGATCCTGGTCCTTGCTCTCGACCCAGTCTCCATCGAAGAAGTTCACGGAGTCTGACGCGAACGCCAGGGGAACGGTCTGCCGATCGAAGTGGTCCGCTACTGCCTTCATCACGACCGCGTCGCGTCGCGCCCCGAGCGACTGAGTCAGGTCGCCCATCTTGGCAAGCATCGTGTCGATCTCATCCGTCTCGCGGTCAAGGTAGTCGACGATCGCACGTTGCTCTTCGGGCGAGGGAAGAGGCATCGGCATCGAGTCCAGAACCGTCTTAGTGACTCGCTGGGCGTTGGGCCGAACACCTGTCCCGATCACTGAGAAGTAGTCGACGTAGCGAGTACTGCGAAGGAGATAGTGAACGTACCGAGGCTCGAAACGATCGGAGATCCAGAACGCCTTGTAGTCAGGACTAATGTGGCCCGTCAGGTCCGACACTCCAAGCCCACCGTGATTCAGCCACATCATGTTGGCAGCGAGCTGCCCGGGGTGGACAACGCGATACTTTGAGACGTCCGACGACGCCTGCTGCCCAAGCGTCCGGACGTTCTCTTCGACGCCTCGATACTCGGAGATCGAAAGCAACGGACCTGTGGGAGATTGTCCGTTTCGCTCCATGCTCTCGTCAAAGTCGTACCCGAACTTCGTCCGCTCCCATCGATCGGGTATTCCCGCCAGAGGCGACCCGGCATCGTGACTCACTCGTGGCTCACCGCCTCGAACATCCGAGCCAGCTCACTCATGATGCGCTGCACGTCGTTGTCAATTTCGGCGAGCGGACGCGGCTCTTCGGGAACGTAGAAGATCCGCGTGAATGGGATCTCGGTTCCGTGCCTCGCCTTGCTCGCGTCCCACTGGGCATCCGGGGCGTACGGCAATACCTCGCGGCCCATGTATTCGTCCAGGTCTTCGCTCAGCGGCACCCGCTCGGTGAGCTTCCAGCCCGGGACGATCACGGGCTTGCCCTTCCGATCGATGGCTACTGGAGCGGAGTCGTCCGGCACACCCATCTCCGTCATCACGGCATCGATCAGGCCCACTGGCGCTTTCAATCCCGCTGACTTCGCGGCTTTCGCGAAGGCATCCGGTAGTTCGTTCCATGCCGTGCCATCGAGAGAACGAAGGATCGCGACGTGCCCCTCGACGAAGTCGCGGCGGCGACGGAGAGCATCGACGGCCGCCTGGTTGAAGCGGGTCCCGAGGCGCTCCTGCTTGTAAACGGGCACGTCGCGGAACATAAAGTCCTCGGGCGTCAGCACACGGGAGATGGTTGGGTCGGCGTAGTCGAACGCCTTGTACGCCTCGAGCAACTTGGCGCGATGAGCCTTCCCAACCTCGCGGCGCTTGTCACCCATCGGCTTCCGAAGCGACTCCCACTGGGCCGAGCCATCGATCAGCTGGATCTTGCCCTCGCGCTCCGGATCCTTGTTCGCGTCGAGGATCCAAATGTAGGTCGCGATGCCGGTGCCGTAGAACATGCTCGTCGGCAGCCCGATGATCGCATCGATCAGATCCTCTTCGAGGAGCCACTGGCGGATCGAATTCGGCCCATTGTCGCTGTTGAACAACGGCGATGCGTTCGAGACCACTGCCGCGCGGCCACCCTGTCCATTCGCGCCCGCAGGACTGAGCTTCGAGGCGCAATGAGCCAGGAAGAGCATCTGTCCGTCGGAGGTGCCGGGCAAGCCATGGCTGAAGCGTGAGTCAGGGGTCTTCGCCTGCTCACGCACCGACTCTTCCTCGACCTCCCAGTCGATGCCGAATGGCGGATTCGAGAGCACATAGTCGAATGTCTGATCCGCGTAGAGATCCTCGACGAGTGTGTTGCCCTTCTTGATCGCGTCGGGGCGACCGCCCTGGATCAGTAGGTCCGCCTTGCCGAGCGCGAACGCCGACGGCATGAGCTCCTGCCCGTACAGGGTGACGTCGACCTTCTCGTTGGTTCGCTTCAGCGCCTCCTGTGCGATCAACAGCATGCCGCCGGAGCCGGCCGTCGGGTCGTAGACTGAGCGCGCGGCGTGGTCGGAGGCGATCGTGTCGTCGTCGTTGGTGATCAGGACGTCGACCATGAGCCGGATCGCATCGCGCGGGGTGTAGAAGTTGCCCGCCGCCTTGCCCTTCTTGTTGAAAGCCCGGTACATGACATCCTCGAAGACGTCACCCATGCT
Source organism: uncultured Conexibacteraceae bacterium (assembly GCA_963731005.1). Taxonomy (GTDB): domain Bacteria; phylum Actinomycetota; class Thermoleophilia; order Solirubrobacterales; family Solirubrobacteraceae; genus Baekduia. Next base: position 664,493 of record CAVSTZ010000002.1, on the reverse strand, counting down.
CGTGTCGGTGAGGCTGGCCGGGCTGAGGTCGAGCGTGGAGAAGTGCTTGACGACGGCGTGCAGCCGGTTGGCGTCGGCAAGGACCTTCGCGCGCCGGTTGAAGTCGAACGAGACCCAGATATCGGCGATGTTGTTCGAGAAGCCGTCGATGTAGCTCTTGAGGGACTTGTCCACGTTGTCGTCGACGGACGCGATCGTCGCCAGGTCGAGCCGCGAGACGTTGTAGAAGCCCAGGCCGAACCTGTCCTTGACCGCGATGTCGATGAGGTGCTGCGGCATGCCGGCGAAAGCGTCGACGTACTTGATGACGTCGTCCTTGCTGTCGGCGAGCATGCACTCCAGGCGGCGGAGTACGGTGAACGGCAGGATGTAGTCCCCGTAGTCCTCCTCGTCAACGATGTTGCGCAGGTACTTGTCCGCCGTGTCCCAGACGATCCGTGCCGTGGTCTTCCTGGCTGCTCCTGCCGACTCCGCCATAGCTGCCCGTCCCGCTCGTTGCGATCATGTCTTGTATCAAGGACTTTACACGTATCGGTGTATCAGGAGCATGACATTTCGGAGTCTGGGGTGAGCTGGCGCTCCGTCGCGGAGCCTCGCTCCGCGCGGTCGGCACGGAGGCGACGGCCCTCCATGCGAACACCGTGTCGGCCTCGCCAGCGTTGGCGAAGCCGTGAATGCGGGTTCGGCGACGGAGCGCCAAGATGGTTGCTGTCCGCGCAGGATGACGAGACGGTGGCTTCGGGCGTCCCCGCTCACTGGATCGCTCCCTGACATCGTGTCGGTGTGGGTGCTGGAGCCCCGCCGTCGGCATGGCCGGTTGGGTCCTCGCTGACCGGCGTGGCGCGCACGCCGCCGAATGAAACCATCCGGCGCCGTCGGCCAGGTGGAACCAGATGTCGTTGTCGAACGGCGGGTCGTTGGTGGGATAGGCGACCTGGCTCTCGACCCAGCCGTTGACCGCGACCACCTGGTTGGGGGCGAACGTGCCGTTGGGCGGGCTCAGCGTGCTGGGGCTTGTGCGGATAACGGTGCCGTAGGGCTTCCAGCGGTTCTGTGCGTAGACCTGGAAGGCCGGGCAGCCGCCGACGAACCCGACGATCGCGCCGCTCCCCGAGTGCGTCTGGCCATGCCGGGCGTGCGCAAGCGAGTACCCCGTCCAACTAAGGGTCGCGACCGCGATCGCTGCCGTCCACGCCAGGCGCGAGCTGCGCGCCAGGGCGTAGGCCACCGCGGCGCCGGCCACGGCGACGGCGACCCACAGCGGCGCCCGTCAGGATGAACCCGACGATGGTCGTCGCCACCAACACGAACTCCAGCGCGGCCCGGGTGTCGAGTCGTGCCCTGGGTTGACGCGGCGGCTCTTTGGGCCAGTTCCACAGCGGCGAGGATCGGAGCTCGTCGCGGCGCTGACGCAGGTAGTCGTCGATCGTTTCGACGTCGAGGTAGCGCGCGATGGCGCGATCGACCTCCCGTGCCCGCTGTTGGTCGTCGAGCGCAGGAACGGTCGATCCAACGAACGGGGCCTCCCGCCACACGATCTCCTGGACCGCCGCCCCGCCCGGTACGTCGCAGTCGCTGAGGATCGGGTTGGGATCGTCTGGATCGGCGTAGCGGGCCGCGGCTACCCGCAGCGTCTGCACGAACGCCTCCAGCAGCGGCGCGGCTTCCGGGATGAGTCGCAGCCCGAAGAGCGTTAGGACAAGCCGCTCGCCCTGTCGGAAGCCGAGCGGCTTCGGGATCCCGTCGTGAGCCGCGGCGCCAACGTCGATCCGCACACCGTTACGAACCAGACGACGTGCAGCTCGTCGAGCCTAGGCCACTCACCGGTGGCCATCAACAACTGGACGACCAGACGCAGCAGCGTCTGATGCTCGGCGGCCCAGTCCTCGAATGACGGCGGAAACAGCGGGTCGCGCATCGCGCGCCAAGTCTGCCGGAAGCTGCCCGCCACCACACCCGTTCGAGAGGGCAGGACGCGGCCCGAGATCGGCCAGCCCGTCGGCTCTGAATCGCCACCTATCCACCCTGATCAACGGGGTATTCGCCGTTTTCAGGCACTGGTGCCTGAAAACGGAGCGGAACTTGGGGCGATTCCGGGCCACCCCCCGAACGACGAAACCCCCGCGATTGCGGGGGTTTCTACCGAGTGGAGCTAGCCGGGACTCGAACCCCCGACCTCCTGGGTGCGATCCAGGCGCTCTCCCAACTGAGCTATAGCCCCGGGTGGATCGCCGATTGTAGCCGTCGGGCGCATCGAACGGTGGTGGACGCCATGCGGACCTGTGGGCGCGCGTGGGTACGCTGCGGCGCGGGAGATGTCTGACCGTGGCCCCATCGGCGATCTCCGTGATCGCTTGTCCAGCTTCCGCACCCGTCTGCGGCTGTTCTTCGTGCTCATCGTCATCGTGCCGATGGTCGCGGTGACGTTCATCGTCTTCCGGCTGATCGGCGACAGCGAGAACGGGCAGGCGGATGCGCGAGTCGCGGCGCGCCAGGAGGCGGCGATCGGCCTCTATTACGACGCGCGCGCGGGAGCCGACCGGCTGGCGGCGCAGATCGGGCGCGACCGCGCGCTCTCCCGGGCGCTGCAGAACCGCAGATCGAACCCAGATCCAGACCGCCGCTCGACGTCTCCTCGCCACCACGGACGCCAAGCGCATCGTCGATCTCCCACGACGGCGCCATCTGGGCCGACGTCGGCGACCCGACCGCCTCCTTCCCGGCGACGCGCAGCCTCGTCGCCAACGGCAGGCCGGTCGCCGATCTCCAGGTCTCCGTCGAGCGTGCGCAGGACTACGCGCGCCTGGTCACTCGCACGACCCGGATGGAGACGATCGTGCGCCGCAACGGCCGCGTGATCGCCTCGACGATCGCGCGGCCCGGTCGCCGTCGCCTTGCCCGAGCACACCGGCGAGGTCACGATCGCCGGCCGCCGCTTCCGCGCCGCCTCCTTCACCGCGCCCGGCTTCCTGGGCGAGCGGATCCAGGTCTCGGTGCTGGAGCCGACCGCGACCACCGAGCACGACATCCGCCGCGGCCGCCTCGTCGCGGGTCTCGTGCTCCTCGGGTTCTTCCTGCTCGCGCTCGTGTCGGCGATCGTCGTCTCACGCTCGCTGAACCGCCAGATCGAGGACTTCCTGGCCGCCGCGCGACGCCTCGGCGCCGGCGACTTCTCGGCGGAGGTCGACACCCGCGGCCGCGACCAGTTCGCCCAGCTCGGCGAGGAGTTCAACAAGATGTCGCGCCAGCTGCGAGGGTCGCCTGGAGGAGCTCGGCCAGGAACGGCTGCGGATGGAGCTGTCACTGCGCCGGATCGGTGAGACGTTCGCCTCCAGCCTCGACCGCGACGGTCTGCTGGAGATCGTCGTGCGGACGGCGGTCGACGCCGTCGACGCCCAGGGCGGCCGCGCGCTCATGCAGGACCGTCCGGGCGCCCAGCGCGCCGAGGTCGCGAGCGTCGGGCGCGACACGCGCGTCCCCGCCGCCGACGAGGCCGAGCGTCGCGCGGTCGCGATCGGTGAGCCGTCGTTCGCCAACGTCGACGGTGGCCACGCGCTTGCGCATCCGCTTGCGTGCCGGTCCGGCCGCGGGGGCCGACGCCGACGCGATCGCCGGCCTCATCTCCGTCTGGCGCGCCGAGCGCCCGTTCTCGCACCGCGAGCGCGAGCTCTTCCACTACCTCGCCGGCCAGGCCGCCGTGTCGGTGGAGAACGTCGGCCTGCACGAGACCGTCGAGCGCCAGGCGGTCACCGACGAGCTGACCGGCCTCTCCAACCGCCGCCGCTTCCAGGAGACGATGTCGGCCGAGGTCGAGCGCTCCAAGCGCTTCGGCCAGGAGCTCGGCCTGGTGATGCTCGACATCGACGACTTCAAGGCCGTCAACGACAACTACGGCCATCAGCAGGGCGACATCGTCCTGCGCGAGGTCGCCAAGATCCTGCGCGCCTCCTCGCGCGAGATCGACGAGCCCGCGCGCTACGGCGGCGAGGAGCTCGCGGTCGTACTTCCGGGCACGGATCTCGAGGGCGCCCACAATCTCGCCGAGCGCGTGCGCGAGGGGATCGAGGCGCTGCGACTGCCGATCCTCGGCGACGAGCGCGCCGAGCCGCTGCGGGTGACCGCCAGCTTCGGCGCCGCGGCGCTGCCGGTCTCCGCCGGCGATGTCCGCGGGCTGGTCGCGGCCGCCGACGAGGCGCTCTACCAGGCCAAGCGGGCCGGCAAGAACCGGACGATCAGCGCCGGCTGACCCGGCCGGATGGGCGCGCGGTGCGTCCGTCGCCGTCTCGCTCCCGGGCTCGTTACGCTAAGGCGACCATGGGCCTGTTGGATGACGCCATCCGGGAGCACCTCGATCTCAAGCGCCGTCGGGGTGCCGACGCCTCCGAGATCGCCAAGGAAGAGGCCGACGCGCTCGGCCCCGTCCGTCGCGAGGCGGTGGAGGAGGAGTCGATCGACGCCGCTGCGGCGGTCGCCGACCACGAGCCGGCGGGGCTCGACGAGCCGGCGGTGGTCTATGACGACGAGCCGCTCGAGTACGAGGACGAGCCGCTCGCCTACGACGACGACCCCGTCGTCTCCGAGCCGCCGAGCACCCACGACCGCCCGTACGCCGAGCCCGAAGAGGAGAGCGCGACGCCGCCGCACGGCGATCCGCTCGCCCACCAGCCCACGCGCGAGTTCTCCGCGACCGAGTTGGACGAGGCGTTGGGGCACGAGGAGGACGAGGCGCCTGCACCCTCCGCCGGCGACGGCGAGGAGGAAGACGTCCTCGAGGAGACCCCGGACTTCCTGCAGGAGACGCCGGAGCACGACCGGCTCTGGTTCGAGCAGAAGCCGCCCAAGGACTTCGACTTCTGACGTCCTGAGTCGATCAGGCGTCCACACCGGAGAGCGCTCTGTTGAGCTGCGTGATGGCCTGGTCGACACCCTCTTCGACACAGGCAGCACGCCAGCATCGGGGAACAATCCTGGCGTGCTCGCTCCTCCGGTCACGGAGGACGAAGGACTCCGCGGGCGCGCTGATAGGCCCTCAGCCACGGCGCGCCCGCGTCCTTTCTTGACGCTTGAGCCCTCGTGCGCCGCGGCTCGGCCAGTGGCGCGCCCGCGTCCTTTCACCGCCCACCGGCCGCCCCATCCTGGACCGCCGGTCCGTAGCCGCGACGGTCCGCCCGTTGCACCCTCTGTGGGATGTCCGACGGGTCTCGGTTCACGACGCCGCACCGCAACGGCGACGCCCCACCGCGGGTGGCGCTGGTGCTGCCCGGTGGTGGCGCGCGCGGGGCCTACGAGGTCGGCGCGCTGTCGGTGCTCCTGCCGCTGTTGGAGGAGCGCGGCGAGCGGCCGGTGATCCTCTGCGGGACGAGCGTCGGGGCGATCAACGCGACCGCGCTCGGCGCGACCGCCGACCAGCCGGCCGCCGCGGCCGTGCAGTCGCTGATCGACCACTGGCGCGGGCTGCGCAAGGGCGACGTGATCCGTTCGGTCGTCGGGCCGGGCCTGCCGCTGACGGCGCTGCGCATGCTCGGCGAGGCGCTCGAACTGCCGGGCGTCCGCCTCGCGGGACTGCTGGATCCCTCGCCGCTGAAGCGCTCCCTCGATCGCTGGATCGACTGGGACGACCTGCATCGCAACGTCCGCACCGGCGTGCTGGAGGCGGTGTGCGTCGTGGCGACGTCGCTGGCGCGCTCCAGCCCGGTGGCGTTCGTCGACAGCGTCGGGCGCGTCCCGCCCTCACGCCCCGCCGACCCGTTGCAGTACGTGCCGGCGATGCTCGACAGCGAGCACGTGCGCGCGTCGGCCGCGATCCCGATGCTGTTCCCGCCGGTCGAGATCGAGCATCCGGCGGCGCTGGCCGGCCACTACGTCGACGGTGGGACGCGGCTGAACAGCCCCGTGGCGCCCGCGCTCGCGCTGGGCGCCGATCGAGTTGTCGTCATCGGCTTTCAGCCGTTCCGGGCGCGGGTGGAGGTGCCGACCGACAGCGTCGGAGCGCCCCGCCTGGCCGACGTCGCCGCCAACATCATCGACGGCTTGTTGGTGGACCAGGTCGTCGACGACCTCCATCGCTTGGCCACCATCAACTCGTTCGTGGTCGACGCGCACGCGCCAGGCCCGCGCGGCGCCGCGGACGCGTACCGAGCCGCGCGCGGCCGCAAGCCCTACCGAAAGATCTCCTACGCCTTGGTCGCGCCCGAGCGCCGCGGCGAGCTCGCCGCGATCGCCGACGACGTCTTCGAGGACCGCTACGCCGGGATGCAGGGCTGGCTGCGACCCGACTACCCGTTCATGTCGCGGTTGCTCGGTGGCGGACGGTCGCCGTCGCGCGGCGAGTTGTTGTCGTTCTTGTTGTTCGACGAGGCGCACGTCGATCGCCTGGTCGAGCTCGGCGCGCGCGACGCGCGAAGGTGGCTCGAACGCCATCCCAACGTCTGGTGCTCGGACGCGTCGCACGACTTCGACATCGACGCGGGCGCCGTGGCCTCGTTGCGCGAGCGCGAGGCGCTGGACGAGTGGCGCGACCTGCGCCGCCGGCCCTAGCCACGAGATTGCCTGCTGGTCGGCCGGGTTGGGTACACCCGGGCGACACCGTCCACCACGGAAGGCAACCCCGTGCTCACCATCCTGCTCATCGTCGTCCTCATCCTCTTGCTCACCGGCGGCATCGGCTACGGCCGCCGCGGACGTCGCGGCTAGCACCGAGCATGAAACGCCGGCCCGTCCGAGCTAAACTCGGTCGGGCTCGGGGCCATAGCTCAGCTGGGAGAGCGCCTGCTTTGCAAGCAGGAGGTCGTCGGTTCGATCCCGTCTGGCTCCATCACCCGGAACCCCTGCTGCCGCGGGGGTTCCGTCGTTTCGGCCTCGTCCGGTCTGCGGCCGAAAAGCACCGTTTGGAAACGATTTGGAAATGGCAGCCCTCGGATTCGGGCTTCTGCCAGCATCGCTGCGTGCCTGAGTGGGGTGCGGTGACGACCGGTCGGCGAGGTCGAACGTCTGCCTCGACCCGTCGACATGTGCCCCAGCAGGCGGGCCGCAAACCGGGGTGCCGGCCTCAAGCCCTTCGTGCTCGCCTCAGAACGTGAACGACCCCCGCGGCGGTGGTACGCGCGCGGGGGTCGTTGTCCTGCGTGGGATGGTGGTGTGGGCTATTCGATCGCGCCCTCCTCTTCTTCTTTTTCTTCTTCTGCCAGCTCGGCCGGGGTCGGCTTCCCGCCCAACGTGTCGCGGAACTGCATCAGGTCGCGCGTCAGGTTCAGGCAGGCGATCAGCTCGTCTGCCTCTTCGATGGTCCGCGGCCACGGATAGGGCTGGTAGTGGGCGGGCTGCATCTCGATGACCGCACGGCGGGCCAGCAACAGCAGTTCCTCACCAGATGGGCAATCGGCTTCCCAGTTGTCGATCAGGTGGGCTTTCGACCGGAGGTAGTCACGATGCGCGTCCCGCGCGTCGTCGTCGTCCGGCCATGGGCTGTCCGTGGCCGTCTCGAACTCCAGCTCGGCGGTGATGCGGAGCACGGAGCGGAGGTGGTCGGGGACGGTAGGGTCGTCGTTGTCCAGCAACGGAGGTCACTCTCCTTCTGGGCCAGGCCCCGGGGGCGGGCACAAACCGTCGCCCGGGGCACTATTTACGGCGACGACGGTAGCGCATATGAGCTATGATGGCGAACGTCATGTTCGACACCAGCTCAGCGACCGCCGCAGCGGAGGCCAGCGTCCAGCGCTTCGCCCGGAACCTTCGACTACGCCGCCGGGCGCTCGCGCGTACGCAGCAACAGGCAGCGTCGCTTGCGGGTGTAGCTGGGTCCTCGTGGTCCAAAGTCGAGCACGGCGCCCACGCGCCGAGCATCCGCACGGCCGCACGCATGGCGGCTGGCGTGGACACGACACTGAGCGATCTGCTCGCGGACCAAACGCCCGGCCAGGACGAGCGCTGAGCGATGGGCAACCAGCCACCCGGTTTCGTCGTCCCGATTCCTGAGCATCTGATCTCGACCATGTTCGAGACGATCGAGAGCGAGCTAGAGCGGGCTTGCGATGGCACCTGGAGCGACACGAGGCGCCTGCGTGTCCTGGAGGTCGCACGAATCTGGGACGCCTTCATGGCTAAGGCCCTCACGCCGCACCAGATCGCCGACGTCGCCCTTCAGGCTGTGCAGTGGATCGAACCACCCTGGCCTAGGACGATCGAGGACGTTGGCAACGTTGAGAAGCTGCTCGCCGAGGCACGCGAGCTGATCGAAGTCCGTGATCGTGCCATGACTGCTGCCGCGCGAGAACGGAGCTAACCGGGGGAGTTCGCAGCTCTCCGAAGACGCGAGGCTCGTGTGTCGTGATCTAACCCGGTCCGCCCCCAATCCGGGGGCGGTGATGCTGCGCGCGCCCGGTAGGCTCCGGGCGCGATGCGAACCACCTCCGTGAAGATTCCCGATGACGTCTACGTACTGTTGGAGCGCGCCTCAGGGTCGGTCGGGCAGTCGCCATCGCAATTCATCCGAGAGGCGATCCTCCTTCGGTGTGCGGTGGTCGGCGGAGAGGTGTCCGACGAGATCCGCGCGCTCGCTGTGACTCTCCGCGCTGCCGATCAGATCTAGAGCAGCCAGCCTTCAGCGGCTCGGTCCCGTTCAACAGATTCTGCGCAGATTCTGTTCCAAAACCGCCCGCATTACACCGTCTCCCAGAGCACAGTGGTTGAAGTCACTGTTTAGGTGGTAGGTACTGCACCGGACAATCCGTCTAACGGATTCGGCGGATCTGCCAGGGAGTGTGGTCGATGGCAGCGACAACACCGATCGTGGAAGGACGCTCCTTTGAGGAGTTCGTCCGCCTGCACGCCGAGCGGTTCACCGCCTACTTGCGCGGGATGCTCGGCCTTCAGGCTGAAGGACGCGGCGGTCGGGTTCCAGTAGACGACACGCTCCAGGACGCGCTACTGGCGATCTACTCCGAATGGCCGGAGCTACGGGACGTCCGAGACGACGAGCGCGACCGCCGCATGTACCGGTGCCTACGGGACGCCGCGGGCCGGGCGCTCCGCGCCGAACTGGGTCGACGCGGTAGCGAGACATCCCGGCCTCAGCTCGTCTCACTCGACCGACTCATGCAGTCGCTTGACGACGACGCGCCCGCTCGCGACCGCGAGCTGACCGCGTCGCTGCTCGGAACGATGGTGCGCGACATGTCGGAGGGGGAGGCAGCGCACGACGCGCGGATGACGCTTGGCCGCGGAATCCTCGTGGCGGGCCTTCGCGCGTTGACCGAGCGAGAAGCGGTCGTGTTGATCGCCGTCGACTACCTCGGCTGGGATCAACAACAACTTTCCGAACGCCTTGATGTCGGCTACAGCTCGGTTCGGCAGACGCTCTTCGCAGCTCGAAAGATCTTCTACACGCTCGTGCGCCACGCCGCAGGTGTTGAGGTGGACGACGAAGAGCGGGCGCGGCTCGTGGCCTACCTCAGCGGCGAACTGCGGGGCGCGGAGAAGCGAGAGGTTGCCCGCCATCTTCGGCACTGCCAAGCCTGCCAACAGCTACAGCGCGAGATGGATGCGTTCGGCGGTCGCGCGGTCGCGGTGCTCGCTCCGCTGCCGTTCCTCTTTGGCGCGAAGGTGCTCGCAAAGAAGTCGTCCGTGAAGGCCGCGACGGTCGGGAGCGGTGCGGGGACCGGGTTGCTTACGCAGCCCGGCGCGGCGAAAGCCGCCGCCGTGGTGGTCAGTCTGCTGTCGGTCGGCGTCGGCACATCGGCGGTACTGGCGCAACTCGACCAGCGCCACCATCGCGGCGCGGCCCCACCACCCGCGTCGACGTCCGAAGGTGTTTCGGCGCAGCCGCCGCCGGGCGGGATGCGCCGCCCAACGACGCCGTCGAGTTCCACGTCGTCTTCCCGGACCGCGTCTGGCGCGTCGTCTCGGAAGGCGACGAAGAAGAAGCGCAAGGCCAAGAGCCAATCCCGCCCGCCGTCGAGCGCAAGCACGAGGCAGCCCGCGACGACGACGCAGCCCACGACCGGACGGACGACGACGCAGACCGCGCCACCGCCAACGAGCAACAACCAGTCCAAGTCCACAGGAGGGACGAACAATGAGTTCTTCGGCGGCTAGCCAAGCGCGCCGGGCTTTGGCCGGCGCCGTCGTCCTCGTCGGTGCGATCCTCGCGCCGCAGGTAGCCCACGCTGGGACCTATGACGTCGTGGCGTGCGACGCCGCCGGGGGTGCAAACAACTCATGGGTTCCTACCGTCATCAACCCGACCGGAGCGACCGCCTACACGGAATGCCCGACCGGCGGCGATCCATGGCGCGGCATCATCACCCGCAACGTCGTAGTCGCTAACGGGGGCACCTCCTCCGCCCTGGCGCAAATGAAGTTCACGGCGGCCCCAGGAACCACGATCATTGGTTTGGCTGCTGCGTATGACTTCTACCGCGCGGATGCGGGATGGGAGGCGGTGCTATCGACCGGGACGCAGGCGCTGCGTGGCTGCGCAGTAGGTGGACCGAACGTCTGCGGGTTCACGAGCCAGGGCGTGGCTCAGTGGATCGACGTGCCGGGCGGCAGCCAAGTCATCTACATCGATGTCTCCTGCTCCAACAACAGTTGTCCTCTAGCGGCGGGCGACGCCGCGCGTAACTACCTGTCGGCGTACGCGCGGCTGGCATCCGCGGCGGTCCGTCTTCAGGATGACTCGCCGCCCGCGATCAACGGCGTTTCGGGCGGATTGTGGACGGACGGTTGGAAGAGCGGCAACCAGCCCGTGGCGGTCGACGCCTCCGACAACTCCGGTATCCGCCGGACGGTCGTCTTTGTGGATGGACAACAGCGGTTCAAGGGGGATCGGGCTTGCGATGCAACGCAGGTCGTGCCGTGCCCCAACGGCGCGGACACGTTTGACGTCGCGACCGGTGCCTACGCGGACGGGCAACACAGCGTCACCGTGCAAGCGGTTGACGCTGCCGGAAACGTGTCGTCGGCCTCGCGCCCGATCTTGGTGGACAACTCGCCGCCGGGTCCGCCGCAGGCGGTCACGGTCGAAGGTGGCGAAGGGTGGCAGTCGCGGACCGCCTTCAACCTGTGTTGGGCAAACCCACCGGCCTCCGGAGCGCCGACCGTGGGGATCAATTGGCAGATTTGCCAGGCGGGGAATCCGCCGACCGCGTGCGTCTCCGCGAGCAAGGACGGTGACAAGCTGGAGACATTGAATGCACTTCAGGTCCCGAAGGAAGGCGATTGGGTCCTGAAGCTATGGCTGCGAGACGCCGCCGGAAACAACACGTCCAACAACGGCGTCTCTGTCCATCTCCGGTCCGACACCCAAGCTCCAACAGCCGTGTTCTCGCCGATCGACCCGGCCGACCCGACGCGCGTGGTGGTCCAGGCGGCCGACGCGACGAGCGGTATCGAATCGGGGTCGATCGACTTCAAGCCGCACGACGCCGCTACCTGGACAAGTGTCCCGGCGAAGGTCGACGGCGGGCGGCTGACCGTGAACCTTCCTGACGAGACAATGGCCGATGGTGTCTACGACTTGCGCGGGCGGGCGGTGGATCGCGCCGGAAACGAGAAGAGCACGACGACATTGTCTGACGGAACGCCTATGACGGCGACGCTGCCGCTGCGGTCACCGACCCACATCACCGGGGGACGCCTCCAAACGCGAAAGCGCAAGGGGAAGCGCATCCGCTACCTCGGGACGCAGCTCCGCCTTCGGTATGCCCACCGCACGCGACTCGGCGGACGGCTCGCCGACAAGGACAATAAGTCGATGGCGTCGACGCCACTCGCGATATCCGAGTTGGTCGATGTCCCCGGAGCAAGCTGGCAGCCGGTACGCACGCTCAGCACCAGCCCAAGCGGCTCCTACAACTTCCGGACGGCCAAGCGCGGGCCATCGCGCACGATCCGAATCAGATACGAGGGAACGTCGACCGTGCGTCCGTCTCAGGCGGACGTCCATGTTGCCGTCGCCGCGTCGTCGACGATCCACCGGAGCCGAAGCAGGGTCCGCGGTCGCGCCGTGCGGTTCTCCGGCACGCTTCGCGGCGGCTACGTCCCTTCGGGCAAGTTGGTGCAGTTGCAGGTCAGGGTCCGCGGTCGCTGGCAGACGTTCGCCAATCCGCATGCACAGCGCAATGGCGCGTGGACCTACGTCTATAAGTTCACGGGCGGGACAGGCAAGTACGTGTTCCGTGCCCGCATACCGAGTCAAGCCGGATATCCATTCGCTACCGGCCAAACCGAAAGGACCAGCGTCCATGTCCGTGCGAGATAACGAACAACTGAGCCGCCGCCGCTTCCGGGCCAGTCCGGCGCTGGCAGTCGCGATCGTCGCGCTTGTGCTCGCGGCGTCCGGTGTTGCATTGGGCGATGGCGACGCGCCCCGGACGAGCGGCGCAACAGCCTCGGCGAGAGCTGAGGCGCACGCCGCCCGCGCGGCCGTCCCGCGCAACAGCATCGGCACCGCGCAGCTCCGGAAGGGCGCCGTCCACAAGGTCGACATTGCACCCACGACCGTCAAAAGCCTGAAGGGCGCGAAGGGCGATCCGGGACCGCAGGGAGCCGCCGGGCCACAAGGGCCGGCGGGCGCGAGCGCCACCGCGTACTTCACCGCAGTGAGCGGTGCGGGCGACTTCCTTCGTGGCAACGCGACGAGCGGCGGGCACTTCGGCCCCGGGCATTACACGATCGGCTTTGCGCGGAACGTCTCCGGGTGTGCCTACAACGTGACCCTTGGGAGCATCGACGGGACACCGCCGCCGCCCGGCGGTGCGCGCGCGGTTGATGAAGGCGGCAAGGTCGGCGTCTACCTCAATGACATGGCAGGGAACCCGGTCGATGGCATGTTCTATCTGTCGGTGACGTGCTCGCCCTAGCTTGAAGTGCCCGGCCTGCGACCGCCTGACGACGAGCGGATACCGGTCGCCGCGCCGCGACCACCGCGGCGCGGCCATGCTCCGCGGCGCGGTGTGGTCGACGCGACCGGTGCCGGAATGACGGTGATCGTCATCACCGCCGCCTTCGCCGCGCTGGGCGCGTGGGCAGGGAGCTTCGTCGGCCTCGTGCCGGTCGCGGGCGGTGTTGTGCTCGGGTTCATCGGCCTATTGGCCGGAGTCTCTGCGGTCGTCTGGCGGTATCGCTCCCTCTAGCTGCTTTCCCGGAAACGATGGGGTGAGAATGCGGAACGGACGCGCTCGGCTTCACCACCACGCGCTGGGCTGTCGATCCAGACGCGCTCGGAACTGACCACGGCTCGACGAGATGGCCTGCGAAGCGGCGTTATCGCCCGAGCGCAACGCACGCCTTGATCGCCGGTAACAGCTGCTGCGGAGATGTGACTCCTCGGGCGTTCAAACAAGCTCGATCGCTTGTAAGGCCCTGCGCCACGCGATCAGCACGCTCGTTTCCCCAAAACCGAGTCATGCCGCCTGCAAGTAGGAGGAGGACAATCGCCAAGAACATGAGGAGCCGATCGGCGTACTTTCGGCCGACATAGGTGTACATGGATGCGCTCGGATAGCTCCGCGTGCCGTCATCGGGCGAATCCACCTCCCAACGTCGTTGCTTCTCACGCATATCTGGCCACTGCCACGGATACCGCCGGATCCGTTGCACACGAGACCATGCGCCAGGATAGGCACGCGATCGACCAAACACACGCCTGAAGGCTCTCGTGGTTGCTCGCTCATAGAGCGGGCCCGAAGCAGCGAGCAGGACGACGAGCCCGGCGCTACTGAGCGCGACCGCGGCCGAGGTGAGATCGTCAAAGATGCCCTCCCGTCCGAGCCATCGTCCTTCCGCGAAATCGAACGAGACCGAAGCGGCGAGCATGGTCGACAGCGCTGCGTATGCCCACATGGCAATCCTCAGCGGGCGCATGAACGGCCCGTAGTGATGTGATCGCTGCAAGCCGATAAAGACAGCAATTAGCGCCGGCGTTAGTAGGAGCCACTGCGAGTAGCCCCCACGGGAAGTATTTAATAGTGAGCCTTGCTGTGCCAAAAAGGCGAGGACGAGATTCAGCACTGCTACAGCCGCCAGTGTTCCATGGTCAGATGGCTCAGCCCGCACGAACAAAGAGATGATCGAGCCGTCGATGGTGGTCCGGGACGAAGTCCCTTCGCCGTTGTGGATGTGGCAGGTGTACGCGGCGGAATCGATGCTCTCGTAGCGCTTAGCAAAACAGCGCTGTCGTCCCCAGTCAAGAAGCGTGACCGTTGACCGAGCGGGTGGCGTGACAACGAAGTAGTAGCTGCCGGCGTGATCGTGGGACGGCGCTCGGACGGCGTAGTACAACGGACGTAGGCCGACGGCGGCGTATCGCCTCATTCGTATGTCGCGCAGCTTGAGAACCACTGCTCTTGCCTCCCGTCGCAGCTTGCCGCTCGGGAGAGGTACTTGCGACTTGCTAGCGGGACCGGACAGGCTGGGTACATCCGCCATCGTGTGATGGACGTCGAGCTGAACCGTCTCCCCGGGGCGTCCATTCACCCAGCACAAGTACTGGGTCTGGTGTGCCAACTGGTCGTAGGCCGTCTCAAGCATTTGGGAGACAGCGTCGATACGCAGAGGGTCTGCGCCCAGGGCCGCGAGCAATGCTCCCAAATGTCGATACAAGTCCTCGCCGGGAGGATCACGCTTTGCATCGACGCTCGTCAGCATCGCGACAAGGTCGTTGTACAGGGGAACTAGCAGCCATGTGACCTCTTTCGGCTCCAGGAGTTCCCATTCGCGCGGGGTCAGTAGCCCGCGGATCATGCCGTTCGCCAGGCAGTAGCCGTGTTGGGACCGCGTCAGGAGATTCAGCCGATTTCCGTGGGCATCTCGGACGACAAAATCCGGAAAGCGTCGCCTCTCGAACATCCCAACAGAGACGACGTAGCGGTTTGGGTGACTAGCCAGTTCCTCGGGGTGCTCCGAGGGGATCGGGGTGTGGGGAAAGCGGATCTGGAGGCTCCGATTCCACTGCTGCCCGCCCCCAGGCAGAAAGCTCAGACTCTCCACCACCCGTTGCGTATAGCGAGCAGGTTGTCGGAGCATCAAGCTCAGAACGTCGAGATGCCATTCGGAGATCTGGCTCAAATCATCTTCGCGCGCGTCCATGGCGCGCGCCATCCTAGCTAAGCCAGACCGAAACCGCTAAAAGCAGAGTAAACCGCTCAGGGACCCGCTTTGCCAGCGAGTCTTGCGGCGGCCAGAAGCGCGATGTGAGCAGAATAGGTTGCACGACGTGCGCCCTCAGAGCCTGGCGTGTTCATGTCATTCGCTGCTTCAGCCGCGACTCGGTCTGGGTGACCCGCAGGAAGCCGCTCGCGCCAGTCGGTAGCCCAGATGGTGCAGTCGTGAGGCATGTTAGATGCTCCAAGCTGCACAGCGTACGGCGGAAGCTCCATGGCCTCGTCGAAGATGCGGCGTCGCTCTCGCAGGTCCTCGCGGAGCGCCTCTGCGCCTTCTTCCGGGCTCAGTAGCCGGACCTCGCCATCGGCGCCGCTGGCCGAGCTGGCCTCCGCCAGGCGGTCGGTAGCCGCAAGCATTCCAAGGTTCGCTTCCATCAGCCGGCGAGCGAGAGTCGCCAGGTGGCGCGGCTGTACGTCGTCAGTAGCATCCGAGCCTGGGCGATCTGGCCTGCTAGCCGGGGGGCCTGATGGCTCGCCGTTCATCGGCCGGGCGTCTCCATGAGGCCCGTCATCGCGAAGTTCGCGACGTTTCCGACAATGGGCTGTTCTGTTCGTTGTACATAGTCGACTGTAAACCTCGTCGTCGGAAGCGCTCAATAGCCTGAAAACCGGAAATTCCTGTTTTCGCGGCTTTTGACGAGCGCGCGAGAACATACAGCATCGGCTGGTCAGACGGCGCTCTGGCTGATCCGAGCCGCGTTTGGCCACATGGATGACCGGATGACCGCACCAGCACAGGCGGAGCGCAACCTGCCTCAGCCGACGAGTCAGGCAATCACGCTAGGTGCCCATTCTGCCGTCTGCCTACCGCTTTGGACAGGTGTGCTCGCTGCCGGCACGGCAAATCTAGCCTTCCGGTCAGGGGTGTTCGGGAAGGCGCGGCGTCCTCCAGCGCGGAACGAATTCGCAAGCGGTCGTGTGCGGGCAAGTATCGGTGAGCGGTCTGACGGCTCCGATGCTTCAGCCAACGCGGATCGTATGCCGCCAGGTGCACCCGGCCGGCGGGCCGATCGCGTGGCATGCGTGCGCCGTCAATAGCGGCACCTCAGCGCATACGGCTTGTCGTGCCCGGTGGTCGACTTCGGCATGTTCGCGGGGAAACGGAGGCAGCGGGGGGATGGTGTTGGCGACCACCGATCCGAGCGCGGGTCCCTCAGCGTGGCAGACACGCACAGCCCGGGCCGAGGGGCAGTCGAGCGTTTGCACCCTGTACGAGATCTTGGCCGCGATGGCCTGGCGCTGCCGGGCACTAGTCCCGGATCTCCGCGACGGCTTGGGGAGTAGGAATTCCGGGGGTTTGTCCCCTATCGCTTGCTTTCTAGCTCGGTCTCGCACGAGGCTGAGCGAGTCGTGGTGATTCCGCTGTTCAAGGCAATGCACATGTCTTGACGCCGTTCTGTCAGTCGCAGAACAGCCGCATAACAAATCGGGCTCGGTTGCCAGGGAAGGGCAACATGAGCAACTCATCTAGTAGGAAGCACCAGCGCGACCCCCGTCCTCGGGCGTCGTGCCACACGCGGCCTCATCCGGCCGCATCTCAGTCGCACTTGTCGGAGCTGGGCACGGAGGTCGTGGCGACGCGGCTCCGCACGCTCGGTCACCCGATGCGGCTGCGCATCATGGGCGCCCTGAATGGGCGTCCCGCGAGCGCCGACAGTCTCGCTGAGCAGTTCGGCGTGAAGGTCGGTGTGGTCCGTTCCCATCTCGGCGTCCTCTATCGGGCCGGCGTCGTCCGTCGCGTCGATGACAGCGGGCGGCCGACGTTCGAGCTGGCCGACTGGCCGAGCATGTGGCTTGTCGAGCAGTTGGCGTACAGGTTGCGCCTTCGCGCGTTGGAGGACGCGGGCGACCGCGACGGCGCGGGCGACGACAAGGGAACACGTCAATGAGGCGCCGAGTGATGGCGCTTGTCGCCGCGCTGGTCGTGGCGGTGCTGATGTGGCCCGCCAGTGCGTTGGCCGAGACGGGCAATGACGTGGGCGCCAACTTGTCCAAGTTGTTGCGCCACTACGCGGGCGAGCTGTACGGCGGCGTGATCGCGATCGTCGGTCTGATGTTCCTGCTCAATCGCAGGTACGGCGAGCTGGCTACGTTCCTGCTCGCGTCCGTCGTCGTCGCGTGGTTGGTTTTCAGTCCAGATCAAGTCGCGCACGCGGCTCGGTCGATCGGCGATCAGATCTTCTAGGGGTTGATCTGACGATGTCCGAAAGGCGCGCGATCGTGCGCAGCTATCAACGCCTGTTCCGTCCGGATCGGCGCATCTATGCCATCGACGGGCGGACGATCCCGATCCCGGGTGGCGTGCCTCTCCGCTGGCTGGCGTGTGCGGTGGCCGTGGTGCTGGCGATGCTCGTGCTGGCGGGGCGAAGCCCCGCGGTCGCGGTCGCCTGCGGCGGCGTCGTGTACGCCCTGTGCGCGCGCCTGGGGCGCCGGCCGGAGGGCCGGCGCCTCGCCGCCGCCGCGGCAGTTGCGGTGACCGGAGTAGGATTCGTTGTTGGTGTTGTCGATTGGCCGTTGCGGCTCGTGGTCCTGCCGGCGGTCGCGGCGACGGCACTGACGCAGTTGTCGCCGGATGGGCGCAGCGTGCGACGGCATGTGATTGGACTTGCGCGGGCTCGGTTGGCGGGACGGCGTCGGTCTGGATCGGCGCTCCCTCCGGCAGGGCGCCCGCGACGCATCGCCGTACGGCTCGTGGTGGCACCGGACTGCCACGGGGGCTCACTCGCGCCGTCGCGGATCACCGGCCCGTGCCGGCTGACCTTCGGCGAACCCGTGCTCGTGCTTCGCACGCGCCGCGGTCGCCGCCGTCTGGTTCCGGTGCGGAGCGAGCGCCGGCGAGTGGGGCCGATGGTCGACCGGCTCCGTGTCCGGGCGGGCGAGACGGTCGAGGTCCGACCGTGAGCGCGCGGGAGATGGGGCTTCGTTACGCGCGGGCCAACTTGCTGATCGGCCCCGGACACGAGGGGATGGCGCTGTTCCGACTCCTGCCGGTCGCGTACCCGCTGCTTTCCGACTCGGACAAGTGGGCTGTTCAGCGACAACTAGAACGTCTCGCCCACGCCGTGCAGGGCGACTTCACCCTGTGGCGCGTCTACCGCGCCGCTGACGACGCGGGGGGCCGTCAACCGGAGGTCTATCTCGGCGTGAGCTTGCGCTCCGACGCGCCGAGCGGTTTCGGTCGCGCGCTCCTCGCTGGCGCCGATCGTGCTCGGGACATGGTCGCGGGCCTGTCGGCTCGTCGGGCAAGCCCGGCCATCGGAGGCGCACGGCTCCGCGAGCTGGCCGACGCGGAGCATCGCCTACATGAACGCCTCGGCGGCGTGGCTCAGTTGCGCCGCGCCTATACCCGTGAGCTGGAATGGTTGCTGCGGCGCGCGCCACTGCGCGGCGTGGCCGAGCCGCGGGCGGAAGCGGCCTGGGCGCCGGATGCGCTGGTCGTGGAGGACGCGAGCGGTGAAACGGTGTACGAGCCGCTGGGCTGGGATCTGTGGCGCCTCCCGGCCGCGGTGCTGTGCGAAGACCGCGACCATCCGCCGAGCCTGTCCGTCGAGGCCGACGAGCACGACGGCTATCAGGCCATGATGTGCGTTGGTGCGCTTGCTGAGGCGCCGGTCTTTCCCGGCGTCGCGGCCGAGCTGCTCCATGCCCCGCTCGACCGGCTCCCGTTCGCGGTCGACGCAGTTCTACACGCGCGGTGGCTCGGCAACCGCGACGCGCTCGGTCAGGTGCGGCGGCGGATTGTCGATGCCGACCAGACCTACCGCGACCAGCTCCAGTCGGCGCATGGGCCGGCGTGGCAGGCCGACGACGATCGCACGCTTGCGCGTGAGTACGAGCAGGTACTCCAGTCGGGGGCACGTCCACCGATGCTGTACGCCTCGCTATCGCTGGCGGTCGGCGCTCAGGATCGGGACGAGCTCGAGCACCACGTCGAGCGCACGCGGCAAGCCTTCGGAGACGTCGAGCTCTATCGCCCGCGCGGATTGCAAGAAGCGCTGTGGCTCGACCACCTGCCGCGGGTCGATGGCGGCCGGGTGCCGGACTATGTCCAGCAGGTCACCGCCGAGCAGTTCGGCGCGATGGTCCCGACCGCGACGACGCTCGTCGGCGATGACGGCGGTGTCCTGCTCGGTCACACGACCGGGGGACTTCGCGCGCCCGTGTTATATGACGTGACCGCGCCGCCGCGCGAGTCTCGACCGGGCGCCGTCGTGCTGGCCGGGACGACCGGGGCGGGGAAGACGGTCGCGGCGCAGCTCATCGCGCTAGGGGTGGTTCCGCGAGGGAGCCGGGTCCTCGATTTCGATCCGAAGGCCGATCACGGCTGGGAGAACATTGCGCCGCTCGGCGACCGGCTCGAAGTGCTCACGCTCGGCGGTGGCGACGACGCGCCGGGCGCGCTCGATCCACTCGTTATCGCTCCCGACGAGCTGCGCGAGGATCTCACGCTCTCCTACCTGTTGGAGTTGCTGCCCGATCCGCCGGCCTCGTGGGAGCACGCCATCGCGCGCGCGGTCCGGGACGTCGCGTCGGCGCGGCATCCGTCCACGCGAGCGGTGCTCGACCGCCTGCGCCAGCTCGACGGCACCGCGGGCAGCGAGGCGGCCAACGCGCTCGACGTCCTGGCAGAGGTCGGTCTCGGCCGTCTCGGATTCGGACGCGACCATGACCATGATGTTGTCGCGTCGATCCCCGGTGTGACGACGATGCGCGTCGCCGGGCTCATGCTGCCGGAGGAAGGGATCGACCGCGCGAGCTACAGCCGGACCGAGCGCATCTCGGTCGCCACGTTGTCGCTCGTCGCCGCCAAGACGCTTCAGCTCGTCTCGCTCGACAAGAGCACGCACAAGGTCGTGATCGTTGACGAGGCGTGGTTTCTGTTCTCGACGCCTGCGGGGCGGGCCTTGCTGAACCGGCTGATGCGGTACGCGCGAGGCTACAACGCCACCATCCTGCTGCTTACACAGCTCCTAGAGGACCTCGACCTGCTGCGGGATTTGGTCCGGACGTGGTTCCTGTTCGGCCACGACGCAGAGGATCAGATCAAGCTGCAACTGCGGATGGTCGGGGTCGAGCCGACCACCGCTCGCGTCCGCCGTCAGCAGAACTGGCACCCCGGCCGCTGCATCATGCGCGACCTCCACGGGCGCGTCGCGGAGATCCAAGTCGACTTGCCAACCGACGAGCTGCTCGGCAGCTCAACACCACGCCCGTAACCGCGGAGGTCACGGCATGAGGCGGCGCCTGGTCTTGATTCTGCTTGGCGCCTTGACGGCTGCGTTGGTGCTCGTGCCGGTCGCGTGGGGCGACCTGTACGCCAACCTTGGGCCGGGCGGCGCGACGAGTCCGGCGGTCGATCGCTATCCGCTCGACAACTACGTGTTGGATACGCACTTCAGCGCAGTGAAGGCGAGTCTGACCGGCGGCGTCGATGCCTCCGGCATCGGGCCGTACCTAGCGTGGTTCATTGCCAATCAGCTTTGGCTCATCACCGCGTTTTGCGCCAACGCCATTATCTCGCTGTTCGCGCTGGCGTTCTCGGTCGACCTTGTCAACGGCTCGCCGAGCACCGCGGGCGGCGGCGCGCTGGCGCCCGTCTCCGACGCGATCCACAACCTGTACGCCAACACGCTCGGCAAGCCGTGGATGGAAGTCGCCATCCTCCTGTCGGGCTGCTGGGCAATGTGGCGCGCTCTGGTCCAACGTCGGTACACAGAGACGGCGTCGGCGCTGGGCATGTCATTGCTGTTCTGCCTGCTGGCGATGGCGATCGTGGCACGGCCGGATGCCACGATCGGCGAGGCGAGCCAGTGGAACAACAGGATCTCGACCGCATTCCTCTCGGTGACGTCTCACGGTGAGGTTGCAAGCGGACCTGCCGCACGTCGGGCGGTCTCGGACCAGCTCTTCACCATGCTCGTGTTCCGGCCGTGGGTCGCGCTGGAGTTCGGCGGGACCGAGCACTGCATTCGCCGCGGAACCGGCGGCAAGGACCATGACCCCGAATCGGTGACCGTCCGACCGCTGGCCGACGACCCCCACGAGGACGCTCGGGCGCTAGCGGAGCTGCATCGGACCGGACACCTGCTGGCGGCTGACAAAGAATGCGTGGACAACACCATTCGGTACCCCGGGCACTTCCTGCGCTACCCGGACGGCTCGGACGACCGGAACGCGGAGTACGACGCGATCAACAAGGCCGACCCGTCGAAGCTCCCGGACAGCGACCCGGCGAAGAACACCTACAAGCCCGCGATCGTCGACAAGCCTGCGACCGACGCGATGGAGAAGGGCGGCCAGTACCAGCGCCTCCTACTCGCCCTCGTGATCTTCGTCGGTGAGCTGGGCGCGATGCTGCTCCTCGGCTCGCTGTGCGTCTCGGTCCTCATGGCGCAGATGGTCGTGCTGCTGCTGGCCGGTTTCTCCCCGGTGGCGCTCGTCGCCGCGATCGTGCCCGGCCGCGGGCACGAGCTCTTCAAGATGTGGGCGGGGCAGTTGGGGACGTACCTGGTCCGTAAGGCCGCCTACTCGCTCGTGCTGGCCGTCCTGCTAGCGATCACCGCCGCGCTCCAGGACGCGACGACCAACCTCGGATGGCTGCTCAGCTTCGCCATGCAGTCCATGTTGTATTGGATGGTGTTCCTGAACCGCCACAAGCTGGCCGGGCAGCTCATCGCGGCCGTGAGCGGCCAACAGCCCGAGCGAGATGCACAGCTTCGCAAGGTGCTCGGCGTGGCCTTCGTCGCCTGGCGAATGCGGCCGGCTCGTCGCCGGGCGCGCGGAAGCGGACCGGCTCCGGGCGACCGCGAGCACGAGGACGACCAGCCCGGACCCGACAATGACGACCCCGCCGCCGAGCCACCAGACGGGCCGTCTCCGGCGCCGCCGTCCTCGCCGCCGTCGTCCGACTCTCCCTGGCCCGACGACGACGCGCCTCGTGGTCCGTCATCCGATCCGCGCACGGGTGCGCCGCGGTCGCCACTCGACCCGCGGCACGGACCGGTCCGCCGACGCCGCGGTGACGACCACGGCCGCGGCCATGACGAGCAAGTGGGTCGTGACGAGCGAGAGCGCGACGGGCGTCGTCACCGGCCGGCGCGACGACCGAGCGACGACGACTCGCGGCCGGAGCCGGTCGAGAAGCGACGGCCGACCGACGAGCTGCGGCGTCCCGCGGGCCGGCGGACGCATACGGGACCGGCCGCTGCCGATGAGACTCAACCCCGACCACCTGTCGTCGCGGCGCCGCCGTCTCCAACCGACGAGCTGCTGGCCGACGAGCTTCGCCGCGAGGGCGGCGGCCGACGACGACACGGCGATGAGGCCGACGAGCTGCGGCATGACGACGCTCGATCGCGACGACCCGAAGACGGGGCCGACGAGCTGGGCGCCTATGAGTTGCACCGCGAGCGCGGCGCTCGACCGCGCCTACGCGACGACGAGCTGAGCGCCGCCGACAAGCTGCGCGCCGACGACGACAGCGGGGCGCGGTCATGACGCTGAAGGCGGTTCTGCTGGCGGGCTGCGCCGGCGTCGCGTTCTTTCTCGTGTCGACGCTCGGCGTTGTTATCGCGCTTACCGGCGCGGGCGTCGGCTGCATCGCCGATTCGGCTGCGCCATTGGTCGGTGGCAAGGTGCGGGAGATCCCGGCCGACCGGCTCCGGCTGTACCGCGCGGCGGGGCGTCGGTTCGATCTCGATTGGGCGTTCCTGGCGTCGATCGGCGCGCAGGAGTGCCACCACGGTTCGTGTGCTGGTGACAACGGGTCGGGGTGCGCGGGGCCGATGCAGATCGCGATCCGGCGCGGGTCGCCATGCAGTCCCGGCAGCGGTCCCACCCTGTGGGACAGCTACGGGGTCGACGGTGACGACGACGGCGACACCGACCCGGACAGCCCAGCGGATGCGATCTTCACCGCGGCGCGCGTCCTCCGCGAGGCGAAGCACGCGCCTCCTGCAGGAGGGACGTTCGCGCAGTACCGGACCGCGGCGTGTGGCTACTACGGCGCGTGCGGAGACGCGACGGCCGACTACGCCGACGAGGTCATGACGCGCGCTGTCGCGTACGGGTTCGGAAAGGACCGGACCACGGCCGCCGGGTGCGGAGGCGCATCGGCGGTCGCGCGCCGCGCGCGGCTCGGCACCGCTCACCGCGACCGCGGACCGGGCGGACTGGCGCCGCTGCCCGCAGACCTGACGGGCGAAGAGCAGATCAAGTGCGATCGTCGCATCCGTGCCGACGTCGTCTGGCTGGCGCACCGGTACCGCGTCCGGGTCACGGCGTGCTTCGCGATCCACAAGACGGGCGGGGAACACCCGCTCGGCGCGGCGGTCGATCTCGTGCCCGCGTCTGGCGCGAGCTGGTCGGCGACGGCGCGTCTCGCGCACGCCGCGGGGTGGAAGCGCTCGTGCGCAGCGTCCGGCGTCGCGCCCGACTGCGCCCGGCCTCCGTTTCGCTTCGTCGGGTACAACGGATTCCCCGGCCACGGCGACCCCGACCACTGCCGGTGTGAGGACAACGCGCATCTTCACCTGTCATGGCTGACGTCCGCGTCATCCGGCGAGCGCGAGCACGCCGAGCGGACCGCGTACTTCCCGCCGAGCTGGATCGACGTTCTCGAACAGGACGACCAGTCATGACGGCCGGGACCGTTGGTGCTCGGCCGGTGGGTTCGCGCTGCGGTGCGCGCTGCGGTGCGTGCTGCGGTGCGCGCTGCAATGCGCGCTGCGGTGCGTTCGGTTCCGGCGCCTGTCGCGCGGCAGCCCTTGCGCCGCAAAGGGCTGCGGCGAATCGGCGATGCCGACAACTACCCCCGGAACGCGGGGTAGTGCGATGAACCCCCGATCCCCGCAAGATCCTCGCCCGCTGTTCGCGATCGTCGCAGTGGCCGGCGCCTTGTTCGTCGTCTCCCATGTCTCTGCCTGGCTTCGAGCTCTCGCGGTCCCCGCTGCCTCACCTCTGCTGGCTATCGGTGCTCTGATGGTCGGCCTGGTGGCCGTCGTCGTGCGGCGGCTGGCCTGCCGCCGTGCGCTCCGGCGGCGCGCGAGCTACACGCTCGTGCCGACCGATCGGTTCGCCCCTGACGTCGAGACGGTGCTCCGGTTCGCCTCCGGTCTGGCGCGAGCCCGCCGCATGTTCGGCGCTCGGTTCTACGCGCCGGCGAGCGCCGTTCGCGTCTGTCTGGACACCGACGAGGACGGGCGCCTGCGGTACACGGTGACCGTGCCGGAGCATGCGACGGGTGCGCTGCGGACCGCGGCCGGCGCCTTTGGGCATGACGTCGAGCTGATCCCAGCCGACGACCCCGACGACGCGGCACCGGACCGGGACCTCGAGCACGCTCGTGCGGAGCTGGCGCTAGGGCGACCGAGCGCCGAGCCGCTGCGAGATCTCGGCGTTGATCCCGATCCGCTTACGGGCTTCGCGCAGGCGCTCGACGCGACGACGACGGGGACCCGGGCAGCCGTCGTGCTCGACTTGCTCCCGCTGACGCCGGCGCAGGCACGGCGCGAACGGCGCCGTCTCATCCGCGGCACGTCCTCGACCGGCCTCCTGGGGCTGGCGCTCGGCGAGCCGTCTCATCGCCGCGGACGGGCAGCACCGGGCGAACTGGTCGAGACGGGCGCCCAGCGTCGAGCGTTGACGAGCAAGCTCGGCCGCCCCGAGCCGCTCTTCGCAATCCAACTCATGGCGCGCGTCGTCTCGCCTATTCCGGGCGCGGCGGTCGACCACCTGCGCGGCCTGCTCGCGGCGTTCGATCCGTTCGCGGGGGAGAACCATTTCCGCGTGCGCGGCTGGCGACTGCCGGGCGTCTTCCTCGGCGCCGACCTGCCGTGGCGCCGTGGTCGGTTTGACCGCCGATGGACGACCGGCCGGTTCGCGCCGGCCCGTCGCGGGCTTGTCACCGCGACGGAGATCGCGGGCCTGCTCAAGCCGCCGACCGCGACCTGCAACGCGGGGAACGTGCTGCGCTCCGGCGGCGCGATCCCACCGCCGCCGCGAGCGCTCCCGACGTTCACCGGGCAGCGGTCTGTCCTGCCGCTCGGCCGCGTGACCGTCGCGGGCCGGGATCGGCTGGTCGGGGTGCCGCTCGACTCGACCGTGTTTGCCTACATGTCGGGTCGCTCGCGCTGGGGCAAGACGGAGACGGCGGTCGGCCAGTTCATCCATCTTGCGCGCGCTGGTCACGGGTGCTTCTTTCACGACCCGCACGAGGACGCGATAACGAAGATCAAGCAGTACCTAACCGACGCGGGTGTCCGGGATCGGGTGGTCGAAATCAACCTCGCCGCCTACGCCGGCCAGCAACCCGGATGGAACCTGTTCAGCGTGGCCGGTCGGTCGGATGAGCGGACGGCGCGGCAGGTCGACGCGATCGTGGATGCGTTCGCCGCAACGCTCCAGTGGGACGAGCGCAACACGCGGGCGCTCAACCTCGTGACGCAGTCGGCGCAAGCGCTCGTCGAGCTGGCGCGGCTGCTGCCCGCCGAGCTGGCACCAACCCTGTTTCAGGTGCCAACCTTGCTCGGTAACGACGACTGGCGCGCAGCCGTCCTGCCGCACCTGTCGCCCCCGACCCGGGAGTTCTTCGCGAACCGGTTCCCACGGCTGCCCGCGGGCGCGATCACGCCGGTAACGAATCTCATCGACCGGCTGCGGGCGGCGCCCGCGGTCGCGGGTCTGCTCGGCTCGCCTACCTGCACGTACGACGTGCGCGACGCGATGGATCGCGGGTTGATCGTGCTCGCGTGCCCGGGGTTCGGCTCCGAGCGCGACCGGCTCGTCGCGAACCTGTTGGTGTACGACTTGCTGCACGCGGCACGGACCCGGGCGTCGATCGCGCCGGAGCGCCGCCGGTTGTTCTACGTCTTCCTTGACGAGATCCAGACGCACGACGGGCCAAGCCTTGCCGCCCTACTTGAGCAGATGGCGAAGTTCGGGCTTCGCGGGTTGTTGTTCAACCAGAACCCCGAACGTCTGTCCGCGGCGACGCTCAACGCGATCACGACCAACCGGTCGCACCTGAGCACGACGGCGCTCAACGCGAAAGCGGCCGCGCTCGTCACCCGCGAGTACAGCGGCGCCATCGACCCCGACGTGGTGACCCAGCTCCGGAAGTACACCTACCTGTCGTCCGTGACGCTCAACGGCGAGATCTCCCGGCCGTTCCTCGTGCGCGGCGTCCCGGCCGACGAGCTGCACCGCGACGTATGGCGGCCCGACGACGTCGCCGAGCTAGACGCCGCGATTGACGAGCGGATCGCCCGGCGGCCCGTCGCTGACACGCTCAACCAGCTCGGCGAGCACGACGCGCGGATTCTGGAGTACCTGCGCCGTGGTCGGCAGGCAGGGCGACGCCCGACGACCGGAGCTGACGAAGGCGCGCGGACGGTGAGGCAGCCCCTATGAGCGACTGGCTCGACTACCTCCCTGCCATCGCGGTCGACGCGCTGGAAAGCGTCCATCAGCACCGCGCGCTGACGGCGCGGCAGCTCCTAACGCTCCATGCTCCGACCAGCTCGCTCCGGTGGCTTCAGCGCGTGACGGCGACGCTAGCCGCTCACGACCTGATCTCAAGTGTCCGCGTGGATCGCGGGCGGCTGCTGTTCTTTGTGACCCCTGCGGGCGCCGACGCGGTCGCTCTGCTCGGCTCGCGGACCGAGCCGCGCAAGACGGTCGTCCGGCCTGAGCAGGTGGCCGGCCCATTGCGTCGCCATACGCAGGGGGTGAACGACGCGGGGATCGCGTTCGTCATCGCTGCCCGCGAGCGCGGCGACGACTGCGGGCCGTGGTCGTGGCGACACGAGATCGCTCACCCAATCGGGCAAGCGCCGGGGCAGCACCGATCGGAGCTGCTGATCTCGGACGCGCTGCTGACCTACCAGCGGCACGACGATGGGCAGACCACCTTCCACTACCGACTTATAGAACTTGACCGGGCGACGATGCCGGTAGACGACCTGGCCGCGAAGCTCGTCCGGTATGCCCGCCTGTTCCGCTACACCTTGCCCGGCGACGACTCGGCCGCGCCGCTGTGGAAGACGCGATATCCGGCTTTCCCGACCGTGCTCGTGGTCCTCGCCAACGGAACGCGACGCGCGCTCGAAGGGCGGCGCGGAATGGTGCTCGCGCTGCTCGCGGAAGAAGACGTCAAAGACATACGCATTGACGTGTGCCTGCTCGAAGACCTGATGACGGATGGTCCCTTCGGCGCGATCGTCCGGAGCGCCCGGGAGCCCAGCCGTCCTGTCGATTGGCTCGGTAGGTGAGCGGGCGGGTGGCTTCGCTCGAACTCACCGACGACGACTTGACCCGGCTCGCGAAGCGAATCGCTCCACTCCTCGCCGCCGAGCTGGGTGACGCCGCTGTGCAGACTGCTGACGACGACGGCCGGTGGCTCCGCACGCCGGAGGCTGCCCGCCATCTCGGAATGTCCGTCTCCGAGCTGCATCGTCGGGCATCGGCCGGCGCCATTCCTCACGAACAGGAGGGACCGGGCGCCGCCCTCTACTTCCAGCGGTCGGACCTCGACGCATGGCGACGTGGTGAGGGACCTCGCTAGGCCGACCGTTTCCACGTAGGGACGTCGGGATGCCGTGCCGTCGCCGGAGTTCCGAGCCGGACTGCGTCGCCGCAAGCGAGGGGTCAAACGGCTGTGGGACTGGTACGCTTGCGGTAGCGCATATGCGCTCCCAAGCATGTGGCCCCGCGCGGTTGGCGCCGCCGGGGCCGTGACCCACGGAGAGGTAGCTCCAATGAGTAAGGCGAAGAGTAAGCCGCGGCGCGTCCGCGTGCCCGGCGACCTTAATCACCGCATCTACAAGCGGTACGACGGTCAGTATGAGGTCGGCTATCGCGACTCAGACGGCGTGCTGCGTTGGCCCGGCCCGTTCGAGACGATCAAGGAAGCGCGGGGCGTGCGTGATGACCTGCTCGGTCGTATCAGCCGAGGGGAGACGGTTCGGCCTAACCCGCGGCTGAAGTTCGGCGAGGCGGGTTACCGGATGCTGAACGAACAGGTCGCGGGCCTGCGCGACAACACCGGGAATGGCTACGAGAGCTGTTTCCGGAACCACCTTGAACCGCGGTGGGGGACGCGGCGTCTCGATCACATCGACGTGAGCGACGCCGCCAACCTCGTCCGCGATCTGCGCGGAGCCGGGTACGCCGAGTGGACGATTCACGGGATCGTTGGCGTCGCAAGCCGGGTCTTCAAGTTCGCTCGCCGCCACTGTGGCTGGCACGGGGAGAATCCGTTCCTGCTGTTGGAAAAGCGCGAGCGCCCGAAGACCAGCGCGACGCCCGAGCGACGGATCTACGCCGACGACGAGCTGGCGCAGGTACTCGCCGCATGTACGGAGCCGTGGATCACGCTGTTCCAGGTCGGCGACATGATGGGCGGGCGAATCTCCGAGCTACTCGGACTGTGGTGGGAGAACGTCAACCTTGAGGATCTCGACGCGGCGACGATCGCGTTTACCCATCAGGTGACCCGCAAGGGCGTTCGGGTCGAGCTGAAGACCGACGAGAGCAAGGCCAAGCTGCCGTTGCCTCGCGCCGCGGCCCTCCTGTTGTTGAAGCACAAGGCGCGTAGCTCTCACGCCGGCCCGCGGGCCTTCGTGTTCGCCGCGCGCTCCGGCCGGGCGATGAGTCAGCGCAACGTCCTGCGCGCGCTCTACCTCGCGCAGGAGCGGGCACGCACCCCCGCCGAGCTGCCGACGTTCCCCGAGTTGTTCGAGCACGACTCGCGCGGCCATCTCGTGGTCGGCGAAGACGGCGGCTTCGTCCGAAACGGCGTGCCGCGGAAGGAACTCCGGCTGCCGCACTTCCACAGCTTGCGCCACGGCGCAGCGATGGCGTGTGACGACGCGGAGGAAGCGCGCGACCTCCTACGTCACAAGAACAGCAACGTGACGCGCGCCGTCTATCGGGCGCACTTCGATGACAAGCGTCGCGAGTCCCTGCGAGACAAGTTGGAGGCTCGGCACGGGGGCAAGGTCGTGGAAACACCGCTGGAAGACGGCGGTGGAAATGACGGAGCCCAGCGGGGCGCAGCCGACCGCCCACCGCCTCTTAGAGACTGGGGTCCGGGCGACTTTTCCCGAGTAGTCGTTGCAACGGGAACACTCGGTTGTTCGCGTACTCGCTGAACTCGACGAAGCGTCCCAGCGCATGCCCAACCGACAGCAGGGTCTCTTCAATTAACCGGCCGCCATAGATGACATAGCCCTGCACGGCCCGAAGATCTGGATGCGGCCCGCACACCATGACTCTGAATCCCGGGTACACGAACTCTTGGATTGGCCCACGCCGGTTGTGAGCGGCCCGGGAAAACTGGTCGTACATCTCCGCGCTTAGCTGCGAGGACTCGCCAACGGGCACCTCCCCGTGACGAAGCATCTCCTCGCGGTGCCGCTGATCCGATCGGCGTTCGGCCTGTCGCGTCTCTCGCGGCCTCACATAGTCGTTGCCCATATCTGCGAGCCAACGAACGAGTAGGTCATCGCCTGCCTCGCCGTCATCGGTGTGCTCAAGCGCCTCGAGGAGGCGGGTGCATTCGTGCAATGTGCGCCCCAAAGCGAACGCCTCCGCGCAAAAGTCCTGGCGCAGCAATGCGACCACACCCCGCCCGAGCCCAATGGAGCGTCCGCACAACTGCCAGACCGCCGCATATCTCGTGTCTCCTATGAGATCAAAGTCGACGTGGTCGGCAACGTGCTGATGATCCCGATCGAGCGCATCTAGCACAGTGGTCATCGCATCCAGGTGATCGTTCACGCCAGCACGCAGTTGTGTATCAACTTGCACAAAGCGGCGTGCAGCCGTCGCGCGTGCCTGAACCACCTCGGCGCTCAGCGTTCTCTCGCGGAGAGGAGGCATAAGGTTCTGGCGGTCAACATCGGAGGTCACGGAACCGGGACTCTACGGGCGCGGTCGCAAGACTAGGGCGCATCGACGAAACCAACCGCCCGACTAAGGGCTGACGCCCGACCAAGGAGCCGTTCTTCGTGTCGCGGTCTTCGTACGTCGGATGGAACCGCTGTAGCTACAGGCTGGTCGGAGCCTCCGGCTACTGCGCAGCGGGCCTGCGGGCAAGAAGCTCCCTGAGCCAATCGCCCATTAGATCCACGACCACCAGCGAGGCCGTCGCGTCGTGGCCGTCGAGATCAGCCCCACGGTGCAGGACGAGATTGCGCCGGTTGACGTGCAGCTTGTAGTCGGTCCAGCTAGGGAACGTGGTCGGCTTGACGCCCAGGGCGGCCCTGAACAGACGGGGGCCGATGGAGTCCAGCAGGGAGAAGCTGCGCGGTACGTCCAAGGTCATTAACTCAACTGGAGAGGGCGCGTTGCCAATCGCGCGCTGGATCGTCCTCTGGATCTGAAGCTCGCACGCGACCTGCGCCGCGACAACGGCCAGCCCGTGACGCTGCTGGTCATGCAACTCGTAGGCATCGTCCAGCCAATCGGCCCACTCGTCGTCGGCCAGGGAGATGGCGGGGTATGTTCCGATGATGTGGGGCGGCTCGTCTGGATCTAACTGAGCAAGCTCGCGCATTGCCCGGTAGGCGACGATCGCGCTCTCTCGCGCTTCCTCCAGGTCATCGCCATCGAAGAACATGTGAACGGTCGGCCCTGCTCCCGGCAGAGGCTCCCCGGTGGCCGCGTCCACCGTCGCTTCGTAGACCAGAGCGTCACGGGGACCGAGAATCCGTGGAGCCGCATAGTCGAACCCGGCGACCTCGCGGTCGCCAATCCCGAACTGGACGACGATCCGGCGACGACGAGCTTCGGTCACCCGCCGATCGTACGCGGCTCGCCCTACGGCATTTCGGCGGCCGTCCCGTCTATCGCCTCGGCGCACTGGGCAAGCTCGCGCCGCGCCACAGCAGGACAGAGCGGAGGTGCGGGCCGCCTCCGCTCAGTCCAGTGGTCGGACTCGTGGAAACAGACGTGGAAACAACAGAGCGCAGGAGCGCGCATCAGGTCGCTACGGCGCTCGACACAATTCCCGCGCCATCGCTGGCCTGAGCGGCAGAACGCGAGGGAAGTTGGAGGCCCGGCACGGGGTCACTGACGAGGAGCCCGCGCAGAAGAGGACGTACCACAGCCATGCGCAAGTGCGACCGCTCGAACCGCCCGCGAGACGTGAACCGCTTAGGATCGGTCGCAATGACCGAAGTCGTCGCCTTCTTCAACCACAAGGGCGGGGTGTCGAAGACGACGACCGCCTTCCACCTCGGCTGGAAGCTGGCAGAACGGGGCAAGAAGGTTCTGCTTGTCGATGCCGACCCACAATGCAACCTCACCGGGCTCGTGCTCGGCTATTCGGGCGAGACCGAGCTAGAGGGCTTCTACAAGGAGAACGAAGGCCAGACGCTGAAGGACGGCCTGCTGCCAGCCTTCGAGTCTCGTCCCGAGCCGCTTGT
Source organism: uncultured Conexibacteraceae bacterium (assembly GCA_963731005.1). Taxonomy (GTDB): domain Bacteria; phylum Actinomycetota; class Thermoleophilia; order Solirubrobacterales; family Solirubrobacteraceae; genus Baekduia. Next base: position 632,905 of record CAVSTZ010000002.1, on the reverse strand, counting down.
TGCGCTCACGCCGTTTCAGGTGCCGGGACGGGACAACCTCTCGATCATTCCCGGCCACATCGATGTGGCTGAGTACGAAACCACCCTGGGGATCGCACAGGAGTTGTCGGGGTCGATCTTCGCCCTCCGCAACGTACCGGGCAGCATCATCCATCTACTTCGCCTCACCGCCGAGAGCGTCGATGCGGACTACATCTTCGTTGACTTGTCGCCGGGCCTTGGACCGCTGAACCAGAACCTCGTTTCCGTAGCTGACTGGTTCCTCGTGCCTGTGAAGCCGGACTATTTCTCGCTGATGGCCTTGGACTCGCTCAATCGTGTGCTTCCTCGCTGGCGCCGGTGGGCCGAACAGGCTGCGACGTTGGATGCGCTGCGTGAGGCGACATATCCATTCCCGGTGCCCAAGGGGCGCTTGCTCGGTTCAGTAGTGCAGAACTTCACGATCAAGCGAGGTCAGCCCTCGAAGGCGTTCCGTGAATGGATCACGCGAATCGGCGACCGCATGGACACCGTCGTGGTTCCAACGCTACGCGCTGCTGGGATGGCTCTGCCTGAAGCCGAGTACCGGGCCGCCGGACTTGAGTCAGGGCATGCGCTGGCCCTTATCTCGAACTTCCAGTCTCTGGTAGCGAAGTCGCAGAAAGCCCGCACGCCGGTATTCGCGCTGACGGACGCACAGCTCGCGGGAGGCGGCAAGATGCTTGCCAACTACCAGATCATGCGCACGCGCTTCGAAGCCTCCTTCGACGAACTGGCAGATCGGGTTGAGGCGGTGACGGGCGCCGCAGCGGCATCGTGAGTCCCGAGCGCCGCGCATTCGAGGAAAGTGTTCGGCGGTGCCGCGACTTGGCTGGTGTGTCCGAATTCCTTCGCAGCCAGCCTGCGCTGAGCGAGCCGGCCGATGACGTTCTACGTGCCGCCCTAGTTCAAGGAGTCAGCGCGCTTGACAGGTTTATTCACGAGACCGTTCGCGTCGGGATGTTGGCGGCAGCCCGACGAGAGATCCCGCGCACGAACAAGTTCCTCGCCTTTGCGTCCCCGCTGAGGCTTGCTCTCCGAGGATCAGACGCCGACACGTCCGTCGAGACGTGGCTAAACCCGGCCATCGTGGAGCAGCACTCATTCTTGACCTTTCAGAAGGCAGACAAGATTGCCGATGCGATCCGATTAGTAACGATCGTTGACGAAGGGCTTTGGCCGCTGGTGGCTACCGCCATGGGTGTTTCCGATGTTCGCGCCTTAAAGGACCGGCTCGACCTCATCATCGACCGGCGTAACGCGATCGCTCATGAGGACGACGCTGACTTGGCCGGCGGTCGCTCTCCGATCGACCTTGCGCTTGTCATCGCCGCGCTTGACGATCTTGCGGCGATCGTCGCGGCGATCGATGACTGCATGGAGGAGTAAGGGCGCCAGCACGCGCCCGTGACGAGTCGCGGGGTCGAACTATTTGCTGCGCGAGCAGATCGGCCGGGGTCGCGCCGAGGGCGGGGGCGATGCGGACCAGCGTGGCCAATGGACGGGTCGACGTCCCCGGACTCTATGCGCGACCACTGGGCCTGCTCGATCCCGGAGGAGTTGCCTAGAGCCTCCTGCCGCCTCGCGAGCTTCGAGCATGTTTGGTCGTCAGCCGGGTCTGCCGGTCGTACACGGGGCTATCTCCGGACGACCTGCCGGGACCTCAATGCCGCCAAGCGCTTCCATCTTGGATGGCTTGAAGTTTCGTCCTGAGGTTCTAGTGGCGCGTCGCTCTCTGATGGTCGCGAGGACAATCGCAGCCCGGTGCGATTCGTGGAAACAAACGTGGAAACAACAGAGCGCAGGAGCACCCATCAGGCCGCTACCGCGATAGACGGAAGTCCCGCGCTGGCACTGGCGTGAGCGGCAGAACAGGACAGATCGCAGTCGCACGCCCTCCCTTTGCAAGCAGGAGGTCGTCGGTTCGATCCCGTCTGGCTCCATGCCGCGTACTGAACGAGAGTTGCATCGAGCCTCGTGTGACTCAACTTTTCCGCGACTTGGTTGAACGCCAGCCGGGCCGGGTGCGTTCAACGCAAGTTGCACGAACGAGGCCTCGACTCAACTTTGAGGGCATATAGTTGAGCGATGGATCTCGTCCAGCTTGGTCGCAGCCCCATCGGCAACCTCGTTCCGATCACGGCTCCAGATCCGGCAACGCACGAGTTGGTGGCCGGGCAGGCGTTTCTCCCGGATGAGCTCCCAACGTCGCTCACGCTCTCCACGCGACGTGGACGCGTGTGAACGCTGCTACCGCCGCGCTGGCACGACTCGACGGAGCGGCACGGCTTGCTCCCAACCCTCACTGTTGCGGCGGCCGACGCTGCGTCGAGAAGCTCAGAGCACCAGCGCCCTTGAGGGGACCTACGCCCCTCTTGCCGACGTCCTTGCCGCCGACCGGGAGGATGCCGAGAACCTCACCGCGGAGATCCACGAGATCCTCAACTTCGAGAGCACGGCTGAGCTGGCGTTCTCCTGGTCAGAAGATCGCCGACTCACGGTGGGGATGCTCGGCGAACTCCAGGCGACGCTCGTTCGCGGGACGGCAGGCGAGCTCTGCGATGCCGGAGGCCTTCGCGACCGGATCGTGGTGATCGGCGCACGCGGGCGACCTTTGTCCGACGCGCGCTTCATCCCGCCGCCCCCAGGCGATCAGCTACGCGCCGGCGTCGAGGCGCTACTCGACTGGATCGTCACTCCTCCGGAGCTGCCAACCGTCGTGCAAGCGGCAATGACGCATTACCAATTCGAGACCCTCCATCCGTTCTCCGATGGCAACGGGCGAATCGGACGGCTGCTCGTCATCGTGCAACTGCTTCGCGGCGCAGTGATCCGTGAGCCGCTGCTTGTCGTCTCGCCGTGGTTCGAAGCACGGCGAGAGCAATACCAGGACGCGCTGCTGGCTCTGAGCATGGCCGGCGACTGGGACGCGTGGATCGACTTCTTTGCCGAGGGTGTGGCCGCCGCGGCGGCCGAGTCCCAAGCGAAGGTCGAGAAGCTGGTGGCGCTCCAAGAGGCCCTCCGAGCCCGAGTTCAACACGCGAAAAAGCGCGGAGTCGCAGAGCAGCTCGCCGCGGACCTCGTGGGCGGGCCGTACGTCACCGTGTCGGTTGTCGCACGGACGTACGGGCTCTCAGTGCCGGGAGCGACAAAGATCGTCCGGACGCTTGTGGACCTCAAGATCCTTACGCCCGCCCGATTCTCGGGCCCGCGCGGCGCGCAGATGTTTGGTGCTCCGGACGTCCTACGCGTCCTGAACGCCTGACGTCTGCGCATCAAAGCTCACGTCACATCGACATCCGCCGGCCACGCCATCGGAAACAGGTCGCGATAAGGCCGCGCCTCGTCGATGACCCGCGCCACCGAGGGCCGTCCGACGAGGTCGCGGTAGTAGCGCGTGATGTTGGGCTGCGCCTCCTCGTCCCACCGGTGCACGACGCGCGCGTAGAAGAGGGCCGGCGCCGCCGCGCAGTCGGCCATCGTGAACGCCGCGCCCGCGGTCCACGCCTCCCGTGCGAGTTGGGCGTCGAGCACCGGGTAGGCGGTGTCGAGGATGCGGCGCGCCTCGGCGACGCCTTGCGGATCGCCAAGGCCCTCCGGCCGCAGGTTGTCCCCGACGATCTTCTGCATCGGGTTGGCGATGTACTGGTCGTGGAAGCGATCCCACAACCGCGCCTGCAACGCGGCGGCCGCCTCAGCGGGCACGAGCGAAACGCCGCCCGGCGCCAACCCATCGAGGTACTCGATGATCGTCGTCGACTCCGGCAGCACCATCCCGGCGGTCTCGTCGACCAACACCGGGATCTTGGCCAACGGCCAGATCTTCGCCAGCTCCTGGCGTGACGCCTCGTCGGTGACGACCTGGCGCTCGAACGGCAGCCCCAGCTCATACAGCGCGATCAGCGGCTTCCAGCAGTAGGCGGCGAACGGGTGCTCGTGGAGGATCAGGTCGATTGGTCATGCCCCTGAGTCGGAGCCGGCGGCGCGTTCTCGACATCCGCGAACGCACTAAGGGGTCTGCCTCACCTCCTAAGGCCGGGCCGCCCACAACCGACACCCTTCGCCCGATGTGCGCCCCGGCCCCTCAGGGCCACCATGCACCTATGACTTCCACCAGCACGATCATCCTCCAGCAGGCCACCGCCGCCGAGGACGCGGCGTTGCGTGAGCTGTCGCAGTTGGACTCCGCCCGCACGGTCTCGCGGCCGGCGCTCATGGCCGTCGTCGACGGTCGGCTGATCGCGGCGATCTCGCTGCGTGACGGCCGCGTCGTGGCCGATCCGTTCGCCGAGACCGAGGCCGCCGTCGCGCTGCTGCGCGTGCGGGCCTCGGCGCTGCAGACGATCCCGCGCAACCGCTCAGGCCACGGCCGTCGCCAGCCGCGCCTGGCGCTCCGTCCGCGCATCGCGATCTAGTCGGCCGCAGTGGCCCGGGACCGCGCGAGCGCCAGGCGCTCCGCGGCGCCCGCGGCCTCGCGCTGCAACTCGGCGAGGCGACGCTCGTCGCCCCGGCCCGCGTACAGCTTCTGCTGATAGAGCGCGACGCGGTCGGCCGTGTGCCGAGCCTCCGCGCTCAACTCCAAGATGCTCGGCTCCCGAGGAGCCATGAGGACGCCTACCGCGTCGGCGTCGCGGCGCGTCGCGCGCGCTCGGCCAGCGCGTCACGGAGGTCGCCCAACTCGGCCTGGCGGCGCAACAGCGCCATCCGCTGCTGGGAGTTGAGCTTGGGGGAGTCCAGCCGCTGCGAGACCGTCTCCATCTGGCGGAGGATCTGCGTGCGCGTTCCGGAGGAGGTCATCCCCCTAGCTTAGACCCCAGGGGAAACCGCATCGGCCGATCGCTGGCAGGCGTGGCCCAGCGCGAACAGAAGTCGCTCTCCACGATCGCCGATCTCCTCATCGGCATCGAAGACGACGAGCAGCCGGTGTTCACGGCAGAACTCCAGCGGGACACCGGAGAACCGGCGCATCCGGCGGCCGATCTCATAGCCCGACAGGCCGGTGCCGCGAACGTCGATCAGGACGCGGGCTTCACCGCGGCGCGCTCCCGTGCGAGTAGCCGCCTCTTCGAGGACCGACAGGCCGGGCAGCTGGGCGATGCGCGTGCGCAGGAGGGCGAGGGAGGCCGCGCGGCCACCGACGTAGAAGCGCGACGGCGCGGAGACAACGTTCAGGGAGGAGGTCATGCCTCCGGGGCGTGACTCCTTCGCGAACGATGGTGGATCTGACAGCACGGTCGGTGAACGACGGCCGTCAAACCTCCTCAAACCAGCATTGCCGCCCGACCTTCGAGGTGACGCCGCTCCGGCAGGCTCGTCGTCCGCCGCGCCGCCTCCAGGTAAGCGACGCGCGCGGCCCGCCCGTCGCCGGCCAGCTCGAGCAGATGGGCGCGCACCGCGACGAGCCGATGGCTGCTCGGCGAGCGCGTCCGTCGAGCGTCGCCAGCAGCGCCAGCCCGGCCTGTGGGCCGTCGACCATCGCGACCGCCGACCGCGTGGTTGAGCGTCACCATCGGGTTGGGCGCGATGCGCTCCAGCAGCGCGTAGAGCGCGACGATCTGCGGCCAGTCGGTGTCCTCGGCCGCCGTCGCCTCGGCGTGCACCGCGGCGATCGCCGCCTGCAGCTGGTAGGGCCCGAGCGGCGCACGGGCCAGCGCGTCGGTCGACCAGCGCGACGCCCTCGGCGATCTCGCCGCGCGTTCCACCGGCCACGGTCCTGCTCGGCCAGCGGCACGAGCGATCCGTCGGCGGCCGTGCGCGCCGGCCGCCGCGCGTCGGTCAGCAGCATCAGCGCGAGCAGCCCGGCGACCTCGCCGTCGTCGGGCAGCAGCCTGCCGACCGCGCGCGTCAGCCGGATCGCCTCGGCGGTCAGGTCCGCGCGCGCGAGCTCGGGCCCCGAGCTGGCGGTGTAGCCCTCGTTGAACACCAGGTACAGCACGTGCAGCACGGTCCGCAGCCGCTCCTCGCGCTCGCCGTCGGCCGGACCCATCGCGAAGACCGCGCCAGTCGCCCGGATCCGGCGCCTTGGCGCGGCTGATGCGCTGGGCCATCGTCGCCTCGGGCACCAGGAACGCGCTGGCGATCTCGGCCGTCGTCAGGCCGCCGACGGCGCGCAGCGTCAGCGCGATCTGCGACGGCGCGCGACAGCGTCGGGATGGCAGCACAGGAACAGCAGGGTCAGCGTGTCGTCCTGCTCCCAGGCGCGTCCGCGTCGAGCGCCTCGACGTCGGCGTCGGCCCCCGGCGCCACGCGCGCATCGTGCGGCTCGGCCGCCAGCGCGCCGTCCTCGCGCGCCCGCCGCGCGCTGTCGCTGCGCCACGCGTCGATCAGCCGCCGGCCGGCGACCGTGAGCAGCCACGCGCGCGGGTTGTCCGGGACGCCGTCTCGCGGCCACTGCGCCGCGGCCGCGATCAGCGCCTCCTGGACCGCGTCCTCGCACGCGTCGAACTGCCCGTGGCGACGGACGAGCGCGCCGAGGACCTGCGGCGCGAGCGCGCGCAGCAGATCCTCGACGCCGGCGTCCGTGCTCACATCTCGGCCCCGTCGGGGCTCATGAGCGGTCGCACCTCCAGCGGCGTGAAGCGCGAGCTCGGCCAGCGCAGGGCGATCTCGGCCGCGCGCTCGCGGCGTCTCGCACTCGACCATCAGGTAGCCGCCGAGGTGCTCCTTGGCCTCCGCGTACGGGCCGTCGGTGATCGCCGGCACGCCGTCGGCCAGCCGGATCGGTCTTGCGTGTGCGACGGATCGGCGAGCGCCTCGCCGCCGATCAGCTCGCCGGACTCGGTCAGCTCCTTCATGATCGCGTCGACCTCGGCCATCAGCTCCGCGCCGTCCTCGCCGGAGAAGATGGTCGCGCGTCTGGGCGTTGTCGTAGATCAGGATCATGTACTTCATGTCGGGACTCCCGTGGGTCGTGGCACCTCGGTGGCGCCGTTCACTGCCAGGTCGGAGCCGAGGAGCCGTTCTCGACATCATGGCGCTCGCGACCAGTCCCTGACCGTCCGGCAGAACCCCGTGCGCACCACGAAACCGGTCAGTACCGTCACCGCGGTGAGCGTCGATGTGAAGCTCGATCGCCGGTCGTTCCTGCTCTCGCTGATCTCGTGGGAGACGGTTCGCTACGCCATCAGCGGCTCGTTCTCGACGCTCACCTACATCGCGCTGACGCTGCTGGTCTCCGGCCCGCTGGACGTGCCGATCCAGATCGCGATCCCCGTCTCCTACGCGACGGCGCTCGTGCTGAACTTCATGCTGCAGCGCCGCTTCGTGTTCGCCACCGACGGCGGCTTCGCGCTGCAGCGCGGCGCGCAACTGCGGCGCTATGTCGCCGCCGTCCTGGTGCAGTACGCGGTCACGGCGACGTCGACCGCGGTGCTGCCGGACCTGCTCGGCGTGCCCGAGCCCGACGTCTACGTCGTCACCGTGCTGATCCTGGCCGTGTGCGCGTTCCTCACGCTCCGGTCGCTCGTGTTCCATCCAAACGAGGAATGAGCGCGGCCTCGGTGGCCGGATCGACCCCGTCGCGGTGGCGCACCTCCAGCAGCCAGCGCCCGAGCGCGTAGAGGTAGTCGCCGAGCGCGCCGTCATAGAGCGGCGCCATGTTGATGTAGACGATCGCGTCGATCGCGCCGATCGCGTGGAGATCGAGCCCGCGCGCGGCGCACCACTCCCACAGCGCACGCCGGCCGTCGGCGCGCAGTGCGGTGTCGGGTTGGCCGATCGTCAGGCCGCCGTCCGGCGCTCCGACGCACCAGAACGTGCCCGCGTCCATGACCGACTCCGGCAGCTCCAGGGTGTGCAGGAGCTTGGCGAGGTCGTAGAGCTGGTCGCCGCGATCATCGAGGCCGCCGAACTCGTCGCGCCAGTCGATCAGGCGATAGCCACCGTCGCCGGCGATGATGTTGCCCTCGTGCAGATCGCCGTGAAAGAGCGTCGGGACGGCGGCGGCGACGAGCCCGTCGAGCTCGCGCTCCAGCGCCTCGGCGACCGTCGCGGTCGGCACGCCGTTGATGACCGTGCCGCTCGGCGGCTCGACGCCGCCGCGGTCGGCGAGATGGGCCGCCAGGCGGGCCCGCGTCTTCTCGCCATAGAAGCGTCGCGTCGCGCCGCGGAAGGCCGGGCCGTCGGCGCGCGGCGTCCACAGCGCGGTCGAGATCCAGTCCAGCAGGCTGAGGATCTCGGGGCCGTCGAGCCGGTCGCGCAAGGTCTCGCCTTGGGCCTTCTCATAGGCCAACCAGCCGGGCGGCGACGCGACGATCGGCGGGATCGCCGCCGCCAGCTCTCGCGCGCGAGCCGTGCGACGGTCGGCGCCGTCGGCGTCGCGAAACCACTTCACGACGCGATCGTCGAGCAGGTAGGTCACGTCGATGGGCGCGCGCCCGGCGGCGGGCTCCTCGTCGAAGCGCCGCCGTGCCGCCGCGTAGGTCTCGGTCGTCCCGGTGTCGATCCAGTCGCACGGCAGCGCGCGGATCGGCGCGCCGCCTTCAAGGAGGCCGACGAAGCCGGCGGTGATCTGCAACTCGCCGTCGGGCACGCAGCGGCGCACGCCGTCGAGGAAGCGGGCCGGCTCGGCGACCCAGGCGGCGCCGACGAAGGCCAACCGCGACGGCCCGGTCCGCTCCTGGAAGCCGCGCACGTGCCGGTCGGCGTCGACCTCGAGCGTCAGGTAGGAGGTCGGATCCGCCACGTGCTCGACGCCCATCCAGGTCGTGCCCGCGAGCGGCGGCAGGTTCTGGACGATCGAGTCGGCGGCCGACAGGCCGAAGGGCTCGGTGAGGTGCTCGGCGCAGGCGAGGATCGACAGACCGGGGCCCGAGCCCGGCCCCGCGTAGTTGGGGACGTCGACGAGCGTGACGTCGCGGTCGGGATGGGCCAACCCAACGTAGGCGCGCAGCTGATCGGCGCGGTGGCCGACGGCGATCACGAAGCGCGCGTCGGGCGGGAAGCTCTCGATGACGTGCGTCAGCACCGCGCGGTTGCCCAGCGGTGCGAGCGCCTTGTGCAGCGCGCCGTCGGTGAAGCCCATCCGGGTGCCGCGGCCGGCCGCCAGGATGCAGACCAGCGGGCCGCTCACCAGATCTCCACCTGCGGCGCGAGCGTGCGCAACTGCTCGGTGATCTCGGCCGTGTAGTGCGTGGCGCGCACGATCACCGCGACACGGGGACCGGCATCGGCGAGAACCGCGGGCGCGGCGACCGTCAGCGGCGTGCCGTAGAGCCGCAGCCCCTGCTTGTGCGGGTCGTTGTCGAGCACCGCGGTCGCGCTCTGGGCGGGAAAGCCGCACCCGATCAGGAACTGCGAGAAGACGTGGGCGCCGAAGAGGTGGACGGGGCCGTCGAAGGCCGCCGCGCGGGTGGCGAGCGCCGCGGCGTCGGCGCGCGCCTCGCTGACGAAGCGGGTGAAGGCTCGCGCGCCGCCGCGGGCGTCCGGCGGCGGGCCCGCGGACCCAGGCTCGGCGTTCGGGCGGGCCGCCACGAAGAGGCTGTGGTGCTCGAAGCGCCGGGGCTCCTCGACCGTGAAGCCGGCGTCGCGGAGCATCCACGACAACAACGCGACGTCGAAGAAGTAGGTGTGCTCGAAGTTCAGCGCGTTGGCGCCCGCCTGATCCAGCAGCGCCGGCAGGTTGGGGACCGACAGCAACATCACGGCGTCGGGCCGCGCCTGCTCGCGCAGGCCGCGCAGGAACGCCCGCGGCCGGTAGAGGTGCTCCAGCAGGTGGCTGTGGACGACCGCGTCGGCCTCGCCGACGACATCGTCGACCTCCTCGACATAGGCGGTGACGAGATGGATCGGCGGCTGCGGCGTGAACGTGGGGTTGGGCTCGACCACCGTCCAGGACGCCACGTCGTGCGCCGCCGCGTACTCGCGCGCCAGCGCGCCCGAGGCGCCGCCGACCTCCACGACCGTCCGCGGCGCCCGCGCCGCGACGAAGTCCGCGAGCGCCGTGTGATGGCGCGCCCAGACGCCGCCGACCGCCGCGTTGTGCTGGCTCTGGTACACGAGATCCAGCGGCGCCAACGCGGCCAGCTGCACGCAACCGCAGCGCGGGCAGGTCGCCCAGCGCTGATCGAAGAAGATGTCCGTTTCCGGCGGCTGATCGATGCAGCCCATGTGCACCGGGACGTCGGCGATCTCCAGCAGCGCCTCCAGGCCCGAGGCGCCGCAGGCTGCGCAGGTGCCGCGCTCCTGGAGGGAGGCCGCTCCACCCGCCGCGGTGTCGGTCGCCTCCGTGTCGGTCACGGGCCCGGCACCATGATCCGCCCGGGCTGCGCGTCGGGCGGCACCGCGCGCGGTCCGGCGACGTGGTCCTCGGGCAGCAGCCGGTACTCCGTCAGCCACGGATGCAGGACGAAGAAGCGGTCATACCAGAGGCGCGCGTACTCCTGGAACTGCAACCGCGTCGTGAACCCGTACTTGCGGCGCATCCACTGAAAGCCCTCGTCGAAGACCTTGCGCGCGTTGACGTCATAGGGGTCGGTGCGGATCAGGTCGGCTCGCGTCTTGAGCAACTCAGGGTCCTCGCTCAGCGCGCACGCGGTGCTCAGCGCCGTCGCGTAGTCGTTGATGTAGCCCTTGACGATCAGCTCCGTGTCGGTGCCGTAGCTGCGGAAGTTCGAGCCGTCGAAGACCGGGCCGTCGTCGGCCGTGCCCTGGTGGTCGATGATGCGATCGACGAACGAGCGGCGCAGCATCCACGCGTGATGGTTGATGTGCCAGACGTAGCGCAGCGAGTCGGGGCCGATCAGCTCGCGCTCGGGCCACGTGTCGCCACACGGCGAGATGATCCCGACGCGAGGGTGCTCTTCCATCTGGTCGAGCAGGCGGCTGACGACCGGCCCGTCGAAGTGGACCGTCGCACGCATCAGGAAGAGGTGGTCGTACTCGTGCAGGCGCCCGCCGTTGATGAGCTCGCGGATGCCGAGGTTGAAGCCGCGTGCCGGCCGGAGGCCCTCCTGCATGGCCTCCGGCCAGTTGGCCCAGGTGGTGTGGTGCTCTGAGAGCTTGTCGCGATCGGTCCCTGCCTCGACGACGTAGATGTCGGTGTCGTCGAGGTCGTACCGCCGGATGCCGCGCACGAGACGGTCGACCGCCTCGGGCAGATTGCGCGACAGGATGATGACGGCGACGCGGCGTCTCATGATGCAACCACCCGGAAGGCTTGGAGATGACGGAGCAGGCAGGCCTTGATGCGCTTGCGCAGCGCGACGTCCAGCTCCCGCGAGGTCATGTGCACCCGCTGCAACAGGTCCGCGCGGATGCGCAGGAACTCGGGTGCCGAGAAGACGTAGTGGCCGGCCCAGATCGCGCGGTCGCGGTCGGTCGCGTCGGAGCCTTCGAGCTCCCACTTCTCCCATTTGCGGGTGTCATAGGCGAGCGTGAGAAAGCGCTCGGCGAGGTCGCTCGCGCCCCGTCCCTCCATCACCGACAGCAGGCCCAGGGTCTCCTCGACGCCGTACTCCGGCGCGATGTTCGCCGCGTGGATCCCCAGCAGCGGATGCCACTGCAGGATCTCGTCGGGGAGGTAGTCGGTGTTGTGCTGGCGCAGGTGCGTGCCGAAGGCGTTGATCATGGCCATCAGCTGCGGGAGGTGGATCTGGGAGGGCATCTGCTCGTCGATGCGATACGGCGCCGAGAGCGAGCCGACGTTGCGACGCTCCATCACCTTGGTGCCGGTCTGGACGACCACGAACAGCGGCGCGGGCGTGCCCTGGCTCTCGCGTCGCTCGGCCAGCGCCTCCAGCAGCTTGCGCGGTTGTTCGAGCCCCTCGGTGACGCTGCTCTGCTCCTCGTCGCCGACCTCGAAGGCGATCGCGTGGTCGCCGGCGATGGCCTGCTCCCAGCAGTCCTCGTAGAGGTCGAGCAGCCGCTGCTTGGGAACGTCGGGATCGGTCGGCGACGGGCAGACGCACGTGTCGATGTGCAGGAGGTCGAAGCCCGCGTCGAGGTCGGCGAAGAACGACATCCGCGCCTCCTCCATCGCCTGCTCGGGCGACGTGTCGGAGCTGTTGTTGGTGCCCTGCCAGGGACCGCCGTGATCGCGGCAGACCACCACGCGGTTGCGATGGTCGCGGGAGCGCACGCGCTCGGTCAGGGTGTGGGGTGTCAGTCCTTCGACGTAGCCGCCGCCGAACTCCGCGGCGTCGATCTGCCGGCGGCTGGCGATGAGCATCAGCGAGACGTCGTGCTCTTGGGCGACCTCGACGGCGGCGTCGACGACGTTGAGGCTCACCACCCCGACGCCGATCTGTGTGCTCGGCCACGCGTTGGCCTGCTCGGCGAGCGCGACGAGCCGCGGGTTCTTGTTGGCACCTTCCGGAAGCTTGATCACACGATCCCCGCCCATTCGGTCCGGCCGAACTGCTCGACCAAGAGGTAGAAGCACGCCTCGGCGACGGCGCGGTCGCCGCCCCGTCGTTGCGTCACGTACGTCGCCGCGTCCCGGACGCCCGGGAGTGCGTCGGCCGTCGTGATGCCGACGCCGACCTCCCGCAGGACCGGGATGTCGGTGAAGCTGTCGCCCATGTAGGCGATGCGCGACAGCGGCGTGCGCGCGCCCATCCACGCGAGCCGTCGGTCGCTGCTGACCAGCGTGAGCTCGTGGCCCATGTCGCCGTCGATGCGGCGCTTGCTGATCGGAAAGCCGCGGTGGTCGGCCGAGACGAACACGATCGGCGCGACCGCGGTCAGCAGTCGCAGCGCGTCGGCGTCGTCGGGGCCGAAGGACTTTGTCTGCTTGCCCTCGCGCCCGTAGGCGAAGCGCCCGTCGGTCAGGACGCCGTCGACGTCGAAGACGATCAGATCGATAGGAGATGCGTCACTCATCAGTGGATGACCCCGATCAGCCAGCTTGCGTTGCGGGCAAGCTGGGGGATGACATGGCTGAAGGCGAAGGGAATGACCGTCCACGCGGCGATGACCGATGCTCCGACCCAGGTGGTCACGCGACTGCGTGAGCCTGCGAAGGCGAGCGCCGCAAGGCCCAGCAACGCGTAGTAGGGGACCTCGATGAACCGCGTCAGGACCCAGGCAGAGACCTGGTCGACGCCGGTGAAGTCGACGAGCGCGAAGGAGCAGATGAGGGCCGCCACGGTGATCAGCCACGCGGCGCGCCGCGGTCCGACGTCCTCGCCGGGGGCGCGCTGACCGAGGGCGAGCCAGCTGCACAACGCGAGGACGGTGAGCAAGCCGTAGGCCGCCAAGAAGTACGGGAAGCTCACGCAGTGGCCTGTGAACGCGCACTCCTGTCCGGTGAACACCGGAAAGTGCAGGTTGGAGGTGATCGAGACGTAGCCCCGGGTCTCCAGCGGGAGCCCGTAGCCCGGAAGGGCCGAGGCGAGGACGTCGCGCACCTGTCCGTCGGCGAGGTTGCCGACCAGGTTGTTGGACAACACGAAGCCGGCGCCGAGCGTGGCGAGCCACGCCGCCGGGCGGGCCAGCGCGTTGGACGGTCGCAACGACGGTGCCGGGCCCGCCCGCGCCACGAGCGCCAGCAGCAGCGCCGCCAGGCCTGCCGCCACCGCGCCGGTGGCCAGGACCCAGCCGAGCCCGTTGGGCGACGCCGACCGATGCAGGTCCCAGTAGACGAACGCCGGCGTCGCCATCGCGGCCAGGCCGAGGACGGTCACCACCACGGTCGAGGCCTTGCCCTTGAGCCGGGCCGGGCCGCGCCCGGCGAGCAGACGCCACACACCGGCGCAGGCCAGCGCCGCGACCACGTAGAGGGTGCCGCTGGAGGACGTGAACGCCAGGCCCGCCGTCGTCAGCAGGATGGCGGCCGCGGCGCGCGGCGAGGACCACTGGCCGAGGACGAGGAGCGCGATCCACGGCGCCACGATGCCGATCATGCGGCCCGGGTGGCCGAGCCACAGCATCGGGTTCTGGCCACCGACCAGCGCGATCTGGTACCACGGGAAGATCGACGGCGTCGAGGCCAACACGGCCCCCGTCGTCAGCCCGGCGGCCAGCAACGGCCGGCGCCAGGCGAAGCTGTGCACGACCCCGAACACCAGGGCGGCGAACGACGCGAGCCCGACGAACTCCGTCGCGTAGATCGGGAAGAGGAAGTCCTGGCCGTGCGACGAGTAGAACATCAGCGGCGCGTTGAACACCCACTCGTCGGATTGCTGGTCCCATTGCGCCAGGTGGTTGCCGAAGACGCCGCGCATCTGCTGCCCGGCCGTGTTGAGGAAGTCCGAGATCGAGTCGGGCACCATGAAGTAGCGGCCGTACTGCAGGTGGTGCAGCCCGCACAGCAGCAGGATGGCGCCGATGGTGGCGGCGACGGTCAGCCAGCGCCGTCGATAGCCCGGGTCGTGACGGAGCCCGGACGCGGTCGCCACGACGGCGCGTCGCTGGGTGAACACGGCGACGGCGGGGACGACCACCAGCGCGATCCACGCGGCCGTCGTGTAGCCCATCGCCGCGAACAGCACCTGCAGCGGCGCCAGCACCATCAGGTAGCCGGGGAGGAAGCCGGCCAGGAGGCGGACCGCCCGCGGCCAGTGCTGCGATCCGCGGATCAGGCCGACGAGGAACGCGCCGATCGCGGTGATCGAGAACAGGTAGACGATCGTCAACAGCAGCGTGAGCACCCGGAAGCGCCCGTCCACGAACGGGTTGAACTCCGGGCTGGTCCACCCCGCCACATAGGTCCCGCCGACCTCGTGCAGCGATGCCGCGTCCGCGTGGATCCGGGACAGGATCTTGATCGACACGTTCGAGGCCGTGGCCACGACCGTGATGACGACGCCGAGGCCCAGGACCAACAGGGCGCCCGGCATCCATCCCCGCGACACCCGCGGCCGGGTGGTCTCAGCTGCGGGGTGTACGGGCGCGAGCGTGGATGTGCTGCTCACCGACCTCGCCCGTGGTCATCGTCGTGCCGCGTGATCTGCTCGTCGCTGGGCGGCGAGGCGGCCTCGGCCGTGCTCATGGCCCAACATCTACACCTGCTCGCCGCACGGCCGCCAGAGCCAGGGCGGCAAGGCCCGGACTATTGGGAGCGCTGAGCGCTCGCGACCGGCACCTCAGGCCACGGTGGTCTCGCCGACGCTGACGACGGTGCCCGGCTCGACGATGCGCGCAGTCACGTCCAGCGCCGCGGCCTCGCGCAGGAACGTGCCGGCCGGGTCCTCGAGCTGGGCGTAGATCGGCGGGTTGTCGATCGTGTCGTAGTGGATCGGGATCGCCTCGCGAGCGCCGAGCAGGTGCGCGGCGGCGGCGGCCTCGGCCGGCGTCATCACCGCGTTGCGCGGCGACGAGGGTTGGCGGTGGGGGAGGTCGACG
The DNA here is from genome assembly GCA_963731005.1 of uncultured Conexibacteraceae bacterium. GTDB lineage: Bacteria > Actinomycetota > Thermoleophilia > Solirubrobacterales > Solirubrobacteraceae > Baekduia. Next base: position 617,605 of record CAVSTZ010000002.1, on the reverse strand, counting down.
CGCGGTCCGTTGACAGGCAGGAAGGCGTAGTCGATGTCACCGGTGCGCATCCGGGCGCGCCACCACCAGCCGTGAAAGAGCGTGTCGCCGGCGTGGTAGATCCGCGTGCCGGCGGCCTCGACGATCCACGAGACCTGCACGTCGCCGAAGCCGTCGACGGCCGGGACCGCGGTCGCGCGAAACGGGCCGACCTCGACCGTCTCCCAGATCGCGACGGTCTGCTGGCGGACGCCGAGCTCGGTCAGGCGCTTCTCGGCGCCCTGCTGCGCGGCGACCTCCAGGAACTCGCCCTCGTCGGGCGCCGGGCGCAGGAGCACGCCGTCGGGACCCAGCGCGCCGGCGATCGCCTCGGCGTCGGTGTGGTCCTCGTGCAGGTGGGTGACGAGCGCGAGCGCCGCGGTGCCGGGTTGCGACGGCGGTGGCAGCTCGGTGTGCGGCTCGCCCATGAACTGGCGCATCGGCGCGGTGTCCTGCAGCAGGTCGATGACCGCGATCTCGCCGGCCGCTTGCAGTTCGAGGCCGGCCCATCCCAGACGTGTGATCTTCATGGGCGGCATTTAACGATCGATCGGTTGCTATGTCAATAGCGACCGATCGGACGCTAAGATTGGCGCCATGCCTCGCCGCTCTGTCGCCGACGCCGCCCGCACCCGGACCGCGATCCTCGAGCGCTCGGTCGACCTCGCCTCGCTGGAGGGCCTCGAAGGCCTGACGATCGGGCGCCTGGCCGCCGACCTGCAGATGAGCAAGGGCGGCGTGCTCGGCCACTTCGGCACCAAGGAGAAGCTGCAGCTGGCCGCGCTGGGCGCGGCGCGCGAGGTCTATCGCCGCGAGATCTGGGAGCAGGCCCAGGGCGCCGCGCCGGGCCGCGCGCGGCTGCTGGCGATCGCCGACGCGTGGCTCTCCTACCTCGGCCGCGACGTCTTTCCCGGCGGCTGCTTCGTCGCCGCCGCGTCGTGTGAGTTCGACGACCGGCCCGGCCGCGTGCACGACGCGATCGTCGCGATGCACACCGAGTGGATGGGCGTGCTGGCCCGCGAGGCGCAGATGGCCATCAAGAACGGCGAGCTGCCGCGCGCGACGGATCCCGAGGACATCGCCTTCGGACTCAACGCCATCGCGATGGGCGTCAACCAGTCACGCCGCCTGCTGGGCGACGCGGCCGCGCCGGAGCGCGGTTGGCGCGCGATGCGCGCGCTGCTCGGCGCGCCGCGAGCGCGGCGACGGTACCCCGCCGCTGCCACACCCGCGACTGCCTGAGTCAGTCGGTCCCTAGACGGGACGGACGCCGACGGCCTTGGGGCCCTTGGCCCCGGCCTCGGTGCTGTACTCAACCCGCGCGCCCTCCGCGAGGGTGCGGAAGCCGTCGGCTTCGATGTCGGAGTGGTGGACGAAGAGGTCCTTGCCCGACTCGTCGGGGGTGATGAACCCGAACCCCTTCTCGTCGCTGAACCACTTCACAACGCCCTGCGCCATAGGTCTTGCTCTCCCACGTACTTGTAGCTGTTGGCCTGTGGGCGGGACCGTAGCAACCTGTCGCGCCGGTGGGAAGGGCTTTCCCACCGACGCGATCGGTTATTGCACTCAGGCTGCGAGAAGCTGCTCGGCCACGCGATCGGTCGCGTCGCCGTGTCCGCCGATGAGACGGCGGGTCAGCTGGGCGCGGCGGAAGTACAGCGGCGCGTCATGCTCCCACGTCGCGCCGATGCCGCCGTGCACGTTGATGTTCGAGCGCGCGGCGAAGTCCAGCGCACCGCCGGCCGCCGACCGCGCGGCGCTCGCCGCGAGCGGGAACTCGGCGGGCGCGTCGGCCCGCGACCACCCGGCGTAGAACAGCAGCGAGCGGCCGTTCTCCATCCGTCGCAGCACCTCGGTGAGCTCGTGCTTGACCGCCTGGTAGGAGCCGATGGCGCGCCCGAAGGTGAACCGCTCCTTGGCGTACTGCACGCTCATCTCCAGCGTCGTCTGCACGGTGCCGACGGCCTCGGCGGCGACGAGGGCCTGGGCGACGTACCAAGCGTCAGCAGGCACGGCGGGGTCGACGGCCAACCGCGTACCCGGCGCGTCGGCGAGCGTCACATGCGCGAGCGAGCGCGTCACGTCGTAGCGGACGATCTGCTCGACGGTCACGCCCGCGGCGTTCGCGTCGACCACCGCGACCGTGCCGTCGACGCCGGTGACGACCAGCAGATCGGCGCCCGGCGCATCGACGACATAGGCCGCATGGCCGGTCACCGTGACGCTGTCGCCGTCGCCCGTGATCGTCGGGGCCGAGGGCCGCGCCGCGCCCCGCCCGTCGACGGTCCAGTTCGGCTCCAGGTCCCCCGGCGGCCGGGTCGGGATCCAGACCGGCCGCACCTCGCCGGCGGCGATCGCGGCCAGCCCGTCATACCCGGCGGCGTCGAGGATCGCGGTCGCCGGCACCAGACCCAGGAACGGCACCGGCGCCAGCACGCGGCCCGTCTCCTCGGCGACCAGCATGGCGTCGAAGACGTCCAGGCCCGCGCCGCCGTGCTCCTCGGAGATCAGCAGCCCGGCCCAGCCGGCCTCGCGCGCGGCGGGCCAGAGGTCGGGCAGTTCGGCGAGGCCCTTGTCCTGCGCCTCACGCGCGGCCTCGATGATCTTGAACCGCGACAGCGTGCCGCGAGCGGCCTCGCGCAGGAACTCCTGCTCGTCGGTCAATGACAGGTCCATGGCTAGGCCACCGCCCCTTCCTTCTCCTTGGCGCGCAGTTCGCTGAACGGGATGCCCTTGTCCAGGCGCGGCTCGGGCGGCAGGCCCAGGACGCGCTCACCGATCGTGTTGCGCAGGATCTGCTCGGTGCCGCCGGCCGACTTCAGGCCGGGCAGGAACGAGATCATGTAGGCCCACTCGTTGTCCTCGTCCAACGCGTCGGGACCGACGACGTCGGCGATCAGGTCGCCGGCGGCGATCGCCGCGTTGACCGTCGTCACCTTCGCCAGACCGGACTCGGGGCCCGGGATCTGGCCTTGCGACAGCGCCGACAGCGTCCGGTAGGACGCGAAGCGCAGCGCGAGCAGGTCGGTGCCGATCTCGCCCAGCGCCTTGCGGACGGCCTTGTCCTTGGCCGCCGTCGGGTCGTTGGCCAGCGCCGCGGCGAAGCGGGCGGCGTTGTAGCCGAAGCCCTCGGAGCCCAACCCGATCGTCAGGCGCTCGAACATCAGGACGGTCAGCGCGGTGCCCCAGCCGTTGTCGACGCCACCGACGACGTTCTCGGCGCCGATGCGGACGTCGTCGAGGAAGACCTCGTTGAACTCCGCCTCACCGGAGATCTGGCGCAGGCCGCGGACGGTGACGCCCGGCGCGTCCATTCCGACGATGAACATGGTCATGCCCTTGTGCTTGGGCACGTCGACGTTGGTGCGCGCGAGCACCAGGCCGTAGGACGAGAACTGCGCGTTGGTCGTCCAGACCTTCTGCCCGTTGAGCACGAAGGAGCCGTCGTCGCCGACGACCGCGCGCATCTGCACGGCGGCCAGGTCCGAGCCGGCGGCCGGCTCGCTGAACATCTGACACCAGACCTCGTCGCCGTGGAGCATCGGGCCGAGATAGCGGGTCTTCTGCTCGTCGCTGCCGTGGGCGATGAGGCACGGGCCGAGCATGCCGATGCCGATGACGTCGAGGATCCCGGGAAGGCCGGCGCGGCCGAGCTCCTGGTTGACGATGACCTGCTCGATCGGCCCCAGACCCTGGCCACCGAACTCCTGCGGCCAGGTGACGCCGGCCAGGCCGCCCTCGGCGAGCTTGCCCTGCCATGCGCGGCGCGCGGCCAGGTACCCGGCGTCTTCGGCGCCGGCGCGCGTCGAGCGCACGTCGGGCGCCTCGGCGCTGTGGGCCTCGAGCCAGTCGCGGACCTTCTCGCGGTACGCGGCCTGCTCGGGCGTGTCGTTGAGATCCACGCTCGTCTCCTCGTTTGGCTGACCAGCCAGTCGGTGTGAGCGCGAACTTTAGGGCACCCGTGGCGCGTCAGGGCACACTGACGCCTTTTCGCCTCAGGCCAGCGCGCGGAAGCCGCGGTCAAAGAGCTTCTCGGCCTGCCCGCCGGGGTCGGGCGAGTGCAGCAGGACGACCCCGAGGCGATGGCCGTTGCGCTTGACGGCGGCGACGAGGCAGCGGCCGGCCGCGTCGGTGAAGCCGGTCTTGATCCCGAGCGTGCCGGGGTAGCGCGCCCGCAGCAGCGGGTTGTGGTTGTAGAGGTAGAGCCTGCCGCCCTTGATCGGGAACGGCAGGATCGCCTGGCGGCGCGCGACGATCTTGGCCAGGCGCGGCTCGTCGAGCAGCGCGCGGGCCTCCACGGCGAGGTCGGCGGCGCACGAGTGGTTGCCGCGATCGGTGAAGCCGCTGGGCGTGGAGTAGCGCGTGCAGCTCAGGCCCATCGACGCAGCGCGCGCGTTCATCATCGCCACGAACTCCGTGACGCGTCTTGCCGGCACGCTGGGCCAGCGCGATCGCCGCGTCGTTGCCCGACGGCAGCAGCAGGCCGTAGAGCATCGCCGAGACGCCGACCCACTTGTTCTTGGGCAGCACGCCGACGCCGGAGCCCTGGTAGGCCAGCGCCTCCTTGGTCACGCGGACCTTGGAGCCCTGCGGGACGCGGTCGGCGACGACCAGCGCGGTCATGATCTTCGTGACGCTGGCGATCGGCAGGATCCGGGTCGGATTCCTGCGCCACAGCACCTGGCCGGTGTCGAGGTCGAAGAGCAGCCCGGCGCGCGGCTGATGGCCGAAGCCGATCTGGACGATGTCGGGCGCGCCGTTCAGCGTCAGCGTCAGGGGCGAGGATGCGGTCCCGCCCGCCCGCGCGATCGGCCCGTTGGCCGCCTGCAGCGGTTCGTTGGGTGCGCCGTCGGCGAGGTGGGCGGGGGCCGCATCCGTGGCGTGCCCACCGGTGCCGCACCCGACGGCACCGCCGAGCAGCGCGAGCGTCGTGGCGGTCGCCACCAGCGCGCGCCTCATCGGGGCGGCTCCTTCAGCGCCCCGAAGATCCCGAGTCCGAGCATCGCGAGGATCATCAAGGAGAGGACGGTCAGGACGTCCGGTCCGTTGCGGATCGCGACGTAAATGGTCAGGCCGGCGAGCACGGTGACGAGCAGGAACGCGGCCAGCAGGACGGGGCGCGGGTCCACGCCGTCAGGCCACCATGGTGCTCGCGGGGCGCGGCGGGTAGTTGGGGTTCTTCTGACGCGCGAACACGCGGATCAGCAGCAGCCCGAAGACGAAGCCGCCGATGTGGGCGAAGTACGCGACGCCGCCGCCACCGCCGGTGGGGTCGCTCAGCCCGTAAGCGCCGAACAGCAGCTGCTGCAGGAACCAGAGGCCGAGGACGACCATCGCCGGGATCTCGATGATCGTGAAGAACAAGATGATGAAGAAGAGCGTCAGGACCCGGGCACGCGGATAGAGCACGATGTAGCCGCCGAGCACGGCGGCGATCGCGCCCGAGGCGCCGACGAGCGGCACGGCGTTGCCGTCACCGTGAGCCACCAGCGTCTGGCCCGCCAGCGCGGCGAGGCCGCCGAGCAGGTAGAAGATGATGAACTTGACCTTGCCCATGCTGTCCTCGACGTTGTTGCCGAAGATCCAGAGGAAGAGCATGTTGCCGGCGAGGTGCAGGATCGAGCCGTGCATGAACATCGACGTGAACGCGGTGACGAGGACCGACGGTTGCCCGCTCACGTCACCGCACGCGATCCCGCCGCCCTGGGCGATGCACTGCTGCCCGGGGTGCTTGATCTCGTACGGGATCCAGCCGTAGTCGATGACGTTGGCGTCGGACGGCCCGTGCAGGATCCCGCCCTTCTGCCAGCAGGAAGTAGGCGAGCACGTTGGTCACCAGCAGCACGATCGTGACCGCCGGGAACCGCAGCGTCGGGATGTTGTCGCGCAGCGGGATCAAGCCCGCGTGACCCTAGCTCGTGCTTGTCGCCGCGAGCGGCCCGATGCCGGGCTCGGGCTGCGGCACGTGCTCGTCGGCGTGGTAGGAACTACGCACCAGCGGCCCGGCCGCGACGTGGTCGAAGCCCATCGCCATGCCGGCGGCCGCGAGCGCGTCGAACTCGTCGGGATGCCAGTAGCGCACCAGCGGCAGATGGCGCTCGGTCGGGCGCAGGTACTGGCCGATCGTGATGACCTGGACGTCGTGGGCACGCAACTGGCCCAGCGCGTCGACCATCTCCTCGAAGGACTCGCCGAGGCCGACCATCAGCCCGGACTTGGTGACGACCTCGTCGCCGCCCATCTCCTTGGCGGTCTGCAGCACGCGCAGCGAGCGCTGCCACGTCGAGCCGCGGCGGGCGATCGAGTACAGGCGCGGGACGACCTCGCAGTTGTGGTTGAAGACGTCGGGCCGCTCGGCGATGACCTTGGCCAGCGGCATGTCCAGCCCCTGGAAGTCCGGCGTGAGGACCTCGATCTTGCACTTGGGCGCCTGGCGGCGGATCTGGCGGATGACGCCGACGAAGGCGTGCGCGCCCTTGTCGGGCATGTCGTCGCGGTCGACGCTCGTGATCACGGCGTGGCGCAGGCCCATGCGGGCGACCTGGCGGGCGACGCGGGCGGGCTCCAGCGGGTCGTTCCAGGTCGGCTTGCCGGTCTTGACGTGGCAGAAGCCGCAGCGGCGCGTGCACGTGTCGCCGAGGATCATGAACGTCGCGGTGCCGCGCTCCCAGCACTCGCCGATGTTCGGGCAGGCGGCCTCCTGGCACACGGTGTGCAGGTTGTCGTCGGCGATCTTGGCCTTGAGCTCGCGGTACTTCGGCCCGCCGGGCATCGGGACCTTGAACCACTTGGGCTTGCGCTCGCGGATGTCGAGCACGTCGGGTCCGAGGACCTTCAGGACGTCCATCCCGCCCGGGTTGGCGCGCGAGCGGGTCTTGTGCTCGCGCTGCTGGGTCGTCGGTTCGGCGGCCATCGCCGACCGTAGGCTACCGAGCGGCCGGGGCCGGCTTGTGGCCGTGAGCGCGGACGAGGTCGGCGCTCGAGCGCGCCAGGGCGACGAGGGCGAAGACGAAGAGCGCCGAGCTGCAGCGTGGCGTGCTCGGTGCGGGCCGCCGCGCCAGGTGATCGCGACGGCGCACGCGGCGGCGAAGCAGAGGTCGCCGGCGAGCGGGCCGGTGAGCAGGATCGCGGTCTGGCGGCGGCGCGAGACCGTCGGCGCGTGCAGGCACTCGCCGCCCCACAGCCAGCTCCGGGTCGGGCCGATCAGCAGGCGGCCGACGCGCACGCTGAACAGCGGGCGGCCGGAGCCGAGCAGGACGCAGACGCGACCCTTGGTCAGCGCGAGGGCGATCGCCGCGCGACCGAACTCGTGGATGAGGGCTGCCGGGACCGTGGCCGCGACGATGACGAGGAGAATGCGCAGGGTGCCGTCCATGGCCCGGCTGCGCATCGGCGCGTCCGCGCGCGGACTTGACTCGATTGCGCAGAAATCAGCCGACGGGCGAGGGCACGGCGTCCAGCGCGCGCTCCAGGGCCTGCGGCGTGACGAGCCGCTGGCGGGCGCCGCAGCGCCTGTGCGAGGCCGAGCGCGACGCGCTTGCGGACGCAGTCGAGGCGGCCGCTGCGGCCGGTCTCGGCCTGGACGGACGTCATCGCGACGCCGCCCAGCCCGCACGGGACGATCCACTGAAACGGCGTCAGGTCGCCGTCGACGTTGAGGCTCAACCCGTGCGTCGTCACGCCGTGGGAGACGTGCAGGCCGATCGAGCCGATCTTGCGCTCGCCGACCCAGACGCCGGTGAAGTCGCGGCCGTCGGCGGCGCGCCCGCGGGCCTCGACGCCCTCGTCGCGCAGCGCATCGACCATCGACCTGCTCGAGCTGCCCGACGAAGGCCATCACGTCGGTCGACGCCGACGATCGGATAGGCGACGAGCTGACCGGGCCCGTGGTAGGTGACCTTGCCGCCGCGATCGACGTCGACGATCTCGATCCCCTTCGCTCGCGTAGTAGGTCCTCACCGAACGGCAGCTCGCCCGGGATCGCTGCGACGGCCGCGCGTGTAGACCGGCGGATGCTCGAGCAGCAGAACGGTGTCGGGGATCGCCCCGGCCTGGCGCGCGGCGCGCACGCGATGCTGGAGCGCGAGCGCCTCGGCGTAGGGCACGCGGCCCAGGTGCACGGTCCACAGATCCACGCCGAGGATGGTAGGCGGCAAACGGCGCTCGGCGACTCGGCGCTCCTGCCACACTCGCCGCCATGGCCGAACGTCCGGCGATGGCCGTGTGGCGCTCCCGCCTGCGCTGGCGGTTGAGCGGCGCATGGCAGTGGCCGACCTTCGCGGTCCTGACGGTCGTCGACGCGGTCATCCTCGCGCGGCTCCCGTTCTCCGGCGGGCGCGCCGATCTGCTCGGCTGCGCTGCTGGCGGCGGGGCTGCTGAACCTCGATCGTCGATCGCGGTGGTCTCGCGGATCGGGCGGTTGGCTCGTGCGGCGCCGCCGGCCGGATCTGCCGCGCGAGATCGCGGCCGACCGCGCAGGGGCGATCGGGCTGGTCGCGTTGTGCGTGGTGTTGCTCGCGGGCGGGCTCGCGCACCGGTCGACGCTGACGCGCCAACGACGAGCTGGCGGCGCACGCGTCATGCGCGAGGCGCGGGTCTTCGCCGCGCACCGGGCGCCGGCGCGCTACCTGCCGCTGCACGACTCCGACACCGTCCAGCAGGGGCCGGATCTCTTTCGCACGTGCTTCTCGGGGCCCGACCCGCGCCGCGACTTCTGCGTCTTCATCCGCACCGACGAGCCGGCGCTGATCAAGCGCGTCGACCCCGATCAGCGGCCCAACGCGACGATCGTCGGGGCCGACAACCCCGGGCGGCTCGATCGACTGAGCGGGTGCTTGTCGGCCTGCGGACCTCAAGGATCGTTCGGGGCCGACCGATGCGGACACGGGCATGCGCTACTTGCGGGCATTCGTGGGCGTGGTGGGAGCTTCGGGCTCCATCATCGCCGCGGGTGGAATCCTGGTCGCGGTGTTCTCGATGGCCTTCGCGTTCCACGGCTGGCCGGATGTCCGATCGGCGCGTGGGCCCGGGATCGGCGCCATCGAGTTGGCGGACGGTGGTGCGGCGCGCGCGGGCGGCCGGATCGCCGAAGGGCGGCACGTGACCACGCTGCCGGCGGTGCCCGTGGCGCTGGTGCGTCGCGCGACGCGCGGGATCGAGGGTCGGCAGCGGCACAGGCGCGCGCAGCGGCGTGGGCCGTCCACGGTGGCGCGGCCGACGCACGGGCGCGGCGGTGACGGGACGTCGACGGCTGCCGATCCGTCGGTGGACCCGGCACCCGGGGCGGCGGCCCCGAACGGCGGTGGCGGCACCGGCCCAGGCGCGAGTGGCGGTGGCGGCGTGAACCCCTCGTCCGGCGGCTCCGGCGCCACCGGTTCGGCCGCACCCGATTCGGCGGCACCTTCACCTCCGCCGGCGCCTGTATCAGCGGCGCCCTCCACACCTCCGTCGGGCGGACCGACGCCCGCGGCCGGCGTGACCGACGCCGCGGCCCAAGCCGTGCAGGACACCACGCAGGCGGCCGGCGGCGTGGTCGCCGGCGCGACGAGCAGCGCCGCCCAGGCGGTCGGCCCGGTCGCACCGGCGGTGGCGGGCACCGTGACGCAGGTCGGTGCGACGGTCGACCAGACCCTCACCGGTCTCGGCCAAGTGGTCGGCGGCGTCCTGGGCGGCCTCAGCCGCCGCCCGCGCTGAGCGGCCCGCACGCGGAAGCGCCCCTCGTCGCGACTGCGTGTCGAGCTATGAGCCCAAGACCCATAAGTCGACACGGACCAGACGTCTAGGGCGCGCCCGCCTCCAGTTGCGCGCGAAGCGTCGCGAGGAGGGTCTGCGCCTCCGGAGGCGTCGCGGTGATGCGGAGGGTGAGGGTGGCGAGGTGGCGGATGGTCACGGCGCCGGCCTGGGCGGTGGGGCGGGTGGTGGTGGGGCCGAAGGTGAGGGTCGCGGTGGGGTGGGGAGGGCGGATGATGCCGAGGAGGGTGACGGTGCCGTCGGGCAGGACGATCGCGGCACCGTCGACGAGCCCGGTGATGGCGGTCGTGATGGCTTGCGCGAGTGGCGTGCCGGCGCGGCGGGCGGTGAGCAAGGCCTCCATGTCGATCTCGGTCGAGATGGTGTGGTCGGTCGCACCGTCGTCGGGACGCGGGCCGAGGAGCTTGCGTACGGCCGCGACGATCGCCGCCTCGTCGGGGATCGCGAGCGCTTCGAGCGTCCGGGCGTAGGGCATCGGGAGGTCGGCGCCGGTGACGCGCACGACGGGCCTGCCAGGCGTGGCGGCGGCCACACGCGCGGCGAGGGTCGCGCCGACGCCGCCGTCGGGCCAACCTTCCTCGACGATGACGGCACGGCCCGTCCGCCGTACCGACGCCGCGATCGTCGCGTGGTCGAGCGGGCGGACCGAGCGCAGGTCGATGATCTCCGCGTCGACGCCATCCTCCTCGGCCAGGCGCGCGGCGGCCGCCGCGGCGACGACGGCCATGCGCGAGTTCGCGACGATGCTGACCTCGCTGCCGACCCGTCGCACGACCGCGCGCCCGAGCGGCGCGACGTCCTCCTCGCCGACGACGCCCCGCGTGTCGTAGAGCGCGGTGTGCTCGAGCACGACGACCGGATCGTCGGAGCGGATCGCGGCCGCGAGCAGCCCCTTGGCGTCGGCCGGCGTGGCCGGCACCGCGACGAGGAGTCCCGGGATGTGATGCAACAACGCCTCGAGCGTCTGCGAGTGGATCGGCCCGAGCCGCGCGCCGCTGCCCTGGGGCATCCGCACGGTCAGCGGTGCCGACAGCCGGCCGCCCGACAGCGCGCGTAGCGGCGCCGCGTGGTGGATCAGCTGATCGAGCGCCAGCGCCGCGTAGCTCGCCGTCGTCAGCTCCACCACCGGCCGCATCCCCGCCATCGCGGCCCCGATGCCGATGCCGACCAGCGCCGCCTCCGAGCTCGGTGCGTCGCGGACGCGCGCCGGTCCGAAGGCCTCCAACAACCCGGTCGTCACCCCGAAGGCCCCACCGCGCGCACCGATGTCCTGGCCCATCAACAGCACGCGCTCGTCGCGCTCCAGCGCCTCGCGCAGCGCCTCGCCGAGCGCTTCGCGGTAGGTGATCTCGCGGCCGCTCATGGCACCCGCGGCGCGACGACGTGTTCGTACAACGCGCTCGCCGCCGGCTCCGGCGACGCCTCGGCGAGCGTCACGGCCAGGTCGATGCGGTCGCGCACGCCGGTGTCGATCGCCTCGCGCTCGTCGTCGTCCAGGACGCCGTCACGCTCCAGTCGATCGCCGAAGGCCGCCACCGGATCCGCGGGCCGGCTGATCATCGCTTCCACGAGCGTCGGGCGCCGCTCGTCGCGTGCCCGCCGCACCGCCTCGCCGACCACGTGATGGGTGTCGATCACATCGGTGCCGTCGCAGCGCAGCCCCGCCACCCCGAACGCGGCGCTGCGCTCAAAGAGCCCCGTCAGCGCCGGCGCGACGTCCAGCTCACCGTGGCTGGTCACCAGGAACACGACCGGGAGCTCCCACGTCGCCGCCAGGCCGAGCGTCTCGGCGAACACGCCCTCGGCCGTCGCGCCGAGCGTCAGCTGACAGAGGGCCACCGCGCCTGTCGACCGCGCAACAGCGCTCAGCGCCACGCCCGCCGCGATCGGCGCGTGACCGCCCGGGATGCCGAAGCCGCCCAGCACGCCGCGCTCGGGGTCGACGATGTGCGTCGACCCGCCACGCCCGCCCGAGGTCCCGCCGACGCGCCCCATCAGCTCCGCCATCACGACGTCGGGCGGCGTGCCGCGCGCCAATGCGTGGGCGTGCGCGCGGAACGTCGAGAGCACCGCATCGCGCTCCTCCGAAGCCCGCAACGCGCCCACGATCACGGCCTCCTCACCGCGCGCCGCATGCAAGAACCCGGCGATCGCACCCTTCGCATACAACTCGCTCGAACGCTCCTCGAACCGGCGTATCAGGAGCATCGCCGTCCACCACTCCTTGGCCACCGCGGCGTCGGGGAGCGGGTGGTCGGGCATCGCCGCGCGAGCTTACCGACGCGATCAGACCCCGCAGCGAGCCGGCCATGCTGTGCTGCGGGGTCCGATCGCTGCGGGGGAGGGCCGCGGCCGCCCGTCCGCCGCGGCTGCGGCCCTCCAAGAGGCACAGGGGTCAGAGGGCCTAGAGGAGCGTCACGACCGACTTGACCTCCGTGTACAGCTCGAGCGCCTCGGCGCCCATCTCGCGGCCCCACCCGGATTCCTTGTAGCCGCCGAAGGGCAGGGCGGCGTCGAACACGTTGTAGCAGTTGATCCACACCGTGCCGGCCCGCAGCGCCTTGGCGGTGCGGTGGGCCTTGGAGAGGTCGCTGGTCCAGACGCCGGAGGCCAGGCCGTAGCTCGTCTGGTTGGCGTCCGGCGGTAGCCCGCCCTGCTCGAACGGCCGCACGGTGACGACCGGGCCGAAGATCTCCTCGGCCTCGACCTTCATCTGCGGGTTGGTGCCCGCGAGCACCGTCGGCTCGACGAAGTAGCCGCGGTCGCCGTGGCGCTTGCCGCCCGCGAGCGTCTCGGCGCCCTCGGTCTCACCTGACGCGAGGAATCCGCAGACGCGGTCCAGCTGCTCCTGGGAGACGAGCGGGCCCATCTGCGTGTTGCGGGTCCAGCCCCGGGCCGACGTTGATCGACTTCGCGTGGTCGGTGACGCCGGAGACGACCTCGTCGTAGATCGACTGCTCGACGAACAGCCGCGACCCGGCCGCGCAGCACTGGCCGTGGTTGAAGAAGATCGCGTTGGCGGCGCCCGGGATCGCCGTCTCGAGATCCGCGTCGGCGTAGACCACGTTGGGGGACTTGCCGCCGAGCTCCAGCGACACCTTCTTGAGGTTGCCCGCGGCGGCCTGGAGGATCAGCCTGCCGACCTCCGTGGAGCCGGTGAAGGCGACCTTGTCGACATCCGGGTGGGCGGCCAGCGGCGCGCCGGTCTCCTCGCCGAAGCCGGTGACGACGTTGACCACGCCGGGCGGGATGCCGGCCTCCAGCGCCAGCTCGCCGAGACGCAGCGCGCTCAGCGGCGTCTGCTCGGCGGGCTTGAGGATCACCGTGCAGCCGGTCGCCAGCGCGGGCCCGAGCTTCCAGGCGGCCATCAGCAGCGGGAAGTTCCAGGGGATGATCTGGCCGACGACGCCGACGGGCTCGTGCAGCGTGTAGGCGTGCCACTGGGCGCCGGGCATGTAGGGCACCGAGATCTGCAGCGTCGAGCCGCCGCTCTTGGTCGTCCAGCCCGACATGTAGTGGAACAGGTCGGCGGCGAGCGGGACGTCGGCGGCCTTGGCGACCGTCAGCGGCTTGCCGTTGTCGAGCGTCTCCAGCGTGGCGAGCTCGTCGCCGTGCTCGAGGATCAGGTCGCCGAGGCGATGGATGGCGCGGCCGCGGTCGCTCGGCGACATGCGGCGCCATGGGCCGTCGGGATCGAAGGCCGCGCGGGCGGTCTTGACGGCGCGGTCGATGTCCTCCGACGAGCCGCGCGGCACCGTGGCGAGGACGTCGCCGGTCGCCGGGTCGTAGGTCTCGAAGGTCTGGCCGGACGCGGCCTCGACCCAGTCGCCGCCGATGAGCATCCGGTGGTCGCGGGTCACGAAGTCGCGGGCGTGCTGGTCGATCTGGGCGTCGAGCGCCATGGTCTCTCCTCCGGGTTCGGGCAGTTGGCACGAAGCTACGCCGCAGGGGGTTGCAACTGTGTTGCGTGAGGCGTACAACCGATGTGGGTTTGATGAATTCCTGGGTCGCGATCCCCTCGACGGGCGATCGGCGCGGACGCGCGCTGCGGTTGGCGCGGGCGCACGACGCCGTGCTGTCGGGCGCACCGCCGCCGGCTGAGCTGCGCGGCGTGATCGCCGATTCCTGGCGGCGCTGCACTGCCGCCGGCTTCGATGCGCAGCGCGGCCTCGCCCCGCTCACGCTGGCCGGCGACGAGGCCTCAGAGCGCTGGGCGCGCTCGCCGCTGGCGGCGGCGGAGGGCGTCCTGCGCGAGCTGCTCGACGACGTCCGCGCCGAGGGCGAGCAGGTGCTGCTCGTCTGCGACGCCGACGGGACGCTGCTGTGGATCGACGGCGACGAGCAGATGCTGCACGACGCGACCGGCGTGCACCTCATGCGCGGCGCGCGCTGGAGCGAGGCCGATGCGGGCACCAACGCGATGGGCACCGCGCTGGCCGTCGACCACTCCCTGCAGGTGTTCAGCGCCGAGCACTTCGCGACGCCCGTGCACGGCTGGACCTGCAGCGCGGCGCCCTTGCACGATCCGGTCAGCGGACGGTTGCTCGGCGTCCTGGATCTCTCCGGTCCGCTGCAGACCGCGCACCCGCATTCGCTCGCGCTGGTGACCGCGGCCGCGCGGATGGTCGAGGCGGTGCTGCTGCGCGAGGCGGCGGCGCGCGCGGCACGCGAGGCCGACCAGGCCCGGACGTTCGCGTTGGCTCCGCGGCCACGGGCCGTGGCGTCCGGGGTCGCGCTGCGCGTCCTGGGTCGCGACCGCGCCGAGGTCGACCTCGGCGGTCAGACGGTCACGCTCTCGCGCCGCCACAGCGAGTTGATGGTCTTGCTCGCCCTGCGCCCGGAGGGCATGTCGGCCGAGGAGGTCGCGATCGCCACGCACGGGGACTTCGGCAAGCCGGTGACCGCGCGGGCCGAGCTCTCGCGCCTGCGGCGCATCCTCGGTCCACACCTCCTGGCCGAGCCCTATCGCCTGGACGTCGCCCCGCGTGCGGACTTCCTGACCGCCGGGGAGCTCGCCGGCGCAGGGGCGCTCCACGCCGCGCTGGACGCCTATCCCGGCCCGCTGTTGCCGCGCTCCGAGCTGCCGCTGATCGTCGAGGCGCGCGAGAGCCTCGACCACCGCGTGCGCTCGGCGATCCTGCGCTCCGACACCACCGACCTCCTGCACCGCTGGGTGCACTCGGTCGCCGGTCGCGACGACCTCCAGGCCTGTCGTCGCCTGGTCGCCACGCTGCCCGAGGACGACGACCGCCGGCCCGCGGCGCTCTCGCACCTGCGCCGGCTGGTCCTGACCGACTGAACCCGAGCCCGAGCCTCAGTCGAACTGCCGCGGCTCGGCCACGGCCCACTCGTACAGGAAGTCCTCGGGGCTGAGGCGGTCGAGGTCGCGGATCAGCGCCTCGGCCATGCGACGGCGCTGGCGCGCGGTGCAGTCCCAGAACAGCACGCCTTCGCCCTGGTCGCGATCGACGACCTCGATCGTGTCGCGGACGACGAGCACGTCATAGCGGGAGCGGGCCCTCACGAGGTCCCCACCGTATCCAGCGCGGCGTCCCCTTCCAGCAAGGTCTCCTGCGGCGTCCAGACCGTCGGACACGACACGACCCCGCGCGCGACCGCCAGCGCGGTCGCCTCGTCCAGGACGCGGCCGACCGCGTCGCGCTCGATCGCCTGCAGGACCGCGCGCGGATGCATCTCGCAGGCCGACGCCGCGATCAACACCACCTCGGTGTCGCCGAGGTCGGCGCCGCCCGCGTAGGCCTGCCGGAAGGCCGCCAGGCCGAAGGCCACGACGCGCCCGATCTGCTTGGCGTAGGTCGCGGCGCGCAGCGCCAACTCGCTGTCGAAGGCCGGCGGCCAGCGCATGACCTGCAGCTCGCGGGCGGTCGCGACGCGCTCGACCTCCAGCCGGGCGATGTCGCGCTCCTGCTCGCAGCGGAAGCCGTCGTCCCACGCACGCGGCGCGCGGATCGGGATCCACTCCGCGGCGAACGGCAGCGTCTGGATCACCCGCTCGGCGGCCAGATAGGCGTCCGGCGACGAGAAGTCGAAGTAGAAGGCCGCCCGCTCTTCCGGCACCACCGGTTCGGCGCCGTCGTGCTGGGTGACCTCGAAGCCCACGGGCTCGGCCGCCGGCTCAGCCGTGGATGAGCCAGCCGTCGGCGGCGCGCGCGGCCTCCATCACGCCCTCCGACAGGGTCGGGTGGCCGTGGATGATGCGCGCGACCTCGGGGTAGCCGCCCTCGACGAGCTTGACGTTGACGAGCTCCTGGATCAGCTCGGTGGCGCGGGTGCCGACGATGTGGCCGCCGAGCATCTCGCCGTACTTCTTGTCGCCGATGATCTTGATGACGCCGGTGCGGTCGCCGTAGACCGTGCCCGCGCCGACCGCGCCGTACTGGACCTTGCCGACGGTGACGTCGTAGCCCTGCTCGCGCGCCTGCTCCTCGGTCAGCCCGAACGAGCCGACGTTGGGCGTGCAGAACGTCGCGCGCGGGATGTCCAGATAGGAGATCGGATGCGTCTTGCGGCCGGCGGCGTCCTCGACCGCGATGATGCCCTCGTCGCTCGCCTTGTGCGCGAGCGCGGGGCCCGGGACGAGGTCACCGATGGCATAGACCTTGGGTCGCGAGGTGCGCAGCGCGCCGTCGACCTTGATGAGACCGGTGTCGGTCAGCTCGATCCCGGCCGCGTCCAAACCAAGTGCTGCAACATCCGGGGCGCGGCCGGCGGCGATGACGACCCAGTCGGCCTCCTGGGCTTCGTAGAAGGTGCCGACCTTGACCTCGATGCCCTGCTTCTTGAAGCCGCGCGCGGCGGCCTTGGAGATGTCGGCGTCCTCGGTCGGCAGCACGCGGTCCAGGCCCTCATAGAGCGTGACCTGCGTGCCCAGGCGCTGGTAGGCGCTGGCGATCTCGGTCCCCGAGGCACCCGCGCCGATGACCACCATGGTCGCCGGCAGCTCGGTGAGCGCCCACGCCTCCTCGGTGCCGATGACGTTGCCGCCGAAGTCCAGCCCGGGCAGCGGCTTCTTGACGCTGCCGGTCGCCAGGATCACGGCCTTCTCGGCCTTGTACACCGTGTCGCCGACCTTGACGTCGCCGTCGGCCGTCAGCGACGCCTCGCCGGCGATGACCTCGATGCCGTTCTTCTTGAACAGGCCGGCGACGCCGCCGGTCAGCGTGCGCGATGACCTTCGTGCGCCGCTCGCCGATCGCGCCGAAGTCGACCGTCGGCTCGGTGCCGTTCAACGAGATCCCGTACTCGCCGGCCTCGCGGACCTCGGTCAGGATGTCGGCGCTGCGCAACACGGCCTTGGCCGGGATGCACGCGTAGTTCAGACAGCGTCCGCCGACCACGTCGTCGCGTTCGATCACCGCCGTGCGCAACCCGAGCTGCGCGGATCGGATCGCGGCGACGTAGCCGCCGGGACCCGAGCCGATGACGATGGTGTCGAAGCTTTCGGCCATGCCTCGCAATGTAGCGAACGGGTGGTACGGACCCTACCTGCGGTCAGGCGGCGTCTTCGAGCGGGACCTGGAGCCGTGCGAGGACCCGCACCAGCTTCCAGAACAACCATCCCGCCGGGACGATCACGGCGAAGCTCAGCGCGACGTCGCCGACCGACGACGCGCGCAGCAGGAACAGGAAGAAGAAGACCACCAGGATCGCCAGCAGGATCTGGAAGAGCAGGACCGCGACGTAGCGCTTGGTCCACATGCCCCACGCCGCGGCGAACATCAAGCGCGCAGTAGACGAGCAGCGTCCCGGCGCCGCCCTTGCCGCTGTGGCCGGTCGCCGCCAGCACGAGGTTGACGGTGCCCAGCAGGATCGCGGTCGCGACCGCGACGACCAGCGGCGTGGGTCGCTCGTCGGGCGCGATCGGATCCAGCGCGGCGCGGATCTCGACGTTGCGCTCCTCCGAGGACTTGCGCTTGCGTCGCACGCCGGGAGGGCCTTCGTCGAGCGCGTGGGCCAGGCGTCGCGTGACCGCCTCGGGATCCTGCGCCTCGGCGATCGCCCGCACGATCGCGGCGCGGTTGGCGCCCGCGGCCATCACCGTGTTGATCGTCGCCTCGTCGACGCCGCCGATCGCGAACCACGGCACCTTGGCGTTGCGCGCCGCGTAGGTGACCAGCTCCAGGCCGACGGCCGGCCGGCCGGGCTTGGTCGGCGTCGTGTGGACCGGGCCGACGCCGAGGTAGTCGGCGACCGCGCCCGCGTCGACCTGCTCGGGGCTGTGCGTGGACTGGCCGACGAGCGCGTCGGGGCCGGCGATCGCGCGGGCCTGGGCGACCGACGCGTCGTCCTGGCCGACGTGCACGCCGTCGGCGCCGGTGGCGGCGACGAGGTCAGGCCGGTCGTTGAGGATGAACAGCGCGCCCGCGACCTCGCACCACTCGCGCGCGACGGTCGCCGCGGCGAGGATCTCCTCGTCGGTGGCGCCCTTGCAGCGCAGCTGGAAGACGTCGACGCCGCCGCGCAGCGCGGGCGCGAGCACGGACTCCAGCGAGCGCCCGCCGGGCGTGGCGTCGCAGATGAGGTACAGGCGCGCAGCCGACAGTCGCGCGCGCCGGCGCTCCAGGAGGGACATCGGCGGCGAAGTGTGCCACCGCGGCGTCGAGGGACGACTGATGGTCCGTATCCGGCCATCAGTCGTCCCTCGATGGCGTCGCCGGAGCGGTACGCTCGATGTCGGGTGAGCACCCAGCTTCCGCACGCAGACGTGGCCGTGGTCGGTGGCGGCGTCATCGGCCTGGCGGCCGCGTGGCGCGCGCGCCAGCGCGGGCTGGAGGTCGTCGTGCTCGATCGCGCCGAGTTCGGCGCGGGCGCCTCGCGCGCCGCCGCCGGGATGCTCGCGCCGGTCGCCGAGGCCGACGCGCAGGAGCGCGCGCTGCTCGTGCACAACCTGGAGAGCGCGCGGCGCTGGCCGGCGTTCGCCGCCGAGCTGGCCGACGTCACGGGCGTCGACGTCGGCTACCGCGCCTGCGGCTCGCTGCTGGTCGCGCGCGATCGCGACGAGGCCGAGCACGTCGAGCGCGAGCGCGCGCTGCGCGAGCGGATGGGCTTGGCCGTCGAGCGGCTGCTGGGCTCCGAGGCGCGGCGGCGCGAGCCGGCGCTGGCGCCGTCGCTGCGGCTGGCGCTGGCGCTGCCGGACGATCACGCGGTCGAGCCGGCGCGGCTGGTCGCGGCGCTGATCGAGGCGTGCTCGCGCGCGGGCGTGCGCCTGCACCCGCACACGGAGGTCGAGGATCTCGCGACGCTGGACGCCGAGCGCGTGGTGATCGCCGCGGGCGCGTGGTCGGGCTCGCTGGGCAGCGGCGCCGGTGCGTCCCGTCAAGGGGCAGGCGCTGCGGTTGCGCGATCCGTCGGGCCCGGGCTTGTGCGACCACGTCCTGCGCTTCGAAGGCGGCTACCTCGTCCCGCGCGGCGACGGCCGCTACTACCTCGGCGCGACGATGGAGGAGCGCGGCTTCGACACCGCGGTCACCGCGCTCGGGGTCTACGAGCTGCTGCGCGAGGCCGCCGAGGTGCTGCCCGGGATCCTGGAGCTGGAGATCGACGAGGCCTTCGCGGGCCTGCGCCCGGGGACGCCCGACAACGCGCCGATCGTCGGGATCGACCCCGTCGACGAGCGGATCGTCTGGGCGACCGGGCACTTCCGCAACGGCATCCTGCTCTGCCCGATCACCGCCGAGCTGATCGCCGACGAGCTGACCGGCGGGCGCCCCGACCACGGCGTTCCGGCCGGAGCGGCTTCCGCCGCCACGGAGGGCACCCCAGCATGATCATCATCAACGGCGAGCCGTCCGACATCGCGCCCGGCACGACCGTCGCCGCGCTGCTCGCCCACCTCGACGTGCCCGAGCGCGGTGTCGCCGTCGCCGTCGACGCCGAGGTCGTCCCGCGCGGGGAGTGGCCGACGTTCGCTGTTGCCGACGGCGCGCGGGTGGAAGTCCTGATCGCGGTCCAGGGAGGATGAACGACACCATGCGCATCGCCGGCCGGCAGTTCTCATCGCGGTTGATCCTCGGCACGGGCGGCTTCCCGCGGCTGGAGACGCTGGCCGCGGCGATCCGCGAGTCGGGCACCGAGATGGTCACCGTCGCGCTGCGCCGGATCGATCCGGGCGCGCGCGGTTCTCTTGTTGATGTCCTTGACGAGTGCGGCGTGCGGATCCTGCCGAACACCGCCGGCTGCTACACCGCGCGGGACGCGGTGCTGACCGCCAAGCTCGCCCGCGAGGCGTTCGACACCGAGTGGGTCAAGTTGGAGGTCATCGGCGACGAGCGCACGCTGCTGCCGGACGCGGTCGAGCTGGTCGTGGCCGCCGAGGAGCTGGTCGACGACAGGCTTCGTCGTGCTGCCCTACACCACCGACGACCCGGTGCTGGCGCGGCGGCTGGAGGACGTCGGCTGCGCGGCGATCATGCCGCTGGGCTCGCCGATCGGCTCGGGCATGGGCATCAACAACCCCTACAACCTGCGGTTGATCCGCGAGCAGACGGCGCTGCCGGTGATCCTCGACGCCGGCGTCGGGACGGCGAGCGATGCCGCGCTGGCGCTGGAGCTCGGCTGCGACGCGGTGCTGTGCGCCAGCGCGATCTCGCGCGCGGAGGATCCCGTGGCGATGGCGCGCGCGATGCGGCTGGCCGTCGAGGCGGGCCTGCTCGCCCGCGGCGCGGGTCGGATCCCGCAGCGGCTGCACGCGACCGCGAGCACCGCCGAGGTCGGGACCGCGGAGTTCGTGCACCCGAGCGACCCGGCGGCGCCGATCCCGGCGGAAGACCCGGCGGAGACGGCTCCCACCCACCCCGCGCAGGCGATACCCCCGACCTCGTGATCGATCCGCTCCTCGACGCCTTCCAGCTCGCGCTCGTCGGTCGTGACCGGTCGGCTTTCGCCGCCTGCTGCGCGCTCGACGTTCATTACGAGGATCCGCTGACCGGTCCGGCCCTGCGCGGGTGCGACGCGCTCGGCGACCACGCGGCGCGCCTCTGGGTCGCGTCACCCGACGCGACGATCGAGCAGGCCGGCGAGCGCCTGAGCGACGGGCGCTTCCTCGCGGCGCCGATCCGCCTGACCGGGACCCACACCGGCGAGCTGCCCAGCATGCCGCCGACGCGCAAGCCGTTCTCGGTCCACGCCGTCCTCTACTGCGAGCTCGACCCACCGCGCGAGCGCCTCTGGCGCATCCGCGCCTTCCTCGACCTCTACGACGCCTCGGTCCAACTTGGGGTCCTTCCCTCACACGGCGGCGTCGGCGAGCGGGCGCTGATGCTGCTGCGCGGCTTCGGGCTGCGCGCCCGGTCCTGACGGAGGTCGGTGAGCTCTGCGACGCGATCGACGCCGGGTATGCCATCGGGCGGCGGCAAGCCAGTTGAAGCGGCATCCATCATTGGATGACCGCTTTGACCCGGCCGTTCGCATCGTCGACTACGACAGCGAATGGCCGGTGATGGCCGAGCAGGAGCTGCGCCGCATCAAGGAAGCGGTTGGCGACGTGGCCGTGCGGTTGGAGCACGTCGGCTCGACCGCCGTGCCCGGCCTCGCGGCGAAGCCCATCATCGATCTTCAGCTCTCCGTCACGGTCATGGAGCCCCGCGAGCTCTACGTCGTGCCGCTGGAGCGGCTGGGCTACCTGTTCGCGCCGGCGCCCGAGTCGCCGGACTACCACTTCTTCGCCAAGCCGCCCGAGCGGCCCCGCACGCATCACCTGCACGTCTGCCCGGTCGCAAGCGAGCACGAGCTCTGCCACGTCGCGGTTCGGGACTTCCTGCGCAGCCATCCCGACGACGCGGCGTGCTACGCGGCACTCAAGCGCGAGGTCGTCGCGCGCCACCCGCAGGACCGGCTGGCCTACATCGACGGCAAGGACGAGTACGTCACGGCGCTCGAACAGCGCGCGGTGACCTGGGCGCGCAAGTGGTCCCGCCAGTAGCGGTTGACGAACGCCTGACGGAACGAGGCATCAGCTTGGTGTCGCCGTGGATAGCCGTCGCGCCTACTTGGCGACGACGTCGATCGTGCCCTCCATGCCCGGGTGCAGCGTGCACTCGTACGTGACGGTGCCGGCCTTGTCGGGCGTCCAGCTGAACGTCCCGTCCTTGGCGAACGTCTCGGAGCTGAACGACGCGCCGCTGTCGGCCTTGACGTCGTGGGGGACGGACTCGTCGTTGTGCCACGTGATCTTCTGGCCGACCGGGACCTGGACGTGGTCGGGCTTGAAGTGCAACGACTTCATCTCGATCGGGGCGTCCGGTGACAGCACCTCCGCCTTGCCGCCGCCTCCACCACCGGAGCTGCCGCAGCCGGCGAGCAGGACGAGGACGGCGAGCGCGGGGAGGAGGCGGAGCATGATGGCGCTCAGCCTACGAGGCCCGCACCTCGATCAGCACCGGCGCGTGGTCTGACAGGCCGTCGCGCTCCAGCGTTCGCGGCGGGTTCGTGACGGCCAACGCACCGCGGGTGAAGAAGCGATCGATCCCGTGGCCGCCGACGTCGGTGAAGTCGGGCACGGCCGGGTCGGGCACGTTGGCGTCACCGCCCAGGAGCGCGGGCGCGGCGCCTACCCAGCGGGCGAGCGTCTCGCCGCAGCGCGCCATGTCGGCACGGGCGAGCGGCTTCGGGTTGGCCGTTGCGTGGACATTGGCCACCCAGATCCCGGCAGCGGTGAGGTGGACGGCGTGGAGCATCCGGCGCTCGGGTCGCCACCGCAGCCGCAGCGCGGCGTGGCCGGCGATCCGGTCGTCGCGGACGAGGATCGCGTTGGACCCGCCGCCGTTGGCCTTGATCAGGTCGGGGCGCCGCTCGGCGAGCGCGCGCCGGACCGGCAGCAGCGCGTTGCGCGACGTGAGCACCGTCCGCTGCTCGGCGTCGGCGGCGCGCGCCAGGATCCGCGGCCACCACGGCGGGACCTCCTGCAGCAGCGCGACGTCCCAGTCCCATCCGGAGATCTTGTCCGTGAACTCCTCCAGGAGCGCATGCTTGACGTCCGGGACCGACCGCCCGTGGAAGAGATTCCAGGTGAGGACCTTCATCGCGGCCGTATGATGCCCGGCTTCCATGCGCCACCTGCTGACCGGGACCGAGCTCACCGCCGACGACCTGCACGCGATCCTCGATCGCGCCGCCGCGCTGAAGCTCGCGCCGCGCTCGAGCACCGTCCTGGAGGGCCGCACGGTCGCGCTCGTCTTCCAGAAGCCGAGCACCCGGACGCGCGTGAGCTTCGAGGCGGGGATCGTCGAGATGGGCGGCCATCCGATGGTCCTGCGCCCCGGCGAGACGCAGCTCGGCCGAGGCGAGTCGCTGCGCGACACCGCGCGCGTCCTGGGTCGCCACGTCGCTGCCGTCGGGGTGCGCACGCACGCCGACGCCGAGTTGGAGGGGCTGGCGGCCGAGGACCAGTTGCCGGTCTTCAACATGCTCACCCAGAACGCGCACCCCTGCCAGGTGCTGGCTGACCTCCTGACGCTGCGCGAGGCGTTCGGCGCGCTGGAGGGGTTGAAGCTGACCTACGTCGGCGACGGCAACAACATGGCGCGATCGTTGCTGGAGATGGGGACGATCGCGGGCGTCGAGGTCGTGCTCAGCACGCCGCCGGAGTTCTCGCTGCCGGGCGTGCCGAGCGTGGCCGATCCGCACGAGGCCGTCGCCGGGGCCAACGCGATCTACACCGACGTCTGGGTCTCGATGGGCGACGAGGAGACCGCCGACGCGCGCCGCGCGGCGCTGGGCCCCTACCGGATCGACGATGCGCTGCTCGACGCGGCGGCGCCAGGCGCGATTGCGCTGCACTGCCTGCCCGCGCACCCGGGCGAGGAGATCACCGAGTCGGTGCTCTACGGCCATCGCCAGCGCATCTGGGACGAGGCGGAGAACCGCCGCCATGCCCAGAAGGCGATGCTCGAGTGGCTGCTGGCCGGCTGAGCGTCTTCTCGTGGGCCCGGGAGTCGGGCCGTCGCCGGATGGGTTGGTGTGTGGGGTCCGGCGACGGCCCGATCGTCCGGGGGCTGGACCCGGTGTGGGATGTGCATCGGCTGGAACGGCGCCGGTCGTGAGAACTTGCGGCGAACCGAGCGGGTAGGGTCGCGGCGAGGACCAGCCCGCACCTCCTGAAGGGATCTCTCGCCATGCCGCAGCCCAAGAAGACCTCAGCGTCGGCGCGCAAGCCGGCCGCTGCCAAGAAGCCTGCGGCGGCGGCACGTAAGCCGGCCAAGGCCAAGGCCAAGGCGAAGGCCAAGCCGGCGTCGGCGCCGCGCAAGGCCGCGGCAAAGCCCAAGGCCGCGGCGGCAGCGGCCGTCCACTCCACCGACGAGCTCGCCGCCAACCTCGGCGCGTTGCGCGAGCGGCTCGTCTCCTCGCTGACGCTGACCAGCGATCGCCTCCAGGAGACCGTCGACGACGCGGTGCGCCGCGGACGGATGACGCGCAAGGACGCCGAGGAGCTGCTGTCGACTCTGGTCACCGCGGGCCGCGCGCAGACCGAGGCGCTGCTGGCCGACGTCGAGCAACTGCTCGGCCGCGGCGCGGGCGACGCGGTCCTGCGTACGGTCGACCGGGCGCGCCGCCACATCGGCGCGGGCGTCGCCGGCAACTTCCCGATCCTCGGCTACGACGACCTCACCGCTGCGCAGATCACCAAGCGCCTGACCGACCTCACGCCCGCGCAACTCCGCAAGGTCCGCGACTACGAGCGCCGCCACGGCGCGCGCAAGTCGGTGTTGAACGCCATCCAGCGCAAGCTGGGTTGAGCGACACCTACACCTTGACGGCGGTCGGTCACGTGATCGGCGGCCGCGAGGTGGTGCGCGACGACGATTGGGGCGCCGAGCGCGCGACGATCCGCCTCGACGGCGCGCGCTTCACGCCCGACGCCGTCGCGGGCCTCGAGACCTTCTCGCACTTGGAGGTCGTCTACCTCTTCGACCGCGTCGACCCCGACGCCGTCGAGCTCGGCGCCCGCCACCCACGCGGCAACACCGATTGGCCACGCGTCGGGATCTTCGCCCAGCGCGCCAAGGATCGTCCCAACCGCCTCGGCGTCTCGCGCTGCGCGCTCCTGTCGGTCGATGGCCTCGACCTCGCCGTCGCCGGCCTCGACGCCGTCGCCGGCACCCCGGTCCTCGACATCAAGCCCTACATGAACGAGTTCGCCCCGCAGGGTCCGGTCCATCAGCCCGCATGGGCGAGCGAGCTGATGGCGGGGTACTGGTAGCCGGCCTACGTCGTGAGCGCCGCGACCAGCGCGCCAGGAGCGCTGAGCGTCCGTGCGCGCGCGAGCGCGCGGAGGTAGTCGGCGCTGGAGAGCAGCGGGTCGGCGACGGTGAGCCATGGTGCCGAGGGCCACGTCAGGCCGGTCGCGGATGCCATCCGGCGGGCGTAGCGCTCGCGCAGCGCAGGCTCCGGGCCGTGGTCGAGCAGGTCGAGGTCGTGCAGGAGCGAGGCCGCGAGATGGCGCAGGCGCAGGCGCGCCATCGCGGCGCGGTGGGTGGCGAGCCGCTCGTCGGCGATGCCGTCGGTCGCGCGCGCCTCCAGCGCGAAGGCCAGTGCCTCGGCGTACGCGCGGTCGGTCAGGTGGCGATCCTCGAAGGCCGCGCGCGGATCGCGGTGGCTGAGATGGATCGCGTGGCCGGCCTCGTGAAAGAGGGCTTCGAGGTCTCCGAGGCCGCCGCGCGGCGCGACGACGAGGTGCACGTCGCCCGGAACGCTGACCGCCGCGCAGAAGGCCCGCGGCGACTTGCCGGTGCGCGCGGCCGCGTCGAGCGTGAAGCGCTCCGCGATCCCGAGGTCGGCCAGCGCGGCGCGCAGGTGGGCGACGGGATGGGTGGGCAACAAGGGGTCGGCCCACGCGGCACGGTGCACGCGCGGCAGGTCGAAGCGCGCGGTGACCGGGCCGCTGTCACCGCCGTCCAGCTCCGGCGCCTCGGTCGCGCGCAGCAGGGCCTCGGCCTCGGCCGCCAGCACCCCCGGGTCGCGGCCCTGCAGGGTGGCGAGCAGCGCGCGAGGCGACGGCCAGCCCAGCGCCCGAGTCTCGGCACGCACGCGCTCCAGACCCTCCGCGGCCAGCGGCGTGAGGCGTCGGGCGACGATGTCGAGCCGCTGCTCCTCCAGCTCGACGCGCCGCGCGACGGCGGGCTCGGCGGCCAGGGCGGCGGTCACGTCGGCCAGGCCCTCTTGGGCCTCGGCCTGCGCGCGGGCGGCGTCCGTCAATGCGGTCGCGTTGCCCAGCCGCGCCTCGACGGCGAAGCGCAGCAGCCGGCGCGCCGGTTGGGCGTCGGTGACATCGTGCTCGCCTGCCGTCGCGGTCTCGGCGGCGGCCGCCTCGCGCAGCGCGTCGATCGCCGCGTCGTCGTAGGCGGCGGCGTGGTGGCCGTAGAGCGAGTCGGGGTCCCAGGCGCCGTCGTGGCCCGCGAAGCGCCGGTGGTGGGCGCGGTTGAGGTCGGTGGCGAAGGCCTGCGCCCGAGCCCGGTAGGCGTCGAGGTCCATGGCGGTGCCATCCTAAGCGCGTGACCCCCGACGCTCCCGCCCCCACGACCAGCCCCGCCGAGGTCGCCAACCAGCCCAAGGGCGACCCGAGCACCCGTCCCCCGCGGCCCGAGCGCGGCGATGAGGTCGAGCTGCGCATCGACTCGCTCGCCTTCGGCGGCGCCGGCGTCGCGCGCTACGGCGATGGCCACGGCTGGGTCGTCTTCGTCCGCGACGCGCTGCCCGGCGACACCGTCCGCGCGCAGATCACCAAGCGCAAGCGCCACTACGGCGAGGCGCGGGTGGTGGAGATCGTGACGCCCTCGCCCGATCGCGTCGCGCCGCTGGCCGACCATCCGGGCGCGCCGTGGCAGGTCATCCCCTACGAGCAGCAGCTGGAGATCAAGAGCCGGCAGGTCGACGACGCGCTGCGTCGCCTCGGTCATCTGGACGGCTTCGAGCTGCAGCCGATCGTGCCCGCCGAGCAGCAATGGCGCTACCGCAACAAGTTGGAGTTCTCGTTCGGGACCGATGCCGAGGGTCAGCTGATCTGTGGCTTCCACGCGCCCGGGTCGTGGGAGGACATCGTGCATGTGGAGGACTGCCTGCTGCAGTCCGAGCGCGGCAACCAGGCGCGGCGCGACGTCTTGGAATGGGCGCGCGCGGCCGGGTACACGGCGTATGACCGCCGCTCGCAGCTGGGCGCGCTGCGCAACCTGGTCATCCGCGAGGGCCGCCGCACCGGCGAGATTCAGGTTCGCCTGGTCGTCAGCGACGGTGTCGAGGTCGACGCCGGCACGCTGCATGCGGCCGTCGGGGTCGACAGCCTGATGGTGACGAGCATCGAGACCGTCGGCGAGACCACCTCGGGCGGCTCGACCGAGCTGGTCGCCGGCAAGGCCAAGATCGGCGAGGAGCTCGGCGGCCTGCAGTTCCAGCTCTCGGCCCAGGCGTTCTTTCAGACCAACACCGAGATGGCCGAGAAGCTCTACGCGGTCGTCGCCGAGGCGGCCGGCCTGCAGGGTTGGGAGCGGGTGTACGACCTGTTCTGCGGCATCGGCACCATCGGGTTGTCGTTGGCCTCGAAGTCCGGCGAGGTCTGGGGTCTGGAGATCGTCGAGACGGCGATCTCCGACGCCATCGACAACGCCAAGGCCAACAACATCTCCAATACCAATTACTTCGCCGGCGACGTCCGGCTGGCGCTGCGCGAGCTGGTCGAGAAGGCCGGCCGCCCGGACGTGATCGTCGTGGATCCGCCACGTGCGGGCCTCTCGCAGAAGGTCGTCCGCCGTGTGCTCGAAGCCTCACCCAAGCGCATCGTCTACGTCTCCTGCAACCCGACGACGCTCGCGCCCAACGCCGCCCAGATGGTCGAGGCGGGCTACATCCTCAAGACCGTCCGCCCGGTCGACATGTTCCCCCAGACCCCGCACATCGAGTGCGTGGCCTTGCTGGAGCGTGGCCCGGAGGCCAACCAGATCGCGGCGGGGGACTGAGCGACAGCGCTCAGCGGTTACGGGATCGCGTCGATCTCGCAACGAAGCGGTGTCGATCGGTTGGATGCGCGCCGATCGGTGAGACGGTGGGCGTGTGCCGCGACTGCTCGCCGAGATCGCTTACGAAAGTGCCGTGCGGGCGCTTGGGCAGCAAGAGGCGACGCTCAACGAGCTGCGTGGCCGCATGGTCTCGCAACGAGGCCGTGATGGCTCGCCTTTATCCGTTGTTCACCACGTCGGTTGCCGTGCTTGGAGTCGAGCTGGTGCTTTGGGCACTGGCCCTCAAAGACCTTCTCTGACAGATGGAGTTCTATAATGACAGCCATGGATCTCCCCAAGACCAGCATTTCGCCGCATCCCGGACCCCCGCCAGATGACCTCGGGCTCCCCGAGATCATCTGGCCCTGGGTGAAGTTCATCGAGCGCCGGCGCGCGGCGCGTAAGGCGGCAGCTGAGGCCAGGGAGCGCGGGGAGGACGAGGCTCGCGGGGATGGGCCCGCCGACGACGCCGGCTGACCGGCGGCAGGGCGTTGGCCCGCTAGTGCCCGATCGTCGCGTGCGAGATCGTCTCGCAGTGGGAGATCTTGTAGACCTTCTGCGCGCGGCGGGAGATGTACAGGATGTCGATGCCGCCGCCGCAGTTGATCGTGCCGCGGCCGAAGTGGGCGCGGATGGTGTCCTTGCCCGCGCCGGCGTCGATGATGTTGCGACCGTGGCTGGCGTAGATGAACTCGTTGCCCGCGCCGCCGTAGATGTGGTCGACCTGGGCGGTTCCCTGGCCTGAGGGCTTGTAGTCGCCCCAGAGGACGTCGTTGCCGCCGCGACCCCAGAGCGTGTCGTTGCCGTGCCCGCCGAGCAACTCGTCGTTCTTGCTCGTGCCTTCGGCCGTCTTGTTCTCGTCCTGCTTGTTGATCTTCAAGACCCCGTCGATCTTGGGCCAGCCCTCGTGGCTGGTCTTGGCGATCGCGGTCGTGGCACAGGCCGCCAGGAGGACGAGAGCGAGCAGGGAAACGTGGCGCATTTGTGGAGTATCGCGGGCCGGGCGGACCCGTCGCTCGCCTACTGGTCCTTGCGCAGCCAGTCGGCCAGCTGCTCGGTCGCCGAGCCGACCGCCTCGCCCGCGTCGCGGAAGGCGCCACGGAAACGATCGGCGTAGTGGTCGGCCGCGTCGCCGGCCTCCGCGCGCACGCCGGCCTCCTCGCCGCGCCGCACGTACTCACCGCCGACGATGCGGTCGTACTCACCCGAGCGCACCCAGGCCATCAGCTCCTGCGCGCGGCGTACGGGCATCGGGTGGGTGATGTTGAGGTCGATGAACATCCGCGACAGGCGCTCCAGGCCCGACCCGCCGCTGTCGTAGTCGTGGGCCTGGGCCATGAACTGCGCGAGGTCGAGCTCGTCGGCCTCGGCGCCCGCGGCGAGGACCATCAGCGTCCGGCAGACGACTTCCGGGTCGCGGGTCACGAGCGCCGCGGCGCGGTCGCACGACAGCTCCGCCGCGCGCGACCACTCCAGCAGCGCGGTCCGCACCGCCATCAGCGGCAGGCCGGCGATGATCGGCAGCCGGACCGAGTTGCCCATCTGCAACAGGATGGTCAGCGCCGTGAAGTACAGGACGTGGTCGGCGAGGACGTGCCCGGCCTCGTGGGCCAGGACCGCGCGGCGCTCCTCAACGCGCAGCAGTCGCACCAGCTCGGAGTTGACCACGACGATCGGTCGCCCGGCGCCGATCGTGTTGGCGTTGGCGACCGGGACCTGCGTGATGTACAGCTCCGGCACGTCGTCGAGGTCGAGCGTGCGGAAGACCTGGTTGTGGAGGTTCCAGGTCTCGGGCAGCTGAGCCGGGCCGAGACGCACCGACGAGCCCAGGTAGGCGACCCGCAGCGCGCGCTCGTAGCCCAGCTCGATCAGCTTGCGCACCACCTGATCGAGCCCCGGGATCGACGCGAGCGCCGCGGTGGCCGCACGATCGGCCGGGTGCTCGAAGGCGCGCGGGGAGATGTCCTTGAGCTGATAGCCGTCGACCGGGAGCGTCATGTCGCTGATCGTCGCATGTTCGATCACCTCGCCGGGGAGCGTCCGGCGCGTGGGGCCTCGCGCCGCCGTTGGGTAGGTTCCACCACATGCGCGCCGCGACCGTCCGCGACGGCGAGATCGTCGTCGAAGACCATCCCGAGCCCACGCCCGGCCACGGTGAGGTGCTGATCGCGGTCCGGGCCGCCGGCCTCAACGGTGCCGACATGATGCAGAAGCGCGGGCTCTACCCGGCGCCGCCCGGCTGGCCGCAGGACATCCCGGGCCTCGACGTCGCCGGCGAGATCGCGGCGCTCGGCGAGGGCGCCACGCGCTTCAAGCCCGGCGACCGCGTCATGGGCTTCGTCGGCGGCGGCGGCCAAGGCGAGCGGCTAGCCGTCCACGAGCGGCTGCTGATGCCGGTGCCCGAAAGCCTCGACTGGCCCGAGGCCGGCGGCGCCCCCGAGGTCTTCACCACCGCCTACGACGCGCTCCTCACGCAGGCCGAACTGCGATCCGGCGAGCGGCTGCTCGTCCACGGCGCGGCCGGCGGCGTCGGCACCGCCGCCGTCCAGCTCGGCGCGGCTATCGGCGCGGAGGTCATCGCCTCGGTCCGCAACCCCGACCACCGGGATGCGATTGCCGCGCTTGGCGCCCACCAGGTCATCGACCCCGAGGGCTTCGGCGCGCACGGCCCGTTCGACGTCATCCTCGAGCTCGTCGGCGCGCCCAACCTCGCCGAGAACGTCAAGGCGCTCAACGCGCTCGGCCGGATCGTCGTCATCGGCATCAGCGCCGGCGCCAAGGCCGAGCTGAACCTCGGCGCGCTGATGGGCAAGCGCGGACGGATCAGCGCCTCGATGCTCGCGTGCGCGCACGCTCGAGGAGAAGGCGACGGTCGCGCGCGCCGTCGAGCGCCACGTGCTGCCGCTGATCGCCCGCGGCACGGTCGACGTGCCGATCGCCGAGACCTTCGACCTCGAGGCGGCGCCCGCCGCCTACGAGCGGTTCGCCGCCGGCGGCAAGCTCGGCAAGATCGTCCTGACGATGGGCTCGTGAACGCCGTCGAGCGCCTCTGGCGCGCCATCCGCAAGGAGGATTGGCCGGCCGCCCAAGCCCAGCTGCACGAGCACGCCGTCATCCGCTGGCCGCACACCGACGACCGCTTCGATCGGGCGATCGACTACATCACCGCGCACCGCCTCCACGGCGGTCGCACGCGCGTCGACGTCCGCCGCGTGATCAGCGAGGGCAAGCACGTCTCGGTCTACGTCGTCATCGAGGATCGCGCCGACGTCTGGCATTGCGGCTGCTTCTACGAGCTGCAGGACGGCCACATCACGTCCGGCACCGAGATCTTCGCCCGCGAAGGCACCCTCGGGCGCGTCGCCGACGGCCCCTGATCAGGCGGCGTTCGCCTGCCGCAGCAACGCCGGCAGGCGATCGGCGTTGACCAGGAAGTACGCCGCCGCCAGCAGCGGCAGCACCGGGATCGCCGTGTCCAGCGCGATCTTCAACACGATCGCCAGGACGGTCGCCAGCCACAGCGCCACCGCCGTCGCCCGTGGGCGCAGGTCGATAGCGGCGCGCGAAGACCAGGAAGACGCCGGCGAAGACGACATCGGAGATCCCCAGTCGCCCGGCCGGCAGCCCGTTGCCCCAGTCGGGCATCTCCAGCGACAGCGGATCGCCCGGCTGCGTCTGACCGGCGTTGGCCAGGACCTCGCTGGGCCCGCCCGCGAAGGTCGAGACCACGTCGATCGCCGCGACGAAGACCGGCAGCGCCAGGGCCAGCGACGGCGCCAGCAGCCCAACCGCGAAGATCCCGCCGAACGCCGCGTAGGCAATAGCCTCGATCGGCGTCGCCGCCGCGCCGAAGTTCGCGACGTTGAAGCCCGCGACCAGCCCGAACGCGCCGACGGTCAACATCATCAACAACGGCGGCGAGTCCGTCACCGGAATCACGCACGCGACGCAGATGAAGATGAACGCCGAGCCGACCGTGCAGGCCACGAGGATCGACGTGTCGACGTCCCCGATGACCGGCAGCGAGGGGGCGGCGAGGAAGTACGCCTGCGCCGCCGCCAGTAGGGCTAGTACGGCGGCAGGTCCGCGTACCACTCGCCCAGGACCCGGAAGGCCGACCAGAAGGCGCGCTTGGCGTCCTCCTCGTCGAGGCACTCGTCGATGTTCGGCGTCACGATCGCGTCGATCGACGGCGTGAGCTGCTGGCGGCGCGCCGGGGACGTACTCCAGCGGCTTGGCCAGCGGCACGTCGAGGTCGTTGAGCGCGGCCAGCGCGTCCTCGCCCATCACGACGACGACCTTCGGCTGCACGATCGCCAGCTCCTCGACCACGCGCGCCACGCACGCCGGGTCGGCCAGCGACGGGTCGCCGACCGGGCACTTCACGCAGAGCGTGCCGTAGACCGCGAGCGGATCGACCTGCAGCCGCTTGAGCGCCTTCATCAGCGCCGTGCCGGAGCGCCCGTAGAAGGCGACGCCCTCCTCGACCTCGGACGGCATCGGCGCGTGCTTGAGCAGGAAGACGTCGGCCTGCGGATGGCCGGAGCCGAGCACGGGCATGATCCCGCCGCGCGGACAGGCGTCGCAGTCCTGCAACTCCCGGGTCAGGCGTGTTGAGCTCGCGGATGGCGCGCTCGAGGTACTTCTCACGGATCTCGTCGTCAGTCGCTGGCATGGACGATCCGAGATTCGACGGTCTCGGATCAGGCCCCTGCGGCTGCATCAGCCCTTGCGTGCCGCTCGACGGACCCGACGGTCCCGTCGGGCGCGCCGCGCGGCCCTCGGGGTGGCCTTGGTCTCCAGGAACTTCAGCGCCTGGACGTAGAGCAGCGTGCCCGACTTCGTGGAGATCTCCGCGTGGCGCAGCGACTCCAGGAACTCCTGCGGGCCGTCGAAGTCGCGCATGCGGATCCGCACCGAGCCCAGGCCCGGCGGCGACGTGCGAGTCGCGAGCCCGCGCCGCGCACGATCCGGTACTTGGCGGCGAAGCGCTCGGCCTCCTCGTTGAAGGAGCCGATCGCCACGCGCGGGTTGTAGACCTCGATCGCGTCGACGTCGTCGAGGATCGTCGAGCAGGTGCTCGTAGTCGGGGACCGCGTGCATGCGGTCGAACGGATGCGGCACGTAGACCAGCCCGCCCTGGCGCTTGATCTCGGCGACCGTCTCCTCCAGCGTCAGCCCGCGCGGGATCTTCTCCTGCAAGAACAGGCCGATGACCTCGCCCTGGGAGGCGGTCTTGACCTCCTCGGCGACGATGATCTTGACGCCGAACTCCGCGGCCTTCTCGGCGGCCTCGAAGGCGCCGGAGACCTCGTTGTGGTCGGTGACGGCGATCGCGCCGAGGCCCTGCTCGCGCGCCGTGGCCAGCAGGTGCTCGACCGGCGTGGCGCAGTCGCCGCTGTGGTCGGTGTGCATGTGCAGGTCGACGTCGATCAGCTTGCGGTCGCGCCAGTCGCGGCCCACAGCTGCGGGTCGCCGGTCGGGATCGTGGCGGCGGGCGACGACGCGCGCGTAGGACGCCTCGACCTCGTCGGCCACGCGCCGACCACGAGCGCGCGCTCCGGCGCCCGCCGTCGCGCAGCCGGTCGCGCAGCGCCGGGTCGGTGATCAGCCGGCGCAGCTGGCCGGCGAGCACCTCGGTGTCGGCGGGCTCGAAGAGCAGCCCGTGCCGTCGTCGGCGAGCTCCTCGTAGACCGGCAGCCGCGAGAGCACCGGGATCGCGCCGGCGGCGATCGCGCGCATGACCAGCGCGGGCGCGGGGCGAGCGCCGGCGGAGGCGGCGACGAGGATGTCGGCGCAGGCGACCGCCTCGTCCTCGCCGTCGGTGGTGAAGCGCACGCGCTCGCGCAGCTCGGCGCGCAGCGGCGTCGAGGACGACGGGCCCTGGGCGCTGACGACCGTCGCCTCCCACGGCAGGTCGAGGTCCAGGCGGCGCAGCGCGCGCAGGAAGACCCGCAGCGCCTGGCGCTCCTCGACGTCGACGAACGCGATCCGCACCGGTGCGTCGGGCGCGCGCTGCACGTGGGCGGGCGGCGTCCCGGTGCCCGGCGGCGCGAGCTCGTAGGTCGCCGGGAAGAAGCGGTTCATGAGGTCGGCGGTCGCGCCGAAGGCGGCGTGGCGCGCGTCGAGGCGGCCGAAGACGAGCGTGACGAGCTTGCGCGCGACCTGCGTGGCGACGACCCGCTCGGCCGGGGCGTGGAAGGTGCCGACGTTCAGCGCGCGCGAGTGGCGCAGGGCGACCGAGGCGACCGACGGCGCGAACGGCTCGTGGACGTGGCAGATGTCGAAGGGCGCGGCGGTCAGCAGCTCCTCGACCGTGCGGGCGACGTCGATCGGGACCGCCGGCCGGCGCCGCCCCGCGCCGTCGCCGTTGATCGCGCCGCCACCGACCGGCAGCACCTCGCCGACCGCCAGGACGCGCACCTCGCCGGGCGCGCCGAGCACGTCACCGGACCGGATCGATCGCCGCGCCACCCGGACCGCCTCCTCGTCGCGCGACGGCGTCGCGACGATGACCCGATGGCCGCGGCCGGCGAGCTCGTCGCTCAGCCGGGCGACGTAGCGTGTTGACCTCGTGCCGATCCTCCCAGGGATAGGGAGAGACCTGGACGATGGACAACGGATCCACCGCCTCAGCATAGGCCGGCCGCGGGAGGTGGGCCTGTTGAGCGCGGTGCCGTCGCGTCAGACAGGCCCACCCGCTCCCGAGAGGCTCGTCCGGGTCGGGGTGGGCCCGTCGAGCGCGATCAGATCGCGTCAAACAGGCCCACCCCCAGGGGGCGGTGGCGCTAGGCCTTGGCGGTTGCGCCGCGACGCGCCGGCTTGGCCGCGCCCTTGGGCGAGCTCAGCGACTTGGCGCGGTGGTACTTGGCGATGAACTTCTCGGTGTTGTCGCGCGCCTTGTCGTCGGGCCGCTGGTTGTGCGGCGACTTCATCAGGTAGGACGACGGGCCGTCGAGCTGGCCGCCGACGCCGTTGTTGAGCGCCAGCTTGGCCAGCGCGCACGGCGTCGATGACGATGCCGGCGGAGTTGGGCGAGTCCCAGACCTCGAGCTTGAGCTCGGCCGTCAGCGGCACGCCGCCGAACGCCTCGCCCTCGAGGCGGATGTGCGCCCACTTGCGGTCGGTGAGCCACGGCACGTAGTCCGACGGGCCGACGTGGACGTCGTCGGCCGGGATGTCCAGGCCGACGACCGAGGTCACGGCGTTGGTCTTGGAGATCTTCTTGGACTCCAGGCGCTCGCGCTCGAGCATGTTGAAGAAGTCCATGTTGCCGCCGACGTTGAGCTGCGACGTGCGCTTGAGCTTGACGCCGCGCTCGTGGAACAGGCGGGCCAGCACGCGGTGGGTGATCGTGGCGCCGACCTGGGACTTGATGTCGTCGCCGATGATCGGCAGTCCGGCCTTCTTGAAGCGCTTGTCCCAGTAGTCCTCGCGGGCGATGAAGACCGGGATGCAGTTCACGAAGCCGCAGCCGGCCTCGAGGATCTGCTCGACGTACCACTTGGTCGCCTGCTCGGAGCCGACCGGGCAGGTAGGAGACGACGACGTCGGTGTGCGTCTCCTTGAGGATCGAGACGATGTCGGCGGTCTCGCCCGGCGCCTTGGTGATCTTCTGGGAGAGGTACTTGCCCAGGCCGTCGTGCGTCATGCCGCGGTAGACCGGGACGCCGAGCTTCTTGGGGACCTTGTTGGTGAACTTGATCGTGTCGTTCGGCTTGGCCCAGATCGCCTGCGCGAGGTCCTTGCCGACCTTCAACTTGTTGATGTCGAAGGCGCACGTGAACTCGATGTCGCGCGGGTGGTAGCCGCCGAGGTCGTTGTGCATGAGACCGGGGATGGTCTCGTTGTTCTCGTCGTCGGCGTAGTGGTAGACGCCCTGCACGAGCGAGTTCGCGCAGTTGCCCACGCCGATGATCGCGACGCGGACCTTGTCGCGCTGGTAGCGCGCGGAGCCGTTGGTCGCCGGGGCGGCCGCCGTCTTCTTGGGGGCCGTGATGCCGTTGGTGCCGATGGTGCTCAAGGGGGAGTTGCCTTTCTCGAAGTCTCGGGATCAACTATCCCGCGCGTCGCGACCGTGGTTACAGCGGCGCGGGCTCCGTCAGCGCCTTCCGAACATGGAAGATGCGCTGCAGGACGGTGATCGTGCTGAGCCCCGCGAGGACGTACACGGCGGGTGCCAGCAGCTCGAAGTCTGCCAGACCGGCGCCTTTGGCGAACAGCAGGCCGATGCTGAGGATCACGACGCGCACCGCGCGGGTCGCGATGCCGACCTTGCACTCGACGCCGAGCGCCTCGGCGCGGGCTCGCGTGTAGGACACCATCAGCGACGCCAGGACGGCCACGACGCAGGCCGCGACGGCGAACTCCATGTGGCGCGAGGCGAAGTACGCGGCGACGGTCGTCAGCACGACGCCCTCCTCGATCCGGTCCAGCGTCGAGTCCAGGAACGCGCCGAACGGCGTGCCCTTGCCCGACATCCGCGAGTAGCGGCCGTCGAGCGTGTCGCAGATCGAGCCGACGATGAACGACCACGCCGGCGAGGAAGAAGAGACGCTCGGCGACGAGCACGGCGGCGACGACGCACAGGACGAAGCCGGTCAGCGAGATCGCGTTGGGCGTGAGGCGCGACTCGATGAGGCGGTTGCGCACGAGCTCGCGGCGCTCGCGCGAAGAGGGTGACGTGGACATCGGGAGTGGGGCGGTTCTAAGCCGTGACTTTGGCGGGCGAGAAGGCCCACGCTTCAGGGCGCTTCTGCGCGAGCCACCGCGCAGCGTAGAAGCTCACGGCCGCGGTCGCCGCGCCGAGGACCGCGTCGAGCACCCAGTGGTTGCCCGTGGCGACGACCACCCAGACGAGGATCAGGCGGGTAGACGGCCCAGAAGATCTTGGCCGGCCGCCACGTGCACATCTGGGCCAGCGACCAGCCGATCAGCAGCGCGTTGCAGCAGTGCATCGACGGGACGGCGGCGTACGGGTTGAAGAGCGCGTTGACCTTGACGTCGTTGTGGTCGACGCCGGTGAAGTTCGAGACGGTGTCCTGGAAGCCGAGCTCCGGGAAGAACCGCGGCGGCGCGATCGGGTAGAGCAGGTAGCCGACCAGCGCGATGCCCATGGCCACGATGAACATGTTGCGCACGAAGTAGAAGCGCTCGTTGTGGAACAGGTAGATGTAGATCAGCGCGGCCAGGCAGATCGTGGTCTGCGCGTTGATGTAGATCCAACTGGCGACGTCGGTGGCGAATGACCAGCCGCTGGTCCAGGACTGGACGGTCGGCTCGACGAAGAGGCCGGTGGCCTGCTCGATCGAGATCAGGTGCCGGGCGTGCTGGAAGGCCGTCGTCGCGCCCTGGGGGTCGTCGATCGCGCCGCGCGTGAGCCGGTAGGCGTAGTAGGCCGACGCGAAGAGCGCGATCTGGCGCAGGACGTCGAGCGGACCGTGCGGGAAGACCCTTCCCATGAGTCGTGTGAGACCGACCGGCATGAAGCGGGCGATGTTATCGACCTGATACCGCGCCACGCAGTAGAGGTGCCCGCACTTAACAGCGGCTAACCGGGCGCCGCGGCGCTCAGCCGCTGCAGCGCGGCGCGGTGGCGTGGATGCGGCCGACCGCGAAGCGCGTCGACAGTCGGACGCGGCCGGGTCGGCGGACGTCGATGGCCGTCCAGGGGCTGTCCTCGACCCCGGCCGGGCGGTCGGGGAGCACGCAGCCCGCGCCCCGCGTGATCTGCCAGTACGGCGTGAAGCGCACCTTCAGGTGGACGCGTCCCGGCGCGCGGGACGTCGAGGTCGACGCTGTCGTGGCCGAGCGCGACGATGCGCGCGCCGGAGGCCAGTGGCACGGCGTCGGCGCACGGCGAAGACGCGCCAGTGCGCGTCGTGGAAGACCTCGCGCAGGCCGGGCACGTCGCCGTTGCGGATGCGCTTGGCCTCGGCGGCGGCCGAGTAGTCGATCGGCGCGTCGGCCAGCGCGACGTAGCGGACGGCGTTGGCGTGCAGCCAGTTCAGGTAGCGCTGCCCGGTCAGTCGCCGGCCGTCGTAGAACAGCGGGTTGACCTTGCGGTCCAGCTGGCGCTCCCAGCCGCGCGCCAGCGGGACCGTCGGCGCGACCCGAGCCGACTCCCAGTGGTTGTCGGTGAACGGGATCTCGATCCGGAACGGGCCCTCGGTCGCCTGCCGACCGTGCAGGAAGGTCAGCATCCCGTCGTAGTAGGAGGCGCGCACCGAGGCGTCGCCGCTCGCGCGCACCACGTCGTCGACCGGCGACGACCACTGCCAGTACAGCAGCGGGAGCACGAGGAACATCAGCGCGCGGCGGCGCTCAGGCCAGAGCGTCAGCGCCGCCAGCGGGCCGGCGAGCAGCGCCCCGAGGCGCACGGCATTGCCGCCCATCGGCGTGCTCAGCGCGGCGCTGACCACGAGCAGGACCGCGTAGAGGCCGAGCCCGATCCGCAGCCCGGGCGCGGCCGAGCGCCACAGCACCGCGATCACCAGCAGGGTCCCGGCCAGCGTCGGCCAGAACGCGCTCGCGACGAACGGGAAGCTGCCGCCTTCGGGGAAGAGGACCGACAACGCGAGCGCGGGCGCCAGCGTCGCGGCGAGCAGGGCGCCTGTGGCCATGGCGCGACGCCGCGGGATCCCCCAGCCCAGCAGGACGATCGCCAGGAACGCCGCGGCGACCGGGCTGGCCAGCGCGGCGGCCACGCCCGCGAGCGCGCACCACAGGAGCCGCCCGCGCGCCAGTGCGAGGACCGCGAGCATCGCGAAGGCGACGCCGAGCGCGAAGGTCAGCCGGCCGGTGACCAGCGAGACGAGCGTCGCAACCGCGAACCAATAGGCCGCCGGCCGCGCGCCGGGCCTTCCGGCGACGAGCCGCTCGAACGCCCACGCCGAGACGACCGCCGCGACCGCGCCCACCAACTGCGGCGAGGTGAGCGCCGCCAGCGGCGGGAAGAGGATCGAGTACGCCGGGATGTGGTGCCCGCCGTACCAGCCGTTGTCCCACAGCACGAAGCCGTGGTGCTCGAAGAGCCAGGTCCGGTACGTCTGGGCCGCGAGGTCGGCGCTCGGCGGGTCGACGAGCAGGTAGATCGCCGCCAAGACGGCAGCCAACAACCACGCTGGGAATGTGCGGAGGCGCGTCAAGCGCCGCCGAGCGTACGACCTAGGAGCTGAAGTCCGCGGTGATCGCGTTGCCGCGCTGGGCGCCCAGCGAGCCGTAGACGCGGCCGACGCCGACGCGGCGCAGCTTGCCGTTCATCAGCACGGCGCGGTGCGGAGCGGAGCGCAGCCAGAGGCGCAGCAGCGACTTGGCGTTGACGCCGGCGCCGACGGGTGCCCAGGCCAACGTCTCGCCGTAGGAGCGGCGCTTGCCGGCGCGCTGCAGGCGCGTCGAGAAGGAGGAGCCGTCGAAGGACGAGTGGCTCAAGGCGTTGTACTTGAGCATCAGCGACGAGTGGCGGCGGGCGACGCGCGCCAGCGGCGCAGTCAGCTTGACCGTGCGCAGGTGGTGGGCGCGGCGCACGCGGTTGATCTCGCGGACGATCGCGATCTCGGCGGTCGAGGACGCGAGGTAGGCGGGCGGGGGTGCGGCGACGGGCAAGGGCTCAGGTCTCCTGGTCCGGGGGTGGTCGGATTCGGGGATCGGGCTGATCCATGCCCGCACGACATCGACGGCCGCTGAAGCGACGACCGTTTCCGGGTTCGGGACGTGACGGACATCCCCTGCCGGAAGCGGGGACCCTATCCACACACTCAGATCGACCGTATGTCCATCCCGTGAAGCCCTGCAACGCGCCAACCGTGGGTACGCTGGGGCGCGGATGCGGATCCTCTGCGTGGGAGAGGCGCTCGTCGACTTGGTCTGCGAACGCCCGGTGGCCTCGATCTCGGAGGCCGAGTCCTTCGTGCCGCGCTTCGGCGGCGCGATCGCCAACGTGGCGGTCATCGCGGCGCGGCGTGGCGCCGATGTCGCGCTGGCCGGCGGCGTCGGGCACCGACGCGTGGGGCACGTGGCTGCACGAGCGCCTCGCGGCCGAGGGCGTCGATCTCGACCTGGTTCGACCGCCGCGACGAGGTCGTCACGCCGGTCGCGTTCGTCACGCTCGACGCCGACGCTCAGCCGTCGTTTGCCATCTACGGCGACGGGCTGCGCGCCGCGATCACCGGTCTGGGAGATCGCTTGCTGGAGGCCGTCGACGCATGCGACGCGCTCTTCTTCTCGTCCAACACCCTGGTCGGCGACGACGAGCGCGCGGCGACGCTCGCCGCCCGCAGCCGCGCGCTTGGCCACCGGCAAGCCGGTGATCGTCGACCCCAACCTGCGGCTGGGGCGTTGGCGCTCGCGGTCGGCCGCCGTCGAAGTGGTCGGGCCGTGCGTCGAGGGCGCCTTCCTGGTCAAGTGCAACGAGGACGAGGCGCTGGCGCTGACCGGCGAGCTGGAGGTCGAGCGCGGCCGCGGCGTCGCTGCTGGCCGCCGGCGCGCAGCACGTCGTCGTCACGCTCGGCGCCGAGGGCGCGCTGCTGCGCGGTGGCGGGCTGGACCGCACCGTTCCCGGCGTGCCGGCGCGGCCGGTCGACGCCGACCGGCGCCGGCGACGCCGTCACCGGCGTCCTGCTCGCGGCGCTGGCCCGCACCGGCTTCTACCCCGCGGCGCTGGCGGCGATGCTGCCCGACGCGGTCGCCGAGGGCGCGCGGGCGGTCGAGCGCTACGGGGCGCTCTCGTGAGAGCGAAAGGCCGCGCCCAGGGGGCTCGCCTCGGCCGAGAGCTCGCGACCGTCCGCGCGAGGCGTGGCACGCGCCGACCCGCGCCCGGACGGCGCGGCTGCGCGAGAAGCTGCGCGACGTCTACGGCGTCCCGATCGCGCCGCCGCACGAGGACCCGCTGGCCGAGCTGGTCCTGACCGTGCTGTCGCAGTCGACCAACGACCGCAACCGCGACGTCGCGTTCCTGCGCCTGCGCGACCGCTTCGACACGTGGGAGGCGGTCCGCCACGCGCCGGTCGCCGAGGTCGAGGAGGCGATCCGGCCCGGCGGGATCTCCAAGGTCAAGTCCGCAGCGGATCCACGACATCCTGGTCGCGATCGAGGACACCAACCGCCGTGACGGCCTCGACCTGGGGTGGATGCGCGACGGCGCCCGTCGCCGAGTCGCGCGACTTCCTCTGCGCGCTGCCGGGCGTCGGGCGCAAGACCGCCGCCTGCGTCCTGCTGTTCTCCTACGGGTTGCGCGACGTGCCGGTCGACACGCACGTCTCGCGCGTCGGGATGCGCCTGCACCTGCTGCGCCCGGGCGCGCCGTTCGAGGAGCTGCACGACGAGATGCTGGCGCTGACGCCGCCGGGCGCCGAGCTCGAGTTCCACGTCAACCTGCTGCGCCACGGTCGGCGCACCTGCCACTCCCAGCGACCGGCGTGCGGCGCTGTGCGTCCTGAGGAGCTCGTGTCCGGAGCGGCGCCCCGCATAGCCCTCGCCACCTGCTCGTCCTTCCCCGACGGGGACGCCGACGACGCCGGCCTGCCCGCCGCGATCGGCGGCGACGTGACGTTCGCGATCTGGGACGACCCGGCCGTCGACTGGGCGGCGTTCGACCTCGTCGTCGTGCGCTCGACCTGGGACTACCAGGATCGCCGCGACGCGTTCCTGGCCTGGGCGCACGCGATCGGCGAGCGGCTCGTCAACCCGCCCGACGTCCTGGCCTGGAACACCGACAAGCGCTACCTGCACGAGCTGGCCGCGGCCGGCCTGCCGGTCGTGCCGACCACGCTGCTCGCGCCCGACGAGGCATTCACGGCGCCCGCCGGCGAGTACGTCGTCAAGCCGACGGTCAGCGCCGGCTCGCGCGACACGGCGCGCTTCGGCGCCGACGAGGGCGACCGCGCCGCCGCGCTGGTGACGGCGATCCACGCGAGCGGGCGCGACCGCGATGGTCCAGCCCTACGTCGCCTCGGTCGACGCGCGCGGCGAGACCGCGCTGCTGCTCTTCGACGGCGTCTTCTCGCACGCGATCCACAAGGGGCCGCTGCTGCGCCCGGGCGCCGAGCCGACCTCCGAGGTCTTCGCCGCCGAGACGATCGAGCCGCGCGACGCCGACCGCCGCCGAGCTGCGCGGTGGCCGGCGCGGGTGACCGACGACGTCGCGCGGCGGTTCGGCGCCGGCCCGCCGGCCTACGCGCGCGTCGACCTCGTCGAAGGGCGCCGACGGCGCCCCGCTGCTGCTGGAGCTCGAGCTGACCGAGCCGTCGCTCTTCTTCGCGGGGGACGCCGACCGGCTCGCCCGCTTTGCCGCGGCTGTTCGGCGGCGCCTCGCTCCCGGCTGAGATCTACTACATGTGGCTAAGATTTTCGACCGCAACATGTAGCAGGCAGAAAAGGAGCCACTCCCCACATGGGCAAGACCATCGGCATCGACCTCGGCACGACGAACTCGTGCATGGCCGT
Source organism: uncultured Conexibacteraceae bacterium (assembly GCA_963731005.1). Taxonomy (GTDB): domain Bacteria; phylum Actinomycetota; class Thermoleophilia; order Solirubrobacterales; family Solirubrobacteraceae; genus Baekduia. The sequence continues at coordinate 575,390 of CAVSTZ010000002.1, read as the reverse complement.
CCTCGAGGGCGGCGAGCCGACCGTCATCGAGAACGCTGAGGGCGGTCGCACCACCCCGTCGGTCGTCGCCTTCGCGCAGAGCGGCGAGCGCCTCGTCGGCACCGTCGCCAAGCGCCAGGCCGTCACCAACCCGCAGAACACCGTCTTCTCCGTCAAGCGCTTCATGGGCCGCAAGGAGGCCGAGGTGCGCGAGGAGGAGTCGATCGTCCCCTACAAGGTCGTCTCCGGCCCCAACGGCGACGCGCGCATCGACGCCGGCGGCAAGCAGTACAGCCCGCCGGAGATCAGCGCGATGATCCTCGCCAAGCTGAAGGCCGACGCCGAGGCCTACCTCGGCGAGACCGTCGACGGCGCGGTCATCACCGTCCCCGCGTACTTCAACGACGACCAGCGCCAGGCGACCAAGGACGCCGGCAAGATCGCCGGCCTCGACGTCAAGCGCATCATCAACGAGCCGACGGCCGCCTCGCTGGCCTACGGCCTCGACAAGGACACCGACCAGACGATCCTCGTCTTCGACCTCGGCGGCGGCACGTTCGACGTGTCGGTGCTCGAGATCGGCGACGGCGTCTTCGAGGTCAAGTCGACCGCGGGCGACAACCACCTCGGCGGCGACAACTGGGACAAGGCGATCGTCGACTGGCTCGCCGGCGAGTTCAAGAAGGACCAGGCGCATCGACCTGACGCAGGACCCGATGGCGCTGCAGCGCCTCTACGAGGCGGCCGAGAAGGCCAAGATCGAGCTGTCGACCGCGCAGGAGTCCCAGATCAACCTGCCGTTCATCACGGCCGACGGCTCGGGCCCCAAGCACCTCGACGTCCGCATCACCCGCGCGAAGTTCAACGAGCTGACCGCGACGCTGCTCGACCGCGTCGTCGCGCCGGTCCGCCAGGCGCTGGACGACGCCAAGGACAAGGGCGCCGACAAGATCGACCACGTCGTCCTGGTCGGCGGCATGACGCGCATGCCCGGCCGTGCAGGAGAAGGTCAAGGAGCTCACCGGTCAGGAGCCGCACCGCGGCGTCAACCCGGACGAGGTCGTGGCCGTCGGCGCCGCGATCCAGGCCGGCGTGCTCGGCGGCGACGTCAAGGACGTCCTGCTGCTCGACGTCACCCCGCTCACCCTCGGCATCGAGACCAAGGGCGGCGTGATGACCAAGCTGATCGAGCGCAACACGACGATCCCGACCCGCAAGGGCGAGGTCTTCTCGACGGCCGAGGACAACCAGCCGTCGGTGGAGATCCACGTCCTGCAGGGCGAGCGCGAGATGGCGACCTACAACAAGTCGCTGGGCAAGTTCCAGCTCACCGGCATCCCGCCGGCGCCGCGCGGCATCCCGCAGATCGAGGTCACGTTCGACATCGACGCCAACGGCATCCTCGCCGTGTCCGCGAAGGACCTGGGCACCGGCAAGGAGCAGAAGATCGAGATCAAGGCGGGCTCCGGCCTGTCCGACGCACGAGATCAAGTCGATGGTCGGCGACGCCGAGACGCACGCCGAGGACGACAAGCAAGGCCCGCGAGCTGGCCGAGGCGCGCAACAACGCCGAGAACGCCGCCTACCAGGCCGAGCGCCAGCTCAAGGACCTCGGCGACCAGGTCGACCCGCAGTCCAAGGACGAGATCGAGGCCGCGATCACGGCCGTCCGCGAGTCGCTGACCAGCGAGGACCCGGACGCGATCAACGCCGCGGCCGAGACGCTGCAGGCCGCCTTCCACAAGGTCTCCGAGGCCATGTACGAGAAGGCCCAGCAGCAGGCCGCCGCAGGCGCAGGCCGAGGGCGCGACGGCCAACGGCGACGGCACCGGCCGACGGTGGCGCCTCCGCGGAGGAGGACGTCGTCGACGCCGAGGTCGTGGACGAGGGCAAGTAGCGTGACCGAGGAGCGCGACACGTCGCGTCGACGAGGCGACGGCGCCGGGGGCAGACCCCGGCGCCGGAGGTCGTCGACGACGCCGACCGCGCGGTCGACGCCGCCGTCGAGGCGGAGGTCGAGGCGCAGGCCGAGGCCGAGGCCGAGCCCGACTTCAAGGACCTGTACCTGCGCGCCGCCGCCGAGACCGACAACGTGCGCAAGCGCGCGCGGCGCGACGTCGAGCTGGCCTCGGCGCGCGGCGTCGCGCGGCTGGCGCGCGAGCTGCTGCCGTCGCTGGACAACCTCGACCGGGCGCTGGCCGCCGCCGAGGCCGAGGAGTCCGACGCCGAGCACCACCTGACCAAGGGCATCCGGCTGGTCCAGCAGGAGCTGCTGACCGCGCTGACGCGCGTCGGGATCGAGCAGTTCTCGCCGGTCGGCGAGGCGTTCGACCCGCACCAGCACGAGGCGGTCGCGCAGCACGCCCGCCGAGGGCGTGGAGACCGGCGTCGATCGCGCAGGTCTACCAGCCCGGCTACCGCTACAAGGAGGAGATCCTGCGGGCGGCCAAGGTCGTGGTGGCCGGCATGACGCCGGCGCGACCCCTACAAGATCCTCGGGGTCGACAAGAAGGCGTCCCAGGACGAGATCAAGAAGGCGCACCGCAAGCTCGTCCGCCAGTACCACCCCGACCACAACCCGGGTGACGCCAAGGCCGAGGAGCGCTTCAAGGAGATCCAGGCGGCCTACGACGTCCTCGGCGACCCCGAGAAGCGCAAGCAGTACGACCGCGGCGGGCATGTTCGGGATGGGCGGCGGCGGCGGCGCCGGGCGGCGCCGGCCGGCGGGTTCTCGGCGGGCGACTTCGGCGGCTTCTCAGGACATCCTGTCCAACCTGTTCGGCGGACGGCGTGGGCGGCGGGCCGCGGGCGGCGCGGCACGCGCGGCCGCGGCGGCGGGCCGCCGGTCCGCGGCCCGAGCGCGGCGCCGACCTGGAGGCCGTCGGTCGCGATCTCCTTCGAGCAGGCGATCGCCGGCGCGCAGATCCCGCTGAGCGTCGCGACGACGCAGCCGTGCCCGACCTGTCGCGGCACCGGCGCCAAGCCCGGGCACGTCGCCGAAGGTCTGCCCGAAGTGCCAGGGCCGCGGGATCGAGTCCCAGGGCCAGGGGCTGTTCTCGATCTCGCAGCCGTGCTCGCGCTGCCACGGATCGGGCGCGGTCATCGAGGACCCGTGCCCGACCTGCCACGGGCGCGGGCGCAGCAGAAGACGGTCAAGAACTACAAGGTGAACATCCCCGCGGGCGTCCGCGAGGGCTCGCGCGTCCGGCTGGCCGGCAAGGGCGAGGCGGGCCGCAACGGCGGGCCGCCCGGCGACCTGTACGTCGTCACCCACGTCGCGCCGTCGCCGATCTTCGAGCGCAAGGGCGACAACCTCGAGGTCGAGGTGCCGCTGACGATCCCGGAGGCGATCCGCGGCGCCGACGTCGAGGTGCCGACGCTCGAACGGCCGCAAGAAGCTGCGCGTGGCGCCGGGCACCAAGCACGGCACCGTCCAGCGGCTGCGCGGCGAGGGGCCGCCGAAGCTCGGCAGGCAAGGGCAAGGGCGACCTGCACTACCGGTTCGTCATCGACGTGCCCGCGACGCTGAGCGCCGAGCAGTCCGAGGCGGTCGAGAAGCTGTCTGAGGTCATGGGCGACGATCCGCGGGCGAGGCTGTTCTCATGAGGCATGCGCCGCACCGCGCACGACCGTCACGGTCTCGCAGCGACCGCGGCGTCTTCATGATCTCGGTCGCGGCCGAGCTGGCCGAGATGCACCCGCAGACGCTGCGCATGTACGAGCAGCGCGGGCTGATCGAGCCCAAGCGCTCGCCCAAGGGCACGCGCCTGTACTCGCACGAGGACGTCGAGCGGCTGCGCCGCATCCAGGAGATGACCAACGACCTCGGGCTCAACCTCGCGGGCGTCGAGCACGTCCTGCGCCTCGAGCAGGAGCTCGACCGCGCCCGCCGCCGCGTCGACGCGCTGGAGCGCCGCACCGAGGAGCTCCAGGCCGAGATGGTCGCCCAGATCGACGCCGTCAAGCGCGAGCTGCGCGGCGGCGAGCTCGTCCCGCTCAAGCACACCCGCGACCTCCTCCCCCACCGCATGCCACCGGCCGAGCCCGACCCTTCCCGCCCCCGCCGCATCCCGATCCGGCGCGACGGCGAGCGGCCGGCGCGGTCGACGGCGTGCCGACGATCTCGCAGAAGGAGCTACGGCGACAACTCAGGGGAGATCCTGCGGCGTGCCGAGGCGGGGGAGCGCTTCACCATCACCGTCGCAGGCCGGCCCGTCGCCAATCTGGGTCCCGTGAGCCGGCGGCAGTGGGTGAATACAAGCGAGCTTGCCGATCTATGGCGCTTGCTGGACGATCCGCTGCTTGCTCGCGACCTCGATGCCTTCGGCGGTGAGCTCCGTAGCTTGTAGCGTCCGGGCACCCGGTCCTTGCCCAGTGGCCTGCTCGCCCGGCCCGCGGGGTAGGTTGCAGGGCGGATGCGGCCGCTGAACCTCGGGGAGACGCTCGACGCGAGCATCAAGATCGTGCGCTCGCGCTGGCGCACGCTGGCGACGGTGATGTTGGTGATCGCGCTGCCGATCCAGCTGGCCAACATCATCATCATCAAGTCGACGACCGACGTCTACCAGGTCGGGACGAGCTTCTCGAGCACCGCCGACACGGCGACGACCTACGGCGACGAAGGGGCCTACGTCGCGGGGCAGACGCTGATGATCGCGCTGAGCTTCCTGGGCTACCTGCTCGGCACCGTCGCCTGTTACCGCGCGATCGCCGACACCTACCTCGGTCGCCCGACCAGCGCACGTGCGTCGCTGCGCTACGCGGGCAATCGTCTCGGCGCGACGCTGTGGCTGACGATCGTGCTCGCCTGTGGCCTGGTCCTGGGCTTCGTCGCGTTCCTCGTCCCGGGCGTCTGGCTGTGGATCGCGTGGTGCGTCGCCTTCCCGGTGATGCTCGTCGAGGGGACCGGTGGGATCGGGGCGCTGAGGCGCTCGTTCAAGCTCGTCGAGACGCGCTGGTGGGCGACCGCCGGGCGGATGGGGATCACCTACATCTTGGTCCTCGTGATCACCACCGTCGCGACGTTGCTGTTCGTCGCGCCGACCGGGTGGTTCGTCGACGACACGTCCTTCGGCGCGTTGCTCCTGGAGCAGGCGGCCAACCTGGTGGTGTCGCTCGTGACGACGCCGTTCGTCGCGGCCGTGACCACGTTGGTGTACTTCGACCTGCGGGTGCGCAAGGAGGGCTTCGACCTCGCGCTACTGGCCGAGCGCATGGGCGGGCCGACCGCGTCCGGGCCGTCCGGGGCGTCACCCGACACCCTGAGCGCCCCGCGCGCGCCGTGGTCGTCCGAGCGCGAGGGCGGTCGGGATCCCTTCGGCCGGCCGGCGGCACCGCACGGTCCGTCGGCGCCCTACGCGCCCCCCGTGGCGCCCGCGCCGCCTCCGGCGCCCGCACCTCCCGCGCCCGCGCCCGGAACGTGGGCGCCCCCGGTGGCGCCCGAGCCGCAGCGGCCGCCGTCGCCGGACGAGTGACCGACGCGGTCCTGCGTGAGCTGGCCGTCCGCGCGGCCGGCGGCGACGGTGCCGCCCACCGGGCGCTGGCCGGCGAGGCCCGCGCGCAGGCCCGCGAGATCCTCGCGCAGGATCGCTTCGAGCAAGGCCATCATCATGCCGGCCTGCTGCACGGGGTGTTCGTCACGCTCGGCAACTGGTTGGAGTCCTTCACCGCCGCGCTGCCCGGTGGACCCGTGACCGGCTGGCTGGTGTTGGTGGCGGTGGTCGCCGCCCTGACCGCGGTGGCGGTGAACGCGGTCGGCGCGCGCCGGCGCCGTCGCGCCGCCACACGCGTGGCCGGTCCGGGCGACGTGCCGGGCGCCGCGCAGCTGGGCCCCGCCGAGCTGGAGCGCCGTGCCCTGGAGGCCGAGCGCGCCGGTGATCTCGACGGCGCCGTGCGCCTGCGCTTCGCCGCCGGGCTCCTGCGCCTCGACGCGATCCACGCGATCGACCTGCGGCCCTCGCTGACCTCCGGCGCCGTCGGTCGCATCCTGCGCTCCGAGCGCTACGACGAGCTCGCCGAGACCCACGACGCGATCGCCTACGGCGGTCGTCACGCGGCCGACCACGATGCGGCGGTGGCGCGCGAGCAGTGGCCGGTTCTCGTAGGTGAGGCGCGACGCCGGTGAGTCGCGGGACGATCCTCGTCGTGCTCGCCGCCGCGGCCGTCGTGCTCGTCGGCGTCCTGCTCGGCCGCGCGCCGCAGCAGCCGTCGGGGCCCGCGTCCTCCTCGTATGCGACCTCGCCCGCCGGGCTGGCGGCCTACGCGGAGCTGCTCGAGCGCGCCGGGCACGACGTGCGCCGCGTTCGCGCCTCGCTGGCCGACCGGCGGCCCGCGGGCGACGAGACGGTGATGGTCGTCGACGGCCGCCGACTCCCCGCTGCCCAGCGCGACGCACTGCGCGACTACGTCCGCGACGGCGGCCACGCGATCCTCGCCGGTACCGCCGCCGCCACGCTCGGCGGCGGCGCGTCGCTGCCCCGCCGTGCCGGCGACACCGCGCCGGTCACCCGCCGGATCGGCCGCGGCACCGCGATCCTCGTCCCCGACGCCGAGCCGCTGCGCAACCGCAGCCTCGCCGACGGCGACCACGCCGCCGAGGCGCTCGCGATCGCCGGTCCGCCCGCGCGGCGCGTCGCGTTCGTCGAGTCGGTCCACGGCTATCGCGAGGAGACCGGCCTCGCGGCGCTGCCCGGCCGCGTCCAGACCTGCCTGCTGCTCCTCGGCCTCGCCGCGCTGGCCTTCCTGGTCGTCTGCGGCCGGCGCCTCGGGCCACCCGAGGCCGCGGCCCGTGCCCTCCCGCCGCCGCGGCGCGCACACGTCGAGGCCCTCGCCGCCGCCCTGGCTCGCACCCGCGACGGTGACACGCTGACCATCCCGACCACGGAGACGCCACCGACATGAAGGAGCTGCACGACCGCGTCGCGCGCGGAGGTCCGGAAGGTCGTCGTCGGCCAGGACGAGGCGCTCGAGGACATGCTCGCGGCGCTCGCGCTCGGCGGGCACGTGCTGCTCGAGGGCGTGCCGGGCGTGGCCAAGACGCTGCTGGCGAGCGCGATCGCCGCGCGCGCTGGACACGTCGAGTTCCGGCGCCTGCAGTTCACGCCCGACATGCTGCCCTCCGACGTCACCGGCACGATGGCGCTGCGCGCCGGCGAGCTCGTCTTCCGGCCCGGGCCGGTGTTCGCCGGCGTCGTGCTGGCCGACGAGATCAACCGCACGCCGCCCAAGACGCAGGCCGCGCTGCTGGAGGCGATGCAGGAGGGCCAGGTGACCGTCGACGGCGAGCGCGCACCCGCTGCCGGACCCGTTCCTCGTCGCTCGCCACGCAGAACCCCGTCGAGTACGAGGGCACCTACCCGCTGCCCGAGGCCCAGCGCGACCGCTTCCTCGTGCACGTCGCGATCGGCTACCCGAGCGCCGACGAGGAGCGCGCGATGCTGCGGCTCGCGCGCCGCGGCCTGGCGCCGACCGCGCTGGACGACGTGCGGCCGGTCGCGAGCGCCGAGGACCTGCGCGCGGCGCGCGCCGAGGTCGACGCGACCGAGGTCGACCGACGAGGTCGTCGGCTACGTCGTCGCGATCGTCCGCCGCACGCGCGAGCTGCCCGAGCGTCACGCTCGGCGCCAGCCCGCGCGCGGCGGTCCACCTGCTCGCCGCCGCCAAGGCCGCCGCGCGGCTGGCCGGCCGCGCCTACGTCACGCCCGACGACGTCGCCCGGATGGCCCCGCCGGTGCTGCGCCACCGGCTCGTCCTCACGCCCGAGGCCGAGCTGGAGCGCGTCACCGCCGCCGACGCGATCCGCGGCGCTCGAGGACGTGCCGGTCCCGCGGTGAGCGCCGCGCGCTCACGCCGCTGCCTGGCGCGCGGTCCGGCCCCGGCCCGGAGCGCTGCGACGCAGTGACCCTCACCGGTCGTACGGTCCTGGTCCTCGTCGCGGTCGCCGCTCGCGGCGCTCGTCGTGCCCGGCGCGGCCGTCGGGCCTCGCGGTCGCCGTGCTCGCGGCGGCTCGTCGCTCGCCGATGCGCTGCTGGCGCGCAGCGCGCCGCGACGTCACGCGGACGCTGCCCGAGGTGCTCTCGCGCGGCGTCGGCGTGCCGCTGAGGATCGCCGCCGAGGCTGCCGCCGGCGGCGCCGTCCGCGTGCGTCAGCCGCTCGTGCCCGCCTCGCGCTGGAGTCGCGCGAGGGCGACGGCGGCCTCGACGCGACGTCGTCCCCGCGCCGGCGCGGGCGCCACGTGCTCCCGGCGGTCGCGCCGCGGGCGACGCGGCCCGCTCGGCCTCGCGCGCTGGGAGCACCATGCGGCCGGCGAGCCGCGAGGTGCGCGTCTTCCCCGACCTGCACGTCGGCGCGCCGCCTGGCGCTCGCCGTCGCGCGCGGGCGCTTCCGCGACCAGGGCGCGACGCGCGCGCGGCCCGCTCGGCCTCGGCACCGAGTTCGAGCTGATCCGCGACTACCAGCCCGACGACGACATCCGCCAGGTCAACTGGCGCGCGACCGCGCGCGCTGGGTCGGCCGATGAGCAACCAGTACCGGCTCGAGCAGGACCGCGACCTGCATGCTGCTGATCGACGCCGGCCGGCTGATCGGCGGCGCCGCTGGGCGATCGGACGCGCTGCGACGCGGCGCTCGACGCCGCGCCGCGCTCGCGTTCGTCGCCGACGAGCTCGGCGACCGCTGCGGCGCGCGTGGCCTTCGACGACGAGATCCGCCGCCGCGCTCCGGCCCGGCCGCGCGAGCGGCGCCGACGTCGTCCGCGCGCTCTTCGACCTCGAGCCGCGCCGAGCGCGACAGCGACTACGAGCTGGCGTTCCGGCGCGCCGACGGCGGCAAGCGCGCGCTCGTCGTCGTCTTCACCGACCTGCTCGAGGAGGCCGCGGCCCGCGCCGCTCGTCGACGCCGTCGCCGGTGCTCACCCGCCGCCACGCCGTCGTCGTCGCCTCCGCCCGCGATCCCGACATCGAGCGCCTCGCCGCCGGCGTCGATCCTCTTCTTGCCACCGCGGCCGCCGACCTCCTCGCCGCCCGCTCCCGCGCGGTCGCCGCCGTCCGCGGTGCCGGCGCCGAGGTCGTCGAGGCTGCCCCCGGCACCCTCAACGCCGCCTGCGTGCGCGCCTACTTGTACGCCAAGTCGCGTCGCCGGCTCTAGGTCGCGCCGCGGCGTCCGCGCAACACGATCAGCGACCAGAACGTCAGGCCGAGCAGCAGGCCGACGACGTACGGTCCCGCGCCGCCCCAGCCCGCCGGCGACACATAGCCTTCAACAAGTCCGGCCACCACCAGCCACGGCGCCGTGCCGAGGACGACCGCCATCGCCGGGCGTGCCTGGGCCGCCAGCGCGGCACGGCGGGTGAGCGGGCCGGGGGAGACGAGCGCCCAGCCCATCTGCAGGCCGGCCGCGCCGGCGACCACGATGCAGGACAGCTCCAGGACGCCGTGGGCGACGACGAGGCGCAGCACTTGGTCGAGGTTGCCGTGGGCGGCCGCGACGCCGAGCACCGCGCCGAAGATCAGGCCGTTGTAGACCAACAGGAACGCGCCACCGACGGCGAACAGCAGCCCCGCGGCGAAGGACAGGAACGTCACCTGGATGTTGTTGGTGAAGATCTGGCTGGAGAACGCGGCCGACTGCGCGGTCGTCAGGCCGCGGTCGCCGCGCGGCGGGTCGGCGCCGTCGATGAAGACGCCGGGCACCAAGCCCGCCGCGGCGTCCGGATCGAGGATGCCCCAGACCAGCGCGAACGCGGTGCCGCCGATGAGCAGCGTCGCCGCGACGGTCAGCGCGAGTCGGCGCTCGCGCACCAGCCGCCAATAGCCGCGCGTCACGAACGCCAGTGGTGACGGCCGCCCGCCGACGTCGGCGTAGACGACCGCGCGCGCCCGCAGGACCAGCACCTCCAACCGTCCCGTGAGCGGGTCGCCGGGGAAGAGCCGCCGTGCCAGCGCGAGGTCCGCCGCGGCCGCCCGGTAGAGGCCGCCGAGCTCCAGGACGCCGGTCGCGCCGAGCCGCTCCGGCCTCCCGCGCGCCTTGCGCAGCGCGGCCTCCAGCGCCAGCCAACCGCCCGACCGCTCGCGCTCGAAGCGATCGAGCGTCATGACCCGTCGTCTCGATGGATACCGTGCCGCACGAGATGGAGGACTATCAGGACCGGCTGCGCATCGCCACGCCCGAGGGGGTCACGGTCGACCTGATCCTCGCCGGCGTGGGCTCGCGCTTCGTCGCGGCGCTCATCGATCTCACGTTCAAGGGCCTGTTGATCCTCGGCGCGTTCATCGTCGGGATGCTGATCGGCGATCTCGGCCTCGCGCTCTTCTCGATCATCAGCTTCGCGATCTACTTCGGCTATGACGTCGCCTTCGAGGTCCTCGCCAACGGTCGCACGCCGGGCAAGCGCTGGACCGGTCTACGCGTGCTGCGTGACGACGGCCGCCCCGTCGACCTCCTCTCCAGCGCGATCCGCAACGTCGTTCGCCTCGTCGATGGTTTGCCGTTGAGCTACCTGCCGGCGATGGTCTCGATCCTCGTGACCAAGCACAACCAGCGGCTCGGCGATCTCGCCGCCTCCACGATCGTCATCCGCGAGCCGCGCAAGGGCGAGGCCGCCGGCGCGGGGTTTGCCGCCTACGTCCTGAGCGTGCCGCTGCCCTCACCGGTCGCGACGCTGCCGCGCTTCGGTGGCTTCGGCCTGCCGCCGGGCGTCGAGGCGATGACGCCGGTCGGCCGCGCCGCACGTAACGCCGCCGGCGGCGAGATCCTCGACGTCAGCGCGCTCAGCGCCGACGATCTCGCCGCCGTGCGCAGCTTCCTGGACCGCCGCTACGACCTCCCACCGCGCGTCCGCACCGACCTCGCCCGCCGCATCGCCGGCGCCCTCGCACCGCGCGTGGGTGGCGCAACCGCCGGTCTCCGCGACGAAGACCTCATCGAGCAGGTCTCCGCAGCGAAGTCGCGGGTGGGCGGTCCCTAGCGTTTGGGTTCTACGGCACGCTCGGCGGCGATTCGAGCGCGACGAGGAAGTCCGTCGGCGTCAGACAGCGGATGATGAGGCCGGCTTCGAGCAGGTCGCGGTCGAGCGAGACGATGGTGTTGGCGTCGCTGCTGTGCGCGAGAGCAACGAGGTAGTCGTCCTCACTGTCGCGGGTGAGTGGCGGCGGCGCCGGCGGATCGTCATGGACTTCGCTGAGCGCGACAATGCCGGCCACGAAGATCGAGGCTCGGTCATTCGCTGACCAAGTCTTGAACTTCGGTCGGTCGAGCACCTCGGTCAATTCCTGGATCAGCTGTGGCGACGCGATGATCGTGAAGCGTCGTGCTCGCGCGGCACGTAGCAACCGTGCTGGTGCGGCATCGTCGCGGCCGATGAACGCCGAGACGAAGACGCTGGTGTCAATGACCGCGTGTGTCACGCGGTGCTGTTACGCGACACGCGATGTGCGCGCACCTCGCCAACGGCCAGCTCGTCGGCCGCTTCAGGCGCGAGACCAGGCATGGGCGAAGCCTTGAGGGTCGCGAACGCGAGCCATTCAGCCACCGCGTCCGCGATCAGATCGCTGTCGCTGAGATCCGTCGTCGACGCCCGCGCTCGTGCACGAAGCACGAGCTCTTCATCCAACTCGATCTGCACGCGATTGGCGGCCATGGTGCAAGAGGTTAGGAGTTGCCGCAACGCAGGTCCAGAGGGGGCGGCGGTCCGAGCCGCCGCCCCCTGGCTTGTCCTCTAGCGCTGTCGGGGTCCGTTGCGGGGGCGGGCCCCGCAACGGAGGGTGCGACGGGTTTCTAGGTGGTGATGGTGTTGGTGTAGGCGTCGAAGATGCGGTTGAGGGCTTCGACGCCGTGGCGGTTGTTGTGGATCTCGGACATGATGATGTCGTTGTGGTGGTTGTCGGCGCCGATGTCGGTGAGGAGGTCGAGGTTGGTGTCCAGGAGATCGGCGCGGCGGAGGTGGAGTTGTTCGATGTGGCTGCGGGTCAGGGGGACCTGGACGCTGTCGCGTCGCAGGGTGATGTCTGGGTCCCAGCCGAGGGCGTCGATGACGGCGGTTGCGTCGCGGTAGATGTCGGCGAGCGCGAGCTGGCGGACGGGGACGTAGTCGAGGAAGTCCTCGAAGGGCTCGTGGTTGAACATCAAGACCTTCTTGGCCTCGATGCGCAGGACGTCGGCGTCGGAGGGGGAGACGGTGATGCGGCAGCCGTAGCTACCCTGCGGGGTACTCATGGAGGGTTTGACTCCTTGGGTCATGCCCCCGGGCCGTTGACGCGGTCGCGGGGGCGAACTTGTTGATGATGTCGGTTGCCGATGCTAGCGGGCAGGGCCGACGGAATTGGTCGATTCCGCAGAGTCGTTACAGCTCGCAGCGCTTCTGTTGCTGCTCGACCACACCAACAACTCGGGCGTCCATCCCGCGTGTCTGCCGGGACGGGCAGCAGACCACCAGAGACTGACGTCGTGGGGCGCTGGTCGCGGGGCGGGCGCTGGTGTTGCGAGCGCCTGGGTGGCGCGTCTCTCCGGGCGTTCCGCGCGGACGTGGCCTGGGCTTCGGGCGTGGTCTGCCGGCACCGAGGGGAGTGAGCGGGATCGGCGCCTCGTGGCGTCGGCTCGTCGTCCGTTGGGTGCCGGGGCCGGCGATTCGCGTCGTGCCCGAGGGTCGACCGGAGATCCGGGACGACGGCCGGCACCCTGACGTTGGATCCCAACGTCCAGGTGCCGGCGACGTTCGTCGACGGGTGCTGGTCGAATTGACCGGCACGCTGCCCGACAACTCGACCAGCGTCCCCGCCACGGGCGCCCGGGCGCCGGCCGTCACGACCACGACCGGCCGGCGTCGGTGGCTCGTCGCAGTCCGTCGCAGTCTCGTTACAGGTCGGGTTGCGCAGCGAAATGGATCGCGCTCGCGCAACGCAGGTCCGCGCAGCGCGGCGCACGACACGCGCCCGCGGCGCGAGCGCGTAGGGAGGGCGGTGATCCGTGATGTCGACATCCGCGCGACGCTCGTTCGATGCCCACACCACCGAACCCCGAACCACGCCCCAACACTTTCACCCAACACCCCACACCACCCAAGCGCGGTGGCGATCTTCACGGAGCGCCGCCCATCCAACCACGCCCCGTGCAACCGCCCCACAACGACCGCCGCCCGCGCAGAGCCAAGGACTCCACCCGGGCGGCGGGTCACGCAACAGCGATAACTACAGTCCTACCCGTCCAGCGTCTTGAACAGGTCGGTGTGGTCGTTGGTGCCGAGCACGGCCAGGGCGCCCGGGCCGCGGGCCCAGACCGGCACGACGGCGCCGGTGTGCTGCTGGCTCGGCGGAGCGGCGACCGGGGCCGCGCCCGCGCCGCCGTAGCCGGCGGTGCCGTAGGTCAGCGCACAGCGTCTGGCCGTCCTTGGTCGTGAGGTTGGTCGAGTAGCCGGTCGGCAGGCCCGTGCCGGTCGCGTCCTCGCCCACGATCTGGCTCGTGTGCGCGTGGTCGGCGGTGACGACGACCAGCGTGTCGGGGTGCGTCTTCTGGTAGTCCAGCGCGACGCCGATCGCGTTGTCGAACGCGACCGTCTCGCCGATCTGGCCGCACGCGTTCGTGGCGTGATCCTGCTTGTCGATCGACGCGCCCTCGACCTGCAGGAAGAAGCCCTTGCCGTTCTCCAGCAGCTTGATCGCCTTGGTCGTCATGTCCGACAGGCTCGGCTCGTTCGCCGGGCGCTGGTTCTCGACGCACGCGGCCGGGTCGTTGCCCTTGCCGGTCGCCGCGGCCGGGCCGGTCCACTCCAGCGACATGTTGCCGGCGTTGAACAGGCCGAGGACCGGCTTGGGCACGGCGTGGGTGACCGCGTCCAGGCCGGCGGCGTCGGTGACGTACTGGTAGCCCTGGCGCTGCGCGGACTGCACGACCGTCTTGCCGGCGTCGGGGCCGCCGGGATGGTCGCGGTGAAGCGGTTGCGGCCGCCGCCCAGGAGCACGTCGACCTTGTGGTCGACCTTCTGCTCGGCGATCGAGCCGAGGCCGCCGGCGGCCTTGCGTCTCGCTCGCGCAGTTGTCCATGTCGGCCGGGCCCTGGCAGCCGCGCAGCGAGATGTGCGAGGCGAGCACCGCCGGCGTCGCGTCGGTGATCTCGGCGGTCGAGACGTTGCCGACCTTCCTGCCGCGGCTCTGCCAGCGCTCGAGGACCGTCTCGAGGTTGGCGCCGGGCACGTCGATCGCGCTGCTCGGGCCCTGCGAGATGCGCTCGTCGATCGTCTTCTTGCCGGTCGCCCACATCGTGCCGGTCGAGGCCGAGTCGGGGTCGTAGTCGGGCAGGTAGGGCGCCGCCGCGGCCGGCTTGACCGACCACGTGGTGTCGAAGCCGGTCAACGGCATGCGGTCGACGTTCAGCGAGTTGCTTGACGCCCTGGTAGTAGCGGGCGGCGGTGATCTCCTGCGTGCCCATGCCGTCGCCGAGCAGGAAGATGACGTTCTTGGGATGGGTCTCGGAGAGGGCGCGCTGAACGACCTGCTCCTTCTCACCGGGAGCGAGAGCGCCGGTGGCGAGCGCGGTACCGACTCCGGTCACGGCAAGTGCCGCGGATGCAGCCACGGCGATGGTGATGCGCTTGGGCATCATGATGGTGGACAACCCCTTCGGTGGTGTATGAGAGCACCGTCAAGCTATGTCCGTGATCACGAGCAGCTTGTGAAGAGGCGATCACCAATCGGTGAACGCCTGGCAAACCTGTGTTACCTAGGTGTTGCCGTGCACCGTCCCGTCGCCCTCGGCCGCCTGGCGCTCGGCTTCGGCGCGGCCCGGATGGCCCTTGGGCAGGTCCTCGGGGATGATCTCGTCGTGGGCCTCAGGCGTGTCGCCCACGGGCCGGTCGTCGGGCTTCTCTTCGTCGGTCATCTCATCGCGGTACCCGTGCCGCCGCGCGTTGACGCGCCACATCGCGCTGCTAGAATCTGAGTCGAACCGACTGAGATTTACCGTCACGCAGGGAGACGCCGCACCTTGAACGCCGACCGCTTCACCATCAAGTCCCAGGAGGCCATCCAGGCCGCGATCGCGCTGGCCGCCGCGCGCAAGCACGCGCAGGCGCACGCCCGAGCACCTGCTGCGCGATCCTGCTCGGCCAGGACGACTCCGTGGTCCCCGGCGTCCTGCGCAAGCTCGGCGTCGCCGGTCCCGCCCTGCGCGTGGAGGTCGACGGCGTCCTGGACGCGCTCCCCACGCTCGCCAACCCCGAGGAGCCCGCCACCTCCCCCGAGCTGCTCGGCGTCGTCCGCGCGGCCGAGGTCGAGATGCGCGAGCTCGGCGACGAGTACATCTCGACCGAGCACCTGCTGCTCAGCCTCGCCGGCTTCGGCGGGCGGGCGGGCGACCTCCTGCGCGGCGCCGGCGCCACCAAGGAGCAGCTGGCCAAGGCGATCGCCGAGGTCCGTGGCGCGCACAAGGTCACCGACCAGTCGCCCGAGGACAAGTTCCAGGCCTTGGAGAAGTTCGGCGTCGACCTCACCGAGCTCGCCGCGACCGGCAAGCTCGATCCGGTCATCGGTCGCGACGAGGAGATCCGCCGCGTCATCCAGGTCCTCTCCCGGCGCACGAAGAACAACCCGGTCCTGATCGGCGAGCCCGGCGTCGGCAAGACCGCGATCGTCGAGGGCCTCGCCCAGCGCATCGTCTCCGGCGACATCCCCGAGTCCCTGCGCGACCGTCGCGTCATCAGCCTCGACATCGGCGCGCTGCTGGCCGGCTCGAAGTACCGCGGCGAGTTCGAGGAGCGCCTGAAGGCCGTCCTGGCCGAGATCAAGGAGGCCGGCGGCAACGTCGTCCTGTTCATGGACGAGCTACACACGATCGTCGGCGCGGGCGCCGCCGAGGGCGCGGTCGACGCCGCCAACCTGCTCAAGCCGATGCTCGCCCGCGGCGAGCTGCGCGCCGTCGGCGCCACGACGCTGGACGAGTACCGCAAGCACATCGAGAAGGACGCCGCGCTGGAGCGCCGCTTCCAGCCCGTGCTCGTCGGCGAGCCGTCGGTGCAGGACACGATCGCGATCCTGCGCGGGCTCAAGGAGCGCTACGAGCTGCACCACAAGGTCGACATCCAGGACGCCGCGCTGATCGCCGCCGCGACGCTCAGCGACCGCTACATCGCCGACCGCTTCCTGCCCGACAAGGCCATTGACCTGATCGACGAGGCCGCCTCCGGCCTGCGGATCGAGATCGACTCCAAGCCGGTCGAGATCGACGAGGTCGACCGCCGCATCCTGCAGCTGGAGATCGAGCGCACCTCGCTGGCCAAGGAGGGCGACGACGCGTCTCGCGCGCGCCTCGACACGCTCGACCGCGAGCTGGCCGACCTCAAGGAGCAGTCGGCCGCGATGACCGCCGAGTGGCAGGCCGAGAAGGACGCGATCGGCGGCGTGCAGGAGGTGCGCGAGCGCCTGGAGGAGGCCAAGGTCGCCCTGGAGCGCGCCGAGCGCGAGGCCAACCTGGAGGAGGCCGCGCGGCTGCGCCACGGCGTCATCCCCGAGCTTGAGCGCCAAGCCGCCGAGCGCGAGGAGCGCACCGACGGCGACGCCGGCTTCCTGCGCGAGGTCGTCAACGCCGAGGACATCGCCGAGGTCGTCGCGCGCTGGACCAAGATCCCCGTGTCGCGGCTGCTGGAGGGCGAGGTCGAGAAGCTCATCCACATGGAGGAGCGCCTGCATCAGCGCGTCATCGGCCAGGACGAGGCCGTCGCCGCGGTCTCCAACGCCTTGCGCCGCTCGCGCGCCGGGCTGCAGGATCCTGATCGCCCGATCGGCTCGTTTCTCTTCCTCGGTCCGACCGGCGTCGGCAAGACCGAGCTGGCCCGCGCGCTGGCCGAGTTCATGTTCGACAGCGGCGACGCGATGGTCCGCATCGACATGTCGGAGTACATGGAGAAGCACGCGGTCTCCCGCCTGGTCGGCGCGCCTCCGGGCTACGTCGGCTACGAGGAGGGCGGCCAGCTGACCGAGGCCGTGCGCCGTCGTCCCTACACGGTGGTGTTGCTCGACGAGATCGAGAAGGCCCACCCCGACGTCTTCAACGTGCTCTTGCAGGTGATGGACGACGGGCGCCTGACCGACGGTCAGGGTCGCACGGTCGACTTCAAGAACACCGTGTTGATCATGACCTCCAACATCCCCGGGGGCAGGATCGGGGCCGAGGCGCACTTCAAGCCGGAGTTCATCAACCGCCTGGACGACATCGTCGAGTTCCACGCGCTGGACCGCGAGCACCTCGGCAAGGTCGTCGACCTCCAGGTCGAGCGGGTGCTGACCCGCGTGCGCGACCGGGCCATCGACGTCACGCTCACCGACGCCGCCCGCACGCTGCTGGGCGACATCGGCTACGACCCCACCTACGGTGCGCGCCCGCTCAAGCGGACGATCCAGAAGCTCCTGGTCGACCAGCTGGCGCTGGGGATCCTGGAGGGCCGCTTCCGCGAGGGCGACGTGGTGGCCGTCGACGCGGCCGACGGGGAGCTGACGTTCACGAAGCGGGAGGCCACCGTCGCGCCGGACACTGAGCCTGCGGCGGCGTAGTCGTCGGCGGTGGGCCACACCTCGCGGCGTTCAGGGCGCGGCGTTGGTCGGGGTGCGAGGCGGGGTCTGTTCGCCCAACAGGCCCACCTCCCTCCCGGGCGCCGATCCGCGTGCGCTTCGGGGTGGGCCTGTCTAGCGCGATGTGATCGCGCTCAACGGGCCCACCTTGTCTCGCCCTGCGATCGCCGATGACGTGGGCCTTTTCAGCGAGACCACATCGCGCTCAACAGGCCC
The DNA here is from genome assembly GCA_963731005.1 of uncultured Conexibacteraceae bacterium. Lineage (GTDB taxonomy): Bacteria > Actinomycetota > Thermoleophilia > Solirubrobacterales > Solirubrobacteraceae > Baekduia. Next base: position 557,643 of record CAVSTZ010000002.1, on the reverse strand, counting down.
ACCCCCTGGACGGGAGCGGACGACCGGTCGCGTCTCAAGATGCCGCCTCGGCTCGCTCTCCTCGGTGCCGACGAACCACGCACCGCACCACCAACCAACGCCACGAACTGAACGCCCAAGGCGCCCGCCCGCCCTCGATCCCGTCGCCTACGACCGGACCCGCTGCGGGCACGGGGCGCTCTTGCTCGGCTTCGGCGCGCCCGGGGGCTGGAGGCACACGCCCACCGAGTAGAACAGGAACTTGCTGCCCGTCACGCCCTTGGTGAAGGACTTGGTCGTGTCGAACTGCAGTTGCCACTTACCGAGCTTCGGCGCCGTGAAGGGGAAGAGCCGGCGCTTGGCGGTCTGGGCGATGCGGCCGCACTGGCCGGTGGCCTTGCCGAGCCGGATCGTCTGCTTGAGCGCGCCGCCCGGCGCGATGTAGTGCACGTAGACGTCGGGGTTGTGCGTGGCGAGGCCGAAGCCCGCGACCGAGAAGCGCACGCGCAGCTTCTTGGGATCGCCCGAGGAGGGCGTGAAGTTCGCCTTCAGACGTGTGACGGTGAACATCGAGCCGGCGGTCAGCGCATCGGAGGCGACCTGCACGGTGAACGTGCGCTCCAGCTCGTCATCGGCCAGCATCGGCGGGGCGAAGGCGCCCTGCATCGCGCCGCCGGCGTCCATCGTGCCCAGGCCGCCGGTCAGCGCCGTGCCGTCGAGCAGCACGGAGTAAGGCCTGCCGGGCGTGTAGCCGTTGCCCGAGACCGTGATGTTCGTCTTGTCGGTCTGCAGGTAGCAGGTGCGATCGGTCTGCACCGCGGCACCCTGGGCGGCGGCGGGGAGGAGCAGGAGGGCGAGTGCTGGCGTGGTGAAGAGGCGGCGCATGGACGGTTCCGCAGGCTAGTTGGTCAAGGGTCGTGCTCCGCGGAACACGCGGATCGGGTAGAAGGAGCGCATGCCGACGTACATCATGCTTTCGACCCTGACGCCCGAAGGCGTCCAGACGGTCAAGAACAACCCGCAGCGGATCCGCGAGGTGAACTCCGAAGTCGAGCAGCTCGGAGCCACCGTCAAGGCCCAGTGGTCGGTCCTCGGACGCTTCGACTTCGTCAGCATCGTCGAGGCGCCCGACGAGTCGACGATGGCCCGCGTCTCGCTGGAGCTCGGCTCGCGCGGCACCGGCCGCTTCGAGACGCTGAGCGCGATCCCGATCGACGACTTCATCGCCAGCCTGTAGTGAAAGTCCTCGTCGTCGGCTCCGGCGGTCGTGAGCACGCGATCGTCAACGCGCTCGCGCGCTCGCCGCAGCGGCCGGAGCTGCTGGCCGCCCCCGGCAACCCGGGGATCGCGGCCGTCGCCCGCTGCGTGCCCGTCGGCGTCGAGGACCTCGACGGTCTCGTCGCGCTCGCGCGCGAGGAGGAAGTGGGCCTGGTGGTGATCGGCCCGGAGGCGCCGCTGGTCGCGGGCCTGGCCGACCGGCTCGCCGACGCGGGCATCGCGCACTTCGGCCCGACCGCGGCCGCCGCGCAGCTGGAGGGCTCCAAGGCGTTTGCCAAGGAGGTCATGGCCAGCGCCGGCGTGCCGACCGCCCAATGGGCCGAGGTCGAGACGGTCGAGGCGGGCATGGAGGCCATCGACGGCCGCTATCCCACCGTCATCAAGTTCGACGGGCTGGCCGCCGGCAAGGGCGTCGTCGTGGCACCCGACGAGCCGACCGCCCGCGCGGCGCTGGTCGAGATGCTGGAGGACCGCCGCTTCGGCGCGGGCGCCGTGGTCGTCGAGGAGTTCCTGGCCGGCGAGGAGCTCTCGCTCTTTGCCATCTGCGACGGCGAGCGCGCCGTCCCGATGGTCTCCGCCCAGGACTACAAGCGCATCTTCGACGGCGACGAGGGGCCCAACACCGGCGGCATGGGCGCCTACAGCCCGGTCCCCGGCGCGCCGGATCCCGACGCGGTCGTCGCGGCGATCCACCAGCCGGTCGTCGACCTGTTGCGTGAGCGCGGCACGCCGTTTCACGGCGTCCTCTACGCCGGGCTGATGCTCACCGACGAGGGGCCGCAGGTCATCGAGTTCAACGTGCGCTTCGGCGATCCCGAGACGCAGGTCGTCCTGCCGCGCCTGCGCAGCGACCTGCTGGAGACGCTGTTCGCCGCCACCCGCCCCGGCGGCCTGGAGGCGACCGCGATGGAGTTCGGCGACGACTGGGCCGTGACCGTCGTCCTGGCCAGCGGCGGCTATCCGGCCTCGTCCTCCTCGGGCGACGTCATCACCGGCCTGGACGCGGCGGCCGACGCGGGCGCCGAGGTCATCCACGCGGGCACGGCGCGCGACGCCGACGGGGTCGATCGTCACCGCCGGCGGCCGGGTCCTGAACGTGACCGCGCTGGGCCCCGACCCCGCGGCCGCCCGCGATCGTGCCTATGCTGCCGCGGACCTGATCCAGTTCGACCGGCGGCAGCTGCGGCGCGACATCGCCCAGCGCGCCGTGGAGCGCGTGAGCACATGACCGAGCAGCCCCAGCCCGTAACGACGACCGAGCCGCAGACGCTGACCCAGCTCGAGGCGACCGAGCCCGACACGCCGTTGGTCGGGATCATCATGGGGTCGCAGTCCGACATGGACACCATGGCCGGGGCGTCGAAGGTCCTGGAGGACGCCGGCGTGCTCTCCGAGACCCGGGTGATGTCGGCGCACCGCGACCCCGAGACGGTCGCCGACTACTGCAAGAACGCGCGGATGCGTGGGCTGAAGGTCATCATCGCCGGCGCCGGCCTGAGCGCCGCGCTGCCCGGCGTCGCCGCCGCCCACACCGACCTGCCGGTCATCGGCGTGCCGCTGTCGAGTCGCCTCTCGGCCGCCGGCGGCCTCGACGCGCTGCTCTCGGTCGTCCAGATGCCGCCGGGCGTTCCGGTCGCGGCCGTCGGCCTCGACAACGCCAAGAACGCCGGCCACCTCGCGCTGCGGATCCTGCGCTCCTAGAAACGGACCCACCCGCCCCGGCGCGGGATCGCTCCATAGACTCGACCGCGTGATCGAGCGCTATACCCGTCCCGAGATCGGGGCCGTCTGGACCGACGAGGCCAAGCTGGAGAGCTGGCGCGAGGTGGAGGTCGCTTGCGCGTTGGAGACCGAAGGCCCGACGCCCGCCGACCTGGAGGCGATCGCCCACGCGACCTTCACGGTCGAGGCCGTCCAGGAGCGCGAGAAGATCACCGACCACGACGTCGCGGCGTTCGTCGACGTGTTGAGCGCGAGCGCGGGCGAGGCCGGTCGCTGGATCCACTACGGGCTGACCTCCTCCGATGTCCTGGACACCGCGCTCGGCGTCCAACTGCGCAAGGCGGGCGACCTCCTGCTCGCCGGCGCGCGCGAGTACCGCGATGCCTTGATCGAGCAGGCGCGCGCGCAGGTCGACACCGTCTGCGTCGGGCGCACCCACGGCGTGCACGCCGAGCCGACGACGTTCGGCATCAAGCTCGCGGGCTTCGCCTTCGAGGCCGACCGCAACCTCGAGCGCCTGGAGCGCGCCGTCGACCAAGTCGCCGTCGGCGCGGTCTCCGGCGCGGTCGGGACCTACAGCGCGACGTCGCCGGACTTCGAGCGCCGCGTGCTCGCGCGCCTGGGCCTGGAGGCCGAGCCGGTCTCCACCCAGGTCGTCGCCCGCGACCGCCACGCCGAGCTGCTGCAGGCGATCGCGCTGGCCGGCGCCGGGCTGGAGCGCTTCGCCACGGAGTTCCGCCACCTGCAGCGCACCGAGGTCCGCGAGGTCGAGGAGCCGTTCCGGGCGGGCGCCCAGAAGGGATCGAGCGCGATGCCGCACAAGCGCAACCCGATCGTCTCGGAGCGCATCACCGGCCTGGCGCGCGTCCTGCGCGGCTACGCGCAAGTTGGTGTGGAAGACGTGGCGCTCTGGCACGAGCGCGACATCTCGCACTCCGGTGCCGAGCGCGTCGTGCTGCCCGACGCGACGATCGCGTTGGACTACATGCAGGCGCTCGCCACGCGGCTGGCGCGCGGCATGGTCGTCCACGCCGACCGCATGCGCGAGAACATCGATCTCACCTACGGTGCGCTCTTCTCCCAGCGCGTCCTGCTCGCGCTCGTCGCCGGCGGCCTGCAGCGCGACGAGGCCTACCGCATCGCCCAGCGGACGGCGCAGCAGGCGTGGGACACGCGCACGCCGCTGCGCTCGCTGCTGGAGGCCGAGCCTGGCCTGGGGCTCGACCTCGATGTGATCTTCGACTTGGGGCACTACACCAAGCACGCGGCCGAGATCGTCGGCCGGCTCGACACGTTGGCCTAGGCCTAGGCCAAGGCCAACGCCTCCACGCCCTCGGCCGCCGCGGCGCTCGCGTCGGCCTCACGTGAGCGCAGCAGGACCGTGACCACGCCGGCTCCGAGGGCGAGCAGTCCGGCGCCGACGGCGAACGCCGTCGTGTAGCCGTGCACCAGCGCGTCGGCGCGTGCTCCGCCGACGCGGTCGGTCGCCGAGTTGGCCACCGTCGTCAGGATCGCCAGGCCGAGCGCGCCGCCGATCTGCTGGGACGTGTTGAACAGGCCGGAGGCGAGTCCTTGGTCGTCGGGCGCCACACCGCCGGTCGCGATCAGCGTCAGCGGCACGAACGCGTTGCCGATCCCCAGCGCGAGCAGGGCCACGCCGGGCAGGAAGCCGCCGATGTAGGAGCTGTCGGGCGTCAGCATCGTCATCCACAGCAGGCCGAGCGTGCCGATGCCGAGGCCGCCGGCCAGGACCGCCTTGACGCCGAAGCGCGCGAGCAGCCGCTGCGAGAGCACCGACCCGGTGATGATCCCGATCGTCATCGGCAGGAACGCCAGGCCGGTCTCCAGCGCGTTGTCGCCCTTGATCTGCTGGAAGTACAGCGAGCCGAAGTAGAAGAGCGCGTACATGCCGCCCATCAGCAGCACCGTCGCCGCGTTGGCGATGGCCAACGTCCGCACGCGGAAGATCGACAGCCGGACCAGCGGCGCGGCGCGACGGGTCTGGACGATCCCAAAGGTGCCCAGGAGCGCGATTGCGCCGAGGCCGAGGCCGAGCGTCTTGGCGCTGGTCCAGCCGAACTGCTGACCCTTGACGATGGTGTAGGTCAACAGCACGGTGCCGGCGGTGACGAGCGCGGCGCCCGCGAGGTCGAAGCCGCCCGCACGGTCACCGGCGCGCGACTCCGGGACGACGCGCAACGCGAGCACCAGCGTCGCGAGGCCGACGGGCAAGTTGATGAGGAAGACCCACTGCCAGGAGAGCGCGTCGACGAGGAAGCCGCCGAGCAGGAGGCCGACGGCGCCGCCGCCACCGGAGATCGCGGCGAACGCGCCGAGCGCCTTGGTGCGGTCGGGACCTTCCGGGACGGTCGTGGTGATGATGCTCAGCGCGGCGGGGGAGACGAGCGCCGCGCCGAGGCCCTGCAGCGCGCGGGCGCCGACGAGCATGCCGGGTGAGGTCGCCAACGCGTCGAGCAGCGAGGCCACGGTGAACAGCGAGACGCCGGCGACGAAGAGCCTGCGGCGGCCGAGCAGATCGCCGGCGCGACCGCCGAGCAGCAGGAAGCCGCCGAAGACCAGCATGTAGGCGTTGACGACCCACTGTAGGTCGGCGGCGGAGAAGTGCAGGTCGGACTGGATGGCGGGCAGCGCGACGTTGGTGATCGTCGCGTCCAACACCACCATGAACTGCGCGAGGCAGACGACGACCACGGCGAGGAGCCAGTGGCGGGTGGGCGCTGCTTGGGCGGGAGATGAGGAAGACATAGGGGAGGAGGAGAGGGGTCGAGGAGCAAGTGGACCGTGCGGTCCGGATGACCGTAACACAAACGGACCGGCTGGTCCATATTTTCGGACCGAGTGGTCCGCTTGGGTGCTCTGAAGTGGTACCGTCTGGTCCATGACGGTCTCGGATGCCCTTCCCCTACGCGCCGACGCGCGGCGCAATCTGGAGCGGATCCTGGCCGCGGCGCGCGAGGCGTTCGCCGAGCGTGGGCTCGACGTCGGGGTCGAGGAGATCGCCCGCCGCGCGGGTGTCGGCAAGGCCACGTTCTTCCGGCGCTTCCCGACCAAGGACGCGCTGGTGCTCGCGGTCCTCGAGGGCTTCGTGGAGGAGATCGAGGCGGCGGCCGACGAGGCCGCCAAGGCCGCCGACCCGCTCGACGGGCTGCGGGAGTTCCTCCTGCATCACATGACGCTGCAGGCCAACAACACCGCCTTCTTCGACGCGGTCTCGGCGCGCTTCACGGGCGAGAACCCGCCGGTCGAGGTGACCGACCGCATGCTCGCGGCGATCGCCCGCGTGCTCGAGCCGGCGCTGGCCGCCGGGGTCCTGCGCGACGGCGTGGAGCCCGGGGACCTCTCGACGGTGGCCAAGATGCTCGGCGCCGCGATCCGGCCGATGCCGGGCGTGCTGCTCCCCGAAGCCGCCTGGCCGCGCTACCTCGAGGTCGTCCTCTCCGGTCTGCGCGCCGGGCAGGACCCGCTGCCGGGCGTCGCGGCGGACCCGTGCACGATGGTGCGCGAAGTCTCCGCAAAGTCGGCCTGAACCGGCACCCCTGCCGCCCGCGCCCTTCGATACCTTCAGGGCGTGAGCGCCGCCGCCGACCTCGACCTGCCCCTTGTCGCCTCCGGCAAGGTCCGCGAGATCTACGACCTGGGCGACCGACTGCTGCTCGTCGCGTCGGACCGCATCTCGACCTATGACGTCGTGCACCCGAACGGGATTCCGGACAAGGGCAACGTCCTGACCGGCATCTCCGCGTTCTGGTTCAACAAGACGGGGCACATCGTGCCCAACCACTACATCTCGTCGACCGAGGGCGTTCCGGACTCGGTGCGCGGCCGTGCCATGGCCGTCACCAAGCTGAAGATGCTGCCGGTCGAGTGCGTCGTACGCGGCTACATCACCGGCTCGGGCTGGAAGGACTACCAGGCCACGGGCAAGGTCTCGGGCATCGAGTTGCCGCCCGGGCTGCGCGAGTCCGAGAAGCTGCCGACGCCGATCTTCACGCCGTCGACCAAGGCCGACGAGGGCCACGACGAGGCCATCGACTTCGAGCAGGCCGCCGAGATCCTCGGCGACCGCGAGCTTGCCGGCCGGCTGCGCGACGTCTCGATCGCGCTGTACTCCTTCGCGTCGGACCTGGCCGCCGAGCGCGGCGTGATCCTGGCCGACACGAAGTTCGAGTTCGGCCTGGATCCCGACGGACAGCTGATCCTCGGCGACGAGGCGCTGACGCCCGACTCCTCGCGCTACTGGCCGGCCGATGGCTACGAGCCCGGCCACGGCCAGCCGAGCTTCGACAAGCAGTACGTGCGCGACTGGGCGTCCGGCACGGGCTGGGACAAGGCGCCGCCGGCACCGGCGGTCCCGGACGACGTCGTGGCCGGGACGCGCGCGAAGTACGTCGAGGCCTATGAGTTGATCACGGGCGAGTCGTTCGACGCCTGGATCGCGAGGACCGCGGCATGAGGGCGCGGGTGCTGATCCGGCCCAAGGCCGGGATTCTCGACCCGCAGGGCGTCGCCGTCGAGCGCGCGCTGCCGGCGCTCGGCTTCGGCGGCGTGGCCAACGTGCACGTCGGCCGGCTCGTGGAGCTCGACGTGGAGGACGAGGCGCAGCTGGACGACATGTGTCGCAAGCTGCTGGCCAATCCCCTGATCGAGGACTACGAGATCCAGACGGTCGAGCAGGCCGCAGGCGCGGCCTCGTGAAGCTCGGCGTCGTCACCTTCCCCGGCACCTGCGACGACGCCGATGCGCGTCTGGCGGTCGCGAAGGTCGCCGAGCCCGTCGCGCTCTGGCACGGCGACAGCGACCTGCACGGCGTCGACGGCGTCGTCGTCCCGGGCGGCTTCTCCTACGGCGACTACCTGCGGGCCGGCGCGATCGCGCGCTTCTCGCCGGTGATGGAGTCGGTCATCGCGTTCGCCAACGCGGGCGGGCCGGTGCTCGGCATCTGCAACGGCTTCCAGATCCTCTGCGAGGCGGGGCTGCTGCCGGGCGCGCTGCTGCCCAACAAGGATCTCCGCTTCGTCTGTCGACAGGTCGACCTCGAAGTCCAGACGGTCGGCACGCCGTTCACCTCGACCTGCGAGATCGGCCAGCGCCTGTCGATCCCGGCCAAGCACACCACCGGCTGCTTCTTCGGCGAGGTGCCCGACGAGCAGGTCGTGCTGCGCTACGCCGAGGGCCACAACTTCAACGGCTCCCAGGACGACATCGCGGGCGTGACCAACGCCCAAGGCAATGTCATGGGGTTGATGCCGCACCCCGAGCACGCGGTCGACGTCCTGATCGGCGGCTCGGCCGACGGGCTCAAGCTCTTCGAGGGGATGGCCCGTGTCGCCGTCGCCTGAGGCCGCTGTGATCCCGCCCCGCCCACCCATCGACCAGGCGGTCGCGCTGGGGCTGACGCGCGACGAGTACGCGATGGTCATCGAGGAGCTCGGCGGGCGCGAGCCCAACGAGGTCGAGCTGGCGATGTTCTCGCTGCTGTGGAGCGAGCACTGCGCCTACAAGCACTCCAAGAAGCTGCTGCGCACGCTGCCGACCGAGGGCCCCGCGGTCGTCATGGGGCCGGGCGAGAACGCCGGCGCCGTGGATGTCGGCAACGGCTGGGCGGTCGCCTTCAAGGTCGAGTCCCACAACCACCCCAGCGCCGTCGAGCCCTTCCAGGGCGCGGCGACCGGCGTCGGCGGGATCCTGCGCGACATCTTCGCGCTCGGCGCGCGGCCGATCGCGATCCTGGACTCGCTGCGCTTCGGCGAGCCGGACTCCGAGCGCTCGCGCTACCTGCTCGACCGCGCCGTGGCCGGCATCGGCCACTACGGCAACTCGATCGGCGTGCCGACCGTCGGCGGCGAGGTCGTCTTCGAGGCGCCGTACGAGACCAACTGCCTGGTCAACGCGATGGCCATCGGCCTGGCGCGGACCGACGACATGATCCGCAGCGCCGCGGCCGGCGTCGGCAACGTCCTCGTCCTGTTCGGCGCGTCCACCGGCCGCGACGGCATCGGCGGCGCGTCGGTGCTCGCCTCGGCCGAGCTGGACGCTGAGGACGAGACCAAGCGCCCGTCGGTGCAGGTCGGCGACCCGTTCGAGGAGTCCAAGCTCCTGGAGTGCTCGCTGGAGTTGCTGGCCTCCGGCTTGTTGGTGGCCTTGCAGGATCTCGGCGCCGCGGGGCTCACGTCGCGCCGCCTCCGAGATGGCGGCCAAGGGCGAGGTCGGCCTCGATCTCGACGTCGCGAAGGTCCCGCTGCGCGAGGCCGACATGGAGCCGTTCGAGATCATGGTCTCCGAGTCGCAGGAGCGGATGCTGTGCGTCTGCGAGCCCGGGAAGGTCGCCGCGGTCCTGGCGCTGTGTCAGAAGTGGGAGGTCAACGGCACCGCGATCGGCACCGTGACCGAGGGCAACCGCTTCCGGGTCCTGCGCGGTGACGACGTCGTCGGCGACATGCCGGTCACCGGCCTGGTCGACGACGCGCCGCTCTATGACCTCGCGCCGGAGAAGCCGCAGGCCGGCCTGTACCCCGCGCCGGTCGCCCGGCTCGGCTTCGAGGCCGACGTCCGCGAGGCGCTCATCGCGCTGCTCTCCTCGCCGAACCTCGCCTCGCGCCGTCCGCTCTTCGAGCAGTACGACGCGATCGTGCAGTCGCGGACGGTGCGCCGGCCCGAGGAGGCCGACGCCGCCGTCCTGCACCTCCACGACATGGGCGAGGGCGCCCCGTCGATCGCCACCTCGATCGACGGCAACGGCCGCCGCGTCGCCGCCGACCCCTACTGGGGCACGGTCGGCAACGTCCTGGAGTGCGCGGCCAACCTCGCGTGCGTCGGCGCCCGTCCGCTGGGCACGACCAACAACCTCAACTTCGGCAACCCCGAGAAGCCCCACATCGCCTGGCAGCTGACCGAGGCCGTCCGCGGCCTCGGCGACGCGTGCCGTGCGCTGGAGGCGCCGATCGTCGGCGGCAACGTCTCGCTCTACAACGAGGGCGCCGACGGCCCGATCTACCCGACGCCCGTCGTCGGCATGGTCGGCGTGCTGCTCGACGCGACGCGCGCCGGGCGCCTCGGCTTCGCCCGGGCCGGCGACGCGATCGCGCTCGTCGGCTGGAACGCCGATCCGTCGCTGGCCGCGAGCGAACTGGCCAAGCTGCGCGGCGAGGCGCTGCCCGACGGGCTGGCGGAGATCGACATCGCCCACGTCGCCGTGACGCTGGAGGCGATCCGCGAGGCGGTCCGCGCCGGCGAGCTGTCCAGCGCGCACGACATCGCCGAGGGCGGCTTCCTGGTCGCGGTGGCCGAGTCGGCGCTGGCCGGCGGCCTCGGCGCGTCGCTCGATCTCGGCGACGCCGAGGACGTCTGGACCACGCTCTTCGGCGAGCGCTCCGGCGGCTTCGTCGTCTCGGGTCCGCGCGAAGTGCTCGAACGTCTCGGCGACCAGATCCCGGTCGACATCTTCGGCACCGTCGGCGGCGAGCATCTGGAGATCGCGATCTCCTCGCTCGGCGAGCGCTGGTCGCTCGCTGAGCTGCGCGAGGCCAACGGCGCGCTGGCGCCGCTGTTCCCGTAGCGCGAGGGCACGGCCGGCGCTCAGCGCGGCGTCTGGTGAGCGATCTGGATGGCATCCAACCCGCGATATGCGCGGGTCAAATGCCATCCATTTCCCTCATCGGTCGGTCACGCGTCGCTCGCGTCTGAGCGGCGCGATCGGGTACAGCCCGTGCTGTGCGATCCGCGGAGATCCTCGTCGGCCTGCTCGGCGCCGTCACCGTCCTGGCCGGCGCGGCTCGGCGCGTCGGGCTGCCGTCGCCGATCGTGCTGGTCCTCTGCGGGCTGCTCGTCGGGCTGCTGCCGGGGCTGCCCGGCGGTCGACCTCGACCCGGACCTGATCTTCTTCATCTTCCTGCCGCCGCTGATCTACGGCGCGGGCTTCAACTCCTCGCCACGCGACCTGCGCGCCCAAGCGCGGCGGATCGGCGTGCTGGCGATCGGCCTCGTGGCGGCCTCGACGGTCGCGGTCGCCGTGGCGGTCAAGCTGCTCGTGCCGGGCTTCGGCTGGCCCGAGGGCTTCGTGCTCGGCGCGATCCTCGCGCCGACCGACCCGGTCGCCGCCGTCGCGATCATGCAGCGCCTGCGGGTCGACGCCGCAGCTCTCGGCGATCATCGAGGGCGAGTCGCTGGTCAACGACGGCACCGGCCTCGTGCTCTACCGGCTGGCGGTCGGCGCGACCGTCAGCGGCACGCTTCTCGCTGCTGGACGGCGCCTGGCAGCTGGTGGCCACGGGCGCGGGCGGCGTCGCGATCGGCCTCGCGGTCGGTTGGCTGATCGGCGCCGTGCGCGCCCGGATCGACGACGCGCCGATCGAGATCACGCTGTCGCTCTTCACGCCGTACGCCGCCTACATCGCCGCCGAGGCGATCGGCGCCTCCGGCATCCTCGCGGCCGTCACCGTCGGGCTCTTCCTCGGCGCGCGCAGCGACGGCTTCTTCAGCGCGACCGCGCGGATCGAGGCCCAAGGCTTCTGGAACGCCTGATCTTCCTCCTGGAGTCGACGCTGTTCTTGTTGATGGGGTTGCAGTTTCGCGACGTCGCCCAGGGGATCGAGGGCCTCGACGCGAGCCGCGTCACGCTGACGGTCGCGGTGACGCTGGCCGTCGTCCTCGGGCTGCGCGTGGCGTGGATGTTCTCGGTCGGCCCGTTCCTGCGCCGGCTGATCCCGGGCGACCCGCGCGAGGAGCCGCCGGACCTCGGCCCGGGCGCGCGTCTGGTCGCCGGCTGGTCGGGCATGCGCGGCGCGGTCTCGCTCGCCGCGGCGCTGGCGATCCCCGCCGACATCGACGCCGGCGGCGGCTTCCCGCAGCGCGCGCTGATCGTCTTCACCGTCTTCTGCGTGATCGTGCTCGGGCTGCTGATCCAGGGCTGACGCTGCCGGCGCTGATCCGCCGCGACCGGCCTGGGCCGCGACGAGGCCGACGACGCCGCCGACGAGGCCCGCGCCCGCGCGGTGGCCGCCGAGGCCGCGCTGGCGCGCCTGGACGAGATGGAGCACGACGAGGACGACGACGAGCGCGCCACCGCGCACCTGCGTGAGCTCTACGAGGCGCGCCTCGGTCACGCCCGCGCGCCCCAGGACGAGCGCGGCGACCGTGACCGCGAGCACGTCGAGGCCTTCGAGCGCCTGCGCGAGGAGCTGCTGCGCTCCGAGCGCGCGGCGCTGCACGAGCTCCACGAGCGCGGCGAGATCTCGGAAGATGCGCTGAGAACGGTCGAGCGCGATCTCGATCTCCAAGAGGCACGCCTGGACTAGCCGGATGCGTTGCTACCCTCCGCCGTGCCGCCGCGTCCTCTCGACCTCGCACCTGTCGACGAGGCGGTCCTCATGACCGAGCAGAACACTCCTCTCGACGAGCGCGACGGCCCGCGCGACGAGTGCGGCGTCTTCGGGATCTACGCCCCCGAGCACGACGTCTCACGCCTCGCCTACTTCGCCCTCTACGCCCTGCAGCATCGTGGTCAGGAGTCGGCGGGCATCGCCGCCGCCGACCGCGGTGGCTACATCATCACGCAGCGCGCGCTGGGCCTGGTCAACCAGGTCTTCAAGGAGCACGACCTCCGTGCCCTCGCGGGCGATCTGGCCATCGGCCACGTCCGCTACTCGACCACCGGCTCCAACGAGTGGGAGAACTCCCAGCCGGTGCACCGCAGCGCGGGCACCAACGGCAACGTCGAGCTCGCGCTCGCCCACAACGGCAACCTCATCAACGCCGTCGAGCTCCACGCCGAGCTGCGCGCCAAGGGCGTGCAGTTCACCTCGACGTCGGACTCCGAGATCATCGCCGCGCTGATCTCCACGCATCCGGCCGAGAAGCTCGAAGACGCCGTCGCCGCCGTGCTGCCGCGCCTGAAGGGCGCGTTCTCGACGGTCGTCATGACCAAGGACAAGGTCGTCGCCTTCCGCGATCCGGCCGGCCTGCGCCCGCTCTCGCTCGGCCAGTTGGGCGACCGCTACGCCGTCGCGTCGGAGTCCTGCGCGTTCGACATCATCGGCGCCAAGCTGCTGCGCGACGTGCTCCCGGGCGAGGTCGTGACGCTGTCGGAGAAGGGCATCGGCACGCAGCAGGTCGTCTCGGGCGAGCGCCAGGCGTTCTGCGTGTTCGAGTACATCTACTTCGCGCGCCCCGACTCGCAGATGAACGGCACGCGGCTGCAGGTCGCCCGCGGGCGGATGGGCGAGATCCTGGCGCGCGAGGCCCCGGCGCCGACCGCCGACCTCGTCATCGCGGTGCCCGACTCGGGCGGCCCCGCCGCCCGCGGCTTCGCGCGCGCCGCCGGCCTGCCGCAGGACGACGGGCTGATCAAGAACCGCTACGTCGCGCGGACGTTCATCCAGCCCGGCCAGGAGCTGCGCAAGCACGGCCTGCGGATGAAGTTCAACCCGCTGCCCGAGGTCGTCGGCGGCAAGCGGTTGGTCGTCGTCGACGACTCGATCGTGCGCGGCAACACCACGCGCCAGATCGTCCAGATGCTCCGCGACGCGGGTGCGTTGGAGGTCCACATGCGGATCTCGGCGCCGCCGATCAAGCACCCGTGCTTCTACGGCATCGACATGAGCAAGCGCGAGGAGATGATCGCGCACGAGCGGACGCCCGAGCAGATCGCGGCCGAGCTCGGCGTCGACTCGCTGGCCTACCTCTCGCTGGCGGGCGTCTACGAGGCGGTCAACGGCGAGCGCGCCAACCACTGCGACGCCTGCTTCTCGGGCGAGTACCCGCTGCCGGACACCGAGGCCGGGCAGGCCAAGGACGCGTTCGAGCTGCCGCTGCTGACCACGCAGGCCTGATCGCGCGCGCCATCGAGGGACGACTGATGGTTCTCTACGGACCATCAGTCGTCCCTCGATGAAGCTGGGTGGCTGAAATCGTGGGGTAGGTGTCCTTGCCGCCATCGCGGTGAGGCGCCACGATGGGCGCATGCGCGTTGTCGTGATGGCTCTGGAGTCCACGCAGTCGCTCGATGTCCTCGGGCCGGTCGAGGTCTTTGCGGGCGCGTCGCGGATCGCGGCGCAGCGGGGTGTGGCGGGCGCGTATGAGGTCGAGGTCGTCACGCCCGGCGGCGGTGGTGTCGCGCTCTCCAACGGGCTGACGCTGAGCGCCGGCGCGCTGCCGCCGCCGCGCGGGCCGTTCCACACCATCTTGGTTGCGGGCGGTGCGGCCGCGCGTCACGCCGGCGTCGACGACCCGGTGATCGCGTGGCTGCGCGCCGCGGCCCCGCGCGCGCAGCGGGTGACGTCGGTCTGCACCGGCGCCTTCGCGCTGGCGACGGCGGGGCTGCTGGACGGTCGCCGGGCGACGACGCACTGGGCCTATTGCCGGGCGCTGGCGGGCGCCCATCCGGCGGTCACGGTCGAGGACGAGCCGATCTACGTGCGTGACGGTGACGTCTGGACCTCGGCCGGTGTGACCGCCGGGATGGACCTCGCGCTGGCGCTCGTCGAGGAGGATCTCGGCAGTGAGATCGCGCTGGAGACGGCGCGCTGGCTCGTGCTCTTCCTCAAGCGCCCGGGCGGGCAGGCGCAGTTCAGCGCGGGGTTGGCGATGCAGGTGGCCGGCGCGGCGCGCGAGCCGCTGCGCGACCTCCAGGCATGGATGGCCGATCATCTCGACGCCGACCTGTCGGTTGGTTCTCTGGCCGCGCGCGCGTGCCTGTCGGAGCGGCACTTCACGCGGGCCTGGCGCGCGGAGACCGGGCTGACGCCGGCGGCCTACGTCGAGGCGCTGCGCGTCGAGCGCGCCCGGACGCTGCTGGAGGCCGGCTCCGCGGTCGACGTGGCGGCGCGTGCCGCCGGCTTCGCCAGCGCCGAGGTCCTGCGCCGCGTCTTTCACCGCCGGCTCGGCGTCGGCCCGGCGGCTTATCGCGACCGCTTCCAGTCGGCCGCAGCCTAGTCCATCAACAACGTAGGAGTGCTCTTCACCATGCCCTTGGACATCGTCATCCCGATCTATGACGACTTCACCGCGCTCGACGCCGTCGGCCCGTACGAGGTGCTGTCGCGGATCGGCGGGCGCGTGCGCTTCGTCGGTCGCGAGGCCGGGCCCGTGCGCACCGACAACGGGATGCTGACCGTGCTGGCCGAGGCCTCGTTCGCCGATGCGCCGGCGCCGGACGTCATCGTCGTGCCGGGCGGCGTGGGCACGCGCGCGCTGACGACCGATCCGGTGTGGCTGGACTGGCTGCGCGCGGTCCACGCGACGTCGCAGTGGACGACGTCGGTCTGCACCGGCTCGCTGCTGCTCGGCGCGGCGGGGATCCTTGACGGGCTGCACGCGACCTCGCACTGGCTGGAGCTGGAGACGCTGCGCCAGTACGGCGCCGAGCCGACCGGGCAGCGGGTCGTCGAGCAGGGCAAGGTCGTGACGGCGGCCGGCGTGTCGGCGGGGATCGACATGGCGCTGACGCTGGCGGCGCGCATCGCCGGCGAGGAGGTCGCCAAGGCGATTCAGCTCGGCATCGAGTACGACCCGCAGCCGCCGTTCGACGCGGGCTCGGTCGAGAAGTCCGATCCGGTGGTCGTCGAGGCGATCCGCGCGCGGGTGGCCGCGCGTGAGGCCGCGTCGCGCGAGCGCGCCGAGGCGTGACGGAACTGCGGAGGTTCCGCGTCGCGCATGCTGTGCGGCGCGGGAGCTTCCGAGGGCGTCGCTAAGGTCAGGCGCGCCTTGATGGATCTCCACGACGCCCTGCATGAGCACTTCGGCTTCGACCGCTTTCGCCCTGGTCAGGAGGACGCGGTGGCTGCGGCCGTGGCCGGGCACGACGTGCTCGTCGTGATGCCCACGGGCGCCGGCAAGTCGCTCTGCTACCAGCTGCCCGCGCTGGTGCGCGAGGACCTGACGATCGTCGTCTCGCCGCTGGTGTCGCTGATGCAGGATCAGGTGGAGGCGCTGGAGCGCCGGGCGCCCGGCGCGGCCGCCGTCATCAACTCCCAGCAGGACGCATCGGCCAACGCCGAGGTCTTGGCGCGGGCGCGGGCCGGGTCGCTCAAGCTCCTGTACGTCGCGCCGGAGCGGTTCTCCTCGCCGGGCTTCCTGGAGGCGATCCGCGAGGTGCCGATCGGCCTGTTCGTCGTCGACGAGGCCCACTGCGTCTCGCAGTGGGGCCACGACTTCCGTCCCGACTACTTCCGGCTGGCCGACGCGGCGCGGTGGCTCGGCGCCAAGGCGCTGATCGCCTCGACGGCGACCGCCACGCCGCAGGTCGCGCGCGACATCGTGGCGCGCCTGGGGCTCAAGGAGCCGGCGCTGGTCACGACGGGCTTTGACCGTCCCAACCTGAGCTTCGCCGTCGTGCCGTGCGCGACGACGGCCGACAAGCACGCCCGGATCGCCGCGGCGCTGGGTGAGGACGGCGCGCGGCCGGCGATCGTCTACGCGGGCACGCGCAAGTCGTGTGAGTCGCTGGCCGACCGGCTGGGCGCCGAGCTGGGCCTCGAGGTGCTGGCCTACCACGCGGGACTGGGGCGGGCCGACCGCACGGGGGCGCAGCGGCGCTTCATGGCCGGCGAGGTCGAGGTCGTCGTGGCGACCAACGCGTTCGGCATGGGCGTCGACAAGGCCGACGTGCGGACGGTCGCCCACGAGGTCGTGCCGCCGTCGATCGAGGCCTACTACCAGGAGGCCGGTCGCGCGGGGCGCGACGGCGCTCCCGCACGCGCGCTGCTGTTCGCCGAGAAGCGCGACAAGTCGCTGCACGTCTTCTTCATCCAGCGCGCCGAGGTCTCCGACGCGCTGCTCGACCAGGTCGCCCAGCGGTTGCTGTCGGCGTCGGTGGACAACCGCTTCGACGTCGCGGTCTCCTACCTCGACGAGGAGGCCGAGCGCGTGCGCGCGATCGTCGGCCACCTCGCGCGGGCGGGCGTGATCCAGCCGGCGCCCTCGCCGATGGACCGCGTGCGCGGCCGGGTGGTCGGGGTCTTCGACGGTGCCGCGCGCGCGCTGGCGCGCACGTCGGCGGCCGAGGGCCAGCGGGCGCGGTGGAAGCAGTACCGGGCGGCGTGGGCGTTCGTCGAGGAGGGCGGCTGCCGGCGCGCGACCATCCTGAAGCACTTCGGCGACCCGGCCGCGCCCGCGCCCGAGGGCGCGTGCTGTGACGTGTGCGATCCGTCGCTGGTGCCGGCCCCGCCCTCACGGGCGCTCGCCGGCGGCTCGGCGCGCGCCGGCAGCAGCGCCGTGGCCGGCACGGCCCGGCACGAGTCGATCGACGAGGCGATCCTCGCGGTCGTCCGCGAGGCGCGGCCGTCGATCGGCCGCACGCGCGTGGCCGAGGTGCTGCGCGGCGGGCAGGCCAAGGCGCTGATCCGCAACTCGTGGGACGGGCTGCCGGAGTACGGCACCTATGCGCACCTGACGGCCAAGGCCGTGGTCGACCGCATCGACGCGCTGGTCGAGGACGGGCTCCTGGAGAAGACCGACGGTCCGCGCCCGGTGCTGCGGGCGACGGCCGTGGCGCAGGCGGCGGCCGGCGGGTCGGGGTCGCAGGGCGCGCTCGCCATCGAGGCCGCCTGAGGTGGGCGGTCAGCTGCGGGTCGGCGTCCTGGCCTCGGGCGGCGGGACCAACCTCCAGGCGCTCCTGGACGGCGTCCACGGCTTCGAGGCCAAGGTCGTCGCGGTCGCCTCCGACAAGGTCGACGCGGTCGCGTTGGAGCGGGCGCGCGGCGCCGACGTGCCGACCTCCGCCTTCCCGCGCGACGCGTTCCCGGATCGCCCCGCGCGCGACGCGGCGATCGGCGACTGGCTGGAGGCCCAGGGCGTGCAGCTCGTCGTGCTCGCCGGCTACATGGCGATCCTCGACGCGGCCTTCATCGCCCGCTTCCGCGACCGCATCATCAACGTCCACCCGTCGCTGCTGCCCGCGTTCACGGGCATCGGCGCCGTCCAGCAGGCGCTCGACTACGGCGTGAAGGTCTTCGGCGTCACCGTGCACTTCGTCGACGAGGGCGTCGACACCGGCGCGATCATCCTCCAGCGCGCGATCGACCTGCCCGACGCGACCGACGCGGCCACCGTCCTCGATGCCCTCCGCCCACTCGAGCACGCGCTGCTGCCCGACGCCGTCCGCCTCATCGCCGCGGGCGTCGTCCACCGCGACCCGGCCCACCCGCGCCGCGTCGTCATCGACGCGTCATAGGCGGCCCACCCCGTCGGGCCGTAGCCCCGACCGCTTCACCTGGCGCGCGAGTACCACCGCGCGACAGGTGAAGCGGCCGGAACCCGGGGCGCTGCGGTCAGTCGTCTCCGCCGTCGGCGTCGCCGGGCGTGGGGGAGGGCTTGTCGTCGCCGATCGCGCCCTCGGGGTCCTCGCCTTGGCCGGCGGTGCCGCGCGTGTCCTCCCAGTCGCCTGCGACCTCGGGGTCGAGGTCCTCACGGCGCCGGTCAGCGGCCTTCTCCGCCTCGGAGATGTGATCGTCGAGCCGGTCGAGGCGGTGCTCCAGCTCGTCGGCATCACGCTCCAGGCTTGCCGCGGGGTCGCTCTCGCTCATGGCCCCCGACCTTCCCGGTGCGTGCGCATTCCACACGTGCGCGCGATCGCTCCCACCCGCGCCAGCCAATACCATCGGGCCCATGGCCTCCGAGACCTCGCCCGAGGTGCCGACCGCGCCCGCAACCGTGCGCATCCAGCGCGCCCTGCTGTCGGTCTCCGACAAGCGCGGCATCGTCGACTTCGCCCGCGGGCTCGCCGAGCTGGGGGTCGAGATCGTCTCCACCGGCGGCACCGCCGCGGCGCTCGCCGAGGCGGGCCTCGACGTCCGCGCCGATCGACGACTTCACCGGCTTCCCCGAGATCATGGACGGCCGCGTCAAGACGCTGCACCCCAAGCTCTACGCCGGCCTGCTCGCCGTCCGCGACAACGACGAGCACCTCGCGCCAGGCCGAGGCCAACGACATCGAGTTCGTCGACCTCGTCTGCGTCAACCTCTACCCGTTCGAGCGCACCGCGGCCAAGCGCGGGGTCGGCGAGGCCGAGGTCATCGAGAACATCGACATCGGCGGCCCGACGATGATCCGCGCCGCGGCCAAGAACCACGCCTACGCCGCGGTCGTCGTCAAGCCCGGAGTCCTACGACGCGATCCTCGAGGAGCTGCGCGACGCCGGCGGCACGCTGTCGATGCCCACGCGCGAGTCGCTGGCCGCCGAGGCCTTCGCCTACACCGCGCGCTACGACACCGCGATCGCCCGCTGGTTCGCCGAGAAGAGCGAGGACTTCCCGCCGCTGGTCATCCGCGCCTTCGAGAAGGTCGTCGACCTGCCCTACGGCGAGAACCCGCACCAGCGCGCGGCCTTCTACGCGCAGGTCGGCACGCGCATGAACGTGCTGTCGCAGGTCAAGCAGCACCACGGCAAGCAGATCTCCTACAACAACATCCTGGACCTCGACTCGGCGCGCACCATGGTGCGCGAGTTCGAGGTCCCGGCGTGCGTGATCGTCAAGCACAACAACCCGTGCGGCGCCGCGCTGGGCGCGACCGCGCTAGCAGGCCTACGAGCAGGCCTTCGCGTGCGATCCGATGAGCGCCTACGGCGGCGTCATCGCGCTCAACCGCAAGGTCGACAAGGCCACCGCCGAGCTGCTCCACCAGCAGTTCGTCGAGGTGCTGATCGCGCCCGGCTACGACGACGACGCGCTCGAGGTCCTCACCCAGAAGCAGAACATCCGCATCCTCGAGGACCAGGAGCGCCGGCTGCCCGCGCTCGGCGAGCCCGAGATCCGCCAGGTCACCGGCGGCCTGCTGATCCAGGACCGCGACAGCAGCCGCGACGAGCGCGACGACATGGAGGTCGTCACCGACCGCCGTCCCTCCGAGGAGGAGTGGGCCGACCTGCTCTTCGCGTGGCGCATCTCACGCCACGTGAAGTCCAACGCGATCGTGCTCGCCCGCGACCTCGCCACGCTCGGCATCGGCGCCGGCCAGATGAGCCGCGATCGACTCCGTGCGGCTCTCGGTCGAGAAGTCCCAGGCGGAAACGCTGCAGGGCTCCGCGCTGGCCTCCGACGCGTTCTTCCCCTTCGCCGACGGCCCCGAGCTGGCGGTCGGGCGGGGGTCACCGCGATCATCCAGCCGGGCGGCTCGGTGCGCGACGACGAGGTCGTCGCGGCGGCCGAGCAGGCCGGCGTCGCGATGGTCTTCACCAAGCGCCGCCACTTCCGGCACTAGGTGAAAAGCGGCACGAGCAGGGCCTTCTCCTTCCGTCCGGGACATCGCGCAATCTTCGCCGCCGCGTGAGCGCCACGAAGACCACTGCCCGACACGGATTGCGGGCGTGGCAGGTCTCCGCGCTCGAGGCGATGCGCACATGGGAGTCGGGCCCCTTCCTGATCTCCGCCGCGCCGGGCGCGGGGAAGACCCGCCCATCCATCGAGATCGCCAACCGCCTCCTGAAGGCGAAGGTCATCGACCGCGTCGCCGTCGTCTGCCCGACGACGCCGCTGACGCGCCAGTGGGCGATCGCCGCCGGTCGGCTGGGCCTCAACCTCGCGCCCGATGCGGCCGAGCTCGTGCCGCCGCGCGACTTCCATGGGGTCGCCGTCACCTACGCCAAGATCGCGTCGGTCTGCACCCAGTGGGGCGCGCAGTGCACGGGCCGCACGCTCGTGATCGCCGACGAGGCCCACCATCTCGGCGAGGAGCTGGCCTGGGGCGAGGGCTTCGCGCTGGCCTTCCGCAACGCCGCGCGCTGGCTGCTGCTCTCCGGCACGCCGTTTCGCTCCGACACCACGCCGATCCCGGGCGTCCGCTACGACGGCGAGGGCGTCGCGGTCGCCGACGTCGCCTACACCTACGCCGACGCGGTCCGCGAGGGCATCTGCCGTCCGGTGACGTTCATCCCGTACGACGGGACGCTGCAATGGCGCTCGGGCGACGACGTCATCGAGGCCGGGTTCGACACCGTCCTGACCACGCGCGAGGCCTCGCGCCGCTACCGGACCGCGATCAGCGCCGAGCTGACCGACGGCCTGCCGCGGATCCTCGCCGCCGCCCACGCCAAGCTCCACGAGGCGCGCGCCGCCGGCCACCGGGACGCAGGTGGCCTGGTCGTCGCCGCCGACTCCGACCACGCGCGCAAGATCGCCAAGCTGCTCAAGGACGTCAGCGGCAAGAGCCCGCTCGTCGTCCTGCACACCGAGGCGGGCGCGCACAAGAAGCTCGCGGCGTTCACCGACTCGCGCGAGGAGTGGCTGGTCGCGGTCAACATGGTGTCCGAGGGCGTCGACATCCCGCGGCTGCGCGTCGGCGTCTACGCCAGCGCGGCCAAGACGCCGCTGATCTTCCGCCAGGTCGTCGGTCGCTTCGTGCGCACGATCGCGGGGCGCCCGGCCGAGATGTCGTGGCTCTACCTGCCGGGCGACCCCGTCCTGCGCCGCCACGCCACCGACGTCGAGGGCGAGCTGCGCCACGTCCTGCGCCGTCGCGAGAGCGACGAGGAGCTGTTCGACGAGCGACCCGAGCGGGCCGAGAGCGAGAAGTCCGAGGCGGTGGAGTTCGTCGCGCTGTCGGCCGACGTCGCGCCGACCTCGCAGATGTCGCTCTTCGGCGGCGGCCCGCCGGTGGTCGCGGCCGCGTCGCCGATCCTGCCGTCGTTCACCGCGGCGGTCCCGGGCGCGGCGATGGCGGAGGAGGAGGAAGCGGAGCCCGTCAGCGCCTCGCGCCTGTCGGCCTTCGAGCGCCGCACCATCCTGCGCGACAAGCGCCATCGCCTCGTCGGCGATCTCGGCCGCCGCGACCGCCGGCCGCATCGTGAGATCAACGCCTGGCTCAACCAGGAGGTCGGCGTCACGCGCGTCGAGGACGCCACGCTCGACCAGCTCGAGCGCTCGATCAGCCTGCTGTTGGACGCGTTGGCCGGCAAGGCCGCTTCGAGGCGCTAGTACGCTGCGGCGGTGCCCGCCGCCGCCCGCAAGCCCTCGCCTGACGACCTGCGCGAGCGCGCCCAAGAGCTGCGCCGGCTCCATGTCGACCCGGCGATCCTCGTGCTCGTCAACGTCTGGGACGCGGCCAGCGCGCGCACCGTCGCCTCGGTCCCCGGTTGCCGCGCGATCGCGACGGCCTCGTGGGCGATCGCGGCCGCGCACGGCCTCGCCGACGGCGAGGCGATCGGCCGCGAGGGGATGCTGGAGGCCGTCGGCTGCGTCGCGAGCGCCGTCGACCTCCCGGTCACCGCCGACCTCGAGGGCGGCTATGGCGAGACGCCCGCCGACGTGGCCGAGACGATCGCGCGCGCCATCGATGCCGGCGCGGTCGGCTGCAACCTCGAAGACGGCGTGCGCGACGGCGAGCTGCTGCGCGACGCCGAGGACGCGGCCGCTCGGGTGGCCGCCGCCCGCGGCGCGCGCCGACGCCGAGGGCGTCCCGATCGTCATCAACGCGCGCACCGACGTCTACCTGCGTGGCGCCGACGACCCCGAGGCCGCGATCCTGCGCGGTCAGGCCTACGCGCGCGCCGGCGCCGACTGCATCTTCGTGCCGGGCGTCACCGATCGCGCGACGATCAAGGCGCTGGTCGACGGCATCGACGCGCCGGTCAGCGTGCTCGCGCGACCGGGTGCGCCGTCGGTCACCGAGCTGCAGGAGCTCGGCATCGCGCGCGTGTCGTTCGGGCCGGGCCCGATGGGCGTCGCGCTGGCCGCGCTGGCCCGGACGGCGTCAGACCTTCTGGGTGGCGGCGTGCCGGCCGACGAGCTGTCCTTCCGCCCGCCGGCCGTTTGACGCACGCATCTTGGGATCAGGTCCTTCTCACAAGGAGCTCCCGCCTCATCCCGGCGGGGCGCCTGGCGACGCCCCGCCGGTGAGGGTGGGGAGGAACTGCACTTTGCTCTCGTTGCGGAGGGGTGAGGAGGCGCCGGCCGGTCCAAGGAACCGTCGCCTCCGGTGTCCGCTGAACGCATGATGTGCCCTGAACCCCAAGGGCACCTGAGGGCGGTCTAACGATTCGGTAAGGAACCGCGGGGCTTCGAGATCCCAGTGCCCCCGGTGGGGCTCGAACCCACAACCTCAACGCTTAAAAGGCGCGCGCTCTACCAATTGAGCTACGAGGGCCCAACCAGCCTAGACTCAAAGGGCCCGCCCCCATGGTGTAGCGGTTAGCACACGAGCCTTTCACGCTCGAAGCAGGGGTTCGATTCCCCTTGGGGGTATGACGCCGCGATCAAGCGCGCGGCGGCCCGCCGGGTGAAGGCATGGACCTTGAGTGATGAGGGCCCTTATGCACGCCGTTTCCGCTCGAACTTCCGTCTAGCGGCTCCTAGACGCCGCCGTACGTGGCACAGTTCCCAGAACCACGCGGGTTGCTGTCGCCCGCGGACATCCCCATCTCGTTTTGGCTTCGTCTATGTCGCATCGTCTGCGGCGACGTCCATCGGCTTCGATGGTCGTCGCCCTTCTCGCACTCTTCATCGCGCTCGACGGCCCCGCCACGGCGGCGCGGCTGATCGACGGCTCCACGATCAAGCGCAACTCGATCACCAACCGGCAGGTCCGCAACGGGACGCTCGGGACCGCAGGACCTGTCCAAGCGCGCGGTCAAGTCCCTGAAGGCCGTGCCGTCCAAGGTCGGTCGGCAGCGCGCAGCTGCGTGCCGGTGCGGTCACCAGCAGCGCGATCGGCGCCAAGGCCGTCGATGCCGCCAAGCTCGCCGACGGGTCCGTCGGCAACACCCAGCTGGCCCCCAAGGCCGTGGACGCGGGCAAGCTGGCCGACGGCGCCGTCGGTGCCGGCCAGCTCGCGATCGACGCGGTGACGTCCTCGAAGGTCGCCGACGGCTCGATCGGTGCGTCGGCGATCGCCGACGGCGGGCTTCAGACCCGCGACCTGGGTGACTTCAGCGGGTCCGTCCTGGTCAACTTCGATCCGTTCCCGCCCAGCACCTGCCAAGTGGCGTTCCTGCCCGACCCCCAGCCGTCGGCGCCCGGGCAGAACAACATGATCGCCGACGACATCGTCTCGGTCTCGCCGGGCACGACCGGCTGGCCGGACCCGATCCTGGTCACCGCCAACCCGGGCGCCAACAACTCGCTGCGGATCGTGGCCTGTCGCATCGGCAAGGACAAGGACAAGGCCGAGGGCGACCCCACGGACCTCATCGATCCCGTCCCGACCACCTTCCAGTACGTCGCCTTCGACACGTGATGCATAGGACCGCTTTCCGGGGTCAAGACGAACTCCCCAAATTGCGGTTTCTTCTCGGACCGGATCATGGTGTTGCCCTTCAGCACAGGGTGAGACGTGCCGATGAGACGCGCGTGGATGGCGCCCTCACCAGGACGGAGACGTCCCGACCGTGCTGATGCACCGTCAAGCGCCGATCGCCTTCGGCGTGCTCGCCTCGTGCGCGGTCATCGCCAGCGGCTCGATCCTGCTGCGCGAGCAGATCCTCTCGTTCTCGTCGTGGCCCGAGGCCGGCGGCGGCGAGGGCGCGCCCGAGATCGCCATCCCGCAACGTCCGCCCGATCGCCTTGCACCCCGCGGGGGTGACGGGGCCGGGACAGGCCACGCGCCCTGGCTCGACGAGCGCCGCGCGGGCCGGGCTGCTCGGCCTGGGCGCCGGCGGCGGCCGCTTCACGCTCGTGGCCCCGCGGCCGGTGCGTGGCGGTGGCGGTGGCGGTGGCGCCGGCGTCGGGTCCGGGCAGGCGTCGGCAGCGCTCCGCGCGGCCCGCAACTGACGACCACCGGCCGCACGGGCAGCGGCCACCCGAACACCGACCCCGTCGGGGACCCACCGCTGTCGGCCTACGGCGCAGGTATTCCGGTCCCCGGCAACGCCGGCTCGGCGGGCTCGGGCACCTCCCCGATGGCATCGGCGTCCGTGCCGCTGGAGCCGACCGCGGCGCTTCGCGTCGCCGCACCGCAGGCGGCCGACGTGGCCCCCGAGGCCGACCTCGCACCGGTGCCCTCCTCGGCCGACAACGCGCCGCCGCCGCCCGACCCGGCCGGCACGCCGGCGCCCGCCCCGAGCCGCCACCGGCGCCTGCCCCGGACCCCACGCCCGACCCGTCACCGGCTCCCGACCCCGCCCCGGCGCCGGCCGAGCCCGCGCCGCCCGCCGACCCGGTCCCGCCGGTGGAGGAGCCTGCGCCGCCGACCGACGAGGCGCCCACGCCGCCCGTCGAGGCGCCCGCGCCCGACCCGGCACCCGAGGTCCCGCCCGCGCCCGCCGATCCGACGCCGCCGGCCGATCCCGAGATCGCGCCGGAGCCCGCGCCCGAGCCGTCCGCCGATTCGGCGGCAGCGGCCGCGACGGAGTCGGCGTACGTGCCCGCGGCCGCCGCGTAGGCGGTCCGGGAACGCGAACGGGGCGCGACGGTCGCGCCCCGCATGGACCCTGCCGTCCCGGCTAGAAGTCTTGCCGGAAGAAGCGCTCGACGTTCACGTCGTCGACGGCTGTGGCGCTGTAGTGCTCGCGCAGCGTGTCGGCGTCGTCGCCGTCGATGAGCACGTCGCCCGAGGACTCGGGGGCCGTGCGCACCTGGTGGCGTGAGCAGGCGATCCGCAGATAGCCGCTCCACCACTGCGCGCCGCGCAACGGCACCAGCCGCGTGCGTGCGCCGAACGTGCCGCAGTGGACGGTGCCCCACGCCTCGCCGTCAGGATCGATGTGGATCCCGTCGAGGCGCCCGACGAGCCCGAAGGTTCCGTCGAGGACGAACACATCCCGCTTGGCCTGGCGCTGGTCGAGCATCGTGGCTCTCTTCTCTACCCCGCCCCGTAGCCCTTCACACGCGGCACCGCCACTTCCACGTAGCCTGTGCAGGCCCGGGCGGTTAGCTCAGTTGGTCAGAGCACTCGCCTTACACGCGAGGGGTCCTCGGTTCAAGTCCGAGACCGCCCATCGACAGCCCGTCCGATCGCCGGCCTGGCAAGCTGGCGGTATGGAACGTGTGCTTGGTATTGGTGGGTACTTCCTGCGGGCGGCCGACCCGGCGGCCCTGGGCGCGTGGTATCGCGATTGCCTCGGCTTAGATGCCGACGAGCACGGGCTGTGGCGTCAGGAAGCCGGGCCGACGGTGTTCGCGACGTTCGCGTCGGAGACCGACTACTTCGGGTCCCGTGCCCAGCAGGCGATGCTCAACTTGCGGGTCGGCGACCTGGAGGCGATGCTCGCGCAACTGCGCGCCAAGGGAGCGGACGTGGTGGAGGAGACGCAGGACATGGACGGCGTCGGTCGCTTCGGCTGGGTCACCGATCCCGAGGGCAATCGGATCGAGCTGTGGCAGCCGGCCTGACGCTCGTTGTTCGTCGTCGGACGTTGACGGATTCTGATTGCGGTTGTGGTCTTGACACTCAGATCTCTTCAAGTGTTTAGTGCCGTTCGCGTCTGGTGGCGGACGCTCCTCGATGGGGGTGTCGGGGCCACATTCGGGGATGAACGGGGTTCTGATGCGCGTTCTGCGGTCGTGGTCGGTCCTGCTGGTTGCGGTGGCGGGTTGTGTGGCGGCGTTGTTGGTGGCGTTGCTGGTTGGTTCGTCGTCGCAGGCCGAGTCGCCGGGTACGCCGTCGTTTGCGGCGCCGTCGGGTGGGGTCGAGGTGTCGTCGTTGCGGAACGAGAATTCGCGGACCTTCCGGCAGGCTGATGGGAGTCTGGTCGCGCGGGTGTCGCAGGGTCCGGTCAACTATCGCGATGGGTCGGGTGCGTGGCGGCCCATCGACACATCGTTGCGACCCGACGGGAGCGGCGGGTTGGAGACGACGGCGTCGGCAGCGGAGGTGTCGTTGCCGCAGAGCTTGGATGGTGCGGCGAGGGTCGGTGATGGGTCGCGGTGGGTGTCGTTTTCGCTGGCGGGTGCCGATGGGGATGCGGGTCCGGTGGTGTCGGGTTCGACGGCGACGTATGCCGATGCGCTCGCGGGTGTGGATGCGGTGTATGACGCGCAGCCCGGTGGTGTCAAGGAGACGCTGACGCTTGCGGATGGATCGGCGCCGTCGTCCTACAGCTTTGCGGTCGACGCCAGCGCCGGCTTGACCCCGTCGTTGGGTGATGACGGAGCCGTCGTGTTCCGTGACGGCGATGGTCGGCCGCGATTCTGGTTGCCGGCGCCGACGGTGCAGGAGGCGGGCGCGTCGGCGCCGACGGGCAGCCATGTCGCCTACCGCCTCTCCGATGACCATCAGACGCTGAGGGTGGTCGTCGATCCCGATTGGCTGGCAGGGGCGGCGTTTCCGGTCAAGGTCGATCCGTCGGTCTATCTCGGGAGTCAGAGCTCGTGCACGTTGGCCAGTGGGAGTCTGGCCTCGACGGCCGATTGCGACGGGACGACGCTGAAGGTCGGCCATGACGCTTCTCATACGTATCGCGCGGCGATGCGCTTCACCGGGATCGACACGGCGGTTCCGCGGACGGCCTCGATCATCGGCGCGGAGTTGCAGTTGTACTTCGAGTCCCAGACGACCACGGGTGCGACGACGCCGGTCAACGTCGTCGGTCTCGCGACCCAGTTGGGGAGCGGGGCGACCTGGAACACCTACAA
Organism: uncultured Conexibacteraceae bacterium; assembly: GCA_963731005.1. Taxonomy (GTDB): domain Bacteria; phylum Actinomycetota; class Thermoleophilia; order Solirubrobacterales; family Solirubrobacteraceae; genus Baekduia. Next base: position 530,145 of record CAVSTZ010000002.1, on the reverse strand, counting down.
CGGAACCAACGCCTGGACGACGCCGGGCGGCGACATCGCCAGTGGCCCTGACGACGCGCTGGCGGCCAAGACGACCATGTATCCGAGCTGGGCCGACAGTTGGGTCAACTTCGACATCGCCCAGTTGGCCGAGAAGTGGGTTCGTGATCCGGCGAGCGCCAACAAGGGTCTGCTCGTCAAGGCCGTCGATGAGGTGGCCGGCAACGTCATCAGCTATGACGGCAGCACGTGGGATCACGGCGGTCCGACGCTCTCGATCAACTATGAGATGCATCCCGGCTCTGAGCGTGATCAAGCCTATGAAGGTGTCGGTGTCGATGACCGCCGCGGCCTGTCGGTCAACGCCGCCACGGGCAACGTCGCAGTCAACAGCACCGACATCAGCCTGCCCGGCGTCGCGGGGCTGGGCCTGACCGTCGGGCGCTCGTTCAACGGCCAGAACCTCGGCAACGGCGATGGCCTGTTCGGCAGCGCGTGGAGCGACTCGATCAACGGCGCGGGCTATCTGAACCTCCGTGTCTGGTACGACGATGCGCGCGTGATCTCGGCCAACGGCGGGGCGATCTACCGCTTTGATCGCAACTTCGCCGGCGATGACGCGACCTCTGAGGCCTATGTCACCCCGCCGGGCATCGATGCCGACTTCAAGGTCGTCAAGGCCACCGGGATCGGCACGCTGACGTTTCGCAAGACCGGGGTGCAATGGATCTATGCCAACACCTTTGACAGTTATCACAACACGCTGAGCCAGATCAAGGATCGCCACGGCAACCACATCGACATCACGCCGAGGACCGGGGCGCCAGAGAAGATCGACTCCATCACCGACACCTACGGCCGCAAGCTTCAATTCACCTATGACTTCACCGATTTCGGCAAGCTGACCCGGATCACCGATGCGTCCGGGCGCCATTGGGACTACGCGACCGACACGACGTCCAGTAGCGGCCACCGGCTCCTGACCGGCTTCACCAACCCGGATGGCAAGACCACGACCTACCACTATGACCCTGCTGCGCTGCCGGGCACCTGGGACAAGCTCGACAAGATCACCGATGCCCGCGGCCACGACATCACCCTGGACTACAGCGGCACGACCGGTGACTACAGCCAGGTCACCAAGGTCACCCGCCCCGTCGACGCGACCAGCGCCCACGACATCGTCTGGCAGTTCAACTACAAGCCCACCGCCGGCACGGGCGATACGTGTACCGCGACCGGTGTGATCGCCAAGACGGTCGAGACCGACCCCGAAGCCCACACCACCACGTACTGCTACAACAAGATTGGGGAGGTCGTCCAGACCTTCGACGCCAACCACCGCTCGGTCTCGGCGAGCTACACCGCGGCGGCCAACGTCGCGACCTTCACCGGCCTGGCGGGCACCGCCAACCCGTCGCTGACGACCTATGGCTTCGCCGGCAACGGCAACGCCACCGGCGCCTCGACCAAGATCGACAGCACCCACACGCAGGCCTCGACGATCAAGTACTGCGACGACGCGCTGCAGCCCGCGTGCAGCAGCTCAACCTACGCCCAGGCCAAGTACCAGCCGACGCTGGCCACCGACAGCCAGGGCACCAGCCAGGCCTTCGCCTACAACACGACCGGCGACCTGACCGACGTCACGACCTCCTCGGGCAGCGACCACCAGCAGTTGCACTACACGAGCGCGGGTGAGATCGACTGGTCCAAGGACGGCAACCTGCGCCAGACGACCTACGGGTACACCGCGCACTTCCTGACCAGCGTGACCCCACCGGCCCCGCTGGCCGCGCAGTCCTTCACCGCCGACAGCCTCGATCGCATCCATACCGCCACCGACGGTGCCGGCCAGACCGCGACGGTGACCTATGACGGCGAGGACCGCATCACGCGGGTGGACTGGTCGCCGAGCAGCAAATGGATGACCTTGACCTACGACAACGACGGCAACGTCACCCAACGCGCCGACGGCACCAGCACCACCACCAACAACACGACGACCTATGGCTATGACTGGGCCAACCGTCGCACCTCGGAGGGCTTTCCGTCGAGCCGTACCAACGCCTACGTCTATGACCGGGCGTCGAACCTGAAATCGATCACCGATCCCGACGGTGTCGTCAGCTACACCTACGACCCGGCCAACCGCCTGGCGTCGGTGACCTCCCCGAAACCGACCAGCGGCACCGACACCATCACCTACGCCTACACCGATCCGGCCGGCGCGACCGATCCCAGCAAGGTCACCGTCACCTACCCCGGCAGCGGCGGCGTCACCGGTACCGGGCTCAAACAGGAGACGACCAGCGACGCCGCAGGCAACGTCCTGTCGGTCAAGATCCTCAACAGCTCGGCCACGACGCTCAAGAGCCGCACCTACATCCACGCCACCGGCTCGGCGAGCACCAGCGCGCTGATTCAAAGCGCCACCGACGAAGCCGGGAACGTGACGACCTACTCCCACGGTGCCGCCGACCGCCTCACCCAGGCCAAGACCACCAACGGCGCCACCGCGGTCGAGCAGTGGGACTACCTCTTCGACGCCGCGGGCAACCGCACGCGCCGCACGCACACCGTCGGGGCCGGCAGCCCCGTGGCGACCAGCTACGCCTACAACACCGCCAACGAGATGTGCTGGAGCGTTCCCGGCACCACGCCGGGAACCTGCAACTGTCCGACCCCGACGACCTGCACCGCGACCCCCGGCGGCGGAACCACCTACACCTACGACCTAAACGGCCAGCGCACCACCGGCGCCACCTACGACGCGCTGGAGCGCCTCAGCGCCCTCGGGGCCAACAACCTCGGCTACCTGTCGCCCGGCAACGGCGAACTGGTGAGCTACGCCACCACCGGGTACCAGAACACCATGCTCGGCCTCAGCCGCCAAATCCCCTCCACCGGCCCGGCGACCGACATCATCCGCGACCCCGGCGGCGCCCCGATCGCCCAACGCACCGGCACCACCAACAAGCAGGAGCTCTTCTCCGACGCGCTCGGATCAACCATCGCGATCGCCGACGACAGCGCCAACACCATCAGCCGTCACTACACCTACGACCCCGACGGCAACCCCACCACCACCGGCAGCGGCGCCACCACCAACCTCCTGTTCGCAAGCGGCCACCAAGTCGGCACCCTCTACCACTACGGCGCCCGCTACTACGACCCCACCACCGCCACCTGGACCCAACCAGACCCCATCAACCAAATCAGCTCACTCACCCAAGCCAACCACTACACCTACGCCAGCGGCAATTCCGTCGACAGGGTCGACATGACCGGCACGGCAACCGCAGGTGGCCATTGCATCCGGGGGAGAGCGGGCTACAGACCGGCTGCGTGCAAGGCTGCGGGGTTCAAGACCGTGAGCAAGGCCGAGTATGAGTCAGAGACCGGGCCGCAGCTCAGCGAGGAGGGCAAGAACGCCGTGTGTACCGGCGTTGCTGCTGCCGTCAGCGCCGCAGCGGCTTTGGCCGGGCCGGTGGCTAGTCTGGCGGCAGGTTCCGCAGCTGGCGGAGGATGCACCGCTTACGCGATCGAAGCGGACTGAGGTTGCCCATGTTGCGCTTTTGGCTGCTAGGCACGGCATCGGTCTTCGTCTTCGTTTTTGTGTTGACGGTCGCCCTGGGCCGCGAGGTTGGGCCAGCGGCGCTTTGGGCGGCGGCGATGGCGGTACCGGTGGGGGCGATCGCAACATACGGTCGCACGCGACGACGGTAACAGTGGGACTGATGGCTAGCGTAAAGTCATTTTGCAAGCAGTTGACAGGCAAGCAGGCCCGACTCGGTGTAGCTATTGAGCTAGGCTGACTAATAAGCTAATTAGCACCGGATAAACAACAGGTCTACGCCGGCTACAAGCTCTACAAAGTGATCGACTAGAGGGATGGCCGATGAAACTTCTTGTCGATGAGGGCCGCGGGCGACTCCGGCCGTTGCCTGCGGCCCTCTACGCCATCACCCTCGGAGCAGTTGCGGTGCTGCTTATCGTTCTCGGCCACACCCACTGGCTGCTGGCAATAGCAGCGGCGTTGGGAGTGGCAGAGGGCACGTTGCGCGTCGTGCTGGCCATTTTCACCCGACGAGACCGCCGAGTTTGATTGTGCTAGGTGGCGGGGTCGGCGCCGTTCCAGGCCGCCTTGCGAGCGCGGGTGATGGGCAGCGCCAAGGGGCGGTGGTCGGAGGTGGCTCCGAGATGGTCAGCAAGGTCGGTGGCCGCCGCCGAGGCACGACCGCCGGAGTTTCCGAATCGGCGTTCATCGTTGGAGTGGCCGATTTCTTCTGGACGAAGCCGCTGAGCATCGAAATATCAACCTTGAAATGACTTTTCTCCATCGCCTTCGCTCAATCTTTCCGCCAAAGCCACGTCGGAAATACGATCTGGTGGCGGAGGCGCTCACCAAGCCGTTGGAGTCAGGTGGCGGCAAAGGCTCGTCAAAATCCAAAGGTCGACCGTCTGAGCCAAAAAGCAAGCCGGATGCGTGACGGCGGAGGGGCATGCATCCGATCGCAAGTCCCACGCAAGCCAACCACCCTCACTTAAAGCTTGAGTGCGCGCCTGATGCACGGACGATGGATCGCCGTCCTGAGGTTTTCTGTCAGCCGCCCGCCCGCCGTGCGACCAGCACCGCGAAGCGGTGGTCCTTGAAGAGGCAGTCGGCTGCGTCGAAGCCGGCCTCGCGCAGCCAGCGCAGTTGGGACTCGACGTCGGCGCACTTGTCGTGGCGCATGCGGTCCTGGGCGCCGGCCCACTCGGCGTCGTCGGTGCCGGCCGCGCGCGCCGAGGCCTCGTGCCATGCCCGGTAGCGGCGGTCGAAGCACGGCGTCGGGCCGGCGACCTGCTCGGCGTTGACGAAGACGCCGCCGGGCGGCAGCGCGGCGCACACGCGCGCGAACAGGTTGCGCTTGCCGGCGTCGTCGAGATGATGGATCGCCAGGGCGGAGACGACCGCGTCGAACTCGCCGCCGGGCAGCGGGTCTGAGAGGTCAGCGACGTGGAGCTCGACGGCGGGACCCAATGTTGCGCGGGCCTGCTCGAGCATCGCGGGCGCGCCGTCGGTCAGCACCAGCTCGGCCTCGGGATAGGCGGCGGCGACGCGGGCGGCGAGCATGCCGGTCCCGGCGCCGAGGTCGAGCACACGGCGGGGCGGACGGCCGAGCATCGTCAGCGCGTCGACGGCCGTGCCGTAGAACGCGTCGAAGGGCGGGATGAGTCGGCGACGCGGGGCCTCGTAGCCGACGGCATGCGCGTCGAAGGTGGCGGGGGCGCTGTCGGTCGTCATGACATACGACTGTACGTTATGACGTACAGTGTTGTCCAGGGCGGGTAGCCCTACTTCGACGCGGTGGTCACCGTGACGCCCTGTGCCTTGAGCTCGGCCGAGGCCTCGGTGAGCTGCTTGACGCCGGTGCTGGTCGGCAGCGTCCGCAGCGCCGTGGCCAGCGACTTGGTGTCCTTGCGCCGCGCCGCCTCGGCACCCTTGCGGAACGAGCCGGCCAGCTGTCGAAGCCCTTCGACGAGCTTGCGGTGCGTGGCCTCCAGGCCGGCGGGCGGCTTGATCGCCTGCATCTTCTTGACGGTGTCCTCGACCGTGGTCGCCTGCTCGTCGAGGTGGCCGACGATCTGGGCCGAGGAGACGTTCGCGCCGGCCTGATCGGCGTCGGAGAAGGCCGTCTGCAGCGGCTTGCCCGCTTCGGCCAGCTGCTGGGCGTAGACCTCCTTGGCCGATGCCTTGCCGCCCCCGTCGTCGCCACCGCACCCCGCGACGAAGACGACGGCCAACACGGCAACCACGACCACGAGCGCGCGACGCATGGCGGCGATCCTCCCAGGTTCGCCGCGCCCGCGTACCCTTCAGGGCGATGGCCCTCGATCCCACGCACACCGCGCTCGGCACCTGGTCGGGCGGCCACTTCATGCACTACGGCGTCCCGCTCGACGACGACCGCCTGCTCGCGCTCATGCGACCCGACGAGCGGGTCCGGACCGTGCTGACCGCCGACGTCTACGGCGAGGGCGCTGCCGACACGCTGCTCGGGCGTGCGCTCACCGGCCTCGACCGCGACGCCTACTCGCTGATCGGCGCCGTCGGCCACGACTTCTACAACGGCGAGCGCGAGGGCGCCAAGGGCTTCCCGCGCTTCACCGACCCGCGCCTGCGCGGGCCCGGCGAGTACGGCGCCTACCTGCGCGACGCCACCGAGCGCAGCCTGCGGCGCATCGGCGCCGAGCGCGTTCGACCTCCTGCTGCTCCACAACCCCGACCGCACCGGCTACACGCACGAGGCGGTCTGGGAGGGCATGGTCGCGCTACGCGACGCCGGCCTGACGCGCCGCATCGGCGTCGCGCCCGGCCCGGCCAACGGCTTCACCCTCGACGTCATCGACTGCTTCGAGCGCTACGGCGACGTCATCGACTGGGCGATGCTGATCCTCAACCCGTTCGAGCCCTGGCCGGGCGAGCTCGCGCTCCCCGCGGCGCACGCCCACGACGTCAAGGTCCTCACGCGCGTCGCTCGACTACGGCGGCCTCTTCCACGACGACCTGCGCCCGGGCCTGCCGATGGCCGAGCGCGATCACCGCAAGTTCCGCCCGGCCGGCTGGATCGAGCGTGGCACCGAGCGCCTCGACGCGCTGCGGCCGATCGCGCAGCGCCACGGCCTGACGCTGCTGCAGCTCGCGGCGCAGTGGAACCTCGCGCATCCCGCGGTCGCGTCGGTCGTCCCGACGCTGATCCAGGAGTCCTGGGACGGCGCCAAGCCCGTCGAGGCCCAGCGCGAGGACCTGGCCGGCGTCCCGGCCGAGGTGGTGCTGAGCGACGACGAGGTCGCCGAGATCCGCGCGGTCGGCGACAACACGCGCTGCATGGCGCTCAAGGGCGGCGTGCCCGACCACGAGGGCGAGGCGCGCCCGGACCGCTGGCCGTTGGACGGCGAGCTCGAAGAGATCGCCGCGCGCTGGGACATCACGCCGGCCGACCTCCAACCCGCCTAGGTCTCAGCCGAAGAACACCTCGGCGTCCGCGAAGAACTTGTCGTCCAACGTCTTCGGGTCGCCGAGCGCCTCGGAGATCGGCACCGTCACGATGTCGGTGCCGCGCAGCGCGACCATCACGCCGGACTGCCGAGCGGTCACGGCCTCTGCGGCGGCCACGCCGAAGCGCGTGGCCAACACGCGGTCAAACGCCGTCGGCGTCCCGCCACGTTGGACGTGGCCGAGGATCGTCATCCGCGTCTCGTAGCCCGTGCGCTCCTCGATCTCGCGCTCCAGTACCACCGCGATCCCGCCGAGCCGCTCGTGGCCGAACGCGTCGAGCTGGCCGGAGCCCGCGGTCGACAGCGTCCCCGCGCGCGGCGTCGCGCCTTCTGACACCACGACAATCGAGAACGTCCGCCCGTTGGCGTGGCGGCGGCGGAGGTGGCCGCAGACCTCCTCGATGTCGAACGGCCGCTCGGGCACCAGGATGACGTCGCCGCCGCCGGCCATCCCCGCGTGCGCGGCGATGAACCCCGCGTGGCGCCCCATCACCTCCAGGACCATGACGCGGTTGTGCGACTCGGCCGTCGTGTGCAACCGGTCGACCGCGTCGGTGGCGATCTGCACCGCGGTCTGGAAGCCGAAGGTGTAGTCGGTGCCCTTGAGGTCGTTGTCGATGGTCTTGGGCACGCCGACGACCGGGACGCCCTCGGCCGCCAGTCGCGCCGCGACGCCCAGCGTGTCCTCGCCGCCGATCGGGACGAGCACGTCGACGCCCTGTTGATCCATCCCCGCGCGCACGCCTTCCACTCCCGGGCCACCCGACTTGAAGGGGTTGGTCCGCGACGAGCCGAGGATCGTCCCGCCCCGCGGCAGGATGCCCTTGGTCCGCTCGGCCGTCAGCTCCTCGCCCTCGCCGCTGAGCACGCCGGCCCAGCCATAGGTGTAGCCGAACAGCGTGTGCCCGTCGCCGAGGCCCTTGCGGACCACGGCACGGATCACCGCGTTCAATCCCGGGCAGTCGCCACCGCCCGTCAGCACTCCGATCCTGGCCATGGGCCAGAGACTATGAGTGCTGTCCAGCCCCCAAGCACGGCCCGGCGCCCGCGCGCCCGGCGGTCGCCGCGCGGTTGCGGCCGGCCTTCTTGGCGTCGTACATCGCGATGTCGGCCTGGACGAGCAGCTCCTCGGCGCGGACGCCATCGGCGCCGTCGAAGGCGGCGATGCCGACCGAGGCGGTGACGCGCGCGTGGCCGGCGCCGTCGGCGACGGCACCGTCGCGCTGCACGGCGCGCAGCAGCTTGGCGGCGACCGCCGCGGCCTCGGCCTCCGAGGCCTCCGGCAGGATCACGCCGAACTCGTCGCCGCCGAGGCGGGCGATGACGTCGGACTCGCGCAGCTCGTCGCGCAGCGTGCCCGCCAGGCGGGCGATCAGCTCGTCGCCGACGGGATGGCCGAGCGTGTCGTTGACGTGCTTGAACCCGTCGAGGTCGAGCACCAGGATCGCGCCGCGGTGGCGGTAGCGCTCGGCGGAGGCCAGCGCACGATCCAGCTCCTCCTCGAAGCGTCGGCGGTTGAACAGCCCGGTGAGCGCGTCGTGGTCGGCGAGGTACTGCAGCTGGCCCTCGAAGCGCTTGCGCTCGGTGATGTCGACGATCTGGCCGATGCCGTAGGCGGGTCGGCCGGCCTCGTCGGGCACGGCGGCGACGGTCACCAGCACCCAGACGAGCGGGCCGTCGGCGTGGATCATCCGGCACTCGGCGGTGATCCGCTCCTCGTCGCCGCGCATCAGCGCGGTGAGGCGCTCGCGGGTGACGTCGAGCTCCTCGGGATGCAGGATCGCGCTGATGCGGTGGCTGATCAGCTCCTCACGCTCGTAGCCGAGCAGGCGGGCGAGCGCGGCGTTGACGGTCACCCACTGGCCGGGATCGGGACCGTGGAAGTCCAGGACGCAGACGCCGATCGGCGCGTGGTCGAACGCGGCGCGGAAGCGGCGCTCGGCCTCGCGCTGGCCGGCCTCGAGCCGATGGCGCTCGGTGACGTCCTGGGTCGTGCCCCAGACGCGACGCAGCGCGCCGTCGACGCGCTCGTCCGCCGCGCCGCGGCCGTGCACGACGCGCTCGACGCCGTCAGGGCGGATCAGCCGGTAGGTGATGTCGAACGGTGCGCCGTCCAGCGTGGCGCGCGCGAGCACGTCGCGGACCGCGTCGCGGTCGTCGGGGTGGATCAGCGCGGTGTGGGCGGCGTGGCCCGCCGGGGTCGTGTCCGGATCGACGCCGAAGATCCGGTAGAGGCCCGGGCTCCAGGACTCGTCTCCGGTCTCCAGGTCGGTCGACCAGCTGCCGAGGTCGGCCATCGACTGGGCCTCCTCGAGCAGCGCGCGCTGGCGGCGCGCCTCCTCCTCGGCCTCCTGGAGGCGCAGCTCGTTGGCCTTGCGGGAGGTGATGTCACGCGTGGTGGTGACGGCCTCGACGAACGCGCCGTGCTCGTCCAGGACAGGGGAGACGGTCGACTCCAGCCACATCTCCTGGCCGTCGCGGACGTTGGTCATCCGGTAGCTGACGACGCCGCGCCGGCCCTGGCGGGCCTGCTCGTGGGTCTCGCGGACGGCGGCGGCATCGTCGGGGTGGCAGACGTCGGCGGCCCAGAAGCCGACCAAGTGCTTGGCCTCGAAGCCGAGCAGCGCCTCGGCGCCGCCGGCGGCGTAGACGATCTTGCCGTCGGCCTGATGGCGCGCGATGAGGTCGCCCGCGTGGGTGGCCAGCAGCGCGAGCTCGCGCTCGCGCTCCTCGAGGTCGGCCTGCGCGCGCAGGACGGCGGTGATGTCAGAGAACGAGACGACGGCGCCGTAGGCCGCTGCGTCGCCCTCGCCCTCGACGAAGAGCGGGACGGCGTTGACCAGCAGCCACTGCTGCGTGCCGTCGCGGCGGTCGAAGCGCAGGCGCGTGGCCAGGACCGGCGCGCCCGTGGCGATCGCGCGCGTGCCCGGCTGGTCGGCGACGGCGACGGGCGTGCCGTCGGGGTGCAGCGGCACGAAGGTCTGGTCGTGCGGCGAGCGGCCGGCGAGCCGGTCGTCCTGCGGGGTGTGGACGCCCGCGATGACCCGCGCCGCGCGGTTGGAGGCGCGGATCGTGCCGGTCGCGTCGATGACGACCATGCCCTCGGTCGTCGCGTCGACAGCGGGGCCGAGCAGGCCTGACCAGTCGTCGTGGGTCGTAGGGGCGGAGCGGATCGACATCGGGGACCTTGGCAGAAGGTCGGCGTCGCCCGGGCCGGACTTGAGGGCCGGCAGTTGCGTAACTTCTTCGCGCGGTCCTCGTTCGAGCGGCACATGCATCACCGAACGAGGAGCTCTCACCCCATGAGAAAGCTGCGATGGAGCGGCATGGCCGCTCTGGCTGCGTGCGCGCTGGCCGCACTGCCGGCCGCGGCGCAGGCCAACGTCCAGGTCGGATCGTCCGGCTGGCTGTGGGGCAACCCGCTGCCGCAGGGCAACACGCTGCGCGCGATGGCGTTCGCGGGAACGACCGGCTACGCGGTCGGCGACTTCGGCACGCTGCTGAAGACGACCGACGCAGGCGACACCTGGACCGGTCTGCCGGCCGGAACGTTCTCCAACCTCACAGAGGTGCAGGTGCTCGACGCCAACACGGTCGTCGCGGGCGGCGGCTGCGTCGCGCGCCTGTCGACCGACGGCGGTCAGACCTTCTCGCGGATCGCGTTCACGCCGGTCGAGTCCAGCTGCCCGGACGGGTCGCATCTCGCGGCGCTCTCCTACGTCAACGCCCAGCACGGCTACCTGGTGCTCAACGACGGGTCGGTCTTCGAGACGACCGACGGCCAGCAGTTCGCGACCAAGACCGCGATCCCGGGCACCAAGCAGGCGGGCGGCGGCGTGGTCCCGACCGACGCGGCCTTCACCAGCGACACCGGCGGCTACGTCACGACGTCGGACGGCAACATCTACGTCACCACCGACTCCGGCGTCAGCTGGAAGTCGGTGAGCGCGACCAACCGGCCGGTGCGGGCGATCACGTTCGCCTCGGCGTCGGTCGGCTACGCGGTGGGCGACAGCTCGCTCTTCTTGAAGACCAGCGACGGTGGCGCGACGTGGGTCGCCGAAGGAGATCGGGTCCGGCTCAGAACCTCACGGCGATCCGCTGCGCCGATGAGAAGGCGTGCGTCGCCACCACGGCGACCGGCGCCCAGCTGGTCATCACGGTCGACGGCGCCGGGACGTTCTCGGCCCCGACGTCGTCGACCGATCCGCTGTTCGCCGCCGCGTTCGCGACGCCGCTGCGGCTCGCGGCCGCCGGCCAGCAGGGCTCGACGGTCGTCTCTGACGACGCGGGCGCCAACTCGCGGCGGGTCGGCGGCCGGCTGGACGGGCTCGTTCTCACGGATCGTGGCGGGCGAGGTTCGCCGGCACGGCCTTCGCGCCCGGCCCCAACGGCGACGCTCGGCAAGACCGTCGACGGCGGCAAGACCTGGACGCGCGGCAACGTCACGACGACGGCCGACGTCCTGGACGTCTCGTTCCCGACGGCCAGCGACGGCTACGCGCTCGACGTCGCCGGCGGGCTGTTCGTCACGACGACCGGCGGCGGCTTCTGGAAGACGCTGGACACCGGCAGCACGGCGCGGCCGGGCGCGGTCTACGCGCCGACGCCGACGACCGTCATGGTCATCGGGCCGACCGGTGTGCGCCGCTCCGTCGACGGCGGCGGGTCGTTCGACGCGGTCAAGGGCGACGCGGTCGCCCGCACGTCAGCTGCAGCGCGTCGATCGCGCCGGTGGCGCGGTCGTCGCCTACGGCCTCGCAGGACGTCATCCGCTCGACCGACGCGGGCAAGACGTGGAAGACCATCAAGAAGCCGGGCAAGTACATCAAGAAGGGCAAGAAGCGGGTGAACCGGCTGGGCGTGCGGCGCGTCGACTTCGTCGATGCCACGCACGGCTTCCTGCTCGACACGAGCGGGCGGCTGTGGCGGACGTCCAACGCCGGGTCGAGCTGGACCGAGCTGCCGGGCGTCGGGCACGAGCGCCGCACGCGGCATGTCGTTCTCCTCGGCGCAGAAGGGCTACCTCGTCATCAGCAGCTTCGGCGACGTCCGTCAGCCGACGGGCTTCCTGCTGCGCACCGACGACGGCGGGGCGACGTGGCATCCGCAGTTCGTGGTGTCGACCCCGATCGCCGATGACGGCGTCGTGGCCGGCGGCGGCGACCGACTACCTGCTCGGCGGCCAGCAGTCGCTGCTCTACAGCACGACCGGTGGCGATTCGGGAGCGAGCAGCGAGCTGACGATCGCCGCGCCCAAGACGCGGTACGGGAAGGCGACGCACATCGCCGTGACGGGGCAAGCTGGAGCCCGGCGTCGGGCAACGAGCGCGTGACGGTGAGCTACCGCCGGCCGGGGTCGACGCGCTGGACGGCGCAGACCGTGAACGCCAGCGCCAACGGGTCGTTCACGACGAGCTGGAACCTGGCCAAGGGCGCCAACCAGTTCGTGGCGCAGTGGCAGGGCAACTTCCGGACCCACGGTGACGGGTCGAAGGTGCTGACCGTGACGGTGGGGAAGGCGAAGAAGAAGTAGGTGTTGGGGTTCGCGCGGGTCGCTCGCCGGCGTTATGCCGCGAGCGGCTCGCGCGAGGTGCCGTCGCCGAGGCCGGTGGCGGCCTTCGACGCGCGGACGGTGACGGGCAGGCCGTCGCGTGGGCCCGATCGTCGGCGTCTGGCGGACGCGCAGCTCGTAGCCGGGCTGCAGGTCGAGGCGGAAGCGCTCGAGGATCTTGGCGGCGATGACGTTGATCTCGGCCTGGCCGAAGCGCATGCCGATGCAGGTGCGCGAGCCGCCGCCGAAGGGGACGTAGGCGCCCTTGGGGATCTGCTCGCGGTTCTCGGGCGTGAAGCGCTCGGGCCTGAACGCCTGGGGTCGTCCCAGACGTCGGGGAGGTGGTGGCTGACCCACGAGCTGTACTCGACCGGGACGCCGCCGGGGACGGTGACGCCCGCGATCTCGGCGGGCGCGATCGAGCGGCGCGGGCCGATCCACGCGGGCGGGTAGAGGCGCAGCGTCTCGTCGAGGGCCTGCTCGAGGTCGAAGTCCTCGGCGTCGACCAGGCTGCGGGTGGCGGGCGAGCTCGTAGAAGAGGAACGCGACCGTCGAGGTCGTCGTGTCGTGGCCCGCGAAGAGCAGCGTCATGACCTCGTCGCGGATGTTGCGGTCGGTCGAGCAGGCAGATCGTCGCCGTCGCGGGTCTCGAGCAGGAGGCCGAGCAGGTCGTCGCCGAGGTCGCCGGACGCACGCCGGCGGTTGAGCTCGGCGTAGATGATGGCGTCGAGGCGCTTGGCGGCGGTGCGCATCCGCTGCCACGGCGAGCCCGGACCGCGCAGGATCTGGAAGATGTAGTCCTTGGACCAGAAGCTCAGCGCGTTCTCGAACTCTTGGGCGGCGTCGATGCATGTTGGCGCGCGTTGTCGGGATCGATGCCGAACAGCGCGCGCATGGCGATGCGCAGCGCGAGCTCACGGGTCCAGTGGTACAAGTCGAGTTGTAGGCCATCGTGCCAGCTGTCGAGCGCGCGGTCGACCTCCTCGACCATCAGCTGCTGGGAGCGCGCGATCCGCTCGCGGTGGAACATCGGCAGCATCGCCTTGCGCGACAGGCGGTGGAAGGCGCCGTCGATGGCCAGCATCCCGTCGCCGAGCAAGGGCATCAGGTCGCCGTAGTGGCCATCGCGCCAGGAGTAGTTGGCGGCGTTGGAGACCAAGAGATGGTGGTTGGCCTCGGGCCCGAGCACGAAGACGATGTTCTGGTGGAAGACGCGCTGCGTGAAGACCGGGCCGTAGCGGTCGTAGGCCTGCAGCAGCAGCGTCAGCGGATCGCGCAGGAAGCCGTACGTGCGCGCGATCGAGAAGTTCGTGTCGCCCGGCGGAAACGGGACAGTGATCGATCGCTCCAACCGCATGTCGTTGGCCATCCGCCGGAAGGGATTGGTGTTGGTGACCGGCGGCGGTGCGACGACCGGGGGCATGGCACGGCAGCGTACTGGTTGCTTGGCCAACCAGCCAAGACCACGACCGGCCGCCGGCCGCGCGCGCCTGCCATAATGGTCGTCCCGTTCACTCGGGGGCGTAGCTCAGTTGGTTAGAGCGCCGGCCTGTCACGCCGGAGGTCGCGGGTTCGAGTCCCGTCGCTCCCGTACTTTCAACCTCGCCGCTCCGTTCAGGGGCGGCGTTGTCGTTTGTGCTGATGGCCCATGCCCTCGGAGCGCGCGAACGCGGACGGCCTACGGCGTTGCTTCGGCCGTCGGCGCTTCCACATCGAGTTGGTGGTGCTCGCAGCCGCGCTGCAGTTGGCCGTCGAAGGTCATGACGGCTTCGATCTCGCCGGCGTTGCGTAGTTCGACTGCGGCGTCGAGGTGGATCGCGTCGAGCGATCGGACCTCGGAGGGTGGTAGCCGTGAGGCTCGCTCCAGGGTCGGGTGATCCAGCGGATGCAACTCGATCTCGGCGAGTAGTGCTTCGCCTACGGTGTCGCGTTCCGCTCGCGTCGCTAGCCGTCGTAGCTCGACCACGAGAAGCGCGCTCGACCACCAGCGGTCGTAGCGACTGAGGGTCGCTCGAATCGCCGCTGCGTCGGGCTCGGTGAGGAGGACTCGTCCGAGCGCCGATGTGTCGACGTAGAGCCCTGCCATCAGTAGGGGCGTTCGCGATCGGCCTGCCGTAGCCGATCGGTCGTGCCCGCCGGGCTCGGCGTTGAGTCCGCGAGGTGCGTGTCGATGACCTCAAGCAGTTGGCGACGATCGCGTGACGCGGCCGCTGCGCGATGGACGATGATCGCGTCGTGATCGAGGTCTTCGCGGTCGACCTCGACCCGAACCTCCTCGCCCGCATCGAGCTTGAGTGTTGCCGGTTCACGCATATCCTCAGGATTGTCGCACGAGCCGTATGCCGGGGCCAAGGATTATCCGACGCGGATCTCGATTCCGTGGAGGTGTAAAACCCGGGTTTGATCCCCGTCGCTCCCGTATTTTCAACCTCGCCGCCTCTACCAGGGGCGGCGTCGTCATTTGTGGGCCGATGACCGCGTCCGTCGGGGCGCCGCTCGAAGAACGGCGCGAACGCTTTCGTCGGCCGTACGGCGACGATGCGGGACTCGTCGATCCACACGCGCTCGAAGAGTTGGCCGACCAGCTCGCGGCGCTTGACCGGGTCGGCTTCGGACTCCCAGAACCGGCCGAAGTCCTCCAATACCGCGCGGGCGCCGTCGAGGTCGGCGGTCGGGCCGGGCGCCATGCTGTCTAGGGCCTCGTCGATCTCAGCGCACTTGGCCCCGGTATGCGGCCTTCTCGATGTCGCCCATTTCGTAGAGGTCGCGGAGTCGCTTGCGGCGCTCTTTCAGGGTGCGGCGCTGCCGGTCTGTGTCAGCGTCGGTGGGCTCGTTGATGACGAGTCGGGTCATGATCTCGTCGCGCATCTCTGGGCTCGGCGTGAACTCCGAGACGAACTCCGCGAGCTGGAGCGTGCCGCCGCGTCGGTCGGGCAGTCGCCGTCGCAGTTCATCCGCGAGGCCGTCCTCCTTGGGTGTGCGGTCGTCGGTGGCGAAGTGACCGACGAGATTCGCGCGCTTGCTGCGACTCTCCGCGCCGCCGATCAGATCTAGCCCCTGACTCACCGTGCCGCGCCGTCCTGGTCGATGTCGTCGGGACCGAATGAGGCGTCAGGCCGTCACGCGTTGCAGAGCGCTTCGAACGTTCGGAGGCTGCGGGCGATCGTGGTCTGCGGGCCGCTGGTGATCGTTTTGATCGAGATGGTGAAGTAGCCTGGGCCGTGCCGCAGCTTGCATCCGCCGAGGAAGACCTCTGACGGTGGGGGGATCACCTGGTAGAAGCCCCGGAGCACCTTGTGGTCTTTGGTGAACGGGGTGTTCACCAGGATGGTGCCCGGCGTTGACGCGGTGATTGGCTGGGTGCGGGACTCGGTGACCGTCACGGAAGGCACGCGCTTCGTCCGCTCGTAGGTGCAGGTCCGCTCGATCTCGCCGGGGAGCTGCAGCTTGCCGCGGTGGGCATGCGGAAGCTTGATCCCGAGTAGATGCGACACCTGGTCAGGAGACAGCACGCATGCCGTCTTGATCCCCACCGCGTTGCCGGTGTCGGCCGAAGCGACGGTGGGCACCATGACTGCGATGGCCGCAATGGCGCCTACTCCGAGACCGTGAGCGCTCCACATGGGCTGGGATCCTCCCACACTCAGGTCTTGGGCACGGGATCGCTGGGAGTCCACGGTGGCCTGCTTGGCGACGGGCGACGCTTTCAACCAGTCCTCGGGCGTCGTCTTCGGGCGACCAATCGCCACCGCAGTTTGATCCGCGAGGCGGTCCTACTTCGTTGCGCGGTCGCGCTTGCTGCGACTCTTCGCGCCGATCAGATCTAGCGTCCGGTTCGCAGCGGCTTGTCCGCTCAGCAGATTCTGTTCAAAAAACGCCCCCGTTACACAATCTCCCCGACCGCATTTCAACCTCGCCGGTCGGCGTTGGCGTCGGCGGGTTCCTTCGCGATGAGCCGGGCCATGATCTCGTCGCGCATCTCTGGGCTCGGCGTGAACGCCGCGATGAACTCCGCGAGCTGCTGTTCGATCGGCACGGCGGGCGCGAGCGGCTGGTCGCAGCCTTCGCGTTTGCGGCGCGTCGAGCAGTAGTAGCGCGGCGTGCCCTTGCGCCCGGTGTTCTGGCCGTACATGCGCCCTTGGCATCGCTCGCAGCGGGCGATGCTCTTGAGGACGAACCGCTGTGACGGGCGTCCCGGATGCTTCGTGGTGGTTCGCTGGCGTCGAAGTTCCGCGCAGCGGTCGAACAGCTCCTCCGAGATGATCGGCTTGTGCTTGCCCTTGATCTCGCGGGTCGTGCTGCGCTGGGCGGTGACGAACCCGGCGTAGGACAGGTTTCCGATCATGTCGCGGACGGTGTCGGAGCAGAACAGGCTCCCGCGGGTGGTCCGGAAGCCGCGCGTGTTGAGCCAGTTGGCGAGGTCGCGGAATGAGTGGTTGCCGGTCGCGTAGATGGTGAACAACGCGAGCACGACCGGGGCGCGCTCCGGGTCGGGTACGGCGATCCCGTCGTCGCCGCGGAGGTAGCCCCACGGCAGGCTGCCGGTGACGAGCCCCTGACGTGCCTTCTGCGCGAGGCCCATCTTCGTCCAGAACGAGAGCGATCGGGAGTAGTACTCGTCAAAGATCTCGTTGATGGACTCGTTGAGGAAACGTCCACCGTCCCCCCGACAATTACGACGTGGACGAGCGACTCGACGGCATCAGGGCCAAGCTCGACCGTGCGGTCGAGCTGCTCGACGCCATTGAGGTCGCGTATGGCGACTATCTCGCCGAGCAGCCGCACACGGCAGTGCATACATTGCAGTCTGAGACCGGGCGCATTATCACCAGGCTGCGGGTCGATCGGCCGGTTCCGGCGCGTCTCAGTGTCATGTTTGGCGAGGTCGCTCATCAGGCGCGATCGGCGCTCGATCACCTCGTGTGCCGACTCTTGGAAGCTCGCGGACGGCCGATCACGCTTCGCAGCGGCTTTCCGGTGACGACAACCGAGGAGTCGTGGCGAACGAGAGTCGAGAACTCGGGTGCCGCCGCGAGAAGGCGGCGGGCGGGCCGCTGGAGCCTGCCGCACTTAGGCCCATCGAGTCGCACGCGCCGGTCCTTCCGTTGCGATCGGTGCGTAGCGGCGAGATCCTGGCCGTCCACACATTCACGCCGGACACCGTGCCGGACGAATTCGCGCTGTCTGGAGCGCTGAACTTCGAGCTTGCATTCGGCCCAGAGGAGCACAAGCCGCGTCCGGAGATGAAGACAACGGTCGCGCACGTTGCACGACTAGTGAATCGTGCTGAGCCTCTGTTAGACGTGGACTGAGAACGCGCGGGGCTGCTACGACCGCGGCGGGGCTGGCGCTCGCCCTGCTCGCTTTGGTCCGACGGCACCTGCTCAAGGCTTTGCTGTTCTTCGTCCTACGGCGGAGCCGGCTCGTGCTGCGTGGCCAGCAAACGTCGCTGTCGCATGTAGCCATGGTTAGGCGCTATGGTATAGCCATGGCTGTCGATACGGCAACGATTCGTGTGACGCGTGAGACGCGGGATCTGCTGGCCGAGCAGGCGCGCGACCGCGGGGTGTCGTTGTCGTCGATGCTGACGGAGTTGGCTCGCGACGTTGCGCGGGAGGCCGTGTTCCGATCCGAGCGTCAGGCGGCTCGTGCAGACGCGGGGAGCCGCGAGGCGCTCCGCGAGGAGCGCGTGTGGGAGTCCACGGCGGGCGATGGCGTCGTCTGAGCCGCGGCGGGGTGAGATCTGGCTGGTCTCGCTCGGCGCGGCGCGTAGAGGCGAACCGGGGAAGAACCGGCCAGCGATCGTCATGTCCGTCGACGAGCTTGTAGCGGGTATCGAGCACGAACTGTTCGTGGTCGTACCGGTTTCGAGTTCGCGGGCGCCTTCGTTGCTGCGGCCGAAGATCTCACTGGGAGAAGGCATCGACAGCGAGAGCGCTGCGATCTGTCGCGGCGTGCGAGCGGTGTCACGCTCGCGGCTGCTGCGTCGGATCGGAAGGCTCAAGCCCGAGACGCTGCGTGAGGTCGAGCAGGCGCTGGCGATGATCCTCGGAATTGACGGTCGGAGCGTCGCCTGACTCTCGCAATGATCGTCGACGAGGCCGGCATCCGCGAACTCGGACGTCGCTTGGCGGTCGAGGCGCCGAATGCTCGTGTGGTGCTCTTTGGCTCGCATGCGCGCGGCTCGGCGACGCCGCGCAGCGACATCGATGTCCTCGTGATTGCGCCCGAGGTCGAGAACACGGCGCTGGAGTCGGTTCGGCTGATGCGTGCGGTTGGCGACCTGCGGTTGCCGGTCGAGATCGTGGTCGTCAGTGAGCGTGAGGCGGCTGAGTGGCGTGACGTGCGCGGCAGCTTCGTGCATGTCGCTTTGGCCGAGGGCCTCGTGCTTGCGTGAATAGCCAGCTACGCCGTGGTGCGCGCGCTGATCCACGCGACGATCTCGTTGCGAGCCGCGTCGCTGGCTGCGATGCGTTCGACCATCGAGGCATCGAGATCGGTGTCTTGCCCCGCCCATGTCCGCCCGTTGGCGTTCAGGAATCTCGCAGTCAGGAGGAACGCTGCTCGCTTGTTGCCGTCGGGCAGAGGATGGTTCTGTGCGAGATGAGCGATGAGGACGGCGGCCTGGTCGAGCAGTTCTGGGTAGCCGTCTTGGCCTCCGAACGAGGCGAACGGAGCGTGGATCGCTGACTCGGCTGATCCGATGCGCGGCAGGCGGCGAATCGCCTCTGGCGTCGCGGAGAGCAGGAAGCAGGCCAGGTCGATGTAGTCGTCCAGCGTTGGCCGCCAGAGCGGTGGAGCCACGTCAGCGGTCCTACTGGCCGAGACGGTCGAACGTCTCGCGGTGCTCGGCGGTGAACTGCTGCGCGAAGGCGATGTTCTCGTCGTGCCGTTCAGCGCGATCCTGGTCGGCGAGGCGCGCGCCGAGGACACGCACGTCTTCCTCATCGAGGGCGTAGCGAGTCCGCAGATCCTCGCTCACCTGCTGCACGAGTTCGTTGGTGATGGGTCGCGCGCTCATCGAGATCAAGTCTAGACCCGTCCGACGGGCGGCTCAATCGTTGATCAGCCTTGACGACGTCAAAAGCCGGTTTTTGGCATGGGTCAGACGACGTCCGGGCCGATCCAAGGAGCCCATCTATGAACTACCGGCGGTGCTTCTATCCGAGGAGATGAGCCGCCGCCACACACTCCCCTGAGCAGACAGAGCCCGAGAGGTCTCGGCCGATGGCTGATAGCGGGGAGAGCTTGCGACGAGACGCTTGACGACGGTGCCCGATGCGAGCCGCACGCTCTCAGAACTGCGACGACGATGACGATTGCCGGAGCTATGAGTACCGGACTCAGTGGTCGGTGTCCCTGTTCTCGTCCCGGTCCGCTCGCTCACGCCTGCCTTGGAGACGGCAGGCCTCGTCCCAGAGTCCTGCCACGAAGCCGAAGTCACTGTTTCGGATAGCCGTGTCTCTGGAGGGGCGATACCTCCTCTGATCTCGTGCGCCGGCATGGATCAGGCCGAGCCACGGAAGCAACAGCACTCCGGCAACACCTAGGGCGATGAACCACGCCCCGAGTTGCTTGCTTCCGACCACAAGGAGCAGGACGCCGATGAGACCGACGGAAACGCCGATAAGCGCAATGCGTCGTATCACGAACCAGTTGGGAAGCCGAGGAGGATTCGAGTTCGCCATCAGAAATGGTCTACCCCGTCCGGCTCCCTCCTTCACGCGCGCACGACAGGTGCCAGGTGCGCTCTTCACGGGAACACGGCCTCCCGCTTCTGCGTCCCCACCAGTAAGCGCTGAATGCACTGGCACTAGAGCCGGATTTCCACGGAGCCGCAGGAGGTTGAAAGTCCGGGTCCAGGTCCCGTCGCTCCCGTTGAACCACCCTGGGTTGCAGGCAAACGTCGGCGGCCTGCGTCGCGCCTAACTGCTGCCAGCTTGACTGCTGATGGCGTCAATACGGACGATCAGGTCATTCACTGCTCTTGCTGCCTCGTGAACGTCGGCCAGGCCGAAGTCTGGCGTGCTCGCTAGCTCGGCCGCGTAGATCCTCGGCCAGCTCTCGGGCACGGTGACTGTCGGTGGCCAGCTCTGCTTGCTGCGTAGCGCGAAGATCTCGGCGCAGGCATGTCGGACGTCGACTATCTCGTTCTCCCTCAGGAGGCGGGAGACGAGCAAGATGTCGATGAGGTCACGAGCGCGGTCGTTCGGGACCGTGTGATCGGTGCAAGCGTGCAGCTTCTGAGCAAGCATGTAGGACAAGGTGACCAAGGGCATGTCGTCGACTGGTGACAGACCCAGCTCGCTCGGGGTTGACGAATGCGTTGCCGACGAGCTGGAATTGCCGGCCGGCCTCACCTTCGGCCGGCGCCGCTTCGAATTGCACCGTCGAGAACGGCTTACCGCGGTAACTGACCTTGATGGTGCTTCGGTGCGCGCTGGTGTCGTGGATCGGTTCCCAGGATTCCAGTCGGAACTCGAAGCCGTCCCAGCCCTGGGCCAAGGCGTCGAGCAGGTGGGGTCGAATGTCTCCCGCGGTCGTACGGACCGCTGCATCGAGGTCCTTGGTCGCTCGCGCGGCAAGACCCATCAGTAGCTCGACGGCGACGCCGCCCTTGATCACGAACAGCGGCTGACCGCTGTTGTCGCGTGCGTGTGCGGTAAGCGCTGCGACCACCGCGACGTGACCGATCTGTCGGCGTGCCCGGTTCTGGAGCGTCACCTCATCAACGACGTTGCGAAGCCGAGCGTCCAGCGCCGTGAGATTCCTTGGCGGTGTGTCGTATCGGCGCTTCGTCATGCGAGGTGACCTCTCTGGTCGCGTCGAGCGCGCAACTCATCCGCGGCGGCCGTTGTGATCAAGGCTTGGTCTTGAGCGGTGGCTATGGCTTGATCCAACAGGCTCGGGCGTAGCCCAGCCTCGATCCCGTCGGCTATAGCTCTGACGGGCTTCACGATTGGAACGCCTTCCAGATAGGTCACGGCGTCGTCAGCGAGTTCTCGGGCATGAAGCCGATAAAGGCTCGGGACGGCGCGATGCGTACGGTAGGTCGTCGGGACGGTGATGTCGATGTGGTTGGGGTTGACATCGCACAGACCGTGGAGATCCAGTGCGGTCTCGTGGCTCAGGGTGCCACGCCCATCCGGCCAGATCGTGGCTTTCATGAACTCGTCCCACCGGCTCGGTGGTACGAGAACGAGCCGGTACAGCCCATATCCAAGATGCTCGGCCTGCCCGCGAGCGGCGTAGTCGACGAGGCGCTTGGGGTTGATGCCGCGGTCTCTGAGATCGGCGGTACGCACGAACCCATGCTGCTCCCGCGCGAAGTCGAGGATGTCGAGGAAAACCTTGCCGGGCATCGCGGTACATACTACCGCGATATGCGGTAATATGTACGGACGGTCTTAGGATTTGCTACGGACTACCGCAGAATGCAGTTGTTTGTACTGCTTCACCTGTGGACAGCCCCGTAATTCGAGCGCACCGGGTCCGATATCCATCGCGACCTCGCCGTCGAAGAAGTTGGTGTCCTCGATCCCCGACTCCTGAAGGACGGCCACGCTACGGTTCGCGCCGTGACCGACCCCGTCTTCCGCCTCGTGACCCCGGCCTCCGCACTCGAAGGCGCCCCCGCGGGCTGGGCTAGGGAACTGCTGCGTCAGGGTGAGATGGCGCTCCGCCTCGACGCCGGTGAGCTCGATGCGATCGACGCCGTCGCGCGGTCCCTGGATCAGCCCGCCGTCGCGGTGCTGCGGCGCGAGTCGACGCCGGCGGCCGCGGAGGCGTTGGTGCGCGAGTTCGCGGCCGGGCTCGGCTTGGTCTGGATCGCGCCTGCGTTCGGCGACGACGCCCGCGCATGGGCTCGCGATCGTGCGCCGATGACGCTGCTCGTCGAGCACGACGGCCCGCTGCCCGAGGAGGAGCGCCGTCGGATCGAACGGTTCGTCGCGATCCTCGGCCGCCAGGCCGAGTAGTCACGCAGCCGATCGACCCAGGCACGCGTCGGCGTGCGTTGCGCCTTGCGGGACGTATGGGTCGCTTCGGCCTGGTCACCGCACGCCGCTGACAGAATTTTAGTGCACAACATCAGTTCAGGTTGACGACCGCACACCGTCCAGAAGAGAATCGGCGGACCCAACGAGAGGACGCCGGGCCATGGGGATGGGACGCTTCAAGAACGGCCGGTTCGACCTGGTCGTGGTCGCCAACTTCGGGATGACCGCGACCGACGTCGCCCAGTGGCAGCGTAGCTTCGCCAAGGCGTCGGAGCTCTTCTATGACGCCAGCGAGGGCCAGCTGCAGTACGGCCGGATCTTCGTCTGCGATGAATCGGTCGGCGTCGCGACCGCCGAGATCATCCTGTTCGCCAATGGCAACAACCCAAGTTCCGGCACGTGGGGCGAGTTCGGCCTGCCGGGCAAGGCCCTGCACCTCATGCCGCAAGTCAAGTTCCAGGTGCTCACGCACCTGCACGAGATGGGCCACCACGTCTGGTCACTCGGCGAGGAGTACACCGGCCCGGCCGTCGCGGAGATCATCGACATGTCGGTCGCCCCGCCCGACTTCAGGACCATCCCCTTGGTCAGTAGCGCCTACGCAAACGGCGCGCTGGTCGGCATCGACGCGGTCCTCCAGTTCGTCGACCACATCGAACGCCACCGGATCACCGCCAACACGCCGACGTCGCTGACCGTCGACGCCGCCTTCTCGCAGTCGCCGGTCAACGTCATGGATGGCCGCGTCTGGTACCAGTTCCCGGCCGAGTGCACGCCGGACCCCACCGCCAACTTCTGCATCATGCAGCGGGCCAACGACGACGCCGGCACGCTCGACTCGTCGGGCACGTGGACGCCGGCCATCAACCCGGTCACCGAGTTCTGCACCGACAGCAACCACGATCCCGACGGCGACACCCAGCAGGAGAGTCTTAACCACGACTCGTGCTGGGAGACGATCGTCAAGCGCCCCGGGTTCACCGGCCTGACCGTGCCCAACCCCGCGTCGCCCGGTCCGACGACCGGCTCGACCGCGCCCGAGTGGATCATCCTCGACAAGCAGTCGCGTTTCTCGGTCGTCATCGACCGCTCGGGCTCGATGGCGGCCGGCCACCGGATGGAGGACGCTCAGCACGGCGCCGTCTATTGGCTGGAGTACTGCTCGGCGGGCACCGACCTGCTGTCGGTCGTGGCCTACGACGACCTGGTCGACACGGTCCTCACCCAGACCCAGGTCTCGGCTCTCGGCGGCCTCGGCGGCACGACGTCGGCGATCGACGCGCTGACGCCGCGCGGCGCCACCGACATCCGCGACGCGCTGTTTCGCGCCCGCGACGAGATCGAGTCGCTGCCCACGCGCGCCGCCGTACAGGTGGTACTGCTGCTCACCGACGGCAAGCACAACTTCCCGACGGGATCGTCGGCGCTGGAGGCGCTCGGCGACCTCCAGGAGGGCGGCATCCGCGTCTACGCGCTCGGTGTCGGCCGGTCCGGCGACGTCGACCTCGCGACGTTGGACGCGCTCGCCGGCGGGACCGGTGGGCGCTCTTACGCGGTCGGCGACAACCAGCCGGGGCTGATCGAGACCAAGATGGTGGAGATCAACGCCGAGGTTCGCGGCGGGATCATCACGACCGAGCCGGTGATCTTCCCCGTGAGCCGCCCGAGCGCGATCGACAAGGTCATCGGTGGCTCGCGCGGTCCGGTCGACCCGCACCAGCGCCCTCCGCTGGAGCAACTGCTGAAGGCGGCGCGCATCTCCGACCTCACGCAGTTGCTCCTGGGCGGCGGGGGCGCGCGGCACGGCCGCCTGGTCGCGATCCCGGTCGATGTCGAGCCCGACGCCGACCGCGCGAGCTTCACGGTCAACCACCCCGGCGACGTCGACGTCTGGCTCTACCTCATCGACCCGGCGGGCGCGGTCGTCGACACCACGCCCGGCGGCTACGCGGTTCAGGTCGCCAGCGCCGCGCCGCACGAGTTCATCGTCGTCGACCACCCGGATCCGGGCCGCTGGACGATCGTCGCCGTCCGTGCGAAGCCGGGCCCGGCGTTCGAGGGTCATGTCGTCGCCGGCGGCGAGAACCGCAACCTGCAGGTCTTCGCCTCCGCGCCGGCGATGGGCGAGGCGGGTGCGCCCGTGTCGATCTCGGCCTCCGCGCGCTGGCGCTACGCGCTGACCGGGCTAGAGGCCCGCGCGGTCGTGACGTCGCCCAACGGCGCGCGCCGCACGGTCGTCCTGCACGACGACCTTCCCGAGGGCGGTGGCAGTGGCTCCTACGTCGGCGTCTTCACGCCGTTCCAGCACGGCCGTCACGAGGCGATCGTCACCGTGACCGGCGGGCCCGGCGCGAGCATGGCCGACCCCTTCCGCCTCCTGACGCACGCCGAGAAAGGCACCGACGTCGTCGACACCGCGGTCGACGTCCCGGCCTTCGTCCGCCGGGTCGTGGTCATCTTCGAGGTCGGCGAGCCCGAGGGAGGGAAGCCGTGGCCCGAGCAGCCGTACGGTCGCGAGGGCCGCAAGCGGCCGGTCGCGCTGCGGTCGGCGGCCCGAGGGAAGCTCCGGGGTGCGCGGCGCCAGTAAGATCGCGCGCCATGACGCGCTGCCTGTCGGCCTCGGTGATGCTCGTGCTCTGCTTCCTGGTCCTCACCGGCGAGGCCTCCGCCGGGACCCAGCGCACGTGGACCGGCGGGGGTGGGACGGCGGCGTGGTCCAACGCGGCCAACTGGAGTCCCAGCGGGGCTCCCGTGGCGGGCGACGGCGTGACGTTCACCACCCCGACCTCCAGCGTCGACGACGTCGCCGCGGCGGTCGCCAACATCCTCTTCACGAGCACCGCCGGCGGCAGCACGATCGGTGGCACGGTCAACATCGACGCCGCGCAGGCCACGATCAACATCAAGTCGAGCTCCGATGGCAACCAGATCACCGGCGCGATCGTCAACAACAGCGGCTCGAACTTGTTCATCCAGAGCGCGACGGCCGGGCAGCGGCTGACGCTGTCGGGCGTGATCAGCGGCAACGCCGGCATCCGGGTGTACGGCCCGGGCAGCGTCGAGTTCGCGCAGGCGTCGAACAACACCTACACGGGCTCCACGACCGTCGCGTCCAACGACACCAACGGCAGCGCCGGCACGCTGGAGCTGTTCTCGACGAGCGCCGGCTCGCTCGTCCCGGGCGACCTGCAGATCGGCGGCACCGTCGCCGGCCAACCCGCCAACAGCGCACGCGTCAAGCTGCTCTTCCGCGACGTCATCGCCGGCACCGGCAACGTCACGATCGCGTCCGACGGGCTGCTGGACCTCAACGGCGTCAACGAGACCGTCAACTCGGTCGCCGTCGCCGGCCACGTCACCCAGGGCGCGGGGAACCTGTCGCTGACCAGCACCCTGGCCCTGACCGGCGGATCGATCGAGGCGACGACGGGTGCGCTGGTGCTGTCCTCCTCGGTGGCGGGCGTCACCGCCAGTGGGTCATCGGCGATCACCGCGCCGATCCGCTTGAGCGCGCTATCGGCCTTCGCGCTGCCGGTCACCGTCAGCGGCGGGGCGGTGCTGTCGCTGGGTCCGATCACGCCGAGCGTCAGCCCGACGGTCGGGGTGACCAAGGCAGGCACCGGTGAGCTTCAGATCAACGGTGAGAACACCTATACAGGCGCCACCACGGTGACGGCAGGCACGCTGACGGTCAATCCCGGTGGCTCGCTGTCGTCGTCGGCGCTCGGCGTGTCGGGCGGCGGGACGCTGCGCGGGCTGGGCACCAGCGGCGTCGTCTCCGTGGCCGGCGGTCACTTCGCTCCGGGAACCTCAGTGGCGCCCGGCACCTACGCCATCACCGGCGGGCTGGCGCTGACCGCGTCCTCGACGTTCGACGTGGACGTCACCAACGCCGGTGTCGGCGCGGCGAGTGCCACGGGGTCGATCGCACTGGGCAACAGCACGCTGCACATCAACATCGCTCCGGGTTACGTCGCCCCGGCGCACGCCAAGCTCAGGATCATCGACAACCTGGGCAGCGGTCCTGTGGGCGGCACCTTCGCCGGGCTGCCCGAGGGCACATCCGTGCTCGTCGGGACGCAGCTCTTCAAGCTGACCTACGCCGGAGGCACCGGGAACGACGTCGAGCTGACGCTGCCCAACACCGCGCCGATCCTGGCGGCCGGCGCCACCGCGGCGCCGTCCCCGGGCGTCGCCGGGACGCCGGTCACGTTCTCGGCGGCGGCCGCCGACGCCGACCAGGACGCGTTGAGCTACACGTGGTCCTTCGGCGACGGGACCACCGGCACCGGTGCGACCACGACGCATACCTACAGCGCCGCCGGCCAGTACGCCGTGAGTGTCGCGATCGGCGACGGCTTCGGCGGCGCGCTCTCCAGTGCCACGTCGGTGACGGTGAACCCCGCGCCGCCGGCCGGGCCCTCGGGACCGGGCTCCACCGCCGCTCCGGCACTGACCGACTTCGCCCAGACGCACGCGACCTGGCGGGCGGGCAAGGCGCTTGCCGTCTTCGCCAAGGCCGCCAAGCGCGCGCCGGTCGGCACGCGGCTCAGCTTCACGCTCGACCAGCCGGCCACCGTCGCGCTCGCGTTCACCCAGAGCGTGACGGGCCGGAAGTCCGGCGCGCGCTGCGTGGCGCAGACGCCGAGGAACCACAAGGCCAAGAGCTGCAAGCGCACGCTGACGCTCGGGACGATCAAGCACGCCGGGCGCGCCGGCAAGAACACGGTCAGCTTCCAAGCTCGGCTGTCGAATACCAAGAAGCTCAAGCCCGGCCACTACCGGGTCACGGCCACCGCGGTCAACGCCGCGGGGAAGGCCTCGAAGCCCAGCACGCTGAGCTTCACGATCGTGAAGTAGGTCGGCGAGTCGCTAAGACGGGCCGACGCGCTTGGTCTCGGTCTTCGAGATCAGGAAGCCCTTGCCGGTCGTGGCCACGGTGCAGCGCACTCCTGCCGTCAGCACCTGGCAGCGGAAGCGTCCCACCGTGACGTTCTTGCCCACACCGTAGTGGGGTGTGTGTTCCCCGAAGTCGCCCTGGCCGCAGCGGTTCGCGCCGGCCTTCAGGAGGCAGGTCGTCACGGCGCCGCTCGGCTTCAGCGTCGTCACCTGGCCGGGCGTGTTGTAGGTCTCGCACTTGACCTGGAGCGTGCTCATCGAGCAGCCGCCGCCGATCGTGCGTGCGAGGAAGTCGGTGGTGGCGACCGGCCGGCGCGGGGTCGATGGCTTGGCGGCCAAGTACCATGAGTCGCCCTCGTGCTTGAGGCACAGGTGCTGATTAGAACTAGGATGTGACGCAATCGTGAGCGTGAAGCAGCGATAGACCTCGCGACCCTCGAACTTCCCCGGATCGGACAGCGTTACGCGTGCCGCCGACGTGATCCGCTTGCCCTCGGCCTGGTTCGGGATGCCGTTGCTCGCGCTGCTGATGCCCGTGGCCCGTGCGACGCTCGAACCCCAGCCCGACCACCGCAGCCGCTCGACGTCCCACGACCCGTCGGCGAAGAGGGCGATCGTCTTCGGTGCGATCACCGGTGGGAGCGACTGCTGTCCAGGCCCGGCGATCGTCGCGGCCGTGCTCTCCCAGAAGTAGACCGGCTGCGGTATCGCGGCTTCAGCGGCGGACGCTGCTCCGAGCAATGCCATCACCATCGCCACTGTTCCCATCAGACCACGCATCACGGCCTCCCATCTCCTGGCGGTTCGTCGCTCGCTGCCGCGCAGCTTACGGATACGTAGGGTCCATCATCTCCCGGCGTGCGGTGGCGCCGCAGGGAGGTGCACGGTTACACAGAGCCCGCCACCGGCCCGGGGCGTGAGGCTCAGGGTTCCATCGTGCGCTTGGGCGATGCTCTTGACGATGGCCAGGCCGAGGCCGGCACCCGCGTGTTCGGTGCGGATGCGTCCGGGGCCGCGCAGAAACGGCTCGCCGAGCGTGGAAGCCATCTGCGGGGTGAGCTTCTCGCCGGTGTTCTCGACGGTGAGCACGACGCCCTTGGGATGAGCGCTGGTCGTGACCCACACGCTGCCCTGTGCAGGCAGGTTGTGGACGATCGCGTTGTGCACGAGGTTGGTGCTCAGCTGCAGCAGGAGCGCGTGTGAGCCGATGGTGGGGGTCGCGTCGCCGGAGGTCTCGATGGTGAGCCCGCGTCGCTCGGCGAGGGCGAGGAGCGTCTCGGTGGCCTCTTCGGCCAGGAGCGACAGGTCGACGTGCTCTCGGGAGAAGGACCGTTGGTCGGCGCGGCTGAGCAGGAGCAGCGCTTCGGTGAGGTCGATCGCTCGGGTGTTGACACTGTGAAGGCGATCGACGAGCTCGCCGTTGTCGTGGTTCGGATCCTTGCGGGCCACGTCGAGCAGCGTCTGGGTGACGGCCAGCGGGGTGCGCAACTCGTGGGAGGCGTTGGCGGCGAATCGCTGCTGCTCGGCGACGTGGGCCTCGAGCCGCGCGAGCATGGCGTCGAAGGCGTCGGCGAGCTCGCGGAACTCATCGCTGGGGCCCTGAAGTCGGATGCGGTGGGAGAGCGATCCGGTCGCGGCCATGCGGGTGGCGTCGGTGATGCGGTCCAGCGGGGCGAGCATGCGGCCGGCGAGCATCCACCCTCCCAGCAGACCGAAGATCAGCAGGAACACCAGCGCCACGCCCGCGGCCGTGGCGAAGTCGTGCACGAGGACCGAGCGGAACAGCACCCCGCCGGGGACGTCGGTCACCGCAGGCAAGTGGCGCAGGACAAATACCCACATGACCGCGAGCAGCAGGGTGCCTGCGAGCATGAGAAACGCGGCGTAGCTGAGGGTGAGCTTGAGGCGAACGCTCATGCCGGGTGCTCTATCCACCGTCGCCTCCCTCGCCTGCGGCGTCTGCTCCTGCGTCGATCCGGTAGCCGACGCCGGCCACCGTGGCGATGATCGCCGGTTCGCCGAGCCGCTTGCGCAGTGCAGAGACCGTGATGCGCACGGCATTGGTGAACGGGTCTGCGTTTTGGTCCCACGCCCGTTTCAGGAGCTCTTCGGCGCTGACGACACCGCCTTCGGCAGCGACGAGCACTTCGAGCACGGCGAACTGCTTGCGGGTCAGCGCGACGTAGCGGCCGTCGCGGTAGAC
Organism: uncultured Conexibacteraceae bacterium; assembly: GCA_963731005.1. Classification (GTDB taxonomy): domain Bacteria; phylum Actinomycetota; class Thermoleophilia; order Solirubrobacterales; family Solirubrobacteraceae; genus Baekduia. The sequence continues at coordinate 500,468 of CAVSTZ010000002.1, read as the reverse complement.
CTCGCGGCGAAACGGGTCCAGCCGCAGACCCGCGATCTCCCGCACCGGTGGCCTGTTGTGTGCGCGCCTGCGGTCGAGCGCTCGGAGACGGAGCACGAGCTCGGCGAGCTCGAAGGGCTTGGTGAGGTAGTCGTCGGCGCCGAGCCCGAACCCGGTGGCCTTGTCGTCGAGGCGGTCGGCGGCGGTGAGCATGAGGATCGGCATGCCGCTGCCGGAGGCGACGATGCGCTCGGCGATCTCGTCACCGGTCGGCCCGGGGATGTCGCGGTCGAGGATGGCGATGTCGTAGGTGTTGAGGCTCAACAGCTCCAGGGCGGTGCCGCCGTCGCCGGCGATGTCCGCGGCGATCGCCTCCAGGCGGAGGCCATCGCGGATCGCTTCCGCCATGAAGGGCTCGTCCTCGACGATCAGCACGCGCACGCTCGGATGCTACGAGCCGGCGCATATCGTCGACGTATCGAAAACCGCATACGTGCCGGCAACACCACGCTGCGTTGACTGACGGGCGTGCCCCACGGCCAACCAGCACGAACGACGCGGCCGATCCGGATGCACCGGATCCGTGTCGCCGGCCTGCTCATCGTCGCCGCGACGATCGCCGTGGCCGTCGGCGACCACTGGCCGGCGTCCTCGTCCTTTACGGCCACCGCGCCCATCCGCATCCTGCAGGGTGAACATCGCCGAACCCTGGGCGAGGCCGACGGCGCCGTCCCCGACGGCACGACGGTCTTCGACGACGGGATCCCGGGTGTGGCCAAGCTCGATCCGGCGCTCCTCGGCGCGGTGCGTCGGGCCGCAGCCGGCGCCGCGGACGACGGCGTCCGGTTCTTGGTCGACAGCGGCTGGCGTTCCCGGGCCTACCAGGAGTACCTGCTCCAGCAGGCGGTCGCGAAGTACGGCTCGCGCGCGCAAGCGGCCCGCTGGGTGGCCACCCCGGAGACGTCGGCGCACGTGTCGGGGGATGCGATCGACATCGGGCACACCGACGCCGCGGCGTGGCTGTCGGCCCACGGCGCCGCGTACGGGCTCTGCCAGATCTATGACAACGAGCCGTGGCACTACGAGCTGCGCCCCGAGGCCGCCGAGCACGGCTGCCCTGCCCGGTACGCCGATGCAACGCAATCACCACATGTGGAGAGAGAGCGATGAGGAGTCATCGCAGGGCGTGCCATCGCGCTCCAAATACCATGGTCAGATGAGCAACGTGATCGAGGGCGACGTTGCGCCTCCTGCGGACATCGCTCCGCCGCCTGGCTCACCGTTCTTGACAGCGCAGTGGCGTGACGTCATCGGCGTCACCTTCCCGTGCTCGCAGGACCGACTCACCCCGTATCTGCCTCCGGGAGCGACGATCGACACCCTGGACGGCTCGCCGCGCGTCAGTCTCGTCGCGTTCGCGTTCTCGAGGACACGCGTTCGCGGCGTTCCGATACCGGGTCACATTCGCTTTCCCGAGATCAACCTCCGGTTCTACGTTCGCTATCGCGGCCAACGTGCGGTGGTGTTCCTTCGCGAGCTCGTTCCGCGCCGGGCGATCGCCACCGTCGCGCGGCTCAGATACAACGAGCCATATGTCCGCGTCCCGATGGCCTGTGGCAGGGAGCTCGCAGCAGACTCAAGCTCTCTGCGGGTCTGGCACAGGTTCGCCAGGGGCTCGTCGATCGACGTGACGGCATCGGCGACCGGCACGCTCCCCGTGCCCGACAGCCCGGCACACTGGTTGACCGACCACTCCTTGGGCATCGGCCGGCGCCGCAACGGTGCTGCGGTGCTCTACCACGTCGCCCACCCCACCTGGGCGCTGCACAAGATCGCCGAAGTCGATCTCGACGTGGACTTCGCGGCCATCTACGGACCCTCCTGGGCGTGGCTGGCCGACACCCGACCCAGCCACGTCTCGCTCGCGACCGGCTCAGCGGTCACCGTCTCCCGGCCGATGTCCCCCGAGTTCGCCGACGCTGCCAAGCGGCGGCCTCAGAGTACGCCGAATTTCTGAAGGTAGAACTCGGCGTTGCGTGCCATCTGCACCGGCCACTCGAAACTGAGGAGCGGAACGATCGTCCAGATCGCCAGGAAGCTCACGCCGACGAGGGCCACCCACTGGCGTCGCATCTCGCAGAAGGCCAGAACCGCGAGGACCAACAGCGTGTAGTACGGCAATTCGAGCATGCGGGTCAAGGCGCCCGCTTCGAGCATGTCGCCGCCCGTGAAGAACACGAGGATCATGGCCGGCGGCAGCGCGGCGAGGCCGGTCAACATCGCGACCCGACGCTGATTGGTTCTCTCGGTCTCCGGCCTCAGTCGCCCATACCCCACCCACGCCGCGAGGATCAGTGAGAACAGGACGCCGTAACCCATCAGGAAGGAGGGGATCCCGCCGCACGATGTGTTCGTGTCGCACGCGCCCTGCGAGAAGACCGGGAAGGAGAGCCCGGCGAACACGCCGTCGCTCAGCTCACCGCGGACGGCGACCGGACCATCGAACCCCGGGAGCAACGGCACCAGGAAGTCGTGGAGGCGGATGCCGATCCTGGCGCCTCCGACGTTGTCGGAGAACAGGATGCCGACGGCCGCCGTCACGACCCAGGCTCCGTACAACGCCGGCCACCGGCCACCACTTGTCTGCTGCTTGCCCTTCACCGTGCCCCAGCCGATCACGGCCGCCCCGGACACTGCCGCCAGGCACGCCGCGGCCAGGATCAGCGTCGGGACGATGGGCGCCGACGGCGCGTGCCGCGTGAACGAGTAGGCGACGAGGGGCAACGCGAGCGCCAGGACCAGGGTGGCGTGCACGCCGAAGCGCGCCGCGCGCGGCCCGAGCACGCCAGGACGCCCGCGGAGGATGTGCCAGATCAGGCCCGCCGTCACGGCGAGTCCGACGTAGAGCACATCGTTGAGCGTGACGAATCCGAGCCCGAGCGTCGCGAGGGCCAGGGCCCATAGTGGTGCCATGCGCGGGCTCTGCATGATCAGCAGCGCCGCCCACGGTGCGACGATCCCGATGTGTCGTCCGGGGTGCGACAGCGCGAGGACCGGTTGCCCGCCCCCGACGATCGTGACGTACACCCATGGGTAGATCGCGAGGGTCGACCCGAACACGGTCGCGACCGCCAACGATCCCGCCAGAACCTTTCGCTGCCGGGCGATGCGGTGCACGATGCCGTAGACCAGACACAGGAAGCCCGCGAGGCTGACGCTTTGCGTGATGTAGAACGGGAACCAGAGATCGCCGTTGCGCCCGTCGGCGAACATCATCGGGGCGTTGAAGAGCCACTCATCGGTCTGGGTCCTCCAGTGAAGGAGGTATTCCACGGTCGGCACCCGGTGCAGCTGAATTTCGGCCCCCTGCAGAAGGAAGGCGATCGAGTCCTGGGTGAGGTGAAACCAGCCTTGCTGGAGTCGATGGACCGCCGCCACCATGACCATCGCCAGGGCGATGCTCACCGCGGCTGTCGCGCCCCCGCGCCGCGGCGGCCGGAGCCGCAGGTTGCGCACGCCGTCGATCAGGCTGCGGCGGTGCAGCGCGATCGCCGAGGCCGGCACGGCGGCCAGTCCGATCCAGGACGCCGTCGCCAGTGGCACCGCGGTGAACAGCAGCTGCAGCGGCGCGAGCGTCATGAGATACCCGGGTGGAAAGCCCGCGAGCAATCGCACGGGCGTCGGCCACTTGTCGTCACCTTGGAGCGCGCGGACGATCCCGCTGCCGATCGCCGTCGTCGACGTGAGGTACGTGACGTCGAAGATCATCGTCAGCAGCCAGGACCGATGCGCGATGTCCGGGCTGAACGACTCGATCGGCGGCCAGCGGACGAACGGTGGCAGCGTGCCGACCGCCTTCGGTAGATAGATGCTGGTCAGCAACGTCCGCAGACCCGCGAAGCTCGACTGTTTGTCTGACGTGGAGACGACGATGACCACGATCAGCAAACCGACGCCCAGGACGATCACCGGGAGCGCATCGGCCAGCTGCGATCGACGTCGGGCCGGTGCGACCTGCTCGGACTTCGTGATCATTGCTGCGTGCCTACCGGGCCACGTCGCGAGGCGCCAGAGCCGCCCGGCATGTACGGGCGGCCTCACTGTCGACTCGCGCGATCTCCTTACCCTTGTGTCACAGCCCGCCGCGTCGCCTACCGGATGCTCTGCTCGGCGAGCGCGGCCCGCGCGGGAGACGCGTCGAAGGGGTCGGCGAAGTATTGGGTCTCGTGGGTGACGAGACCGTCGGTGAACTCCATGACGCTGACCGAATGGGTGGGCACGCCGTCATAGGTGATCACGCACTCGCTCACCCACAGGTCGCCGCCGCCCAGGATCCGGCGGACGGTGAAGTGGCGCTCGGCCGGGTGCCCGCCGCGTTGGGCCTGGATCTTCGACCGACCTCTGAAGCGCTCACCGGACTGCGGGTAGTCCAGGATCGCGTCGGCGGCGTAGATCGCGTGCTCGGCGTCGACGTCGCCGCGCTCCGAAGCCTCCCAGTGCTGCTGCAGTCGCGCCCTGGTCGCGTCGTCTGAAGACATGGCGTGATGTTCGCCGAAGTCACGTCCGCGGCGCGTCGGCTTCACGCGACGGCGTGGCCGAGTCCAACCGGTTGACCCGCAGCGCCTCCTCGACGCCGAAACACGTCGACAGGCAGAAATGGCTGACGGCGGGCAGCGCGTCGGGCAGTTCATGCAGGCGTCGCTGCAGCGTATGGCGGCGGATGAGCTCCCAGAGGCCACCGGCGATGCACAGCAAGACGGCCTCCGGATCCGGCGGGCCGTCGTCGCGGGCGGCGAAGGCCGGCCGCAGCAAGGCGCAGAACAGCTTCAGCCCACGAACACGGTGCTCGCTGACCAGCGGGCCGAGGCCGGGCAGCGCCACGAACGACAGGTAGGCCATCTCCGGGGCCGCGGCCAGGTCGTGCAACATGGTGTCCAACGCGACGTGGACGGCCCGCGGCGCGTCATCGACGCCCATGAACGCGTCGGCCACGTGGGCGAAGAGCTGTCGGGTCGCAGTCGCCGCCGTCTCCAGCAGCCAGTCGACCTCGGTGGGCCAGTGGTCGGTCACGACGGCGAGCGGGACGTCGGCGCGTCGCGCCACCTCGGCAAGTCGGGTCGCGGCGTAGCCACGCTCGTAGACGACCGCGGCGTAGATGGCCATCAACTGCTCGCGCTCGTCGTGGGCGACGAAGCTTGATGCTCGAAAACCGACACGGTGCATGAGCGTGAAGATACGCCTGCGATCATCGAGAAATCCAGGGTTCCGACGAGGAACTTTGATGGCTCCCAAACACATGTACCGCAAACGTCTGCGGCTCCGGAAGCGCCCGTCGCCGAGTGGTCAGCGACGGGGCGTGACGGCCGTCAGTGACGCGACGCGCCGGGCCTCGTCGGCCCCGAAGAACGGCGTCAGGCACTGCAGGCTGAGCACCGGGAGCTGCTCGGGCAGCTCGGGCACCCGCTGTTGCTCGGCGAAGCGGCGCAGGGTCGCCAGCACGCCGTCGATGACGAGCTCGAGGGTGGCCAGCGGTCGCGGCGCGAGCTGCTCGGCGGCCGGCACCTGACCGGCGACGAGCTGGAGGAACAGCGCGATGTAGCGCTCCCGCAACGTCGCCGACACCTGGGAGAGTCGGGGATCCTCCGAGACGATCAGCGCCGCGACGGCGGGCGTTCGCGCCATGTGCCAGAGCGCCGCCTCCAGCGCCCGGTGGGCGGCCAGCGGCGGATCGCCGGCGGCGGCGAGGAACGCGCCCGCGGCGATGACGACCAGCTGACCGATCCAGCCGTCGAGCGCCTTGGTGGCGCAGTCCAGCTCGTCGACGAACAGCGCCCGGGCGAGGTCCAGCTCGACCCCCACCTCTTGTGCGACGTCGGCCAGGCGGGTGGCGGCCAGCCCGTCGCGCGCCACGGCCTCGGCGAAGGCGTCGATCAGGCGCTGACGCTCGTCGTCGCCGGCATCCGGTTCCGGTGGCCGCACCGCGGCGTCGGCGGCGCGTGTCGCGGCGGCCAGGCCGAGCGTCGGCGTCAGGATGACCTCGATCAGCGCCGCGGTCAGGTCGGGCAACTGGGCCGTCCGCCCTTCGAGCACCCATCCCGCCGTCAGATCGGCGATGCCGGCGACCATCGTGCTCGGCAACAGCTTGGGCAGCCCCGGCGCCGCAAGGGCGGGGTTGAGGAGGTGGGCGAAGCCACGCAGCGCCTCGTCGATCGCCGGGAGGCCGGCATGGCCCGCCGACGGCGCGTCGACCAGCAGCAGGCGCGCTCGTTGCGGCTCGGAGGCGAGGTACTCCAGGCAGGCGGCGACGGTCGCGGCGACCTGCGCGGCACGGTCGGCCTGTGGCGAGGTCGCCCGCCACGCCGCGAGGTAGAGCTGCGAGAAAGCCTCTTCGAACGCGGCCGCCCAGGCGGCCTCCTTGGACGGGAAGGCCTCGTAGAAGACCTCGGGGGAGAGGCCCGCGGCGGTGATCAGCTCCTTGACCGAGGCGGCCTCGAACCCGCGCTCGGCCGAGACCTGAAGGACGGCTTCGAGGATCCGGGTGCGCTGATAGCGCTTCACGAATCCCGACGGCAGGCCGTGGCGTCCCCTCGGCAGCGGTCGCTCGGCCAGGATCGGCGCCGACTCCAGCAGCGGATCGCGGGTCGGGAGCGGCCGGGGTCGGTCGGTCTCGTACACCGCGCCCCACGCCGCGAGCTCGACGGCGGCGTTGCGCAGTGGGCGTAGCTTGCCCGTGCGGAGGTGCCCGCCGACGGTCTGCAGGGTGCCGCCGGCCAGCACGGCCAGCGCCGCATCCGACATCGTTGCGACGCCGTCGACCGTCACGGCCTGGCGCAGCAGGTCGTGCAGCCCGATGCTCAGCGACCGCCGCCGGGCCAGCCCCTCGGGGCCGACGGCGGGAATGTCGACGATGGCGAGACGCGCGGCCGCGGGGGCGGCGAGGACGGTCTCGACGACGGCCGTCAGCACCGTCGCCAGCCTGCCGCGCAGGTCGTCCTGGGTGATGGCGCCGGCCCGCAGGGGGTGGCAGGCGTCCTCGATGGCGGCATCGCAGGCGTCGAGGGCGAGTTGCTGCTTGCTCGTGAAGAGGGCGTAGAAGTCGCGGGTCGAGACCTCGGCGCGGGAGCTGAGCGCCTGCACCGTGGTCGCCCCGTAGCCCTGCTCGCCCAGCAGCGCGGCGACCGCGTCGTAAAGGCGCCGTCGCTGGTGGGCGGCGACGGTGTCGGCGTCCAGCGCGCTGCGGCCGCGTGGCAGCCGGCGGGACGAACCTGGGCGAACGGACGCCATACGCCCACGAGGATACATCCCACCTCCTGGCCGCGGGGGCTTTTCGGACAGGGTGTCCGGTGAGGTGGTCCTCGTCTTAGGAAATTTTGCGCTCGTAAGAATTGACATTCGAGTTACCATCGGCCCTGATGTTGAAAAACAGCGATGTTGCTTCAACGGAAGACGTCGCGGTCGAGGGCCTGCCGCGCGAGGCGCAGGCGTTCCACCGCCGGGCCCGAATCGTCGACGCCGCGGTCCGTGAGATCGCCGAGCGCGGCTACGGCGCGGCTGCGGTGACCGACATCGCCGACCGTGCAGGGGTGTCGCGCCGCGTCTTCTACGAGACGTTCGGCAGCAAGGAAGAGGCGCTGATCTGGGCCTACGACGCCGCGGCGGCCTACGCGATCCCGCAGATCCTGCGCGCGCTGCGGGCCGAGCGCAGCTCGGCGCGCGGGGCGGCCGCCGCGCTGGGTACCTACCTGGCGATCCTCGACTGTGATCGCGCTTGGGCGCTGGCCTGCCTGCGCGACGTCCCCGCCGCCGGCGAGCGCGCCCGAGCGGCGCGCGACGCGCTCCGCGCTCCGGTGCTCGAGGCGTTGCAGGGCTTGACAGCACTGCCGACCGCCGGTCGCGTGGGGGTCGAGACGGTGCTGACGGCGATCGACGCGATCACCGTCGATGGCCTGCGTCATGACCCCGACCGGTCCTTGCTGGCGCGCCAGACCGAGCTCGCGGCCCTGGCGCTCGCGCCGTTCGCCGGACGGTCGGGCGACATCGGCCCGGCCAAGCCGCCGACCGTGCGACAGCCGACCGACCTGGAGCGGATCGAGGCGCTCCTGGATCAGGGCGAGGCGGGTGAGGCCGCGCTGGAGCTCGTCGTGCGCGAGGCCGCGTCGCTGCGTGATGGCACGACGCTGTGGAGCGTCATCGCCGCGGTGCAGCGGCGGCGCGTCGCCGGCGAGGGGTCGGTGGCCGAGCGCGCCGAGGAGCAGGCCTTGGCGGCGCTGGACGAGGCGTGGTTCTTCGGGCTGTCGCTGGAGGCGCCTTCCGGCGACGCCGACGATGCCGTTGAGGCGTCCAAAAAAACGAAATGACTCGTTAAGACTTGACTCCGCACATCGCAGCGTTTACGTTGCCGAACGCACCGTGGCCCGTCTGATCGGCTCGCGGTGGCGGTGGGAGAGGAGACGGGCGCCGACGGCGCCGGTCGTCGGGTCGAGTGGGTTGATGGAGGAGCAGTGGACGTGCACACCGTGCCTGTGGGCAGGACCAGCGACGCCGTGGGCGAGCCGCCGCAGAGCGGCCGCCAGCGCAGCCGCCTGATGCAAGGGGCGACGACCCAGCGTGAGCGTTTGGTCGCCGCGATGGGCGAGCTGATCGCCGAGCTGGGCGGGAGCACTATCGGCGTCCACCACGTCTGCCAGCGCGCCGGGATCTCGCGCCGCACCTTCTACGAGCTCTACGAGGACCGCGACGGGTGCCTCGTCGAGACGCTCGACGCCGCCTACGGCCGGCTGCTGGCCCACGTCACCGAGGCGGTCGACGCCGCCGGGTCGGTGTGGGAGGACCGGACGGTCGCCGCGACACAGGCGTTGTTGGGGGCCTTGGACGCCGATCGTGTGCTCGCGCATCTGTGCCTGATGCCGGCGGCGGGCGGCGGGCGCGACGCGCTGCGTCTGCGACGTGCGGTGATCGGCCGGATCGCGACGCTCTTGGCCGACGCGCCGAGCACGGCGCTGTCAGGCGAGGAGACGCTGACCGGTGCGCTGGGCGGCGTCTGGGAGCTGGCGCTGCGGCGCCTGACCGAGGAGCCCGAGGCATCGATCGAAGAGCTGACCGGCGGGGCGATCTACCTGATGCTGTCGCCCTTCGTTGGCCGTCGCCAGGCGGTCGCACGGGCGGCCGGCCGGGGCGCCGTCACCGCCTACGTGACCCGCTGGACGCCGACGGTGACCGGCGGCGCCGACGAGCGCGGGCTGCTGGTCACCGAGCTGACCGGCCAGACCTTGCGCTACCTCGCTGCGCATCCTGGCGCCGCCAACGTCGCGATCGCTCGGGCCATCGACGTGCGTCATGAGAGTCAGATGAGCCGCCACCTCGTTCGACTCGAGGCTGCGGGCATTGTCAGCCGCCGCAAGGAAGGGCGCACCAACGCCTGGCGTCTGACCGCTCGCGGTGAGGAGGCCGCGCATGCCCTGCGCGCCTCGACCTCCGCTCGCCCCTCGCTGATCACCGGCCGGTGGCCGGCGCACGGCGACTGCGCCGAGCCCGTCGCCGATCAACCTTCCGTCACGACCAAGGACACGCACTGATGAACAAGGCTTCTGGCTCTCGGGTGGGCGCTTGCGCGCCCGTCGCGGCTCACGGTCGGCGGCGCGCCGCCTTGCGCGTCCTGGTGGTGGCGGTCGGCGCTGTCCTGAGCCTGTCGCTTGCGGTGACGGGGTCGGCGTGGGCGACGACGGGTCACAGCTTTGCCGGGGCGTTCGGTGCGGCTGGCAGTGATCCGGGCCAGTTTGCGGGTGGGGGGCCGTCGGGGGTGGCGGTGGATCCGGTGTCGGGTGATGTGGTGGTGGCCGATCCGGGTCATGTTGGTGGTGATGGTGTGTCGCCGGCGCCGCGGGTTGAACGGTTCGCGGCTGATGGGACCTACGCGTCGTCGGTTGCTGTTGATGGTGGGGCTTATGGGCAGGTGGGTGGGGTTGCGGTGAGTCCGACGGGCGCCGTTTACGTCTCGGCGTTTGACAACACGTTGCAGGTCGGGACGGTGTTGAAGTACAGCGCGGGGGGCACGTTCACGTATGCCTTGAACACGGGGGTGTCGGGGACGGCGCTGGCCGCGGGAGGGGCGATCGCGGTCGATCCGAGCGACGGCACGGTGTATGCGGTGGCGACCGACACGGTGTCGGGTGTGCCGGTGATCGATCGCTTCGACGGTGCGACCGGGGCGTTTGTCTCCTCGTTTGACGGCACCGATGGCGGCGGTGCGTTCACCTGTCCCTCGGGGTTGGCCGTCGATGGCAGCAGTCGCGTGTACGTCATCGACTTCGGATGTTTTGGTGGCGGGTCGGTGAGCCGGTACTCGGCGACCGGCACCTTCGGCGCGACGCTCGATTCGGCGGCGAGCTCTGCGGCGGCGGTGGCTGCTGATCCGGTCGGTGACGGGGTGTTCGTGGGCGTGTTTCCGTTCAGCGGTGCCCCGCCGCAGGTTCAGGGCTATGCCGCGGGCGGGAGCACGTTGGGTCAGGTGTTCGGTGCGCCGCAGATCGGTGGCTTCGGCGGGGTGGCGGTCGATGGGACGTCGGGTGCGGTGTATGTGGCCGACAACGCCAACGCGACTGTGCAGCGTTATACGACCTTCGAAGGCCCGACCGTCACGACCAGCGCAGCGTCGTCGGTCGCGACGAGCTCGGCGACCTTGAACGGGACGATCGACCCGGGTGGAGTGTCGTCGACCTATCACTTCGAGTACGGGACCGACACCAACTACGGCTCGCAGACCACGGAGTCCGATCCGCTGACGGGCAGCGGGGCGGTCGCGGCGACCGGTGCGGTGACGGGGCTGTCGCCCAACACGACCTATCACTACCGGATCGTCGGGACCAACGCCTCGGGGTCGATCACCGGCAACGACCAGACCCTGACGACCGCCCCGGTGCCACCGACCCTCGATGGCTCACCGGCGTTCGTCTCGGCGATCACCACCACCGGCGCGACGCTCAACGCCACGTTGAATCCCAACAACTCAGACACGAGCTTTCACTTCGAGTACGGGACCGACACCACCTACGGAGCCGGCACCCCGGCCACCGACGCCGGGGCAGGGTTCGGTGACCAGCCGGTCACCGCCGACCTGACCGGACTCGTCGCGGGGACGACCTATCACTACCGGCTGGTCGCCGACAACGGCACGGGTGGGGTGCAGCACGGCGCTGATGGTGTGTTCTTCACCGCGCCGGGCACCTTGCCCACTGCGACGGATGTGTCGGTGTTCGGTGCCACGTTGCACGGGACCATCAACCCCCACGGCGCGCCAGCGACCTACCACTTCGACTACGGCACCACCACCGACTACGGCCGCACGACGGCCGAGACCGACGGCGGCTCGGGCAACGCCGATGAAGCGGTCAGCCAGGCCACCGGCAGGCTGACCCCGGGCACGACCTATCACGTGCGGGTCGTCGCGACGATCAACGGCCAGACTTCCACCAGCGACGACGCCACGTTCACCACCGGGGCGATGCCGGCCGCCACGGCCACCGATCCGACCGCGGTCACGACCACCCAGGCAACCATCGCCGGTACGGTCAACACGTACGGCAAGGACGGCACCTACCGGTTCTCGGTCGACGCCCTCGACGGCTCCTACACGACGACCACCGACGCCCAACCGGTACCCGCCGGTGACGGCCCGCACGGTGTCAGCGCAGCATTGGGCGGATTGCCCGCGGGGGAGAGCTTCCGCGTCGTGTTGACGGTGACCAGCAACGGGGCCACGGCCGCGAGCGATCAGGTCGTGTTCGCCACCGCCGCGCTGCAGATTCCGCCGGGGCCGCCGCCCGTCAGCCCGCAAGCCGCTTACGGCTGTGGCGCACCGGTGCTCAACGCCTACAACCAGCACCCCAAGCCGGGCGACACCATCACCATCACCGGTGGTGACCTCGGCGTCGGCGGCACCGTCGCCCTCGGCGACACCCAGCTCGTGCCGTCGGGTTGGTCGGCGACAGGATTCTCGATCGAGATCCCCGACACCGCCACCGGCACCCAGCCGCTGACCATCAACTGCGGCAAGGCCTCCAACACGATCGCGGTCGCGATCTACCAGGCCCCCAACAACCGCTTCACCATCACCAAGACGGTGGTCAAGGGCACGGTCGCGTCGTTGACGCTCAAGCTCCCTGGCGTCGGCAAGGTCACCACCACCGCCGCCCACACGACGGCCACGGCGACCAAGGTCACCAAGGCCGGCACCCACACCGTCAAGGTCACCCTCACCAAGGCCGGCAACAAGACCCTCAACAAGGCCAAGAGCAAAAAGCTCAAGGTCACCGTCCGCATCACCTACACCCCGGCCAGCGGCACCACAGCCACTCAGACCAAGACCATCACCTTCAAGACCGCGAGCAAGCGATGACCCCCAGGCACTGCATTCCCCTCGCCGCGCGCGCGGCGACCGTTCTCACCGCCGTGGCCGCCATGGCCATCGCGGCGCTCGGCCTCGCCGCCACCCCTGCCCTGGCCGACGACTGCCCCAACGCCGCCCTGCGCGCCCAGAACAACTCTACCCAGCTCCCCGACTGCCGCGCCTACGAGCTGGTGACCAACCCGTTCAAGGAGGGGTTCTTGCCGAGCCAGGTCGGTTACACCGAGAACGGCCGGGTGGCCTACGTCGTGGCCGGCAACTTCGCCAACAACGGCCTGGGATCGGGCACCAACAACCTCTATGTCGCCGACCGCTCTTCCAGCGGCTGGTCGACCACGCCCCAGTTCCCTTCCGGCCCGGAGTACAACATCAGCGGTTTCAACAGCTTCATCATGTCGTCTGACCTCGGCTCGTCGCTGTGGATTATGTCCCGAGCCGAAGAGCCGATCGGGGTGGGGGACCTCTACCGGGGCCGATCCGGCTTGTTTACCCGCGTCGGCCCGGCGACCGACCCTGATCTGATCCCGCCGAGTGCACCAGGGGGCACCGCGGTTCCTCCATTCTTGAACAACATCGGGGTCTCCGAGGACCTGTCTCACGTGGTCATCGTGTCCGACTTCGGCGTGGCCGGCGGCGGTCCCAGCGGCGACCTGTACGAGTACGTCGGGACGGGCAACGATCGGCCGCGGCTGGTCGACGCGGACAACGCCGGTCAGAGGATCTCGTCTTGTGGCGTGGTCGATGGCGCCTACAACACGTCGCGACTCGATCCGAGTCAATATCACGCGGTCTCGACGGATGGTCATGCGATCTTCTGGACGGCGCGGTGTCCGGCGCCGGCCGTGTGGGCGCGGATTGACGGAACGACGACGATCAAGGTTTCGTCATCCGATTGCACCCGCGCGTCGGGCGATCCTGGTGGTGTCTGTAACGCGGCGACGGTGCCGCCGCTCTTCCAGGGTGCCAACGCGGCCGGAACGCGGGTGTTCTTCACGACCAGTCAGCAGCTCGTCGATAACGACACCGACGCCACTCAGGACCTCTACGAGTGCGACATTCCGACCAGCGCCCCCGAGCCGGTCGGACCGACCAACCCGTGCCCCTCGCTGCACGAGGTTTCCGGGGCGGCGAGCGGAGCCGATGTCCAGGGGGTCACACGTATCTCCGACGATGGCTCTCGGGTGTACTTCGTCGCCACCGGCGTCCTGGCCTCCAACCACGGGGCCGATGATGTGACCGCCGCGGCAGGTGACCACAACCTGTACGTGTGGGAGCGCGATAGTGCACATCCGGATGGTGAGACGACATTCGTCGGCAAGCTCGATCCCAGTGACGGCGATCTGTGGGGGCCCGACAACGCTCCGGGCCGCGCGGCGCAGACGACGGACGACGGTCGTTATCTGATCTTCGTGAGCCGTGCCGCGCTGATCGACAGCGGCCCGCAAGCCGACACGGATGCTGCGGCCGACGTCTATCACTATGACGCCGACACCGGGACGCTGAAGCGACTCTCCACCGACGTTGACGGTAGGGGCGGCAACGAGCCGGGCCGTGATGCGCAGTTCCACCCGGTCATCTACCAGCATGTGCGCGCCACGACCAGGCCGCGAGAGGCGATGACCGACGATGGCAGAGCGGCCATCTTCTTCACCGACGAGGCACTCTCGCCGGCCGACACCAATGGCGGCTACGACGTGTACATGTGGCGTGACGGACACGTCTCGCTGATCTCCAGCGGCCGACCGACGTCCGACGCCCTTGTCGACCTCGGAACGCTCACAGCGTCGATCTCGTCGTCGGGTCGGGATGTCTACTTCGCAACGACGGCTCAGCTGACCGCCAACGACGTCGATACCCAGCTGGATATCTATGACGCTCGGGTTGACGGGGGCTTTGACTTGTCGTCGTCTCCTGGGTGCGTAGGGGACGCGTGCCAAGGTGAGCGGTCCGCACCGGCGCCCCTCTCGCAGGCGAGCCCCTCCAAGGGCGAGGACGTGCTGCCACCGAGCACGCCTGCGTTCTCGGTGCGGGCACTGACCGCAACGCAGCGCAAGCGTGTGGCGTTGACGGGCAAGATGTCGTTGTCGGTGACGACGAACGCGCCGGGAATGTTGTCGGCGGTGGCGTCGGCGTCGATCGCCAAGCGGTCGAGCACGGTTGGGTCGGCCAAGTACAGGGTTTCGAAGGCAGGGACGGTGTCGCTGTCGCTGACCTTGTCCAGGAGGGCGCGGGCTGAGCTGAAGAGCAAGGGCAAGCTCACGGTCAAGGTTGAGATGCGCCAGGACAACGTGGCGATTCCACGGACGGTGTCGTTCAAGCTCATCCGCGCCAAGGCGGCCAAGAAGAAGACATCACGTGCGATGGTCAGGGGGCGGAGGTCATGACCAACACCGATCCGATCCGAAGCTCGACAACAACAGGTTGGCCCATGTCCGCGTACCACATCAACCTTCACCGTATCCTCCTGGCGCTGCTCGTCGCCCTGTGCGCCGTGCTGTGCCTGGCCACCTCGGCTCGCGCGGCTGGGCCGGAGTTGACGGTATCGGTCACGCATGCCCCCTCGACGGTGATGCGCGGCGACCCAGGCGTTGGGTTCGACGTTTCGATCACGAACTCCGGTGATGCGCCGACGAGTGGTCCGATCACCGCGGTGGTAAGCCTGCCCGCGGGCCTACAGCTGCGCAATCTGACGACCTCAGCGATCTGTCCCACGGCTAAGGCGGTGCGTGACGGTGCCGCGCTGATCTGCAGCCTGGGAGCCATCACGCTCGCGCCAGGTGACAGGTTCGACGACTTCGACGCGGAGCTGTACGTCGCCACCGACGCACCCAGCGCGCTGACGGCGTCCGTCACGGCCTCGGGCGGTGGCGCGGCGGACAGCGCCGTCCAAGAGCAGTTCCCGGTCATTGATCGGCCGCCGTTCGGCCTTGCGAGCTTCGCCGCACGGTCCCTGGACGCCGACGGCGACGACTACACGGTGGCCGGCGGCCATCCCTACGAGGCCACCACCTCATTCACCTTCCCGAGCTATACAGGGCCTGCGCCGGTCGAGGACGTGCGAAACCTCTGGGTCGAACTTCCACCGGGGTTCGTCGGCGCCGCCGGCGCCGCTCCGCGTTGCACGCTTCCTCAGCTCGCGCAACCCATCTTCCCGCTCTGCCCGTCGGCCAGCCAGGTCGGGACCCTGACGCTCACGATCAACTCCAACACAGGCACGTACCCGCTGTACAACATGGTGCCGGAAAGGGGCTATCCGGCCGAGTTCGGCTTCAAGTTCGCTAGCAACGCGATCATCAGCTATCCCCAACTGCGCCCGAGGGCCGGCGGATACGGGCTGAACGTGACGGTGCCTGGGGTGAGTCGTCTGATTGTCCGCGGTGTCTCGGTGACGCTGTTCGGCGTGCCGTCGCAACGCAATGGTGTCGGTGGAGATCCGATCCCGTTTCTGTCCAACCAGACCGACTGTCTCGTCGGCCAGCCGACCACGCGCATCATTGTCGATTCTTGGCAGCATCCGGCGCGGATGCGGCCGGATGGGACCCCGGACCTCACCGACCCGCTGTGGCACACCGCATCGGCTCCTGCTCCACCGGTGACGGGGTGTGATCGACCGGAGTTGGCGTCGTTGTTCAAGCCGCAGATCACCGGTCGTCCTTCGCCGGGTGACGGCGGGAGCTCGCAGGCGGACGCGCCGTCGGGCTACAAGGTCGATCTCGGTTTCCCGCAAACCAATGATCCGACCGACCCCAACACGACGTTTGATCCCAGCCTGCCGACGCCGCCGGCGTTGAAAGACGCGACGGTGACGCTTCCGCAGGGTGTTGCCGTCAACGCGAGCTCGGCCGATGGGCTCGCTGGCTGCAGCGACCGCGCCGACGATCCTGCCGGCGATCAGGTCGATCTGGACTCGATCAGTCCGGTGTCGTGTCCTGAGTCGTCGAAGATCGGGTCGGTGGTGGCGACGACACCGTTGTTGGCCTCCCGTGATCCGGAGACCGATGTGGTGACGGGTGCCGAGCCGCTTGAGGGTGATGTGTTCTTGATCAAGCCGCATCCGGGGGATCTGGATCCGTCGGGTGATCAGGACGGCCGGTTCCGGTTGTTGATCCAGCTCGACAACGAGCGCTATGGCCTCAACGTCAAGTTGCCGGGGATGGTGACCGCTGACAAGGTGACGGGTCGGTTGGTGGCGCGGTTTACGGATAATCCGCAGTTGCCGGTCAAGCACCTCAGCTTGACGTTCAAGTCGGGTGATCGGGCGCCGTTGGTCAACCCAGCGACGTGTGGTGCGGCGACGACCAGCGGGGTGTTCACGCCGTGGTCGCGCGGTGGCACCCGCAGCGATGGTGTGGTGGTTCCGGGTACGCCGGACAGGACCGACAGCTCGTCGTTTGACGTGAGTTGGGATGGCAAGGGCGCGGCTTGTCCGGGCACGTTGCCCTTCGGGCCGGCCATGACCGCCGGGACGGCATCCAGCCAGGCGGGCGGGTCGAGCCCGTTCACGTTTGACCTGACCCGTGAGGATCGCACCGATGTCTTCAAGAACATCAACGTGACCCTGCCCGGTGGTCTGCTGGCCGCGGTCAAGGACGTCCCCTTGTGCTCGGACGCCGATGCCGACGCGGGTAGTTGTCCGGTGGCGTCGCGGGTTGGTTCGGCAACGGTGGCGGCGGGTGCGGGCGGAAGCCCGTTCTACCTGCATGATCAACCGGTCGCGTTGACCGGCCCCTACAAGGGTGCCCCGTACGGGTTGGCGATCGCGGTGCACGCGGTCGCGGGCCCGTTCGATCTCGGCACCGTGGTGGTGCGCCAGGCGCTGAACATCGACCCCGACGATGCGCATGCGACGGTGGTCAGCGATCCGCTGCCGACCATCCGTGACGGCGTGCCGTTGCGGGTGCGGCGGATCAACGTGATCGTTGATCGTCCGGGGTTCATGCGCTCACCGACCTCGTGTGAGAGCAAGGCGATCGGGGCGTCGATCGGCTCGCTGGGTGGCCAGACGGTCAACCTGTCAAGCGCATTTGCGGTCGATGGGTGCGCGAAGATGCCGTTTGCGCCGAAGCTGGCGATGAAGCTCACGGGCAGCAAGGAGACCAAGGTCGGCGGCCATCCCGGCGTCGAGGCTCTGGTCACGCAGCGTCCGGGAGAGGCGGCGTTGAAGTCGGCCGAGGTCACCCTGCCGCTGAGCCTGGCGTTGGATCCCGATCACGCGGCGTCGGAGAATCTCTGTGAGTACACCGACGGTCTCGCCGATCGGTGTCCGCAGAAGTCGGTGATCGGGACCGCGACCGCCGTGAGTCCGCTGTTGAAGGCGCCGTTGACGGGCAAGGTGTTCTTCGTCAAGGGGGTGCGCACTGATCCGAAGTCGGGTCGTCAGATCCGGACGTTGCCGACGTTGCTCCTCGAGTTGCGTGGTGAGGTGAGCCTGAACCTCCGGGCCAGCAGCTCGGTGCCGGACAACAAGCATCTGGTCTCGACGTTCTCGATGATCCCCGACGCCCCGATCAGCTCCTTCTCGCTCAAGCTCGACAGCGGCAAGAACGGCATCCTGGTCGTCACCGACGGCGCCAACGTCTGCACCGACACCGAGAAGCCGTTCCTCTCCGCGGTCGCCCAGAACGGCAAGCGCGTCGACCGGGCGATGAGCCTGACCCCCGACTGCCCACTGGCCGTGGCCTCAAAGACGTTCACCACGACCAGCGCACGCGTGAAGGTCACGGGCATCGGCGCCGGCACCCTGACGATCTCGGGCACGGGCTTGAAGACGACCCGGCGCACGATCACAGCGGCGACCTCGGCGACGATCACCGCCAAGCTGACGGCCAAGGGCCGCCAGACGCGACGGGCTCACCGCGACATCCGCATCAAGGTCTCCTACCTGCCCAAGGGCACCAAGAAGACCCAGGTCACCTATTCGACCACGGCCCGCACGGCCAAAAAGGCCAGGGCCAGACCCAAAGCCTGAGGCCCCACGCGGGCCCCACATCCCGGCGGGCGGCCCAGGGCCGCCCGCCCATAGGAAGGGAGCACCACCACGAGCGCCGGCCAACCGGCCCTCCACGGACGCCCGACGGGCGGACGGGCCAAACCAGCAGCGCCCGACGACCTCCACCACACCGCGTGCAGGCGCCGGCTTGAACCACCCACCTCGGCACTAGGGCCGAGAATTTCACAAGGAGCAGAACCGATGAAGACCATCAAGAAAACCACCCTCATCGCCGCCATCACCGCGATGGCCGCCTTCGCCGTCCCGGCCATGGCCTCGGCCTCAGTCTGGGGACCGCTGAACACCAACCAGTCCCTCGACTCGACCAACTCGTCGTACGCCTCGTCGAGCCTCGGCCTTGGCTGGACCTGCACCGGGCAGCATTTGGCTACCCACGTCAGGACGCCGGCCTCCTCGACGCTCGACATCACCGCGGCCTCCTGGAGCGGCTGTGTCGCGTCCCTCTCTGGGGCCGGCTGTGGCGTCACCATGACCCCGACAGGGCTTCCCTGGACGGCAACGGGCTTGACCAGCACCGCCGCTTCCACGCCCTGGCACGCGCAGGTGACCTACACCGGTAGCTGCGGCTCCCAGAGTGGTCTGACGTTCAATATCGATGGAACGCTCAACGGTGTCTGGACCGCATCGACCCACACTGTCACGCTCAACGCCAGCTCGGGCTCTCTGACCGTGTCCTTCAGTGGTAGCCCTGTGGGCACCGCCACCATGACCGGCTCATGGAGGAACCCGACCCAGACTCTGACCCTCACCTGATCGGTCAGCAAGGTCGCTTGATGTGACCTGGAACGGCGGGCGGCGGCTTCACGGCCGCCGCTCGCTGCGTCGTTCTCCTAGGTGGTCATCGTGTCGCCGTAGGCGTCGAAGACGCGGTTGAGGGCCTCGACGCCGTGGCGGTTGGCGTGGATCTCGGACATGACGATTGCGTTGTAGTGGTTGTCGGCGCCGATGTCGGTCAGGAGATCGAGGTTGGTGTCGAGCAGATCGCAGCGGCGACGGTGCAACTGCTCGATGTGGCTGCGGGTCATCGGCACCTGGACGCTGTCGCGTCGCAGGCTGATGTCGGGATCCCACCCCAACGCATCGATCACCGCCGTCGCATCCCGAAAGATGTCGGCCAGCTCCAACTGCTTGACCGGGACATAGTCCAGGAAGTCCTCGAACGGCTCGTGGTTGAACATCAAGACCTTCTTGGCCTCGACACGCAACACGTCGGCGGTCGACGGGTCGACCGAGATACGGCAGCCGAAGCTACCCTGCGGGGCACTCATGGAGGTACGTACTCCTTGGGTCATGCCCCCGGGCCGTCGTAAGCGGTCGCGGGGGCGAACTTGTTGATGATGTCGCGAGGGGACCTTACCGGAGGGGGCGGCGGACATCTGATGGGGCGGCCGAACGCTCCGGGTAGATCGTTGTGGCCGTATAACGATTGTGGTGCTATAACTGTCGTATGGCCATACCTGACCTCGACCGACGTGGACGCCTGCGCGTCTTGGCGATCTGCTGCATGAGCTTGCTGATCGTCGGGCTGGACGTGACGATCGTCAACGTCGCGCTGCCCTCGATCCGGACCGACTTCGACGCGTCGGTCTCCGAGCTGCAGTGGACGATCGATGCCTACACCTTGGTGCTCGCGTCGCTGTTGATGTTGTCGGGCTCGACCGCGGACCGTCTCGGCCGCGCGCGGGTGTTCAAGGTCGGCCTGGTCGTCTTCACGCTGGGCTCACTCGCGTGCTCGCTGGCACCGAGCGTCTCCGCGCTGGTCGTCTTCCGGATGGTGCAGGCCGTGGGCGGCTCGATGCTCAACCCCGTGGCGATGTCGATCATCCGCAACACGTTCGAGGAGCCGCGCGAGCGCGCGCAGGCGATCGGCGTGTGGGGCGGGGTCGTCGGGATCTCGATGGCGCTCGGCCCGGTGATCGGCGGCGCCCTGGTCGGGATCAGCTGGCGCGCGATCTTCCTGGTGAACATCCCGGTCGGCCTGCTGGCGATCGCGTTGACCGCGCGCTATGTCCCGGAGTCGCGGGCGGCCAAGGCGCGGCGCATCGACCCCATCGGCCAGGCGCTGGTCATCGTGATGCTCGCCTCGATCATCTACGCGATCATCGAAGGCCCAGGCGTGGGCTGGACGTCGGCGCGCATCGTCGGGCTGTTCGGCGTGGGTGTGGCGGCGCTCGCCGGGCTCGTCCTCTACGAGCCGCGCCGGCGCGAGCCGCTGATCGAGCTGCGCTTCTTCCGTAGCGCGCCGTTCAGCGGGGCGACCGCGATCGCCGTCTGCGCGTTCGCCGCGATGGCCGGCTTCCTGTTCCTGAACACCTTGTACCTGCAGGAGGTTCGCGGCTTCAGCCCGCTGAACGCCGGCCTGCTGACGCTGCCGATGGCGGGGATGACGTTCCTGTTCGGGCCGATCTCCGGTCGAGTCGTCGGGACGCTGGGCCCGCGTGTGCCGCTGCTGATCGGCGGCGCCGGGATCGGGCTGGGCAGCCTGCTGCTCACCGGGCTGACGGCCACGAGCCCGATGGGCCTGCTGGTCGCGGCGTATGCGATCTTCGGCGTCGGCTTCGGCTTCGTCAACCCGCCGATCACGAACACCGCGGTGTCGGGGATGCCGGCCGACCAGGCTGGTGTCGCGGCGGCGGTGGCGTCGACCTCGCGCATGATCGGGCAGTCGCTGGGCGTCGCGATCGTCGGCGCGGTCACGACCGCGGGCGTCGCCGGCGCCTCGCTGCACGATGGCCTGGCGGGAGCAAGTCATACGGGTTGGTGGATCGTCAGCGGTTGCGGCGCGGCGGTCTTCGCGCTCGGGCTGGCGACGACGACCGAGTGGGCGCGCCACACGGCCGCCCGGACCGCCCGCCGCCTGGCGGAGGTGCCGTCATGAGCGCGGACGAGTATCGGCGCCGCGGCGGCGAGAAGGACGTCGCCGAGCGCGCGTGGCGGTCGATGCAGGACCTCGTCCTGGACAACGACCAGCAGCGGGCCGTGAGCGAGGCGCTCGACATGAGCTTCGCGCGCATCAAGGCGCTGCGGCGGCTGGCGTTCAAGCCGATGACCGGCCGCCAACTCGCCGATGCGCTCGGGACCGATCCGCCGCACATCTCGGTGATCGTCGACGAGCTGGAGCAGAAGGGGTTCGTCGCGCGGACCCCGCATCCCACGGATCGGCGGGCGAAGATCCTGACGGTCACGCCCACCGGTCGACGCGCGGCGCAGAAGGCGGAGCGGATGCTCGGCGCGCCGCCGGCGGCGCTGCGCGCGCTGCCGGCCGACGAGCTCGCGACGCTGGACCGGACCGTCGCGGCGCTGCTTGCCGCGCAGGACGAGCGCTAGCGGCGGCGCTCGCGGGCGCGCCGCCGGTCCCGCCGTCGCGGGCTCACTCGGTGCGGCTGAACCGCCAGGCCGCGAGGCTCAGCATCGCCGTCCCGAGCGCCAGCACGATCCCGGCCTCGAGCCGCTGCCGACACCTGCCAGCCGAACCACGTGACGCCCGGGTCCAGCGTCTGCCGCGCCGATGCGGAGACGTCGAGGTGGGCGAACACCAGCCGGCGCATCGGGTCCACCGCGTAGGTCAGCGGATCGATCCGGTTGAGCACGCCCAGCCAGGTCGGCAGCCCGGACACGGGGTAGAGCGCGCCGGACAGGAAGACCATCGGGATCACGAACAGCTGCATGATGCTCGTGAAGGTCTGGGCCTGCTTGATCTGCACGGCCACCAGCAGGCCGAAGGAGGTCACGGTGAAGGCCAGCAGCAGGAGCAGGCCGAACACGCCGAGGATCAGCACCGGGTCGTAGGGGACGCCGACCAGGCCGGCGAGCGTCAGCAGGATGACGCCCTGCGACGCCGCGATGATCGCCCCGCCCAGGCACTTGCCGAGCAGGATCGACGACCGGCTGACCGGCGCGATCGTCAGCTCGCGCAGGAACCCGAGCTCCCGGTCCCAGACCAGCGAGGCGGCGCTGAGCATCCCCGTGAACATCACCGCGAAGCAGAGAACGCCGGGGAAGATGAAGGTCTTGAGGTCGACGCCGTCGGTGGCGGAGGCCGACAGCGACTGCAGGCCCGAGCCCAGCACGAACAGGAACAGCAGCGGCTGGATCAACCACATCATGATCTGCGCACGGTTGCCGACGAAGCGGATCAGCTCGCGGCGACAGACGGTCTTCACCGCTCGCCACTCCGAGTTCCACGACCGCTCCGGCACCCGGGCGGCGACGACGTCTGCGACGCGCGCTCATCGCCGCGACGCCCGCCGATCGCGCGCATCATCGCGCGGTTCATGGAGCCCACGCCGTCGCGTCTGCGTCGTCGACGCGACGTCGCCGGCGAACAGCCGTGGGGTGCACGCCTCGCCGACGTGGAAGTACGTCGTCCTCGGCACGCGCCTCGAGCGTCGTGCAGCGCGTCGGCGCGTCGTCGCGGTGCCCAGCCGCCGATCGCTCCGACGCCTTCAGCGCCTCCGGCGTGTCGAGGACGACGATCTCGCCGCGGTCCATGATCGCGATGCGGTCGCAGATCTCCGCCTCGTCCATGTAGTGCGTGGTCATGAAGATCGTCGTCCCCTCCGACTCCTGCAGCGCGCGGATGTAGCGCCAGATCGAGCTGCGCGTCTGCGGGTCCAGGCCGATCGTCGGCTCGTCGAGGAACAGCACGCGCGGCGAGTGCAGCAGGCCGCGGGCGATCTCCAGACGCCGGCGCATGCCGCCGGAGAACGTCATCACCGGCCGGTCGCGTCGGTCGGCGAGATCGACCATCTCCAGCATCTGTGTCATCCGCGCCGCGATCACGCCGGGGTCGATGTCGTACAGCTCGGCGTGCAGCCGCAGGTTCTGCTCGGCGGTGAGGTAGCCGTCGAGCGTGGGGTCCTGGAAGACGAGGCCGATGTGGCGGCGCACGTCGTCGCGCTCGGCGACGACGTCGAAGCCGTTGACGCGCGCCGAGCCGGACGTCGGCCGCGCGAGCGTGCAGAGCATGTTGATCGTCGTGCTCTTGCCGGCGCCGTTGGGGCCGAGGAAGCCGAAGACCTCGCCGCGGGGGACGGTGAACGAGACGCCGCGGACGGCTTCGACGTCGCCGTAGGACTTGACGAGGTCGGTGACCTCGATGGCGGAGGGGAGAGGGGTCATGGCGCGGCAGAATAACACTACAGTCGCTGTAATTCTACTGTGACTGTTATGCTAAACTCCCTATGGCAGCACGGACCGAGGGCCTCCGCGAGCGCAAGAAGCGCGCCACCCGCGACGCGATCGCCACGACCGCACGCCGGCTCTTCGCCGAGCGCGGGTTCGACGCCGTCACGGTCGCCGAGGTCGCCGCCGCGGCCGACGTGTCGGAGAAGACGGTGTTCAACCACTTCGCCACCAAGGAGGACCTCGTCTTCGCCGGCGGCGAGACACGGCTGGCCGAGCTGCAGGCGGCGATCGCCGAGCGCCCGGCCGGCACCTCGGTGCTCGACGTCTTCCGCGCCAACTCCGAGGCGATGCTCGACACCATCGCCGCCGGCGCAGGCGACGACCGCCTCGTCGTCCCCCGGATCGTGCGCGACAGCCCCACGCTGCAGAAGCGGCTGGCCGCGGGGTGGGAGCACGAGGCCGCGACCCTCGTCGCCGCCGTCGCCGCAGGCCACCGGCGCCGACGACGACGACCTCGTCCCCGCGGTCGTCGCCCGCACGCTGGCCTGGACGCTGATCACGATCTTCCGCGCCGCCTTCGACGGACTGCTCGCCGGGCGAGGATCCCAAGCGGCTGGCCGCCCGTCTGCGGCCCCAGGCCGCGCGCGCCTACGACCAGCTCGCCGGCGGGGCTGGGGGACTACGGCGCCTCCTCGGACTCTGGAAGGAGGTAGCGCGTGCCACGGCGCGTCCCGACGCGTCTCAGACGACCAGAGGTCACCAGAAGGTCAAGCGCGCGAAGTGCCTGGGCGCGATCAAGGCCCGTGCGCTGTCGCACGGACCTGTTGGTCAGCGGCTCTTCCGCAGCCATTTCCACGAGAAGGTGTTCGAGATCGGCGGAACTGAGGCGGAGGCCGGCAGGTGCCCCGATCGAGGCGGCGAGCACGTAGTTCGCGCCCCCGCGGGTTCCGTGCTGTTCGAGAAGCATTGCGTTGCGGAGACGACCAAGGGCCTGACGCGCGTCGGCGCTGTCAATGTTGAGCAGTTCACGAACGCGTGAGTTCGTCAATCGTTCACCGCGGGCTGCGTGAACCAGGATGAGGCGATCCGTGGGTTGAATCAGACCGCGAGCTTCGATCTCTCTCACCCATGCCCGTTCTGCCACCGTGACCGTGCTCCGAACCGGCAGGGATACCTCGACGGCGTGACCGAGATCCCTGAAGCGGGGAGGGTCCAGAAGCTCGCTCCGCATCGCATCGACCATCACGTCGATCCCGCGACCGGCATCTTCTGCCAAGCCGGCCCGGCGGAGAACGCTGATCATGCTCACGTTGCGGGCCGCTTGGGCGTCACGGATGTTTTGCTCGGTCACCGGCTCCGGTAGCCCGCCGGGAGAAATGACCTTCACGTCGTCCGCTCTGATCTCGATGCGGATGGCGGTGCCCGCCGCCTCATATGCGCGATGGGCAACGGCGTTGGCGATGGCCTCTCGCAACACAACGACGGGAAGACGGGGAATCTCGTGTCGTTGGAGGCCCAGGACGACGAGCTCGTGCCCTAGCTCGTCTGCGACCTGCTGCGTCGCACGAGCAACCTGCTGATCCAAGGGTCCCCGGATCTCGATGCGTCTGTCGTAGTCAGCGTTCGCTGTCGGGAAGCGCAAGATCTCGATGAAGGCCTTGCCAAGAACCTCCGCGGGATCGGCCAGGAGATATGCGGCGCCTGCAAACGTCAGCAAATCCGATTGCGGCAAAAGCAGACCGCGCTCGCGAAGCCGGTCTCGTGTCGATCCATCATCGGGCCAATCGAAGATCGCACGTACGCGCTCCAGCTGTGGCCCGGAGATCGTGGCTAGGTCGACACCCGAGTCATGCTGCTCGAACCGGACCAGAGACCGCTCGATGAGAAGCCGACGAAGCTCATCTCCGAACAAAGGAGCCTTCTGCGTTCCCCGCCGCGCAAGGATGCGCCCGTTGGACGTTTGCGCAAATCCCTCAACGCGCTTCGCGATCACGATCGCGACCACCGGGGTGTTGTCGACATGGATCTCCCGGATTTCGTAGCGGCCTGGATCGCGGGTGTCGCGAAATGCTTGGGTAATGGTGTCGAGCGTTCCCTGGCTCAGTTCGCGTCCGACAATGTCTCCATCGTCATTGATTCCGACGAAGATCACGCCGCCCTCAGCGTTTGAAAAGGCCACGATCGCGTCTTGGAGCGGCTGATTCCCCGTTCCGGTCTTGAACTCAACCCGATCGTTCTCGGCCGGGAAGCGCCGGCGAAAGTCCTCGAACGTGAGGCGGTCGGGGAGCGGGCCTATTGCAGGGAGCGTCGGGTAGAGATATGCCATTCTTAGATAATCGTCGCTAAGGCAAAAACAAGTATTGCATATCTGCTGGGGTGCGTCTCCTCGTGGCGCAGGTCGCACGCCGCCGAACACCCAATCTGGATCGATTCCAGAATCTGTGGCACACTGCGCGCGCGTGCCGCGCGACCTCGGAACTCGAGCGCATGCTGCGCGGGGCCTCCCTGCGCGTCACGCGTCCGCGGGTCGCGGTGCTGGCCGCGGTGCACGACCATCCGCACGCCGACACGCACTCGATCATCGACGTCGTGCGCGCGGAGCTCGGCGAGGTGTCCCAGCAGGCCGTCTACGACGTGCTGCGCGCGCTGACCGACGCGGGCCTGCGTGCGGCGCATCCAGCCGCCCGGCTCCGTGGCGCGCTACGAGTCGCGGGTCGGCGACAACCACCACCACGTCGTCTGCCGGTCGTGCGGCGCCATCGCCGACGTCGACTGCGCCGTCGGCGCCGCGCCGTGCCTGACCGCCGCCGACGACCACGGCTTCGTCGATCGACGAGGCCGAGGTCGTCTACTGGGGCCTGTGCCCCGCGTGCTCGGCCGCTGCAGTTCCTGAGTACACCCCTGATCCGAAGAGGGTCCCCGTGTCTGACAGCAGCCTGACGCCGTCGTTGGAGAGATGAACGAGGAGCCCGCCGAGCGGCTGCCCGGTCGCGCACGAGCGCGCGCCGCACCCGACCCAGGGCGGCGGCAACCGCGGCTGGTGGCCGGACCGGCTCAACCTGAAGATCCTCGCCAAGAACCCCGCCGTGGCCAACCCGCTCGGCGAGGACTTCGACTACGCCGCGGCGTTCAAGTCGCTCGACCTCGCCGCGGTCAAGCAGGACATCGAGGACGTGCTGACGACCTCGCAGGACTGGTGGCCGGCCGACTTCGGCCACTACGGCCCGTTCATGATCCGGATGGCCTGGCACAGCGCCGGCACCTACCGCATCAGCGACGGCCGCGGCGGCGCCGGCGCCGGCCAGCAGCGCTTCGCGCCGCTCAACAGCTGGCCCGACAACGGCAACCTCGACAAGGCCCGCCGGCTGCTGTGGCCGGTCAAGCAGAAGTACGGCCAGAGCGCTCTCCTGGGCCGACCTGATGGTCCTCACCGGCAACGTCGCGCTGGAGTCGATGGGCTTCGAGACGTTCGGCTTCGCCGGCGGCCGCGAGGACGTCTGGGAGCCCGACGAGGACGTCTACTGGGGCCCGGAGACCGACGTGGCTCGGCGACGAGCGCTACACCGGCGACCGCGAGCTCGAGGAGCCGCTGGGCGCCGTCCAGATGGGCCTCATCTACGTCAACCCGGAGGGCCCGAACGGCAACCCGGACCCGCTCGCCGCGGCGCACGACATCCGCGAGACGTTCCGCCGCATGGCGATGAACGACGAGGAGACCGTCGCGCTGATCGCCGGCGGCCACACGTTCGGCAAGACCCACGGCGCGGCCGACCCCGACGAGTACGTCGGCCCCGAGCCCGAGGGCGCGCCGCTCGAGGCAGCAGGGCCTCGGCTGGAGCAACGCCTACGGCACCGGCAAGGGCGCGGACGCGATCACCAGCGGCCTCGAGGTCACCTGGACGGCCACGCCGACGCAGTGGAGCAACGGCTTCTTCGACAACCTGTTCGGCTACGAGTGGGAGCTGACCAAGAGCCCGGCCGGCGCGCACCAGTGGGAGCCGAAGGACGGCGCCGGCGCGGGCACGATCCCCGGGCCCGACGCGGGCTCGCGACGCGCGCCCGCCGACGATGCTCACGACCGACCTCGCGCTGCGCTTCGACCCGATCTACGAGCCGATCTCGCGGCGCTTCCACGAGCACCCGGACGAGCTCGCCGACGCGTTCGCGCGCGCCTGGTTCAAGCTCACGCACCGCGACATGGGGCCGATCGCGCGCTACCTCGGCCCGGAGGTCCCGGACGAGACGCTGCTCTGGCAGGACCCGGTGCCCGCGGTCGACGCACGAGCTGATCGGCGCCGAGGACGTCGCCGCGCTCAAGGCGCAGATCCTCGACTCGGGGCTGTCGGTCTCCCAGCTGGTCTCGACCGCGTGGGCGTCGGCGTCGACGTTCCGCGGCAGCGACAAGCGCGGCGGCGCCAACGGCGCGCGCATCCGCCTCGAGCCGCAGAACGGCTGGGAGGTCAACGACCCCGCGCAGCTGGCGACGGTGCTGAGCACGCTGGAGGGCATCCAGGCGTTCAACGCGCGTTCGGGCAAGCCGGTCTCGCTCGCCGACCTGATCGTGCTCGGCGGCTCCGCGGCCGTCGAGCAGGCGGCCGAGACGCGCGGCGTCGACGTCGAGGTCCCGTTCACGCCGGGCCGCGCCGACGCGTCGCAGGAGCAGACCGACGTCGAGTCCTTCGACGCGCTCGAGCCGACCGCGGACGGCTTCCGCAACTACCTCGCGCGGCGAGCACCGGCTGCCGGCCGAGTACCTGCTGGTCGACCGCGCGAACCTGCTGACGCTGAGCGCGCCGGAGATGACCGTCCTGGTCGGCGGCCTGCGCGTCCTGGGCGCGAACGCCGGCGGCTCGCTCGCTCGGCGTCCTCACCGACACGCCCGGGGTCGCTGACCAACGACTTCTTCGTCAACCTGCTCGACCTGGGCACGACGTGGAAGCCGGCGTCCGGCGACGCCGTTCGAGGGCCGCGACGCCGCGACGGGCGCGGTCAAGTGGACCGGCAGCCGCGTCGACCTCGTCGTTCGGCTCGAACTCCGAGCTGCGCGCGCTCGCCGAGGTCTACGCGAGCGACGACGCGCGCGAGAAGTTCGTGCACGACTTCGTCGCCGCGTGGGTCAAGGTCATGAACCTCGACCGCTTCGACCTGCGCTGATGCTCGGTGGTGTCCGGGTCGGCCGGTCGGCCGACCCGGCCGCCGCGCTCATCGGCGCGACGAAGGGTCGCGCGGCCGCTTGAGGATCTCGCGGGCTCGCGTCAACCACCGTCGGCGTCGGCGTCGGCGTCGGCGTCGGCGTCGCTCTCGGCCGAGACCGATGCACGGCGCCCGAGGTTGCGCGCAATGAGTTCGACCAAGATCGTTCGTTGCTCAGCAGGAAGGGCCAGCAGATGTGCTTCGTCCCCATCGTGCTTCCACGCGACAGCGGCGGCCATCATCGCCGTCGGGATCTCAAGTTCCGGACGTGCGGGATGCGCCGCGGCGCGCTGCCAAAAGGCGAGCCAACGATCGATGATCGCGACCGGCGCTTTCGCGTCGAGGGCGACATCGAGCGACGCCACGAGGCCTTGCCCAAGCGGCTCCAGCGCACCGGCTCGGTCAATGGCGTCCAAGGCCGCCAGCGATGGGCGTTCGTCGTCTGCGAAGCGGCGGAGGAGGATGCGGCAGAGGGTGGCGAGCCCGCCTGGGAACGGTCCCGGCCTGCTGCGCCAGATGTCCAGTGCCTCGTTCAGAGACCCGGTTCCTGCGTCATCCGCACGTGCATCGAGCAGCACCTCGGCGAGCTTGAACCGGTAGATCGCTTCGTGTGGAGCCAACGCGACGGCCGCTCTCGCGTCGCGCTCGGCGTCGTCGAAGCTTCGGGCACGGCGCAACTCGCCGGCGCGACCATCGAACGCACGGGCAAGCTCTCCTTTCCAGCGCTGGTTCTCTGGTTCGAACATGACGGCGCGTTCGGCATCCGTCACCGCGTCGGCGTATCGCGCCATGTTGAAGAGCACCGAGCTGCGCATGGCGTAGTACAACGGCTCATCGTCGGCGAGGGCGATCGCCTGGTCAAACGCCGCAAGCGCCTCGTCCCAGCGTGCCAGAAAGGCGAGTGACATACCGGTGCCGCTCCAGGCGGCGTCGTTGTCTGAGGCCAGTTCGATACAGCGCCCGAATTGCTCCAATGCCTGCTCGTGGTTGTTTGTGAGGTAAAGGCAGTAGCCCGTAACGAGCATCAGCTGCACGTTCTTCGGCTCGAGGCCTTCAGCCGCTTGGAACTGCTCCAGTGCGGCGGCGAACTCGTTCCGTGTCAGGAGGAGATTCGCCAGATCCACGCGATGGATCGCCGCGCGCGGGGCAAGATCCACCGCCCGGCTGTACGCCTCGATCGCCTCCTCGAGGTGGTTGCCCTTCTCCAACGTCGCGCCGAGCAGGCTGATCGTGGCAGCGTCCGCTGAGGCAAGCTCCTGGGCCTCGTCGTATCGATGAGCCATCATGAGCGCTACAGCTTTTGCAATCTTCAGACGTTCGCTGTTCGGGAGCAGCGCGAGGCCGCGTTCGGCCCGTGCGAGCGCTTCTTCTGCCGTGCCGCGCACCAACTCCTGTCCGTCCAAATACGGCTCCATCTCGCGCAGCGCCGCCGACACGTACGACATCGCCAAGCTGGCATCGGACGGAAGCCCGACGGTCTCGTCGAGCAGCCGGGCCCCGTACCACTCACGGAGGAACTCGACGACGATCCGCAGTGGCTCGCCGCGGGCGCGTTTGACGTCGAGGCACAGCCGCATCAGCGGTTCGCGCAGCTCCCAGTGGGTCCGCCGCCGGTCGCCTGCGGAGAGGTTGTCGGGGAGCACAGCGTGGCGGACGTAGCCGCGGTCGGCCAGGGTGCGGAGGATCGAGGCGACCTGGTTCGGCGCGATGCCGCTGCTCTCGGCCAGCGCGCGATTCGTTCGCGCTCCACCGGCTTCGCAGAGCAGCACCACGACCTCCTGTTGCTGATCACCCAACTCGCGCAGGCGATCTTGGTAGTAGGGCGTGAGGTCATCCAGCGCTTCGAGGAAGAGCGGCACCAGCTGATCGATCGCCGGCACGGAGATGCACCCGGCCAGCAGGAGCCACACGCGCGGGTGTCCGCCGGCAAGCGCTTCGACCGCCGCCAGCCGGCGACGTGCTGCATCGGTCTCGAGAAACGCCAAGAGGTCGAGGTCCTTACGGACCTTGGCGACCTTGCGCAGCAACTCGATCGCGTTGTCGAGTCGGAGCTCATCGAGGTGTGTGATGTTGAAGAAGCCATAGAACGGGGACTGGTGCCGTTGCACGCCGGCAAAGAGCTGGGGCGTCGTCGCGATGATCAGCAGCTGCCGCCAGTCCTCCGCTAGGGCACGGAGCTTGTCCTGGCCGTCCGTGCCGATGCGACGAAACGTGTCGTCGAGGTTCTCTATCAACAAGACCAGTCGGCGCTTGCCCACCGCGGCCTTCAGCGCGTCCTCTACAGCGACCTCCTGGTCACGGTCGCCTCCGGCGCGCAGTTCCGTGGCCGCGTTCGACAGCGTGTCGTCGCCGGTTTCGGCTGCCACTTCGGCCGCGATCTCAGCCAACAACTTGCCGTAGGTGCGAATCGCCCACGGATCCTCGATCAACCACCCGAGGACGAGATCGTCATCGACATCCCGCTGACGGATGCGACTGACGACCAAGGAGAGAACGTGGGTCTTACCCATGCCGCGGGGGCCGATGAGCAGCTGATGCCGCGCGCCGCCCTTGGTATTCAGGACCGCTTCGACGAGGCCGCCGATGAGCGTCTCCCGCTGTACCGTGATCGCCTCGAGCAGCGCGGGATCCTGAGCCGACGGCGTGAACTTGAGCAGCGGGACGATGTCGTTCATGTCCTACACCAAGCTCCGACGGGCCGCCCAGGCACGGCGCACGAGGCTGAGCTTGAACGCGAAGCCAGGCCGCGACAACAGGTAGTGGTCCTTGCAGAGGAGCACGAGCAGCGCCTTGAGCTCGTCCGGCGAGGGAGGCGTCTGCTGTGCTGCAACGAGCCCCTGCAACGCCGTGACGTCGAGTGGCTCGACGGACACGGCGACCGCGTCGAGCATGGCACGCACCAGGTTGTCCTGCGCAGGGTAATAGGAGCCAACACGGTCGACGTAATGCATCAGCTGCCACGGGTCGAGCGGGTCGTGGAGCATCTCCTCCACGATGTCTCGGACCAAGACCTCATCGACAGTGCCACAGAGCCCTGCCTGCTGGCGGTCGCGCAGCTGGAGGACGAGGTGGTGGACGTAGTAAGGGACCGCGTCCACCTCGCCGGCGATGGTCCTTGCCACCGCCGGCAGGTCGTCGCAAGCGATCTGCTCGTTGGCGAGCAGCGCGTTGGCGAGGAACTCCGCATCCGGAGTCGCGAGCGGCGGCAGGTCGACGACGATCATGTCGTGCACCGGCGCCCACATCCCGCCCTGCGCGCGAAGCTCGTCTACGACGTGGTGGAGGCCGACCGACCCGCTGAACACCATGCCCAACTGTGGGTAGGTCTCACGAGCCGCCCGGAGGAGGTCGAGGGTCTGGCGGGCGGCGAGCGCGCCGGTCGTGTCGCGGATGTTCGCGAGCATGTGCGGCAGCTCGTCCCAGAGAAAGACCACGCGCTCGGAGAGGTTCTCGGTCAGCGTGGAGAACGTGGCCTCGGCCGCCGTCTTCCAGTTCCCCGGACCCTCTTTGGCGAGCTCGAACGAGAGCTTGGAGACGCCGATCTTCTGGACCCCGGCGTCGCTCAACCGCTCGGCGAGCGTCCGCCTGAACAGCCCCGGCGCGGCGCGCTCGGCGTCGGTGATGAGCGTGGTGACGAACTCTTCAGGTGTCGCGACCGGCTGCAGATTGCGGTTCAGCGCGATGAAGCCCGGGGGTGGCTGGGCAAGCATCCGATGGAGCACCGACGTCTTGCCCATCCGCCGCTCGGCGGTCAGCAGAACACTCTGGCGCTCGAGCGTGCGCCACATCTTGGCGATCTCGGCGTCTCGGCCGACGACCTCTTCGGGCGCGAGATTGCCCCCGGCGTTGACGCGGAGGACTTTGGCCGAAATAGACATCTCGCCAATTGTACAATTTCTGAGTTGTCTATTCTAGCCCACGGTCGCAGGCAGGCCGACAACTGCACTCCCGTGCAGGAGCGCTTCCGTTGCGAGGTCTGGCCCGCAACGGAAGCGCGATGGCCTACGTCGTGATGGTGTTGGTGTAGGCGTCGAAGACTTTGTTGAGGGCTTCGACGCCGTGGCGGTTGGCGTGGATCTCGGACATGATGATGTCGTTGTGGTGGTTGTCGGCGCCGATGTCGGTGAGGAGGTCGAGGTTGGTGTCCAGGAGGTCGCAGCGACGGCGGTGCAGTTGCTCGATGTGGCTGCGGGTCAGGGGGACCTCGACGTTGTCGCGTCGTAGGCTGATGTCGGGATCCCAGCCCAACGCGTCGATGACCGCGGTGGCATCGCGGAAGATGTCGGCGAGTTCGAGCTGCTTGACCGGGACGTAGTCGAGGAAGTCCTCGAACGGCTCGTGGTTGAACATCAAGACCTTCTTGGCCTCGATGCGCAGCACGTCGGCGGTGGACGGGTCGACGCTGATACGGCAGCCGAAGCTACCCTGCGGGGCACTCATGGAGATATACGCTCCTTGGGTCATGCCCCCGGGCCGTTCACGCGGTCGCGGGGGCGAACTTGTTGATGATGTCGGTTGAGGACCCTAGCGGAGGGGGCGGTCGGAGGACGGTGCTCAACGCCACAGGCCGCTGATCGGCACGGCCGCGAGGCGGGCACCGAACTGGACGGTTCCGTCCGCACCCCTAGAGGCGCTGGCCGAGAGCCGCGCGGTCGCGCTGGTGGGTGCGCGCCAGGTCGGCAAGGGTGGACGGATTGTGAGTTCATGGCCGTACAGATTGTGATTCCGAGCGCCGACCGATTGTGAATTGGGGCCCGCCTGCGGGGGCTGGCTCCGTCAACGCGCGCGGATGCGTCAGCAGCTCGCGCAGATGCGACGGTGTCGTGCCGGTCTCGCGGCGGATGGTGCGGGTGAGGTGGCCGTGGTCGGCGAAGCCGATGTCGGCGGCGAGCCGGGCGAGATCGCGCTCGCCGTGCTCGAGGCGATCGAGCGCGGCGCGGACGCGGAGGCGGCGGCGGTGGGTGGAGATGGTGCTGCCGGTCTGCTCGCTGAAGACCCGTGAGAGGTGATGAGGTGAGACCGCGAGCGTCTGGGCGAGTCGGCCCAGCGAGCTGCGCGGCTCCTCGGCCAGCAGCATGCGCGCGCCATCGGCAATGGCGCGGCGTGCGCGCTCCGTCGCGGGACGTCCCGATGCGACGCGCGCCCGGTCGACCTGCTCGAGCGCGGTGGCCGCGAGCGCGACGGTCGCCTCGTCGGTCTCCTCGCCCCGCCCCGCGGCGGCCAGCAGCAGCCGGTGGCGGAGGTCGATCGTCCCGTGCGTGGGCCAGGCGGCGACGGGCAGCTCGCTGTCGCCCCAGAGCTCGGCGGCCGCCGCGGCGGTCATCCCGAGCATGGTGCACGCGTCCCCGGCGTGGTCGAGGTGGTCGCAGCGCTGCTCCTGGCCTGGCGTCATGGCGTAGGCCAACGTCGGGTCGAGCAGGGTCTCGCGACCGTCGGCGGAGCGCACGTAGCGCCCGCGGCGCACGAAGACGATGCCGAGCACGACCACCGGCTCGTCGGCTCCGCGGCCGGCACGGTGGTGGCAGACGACGTCGGAGACCGACAGCCCGTCGTGTTCGGCCAGGGTGCGCACGTCCAGCACGCACCCATCATCGCAACTGCGCACATCCGTTCAAGCGCGCGGGCGGGCGGGACGCGATGGTGTGGCCATGGCCACCATCTGCGAGGAAGTGCTGATCGACGTCGACCCCACCGAGGCCTGGAGCGCGCTCGCCGACTGGGGCGCGCTGCACGAGCGCCTGGCGCGCGGCTTCGTCGTCAACACACGGCTCGATGGCGCCGACCGCATCGTGACGTTCGCCTCGGGCATCGAGCTGCGCGAGGTCTTGATCACCAGCGACGCCGAGGCCCGGCGCCTGGTGTGGTCGGTCGTCGGCGGCCCCTACACCCATCACAACGGCTCGGCGCAGATCCTCACGACGCCGGACGGCCAGACGCGCTTCGTCTGGACCGCCGACCTGCTCCCCGACGCGGCGGCGCAACCGACGGCGCAGGCGATGCGCCTGGGCCTGGCGGCGATGAAGGAGACGCTGGAGTCATTCACCCCCTGAGGGTGAGGACGCTCCACCTGCTCCACCAGGAGGGTCAAGCGCATCCATGTGCCCTGACCGGAGGCGAGCTTGATGGCCGATTCGAACGACAGCTCTGCCCGCAGGATCCTCCCGATCCCCGACATCCCTCCAACGGGGTTGACGACCTACGACGCCAAGGATCCGGACACCTCCTACCCGCCGATCTTGCCGCTGCGCCCGCCCGCGGGCGCGCCCAACGTCCTCATCGTCTTGATCGACGACGTCGGCTTCGGTGCCTCCAGCGCCTTCGGCGGCCCGTGCCACACGCCGAACTTCGAGCGCCTCGCCGCCGGCGGCCTGAAGTACAACCGCTTCCACACCACAGCACTGTGCTCGCCCACCCGCTCGGCGCTGCTGACCGGCCGCAACCATCATTCGGTCGGCATGGGCAACATCGCCGAGCTGGCCACCTCGGCACCGGGCAACTCCTCCATCTGGCCCAACACGGCCGCGCCGCTGGCCAAGGTCCTGCAGCTCAACGGCTACAGCACGGCGCAATTCGGCAAGTGCCATGAGGTCCCGGTGTGGGAGACCAGTCCGATGGGTCCCTATCGACAGTGGCCGTCGGGCATGGGCTTCGAGTACTTCTATGGGTTCCTCGGCGGCGAGACCAACCAGTGGTACCCCGCGATCTACGAGGGCACCACGCCGGTCGAGCCCGACAAGACCCCGGAGGAGGGCTACTACTTCAACGACGACCTGTCAGCGCATGCGATCAAGTGGATGCGCCAGCAGAAGGCGTTGATGCCCGACAAGCCGTTCTTCGGGTACTTCGCACCCGGTGCGACCCACGCGCCCCATCACGTGCCCGCCGAGTGGGCCGACAAGTACAAGGGCCGCTTCGACCAGGGCTGGGACGCGCTGCGCGAGGAGACGTTCGCCCGCCAGAAGGCACTCGGCGTCATCCCGCCCGACTGTGATCTGACCGAGCGCAGCGCCGGCATCCCGGCGTGGGAGGACATCGCCGACGAGATGAAGCCCGTGCTCGCCCGGCAGATGGAGATCTACGCCGGCTACCTGGAGAACACCGATCACCACGTCGGGCTGCTGCTCGATGCCCTGGAGGACCTGGGCATCCTCGACGACACGCTGATCTACACGATCATCGGTGACAACGGCGCCTCGGCCGAGGGCTCGCTGCAGGGCACGTTCAACGAGATGATCACCCTGGGCGGCTTCGGCGCGCTGGAGACCGCGGAGTTCATGTCCTCTCGGATCGACCAGTTCGGCGGCCCCGAGGCCTACAACCACTACGCCGTCGGCTGGGCGCATGCCATGGACACGCCGTACCAGTGGACCAAGCAGGTGGCCTCGCACTTCGGCGGCACCCGCAACGGCACCATCGTGCACTGGCCGCGCGGCATCGAGGCCAAGGGGGAGGTGCGGTCGCAGTTCCACCACGTGATCGACGTCGCGCCGACCGTGCTCGAGCTCGCCGGGCTGCCGCACCCGACGTTCGTCAACGGCGTCCAGCAGAAGCCGATCGAGGGCGTGAGCATGGCCTACTCCTTCAACGACGCCGCGGCGGCCGAGCGCCACGAGACCCAGTACTTCGAGATGTTCGGCAACCGTGGCATCTACCACAAGGGCTGGACCGCGGTGACCAAGCACCGCACGCCGTGGGAGACCGGTGCCGACGTCAAGCCGCCGGCGTTCGACGATGACATTTGGGAGCTGTACGACACGAGGACCGACTGGACGCAGGCCCACGACGTGGCCGCCGAGCACCCCGACAAGCTCCATGACCTCCAACGGCTGTGGCTGATCGAGGCGGTCAAGTACAACGTCGTGCCGCTGGACGACCGCTTCGTCGAGCGTGGCCTGCCCGAGATGGCGGGGCGCCCGACGCTGATCCAGGGCAAGCGCCAGTTGCTCTTCAGCGGGATGGGCCGCCTGACCGAGAACTCGGTGCTCACGATGAAGAACACGTCCTTCTCGCTCACCGCGCAGGTGCAGGTGCCCGATGGTGGGGCCGAGGGCGTGATCGTCGCCCAGGGTGGTGTGACCGGCGGCCACACCCTCTATGTCAAGGGCGGCAAGCCGAAGTACTGCTACAACTTCTTCGGCCTGGAGCGCTACTACGTTGCGGCGACCGACGCGATCCCGCCCGGCCAACATCAGGTGCGAATGGAGTTCGCCTACGACGGCGGGGGCGTCGGCAAGGGCGGCAAGGCGACGCTCTTCATCGACGGCGTCGCGGTGGGGGAGGGGCGCATCGAGCAGACCGAGGCGTTCCTGTTCTCGGCCGACGAGACCTGCGATGTCGGCGACGAGTTCGGCTCGCCCGTCACCACCGACTACGGCGTCCGCAAGTTCACCGGCGAGGTCGACTGGGTCGAGATCGACCTCGGTCTCGACGACCACAACCACATGATCAAGCCCGAGGACCGCGTGAACCTGGCGATGGCGTTCCAGTAGCGACCGCGGCGTTGAGGCCCGCCGCCGCGGGCCCGCGGCTCAGCTCGCCTCGACCGCGCGCTTGATCGACGCCGCGAACTCGTCGGCGCCCTTGCGCGCCGAGCGCAGGGCGAAGCCCACGACGAGCTTGCCGAAGCCGTGGCCCTCGAGCTCGTTGAAGATCGTCACGCGCGTGCCGTCGCCGTCGGGCGCGAGGTCATAGCCACCGACCGTCGCGGTCACCGCGTTCTTGGAGCGCTCGGCCCAGCGGATCCTCGTGGGGGCGACGAACTCGGTCAGCTCGAACTCGCGCTTGGTCGTCATGCCCGCGTCCTTGACCGTGCTGGCAAAGCGCGTCCCGACGCCGATCGGGCCATCGGTGGTCTTGCGGATCTCCTGCACGCGCGGGCTGAACTTCACGTCGTTCTCACCGTTGGCGAGGAACGCGAAGACCTCCTCGATCGGACGAGCGACGACGGCGGTTCCCTCAAAGCGTCCGGACATGAGCCGGACCCTAGCGCGTGCGTCGCTAGAGCTCGCGCTCGTAGTACAGGCTGAGCCCCTCGCCGTCGCGGCTGACGAACCCCAGCCGCTCGTAGAGCGCGCGCGCACCGGTGTCGTGCTCGCCGGTGCCCAAGTCCATGTGGTCGGCGCCGGCGGCGCGCGCCTTCGCCATCGCCGCCTCCATCAGCGCCAGTCCACGCCCCTCGCGCCGTCGCTCCGGGATCACGTACAACTCGGCCAGGTAGCACTCCAGCGCCCGGCTCCAGATCCCCGGGCGCAGGCGCAGCACGGCGACGCCGTCCGGGCCGTCGGCGCCATCGGTCAGCAGCACGATCGTCTCGTCGCCGCCATCCATCAGCTCCGCGATGCGCTCGGCCATGGCCGCCGCGGGCGGCGTCGGCTCGTCGTACTCGCGGTTGAAGTCGTGCAGCAACTGCCCGATCGCGGGGGCGTCCTGGCGCGTGGCGCGGCGGACCGTGGTCATCGCCCGATGCTAATCGGGCACGAGCTCCAGGTACACGACCGGCGTCACCGGGCGCGAGGCGCGCTCGAAGAGCCGGCGAAACGGACCCCAAGCGCCGCGGATGGTCGTCGCGGCGTGGGCGCGCTCGTCCTCGGCGTCGAGCACGCGGCCGCGCGCCGCGATCGGCGGGCCGAGCGGGACGCCGCGCGGCGTGCAGGGCGCGAGCAGCGCGCGCGGGTCGCGCCGCAGCCGCTTGGCCTTGTAGGCCTGGTGCTCGGTCCAGACGTAGAGGCGTCGTCCGTCGGCGTCGCGCGCGAACCAGACCGGGGCCGCGACCGGCGACCCGTCGCGCTTGTAGGTGACCAACAGGCAATGGGCATGCGCGTCGAGCGGACTGAAGTCGCCGTGGACGACCTCCTGGCCGAGGATCGAGGTCGCGGCGCCGGCGCGGCCGCGATCGAGCGCGCGCTTGTTGACCATGATGAACGTCCGTCGCAGATCGACCATGGCGATGGACCGTACTATGAAGCTCGTCATAGTCAAGAGCGAGGCTATGATCGTCGTCATATGGCAGCGCGTGAGCGGATGATCCAGAGCGCCGGGACGCTGCTGCGCGAGCGCGGCCTCGCCGGCACGAGCTTTCGCGAGGTGCTGGCCCACAGCGGGGCGCCGCGCGGCTCGATCTACCATCACTTTCCCGAGGGCAAGAACCAGCTCGTCGAGGAGGCGGTCCGCGCCGCGGGCGAGGCCGGCGGCCAGATGATCGCCGCGGGGTCGGCCACCGGCGATCCCGTCGCGACCCTGCGCACCTTCATCCGCCTGTGGGGCCTGGGCCTCGAGGCGTCCGACTACGAGGCGGGCTGCCCGCTGGTCGCGGTGACGACCGCGGCGAGCACCGACGAGCCCGGTCTGCGCGCCGCCGCCGCCGGGGCGTTCGGGACCTGGCACGACGCGCTCGCGGCCGGCCTGCGCGACGCGGGTCTCTCGCGCGCACGCGCGCGGCGGCTGGCCACGACGATCCTCGCCGCCGTCGAGGGCGCGGTGATCCTCTGTCGCGCGGAGCACAGCGGCCGGCCGCTGAAGGACGTCGGCGCGGAGCTGGAGCTGCTGCTGCGCGCGGCGCTGCCCGACGGCGCCCACTGAGACCCGCCGCGGCAGGCCCGGCGCGCTTGGTCTCCCGCGCGCGCGGGCAGCCCAGCCGTGATGCGCCTGCTGATCCTCGCCGACGAGGCGTCGTGGCTGCCGCTCCCGGCGCTGATCGCCTCCCACGCGCCCGACGTCGTCGTGACGCTCGGCGACCTCGCGCCCGACGTGCTCGACCCGCTCGGCCGCTTCGCGCTGCCGGTCCTCGGCGTCTACGGCAACCACGACGACGGCCGCTACCTGGAGGCGGCCAACACCACCAACATGCATCTGGCGCGGGCGACCGTCGGCGGCATCACCTTCGCGGGCTTCGAGGGCGGCGTGCGCTACACGCGTGGCGCCGCCCTGCAGTACACCCAGCGGGAAGCTGCGCGGCTGGCCCGGCGGCTAGCGGCCGCCGACGTCCTGATCAGCCACGCGCCACCGCGCGGGATCCACGAAGAGCCCGACGACCGCGCGCACGAGGGCTTCGACGGGCTGCGCGACTACGTCCTGCGCGAGACGCCGCGACTGCACCTCCACGGCCACACGCCGGCGCCGGCGCGGCGGGCGCAGCGGCTGGGGGAGACGACGGTCGTGCACGTCGTCGGCCATCACGTGATGGAGATCTGAGCGCCGCGGATAGCATCGGCCCACGATGGCCGGCCGCGAGACCCCCGCCACCCGCGCCGCCAAGGCCGCGGGAATCACCTACACCTTGCACGAGTACGGTCACGATCCGCGCGCGGCGTCCTACGCGGGCGAGGCGGCCGAAGTGCTGGGCCTCGATCCGCGGCGGGTCTTCAAGACGCTCGTGGTGACCGTCGGTGACGACCTCGCCGTCGCGATCGTGCCGGCTGCCGACCAGCTCGACCTCAAGGCCGTCGGCAAGCGCGCCACCATGGCCGACACCGCGCGTGCGGAGAAGGTCACCGGCTACGTGGCGGGCGGCATCAGCCCGCTGGGGCAGCGCAAGCGCCTGCCGACGTTCCTCGACGCGAGCGCCACCGAGCACGACACGGTCTTCGTCTCGGCCGGCCGCCGTGGGCTGGAGATCGAGCTCGCGCCCGCCGACCTGGTCGCCCTCACCGGTGCTGACGTCCGGGCGCTGGCGCGATGACCCCGAAACGCGTCTTCATCACCGGCGCCAGCGGCTTCATCGGCGCGGCGCTCGCGGAGCGCTTCGCCGCGCTGGGCGCCGAGGTGCGGGGCGTCGACATGCGCGCCGATCCGGAGCGCTCGATCGTCGCGGGCGACATCGCGCGCGCCGGCGCCTGGCAGGACCATGCCGCCGGCTGTGATCTCGTCATCCACACCGCCGCGATCGTCTCGATGCGCGGGAACGACCCCGGCGCGGTCTGGCGAACCAACGCGCTCGGCACGCGCCACGTGCTCGACGCCGCCCGCCGCGCCGAGGTCCCGCGCGTGGTGCACCTCTCCTCGGTCACCGTCTTCGGCTTCGCCTTCCCCGACGGGGTCGACGAGTCGTATCCGACGCAGCCCAACGGCGTGCCGTACGTCGACACCAAGATCGCTGCGGAGGCGCTCGTGCTGCGCGCGCACGCGACGGGGGAGATCGCGTGCACGATCGTCCGTCCCGGCGACGTCTACGGTCCGCGCTCGCGTCCGTGGACGGTGCTGCCGGTGGAGGAGCTCGCGCGCCGGCGCTTCCTCCTGCCGGCGCTCGGGCGCGGGATCTTCAGCCCGGTGTACATCGACAACTTGGTCGACGGCATCGTCGCGGCGTCCGGACCCGCGGGCGCGGGCGGGGTCTTCGCGCTCACCGACGGCATCGGCGTCACGACGCGCGAGTTCTTCGGGTACTACGCGCGGCTGCTCGGTCGCCGGCTGCCGGTCCTGCCGACGGGTGCGGCGGTGGCGCTGGCGTCGGCCGCGGCACTCGCCGCCCGCGCCGCAGGGCAGGAGACCGAGGTCAACGCGGCGGCGGCGCGCTATCTCGCGCGCACCGGCACCTACGCGATCGACCGCGCTCGCGCGACGCTCGGCTACGACCCGCAGGTCGGCCTCGCCGAGGGCATGGAGCGCACCGCGGTCTGGCTGCGCGAGCAGGGTCTCGTCTAGATGGTCGATGCGAAATTCGCGCGACCACGCTCGATTTCGCATCAACCATCTAGCCTCGCGCCTGCATGTCCGCCAGCCTCGACCGCGCCCGCCTGACCGATCTGCTCGCCCGCGAGCGCGCCGAGTTCGCCCGGACCCATCCGCGCTCGCTGGAGCTGGCGGCCCGTGCGCGCCGGTCGCTGCTGCACGGCGTGCCGATGCCGTGGATGGCCAAGTGGGCCGGCGGCGCGCCGATCTTCCTGGAGCGGGCGCGCGGCAGTCGCGTCGTCGATGTTGACGGCCATGAGTACGTCGATGTCGCGCTGGGCGACACGGGGTCGATGCCCGGCCACTCGCCGCAGCCGACGGTCGACGCGATCGTCCGGCGCGTCAGTGACCTCGGCGGGATCACCACCATGATGCCCTCCGAGGACGCGGTCGTCGTCGGGGAGCAGCTCGCTCGCCGCTTTGGCCTCCCGGCCTGGCAGTTCGCGCTGAGCGCCACCGACGCCAACCGGTTCGCGCTGCGCATGTGTCGTCAGGTCCAAGGACCGACGCGCAGCAAGATCATGATCTTCCTGCACGCCTACCACGGGACCGTCGACGAGACGGTGGCGACGCTCGACGCCGATGGCCGCGTCGTGGCGCGCGCGGGCAACGTCGGCGCGCCCGTCGACCCGGCGCTGACGACCAAGGTGGTGGCCTTCAACGACCTCGACGCGGTGCGTGCCGCACTCGTCCCCGAGGACGTCGCGTGCGTGATCGCCGAGCCGGCGATGACCAACGTCGGCATGGTGCTGCCGGAGCCCGGGTTCCTGAAGGGCTTGGAGGAGGCGTGTGCGCAGACGGGCACGCTGCTGATCTACGACGAGACGCACACGATGAGCATGGGGCCCGGTGGCTGCGTGCGCGCGTGGGGTCTGTCGCCTGATGCGGTGACGCTCGGCAAGGCGCTCGGCGCGGGCGTGCCGATCGGCGCCTATGGGCTGAGCGCCGAGCTGCGCGATCGCGTCCTCGCCGACGATGAAGGCGATTATCTTGACTGGGGCGGCGTCGGCGGGACGCTCGCCGGCAACGCGCTCTCGCTGGCCGCTGTGCGCGCGACGTTGGAGCAGGTCCTGACCGAGGACGCGCATCGTTCGATGACGATGACCTGTGAGCGCTACGTCATCGGCGTGCGCGAGCTCTTCGAACGTCATGGCGCGCCGTGGCACATCGTGGCGTTGGGGGCGCGCGCCGAGTTCGGCTTCACGCCGCGCCCCGCGCGCACGGGTGCCGAGGCCCACGACGCGATCGACCCGCTGCTCGACGATCTCGTGCACGCGGCGCTGCTGAACCGCGGCGTCATGCTGACGCCGTTTCACAACATGGCCTTGATGGGGCCGACGACGACGATCGCCGACGTCGAGCGCGTGCTCGACGCGCTCGACGAGGTGGTGGGGGAGATCTTCGGGGGCGGCGCCTAGGTCGATGGCGTGCAGCGCGCCGCGTGGTCGGGGCACGCCGCGTGGTCTGTCGGCACCGAGGAGAGCGAGCGTGACCGGCGACGCGACGCGCTCGGTGTCGTCCGCCGGCGCCAGCGCCGGCGCGGGGGTGGGCCTCTTTGGCGCGACATGTTCGCGCCCGAGAGGCCCACGCGCTGCGAACGCCGAGGCAGCGCGATGGTGGGCCTGTTGAGCGCGACCACATCGCGCCCAACAGGCCCACCCCTTTCGGAGTGTGGTTCGGGCCGAATCGCCCCGCCAAAACGAGGGTGGGCCTGTTGGGCGCGATGTGGTCGCGCTCAACAGGCCCACCCTGCCGGGCGTCGGCGGACGACCCCTGGCGCTGCGCAGCCCCGACACGCTCACTCCTCGCTGCCAACGGACCACGCTCCGCACGACGACGAGCGCCGCGCACTGCAAGCCGACGAGGCCGGTACACGCACCGCCGGAGACGGCACGCGCCGCCGCTCCCGTCTACGCCGTCGCCAAAATCCGCGTCGTCGAGACGATGCGGCCCGTGGCACCGCTCACGCCGTCGCCAAAATCCGCGTCGTCTGACTCGTCGGCGGTCCCGCCGCCGCGGTCGCCTCGAGCTGCAGGCTGACATCCAGACCCTTCTTGCCGGCCAGCGCCTTACGCAACGTCGCCGCCGCCGACTTGGAGATCGTCAGCCG
Source organism: uncultured Conexibacteraceae bacterium (assembly GCA_963731005.1). Classification (GTDB taxonomy): domain Bacteria; phylum Actinomycetota; class Thermoleophilia; order Solirubrobacterales; family Solirubrobacteraceae; genus Baekduia. The sequence continues at coordinate 456,980 of CAVSTZ010000002.1, read as the reverse complement.
CACGATCTTCGACGTGCCCGCCGGGATCGTCAGCTTTTGGCGGCCGAGGTCGATCGAGACCGGCTTGACGACCTTGCGCTTCTTGCCCTTGCCGATGACCTTCGCGCTGCCGCGCTGGACGAGCGTCGCGGTCGCGGTCAGCGAGCAGGTCGTGTCGCAGCCGATGCGGACCGGCAGGTTGCGCGTCGTCAGCAGGCCGGCCTTGCGCAGGATCTTGACTGTGAGCTGCGGGCCCAGCGGCTCGGGCAGCGTCGGGAACTTCAGTGCCGGCGGGGCGGCCGGCGGTGGCAGCGGCACGCAGGCGAGGTTGACGGGCGGGTTGGCGAGCGTGAGCGTCGTGACGCGATTGTTCTCGCTGTCGGTCACGGTCAGCTTGCCCTGGCAGTCGACGCTGACGCCGGTCGGGTGGATGAACTGGCCGTCGCCGATGCCGCGGTTGCCGACGGTCAGCAGGCGCTCGCCGGCCGGCCCGAACTCCTGGACGCGGTTGTTGCCGCGATCGGCGACCCACAGGTTCCCGGCCGGATCGAGCGCGATCTGCGCGGGGGCGTTGAGCTTGCCGAGCTTTGAGCCGGTGCCGCCGAACTGGTCGAGTTGCGTCCCGCCGCCGTCATAGACCGTGATGCGGTTGGCGCTGTCGGCGACGTAGATCTTGCTGCCGTCGGGCGTCACGGCGACGCCGCGCGGCGCGCTGTCGGTCGGGAAGGACCCCAAGTAGGTCCCGTCGCCGGCGAAGCGCGCGATCCGGTCGTTGCCGGTGTCGGCGACCGCGATGGTGCCCGCGGCGTCGATCGCCAGGGCCTGGGGCGAGAGCAACTGTGCCGGGCCCGAGCCCGGGCTCCCGATCCGGCGCGTCGTCGTGGCGGTCGCGCGGTCGAAGACGACGATCGTGCTGCGGCGGTTGTCGAGCACGAAGCCGTTGCCGCCCGCGTCGAAGGCGACGGCGACCGGGTTGGGCAGCACCGTCGGCCCGGGGTTCGGCGAGCCCCAGACGGTGGCGATCGTGCCGTCGGGGTTGATCAGCTGGACGCGGCCGTTGACCGAGTCGGTCACGGCGCGGATGCCGGTGCTGTCGGCCGCGACGCCGAGCGGTCCGTCGAACTGCCCGGTCGCGCGGCCCGAGGTGCCGAACGAGCGCTTGAGCGTGCCGCTGGCGTCGAAGACGTCGATGCGGTCGTTGCCGGTGTTGGCGACGTAGAGCTCACCGGTCGTGTTGGTCGCCGCGCCGCGCGGATAGGCGAGCCGGCCCGGCGCCGTGCCGTACGAACCCCAGCGTGCCTTGTACTGGTACTTGGTCGCCGGCGTGCTGTAGCGGACGATCCGCTGGTTGAGATCGTCGGCGACGAAGACGCGACCCTGCGGGTCGATCGCGACGCCATAGGGGAAGTTCAGCTGCCCGGGTCCGGCCCCTTGGCCGGAGCCGATCGAGGCGAGCAGGTGACCGCCGGTGTCGAACGCGGCAACACGATGATGTTGGTCGTCGGCGACGAGCATCCGCGTGCCGCGAACCGCCACGCCACGCGGGTTCTGCAGCGTCCCCGGCGGGACGATCTCGGCGCCGTTGCCACCGGACGCGGTGAAGCGCACGACGCGGTCGTTGCCCGTGTCGACGATGTACAGGACGTCGCCCGAGGCGGCGAGCCCGCCGCCGGCCGCCGCGTCGTTGCCGCCGCCGGCGCCGAAGTGGAACCGGCCCAGCTCCGTGCCGGGGCCGCCCCAGCTGTCGATCAGGCCGCCCGTGGCGTTGAAGCGCACGATCCGGTTGGTGCCGCCGTCGGCGACGACGATCTGGTTGTCACCGGTGACTGCGACGGCACCCATGGCGCTGAGCTCGCCGGGGCGGGTGCCCGCGGTGCCGATGTCGCGCATCCAGGTGCCGTCGGGCGTGAACTGCTGGACGAGGTGCGAACCCTGGTCGGTGACGTAGACCGCACCGTCGGGACCGACGGCGACCGCTTGCGGGAAGCGCAGCACGCCGCCGCCCCGCGCGCCGTTCTGCGTCAGGCCGGAGTACGGGCAGTCCGGCGCGGATGAGCCGGGGCAGTCGGCCTGGGCGGCGGGGGCGGCGACGGCCACGAGGGCAGCGGCGAGCATCAGCGGGGAGAGGAGGCGGCGCATCGACATCTAGGAACACCCTAGAAACGGGAAGTCGCGGTTCTTGCAGGATGGCTCCCGGGATGACCGCCCGATCGGGCGGGCCATTATGGTGACGCTCGGTGTCCGGGATCGGCGTCCTGCGCGAAGGGCCGTTGCACGCGGCGGTGAAGGATCTGCTCGCGCGGCCGGGCGACACCGCCGAGGTCCCGTTCGGCCGCTACGTCATCGACCTCGTGCGCGCCGACGGCGAGCTGGTCGAGATCCAGACCGGCGGCTTCTCGCCGCTGGGCCCGAAGTTGGACGCGCTGCTGGACGGCCACCGCATGCGCATCGTCCACCCGGTGGCGGCCGAGCGCCGGATCGTGCGTGTCGACGACCAGGGCGAGGTGCTCTCGTCGCGGCGGTCGCCGCTGCGTGGCGTGGCGCTGGACATCTTCGATCGGCTCGTGTCGTTTCCGTCACTGCTCGCGCACCCGAACCTCACGATCGAGGTCCTGCTCTGCCGCGAGGATCACATCCGGGCGCCGGAGGCGGGGCGCTCGCGCTCCGGTCGGCGGCGGCGCGATCCGGGCGAGCGGCGGCTGGTCGACGTGCTCGGCAGCGAGGTCCTGGCGTCGCCGGCCGACGCGGCCGCGCTGCTGCCCGACGTGCTCGGCGGCGTGGGCGGCGAGCCGTTCACGACGCGCGAGCTGGCCGGCGCGCTGGGCTGCCGGATGCTGCTCGCCCAGCGGGTCGCCTATTGCCTGCAGGGCGATGGACGTGCTCGCCGACGCGGGCAAGCGCGGGCGCGCGCCGCTGCACCGGCGCGTGGCCTGAGCGCACCCGTCGCGGTCCGGCGATGAGTCGGACTCCGCGGCACTCGGGCGCGCGGCGCTCAGCGACCTTCAGCGCTGCTTGGAGGCGGCGATCGCCTTGTCGTCCTTGGCCTTGGCCTTCGCCTTGGCGGCCGCCGCGGCGGCGGCGTCGAGCGCGTTGCGCTCCGGGGCGCCCCAGGCGGCGTCGGCGGCGTTGATCAGCCGGGTGTCGGTCGCGCAGTTGATGCAGAACGACTTTTGTCCCCACCCGATCGCGCGCGCGACGACCTCGTTGGCGTAGGCGACGCCGGTGGCGTCGTGGCCGTAGTAGTCATAGGCCGCGCGCCACGCCGAGGCGTCGAGGTTGCGCCCGGCGCCGGAGTCGCGCAGCAGCGAGGCCCCGGCCATGATCGCGTCGTAGTCGTCGTAGATCGACGGGTGCTTCTTGGTCGCGTGCGGGTACTTGGCGGGGCGCTGCGCCGCGGCGCCCGCGTTGCGATAGCGCGCCCAGGTCGAGACCGGACCGTTCGTGACGTTGAACTGCATCGGCCCGGCGCAGCAGCGGGCGAAGTTCAGCCCGTGGTAGGTCGTCGGGATGCGTGGAGAACGCCGTCTCCTGCTTGTGGACCGAGGCGATCAGCAGCCAGTTGACGCCGTAGGTCTTCTGGGCCTGGGCGTAGATGTCGTAGAACCCGGAGACCCAGGCGGCCGGCACGTGGGCTGACGTCGTTGGTGGTGAAGCGCTGCTGGTCGTCGGCGCGCTGGGCCTTGGTGGGCTTGGGCGCGGCGGCGGCCGCCGGTGCGGGCGCCGCGACGTCGGCGACCGGAGTCGCGCCGGCCGGCGCGGGCGTCGGAGTGACCACGACGACCGCGGGCGCGACCGGCGGCGCCGGCAGCGTGGGGCCGTGATGAAACGCACCCGACAGCGCGACGCCGAGCAACCCGGCGCCGGCGAGCAGCGCGACGAGCGCGACGGCCAGCGGCCAGCGCTCACGCTCGGGGACAGGGAGGGACGGCTCGAACGACATCGGGGAGCGTTCGAGGATAGACACACGCGCCCCCGACGGCCCCACCAGCCGTCGAGGTGATCCCGTCGTGGCGCTACGCCGCGACCGCCAACAGCGCGCCTTCGTGCTCGAGCAGGCGCCGCTTGCTGTCCAGGCCGCCGGCGTAGCCGGTCAGCGCGCCGCGTGCGCCGATGACGCGATGGCACGGCACGACCAGCGGCAGCGGGTTGCGACCGTTGGCGGCGCCGACCGCGCGGGCGGAGCCGGGGGCGTCCAGCGCGGCCGCGATCTCGCCGTAGGTCGTGGTCGTGCCGTAGGGGATCGCGGCGACGTGGGCCCAGACGCGGCGCTCGAAGGCGCCGCCGAAGCGCGGGCGCAGCGGCAGGTCGAACGCCGTCGGAACGCCGTCGGCGTAGCCCCGCAGCTGGCGGGCGGCCTCACCGAGCACGCCATCGTCGACGCGCGGCGAGTCGGGCGGGATGTCGGCGACGTCGAAGCGGATCTCGCAGAGGGCGTCGCCGTCGGCGAGCAGGACGAGCTCGCCGATCGGCGAGGCGACGGTGGTGTGGGTGAGCGGCATGGCGCGGTGCTCCTTCCAGGTTCGGTAGGCGTCGGGCAGGCAGGTGGCGCAGGGGCGGTAGCCGGCCGCGACCGCGGTGGGCTCGTCGGCGAAGAACACGCGGTTGGCCACGTAGCCGCCGCGCGCGATCGCCCGCGCGGCGCCGGGGCAGTCGAGCGTCCCGTAGATGCGGTCGGCCCGATGGCCGCCGAGCGTGCCGGGCTCGGTCGTCGTATAGGCGACGTTGCCTGCGTCGATGAGCGTGTACTGCTTCATGGAAGGTGAAACGCGCCGTGCGTCATTTGCGTGAGATCGCCACGTAGCATCGCCTCTCCCATGGACGATCTGCTCAAGCTCGCCGCCGACGCCGGCCACGACATCTCCACCGCCGAGAACGCCATCGAGGAAGGCGCCCACGACAGCGCGCGTGACGCGTTGGACCGTGCGGCCGATCGCCTCACCGATCTCCGTGCCCGATGGCCGGACATGTCGTCGGCCGAGCGCTCCGTCGTCGGCGCGTCGGCGAAGGCCGTCCGCGAGCGGCTCGACGCGGCGGCCGCCCGCATCCCCGCTCGCCGCACCCTCGGCGAGGCGCCCGTCGAGATCGACCCCGAGCAGGAGGCCGAGCCCGAGGGCGCGCCGCCCGGCCCTTGACAGTGCGGCAGGACGCGTTGCCCGTGCCGATGCCCGTCTCTAGGCTCGCCGCCCAGGCCGCGAGAGAGGAGGCAGGCAGTGAAGATCGGGGCCATCTACGCGACCGACGTCAGCAACTCGTTCTACCGCGCGATCCTGCCGTTGCAGGAGCTCGAGCGGCGCGGCCACACGACCGTGCCCGTCGAGATTCGCCAGGGCGAGGCGCTGCGGGTGGCGCCGTTGCTGAGCTGCGATGCCGTGCTCATCTACCGGCGCACCGACGCCATGGTGCTCAAGGCGGTCGACGAGCTGCGGGCGCGCGGGGTCGGCATCGTCTGGGACAACGACGACGATCCGCGGCTGATCCCGCCGGAGGCGCCGAAGTACAAGAGCCTCGGCGGCTTCCACGCCGAGCGCGACTTCAAGGGGCAGGGCAAGCTCGCCCGTCGCGCGCACGTCGTCACGGCGACGACCGAGTACCTCGCCGAGCGCTACGTCAGCGCCTGGGACGTCGAGACGGCCGTCATCGAGAACTACCTCGGCGATCAGCAGTTCCCGCGCGAGCGGGCGTCGAGCGAGGGCGTCGTGATCGGCTGGTTCGCCGCCGGCGAGCACCGGGCCGACTCGCACCACCTCGACATGGCGCCCGTGCTGCGCCGCGTGATGGAGCGCGACCCGCGCGTGCGGGTCGTGACGATCGGCGTTGCGCTCAAGCTCGATCCCGAGCGCTACACCCACCACCAATGGGTCCAGTTCCACGAGCTTCCGGCCTACGTGGCGGGCTTCGACATCGGGATCGCGCCGATCGCCGACATCCCGTTCAACCTCGCGCGGTCCAACGTGAAGGTCAAGGAGTACGCCGCTGCCGGCGTCCCGTGGGTCGCCTCGGCGCGCGGACCGTATGCCGACCTCGGATCGCGCAGCGGCGGGACGATCATCGGCGACAACGCGTGGGAGGACACGCTCGTGAGCCTCGCCGGCGCGCGCTTCAAGCGCGGTCAGCTGCGCCGGCGCGCCGTGTCCTGGGGCAAGGCCCAGCACCTGCGCCACCACATCGAGCGCTGGGAGTCGGTGCTCGAGCAGGCGACCGCCGCGGCCGGCCGACAGGTGGCCTGAAGGAGCAGAAACGCGGCGATCGGGGTAGCACCCGGGCACGCGACGTCAGGGGCCGGGCCCCTGACGCGGTGGTCCCAGCTCGTTTGGTCGGCCGCAAATCTGGGTATCGCGCCGAGAACCGTGCGCTGTGGGGCGCCCGGGCCGACCACCCAAGGAGGATCGATGGCCGGGACACTGGCTGCCGACGAGGGCCGTTCTCGCAAGCGACGAGACGACGAGCAGGGCGAGCTCGATCCCGCCGCGCTGCGACGTCTGCTGCAGGCCCTGGAGTCTGCCGCCGACGGCGACTTCTCCCGCCGACTCCCGGCCCGCCGCAAGGGCCTGCTCGGCGAGCTGGAGATCGCGTTCAACCGCCTGGCCGAACGCAGCCAGGGACAGACGACCGAGCTGGCGCGCGTCGCGCGGCAGATCGGCCGCGAAGGGCGGATGACCGAGCGTGCCCGGGCCGAGGGCGCCAAGGGCGACTACCTCGAACGGATGACGATCGTCAACGGCCTGATCGACGATCTCGTGCGCCCCACCACGGAGGTCGCGCGCGTGATCGTCGCGGTGGCCGAGGGCGACCTCAGCCAGAAGATGGCGATGGAGATCGACGGCCAGCCGGTCAAGGGCGAGTTCGCCCGCATCGGCACCACGGTCAACGCGATGGTCGACCAGCTCTCCTCCTTCGCCTCCGAGGTCACGCGCGTCGCGCGCGAGGTCGGCACCGACGGCAAGCTCGGCGGCCAGGCCGCGGTCCCTGGCGTCTCGGGCACGTGGGCCGACCTCACCGAGTCGGTCAACTCGATGGCGGCCAACCTCACCGGCCAGGTCCGCAACATCGCCCAGGTGACGACGGCGGTCGCCCAGGGCGACCTGACCCAGAAGATCACCGTGGACGCGCGCGGCGAGATCCTGGAGCTCAAGGACACCATCAACACGATGGTCGACCAGCTCGGTGGCTTCGCCGACGAGGTGACGCGCGTGGCGCGCGAGGTCGGCACCGACGGCAAGCTCGGTGGCCAGGCCGAGGTCCGCGGCGTCAGCGGCACGTGGCGCGACCTGACCGAGAACGTCAACTTCATGGCGCGCAACCTGACCGATCAGGTCCGCGGCATCGCCCAGGTCGCCGGCGCGGTCGCCAAGGGCGACCTGACCCAGAAGATCACCGTCGACGCCAAGGGCGAGGTCGCGGCGCTCGCCGACACGATCAACGCGATGACCGACACCCTGTCGGTCTTCGCCGAGCAGGTCACGCGCGTGGCGCGCGAGGTGGGCACGGAGGGCAAGCTCGGCGGCCAGGCCGAGGTACCGGGCGTGTCGGGCACGTGGAAGGACCTGACCGAGTCGGTGAACTCGATGGCCGAGAACCTGACGGGTCAGGTCCGCAACATCGCGCTGGTGACGACGGCGGTGGCCCAGGGCGATCTGTCGCAGAAGATCGAGGTCGACGCGCGCGGCGAGATCCTCCTGCTCAAGGACACCATCAACACGATGGTCGACCAGTTGCGCTCCTTCGCCGACGAGGTCACGCGCGTGGCGCGCGAGGTCGGCACGGAAGGTCGCCTCGGCGGCCAGGCGGTCGTGCCGGGCGTCGCGGGCACGTGGAAGGACCTGACGGACTCGGTCAACGTCATGGCGCGCAACCTGACCGACCAGGTGCGCGACATCGCCCGCGTGACGACCGCGGTGGCCAAGGGCGACCTGACCCAAGAGGTCACCGTCGACGTCAAGGGCGAGGTGCTCGAGCTCAAGCGGACCGTGAACACGATGGTCGACCAGCTCTCCTCGTTCGCCGACGAGGTCACGCGCGTGGCGCGCGAGGTCGGTACGGAGGGCAAGCTCGGTGGCCAGGCCGAGGTCAAGGGCGTCAGCGGCACGTGGCGCGACCTGACCGAGAACGTCAACTTCATGGCCGACAACCTGACCCACCAGGTGCGCAACATCGCCCAGGTGACGACGGCCGTGGCCCAGGGCGACCTGTCCAAGAAGATCACCGTGGACGCGCGCGGTGAGATCCTGGAGCTCAAGGACACCATCAACACGATGGTCGACCAGCTGCGCTCCTTCGCGGCCGAGGTCACCCGCGTCGCCAAGGAGGTCGGCACCGACGGCCGGCTCGGCGGTCAGGCCGAGGTCGAGGACGTCAGCGGCACGTGGCGATCGCTCACGGAGTCGGTCAACTCGATGGCCGCCAACCTGACCGAGCAGGTGCGCGGCATCGCGACGGTGACGACGGCGGTGGCCAACGGCGACCTCTCCAAGAAGATCACCGTCGAGGCCAAGGGCGAGGTCGCGGCGCTGGCCGAGACGATCAACACGATGGTCGACCAGCTACGCTCCTTCGCCGCCGAGGTGACGCGCGTGGCGCGCGAGGTGGGCACGGAGGGCAAGCTCGGCGGCCAGGCCCAGGTCGAAGGCGTGTCCGGCACGTGGCGGTCGTTGACCGAGTCGGTGAACTCGATGGCCGACAACCTGACCGACCAGGTGCGCAACATCGCCCAGGTCGCCACGGCGGTCGCCCAGGGCGACCTCAGCCAGAAGATCACCGTCGGTGCGCGCGGCGAGATCCTGGAGCTCAAGGACACCATCAACACGATGGTCGACCAGCTCGGCTCGTTCGCCGACGAGGTCACGCGCGTGGCACGCGAGGTCGGCACCGACGGCTCGCTCGGCGGTCAGGCCGAGGTTGAGGGCGTCCGCGGCCGTTGGCGCGATCTGACGGAGAACGTCAACCAGCTCGCCTCGACGCTGACCACGCAGCTACGCGCGATCGCCGAGGTCTCCACGGCGGTGACCCAAGGCGACCTGACGCGCTCGATCACCGTCGAGGCCCAGGGCGAGGTCGCCGAGCTCAAGGACAACATCAACCAGATGATCGCCAACCTGCGCGAGACGACGCAGATCAACGTCGAGCAGGACTGGCTGAAGACCAACCTCGCGCGGATGGGCGGCATGCTCCAGGGCCAGGCCGACCTCGGCCAGGTCACGCGCCTGATCATGAGCGAGCTGGCCCCGCTGGTCACCTCCCAGCACGGCGCGTTCTTCCTCGTCGAGGGCGAGGAGGAGCCCGACCTGCGACTGGTCGCCTCCTACGGGGCGGGCGGCACCGCGTCCTCCGCGCGCGATCGCTTCGCGCTCGGCGAGGGCCTCGTCGGCCAGGCGGCCGTCGAGGCCAAGCCGATCCTGGTCGAGGACGTCCCCAAGAACTACATCAAGATCAAGTCCGGCCTCGGCGAGGCGGCGCCACGCAACATCATCGTGTTGCCCGTCGTCTTCGAGGAGCAGGTGCTCGGCGTCATCGAGCTGGCCTCCTTGCAGGCCGTCAGCGAGATCAACCGGGCCTTCCTGGAGCAGATCACCGAGACGATCGGCGTCGTGCTCAACACGATCCGCGCGAACATGCGCACCGAGCAGCTGCTGGCCCAGTCCCAGTCGCTGGCCCGCGAGCTGCAGGCCAAGAACGTGGAGATCGAGGCCGCGCGCGCCGGCCTGGAGGAGAAGGCCACCCAGTTGGCGTTGTCCTCCAAGTACAAGTCGGAGTTCCTGGCCAACATGAGCCACGAGCTGCGCACGCCGCTGAACTCGCTGCTGATCCTGTCGCGGCTGCTGGCCGACAACGACATCGGCAACCTCAACGACCAGCAGGTCGAGTTCGCCACCACCATCCACTCCGCGGGCCACGACCTGCTGGCGCTGATCAACGACATCCTCGACCTCTCCAAGGTCGAGGCGGGCAAGATGGAGCTCGACCTCGGCGCCGTCGCGTTGGCCGACATCTGCGAGGACGTCGAGCGCTCGTTCCGCCCGGTCGCCGAGGAGAAGGGCCTGACGTTCGCGATCGAGCTCGACGACGCGCTGCCGGCCTCGATCGTCACCGACGAGCAGCGCCTGCAGCAGGTCCTGCGCAACCTGCTCTCCAACGCCTTCAAGTTCACCCCGACCGGCACCGTGGCGCTGCGGGTCCTGCGCGACGCCGATCAGCGGATCTCCTTCGCGGTCGCCGACAGCGGCGTCGGCATCGCGCCCGACAAGCTCGCCTCGATCTTCGAGGCGTTCCAGCAGGCCGACGGCACGACGTCGCGCAAGTACGGCGGCACGGGCCTGGGCCTGTCGATCAGCCGCGAGATCTCACGCCTGCTCGGCGGCGAGATCCGCGTCGCCTCCAGCGTGGGGGAGGGGTCGAGCTTCACGCTCGTCCTGCCGCTGGCGCACCGCACCGGCGGTGACGGCGCGCCGATCGAGGCACCGGCCGAGCCGCCGCTGGCCGCGCCCGCCGAGGCGACGTCGGAGTCCGCGGCGCTGCTGCCCTATGACGGCGTCGAGGATGATCGCGGCACGATCGTCGCCGGCGACCGCGTCCTGCTCGTCATCGCCCACGACGCCGGTCACGCCCAAGGCGCGCTGGCGGTCGCGCGCGAGCACGGCTTCAAGGGGCTGGTCGCGCGGCGCACGCCGCTCGGGCTCGCGCTGGCCCGTGAGTATCGGCCCGACGCCGTCCTGGTCTTCGCCGGCGACGGCCGTGGCGAGCGGCTGCTCGGCCAGCTCAAGTCCCATCCCGAGACGCGCCATCGCCCGGTGGTGGTCGCCGGGCCGGCGGGCGGGCGGCTGGCCGCGCTCCGCGCCGGGCGCCGCGGCGTATGTCGACGAGGCCGAGTCCCACGGCGCGGGCGGTGGCACGGCAGCACTCGCTGCGCTCGACGCACTGGAGCGGTTGAGCGCGCGTCGTGTCAAGCGGCTGGCGATCGTCCAAGAGGGCGACGGGCTCGACGTCGAGACGCTGGAGCTGCTCGGCGCCGGCGATGACGTCGATGTGATGGTCCTCGCTCCCGACGGTGCCGCCGAGCATCTGCACACCGATGGGATCGACTGCGCGGCGCTGGTGATCCGCCCGGGTGCCAAGTGGCCGCTCGACGTGTTGCTGGCGCTGGAGGCCGAGGGGGTGCGGCGAGAGCTGCCGGTCGTCCTGCACGTCCCCGACGCGCTGGCGCCCGAGGAGCGCGTCGCGCTGGAGGCGGCCGCTTCGCGCCTGGTGGTGGCCAACGCGGCGTCGGCCGATCGCCTGATCGACGAGACCGCGCTGTTCCTGCACCGCCTGGAGACCCAGCTGCCGCAGCCGACGCGCAAGCTGTTGGCCAAGCTGCGCACCGCCGATCAGGTCTTCCACGGCAAGCGCGTGCTGATCGTCGACGACGACATTCGCAATGTCTTTGCCTTGGCCAGCGCGCTGGAGACGCGGGGCATGAAGGTGGCCTTCGCCGAGAACGGCCGCGAGGGCATCGAGCGGCTGCGCGAGCAGCCCGACACCGACTTGGTGTTGTTGGACGTGATGATGCCCGAGATGGACGGGTATGAGACCGCCCGCGCGATCCGCGCGATGCCGCGCTTCGACGCGCTGCCGATCATCCAGTTGACGGCCAAGGCGATGAAGGGCGACCGCGACAAGTCGATCAGCGCCGGGGCCAGCGACTACGTGACCAAGCCGGTCGACGTCGAGCAGCTCCTGTCGCTGATGCGGGTCTGGCTGCACCGCTGATGGTCGACGTCGACCCCGCACGGATCCTGCTCGTCGACGACCGGCGCGAGAATCGCATCGCGCTGCAGGCCGTCCTGGAGCCGCTGCGGGTCGACGTCGTCGAGGCCGACTCGGGTGAGCAGGCGCTGCGGGAAGTGCTGGTCCAGGACTTCGCGGTGATCCTGCTCGACGTCCAGATGCCGGGGATGGACGGCATCGAGACCGCCGAGATGATCAAGGCGCGCGATCGCAGCCGCGACGTTCCCGATCATCTTCCTGACCGCGGCCGAGAGCGATCTGGCCGAGGTCTTCGCCGGCTACGAGGCGGGCGCGGTCGACTACCTGCTCAAGCCGTTCGACCCGCTGGTCCTGCGTTCCAAGGTGAAGGTCTTCGCCGACCTCGACCGCCATCGCCGTCAGCTGCGCCGCAGCGACGAGCTGGTGCGCAACGCGTTCGCGGCCTCCCCGAGCGGGATGGCGCTCTGCGACCTCGACGGCGCTCGCGCTGCAGGTCAACCCCGCGCTGGAGCGTCTCACCGGCCGGGCAACGGCGCTGCTGGAGCGCGCGCCGATCCACGACGTGCTGCACGAGCGCGACCGGGCCGCGCTGGTCGAGCGGCTGGGTGCGGCGGCGACGCTCGGCGACGGCGGCGAGCCGTGGTCGGCGCACGTCCTCGGCGCCGACGGCACGCCGTGCCCGGTGACGATCAGCGTCGTCGCGGTCCGCGACGTGCACGGTGCCTCGCAGCAGTTGTTGGTGCAGATGGCCGACGAGCGCGACCGGCGGATCGCCGCGACCCTGCAGCGCGCGCTGCTGCCCGAGGGGCTACCGAGCGTCGTCGGCGTCTCGCTCGCCGCGCACATCGCGCCCGGCGCGGGCGGCACGCGGGTCGGCGGCGACTGGTACGACGCGATCGCGCTGCCGGGTGGGCGGCTCGGCATTGTTGTAGGAGATGTCGCAGGCCACGGCGTCGACGCCGCCGCGCGGATGGGGGAGCTGCGCTCGGTCGCGCGCGCCTATGCGCTGGAGGGTCACGGGACGGTGGCGCTGGTCGAGCGCATGAACGGCTACCACGCCGGGCTGGGCGCCGACCTCATGACGACGATGGTGTTCGCGATCCTGGAGATCGACTCCGGGACGCTGCGCTTCGTCAATGCCGGCCATCCGCCGCCGCTGATCGTCGAGCCCGACGGCGCGACGCGGATCCTCGAAGGCGCCGGGCCGCCGCTCGGCGTCATGGACACCTGGCGCTTCGAGGAGCGCGTGGCGACGCTCGCGCCGGAGATGACGGCCATCCTCTACACCGACGGCCTGGTCGAGCGCCGCGGTGAGCGGCTGGACACCGGCTTGGGCCGGCTGCGTGACGCGGTCGCCGTGGGCGGCAGCCCGGAGGAGATGGTGGCCGCCGCGCTGAAGGCCACCGACGCCGAGGCGGCCGACGACGACGTGACGCTCGTCGTGGTGCGCGGCGAGGAGCGGCTCGGGCGCGTCGCGCGCCTGCGGCTCTCGCCCGACCCCGACGCGCTGGTCTCGTTGCGACGGCTGACCGCGCGCTGGCTGCGCGAGGCGGGCGCCGAGGCCGACGAGACGCACGACCTCGTGATGGCCGCCAACGAGGCGTGGCAGAACGCGCTGGAGCACGGCACCCAGTTCGCGCGCGCGACCGTCGGCATCGACCTCGAGGTCGACGGACACCACGAGGTGACGATCACCGTGCGCGATCCCGGACCGCCCTCGCGTCTCTCGCGCCCGGCCTCCGATCCGGATCGCGGCCGCGGCGTCGAGCTGATGCGCGCGCTGGCCGACGAGGTCACCCTGGAGCTGGCGCCGCACGGCTCGACGGTGCGGCTGCGACGCGCGCTGCGCGTCGGGCAAGGCTCAGCGGAGGCGGCCAAAGGTGACGGCGTCCTACACTCAAGTTTCGAGGGTGTCGAGTGAAAGGGGTTCCCTTGCCCCGTATGTCTCTGTCTGACTCCCCCTCTGCGGAGGGCGTGGAGCTGCGTCGAACAAGGGAGGGGAAGGGCGATGGCGTCCTGGCGACGCGGGCGTTCGCCGCGGGCGACACGGTCATGGTCGGGTTCCTGGTGGGACCGCTGACCGGCAACGACTCGCATGCCACGCAGGTCGGGCCGGCGCGGTGGGCGCGCCATGGCGGGCTCGGGCCGATGGTCAACCACTCGTGCGAGCCCAACTGCGGCGTGCGGCTCAACGCGGGGGAGGCGTTCGACTTCGTCGCGCGGTCGCCGATCGCCGCCGGCCAGGAGTTGACCTTCGACTACGCGATGCGCAACTACACGATCGACCACTTCCCGACGGTGTGCCTCTGCGGCGCCGAGTGGTGTCGGACCTCGGTGACGGGGTGGAAGGATCTGCCCGCGTCGCGCAAGGCCGCCTACGGCGAGCTCGTCGCCCCGTATCTGCGCGCGATGGACGCCGTCGCCTAGAGCCCGATCGGGTGGCGCACGGTGAAGCCCGCGTAGGAGCGGGCGTTCGCCGGCTGCCAGCGCGTGCCGGTGTTCTGGCGGCCGCTGGTGTCGAAGCGCAGGCCCGCCACGACCATGAAGGTGTGGCCGGCGTTGGCGAAGATCGTGACCCACTTGCCGGGACCGGGCTTGCCGAAGCGCATCAGCGTGCCCGAGGTCTCGGGCCCCTTGAGGTAGCCGGCCGCGGCGAGCGCGTAGGAGACCGAGCCCGAGCAGTCATAGGCCGAGTCGGTCCAGACCTCGCCGGCGACGCGGCCGTGGCCGCCGCCGTAGACATAGGGCTTGTGGGCGACGTCGTTGGCCGCGTGCATCAGCGCGACGAGCTTGCGCGGCGCGGTGTCGGGGATGATCGCCAGGCCGCCGCTGTCGATCGCGGCCTGGTCGAGGTTGGTGCCGCCCTTGCCGCCGTAGGCCTCGCGCAGGTCGGCGGCGACCTGCGCATCGGTCGGGGCGCCGGCGGCGGGCGCCTTGCCCGCCGGCTTGGTCGCAGCAGCAGGCGTCTGGGCCGGCGCCGCCTCGGCCTTCGTGCGGCTCGCCGGATCCGGCGGCGGCAGGTACGGCGCGCCGACCTTCCAGGCCTGGACCTCGCCGGTCGTCGTGCCGGCGCCGCAGGCGCTGAGCAGCGCGGCGCAGAGGAGCACGCAGGGGAGGGCGAGGGGGCGGAGCATCCAGCCGGAAGTATCGGCAACTGGACGCCTTAACTCCAAGGCGCAACCGCGACGAACGGCTCTTGCGGACGCCATGCGGCCATACGCGCGGTTGTGCCGGGTAGCGTTCCGCGCCATGTTGCGCGCGCTTGTCGTCTCCGCCGTCGCCGTCGGTACCGCCGCGTCGATCGGCACGCCCGGGCCGGGCACGACCGTCGCGGGCTGTCCGATCCTCCCCGCCGCCGACGCGTTCAACCGCGACATCTCCAAGGCGCCCGTGGACGCCCACTCCGACGCCTACGTGCGCTCGATCGGCCTCGACGCCCGCCTCCATCCCGACTTCGCGTCCAAGACCTACGGCATCCCGTTCAAGGTGGTGGCCAAGTCCCAGAAGCGCGTGCCGATCCACTTCACCGACTACGGCGACGAGAGCGACAAGGGGCCCTACCCGATCCCGGCCAGCGCACCGGTCGAGGGCGGCTCGGACCGTCATGTCATCGTCCTTCAGCGCGGCACGTGCATGTTGTACGAGTTGTTCGGCGCGCAGAAGGCCGGCAACGGCTGGAGCGCCGCCTCCGGCGCGAAGTTCGACCTGCGCTCCGGCAAGCCGCGCCCGAAGGGGTGGACGTCGGCCGACGCCGCCGGCCTGCCGATCTTCCCGGGGCTCGCGCGCGCCGACGAGGTCGTCGGCGCGAAGGCCATCACCCACGCGCTGCGCGTCACCGTGCCGCGCACGCAGAAGGCCTACGTGTCGCCCGCGCGGCACCTCGCCTCCGGCGACACGAACCCGGATCTGCCGCCGATGGGCCTGCGCCTGCGGCTCAAGGCGTCCTTCGATCTCAAGCCCTTCCACGGCCAGGCGCTGGTCATCCTGAAGGCCTTGAAGCGCTACGGGATGATCGTCGCCGACAACGGCTCGTCGTGGTACATCACCGGCGCTCCGGATCGGCGCTGGAACGACGACAACCTGCACACGCTTGGGCAAGTTCCCGGATCCGCGTTCGAAGCTGTGCAAAGCGGGCCATTGGTTCGCGGGTAGGCCGGATCGACCGTGCGGTGAGCTAGCGTGGCTCGCCGTGGGAGGCTTCAACGAGGCACATGTGCGTCGTGTGATGTGGCGCGCCGGCTTCGGCGCGACCGAGCACGAGGCCGCCAAGTGGTCACACCGCGGCCGCGGCGAGACGCTGCGCTGGCTGCTGTCGCCCAACGGGCGCAAGGCGCCGCTGCTGCCCGGACCCAAGCCGATGGCCTTGGACCCGGCCAACGAGTACGGCCACGACGTGCTCTGGTGGATGGACCGGATGGTCCGCACCACGCGGCCGCTGGAAGAGAAGATGGTGCTCTTCTGGCACAACCACTTCGCCACGCGCGACCAGGACACGCCGCTGATGCTCCGCCAGAACGCGATCTTTCGCCGCGGCGCGCTCGGCTCGTTCCCGGCCCTGCTGTCCAACGTGATGGAGGACCCCGCGATGGGGTCGTTCCTCAATCTGATCGGGTCCTACAAGGACGAGCCCAACGAGAACTTCGCGCGCGAGCTGATGGAGCTCTTCACGCTCGGCGAGGGCAACGGCTACACCGAGTCCGACGTCCGCGAGGCCGCTCGCGCGCTGACCGGCTACGTCGAGGGCAAGCACGCCGGCGGCGTCCTGCTGACCACGCGCTTCGAGCCCAAGAACCACGACGGCGCCACGAAGCGGATCTTCGGCCACAAGGGGCGCTTCGGCCCGCACGACGTGCTGCGGCTGGTGGTCGCCAACCACCATCACCCCGAGTTCCTGGTGCGCAAGCTGTGGGCCTTCTTCGTCGACGAGCCGCTGGACAAGACCACGCGGCTGCGCCTGCAGCGCATCTACACCGGCTCCCAGCACCACCTCAAGCCGGTCGTCGCCGAGATCCTCGACCATCCCAAGGTGTATGCCAACCTCGACGGCCCGACGATGGTCAAGTCGCCGGTCGTCGCGATCGCCGGGATGCTGCGCGCGACGCGCCTGGGCGTGAAGGTCGACGACTGGACCTGGGTTACGTCCGGCATGGGCCAGACGCTCTTCTCACCGCCGTCGGTGGCCGGCTGGGAGTGGGGTCCGGCCTGGATGTCGTCCAACGGCATGCGGATGCGCTTCGTCGCGGCCAACGTCGCGCTGTCGCAGCCGGGGCTGAAGGTCGAGGACGGCGACACGCCGGTCGACCTCAAGCCGTCCCAGCAGCTCGACCGCGCGCTGGCCGCGCTCGGCCACCCGTGGGCGAGCGAGCGCACGCGCAAGGGCCTGCTCGCGCTGGCCAAGGGCTATGACGCGATGGCCGGCCAGAAGTGGCAGCGCCAGGTCGCCGCCGACATGACCCAGCGCGCGATGCGCCACCTCCTGCTCTCCGCCCCCGACGCCCAGGTCCATTAACTCGATGCCACGCCTCCGCGCGCACGCCGCCTGCCAGGACTTCCATCGCGCCAGTGAGGCCGCGCGTCGCGACGTGCTGACGCGCCGCCAGATGCTCAAGTGGGGCATCGGCGCGGGCGTCACCGTCTATGCGGCCAACATGCTGCCGACGGCGCACCTGCTCGACGCGGCGGCGGCCGAGGCCGCGGCGGCGCCCGACGCGCCGATCCTCGTCTCGGTCTTCTTGCCCGGCGGCCTGGACCTGCTCGACACGCTGATGCCGCTGGAGCAGGAGGGCGCGCTGCGCGACCTGCGCAGCGGCGTCTCGCCGGCGGCGCCGCTGGCGTTGGGGGGCACCTCGCTCGGGCTGCACCCGTCGCTGTCGCGCGGGCCGGGCGGTGGCCTCAAGGGCCTGTTCGACCGTGGGCAGATCGGCTTCCTGCCCGGCATCGACTACGCCAACCCCAACCTGTCGCACTTCGCCTCGCGCGCGTTCTGGGAGACGGGCATGGTCTCGCAGCAGTCGGTCTCGGGCTGGCTCGGCCGCTGGCTGGACCGTCACGGCAGCACCGACAACCCGCTGCAGGGACTGAGCGCCGGCTACTCCTGTCGCCGACGCTGCGCGCGGTCAACGCGCCGGTCGCCTCGATCTCCGATCCGGGCGACGCGGAGCTGTCGATGTGGAGCGTGTGGGGCGACTGGGGCACCGCGGCGGTCGATGCCTACGCCGCGCTCTCGCGCTCGACGCCGCACGCGGCAGGCCCCGCCTCGGCCGCTCGCGCCGCGCGCCTGGCCCACTCGGTCTCCGAGCAGCTGGCGCCCTTCCGCCAGAAGGACGACAAGTCGCCCGACCCGCTCGCCGGGCCCGTGACCTACCCCGAGAACAACGACACGGCCGACCGGTTGAAGGTCCTCGCCGGCCTGATCGCCCAGCCGCTCGGGATCCGGATGGCGACCGTCGACGCCGACGGCGAGTTCGACACCCACGAGGGCCAGGCCCAGACGCTGGACCGTGACCTCGGCGCCGTCGGCGAGGCGCTGGCGACCTTCCAGGCCGACCTCGAGGCGCGCGGCGTCGCCGACCGCGTCCTGACCTTCGTCTGGTCGGAGTTCGGCCGCCGGCCCGAGGCCAACAAGTCGGGCGGGACCGACCACGGCGCCGGCGGCGTCGCGTGGGTCCAGGGTCCGCGCGCGCTGGGCGGCGTGCTGACCGAGTACCCGTCGCTCACCGATCTGGACCGCGAGAAGAACCTCAAGGTGACCGTCGACTTCCGCCGCGTCTACGGCAGCCTGCTCGCCCAGTGGATGGGCACCGACCCGGCCGAGGTGATCCCCGGGGCGGCCCAGTTCGGGCAGGTCGCGTTGGTCCGCAGCTGATGTTGGCTCCGGACCCGCCGCCCCCGGTGGTCCACAGCGCCCGCGCGCCGACGGCGACCACGATCGGCATCGGCGAGCGCGAGTTCGCGATCGCCGTCTACCGCCCGCGCGTGCATCCTGGCGCGTTGAAGTTCACCATCAGGAACCTGGGCGAGGACGTGCACGACCTCGTCATCCGGCGCAAGGGCAAGCGCGTCGGTGGGCTGACGACGGCCGTCAAGCCCGGTCAGACCGCGACGTTGCGCCTGACGCTGCGGCGGATCGGGACGCTACCAGCTGGTCTGCACGATCGCCGATCACGAGGCGCGCGGCATGCGCGCGACCCTGCACGTCGTCCGCTGAGGGAAAGCCGATGATTGAGGGAGGGCCGGAGAGGTGACCCTCCGTGTACCGCCGCTCCGCCTTGCCGCTCTCCTCCCTCATGACCTTGACCCAGACCAGCACCGACATCCTGCTCGCCTTCGCACCCGTCCCCGACGCGGTGCGGGCGGCGCGTCACTCACTGCGCGAGCGTGGCCTCAGCCCCGACCTCGATCACACCGTGTCGCTGCTGACCTCCGAGCTCGTCGGCAACGCCGTCCGCCACGCCGGCCCGCTGAACCCGGCCGAGCGGATCGTCTTCCACGCGCGCCTCAGCGAGGATCACGTGCGCGTGGAGGTCGCCGACCACGGTCCCGGCTTCGATCCCGAGATCCGGCACGAGACCGCGGGCTTCGGCCTGCGCCTGGTCGACAAGCTGGCCTCGCGCTGGGGCGTCGAGCGGACCGCGCGCGGCTGTCGCGTGTGGTTCGAGGTCGATCGTCGCCCGCGCGGGCGCTTCGAGCGCGACGACGACTGACACCGGGGGCGAGAGCCACCCGGCAGCCCCAAGGTCGGCGAACCTCGCGCAAACCGCGTACAGTTGCTTGGCGTATGCCCGTCCGTCGGGACCTCCGCCCGCTGCTCGCCGTCGCCGTCCTCGGTGTCGCGATCGCGCTTGCGGAGACGATCACCGGGTTGGACACGGGCCTTTTGCTGCTGTCGCCGGCGCTGGTGCTCGCTGCTCCCGCTGCTGGCCGGCCGCTACCTCGGTGCCGAGACGCTGCAGCGGCTCGCCGCCCGGCGCTCGCGCCCGACTCGTCGCGTGCGCCCGGCCTCCGCGCCACTGCCGCGCCCGCGGCCCCGCGCCACGCTGGTGCGCGGCGGTCGCCTGCTCGCGGCCGCGCTCGCCGAGCGCGGGCCGCCGCTCACGGTCGCCTGATCCATCGCTGATCGCCCCTGCGCGCCCTGAGCGGCGCGTGGGCTGACCGTTGTTCCAACTTCATCCCCGGAGGTGCGCTCATGCGCCGCCCCCTCGCCCTCGCTTCGCTCGCTGTCGCGCTGCTTGCGCTGACCGCCGCCGCGCCCACCGCCGCCCTGGCCCACCAGGGCAACCCCAACATGAAGTCCGTCGTGCGCGCGCTGCAGCCGCACGTCAGCGGGATCTCCCTGCAGGTGCTCAGCGGCGACGATCGCTTCCAGCTCACCAATCGCAGCAAGGAGACCGTGCTGGTCCAGGGCTACGACAAGGAGCCCTACGCGCGGATCACGCCCGACGGCACCGTCGCGGTCAACCACAACTCGCCGGCGTTCTACCTCAACACCGATCGCTACGGCGCGGTCACGGTTCCCAAGACGGCGAGCGCGCAGGCGACGCCGGACTGGCAGGTGCTCGACAAGACCGGCAGCTTCGAGTGGCACGACCACCGCATGCACTACATGTCGCGCGACGTCCCGCCGATCGTCAAGGACAAGTCGCAGCGGACCAAGATCTTCGACTACGACATCCCCATCAAGATCGGCACCAACGAGGGGCGGATCCTGGGGACGCTGTGGTGGGCGCCGCCGAAGGGCGGGGGCGCGCCGGTGGGGGCGATCGTCGCGTTCTTGGTGCTGTTGCTCGCGGGCGGCGCCGCGGTCGTGATGGCCCGCCGTCGGCGCGGCCCGGGTGAGCGCGACGAGGAGGACGGTGACCGACCGGACGGTGACGGCCCGCAGGGCCAGCAGCCCGCCGCGGCCTCACGCGAGGCCTGGTGACGCGCACGGCCCCCACCGCCGGCGCGGCGCTGGTCGCGCTGGTGCTCGCGCTCGCCGCGCTGCCGGCGGGCGCGTCGGCGCACGCGACGCTGGAGGCGACGGCGCCGGCCCGTGGCGCCACGGCGCGCATCGAGCCCAAGCAGGTCGTCCTGCGCTTCGACGAGTCGGTCGAGGGCAACTTCGGCGCGGTCCGCGTCTTCGACGGTCGCGGCGACCGCGTCGACCGTGGTCCGGTGACCCATCCCGGCGGGCGCGGCGCGCAGCTGGCCGTCGCGCTGAAGCCCGGCCTCCCGCACGGCACCTACACCGCGACCTACCGCGTGATCTCGGCCGACAGCCATCCGGTGTCGGGCGGCTTCGTCTTCTCGATCGGCGCGGCGGGCGCGCCCCCGGCCCAGACGGTCAGCGACCTGCTGGCCGGGTCGTCGACGGGCCGCGCCACCGAGGTCGCGTTCGGGATCGCGCGTGGGGCGGACTACCTCGCGATCGCGCTGGTGCTCGGGACGTTGTTGTTCGTCTTGCTGTCGTGGCCGCGTGGTGACGGCGTATCTGCGCCGCCGGCGGCGCGGGACGCGTTCGGGCGCCGGACGCGCACGCTGCTGCTCGGCGGGGCGGGGCTCGGCATCGTCGCCGGCTGTGCCGGCATCGTCCTGCAGGGCGCCACGGCCGGGGGCACCTCCTTCTGGGTTGCGCTCGATCCGTCGACGGTGCGCGAGGTGCTCGGCACGCGCTTCGGGACGGTCTGGGGACTGCGGGTCGCCGACTTCGCGCTGATCGCGGCGCTGGTGGTCGCGGTCGGCCGCGCCCGTCTGCCCGTGGCGCTCGCGCTGCCCGCCGCCTTCCTGGCCGTCACGCCCGCGCTCGGCGGCCACGCGACGACGCAACATCCGGTCGCGCTGCTGGCGCCACTGGACGTGATCCACGTCGTGGCGATGAGCGCCTGGGTCGGCGGGCTGGTCGCGCTCGTCTTCGCCGTCCCCGCCGCCACGCGCGCGCTGGAGCCCGCCGAGCGCACAGCGCTGCTGAGCGCGACGCTGTCGCGCTTCAGCGTCGTCGCGCTGACGAGCGTCGCGGCGCTGATCGCCTCCGGGACGATCCAGTCGATCGTGCACCTACGCTCCTTCGGCGACCTCCTGCACACGGCCTTCGGGCGCGCGGTCCTGATCAAGATCATCGTCTTGATCGGGCTCGTCGGGCTCGGTGCGCTCAACCGGCAGCGCAGCCTCCCACGTCTACGCGCCGCGGCGGCCTCGGGCGCCACCCCCGGCGCGGTCGGCCGCGTGCTGCGCACGACGCTGCGCGTGGAGGTCGCGCTGGTCGTCGTCGTGCTCGGCGTGACCGCCGCGCTGGTCTCCTACGCGCCGCCGTCGGCGCTCTCGGCCGGGCCGTTCTCCAAGAACGTGCGGACCGGGCCGCTGGAGGTCGAGCTGACCGTCGACCCTGCGCGCACCGGCGCCAACGCCGTCCACGTCTATGTCTTTCGCGCCTCCGACGGCGCGCCGTTCGCGGCGACCAAGGAGCTGACGCTGGACGCGCGGCTGCCGAGCAAGGGGATCGGCCCGCTGAGCGGGACGGTCCACCGCGCCGGTCCCGGCCACTACGTCGCCGACGCGCTGACGCTGGCTCCCGGCGGCACATGGCGCGTGACGGTCACCGACCGCGTCTCGGACTTCGACGAGTACACCGCGAGCTTCTCGGTGCCGGTGTCATGAGTCCATCCAACCCCAACATCAACCCCAAGCAACCCAAGGACATCAAGATCATGAAGCGCATCACCCTCGCCTCCGTGGCCACATTGAGCGCCCTTGCCGCGCCCGCCGTCGCCCAGGCCCACGTCACCGTGCAGCCCAACACCGCCGCGGCCGGCTCCTACGTCGTCGAGGACGTCCGCGTCCCCAACGAGACCGACAACGCGGTCACCACCAAGGTCGCCGTCCAGTTCCCCGCGGGCTTCGCCGAGGTCTCCTACCAGTCGATCCCCGGCTGGTCGGTGAAGGTCGTCAAGGAGAAGCTCGCCACACCGGTCAAGACCGACGACGGCGAGGTCACCGAGGGCGTCAAGACCATCACCTGGACGGCGAGCTCCAAGGCCGACGGCATCGCGCCCGGGCAGTTCCAGGACTTCCCGCTGTCGGTGCAGATCCCGGGCAAGGCCGGCGACACACTGACCTTCAAGGCGCTGCAGACCTACAGCGACGGGACGGTCGCCCGCTGGATCGGCGCGCCCGACGCCGACAAGCCGGCCCCGCAGGTCCAGGTCACCGCGGCGGCCGCCGAGCACGCCGCCACCGCGGCGCCGGCGGCAGGCGAGACGGCGACGACCGAGAACGCCTCGGCGCCCGCCGCGACCGTCAGCACCGCCGACGACTCGGACTCCAACACCCTGGCGATCATCGCGTTGATCGTCGGCGCGCTCGGCCTGGTGGCCGGCGGCGCCGGCCTGGCGTCCGCGCGCCGACGCGCGTAGTCCGCCGCACCGCGTCGCGGCGTTCTACCGCCGCGACGCGGGATCTCTCTCCCTACCCTCTGGACTGACCCCACCATGTCCCAGCAGAACACCCCCACCAAGCGCGAGCGCCGCGACGCCGCGCGCACACAGCGCCTCGAGCACGAGCAGGCCGCCGCGGCGGTCGCCGCACGGCGCAAGCGCCTGATCCAGCTCGGCGCGCTGCTCGGCGCCGCGGTCGTGATCGTCGTCGTCGCGATCGCCGTCTCCTCCGGCGGCTCGTCCAAGAAGTCTGCGGGCGCCGGCGCGGGCGGCACGCTGCAAGGCGTCGCGGCGACCAAGCAACTCTTCGGCGGCATCCCGCAGAAGGGCATCACGCTCGGGAACGCCAACGCGCCCGTGACGATCGTCGAGTTCGCCGATCCCCAGTGCCCCTTCTGCAAGCAGTACACCTTGAACGAGATGCCGACGGTGGTCCAGAAGTACGTCCGCACCGGCAAGGCCAAGATGGACTTGCGCCTGCTGACGTTCATCGGGCCCGACTCGGTCACGGCGGCCGGCGTGCTCACCGCGGCCGGGCAGCAGAACAAGCTCTGGAATTCCGCCGACCTGCTCTACCGCAACCAGGGCGAGGAGAACTCGGGCTACGTGACCGATGACTTCCTCACCAAGGTGCTCACCGGCGCCGGCGCGGACGCCGCCAAGGCGATCTCCGGCGCGGGCGATCCCGCCGTCGGCCAGGAGATCGCGGCCGCCAAGACGCTGTCCGGTCGCTACGGCGTGACCGGGACGCCGACGATCCTCGTCGGGCCGACGGGCGGCGACCTGAAGACCGACAGCGAGGGCCTGCCGACAGCCGCCGGCGTCGGCAAGCTCGTCGACGCGGCGCTCGCCGCCAAGGGCGGCCGGTGAGCGACCGCGCGCTGCGCACCGCCGGGCTCGTCCTGGTGGTGCTGGGGATCGCGATCGCCGGCTACCTCGTGTACGTGCACTACGCCGACATCGACCCGGTCTGCAACATCGCGCACGGCTGCCACAAGGTGCAGACCTCCGAGTACGCCAAGCTCGCGGGGATTCCGGTGGCGCTCCTGGGGCTGCTCGGCTACCTCACGCTGCTGGGCGCGCTGCTCGCGCCTCAGGGCGAGGCGGCGCGGATGGTCGCGGCATTGGTGGCGCTCGTCGGCTTCGGGTTCTCGCTGTACCTGACCTACCGCGAGCTGTTCACCATCGACGCGATCTGCCAGTGGTGCGTCGGGAGCGCGATCCTGATGACCGGACTGGCGGTCGTCTGCACGGTCCGGGTGCTGCGCGAGCCATCGGCGGCCGTCGCCGTACCGGTCGCTGACGGTCCGGCAGACTGACCGTCCGCCGCCGGGTCGCGCATGACAGGCTTGGGGTTCGCATGAGCCGCCGTCTGACCCTGTTCTCCGCCCTGGTGGGCGTCGCCGCGGCGATCGTCGTCGTGGCGATCCTCGTCTCCAGTAATGGGCCCGATCCGACGGCGCCGCACAAGCCATCGGTGCGCGACGTCACGGCGATCCTGCGCGGGATCCCGCAGCACAAGCTGACTCTCGGAGATCCGAAGGCGCCGGTCCTGCTTGTCGAGTTCGCCGATCTGCAGTGCCCGTACTGCCGGCAGTTCGCGGCCGAGTCGTGGCCCGACATCGTCCGGCGCTACATCCGCACCGGCAAGGTCAAGATGGAGCTGCGGCTGACCGCGATCCTCGGTGAGGACTCCGCGAAGGCCAACAAGGCGGTGATGGCGGCGGGGCTGCAGAACCGGATGTGGGACGCGTCGATGCGCTTCTACGACGTCCAGGGCCAGGAGAACAGCGGTTACGTGACCGACCCCTTCCTGCGCGGCGTGCTCGGCGGCGTCCACGGCCTCGATCTCGCGCGGGCGATGAAGGCGCGGACTTCGGCGGGCGTGCGCGACGAGCTCGGCGCGGTCTACAGCATGCAGCGACGCTACGGGGTGAACTCGACCCCGACGCTGATGATCGGGACCGACGACACCGACCTGACGGTCGTCGCGCCGGGCGTCGTCCCGCCCGACAAGCTCGCGCAGGCGATCAACGAGACGCTCCTCAAGACGATCTGACAACCGCTTGCGGGGGTGACGTAGGGTGCTACCCTACGTGGCATGCTGAAGAAGACCAGCATCTACCTCGACGAGGATCTCGACCACGGTCTCGCGCGCAAGGCGGCGGAGGAGGGCGTTACCAAGGCGGAGCTGATCCGCCGCAGCCTGGAAGGCGTGGTGGCCAAGCCGCGGCGTCCGAAGGCGAAGGGCATCGGGATGATCAAGGGTCCGGTGCCGCATGACCTCGCCGAGAACGCGGAGCAGTACCTGGATGGCATGGGCGAGAGTTGAGCGTCGTCCTCGACACGAACTTCCTCGTCGCGCTGTTCGTCGAACAGAGTTCGCGACATGCCGAGGCGATGGACTGGTACGTCGAGACCGACGAGGACCTCATCACGACGCCGCTCGCGCTCAACGAGATGGACTACCTCGTCACGAAGTACGGTGGCGAGCCGGCGGCGCGCGTCCTCTGGGACAACTTCGACGATGGCGCCTTCGGGCTTCGCTGGTGGGCTGAGGGCCTGCACGGAGACCATCCGCATCGCCCGTCGACATCCCTTCCTCGGACTCACCGACGCCTCCCTGGTCGCGCTCGCCGGGATCCTCCGCACCAACCGCATCGCCACCTTCGACCAGCACTTCCGCTCCGTCTCGACCCCCGACGGCGAGCCCTTCGTGGTACTCCCCGCCGATCGCTGAAAGGACCACGACCCCATGGCTCCCCACAATCACCCCAACTCGTTCGACGCCCGCGCCACGCTGAAGGTCGGCGACCGCGAGCTGACGATCTTCCGCCTCGACGCGCTGCAGTCGCGGTTCGACGTCGCGCGGCTGCCGTTCAGCCTCAAGATCCTGCTCGAGAACCTGCTGCGCACCGAGGGCAACGGCGCGGTCGACGCGGCCGACATCGAGGCGCTCGCGACCTGGGACGCCAAGGCCGAGCCGTCCAAGGAGATCGCCTTCACGCCCGCGCGCGTGGTCATGCAGGACTTCACCGGCGTGCCCGCCGTCGTCGACCTCGCCGCGATGCGCGACGCGATGGCCGACCTCGGCGGCGACCCCGCCAAGATCGAGCCGCTCGTCCCCGCCGAGCTGGTCATCGACCACTCCGTGCAGGTCGACGAGTTCGGCACCCGCACCGCGTTCGCCTTCAACGCCGAGCGCGAGTTCGAGCGCAACCAGGAGCGCTACGAGTTCCTCAAGTGGGGCCAGGACGCGTTCGAGACCTTCAAGGTCGTCCCGCCCGACACCGGCATCGTCCACCAGGTCAACCTGGAGTACCTGGCGCGCACGGTCTTCGTCGACGACAAGTCCGACACCGCCTACCCCGACACGCTGGTCGGCACCGACTCGCACACCACGATGATCAACGGCCTCGGCGTCCTGGGCTGGGGCGTCGGCGGCATCGAGGCCGAGGCCGCGATGCTCGGCCAGCCGATGTCGATGCTGATCCCGCAGGTCATCGGCTTCAAGCTCGGCGGCGAGCTGCCCGAGGGCGCGACCGCGACCGACCTCGTGCTGACCGTCACCGAGATCCTGCGCAAGAAGGGCGTCGTCGGCAAGTTCGTGGAGTTCTTCGGCCCGGGCGTCACGGCGCTGCCGCTGGCCGACCGCGCGACGATCGGCAACATGAGCCCGGAGTTCGGCTCGACCTGCGCGATCTTCCCGATCGACGCCGAGACGCTCCGCTACATGGCGTTCAGCGGTCGCCCGAAGGAGCTCATCGACCTGGTCGAGGCCTACGCCAAGGAGCAGGGCCTCTGGCACGACGAGCACGCCGAGGAGCCGACGTTCACCGACGTCGTCGAGCTGGACCTCTCGACGGTCGAGCCGTCGCTGGCCGGCCCCAAGCGCCCGCAGGACCGGATCGCGCTCAGCGGTGCCAAGGAGGGCTTCCGCGCCTCGCTGGCCGAGCTGCTCGGCGAGGACGCGGCGGCCGACCTCGGCCATGGCCACGACGAGGCGATCGCCGAGTCGTTCCCCGCGTCGGACCCGCCGGCCAACGGCGCGCCCGGCCACTCGCCGGATCCGCACGACGCCGACGACGCGCCCGCGGGCGCGGTGGCGGCGGGCACGGTGATCGCGGAGCGCTCGGCGACCGCCGTCCACACGGTGCTCGACGGCGAGGAGTTCGACCTGGACCACGGTCACGTCGTGATCGCCGCGATCACCTCCTGCACCAACACCTCCAACCCGTCGGTCATGCTCGCCGCCGGCCTGCTGGCGCGCAATGCCGTCGCCCGCGGGCTGACGCGCGCGCCGTGGGTCAAGACGTCGCTGGCGCCGGGCTCCAAGGTCGTCACCGAGTACTACGAGCGCGCCGGGCTGACCGGCGACCTCGAGGCGCTCGGCTTCAACCTGGTGGGCTACGGCTGCACCACGTGCATCGGCAACTCCGGGCCGCTGCCCGACGAGATCTCCGCGGCGGTCCAGCAGGGCGACCTGGCGGTCACCTCGGTGCTGAGCGGCAACCGCAACTTCGAGGGTCGCATCAACCCCGACGTCAAGATGAACTACTTGGCCTCGCCGCCGTTGGTGGTGGCCTACGCGATCGCCGGGACCATGGACATCGACTTGATCGGAGAGCCCTTGGGCCGTGACGCCGACGGCGACCGAGGTCTACCTGAAGGACATCTGGCCCTCGACGGCCGAGGTCGCGCGTACGGTCGAGGAGGCGGTGCAGTCCGACATGTTCCGCTCGTCCTACGGCCAGGTCTTCGACGGCGACGCGAACTGGCAGGGGCTGGAGGTCCCGACCGGCGACCGCTACGCCTGGAGCGAGGACTCCACCTACATCGCCAAGGCGCCGTACTTCGAGGGCATGGAGGCCGATCCGTCGCCGGTCACCGACATCGAGGGCGCGCGCGTGCTGGCCAAGTTGGGGGACTCGGTCACGACCGACCACATCTCGCCCGCGGGCGCGATCAAGAAGGACGGCCCGGCCGGCGCCTACCTGCAGGGCCGCGGCGTCGAGCCGCGAGAGTTCAACTCCTACGGGTCGCGGCGCGGCAACCACGAGGTGATGATCCGCGGCACGTTCGCGAACATCCGGTTGCGCAACCAGCTCGCGCCGGGGACCGAGGGTGGCGTCACCCGCCACCTGCCGGAAGGCGACCGAGACCTCGATCTTCGAGGCGTCTGAGCAGTACCTCGCCGACGGCATCCCGCTCGTCGTGCTCGGCGGCGCCGAGTACGGCTCGGGCTCCTCGCGCGACTGGGCCGCCAAGGGCACCAACCTGCTCGGCGTCCGCGCCGTCATCGCGGTCTCCTTCGAGCGCATCCACCGCTCCAACCTGGTGGGCATGGGCGTGCTGCCGTTGCAGTTCCCCGACGGCGAGACGGCCGACTCACTCGGCCTCACCGGCGAGGAGCAGTTCACGATCACCGGCCTCGCCGATCCGCTCAACGCCGGCGAGCTGCCGCGCGAGGTCGACGTACAAGCCGGCGACGTCTCCTTCAAGGCCCGCGTCCGCATCGACACGCCCAAGGAGGCCGACTACTTCCGCCACGGCGGCATCCTGCGCTACGTGCTGCGCCAACTGCTGGCCGAGACGGCGTAGCCGCGCAGCATCGGGGCGTCCGCGGTCCCCCGCGGGCGCCCCGTTCTCGCGCTTACGCCACCGCCGCCGCGTCAGATCCGCCCGCCCGCCGGCCCGCCACGCGGATGGCGTCGAAGAGGGCGCCGACGTCGATGGCCTTGTCGACGATGCCGGCGGCGCCCGCCTCCAGGGCAGAACGCTCCAGCGCGGTGTTCGGGTCGGCCGTGTAGAGCAGGACCGACGGTGGGTCGGGCTCGGCGCGCAGCGCGCGGCAGAGCTCGATGCCGTCCTCGTCGCCCAGGCGATGGTCGAGGACGACCACGTCGGGGCGGGTGCGGCGCAGCAGGACCCACATCGCCGCGCCGTCCTCCGCGCCGCCCACGCAGCGAAAGCCGGGCTCGGCGCGCAGCACGGCTTCGAGGCCGGCACGCAAAACGGGGTGGTCGTCGACGACGAGAACGCGGATCATGGGGAGGGTGCAGGCACTCTGATCGAGGTGGTGGCCCTTGTCGATACGGGTTACCGCACCATCGGCAACGACGAAACGTGGCGGAGGTTACGGTCGTGCGCCGGCAGCCGCGCCGCCTCGGCGCCGCCAGGGCGCGCGATAGCCTGCCGCCAATGGCTCTCCCCGACGTCCTGCGCAGCCTGCTCACCGCCACCGGCCCGTCGGGCTACGAGACCGCGCCGGCCAAGGCCTTCGCCGCCGCCTGCGCGCCGTTCGCCGAGGTCGCACACCGACGTCATGGGCACCGTCACGGCCCGCGTCAAAGGCAAGGGCGAAGGCCCGACCGTCGCGATCGTCGGCCACATCGACGAGATCGGCCTGATCGTCACCCACATCGACGACAAGGGCTACCTCGCGCTTCATCGGCGTCGGCGGCTGGGACCCGGGGATCCTCGTCGGCCAGCGCGTCGCGGTCAGCACGCGCGACGGCGTCGATCCCGGGCGTCGTCGGCAAGAAGCCGATCCACCTGCTCAAGCCCGACGAGCGCAAGAAGTCGCCGCCGAGATGAAGGACCTGCACATCGACATCGGCGCCAAGGACGGCGACGAGGCCAAGGGCGCTGGTGCGCATCGGCGACGTCGCGGTGATCGCCGGCGATCCCGTCGAGCTGCCCAACGACCGCGTCATCGCCGCGCGCGATGGACAACCGCCTCGGCTGCTTCGTCGCCTACGAGGCCGCGCGCCTGGTCGCCGAGGCCGGCGGCGCGGCCGGCGACGTCGTCGCGGTCGCCGCGGTCCAGGAGGAGATCACCTTCGCGGGCGCGCGCACGTTCGCGCACGCGGTGCGCCCCGACGTCGCGATCGTCGTCGACGTGACCCACGCCACCGACGCGCCCGGCATCGACGAGCGCGAGAACGGCACCCATCCGCTCGGCTCGGGCCCGGTCATCGAGCGCGGCTCGACCATCCACCCGCAGATCTTCGAGCTGCTGCTCGCAGGCCGCCGAGGCGCGAGGAGATCCCGCACACGCTGTCGGCCTCGGCGCGCTTCACGGGCACCGACGCCGACGCGATCCACATCAGCCGCTCGGGCATCCCGACGGGCCTGGTCAGCCTGCCGCTGCGCTACATGCACTCGCCGGTCGAGCTCGTCCAGCTCGACGACGTGCTCAACGCCGCCAAGCTCGCCGCCGCCTTCGCCCAGGGCCTCGACGCCGGGCACGTCCTTCGAGCGTTAGCCCCTCGTGGTCGGATCCTGAAACGGTGCTGCTGCTCTTCGACATCGACGGCACGCTGCTGCTCAAGGCCTCGCGCGAGCACGCCGAGGCGATCCACGCCGCGTTGCGCCGGATCCACGAGCTCGACGCGATCCCGACCGGCAAGATCGAGGCCGCCGGACGCACCGACGACGCGATCGCCCGCTCGATCCTGACGCTGGCCGGCGTGTCGGCCGAGCGCATCGACGATCGCGCGCGCGACGTGCGCGCGATGGCCTGCGCCGACTACGCCCATCGCTGTCCCGAGGACCTGTCGGCGCACCTCGCGCCCGGCGTGCCGGAGGTGCTCGACCTGCTCGCCGCGCGCGACGACGTCGATCTCGCGCTGCTGACCGGCAACCTGGAGTGCGTCGCGCGCCTGAAGGTCGACCGCGCCGGGATCGGCCATCACTTCGCCCGCGGCGAGGGCGCCTTCGGCTCGGACTCCGAGGACCGCACCGACCTGCCGGAGATCGCGCGCGCCCGCCACGCCGCGGCGCTCGGCATCGCGTCCTACCCGCGCGAGCAGACCGTCGTCATCGGTGACACGCCGCGCGACATCGCCTGCGCCCGCGCCGACGGCGTCCACGTCATCGCGATCGCGACGGGCCCGTTCCGGCCGTCCGACCTCGCCGGCGCCGACGTCGTCATCGACATGGCCCGTGAGATCCCCGCCGCGCTGGCGCGGATCCCCGGGCTTGTCGCCTGACTAGGTCCGCGTCAGCTTCTTGTAGGTGATGCGGTGCGGGCCGGTCGGCCTCGTCGCCGAGCGTGTCGTGGCGCCACTGCTCGTAGGCCTCGAAGTTGCCCTCGAACCACGTGACCTTCGAGTCGCCCTCGAACGCGAGCACGTGCGTGGCGACGCGATCCAGGAACCAGCGATCGTGGGAGATGACCACCGCGCAGCCGGCGTAGTTGAGCAGCGCCTCTTCGAGCGCGCGCAGCGTGTCGGTGTCGAGGTCGTTGGTCGGCTCGTCCAGCAGCAGCAGGTTGCCGCCGGTGCGCAGCAGCTTGGCCAGGTGCACGCGGTTGCGCTCACCGCCCGAGAGCATCTTGATCTTCTTCTGCTGCTCGGCCTTCTTGAAGTTGAACCCGCTGGTGTACGCGCGCGAGTTCATGACGCGCGTGCCGACCGTGATCTGCTCCAGCCCGCCGGAGATCTCCTCCCAGACCGACTTCTCGCCGTCCAGCGAGTCGCGGCTCTGGTCGACGTAGGAGATCTGCACGGTGTCGCCGATGCGCATCGTGCCCTCGTCGGGCTGCTCCTGGCCGGCGATCATCTTGAAGAGCGTGGTCTTGCCCGCGCCGTTGGGGCCGATGACGCCGACGATGCCGCCGGGCGGCAGGTCGAACTCGAGGTCGTCGATCAGCAGCTTGTCGCCGAAGCCCTTGCGCAGCTTCTCGGCCTGGACGACGACGTTGCCCAGGTGCGTGGCGATCGGGATGTGGATCTGGACGTCGTCGAGCTTGATGTTCTTCTCCTCGGCGACGAGGGCCTCGTAGTTGGAGATGCGCGCCTTCTGCTTGGTCTGGCGGCCCTTGGGGTTCTTGCGCACCCACTCCAGCTCGGCCTTGATGACGCGCTCCTTGGCCATGTCGCGCCGCTCCTGCATCTCCAGGCGCTTCTCCTTCTGCTCCAGCCAGGAGGTGTAGTTGCCCTCGTAGGGGATGCCGCGGCCGCGGTCGAGCTCGAGGATCCAGCCGGCGACGTTGTCGAGGAAGTAGCGATCGTGGGTCACGGCCACGACGGCGCCCTTGTAGTCGGCCAGGTAGCGCTCCAGCCAGGAGACCGACTCGGCGTCGAGGTGGTTGGTCGGCTCGTCGAGCAGCAGCAGGTCAGGGGCGCTGAGCAGCAGACGGCAGAGCGCGACGCGGCGGCGCTCGCCGCCCGACAGCTTGGTGACGTCGGCGTCGGACGGCGGGCAGCGCAGCGCGTCCATCGCGTAGTCGATCGTCGTGTCGAGGTTCCAGCCGTCGGCCGCGTCGATCTTGGCCTGCAGCGCCGGCGAACTCGTCGGCGATCTCGTCGGAGTAGTTGGCGGCCAGCTCGTTGAAGCGGTCCAGGAGCGCCTTGATCTCGGCGACGCCGTCCAGGACGTTCTCGCGCGCGGTCTTGGTCTCGTCGAGCTGGGGCTCCTGCTCGAGCATGCCGACGGTCGCGCCGGGGGCGAGCATCGCCTCGCCGCTGCGGAAGTCGGTGTCGATGCCGGCCATGATCTTCAGCAGCGTCGACTTGCCGGCGCCGTTGTAGCCGAGGACGCCGATCTTGGCGCCGGAGTAGAACGCGAGCGTGACGTCGTTGAGGATCGGCTTCTCGGGCCCGTAGGCCTTCGTGAGCCGCTGCATCTGGAAGATGTACTGAGGGGCCATGAAGCCTCCAGGATAGGAGGCTCAGGCCGCGATGGGATCCCAGGCGTGCCCGACGAAGACGGGCTCGGGGTGCAGCGCGACGCCGAACGCCTCGTCGACGCCGTGCGTGCGATCTCCCGCGCGAGCGCCGACGCAGCTCGGCCGTCGTGCCCGCGCCGCGGTTGGTCAGCGCGAGCACGTGCTTGGTGGAGATCGCGATGCCGTGCGGGTCGCCCTGGCCCTTGGCGAAGCCGGCGTGGTCGATGAGCCAGGCGGCGCTGGTCTTGACGCGGCCGTCGGGCTCGGGGAAGCCGGGGACGCGGTCGCCGGCGCGCTCGCGGAGCGCGTCGAACGCCGCGGTGTCGAGGATCGGGTTGGTGAAGAACGAGCCGGCGCTGACCGTGTCGGGGTCGCTCGGGGTCCAACACCATGCCCTTGGAGCGCCGCAGTCCGAGTACCGCGTCGCGGACGTCGCGCAGCGGCGCGGTCTCGCCGACCTCGACGCCGAGCGTGCGCGCCAGCTCGGCGTAGCGCGACGGGACGCGAGCGGCCCGCCTCGTCGCGGTCGAGCGCGAAGCCGACACTCAGGACACGAAGTGGTCGGGGTCGCGCTTGAAGAGCGCTGGAGCGGTAGGCGAAGCCGCACTGC
Source organism: uncultured Conexibacteraceae bacterium (assembly GCA_963731005.1). Classification (GTDB taxonomy): domain Bacteria; phylum Actinomycetota; class Thermoleophilia; order Solirubrobacterales; family Solirubrobacteraceae; genus Baekduia. The sequence goes on along the minus strand of CAVSTZ010000002.1, from coordinate 423,571 downwards.
TGCGGGGCGAGCGTCGACGACCGCGCCGTTGCGGCGGTCCAGCGCGCGGACGGCGCTGATCGTGTCGCTGACCTCCTGGCCGTAGGCGCCGACGTTCTGGATCGGCGTCGCGCCGACCGACCCCGGGATGCCGGCGAGGCACTCGATGCCGGCGAGCCCGCGGTCGCACCGCGTGCGCGACGACCGCGTCCCACGGCTCGCCCGCCGCGGCCCGCAGCGTGCCGTCGCGCCGGTCCTCCCGTCCGCGCGTCGCGACGGCCACGACCGTGCCGTCGAAGCCCGCGTCGGCGACGACGACGTTGGACCCGCCGCCGAGCACGAGCAGCGGCTCGCCCGCGGCGTCGGCCGCGCGCACCGCGGCGATCAGCGCGTCCTCGGTCTGCGCCGCGACGAAGCGCTCGGCGGGCCCGCCGAGGCGCAGCGTGGTGTGATCGGACAGCAACAATTCGACTGGGACCCTACGCAACGGGCCGATACCCTCGAAGGTCGTGCCGCAGGTCCTCGACATCGAACAGGCGCTCCTCCTCCTGGAGCTCGAGCCGCCGTTCGAGAAGCGCGACGTCCAGCTCGCGCGGCGCAGGCAGGCCAAGGTCTGGCATCCGGACCTCGCGCCGCCCGGCAAGCAGATCGAGCACGAGCGTCACCTCAAGGCCATCAACGAGGCGGCCGACCAGCTCGAGAACCTGGCCGAGGGCTCGCGCGGCGGGCGCGTCTCGCGCAACGCGGTCAAGGTCAGCGCCGCGGCCACGCGCGCCTACCGCGCCGAGGCCGGCCGCCGCGCCTACGAGGAGGACCAGGCCCGGCGCGCCCACGACGCCGACCGCGCCAAGAACGACCCGTTCGGCTCGCGCGTTCCCGACCACTCGGTCGTGCACCGCTACGCGCGCTGCCTCTCCTATCCGGAGTGGGGCGTCGGCGAGGTCGCGGGCATCTACTTCACCGGCGGCGGCGACGACATCCAGCAGTGGGCGCGCGTGCGCTTCCAGCCCGGCGTGCGCACGGTCCCGGCCGGCTCGCTGCAGTTCGTCGACTTCTCCAAGCCCGATCCCGGCCACGAGCGCGTGCAGCGCTTCATGACCGCCGCCCAGCACGCGATGGTCGAGGGCGACTACCCGCTCGCCGCGCGGCGGCTGATCTACGCGCGCGATGCCGAGCCCACCAACATCTCGGTCCTGCGGCTGCTGACGCTGGCCTTCTGGCAGGCGGGCGACCTGCTCGCCGCGGGTCGCGCCGTGCGCGACTGGATCCGCCACGACCCGACGCGCCCGGCCGCCCAGCGCTACGCCGCGCGCATCTACGAGGACATGCGGGCGATCGACCTGGCGGCCGAGGCGGCACTGCGCTCGGCGCAGCTGGGGCCGGCCGACGCCGGCGCGTGGGAGCGGGTGGGCCGGTTGCGGCTGGCGCTGATGGATCGCGAGGGCGCGCTGGACGCGCTGGAGACCGCGCGGCGGCTGGGGCCGACCGTCGAGGGTCTGCTCGACCTCGCGCTGGCCCACCATCTTGGTGGTGATCTCGGTGGCGAGGTCACCGCGACCGAGCAAGCGACGCTGTTGGACGGTGAGCGGGCGGACGTGTGGTCGCGCTACGCGCACGCGCTGGCGCGCACCGACCGCGTGAGCGACGCGATCGCGGCGGCCGAGCGCGCGCTGCGGCTGGCACCCGAGGACGACGAGGTGGCCGCGCTGCTGGAGCGGCTGCACGCCGCGCAGCCGCGGGTTCTGCCGGCCGCATGAGCAGCGCACGAACCGGCGCCGGCGTCCGAACGACACGAAACCCGCGTATATCGCGGGTCGCGTGTCGTCGAGTGGTCGGAGGCTGCTGACCCGTGGCCACCGGGGCCGATCAGCTCGTCGCCGGCCTGGAGCGCGCCGGCGTCAAAGTGGTGTTCGGCCTGCCCGGCGTGCACAACCTCGCCGCGTGGGAGGCGTTGCGGCAGTCGTCGATCCGGCTGATCGGCGTGCGCCACGAGCAGGCCGCGGCCTACGCGGCCGACGGCTACGCGCGCGCCACCGGTGAGGTCGGCGTCGCGCTGGTGACGACCGGGCCGGGCGCGGCCAACGCGCTCGCGGCGACCGGTGAGGCGTGGGCGTCCCGCTCGCCGATCGTCGTCATCGCCACCGACATCCCGACGTCGCTCAAGCGTCGCGGCATCGTCGGCGGGGCGCTGCACGAGGCGACCGACCAGCGCGCGCTGTTCGCGCCGGTGACCAAGGAGACGTTCCGGCTGGAGGATCCGGCCGACATCGAGAGCGCGATCGCGGTGGCGTTCGAGGCGCCGCGACGGCCGGTCTTCGTCGAGATCCCGACCGATCGGCTGTCGGCGCGCGGGCCGCGCTGGGACGTCGGCGAGTTCGCGCCCGAGGTCGTGGCCGACGAGCCCGACGTCGGCGAGGCATTGGAGCTGCTGGCGGGCGCGTGGAAGCCGCTGATCTGGGCGGGCGGCGGCGCGCTCGACGCCGGCCCCGAGGTCGCCGAGCTGGCCCGCCGCCTCGGCGCGCCGATCCTCACCACCTTCAGCTCGCGCGGGCTGGTCGGCAATGAGGATCCGTGCGCGGTCGGTCTGCCGCCGCACCTGCCGGCCGTCGGGGAGCTGTGGGAGGAGGCAGATGTCGTCATCGCGATCGGCACCGATCTCGACGGCATGAACACCATGAACTGGCGGCTGCCGCGACCGCGGAAGTTGTTGTCGGTCAACGTCGACGGGCGCGACGCGATGAAGAACTACGTGGCCGACGTGCTCGTCGAGGCCGACGCCGCGCTCGCCGCTCGCGCGTTGGCCGCCGGTCTGCCGCCCGCCGGCGTCGATGTCTGGGCCGACCTCGTCACGGTCCGTCGCCGCGCGCGCGGCTCCCTGCGCGGTGACCATCCGCACGAGATCGCGTTCTTGGAGGACTTCGCCCGGACCGTGCCCGATGACGTGACCGTGGTCGCCGACATGTGCATCCCGGGCTATTGGCTGGCCGGCATGTACGCGCCCGCGGGGCCGCGCCGCTTCCAGTACCCGATGGGCTGGGGGACGTTGGGCTATGCGTTCCCGGCGGCGCTCGGCGCGGCGGCGGCCGGCCCGACGCTGGCGGTCTGCGGCGACGGCGGCTTCCTGTTTGCCTGCGGCGAGCTGGCGACCGCGCAGCAGGAGCAGCTGCCGCTGACGGTGGTCGTCGTGGATGACGGCGGATACGGGATGCTGCGCTTCGACCAGGCCCAGAGCGGGGTGGAGCCCTTCGGCGTCGATCTCCAGACGCCGGACTTCGTCGCGCTCGCCGGCGCGTTCGGGGTGCGCGCGACGGCGGTCGAGGGCCTGGGTGACGACTTCGCCGCCGCGCTGGCGGGACACCTGGCCGATCCGGCGCCATCGCTGCTGGTCGCGCGCGCGGCGCTCACGCCACCACCGACCACCTCACCGCGCTGGCACCGCACCGGCCCGCCCGTCTGGGCGGACCCGCTGGGCGGGCTGGGCTGAGTTTGGCGCTCAGTCCGCCGCGTCTGCGTCCGGCGGGCCGTACCGGTGTGCTGAGGTTGGTTGGCGCTCAGCGCGCGGCGTTGCCGGTACTGCGCGGCGGGACCTGTCGTCACCGAGGGAGTGAGAGCGATCAGGACGTGCGAGGCGCCAGCGGTCGTCCGCCGGCGCCTGGGGAGGGTGGGCCTGTTTGGCGCGACGTGGCCGCGCTCAACAGGCCCACCTCGGTCCTGGGTGGCATCTCGCGGAGGGTGGGCCTGTTTGGCGCGATGTGGCCGCGTTGAACGGGCCCACCTCGGCTCCGAGCCAGAACACGGGGCGGGTGGGCCTATCTGGCGCGATGTGGCCGCGCTCGACAGGCCCACCCCTTCCGAGGCACCCACGAGGTCGTGGATTCGGCCCGAATCACACTCGATCGCACCTTACCCGCGTATATATCGCGGGTGAGGTGTGCTCATCGGTCGCGCGGCGCTGCCGGCGACGCTCGGACCCCGCGCCCAGGCGTGAACGGACGACCCCAGGCGCCTCGCGGCGCCGTCCCGCTCTCACTCCCTCGGTGACGACAGACCCCGCTGCGCACCACCGGCCAACGCCGCGCACTGAGCGCCACGAACGCCGGCGCCCGCGACATACGCCCTACAACCCCGCCCGCTCCCGCGGCGCGATGCGCGACAGCAACGTCCGCGCCGCCGCGATCACGAGCGCGCGGTCGTAGACCGTCGCGAACGCGAATCGTCGCTCGCCATCGGCGCGATCGACATCACCGAGATCGCGGCCGACCAACGCCCCCGCGAAGTGCGGACCGAGCACGATCACCGACCACTCGCCGGCCAGCGTGTCATCCGGATCGAGCTGCGCGCCGCGCACCCCGTGGACCGGCTCGTCGACCAGGCCGACGGCGAAGGCGGCGACCAGCGACGACCGGCGCGCCAGCGTCTCGTAGCGGCGCATAGTTGCCTTGGTGAAGTGCCGCGCCTCCTGGAAGGCGGACAAGATCACGGCGCCCTCGCCGATGCGCAGCGCCCGCGCCTCGAGGTGGTGGCTCATCGGCAGCAGCAGGCGCTTGCTCGCCTCGCCCGTCGGACGCACCGCGCCGACGACCTCGAAGGGCGTCGACCCAGGAAGCTCCGGCGCCGTGGCGGTGTGGCGGCGGACCCGCGCGACCGGCAGCGGCGCCACCAGCGGCCCGGGATGGTCGTAGTGCCACCCCTGGCCGAGCGTCGCGCCGAGCGAGCGGGCGATCGTCACGTGCTCCTCGGTCTCGATGCCCTCGGCGAGGACCTGCGCACCCGTGCGCTCACGCTCCGCGGCGACCGCACTGACGATCGCCGCCTGGTCGCTGGACGGCCGGTCCTGCACCAGGCGCAGGTCGAGCTTGATGACGTCGGGCTCGACCAACGGCAGCAGCGCGAGCGAGCGGACATCGGCGCCGACGTCGTCGAGCGCGATCCCACGCCCGGCCTCCCGCGCGTCGCCCACCACCCGCACCAGCTCGGCCGGGCGTGCGGTCACAGCGCGCTCGGTGATCTCTAGGACAAGATCCAGCTCCTGTTGCGCGCGCTCCCAGAGCGCGGCGTGCTCGACCGGACACGGCGCGCCGATCGCGGCCGGCTCGCAGTTGATAAACAACGACGCGCTGCGACCGAGGCCGGCCTCCAGCGCGCCGCGCACGGCCACCAGGCGACAAGCCCAGTCCAGTTCGACCACACGCCCCGCCGCGGCCGCCGCCGCGAAGAGCCGGTCAGGACGGTGCAGCGGCGAGCCCTTCGGCCCGCGCGCGAGCGCCTCGTAGCCCAGCACCTCGCCCGTGGCGAGCTCCACGATCGGCTGATAGAGCCCGGTGATCGCACCCTCGGCGAGCACGCGATCCAGCGCCCCGCCGGCCGTCGCGGGGTCGAACGCGTCGTCGGGGACCAGGACCGCGTCGCCCGAGACGGCACGGTGGACCCGAACCGTGTCCTTGCCCGCCGCCTTGGCGGACTCGACGGCGATGTCGGCGTCCTGCAGCAGATCGGCCGACGTCGTCGTAGTGCCCTGGCGGTAAAGGCCGATGCCGAGGCTCACGCGGACCTCCAGGCGCAGGTCGCCGACGACGTGCGGCGCGTCGCGCACCGCGGCCAGGAGGCGCGCGGCCAGCTCCTTGGCGACGCGCTCGCCCTCGCCGGTCGGCAGATCCTTGAGCAGCAGCGCGAACTCGTCGCCGCCCTGGCGGGCCAGCAGGTCCTGGGGCCGGACGACCGAGCGCAGGCGGTCGGCCACGACGCGCAGCAGCGTGTCGCCGGCCTGGTGGCCCCACTTCTCGTTGACGCGACGGAAGTCGTCGACATCGACCTGCAGGAGCGCCAGCTCGGTCTCGTGCACGCGCGCGCGATGCATCGCGGAGCGCAGCTCGTCGTGCATCGCGGAGCGGTTGGGGAGACCGGTGAGCGCGTCGTAGTAAGCCAGCTCGTGTAGCCGCGCGTTCTGGCGCATGCGGTCGGTGACGTCGCGCTGGGTGCCTAGCCAGCGCACGATCTTGCCCGCGCCGTCGCGCTCGGGCGCGATCGCGACCTCGTTCCAGAACGGCGTGCCGTCGGCGCGGTAGTTCAGCAGCGTGACGTAGGCGTCGCGGCCCGCGGCGATCGCCTCGGTCAGGACCGAGACCGAGCGCGGGTCGGTATCGGGCCCCTGCAGCAGCTTGGCGTTGCGGCCGAGGACCTCGGAGGCGCCGTAACCGGTCAGCAGCTCGAAGCCGGGACTGACCCAGCTGATCGGCAGGCCGTCGGTCACCGCGTCGACGGCGATGATCGCGGCGAGGCCATCCAGATCGGGGGAGGGGCGGTGTTCGTCAGCCATCGCTGCTCAATCCTCCAGGCGGAAATCGAGGTCGGCGTCGACGTCGTCGACGTCCATCTGAGCCTTCTGCAGCTTGCCCGCATAGTCCCAGTTCATGGACTGCCAGCGCGTGAACTGGTCCAGCACCCAGATGCCGGACTGGCGCGAGCCATTGCCGGACTTGCCGTTGCCGCCGAAGGGCAGGTGCGCCTCGGCTCCGGATGTCGAGTTGTTGACCGACAGCATTCCTGCGCTCACCCGCTCGCGGAAGCGCAGCGCGTCGGCCGGGTTGTTGGTGTAGATCGCCGACGAGAGCCCGTAGCCGTGGCCGTTGGCCAAGGCGATCGCCTCGTCGAAGGAGCCATAGCGCGCGACCCCGACCAGCGGCCCGAAGGTCTCGGTGTTGGCCAGCGCGTCGTCGATGCGGACGCCGGCGACGATCGTGGGGTGGACGTAGAGCCCGCGCTCGAACTCCCCGACGAAGCCCGCGCGCGGGTTGTCGGTGGTGATGCGCCCGATGCCGGTCGAGCCGCTGACGGCGTGGTGGTCGGCGATCAGCCCGAGGTGGTGGTCGAGGAAGCGCGTCAGGAACTTCTCGTCGATCATCGGGCCGTAGAGCACGTCCTTGGTCGGGTCGCCGATCGGCGCGGCCTGCACCGCGCGCGTCAGGCGGGCGAGGAAGTCGTCGTGGACGTCCTCGTGGACGATCGCGGTCCCCAGCGAGGTGCACCGCTGGCCGGCCGTCCCGAACCCGCCGAACAGCGCGCCCTCCACGGCGAGGTCGAGGTCGGCGTCGGCGGTGACGACCATCGGGTTCTTGCCGCCGAGTTCCAGGCACGGCGACTGCAGGTGACGGCCGCAGAGCGCGCCGATCTCGCGCCCGACGGTCGAGGACCCCGTGAAGCCGACCTTGTCGACCAGGCCTTCGTCCAGCGCGCGCTCGAGGCCCGCGAACGTCGTCGGCCCGTCGGCCTGCACGACGCTCAGCACGCCGTCCGGCAGCCCGCCGGCCTGGAAGAGCGCGCCGAGCGCCGCGCCCAGCGCCGGCGTGTAGTCCGCGGGCTTCCAGACGACGGTGTTGCCGCACAGCAGCGCCGGTACGAGATACCAGGACGGGACCGCCACCGGGAAGTTGCCGGCGGTGATGATCGCCGCGACGCCGACCGGCACGCGGAAGGTGAACAACTGCTTGTCGGGCATCTCGCTCGGCACGGTCTGGCCGTAGAGCCGCCGGCCCTCGCCGAGGAAGAAGTCACAGGTGTCGACGATCTCCTGGACCTCGCCAAGCGCCTCGGGGTAGGGCTTGCCGATCTCGCGGGTGACCAGGCGAGCGAGCGCCTCCTTGTTGGCCTCGACGATCCGACCGATCTGCTGGATCGCCCGCCCACGGCGCGGCGCGGGCGTCGCGGCCCACCCCGGCTGCGCCGCCCGGGCCGCGCGGGCGGCGGCCACGAACGCGTCGGCGTCGGCCAACGGGCCACTCCAGACGACGTCTGAGACGTCGGCCGGGTTGGTGGACAGATGGTCGACAACGCTCATGAAACCGGACGCTAGCGCGTCCAAAGGTGTCCGGACCGGAACGGAAACGGTTCAAGCGGGTTCGCCGACCTCCGATCTGTGAGACCAAAGGACCGCGACCCATCGCGCCACGCCGTGCGCCCCCATCTCCTCATGAGCCTCCCCAAGATCCTCCTCCCGCTGGTCGCCCTCGTGGCGCTGGCCGTCCCGTCGGCCGCCCACGCCGCCACGCCGGGCGTCAACATCGCCGGCGCCCCGACCCCCGATCGCATCACCGAGGCGATCGACGCCGGTGCCAAGACGGTCCGCATCTTCGCGCTGTGGAACGCCTTCGAGCCCAACTTCAAGGGCCAGTACCCGTCCAACGACTTCGGCCTGCTCAACATCTCCAACACGTTCGACGCCGCGATCCAGCAGCTCAACGCGGCGGGCGTCAAGCCGGTCTTCGTCGTCACCGAGGCGCCCGCGTGGTCCAGCGGCTCCTCGGACGTCGCGGTCCCACCGACCGACCCGGCGGACTTCGGCGACTTCCTGCGGCGCTTCGCGGCCCACAACAAGACGGTCGGCTCCGTCGCGGGCTACGAGGTCTGGAACGAGCCTGACGAGAACACCTTCTGGCACCCGGGCCCCGATGCCGTCAAGTACACCGCCATGCTCAAGGCCGCCTACGCGGGGATCAAGGCGGGCGACCCGAGCGCGGCCGTGGTCGCCGGTCCGACGACGGGCAACAACTACGACTGGCTGCAGAACCTCTACACCGCCGGCGCAGGGGGCTACTTCGACGTCGTCGCGGTCCACACCGACACCGCCTGCCTGGACCGTGGACCCGACGAGTTCTACCGTGACAACGGCGTGCTGGCGCGCTTCACGTTCCTGGGCTATCGCACGGTGCGCGACACGATGGTCGCCCACGGCGATGGCGGCAAGCCGATCTGGATGAGCGAGCTGGGCTGGTCCTCGACCAACGGCAGCCCGACCTCTTGCACGCGTGGCATGTGGACCGGCCAGAAGCCGTCAGGCGTCACCGAGGCCAACCAGGCCACGTTCCTGAGCAAGGCCTACGCGTGCCTGGCCAACGATCCGTACGTCACGGACGCCGACTGGTTCACCATGCGCGACACGACCACCGAGTCGGTTGACGAGCTCAACCACTATGGGTTGCTGCGCACCGACGGCTCGCCGAAGCCCGCCCTGGGCGCCTTCCGGGCCGTCGCGGCGGCGGGTGGCGGAGGAGCCGGGCCGTGTGGCGACTTCGATGCGCCGACGATCCGCGTGGTCAAGCCGACCGCCGGTCAGCAGTTCGTCGACAAGGTCGACCTGTCGGCCGCGGCCAGCGACGCCGGCGTCGGCATCGCCCGCATCACGTTCAGCTTCGACGGCGGTCAGGCGATCCGCAACTTCACCGACAGCCTGACCAACGACGCGCCGGTCGGCCTCGCGCCGTGGCAGGGCTCGGGCAAGCTCGCGCTCGGCCCGCACACCATCGAGGTCACCGCGCTGGACAAGAACGGCAACACGTCGGTGCAGAAGGTCGCGGTCGTCAAGGTCGCGGCCGGGTCGCTGAAGTCGACCCTGACGCCGAAGGTCAAGTTGAAGTCCAAGCGGATCAGTCTGCAAGAAGCGCGTCTGCAAGATCGCGGGCTCGATCTCGCGCGCCACCGCCGCCAAGTCCTCGGGCGCGGTCCCGTCGCTGGGCGGCAAGGTCGCCGTCGAGTGGCAGTTCCGCAACAAGAAGGGCAAGTGGCGCAAGCTGGTCGGTGGCCTCAAGCCGGCCAACAAGCCCTTCACCTTCAAGGCCAAGTTGAAGTTCAAGGGCAAGTGGCGCGTGCGCGTCGTCTACCAGGGCCAGGCGCCGTGGAAGAAGACGTCGTCGAAGTACCTCACGTTCAAGGTCAAGTAGGGATCAGCGGCCGCCGCCGCTAGCGTCCCGGCCATGACGTCTTCCGTCGTGGTCGTGGGCGCCGGCGTGCTGGGCTCGTCGCTCGCCGACCGCCTCGCCCGCTCGGGGTGGGGCGTGACGCATGTGGAGCAGCTCTCCCCGGGTCACGTGCGGTCGGGCAGCGGCGACGAGTCGCGGCTGATCCGCGCCAGCCATGGCGATGACGAGCTGCACGCGCGGATGTCGCGGCGCGCGCTGGAGCTGTGGCGCGAGCTCGACCCGCGCCTGGTCTCCGAGGCCGGCGTCGCGTGGTTCGCCCGACGCGCCGACGGCTGGGAGGCGGCCAGCGAGCGTGTGCTCACGCGGTTGGGGATCCCCAACGAGCGGGTTGACCCTGCACGGCTGTTTCCGTCCGTCAACGCCGACGACCTCGCCTTCACGCTGCTGGAGCCCGAGGCCGGCCTGCTGCGAGCGCGCGACGGCGTGCGGGCGCTGGCCGACCGCGCGGTGGCGGCGGGTGCGCGGCGCGTGACCGCGGTCGCGCGCCCCGACGGCGAGCGCGTCGTCCTCGACGACGGTCGTGTCCTGGAGGCCGATCACGTCGTCTGGGCGTGCGGCGCGTGGATGGCGGCGCTGTTCGGCGACGTGCTCGACCTGCGCATCACCCACCAGGACGTCTTCTACTTCGGCGCCGGCGGCCGCTGGGCGGCGCCGGGTGTTCCGGGCTGGGTCGACTTCGACGGCGCCGCCTACGGCATGGGCGATCTCGACGGCCGCGGCGTGAAGGTCGGCCCCGACGTCGAGGGTCCCGGCGTCGATGCGCTGGACGTCGAGCGGCGCAACTCGCCTGAGCTGGAGCGCGTCGCGCGTGCGTACCTGGCGCATCGCTTCCCCGCGCTGGCCGGCGCGCCCCTGGTGGGCTCGCGCGTCTGCCAGTACGAGATGACGCCCGACGAGCGCTTCGTCGTCTCGCCGCACCCGGCGCACGGCGGGCGCGTCTGGCTGGTCGGCGGCGGCTCGGGGCACGCGTTCAAGCACGGGCCGGCGCTGGCCGAGCGGCTGGAGTCCTGGATCGCCGGCACCGAGGAGCCCGAGGCCTGCTTCACCCTCGGCGAGCACCGCCGCCACGACGTGCAACTGCGCACGGGCGGCACGCCGCTCTGATCTCCTGCGTCCGCGCACGGACACCGCCTTCAGGTTCTGCTTTTGCCGGCCGATGGGGGTCTTGAGGCAAGGGCACGGACGCCCCGGAACGGATGCCGCCGCCTTCCGGGCAAGAACGCCATGCGCTTGCCGGTCCCTGCGCCCCCTCCCGGGCGCAGGGGCCGCGAGTCGCTTCTTGCCTGCGTCAGAGCGCGAGGTGAAGGCGCAGGGCTTCGTCGAGCGCGGTCATGAGATCGAGCGGGACCGAGGTCGACCTGCCAGATCTCGCGACGTCTCACGTGGGGCCGTCGCCTACGTCGTCTCCCACGCTTCGGCATCTCCGTCGGCGTTCCAATCAGACCACGCCTGCGCATAGCTTCCGGGCAGCGCGCTCACACGCAGCGCCCTGATCGCATGGTACAGCGCGGCCGAGCGTGAGCCGAGCGCGTGTTCGGCTGCGTAGGCGTCGAGAAAGACGATGTCTTCGCTTCGGACGCTGACGCTGAGTTTCACACCAGCGATGCTATTCCCGGTGGTATTGCGTCTCCAATTGGCGTGGTCTCCATGGGCGGCGGCGCTCGCCGGCGACGCAGGACGATCACCTCGTGAGGGTGTGAGTGGCTCACCCGTGACGACACGAAGATCCGACGATGGGCTCGCCGGAGACGCGGGAACGACGTCGTCCATGGCCAGGCGCGCGGAGGACCGGGTCGTCAACAACATCTTCTGGCGCAACGGCGCCGGGATGTACCCCGACCCCAGCGGTCCCGCGCAGTCGACGATCGAGCACAACCTCCTTGCCGAGAACGCCCGCCACGACGTCGGCCCTGGTGCGGGACGCGGCGCCGAGACGATGTCGGGCAGCGACCCGCCGCGAGCGCGCATCGCCTGCTGACATGCGGTTGCTAGCCCATGCCGGGCAGCGCCGACTGAGCGGGCGGGTCTTCGGGGTCGTCGATGTCTGACGCCGCTCGTCGCGCAAGCTCGCGCAGAATCGTTTGGCGGTCGGGGGGGACGTCGGCCCCGAGCGTCCTTGCGATCAGATTCAAGAGCCGCGGTCCCGGAAGGTATCGACGTCCGCGCGTCCGGCCCTCGGTGGCGACGAGGCCGGCCGCCGCCGCAGCCACAAGGTCGTTGCGCGCTGTCACCTGGCTGAGGTCGATCAGATCCTTGTAGTAACCCGTGGTGACATCTCGGCCGAAGAAGCTGTCGTAAAGCGCGTTGGCGAGGCGCTCGGGGAGTGCCAGATCGGTGAGCACGTTCTCGATCGTGATGAAGAGCTCGCCCTCCGTTCGCTGACGGACGGCAAGTGTTCGTACCTGTTGGAGTTGGGCGCGCACATGCGTCTCGACGAGCGGTGTCACGTCGCTTGACGCATCGAAATGCGATCCGAGGCATGCGAATGCGGTGTAGTACTCCGCTGCGTTTCGACCCCACCATTCCTCGAGATTCGTGAACGCCGGGTGGCGGAACCCGCCTCGGTACATCGCCGAGGAGGCCAGTACGCGAGCCGTACGTCCATTGCCGTCGCGAAAGGGATGTACCGCCGCGATCGCAATATGCAGCCACGCAGCGGCGATCGCTGGGTGCCACGGTGCGTGTTCGAGCGTCTCGCAGAGCTGGTCGACGAGCGGCGGGACACGCTCGTGATCTGGCGGCTCGAAGACGACCTCGCCTGTCATGTCGTTCTTGATCCAGGCGGCTCCATCGCGCAGCCGTCCTGCTCCGGCACCGAGGTTGCCTGCGAGCACGCGATCCTGCACACCGACGATGAGCTCGCGATTCCAAAGCAGGTTGCCGTCGTCCGCACGCCGCTGGACGTAGGTCATCGCGTCGCGGTATCCGAGCACGAGCGCGGCGTCTGCACGCGCGACGGGCTCCGGGCGGTCGCCGGCCAGGATCTTGAGGGTGTCGGCCACGGTGACCGGAACGCCTTCCATGCTGGTCGATGCGGCAATGGCCTCGGCTTCGAGCGCGCGCCGCATTCGGCCCTGCCACCGGCGCGAGAGGATCCGTTCATCCAAACGACGCGCCCACCCATCCAACTGGCGGCAGGCGTCGAGTACGGAGGCACTGTCGAACTGCAAGATCATTCGCTAAAAGAATAGCGAATGAGGTCCCGGAACTCCGGTCGCCTCGACGATCGTCAGCCCGGGGCGACGGTACGGAGCCCCGCGAGCCTCGCGGCAGCGCCTTGGCGATCGTCGTAGGTGACGAAGGCGTCGATCGGTAGGACGGCGACGGCCGAGGCGATGTGGATCGCGTCGAGGGCGCGGAGCATCGGCTCGGCGAGTGCGCCGGCGGCGAGCAGGAGCCCTCGGTCGATGGGGAGCAGCGCGAGTGCCTGGAGGACGTCGTCGGCTCTGGCCAGGAGCGCGTCGAGCGGCAGCGCGGGATCGTCTGCCGCCGCGCGGTGCACCGCGCGTGGCACTTCGGTGAGGGCGAGCTCGCTGGAGACGATGTCGGCACCGGTGAGGAATGTGCCGAGCGCCGCGGTCTCGGGTTCTTGGCGAACGAGCTTCACCAACGCCGAGGCGTCGGCGTAGAAGAGCGCCACCGGCTCAGCGGTCTCCGCGGATCTCGTTCAGCGCGTTGCTGAGGGCTGTGGGGTCACCGTCGAGCGCCAGCGGTGCGGGCAGTCCCCGGCGCGTGGGTCGTGAGACCCGGCCTTCGGCGATGAGCCGATCGAGCGCCTCACCGGTCGAGGGCGGGGGACCGAGTTCGGCCACTGGCCGGTTGCGCTCGGTGACCACGAGACGTTCGCCCTGCTCGACGAGCCGCAAGTAGCGGCTGAGGTTCTGGCGAAGCTCTGCGACGCCGACGGTCGTCATGTACATCAAAGTAGCAGGAGGCACCGGGGCCGTCGAACTACGGGTGCACAGGTTCGGGTGCATGCCTTACTCCGCTGCTAAGGTAAGGATATGGATGTCGCCGCCAAGTTGACGAGCAAGGGCCAGATCACGATTCCCAAGTCGGTTCGCGAGGCGCTGGCGTTGCATCCCGGGGATGAGGTGGTGTTCCGGGTTCATGGTGATCGTGCGGTTGTCGCGAAGACGCCGGACTTCCTTGAGCTGGCAGCGACGATCTCGGTGCCGGCCGGGCGTCAGGGCACGTCGTGGGACCGGGTGCTGCGCGAGACGCATCGTGCGCATGCGGAGTCGCGTCGCTGATCGCGTTCGTCGACACCAACGTCCTGATCCGGCACCTGACCGGCGATCCGCCGGCTCAAGCGCGTAGGGCCACCGCGGTCTTGCGAGAGGCCGAGCGGTTGCTGGTGACCGACGTGGTCTTCGCCGAGTGCGTCTTCGTTCTCGAATCGTTCTACGAGGTGCCGCGCGCGGAGATTGCGACGACGATGCGGGCGCTGCTGGCGATGCCGACCGTGACGGTCGCCGATCAGCCGGTGCTCCTGCGATCGCTGGAGATCTGCGAGGAGGATCGGCTGCACTTCGCGGAGGCGCAGCTCGTCGCGGTGGCGGAAGCCAGCGGGGTCGGACGGGTGCTCTCGTTCGACAAGGGGTTGAAGGGTGCCGCGTCGATCGACTGGTGGGAGCCGTGAGACGGCGGCGTCTCGATCTGGCACGACGGTGGGTCATCGGTCAAGCCCCAGAACTGCCGGGGCTGACCGGCCCGTGCAGAGCTTCTAGTCGGTCCGCTCAGCGTCGTCGCGCTGCGCTTCGGAGAGCCGTGCCTCGATCTTGGCGATGTCGCGTTCGCTGGTCGCGGTGATCTGGCCGGTTCCCTCGGGGTCGGCCATTGCGCGCAGGAAGGCGCCGAGCTTGTTGGCGGGGAAGGCGTGGGTGTTAGGCGGCTCGGTCATCGGGCGTCCGGTGGCCATGGAACGACTGCTTTGAAAGCGTCGCACACGTCGGGGTGAAGAAAGCTGGGCATACCGTAGTCACCTGACTGGACGGCTCGACCAATTACGAGCGCGTATACGTTCGCGATCACTTCGTCGAACACCTGCATCTGTCGGTATCCGCCGGGGTAGTCGATCGCAGCACGCAAGCCCGGAGGGAGAAGTGCGAGGAGTCGAGGGCCGTCGCGCTTTGTCGCTGACGAGGCACGTGTGGCACTCAGAGCGTGCCCGTATTCATGCCAGGCGATGTTGTCGATGGCGCGTTGAACCGATGTCTGGTCGAGGTCGTGGACGTTGAGCGCGTGATTGAGAAGATCGCCGTTGTAGGCCACGACGCGCACGTCCGGAAGCCACACTGCGAGCGCGTTGGCCAGATCGCCGGCTTTGGGTGGCGTGGCTCTCAACGTCTCGTAGAAGCCCTGAACGCCGTCCGGCCATTCGTTGACGACCGCGTCCTGCACACCGATCTGCTCCAGAAGTGCCTTGTGGGACCTCGGCAGTCGTCGGCGTGCGTCGCCGATCAGACGTTCGAGGTCCAGGGAGGCGGGAGAACCTCCTGCGCTGCGACCGGGCACATGCTCGCGATTCTCCTTCTTGACCCGATGTCCTGCGGGAGGAGGCGGCTCCGCCCGGTCAGCGGTTCACGGAACTTCGCTGCAAGCGAGGACGGCTGCGCCTTCCGCCCGGCGCGCGACGTACCGTTGTCGGCGATGCGTCTCATCGTTGCCCGTTGCGAGGTCCGGTACTCCGGCCGCCTCGACGCCCTTCTGCCCGAGGCCTTGCGCCTGTTGATGATCAAGTCGGATGGCAGCGTGATGGTGCACGCCGACACCGGCGGTTACAAGCCCCAGAACTGGATGACCCCGCCGACGGTCGTCGAGTTCGAGGAGGGGGACGATGGTGTTCTGACGCACATGGTCGTCCGCAAGCGTGCCGGGGCCACGGAGGATCGGCTGGACATCGCGATCAGCGAGGTTGTCTCCGACGTCACGCACGACATGGGGGAGGCGGCGGCGTTGGAGAAGGATGGGGTCGAGGCGCATCTGCAGGAGCTGTTGGCCGAGCAGCCGCACTGGTGTGGTGAGGGGTTCCGGCTCGTCAAGCGGGAGTGGGCCACCGACATCGGGCCGGTGGATCTCATGTGCCGCGACGAGCACGACGGCTGGGTCGCGGTGGAGATCAAACGGGTCGCGACGATCGATGCGGTCGAGCAGCTGACGCGCTACCTCGAACGCCTCCGGGAGGACCCGGCCATGGCCGATTGTCAGGGCGTTTTGGCCGCGCAGCAGATCAAGCCGCAGGCGCGCGTGCTCGCCGAATCCCGCGGGATGCGCTGCGTCGAGGTGGATCTGGCGGTGCTGCGTGGCGAGCGTGAGCCCGATCTCACGCTGTTCCTGGTCTGAACGCCGACGTTCGCCCGTATCATGGCGAGATGACCACGGAACACGTCGACGTCCTCATCGTCGGTGCGGGCCTCTCGGGCATCGGTGCGGCCCATCATCTCCAGGCCAACTGCCCGGGCAAGTCCTACGCCATCCTGGAGTCGCGCGACGCCATCGGCGGGACCTGGGATCTCTTCCGCTATCCGGGCATCCGCTCGGACTCCGACATGTTCACGTTGGGCTATTCGTTCCGCCCGTGGACGGCCGCGAAGTCGATCGCCGACGGCCCCGCGATCCTCGACTACGTGCGCGACACCGCCGGCGAGGGCGGGATCGATCGCCACATCCGCTTCGGTCACCGCGTCACGCGCGTCGCCTGGTCGACGCCCGAGGCCCGCTGGGCGATCACCGCGCAGCGCACCGACACCGGCGAGACGGTGGAGATGACCGCGTCGTTCGTCTTCTCGTGCACGGGCTACTACCGCTATGACGAGGGCTTCACGCCGGACTTCCCGGGCCTCGACCGCTTCGGCGGCAAGCTGATCCACCCGCAGCACTGGCCCGAGGACTATGACTACTCGGGTAAGCGCGTCGTCGTCATCGGCAGCGGCGCGACGGCCGTGACGCTCGTCCCGGCGATGGCCGAGACCGCCGGCCACGTGACGATGCTGCAGCGCTCGCCGAGCTACATCATGGCGTTGCCCGGCGAGGACCCGATCGCCAACGCGATCCGGCGCGTCCTGCCGTCAAAGGCCGCCTACGCGACCGTGCGCTGGAAGAACGTCATCACCCAGGGCATCTTCTTCAACCTGAGCCGTCACGCGCCTGGCCTGATCAAGCGCCTCATCGCCAAGATGGTGCAGGGCCAACTCCCCGACAACGTGCCGTTGGACCCGCACTTCACGCCGACCTACAACCCGTGGGACCAGCGCGTCTGCCTCGTCCCCGACGGCGACCTCTTCAAGGCATTGCGCAGCGGCAAGGCCTCGGTGGCGACCGACACGATCGAGACCTTCACCGAGAGCGGGATCAAGCTCACCTCGGGCGCCGAGTTGGAGGCCGACGTCATCGTCACGGCGACCGGCCTGAACCTGCTCGCGCTGGGCGGGATGGAGATCGCCGTCGACGGGCGCGAGGTCGTGCTCAACGACACCATCGGCTACAAGGGCATGATGTTCAGCGACGTCCCGAACCTGGCGGTCGCGCTGGGCTACACCAACGCCTCGTGGACGCTGAAGTGCGATCTGACCTGTGAGTATGTCTGCCGCCTGCTCAACCACATGGACGCCAACGGCTACGCCCAGGTCACGCCGCGCAACCATGACGCGAACCTCGAGACGCTGCCCTTCATCGACCTGAAGTCCGGCTACATCGCGCGCGCCATCGACCAGTTCCCGCGTCAGGGCGTTCGGGCTCCGTGGCGCTTGTACCAGAACTACGCGCGCGACATCATGATGTTGAAGCGCGGCGCGCTTCAGGACGACGCGATCGAGTTCACCAAGGCGCCGCGGTCGGTGCCCGAGCAAGCGCCGCTCGCCGCTTAGTCCTGGGCCGATCGGCGCGGATCGCGGCCGATCCCCGCCGACCTTGTCGCGCCGAACCGATTTCTGCGAATTCGTTTCTCCATAAACTCTGTGGGAATTGTGGTATTGTTCCCCGAGTTCGAGAAACACCGATGTCCCGGGTTCCGGAGATATCGCCGTCCAGGAGTCCCGCGTGTCGCTGAGAATCGCCATTCGATCAATGCTCGTACTCGTCGCCGTGCTGGTATGCGTCGCCCCCGCGGCGGTCGCCGCGCCGGCGGCGAAGGTCACGGTGTCCAAAGTGTCGGTCAAGGGCGTGAAGGTCACGGTCACCGGCCGCGTGCGGTTGCCGCGCGACACGGCGGCGATCCGGCACCGGACGCGCGTTGCGCTGACGCTCGCCAACGCCAAGGGTAAGAAGGAGTCCTTCTCGGCCAAGCTCGACGCCAAGCGGCGCTTCAGCGCGACCAAGACCACCAAGCTGACCGGGGCGCTGGGGCTGACCCTCGTCGTGAAGATCGGCGGGAAGGCGAGCGGCAAGCGGCTCGTCAAGGCGGTGAGCGTCACCGCGCCCGCGAAGGGCGGGTCCGGGACGGCCGGCGCGGGGACCACCACGACCGGCGGCTCGACACCCGCCGGCGGCGCGCCTGCGTCGCCCGGCCCTGTTGCGCCCGTCGCCTCGGGCACGCCGCTGGTCGGCCTGTTCCGCCTGGATCCCGGCGCGCAGTCGGCCAGCGGGGCGCTCTCGGGCACCTACTTCCAGATGCTCGGCGGTGCCAGCGAGAGTCCGCTGCCCAACAACGACTCGACCGCGCTGGACAAGAACTACACGTTGCTGCGGCCAGGTACCGATGGTGGCCTGCGGACCGACGTCTACCAGCCGGCTCCCTCGCCGGCCTTCGCGGGCACGATCGGCGGCCGGCCCACGGGCAACGCGCTGGCCAACCGCATCGTCCAGCCGCAGACGTTCTTCCAGATCGACTTCAGCATCGTCTCCGGCGCCGTCGATGCGCAGACCGGCCAGGCCGACCCGCTGCCGCAGATCTCCGTGCAGGACGGCAAGCTCACCGGCCAGACGACGGCCTGGGACGCGCAGTGGAATGGCCTGTCGTTCAACCAGGGGTCGCCCAAGCCCGACGGCACCTCGCCCGGTCACACCCAACCGGTGTCGGGCACCTATGACGCCACAACCGGGCACTTCGTCCTGCAGTGGAAGAGCCTGATCGTCGGTGGCCCGTTCGACGGCTACACCGGCGGATGGCATCTCGAAGGCACGTTCGTGCCGGCCGCGTCATGACGTCCGGCACCCTCGGCGCCGCAAAGCAGACCACCACCACCCCCATGACCAAGGAAGATCGTTGATGTCGTTGTTGAGGTTGCGCCGCACGGCGCCGGCCGCCGTCTCGACCGCGCTCGCGCTGGTCGCCGTCTCCACCGCGCACGCGGCGGGCACCGCCGTCGAAGGCTTCGGGGGCGCCTCTGCGCTGGGGCTCGCGCTTGGCACGAACGCCCAGTTCGTGACGCCGACCCAGATCGCCGGCGCCGCCGGGGCAACCGCGGCGGCGGTCAGCCAAGGCAACTCGTTCGTGCTCACGCCGAGCGGCGTGCTCGTGACGGGCGCGGGCAACCTCGGCCTCGGCGCCGACTACAGCGAGGAGTTGGCCTTCACGCCGATCCCGGACACGGCGGGGGCCCAGGCTGTCGCGACCGGCCTCGGCGTCACGCTGATCCTGCGTGGCGACGGCACCGTCGCTGCGTTCGGCGGCGACGGCTACGGGCAGGACGGCCACGCGCCGAGCGACTCGTCGACGACCACGCCGACGACGGTCGCCGGCGTCGACCACGTCACCGCGATCGCGGCCGGTCAGATCCACTCGCTCGCGCTGAAGTCCGACGGCACCGTCTGGGCCTGGGGGCGTGCGCCCTATCTGGGCAACGCCGCCGTGACGGCCGACACCGGGACGCCCGCGCAGGTCGCGCTGCCCGCGGGCTCGGTCGCCACCGCGATCGCCGCCGGCGGCCGGCACAGCCTGGCGCTGCTGCAGGACGGCAGCGTCTGGGGCTGGGGCGCCAACGACGCGGGCCAGGTCGGCGACGGGACCACGACCGACGCCGCCGAGCCCGTGCAGGTGATCCCGCCGCCCGCCGCCGGGGCACCCCGAGTGACGGCGATCAGCGCCGGCGAGATCTCGAGCTTCGCGCTCTACGACGACGGCAGCTTCCGGGCCTGGGGCGACAACGGGGTCGGGGAGCTGGGCCTCGGCAACGGGGCGCTCGGCGTCACGGTGCCCACCGCGCCGGACCCGTTGGTGGTCGCCGCCCATCCGGATCACTACCCGCCGCTGGCCGCCATCAGCGCCGGGGACCTGACGACCTACGCGATCGCCCGCGACGGCCGGCGCGTGTACGGATGGGGCATCAACTTCGACGGGGAGCTCGGGTTCGGCGACGGCCCCTCGACCTATGACTTCGCGTTCCCCTACACCGGCGCGGCGGGCGACAGCTCGCAGTACGCGACCGAGATCCCGCAGCGCATCGGACGGCTCAAGGGCGCCACGTGGCTCGGTGTCGGGAACGGCGGCACGGTGCAGATCGTGGCGGCCACGCCGACCCTGACGCCCCTGTTCAGCGGCCCGTCGGCGTTCTTCTCGCAGGCGGTGGGGACGGTGAGCGCGCGCAAGGACTTGGCGATCCTGAGCGACGGCGATCCGACGACGGTGACCTCGATCAAGGTCACCGGGCGTGACGCCGCCGACTTCGAGATCGTCCGCTACAACGCGACCGGCGACCCGGCCGATGTCGGCACGCTGCCGCTCACGTTGTCGGCCGGCGGCTTCCTCGACGTGTTGCTGCGCTTCTACCCGTCCGCGCTGGGCGAGCGCGACGCGACGCTGCAGGTCTCGGGCGACGGCGAGACCGCGTCGGTCCCGCTCTCGGGCTTCGGGACCGCGCTGCCCGGCAACACGCCAGGCGACAAGGGGGACAAGGGCGACAGAGGCGACAAGAGCGACTCGGTGATCGGGCCGGTGGGGCCCGCGGGACCCACGGGACCCGCGGGCAAGGACGGCACCATCACGTTCACGGCCAAGAAGTCCACGACGACGGTCAAGCGCGGCCACACCGCGACGCTGTCGTTCTCCATCAAGAACGCGACGAAGGGCCGGCTGCTCGCCACGACGGGGACCGTGACCGGTGCGAAGTCGCTCACCATCAAGGGCGGCAAGGCGATCGCCATCCGTGCGCTGGCGCCTGGCGCGAGCCGGACGGTGAGCGTGAAGGTGACGGCTGGGCGCCACGTGGCTCCGAGCGTCTCCACGGTCAAGCTCCGCGTGCCCTACGGCAGCAAGGCGGTCACGGTGTCGACCAAGGTGAAGATCGTCCGTTAGGCAGGCGCCGGGAGGAGGGCGTGTGCATCCGCGCGCGCCTCCTCCCGGCGGTCGCCTGACCGCCTGAGGTTTCAGCCGGAGCGATCCCGGCAAACGAGAGGGCCACATCCGGCCGCGCGCTCGGGGGAACGTGCGCGCGGCGGTTCCACTGTCCCAACACGGAGGTCCTCTCGTGAAGCGAGCAACCCTCGCCGTGGTGGTGTGCGCCCTCATGGCGCCCGCCGCCGTGCCGGCCATCGCGCCGGCCGCACCCACCGCCAAGAAGCCGAAGGCAGACGTCTCGGCCAAGCTGCAGCAAGCCGTGACCGTCACCGGCCATGATGCGCCACGAGCGCGCGCTGGCCAACATCGCCGAGCGCAACGGTGGCACGCGCGCGTCCGGCACGCCCGGCTTCCTGAAGTCGCGCGACTACGTCGTCGGCGTGCTTGCAGAACGCCGGCTACGCCGTGACCGTCCAGCCGTTCGACTTCCCGTTCTTCCAGGAGACGTCGCCCTCGACGCTGGAGCGCACCGGCGACGGCGCCAAGGTCTACACCCAAGGTCCCGGCAACGACTTCAACATCATGCAGTACTCCGGCAGCGGCGACGTGACCGCGACGGTGCAGGCCGTCGACGTGACGCTCCCGCCGGCCGCCGAGCCCAGCTCGACCAGCGGCTGCGAGGCGGCCGACTTCGCCGACTTCACGCCCGGCAACGTTGCGCTGATCCAGCGCGGCACGTGCACGTTCTCCGACAAGGTCGACAACGCGGTCGCCGCGGGTGCATCCGCCGTCGTCATCTTCAACGAGGGCCAGGAGGGGCGGACCGACTCCCAGGGCGGGACGCTCGGCGGCCCCAAGAGCGTCCCGGTGCTCTTCACGAGCTTCGCGGTCGGCGACGAGCTCGCCCAGGCGGCGCAGGCCGGGACGGTGACGCTTCACGTCAAGACCGACACCGTCAACGAGACGCGCGAGACCTACAACGTGCTCGCGGACTCCAAGAAGGGCGACACGTCACGGACGCTCGTCGTCGGGTCGCACCTGGACTCGGTCCTGGAGGGCCCGGGCATCAACGACGACGGGTCGGGCACCGCCCAGGATCTGGCGATCGCCGAGCAGCTGCCCAAGGTCCTCAAGAAGCCCAAGAACCACATCCGGTTCGCGTTCTGGGGCGCTGAGGAGTCGGGCCTGCTGGGCTCCACGCACTACGTGACGAGCCTGTCGCAGGAAGAGAAGGACCAGATCATGGCCAACCTCAACTTCGACATGGTGGCCTCGCCCAACTACGTGCGGATGGTCTACGACGGCGACGGCTCCGACAACCCGGACACCGGCCCGGGCCCCGTGGGCTCCGACATCATCGAGTCGATCTTCAACGACTACTTCGCGGGTCGCGGGCTCGCGAGCAAGTCCACCGCCTTCGACGGACGCTCGGACTACGGGCCGTTCATCGACGCCGGCATCCCGGCGGGCGGCACGTTCTCGGGCGCGGAGGAGATCAAGACGGCCGAGGAGGCCGCGATCTACGGCGGCACCGCGGGCATCGCCTATGACAAGTGCTACCACCAGGCCTGCGACGACCTCACCAACCTGAACCTCCAGGCCTTCGACGAGTTCTCCGACGCGGCGGCCGACGCCGTGGCGACGCTCGCCCAGCGCCCGACCGACCTGACCGACAACCAGCCCCAGACGCTCGCCAAGCGGGCGCCGACCCAGATGCCGTTCGACGGACCGGAGGCGGCGCGCTGACCCGACGCTGACGCAATCACGGGCATGGCGCGGGTAGATTCTCGCGCCATGTCCGATGATCAGCACGCTGTCCTGACCGAGCGCCGCGACGGCGTCCTCGTCATCACCATCAACCGGCCCGAGGTGCGCAACGCGGTCAACGCCGCGGTCGCCTCCGGCATCGCCGCCGCGCTCGACGAGCTCGACGCCGACGACGGCCTGCGGCTCGGCGTCCTGACCGGCGCGGGCGGCTTCTTCTGCGCGGGGATGGACCTCGGCGCGTTCGTCAAGGGCGAGTCGCCGTGGTTCGGCGACCGCGGCTTCGCCGGTATCGCCCAGCGTGGCGCGCGCAAGCCGCTGATCGCCGCGATCGAGGGCTTCGCGGTCGCCGGCGGCTTTGAGATCGCGCTGGCCTGCGACCTCGTCGTCGCCGCCGAGGGCGCCAAGCTCGGCATTCCGGAGGCCAAGCGGTCGCTGGTCGCCGCGGGCGGCGCGCTCCTGCAACTGCCCAAGCGGATGCCCTACCACGTGGTCATGGAGCTGGCCCTGACCGGCGACCCGATGCCGGCCGAGCGCTTCCACGAGTTCGGCGTCGTCAACCGGATCGCGCCCAAGGGCCAGGTGCTCGATGCCGCGCTGGAGCTGGCCGCGACGATCGTCAAGAACGGTCCGCTCGCGCTCGCGGCCTCCAAGGAGATCGTCCAGCGCCAGTTCGACTGGACCAGCGAGGAGATGTGGGACAAGCAGGGCGCGATCAGCGGCCCGGTCTTCGCGTCAGAGGACGCCAAGGAGGGTGCGTCGGCCTTCAAGGAGAAGCGCGATCCCGTGTGGCAGGGCACGTAGCTCGCGGTCTGCGCAGGACCGTCGGTCGAGCGGGCTTTCGACCGTCCGTACGAGCCGCGGTGGCCGCACGGTGGGCATCCTCGTTGCATGTCCATGCGGCCACCGCAGATCGTCGCGTTCGGGGGTGGCGGGTTCTCGATGGAGTCCGGGAATCCGTTGCTCGACGACTACGTGCTGGGGGCGACGGGGGTCGAGCGGCCCAAGGTCTGCTTCATCCCGACGGCCTCCGGCGACGCCGACCACTACGTCGTGCGCTTCTATCGGCGCTTCTCGGCCGTGGCCGACACCAGCCACGTGTCGCTCTTTCGCCGCGACAAGGGAGCGGGCGCGGTCGAGGGCGACCTCGAGTCCCACCTGCTCGGCCAGGACCTGATCTACGTCGGCGGCGGCAGCGTGCTGAGCCTGCTGGGCACCTGGCGCGCGCATGGATTGGACACGATCCTCAAGCGGGCCTGGCGGCGCGGCGTGCTGCTCTGCGGGCTGAGCGCCGGATCGCTGTGCTGGTTCAGCGAGGCGATCACCGCCTTCCACGGACCGCCGGAGCCCGTGCGCGGCTTGGGCCTGCTGCCACACTCCAACTGCGTGCACTACGACGGCGAAGCCGAGCGCGGCGAGGCCTTCCGCGACATGATCGCGGCGGGGCAGATGCGCGAGGGCTACGCCGCCGAGGACGGCGCGGCCCTGCACTTCGAGGGCCGCGAGCTGCTGCGCGCCGTGTCGTCACGGCCCAAGGCGCGCGCGTTTCGCATCTCCACCGACGGTGAGCATCCGCTCGCGGTGAGCTATCTGGGCGAGCGTGCAGCGTTGGCGGTCGCATGACGACCCAATCCCGGACGGCGAACGCTCGCAGCGTCATGCGATCAGTGGCGTGACGGCCGCCGGTCGCAAGCCCGACCGCACGCCGACGATCCTCGCGATGGGCGGCGGCGGCTTCACGTCGCCGGCCGGCGATCCCGCGCTCGACGAGCTGGTCCTGGAGCTCTGCGGCCGACGCGAGCCGCGGATCCTCTTCCTGCCGACCGCCTCGGGCGACCCCAACGAGCAGATCGCCGCGTTCCACACCACCTACGGCAACCGTGCCGCGCTCGCGACGGTCCTCTCGCTCTTTCGCCGCCACGGCGACCCGCGCTCGCTGCGCGAGATCGTCCTCGCCCACGACGTCGTCTACGTCGGTGGCGGCTCGCTGCGCAACCTGCTGGCGATCTGGATCGCCCACGGCCTCGACGAGGTTCTGCGCGAGGCGTGGCAGCGCGGCGTCGT
The DNA here is from genome assembly GCA_963731005.1 of uncultured Conexibacteraceae bacterium. GTDB lineage: Bacteria > Actinomycetota > Thermoleophilia > Solirubrobacterales > Solirubrobacteraceae > Baekduia. Next base: position 398,797 of record CAVSTZ010000002.1, on the reverse strand, counting down.
CCTGGCGGGCCTGAGCGCCGGCGCGATGTGCTGGTTCGAAGGCGGCTGCACCAAGTCGTTCGGCCCGCCGGAGGCCAACCCGGGCCTGGGCTTCCTGCCCGGATCGCTGACCGTGCACGCCGACGGCGAGCCCGAGCGCCTGCCGGTCTGGCTGGAGGCCGTGCGCACCGGTGAGCTGCCCGGCGGCTGGGCGGCCGACGATGGCGTCGGCCTCGTCTTCGAGGGGACCGAGCTGATGCGCGTCGTCAGCGCGCGGCCGGGGACCTCGGCGCTGCGCGTCGACGCCGTCGGCGGCGAGTTGGTGCGGACGCGCCTGGAGCCGGAGCTGCTGGGGGCGGGGCCGCTGGAACGGCGGCCGCTGCCCGACGACATCAAGGAGCTGAGGAGAATGCGCTATGGCCCTGGTTGATCCGCAGCCAGCACCAACACGAACTGCAACGCGAGGAGCTCGGGACACCGGCGTACGCACCGGTCGCGCACCCGCCCCAGCGCTGGGACCCGTGACTCCAGCGGCAACGGGGCGCCTGCCGGATGTTCCGCCCGGACGGCGAAGCCTGCACGGCGCGCCAGCTCCGTTGCGCTCGCGCGGGTGAAGAAGCGCAGGTGCGTGCGGTCGAAGAGGCCGTGGTCGGCGTAGTCGAAGCGGCCGCGCAGCAGCGCCCGGCGGGCGGTCCAGTGCGCGATGTTCGGGATCGGAGATCACCGCGTGGCCGCCGGGCGCGAGCAGCGTGCGCAGCCAGGCCAGGACGGTCCATGGGTCGCGCAGGTGCTCCAGCACGTCGGCGCAGATGACGACGTCGGGGCGCACGCCCGCGAGCATCCGCTGCGACCTCGGCGTGGGTGGCGGGCGCCTCGAGGTCGCCGACGACGACCGCGCGGCAGTGGGCGCGGGCCTGCTGCGGCCGCGACGGGGTCGACCTCGATCGCCGTCGACCGTGCAGCCGCGACGCTGAGAGCTCGGCGCGCGAGGTAGCCGGTGGCGCAGCCGACGTCGAGCACGCGCGCGCCGTCGGGCACCGCGTCGAGGACGATGCCGGTGGCGCGGCGCTGAGGCCGTGCGCGGCGACCAGGTCGGCGTACGGGCCGAGCGGTCATTGACCGTTGAGCGTCGCGACGAGCCGCCGCGCGCCGCCGCGGTCGCGGTGCTCGCAGAGGTAGATGCCCTGCCAGGTGCCGAGCGCGAGCCGGCCGTCGCCGACCGGCAGCGTCAGCGACGGACCCATCAACGAGGCCTTGATGTGGGCGGGCATGTCGTCGGCGCCCTCGTCGGTGTGTGTCCAGGCGAACTGCTCGGGCACCGCGGCGTTGGCCCACGTCTCGAAGTCGCGGCGGACGTCGGGCGAGGCGTTCTCGTTGAGCGTCAGCGACGCGCTCGTGTGCAGGATGTGGAGGTGCAGGAGCCCGACCGAGATCGTGTCCAACTCGGGCAGCGCCGTGACGACCTCGCGCGTGACGAGATGGAAGCCGCGGGGCCGGGGGTCGAGCGTCAGCTCACGCTGGATCCACATCGCCGACCTCGGGCTTGCTGATGCCCGTCGTCGTAGGGCACGGCGTCGTCGAGCTTGAAGTAGAGCTTGAGTCCCTGGCCGTCCGGGTTGCGCTCGGCCGCGGCGATCTTGCCCTCGTCGGGGTAGATGACGACGTCGGGCTGCCCGTGCGTGCTGATCGCCAGGAAGCGCGCGTCGACGGCGCCGTCGTTGACGAGCTGATGGGCGCCCTCCTCGCCGACCGGGAAGCGGACGACGTCGCCGCGGCGGACGCGCTCCCAGCCGGTCGGGGTGCGCAGCGCGAGGTCGCCTTCGAGCAGGACCAGCACCTCCTCCTCGGCGAGATGGAAGTGATAGGGGTAGGCGGTCTGGCCGGCCGGCACCGACCACAGGCTGAGGCCGATGCGCTCGGTGCCGAGCTGGTAGCCGAGCCGCGCGCGTGAGGCGTGGAAGCCGTCGACCGTGTCGCGCGGCTCGTCGAAGTCCGGGTCGTAGATGTTGGGCATCGGAGCGCGCGCATGTTCACACGTCGTGCGGGATGCGGGCGACGCGCAGGTCGATCTTGCCGTTGCGCAGGAACGGGACGCCCTCGTCGAAGAGCAGCGCGCGCTGGCGCTCGCCCTTGGCCAGCGAGCCGTCGGCGCGGACGACGCGCCACCACGGCACGTCGGCGTCGTCGTTGAGGCGCAGGACCGTGCCGGTGAGGCGCGGCGCGCCGGGCGACAGGTCGCCGTAGGTCCGGACGAAGCCCTCGGGGATCTCGGCGATGCGATCGAGGATCGCCTGGTGGGATGCTTGGGCCATGGTCCGCCGAGGCACGTACTCGATCGTCGCACGCGACCCCGACAGCGGCGAGCTGGGCGCGGCCGTGCAGTCGCATTGGTTCTCGGTCGGGTCGATCGTGACGTGGGCGCGGCCGGGCGTCGGCGCGGTGGCCACGCAGTCGATCGTCGAGCCCGCGTACGGCCCGCGGCTGCTCGACGCGCTGGCCGGCGCTGTGGCGCCGGCGGATGCGCTGGCCGGTGGAGCGGCTCGCGACGCCGTGGCGGCGGTGCTCCGCGGCGGGCACGCTGCGTGGTGGGTCGCTCCTGACGAGACGCTGCGCGCGTTGTTCCGGCACGAGGCGCGGTGATCCGGCAGGTCGCGGTTCTTGGTGTGGATGGTCCGCCGGCGACGCACACGGCGTCGGGCTGCATCGCCCACGCCGGTCATGCGGTCGGCGACGACTTCAGCGTGCAGGCCAACATGATGGCCTCGGATGCCGTCTGGCCCGCGATGGCCGAGGCGTTCGCGCACGCGACCGGGCCGCTGGCGCGGCGGATGCTCGCGGCGCTGCGGGGCGCCGAGTCCGCCGGCGGCGACGTGCGGGGCCGGCAGTCGTCTGCGCTGGTGGTCGTGCCGGCGGCGGGCGAGGCGTGGGAGCGGATGGTCGAGCTGCGCGTCGAAGACCATCCCGAGCCGCTGGACGAGCTGGAGCGCCTGCTGCTGTTGCACGACGCCTACACCTTGGCCACCGCGGGCGACGATCTCACCGGCGCGGGCCGCCACGCCGAGGCCGGCGAGGCCTACCGCGCGGCCGCCGCGCTGGCGCCCGACAACCACGAGCTGCTCTTCTGGGCGGGGCTGGCCGAGTTCGACCACGGCGACCGCGCGGCGGGACTCGCGCAGGTCCGCCGCGCGATCGCGCTGCAGCCGGGGTGGCAGGAGTTGTTGGGGCGGCTGGAGCCCGCGGTGGCGCCGGCGGCGGCGGGTGTGCTGGCGGCGCTGGAGGGCGACGAGGCCTAGGCGCAACCGTCGTTGGCACTCAGCGCGCGGCGCGATCGCGGGGCTCGCGGCGCCGCTGGTCGAGTTGACCGGCGATGTGCCCGTCAACTCGACCGGAGGTTGAGTGATCGGGTGCGCAAGGAGATCCGGGTCGTCTCATGGTGAACTATTCACCACGAGACGACCCGGACCCTGGGGCGGACCCCGATCCGGCAGCGAATCGCCCCCTACGCTGCCACACCGGCTCAGCCACACCAGCCACGGTGGCGCCGTCTCAGCGCCTCTCGCCCTCGGTGCCAACAGACCCCGTCGCGTACGACGACCCACGCGTGCGCTGAGCGCGGCGACGCCGGCAACGAAGCTCAGCCCGAGAACTCGTACCCGTCAGGCCCCTCGGGCAGCGCCTGCGTCCCGACGACCGCATCGAGGTTCAGCGGCCCGTAGATGTGCGGGAACTCGTCGCCGACGTCGGTCGCGCGCTCCCACTTGAGCGGGGCGGTCAGCCGACCGGTGTCGACCTCCAGCAGCAGGAGGTCGCCGCTGCCGGCGAAGATCCGGTTGGCCGTGGCCTCCAGCTGGGTGAAGGTCGAGCAGTGGATGAAGCCCTCCTCGTCGAGCGAGGGCGTCACGAGCTCGCCGTCGGCTTGCGCCGTTGTCCAGTTGGCGTCGGTCGTGATGTGCAGGATCGTCTCGTCGGCCATCGACCGGCAAGCTAGCGGAGCAGCTCGCGCTCCAGCGGCGCGTAACCGCGGGCGCGGGGTGCGAGGGTCGCGTCGCCGAGGCGGGGCGCGAGCACGGCCGCCTCCGCTTCCACGGCGGCCGACGCCTCCGCGCCGATGTCCTCCAACAACCCGAAGACGATCTCGCCGCTCGGGCGCCGCGCCCAGCCGCCGACGATCCGGCCGTCGGCCCAGACCGTCGGCGCCACGTTGCCGTTGACGTCGAAGAGCCGCTCGGCGTGCGCGCCGAGGTAGAAGTCGCGGCGCTTCCAGCCCATCGGCGTCGCGTCGAGCGCGGGGAGCAGTGCGACCCAGGGCGCCGGAACCGCGACCGGCTCGACGTCGTCGGCGAGGACGACCCCCGGCTCGCCGTCCTCCAGCACGCAGGCGACCACGTCGTCCTGGGCCAGCGCCCGCTTGGTCTGCCCCGCCGTCCAGCCGGTCCACCAGCGCAGGTCGTCGGCGCTCGCCGGCCCGTAGGCCCGCAGCCAGCGCACGCGCCAGCGTGGCCTCGGCGTCGGTCGCCGGCGAGCTCGTCCAGCGGTGCGCCCGCCCAGTCCTCCAGCGCGGCCCAGCGAAACTGCGTCGAGGCCCAGCTGCCGCGCGGCCGCGTCCGCACCACGCGGCCCTCGACGGCGAGCACGATCAGCACGCGGCTGGCCATCTTGACGCGCGCCTCGTACTTGGCGCCGCGGCTGAGCACCAGCTCGGCGCCCAGGCGCGCGTCGCTCTCGGCCAGCTCGGTCGCGGTCAGCTCGCCGCGCATCGTGAGCGCCTCCAGCGCCGACGCCTCGGCCTTGGCCAGCCAGCGCCTCGCGCCGAACACCGCCGACGCCGCCCGCCTCCATCAGCTTCAACAACTTGGCCCGCTCGCGCGCTGCGACGGTCAGCGAGCACGCGGCGTGCACGACCGGTGCGACGGCGCGATCGACGACGAACATCGTCCGCCGCATCGCCATCAGCCGCAACAGCGTGCGCTCCTCGTACAGCGCGCGCTCGACCTCCGACGCGGGCGCGTCGCGGTCGACCAACCGCGCCCAGATCGCGACGAACACCGACCCGGCGTCCGTGCTGTGCACGGCGACCAGGCTCGCCGCGACCTCCTCGGCGCACCTCGCCCGCGCATCCACCGCCAGCCGATGCCGCACCCCGACACGGGCGCGCCGCTCGGCGATGTCGAAATGAGGAGGAGCGGTCACAGGGGCGCGAAGGAGCCTCTGGCGAGTTCGCGCGACTGAACCTCGCCCTCTGGGCGAGCGTTCAGCGCTCGCCCGGGGTCTTGATCGGATACATCGACGCCGGCACCGACAGGTCCAGCGCGGTCCGCAGGATGCGGTTCTGCTCGGCGGTGTGGGCGGCCGGGTAGCCCTCGGCCGGTCACGGCGCGCTCGGGGCGCCCGACGTAGCCGAAGGCCAGGTGGCTCGGGCAGCACCTGCAGCAGGCGCGGGCTCATGTGCGCGCGGGCGCCCATGTTGCGCGGCTCCTCCTGCACCCACACGACCTCCTTGAGGTTCGGGTAGGTGTTGATGAGCTCCAGGACCTGGCGCCTCCGGGAAGGGGTACAACAACTCGATGCGGCCGACGGCCACGCCCTCGTTGTCGACCCGGTTGGGGTGCGACACCAGGTCGTAGTAGATCTTGCCGGTGCACAGCACCAGGCGCGTGACCTTCTCGATCGGCACGCGCGGCTCGCCCAGCACGGGGAAGAACCGCGACTCGGCCAGGTGCTCGATGCGGTTGGTCGCCTGGGGCAGCCGCAGCAGCGACTTCGGCGTGAAGATCACCAGCGGGCGCTGCTTGGTGATGCGCGCCTGGCGCCGCAGCAGGTGGAAGTACTGCGCCGGCGTCGTGAGGTTCGCGACGCGGATGTTGCCCTCGGCGGCGCTGCTGCAGGAACCGCTCGATGCGGGCGCTGGAGTGCTCCGGGCCCGGAGCCCTCGTAGCCGTGCGGGAGCAGCAGCGTCAGCCGCGAGGTCTGGCCCCACTTGGCCAGGCCGCTGGTGATGAACTGGTCGATGATGACCTGCGCGCCGTTGGCGAAGTCGCCGAACTGCGCCTCCCAGAGCACCAGCGTCTCGGGCGCCTCGGCCGAGTAGCCGTACTCGAAGCCCAGGCACGCGATCTCGCTCAGCGGCGAGTTGTGCAGCTCGAACGGCGCGAGCGCGCCCGGCAGCGTCTGGATCGGGCAGACGGTCTGACCGGTCTTGGCGTCGTGCAGCACCAGGTGGCGCTGGCTGAACGTGCCGCGCTCGACGTCCTGGCCGGTCAGGCGGATCGGCGTGCCCTCGGTCAGCAGCGACGCGTAGGCCAGCTGCTCGGCGTGGGCCCAGTCGATGCCGCCGTCGGCGCCCAGCGCGACGCGCCGGCGCTCGAGCTGCTTGACGAGCTTGGGGTGGACGGTGAAGCCCTCGGGCGTGGTCAGCAGCTCGTCGTTGAGCGACTCGCAGCCGCTCCGTGCGAGACCGCCGTCGGCACGTCGGGCGACGGCGAGCGGTCGAGCTGGTACTCGCCGGTCTGCTGCGTCACGCCGCCGGCGGCCTCGGCCGCCTTGATCTTGGCCTTCAGGTCGGCGTGCAGCGCGCTCAGCCGTCCCAGATCGCCTGGCGCTGGGCCTCGACCTCGTCCTTGGAGATCGTGCTCTCGGCGACCAGACGGTCGGCCCAGATCTCGGCCGCGCGCTTGTGGCCCTTGATCTTCGCGTACATCTCGGGCTGCGTGTAGGCGGGCTCGTCGGCCTCGTTGTGGCCGAAGCGGCGGTAGCCGATCAGGTCGATGACGACGTCGTGGCCGAACTCCTCGCGGTACGCGAAGGCGAGGCGCACGGCGTGGATGCAGGCCTGCACGTCGTCGGCGTTGACGTGGATGATCGGGACGTCGTAGCCCTTGGCGATGTCCGATGCCCAGCGCGTGGAGCGGGCGTCCTCCGGGTCGGTGGTGAAGCCGACCTGGTTGTTGGTGACGAGATGGAGCGTGCCGCCGACCTTGTAGCCGTCGAGCGCCTGGAGGTTCAGCGACTCGGCGACGACGCCCTGGCCGGGGAAGGCCGCGTCGCCGTGCAGGACGATCGGCATCGCCGCGTCGGTGTCGCGGTGGGCGTGCGGGCCCTGGCGCGTGGTCTGCGCGGCGCGCGCGGCGCCGACGACGACCGGGTGGACGAACTCCAGGTGCGACGGGTTGCTCTCCAGGTTGACGAGGATCGACTCGCCGTTGGGCAGCTGGTAGGAGCCCTGCGCGCCGTGGTGGTACTTGACGTCGCCGGTGCCGCCCTGCGGGATCGTCGTGACGGCCTCCAGCGTGGAGGCGCCCTCGAACTCGGCGAAGATCGTCTCGTACGGGCGGCCGAGGTTGTGGGCCAGCACGTTGAGCCGGCCGCGGTGGGCCATGCCGACGACGACCTCGCGCGCGCCGTGCGCGGCGGCGAGCTGGATCATCTCGTCGATCATCGGGACGGTCATGTCGAGGCCCTCGATCGAGAACTGCTTCTGGCCGAGGTAGGCCTTGTGCATGAAGCGCTCGAACGCGTCGACCTCGATCAGGCGCGTCAGCAGCGCCTTCTGCTCCTCGGTCGTCAGCGGCTTGCGGAACTCGCCGCCCTCGATCTTCTGGCGCAGCCAGGTGCGCTGGCGGTGCGAGGCGATGTGCTCGATCTCGTAGGCGATCGTGCCGCAGTAGGTCTCGCGCAGGTGCGGCAGCGCGTCGGCCAGCGTCGCGCCCGGGACGTGCATCCGCAGGATCTTGGCCGGGATCTTGGCCATCAGCTCGGGCGTGAGCCCGACGGTGTCGGGATCGAGCGCGGGATCGCCCTCGGGCTCGGTGCCCAGCGGATCGAGGCGCGCGGCCAGGTGGCCGTGGGTGCGGTGGGCCTTGAGCAGCGACGTCGCCGCCTGCACGGCCTGCAGCAGCTCCTCGTCGATGATCGGCGCGCGGCGGTCGCCGGAGCGCGCGGCGCTCTCGGCACCCGCGCGGGCGGCGGCGGCCGCGGCGGCCGGGCGCCGGCGGCGTGGGGACCGGGCCGAGCTGCGCGCCCAGCGAGGCGAAGACGCCGTCGTAGAAGGCGTGCTCGCCCTGGAGGTAGGACTCGACGACCTGCAGGAAGCGACCCGACTCCGCGCCCTGGATGACGCGGTGGTCGTAGGTCGAGGTCATGGTCATGACCTTCTCGGCGCCGATCATGTCGCCGATGTTGCCCAGGCCGACGGGGTAGGCGATCGAGCCGGTGGCGACGATCGTGCCGTTGCCCTTCATCAGGCGCGGGACGCTGGCGATCGTCCCGATGCCGCCGGGGTTGGTGAGCTGGACGTTGGCGCCGACGAGGTCGTCGGCGCCGAGCTTGTTCTCGCGCGCCTTGGCGATCAGCGTCGTCGAAGGCGGCCTTGAAGTCGGCGAAGCTGAGGCGGCCGGCGTCGCGGATGACCGGGCACCATCAGGGTGCGGCTGCCGTCCTTCTTCTCGACGTCGACGGCGATGCCGAGGTTGACGGCGCCGTCGTCGATGCGCGTCGGCTTGCCGTCGATGGTGTCGAAGTGATGGGACATGACCGGCATGTCCTGCTGGGCGGCCGAGCGCGATCGCGTAGGCGATCAGATGGGTGAAGGAGACCTTCTGGCCGGCCTCCTTGAGCTGCTTGCGCCGCGCGTCCATCGTGGTGACGGTGATCGTGCGAAACGAGGTCGCGGTCGGGATCTCGCGCGAGTCGTCCATGTAGCGCGCGAGCATCGCGGCGGCGCCCTTGAGAACCGTACGCGTGCCCGTCTGCGTCGACGGATCGAAGCTGAGGACGTCGTCCTTGGTGATGCGGCCGCTGGGGCCGGTGCCGGTGACGGCGCCGAGGTCGACGCCCTCGGCGGCGGCGACGCGGGCGGCGACGGGGGTGGCCTTGGCGTCGGTGTCGACCGCCGGCGCCGACGCTGCTGCCGCGCCGTTGGGCGACGGGGCGCCCTTCGCCGAGGCGCCGGCGGGAGCGCCGGCGCCGAGCTGCATCCGCGCGATGACCTGCCCGACGACGACCGTCGCGCCCTCCTCGGCGAGCAGCTCGGTGATGGTGCCGGCCGCGGGGGCGGGCAGCTCCATGTCGACCTTGTCGGTGGAGATCTCGACGACCGTGTCGCCGTCGTCGACGGTGTCGCCGACCTTGACCGCCCACTCCAAGATGGTGCCCTCGGTGACCGACTCGCCGCCGGCGGGCGTGGTGATGTCGACGATCTCGCCGGGCGCCTCGACGGCAGCCTCCGCGCTCGCACCACTCCCGTTGGCGCCGTCACCGTTCGGCGATCTGCCGCCATCATCGCCGGCGCCGACCGCGATCTCGGCGAGCACGGAGCCCACCTGCACGGTGTCGCCCTCGGCGAAGTGGATCGCCACGATGGTTCCGCTAGCGGGAGCGGGCACCTCCGCGTCGACCTTGTCGGTCGAGACCTCGACGATGATCTCGTCGGCCTCGATGGTGTCACCAACCTGCTTGTGCCACTCCAGGATGGTGCCTTCCGTCACCGACTCGCCCATGGCGGGCAAGGTGACCTGAATCGCTGCGGCTTCGACGGCCATTTCTCTTTTCTTGACTCTAGCGCTGTCGCGTGTTAGCGACGGTTAGGTCGCGACGGCGCGTCTCGCGGATGAACTCGTAGGACCCCACGAAGGGGCCCACAGCACCTATTACGGCCACGGCGACCGCAAGTTGCAGTGAGATGACCCGTGCCCGGAGTGCCTCGATCGATAACAGGCACATCGCGATCCAGCCCAGCCCGTGGGCCAGCCCGAAGACGAACTCGAGGGTGTGCAGGCCCGGGATCAGCCAGACCGCGAGCAGGATCGCGTAGACCGTCGAGTGGGCGAACGACAGGTGCTTGAGCGTCGTGAACGACGGGGTGAGGCGCGTGGCGGTGGTCACTGCAACAGCCGCGCCATTCGACGCAGCGGCTCATCGGCCTCTATCGGCCAGTCGTCGATCTCCGCCGGCCACCACGCGTGCGCGTCGTGCTCGTGGTCGGGCGTGACGATCGGCGCCGGCCGCCAGCCAGGCCTGCCCGATGAACATGATGAGGTTGTGTGGCAGCCGCACGAGCGCCTCGCCGCGGACGCGCTCGGCGGTGACCGACCACTCCTCCTGCAGCTCGCGCGTGAGCGTGGTGAAGGGGCTCTCGCCCTCGTCGACCGCGCCGCCGGCGCCGAGCGCCCAGCGGCCGGCCCAGGAAGCGAGCCAGTCGGCGCGGCGGCCGGCGAGCCAGCGGCCCTCGCTGTCGCGGACGACGCAGAGCGCGGAGATCGTCGCCGACGCGTCGCCGTCGACCAGGCGCAGCGCCCAGCGCAGCGGCTGCAACTCGACGTGCAGGGTGTCGCCGTCGGTCTTCGAAGTCCACGAGCCGGGCGCCGGTGCCGTCGTGGCTGGGCGAGCCGCGGTCGCGCAGGGCGGCGATCGCGGCGTCGGCGGCACCGACCTTCGCGTCGTCGGCGACGAAGGCCTCGTCGCGCCAGACCGCGCGCACCTGGTCGGCGTCCCAAGGGCCGCGGGCCAAGCAGCGCGGGTGCGTGCGCTTGCGTCATCGACGTCGAAGGGTACGCTGGCGGCGTCTTGGAGCGCTCGCCCGCGGACGTGTATACGGAGCACTGCCACCGGCGGGAGCTGGCCTACCAGGTCGGCGGCGACGGCCGGCCGGTCTTCCGGCCGCGGGTGGGGCCGAGCGTGTGGCGCGTCAGCGCGGGGGTCGGGACGGTCTACGCGACGACGGTCGCGCGGCCGCGGCGGGCCGACTCGGGCGAGGCCTACAACATCGTGCTGGTCGACCTCGACGAGGGGTTCCGGATGATGAGCACGGTCGTGGGCGTCGCGCCGGAGGACGTCGCGGTCGGCGCGCGGGTGCGGCTGGCCTGGCGCGACGGTGAGGCCGACGGGCGACGCGCCGGTGCCGGTCTTCGAGCTGTCGGCGGATCCCACGTGACCGGCGTCGCGATCGCCGGCGCCGCCGAGGCGCAGATGGGCAAGGCGCTGCCGGGCCTGTCGGCGGCCGACGTGATGGCCGAGGCGGCGCGCGCCGCGCTGGCCGACGCCGGGCTGACGGTCGCCGACGTCGACGGCGTCTTCGCGGCGGCGACGCAGCTGCCGTGGGCGAGCGTGACGCTGGCCGAGGAGCTCGGCATCCGGCCGCGCCACACCGACTCCACGATGATCGGCGGCGCGTCGGCGATGGCCCACGTCAACCACGCGCGCGCCGCGATCGCCGCCGGGCTCTGCGACGTCGCGCTGATCGCCTACGGGTCGACGCAGCGGTCGGTCGGGCGCGCGAGCGCCTCGGTCCAGGAGATCGACCCGTGGGAGGCGCCGTACCGGCCGCCGTTGCCGGTCGCCGCCTACGCGCTGGCGGCCTCGCGCCACATGCACGAGTACGGGACGACGGCCGAGCAGCTGGCGTGGGTCGCGGTCGAGCGCGCGCCAGTGGGCGCAGCGGCGCGACGGCGCGTGGTCGCGCGACGACCTCACGCTGGAGGACGTCGCTCGCCGCGCCGCGCGTCTGCGACCCGTTCGGCGTGCGCGACTGCTGCCTGGTCACCGACGGCGGCGCGGCGATCGTGGTGACGTCGGCGGCGCGGGCGCGCGTCGCTGCGGCGCCAGCCGGTCTACGTGCTCGGCGCGGCCGAGGCGCACAGCCACCGCCACATCTCGTCGATGCCCGACCTCACGGTGACCGCGGCGGTCGCAGTCCGGCGCGCGGGCGTTCGCCGAGGCCGGGCTGCGGCCGGCCGACGTCGACTCCGCCCAGCTCTACGACGCCTTCACGATCACCCCGATCCTGTTCTTGGAGGACTTGGGGTTCTGCGAGAAGGGCGAGGGCGGCGCGTTCGTCGCCGACGGCGCGATCGCGCCCGGCGGGACGCTGCGGGTCAACACCAGCGGCGGCGGGCTCAGCTACGGGCATCCCGGCATGAACGGGCTGCCGCTCCTGGTCGAAGCGGTGCGCGAGGTGCGCGAGGAGGGCAAGGACGTGGTGATGGCACACGGCAACGGTGGCGTGTTGAGCGCGCAGGCGACGGTCCTGCTCGGCAGCGAGGCGGCGGCCGAGCAGCGCCCGCGGACCAAGGCCGTGCGCTTGCGCGAGCCGGCGGGCGCGACGATGGGGCGCCGACGGCGCGCGAGCAAGAAGGCGGGGGTGCGATGAGCCGCCAGCGAGCACGACGCTCGCCACGCTGTGCTGGGGTGACCTCATGAGTCATCGGCAGCGAGCGTGGTGGGGCTGGGGCTTCGAGGACGGCAAGCTCGATGCCGCGGCGCTGGCGCCGGTCGTGCGCGACGTGCTCGGCTTCCCGTTGCCGGACACGATCGAGCAGCCGGTCGACCTGGGGTCGATCGCGCTGCCGGCGCCGCGGATCGCCGCACCGCCGGGCGCACCGTGGTCGGTCGACCCGCGTGACCGCATCGAGCACGCCTACGGGCGCTCCTTCCCCGACACGGTGCGCGCATTCCGCGGCCGGATCGACCATCCGCCCGACGCGGTCGCCTTCGCCCGCAACGAGGACGATGTCGAGGCGGTGCTGGAGTGGGCGGCGGCCGAGGACGTCGCGGTGATCCCGTTCGGCGGCGGGACGAGCGTGGTCGGCGGTGTCGAGCCGCGCGTGCCGAGCGACCGGCTCGGCGTGGTCTCGCTCGACCTCTCGCACCTCGACCGAGTTGTAGAAGTTGACGCGGTCTCGCGCGCGGCGCGCGTGCAGGGTGGCGTGATGGGGCCGGCGCTGGAGGCGCAGCTTGCGGAGCACGGCCTGACGATGCGCTTCTTCCCGCAGTCGTTCGAGCTCTCGACGGTGGGCGGCTGGATCGCGACGCGGGCCGGCGGGCACTTCGCGACGGTCTGGACGCACATCGACGACCTCGTCGAGTCGGTCCGCGCGATCACGCCGTCGGGCGCGTGGGAGTCGCGGCGGCTGCCGGGCTCCGGCGCCGGGCCGTCGCCCGACCGGATGCTCTTGGGCTCTGAGGGCATCCTCGGCGTGATCACCGAAGCGTGGATGCGGGTGCAGCCCAAGCCGGCGTTCCGCGCGTCGCGCGCGGTGCGGTTCAAGGACTTCATGATCGCGAGCGAGGCGGTGCGCGAGCTGGCGCAGTCGGGGCTCAACCCGGCGAACTGCAGGCTGGTCGATGCGCTGGAGGCACAGCAGACGGGCGCGGGTGATGGTTCTTTTGCGCTGCTGGTGCTCGGCTTCGAGTCGACCGACAGCGATGTTGGTGGCCTACTCACGCGTGGCTTGGCGATCGCCAAGGCGCACGGGGGCGAGTGGGATGAACCGAGCGGTGAGAGCTCCGGCGCAGTCGGCGCCTGGCGCGAGGCGTTCATCGCCATGCCCTACCTGCGCGACGCGCTGTTGCAGCTCGGCGTTCTCAGCGACACCTTCGAGACCGCGATCACCTGGGAGCGCTGGCCGGCCTTCCACGCGGCGGTGACCGGTGCGGTGCGTGAAGCGCTCGGCGAGCCGTGTCGCGTGACCTGCCGGCTGACGCACGTCTATCCCGACGGCCCGGCGCCGTACTTCACCGTGCTCGCGCCGGCACGTCGCGGCGACGAGCTGGCACAGTGGGAGGCGATGAAGCGCGCAGCATCCGACGCCATCCTCGCCGCGGGCGGCACGATCACCCACCACCACGCGGTCGGGCGTGACCACCGCGAGTGGTACGACGCCCAGCGCCCCGACCTCTTCGCCGCCGCCCTGCGCGCGGCCAAGGCCGCCGTCGATCCCGCAGGCGTGTTGAACCCCGGCGTGCTGGTCGACGCGTGAGCGCGGCCGACCTCGCCCAAGGGCTTGTTCGCGCGGCCGGGGCGGTGCGCGCGTGACCCGCTTCTCGCGCGTCTGCGTGTACGCCGGCTCCGCACCGGGCGCCAACGCCGAGTATGCGGAGGCGTCGCGCGTGATCGTCGCCGAGCTCGCACGCCGCGGCTCCAACGTCGTCTACGGCGGCGGGTCGCTCGGGCTGATGGGTGTGCTCGCCGACGCGGCGCTGGAGAACGGCGGCGAGGTCACCGGCGTGATCCCGCGCTTTCTCGACGACCGCGAGATCGGCCACAACGGCGTCACCGACCTGCGCGTCGTCGAGACGATGCACGAGCGTAAGATGCTGATGGCCGACCTGGCCGACGCCTTCCTCGTCCTGCCCGGCGGCATCGGCACGCTCGAAGAGGTCATCGAGATGTTGTCGTGGTCGCAGCTCGGGTTGCATCGCAAGCCGATCGGGCTGTTCGACGTCGACGGCTTCTGGGGTCCCTTGGTGTCGTTGTTGGATCACATGACGGCCGAGCAGTTCGTGGGGTCGGATCACCGCCGGCTGTTGTTGTCGTCCTCGGATCCGATTGGGTTGCTGGATGCCATGGAGGCCTGGGAGGCGCCGAGGATCGCGCGGCGGTGGCTGACGGATGAGGAGCAGACGTAGGGGGCTCGTGGGCGGGGCGGGGCTCGACGGGCGGCGGGGCGGTGGGAGGCGCCGGCGCGGGTGGCGCTCAGCGCGGGGCGTTGGCTGGTGGCGCGTGGCGTGGTCTGTCGGCATCGAGGGGAGTGAGCGGGGTCGGCGCCTCGGGCGCTCTCGGTCGTCCGCTTGCGCCTGGGTGGGCGATTCGCCACCGACCCGCACTCAACGACACGGAACCCGCGTTATGCGCGGGTTCGATGTCGTCGACGCTCCACGCACCACTCGATCGCGCGTAACCCGCGCATCTCGCGGGTTGGGCGCGCTCCATGTTGCTCACCGGTCGCGTGAGCGCCTGCGGCCGGCCACGGCGGACGCGCCTGCGCAGAGCGGCAGCCACAGAAGGACGAGCGCCCTGCGACTATCCCGCCCCGCATGCCCGGCCGCCCTCACCCGACCATCGCCATCCTCGGCTCGGGCGCCGTTGGCGCCCTGATCGGTGCCGAGCTGACGCGGGCCGGGGTCGCGACCGCGGTCATCACCCGCGACGCGAGCGCGGAGGCCATCGAGGCAAGTGGCATCACCGTCATCAGCCCGCGGTTCGGCGATCACGCCACGAAGGTCGACGCACGCACGACGCTCGACGAGCCTGCCGACGTCCTGCTCGTCGCGGTCAAGGAGCCCCAACTCGCCAACGCGCTCAAGCGCGTCACCGCCACGCCCGCCATCGTCGTCCCGCTGCTCAACGGCGTCGATCACGTCGCGACGCTGCGGGAGCGCTTCGGCACCGACCGCGTCGTCGCCGCCACGGTCCGCGTGCAGGCCCATCGCGAAGGCCCCACCAAAGTGGTACACCGTGCCCCGTTTCTGACCATCGCCCTCGCCCAACCCGGTGCGCCCGCGCTCGAGCAAGCCCTGAGCCAAGCGAGCATCGACATCACGACCGGCGCCTCCGAGGCCGACGTCCTCTGGGCCAAGCTCTCGCGCCTCGCCGCGCTCGCCCTGTCGACCACCGCAGCCGACGCGCCGCTCGGCGACGTCCGCGCAACCGCCGAGGCCGTCGCGCGCGAGGTCGCGGCCGTGGCCACCGCCGAGGGCGCCAAGGTCGACGCCGACACCGTCGTCGCCGAGCTGCGCGGCCTCCCCGACGCCGCCTCCTCCTCGCTGCGCGCCGACATCAGCGCCGGCGCGCCCGACCACGAGCTCGACGCCATCGGCGGCGCCGTCCTGCGCGCCGCGCGTCGTCACGACCTGCTCGCCCCGCACACCGCCGAGCTCGTCGCTCGCGTGCAGCGGCGCGCGGCGGGTGGGTAGCCTCTCCCCGAGCATGTCCGACACGTCGAAGATCGCCAAGAACCTCCAGGCCTTCCAGATCGCGATCAACGCCCACGATCGCGAGAACCCGACGCACAACGCGTACGGGATCGGGCTGGCGCACTTCGACCTGGATCGCCTCGGCTTCGACGAGGGCGAGGAGATCCTGCCCGGCATCACGATCCACGCTGACAGCGGCGTGACCGGCAACTTCCGCGTGCTCTGCGACGGCGATCACGAGCAGAACCTCGAGCGTGAGGCCGAGGAGGCCGACATGGTCGAGGCCGTCGCGGCCGAGCGGCAGATCACGATCTCGCCCGGCGGCGGAGACGAGCGCTTCACCTCATAGCGGTGAGCGCGCGTCCATGCGCTGAAGCAAAGTGTGACCGCTCAAGTTCTCCGTCTTTCGGGTCGAACATTTGGCTCATGGGTTCGTCCAAGGGGGACGTGGAGCGGTTCTTCGATCGCTCTCCTGACCTGCTCGCCATCGCGGATCGCCGCGGCTCCTTCACCTGCCTGAACCCGGAGTGGGAGGCCGTCCTGGGCTGGTCGCGCGACGAGCTGATGGCCGAGCCGTATCTGAACTTCGTGCACCCGGAGGACGTCGAGCGCACCTGCCAGGAGATCGCGCGCGCCACCGACGCCACGCCCTGCACCACGCGCTACGAGAACCGCCTGCGCACCCGCGACGGCGTCTGGCGCTGGCTGCTGTGGAGCGCCCGCTGGGACGGCAGCGAGTGGAGCGCGGTGGCCAAGGACATCACCACGCGCAAGGAGCTCGAGCGCCACAGCCTGCACGACGCGCTGACCGGGGTCGCCAACCGCGCGCTGGCCACCGACCGCCTCAGTGCCGCGATCGCGCGCCTGGGTCGCAGCGCCGGCGCCGCCGTCGCGCTGCTGGTCGACATCGACGACCTCACCACCATCAACGACACCCACGGCCACGTCGGCGGCGACATCGTCCTACGCGCGATCGCCGACCGTCTCACCGAGCGGCTGCGGGCGGCCGACACCGTCGGGCGCTTCGGCGGCGACCGCTTCCTGGTCGTGGCCGAGGGCCTGACCGACGGCGGCGCCCACGGCATCGAGGCCGTCATCGAGCGTGTCCACGGCGCGTTCGCGCGGCCGATCCCGACGCGCAACGGCTTGGTCTCGGTGACCGGGAGCGTCGGCGTCGCCGTCGCCCGCGCGCCGGGCGTCGACGCCGAGGAGCTGATCCGCGACGCCGACGTCGCGCTGCGTCGCGCCAAGGGCCAGGGCCGCCGCGGCCACGCCGAGGTCTTCGACGCCGCGCTGGCCGAGGAGGTCCGCCGCCGGCTGGAGCTGGCCGCCCAACTGCGCGGCGCGCTGCAGCGTGGTGAGCTGCGTGTCGTCTTCCAGCCGCTGGTCGCGATGGTCGACGGTCTGCCGATCGCCTGCGAGGCGCTGCTGCGCTGGGACCATCCCGACCGCGGCGAGCTGCTGCCCGGCGAGTTCCTGCGCATCGCCGAGGACGACGGGCTGATCGTGCCGATCGGCGCCTGGGTCCTCGAGGAGTCCTGCCGCCAGCTCGCCGCGTGGCGCGCTCAAGGCCGCGACCTCTGGGTCTCGGTCAACGTCTCGGCGCGCCAGCTCGCGCAGATCGACTTCGTCGCGGTCGTGGAGCGCGCGCTGCGCGAGAGCGGCGTGCCCGCCAACGCGATCTGCCTGGAGGTCACCGAGACCGCCGTGCTGCGCCGTCCCGACGTCGCGCGCCGCGCGCTCGACGCGCTGCGCTCGCTCGGCGTGCGCGTCGCGCTGGACGACTTCGGGCTCGGCTACTCGTCGCTGACGCACCTCAAGGCGCTGCCGGTCGACGTCGTCAAGGTCGACCGCTCGTTCGTCGCCGATCTCGTGCGCAGCACCGAGGACCGTGCGGTCGTCGAGGCCGTGCTGACGCTCGCGCGCCGCATGGGCCTGACGGTCATCGCCGAGGGCGTCGAGACCGCCGACCAGGACGAGCTGCTGCGCGAGATGGGCTGCCCGGTCGTCCAGGGCTTCCTCTACGGCCGGCCGGTGCCGCCCGGCGAGGTGCTGCTGCCCGAGGCGGTCCGACCGCCAGCGGCAACCGATCGCGACGCGCAGCCGGCCTCCTCGGCCGCGTAGCTCCGGGCGTTGAGCGGCGGGCGCGGACCGCGCCGCTACGCCGCCACGACCGTCAGCTCACGCGCGAAGGCGCGGCGGAACAGCTCGGTCTCGCGGCTCGCCGCCCAGCGCGCCACCCGCACGTCACCATCGGCCTGCAGCTTGAGCCGCACCTCGCCGTTCTCGCAGCGCACCTTGACCGTCTGCACGAGCTGGTCGCGGCTGCGCTCCAGGTCCTCGGCGAGGCGCAGCAGCAGCGCGCAGCGGTCGAGGATCTCCACGTCGCCGTTGCGCAGCAGCTCCTTCAAAGCCGCCACTGGTCGGCATTCCCTTGCGGTGGAAGCGCACCGCCTGGCCGATGATCGCGACCTCGCGCTGGTCAAAGCCGGGCAGTCCGGAGTTCAACACCAAGTAGCGCGAGTGCTTGTGATGGTCGTCGTAGTCGACGCTCATCCCGATGTCGTGCAGGACGCACGCGGCCCACAGCAACTCGCGCTCGCGCGCGTCGCCGGGATGCAGGCCGGCGGCCGCGAAGTCGTCGAACAGCCCGAGCGCGAGCTTGGAGACATGCTCGGTGTGGGCATGGTCGACGTGGTACTGCGCGGCGAGGTTGAGCACCGAGCTGCGGCGGACGTCGTCGAACAGCGGCGGGTCGCCGTCGAGGTGGCGGGCGAAGAAGACGCCCTCGCGCAGGCCGGCCTCGGTCACCTCCAGCGCCGGGAAGTCGCCGAGCTCCAGGACCGACTCGACGACCACGGCGCCGGCCAGGATCAGGTCGGCGCGCGCGTACTTGATGCCCGGGACCTTGGCGCGCTCGGTCGGGGTCAGCGCGGCCAGGCGCGCGACGAGCTCCGCCAGCGCCTCGCGCTCGACGACGAAGCCCTGGACGCCGAGCTCCGGCACGCCCGGCGGCTCGCTGGACCGCGGTGGCGAGGTTGCGCACCGTGCCGCCGATGCCGACGATCCGCTCGCCGCAGCGCGACAGCCACGGCGCGTCCTCCAGCTCGGTCGGCGACGTGCTCGCGCAGCGCCTTGAGCTGCTTCTTGCTCGCCTCGCCCTCGCCGAGGCCGAAGCGCTCGGTCATCCGCACCGCGCCCAGCGGCCAGGACTGCAGCTCGGCGGCGTGGCGCGAGACGATCGCGGACCAGCTGCATCGAGCCGCCGCCGAGGTCGAGCACGGCGCCGTCGGCCAAGGTGGTGGAGTTGACCGCGGCGAGGTAGCCCATGCGGGCCTCCTCCTCCCGGCTCAGCACGCGCACCGGCAGCGCGGCGCGGTCGAGGAAGTCCTCCGCGTTGGTCGCGTCGCGGATCGCGGAGGTCGCGACGGCGTCGATCTCGGTGATGCCGGTCGCCGAGCAGAAGTGGGCGAAGACCTCGGCGTCGCCAGGCCGCGCGCGATGCCCTGCTCGCTCAGACGTCCCGGTCTCGGCCAGGCCGGCGCCGATCCGCACCGGCTCGTGGATCTCGTCGGTGCGCCGCCACCAGCCCTCGGCCGCGGTGAAGACGACGAGGCGAAACGAGTTGGACCCCAGGTCGCAGACGGCGATGCGGCGTTCGGCCATGCGCTCCGCAGACTAGACACCGGCCCGGGAGACCGGTCGACCCGGCCGCGCACGGAGGAACAAGCGCGACCGGGCCGTGGGCCGGTTGGGGAGGGAGGGGTCAGAGGTCCATCAGGCGCCGAGCGTCTCGGCCGCCAGCGCGGGGCGCCGGCGCAGGGTCAGGCCGCTGAGGGCACTGACCAGTCCGAGAGCTGCGATGCCGGTCACCACTCCCACTGCCGTGTGGGCGTCGTGCAGGAACGCCTCGGCGTCGCCGGCACTGGCGGTCGTCGTTGCCGATCACCGCGCTGACGATCGCCAGCGCGATCGCGCCGCCGACCTGGAACGAGGTGTTGACCAGCCCGGAGGCCAGGCCCTGCTCGTGGTCGGCGACGCCCGTCGTCGCCTGCGATGTTGAGCGACGGGAAGCCGAGCGCGAAGCCGACGCCGAGCAGCAGCATCGTCGGCAGGATCATCGTGACGTAGGTCGGGGTCGGTGTCGGCCCGCAGGAACAGCGCGTAGCCGGCGACGAAGGCGGCGAACCGACGCGATCAGCAGCGCGCCGTGCCGAAGCGGTCGACCAGCGGGCCGACGCGGGTCGAGCCGAACGCGACGAGCAGGCCGGCGGGCAGGAACGCCAGCGCGGTCTCCAGCGCCGACCAGCCGAGCACCGACTGCAGGTACAGCGTGGCGACGAACTGGAAGCCGACGTAGCCGCCGAACGATCGCCATCGCGCCGAGGTTGGCGCGCACGGATGTGGCCCGCGCGCAGGATGCCGAGCCGGACGAGCGGCTGCGCGCGTACGCCGCTCGATCGTCACGAAGGCGGCCAGCAGCGCGGCGGCGATGCGCGAACGACGACGATCGTCGTCGCCGACGCCCAGCCGACCTCGGGCGCCCGGACGATCGTGCGGACGAGCAGCAGCATGCCCGGCGGTGATCGTCACCGCGCCGGGGAGGTCGAAGGCGCCGCGTCGGCGCTCGCGACGGCGCGGTCGCGTTGACCAGCAGCCGCGGCGTCAGCAGCCAGGATCAGCAGCGCGAACGGCACGGGCAGCAGGAACGTCCAGCGCCAGCCGACCTCGGTCAGCAGCCCGCCGAGGATCAGGCCGGAGGAGAAGCCGCTGGCGCCGAAGGCGGTGTAGACGCTGAGCGCCCGGTTGCGCGCCGGGCCTTCGGCGAACGTGGTCGTGATGTAGGACAACCCGGCGGGCGCGGTGAACGCGGCGCTGGCGCCCTTGAGGAAGCGCGTGGCGATCAGCAGGTTGGGGTCGGTGACGAGGCCGCCGAGCAGCGAGGCGACGGTGAAGACCGCAGAGCCCGATGAGCAGGACGCGGCGCCGGCCGAGCAGGTCGGCGGCGCGGCCGCCGAGCAGCAGCAGGCCGCCGTAGCCGAGGACGTAGCCGCTGACGATCCACTGCAGCTGCGAGGTCGTCAGGCCGAGGTCGGCGCGGATCGACGGCAGCGCGACGCCGACCATCGAGACGTCGAGCCCGTCGAGGAAGAGCACGCCGCACAGCAGGAAGAGCGCGCCCCAGAGCGCGGGCGTCCCAGCGGCTCGCCGATGACGTGGTGTGGAGGGGAGGAGAGGTGGATGCCATGCGAGGTACAATACATGCATGTGCAACGAATGCATGTGCATGAGTTGTGAACGCAAATATTGTTCGGGTCAGGTACAATGCTCGCCGTGTCTGCTGTCCCTGATGACCGCCGAGCTCGTCGAGACATGGCGCGAGGTCGCCCAGTGCCACGCCAAGGTGTCGGGCGCGCTGGACAAGGCGCTGGAGCGCGAGCACGGCATCGGCCTGAGCGAGTTCGAGGTGCTGGAGCGCCTCGCGACGACCGAGGACGCCGACGGCGCCGGCGCATGCAGGATCTCGCCGACGCCGTCTGCCTGAGCCAGAGCGCGCTGTCGCGCCTGATCGGCCGGCTGGAGACCGACGGGCTCGTCTGTCGCGCCATGTGCGTCGGACGACCGTCGCGGCATCTACGCGCACATCACCGACGAAGGCCGCGCCCGCTGGGAGGCCGCCCGGCCGACCCACCGCGCGGTGCTCGCCGCGAGCTGCCCGCCGCGGCGCCCGCGCCGCCTGCTGCTTCCTAGCGCTTTCGCTAGGTCATGAACCAGTCACGGACCTTGGCCTTGAGGTCGCTCGCCTCGCCGCCGGCCGTCTGCGCGCCGCCTTCGATCTCCAGTACCGCGTGCCCGGTCTGCGTCAGCGCCCACGCGCCGTCGACGGGCGCGATCAACCCGGCGATCGCGAGGTTGCGCAGCGCCGGCGAGTCCTCCGGCGGCGTGCCGAGCGCGACGGCGCGCAACGTGATCGCATGGACGAGTTCAGCACGGACCCCAAGCCTAGACGGCGTCGGACGTGGCCAGGACCGGTCGCGCTCGCCGGGTTAGGATTCATGCCATGTCTCAGCAGGCGTGGCCGGGTGGGCCATTGATCGGAGCGATCGTCGCGCAGCAACGGGCCGAAGCGGCGGCCCGCGCGCAAGCCGCCGACCTCGACGCCGCTCTCCAGCGCGAGCAGGAGCAGATCCTTCTGCTCAAGCGATGAGCCCGCGCTGGGAGTACCTGAGTCTTGCGTGGTTCTACGAGACGAAGTCGGAATGGGTGCCCGGCCAGGGCGAATCCCAGCAGTCGTGGACGACCCGCTACGAGATCTGGGCACCGGGCGCGACGGTCGCCGATGTGCGGCAGGGCGACTCCGTCGGCTTCATCGACCTGCTCAACCAGCTCGGTGGCGCAGGTTGGGAGCTTGCGGCGGAAGCGCTCGTCGACAACACCATCATCACCGCACCATGGGCTGGAACAACGTCGGGACACCCGTCCGGCAGCGCTGGATCTTCAAGCGTCTCGTCTCGAGCTAACGCGCCTTGCTCTCGATCAGCTCGACCCGATAGCCATCCGGGTCGCGGACCGATCGACAACGTAGCCAGTTTTGTCATTGGAGGGCGGGCACGCGGTAGCGGGTGAACTCGTTGAGTTGCGACGCGAGCACGGTCTCGGCAAGGTCGTCGGCGCTCAGCGAGCGCTCCTCGCGAACGTCTGAACCAACCCAAGTCGCCCTAAACGAGAAGCCCTGCGGCACCAGCTCGCCGAGCAGCCGGATCGCTTCTGCGAGCTTCGGCACTAGCTCGGGATCCATGTCCCAGGTTGGCTCGTCCCAGGCTGTCGCGTCGGTCAAGACATGCTGGCCCGACTCGAACTCTTCGGGCATCCATAGCGACGGACCGACGATGCGCGGCCCGAAGAGGGCGAAGCGACGTCGGCGACGTTCAGCGAAGCGAATCGGCCATGTGTCGCGCTGAGTCGACGCGCGCTCGATCGCCGCGCCTTGGTCATCGGTGAGGCCGTCGACCTCCAACTTGAAGAGAAAGCTCACGCCTTCTCGATTATCTCAATTCGATAGCCGTCCGGATCCCGCACGAAGCAGATCAGCGGACCGTGCTCGCCCACGTGGTAGGGCGGCTTCTCCGGACCGATGTCGGACTTGCGACAGCTCGTCGAGCGTCGTCGTCGAGCGATGGGACGGTCAGCGCGATGTGGTTGTAGCCCGTGCCGAGGTCGTAGGACTCGACGCCGGGGTTCCAGGTCAGCTCGAGGCGGTCGCCGTCGCCGGGGATGCCCATGAAGACGTTGATGGCGCCGTCGGGCAGGTCCATGCGGCGGCGCTCCTCGAAGCCGAGCGCCTCGTAGAAGGCGACCGAGCGGTCGATGTTGCCGATCCGGTAGCAGGTGTGGATGAGCTCGGGCATCAGGCTGTCAATGTACCCGCATGATCCTCGAGCGCTCGATGCATCCGCAGTTCCTGTCCAACACCTTCCTGGTGGCCGCCGAGCGCGGGCGGCGAGGCGTTCTTCGTCGACGCCGGCGGCCCGATGGAGCCGCTCTTCGACAAGGTCGCCGAGCTACGACCTCACGCCGACGCACGTCCTGCTCACCCACCATCACTACGACCACGTCTCCGAGGTGCCGCAGATCCTGGAGCGCTGGCCCGACGCGCAGGTCCTCATCCACCCGCTGGAGCGCGACCTCGTCGAGACCGCGACCGGCACGATGGACGCGGGCACGACGGTCCGCGCGGGCGGCCTCGACGTGCAGACCGATCCACATCCCCGGCCACACCGCCGGGCATGCTCGGGCTCCTGGTCGAGGGCAACGTCTTCACCGGCGACACGCTCTTCAAGAACTCGGTCGGCGGCGTCCGCGCGCCCGG
Source organism: uncultured Conexibacteraceae bacterium (assembly GCA_963731005.1). Classification (GTDB taxonomy): domain Bacteria; phylum Actinomycetota; class Thermoleophilia; order Solirubrobacterales; family Solirubrobacteraceae; genus Baekduia. The sequence goes on along the minus strand of CAVSTZ010000002.1, from coordinate 375,261 downwards.
CTCGACCTCCTACGCCGACCTCAAGTCCTCCATCATGGACACCCTGATGGCGCTTGCCGCCGGAGACCGTGATCCAGCCCGGGCACACCGACCCGACGCACGGTCGCCGAGGAGTTCGAGAACAACAAGTTCATCCGCCTCTGGCGCGGCCTCGACGCCGAGGGCGACGAGCAGGTCACCGCGCTCGGCGAGCCCGCGACGCTGGTCCTGCTCGGCGACGACTACGACGGCGGCCACAAGGCGTGGGTCCGCTGGCCCGACGGTCGCGACGACATCGTCCCCGGCAGCAAGGTGCGAGCGCTCGGCCTGATGGCCCGCGACGATCGCATCCCGACCTCGCGGTGGGCGCGCGCCGCGAAGGTCGGGCGGCTCGCGGCGACCCAGGGCGCCAAGCAGGCCGGCACGCGCGCGATGAACCTGACGCGCGACGAGCAGGCCGCCCAGGACGCGATGGCGCGTCGCCAGGTCGAGACGGCCAAGCAGATCGTCGCCGCGCTGGGCACCATGAAGGGCGCGGCGATGAAGCTCGGGCAGGTGATGTCCTTCCTGGACGTCGGCCTCGTCCCCGAGGAGTTCCGCGAGGAGTTCCAGGCCGAGCTGGCCAAGCTGCGCGACGCCGCGCCGAAGGTCTCCTTCAAGGACATGAAGAAGGTCCTGGAGGAGGAGTACGGCGAGAGGCTCGACGACGTCTTCGAGTCCTTCGACCCCGCGCCGATCGCCGCCGCCTCGATCGGCCAGGTCTACCGCGCCCGCTACGACGGCAAGGACGTCGCGGTCAAGGTCCAGTACCCGGGCGTCGCGCGTGCCGTTCGGTCAGACCTGCAGAACCTCGGGATCATCCTGCGGCTGATGAAGTCCGTCGCGCCCGGCCTGGACCCGCAGGAGCTGGGCGCCGAGATCCGCGGGCGCATCGAGGAGGAGCTCGACTACGAGCTGGAGGCCCAGAACCAGCGCACGCTGGCGCGCATCTACAAGGGCCATCCGTTCGTGGTCATCCCCGACGTGTACACGGCGCTCAGCCACGAGCGCGTGATCGTCAGCGAGTTCGTCACCGGCCGCAAGTTCGACGAGTTCAAGTCGCTGCGCCGATGAGGAGCGCGACCGCCTCGGCGAGATCATCTTCCGGTTCTACTTCGGGTCGATGTACCGCCACCACCAGTTCTCCGGCGATCCGCACCCGGGCAACTGCCTGCTGTTGGACGACGGCCGGATGGCGTTCCTGGACTTCGGGCTGTTCAAGCGGATCTCCGACGACGTGGCCGAGTACGAGCTGCAGACCCAGCGGCTCGGGATCGAGGGGCGCGGCGAGGAGCTGATCGAGCACCTGCACAAGGGTGGCTGGCTCGGGCAGCCGGAGTACTACGATCCGGAATCGATCCTGGAGCAGTTCCACGATCTCACCGGTTGGTACACGCTCGACGCCGAGATGACGCTGACGCCCGACATCGCGACCGACGTGATGATCCAGATGAGCGATCCGCGCTCGCGCTGGTGGGGCAAGATGCGCCACGAGACGCTGCCGCCCGACCACCTCTTCGGCCGCCGGCTGGAGATGCTGACGCTGGCGGTCATCAGCCAGCTGCAGCGCGACGCGCCAACTGGAACCGCATCGCGCGCGAGTGGGTCTACGGCGACGAGCCCGTCACGGAGCTCGGCCGCCAGGAGGCCGAGTTCCTCGCCTCCCGCTGAGCTGCCACCTCGGACTGCCGCGCGAGATCGCGCCGCGCCGCGGCCGGCGCTCGTCCGGCTCGGGCTGCTCGCGGCGCTGATCCTCGTCGCCTTCGTCGTCATCGCCTCCAGCGGCAAGCTGTCGGCGCAGCGCGTGCAGGACTGGGTCGACGGCTACGGCGTCGCGGGCCCGCTCGTCTTCATCGTGGTCAGCGCGGCGCTGACGCCGGCGCTGTTCCCGGGCCCGCTGCTGGCCGGCGCCTCCGGCCTGCTCTTCGGCACGTGGCTCGGCACGCCGATCTCGATCATCGCGGCGACGCTCGGCGCGGTCCTGGCCTTCAGCATCGCGCGCTGGCTGGCGCACGACGCCGTCGGGGCGCTCGAAGGTCCGCGGCTGGCGGCGCTGCGCGCGTGGATCGGGCGCCGCGGCTTCCTGTCGATCCTCTACGCGCGGATCATGCCGGGCGTGCCGTACTCGCTGGTCAACTACGCGGCGGGCCTGTCGCCGGTGGCGCTGCGCTCCTTCGCCGCGGCGACCGCGATCGGCTGCGCGCCGCGCGCGTTCGCCTACACGGCGCTGGGCGGGAGTCTCGACGACCTCGGCTCGCCCGAGGCGATCGCGGCGATCGTCGTGCTGGTTGTCATGGGGGTTACAGGGCTGGTGTTGGCGCGGCGGGGCGTGGGGGCGGCGCGGGCGTAGGTTTGGGGCCGTCGCCGTGCGCGGCGTTGTTGGTGGTGATCGGGGTGCTGCGGGCGGCGATGGCGCTCAGCGCGAGCGCTGGTCGTGATGCGCGGCGTGGTCTGTCGGCACCGAGGAGAGCGAGCGGGGTCGGCGGCTCGCCGCGGGGCCGGTCGTCCGCCGGCGCTCTTGGGGCGGGTGGGCCTGTTGGACGCGATGTGGTCGCGCTCAACGGGCCCACCCCTCGGCGATCGCCTGCGCGGCGCGCTCGATCGCACCCCGATCGCGTATATCGCGGTCAAGGTGCGATCGAGTTTGACGGATGGCATCTAACCCGCGATATGCGCGGGTTGCACGCGATCCATACTGCTCACCGGTCGTGCGGGCAACGGAGACTCAGGTCTCCGGGCCCAGGCGCAGGCGGACGACGAGGCACAGCATCGAGGCGCCAACCCCGCTCGCTCTCCTCGGTGCCGACAGACTGCGCTGCGTACTTATGTCCGCGTCGCGCGCTGAGCGCCATGGCCAAACCACGCCGCACACGCCAAGGCCAACGCCCGAGCGGAACGCCAACGGCGCGCGGCCCGCGGTCCTACAGCTCCTGAACCTGAAACAGCGACGTCGTCCCCGGCCGCCCGCTCGGCAACCCAGCCGTCACTCCGACGCGCATGCCCGGCCGACACCACCCCAACTCGATGACCCGCTGACACGCATCGGAGATCAGCTCCTCGGTCACCTCGTGGCGGCGCATCGACGCGGCGCGTACGCCCCACATCAGCCCGCAGCGGCGGACCGTCTCGCGGCCGGGCGAGAGCGCGTAGATCGGGACGTCGGGGCGGTGGGCGGAGATCAGGCGCGCCGAGCGGCCCGAGAGCGTGGGGACGACGAGCGCGTCGAGCTCCAGCTCATGGGCGGCCTGGCAGGCCGCGTGGGCGACGGTGTAGGACGGGTCGCGATGGTCGCGCTGCACGCGCGTCTCCATCCAGCGCTGGTAGGGCGCGTGACGCTCGGTGTGCACCGCGATCGCCGACATCATCTCGATCGCCCCGACCGGGTAGAGGCCGACCGCCGACTCCTGGCTCAACATGATGGCGTCGGTGCCGTCGAGGATCGCGTTGGCGACGTCGGCGACCTCTGCGCGCGTCGGGCGCGAGGAGCTGACCATCGAGTCGAGCATCTGGGTGGCGGTGATGACCGGCCGCGCGTGGGTGCCCGCGAGCGCGATCAGCATCTTCTGCACGATCGGCACCTCCTCGATCGGCAGCTCGATGCCGAGGTCGCCGCGCGCGACCATGATGCAGTCGGCGACGCGGACGATCGCCTCGGCCTGCTCGACCGCCTGGGGCTTCTCGATCTTGGCGATCAGCGGGACGCGCGTGTGCTCGCGGACGGTCAGCACGTCCTCGGGGCGGCGCACGAAGCTCAAGGCCACCATGTCGACCCCGATCTGGCGGCCGGCCTCGAGGTGCGCGAAGTCCTCCTCCGGGACCGACGGCAACTCGTCGGCCGGGCCGGGGATGTTGAGGCCCTGGCGCGAGGCCACGGTGCCGCCGACCTCGACCTCGGCCTCGACCTCCAGCTCCGGCACCCGCACGGCGGTCGCCCGCAACCGCACCGAGCCGTCAGCGAGATACAGCACTTCGCCCGGGTCGATCGCGCGCGGGAGACCCTCCCAGCTGATCGTCATCCGGCGCGCGTCGCCGGGGCCGTCGTCGCGGCCGCATTCGAAGACGACCTTGTCGCCGACCTTCAGCTCGACGGTGCCCTCGACCAGCGGCCCGATGCGCAGCTTCGGGCCGGGGAGGTCCTGCAGCAGCGCGACCGGGCGGCCGGCGCGGCCGGCGGCGTCGCGGACCATCTGCGCCGTCTCGGCGTGCTGCTCATGGGAGCCGTGGCTGAAGTTCAGGCGGGCGACGTCCATGCCCGCCTCGATCATCCGGACGAGCGTCTCGGGATTCCCCGAGGCGGGCCCGATGGTGGCGACGATCTTCGTCCGGCGTCTCATCGGGAGAGCACGGTACTGCGCGCCGCAGCGGACCCTCCCACAGGCCGGACGGAGGTTTCAGGGCAGAGGGGTCGCCGACGTGCTGACACGCAGTGCGTCGTCGGCCCCGAAGAAGGTCGACAGGCAGAAGTAGCTCATGCCCGGCAGCGCGTCCGGGAGCTCGTGGAGCCGGCGCTCCAAGGCGTAGCGGCGTACGGTCTCCCAGAGACCGCCGGCGATGCACAGGGCGATCGCGTCGCGGCTGGCCGGCGGCTCGGGCAGCCCGGCCAGGCCGACGTCCAGGAACGTCGAGAAGCGTTCGAGCGCCTCGTCGTGGCGGGCGTGCAGCAGCGGCCCGAGGGACGGCAACTCGACGGTCGCGAGGCGGGCGAGCTCCGGCGCGTCGGCGATCTCGCGCAGCATCGTGGCCAGCGCGCGATGCAGCGCGAGCGGCGGATCGTCCTCGACGGCCATGACCGCCTCGGCCATGCGATGAAAGAGCCGCTCGGTCCATGCGGCGCCCGTGTCGAGCAGGCGGTCGACCTCGTCGGGTGCGATGACAACGCTTGACGTCGAGAGACGGCCGTCGGCCATGTGTCACCTTAAGCATGGCGGTCACCGAAAAGCCAGCCGTTTACGGGAGACTTTTGTGTCTCCCGAGAAGGTGAACATGCCACGTCATTGAGGAACGACAATGGCTCCGGATTGGTCTGGCCGAATCGGTCAGCGCGAGGCGGTGGCGGCCGCCGACTGCTCGGCCACGCGGTGTGCCTCGTCGGCGCCGAAGAACGGCGTCAGGGCCTGCAGGCTGAGCCCCGCCAACTCGTTCGGCAGCTCGGGGATCCGCCCCTGCTGGGCGAAGCGACGCAAGGTCGCCAGCAGGCCGTCGAGCAGGAGTTGCAAGGCAACGAGCGGCTGCGGCGCCTGCTGTTGGGCGGGCGCCACCTGCCCGGCGATGAGCTGGAAGAACAACGCCATGTATCGCTGTCGCAACGCGGTGAAGGCCGCGGCGAGTTGTTGGTCGTCAGCGACGGCGAGCGCCGCGACGGCCGGGGTGCGGGCCATGTGGCCGAGCGCTGCCTCCAGCGCACGGTGGGCGGCCAGCGGCGGGTCGCCGGCTGCCGAGAGGAATGCGCCCGCGGAGATGATGACCAGCCGGCTGGTCCACTCGTCCAGCGCCTTGGTCGCGCAATCGAGCTCGTCGGCGAAGAGGGCGTTGACGGTGTCGAGCTCGACGCCCTCGGCCTGGGCGACGTCCGCCAGTCGCACCGCTCCCAGCCCGTCGCGCGCGACCGCCTCGGCGAAGGCATCGATCAACCGCCGGCGGTCGTCGACGCGCTCGTCGGATGCGGTGTCGCGGAGCACCGCGTCGGCGGCGCGCACCGCGGCGGCGACGCCCACCGATGGTGTGAGGAGGATCTCGATCAGCGGTGCGCTGAGCTCCGGCAGCTGCGCCGCGCGGCCGTCGAGGACCCAGCCTGCGGCCAGCTCGGCGATGCCGCCCGTCATGGCGGGCGCCACGGCCTTGGGCAGTTGGGCGTCGCCCAGCGCGCGGGCGACCAGGCGCGTCCCGGCGTCCAGCGCCTCGTCGATCGCCGGCTGCGCCGCTCGGCCCGCGGTGGCGGCGTCGGCGAGCAGCAGCCGGGCGCGGCGCGGCTCGGAGGCCAAGTAGTCCAGACAGGCGGCGACGGCCGCGGCGATCTCGGTCGGCTGATCGGCGGGGCGGACGGCCCGCGCGGCCCGCCAGCCGGCGAGGTAGAGCTGGGAGAACGCCTGCTCGAACGCGACCTTCCAGGCGTCTTCCTTGGTCGCGAAGCTGGCGTAGAAGGCCTTGGAGGTGAGCCCGGCGGCGGCGATCAGCTCCTTGACGGGCGTGGCCTCGAAGCCCTGCTCGGCCGAGACGACCAGGACGGCCTCGAGGATCCGGTCGTGCTGGTGGTCGCGGATGAGGCCGGCGGGCAGTCCGTGACGACCGCTGGGCAGCGTCTCGGCCAGGATCGGAGACGCGGGCGGTGCCGTGATCGAGGTGTCGCGGGCCGGCAGGGGGACGGGCTTCGCGGTCTCGTAGACGGCACCCCACGTCGCGAGGTCCAGAACGGCCCTGCGCAGTGACCGCAGCTGCCCCGAGCGCAGGTGGCGGTCGAGGAGGTGGACGACGCCGCCCGCCAGTACCGCCGACGCCGACTCGGACATCAGCGGCCGGCCCTCGCGGGTGGCCGCGTCGCGCAGGAGCTCGTAGAGGCCGGTGATCAGCGCGCGCCGGCGCTGCACGCCCGCGGGGCCGGCCGCCACGACGCCGACGACGGCCAACCGGGCGGCGGGCGGCGCGACGAGGACGGCGTCGACGACGGCGTCGAGCACGGCGGCGATCACGGCGCGCAGGTCGCCGTCGGGCGTCGGGCGTGCCCGCAACGACGCGCACGCGGCGGTGACGATCGCGTCGCACGTGTCGAGGACGAGCTGTTGCTTGCCGCCGCAGAGTGCGTAGAGATCGCGCGTCGAGACCTCGGCGCGGGTGGCGATGTCGTGCACCGTGGTCGCGCCATAGCCCTGCTCATCGAGCAGTGCCACGACGGCGGCGCCCAAGCGCTCCCGCCGCACCGCCGCGACCGCCTCGGCGTCCAGGGCGCTGCGTCCGCGCGGCAGGTGACGCGATGGGCCTGGGTGGGCGGACGTCATACGCCTCCGAGGATATCCATCGCGACAATCGGAATGGAGATTCTCGAAAGATCTATGAAACGACACAGGATCCGTAAATGGGATTCCGGTTTGACCGTCCGGCCATGGCACCGCACACACTGCCGGTGCCTCGAACGAGGCGGCGGAGCACCACGCATCGGGAGCGATGGAAACACGCGCGTACCCGAAATCTGGAGCCTCCACCATTTGCCCATTTGACTCCATACATTGTTACGTTTACGGTGCCCGTCGCACGGCGAGATTGTCGCTGTGGCGGTGGCGCGGGAGCGGCGAGAGCCGAGGCGTTGCCGTGGGTTCTGAGAGACCATCTGGAGGAGACGACGTGTTCGCTGTGCCTGCTCGCAGGTCATCGATGGCCCCTGCCGTGACGGAGGCCCAAGCCCCTGTTGTGAGTCGCCGGATGGGCAGAGGACGGAACCCCGGCGACGGGCGGCGGCTGCGCGTCGCCATGCTCGCCATCGGTGTCGCCGGCATCGGGGCCGCCTTCGCGCCGGCCGCCGCGATCGCTCGCGGACTGCCCGATGGCCGGGCGTACGAGATGGTCTCGGCCGTCGACAAGAACGGTGGAGACGCCTCGGGGGCCCTGACCTCGTCGCCGGACGGAGACCGTCTCGCCTACTACTCGTTGATCGGCTTCGCGGATGTGCCCGCAAGCAGCGCGGTCAACTCGTATGTCGCGGCCAGAAACGCCAATGGTTGGTCGACGGCTGCGATGCAGCCGAAGATCGGCTATCCGAACCTCTCGCTGACGGGGGGCTACCACGTCGCCGATGTCAACGACGACCTCTCGGAGTCCATCACCATCACGCGGAGCGCTGCGGACGAGCCTGCGGCGCAGAACATCTTCACGACAAAGCTCGACGGCTCTTCCAAGTGGGTCACCGCGCCGCCGATCACGCCGCCGCGCATCGGGGACAAGTCGTATTCGGGCCGATCGGCTGACGGATCCCACATCATCTTCGAGTCGGATCAGCAGCTCAGCAGCCAGTTGACGATCCCGAACGCCTCACCCGAGGTCTGGGAGTGGGTCAACGGCGCCGTGCGACTGGTCAGCATCCTTCCTAATGGCACCATCCCACCCAACGGTGCCGGCACCGGCAACGGCACCAACGGAGCGCTGGGCAACGGCACGGCGTTCTCGGGGACCTTACCCCAGCCAAACGTGGTCTCAGGCGATGGCAGCAAGATCTTCTTCGGGATCGGCGGCGGTTCCAACATCGGCGGCGCCCAGTCTGGGGTGTACGTCCGTGAGAGTGGCACGACCACCCGCGAGCTCTCTTTGTCGCAGCGCACGGGCACTATTGGGCAACAGCCGATCAACGGCGCGTCGTTCGCCGGGGCCTCAGCGGACGGGAACATGGCGGTCTTCACCAGCCCTGATCAATTGACCAACGACGCCACGCCGAACGGTGGCCTATACGGTTTCGATCTGCGCACCGGTGTGCTGAGCTTCCTGTCCAGCGGCGCGACCGACCCGAACGGCGCGCAAGTCGAGGCAATCGTCGGCAACAGCCTTACGACGACCCTCGTCTCCAGCGATGGCTCCCACGTGTACTTCCTGGCACAGGGCGTGCTCGTTCCCGGCAAGGGCGTCGCCGGTGGCCACAACCTCTACATGGCCGACGCCAATGGCGTCTCGTACATCGCCACGCTGGGCAACGACGACGCCCAGAACTGGGTCTCCAACACCGGCAACGGCGGCAGCATCACGATGCGGACGACGCCGGACGGGCGATCGCTGGTGTTCCAGTCGTGGGAGCAGGTCACGAACGTCGACAACGGCGGGCACGAGGAGATCTACCTCTACGACGCCGACAAGGACACGACGACCTGCGTGTCATGTGGCGATGCCGGTCACACGCCCGCCGGTGACGCGTCGATCCTGTCGACCCCGCTTCCTCGTGGCGGCTTCTTGAATGCCATCCAGCTGGGTCGCCAGCGCACGCTCACCGACGACGGAAGCCGGATTTTCTTCCAGACCACGGACTCGTTGGTGCCTGAGGACGTGAACGGCCTCGCGGACGTCTATGAGTACTACACCGCCACGGGCAAGGTCGCGTTGATCTCAGCGGGCACCGGTGGCTATGACTCCGAGATCGCCGACAACAGCCCGGACGGGCGCGACGTCTTCTTCTTCACGCGGGACAGCCTCGTGAAGCGGGACATCGATGGTGGCGGTCGGGACCTCTACGACGCCCGGATCGGGGGCGGGTTCGCCGACCCGCAAGACACGACCCCCTGCGCGGACGACGCGTGCCAGCCGATCCCGAACACGGCGCCGGCCGCTCCCGCTCCACTCACGGGAGCCCCGACCGGCGGCACCATCAAGGAGACCCGCGCTCCGCGGTTGTTCGTGGCTCGCATCACCACGACGGGCCGGAGGAACATCGTCAAGACGGGTCGGTTGACGTTGGTGACGACGGTTGAGTCATCAGGGACGGTCTCGGCGTCGGGGAGGGCGTCGTATGGCAACCACACGGTCTACAAGTTGTCGTCGGCCAAGGTGACGGTCAAGCGGGCCGGGACGCAGAACCTCCACGTCTCCCTGCCCAGCGCGGTGAGGAGCCGGCTGAAGCATCACCACAAGGTGAAGCTCTCGATCGACGTGTCCTACAACAAGGCGACCGGCCCGGTTCACGTCGCCGTAACCCTGAGCTGAGCGGCGGAGGAACGACGTCATGAACAAGTCGATCAACATGGGGAAGCGTCGCGGGCTGGTTCTGCTGGCCTTGGTCTTGGCCGGGGTGGTCGCCGCGCTGCCGTCGGTGGCCTCGGCGAACTTCGGGTTGCAGCCTGGAAGCTTCGAGGCCAACATCCTGGACAGCAGCGGCGCGGTCGTGGCGCGCCCGCAGGCGGGCGCGCACCCATACGCCCAGCAGATCAAGCTGAAGTTCAACACCAAACAGGGCACCGTGCCCGCGTCGCCGGGCGGCCAGTACCCGCCGAGCGGGCTGGACCCTGATCCCGACGGCGAAGCGAAGACGATCATCGCCAGCCTGCCGGCCGGCTTCTTGGGCAACCCACAGGCCGTCCCGCGGTGTGAGCAACGCGACTTCCCGCCGCAGCTCTTTGGCGGCTTCTCGCGCTGTGCGACCGCGTCGCAGGTCGGCGTCGCGTCGCTGGACCTCGGGCAGCTCTCCGGCTACCCATACCCGCCCGGTGCCTTCAAGGTCCCGGTGTACAACCTCACTCCGCCTGAGGGCGTGGTCGCGCGGCTCGGCTTCGTCGAGGTCGCGGCGGTGGTCATCGACATCTCGATTCGCACGGGCAGCGACTACGGCATCACGGCGACGATCAGGAACCTGTCGGAGGCGCCGAACATCTACGCCTCGAGCGTGACGCTGTGGGGTGTTCCGGCGGATCCGAGTCATGACGCCGAGCGGTATCGCCCGGGTGTGTCCATCCCGGGCGACGCGAACGGCCAGCCGTTGGCGAGCGGCTTGCCGTTGACGCCGTTCCTCACGAACCCGGCGCAGTGTGATCGGCCGGTGACGACGGGGCTGTCGGTGGCGTCGTGGCAGGATCCGGAGAAGCTTTTGTCCTACACGTCGGCGGCGCAGACGTTCGCCGGTTGTGATCGTCTGACGCTGAAGTCATCGCTGGACGTGACGCCGACGTCGGCGGGTGCCGGCGAGCCGACGGGCATCGCGATCGACCTCAACGTCGATCAGCCGCAGGCGCCGAACGCGCTTGGATCTCCGCCGTTGAAGAAGGTGGTCGTGACGCTGCCCGAAGGGGTGACGGTGTCGCCGTCCTCGGCCGATGGGCTCGGTGCTTGTTCGAAGGCCGAGATCGGGTTGGGCGACGATGCCGATCCGACCTGTCCGGACAGCTCGAAGATCGGGTCGGTGCAGATCGACACGCCGCTTCTCGACGAGCCGCTCCTCGGTTCCGTGTACCTGGCCGAGCCAGGGGCGGGCAACAACCCGTTCAACAGCTTGGTGGCGTTGTACATCGTGGCCAAGGCCAACGGTGTGCTGGTCAAGCTGTCGGGCGTCGTGACGCTCGATCCGGTCACCGGTCGCATCGTGTCGACCTTCGACAACACGCCGCAGCTGCCGTTCTCGCGTCTGCACGTCGCGTTCAAGGGTGGCGCGAGGGCGCCGTTGTCGCAGTCGAACGTCTGTGGCGCGAAGACGACGAGCGCGGTGCTGACGTCGTGGGGCGGCCAGGTCGTCAACACGGCCGGGACCTACAGCGTCGGCGCCGGCGCCGGCGCCCCCGCGTGCGGCCCGCAGGGCTTTGACCCGCAGCTGACGGCCGGGTCGCTGTCCTCGGCGGCCGGCGCGAGCACGCCGTTCAGCTTCCGGCTGACGCGCGCGGACTCCGATCAGCAGCTGTCCGGTGTGACGACGGTACTGCCCGAGGGCCTGCTGGCCAACGTCAAGGACGTGCCGCTGTGCCCGGAGGCCCAGGCGGCCGCCGGCACGTGTGACGCGGCGTCGCAGATCGGCCGTGTGACGGTCGGGTCGGGGCCTGGTCCGTCGCCGTTTTACATCGAGAATGGTCGGGCGTACCTGACGACCGGCTACAAGGGTGCGCCGTTCGGGCTCTCGGTCGTGACGCGAGCGATCGCGGGTCCGTTCGACTTGGGTGACGTGGTGGTTCGGGCGGCGGTGAGCATCGACCCGGTCACGACGCGTGTGACGGTCACGACCGACCCGTTCCCGACGATCCTGCAGGGCATCCCCCTGCAGCTACGCGACGTGCGACTCAACGTCGATCGCCCCGGGTTGATGGTGAACCCGACGAGCTGCTCGGCGCAGTCCATCGACGCCACGGTCGTCTCGACGTCCGGTACGAAGAGTTCGTCGAGCGTCCCGTACCAGGCGACCGACTGCGCGGCCCTGTCGCTCGCGCCGAAGCTGGCGCTCTCGCTCACGGGCAAGAGCCAGACCACCGATGGCAAGCACCCGGGCCTCGTCGCCGGTCTGACCCAGCAGCTCGGCGAGTCACGCCTGAGCAAGGTCGCGGTGACGCTGCCGCTGGCCCTGGCTCTGGACCCTGACAACGCACAAGGTCTGTGCAAGCCCGAGCAGGCGGCCGCCAAGGCGTGTCCCGCCACCACGATTGTGGGTCAGGCCAAGGCGGTCAGCGTGCTCCATCAGCCGCTGACCGGGCCGGTCTATTTCGTCGAAGGTGTGCGCATCGACCCCAAGAGCGGCCGGAAGATCAGGACCCTTCCCAAGCTGTTCATCCCGTTGAAGGGCGAGGGCGTTGAGGTCGACCTCAACGGCTCCTCCGCCGTCGACCCGCTCGATCGCCTGGTCACGACGTTCGACAACATCCCCGACGCGCCGGTCCGCTCGTTCGATCTCATGATCGACGGTGGCAAGCACGGGATCCTGGTCGTCTCCGACGCCGACATCTGCAAGAGCACGCAGATCGCCGAAAAGCAGGTCGACGGCCAGAACGGCAAACAGCTCGACACCGCCGTCTACGTCCAGACGCCGAGCTGTGCGTTGAAGGTCCTCTCCAAGCAGGTCGCCAAGAAGTCGGTTGCCGTCAAGATCGGCGGCCTCGGCCCCGGCAAGGTCAGCGTCAGCGGCCCCGGGATCGAGAAGACGATCAAGACGATCGTCAAGTCGACGGTGGCGACGATCACCGCCAAGCGCACCAACGGCAAGCCAGGCAAGGTCACGGTCTCCTTCGACCCGACCGGTCCCGCGAAGCCCCGCAAGACCAGTAGGTAGCCACGCGCAGCGAACAGCGGGCGGCGGCTCTATGGCCGCCGCCCGCTGCGTCGTCGTTCGCGACAACGGGAACGGGGATTCTCGGACGGCCTATGAAACGAAGCAGGATTCGTAAATTGGACCGCGAGAGGCTACGATCGGCGAATGTCGACAAACACCTGCGGTGCCTCGAAGGAGGCGGTGGAGCTCGATGCCCTCCCGGTCCAGGCGCAGGCTTTCCATCGTCGCGCACGGATCGTCGACGCCGCGGTGCGCGAGATCGCCGAGCACGGCTTTGAGCAGGCCGCGGTGCGCGCGATCGCCGAGCGTGCCGGGGTCTCGCTGCGAGCGTTCTACAGCACGTTCGAGGGCAAGGAAGACGCGCTGATCTGGGCCTACGACGTCGCGGCGGCCTACGCGATCCCGCAGATCCTGCGGGCCCTGCAGGCCGAGCGCGACTGGGAGCGCGGCGCCGCCGCGGCGCTCGGTGCCTACCTGGCGATCCTCGACTGCGACCGCGACTGGGCGGTGGCCTGCCTGCGCGACGTCCCGGCCGCCGGCGAGCGCGTTCGCGCGGCGCGGGACGCGGTGCGCGCGCCGATCCTGAAGGCGCTGGAGTCGCCGGGGACGGAGCCCGCGCCGGTGCGGGTGGCCACGATGTTGACCGCGATCGACGCGATCACCGTCGACCGGCTGCGTCACGCTCCGGATCAGCCACTGTTGGCGCGAGCGCGCGAGTTGACGGCCTTCGCGCTGGCACCATTCGTGGATGCGCCCGACGCCGTCGCGCCGCGCGCCGCGCCCTCGATCCGTCCGTCGAGCCCGGCGGACGAGATCGAGGAGCTGCTGGATGGCGATTCGCCGACCGGCGCCGATGTCGCCGCCCTCGAGCTGGTGGTGCAAGAGGCTGCCTCGATGCGCGACGGCCCGACGCTGTGGCGCATCATCGTCGCCGTGCAGCGCCGGCGCCGCAGCACCGGCGAGGCGCTCGCAGACCACGTCGAGCAACTCGCGCTCGATGCCCTGGGGCGTGCGTGGTTCTTCGGCTTGGCGCTCGACCAGCCCGACGAGAGCGTCGACGCGCGCTATCTGCGCTTCGTGGCCGTTCATCCGGGATCCAGCGGCGCAGAGGTCCAGCGCGGGCTCGGCGTGCGCCACCTCTCGCAGGTCAACCGCAAGCTGCGGCGCCTGGAGGCCGACGGGTACGTGCGGCGCGAGTCCGGTCCGGGGCCTGCCAACCGCTGGTGGCCGGTCGGGAACGATGACTGAAACCCGCCCGGGAACGGCACCGTACCCGGCGCATTGAAAATATTCGTCATCTGAAATCTTGACTTCGCACATCGGGGCGTTTACGTTCCCGATTGCACCTTGAGGTTGCCGCTCTGGCAGTGGCGTCGGGTGTAGGAGACGGCGGGCACCTGGAGGGCGCTCGTCGTGGGTTGAGAGATCACTGTTGGAGGAGACGCTGTGTCCGCTGTGCCTGCTCGCAGGTCATCGATGGCCCCTGCCGTGACGGCGACCGCGGCCGACGCGGGGCCGGTCGCCCGGGAGCGCCGCAGTGGGCAGAGCTATGGGCTGCCGACCCAGCGCGACCGGCTCGTCGTCGCGATGGGAGAGCTCATCACCGAGTTGGGCGGCACGGCGATCGGCATCCATCACGTCTGCCAGCGCGCGGGGGTCTCGCGTCGCACCTTCTACGAGCTCTACGTCGATCGCGACGCGTGCCTGCTGGACACGCTCGGCGTCGCCCAAGAGCGGCTGCACGGCTGCGTGACCGAGGCGGTCGTCGCGGTGGGACCGGAGTGGGAGGATCGCGCGGTCGCGGCGACGCGCGCCCTCGTCGGGACGCTTTGCGCCGACCGGATCTTGGGGTACTTGTGCGTCGTGGCGCCGCTGGCCGCCGGGCGCGACGCGCTGAGCTTGCAGCGCGCGACGATCGACGAGATCGGCCGGCTGCTGGGGGAGCCGCCGAGCGTTGAGCAGGCAGCCGATGTCGTGCTTGCCGCGGCGCTGGGTGGGGTGTGGGAGCTGCTGCGCCGTCACCTTGCTGAGGAGACGTCGCAGACCGATCTGACGGCGGCAGCGATCTACGGGTTGCTGGCGCCGTTCGTCGGCCGCCGTCGTGCGGTCGTGCGAGCCGGCGCGCTGGGCCATCCCGGCACGTTCGTCGCGCGCTGGACACCGTCAGACGTCGGCACGGAGAACTTGGGTTTGTTGGTCACCGAGCTCACGCGTCAGACGCTGGAGTACCTCGACAAGCACCCCGACGCGACCAACATCGCTGTCGCGCGTGCGGTTGACGTGCGTCATGAGAGCCAGATGAGCCGTCATCTCGCGCGGTTGCATCGCGAGGGCGTGGTGCAGCGTCGCAAGGAGGGCCGGACCAACGCGTGGCGGTTGACGGCCCGGGGCCAAGAGGCGACGCGGTCGCTGCGCAGTGCCCGTCAACTTCAGGACAAGGACTCGATTTGATGATGCGTTTCACCGCTGTCGTTCTCGCCGCGCTGGCGTTGTGTTTGGCCGGGGCGTCGGGGGCGTGGGCGACGACCGGTCACGGCTTTGCTGATTCGTTCGGTGCCGCCGGCAACGGTGATGGTCAGTTCGGGGCGGGTGGGCCGGCGGGCGTTGTGGTCGATCAGGTCTCGGGTGATGTGTTGGTCGGTGATCCGGGTCATGCGTTGGGTGATGGGACGACGCCGGATCCGCGTATCGAGCGCTTTGATGCTTCGGGTGCGTTTGTGTCGTCGTTTGCGATCGATGCGGCGGCGGCGAACTCCGGTACGCAGTTGGCGGTTGATCCGGCGGGTGCGGGGTCGGTGTATGTCTCGACGGGTGCGGGGTCGGTGGTCAAGTACAGCCTCGCGGGTGTGTTGGCGTATGCGTTGGATGTCGGTGCATCGGGGACGGCGATCAACCCGGGTGCGGGTGTTGCTGTTGATCCGTCGACCGGCACGGTGTATGTGACGGCGACCGACACGAACACCGGTGGTCAGGTCATCGACGCCTTCGATGGCAGCACGGGGGCGTTTGTGTCGTCGTTTGCCGGGTTGGACTCGCCTGATGGTGCGTTGGTGTGCCCGGTCGGGTTGGCGGCTGGTGGTGGTGGGGTGTATGTGTCGGATGGGTGTACGGGTCGGTTGGACCGGTATACGGCTGCTGGGGTGTTTGACCGGGTGGTCGATGACTTCAGCCATGGTGCTGCGCTGAGCGCCACCGTCGATCCGGTGTCGGGTGAGGTGTTTGTCGGCGAGGCCGGTGCCCAAGGTGTGGTGGTGGCGCAGTTCACCGCGGGCGGTGGATCGCGTGGGCAGAGCTTCGGCTCGCCGAGCATCGGCAACCTGACCGGGATCGCGGTCAACCACGCCACCGGCACGGTCTACACCGCCGACAACGCCAACACCGTGGTGCAGCGCTTCACGACCTTCGAAGGACCGACCGTCACCACGTCGGCCGCGTCGTCGGTCGATGCGGTCTCGGCGACGTTGAACGGGACGATCGATCCGGGTGGGGTCTCTTCGACCTATCACTTCGAGTACGGACAGGACATCAACTACGGCTCCCAGACCACGGAGTCCGACCCGATCGGTGGTACGGGTGCCGTCGCGGCAACCGCTCCATTGACGGGGTTGTTGCCCAACACGACCTACCACTACCGGATCGTCGGCACCAACGCCGCCGGGTCGATCACCGGCGACGATCAGACGCTCACGACCGATGCGGCGCCGCCGACCCTCGACGGTGTCCCGGCGTTCGTCTCGGCGATCACCACGGCCGGGGCGACGCTCAACGGCACGTTGAATCCCAACAGCTCCGATACGAGCTTTCACTTCGAGTACGGGACCGACACCGGCTATGGCCACAGCACCCCGGTTGCCGACGCAGGTGCCGGCTCCGCTGACCAGCCGGTCACCGCCGAGCTGACCGGTCTGGCGGCCGGGACGACCTATCACTACCGACTCGTGGCCGACAACGGCACCGGTGGCGATCAGCACGGGGCCGACGCCACGTTTTCCACCGCGCCGGGCACACCGCCCAGCGCGACCGACGTGAGCGTGTTCGGGGCGACGCTGCACGCGACCATCAACCCCCATGGTGCGGCAGCGACCTACCACTTCGACTACGGCACCAGCACCGACTACGGCCGCACCACGGCCGAGACCGATGGCGGTGCGGGCAACGCAGATGAAGCGGTCAGCGTGGCCACCGGCCGCTTGACGCCGGGCACGACCTATCACGTGCGGGTCGTCGCGACGATCAACGGCCAGACCACCACCAGCGATGACGCCACGTTTGTCACCGGTGCGATGCCGGTGGCGGTCGCCACCGATGCGACCGGGGTCACGACCACCCAGGCAACCGTCGCCGGTACGGTCAACACGTACGGCAAGGACGGCACCTACCGGTTCTCGGTCGATGCCCTCGACGGCTCCTACGCGACGACCACCGACGCCCAACCGGTACCCGCCGGTGACGGCCCGCACGGTGTCAGCGCAGCATTGGGCGGGCTGCCCGCGGGGGAGAGCTACCGCGTCGTGTTGTCGGTGACCAGCAACGGGGCCACGACCACGAGCGATCAGGTCGTGTTCGCCACCGCCGCGCTGCAGATTCCGCCGGGGCCGCCGTCGGTCAGCCCGCAAGTCGCTTATGGCTGTGGCGCACCGGTCCTCAACGCCTACAACCAGCACCCGCGTCCGGGCGACACGGTCACGATCACGGGCAGCGATCTCGGTGTGGGTGGCACCGTTGCCCTCGGCGACGCCCAGCTCGTGCCGTCGGGTTGGTCGGCCGGCGGGTTCTCTGTGGAGGTCCCCGAGAACGCCTCGGGCACCCTGGCGCTGACGGTCAACTGCGGCCACGCATCCAACACGATCGCCATCGCGATCTACCAGGCCCCCGACAACCACTTCACCGTCACCAAGAGCTCGGTCAAGGGTGCTACGGCGACCCTGACGCTCAGGCTGCCGGGTGTGGGCAAGGTCACCACCACCGCCGCCCATACCGCAGCCAAGGCGACGGCCATCACCAAGGCCGGGACCCACACGGTCAAGGTCACGCTGACCAAGGCCGGTAAGAAGGCGCTGGCCAAGGCCAAGAGCAAAAAGCTCAAGGTCACCGTCCGCGTCGTCTACACACCGGCCGGTGGCACCGCGGCCGTGCTGACCAAGTCCCTCACGTTCAAGCACGGGAGCAAGCGATGAACCCCCGCAGTCTCCGTCGACCCCTGTCTCGCTTCCCCGAGGACCAGCCCATGAACACCACCATCACAACCCTGGCAAGCGGCTGCGGTTCAGCCAGCGGCCCGCGCCACCGCCTCGCCGCGCGCGCCGCCACCGTGCTCGCCGCCGCCGCGAGCATCGCGGGCCTCGGCCTCACATCAACCCCGGCAATGGCCGACGACTGCCCCAACGCCACCCTGCGCGCTCAGAACAACTCCACCCAGCTGCCCGACTGCCGCGCCTACGAGCAGGTGACGCCGGCGTTCAAGGAGGGGTACTCGCCGAACCCGAATGGGTTCACCGACAACGGCACGTTCGCCTTCCTATCGAATGGGAATTACGCCAACAACGGCAACGGCGCCGCCTCATCAGCCGGCGGTAACCAGTACCTCGCCATCCGGACTGGCAGCGGCTGGTCCACCAAGGCGCTCGCCCCGTCCGGCCCGGAGTACTACACGGACGTGGGACACCCGTACGCGTTCTCGAGTGATCTTCGCTCGTCGCTGTGGCTGATGCGCCGCGGCGACGAGTCGGCCTACGACGTGAGCGATCTGTACGTCCGACGTCCCGACGATGTCTTCAGCCGCATCGGCTCGGCCCTCGACCCCATGGCCCCACAGCGGCTCACCTTGGGAGCCACCGTCTTCCAGGCATCTGACGATCTCTCCCACGTCGTCTTTTCCGTCGGGCAGGGCACCGATGTTCGCGTATATGAGTACGACAGCACGAGCGGCACCCAGCCGCAGCCGATCAGCATCGACAACGCCGGCCAGCCGGTCGCGCCAGGGTGCGCCATCACGGCCGGCCAGGCAGACGGCAGCTTCTACCACGCGATATCCGGCGACGGGCGGGTGATCGTCTTCATCCCCAAAGACCTAGGGAGCGGGCGCTGCAGCGGCACCCAGGTTTTTGCTCGCGTCAACGGCACGACGACGATCGCCGCATCAGCATCGCAATGCACGCGTGCGCCGTCCGATCCCGGCGGGGCCTGCACCGCCGCATCGGGGATACCGATCTTCCAGGGCGCGAACGCGGACGGCACGCGGGTCTACTTCACGACCGACCGGCAACTCGTCAACGGCGACACCGATGCGACAACGGATCTGTACGAGTGCGACATTCCGTCCGGCACCCCGGCACCGGTCAACCCGACCAATCCCTGCCCGGACCTGCATGAGGTCTCCGGCGCTGCGAGCGGGGCTGACGTCCAGGGGGTCACGCGCATCTCCGACGATGGCTCCCGCGCTTATTTCGTCGCGACGGGCGTCCTGGCCTCGAACACCGCTGCCAACGGCGCACCGCCGGCAGCAGGGGACGACAACCTGTACGTCTGGACGCGTGGTACGGCCCATCCGGACGGTGAGACGAGGTTCGTCGCCAAGCTCGATCCGGCCGACGCTGGGGGAGCCACCGGGGGCGGTCTGTGGAACCCCGATGCGGCCGGCCATATGGCGCAGGCGACCGACGACGGGCACTACCTCCTTTTCGCGACCTACGCTCCGCTGATCGATAGCGGCCCGCAGGCCGACACCGATACCGCTCGCGATATCTACCGCTATGACGCCGAGACCGGTGCGCTGACGCGCCTTTCCACCGATGCCGACGGGGCTGGCGGCAATGCGTCGGGAACGAACGCCAGGCTCAACGTGATTTTCGACAACCCGTCACAACCCGTCCCGATGTACCCCCGTACGGAACTGAGTGAGGACGGTAGCTCCGCTGTCTTTATCACCACCGACGCGCTCGTGCCGAGCGACACCAATGGCATGCCCGACACCTATCTCTGGCGGGAGGGGCGCGTCTCGCTCATCTCGAGCGGAAAGCCGGATGATGACGGCGGTATCGATGCCGAGGGCCCCATGCCACTGGTCGCTCCCCAAGCGTGGATCACGCCGTCCGGGCGCGACATCTACTTCACGACGACCGCTCAGCTCACGCCGAACGACATCGACACGGTGTCCGACATCTACGACGCCCGGGTCGACGGAGGCTTTGACCAGTCGGCGCCATCGACGTGTTCGGGCGACGCGTGTCAAAGCCTCCCCTCGGCGCCTCCGCCGCCATCGAATCCGGGTTCGACGTCGTCAACGGGCCAAGGCGCCCTTCCGCAGACCACACCTGCGTTCACGGTCGGCAGGCTGACGGCCAGTCAGCTGAAGCGGATGATCTCGACGGGCAAGGTGTCGCTGTCGGTTACGACGAACGCGCCCGGTGCGCTGTCGGCACAGGCGACGGCGACGCTCGCCCGGCGGGCCAGCACGGTGGGGTCGGCCAAGCGTGTCGTCACGAAAGCGGGGACGGTTTCACTGTCACTGACGTTGTCCGAAAAAGCTCGGGCTGAGCTGAAGAGCAAGCGCAAGCTGACGGTCAAGGTGTTGGTCAGTCAGGACAACGTGGCGATCGCCAGGACGGTGTCGCTGAAGCTGATCCAAGCCAAGGCGGCCAAGAAGAAGGTCTCGCACGTGACATCTCGGCACGCCGTGTCCAAGGGAGGGCGGTCATGACCAACGCCGATCCGATCCGCAGCTCAAGAGCAACAGGTTGGCCCATGTCGGCACCCCGCACCCACAACCACTACCGCACACTGCTGGTACTGCTCGGCGCCATCTGTGCCGTGTTGTGCCTGGCCTCTGCCGCGCAGGCAGCCGGGCCGCAGCTGAGCGTGTCGGTGGCCCACACCACGACCTGGCAGCGCGGAGACGTCGATGCGGAGTTCACGGTCACGGTCACGAATACCGGCGACGCGCCGACCAGCGGCCCGGTCTCGGTGAACGTCGTGTTTCCCTCGACGTTGCAGCTCAGCTTTGTCTCAAACGAGGCAGGAAGCTGCCCCTCTATCGAGGACGTGCGCAACGGCGCCCCATGCACCACCTTCGCCTCGCTCGACCCGGGCCAACCGGCGGTCGTGATCCACGGGAGTTTTCACGTGGCCGCCGACGCTCCCGACAACGTGACCATTTCCTCCGTGGCCTCCGCCACCGGTGTGGCCGACGCGACCGGCGAGGACGATGTTTCAGTCAGCGACAAACGGCCCTTCGAAGTCGACGACTTCATCGCTCGCGCCTTGGACTCCGGCGGCAGCGATTATACGGTCGCCGGCGGCCATCCCAACGAGGCCACCACGTCGTTCGACTTTCCTACTTATCGCCCGCTGCCGCCTGAGAACAACGGGTTTTCAGGCACCGTCGCCCCGGTCGAGGAGGTGCGAGACATCTGGGTGGAGCTTCCACCCGGCTTTGTCGGAGCAGCGTCCGCCGCCCCGCGCTGTCCGCTCTCGAAACTCGCGGCCGTGTTCGCCATCCCGCTGTGCCCCGCGGCTAGTCAGGTAGGGATGTTGACGCTCAGCACGTCTGCGGGGTTGGTGACCAACAAGGTCTTCAACATGATGCCGGAGAAGGGATACCCGGCGGAGTTCGCTTTCAAGTTGGTAAACAACTCGATCGTCAGCTATCCCCAGCTGCGGCCGCGTGGCGAAGGCTACGGGCTGAACGTCACCGTTCCCGGCGCAAGTCGCTTCAACCACATCCGCGCTATTTCCGTGACGCTGTTCGGCGTGCCGTCGCAGCGCAACGGGGCGGGTGGCCCTCCGGTCCCGTTCTTGTCGATGCAGTCGGATTGCCTGGACGCGCAGCCGACCACGAAGATCTACGTGGATACGTGGGATCAGCCGGCGCGGATGCGATCGGACGGTACGCCGGACCTGACCGATCCCAACTGGAAGTCCTCGTCGGCACCGGCTCCGCCGGTGACCGGTTGCGATGCGCCTGCGTTGGCTGATCAGTTCAAGCCGTCGATCAAGGCAGTCCCGACACCTGATACGGGCAGTACCACGGCGGATACGCCGTCGGGCTATCGGGTGGATCTGAGCTTCCCGCAGTCCAACGACCCGACCGATCCGACGACCACGGTTGATCCGTCGGTGCCGCAGGCGCCGGAGCTGAAGGATGCGACGGTGACGTTGCCGGCGGGTGTGGCGGTGTCGCCGTCGGCGGCGGATGGTTTGGGTGGTTGTTCTGATGTGCCGGGTGATGATCAGGTGCGGTTGGATTCGATCAGTCCGGTGTCGTGTCCTGAGTCGTCGAAGATCGGGTCGGTGGTGGCGACGTCGCCGTTGTTGGCCTCGCATGATCCGGAGACCGATGCGGTGACGGGTGCTGAGCCGCTTGAGGGTGACGTGTATCTGATCAAGCCCCATCCGGGGGATCTGGATCCGTCGGGTGATCAGGACGGCCGGTTCCGGTTGTTGATCCAGGTCGACAATCCACGTCTTGGTCTCAACATCAAGTTGCCGGGGATCGTGACCGCCGACAAGGTGACGGGTCGGTTGGTGGCGCGGTTCACGGATAATCCGCAGGCGCCGATCGAGCATGTGGTGTTGACGTTCAAGTCGGGTGATCGGGCGCCGTTGGTCAACCCGATCACGTGTGGTGCCGCGGCGACCACGGGTGTGTTCACGCCGTGGTCGCGGGGCGGGACGCGGTCGGACGGTGTTGTGGTGCCCGGTACGCCGGACGCGACCGACAGCTCGTCGTTTGACGTGAGTTGGGATGGCAAGGGCGCGGGCTGTCCGGCCACGCTGCCCTTCGGTCCGGCCATGACCGCCGGGACGGCATCCAGCCAGGCGGGCGGGTCGAGCCCGTTTACGTTTGACCTGACCCGTGAGGATCGCACCGATGTCTTCAAGAACATCAACGTGACCCTGCCGGGTGGTCTGTTGGCCGCGGTCAAGGACGTGCCGTTGTGCGCCGATGCCGATGCCAACGCCGGGAGCTGTCCGGTGGGTTCGCGGGTCGGGTCGGCGACGGTCGCGGCGGGTTCGGGTTCCAGCCCGTTCTATCTGCGTGATCAGCCGGTGTCGTTGACGGGGCCGTACAAGGGTGCTTCGTACGGGTTGGCGATCGCGGTGCATGCGGTTGCGGGTCCGTTTGATCTCGGGACCGTGGTGGTGCGTCAGGCGCTGAACATCGATCCCGATGACGCGCACGTGACCGTGGTGAGTGATCCGTTGCCGACGATGCGTGATGGTGTGCCGTTGCGGGTTCGGCGGATCAATGTGGTGGTGGATCGTCCGGGGTTCATGCGCTCCCCGACCTCGTGTGAGGCCAAGGCGATCGGAGCGTCGATCGGCTCCCTGGCCGGCGCCACGGTCAACCTGTCGAGTCCGTTTGCCGCCTCTGCCTGCGACAGGCTGCCGTTCGCGCCGAAGCTTGCGATGCGTCTCACGGGGAGCAAGGAGACCAAGGTCGGTGGTCACCCGGGTGTCGAGGCGTTGGTGACGCAGCGTCCGGGGGAGGCGGCGTTGAAGTCGGTCGGGGTGACCCTGCCGTTGAGTCTGGCGTTGGATCCGGATCATGCTGCGTCGGAGAATCTCTGTGAGTACGCCGATGGGTTGGCTGATCGGTGTCCGCAGAAGTCGGTGATCGGGACCGCGACCGCGGTGAGTCCGTTGCTCAAGGCGCCGTTGATGGGCAAGGTGTTCTTCGTCAAGGGGGTGCGCACGGATCCGAAGTCGGGTCGTCAGATCCGGACGTTGCCGACGTTGTTGTTGGAGTTGCGGGGTGAGGTGAGTCTGAATCTGCGGGCGTCGAGCTCGGTGCCGGACAACAAGCATCTGGTTTCGACGTTCTCGATGATTCCCGACGCGCCGGTCAGCTCCTTTCAGCTCAAGCTCGACAGCGGCAAGAACGGCATCCTGGTCGTCACCGACGGCGCCAACGTCTGCGCCGCCACCGAGAAGCCATTCCTCAGCGCTGTGGCCCAGAACGGCAAGCGCGTCGACAGGGCGATGAGCTTGACCCCCGACTGCCCGCTGGCCGTGGCCTCAAAGACCTTCACCACCACCAGCGCGCGGGTGAAGGTCACGGGGATCGGCGCCGGAACCGTGACGATCTCCGGACCAGGTCTGAAGACGACCAGGCGGACGATCACGGCGGCGACCTCGGCGACGATCATCGCGAAGCTGACGGCCAAGGGCCGTCAGACGCGTCGCGCGCACCGCGACATCCGCATCAAGGTCTCCTACCTGCCCAAGGGCACCAAGAAGGCCAAGGTCGCCTACTCGACCACGGCCCGCACCGCCAAAAAGGCCAGGGCCAGACCCAAAGCCTGAGGCCCGAAAGGGCCCTTATTCCGGCGGGCGGCCCGACGGCCGCCCGCCCACAAAGAAGGGAGCAACACCAGCGAGATCCGGTCAACCGGCCCTCCACGAACGCCCGACGGGCGGACGGGCCACACCAGCAGCACCCGACGACCTCCACCACTGCGTGCAGGCGCCGGCTTGAACCACCCACCTCGGCACTAGGGCCGAGAATTTCACAAGGAGCAGTAACCGATGAAGACCATCAAGAAAACCACGCTCATCGCGGCGATCACCGCGATGGCCGCGATCGCCGTCCCGTCCATGGCCTCGGCCGCTACCTGGAAGCCGATCAACACCAACAAGACGCTGACCTCGACGAGCAGCGTGCAGTACATCACCAACGGGTCGCCCGACAACAGCTTTACCTGCTCGAACGCGACCCTGGGCGTGCACGTCCGCACGCCGGCCTCCGCGACGCTCGACGTCACCTCGGCCTCCTTCACGGGCTGCGTCGATACGGGCAACACGGCCTGCGGCACCGTCACCGTCACCGCGACGGGACTTCCCTGGACGGCGACCGACGGCGGGACCCCTACCAACCTTGCCGTCACCGAGCACCTGCAAACCACCTACCACTCGCCCTGTGTCGGACCGTTGACCATCGACGGGCCAACCGTCGGCGCGTTCGACAACACGACGCACACGCTACACGCCAGGCCGGATTATTTGGCAATGGGCCAGTACTACATGGGCATCTTCCTGGGTAGCGTCGGCGGCGCCGACGCGACGTTCAAGGACGCGACCAACACCCTGGTCATCACCTGATCGGTCAGCGCGTCACTTGATGTGACGTGACCAGCGGGCGGCGGCCTCACGGCCGCCGCCCGCTGCGTCGTTTTAGGTGGTGATGGTGTTGGTGTAGGCGTCGAAGACCTTGTTGAGCGCTTCGACGCCGTGGCGGTTGGCGTGGATCTCGCTCATGACGATGTCGTTGTGCTGGTTGTCGGCACCGATGTCGGTGAGCAGGTCGAGGTTGGTGTCCAACAGATCGCAGCGGCGACGGTGCAACTGCTCGATGTGGCTGCGCGTCATCGGGACCTCGACGCTGTCGCGTCGCAGGCTGATGTCGGGATCCCAGCCCAGCGCGTCGATCACCGCGGTTGCGTCGCGGAAGATGTCGGCGAGCGCAAGTTGCTTGACGGGCACGTAGTCGAGGAAGTCCTCGAACGGCTCGTGGTTGAACATCAAAACCTTCTTGGCCTCGTCGCGCAACACGTCGGCGGTGGACGGGTCGACGCTGATACGGCAGCCGAAGCTAACCTGTGGGGCACTCATGGAGGTGTTGTCTCCTTGGGTCATGCCCCCGGTCGTTCGAGCGACGCGGGGGCGCTTGTTTGGGGTGGAGGCGAAGCCTAGGTGGTGGGGCGGATGGAACGTCAGCGCGGGAGCCGGGCCGTCTTGGGTCCGTAGCGCAAGACGGATCCGTCGAAGCCAAAGGACATGACGCCGTCGGTGGTGTCGAGCAGACGGGTGCCCGTCGCGTCGTGGACGAAGACCAGGCTGACGCCGCGCTCGGCCGACGGGCTGGTCCAGGCGACGGTACCGTCGGCGGTGATCGCCAGGAAGCCGGCGCCGGGGGCCGGGATCGCCTCGCCGGCGTTCGAGGCCAAGTTGGCGGTGATGATGGTGTGGTCGTCGGGATGGGTGGCGATCCACGGCCCGGAGGTCATGGCGGAGTGGGTGGCGATCCATGGCCCGGACACCGCGGTGGAGTGCGACTCGTTGGTCAGGAGCGTGTGGCTCGCGCCCGTCGCGCGCAGGCAGGCCGTGACCGAGTCCGGCGCGCTGTGCGGGGTGAGCGCGAGCGTCAGCGTTCCGCTGTGGCCACCGCAGTGGTCGACGGGGGTGACGTCCACAGACCGAGTGGCCTGGTCGTGCCGCCAGGTCAGCCGGTCGCCGCTGAAGCGCAGGTCGCGGAGGTCCATGGCGCCATCGACGTGGATCATCGTGCCGTTCGACCGTTGGAGGCGGAGCACCTCCGACGGGGCGCCGGCCGTGACGTAGGCGATCGTCGCTGAGGGCCCGATCGCGACGTCGTCCACCCCAGGGCTTCGCTCCACCAGCCATCCTCGGCCGGCGCGCAGCGCATCGTCGCGCCAGAGCTCGCTCACGGAGTCGCCGTACCGACTGGCCTCGGTGCGCACATAGGCGACCACTGTCCTGCGAAGGCGGACCTTCGCGAAGAAGGCCGCGTCGCCGTCGGCCGTCTCCAGCACCCGCCGCCGCCCGCTCGCCGTCGCGCAGCCGATCAGCACTCGCGTCCGGCGCAGCAGCACGACCGCCGCGTGCGAGCGCGCCCGAACCTCCTCGTGCGCTCGCGCGGCACAGCGGTCGCGATGCGCAGCATTGGCCGGTGTGACGCCGGCGAGCGCGAGCAGCATGGCGGTGAGAACGACAAAGCGCATCATCGCGGGCATCGACGTGCCGCGCCGGCCCAAGTTGCGTTGAGCAACGCAGCGACCGCGGAGCCCGCAGGTCACCGCGGCGGTGCTTCTTGGGCACCGCCGTCGCTGCCCGCGCCGGACGACGCCTCGCTGAGGCACGTCGGACACAGGCAATCTCGATACCGCTCCGCCAAGTCGCGACGCACGCCCTCCGGCACCTCGACGTGCGCGCACCAACAGGCGCCGTCGGCCACACCGCAACCGAAGCGCTCACCGCATCGCTCGCAGGTCATGGTCACGCCATCAGCACATCGGCGCCGTGGCACGCCAGGTCTGCAGCCCATGGCGGCGCAGCGCGTCGTTGAAGCGCGGGTCGGCGGCGTGGAAGGTTCCGCGGCCGCGGGTCTGCTTGTTGCCGATGGTCAGGACATCCTCGCCAGGTACGGCAGCACGTCACGCAGCTGCTCCCGCGTGGCGTCACTGAACCGGAACCTCGGGCGCGCGCGTGTGCTACCGCGGGAAAACATAACACTCGGCGAGAATTGCGCGAATGTTATGTTTTTCGGACATCGCGCGCACATTTTGGTTGCCGTCGCTTCCGGAGTGCAGCGCCTACCGCTGATCCCGATACAGCCTCGTCCGATCCACCGCCGCCGACGCCATCTGCGCAAGATGGACAAGCGCGGCCTCGTCCTCGCCGGTGAAGGATCCTTCGCGCCGGTTGAAGAGCTGAATCGCGCCGAGCTCATGCCCGTCGAGCGTGGTGAGCGAGGCGGCGATCCATCCGTGCGGCGGCGGACCGCCGGCAGCGTGGAGGTGCGCCAGGCCGGCGAGTTCTTCGCCGGCCACGCGCACCGAGCCGCCGCGGGCGCCGAGGAGCCCGTAGGTCGCGGGGAGATCGAGCCAGCGCACGACCGTCTTCCAGCGGCTGTCCTCGGAGTGCGAGTCGGCCTCCGCGGCCCGTGGTTGCCCTTCGGCGGTCACGGTCACCACGCAGCACTCGGCGTCGACGAGCTCGCGCGCCTGCTCGGCC
Organism: uncultured Conexibacteraceae bacterium; assembly: GCA_963731005.1. Taxonomy (GTDB): domain Bacteria; phylum Actinomycetota; class Thermoleophilia; order Solirubrobacterales; family Solirubrobacteraceae; genus Baekduia. Next base: position 347,786 of record CAVSTZ010000002.1, on the reverse strand, counting down.
ACGAGCCGCAGCATCTCCGGGAGCGAGTCCTCGGCGTCCAGGGCCAGCGAGGCGTCGGCGAGGAAGCTCGACAGCCGCCGCGAGAGCTCGGTCTGGCGGCGCCCGTGCATCGCGGCCGCCTGCGCTTCCCGAAAGCCGCGCTGAACCATCTCGAACGTTGAGAGTCCCTCCAAGAAGAAGTCGCCCGCCGCCGGGCGATCCGCCGGACCTCTGCGCCATTCGCAGCAGCCGTCAGGGCGGACTGCAACGCCTCCTGATGGGCGACGCCGAGGTCGAGCACGCTCAGATGCCGCCCCACGGCTTCGCGCGCCAGCTCGTAGGCGACGCGCAACGAGGCCTCGGTCGGGTCCCGCAGATACGCGCCGAGCGCCGTCGCGTACGCCGCGCCGAACCGCTCGGTCACGGGGCTCCGACCGGTCACGGCCGCGCCCCGAGGTAGCGGACCACGATCACGAGCGCGTCGTCGGGAGGCTTCCGGTGCTCGGCCAGGATCCGCTCGCTGATCGTCTGGCTCGAGCCCGACAGCTCGAGCGAGTCCGCAAAGCGCGCGTCGACGCCATCGGTGGCCAAGGCCAGGACATCGCCGGGCGCCATCGCGACCGTCGCGGCGCGCACCGCCGGCAGCTCGTGGCCCGGGACGCCGCGCCCGAGCGCGAGCGAGCCCTTCGGCCGCGTGGTCGCGGGATCTCCGCTCAGCACCCGCCCCTCGACGTTCCCGACGCCGAGCCAGGTCAGCCGCTCTCGAGCGCGGAGACGAACGCCAGGCTGATGGCCGCCCCGCGACGTCCCGCGCAGGGCCCGTGACAGCGCTGGACCAGCCGTACGAGGTCGTGGCTCGGGCTCTCGCGCAGACCGCGGCGGCGCTGCGGGCGGCACGCGCCGCCTCGCTGCCGTGCCCCAGGCCGTCGATGCCCGCCACGAGCACCCCGTCCGGGAGCAGGCGGACGACCGCGAGGTCTCCGCTGACCGCCTCACCGCGCCGGCAGCTGCGTGGCAACTCCCCACTCGACGGGCTCCCGCTCAGGCACGCCGGCGATGCTCCTCCCGGACGCGCGCGAGCTCGTCGCGAAACCGCCACTTGCTCATCGTCACCGTCGTGCCGGTCTCCGCGTCGGATCGCAGCTCGAAGTCGTCCATGAGCCGGCGCGCGCCCGGAAGGCCGAGCCCGAGTCCGCCGCGGCCGCTGATGTCGTCGCGCAGCGCCGCCTCGACGTCGCGGATCCCCGGGCCCGCGTCGATGGCAGTGACGACCATCCCGTAGCGATTGGCGTCCTCGAACGGCGCGAGGACGATCTCGCCCCGGCCCGCGTGCACGACGATGTTGCGCGCGATCTCGGAGATCGCCGTCGCGATCAGCGTCGGATCGGGTCGCGGGAAGCCGAGCCGCTCGGCCATGGCGCGCCCCTCCGCACGAGCGGTCACGAGATCGGCGTCGCTGTCGATGCGCGACGCGGACCTCATCGGTCATCCTCGGTGCCCTTCCGGTTCAGGCGACGAGCATCGCCAGCGCCTCGTCGAGGTCGAGCGCGACCCGCAGCGGCTCCAGGTTCAGCCGGAACTGCACCATCGCGATCGCGACGTCGGGCGCGATGCCGACGATGATCGTCTCGGCGCCGCGCAGCCTCGCGGTGAGGACGATCGAGCGCAGCGCGCGCGTGACGAACGAGTCGATGACGTCGAGGGCGCCGACGTCGATCACGATGCCCGCGCGAGGCGGTGCGTCCCACCAGCTCGGCGAGCTCCTGGCGCAGCTCGACCACCTCGGTGTCGGAGAGATCCGACTGGATCGAGGCGATGAGGACGTCGCCCTGCCGGAGGATCGCGACCGACATCGTGCGTGCCCGGCCTCAGGTCTCGGCGTCGCGCGCGCGCGCCGGGACCGGTAGCCGGCGAGTCGCTCGGCCTCCTCGAGACCGCCCTGCAGATCGCCCGACGGTCTTCATCATCCCCAGGTCGACGCCGAGGTCGACGAGCGTCTGCGCGATGTCCGGCGAAAGGCCGGTGAGGATCGTGCTCGCGCCCATCAGCCGCGAGGCCTCGACGGTCTGCACGAGGTGGTTGGCCACGGTCTCGTCGATCGTCGCGACGCCCGTGATGTCGATGACCACGACGGTGGCCCGGTTGTCGCGGATGGCGCCGAGCAACTGCTCGGTCAGCTGGCGAGCGCGTGCGGTGTCCAAGACGCCGATGATCGGCAGGATGAGCAGGCGGTCACGGACCTGGAGGACGGGCGTCGACAGCTCCCGGATGGCCTCCTGCTGCTCGCTGATGACGCGCTCGCGCTCCTCGACGAAGCTGACCCCGACGGTCACGGCGATGCGGTTGGCCGCCGGCTCGTAGGCGTCGAGGATGCGGTTCAGGAGGTCCATGTCCTCCTGGTAGCGGGCGAACAGCGAGCGGGCCAGCGCGTCGCGGAGCAACAGCACGATGCCCAGCACCTCGTCGGTCTCGACGCCGCGCGGGATGATCCGCTCGGAGAGCTCGCGCGCGTAGGCCTGGAGGTTCTCGACGCTGCCGGTCTCCAGCGCGTCCATGTAGTTGTCATACACCTCGGTCGCCTCGGAGAAGATCTCCTCGTCGGACATGACCTGCAGCAGCTCGGCGTCGCTGATGCGCTGAGCCCATTCCTCGCGCAGCTTGGTGCGGTTCTCGCGCAGGTAGGCGACGAGCTCCTGCAGCAGCTCGCCGTCGCCCGAGGACTCGATCATCGAGCCGTCAGCGGTCTTGCGCTCCTGGTCCATGTCTTGCTCCTCGCAGGTCGCCGTTGGCGGAGGTCATCGACGTCGTGGGCCGCGAGCACGGGCTCCGTCGATGAAGAGCCCCGTGATCGTCGCTGTCATGTCTTCCCGTCCCAGCGGCGGGGTCGACGTGAGCATGCCGACGATCGAGCCGATGAGGGACTCGGTCAGGCGCGCCCCCGTGATGTCATCGCGGATGTCGCCACTCGCCTGGCCGCGTTCGACCAGCTGGCGTAGGGGGTCGACGAGCCCGCGTTGGAACTGGTCGGATCCGGAGCGGTGCCGCTCACGGGTCAGCACCACGAAGAGGTTCCCCACATCCACGAGCGCGCGCACGGCGCGAGCGATGCCCTCGTCGGGCGGCACCTCGTCGATCCGTGCCGAGGCCAACCGCGCGTTGACGTCGCGTACAGCCGTCTGGGCGAGCTCGTCGAGCAGCGTCTCGCGGTTGGGGAAGTAGCGGTAGACGGTGGCCCGCGCGACGCCTGCGGCCTCGGCGACCTCGTTCATGCTCGCCTGCTCGCCGCCGTTGGCGAACAGGTGCGCCGCGCCGTCGAGGATCGCTGCGGCGACCCGTTGCTGCAAGGCGGGCCTCGGGGACGGCTCAGGCGTCATCGTCTCGGAACGATCGCACATTTTCGCTTGACGAGACAGGGTTGTCTTATCTAGAGTCGGTGTCGTCCCAATGCCGCATGGAGGTCGTTGATGTCGTTGTCGGAACGGACCAGGACCGGTCTTCGGGAGATGCCGTCCAATGCCGCGTGGCTGCTGTCCCGGGCCCTCAAGCCGGCCGAGCGCGCGGGAGACGCGGCGAGCTCTGCCACCTTCGAGGCGCGCGATCGCAGCCGCCGCGCCGGCGCTGCGCTCATCGATGCCGTCCCACTGGGTGGCGACTCCGTCGACATCCGGATGAAGCGCGCGCGAGACGCCGCGGAGCAGGCTCGCAACGTCGAGCAGGAGGCGGTGGAGGCCGCGCAGGACGCGCGGGACCGCGCCGAGCACGCCCGCAAGGTCAGCGAGCGTGGGCGCGGGCGGCTGGCCGAGGTCCGGCGTGAGACCGAGCGGCAGGTCAAGCAGCGCGTCGCCGAGGCGCAGAAGTCCGCCGACGAGGCGGTCAAGCGCTCGCGCGAGGAGGCCGAGGCCGACGCGGAGAACCGCCGCCGGCAGACGCAAGCCGAGGTCGAGGAGCAGCTCGAGGACGCCGAGCGCGACGCCGAGGAGTCGCGAGCGCGCGCGGAGGAGGTTGTCGTCGAGGCCACCGAGAAGCTCGCCGAGGCGCGACGGCTGGCCGCCGAGGCCACGGACGCCGCGCGGGCAGTGGCCGAGGAGGCCCACCGCCAAGCCCGGGAGCTTGCCGCGGAGGCCGAGCAGCAGGCCGGCGAGGCCGACGCACGGATCGAAGCGGCGCAGCAGCTCCAAGAGCGCTCGGAGGCGACGGCCAAGAGCGCTGCCCGGGAGCTCGAGCATGCACCGGCCAACGGCGACCTCAAGTCCTACAACAAGCCCGAGCTGGTCGAGCTGGCCGCCGGCATGGGCATCGAAGGACGCACGACCATGACCAAGCCCGAGCTCGTCGACGCGATCGCCAAGGCGTCTCGGGCCAAGCGATAGGGGACCTGCGATGCGCGTCAAGTCACCGTTCAGGCGCAAGAGCACGCTTCAGCGCCTTGTCGATGCGATCGGCGACCAGCTGGGCGATGCGACGAGTCACGTCAAGCCGGACCTGCACGCGATGAGCTCGGGCAGGGCGGTCAAGACAGGGCTGATCACCGCCGGCGGCGTTGCCGGGTTGACGGCGGGCAGCGCCGCGATCTCCTCGCTGCGACATCGCGTGCATCAGGAGCGGAGCGATTCGTGACGCTCACCAAAGCGGCACTGTTCGCGGCCGGGTACGTGCTGGGCACCAGGGCGGGCCGTGAGCGCTATGGGCAGATCCTGGACGTCGCGGCGCGCGCGTCGGAGCGCCTCGAGGAGCTCAGCGCCCGTGGCGGTGACCGCAGGCCCGAGCACGATCGCGCTCGGCAGAGCAGCGACCGTCGCGCCTGACCGCGCGGGGCGCCGCGCGTCCGACGCGACACTTGTCGAGGCGTCGATCACCGCGCGTCTGCTCGGGCTGCGGATCCTGAGGCTCGATGCGCACGTCGTGCTCGTGCCCGCGGAGGTGGCGGTCGAGGTGCCACGGCGGGTCCGGGAGCCGGCTGGGCGGGCTCCCGCACTCGCCGCTGGGAACTCGCGCGGGCGGGGCAGGGTTGCCGGACACCACGGCCTGGCGGACGCGGTGCGCAACCTCGACGAGGGAGCACGGCTCCTCGCAGACGTTCAGCGCCGCAGCGGCTCGGCTCAAGGTCTCGTCGAACAGCGCGCTGCCGATTGGCACAGGCCTTGACGACGAGGGGGTGTTCCACGATGCGAGCATGCAACGGCCGTGGCGACCGTCGCTCTCAGCCATCGCGATGCGTTCCGGCGTTTCGCCATCGTCGGCCTGTCGGGCTGTGTCCTGCAGGTCACGCTCTTCGGGCTGTTCCTAAATGGGTTCGGGTGGGATCCACGCCCCGCGACGATGCTCGCGACCTCTTGTGCGCTTGCGGAGAACTTCGTCTTGCATCGCATCTGGAGCTTCGAGGCCCGCGACGGTGGGATCGGTCGTCAGGCGCGACGGTTCATCGTCGTCTCGGCCCTCGCGGTGGGCGTCAACGTGCTCGTCTTGTCGATCCTGCTCCACGTCTTCGCGTGGTCGAGCCTCCTGAGCGAGGCGGTGGCCATCTTCCCGCAGGCGCTGGTGTCCTACATCGGCAATCGGACATGGTCCTTCGCCACGTAGTCCTATATCTCGATCCCCTCGGCACGACACCAGCGAATGGCCTCCCGCATCCCGTCGAGCAACTCGACCTGCGGGTCGTAGCCGAGATCGCGCTCGGCGGCGTCGATCCGGCAGGCGATGGTCTCGCCGAGCTCGCCGAGGACGTGCAACTGCTGTGAGTAGTGGTCGTGGTCCTGCAAGAGCGCGTCGCAACGTCGGGCGACCGTGCCGGTGAGCTTCGGAAGCCGCGGGGTGCGCGCCGAGACCGCGTAGCCCTCGGCGCCCAGCGCGCGGCGGACGGTGTCGATGACCTCGACCATGCGATAGGGCCGGCGGTCGGCGATCCAGTAGGCGCGTCCGCCGGCGAGCGAGGTCAACTCTGCGCGGACGATGCCGTCGACCAGGTTGTCGACGTGCACCATCGACCGTCGATTCGAGCCGCCGCCGACGAGCGGGAAGCGGCCGGTGCGAATCGCCGTGAAGAAGCGCGTCTGACGCCGAGGCTGATGGCGTCCGTAGAACCAGGGCGGACGAACGATCACCGTTTCGAGGCCATCACCATGTGCCGCTCGGACGAGCCGCTCGGCCCCCATCTTCGACCGGCCGTAGCCCATGTATGGCGCGTAGGGCTCGTCGGCGGAGAACGCATCCCGGGGCGTTGCATTCAGTCCGAACGGCGAGTTCGAGGAGACGTGAACGACGCGACGTGCACGGGCCGTACGAGCCGCCTCGATCACCGCGCGCGTGCCGCCCACGTTGATGCGATCGAAGTCTCGGACGCGGTGCGGGTGGATGATGCCTGCGGTGTGCAGGACATCCGCGCCGTCCGCGCCTTGCAGGAGCCGCGATGCGACCTCTGGCACGGTGAGGTCACCCGTGACGATCTCTGCGGCGGGGGCCAGCACGCGGACACGAGCGGCTCCGTGGTGGTCGAGGACGCCGACCCGGAGCGCACGGTCCGGGCGGTCGCGCAGGAGCGCCTCGACCAGGGCACTGCCGAGCCACCCGGCGCCACCGGTGACGATCGTGAGGTCTGGACGGGTCCGGTCCGGCGCCATGTGCGTCAGAACACGTAGGCGATGAGCGCAAAGCTCAGCACCCAGCCGGCGACGACGATCTGCAGAAAGCGATCCTCGAGGGCGATCTCGGTCGGCGTTCCGTAGCTGCCGTGGGCGAGCAGGATCTGGAGGTAGCGCAGGACCCCGGTCGCCACGAAGAACGTCGTGATGTACAGATTGTCTGCGTGGTACCGGTTGATCGCGTAGTCGCTGACGGTGAACAGTGCGTAGAACCCGATGACCGATGCGGCGAGCGTGGCCAGGCCCACGTCGATGAACTCCAAGCTGTAGCCGCTGAGCGAGCGGCGGGAGCCCGCGGTCTCCATCATGAGGTCGGTTCGGCGCTTGCCCATCGCGAGCAAGAGCGCCAGGAGCCCGGTGGACAGCACGATGAACTGGGACGCCGGTACCTCGAGCGCGGTGGTGCCCGCCAGGACCCGGAGCACGAATCCGGCAGCGATGATGAGCACGTCGAGGAGTTGGACATTGCGAAGGCGTACGGAGTACGCGACGTTGATCGCGACGTAGATGGTCACGATCGACCAGAACGCGGCAGGCAGAGCGGCCACGAGCCCGAGGCCGGCGGCCAGGACCAGGCAGCCCGCGCCCGCGATCACCGCGTGTCGTCCGGTGAGCTCGCCGGACGCGAGCGGCCGATTGCGCTTGCGGGGATGAGCGGCGTCCTCGAAGCGATCACACCAGTCGTTGACGATGTAGATCGCGCTCGCGACGAGGCAGAAGACGATCGTGGCCATGACCGCCGCGACGATCGAGTCGACGTCCATCTTCTTGGCGAAGAGGAGCGGGGCGAGAACGAAGGCGTTCTTCAGCCAACTCGTCGGCCTGAGCAGCGCGATGACCGCCGCGGCGGTCGAGCGCGACCGGACCGGAGGCAGCGCGGGAATGACGGCCTCCGTGAAGGCGGCGGTCGATGGCCTGGGGGAGGTCGACATCACCATCCCTCCGCGAGGAACTGCGCGCAGTTGCGCGCCGCGATCGCCATGATCGTGCCCTGCGGGTTGATGCCCGGCGCGCTGGGCAGCAACGAGGCGTCGTTGACGCGGAGGCCGGCCACGCCGCGGATCCGTCCGTAGGAGTCGGCCGGGCAGCGGTCGCGGCGCTCGCCCATCGGCACCGACGAGCAGAGGTGGACGGTCATGAGCTTCGCCGATCGCGGCAGGGCGGCGGGAAGCGCTGCGACGTCGTCAGCGGTCAGGATCGCCTTGACCCCTGGCAGCGAGGGATGCAGCGAGCGGGCGCCCGCGGCGAGCAGCAGGTGCGCGAGTCGGCGCACACCGGAAGCCAGCAGGCGAAGGTCGGCCCGGCCGACATGGAAGGTGACCAGCGGATCGCGGAAGCCCGGCAGCGCACGCACGCGACCGGATGCCCGACGTGGACGGATCGCCGCGTAGTACACCGCGAGCTCCTGAGGATGCTCGTCCAGCAGCGCCCGGTTGTCGGCCCAGTTGTCACTCAGTGCCAGTGCCAGGTAGCCGCGGCGGCTGACCGATCCGCCGAACGACAGGTCAGGGGCGAACTCCTTGACCTGATGGACGGGCACGTCACGCGCAGCATCGAGCGGCGCGCCGAGGCGCGCGACCAGCTTGACGGTGGGGTGGAGCGAGAGCGTCTGACCGGCACCGCGCCCGACGCCACTGCGCTGCAGGAGGGCAGGCGTGGCGATGGCCCCGCCACAGACCCAGACATGGTCGGCGCTGATCGTCAGCGATCGTCTGGTCGTGCGCGCGCGTGCGCCGACGACCCGTCCGCGGCGAACGAGCAACCGGTCGACACGGGTCCCCGTGAGCACCTGGGCTCCGGCGGCGATCGCACGCGGTATGTACGTCTTGCTCATGGACTGCTTCACCGGTCGCGCGGCGACGCCCTCGTAGCTATAGGTGCGCGGGACTTCCATCACCGACCAGCCGAGCGACTTCGCTCCCCGTGCGAGGACGTCGGACGCTTCGAGCGCGTGGCCTTGCGGCAGGGGCTGGACGCCGAGCGTCCGCTCAGGCTCCTGCGCGTGATGCACGAGCGTGTCGTGGTCGAGGTCGGCGATGTCCCAGCCCTGTCGCCACTCGGCGAGCAGCTCGGTATCGGCCAAGTGGTAAAGGCCGCTGTTGATTTCTGTGCCGCCACCGAGGCAGCGCCCCTCGGCATAGGCGACGAGCGGACGGCCCAAGGCCGCCGACACGCCTTTGTGGCGATACTGGCGCCCCATCTGCTCCAGCGAGAACGGCTCGACCGACGCCGCCTCGACCGCCGGGCCCTCCTCGACGAGCAGGACGTCATGGCCGGCTTCGGCCAGCCGCGCCGCGGTGAGCGCACCGCCCGCCCCGGAGCCGACCACCAGGTGTTGGGTGGGCAGCGTCGCGCGACTCACCCGGCCGCGCTCCGCTCATAGAACCTCGTGAGGGCGAGGCCGGCCGTCGCGTCCAGGAGCGCGGCCGGACCGGGCAGGCGCGATGCCGACCAGCGCATCACCCAGCTCCCGCGAGACCGCATGCTCAGCGTCGTGAACGTCGCTCGCTCACGGAGCAGAACCTGTGCTTGCAGGATGGCGATCACCACCAACAGGCCGACCCTCATCGGCGTCGGAGCTCCGAGGACGCGCTCGGCGGCGAACTGCGCTGCCTCGTCTGCGTCGGTGTGCGTCGGCTCCTGGAGTGCGAGGTGCAACTGCGCACCGGCGAGGGCCTCCACGAAGGCGACAGACGCGGCGCGGCGCATCATCCTCGGAGCAAGTGCGCCAGGGCACCCTGGAGTGGTCGGCGATGCGCTGACGCTCCGGGTGCAACAGGGTGACGGACGAACCAGTCATAGCTGTTGGCGAGCATTTCGAGGTTGGACCGCTCGGGTGACCATCCGAGCTCATCGACGGTCGTCGAGATGTCGCTGTAGCAGGACCTGTGCGCGGTCATGTAATGCCACCGCGTGAACGGCGATCTGCCGACGGCATCCAGCGGACGCAGGATCGCGTGGATCAGCGGCACGGGCACGGGCACGAGGCGAGCGCCGGTGTTCGCGTGGGCGAGCAGGCCCTCGAAGTCCTCGCGGACGGTCTTGTATTCGCGCGCGCCGACGTTGTAGTTGTTGTTCGCTCGCGTGTCGATCGCGCGCACGACCGCCGCGCACATGTCGTCGACGTCGAGGAGCTGCAGCACGTTGTCACCCGCGCCGAAGAGGGGGACCGGCTTGCCGTCCCGGATGCGCGGGAAGATGGCGTCGAACAGTCCGAGTCGGCCTGTCCCGACGATCGTGCGTGGCCTGAGGCTCGACACGACGAGCCCATTCGCCCGCTCGCGCTCGACGATCCGCTCGGCCTCGGTCTTCGAGTATCCGTAGTCCTCGAACGGCGCGAACGGCGTTGACGGCAGGATCGGCAACTGGGTCGGGATGCCATAGATGGACGAGGACGAGATGTGGGCCACGTAGGCCCCGGACGCCTTCGCGGCCGTCAGGACATTTGCTGTTCCTGTCGCATTGACCGCGCGGTAGCGCTCCGATGACGATCGCGTGATCGGGACGAGGGCCGCGCAGTTGACCACCACGTCGACAGGCTTGACCGCCTGGCGTACGGCGCCCGCGTCGCGCACATCGAGGCGGAGGAAGGTGTCACGGTCGGTGACCGTGGGCTCGTGCACGTCTGCTGCGATCACGTCCCAACCCGCGGCCGAAAGCGTCCTGCTCAGATGGCTCCCGAGGAACCCAGATCCACCGGTGATGAGCACGCGGGCCATTGATGACACTCCTGAATCAACAGGCCGCTGTGGCCTGAGGCGAGCGTACCGGGGCACGGTTGAAGGATGTGATTCGTCCCTGCTCATTGGCACTGCCCGCGCACGAGCGCGTACCGGATAACCTGCCGCGCCGGCTCTGGTGAGTCGGAGTCAGCGATATGTAGAGTGGCGCGACGAACGGGCGGCAACCGTCCCAGGAGACGCGATGGGCACGACCAGATCGGTATCGGAGGTGCAGCCGACATTGGGCGTGCCGGTCGGGGAGGCCGGTCGCGCCACGGCCGGACGGTGGTTGGAGCGTGTGCTCTGGCTGGTGGTGGTGGCGTTCGGCGCGGCGGTCGGGGTGGGGATCGTCGGGACGCTGTGGGCGTTGGTCCATCTCGCGCATCCGGATCCGGGCTTCGGCTATGTCGTGTTCGACGACGCCTTACAGATCTACTCGGGCCACTGGCCGTGGCAGGATCCGGCGACCGGCTACGTGGGGCTGATCTATCCGCCTGGATTCAGCGGGCTGGTGGCTGGGCTCTTGCACATCCGCGTGTGGAGTGGCTGGGGCGTGTTGGTGTCGATCTTGAGCAGCCTCGTGCTGGCCGGGATCGCCGCCTCGGTGGCCTATCGCCGTGTCGGGACGCCGGCGGTGAAGGCGGCGCGTGTGCTCGAGGCCGCGGCGGTCGGGCTGACAGGATGGTGGCTGGTCACCTGCTCGACGATCCCTGGGATCGACGGGCGCGCCGACACCACCGCGTGGGCGCTGGCGGTCGGCGGCATGCTGCTCGTCCCGCGGGCGCTCACGGGCTCTCGCGGCGCGATGGTGGCAGCGATCGTGCTGTTGAGCCTCGGGCTCTGGACCAAGCAACACGCCGCAGGGGCGGCGATTGCTGCCGTTGTCTGGGCGGTGTTGGCCTGCGTCGCGGGGGTGACGACCTGGCGCCGTGTGGCCGTTCTCGCGACCGCTCTGGCCGTGATCAACCTCGCCGTCCTCGGGGTGTTGTCGCTCACGACCGACGGCTGGTTCTCCTACTACATCTTCGAGCTGCCCAGCAACCACTACTGGGGTGCCACCCCCTTCCATGTGCTGCTGCGGAGCGTCGTGCAGATCCTCTGGCTGCCGCTGGCCTTCGCCACCGTCACGCTGGCCGCTGCAGGCGTTTGGGCCGGTGGCCTCGACTCGCTGAGACGGCGGCGTGGCGAACTCGTGCGCAGCCGAGATGTGCAACAACTCGTGTTGTTGCTGTTGTTCGTGATCATCGTCACCCCGGTGGCGGTCTATTCTGAGCGCAAGCAGGGATCGGGTGACAACCAGCTGATCGGTCCGCTTTGGGGTCTGGCCTTGCTCGCCGCGCTCGGGTGGCGCGTTTCGGGTCGTAGGCGCGGTTCACGGATCGTCACCGGCCTGGCCGTCGGGATCCTGGGATTGCTGGGCCTCGGATACGGTCACCGTCTGCGGGTCGAGGAGACGGTCTGGGCCGCGAGCATGAACCGGATCCGCGATGTGGTCACGGTCACGCACCTGCCCGAGGTCCCGGCGACCTCGCTGGCCGCTGCCCACGGTCACACGCTGTATGACTGGTACCACAGCGATCTCGGGATGAGCGACGGCCACGTGCCGACCTCGGCCAACGCGTGTGACCTGACCGCGGCCGGCCTCAGCCCGGTCGCGCTGGAGCACGCCATCGCGACGCGTCGCTATGACCTCATGATGCTCGCCCCGTTCGCCACGCAACCCGCGTGCTCGGGCTTCGGCAAGTGGGAGGCGAACTACTTCTGGAAGCTCAACGCGCTGATCAGCGCCGGATACCGATCCAACCCGAGCCGGTATCCGGCCTTGATCCTCGAGCGGCGTCCAGGAGCCGCGCCGATCGCCGCGATTCGCAAGCTGGAGACGTGCTTTGCTCCCTATCGCCTCGGTGGCGTGCTGTTCCGCATCGGCGCGGGCGGCGGCTTTTGGTGTCAGTCCACGCCATCTGACCCGCGCTTGACGCTGGGCACGATCCCGACAGCCTTTTCGAAGGTCCTCAGCGATGGTGTCGTCACCGGGGTGACCGGTTCACTCATCGTCACGCTCCCGGCCGGTACGGGCACGGCAGCGGTAGGAGTCGATCGTGGCGGCAACTTCCAGCCGTTGGCGCAGCTGTCGGCCGATGCGACGCGCACGGCCCGCACCGTCGTGACGTTCGGCGCACGACGGGGTGTCGCGGCGCAAGCGGCGGTGACCGACGGGATCGCCGAGCAAGTCGTCGACCCTGCGGCGTTCTCGGGCGGCCACCTGGCGATCGTCGCCACGGCGAAGAGCCGCGCCGGGTTCGACTTCTCGGGCATGACGGTGCGCACCAAGGGCGGCGTCGAGCGCGGGGCGGTGACGCGGCGCGGCCTGCCGTGAGCTGCTGACGTTCAGTGCCGCAGCGGCTCCCGGGCGTCGCGACGGTCCGCTGATGTCGACGATGGGGGCGCTCAGCTGGACCTTGTCGCCCGCCGAGGTGCTGAAGTTGGTGGTGGCGCTCTGGCCGCCACGGTCGTGCGCGATTCGGCGCAGCGGTCGGCATCGTCGCCTTGGAGCGTCAGGTGAAGGGCAAGGCGCGCCTCGGGTCCGGGGCGTCTGTAGGAAGCCGCCGCTCGCTCATCGCCTGTCTTCCACCAGTCTGAGCTCCATCGCCGTTGACCACCAACAACCGACTCGGGACTTCCACCTAGCTCCGACGGACCTTCACGGTCGCCGTCGACGTCCCTGACAGCTTGGCGGTGTCGGTTGCGACGGTGGCGATCGTCAGCTTGGCGGGCTTCGCCCTCTTGGACTTGAGCTTCTGCTTCAGCGCCTCGCCGCCGGCCTTCGATGGCCTGAGCGTGCCCTTGAAGATCCCCGCGGTGTTGAGCGTTCCGGTGAGCGTCCCGACCGTCTTGGTGCCCAGCTTGGCGGTAGAGGTCAGCGTGCACGCCTCCGAGCAGGACGCCGTGACCTTGTAGCCCTTCAGGAACGCCTTGAGCTTCGCGGTCGGCGCGCCGAAGGCGAGGACGGTTGGCCTCGTCGTGTCCGGGGTCGAGGTCGGCCCCGGCGTCGGCCCCGGTCCTGGCGTCGCGGCGGGAGTCGCGTCGTTGTCGAAGATCTCGACCGTGGCGGTGGTCGGGGAGCCGTTGAACGCGCCCGTGCCCGTCGTCGCCGCCACCGTGATCGTGAACGTCTCGGCCGGCTCGACGTCGGCGTCGTCGGTGATGGGCACCGAAACCGGCTTGCTGGACTCGCCGGGCGCGAAGGTGACCGAGCCGCCGGCCGTCGAGAAGTCGCCCGCGCCCGCCGTTCCCGGTGTCAGCGTGTAGGTCGCGGTCGCGGCCGTGCGCGTGTTCCCGCTACGGCGCACGATGACCACGGCGTTGCCGTCGTCCTCGCGGGCGGCGAACAGCCGCGAGCCGAGGAAGATCGGAGAGGTCGGTGGCGCGATCGTGATCCCGTTGAGGTTGTTCAGGGCGAGGACGGGGACGGCGGCGCCCGTGCTGACGTCGAGCCGTTCGAGGCAGAAGCTGAACGAGCTGCACGGGCTCGTGGTGTCATTGAAGGTCGCGAAGAACGCGCGACCGGAGACGGGCGAGATGTCGAACCCGTACGGCCCCGACACCGCTTTGTTATGGGCGCCGATCGCGGTCAGCGTTCCGCTGTCTGCGGAGGGGAGCGTGCCACCGAAGCCGCCCAGCCGCCACAGGCTCGAGCTGCCGAGCGAATAGGCCGTGGTCGAGGTGGCGCCGGCGACCGCGTTCGTGTAGGCCAGCCCGCGCGGGGCGGAGTTCGAGCTGAGCCCGGCGGCGCTCGTCTGCGTACCGGTCACCGGATCGACGCGGATGTTGTCACTCGTCGACGTGACGATGCGGATCGTGTCCGACACCGGATCGAAGTCCAGCTCGGCGTCCCCCGTGTAGGTGAGCGGTGTGCCGATGGCCGTCGCCGCGCCGGTCGCAGCGTTGATCCGGTAGAGCTGCCGCGACCCCCCGAGCCCGTACAGCTCACCGGTCGCCGGCCGCACGTCGAGGGCCTGGATCAGGTCGCTGCCGATACCGGTCAGCGCGACGCTCGAGGTGCTCGTCGCGTTCCCGGTCGTGAAGGCGACCAGCTGCGTCCCGCCGATCAGCCCGTACATGGGCTCGGCCTCGTCGGCGCGCGCCGACGAGGCCGCGATCACGGTCAGGAAGACAACGGCGAGCGCGAGGCGCAGTGGCGACATGCCGCGGGTTATATCCCACCCGCTCGAAGGAGCCGACGATGGCCTTACTACAAGGTGAAGTGCCCGTCCTGCTGGATGGTCACCCCGTCGGCCGTGATCCGCCCGCCGGTGCGCAGGTCGCAGATCAGGTCCCAGTGCAGCGCGCTCGACGTTCTTGCCGCCGGTCTCCGGATACGAGCGGCCGAGTGCGACGTGGACGGTGCCGCCGATCTTCTCGTCGAACAGGATCGCGCCGATCGCCCGGTCGATCCCGTAGTTGGTGCCGATGCCGACCTCGCCGAGGCTGCCGCGCGCCGTCGTCGGTGGCCAGCGCGCGCTGCAGGTACTCCTCGCCGTGCTCGGCGGTCGCGGACATGACCTCGCCGTCGCGGAACTCCAGCTCGACGCCGCGGACGTCGACGCCGGCCGGTGACGACGGGATCGTGAAGCGGATCCTGCCGGTGGCCGAGGACTCGTGCGGACCGGTGAAGACCTCGCCGGAGGGCATGTTGCGCTTGCCGTCGCTGTTGACCCAGGTGCGGCTGGTCGACCTTGAGCCGCAGGTCGGTGCCCTCGGCCTCGATGCGCAGCTCGCGCGCGCCCGACAGGCGATCGATCAGCGCGGCCTGGAAGCGGCGCAGCTCGTCCCAGCCGCCGAGCGGGATCCGGCCGGTCGAGGAACAGCGCGCGGGCGACGAAGCGCGCGAAGTCGTCGAGCGCCATCCCGGCGAGCGCGGCGTTGGCGGGGGTCGGCCACAGCGTCGAGCACCAGCGCTTCTTGAGCATCTGCTCGCGCACGTCGCGGCGGCCGCGCGAGGAGCGCGTGATCAGCTCGGGGTCGACGCCGGCCAGCGCGTGGACGTCGTCGGGCGCCTGGATGCCGACCGTCGCGTTGATCTTGCGCGCCTCCTCGTAGGCCAGCGACGGGTAGTTGTCGAGGTGATGGCCTCGGCGCGTGGTCGTAGAAGCCGCGCGCCTCGCCCGGCAGCTCGACGCGCAGGAAGCACCAGGCGTCGCGCTCCAGGATCGCGCGCTGCAGCTCCAGCAGCAGCGGCGCGGCCAGCGTGGTCGAGCGCACGAGCACCTGCTGGTCGGGCTGGACGTCGAGGCAGTAGCCGGCGAGCAGGTCGGCGAACGTCGCGGGGTCGAGGTGGTCGGTCACCTCGGAGAAGTCATAGGGCTCGAAACTCACGACGCCCATCCTTCCTGCAACGCGCGGACGGCGGCGTGCTCGTCGCCACCGAGCCGCCGCGCCACCGCGCGGACCAGGCGTTCCTGGGGCTCTTGCCGCGCGCCCTCGCCCATGACGCCGATCCGCCACGCGCGGCCGGCCAGCGGGCCGAGGCCGCCGCTGACCTCGATGCCGTCCTCGCGCAGCAGCGCGCCGCGGACGGCGGCCTCGTCGACGCCGTCAGGAACGCTGACCGCCAGCAGCGAGTGCAGCTGCTCGCCGTCCGGGGCGAAGCGCTCGAAGCCCAGGACGCGCGAGCGCGGCGCGCAGCGCCTCGTGCGCGCGCGCGTGGCGCGCCCAGCGCGCGTCGAGCCCCTCCTCCTGCACGATCCGCAGCCCCTCGTGCAGCGCGTAGATCATGTTGATCGGCGCGGTGTGGTGGTAGGCGCGCGGGCCGTCGGCGAACCAGTAGTCGACCATCGCCTGCAGGTCGAAGTACCACGAGCGACGCTGCAGCCGCCCGAGCGCGCGGTCGCCGACGGTGAACGGCGCGAGGCCGGGCGGCACGTTGAGGCACTTCTGCGTGCCGGAGAACGCGGCGTCGACGCCGGCCGCGTCGAGGTCGAGCGGATGGCCGGCCAGCGACGTGACGCAGTCGACCAGCAACAGCCCGTCGTGGGCGTGGATGGCGTCGGCCAGGCCGTCGAGCGGCTGGGCGACGCCGGTCGACGTCTCGCCGTGGACGACGAACAGCGCGCGCGTGGACGGATCTGACGTCGCCTCGAGCAGCGCGTCGGTCGAGATCGCGCGGCCCCACTCGGCCTCGACCTTGACGACCTCGGCGCCCGCGCGCCCCAGCGCGTCGGCCATCCGCCCGCCGAACGCGCCGTGCACGCCGACGACGACCCGGTCGCCCGGCGCGACCAACGTGTCCACCATCGCCTGCATCCCGCCGCTGCCCGTCGCGCTCAGCGGGAACGTCGACCTTGTTGGTGGTCTGCATCGTCGCGCGCAGCAGCGCGGCGAGATCGTCCTGCAGCGCGCCGAAGGCGGGGTCGAGATGGCCGACCGTCGGATGGGCCAGGGCCTTCAGGATGCGCTCGGGCACCGGCGACGGGCCGGAGCCGAGCAGCAGGCGGGCGGGAACCTCTTGGACGGTCGGCACGCCCAGGACGCTATCGGCCGCGCCCGCCTACGGCACCTTGACGTCCGGGAACCACTCGGCGCAGTGCTCGCGCAGGACGTCGGTGATCCAGCGGCGCTCGTCGCGCGTGGCAGCGCGGTAGCGCGCGAGCAGCGGCTTGGCGCCCTCGGTCGGCACGTCGTTGACCGTCCAGCGCGCCGACCAGCCGCTCGAAGAGGAACTCGATCGCGCGCGCGCGGACGTCCTCGACGTTGGCCGCCGCCCGCGCCTGTGCAGGGTCAGACGCGCGCGTGTACTCCGCGCGCGACTTCGGCGACAGCGCGCCGCGCAGGGTCAGCACCTGCTCGCCGTCGGGTGACGTGTAGTCGGTGGTCGGCGCCTCGAGCTTGTCGACGCGCCCGCGCTGGCGGCTGCGGCGACCCACGCTAGGTCGTCGCCGCCGCGGTCTCGAGCGTGCCGCGCACGTCGCCGGTCAGCGGATTGGCGTGGCCGGCCCAGGCGGTCGCCGGCTCCAGCGCGGCGAGCTTGCGGATCGAGGCACGAGCCATCTCGGTGTCCCAGTTGAAGGCGCGGTGGGGGACCCGTGCGTGGCCGTGGATGCCCGTCTGCGGATCGACCGTGTAGAAGGTGTCGCTGACCAGCGCCAGGCGGTCGCTCTCGCGCCACAGGCCGATCAGCCCCGGCGCGTGGCCGGGCAGATGGACGACCTTGAAGCCCGCGACGTCGTCGCCCTCGCTGACCGTCCCGGCGATCTTCACGGGCCCGCCGTCCCACATCGGCAAGCAACGAGCCGAGCAGGAAGCGCCCGTGCGGAGCGAGCGGCGTCCAACGTCGAAGTAGTGGCAGCCGCCGTCGCCCTCGGCGTCGGCGACCTCGTCCGGATGGCAGTACGTCGGCACGCTCCAGCCCGGGCGCGACGCCGCGGTGGTCCGGATGGCCGTGGCCGAGCACGATCCGCGTGAGCCCGCCGAGCTGCGCGGCGCCCGGGCGACCGCGGCGGTCATGTCGCTGATCCCCGCGTCGAAGAGCAGGACGCCGTCGCCGTCACGGACGAAGTACACGTTCATGGACTTGAGCGGGAAGCCGCCGCGCATGACCCAGACGCCATCGGCGATCAGCTCCGGCTCGGTCGCCGCGAGGCGCGCGAGGCCGGGACGGATTCGCACTCGGCCGTTGCTGACAGCGTTGCTTGACATGCCGGGAGTCTAGAGGGCCGACGGACTAGGCTGGGCGCGATGCCGGAGGCCAATCGCAAGCGCGAAGTGGGACGTGGGGAACGGGTGCTGCCGGGGGTCTGGCGGCTGCGGCTGCCGCTGCCCTGGCCGGGCGTTCCGCACTGCAACGCGTGGGCGCTGGCGGCCGGCGACGGCATCGTCCTGGTCGACACCGGCATGCACGAGCCGGGCTCGATGGCCAACCTCGAGCGCGCGCTCGCGCAGGTCAACCTCAAGCTCGAGCACGTCCGGCTGCTCGTCTGCACGCACGCGCACTCCGACCACTACGGGCAGGCCGCGACGATCGTCGAGCGCACCGGCTGCGAGCTGTGGATGCACCCCAACCACGAGCACATGCTCAGCGCCGCGCGCGATCCCGAGGCCGCGTTCGACCGTCGCATCGAGGTCGCCCGCCAGAGCGGCGTTCCCGAGGAGCCGCTGCAGCGCTACAGCGAGGCGCGCCGCGGCCAGGGCTACGGGATCGCCGGGATCGTCGAGCCGGACCGCCACCTGCTGCCGGGCGTCGAGATCCACACCGACCTCGGGCACGTGGGAGGTCTACGAGACGCCCGGCCACGCGCCGTCGCACGTCTGCCTCTACCAGGAGGAGCGCCGGATCCTGATCTCCGGCGACCACCTGCTCGGCCGCGTCTCGTTGTACTACGACTACGGCTACTCGCCCGATCCGGCCGGCGAGTTCCTGCACTCGCTCGACCTCGTCCAGGAGCTCGACGCGCGCCTGTGCCTCGCCGGCCACGGTCGCACGTTCACCGACGTGCAGGCGCACATCGACGCCAACCGCGTGCTCGTGCGCGAGCGCATCGGCAAGGTGCAGGAGGTCATCGCGGCCGAGCCGGGGATCACCGCGTTCGACGCGATCCCACGGATCTACGGCGCGGCGATCACGCCGCTGACGGCCAACTGGTGGCTGTCGGAGACGCTCTCCTACCTGCGTCATCTGGAGGTCACGGGGCGCGTGGAGCGCATCGAGGGCACGCCCGAGCGCTGGTCGGTCGCGGCATAGTCCCTGCAAATGGCTGTGTTCGCCAAACCTTGACACGATCGTGTTAGGGTTTGGGGACCATGCGCATCAACGAGCTGCTGGACGGCGACGAGCCGACGTTCTCCTTCGAGTTCTTCCCGCCGAAGACCGCCGCCGGCGAGGAGAACTTCGAGCGCGCGCTGCAGCGAGCTCGCGCCGCTGGAGCCGTCGTTCGTCTCGGTGACCTACGGCGCGGGCGGCACGACGCGCGACAAGACCGTCGAGACCGTGCGCCACATCAAGGACGACCACGGCCTCGAGGCGATGGCGCACTTCACCTGCGTCGGCGCCACGACCGAGGAGCTGCGGGCGACGCTGGAGGAGATCCGCGGCGCCGGCATCGACAACGTGCTCGCGCTGCGCGGCGACCCGCCGCGCGGGCAGGAGCCGAGTGGGTCGCCTCCGAGGGCGGCCTGGAGTACTCCCATCAGCTGGTCTCGCTGCTGCGCGATGACTATGACTTCGCGATCGCCGCCGCGTGCTTCCCCGAGACGCACATCCACGCGACCTCGCCCGAGGACGACCTGCGCTACCTCAAGGCAGAAGGTCGACGCGGGCGTCGACTACCTGATCACGCAGTTGTTCTTCGACAACGAGTTGTACTTCGACTTCGTGGCGCGCGCGCGGGCGATCGGGATCACCGTGCCGATCATCCCGGGCGTCATGCCGATCACCGGCTACGGGCAGATCGCGCGGATCACCAGCCTGTGCGGCGCGACGATGCCCGAGCACGTGCTCGGCGGAGCTCGATGCGCGCCAGGACGACGCCGAGGCCGTCGCCGAGTTCGGCGTCTCCTACGCGACGATGCAGTGCGCCGACCTGCTCGCCCACGGCGCGCCGGGCATCCACTTCTGCACGCTGAACCGCTCGCCCGCGACGCGCGCGATCCTCAGCGCGCTGCGGCTCTGGCGTCCGTGGGACGCGCAGCACACCGGCCTCGGCGAGCCGCGCCGGCCGCCGGCCGTCGCGTCGTAAGGCGCGCTCCATGGCCACCACCTGGGGCCAGGGCAACTACGCGCGGATGGCGTGGCGGCTGCGGCCGGCCGCGGCGCGGGTGGTGGAGGTGGCCGAGGTGGCTGCGGGAGATGCCGTGCTCGACGTCGCGTGCGGGACCGGCAACGCCGCGCTGGCCGCGGCGGCACGTGGCGCGTCGCCAGTTGTTGGTGTGGATCTCGAACCGGCGCTCCTGGAGCAGGCGCGCGAGTCGGCGCCGGAGGTCCCGGTCGACTGGCGCGTCGGCGACGCGGTCGCGCTGCCGGTCGACGACGGTGCGTTCGACGTCGTGGTCTCTGTGTTCGGCGTCATGTACGCCTCCGACCAGCCGGCCGCGGCGCGGGAGCTGGCGCGGGCGCTGAAGCCGGGTGGGCGGACCGTGCTCGCCAACTGGGTGCCCGGCAGCTTCCTGCCGGCGATGGGCGCCGCGTTGTCATCGTTCTTGCCTGCCCCGAATTCGGCCCACCCACCCGGCGCGCCGCCGCCGCGTTGGGGCGACGAGCCGGCGGCGACCACGCTGCTGGGTGACGCGGGCCTCCAGGTCAGCGCGGCGTCGCGCGAGTCGCTGACGCTGGAGTTCGAGGGCCGGGCGCAGGCCATTGCCTTCCTCGTCGCCACCGCCGGCCATGTTGTGGCAGAACGCCCGCGGTTGGAGGCCGAAGGCCGTTGGCCGTCCCTCCTGGGCGCTCTTGGCGGCTTGGTCGCCGAGCGCGACCAGGGCCGCGACGGGCGCGTCGCGCTGCGGTGCGACTACCTGATCGTCACGGCGCGCAAGCCGGCGTCTTAGCTGCCGGCCGCCTCGGCGCGAGTTGCGATGACGCCGAGGACGGTGTCGATGATTTCGTCGTGCCAGCCGTCGGCGTACGCCTCGTCGCGGAGGGCGGCCGCTGCCTTCGCGACGCGGTCGACCAGGAGTGCTCGTCGGCCGGCGAAGGCAGCGACGTTCAACCCGAAGTCGAAGGCCAGATCACCCCACGCGATCTCGCCGATGGCATCCGGATCGAACTCGTCGCCGATGCCCAACGCGAGCTGCCTGTTGAGCCCCGGGTATGCCTCCGTCGAGACGACATCGTAGAGCGGGGCGAGTCGGACCCCGTCCGTGTCGTGGAGCAAGGAAATGTTCTTGGCATGGGCATCGGCGTTGCCGACCAAGAAGTGGAACACCGCGGCCTCGGCGGCGGCGAGACGGTCCGCGCCGGGCCGGACGCTGTGCTGAGCGAGGAGATCGCCGAGGGCTTTGTAGGAGGGCAGCCGCCAGTCGGGGAGTTGGTACTTGAAGTCGGGCGTGATTCCGAGCGCCTGGCAGAGATCCTCTTGATGGAGACGCCGGGCAGGGCTGGATCCGCGGTCTCGGTCAAAGCGCTCGACGACCAGGCACGGACGCTCAGCGATCGTCATCAGCTCGACGTTCGCGACCGGGAGCCCTGCGTCTCTGGCCAGGCGCATGCAGAAGTACTCGTTGATGGCGACGGCCGGGTAGTCGCCGGTGGCCAGGTCGGGTTTCAGGATGTGCGTGCTCGGCAGGCCGTGGAGCGGCCGGCCGAACTGCCCGGCATCGTCGCGCACGAGCACCGCCTTGCGCTGCACCCCGGCGAGGCTGAGTCGGAGTCGCTCGTCGCCGGTGTCAATCCCGAGAGGGTGTGAAGGGAGCTCGGCGATGAGGGTGTTCAGCTCGTCTCCATCGAGCCAGCGCGCGCCGGCGGGGTCGGACATCCGCTTGGCGTCCATGACCTGAAGGGCGCCCGCGCAGTCACGTCCGAGGGCGGCGAGCAAGCTGTAACTGTCGGTGGCGGCCAGCTTGAGTTGTGCGGCGATCTGCTCGCGCACGGTGCCCTCGGGGAGGAGCGCGTCGAAGAACGGACGTGACTCTGCAGATGTGAAGGACCTCTGGTCCGTCGGCAGCGACAATGAGATCGCTCGAGGTCGATCCGCGTACTCGAAGGCGTACTCGCGCGTGCGCTCTGCGCCGCGGATCAATCGGCCGACGAGCACTCCGTCCCAGTAGACGCCGAGGCTCACGACGGTCTCCGTGCGACGACGTCCAGTTGCAGGCCCAGAGCGGCCAGCACACGCAGCAGAACATCCAGTCGAACGGTCTGCTCGCCGTTCTCGATGCGGTAGATGGAGCGTTCGCCGACGTTCGAGACGAGCGCCAGCGTTCGTTGGTCGAGCCCCTGGCGCTTGCGCTCCGCACGTACGGCTTCGCCGATCCGTTCAGATGTGGGATTCGCTTTCGACATATCCGCGTGATCGCGCGGATGTTGGAGAAACGGTGCCTGATGTCAAGAAATCCGCGCGATCACGCGGATTGTAGACGATTCTGCGCCATGCAGCATAAATCCGCGTGATCGCGCGGATAGCCGATCGGATCTACGGCACCCGCGCCCACGCCTGCACCAGCGTGAACGTCGTCCCGCGGCGGTCGGCGTCGTCGAGCTCCTTGGCGCTCTGCTCGCGCAGGCCGGCGAGGCCGTCCTTGCCGAGGATGTCGGCGAGGCGGTCGCTCAACGAGTCCGCGAGTTGCAGCGGCATCTGTAGGTCCGGGTGACCGGCCTCCAGGCCGAGTGCGTGCGTGCGCACCGACGGCTCGAGGTCGGCGTTGCGCAGCAAGCCGGCGAGGCGGCGGCCGACATCGAGGTTGCCGCCCGCGGCGCCGAGGGCCTGGGCGACCCGGCCGATGAGGTGCTGCGTCGCCGGCGCGTAGGGCTCGTAGTGCCAGCTGCGCGTGTCGGGCTCCTCAAGGATCAGGACGCCACCGGGTGCGACCAGCCGGCGGTAGACCTCGAGCTGCTCGGCGGCGCGGCCGAGCGTGCAGAGCTGGAAGCGCGCGTGGACGACGTCGAAGCGGGCGGGTGGCAGCGCGGCGTGGAAGACGTCGTCGATCGTCAGCCGGCCGGCGTCGAGGATGCGGGCGTCGTCGGGCAGGTCGAGGTCGTCGAGCAGGGCGCGCGTCGCGCGCTCCCAGGCACGTGCCTGCAACGTCAGACGAAGGTGCTCGATGCCCTGGGCGGGGAGGAAGGTGGGGGAGGAGAGGGGCATTCCCTCAGGGTGGCGCCCCACCAGACCTCCCGATAGCCGGATATCCGTACCCGTGGCGGGTGGAGAGCCGTCCGCTCAGCCGGGCTCGATCTCGAGCCCCTCGGCGACCATCGGCCGGCCGTTCAAGGTGTAGCGGATGTCGACGGAGTCGTTTTGGCGGTAGGTGCCGACGCCCCACGCACCCAGGAACCACCGCCAGCCGCTCACCTTGTCCTTGCGCAGATCGCGCTCGAACACCAGGTCACGCCCCTCGACGACGTAGTCGACGCCCTCCTGCTGCGGCACGCCCGAGATGAAGACGTCGAACGGCGCTTGGACCTGCGGCGGGAGATGCGCGAGGGAGCGGGGCACGAGACGGGCATCATGGCGGATCATCTGGACCCGATCACGAGATCCGTCGCACACATCGATGGCACGTAGACGTTGAGATCCAACGTCTGGGTGCCGTCCGTCGGCGCGGGCGTGTGTCGGCCTCAGCCGCGCACCTGCTGTAGTGAGGGCATGGCAGACGAGCACCGGACCGGCATCCTCGGCGAAGGGCTGCGGGCGCAGCAGGCGGGTGATCATGCCGAGGCGGAGCGGTTGCTGCGTCAGGCGGTCGTCGAAGGTGAGCCGGATGCCGGCTATTACCTCGGTGAGCTGCTGATCGAGCTGGATCGCTCGGGCGAGGCGGTCGACGTGCTGCGACAGGCCGTCGACGACGGTGATCTCGATGCGTTGATCCCGCTCGGCAACGCGCTGTGGGATCAAGGCGACGTGGCCGGCGCCGAGGCCAACTACCGCGAGGCCGCCGACCGCGGGGAGCTGGCGGCGGGGCACAACCTCGGGCTGTTGTTGTATGACGTGGGTCGGCTGGAGGAGGCGATCGCGCTGTGGCGCACGACGGTCGCGATCGGCGAGACCGAGCACCGCCTGCTCGGCAACGCGCTGGCCGACAGCGGTGAGGTCGAGGAGGCCGAGGCGCTCTTCCGCCAGGGCGCGGAGATGGGCGACGTCGAGGCGCTCGTGGACCTCGGCGCGTTGCTGCAGGACGAGAGCCGCCTCGACGAGGCCGAGACGGTCCTGCGCGAGGCGATCGTCGCCGGCGGCGTCGAGGCCTATGCCTTCCTTGCATCCGTGTTGCGGTTGGAGGAGCGCATCGAGGAGGCCGAGGCGATCCTGCGCGAGGGCGCCGACCGCCAGGTCGCGACCGCCGAGACGCAGCTCGCCAACCACCTCAGCGACATCGATCCCGGCTCCTTCGAGGCCGAGTCCCTCTACCGCCGCGCCGCCGAGCACGGCGACGACGAGGCCTACAACAACCTCGGGGTCCTGCTCTGGGATCAGGGGCGCATCGACGCCGCCGAGGAGGCCTTCCGCGCCGGCGCCGCGCTGGGGGACGACCTGGCGGTCGCGAACCTCGCGGGCCTGTTGGAGGAGCGCCGGGGCTGAGCGCGGTTCGGCGGGGCGACGCTGTCCGCGTGCGCCGCGTCGCGCAGGCCGGTCGCGTGCGCGCGCCCGCCGCGCGCGCCGGTCGCGGTGACTGTCGGCGGCGGCGCGTAGCCTGCAGCGCCGTGTCACCTGAGGCCGCTCCGCCGTTCGACTACTCCATCCGCCGCTCGGACCGCGCGCGGCGCGTGCGGGTGCGGGTGGATCCGCGCGACGGGTCGGTGGAGGTCGTCCTGCCGCGGCGGGCCGCCGCGCGAGAGGCGGCGAGCGCGGTGGTCGAGCTGCGCGGCTGGATCGCCCGGCGCCAGGCGGAGGTCGCGCGGGCGCAGGCGCGGGTCGCCGCGCGGGGGCAAACGGTGCCCTACCTCGGCGTCGACCTGGTGCTCGCGCCGGAGGCGGGCCGCACGCGCGTGCATCGGCGCGGCGACGTCCTGCTCGTGCCCGACGACGCGGTTGCGGCGCGGGCGGCGATCGAGCGCTGGTATCGACGCCAGGCGCGGTCCGAGATCGCGCCGCGGCTGGACGCGGCCGCCGCCGCGGTGGGCAAGTCCTACACCAAGCTGACGATCCGCGATCAGCGCACGCGCTGGGGGTCCTGCTCCTCGTCGGGCGCGATGTCGTTCAACTGGCGGCTGCTGCTCGCGCCCGAGGTGGTGCTGGAGTACGTCGTTCGGCACGAGGCCGCCCACCTCGCGGTCATGGATCACTCGCCGCGCTTCTGGGCGCTGATGGGCCGGCTGATGCCCGGCTATGAGATCCCGCGGCGCTGGCTGCGCGATCACGGTGCGACGCTGGTCCTGTGAAGCTCGCGAACGTGCGTCGACGCGGTGCGCGTCTCCGCGTGACGGCTGCGGTCGACTCCGTGCGCGTCGACGCCGCGCCGCGGGTGCGTTTGCGGTCGGCGGCGAGTGCGCAACCATGGTGATGTGACGTCTGTCCGCTATCGCGAGTTCGCGCCGCCACCCGGCCTGGAGGCGCTCGTCGCCTGCGTGTGGGTCTCGCACGACGGCGAGGTGCGGGTGCTGCCAGACGCGTGCGTCGATGTCGTGCTCAGCGGTGGACGGCTCGTGGTCGCCGGGCCGGCGACGGCGGCGACCCTTGCGCCCGCGACGCCGGGGCAAGCGCGGGTCGGCGTGCGCTTCCGGGTCGGTGCGGCGGGTGCGGCGCTCGGCGTTCCGGCCGGCGAGCTGCGCGACCAGGGCGTGCCGCTCGCCGAGCTTTGGGGAACGGATGCGCGGCGGCTGGAGGATCGCGTTGTCGCTGCGCAGGATGAGCGTGCCGCATTGCTGGCGCTGATCGGCGGGATCGCGCGGCGGCTGCCCGCGCCCGAGGACGCCGACCACGAGGTCCGACGCGCGGCGTTGGCCCTGGCGCGACCGGTCGGCGGCCAGGACGACACAGCGACCGTTGCCGCGAGCGCCCGTGCTGCCGGCCTCAGCGAGCGCCAGCTCCGTCGCCGGTTCGAACGGGCCGTCGGCTACGGCCCCGCGACGCTCGTCCGCGTCCTGCGCTTCCAGCGCTTCCTGCATCACGCGCACGCACCCGCCGTGGCCGACGCCCCACTCGCCCGCCTCGCCGCCGAAGCCGGCTACGCCGACCAGGCCCACCTCGCCCGCGAATGCCGCCGGCTCACCGGCCTCCCACCCTCAGCACTCCTCGCCACCGGCGCCACGCCCGCCGGCGAACCACCACGCGCCTGATACACCCGGCCGGGTGGGCCTGTCTGACGCGATCAGGCCACGCTCAACAGGCCCACGATGCACCGCCGGCTTGGTGCGCCGCGGGTGGGCCTGTCTGACGCGATCAGGCCACGCTCAACAGGCCCACGATGCACCGCCGGCTTGGTGCGCCGCGGGGTGGGCCCGTCCGGCGCGATCAGGCCGCGCTCAACGGGCCCACCCTCTCCCCGAGGTGGTCGCGAGGCCCGGCCACGATGGCCGATCCGTTCAAGCCGCCCACGCTCCCGATGCGCCACGCTGCACCCATGACCGACATCGCCGCCGCAGCGCAGTTCGTCCACACGCACGGCCGGCTGCTGGAGCGCCGGCGCTTCGACCATCTGTTTGGCGATGCCCCGGCGAGCGCCGACGCGGTCCTGCGCGCCGTCGACGCCTACCGCAACGCCGACGGTGGCGTGGGCCTCATGGAGCCCGACCTCCGCACGCCCTCCAGCCAGCCGTCGGCGGTGCTCTACGCCTTCGAGGTCCTGGAGGAGATCCCGGAGCTCGCGAGCAAGACCACCACCTTGACCACCGGTGCGCTCGACTGGCTGCAGACCATCACCAACGCCGACGGCGGGATCCCCTTCGTCCTGCCGACCGCCAACGACCGGCCGCACGCCCCATGGTGGACGCCCACCGACGATCCGCCCTCGTCGCTGCTCATGACCGCGGGCGTCACCGCCGCGGCGTACCGCCTGAAGCTCGACGGCCACCCCTGGCTGCAGCCCGCGACCGAGTACGTGTGGAACGCCCTCGCCGACCTCGAGCTGAGCGACGCCTACTCCTTCCGTTACACGGTGCACTTCCTCGACGCTGTGCCGGACCGCGCCCGCGCGAACATCGAGCTCGACGCCCTCCGCGAGCGCATGCCCGACGACGGCATCCTCAGGGTCGAGGCGGGCGTCGACGGCGAGGCGCTCAGCGCCCTGGAGATCGCCCCGCGCCCCGACCACGCCGGCCGCGCCCTCTTCCCCGACGCACTGATCGAGTCCCAGCTCGACGAGCTGGCCGCCGCTCAGCGCGACGACGGCGGCTGGGACTTCACCTGGGCCGCCTGGAATCCCGCCGTCGCCTTCGAGTGGCGCGGGATGGTGACGCTCAACGCGCTCACCACCCTGCGCGCCTACGGACGGCTCGAGCGCTGACGAGATCCGGGGCGGCTCGTGGTGAACTATTCACCACGAGCCGCCCCGCACCGCTCGCCCTCAGGCCGACGCCGCGTCCAGCGTCGCCAGCTCCGACTCGCTCAACGTCAGCTCCGCCGCCGCCACGTTCTCCTCCAGGTGCGCGACCGAGCTCGTGCCCGGGATCGGCAGCATCACGGGGGACTTGGCCAGCAGCCACGCCAGCGCGACCTGACCCGCCGTGGCGCCGTGCGCGTGGGCGATCTCGTCGACCGCTCCGCCCGGCTGGGCCAGCTGACCGGAGGCCAGCGGGAACCAGGGGATGAACCCGATCCCCTGCTCCTCGCAGTAGGCCAGGACCTCCTCGGACTGGCGCGTCGACAAGTTGTACAAGTTCTGCACCGTCGTGACCTCGAAGACCTCCTGAGCGGCCTTGATCTCGTCGACCGAGACCTCCGACAGCCCGAGATGGCGCACGAGGCCGTCGTCCTTCAAGGCCTGCATCTCGGCGAACTGCTCGGCGCGATCGGTGCGCGGATCGATGCGGTGCAGCTGCCACAGGTCGATCGTCTCGACGCCCAGCCGGCGGGCGCTCATCAGCGCGCACTGGCGCAGGTACTCCCGGCGCCCGAGCTGCTCCCAGACGCTCGGTCCGTGGCGCGTGAAGCCACCCTTGGTCGCGACCCGCACGCCGTCGTAGGGCGCCAGCGCCTCGGCGATGTAGTCCTCGGAATATCCGGGTCCGTACGAGTCGGCCGTGTCGACGAAGTCGACGCCCAGCTCGGGCAGGCGCTTCAAGACGGCCTGGACGCCGGCCGGATCCTGCGCCGGGCCCCAGACGCCGTCGCCCACGATGCGCATCGCGCCATAGCCCAGGCGTGTCACCTCGAGGTCGCCGCCGATCTTGAACGTGCCGGACGCTGCTGCGGAGATTGTTGCCATGGGCCCGACGCTAGCGCGTGGCGAGACCCACTTCGCGCCGGAGCCCTGCCCAAGCGTCGTCGCGGTCGCCGAGCGCGATCGGCCTGCGCCGCACGACGCCGGTGAACGCCACCATCTCGCCGTCCCCGCGGACGTCGACGCCGGCGCGCACGCCGCGCGGCCCGCGCAGCTCGCCGCGCACCGCGACCTGCTCGGCCGGCTCGTAGTCGCGCCCCAGCGCCCGCTCGACCCGCGGCGCCCGCGCGATCACCGACGCCACGGAGCGCAGCTCGCTCTCCAGGTCGTCGACGGCGTCGGCGAGCGTCGCGAAGCGCCGCTTCTCGGTCTCCCCGTCGCGCCGTCGGATGATCACGCGAAAGCCGGCCGCCATCAGGCGGCGCAGCCTAACGCGCGGCGCTCAGGCGGCGGCGGTCAGGCGGCGGCGGTCAGCGGCGCGACGAGCTCGTCGACGCCCTGGTGGTGGACCGTCTGCAGCTGCGAGGAGATCTTGGCGAAGAGGCGGTGCGCGGCCTGGTTGGTCGGCAGCATCGACGCCGTGAAGCGCTCGATCCCGCGCGCTCGCGCCGCGTCGGTCAGCGCGCGCCCCAGCTGCGTCCCGACGCCGCGTCCCTGCAGGTCGTCGGCGATGACGATCGCGATCTCGGCATCGGCCGGCGACGCCGTCGACCGCACCCAGCGGCCGACCCCGACGACCACCTGGGGTGAGCGGGCCAGCACGGCGACCAAGGCGTAGTGGTCGACGAAGTCGACCTCGGTCAGGTAGCGCAGCTCCGAGGTCGTCAGCCGCGGCTTGGGGGCCAGAAAGCGCTGGTAGACCGAGCGCTCCGACAAATGCCCCAGCCCGGCGACCAGCGCATCCTTGTCCTCCGGCCTGATGCGCCGAAGCTGGATCTCGGGAAATCCGGCTGAGGGACGTAGCGTCATGCAACCAAGACGCTACGCCTCTCACCCGGAAGCTCTGTGCGGCCCGTCACGCAAGCGACGGACCGCACAAACGCTGAGCCGCTAAGAGCGGGCGCCGATCCCGACGTAGTCGCGCGTGCGCTCGCCGGTGTAGATCTGGCGCGGGCGCGCGATCTTCTGCTCCTTGTCGGTGATCATCTCCAGCCACTGGGCGATCCAGCCCGAGGTCCGGGGGATGGCGAACATGACGGGGAACATGTCCACCGGCAGTCCGAGCGCCTCGTAGATCAGGCCCGAGTAGAAATCGACGTTCGGGTAGAGCTTGCGGGAGACGAAGTAGTCGTCCTCGAGCGCGATCTTCTCGAGCTCGAGCGCGATGTCGAGCAGCGGGTTGACGCCCGTCACCTCGAACACGTCGTCGCAGGCCTTCTTGATGATCGTGGCGCGCGGGTCGTAGTTCTTGTAGACCCGGTGGCCGAAGCCCATCAGCCGCTCGTTGCCGTCCTTCACGCCCTGCATGAAGTCCGGGATGTTCTCCTTGGTGCCGATGCGCTTGAGCATCCGCAGCACGGCCTCGTTGGCGCCGCCGTGCAGCGGGCCGTAGAGCGCCGCGACGCCGGCGGCGACCGCCGAGTACGGGTCGACCTGCGAGGAGCCCACCGCGCGGACCGCGTTGGTCGAGCAGTTCTGCTCGTGGTCGGCGTGCAGGATGAACAGGACGTCGAGCGCGCGCTCGAGTCGAGGATCGGGCTCGTACTTCAGCTCGGTCATCTTGTACATCATGTTGAGGAAGTTACCCGGGTACTCCAGATCGTTGTCCGGGTAGACGTAGGGCTGCCCCATGATGTGCCGGTAGGCGAACGCGGCGAGCGTCGGCATCTTGGCGATCAACCGGATCGTCTGGATCGTTGCGGTTCTCGGGGTCGTTGATCTCGTTGGCGTCCTTGTAGAACGTCGACAAGCGCGCCGACCGAGCCGACGAGCATGCCCATCGGGTGCGCGTCGTGACGGAAGCCGTCGACGAACTCCTTGACGTTCTCGTGCACGAACGTGTGGGTCGTGATGTCGTGCTTCCACTGGTCCAGCTGCGGCTGCGTGGGCAGCTCACCGTGGACGAGCAGGTAGGCGACCTCGAGGTACGTCGAGTGCTCGGCGAGCTGCTCGATCGGGTAGCCGCGGTACTCCAGGACGCCGTTCTCGCCGTCGAGGTAGGTGATGGCCGAGCGACACGACGCGGTGTTCGTGAACGCCGGGTCGTAGGTCATCAGCCCGAAGTCGTCGTCGGAGGTCTTGATCTGCCGGAAGTCCATGGCGCGGACGGTTCCGTCGGTGATCGGCACCTCGTAGGTCTGGCCGGTCCGGTTGTCGGTGACGGTCAGCGTGTCCTGCCCGGCCGCGGCTACGCCGCCGCCGTCCTGCGTCTGAGCTTCGCTCACGATCGGTGCCCTCTCTCGGGTAAGGGGATCGCCTCTGCATACTAGTGTCCCCGCGTCGCAAACAGCCGCTCAGAACGCGTCAATTCACCTGGGTCAGGCGGTGATGACGGCCGTGGCCATCGCGCCGGCCATGAGCAGGGCGGTGAGCCCGATCACGCCGCGCTTGGCCCCGACCGTGGCCGGGAACTCCGCCGACGCCATGCCGATGCCCGACAGGACCAGGGCCCAGACGACCAAGAGTCCGCCGAGGACGTAGAAGGCGGTCTTCGACTTCTCTTCGCCGCCGGCCTCAGCGGCCAGCACCAACGCGGTCAGCGCATGCATGCGCGCGACAATATCCGAAGGGGCGGCGCGCGCGGGCGGGTACCCTTTGCGGCATGCCGCACCTCAGGTCGCGAACGGTCACGCACGGACGCAACATGGCGGGCGCTCGCTCGCTCCTGCGGGCCGCCGGCGTCGAGCGTGAGGACATCGGGCGCAAGCCGATCATCGCGGTCGCCAACAGCTACACGCAGTTCGTCCCCGGCCACACGCACCTTGCGCCCGTCGGCAGGGTCGTCTCCGACGCGATTCACGCCGCGGGCGGCATCGCGCGCGAGTTCAACACGATCGCCGTCGACGACGGCATCGCGATGGGCCACGACGGGATGCTCTACTCGCTGCCCTCGCGCGACCTGATCGCCGACTCGGTCGAGTACATGGTCAACGCGCACTGCGCCGACGCGCATGGTCTGCATCTCCAACTGCGACAAGATCACGCCGGGCATGCTCAACGCCGCGCTGCGGCTGAACATCCCGACGGTCTTCGTCTCCGGCGGCCCGATGGAGGGCGGCGAGGCGACGCTCGTCGACGGCACCGTGCGCAAGCGCCTGAACCTGATCACGGCGATCGCCGACGCCGTGGCCGACGCGGTCTCCGACGACGACCTCGCCCGCATCGAGGAGGCCGCGTGCCCGACCTGCGGCTCCTGCAGCGGCATGTTCACGGCCAACTCGATGAACTGCCTGACCGAGGCGCTGGGCCTCGCGCTGCCGGGCAACGGCTCGACGCTGGCGACGCACACCGCGCGCAGGGAGCTCTACGAGGCCGCCGGCCGTACGGCCGTCGAGCTGTGCACGCGCTACTACGACGGCGACGACGCGTCGGTGCTCCCGCGCGCGCTCGCGACGCGTGAGGCCTTCGAGAACGCGATGACGCTCGACGTCGCCATGGGCGGCTCGACCAACACGGTGCTGCACCTGCTGGCCGCCGCCCAGGAGGCCGAGCTCGACTTCACGATGGCCGACATCGACGAGGTCTCGCGCCGCGTGCCGTGCGTCTGCAAGGTCGCGCCGAACGGCCACTACCTGATGGAGGACGTCCACCGCGCCGGCGGCATCCCCGCGATCCTCGGCGAGCTGCACCGCGGTGGGCTGCTGCACGACGGCGTCGCCGCCGTGCACGCGCCGACGCTGCAGGGCTGGCTGGACGAGTGGGACATCCGCGGCGGCTCGGCCTCCGACGTGGCGATCGAGCTCTTCCACGCCGCGCCGGGCTGCGAGCGGTCCGCCACCGCGTTCTCGCAGTCCGAGCGCTGGGAGACGCTGGACGTCGACGCGGCCGAGGGCTGCATCCGCGACGTCGAGCACGCCTACACGCGCGATGGTGGCCTGGCGATCCTGTACGGGAACATCGCGGTTGACGGTTGCGTCGTGAAGACGGCGGGCGTCGACGAGTCGATCTGGAAGTTCTCGGGGCCGGCCGTCGTGGTCGAGTCCCAGGAGGCGGCGGTCGACGCGATCCTCAACCAGCGCGTCAAGCCCGGCGACGTGGTCGTCATCCGCTACGAGGGTCCGCGCGGCGGGCCGGGGATGCAGGAGATGCTCTACCCGACCTCCTATCTGAAGGGCCTCGGACTCGGCGCGCAGTGCGCGCTGCTGACCGACGGACGCTTCTCGGGCGGCACGTCGGGGCTGTCGATCGGCCACGTCTCGCCCGAGGCGGCCAGCGGCGGCGCGATCGCGCTGGTCGAGGACGGCGACACCATCGTCATCGACATCCCGGGCCGGACGATCGCGCTCGACGTGACCGACGCCGAGCTCGACGATCGCCGCGCGCGGCTGGAGGCCACGACCGGCTACCGCCCGGCACAGGACCGCCCTCGCGCCGTCACCCCGGCGCTGCGCGCCTACGCGGCGATGGCCACCTCGGCCGACAAGGGCGCCGTCCGCGACGTCAGCCGTATCGAGGCGCTGCAGGACGCCGCGACGCGGGCCGACCAGCCAGCGTAGGGGCCGAACAGGGCCGCAGTTCAAACATCGCGATTAGCAGGCAAAAAGTGGGTCCCAGGCTACCGTTTCGCAGCGGTCTACGCTACCGTTTCGCGGCTAATTGCGCTGCGGGTGGCGCGAGCGGGCGACGGTTGGGCGGGCGCGTGAGCGCTGGGGTGCGGGTGGGCTCGGGGAGCCGTGGGGGCCGCGGTGGCGTGGTGGGCGTGGAAGCCGCGGGCGCAGATCGTCGTGCGGGTAGACCTTCGTCCCGCCGTCGCCGTCGCTGGGTCCGACGTCGGGCTCGGTGTCCTGGTGCACCGCCCACCACACGATGTAGAGCAGGGCGGCGATCGGGATCTTGAGCACCAGCATCAGCCAGATGAAGCCCCAGGTCATGTGAGGACAACGCTACCCGGGCCACCGGGCCGGCGTGCGTTTTTCTGCGCCGGGTTGTTCGCGCGCGCTCAGCGATGGCGGCGCAGGCCGCGGCGGGCGGCCTTGGCGCGGGCGGCGGCCTTGCGGGCCTTGGCCTGACGGGCCTTGCGCGCCTTGGCCTTCGCACGGGCGCGGGCCTTGGCCTTCTTGGAGGCCTTGGCGCTCGACTTGCCCTTGACCTTCTTCTTGGCGGCCGACGACTTGCCCTTCGCCGTAGCGCGCACCGCGCCGAGGGTGTAGGACGACAGCGCCTCGTTCGGCGCGCTCTTCCAGGCGCTCGGGGCGATCACGGTGCGCAGCGCCGCGCCGATGTCCAGCGCGCCGGCGGCGACCGGGAGACCGGTGTGGCGGACGCCGGCCAGCAGCGCGTCGCGCAGGCCGTTGCCGTCGAGGTCGGGCCGCGCGGCGGCGAGCAGGACGAGCGCGCCCGCGACCTCGGGGGCGGCCATCGACGTGCCGGTGCGCCACTCATAGCCGCCGCCGAGACCGGTGGACAGGATCTGCTCGCCCGGAGCGGCGACATCGGCGCCGGGGCCGTAGTCCGAGACGCCGGAGAGGCCGCCGTCGCGCGTCGTTGCCGCGACGCCGAGGACGTTGTCCTCGCCGTAGGCGGCGGGATAGGTCGGGGCGTTCGTGAGGTCGGCGCCGTCGTTGCCGACGGCGACGACGATCAGGACGCCGTGCGCCTGGGCGTAGCGGACGGCGTCTTCGAGATCCGGCGTCGGCGTCGGCCCGGCGAGGCTGAGGTTGACGATCCGCGCGCCGTTGTCGACGGCGTAGCGGATGCCGTCGGCGACCGCGGCCGTGGTCCCGCGGGCCTGGTCGTCGAGGACGCGGACGGCCATCAGGCGGGCCTGCCAGGCGACGCCGGCGCCACCGATGCCGTTGCCGCCGCGCGCGCCGACGATGCCGGCGACGTGGGTGCCGTGGCCGTTGGCGTCCTGCGGGTTGCCGTCGCCCTCGACGAAGTCATAGCCGTGGACGTCGTCGACGTAGCCGTTGCCGTCGTCGTCGACGCCGTTGCCGGGCACCTCGCCCGGGTTGGTCCACAGGTTCGGCGCGAGATCCGGATGGCCGAGGTCGATGCCCGAGTCGATGATCGCGACCGTGACGTCGGCGCCGGTGGTCTGGCGCCAGGCGGTGTCGATGCCCATCGGCGCGTCGCCCTGCAGTGGCCATTGCTCGGCGGCACGCGGGTCGGTCGCCGACGTCTGGGCGGCGCGGGCCTTGACGGGGCCGTGGCGCTTGGCGGTGGCCGCGGGCTTGGCGGTGAGGCCGTCGGGTGCGCTGACGGTCGCGGCCGAGGCACCGGTGATCGGTGCGAGGGCCAGGGCGGCGAGGGTCGTGGACGTTGCGAGAGCGAGCGCGCGAGCGACAGCAGGCATTGCGGCCTCCAGGCCAATGGAGCCCGCGGCCATCGGGGAGCGGCGCGGACAATCCAGGGATCGGCCGCCGCAAACGCACTACGTCCGCATCAGTCCGGGTTTTGGCCAAATGACCGATGCCCGGGTGTGTCGCGCGCGCTGCCGCTAGGCGCGCAGCGCCACGGGGTCGACCGTGAAGGCCGTCATGCGCTGGAGGTCGGCGACGCGCGCCTGCACCTCGTCGGCGGTCAGGCGCTCGACGCGCTCGGTGCCGAACTCCTCGACGTTGTAGGAGGCCAGCGCCGTGCCATAGGCCATTGCACGGCTGAGGAGCTGATGGTCGATCTCCTCCTCCGGGTGGGCGGCGACGTAGCCGACGAAGCCGCCGGCGAACGTGTCGCCTGCGCCGGTCGGGTCGATGACCTCGGCCAGCGGGTAGGCGGGCAGCGCGAAGAAGTCGTCGGCGGTGAAGAGCGCGGCGCCGTACTTGCCGAGCTTGGCGACGACCGCCTTGGGACCCCACGTCAGGATCTCGTGCGCGGCCTGCTGCAGCGTCGGCTTCTCGGTCAGCTGCTCGAGCTCCTCGTCGTTGAGGATCAGGCAGTCGACAGTGCCGATGACCTTCTTGAGCGACGCGTTGGCGATGTCGATCCAGAGGTTCATCGAGTCCATCGCGACGAAGCGCGCCTTCGTGCACTGTTGGCGCACGTCGAGCTGCAGGTCGGGCTGGATGTTGGCCAAGAAGAGGACGTCGGCGTCCTGGGAGGCCTGCGACAGCTTCGGTGAGAACGACTCGAAGACGTTGAGATCGGTGGCCAGCGTCTCGCGCTCGTTGAGGTTGGACGAGTAGACGCCCTTCCAGAAGAACGTCTTGCCACCGGCGACGACCTCGACGTCGTCGGTCACCGTGCCGCGCGTGCGCAGCGTCGCGAACGACGCCTCGTCGAAGTCGTCGCCGACCGGGCCGACCGGGCGGACCTCGTCGAAGAACGAGGCCGCGAGGGCGAAGTGGGTGGCGGCGCCGCCGAGCATCCGCTCGCGCTCCCCGAAGGGCGTCTTGACGGCGTCATAGGCCAGGGATCCGACGACTGTGAGGCTCATTCGGTCGGGGAGGTTAGAGAGATCCGTGAGTAGGGTGGCGGCCGATGCGTGCCATTCAGCAGGTTGCCTTCGGCGGCCCGGAGGTCTTGGAGCTCGTCGAGGTGCCCGTGCCCGAGCCCGCAGAGGGGCAGGTGCTGGTGCGGGTCAGCCGCGCCGGGCTGAACTTCGCCGACACCCATCAGCGCGAGGATCAGTACGTCCAGCGCCAGTCGCTGCCGCTCGTTCCGGGCTCCGAGGTCGCGGGCGTGCGCGAGGACACCGGTGAGCGCGTCGTCGCGCTGGTCGGCCACGGCGGCTACGCCGAGTACGCGCTCGCGCCGGCCGATCGCACGTTCCCGATCCCCGACGGGCTGGACGACGGCACGGCGCTCGCGCTGTTGTTGCAGGGGTTGACCGCGTGGCATCTGTATCGGACCTGCGCGCGGGTGCGCGACGGCGAGTCGGTGCTGGTCGTCAGCGGCGCCGGCGGGGTCGGCTCGCTGGCCGTGCAGCTGGCCAAGCCGCTGGGCGCGGGGCGCGTGATCGCGACGGCGTCGTCGGCCGAGAAGCGCGAGTTGTGCTTGTCCTTGGGTGCCGACGCGGCGATCGACGGATCCCCCGAAGGGTTGCGCGAACGGTTGTTGGAGGCCAACGACGGCCGCGAGGTCGACGTCGTCTTCGAGATGGCCGGCGGCGAGCTCTTCGACATCGCGCTGCGGGCGCTGGCCGACATGGGGCGGATGGTCGTCTACGGCATCTCCTCGCGTGAGCAGAACGAGGTCCGGACCGGCCGCCTGCTCAAGCGCTCGCAGTCGATCACCGGCTTCTGGCTCTTTCACTACCTCGACCGACGCGAGCACCTCGCCGAGCCACTCGCGGAGCTGTTCGCGCTCGCGGCGCGCGGTGACGTCCGTGCCGTCGTCGGCGAGACCTACGGGTTGAGCGAGGCGCGCCGCGCCCAAGAGGAGCTCGTGAGCCGCCGCACCCGCGGCAAGCTCCTGCTCGACCCGTCGCGCTAGCCGCCACCGAGGGGGGGTGGGCCTGTTTGGCGCGACCACGTCGCGCTCAGGAGGCCCACCCCACGCGGGGCTGCTAGGCCGCCCGCGTCGTCTCGGGCATCTCCTGGGCCATCAGCGACGCGAGTTGCGTCCGCGACCGCAGGTCGAGCTTGCGGTAGATCTGCGACAGGTGGTACTCGATCGTCTTGGGTGAGAGGAAGAGCTTGGCCGCGACCTCGCGGTTGGTCATGCCGTAGGCCACCAACCTGGCGATCTGCAGCTCGTGCGCCGTCAGCTCCTCCAGCCCGGCCGCGGCAACCGCCGACTTCTCCGCCGCGTCGCCCTCGGCCGCCGCGCCGCCGGTGGCGCGCAGCTCGACGCGCGTGCGGTCGGCCCAGGGCGCCGCGCCGAGCCGCTCGAAGGCCTCCAGCGCCTCGGAGAGCTGCTCTCGCGCGTCGCCGCGGCGACGGTCGCGGCGCAGGCGCTCGCCGTAGGCCAGCTGCGTGCGCGCCCGCTCGAACGGCTGCCCGTCGTGCTGGTGATGCGACAGCGCGGCCTCGAAGTGGGCGTCGGCGTTCTTGGCGGCGAGGATGCCGCGGCAGCGGGCCAGCGCGCCGAGCGCCCAGTGGCCGCCGCCCGGCGTGTCGGCGAACTCCTCCAGGGCCTGGAACGCCTCGTCGGTCCGGCCCAGCCGCGCCAGCGCCTCGACGCGATCGGCACCGAACTGCACGACGCCGCGCTGCGTGTGCAGCCGCGCGGCGATCCGGTGCGCGCGGTCATAGAACTCGCTCGCGATCTCGACCTCGCCGGCACCGAGCGCGTCGAAGGCCAGCGCGGTGAGCCCGTAGGTCGTGATCGCGTCGCCGCCGAGCAGCTCGCCGAGGT
The DNA here is from genome assembly GCA_963731005.1 of uncultured Conexibacteraceae bacterium. Taxonomy (GTDB): domain Bacteria; phylum Actinomycetota; class Thermoleophilia; order Solirubrobacterales; family Solirubrobacteraceae; genus Baekduia. Next base: position 310,093 of record CAVSTZ010000002.1, on the reverse strand, counting down.
GCACGGCCTCCCGCGCGTGGGCGCGCGCGTCATCGCGACGGCCCATCCCGGCCTCGACGTGGGCGAGCACCGAGAGCGCGAAGGTCAGCAGCGGCTTGAGCCCCGTCTCGCGCGCCAGGCGCTCGGCCTCGCCGGCGTCGGCCAGCGCGGCACCCCAGCGTCCGCGGCGGAAGTCCAGGATCGAGTGGGCGGTCAGCGGGTAGATGAGGTGGTTGATCGCGCTGGCCTCGCGCGCGGTCGTGACGAGGTGGTGGAGGACCGCCGTCGCACGGTCCCAGCGCTCGTACCAGATGGCGCACTGGCCGGCCATGCCCACGAGCTCGGACGGCATCGCCAGCACGTGCTCGCCGGTCAGGAACGGCAGCGCCGGATCCAGCAGCGCGTCGGCCTCGTCCTCGTGGCCGAGTGCCGCGTGCGCCTCGCCGACCAGGACGCCCGCGAGCACCTCGATCACGGGATCGCCGTCCGGCCCGCCCAAGAGCGCGCGGGCGCGGTCGCCGGTGGCGACCAAGGCCTCCATGTCGCCCGTCATCATGTGGGCGACGGCCGCCTCGACGAGCAGTGAAGCGGCGACGCCCGGGTGCTCGGCCTCGATCCGGTCGGCTTCGGTGACCAGTAGGTCGTGGGCGATGCCGGGCGCGCCGCGGCGCAGCTCGACGCGGCCGCGCACGCGGACGACCTCGGTCGCCGACGCGCCGTCGGGGAGCAGCTCTTGCGCGGTGGAGACCAGCGCCAGCGCGTGGTCGGCCAGGCCGCCCTGGGCGAAGTCCGACGCCGCCTCCAGCAGCCGGCGGGCCCGGGCCGCGTCGTCGGTGCTGAGGCTCGCGGCGCGCTCGAAGGCGCGGGCGCCGGCGGTCACCCCACCGCGGGCGCGGGCCTCGCCGGCGGCCGCCTCCAGCGCGGCGGCGACCTCCTCGTCGGGCGCCTCGGCTGCCGCGGCCAGATGCCATGCGCGGCGCGCGGGCGCGCCGCCGGGCAGATCCGCCAGCGTCGCGTGCACCGAGCGCCGCTGCACCGGGTCGGCCGCGTGGTAGATCGCCGAGCGCAGCAGGGGATGGAAGAAGTCGACGCGACCGTCGATGGCGATCAGCCCGGCGCTGATCGCCGGGTCCAGCGCGTCGGCGGGCAGCCCGCGCGCGGCGAGCGCGGCGACGAATAGGTCGTGGCGACCGGTCTGCATCGCCGAAGCGATCAGCAACGCTTCGCGCGTGGGTTGCGGCAGATCGGCGAGCTGGAGCGCAAAGGCCTGCTCGATGCGCTCGCCGGCGGGCACCGGCCCGGTCAGCGGCTCGCGGCCCGCGAGCTGGTCGGGGCTCAGGCCTCGCGGGATCTCGGTCAGCGCGAGTGGGTTGCCGTGCGCGGTGGCGACGAGGTCAGACGCGACGTCGTCGGCGACGCGGTGGCGTGCCTCACGGCGCAACAGCTCCGACGCGGTCGCGTCGTCGAGACCCGAGACCGCGAGCGCGTCGACGCCGGCAAACGCTTCCAGGACGGGATCGGAGGCCGACCCGCCGACGCGGGCCGCGCAGAGCAGGACGACGCCCTCGGCGCCGAGCCGGCGGGCGGTGAAGATCAGCGCGTCGCGCGACGCGTCGTCGAGCCAGTGGACGTCGTCGGCGACGACGAGATACGGCCGCTCCTCGGCGGCCGCGGCCAGCAGGCTGAGCATCCCGGCGGGCACGGCGAAGCGATCGAACGGCGTCGGCGGCTCCAACGCCAGGGCCGACCCGAGCGCCCGCGCCTGGACCTCCGGGATCTTGTCGCGCAACGCCAGCAGCGGCGTCAGCAGCTCCAGCAACCCGGCGAACGGGATGTCGGACTCCGACTCATAGCCGCGCGCCCGGAGAACCACGAAATCGAGCTCGGTCGCGCGTTGGGCGGCGGCCCGCAGGAGGGCCGATTTGCCGATTCCCGGCTCACCATGGAGCAGGAGGGCGGCGCTCGTGCCCTCCTTGGCACCGGTCAGCAGCCCGTCGATGTGCGTGAGTTCGTGCTGGCGACCGAGGAGCAAGGGAGTGTGGGTTGGCGCTGCCGGCGTCCTGCCTGTGCGCGCAATGATGCCATGGCGCACTACCCTCCTTCGGTACATGACCGCCTTTGCGGACCTCGGCCTGAGTGAGCCGACCCTTCAAGCCCTGCAGGATGTCGGCTACGAGAAGCCGAGCCCCATCCAGGAGCAAGCCATCCCGATCCTCCTCCAGGGCGAGGACATCATCGGGCAGGCGCAGACCGGATCCGGCAAGACCGCCGCGTTCGGCCTCCCCATCGTCGAGCACGTCGATCCGACCGACGGCGAGGTCCAGGCCCTCGTCCTGACCCCGACGCGCGAGCTGTGCATCCAGGTCACCCAGGCGCTGCGCACCTATGGCGCGCGCAAGGGCATCGACGTCGTCGCCGTCTTCGGCGGCGCGCCGATCCGCAGCCAGCAGGCCCAGCTGCGCGCCGGCGGCCACGTCGTCGTCGGCACCGTCGGCCGCGTGCTGGACCTGCTCTCACGCGCGTCGCTGCACCTCAGCTCCTGCCGCTTCGTGGTCCTCGACGAGGCCGACGAGATGCTCGACCTCGGCTTCCTGGAGGACGTCGAGAAGATCCTCAAGCTCTGTCCCAACGGCCGCCAGACCGCGCTGTTCAGCGCGACGATGCCGCCGCCGATCCGCGAGCTGGCCGATCGCTACCTCTACCACCCGCAGACGGTGAAGGTGAAGTCGGCCAACCTGACGGTCGACACCGTCGAGCAGTTCCGCCACGAGGTCAAGACGGCCGACAAGCCCGAGCAGTTGGTCGAGGTGCTCGCCTCCGAGCGGCCCGACCAGGCGATCGTCTTCACCCGCACGAAGATCCGCGCCGACCAGCTCTACCGCAAGCTGCGCGACCGCGGGATGAACGTCAAGGCGCTGCACGGCGACATGAGCCAGGGCCAGCGCGACGGCGTGATGCTGTCGTTCAAGGGCGGTCGCGTGCCGATCCTCGTGGCGACCGACGTCGCCGCACGCGGCCTGGACATCTCGACGGTCACCCACGTCGTCAACTTCGACGTGCCGACGTCGCCCGACACCTACGTGCACCGCATCGGCCGCACCGGTCGCGTCGGCCGCTCCGGCCGCGCGATCACGTTCGTCGAGCCCAAGCAGCAGAAGGAGCTCGCGGCGATCGAGAGCCACGTCGGCAAGAAGCTCACCGAGTGGATGCCGGGCGCCAAGACCGCGCCGGTCCCGGTGCAGGAGAAGCCCAAGCGCCACAGCAAGCCGCAGCTCTCGCGCAACGGCGCCGAGGAGTACCGGCGCGTGCTCGCGGGCGCCGGCCGGGCCGATGGCCTGGAGGTCGCCGACGTCATCCGCGCGATCACCAGCGCGGCGGGCGTCGACGGCGAGGCGGTGCGCGACGTCCGCGTCCTGGAGCGCTTCACGCTCTTCTCGGTGCCCGACAGCGAGGCGGACCGCATCATCGCCGCGGTCGACGGCAGCGAGCTGGCCGGCCGGGCGCTGCGGGTGGAGCTCGCCAAGGGCTGAGTCACAGGTCCGGGCCTTGACCGAAGTTCTGGGGCAGGACCGCAACCGCAGTGCCGCGAATGGCGTTGTGGGTATGGTGAGACACACTCGATGACGCTGCTTTTGCGAGATACGGCCAACGCGCCCGAGCAGACCGACGCCACCGCGCCGGTGCAGGCCCCTCCGGAGGTCCGGACGTGTCCGACCTGCCAGGCGCCGCTGGAAGACGGGCAGGACTGGTGTCTGAACTGCGGTGAGGCCCAGCCGAGCCGCCGGCTCGCGCTGCCCGGCAAGCGGGCCGCCGCGACCGTGATGGCGTTGACGACCGTGCTGGTCGGTGGCGCCGTCGCCGCGTCCTACGCGGCCTTGCAGGACAGCCCGGCCCCGACGGCGACCACGCCGACGCAGGTGGCCCAGGTGCCGGCCCCCGCGCCCGCTCCGGACGCCGCTGCCGCGGCAGCCGCGGCGGCTGCAGCCGCCGCCAGCAGCGCGGTGCCCGCCGAGCCCTCGACGCCGGTGCCCAGCGACACGGGCAGCACGCTGCCCGACAGCAGCGCCTCGTCGAGCTACACGCCGCCCCCGTCCTCCTCGTCGTCGGACTTCCCGGAAGCGTCGTCCTCGCAGGGGACCTCCAAGAGCAGCCAGACTGCCACCGGCAGCGACTCGACGACCACCAAGAGCGACAGCAGCACGGCCGACACGCGCACGACCACGACGCCGACGGTGACCGAGCCGGTCGCCATCACGCTCGGCGAGGACGCCGCCGCGCTGTATGACCCCTACAAGCGCGACACCGCCGCCGGCGACGCCAAGAAGGCCTATGACGGCGATCCGGGCACCTCGTTCCCGATCACCGTCGCGCCCGGCAGCACGCAGGTCGGCGCCGGTCTCACCGTCGAGCTGCCCAAGCTCCAGGGCATCCGCGAGATCGACCTGACGACCAAGACACCCGGCTTCAAGGTCGAGATCTACGCCACCGACGACACCGACCTGCCGCCCGACGTGCTCGACACGCGCTGGGCGCACCTCAAGGACGTCACGGGCGTCGGCAGCGACGACGACGGCAAGCAGGTCGTCAAGCTCGGCTCGGGCGCGACGAAGTACCGCCACGTGCTCCTGTGGTTCACGGCGCCGCCGACCGACGGCAGCACCGTGCGCGTGTCAGAGCTCAAGCTGCTCGGCTGACCGCCGGACAGCTAGCCTGCGGGCAATGTCTACCGCCACGATGACCACCAGCGAGGGCCCGATCACGATCGAGCTCTTCGACGCCGACGCCCCGAAGACCGTCGAGAACTTCAAGAAGCTCGCCGCCGACGGCTTCTACGACGGCCTGATCTTCCACCGCGTGATCAAGGACTTCATGATCCAGGGCGGCTGCCCGCAGGGCACCGGCACCGGTGGCCCGGGCTACACGTTCGAGGACGAGTTCAACGATCACAAGATCGTGCGCGGCGCGCTGGCCATGGCCAACGCCGGCCCGAACACCAACGGCTCGCAGTTCTTCCTGGTGACGATCCCCGAGGCGTCCTGGCTCGACGGCAAGCACACCGTCTTCGGTCAGATCACCGAGGGCATGGACGTCGTCGACAAGATCGAGGGCAAGCCCACCGACGGGCGCGACAAGCCCACCGAGGACGTCCGCATCGAGTCCTTGGCGATCACCGAGTAGCGACTCCTCACGTCGGAGGCGGGCGCGGGGAGTATGGTGGTCTAGACCACATGTCCGGCTCCCTGCACGCCTCCTCCGACCCCGTCGCGCTCGGCGTCAGCGCCGCGCTCTGCGACGGGGAGCTCGTCGCCGGCGACGTCTCGGTGGAGGACGGCCGCGTGGTCGCCGTCGGCGCGGCGCCGCCGCCCGGCGGGGGCAGCGGCATCGCGGTCCCCGGCTTCCTGGACCTGCACATCAACGGCCTGGTCGGCGTCGACTTCCTGTCGACCGACGAGGGGGGCTACGCGCGGGTGAGCGCAGCGCTGGCGCGTACCGGCGTCACGGGCTACCTGCCGACGTTCATCACCTCTCCGCCGGCGGACTACGCCGGTGCGCTGGAGGTGGCCGCGCACGCGATGGCGGCCGGCTCCGAGCACGGCGCCCGTGTGCTCGGTGTGCATCTGGAGGGCCCGTACCTCTCGCCGCGCTGGCCGGGCGCGCACGATCCGCAGCACCTGCGCGCACCTGACGTCGACGAGGCGCTCGCGTTCTGCGAGTTGGGGCCCGTGCGGATGGTGACGCTGGCACCCGAGCTCGACGGCGCGCTGGAGCTGGTGAGCGCCCTGACGGCGCGCGGCGTGGTGGTGTCGTGCGGCCACAGCGATGCGGATGTCGCTGCCGCTGCCGCCGCGTTCGACCGCGGCGCCCGCGCGATCACGCACCTGTGGAACGCCCACCGCCGCTGGGCGCCACGCGACCCGGGCATCGGCGGCCTCGCGCTCGTGCGCCCCGATGTGACGGTGCAGGCGATCGTCGATCATGTCCATCTTGCTCCGGAGACCGCCTATGCGGCCTTCCTGGCGGCCGGCCCGCGCTTCTCGCTGGTCACCGACGCCATGGAGGCCGCGGGGCAGGGAGACGGCGTCTTCCGCCTCGGCCGCCGCGAGGTCGAGGTCCGCGGCCCGCGCGTCGCGCTCGCCGACGGTTCACTGGCGGGCAGCGTGCTGACGATGGACCAGGCGGTCCGGAACCTCGTGGGTTGCGGTGCGTCGTTCGCCGACGCGATCTGGGCGGCGACGGGAGCGCCGGCGCGCTTGCTCGGGGATTCGGAGCTGGGGATCCTGCGCCCGGGGGCGGCGGCGAACGTGACGGTGCTGGATGAGGGGTTGCGGGTGGTGCGGACGCTGGTTGCGGGTGCCGAGGCGTTTGTGGCGGCTGCTTAGCGCTGTTCGGACGCGGCTTGTTCGTCGGTCGTCCGCGGGTGGTGGCTTGCGTGGCGCACCGGGGGCGCTCAGCGCGTTTGTGTGGGGGGTGCGTGGCGGGGTTCGGGGCACCGAGGGGAATGAGCGGTGGCTGGGGCCTCGGGGCGCGGGTTTGTCGTCCGCGGGCGCCCGGGCGCGGGTGGTTCGTGGCCGGCTCTCGGGTCCGTGTCGTCTGGCCCCTGCGTATGAGGGTTAGCCACCACGGATCGGCGCTTCGGGGACGAACGATCGGTCCGGGTCGCCTGGTGGTGAATAGGTCACCACGAAACGCCCCGGACCGATGCTTCGGGACCGAATCGTGGATCCGGGTCGCCTGGAGTCCCTCTGTGGGACACAAAACGACCCGGACCCGAGAGCCGGCCACGAACCACCCGCGCCCGGGCGCCAAGGGACGACAAACCCGCGCCCCGAGGCCCCAATCACTCCTCACTCCCCTCGGTGAGCCGGACCCCGCCGCGCACCCCCCACACAAACGCGCTGAGCGCCCCCGGTGCGCCACGCAAGCCACCACCCGCGGACGACCGACGAACAAACCGCGCCGCCGCCTCAGCCCAACAGCGAGAAGTCAAACGCCCGACCGACATCCGGCCGCTCGCTTCACGATCCCCAGCCGCGCGTCGAAGTCAGCCCACCGCTCGAGCACCGCCCGGTCCAGCCGCAGGTCCGTCGCGAAGATCGGCTCCACCGCCGCCAGCTGCGCCCCGATCAGCTTCGTGTCGTCGGTCTGCGCCTCGTGCGCGATCTGCCGCACGGCCGCATCCGGATCGCGCTCCACCGCCATAGCACCCGCACGAATCGCCAGCAGCGCCCGACGAATCCGATCGCGCTCGCGCTCCAGCGTCGCGCCGCGCGGTGATCAGCACGACCTCGGGGTAGGCCGGCGCGCCGTAGTCCTCGACGCGGAACTCGTTGACCTTCATGCCACGCTGCTTGAGCGCGACGCCCTCGGCGTTCCAGAAGACCGGCGCCCCGTCGACCTTGCCGGCGAGGATGCCCGAGACCGCGTTGAAGCCGATCGTGATCTGGTGGACGCGGCTGAGCTTGCCGCCGTCGTGGGCGATGATCGCGTCCAGGAACGCCGGATCCGACGGCAGGCCTGAGACGCCGACGTCGTGGCCCTCGAGGTCGCGCGGGCGCTTGATGGAGGCCTTGGTGACCAGCGCGGCCAGCGGCTTGCGGACGAGCTCGGCGACGCCGACGACGTCGATGCCGCGCTCGCGGGCGATCGCGAGGTCGTGGATGTCCAGGACGCCGAGGTCGAGGTTGCCCGCGGCGACCTGCTTGAGCGCGTCGGGGCCGGAGCCCGGCTGGCGGATGACCAGATGGACGCCGTCGGTCGTGTCGGCGTGCGTGCGGATCGCGGCGTAGAGCGGGGCGTGCACGGCGTTGGGGGTGAAGTCGAGCGCGAGTTGCACGGTCTGCGGATGTCGGTCGGTCGTCGAGGTCGCATGGTCGTCGCTGCCGCAGCCGCAGAGGGCGGTGAGCGTGAGGGCGACGACGATCGGCGAGGCGTGACGGATGAGCATCGGCCGGGCAGTCTGTCGAACGGCCTTCTACGGTGTCCGGCGATGTCGCTGCCCGACGAGGTCCGCCGCCACTGCGCCGAGGTCGCCCGCACGGCGCGGTCGGTCCGCATCGACCGCGACGCGGCGACCGTGACCAGCGGCGTCGCGGGGCTCAACGCCGAGCAGCACTTCCTGGAGGGCTCGCCCGAGCAGGTCGCGCGCTACGTCCTGGTGCTCGACACCATCAACTTCGGCTCGGGCTGGTTTCCGACGCTGCGCCACGGCAGCACCGAGGCGATGACCGAGCGGTTGACGGCGTTCGTGCGCCAGCGCGGCGGTGTTCCTTGGTGGGGTCCGGAGCCGGCCGCGGCGAGCGCCGCCGACGTGGCGGCCGTGTTCGACGAGGACGTCGCGCATCCGCTGGTGGCGCTCTACGCCGAGGGGCTCACGCAGCTCCGCGCCTTCGCGGCCGGGCGCGATGCGCTGGAGCTCGTCGCGGCCGCCGACGGCTCGGCCGCGCGCTTCGCCGCACAGTTGGCCGACGGCATGGCGTTCTTCGACGACACCGGGTTCTTCAAACGCGCCCAGATCACGGCGAACGACCTCGTGCTCGCGGGCGTCGCGGACTTCGACGACGTCGACGGCCTCACCGTGTTCGCCGACAACTTCCTCCCGCACGTGCTGCGCCTAGATGGCGTGCTGGTGCTCGACCAGGCCCTCGCGGCGCGCATCGACCGCGGCGAGCTGCTGGAGCCGGGCGGCACCGAGGAGCGCGAGCTGCGCGCCTGCGCGGTCCACGCCTGCGAGGGCCTGGCACAGCGCCTCGGCGTCCCGCCCCGGTTGTTGGACAACTGGCTCTGGAACCGCGGCTGCGAGCCGGCCTACCTCGCCCGGCCCGCGCACCTGACGCGCACGGTCTTCTACTAGCGCGTCGCGAACGACGCGCCCGGCTTGATGGAACGCGAGAGCGGGCGGTCAGCGCGTCGCGGTGACCTTCGACAGCCCGAACGGTGCGTCGGGGTCGATGGACCGCAGGAGCGAGAGCTCCCGGGCCAGCTGCTGGGCGCGGACGATCGCGGGGATCGCGGCGAGGCCGTCGCCGATCGAGGCCGGAATCGGGAGGTCGGCGTCGTCGTCGGGCGAGATCGCCAGGACGCGGCCCCCGCGCGCTCGCGCCGCCGCGGCGAACTCGGCGACGTCGGCGGCGGTCGGGCCGCCGGCGGCGAGCGTCAGGACCGGCAGGCCGCGGTGCACGACGGCGATCGGGCCGTGCAGGAAGTCGGCGGCCGAGGCGCCTTCGGCGAGGATGCCGGTCATCTCCTTGACCTTCAGCGCGGCCTCCAGCGCGGCGCCCAGCAGCAGGCCGCGCGCGATCACGACGACGCCTTGTGCGGAGCCGATGGCGGTCGCCGCCGCGCGGGCGGGCTCGTCGTCGCCCAGCAGCTCGCCGACGGCGTCGGGGAGCGCGCTCCATGCGCGATCGTCCCACGGCAGACGCGCACTGTCCTCGCCCGCCAGCGCCTCGGCGAGCACCGCGAAGGCGGCGAACTGCGCCGTCACGGTCTTGGTCGCCGGCACGGCCTGCTCGATGCCCGCCGTGGTGTCGATCGTCGCGTCCGCGACACCCGCGAGGGCGCTGTCGCGATCGTTGGTGATCGCCACCGTCCGCGCGCCCGAGGCGCCGAAGCTCTCCAGCACCGAGACGATCTCCGGCGTCCGGCCCGACTGCGAGACGCCGACGGCCAGCCAGCCGTCCAGGCGGTCCTGCGCGCCGTAGCGCGTGACCAGCGACGGGGCGGCGAGCGCCACCGGGCGCTGCGTGGCCAGCTCCAGCACGTAGCGGCCGAAGACCGCGGCGTTGTCCGACGAGCCGCGAGCGACCAGGACGATCCCCACGGGCGCGCGGTCGCCCACAGCGGCGCGCAGCTCGGCGATCAGCTCGCCGCGGCGGGCCGCCAGCGCGGCGAGCACGCGCGGCTGCTCGCCCATCTCGGCCGTCATCTGCGCCCCGCGCACGCCGCTCACGGCAGGCGCTCCTGGCGTAGGGCGGTCTCGAACACTCCCGCGCCGCTCACGGCCGGCGCTCCTGGCCTAGGGCGGTCTCGAACACTCCCGCGCCGCTCACGGCCGCCGCTCCTGGCGCAGGCGGATCTCGTAGCGGTCGCCGCGAAACAGCGACCACGCGTAGGCCAGTGGCCGCTCGTCGGCGTCGAGCAAGATGGTGTGGAATTTCAGACCCGCGCGGCCGGGCGCGACGCGCAGCAGGTTGGCGTCCTCGCCGACGATCTCGACCGCGACGACCTGCTGGTCGGCCGCGGGGAAGCGCGCGCCGAAGCGCTCCTCCAAGACGGTGAACAACGACAGGCCGTCGAGGTCCTCCTCGGCCAGCGCGCCGAAGCGCTCCGCCGGCAGGAACGCCTCTTCCAGCGCCATTGGCTCACCGTCGGCGGTCCGCACGCGGCGCACGCGCACGACCAAGGCACCCGGCTCGATCCCCAGCCGCCCGGCGACGAGGTCGTCGGCCGGCTCGATCCCCTGCCCGAGGACGTGCGAGCCCGCCTTCAACCCGCGGGCCCGCATGTCCTCGGTGAACGAGCTGAGCGTCGCGGCCTGCGCGACGCGCGCCTCGGCCACGAACGTGCCACGTCCCTGCACGCGCTCCACCATCCCCTCCGCGGCCAGCCGGGTGATCTCGGCGCGCACGGTCATCCGCGCGACGCCGTAGCGCTCGGCCAGCTCGCGCTCGGAGGGGAGGGGGTCGCCGGGCTTCAGCGCGTCGATCAAGTCCTCCATGATCGAACGCAGCTGCGTGCCCTTGGGGCTGGCGCGCGACAGCCGGCGGGGAAGTTCGGCCGTCACTGGATGCCGGCGTCCTTACAGGCCGAGGCGTAGGCCGAGGTGCAGACGTCGGCGGCCTTCAAGAACCCGTCCTTGATGACCGTGTCGTTGATGTTGTCCTTGGTGATCGACAGCGTCGGCACCAGTACCGACGGGACCTGGCCCGCGCCGTTGTCGGTCTTGCTCGTCGCGATGCCGGCCGGGACGGGCTTGCCCTGGGCCAGCGGCACGGCGATCTCGGCCGACTTGCCGGCGATCTCCTTGAGCGGCTGGTAGACCGTCATCAGCTGCTCGCCCGTGAGGATCCGCTGCACGCCGGTGACCTCGGCGTCCTGGCCGGTGACGAAGAGCTTGTTGGGGTTCATGCCCGCGGACTTCATCGCGGCGACCGCGCCGCCGGCCATGCCGTCGTTGGCGACGTAGACGGCGTCGAAGCCGGACTTGCCCAGCGACGTGATCGTCTGCTCCATCTCCTGCTGGGCCTTGTCGGGCGACCAGTCGGGCGTGTCATAGGACTTGACGATCTTCGCGCCGCCGCTCTTGTAGATCTGCTCGGCGCCCTTCTTGTAGGGCGCGGAGTTGGAGTCGGTCGGCGAGCCGTTGATCATCACGATCCTGGGGTTGGTCTTGCCGGCGGCCTTGAGGGCATCGAGCTGGACCTGCGCCTGCTGCTGGCCGACCTTGAAGGGGTCGATCGACACGTAGTAGTCGAGCGGGGCGTTGGAGACCAGGCGACCGTAGCTGAGGACGGGGATCTTGGCCTGCTTGGCGCGGGTGACGATCGAGCCGGCCGACGCGACGTCGACCGCGTCGAGGACGAGCACCTTGGCGCCGCGCGTGATCGCGGCTTCGGCCTGTTGCTGCTGCTTGGCGGCGTCCTGGGTGGCGTTCTCGTAGATGATCTCGCAGCTCGGGCAGAGCTCCTTGACCTTGGCGGTGAAGAACGGCTTGTCCTGGTTCTCGTAGCGTGCGGTCTTGTTCTCGGGCAGGAGCAGGGCGATCTTCGCGCCCTTGGCGCCGGCGGACGACGAGGCCGTCGTCGAGCCGCTGGAGTTGTTGTCGTCGTTGGACCCGCAGCCCGCGGCGATGGCCGCGAGCGCGGTCGCCAGTAGGACGACGGCGGTTGCCCGTGGGCGGAACGTGGGGAACATCTCTTCCTCCTCCTCGGTGAAGCGTGCCGGCCAGACCGTACCACCACTGGTATAGACCAGCAAGTCCTAATGGACTACACCAGTTCAGGGGCCGACGGAGGCGTCCGGCGTGGCGGGGTTCGGGATCGTGGCGACGCCGCCCGCGCTGTTGTCGGCCGGCGGCGTGGCGGCCCCGGTGCCGGTGCCGGTCCCCGTGCTCGTACCCGGATCCGACGGCGGCTCGGTGGTCTGGTCGCCGCCGCCCGCGTCGGGGACGGTCTCGGTGGTGTCGTCGGGCACCGTCGCGGCCGGATCGCGCGGGATGGTCCCGGTCCCGGGGCTCGGCTCGGTGCCCGCGCCGCCGGTGCCCGGGCGCGCGCTGCCGCCCGTCTCGCCGGCGGCGGCACCGGCCGCCGCCGCGGCCTGCGAGGAGGAGGGGGTCACGGACCGATGGTGCCCCCGCAGCGCGTGCCGATGCGCGCGCAACTGGACGGACCGCGGGATCGCCCCCACGGCCGACGTGGAGGTGGACGTGGTCGGGGTCACCGCCGAGCCCGCGGCCGACCCGTCGTTGCCCGCGCGGACGACGAGGACGGTGGCCAGCGCGAGCAGCGCACCGGTGACGAAGAAGAGGAGATGGCGACGGAGCACGGCGTTCTCTCAACGATTGTGACGCGCAGCAGGTGACGCCGTTTCCCGTGCGGACAATCAGCCGGTAGGCTTGACACCCCGTCAAAGCAACGCGACCGGAGATGGACGCATGGCTGGTATCCAGGAGCAGGAGCAGGTCGATGTCGCCGCCCCCGAGGTGGCCGTCCCTGCTGCGCGCGAGTTTGCCGTCGAGAACCCGGCGACCGGCGAGGTCATCGCCCATTGTCCCGATCTCGGCCCCGACGAGATCGCCGCGATGGCCCGGCGCGGCCGTGAGGTGCAGCCCGCGTGGGAGGCCCTCGGCTTCGAGGGTCGCGGCCGGATCCTGAAGCGCATGCAGAAGTGGCTGATCGACCACCAGGAGGAGGTCATCGCCGTCATCCGGTCTGAGACCGGCAAGACCTATGAGGACGCGCTGATCGCCGAGATCTCCTACGGCGCCGCCGCGTTCGGCTTCTGGGCCACCAACGCCGAGAAGTACCTGGCCGACGAGAAGGTCAAGTCCGGCGCCGTCCTGGTCAAGGGCAAGAAGCTGCGGCTGCGCTACAAGCCGCTCGGCCTCGTCGGCGTCATCGGCCCGTGGAACTACCCGCTGACCAACTCGTTCGGCGACTGCATCCCGGCGCTGGCCGCCGGCAACAGCGTGATCCTCAAGCCGTCGGAGATCACCCCGCTGACCTCGCTCAAGCTCGCCGAGGGCCTGAAGGAGTGCGGCATCCCCGACGGCGTCTTCCAGGTCGCCACCGGCCTGGGCGCCACGGGCGCCGCGCTGGTCGACGAGGTCGACATGATCATGTTCACCGGCTCGACGGCGACCGGCAAGAAGGTCATGAAGACCGCCGCCGACACGCTCACGCCGGTCTCGCTGGAGCTCGGCGGCAAGGACCCGATGATCGTCCTGGCCGACGCCGACGTCGAGCGCGCCGCCAACACCGCCGTCTACTACGGCATGCTCAACGGCGGGCAGACCTGCATCTCGATCGAGCGCGTCTACGTCGAGTCGCCGGTCTACGACGAGTTCGTCGCCAAGGTCACCGAGAAGGCCCGCGCGCTGCGCCAGGGCGACGGGGTGGGCGGGCCCGGGTCTGCGGACGTCGGGTCGATGACCTTCCCGCCGCAGGTCGACATCGTCGAGCGCCACGTCGAGGACGCCAAGGCCAAGGGCGCGCGCGTCGTCGTCGGCGGCTCGCGGGGTCACCACGACAAGGGCTACTGGTACGAGCCGACGGTCCTGGTCGACGTCGACCACACCATGTTGGCGATGACCGAGGAGACCTTCGGGCCGACGCTGCCGATCATGAAGGTCCGCGACGAGGAGGAGGCCATCAGGCTGGCCAACGACTCGCCCTACGGTCTCGGCGCCTCGGTCTTCGGCAAGGACACCGGGCACGCCGAGGCGGTCGCGCGGCGGATCGACGCCGGCGCGGTCTGCGTCAACGACGCGCTGGTCAACTACAGCGCGCTGGAGCTGCCGATGGGCGGCGCCAAGGCCTCGGGTCTCGGCACACGCCACGGCGCCGGCGGCATCCGCAAGTACTGCCAGCAGCAGGCCGTCCTGGTCACGCCCTTCGCGCTCAAGAAGGACCCGCACATGTACCCCTACAACGCCAAGATGACGGGGCGGCTGAGCAAGCTCTTCCGCTTCCTCTACGGCCGCGGGGACCGCGGGTAGGGAGCCGCTACACCACGAGGGTGGGCCTGTTTGGCGCGAGCACATCGCGCTCAGGAGGCCCACCCGCAAGGTGGTGTGCCCGCTGGACGAGCGTCAGGCGAGCTCGTCGACCAGCCGCAGCAGGTCGAGCGGGCTGAACGGCTTGGTGAGGAAGAGGTCGGCGCCCGCCGTTCGGGCGCGGGTCTCGTTCTCTTGCGCGCCGGCGGCGGTCAGCATGACGATCGTCGCCTTCGCGGCGCCGTTGTCCTGGGCGCGGATCAGGCGGCACGCCTCGATGCCGTCCATGCGCGGCATGTCGATGTCGAGGAAGACGAGCTCGGGGTGGACCTCGGCGGCGCAGCTCGACGCGCCTCGATGCCGTTGGCGGCCTCGTGCAGCTCGGAAGCCCGCGACGTCCTCGAGCGTCGTGGCGATGAGCTTGCGGATGAACGGGTCGTCGTCGACGATCAGGACGCTGCGCACTTCAGCCGATCTCGCGTCGGATGTCGTCGAGGCGCGTCGAGCGAGATCTGCATGAACGCGTCGACGACCTCGGGGTCGAACTGCGTCCCGGAGCGCTCGGCGATCATGTCGCGCGCGCCTCGGCAAGCGGCGACGGCGGCCGGTAGGGGCGGTCGGTCGTCAGCGCGTCGAGCGACGTCGGCGACCGCGAAGACGCGCGCGGCCAGCGGGATCGCCTCGCCGGCCAGCCCGTCGGGGTAGCCCGCGCCGTCCCAGCGCTCGTGGTGGTGGCGGACGACGAGCTTGGCCTCGCCGAGGAAGTCGATCTCGCGCAGGATCTCCCAGCCGATCAGCGGGTGGCGCTCCATCAGCGTGCGCTCCTCCGGCGTCAGCGGCTCGGGCTTGCAGAGGATCGCGTCGGGCACCGCGACCTTGCCGACGTCGTGCAGCAGGAAGCCGAACTCGACCTCGGGGTCGTCGGCAGAACGGCGCGTCGAGCGACGCGGGCGATCTCCATGCCGTAGGCGGCGACGCGCTCGGCGTGCTTGCCGGTGTAGGCGTCGCGCGCCTCGACGGCGTTGGCACAGCGCGCGCACCGTCGCCATGTAGGAGCGGCGCAGCTCCTGGCGGCGCTCGCGCTCGCGCTTGAACGTCTCGCGCAGGTCGGCGGCGTAGCGCTCGAGCTGGCGCTCCTTCTCGGCCGCCGAGCGCTCGACGGTGGCCAAGCGCTCCTGCAGCACCGAGACGTCGGTGATCGGTCCCCTTGCCTGGCATGTCCTCCATCGACGAGCCTACAAGTCCGCCGCTGCCGCGGGCTCCAGGAGGGCCAGGACGGCGGCGCCCGCGTCGCCGACGGAGACCGGCTCGGCGTCCGAGCCGCGCGAAGCCCGGGGCGCCGTCGCCGTCGGCCGAGAAGACGACGACCGACCGGCGCAGGCGCCGCCCGCGCAGGTCGAGCGCCGGCGATCGCGGCCTCGGCGTCGGGCAGGCCCGCGTCGACCAGCGCGACCTCGAAGCGGCGCATCGCGCACAGCCGCGCGGCCTCCAGCGGCGTGCTGGCCCACTCGTGCTCGATCGCCGAGCTCGTCGAGCGCCTGGCGCAGGTTGGCGCGCACGTCCGGGCGCCCGACGACCAGCACGCGGACGCGGCCGGCCAGGATCGCGGAGCCGCAGCGCGTCGGCCAGCTCCTCGGCGTCGATCGGCTTGCTGACGACCCACTCGCCCGACGAGCGCCTCGCGGCCGGAGAAGACCGAGACGACGACGACGGGCAGGTCGGCCAGCGCGCGGGTCGGCGCGCAGCTCGCGCAGGACCTCGAAGCCGCTCATGCCGGGCATCAGGACGTCGAGCGTCATCGCGTCGAAGTCGCTCGGTGCGCAGCCGCTCGAGCGCGGTCGGCGCCGTCGTGGACGATCTCGCACGTCGACGCCGAAGGGCTCCAGCCGCTCGGCGATCAGCCGCGCGATCTCGGGCTCGTCGTCGATGACCAGGACGCGGCGGCCGCGCAGCGCGTCGCGACGGGCGCGTGACGACGCCGGGGCCGGGCGCGGCGGGCAGCGTGACCGCGAACGTCGTGCCCTCGCCGGGCGTGCGAGGCGACGTCGATCGTGCCGCCGTGCAGGTCGACGAGCGACTTGACGATCGACAGGCCGAGGCCGGTGCCCGGGCGTGCCGGTCGCGCCGCGCGCCGCGGTAGAAGCGCTCGAAGACGTGCTCGAGCTCGTCCGGCGTCATGCCGCGGCCGGTGTCGGAGACCTCGATCCGCACGCCGCGCGGCCGACGCTGCGAGGCGCGAGCGTGCAGGCGTGCCGCCCTCGTCGGTGTAGAGGTGCGCGTTGGTCACGCAGGTTGGTGAGCGATCTGGCGCAGGCGCGTCGGCGTCGGCCAGGACGCGCGGCGTGTCGGGCGGCGACCTCGACTCGCAGCTGCTGGTGCTTGCTCGTCGATCCGCGCGGCGCATCAGCGTCGCGACCTCGTCGACGGACCTCGCGCGACGTCGATCGGCCGGCGGTGGACCTCGACGCGCCCGGCCTCCAGGCGCGCGACGTCGAGCAGGTCGTTGACGAGGTCGACGAGGCGGTTGGTCGAGACGCAGGACGATGTCGAGGAACTCGCGCTGGCGGTCGTCGAGGCCCGTCGCCGGCGCGCAGCAGCTCGACGAAGCCCTTGATCGAGGTCAGCGGGCTAGCGCAGCTCGTGCGACGCGGTGGCGACGAACTCGCTCTTGAGGCGCTCCAGGCGGGCGCGCTCGGTCGCGTCGCGCAGCGTCCAGACGATGCCGCCGTCGGCGTGCTCCTCCAGCCGCGCGGCGGTGACCGCGAGCGTGCGACCGTCGTGCTCGAGCAGGACCTCGACGCCGAGCGCCTCGTCGACGGCGGGCAGGATCAGGCCGCCGAGCTCGGGCGGATGGCCGACCTGCAGCTCCGGCGCCAGCGCGCAGCGCGCGCGGGTTGGCCGAGGCGACCAGGCCCTCCTCGTCGATGATCAGCAGGCCGTCGCCGAGGCTGCGGACCGTGACGGCGAGCCGCCGGCGCTCGGCCTCGAGCGCGCTCGTTGGCCTCCTCGAGGTCGACGGCCATCGCGTTGAACGAGCGGCCGAGCTGGCGCAGCTCGTCGGGGCCGGTGTTGTCGTCGACGCGCGCGGTGAGGTCGCCGCCGGCCAGGCGCGCCGAGGCGTCGACGAGGCTCTCCAGCGGGCGCCGGACGCCGGCGAGCAGGAGCGCGACCAGCGCGATCGCGCCGGCCAGCGCCAGGCCGCCGGCGGCGGTGATCGAGGCCAGCGCCTTGCGCGAGTCGTCGCGGGCGGAGTCGTCGGCCTTGCCGAGGCGCTCGTCCTGGCGGCGTCGAGAGCGCGGCGATCGGCGCGCGGGCGGCGAGCGCGGCGCCGGCGGGGGCGTCGGGACGGCGCAGGCGCGCCTGGGCGGCGCCGGCCTGCTCGACGAGCTTGAGGCTCTGCGGATCGTCGGCGGCGCGGCGGCGGGTGTCGGTCAGCGCCTGGTGGTAGGCGGCCTTGGCGCGGGCGTCGCCGGCCGGGCTGCGATCGGCGCTCGGGGCGCGCAGCGTGGCCTCCTCGACGACGGAGGCGGCCAGCAGCTTGCCCGGCCGAGGCCTTGACCTCGTAGGCATGGGCGAGTTGATCCTCGTAATGCTGCCGGGAGGAGTACAGCGCGCCCACGCCGAATCCCGCGATCGCTGTGAGAGCGATCGTCAATCCAAGAAGCGCAAGTTGGACCGAGCGCGCGATGGAGAGCCGGCGCACGCGCGGGACGGTACCGGGCGGGGGAGACGCGCGCCGACGTTTCTCGCGCGCGGCATTGCCGGTCGTGCTCGTCGGGGTGGCCGTGGCGGCGGTCGCGACGGTCGGCGACGGCGGTGTGGGGCGCGCGCATTACCTGCGCCAGTTGGTCTTCGGGCCGGCCGGATCGACGGTCTCGCGGTCGGCTCCGCGGGCCGTCGTGGCGGTCGAGCCGACCCCGACGATGCCGGCGTGCCCCTCGCCGTGCCCGCCCTGCCACGATCCGCGGGCAATGGCCATCGTGCTCGCCCTCGCCGCCGCGGCCTCCTGGGGCCTGGCGGACTTCCTCGCCGGGCTCGCCAGCCGCCGCGTTAGCGTCCCGGTCGTCCTGCTGCTGGTCGAGGGCGGCGGGCTGGTGGTGATCGCTCGTCGCGGCTGCGATCTGGGGCGGCCCGTTCTTCGACGACGCGCAGGACTTCTGCGTCGGCGGTCGGCGCCGGGCTGGTCGGGCGTCGTCGGGCCTCGGCTGCTTCTACCGCGCGCTGGCGATCGGGACGATGAGCGTCGTCGCCCCGATCTCCGCGGCCGGCGTCGCGCTGCCGGTGGTCGTCGGGATCGCGACCGGCAACCGGCCGTCGGCTGTCACCGCGCCGGGGCTGGTGGCGATCGTCGTGGGCGTCGTGCTCGCCTCGCGCGAGGAGCACGACGGCGCCGAGGCGACCGCGGCGGGCCGCAAGGCGCTCGGGCTGGCGCTGCTCGTCGGCGATCGGCTTCGGCGGCTTCTTCGTGCTGATCGACGCGCCCGCCGACGTCTCGGTGCCCTGGACGCTCGTGGTCTCGCGCGGCGGCGGCGGTGCCGTTCGTCGCGCTGGTGATCCTGCGCGTGCGGCCGGCGTTCCCGGCGCGCGCGGCTCGGGCTCGGGATCGCGGCGGTCGGGTGCATCGACCTGCTGGCGACCGCGCTGCTCGTCGATCGCCAAACCAAGGGCGACCTCAGCGTCGTCTCGGTGCTCGGCGGGATGTACCCGGTCGTGACCGTGCTGCTGGCCGCGGCGGTCCTGCGACGAGCGCGTGCGCGCGCCGCAGCTGGTCGGCGATCGTGCTGCGCGCTGGGCGGCGTCGCGGCGGTCGCGGCAGGATGACGCGTGCTCGCCGCCGCCACCTTCACCTTCGCGCCGCTGCAGCTCGCGCCCGCGGCGGTCAGCGTGGTGCTCTACGCGCGGCGCGTGCGCGACGCTGCGCGGGACGCCGCGCGCCGTCCCGGCGCTGCGGCAGGCGGTCGTTCTACGGCGGCGTCGCGCTGATCGTCGCGGTGCTCGTCTCGCCGCTGGCGACCTACAGCGAGGAGCTGTTCTGGGCCCACATGGTCGAGCACCTGCTGATCGCCGACCTCGGCGCGCTGCTGCTCGTGCTCGGCCTCACCGGTCCGGTGCTGGCGCCGATCCTGCGGATCGGGCTCTTCGACCGCCTGCGCGTCCTCGCGCATCCGCTCGTCGCGCTGCCGCTGTGGGCGATCGACCTGTACGCCTGGCACATCCCGGCGCTGCACGAGGCCGCGCTGCACCACGACGGCGTCCACGCGCTCCAGCACCTGTGCTTCATCTTCTTCGGCGCCAACATGTGGATGTGCCTCTTCGGGCCGCTGCCGAAGCCCGACGTGGTTCGGCACCGGCTGCGAAGGCGGGCTACATCGTCGCGCGTCCGGCTGGTGGGCGCGGCGCTGGCCAACGCGTTCCTCTTCGGCGGCAGCGCGTTCTACCCCGCCTACGCGCCCCGGCGAGGCGGCCCACGGCCTGGCGCCCGGCACCGACCAGGTCGTCGCCGGCTCGATCATGATGGTCGAGGAGTCGCTGCTGACGATCGGCCTGTTCTGCTGGCTGTTCCTGCGCGCGGCGCGCGAGAACGACGAGCGCCAGGAGCTGCTGGACCTCGCGACCGCGCGCGGGGTGCCGCTGACCGACGAGCGCGCCGGCCGCGCGGTGGCGGCCGGCCGTGGGCGGGAGCTGCGGGCCCGGATCGAGCGTGACGCTGAGCAATCCTGAGCGACTGAGGCGTGTTTGTCGATCGTCGGGTCAGGGGAGTTCCAAGACAGGATGTCGACGAGCTTCAAGAAGCAGGTCAGCCAGATCGCCCGCGGCCCTGAGGGCCGCCGCATCGCCGAAGAGGCCAAGCGCCTCGCCCGCGACCCGCGCACCCGCGCGCGGATCGACGAGGCGCGCAAGCGCCTTGCGGGGCACCGCGGCAAGCCGGCGTAGGGCGCGCTACTCGCCCCGCGTCAGCGCCTCGGCCCGCTCGGCGAGGCTCAACGACGCCGTCGCCGAAGGCCTTCAGGTACGGGTCGTCGCTCATGCCCCGACGACGCGCGCCGGTAGTTGCCCTCCATGAAGACGATCGACTTCCACAGCGCGAGCGTCTGGTACCAGCGGATGTCGGTCATCGAGCGACCCGGACCGCTCCTCGTAGCGGGCGACCAGCTCGGCGCGCGTCGGCCAGCCCTCCTCGCGCGTCACGCCCGACAGCTCGAACTTGCCCAGCGACGGATCGTCGCGCTCGACGTAGAGCGTGCAGAAGTAGCCGAGGTCGGCCAGCGGGTCGCCGATCGTCGACATCTCCCAGTCGAGCACCGCCGCGATCGCGCGCCGGCGGCTCGGGCGCGAGCAGGACGTTGCCGAGGCGGTAGTCGCCGTGGACGATCGTCGCCGCCGGCGAGGTCGGGCAGGTTGGTCGCCAGCCAGTCGCCGACGGTCTCGACCGCCGGGATCTCGCGCGTCTTGTTGTGCTCCCAGAGCCCGCGGAAGCGGCGCAGCTGGCGCTCGAGGTAGCCGTCGGGCTTGCCGAAGCCCTCCAGCCCGGCCGCGCGCCAGTCGACGCCGTGGATCTCGACGAGCGCGTCGATCAGCTCGTCGCGCCGTCGCGCGGCGCTCGGCCGGCGATGTCGAGGCCGGCGGGCATCGCGCCCGTGACGACGTGCCCGATCGACCTCCTCCATCACGTAGAACGGCGCGCCGATGCACGCCGTCGTCCTCGCAGACGGCGAGCACGCGCGGGACCCGGGCCCGCCCTTCGAGCGCGCGCAGCACGCGTGCCTCGCGCAGCATGTCGTTGGCCGACGGCGGGATCGGCGGCCGTGGCGGCCGGCGCAGGACGAAGCGCGCGCCGCCGCGGTCGAACGAGGTACGTCGCGTTGGAGTGGCCGTCGCCGATCGGCGCGGATCGTCGGCTCGCCGTCGCCGAGGCCGTGCGCGTCGAGGAACGCGAGCAGCGGGTCGAGGACGAGCAGCGGCGGGCGCTCGTTGGCCGGCGCCCTCCTCGTGGCGTGCGGACGATGTCGTCGGCGGCGATCGTCGTGGGCCATCAGGCGAGATCTCCGGTCGCGGCCTTGGTCGACTCGCCCTGCATCGCGAGCTTGAGCAGCTCGCGCGCGATCGTCATCCGGTGCACCTCGCTGGCGCCGTCGTAGATGCGCGCGGCGCGGGCGTCCTGGTAGATCCTGCGCGATCGGGAGGTCGAGTGGCGATGCCCGGCCGCGCCGTGGATCTGCACGGCGCGGTCGGCGATCCGGCCGAAGGCCTCCGACACGAACGTCTTGGTCATCGCGACCTCCTGGCGGTGGGGCAGGCCGTGCTCGAGCTTCCAGGCGGTGTGCAGCACCATCAGCCGCGAGGCGTAGAGGTCGATCGCCGAGTCGGCGATCATCGCCTGCAGCATCTGGTGGCGCGCGAGCTCCTTGCCGAACGCCTTGCGCTGCAGCAGCCGCGCGGCGGTCGAGGTCGAGCGCGCGCTGCGACATGCCGATCCAGCGCATCGCGTGCGCCAGGCGCCCGCCGGCGAGGCGCTTCTGGGCGATCACGAAGCCCTCGCCCTCGCCGCCGAGCAGGTTGCCGATCGGGACGCGGACGTCGTCGAGGTCGATGATCGGGTGGCCGCCGGGGGAGTGCGAGCCGATCCACTCGGGGTCGCGCTCGACGCGCCAGCCGGGCGTGTCGGTCGGGACGAGGATCAGCGAGTAGTTGCGGTGGCCGGCGGCGCTGTCGTCGCCGGTCTTGGCGACGACGATCGCGAACGCCGCGCCGCTGCGCGCCGGTGATGCACCACTTGCGTCCGTTGAGGACCCACTCGTCGCCGTCGCGGACCGCGCGCCGTCGTCTCCAGGTTGGTCGGGTCGCTCGACGCCACGTCGGGCTCGGTCATCGCAAAGCACGACCGGATCGCGCCCGTCGGCGAGCGGGCGCAGCCAGCGCTCCTTCTGCTCCGTCGTCGCCGGCGAGCAGCAGCGTGTGCATGTTGCCCTCGTCGGGCGCCATCGCGTTCAGGCCCAGCGCGGCCAGCGGCGCGGCGCCGACACTCCTGGGAGATCAGCGCCATGCCGAGCACGCCGACCCCGAGGCCGCCGTACTCCTCGGGCAGGTGCGGCGTGAAGATGCCGCGCTCGCGCGCGCGGTCGCGCAGGCGCTCGACGACGTCCCAGACGCCAGGACGTCGTCGGGGTCGGCGATCTCGGCCTCGGCCGGGCAGGACGTCCTCGCGCGATGTAGGCCGACGCGGTCGAGCAGGTCGACTGCAGCTCGGTCGGGCACGGTGAAGTCGATCACACCCGAAGTGTGAGAGATCGCGCCCTCACGGAGCCTTCGCGCAACTTCGCTCGCCGCTAGCGTGTCCCACTTCGTGATGACCGCACCCCGACGTTCCCAGCTCCTCGCCGTGACGGCGACCCTCCTCGCCGCGCTCGCGCTCGGCGCCTCCTCGGCGCAGCCGGCGCACGCGAGCAAGGGCCAGGAGGTCACCTTCGAGGCGCCGCGCGACCTCTTCGATCCCGCCCAGCGCGAGGCGGCGTTCACGGAGATCGACGGCCTCGGGCGCCCACGCGCTGCGCGTCGTCCTCTACTGGCAGGACGTCGCGCCCGACGCGGACGTCGCGTGTCAAGCCCAAGCTCGACATGGCCGACCCGGCCAGTTACGACTGGTCCAAGTACCAGCCGGTGCTCGACGAGGCCAAGGCGCGCGGCTGGACGGTGCAGGTCACGGCATCGGGCCCGGTGCCGCGCTGGGCGACCAACGGCGCGCGCGACAACATGACGCGGCCGAGCCCCAACGAGTTCCGCATGTTCATGACCGCGTTGTCCAAGCACTTCGGCGCCGACGTCACCCGCTGGTCGATCTGGAACGAGCCCAACCACCCGCAGTTCCTCGGTCCGCAGTACGACTCCAGCCACAAGCCGGCGTCGCCCAAGATCTACCGCGGGCTCTACGCCGCCGCGCTGCGCGGCCTCGCCGACGCCGGGCGACACCAAGCCGGTGCTGATGGGCGAGACGGCGCCGACCGGCACCACCAAGGACGTCGCGCCGCTGACCTTCCTGCGCGGCGCCCTCTGTCTCAACGACAACTACAAGAAGGTCGGCTCCTGCGGGAAGCTGCGCGTCGACGGCTACGCGCACCACGCCTACACCAACCGCAAGGGCCCGCTCTTCAAGACGACGCACCCCAACGACGTGATGATCGGCGTCCTGGGGCGCCTGGTCACCGCGCTCGACAAGGCCGCCGCGGCCGGCGCCGTCGCCAAGCATCTGCCGATCTACCTCACCGAGTTCGGCATCCAGTCGGTGCCGGATCCGTCCTTTGGTGTTAGCCTGCAGCGCCAGGCCGAGTATCGCTCCTACTCCGAGCGTCTGGCCTATGACAACTCCCGCGTGGCCGCGTTCTCGCAGTACCTGCTGACCGACGATCGACCGCGCACCGACGTGCCCGAGTCCCAGAAGTACGGCGGCTTCGAGTCCGGCCTGCGCACGTCCGGTGGCAAGGCCAAGCCGGCGCTGGACGGCTTCCGCCTCCCGCTCGTCGCCAAGAAGTCCGCGGGCTCGACCAAGGTGTCGCTCTGGGGCCTCGCGCGGCCGGCCAAGGGCGTCACGAAGGTCACCGTCCAACAGCGCGACGGCAGCGCGTCGTGGAAGACCATCAAGACCGTGACGACCGACAGCCACGGCTACTGGACGGCGAGCGCGTCGCGCGGCGGCGCCAAGCGCGCCTGGCGCGTGGAATGGACCGACGCCCAGGGCAAGCAGTGGACCGGTCCGGCGACGCGCGCGCTCGGCTGAGCCGTCGTCGCTAGGGTCCCGCTCATGGCCAATCAGCTCTGGCTGTTACGGCACGCCGAGGCCGAGCCGCACGGCACCCGGCCCGACGCCGAGCGCCGGCTCACGCCGCGTGGGGAGGAGCAGTCGCGCGCCGCCGGTCGCGCGCTCGCCGCGCTGGAGCTCACCTTCGCGGCGCTCTACACCAGCCCCAAGGTGCGCGCCCGCGACACCGCGCTGCTGGCCGCCGAGGTGCTCGGCGACGAGCCGATCGTCACGCCGGTCCTCGCCGAGGACTTCAGCGTCGCCGACGCGCGCGACCTGCTGCTGGGCGTCGAGCCCGACGGGCGGATCCTCGTCGTCGGCCACAACCCGGACTTCGCGCAGGTCGTCTTCGACCTCACCGGCGCACGGGTCGACTTCAAGAAGGGCGGGGTCGCCGGCGTCCGGCTGGACGGCACCCGCGGCGAGCTGATCGCGCTGCTGCGCCCGCGCGAGCTCGAGCGCATCGCCTGAGCCGAACGGCCAATTACCTCAACGGGGCGTTGCCGAGGGCCCGTCCGCGCCCTTATGTTCCTCTTCATCGGTCCCATGCTCGACTCCGCGGACGTCACCCCACAGGACGGACGCGTCGCCCGGTCGCACCGCACGCGCGCGGCGATCGTCGAGGCGCTCGTCACCCTGCTCGAAGAGGGCAACCCGCAGCCCACGGTCGAGGAGATCGCCGCGCGGGCGTCGGTCGCCCCGCGCACCGTCTTCCAGCACTACGCCGATCGGGAGACGCTGTTCGCCGCGGTCTCGGCGCACCGCGAGGCGCATCTGCAGCTCCTCATGGGCACGATCGACCCGCAGGCGCCGCTGTCTGAGCGCATCGACCAGATCGTCGCCCAGCGCTGCCGCATCTTCGAGTGGATCGCCGCCGTGCGCCGCGGCGCGCTGCTGATGGAGCCGTTCTCGGCCAGCGTGCACGACGCGCTCGACGGCTTCCGGACGGCCAAGCGCCTGGAGCTCACGCGGGTCTTCGCGACCGAGATCGCCGGCTGCGACGGGCACGAGCGCGACGCCCTGTTGGCCGCGCTCGGCGTGGCGGGCTCCTGGTCGACGTGGGACGCGCTGCGCACCCAGCAGGGCCTCGACGTCGAGGCCACCTCCGCGACGCTGACGCTGACGTTGCGGTCGCTGCTGGGCGACCGCTGATCGCGACGCGGCACACTGGAGCGCATGGAACGCGTCCGCGTTCGGGCCCCGGAGCTCGACGGCGAGGGTGGATGGATCGGGGTCGAGGACCTCTCGCTGGCGCAGCTGCGCGGCAAGGTCGTCCTGCTCGACTTCTGGACGTTGGCCTGCGTGAACTGCCAGCGGGTGGTCGAGGAGCTGCGCGGACTGGAGCGCCGCTTCGCCGACGTCCTGGTGACCGTCGGCGTGCACTCGCCGAAGTTCCCCCACGAGCACGACCACGGCGCGGTGCGCGCGGCCGTGGCCCGCCACCGCATCGAGCATCCCGTGCTCGACGACCCCGCGATGGCCATGTGGGACGCCTATGCGATCCGGGCCTGGCCGACGCTCGTGCTGATCGACGTCGACGGCCGCGTCGCGCTGACGGTCTCGGGCGAGGGCAAGGCCGTGCAGCTGGCGGCGGCGATCGAGGAGCTGGTCGCCGAGGCGCAGACGGCCGGCACGCTGCGCCGCGGCGCGCTGGAGCTCGACGCGGCCGATGCCGCCCAGGGCACCGGCGAGCTGGCGTTCCCGGGCAAGGTCGCGATCGAGGACGGCGCGACCCGGGCGCCGCGCGTCGCGATCGCCGACAGCGGCCACGACCGCGTCCTGATCTGCTCGCTGGGCGGCGAGGTCGAGATCGAGCTCGACGGGCTCTACCAGCCCCAGGGCGTGCGCTTCGACGGCGTCGGCGACACCGCCGCGCTGCTGGTCTGCGAGACCGGGGCCGACCGCGTCTGGCGGATCCCGCTCGACGGCCGCGGGCGACGCGAGCTGCTGACCGATCAGCTGCGCTCGCCGTGGGACGTGATCGTCTGGCACGGCCACACGGTGATCGCCGAGGCCGGCCGCCACCGGCTGTGGGCGGTCGACCGCGCGGGCGAGCTGCAGATCCTGGCGGGCACCGGCGCCGAGGCGCTGGTCGACGGGCCGGGCCTGGAGGCGGTCCTGGCCCAGCCGTCGGGGATGACGCTGACCGCCGACGGCGACCTCGCGTTCCTGGACGCCGAGGCCAGCGCGCTGCGCGTCGTGCGGGCGCAGACGTTCGCCGTCGAGACGCTCGTGGGTCTCGGGCTGTTCACGTGGGGCGACGACGACGGCGACGGCGAGCGCGCGCGGCTGCAGCATCCGCTCGGCCTCACGCTCGGCCCGGGTGGTGAGCTCTACATCGCCGACACCTTCAACAACGCGATCCGCGTCTGGCGCGGCTCGCACCTGTGGACCGTCCCGGTCCAGGGCTTCGTCGAGCCGGGCGGGATCGCGGCGCTGCCCGACGGTCGCCTGCTCGTCGCCGACACCGGCAACCATCGCGTCGTGCGCGTCGACCCGCTGCGGGCGCGGGCGGTGGCGCTCGACGTCGGGCGACCGTCCTCGGTCGACACGCCGGCCGACCAGCCCGCGTCGGTCGCCGGGACGATCGTGCAGCCCGCCGGATCGACGCTCCCGGTCTCGCTGGAGCTCGATCCCGGCGACGACGACCTCGACCCCGCGGGCGGCCCGCCGGTCCGCGTCCGGGCGGTCGCCGACGTGCCCGGGCTCCTACGCGAGCCGACGTCCTGGACGGCGAGCGCGCTGCCGGTCTCGATCGACCTTGCGCTCGGCGAGGGCTCGGGTCGCGTGACGGTCGAGCTGCTGGCCGCGACATGCGGGCCGGACGCGTGTCGCCTGAGGCGCACGCAGCGCGCCTACGACGTGCTGCTCACCTGACGCGAACGGCCTCGCGAGCGCCACCGACGAGGCTCGGCAGGCGGGCCCTAACCTAAGGGCCGCCCATGCCCGAGCTGCCCGAGGTCGAGATCACCGCCCGCCGCCTGAGCGAGGCGCTGCGCGGCGCCACGATCGCGTCGACGCTCGCGCCGGGGATCAACGCGCTCAAGACCTTCGATCCGCCGTTGCACGCGCTCGACGGACGGCAGATCGAGGGCGTGCGGCGGATCGGCAAGCACGCCGTGATCGACGTCTCCGGCGAGCTGCACGTCCTCGTCCACCTGATGAGCGCCGGGCGATTGCAGTTGTATGACAAGCGGGCGTCGCTGCGCGATCGCACCTCGCGCCTGCTGCTCCGGGTCGACGGCGGCAGCGGCGAGCGCGAGCTGCGCCTGCGCGAGTTCGGCACCAAGCAGGCGGCATGGGTCAAGGTGCTCACGCCGGAGGGTCTGGCCGCCGACGAGGCGGTCGCCAAGCTCGGGCCCGAGGCGTGGCCCGACCCGCCGCAGGATCTCGCGGCGCTGCTGGCGCCCGTCGGCGCGCGCCCGCTGCAGGCCGCGCTGCGCGACCAGCGCGTGATCACCGGCATCGGGCGCTCGTGGGTCGACGAGATCCTGTGGACGGCCAAGCTGTCGCCGTTCAAGCGCGCCAACGACCTGGATGCCGAGGAGGCGGGAGCGCTGCGGGCCGCGATGCTGGAGCGCCTCGGCGGGGCGATCGACCAGTACGAGGAGGTCGTCACGCTGCCGATCCCCGACAAGCTGCCGCTGCCCTTGGAGGTCCACCGCCACGCGGGTGAGCCGTGCCCGCGCTGCGGCACGACGATCGAGGCGGTGCACTACGAGTCCTACGTGCTCTGCTACTGCCCGCACGACCAGACCGGCGACCGGGTGCTGAAGGATCGCCGCCTGTCGCGGCTGCTCAAATGACCGGGCCTATCATCTAGGTCATGGGCAAGATCAAGGAGGGCCATCCGGCTCCGGACTTCGAGCTTCCCGACCAGTCGGGCAACCCCGTCCGCCTCTCGAGCTTCCACGGCCGCAAGGTCGTGTTGTACTTCTACCCGAAGGCCAACACGCCGGGCTGTACCACCCAGGCCTGCGGCGTGCGCGACCACGAGATCGACTACGAGCGCGCCGGCGCGGTCGTGCTCGGTGTCTCGCCGGACCCGGTCAAGGCCGTCAAGAAGTTCGCCGAGAAGCAGAACCTCAACTTCGAGCTGCTCGCCGACGAGCATCACGAGGTCTGCGAGGCCTACGGCGTCTGGGTCGAGAAGTCGATGTACGGCAAGACCTTCTGGGGCGCCAAGCGCGCCACGTTCATCATCGACGAAGAGGGCATCGTCCGCCGCGCCTTCAAGGCCCACCCCGAGACCCACGACGAGGACGTCCTCGCGATCCTGGGCGAGCTCAACGCCCCGGCCTGAAGTCGGGCGTGGCAGGATGCGCTCCATGTCCCGCCGCGACGAGCTCGACGCCCTCAGCTCCAAGGAGCTCCACGACCGCGCCGTCAAGCGCGCCGAGAAGCATCTCGACATCAAGTTCCTGTGGAACCTGATGAAGCTCGTGCCCGCCGCCGAGGCCGCCGCCGGCCAGCAGGACGAGGCCGACTACGACGTCGTGCACTGGTCCGGCCAGGTGGCCGACACGTTCCGCGACGACGACGGCAAGCTGTCTGACGCGCTGCGCCCGGTCTACCTCGACTACCTCGAGCAGCACCCCGACGCGTAGTCGGGCGGTCGTTGCGCCGACGTCCGGCGCTCAGGAATCCGGCACCTCTGCCGACGACCCTGAAGAACGACCGTGACGACTTTGGCTAAGGGACAGGGACTCTCCGCATGACGACGCAGGTGGCCGAGCGGTACCGACTGGTGACCCGCTCCGACTTCGACGGGCTGGTGTGCGCCGCGCTGCTCAAGGAGCTCGGGCATCCTCGACGACATCCTGTTCGTCCACCCCAAGGACATGCAGGACGGCAAGGTCGAGCTCGACCGACCGCGACATCACCACCAACCTGCCCTACGTCGCCGGGCGTCGCACCTCGCGTTCGACCACCACGACTGCGAGACGCTCCGCGTCGAGCGACGCGCCCGAGAACCACATCATCGTCGCCGGGCGCCGAGTCCGCCGCGCGCGTGGTCTACGACCACTTCGGCGGCGCCGACGTCTTCCCGCGCGTCGGCGAGGACATGATGGACGCCGTCGACAAGGCCGACGCCGCGGAGTTCACGCGCGACGAGATCCTCGAGCCCGCAGGGCTGGGACTGCTGCTCAACTTCCTGATGGACCCGCGCACCGGCCTCGGCCGCTTCCGCGAGTTCCGCATCTCCAACTACCAGCTGATGATGCAGCTGATCGACGACTGCACGACGAAGTCGATCGAGGAGATCCTCGAGACGCCCGACGTCGACGAGCGCGTCGACCTCTACCGCGAGCACGCCGACGCCGGCCGATCGACCAGATCGCGCCGCTGCGCGCACCGCGCACGGCAACCTCGTCGTGCTCGACCTCCGCGACGAGGAGATCATCTACGCCGACCAACCGCTTCACGATCTACGCGCTCTTCCCCCAGTGCAACATCTCGATCCACGTGCTCTGGGGCCTGCAGCAGCAGAACACCGTCTTCGCGACCGGCAAGTCGATCCTCGACCGCACCTCGCAGACCGACGTCGGCGAGCTGATGCTCTCCTACGGCGGCGGCGGCCACGAGGCGGCCGGCACCTGCCAGGTCGACAACGAGGACGCCGCGCGCGTCCTCGGCGAGCTGATCGGCAAGATCAACGCCGACGGGTAGCCGCGCACTACAGTCGGGCGGATGGCCGTCCGCCTGGTAGGAGACGAGGACGTCGACCCGCTGGCGGGCACGCTGACGCGGGCCTTCGCCGACGATCCGGTGACGCGCTGGGTCTATGCGCGCGACGAGCGGCGGCCGCTGTGGTCCGAGCGCTTCTTTCGCTGGCAGCTGCGGCGGCTGGCGCGCCAGGACGTGAGCTGGACGACGACAGACGGGCACGGTGGCGCGGCGCTGTGGGCGCTGCCCGGGCGCTGGCGCGAGGACACGCGCGAGACGCTGAGCCTGTTGCGCCTGACGCTGCCCGGCGTCTTGCCGCGGCTGCCGCGGATCCTGCGTGGCCTCGGCCAGGTCGAGGCGCGCCATCCGTCCGAGCGCCATCTCTACCTCGCCGTCATCGGCGTCGACCCGGCGCGCCAGGGCGAGGGCATCGGCTCGCAGCTGATCCAGCCCGGCCTGGACCTCTGCGACCGCGAGCAACTGCCCGCCTACCTGGAGACCGGCAAGGAAGCGAACCTCGCGTTCTACGGCCGCCACGGCTTCGCGGTCGTCGACGAGCTCCGCCTGCCCAAGGGCCCACCGGTCTGGTTCCTCTGGCGCGAGCCGCGGTAACGTGGGTGTTTGAGCTTCCGGCCAAAAATGGCTGGTTGTAGCCTGAATACGCCTTATCCAGCCATGTTTGGCTGATCCATGTTGAAGGAGAGGCCCAGGGACTGCTATGCTGACAAAGATGGCAGGTTGTCCGCAATATCAGCGATGACCAGTCATATTTGACTGCTTATGCGCATCGACCCGTTCCTCACCGATGATGCCGTGATGGCCGAGTTCGGCCACCGGCTGACCCGTGCGCGGCTGGCGCGCAACATGAGCCAGAAGCAGCTCGCCGAAGAGGCCGGGGTCGGGGAGCGCACCGTCGCCCGCGTCGAGGCCGGTGAATCGCCGACGCTGGCCAACGTCATCCGCATCCTGCGGGCGCTCGACCTCGTCGACGGCCTCGACCGCCTCGTGCCCGAACCGGTGGCCAACCCCCTCGTCGAGCTCGAGCAGCGCGGTCGTCGCCGGCGCCGTGCCTCATCCGTCCGGACCCCGAGGCCGCGCTCGGCCGACGGCGGGTGGACCTGGGGCGACGGTCACGCCGAGCGCCGATGACCCTCGCCGAGGTCGTCCTGTGGGGCACGCGCATCGGCGCCGTCTCGCTGGCCGACGGTGAGCGCTCCGCGACGTTCGCCTACGACCCCGACTTCCTGCGCAGCGACATCCAGGTGTCGCCGATCACCATGCCACTGCGCACCGATCCCTATCGCTTCCCGGCGCTGCCGCCGGCGACCTTCCATGGCCTGCCGGGCCTGCTGGCCGACGCGCTGCCCGACCGCTACGGCAACGCGCTCATCGACGCGTGGCTCGCGCGCCAGGGCCGCACGCCGGAGAGCTTCGACGCCGTCGAGCGCCTCTGCTACATCGGGACCGCGCGGGATGGGCGCGCTGGAGTTCGCGTCCGGCACTGGGGCCCGAGCGCGACCGGCAGCGCACGAGATCCAGCTCGCCGCCCTCGTCGAGCTGGCGTCCGAGGTGCTCGGCGACCGCACCGAGCTGTCGGCGTCGTTCGCGCGGCGAGGATCGCGAGGACGCCCTGCGCGACATCCTCAGCGTCGGGACCTCCGCCGGTGGCGCGCGGGCCAAGGCCGTGATCGCCTGGAACCCGGCCACCGAGGAGGTGCGCTCCGGCCAGGTCGAGGCCGCCGCCCGGGCTTCGAGCACTGGCTCCTGAAGTTCGACGGCGTCTCGGACAACAAGGACAAGGAGCTGGCCGACCCGCAGGGCTACGGCGCGATCGAGTACGCCTACTCGAAGATGGCGCGAGGCGGCCGGGCATCGAGATGACCGAGTGCCGGCTGCTGGAGGAGCACGGCCGGCGCCACTTCATGACCCGGCGCTTCGACCGCACCGCGGACGGCGACAAGCTGCCACATGCAGTCGCTCGGCGCGCTGGCGCACTTCGACTTCAACGATCGCCGACGCCTACTCCTACGAGCAGGCGCTGCTCGTCATCCGCCGGCTCGGCCTCCCGATGGCCGCGATCGAGGAGCAGTTCCGGCGCATGGTCTTCAACGTCGTCGCCCGCAACCAGGACGACCACGTCAAGAACATCGCCTTCCTGATGGACCGGGCGGGGCAGCTGGTCGCTGGCGCCGGCCTTCGACGTCGACCTACGCCTACCAGCCCGACGGCGCCTGGACCGCGCGCCACCAGATGTCGGTCAACGGCAAGCGCGACGGCTTCACGTTCGCCGACTTCGAGGCGGTCGCCGCGGTTGCGTCGATGCGCCGCGGGCGCGCGAAGGCGATCGTCGGCGAGGTGCGCGAGGCGGTTGCCGACTGGCCGTCCTTCGCCGCCGCTGCCGGGGTGCCGGACGCCGCCGCCGCGGCGGTGCGGGCCGGGCATCGCCTCGACGCGACCTCGTAGGGTCTGAGCGGTGCCGCTCGCCTCCCTGCCCCAGGCCGTCGTCTTCGACAACGACGGCCTGCTGCTCGACACCGAGGACGGCGTGGACGCGTGCCGAGACGGCGCTGTTCACCCACCACGGCGCCACGTTCACGATCGAGCACAAGCGCGACCTGATCGGGTCGTCGCACACGGTCGCGGCGGGCAAGTTGGAGGTCATGCTCGGCCGGCCCGGCGAGGGCCTCGCGCTGATGGCCGAGCTGCACGAGCTGCGTGATGGCCGAGGCGACCCACGACGTGGCGCCGCGCCCCGGCGCCGTCGCGCTCGTCGATGCGCTGCTCGCCGCCGGCATCCCGGTCGCGGTCGCGTCGCAACTCCCCGCGCGCCTTCCTGGACCTCGTCCTGCAGACCGCCGGCATGGCGTCGCGCTTCGCGGTCACCGTCGCCGGCGACGAGGTCGCCCACCCCAAGCCCGCGCCCGACATCTACCTGAGGCGTGCCGCCGCCTGCGACGCCGACCCGGCCGCGTCGGTCGGTCTGGAGGACTCGCCCGACCGGTGCGCAGGCCGCAAAGGCGGCGGGGCTGACCGTCATCGGCGTGCCCTACCTGCCCGACATGGAGATCGCGCCGGCCGACCTGATCGCGGCCTCGCTGGCCGACGATGCCGTCCTGGCGGCGGTCGGGCTCGTACCCTCCCGAAGGTGACGCGCCGCTCTGATTATCGCCGGGCTCGGGTGACTTCTTCGACGCGGTCGGGCAGTTCTTCGGCAACCTCGCCGACATCCGCTGGGGCGCGCTGGTGCTCGGGCTGCTGTGCTTCGGCACCTACCTGACGATCCGCTCGCGCGCCTTCTACAACGTCCTGCGCGCCGCGTACCCGACCGAGACGATCGAGTTCAAGCGGATCTGGGGCGCCTACATCGCGGCCTACGGCTTCAACAACGTCGTGCCGGCCCGCGGCGGCGACGTCATCAAGATCTTCCTGGTCAAGACCTCGATCGCCGAACTCGACCTACTCGGCGATCGCCGCCGCGTTCTTCGTGGAGTTCGGCTTCGACGCCTCGATGGGCGTCTTCATCCTGCTCTTCGCGTTCACCCAGGGCGTCTTCCCCAAGCCGCCGGACTTCTCCAAGCTGCGGCGCCTTCGACCTCAGCTTCTTCGCCTCGCACCCGCGTTTCCTGCTCTTCGTGCTCACCGTGCTGGCCATCGCCGGCCTCGTCGGGTTCGCGCTGCTGAGCACCAAGGTGAAGGCCTTCTGGGCGCGCGTGCGCCAGGGGCTGACGATCATCTTCGATCGCAAGCGCTACTTCCGCGAGGTCTGGCTCGTGCAGCTCGGCGGCTGGTGCTTTCGCTTCGCCGCGTTCTGGTTCCTGCTCGACGCGTTCCACATCGGCGGCTCGATCAAGAACGTGCTGCTTGGTCCTCGGCGTCAACGCGGTCGCGGCCGTGCGTGCCGTTCACGCCCGGCGGCGCGGGGGTCCAGCAGGCGTTCCTGGTGAAGGTCTTCGCGGGGACGGCGGCGGGCGCGACGGTGGCCGCGTACTCGGTCGGCCAGCAGATCGCGATCGCCGCGTTCAGCCTCGCGGTCGGGTTCTTCGCGCTCGTGACGGTCTTCAAGTTCCGGTCCTTCAAGGAGGTCATCGCGGCCGGGCGCGAGCATCGCGAAGCCGAGCGGGCCGCCGCTGGGCAGCCGGTACCCTGAGGTCCATGGAAGGCTTCGGAGGACTCTTCGGCGACCCGGACGAGCTGCAGCGCCGCATGGCGGAGTTCGCAGACCAGATGCAGGGTCAGCAGCGCCTGGCATGGGCCGACAACGCGATCGGCCTCGCCGTGCAGATGACGGTGGCGGCGGTCAACCGCGTCAACATCCAGGGCACCACGGTCGAGCAGGCCGAGCAGATCCGGGCGGTGATGGCGACCGTCTTCCCCGAGGCGGTCACCCTCGTGCGCGAGGCGCGCGCGGGGCTGCAGTAGGCCGAACGCTCGCCCAGAGGGCGAGGTTCGGTCGCGAGTGTTCGCCCAGGGGGCGAAACTCGCAGCATGCCCGTAGGATCAGGCTCGTGGCGCAGCTTTCGTCTTCTCAGTTGCTCTGGCGCGGCCGCATCGAGGCCGGCCTTCGGGTCGTCGCCCCGGCGCTCGACCTGGTGCTTGCCGCGGGTGATCGCCTGTCGCGCACCGTCGACCGCGAGGAGCCCGAGCTGATCATGCCCAGCCGCCTCGGCCACGACGACCAACGCTCTCTGACCGATGGCCGCAGCTGAGTCCGTCCCGGTGGTGACGCCGGAGCAGATCGTCGCCCGTGAGGCCGTCCAGAAGCCGCGCGTCGGCTTCGCGGCGCTGGCCGCCGCGGTCCTGGCGGTCATCGCCGGCGTGCTGCCGCAGTCGATCTACACCGACTTTCCGCGCGTCTATGCGCTCGACGCGCTGCGCGACGCGGCGGGCGAGTCGATCGGGCGCGCCGGGCCTGCGCACCGAGCAGATCCTCTTCATCGACGACCACGCGCTCTCGCTGCTGGTCGTCGCGATCTGCCAGGGCATCTCGCTGGCGTTGATCGGCGTGCTGCTCGTCTTCCTCTTCGACGCGTCGGTCGTGCGCGGCGCCAACACGCCGCGGATGGCGCGCATCCTGGCGATCATCGGCGCCGGCGCCGGCGCGCTCGCCGCGATCGTGCTGCAGATCGCCGTGATGATCGGCGCGAGCGACTTCGCGTCCTCGTCGGACCACGGCACCGCGGCGGCGCACGACGCGCTGCGCGGCGGCGTCGTCGTCGCGGCCAGCGGCGTCGGCTTCATCGGCTCGCTGTCGCTGGCGGCCGCGTTCGTGCTGATCACGCTCGGCGGCATGCGCGTCGGGCTGCTCACGCGCTTCCTCGGCGTCCTCGGCGCCATCGTCGGCGCGCTGATCCTGCTCGGCCCGCTCTCGGGCTCGCCGACCTTCATCGTCCAGGCGTTCTGGCTGGCGATGGTCGGTGTGCTGCTGTTCGGCCGCTGGCCGGGCGCCGGCGTTCCGCGCGGCATGGGCTGACGGCGAGGCGCGCCCGTGGCCAACCCAGCAGGAGATCCGCGAGGCCAAGGACCGTGCCCGCGGCGGTGGCGGCTACACCAAGGCGCCGGAGCCGGTGGCGACGCCGAGCGGATCGGCGTCCAACGGTGTCGCAAGCCCGGCGACGTCGGCGCGCAAGAAGCGCAAGCGCCGTTAACCACCGCCGCCGTCATCAGCGCTGACAGCGCCCAGGCTTGCCTTCCCATTTGACGGGAACGCTGTAGGACAACGACTTGGCTTGCGGAGCGCGGCTCCACCTCGAAGCGACGCTCTGCCAGGAAGAGGAGAGTGTCTGATGGAAGCCTCGACGACCAACGCACCGCGCTTCACGCGTGAGGAGCGAGCCGACGGGCGGACGCCCGTCGCGTCGCAGGACCTGACGTTCGTGCCGACGCCGATCGCCGACCCGGGCCCGCTGGGCCTCGCGGCGTTCGCGCTGACGACGTTCGTGTTGAGCATGTTCAACGCCAATCTCGTGGGCGCGGGCGGCGAGCCCGTCGTCTTCGGGCTGGCCTTCGCCTACGGCGGCATCGCGCAGTTCGCCGCCGGCATGTGGGAGTTCCGCACCGGCAACACGTTCGGTGCGGTGGCCTTCACGTCCTACGGCGCCTTCTGGCTGTCGTTCTGGGCGTTCGTGGAGTTCTTCGAGAAGGACGTCCCGACGGCCGACGCCGGCCACGCGGTCGGCCTCTACCTGATCGCGTGGGGCATCTTCACGCTCTACATGTTCGTCGCCTCGCTGCGCACGACGGCCGCGATCGCCGCGGTCTTCGCGCTGCTGACCCGACGTTCTTCCGCTCGGCATCGGGAACGCCGGCGGGCACACCAACATCGTGCACCTGGGCGGGTGGATCGGCCTGGCGACGGCGGCAGCCGCGTGGTATGCCTCATTCGCGGCGGTGACGAACTCGACGTTCGGGCGCGACTGTCCTGCCCGTCAAGCACCTGCGCTGACGGGCGCCTGTACCTCAGAATCGACGACACAACCACCGACCCGAGGGGACCGCGGACATGGCGGGAACGACGACCGATCTGGAACGCCAGCTGGCCGAGCTGCTGGAGCAGGAGCGCTTCGAGCCACCGGAGGAGTTCAAGGCCAATGCGTTGATCACGCGACCTCTCGGTGCACGAGGCCGCGGCCAAGGATCCCGTCGGCTGGTGGAGCGAGCAGGCGCGGCGCGCTGCACTGGTTCTCCGAGCCGCAGCGCGCGCTCGACGACGAGCAACCCGCCGTTCTACAAGTGGTTCGAGGGCGGCACGACCAACGCCTCCTACAACTGCCTGGACCGCCATGTCGAGGCGGGCCTCGGCGACCGCGTCGCGTTCAAGTGGCGCGGCGAGGAGGGCGAGTCCCGCGACATCACCTACGCCTGGCTGCTGGAGCAGACGCAACGGGCCGCCAACGCGCTCAAGGATCACGGCGTGGGTGCGGGCGACGTCGTCGGCATCTTCCTGCCGATGATCCCCGAGGTCGTCGTGGCGATGCTCGCCTGCGCGCGCATCGGCGCGCCGCACAACGTCGTCTTCGGCGGCTTCAGCGCCGAGTCGGTCAAGGAGCGCATGGAGTTCTCCGACGCCAAGGCGCTGATCACGGTCGACGGCGCGCGCCGCAAGGGCAAGACGGCGCCGGTCAAGGCAGACCGTCGACGACGTCGGGATGCCGGTGGCGACGACGTTCGTCGTCCGCCACACGGGTATCGACTGCCCGATGGGCGAGGGCGACGTCTTCTGGGACGAGGCGCTGGCGGCGGCCGACGCGGAGTGCGCGCCGGCCGAGCTCGACGCCGAGCACCCGTTGTTCATCCTGTACTCCAGCGGCTCGACGGCCAAGCCGAAGGGCATCCTGCACACCACCGGCGGCTACCTGACGCACGTGGCGTGGACGCACAAGCACGTCTTCGACCTCAAGCCCGAGTCCGACGTGTACTGGTGCAGCGCCGACGTCGGCTGGATCACCGGCCACTCCTACATCGTCTATGGGCCGCTGCTGAACGCCGCGACGTCGGTGATGTACGAGGGCGCGCCCGACTATCCGCACAAGGGGATCTGGTGGGAGCTGGCCGAGAAGACCGACACCACCATCTTCTACACGGCGCCGACGGCGATCCGCGCGTGCATCAAGTGGGGCGTCGAGCACGTCGAGAAGGCCGACCTGTCCAAGTTGCGGTTGTTGGGGTCGGTCGGCGAGCCGATCAACCCCAAGGCCTGGCTCTGGTACTGGAAGGTCGTCGGCGGCGGCAGCTGCCCGATCGTCGACACGTGGTGGCAGACCGAGACCGGCGGGATCATGATCACCACCTGCCCGGCGCCCAGGCGATGAAGCCCGGGATCGCGGGGACGCCGCTGCCGGGCGTCGAGCGCGGCGGTGCTCGACGAGGACGGCAACGAGGTCTCCCACGGGACCCAGGGCTTGTTGTCGTTGTCGAAGCCGTGGCCCGGCATGCTGCGCACGCTGTACGGCGACGACGACCGCTACATCTCGACCTACTGGGAAAAGTGGCCCGCCCGCCCGCGGACCTACCTGGTCGGTGACGCGTCCAAGCAGGACGACGAGGGCTACATCTCGGTCATCGGCCGCGTCGACGACGTGCTCAACGTGA
Source organism: uncultured Conexibacteraceae bacterium (assembly GCA_963731005.1). Taxonomy (GTDB): domain Bacteria; phylum Actinomycetota; class Thermoleophilia; order Solirubrobacterales; family Solirubrobacteraceae; genus Baekduia. Next base: position 272,354 of record CAVSTZ010000002.1, on the reverse strand, counting down.
GCGGGCACCGAATGTCGACGGCCGAGATCGAGAGCGCGATCGTCTCGCACGGCAAGGTCGCCGAGGCCGCCGTGATCGGCGCGACCGACGAGGACACCGGCCAGTCGGTCGCGGCCTTCGTGACGCTGGAGGGCGACCTGGAGGGCACCGACGCGCTGGTCGACGAGATCCGCGAGCACGTCGCGGTGCGCATCGGCAAGCTCGCCCGGCCCAAGCGCATCATCTGGGCCGACGACCTGCCCAAGACCCGCAGCGGCAAGATCATGCGGCGCTTGTTGAAGGACATCGCCGAGGGTCGCGAGCTGGGCGACGTCACGACGCTGCGCGACCCCGACGTGATGGCGCAGTTGCAGGACAAGATCCAGCAGCGCGAGAGCGCGGGGGAGGACTAGGCTCGCGGCCATGGGTCGCTACGAAGATCTGATCGCACAGCACGAGTGGCAGGTCCCCGAGCGCTACAACATCGCTCAGGACGTCTGCGACAAGCACCCGCGCGACAAGCCGGCGATGGTCTGGGAGCGCTTCGACGGTGCGCGGCGGGAGCTGAACTGGGGCGAGCTGCAGGATCTCGCCAACCAGGCGGCGCACGTCCTGGGCGCGCATGGGGTCGATCCGGGCGAGCGGGTGGCGGTCGTGCTGCCGCCGACGCCGGAGACCGCGGCGATCTTCTTCGGCACGTGGAAGCGCGGGGCGATCCTGCTGTCGATGTCGGTGCTCTACGGCGACGACGGCATCGCGCACCGGTTGAAGGACTCGCGGCCGCGGGTGCTCGTCACCGACAAGGCCAACGCCGAGCGCTTCCGCGCGCACGTGGGGGAGACGGTCGGCGAGCTGCTGATCCTCGACGAAGGCGATGGCCTCCTGGCCGGCGCGTCGACCGACATGGTGTCCTACGACAGCGTCGCCGACGACCCGGCGCAGTTGTACTACACCTCGGGAACGACCGGGCTGGCCAAGGGCATCGTCCATGCCCATCGCTACCTGCTGGCCCACAACGAGTTCGAGCTCTGCCACGAGGTGGCCGACGGCGAGCGCTTCCACGGCATGGGCGAGTGGGCGTGGGCCGCGGGCATCGCGCCGCTGCTGGGCCCGTGGCGCCTGGGCGCCCTCCAGGTCGTGCTCCAGCGCGAGGGCGGCTTCGACCCGCAGGGGCAGCTCGACTTCCTGAGTCGCAACAAGGTGACCAACGTCTTCACGACGCCGACCGCGATGCGCTCGATGATGGCCATCGAGGACGCCGGCACGCGCTACCCGTGCGACTTCCGCCGCGTCTGCTCGGCCGGTGAGCCGCTGAACCCGGAGGCGATTCGCTGGTTTCGCGAGCAGTACGGGTTGACCGTGCTCGACTACTACGGGTTGACGGAGTCCTACCCGTTGTGCGGGAACTTCCCGTGGATGGAGGTGCGGGAGGGCTCGATGGGGCGCCCGATGCCCGGCTGGGACGTCCGCATCCTCGACGAGGACGAGCGCGAGGTCGCGCAGGGCGAGCGTGGCGAGATCTGCCTGCGGGCACGCGTCCAACCCGCACTATCCGCTCGGCTACTGGAACAACGACGCGGCGGCGGCCGAGACCTTCGGCGGCGACTGGTTTCACACCAAGGACGCCGCGACCGCCGACGCCGACGGCTACATCTGGTACGCGGGCCGCGCCGACGACGTCATCATCTCGGCCGGCTATCGCATCGGCCCGTTCGAGGTCGAGTCCGCCTGCATCGAGCACCCGGCCGTCCGCGAGGCCGCGGCGGTCGCCTCGCCCGACGAGCGCCGCGGCGCGATCGTCAAGGCCTTCATCGTGCTGGCCGAGGGGCGCGAGCCGTCGGATGAGTTGGGCGACGAGATCAAGGCCTTCGTCCGCGATCGGTTGTCGGCCTATGCGTATCCACGGCGTGTCGAGTTCGTGGAGGACCTCCCGAAGACGCTCACCGGCAAGATCCGGCGGATCGAGTTGCGCGAGCGTGAGGCGGAGGCTGCGGCTGGCGAGTAGCCGGCCGCGGCGTCGTTGGCGCGCAGTGCGGGGCGTCGATTGCGCTGCGGCGCGTGGTCTGTCGGCACCGAGCAGAGCGAGCGGAACGCCCGTCCTGCTTCGACGTCTGCGGCGGGGTGGGCCTGTTGAGCGCGAGCCCATCGCCGCAAACGGGCCCACCTATGACAGAGGAGCTGCCGGCGACCGAGGTGGGCCTGTTGAGCGCGAGCCCATCGCGGCAAACAGGCCCACCCACCCCGAGGCGCCGGCGGATGACGGGCCGCGCCCCGAGGTGCCGCGGCGCTGCACTCCCTCGGTGCCGACAGACCACGCGGCGCACTCACGTCAACGCCACGCACTGCCGGCCAGGGCCGCCGCGCGGGGAGCTACTCGTAGACCACCACGTCGGGTCGTGGCGAGAGTGCCATGACCGACTTGGGGGACATGGTCTTGACGTCCTCCTTGTAGAACAACTTGAAGCCCCGGCGCATGGTCGGCGTCGTGTGGACGAAGGAGTGGTACTTGGCGACCTTGACGCTCGTGGAGCCGAAGCCGTCGACGTTGATCACCGTCTGGACGCCGCGCGCTTGGCGCAGGCGGTCGGCGCGGGCGATCATGTCGTCGGTGAAGCGGTGGACGATCAGGAGCTTCTCGGGCAGGTCGCGCTCGCGCACGATCTTGCCCAGGTAGCTCGCGGCGGCGTTGACGACGTCGGCGTCGGTCGACCCGATCACCTTGCCCGGCAGCGCGTCGGCGCCGACGTGCCACTCGGGATCCAGCGCGAGGCCGACGTCGGGCTCGCGCAGGAACCGCGCCAGCCGCGTGATCTCCGGGCCGAACTCGCCGCGGCCGGGCTGGATGTCGAGGATCAGCAAGGCATGGACCTTGCGTGCGGCCGCCAGGTAGCTGCGGATCTTCGCGAAGGAGATGTGGTCGCGGTAGAGGCCGGCGTCGCCGGGGGCGGCGGTCGCCACGGTGGAGATCAGCTCCATCGCGGGCAGCACCGGGCGCGCCTTCAGGTTGTAGGGCTTGGCCTGCGCGAGCAGGCGCTTGGCCGCCTGGGCGGGCGTGCCGATGCCCAAGGCACCCAGCTCGTCGTCGCGCGGGTTGCCGTAGAAGGCGACGACGCGCCGGTCGGGGAACAGCCGCCGGCCGCCGCCCGGCAGCTGCGTGGGTTCGGGCTCGGGCGCCGCGCCGGAGCGGGCGACGTTCGTCCCGTGCGCGCGGTCGCCCTTGGAGTCGCCGCCCGCACCCGCCACGGCCCCGACCGCGACGGCCACCAGCGCCACCGCACCCAAGGCGGTGAGTCGCCGCCGGCGCACGGTGCGGGCATCCACGCGCCCATCATGCCCGCAATCCGAGGGTTGATCACGTGGTTGCGGCGATCTGCATCGGCTCTGGGCTCGACATCTCCGCGTGCACCGTCGAACCCGCGGAACCCCGAGGCCGCGTGTCGGTAAGGATGGGGTGATGGCTCTCCTGGACGGCAAGAAGCTCCTGATCACCGGCGTGCTGACCGATCGCTCGATCGCCTACACGGTCGCGCGCCGCGCCCAGGAGGAGGGCGCCGAGATCGTCCTCACGGGCTTCGGCCGCGCGCTGCGGCTGACCCAGCGGATGGCGCAGCGTCTGCCTCAACCGCCCGACGTGCTGGAGCTCGACGCGACCGACGAGGCGCAGATCGCCGCGGTCGCCGCCGAGTTGGAGGAGCGCTGGGGTGTTGTCGACGGCGTCCTGCACGCGATCGCCTTCGTGCCCGGCGACGCGCTCGGCGGCCGCTTCCTGGAGGCGCCGGTCGCCTCGGCGGTCAGCGCGTTCGAGATCAGCGCGTTCTCGCTGAAGTCGCTGGGCGCCGCGTTCGCGCCGCTGCTGGAGCGCGCCGAGGGCGGCGGCTCGCTCGTCGGCCTGGACTTCGACGCGACCAAGGCCTGGCCGATCTATGACTGGGCCGGCGTGTCGAAGGCCGCGCTGGAGTCGGTCAACCGCTATCTCGCCCAGTACCTCGGCCCGCGCGGGATCCGCTCCAACCTCGTCGCGGCCGGCCCGCTACGCACCATGGCCGCGGGCGCGATCGAGGGCTTTGACGTGCTCGCCGCCGCGTGGGAGCAGGGCGCGCCGCTGCCGTGGGACCTCGACGACCCCGAGCCGGTCGCCGACGCCGTCCTCTTCCTGCTTCTCTTCGCTGTCACGGGCGGTGACCGGTGAGATCCTCCACGTCGACGGCGGCTTCCATGCGCTGGGCGTTCATGGCGCCCCTGTGGCACGATGCTGAGCAGGTGCGTCGAATCCGCGACTTCATGCCCGCCACGCTGAGCGTCGGCGTGCGTCCCATGGAGGGGATCGTCGCGGCCACCGGGAAGGACATCGCGTGGCTGCTGCCGCGCGACCCACGCGACGCGACGCCCGGTCTGCTGCCGCGGGCCGCGCAGCTCTCGTTTCGCCACCAGGGTCACCTCGTCGTCCTGCACGGCAACGCCGAGCGCGCTCAGCAGGGCTGCGTGGCCTTCACCGCCAACCGCGAGGGCCGCATCGACAACCTGCGCGAGAGCCCGCGGCTCGACGTCCAGCTCCCGGTCACGGTCAGCGCGGCGGGGCAGACGATCGCCTCGCGCACGGTCAACGTGTCGGCGGGCGGCGCGCTGCTGGAGGGTGCCGCGTTCGGCGAACGCGACACCGCCGTCGAGGTCATCATCGAGATGCCCCAGGGCGGTCCCGAGGTCAAGGCCGCCGGCACCATCGTCCGGACGATCCCCGAGGGCACCGCCATCCGCTTCACCGAGATCGACCCCGCCTCACGCGACCATCTCGACTCGATGGTTCTCTCCATCCGCGCCGCCCTTGCCCGCCGCTTTGCCGAGCAGGCGAGCCGCGAGGACGCGACGCGGGGGCGCTAGGGCTTCCGCGCGATCGTCAAACGCGTCGAACCCGCGCATATCGCGGGTTCCGCGCGTTCGGCGGCGCGGCGCGGTGCCTAGGCCGGCGGCGGCTCGGCGGGCTTCGAGTACACCGCGCGCCACCACAGCTCGGCGAGCACGCGGATCGATTGGTGGGCGTCGCCGCCGCCTTGGATCAGTTCCAGGGTGACGTGGCGCTCGACCATCGCCAGCAGTGCCTGGGCGGCCAGGCGCGGTGGGATGTCGGAGGGCGCGATGCCGCGTGCCTGGTCGCGGGCGATGCGGGCGGTCGCGCCCTCGACGAAGCGCACGACGTAGGGCGCCCACTGCGGCGGCAGGCGGTCCTCCTCGCCCGAGAGCATCGCCGCCAGCGTCAGCACGTGGGCGTCGCGGTCGATGACCTTGACGGTGCGCGCCAGGCCACGGCGCAGCTCGGCGCGCGGGTCGCCGCTGCCGTCGAGGTAGGGCGAGGCCGCCTCGTACATGTCCAGGAACGCGCGCAGGATCAGCCGGTCGACCAGCGCGCGCTTGTTGGGGAAGTAGAAGTACAGCGCCGTGCGGCTGACGAACGCCCGCTTGGCGATCACGTCCATCGTCAGGCGGCGGTACTCGGTGTCGGCGAGCGCGTCGCGCGCGGCGTCGAGGATCGCCTCCTCGGTCGCGTTGCGCGACTCGTTGAGCTCCAGCGGCTCGCCGCCTGGACTCACGTCTGCGCCAGCTCGAGGACGTGGGCGATGCGGTCGCGCGTTTCTGACGGCGCGACGACCTCGTCCACGAACCCCGCGGCGGCCGCGACGCGCACCGGCAGGTGCTCGGCCTCGTACGCGTCGGCCAGCAGCGCCGCGTCGGCGCCCGCCTCGATCTCACGGTGACGGACCAGCTCGACGGCCTGGCGCGCGCCCATGACGCCGATCCGGGCATCAGGCCAGGCAAGCGTGAGGGTCGCACCGAGATCGCGGGAGTTCATGACGATGTGCGCCCCACCATACGCCTGGCGCAGCGTGACCGTGACCCGTGGCACCGAGGCGCGTCCGAACGCCCGCAGCAGCGATGCGCCGTGGCGCAGGACGCCGGCGGCCTCCTGGGTGGCGCCCGGCAGGAAGCCCGGCGTGTCGGCCAGGACGACGAGCGGGAGGTCGAAGCGGTCGCACAGCTCCACGAACCACGCGCCCTTCTCGGCCGCGGCGGCGTCGAGGCAGCCGCCGAGGTGCTTGGGCTGGTTGGCGATCACGCCGACCGCGCGGCCCTCGACCCGGCCGAGGCCGACGACGAGGTTGCGCGCCCAGCGCGGCGCGAGCTCCAGCAGCGCGCCGCGATCCAGGATGCGGGCGGCGACCTCGCGCACGTCGTAGACCTGACGGTCGCTCGCGGGCAGGACGTCGCCCGGATCCTCGCCGGGCGCGTCGGCCGGCGCCACCAGCGGCATGCCGTTGCCGACGCGGTCGGGGAGGAACGTCAACAGCTCGCGGACCAGCTCGGCGGCGTGGACGTCGTCGCGCGCGACCAGGTGCGAGACGCCGTTGGCGCCGTGCACCTTGAGCCCGCCGAGATCGGCCGCCGAGATCCGCTCGCGCGTCACGCGCTCGATGATCTTCGGCCCGGTCAGGAACATCACGGCCTCGGCGGTCATGACCACGAAGTCGCCCAGCGCGGGCGAGTAGGCCGCGCCGCCGGCGCACGGGCCCGACACGACGCTGATCATCGGGACCGTCGCCTGCGCCTGGGCGCGGAAGATCGCCGCGTAGGCCGTCAGCGCCGCGACGCCCTCCTGCAGCCGCGCGCCGCCCGAGTGCGGGAAGCCGACGACCGGGACCCCGAGCGCGTCGGCGCGCTGGATCGTCCGGGCGATCGTCTCGCCGCCCGCCGAGCCCAGCGACCCGCCCTTGAACGCGCCGTCCTGCGCCCACGCCACGACGGCCCGGCCCTGGACGCGCCCGCTGCCCGACAGCACGCCGTCGCCGACCGCGGTGCGGATCGGCCGGAACGTGCCGGCGTCGAACAGCAGCTCCAGCCGCGCACGGGCGGCGAGATGCTCAGGCAGGACGTCGAAGACGGCGCTCACTTGTTGTTGTCCTTCTCAATCGACGCAGTCGACGCGGACACCGGCTCTCCCTTAGGCCGCCTGCAGGACGAGCGTCGCGTTCTGTCCGCCGAAGGCGAACGAGTTGGTCAAGGCGACCTTGAGATCGGGCGCCTCGCGCGGCGCGCCGGCGATGTGGTCGGCGGCGCACTCGGGGTCGATGTCCTCAAGGCCGAGCGTCGGCGGCAGCGCGCCACGGCGCAGGGCCTCGACGCAGGCCAGCGCCTCGATCGCCCCGGCGGCGCCGAGCGTGTGCCCGACGGCGCCCTTGCACGAGGAGACCGGCGGTCCGTCCTCGCCGAGGACCTGGCGCAGGGCCAGCGTCTCGACGCGGTCGTTGATCGGCGTGCTCGTGCCGTGCGCGTTGACGTAGCCGACGTCTTGCGGCGCGAGGTCGGCGTCGCGCAGCGCGGCCGTCATGGCCTGCACCGCGCCGCGGCCGTTGGTCCTCGGGCTGGGTGATGTGGAAGGCGTCGTTGGACGCGCCGTAGCCGGTGACGCGCGCGTAGATCTGCGCGCCACGGGCGCGCGCGTGCTCCTCGCGCTCCAGGACCAGGACTGCCGAGCCCTCGCCCATGACGAAGCCGTCGCGGCGCGTGTCGAACGGGCGCGACTCGCCGACGCGCGACAGCGCGCCCATGCGCTTGAACGCCGCCAGGCAGAGGCCGACGAGCGCCGCCTCGGTGCCGCCGGCGACCATCACGTCGGCCTCGCCGCGCGCGATCATCCGGCGCCGCCTCGCCGATCGAGTGCGCGCCGGTCGAGCAGGCGCTGGCGATCGAGAAGCCCGGGCCGTGCAAGCCGCGGCGCATCGCGATCTGACCGGCGGCGGCGTTGGGCATCATCATCGGGACGAAGAGGGGAGAGACCGCGCGGTCGCCCTCCTCCAGCCACGTCTTGCACTCGGCCTGCAGCGTCGTGAGGCCGCCGACGCCGGTGCCGACGATCACGCCGACGCGCGCCGGGTCGACCTCGCCGAGCAGGCCGGCCTCGTCGGCGGCCTGGTCGGCGGCAGCGACCGCCAGCTGGGCGAAGCGGTCGATCCGCCGCGCCTCCTTCGGGCGTCATCACCACCTCGGGGTCGAACTCGGCGCACGGCGCGACGCCCTCGTCGGTGATCCCGCCCTTCCATGCCGAGCAGGGCGTCGAAGAACGTCTCGACGCCGGTGGCGACGGGGGAGACGATGCCCCGTCCGGTGATGACGATGCCGTCCACAGACGGGACCTAGGCCGCCGCGCCCTGGAGGCGCTCGACGAGCGCGATCGCGTCGCCGACCGAGGCAATGCCCTTGAGATCGGGGTCGGCGATCTGGACCTCGAAGCGGTCCTCCAGCGCCTTGACGAGCTCGACGAGGTCGAGCGAGTCGACGTCGAGCTGCTCCCACGTCGTGTCGGGCTGCGCCGTCTCGGCGTCGGGCACCTTGATCGCGGTGAGCTCGGCCCGGATGGCTTCGAGGATCTCCTGCTGATTGGCCATGATGGTGGTGTGCTCCTGGTTCTTGGTGTTCTTGATCAGGACAGTTGGGGTGCTAGGCGCCGAGGCCGCCGTCGACGGCGAGGGTCGCGCCGTTGACGTAGGCCGCTTCGTCGCTGACGAGGAAGCTCACCGCGGCGGCGACCTCCTCGGGGCGCCCGATGCGCGCCGCCGGGATCGCCGCGGCCAGCTCCTTGGCGGGCAGCTCGGCCGTCATCTCGGTCTCGATGAAGCCGGGGGTCACGGCGTTGGACGTGATGTTGCGCTTGCCCATCTCCTTGGCGATGACGCGGGTGAAGCCGAGCAGCCCGGCCTTGGAGGCCGCGTAGTTGGCCTGCCCGGAGTTGCCGCGCTGCGCCGCGAGCGACGACACGTTGACGATCCGGCCCCAGCGGGCCTTCAACATGTCCTCGAGACCCCGCTTGGTGCAGTTGAAGGCACCGTTCAAGTTGGTGTCGATCACGCGCGCCCAATCATCGTCGGGCATCCGGATGGCCAGCCCGTCGGCGGTGACGCCGGCGTTGTTGACGAGGATCAGCACGGGGCCGAAGCGCTCGCGGACCTCGTCGAAGGCGGCCTGGACCGCGGCCGGGTCGGCCACGTCGGCCTGCACGTCGCCGCCGCTGCGCCCGAGCGTCGCGACCTTGTAGCCGTCGGCCTTCAGGCGCTCGGCGATCGACGCGCCGATGCCGCGCGTGCCGCCGGTGACCAGCGCGACCGCCCCCTCAGGCGCAGACATACCGGCGCTCCTTCCAGCTGACGACGCCCGCGCCCCAGACGAAGCCGGCGCCGAAGGCGGCCAGGCCGACGGTGGCGCCGGGCTTCAGCAGCCCGTCGCGCTCGGCCTGGGCCAGCGCAAGGGGGATGGAGGCCGACGACGTGTTGGCGACGCGATCGACGTTGAGGGCGAGCTTGGCGTGGGGCAGGCCCAGCTCGTTGGCGGCGGACTCGATGATGCGTGAGTTTGCCTGGTGGGCGACGAAGACGTCGAGATCGTCAACGGTCAGCGCGGCCGCGTCCAGCGCCTCGCGCGTCGCCTCGGCCATCCGCGCGACCGCGTGGCGGTAGACCTCGCGGCCCTGCATCCGCAGCTTGCGGTCGGTCGCGTCGGCGTAGAGCAGCTCGCCCTGCTCGGGATCGCAGCCCAGGACGAAGCGCGAGACGCCACGGTCCAACTCGCCGGCGGCGACGACCACGGCGCCCGCGCCGTCGCCGAAGAGCACGGCGGTGCCGCGGTCCTCGGTGTCGGTCAGGCGGCTCAGCGCCTCGGCGCCGCAGACCAGGACGGTGCCGGCGCGGCCGGTCTCGACCAGCGCGGCCGCTTGGTCCAAGGCGTACAGGAAGCCCGCGCACGCGGCGTTGAGGTCGACCGCCGCGGCACCATGGGCGCCGATCAGCCGCGCGACCTCGGGAGCCAGGCCGGGCGTGACCTTGTCCGGGGTGATCGTGCTGACGATGATCTGGTCGACCTCGGCAGCCGTGCGCCCGGCGTCGGCCAGCGCATCGGCGCAGGCGCGGGCGGCCAGCGGCGCGAGCGGCTCACCGTCCCGGAGCCAGCGGCGCGTCCGGATGCCGGTGCGGCGCACGATCCAGGCGTCGTCGGTGTCGAGGCGCTGCTCGAAGTGGGCGTTGTCGATCTCGCGCTCGGGCAGCGCGGTGCCGACGCCGAAGAGGCCGGCGCTGAGGCCGCGCGGAAACGAGCGGCGGGCGCGAGGGCGCGTGTCGGTCCGTGTGCGCGCCGACGGCGTCGCGCCACCGCGGGTGATCCGCCCGCTGCGGACCCCCGCCTGCTCGGTGACCGTCGCCGTCCGCGTCACGCCGCCGCCAGCGTTCGCTTGATCAGGCCGGTGAGGACGGCGCCGGGGCCGTGCTCGACGTAGCGGTCGATGCCCGCCGCGCGCAGCGCCAGCATCGTCTCGCGCCAGCGCACGGCGCGCAGGAGGTTCTCGCTGAGCTCGCGGCGGACGTCGGCGAACGGCGCCGCGCTGCCGTTGGCATAGACCGGGAAGGCGCCCTCGTGGATCTCCACGCGCGCGAGGGCGTCGGCCAGGCGCGCGGCGGCCGGCTGCATCAGCGGCGAGTGGAAGGCGGCGGAGACGTCGAGGAGCCGTGCCCGCCCTCCGGTCTCCTCGCGGGCGAGCTCCGCGGCCTGGGCGATGGCGTCGGTCGCGCCGCTCAACACGAGCTGGCCGGGCGCGTTGTCGTTGGCGATCGTCAGGCCGAGGCGGTCGGCCAGCGCGCGGATCGCGTGGTCCTCGCCGCCGAGCATCGCGACCATCGAGCCCGGTTGCAGGTCGCCGGCGTCGGCCATCGCTGCGGCGCGCTGCGCGACGAGGCCGGTGGCGTCCTCGAAGGTCAGGACGCCCGCGGCGACCAGCGCGGCGTACTCGCCCAGCGAGTGGCCGGCGGCCGCGCGCACCTGCGCGAGCTCGGCGGGCGACGCCTCGCGCCAGAGATCCCACGCCGTAACGCTGCACAGGAAGATGGCGGGCTGTTGGAAGCGCGTCCCCTCGTCGAGGCGCTCGAACGGGTCGAAGCCGAGCAGTTCGAGCCCGCGCTCGAAGGCGGGCAGCCCGCGGTAGGGCTCGTCCATGTCGGGCGCATGGCTCCCCTGGCCCGGGAAGATCGCGGCAATTGAGGGCACTGCTCACACTTAGCGCGCGAGAGCGTCCTGGTTTCGCGATCTCGACAGACGGTGTGAGAGTGTCGAATCACTTGGGAGCGCCCTGTTCGGCCGGCGCGGCGTCAGACCTTGCCGTGTCCCGGCGTCCAGGTGCCGTCCTGCGCGCGCGTGAAGTCCTGAAAGAGCGCGGGCGCCTCGGCCAGCGCCAGCTCGGCGACGCGGTCGAAGACGAGCCGCAGCTCCTCCTCGGCGCCGGGCGCGGTGCGCAGCGCGATGACGTGGCGCAGCGTCCGGACGTTGGCGGTCCAGACGATGTCGGTGCTCAGCCCGATCGGCGCGAGCCGCCGCAGCGCCGAGGTCACCTCCTTCTTGACCGCGAACGGCACGCCCTCGTCGTCGATGCCCAGCTCCCGCGCGGCGCTGACCTGCAGCTCCTCGAGCTGCTCGACGATCGAGACCACCTGGTCGCGGATCGGCTCCAACGCGGGCGGGACGCGGAAGCCGATGTCGGTCAGCCGCACATAGCGCAGGCTCTCCTGCGAGAAGGCCGATCCGGCACGGTGGCGTACCAGTTCGTGGGTGAACACGCGGGAGACGTCGCGGAAGGCGAACGTGTAGCTCGCGTGCTCCAGGACCGAGCCGTGGCCGGAGGCGAGCACGTTGTCGAGGTACTCGCGCGGGTCGGTGCGCACGCGGGTCACGTTGGGGTTGAGCCCGGGCTCCCAGGAGCGGTAGCAGGCGCGGCCGGCGAACTCGGCCAGCGTCTCGCCGGGGTTGAGCGTGTCGCTCTCGGCGAGGCGCCGGTCCAGCCACGAGGCACCGTCGGCGGCGTCGAGATAGCCCCGCAGACCATCGAGATCGAGCGCGGGACGGGCGATCAGGAACACCTGCGGCGTGGTCTCGCGCATGAACTGCAGTATCCCGATCTCTTCAGTCGTCTTGCTGTACACTGCCGAACCTCCTAAACCTGACCGTGATTAGACCTTTTTCCGAGGAGACTCGCCAGTGACGCCCAAGATCCTGCTCTCGACGCTCGTCGTCGCCGCCCTCGCCGTGGCCGGCTGTGGCGGCGCGTCGGACGACACGAGCGACTCGTCGGCATCGTCGAGCGGCGGTGGGGGCGGCACCACGTCCTCGCTCTCGCTGGTCGCCTACTCGACCCCCGAGGTCGTCTACGACGAGATCATCCCGGACTTCCAGAAGACCGCCGAGGGCAAGGGCGTCGCCTTCAAGACCTCCTACGGCGCCTCGGGCGACCAGAGCCGCGCGGTGCTCGCCGGGCAGAAGGCCGACGTCGTCGCCCTCTCGTTGGCGCCCGACGTCGACAAGCTGACGCCCGACAAGCTCGTGCCCGCCGACTGGGTCGCCCAGACCGAGGCGGCCGGCGGCAAGGGCGGCTTCGTCACCACCTCGCTGGTCTCATTCGTCGTGCGCAAGGGCAACCCCAAGGGCATCCACGGCTGGGACGATCTGCTCAAGCCGGGCGTCAAGGTCGTCACGCCCAACCCGTTCACCTCGGGCGCGGCCAAGTGGAACCTCATGGGCGCCTACCAGCACGGCGGGATCGCCTACGTCAAGAAGCTCCTGAGCGACCACGTGCCGGTCCAGCCCAAGTCCGGGCGTGAGGCGCTGCAGACCTTCACCGGCGGCGAGGGCGACGTCCTCATCTCCTATGAGTACGAGTACACGACGGCCGTCAAGAAGGGCGAGAAGAACCTCGAGCTGGTCCAGCCCGACGACACGTTCCTGATCCAGAACCCGATCGCGGCCACGACCGCGGGCGGCGCCAAGGGCGCGGCGTTCGTGAAGTTCGCGCTGAGCGACACGGCCCAGCAGCACTTCGCCGACTGGGGCTACCGCCCGGTCAACGCGGCGATCCTGGCCAAGAACAAGTCCAAGTTCCCGGATCCGGGCTCGCTCAAGACGATCGACGACTTCGGCGGCTGGAAGAAGGTCAACGACGAGCTGTTCGATCCGGAGAAGGGCTCGGTCGCCAAGATCGAGGACGACAACGGGGTGTCGACGGCGAAGTGAGCACGCAGGCCGCCACCCCTGTCGCGCCGGCACCCGTCCGTCGCACCCGCCGCCGGGCGGGCGGGCGGGCTCCAGCACGGTCCGGGGGCGTCGGCGGTCTCGGCATGGGCCTGGCGATGCTGTGGCTGAGCCTGATCGTGCTGTTGCCGCTCGCGGCGCTGACGGCCAAGTCGCTGGACGGCGGGCTGTCGGCGTTCTGGGACTCGGTCTCCAGCCGTCAGGCCGTCTCCGCGCTGAAGTTCACGCTGATCGTGTCGGTGATCGTGGCGGCGATCAACGCCGTGGCCGGCCTGGCGATCGCCTGGACGCTCGTGCGCGACGAGTTCCCCGGTCGTCGGTTCGTCAACGCGATCATCGACCTGCCGTTCGCGATGCCGACGATCGTCGTCGGCATCACGCTGCTGGCGCTGTGGGGGCCGACGAGTCCGGTCGGCGTCAACCTCGCGTTCACCCAGCTGTCGGTCGTGCTCGCGCTGCTGTTCGTCACGCTGCCGTTCGGCGTGCGCGCCGTGCAGCCGGTGCTGATCGAGCTCGACACCGAGATGGAGCAGGCCGCCGCGTCGCTCGGCGCGCGGCCGCTGACGACCTTCCGCCGGATCATCCTGCCCAACCTGGTGCCGGCGATCCTGTCGGGTGCCGCGCTGTCGTTCGCGCGCGCCGTCGGCGAGTTCGGCTCGGTCGATCCTGATCTCGGGCAACAAGCCGTTCGACACGCAGGTGTCGTCGGTCTTCATCTTCAAGCAGATCGAGTCAGACAACGCGAGCGGCGCGGCGGCGGTCGTCGGTCGTCCTGCTGGGCGTCTCGTTGTTGATGTTGATCGCGCTGCGCTTCATCGAGTACTGGGGAGCGCGCCATGATCACTAGCCGCGCGAGCCGCTATCGGCATCCGCTTCGTCGCGCTCGGCTACCTGACGCTGCTGCTGGTGGTCCCGATCGGCGTCGTGCTCTACCGGACCTTCGAGCCCGGCATCGGCGCCGTCTGGGACTCGATCACGACGCCGGCCGCGATCAGCGCGTTCTGGCTGACGATCGAGATCGCGGCGATCGCCGTCCCGTTGAACACCATCTTCGGGATCGTCGCGGCGCTGGCGCTCGTGCGCTCGCGCGTGCGCGGCAAGCGGATCCTGGAGGCGTTGATCGACCTGCCGTTCGCGATCTCGCCGGTCGTCATCGGCCTGTCGTTGTTCTTGCTCTACGGCCGCCAGGGCTGGCTCGGCCCGACGCTGACCGACGCCGGCATCCAGATCATCTTCTCGGTGCCCGGCATGGTGCTGGCGACGATCTTCGTCTGCCTGCCGTTCGTCGTGCGCGAGGTCGTCCCGGTCCTGCGCGAGATCGGCGACGAGCAGGAGCAGGCCGCCGCGACGCTCGGCGCGTCGCGCTGGCAGACGTTCGCGCGCGTCACGCTGCCGGCGATCCGCTGGGGCGTGGCCTACGGCGTCGTGCTGTCGGTCGCGCGCGCCATCGGCGAGTTCGGGGCCGTCAGCGTCGTCTCGGGCAAGATCTCGGGCGAGACGATCACGCTGCCGCTGCTCGTCGAGAACCGCTTCTCGAACTTCGACCTCGCCGGCGCCTACGCCGCCTCGGCGCTCATGGCCGTCATCGCGCTTGCGACACTGCTGGCGATGACCCTCCTGCAACGCAAGGGTGATGCACGATGATCTCGGTCTCCTCGGTCTCCAAGCAGCTACGGCGACTTCGCGGCGCTGGACGACGTCTCGGTCGACATCGAGTCCGGCTCGCTGACCGCGCTGCTCGGGCCCGTCGGGCTCGGGCAAGTCGACGCTGCTGCGCGTGATCGCCGGCCTGGAGGTCCCCGACGCCGGCGCGGTCGTCCTGGAGGATCGCGACGTCACCAACCTGCCGCCCCAGGAGCGCGGCATCGGCTTCGTCTTCCAGCACTACGCCGCGTTCAAGCACATGACGGTGCGCGACAACGTCGCCTTCGGCCTGAAGGTGCGCAAGCGCCCGAAGGCCGAGATCACGGCCAAGGTCGACGAGCTGCTGGGCATCGTCGGGCTCGCCGGGCTACCAGGAGCGCTATCCGTCGCAGCTCTCGGGCGGTCAGCGTCAGCGCATGGCGCTGGCCCGCGCGCTGGCGGTCGAGCCGAAGGTGCTGCTGCTCGACGAGCCGTTCGGCGCGCTGGACGCCAACGTGCGCGCCGAGCTGCGCGCGTGGCTGCGGCGCCTGCACGACGAGGTCCACGTCACGACGGTCCTGGTCACCCACGACCAGGAGGAGGCGATGGAGCTGGCCGATCGCATCGTGGTGCTCAACGACGGCCGCATCGAGCAGGTCGGCGCGCCGCGTGAGCTCTACGACGCGCCGGCCAACGAGTTCGTCATGGGCTTCCTCGGCCCGGTCGCCCGGCTCGGCGACGGGCTGGTGCGCCCGCACGACCTCGTCCTGCGGACCGATCCGGACGGCATCGGCGTCGAGGCGCAGATCTCGCGCATCGTGCACCTCGGCTTCGAGGTCCGCGTCGAGCTCGACCTCGCCGGCGACGGCGCCGTCTACGCGCAGCTCACGCGCCACGAGGCCGAGCAGCTGGAGCTGCACGAGGGCGACATCGTCTACGTGCGGCGCGACGGCGTGAAGTCGCTGCCCAGCGCCGCTTAGCGGCGCGTCACCCAGGCCTCAGGGTCCTTGGCCAGCGCCTCGACGTCCTTGGGCAGCTTGTTGGCCGCGAGATCGGCGAGCGTGACGTTCTCGACCACGTGGCGCAGGCTCGCGCGCACGCCGATCCAGACGCGCTGCAGCGGCTCGGCGCTGCCCGCGTAGTCGACGTCCTCGGGGCGGCCGCCGCGCACGGAGGCCAGCGGGCCCTCGACGGCGCGGATGATGTCGGCGACGGTGATCTCCTCGGCCGGCCGGGCGAGCCAGTAGCCGCCCTCGGCGCCGCGACGGCTGGTGACCAGGCCGGCGTGGCGCATGTCGGCGAGGATGTTCTCGAGGAACTTCAGGGGGATGCCCTGGGCCTGCGCGACGCTGTCGCCCTTGGTCGGGCGCTCGGTTCCGGCGACGGCCAGCTCGATCGCTGCCCGCACCGCGTAGTCGGCCTTGGCGGAGATGCGCACCGCCGCATCGTTCCAGACGCGCCGGAAGCTCGCGGAGCCGGTGGTCAGCCGGCCGCGTTCGGATTGCCGGTCGCGCGCTCGCGATCGGCCTCCTTGTCGGTCGAGGGGCTGGGGGCGTCGTCGCTGTCCGTGCCTTGCTCGGGCCCGCCGGCGGTGTCGCCCTCGGTGCCCGCAGGCGTGCTCTCGGGGTAGCCGCCGGTGCCCTGCTCCTGCTTGCGCGGGTCCTCGGTGTGGTCGTGGGCGTGGTCGTCTTCAGCCATGGCCTGGGTTCTACCCAGGCCATGGCGGGGCCACCGCCGCGGGACCCCACAAGGTCCGGGGCGTCTGGTGTCCCATAGTGGGACACCAGACGACCTGGGCTCACTTCGCGGCGGCCGCGTGCTTCTTCTTGCTCTTCTTGGTCGCCTTCTTCTTGGCGACCTTCTTGGTGGCGTCGCCGGCCTTCAGCGAGGCGTCGGACGGGATCCGGGTCTTGCCGCCCAGCGCGGACTTCGGGCAGCCGCGCGGGCGGCCGAGGTCGTAGGGGCCGGAGATCGCCTGGGTGACGACGCCCTTGCTGTCGGCGGACGCGTAGACGACGGTCAGCAGCGGGTCGACGCGTGGCTCGTCGCAGAGCTTCCCGTCGATCGAGAACGTGCCGGTGACCTTGCCGTACTGGTCGCCGGTGTACTTGCCGACGCAGTTGAAGCCCCAGCCGGGGAAGTCGCCGTTGCAGGTGAACGAGTCGGTGACGATCGGGGCGCCCTTGATGTCGAAGACCGAGACGTCGGTCGAGAACCCGGTGTCGCTGATCTGCGGCTGGATCTGGTACCCGGTGATCGGGCCACCGCAGGCGAAGACGTACTGGACCTGCGTGCTGTCGTCACCGGGCTGCGGTTGGCCGGCTTCGATGTGCCCGCCGCAGTCGTAGTTGTTGGGATTGGCACTGGCGCCTGCGAGCGGCGCCGACACCGCGAGGGCGAGGACGGCGAGCAGCAGGGGACGGGCGAGGGTCAAGAGGACCTCCGTGTCGGGTTCGTGGGATGAGATCGATGGGGGAAGGTGGAGGACGCCGTCGCGGTCGGCGGGGCGAGCACGCCGTCGAGCGCGGGCGTGGTGACCTGCGCGGCGGTGCCGAGCGCGTCGACGCCGAGCAGGTCCTCGATCGAGCGCAGCAGCGCGACCGGGCCGGTCGCGGCGTCGACGGTGCGCGCCGCGGTGGCGCGGGGCGAGAGGACGAGCGCGCCGAGGGGGCCGGGCGGCGTCGCGGTCGCAGTTCCCGTCGCCGGGTCGGTGCTCGGCGGGGGCGGCGCGTCGCTGACGATCAGCAGGACGCCGTCGGCCTTGTAGGCGGCGCTCGCGGTGATCTTGGCCACGAGCGCGTGCAGCGGCGCGGTGGCGCCGTCGAGCCCCGCGGGCGCGCCGTCGGCGCACGGCGTCGCGCTGCCGTCGTGGCAGGCGTTGGGAACGAAGAGGCTCAGCGCGGGCGTCTTGGCCTTCTTGGCGAGGTCGGCGTCGAGCGTCGCGGGATCGACGACGTTGGTGGCGCAGTCCTTGCGGCTGCTGAGCGTCGTGAAGAGCGAGACGCCGACGCGGGCGCTCGGGGTCCCCGCGCAGCGCTGCGCGGGGTCCTCGACGTAGGCGCGCCAGGTCAGGCGGTCGGTGAGCAGTTGGTCGGGCAGCGACGTCTCGCCGGCGGGCAGGACGCACGCGGCGAGGTCGGCGGCGCAGTCGGCAGTCGGAACCTGACCGCCGAGCAGCGCGAGCTCGTTGGCCGCCGCGGACGGGCCGGCGGCGGTGTAGTTGGAGAGCAGCGTGCCTTGTGCGACGAGGTCGGCGAGGGGGGAGGTCGGGCCGAACGCGGTCGCGTCGAGTTGGGTGAGGCTGATGACGAAGACGTGCGCGGGCGTGGTGGCGGCGGGTGGTGTGGTGGTCGTGGAGGGCTCGTCGGCGCCGGTGGTCTTCGAGCCGTTGCTGCTGTCGTCGTCGGTGGTCTTCGTGCTGGTGCTCGTCCTGTCGCTGGCGGTGTCGTCGCTGCTCGTGTTGTCGTCGCTCGCGCTTGTGTCGTCCTCGGCGCTCGGCGTGTCGGACGAGCCCTCGTCCTCGGGCGGGGCCGGCTCGTCCTCGGCGTCCGTGGTGGCGGGCGCCGGTGCCGCGCTCGGCACCACGAGCGCGACCAACCGCTGCGGCGCTGCCGCCACCGACGGCGCCGGTCCGGGCCCGAGCGCCGCACCGAGAGCTGCGCCGAGCACGAGCGTGACCGCGGCAAGCGCCGCGCTGAGCCGCCGCGACGGCGCACGCCGTCCGCCGGCCGGAGCATCACGATGGCGAGCCGCCGGCGCACCTGCTCCGTCCTGCACCGCGAACCCCAGTGCGCCCAGCGGATCGACCCGCGGCGCGCCGTGGCGCGCCCCGCAACGCAGGCAGTAGCGCTGGTCGGCGCACAGGGTCGCACCGCACTCGCCGCAGGTGGCGGTGTGCTCGGGGGGTCGCGGACTCATGCCCGGAATCGGTTCTGTTCAATCTCGATCAGAATTATGTGGTTAGACTATTGTCCACCAACCAACCATGCAAACTGGGAAATGGAGTTCCGCGGAGATGAACCGCTCTCGACGCCTCATCGCAGCACTCGCAGCACTCGGCGTTCTCGCCGTCGCTGCACCGGCCGGCGCCTCGGCCGCCAGCACGATCACGATCAGCGGCGCGACCGGCTCGGCGCCGCTCGTCGCCCTGCTGGCCAAGAAGTACGTCAAGCTCAAGCCGGGCAAGGTGAAGTTCAAGCTCGCCCAGGGCGGCGGCGAGGTCGGCATCCAGGACGCCGCCGCCGGCCGCGTGACGATCGGCAACGCCGCGCGCGACCCGCGCGCCAGCGATCCCGCGGGCCTCGTCTTCTACCCGATCGCCAAGGACTTCTTCTGCTTCGACACCAACCCGGACAACAAGCTCGCCGAACCTGACGCTGGCCCAGGCGCAGGCGATCTGGACCGGCCAGGTGCGCGACTGGAGCGACGTGCCCGGGCGCGACGGTCACCGGCACGATCGACCTGATCGGCCGCACCGCGGCCTCGTCGCTGCCGCCGCTCGTCCAGCAGCTGCTGCTCGGCAACAAGACGATCTCGACGCCTCGCCGCGCTGAAGCCGTCCGACGGCCTCGTCGCAGCAGTCGGTCGCCTCCGACAAGAACGCGATCGGCTTCAACTCCGGCTACTACGCCGCGCAGAAGAACGTCCACGCGGTGGCGTTCAACGGCGTCGCCTGCAACCTGCAGAACGCGAAGTCCGGCCAGTACCCGGGCGTGCGCAACTACTACGAGGTGACGCGCGGCCCGGCCAAGGGCGCGGCGTCGACGTTCATCCACTGGATCCAGAAGCAGCAAGGTCGCGCGCAAGATCATCGCGACGATCGCGATCCCGCTGGACTAGCTGAGCCACGGGATGCGCGTCCGGCGGCGCGAGCCGTGGACCGACCGGCAGGCCGCGTGGCGCCTCGGCGCCGTGGCCTGCCTGGTCCTGCTCGACCATCGTGTTGATGGTCGTGCTTCGTCGCCGTGCGCGCGTGGCCGACGCTGCGCACAACGGCGGCGTCGCCTGGCTCGGGCCCGGGCGGCAACGTCGACAACCAGCTCGGCGAGATGATCAAGACCGGTCAGCACCCGCCGGCCGCGGCCTACCACCTGCGCGCGTGGCCGCTGCTCTACGGGACGCTGCTGACCACCGGCGTCGCCGGTCGTCGTCGGGCTCGTGTTCGCGCTGTTCTCGGCGATCTTCATCGTCGAGTTCGCGCCCGGCGCGCGTGCGCGCGCGTCGTCGTGCCGGCGGTGCGGCTGCTGGCCGCCGTGCCGTCGGTCGATCTACGGGCTGATCGGCGATCCTCGTGCTCGTGCCGTTCGTCGGCAACCACCTCATCAGCCCGGAGCGCAAGGACGTCGGTGCAGTACGTCGTCCAGCTCGACGGGACCGAGCGTGCTCGTCGCCGTCGTCGTCCTGACCGTGATGATCACGCCGATCATGATCGCGATCGATCGTCGACGCGCTGCGGGCGATCCCGACGGCGTGGACCGAGGGCGCGGCGGCGCTCGGCGCCAACCGCTGGGAGGCGATCTGGACGCGTCTCGGTGCGCGCCGCGCGGCCGGCGATCGTCGCCGCCGCGGTGCTCGCCTGCGCCCGCGCGCTGGGCGAGGCGGTGATGATCGTCGATGGTCTCGGGCTCGCGCGGCGTTCTCGCCGAACCTCGCTCGACGGCATCACCTACATCTTCGAGCCGATCCGCCGCTCGCCGCGTCGATGGTCGAGAACGTCGAGGCGATCAACGCGCCGGCGGTCAAGTCGCTCGCATCTACGCGTTCGCGCTGCTGCTGCTGTTCTCGAGCCTGGTGCTGTCGATCGGCGGCTACCTCGCGAAGCTGCCGATGCGCCGCCAGGGGATGCGGGTCTGATGGCGACGACCTCGAGACCGCGCCGCCGCGGTCGCGCCGCCGCGGCCCGCGCCGCGCGGGCGACTGCGCTGCGCACGTGGCGCTGGAGCCAGCGGCTCGCCTTCGCTGCCTGCTGGGCCTGCGGGATCGCGCTGTGCGCGTCGCCGTGGCGATCGTCGGCTACATGGGCGTGCAAGGGCGTCCAGTACCTCAACCTCGAGCTGCTCTTCACCCGCCCGCAGCCCGGCCTGCAGCCAGCACGACACCGGCGGCATCCTCGACCCGATCCTCGGCACGATCGTGCTGACCGTCATCGGGATCGCGATCGCCGTGCCGCTGGCCGTCGTCTCCGCGGTCTGGGTGGTCGAGTACGGCCAGCCCGCGCCGGCTGGCGCGCGCGGTCGAGTCGGGGATCGAGGTCGTCGCCGGCACGCCCGACATCGTCATCGCGATCTTCGGCCTGGCGATCTTCCAGCTGCCGATCCTCGCGCCGCTGTCGTTCACCGCCTCGGGCGGCGGCGTCTTCGGGCGCTCGTTCATCGCCGCCGGCGCGATGATGTCGCTGATCGCGCTGCCGCTGGTCTTCGGCGCCACGCGCGAGGGGCTGATGGCGATCCCGACCCAGCTGCGCGAGGCGTCGTGGGCGCTGGGCAAGACGCGCATCTGCACGATCCGCACCGTCCTGCTGCCGCAGGTCCGCGGCGCAACATCGCCACCGGCGCGGCGCTCGGGATGGGCCGGATCGTCGGCGACACGGCGATCGTCGTCGTCCTGCTCGGCGCGACGCTGCAGATCGAGCCCCAGGGCGACGTGCCCGATCCTCGGCGATCCTGCGCGGCACCGGCTCGACGCTGACCAGCTACGTCTACGGCGCCTCGCCCGCCGGCGAGGGCAACGCGCCGCAGAAGGCCTACGCCGCGGCCTTCGTGCTGCTGCTGATCGTGCTGGCGCTGAACTTCGTCGTCGACCTGCTCGGCCGCCGCAAGGAGACCCTCGCATGAGCACCCACGACCGCGTGGTCGATCCGTTCCTCGACGACGCCGTGCCGTCGCTGCCACCACCGCGGCGGCGCGTGCGGCTGGACCGCACGCCGGTCCCGGTGGCCGAGACGCAGGACGCGCCGCGGGGTCGCCCGCACGAGCGCGGGCCGGGTGGGCCGGAGCGGATGCGCGTCGAGGGCCTGAGCGTCCGCTACGGCGACAAGCCGGCGGTCAAGGACGTGTCGCTTGCCGATCCACCAGGGCGAGGTGCTGGCGCTGATCGGTCCGTCGGGCTGCGGCAAGACGACGCTGCTGCGGACGCTCAACCGCCTGACCGAGACGACGGCGGGCGCGACGCGCGACGGCCGCGTGCTGCTCGACGGCGTCGACGTCGAGCAGCTCGAGCTGACCGCGCTGCGCCGCCGCGTGGCGATGGTCTTCCAGCAGCCCAACCCGTTCCCGATGTCGATCTTCGACAACGTCGCCTACGCGATCCGCGTGCAGAACCGCAAGCGCCCGGGCCGCCGCGAGCTCGAGCCGCAGGTCGTCGACGCGCTGCGCCGCGCCGGGCCTCTACGACGAGGTCGCCGACGACCTCGACCGTCCCGCGCTGCGGCTGTCGCGGCGGCCAGCAGCAGCGGCTGTGCATCGCGCGCGCGATCGCGACGCGGCCCGAGGTCCTGCTGATGGACGAGCCGTGCTCGGCGCTGGACCCGCGGTCGACGGCGCGTCATCGAGGAGCTGATCGGCGAGCTGCGCCGCGACCTCGCCGTCGTCATCGTCACCCACAACCTGGCCCAGGCGCATCGCGTCGCCGACAAGGTCGCGTTCATGTACCTCGGCGACCTCGTCGAGTTCGGCGACGTCGAGCAGGTCTTCGAGGCGCCGCGCGCGGAGCGCACGCGCGACTACGTCGCAGGGGCGTTCGGGTGAGGGCGGCTGTTGCAGCGCTCGTCCTGGTCGCCGTGGCGGCGGGCTTGTCGGCGTGCGAGAGCACGGCGGACAAGAGCGCGCGGATCGCTGCGGCCGGACGCGACGCCGTGCAGGCCGCCGGGACGCTGAAGATCCGGCACAACGCCGAGGTGCGCGTGGCCCGGGCGGTGGTGGTGCGCGGTGCCGGCGGAGCGGTGGCCGCGGCCGTCGAGGTGCGCAACGCGGGGGCGCGGGCGCAGCGCGACGTGCCGGTGCTCATCGACGTGCGCGACGCGCGCGGCGCGTCGTTGTACAAGCAACGACGCGCTTGGCCTGCAGCCGGCGCTGCAGCGGCTGGCGACGGTTGCGCGCGGGCCACAGCGCATGGTGGGTCAACGACCAGGTGACGGTGGCGAGCGCGCCGCGGTCAATTCGTGCGCGGGTCGGCGCTGCGCCGCCGGCGGCGAGCGTCCCGCGGGTCCGCGTCACCGGCGTGCACTTCGAGGGCGACAGCGACCGGGCGCTATCTGACCGGCACGGTCGTCAACCCGTCGCACCGCGTCCTGCGCAACGTGCCGATCTTCGCCGTCGCGCTGAAGGGCGTCGCGCGTCGTCGCGGCCGGCCGCGCGCTCGTGCCCAAGCTGCCCGCGGCCGGCGCGCCCAAGAAGGTCGTCTTCCGCCTGTTCTTCGTCG
Organism: uncultured Conexibacteraceae bacterium; assembly: GCA_963731005.1. Taxonomy (GTDB): domain Bacteria; phylum Actinomycetota; class Thermoleophilia; order Solirubrobacterales; family Solirubrobacteraceae; genus Baekduia. The sequence continues at coordinate 249,227 of CAVSTZ010000002.1, read as the reverse complement.
GCGAGCCACGCGGTGCGCGGATCGTCGCTGACCGTCGCGCCCAACGCCGGACCATCGTCGTGAAGGAGCATCCCGTGATCATCGAGTCCTCTCAGCCCGCGCCCGTCTTCGGGCGCGACGGCGAGCCCTGCCCGGCCTGCGGTGCACCGCTGGCGGGCGACCAGCGCTACTGCCTGCACTGCGGTGCGCGACGGCCGGAGGCGCGGCTGGAGTTCTTCGATGTGTTGGATGCTGACGTGCGGGCGCGGTCGGTGCCGCCTGCAGGCCCGTTCGGCGCCGTCGCTTCGCCGTTCGGCGGTGGCGAGGCCTGGGCGGCCGCGTCGGGATCGCCGTTCGGAGGCGACTCGGTGGCGTCGTGGGCGACCGTATCGGGGCCACCGCTCGGCGGCGGCCCGGTCTCTGCGTGGGGCGCCGCGCCTGTGCCGCCGCGCGGGCTCAACGGCCGGCTGCAGGCCAACGCCGGCCTGCTCGCGCTGGCGGCACTGCTGTTGTTGACGTTGTTGATCGGGCTGTTGCTGGGGCACTGGGCGACGGGGACGTCGTCGGTGCCGAGCGCCGCGACGCCGGCGCCGCAGGTCATCAAGGTCGAGGGGACAGCGGCTACGCCGGCCGCGGCCGCCACGACGACCGACGGCGGCAGCGGCGGGTCGACGAGCGGCTCGGGCTCCTCGAAGTCCTCGTCGAAGGCGAAGGCCAAGTCCAAGTCAGGCGACAAGGCGACCCCGGACAAGGATGCCGTCTCGGTCAAGAGCCTCTCGAACAAGAAGGCCGTCGACGACGCCGTCAAGAAGGGCAAGCCGATCGCCACCGGCACCGGCAAGCTGCCGCCCAAGGACGACAAGGCACCGGCCGGCGGCACGGGCTTCGAGGAGATCGGATGAGCTCGCTTCCGGGCCCGACGTCACTGGACGAGTTGCGCGCGCGCCGCCACGAGTTGGCGCGGCGCGTGGCGGCGCTCACGTTCGACCTCGGTGGGTTGACGTACGAGATGGCAACCCGCGATCACTATCGGTTGGACGTCCTGTCGCGGAGGGCCGCCGAGTTGCAGACGGCCGACGCGGAGTTGGGCGAGGTCGAGCGCCTGCTCGCGGCGTCCGAGGACGGGGTCGTAGGCGCGTGCAAGGCGTGCGGCGCGGTGCATTCGCGCGGCGCGGCGTTTTGTTGGCAGTGCGGGCAGGGACTGGTCGCAGGCGCGGTCGCGCCGTCCGAGGCGCCTGTGCCGGCGCCGGCGGCGCCTGTTCCGCCGGCCTGAGTGGGGCTGGCGGCGTGGGTCTGCGGCGCGCGGCCTGAGTGGGGTGTCGTGAGTCTGTGTGGCGCGCGTCTGAGTGGCGCTCAGCGCGAGCGTGGTCGTGCTGAGCAGCGTGGTCTGTTGGCGGCGAGGGAGTGAAGGCGTTCGAGCCGCCACCGCTTTCTGTCATCCGCCGGCGCCGCGCGATCCGGGTCACCTTGACGACGACAGTTGTGCTCCAAACGCCCCGGATCGACTTGGCTCCATGCTCCGGGGCGTCTCGTGGTGAATTGTTCACCACCAGACGCCCCGCATGATTAGGAGAGCTCGAGCGCACGTGGGCCTGTTTGGCGACGCATGATCGCGCCAAACAGGCCCACCCTCCCGCGGACGGTGGCGAATGACGCGAGGCGGTCGCGCTACCACCGTCCACCCTCCTGCGGCGCGAGCGGATGACAGCAGGCGGTCGCGCCACAACCGCCTTTACTCCCTCGATGCCGACAGACCACGCGGCGCGCGACGACGACGCGGCGCACTGAGTGCCACCCACGCCACGCGCCCAGCGAAGCTAGAGGAGCCCCAGCGCCCGGCCCGCGTCGCCCGCCAGGTTCAACAGCGGCGACGGCACAACGCCAAAGACCACGATCGCGGCACCCGCCAAGACGGCCACGAGCGTGACCTCCCAGTCAGCCCGCTCGGCCGCCGGATCCGCACCCGCCAGCCGCGGCGCGCCCGAGGCGTCGACGGTCGCGACCTCACCAGCCCCCGCCGGCCGCATCCACATCGCCGCGATGACCTTCAGGTAGTAGCCCAGCGAGATCATCGACCCGATCACGATGACGATGCCCAGCCACGTGTAGCCCGCCATCGGCCGCCGCGTCGATCAGCGTGAACTTGCCGATGAAGCCCGCCGTCGCCGGCATGCCGGCCAGCGACAGCATCGCCAACGTCATCGGCCAGGCCAGCAGCGGCCGCGACGACGCCGATCCCCGCGACCGAGCGGATGTCGTCGCCGTACGGCGTCTCGCGCTCGCGCGCGACGATCACCGCGAAGGCCGCCAGGTTCATGAACAGGTAGACCGACAGGTAGAAGACCGTCGCCTGCACGCCGAGCTTCGACGCGACCGACCGACGCCGGCCAGCAGGTAGCCCGCCTGCGCGACCGACGACCACGCCAGCAGGCGCTTCAGCGACGACTGCGACAGCGCGCCGACGTTGCCGACGATGATCGTGATCGTCGGCCAGCGTCGCGAGCGCGGGCGCCCAGTCGGCGTGCGCGTCGATCAGCGCGACGTCGAAGATCCGCAGCGCGCCGCCGAAGGCGGCGGCCTTCGTCGCGACCGCCATCCACGCGGTCACCGGCGTCGGCGCGCCCTCGTAGACGTCGGGCGTCCACTGGTGGAACGGGCGCGACCGAGGCCTTGAAGGCCAGGCCGACCAGCGTCAGCGCGATGCCGGTCAACAGCAGCGAGTCATGGGCCACCCCACCGCTGATCGCCGCGGCGATGTCGCGGAAGTCGGTGCCACCCGTGCCGCCGTAGATGAAGGCCAACCCGTACAGGAACGTCGCCGAGCCGACCGAGCCGATGATGAGGTACTTGAGCCCCGACTCCAGCGAGCGCTCGCGCCGCATCTCGGTCGCGCAGAGCACGTACAGCGGAACCGACAGCAGCTCCAGCCCGAGGAACACCGTGACGAGGTTCTGCGCGGCGGCCAGGATGACCATGCCGGCGGCGCTGGTCAGCATCAACGCGAAGTACTCGCCATGGGCGGCCTCGCGCGGCGCCAGCGCGCGCCACGACAAGAGCATCGCGCCGATCCCCGTGACGCAGACGATGAAGCGTGATCATCAGCGTCAGGTCGTCGAGGCGCAGTGCGCCCTGGGAGCCCTTGGCGACGAACAGGTCCTTGGCGTCGTCCCACTGCCAGATGCCCAGGCCGATCGTCGCGCCGAACGCGACGATCGTCAGGCAACGGCACGAGCTGCTCGCGGATGAAGCGCCCGCGCAGCAGGCCGGCGAGCAGCACGACGATCGACCCGCCCAGCAGGGCGAGGAGCGGCGAGACGCCGGCCCAGTCGATCGTTGGCTTGGAGATGGCTGCGAGGAGCATGGACTACGCGGATCACGCGTGATCTCGGGATGGGTGGCGAGGGCCTTGCTCGGAGCCCGAGATCGCCCCGGCGGCGCTGACCGACGCGGTTGATCGTCGCGCTCGCCCTTGTCCAACGCCAGCTGCGGATAGAGGGCGAAGAACAGGATCACCGCGACGAGCGGCACGAGCACGAGCCCCTCGCGGAAGCTGACGTCGCGCGAGTCCACATCGGCCCCCACGCGGTTGTGCATCGTCCTGATGAACAACCGCAGCGAGTACACGCGCGGCCATCCCGACGCCCGTGAACGCGATCGCCGCGATGACCAGCTTGGAGTGGAACACGCCGAGCAAGATGAGGAACTCGCCGACGAAGTTCGACGAGCCCGGCATCGCCAGGTTCGCGAGCGCGACGATCAGGAACAGCGCGGCGAGCACGGGCGCGCGGAACGCGATCCCGCCCATGTCGCGGATGTCCTCGCGAGCCGCCGGTGCGCTCGGCGAGGTAGGCGACGATCACGAACGCGGGGGCGACGACGAGGCCGTGGTTGACGGCCTGCAGGATCGCGCCCTGGGCGCCGTCGCCGTTGAGCGCGAAGATCCCCAGCGTGATGAAGCCCAGCTGGGCGATCGACGAGTACCCCAACACCAACCGGGTCTCCGACGTCGTGAACGCCATCGCCGAGCCGTAGAGGATCGAGCCCAGCGCCAACACCAGCATCAGGTCCTGGAAGTGCGCGCGAGGCGTCCGGGAAGAGCGGGATGACGACGCGCAGGAAGCCGTAGGCGGCGACCTTGGACAGCACGGCCGAGAAGACGGCGAGCACCGGCAGCGGCATGTTGCGATAGCCGTCGGGCATCCAGCCGTGGACCGGGAAGGCCGGCATCTTGACCCAGAACGCGGCCGCGAAGCAGAGGAAGATCCACTCCTGCGAGCCCTTGGCCAGCGGCACCTTGGCCAGGTCGCTGAAGGCGAAGGAGAGGTCGTTGCCGGAATTCTGGGAGACCAGCACGCCGGTGGCGATCGCCGCGGCGAGCATCAGCAGCGAGCCGACCAAGGTGTAGATGAACAGCTTGGTGATCGCCGCGACCCGCGTGCCCTCCGGCCCCCAGATCCCCGTGAGGAAGAGGAACGGCAAGAGCATCAGGTCGAAGAACAGCGACGAACAGCGCGAGGTCCTGGGCCATCAGCGCGCCGAGCACCGCGCTCTCGGCGATGGCGAAGAACAGGAAGAACTGCTTGGGATGCTCCCACTCTCGGAACGCCGCCCAGACGATGCACACCAAGAAGATGAACGCCGCCAGGCCGATCAAGAACAGGTTCAACCCGTCGATGCCCAGCTTGTAGTGGATGCCGAGCTGCTTGACCCAGATCTCGTCGGTGACGTCCTGCAGCCCGCGCGCGGAGCGCTCGAAGTCGATGATCGCCCAGATCGACCACGCGAACGTGGCCAGCGAGCCGAGGATCACCAGGGCGCGCGAGGCGACGCCGGGCAGCAGCAGCGCCAGGAGCGCCGCGGCGGCCGGCAGCCAGAGGGGGATGGAGAGAGGGAGGCTCACGAGGACTGGATCAGGAAGTACAGGATCACGACGCCGGCACCGACGAGCAGCAGCGCCGCGTAGGCGCGCAGGAAGCCGGACTGCATGGCGCGCACGGCGGCAGAGCCGGCGCGGACGAGCGTCGACGGACCGCCGACGAGCGTGCTGTTGACGAAGATGCGCTCGAAGGTCTGCTGGCCGAAGCGCCCGAACCAGCTGAACGGCCGGACGACCACCCAGTCGATCAGCTCGTCGAAGTACCACTTGTTGACGAAGAGCTTGTGCAGGGCGGGGACGCGCTCGCGGAGCGCGACGGCCAGCTCACCGTTCGCCTTGCCCCAGATCACGTACGCGACGTAGATCCCGAGCACGCCGAGCGCGGCACCGAGCGCCAGCCCGCCCCAGAGCAGGCCGTTGCTCGGGTCGTGGTGGATCGAGGAGTCCGCGAACGTCGGCTCCAGGAAGGTGTCGAACCAGGTCGTCGCCTTCGGGATCGCCACGACCCCGCCGACGGTCGCCAGCGCCGCGAGCGTTCCCATCGCGATCTTCATCGGCAGCGCCCGCTCGGCGATGTGGTGCTCGGGGCCGGGGAAGCCGACGTCGGTGTCCTCGACCTCGCCGGTGGCCGGGTTGGTCGGCTGCGGCGCATGCCAGAGGTGGCCGTGCTCGAGCTCACGCGCCTGCTCGACCGGCTCGCCCCAGAAGGCGCGGAAGATCATGCGCCACGTGTAGATCGCGGTCATCAGCGCGGTGAGGTAGCCGACGACGTAGAGGATCCAGTGCCAGCCGCCGATCTCACCCTGGACGAGCAGGATCTCGTCCTTGGAGAAGAACCCGGAGAACGGCGGCACGCCCGCCAGCGCGAGGCCGCCGATCACGAAGCACAGGAACGTGAACGGCATCGCCTTGCGGAAGCCGCGCATGTCGTCGAGGTTCTGGTTGCCGCCCATGGCGCTGATCAGCGAGCCGGCGCTCATGAACAGCAAGGCCTTGAAGAAGGCGTGCGTCATGAGGTGGAACATGCCCGCGACGTAGGCGCCCGAGCTGACCGCCATGACCATGTAGCCGATCTGCGACATGGTCGAGTACGCGATCACGCGCTTGAGGTCGGTGACGACCATGCCGATCGTCGCGGCCACGAAGAGCGTCAGCGCGCCGATGATCGTCCCGACGTCGGCCGCGGCGACCGACTGCTCGAAGAGCGGGTGCATGCGGGCGATCAGGTAGACGCCGGCGGTGACCATCGTCGCGGCGTGGATCAGGGCCGAGACCGGCGTCGGGCCCTCCATCGCGTCGGGCAGCCACGTGTGGAACGGCAGCTGGGCGGACTTGGCGAACGCGCCGACCAGCAGCAGGATCAGGCCGGCGGTGAGGTCGCCGTGGTGGTTGGCGCCGAGCGTCTTGGCCTGCGCGAAGGTGCCCAGGAAGTCCAGCGTGTGCGAGTTCTTGAGGATGAAGAACGTGCCGAGCGTCAGCCCGATGTCGCCGACCACGTTGATGACGAACGCCTTGATGCCGGCCGCCGTCGCCGTGGTGCGGCGATACCAGAAGGAGATCAACAGGTAGGAGGCCGCGCCGACGAACGCCCAGCCGACGATCAGCAGGAAGAAGTTCGCCGCCAGCACGAGCAGCAACATCGAGAAGACGAAGAAGTTGAGGTAGGCGAAGAAGCGCGTGTAGCCCCGGTCGCCGCTCATGTAGGCCAGCGAGTAGAGGTGGATCAGCGTCGAGACGCCGGTCACCACCAACATCATCAGGATGCTCAGCGGGTCGACGAGGATCGACAGCTTCGCGTCGATCGTGCCGGTGACCGCATAGTCATACAACGAGGAGACGAGCTGGCGGTGCTCCTCGCCGCGATCCTGCAGCGAGAAGAGGGCGATGAGCGCGAAGACGAACGCCGCGGCCAACGCGGCGGTGCCGATGAACCCGGCGGTCTTGCCCTTCCAAACCTTGTACCCGAGGCCGTTGACGATCGTGCCCGCCAGGGGACACGCCAGCGCCAGCCAGGCGGCGGTGGTGGGACTCATCTAGCCGTGCAGCTCCCGCATCTCGTCGACGTCGATCGGCAGGCGGCGGCGGAACATCGCCACCACCAGGCCCAGGCCGATGCAGACCTCGCACGCCGCGACGACCATGACGATGATCGCGAAGATCTGGCCGTCGCCGTTGCCCCACATGCGCGAGAACGCGATGAGCGACAGGTTGGCGGCGTTGAGCATCAGCTCCAGGCAAAGGAGGATCACCAGCGGGCTGCGGCGCGTCATCACGCCGGCCGCGCCGATGCAGAAGACCAGTGCGCTGACGGTGAGATACCAGCCGATGGCCATCAGCGACCACGCTCCTGATCGCCGTCGCCGGCGGTGCCCGCGCCGATGGCCGGGCGCTCGAGGTCGGCGGTCGGGTTGATGAGGCCGACGCCCTCGGCGATCGAGCCGGCGCCCTTGGGCAACCGCGTCGGGATCGCGCGCACGACCTCCTCGTCGCCGCCCTCCAGGCCACCGCGGCGGCGGGCGAGCACGACGGCGCCGACGGCCGCCATCAGCAGCAGGAAGGACGCGGCCTCGAACGGGAAGAGGAAGCGGGTGAGCAGCAGCTCGCCGATCGCCGCGGGCGAGCCGAAGCCGGGCTCGTAGCCGGCGCCCTTGCCGTCGATGCCCTTCAGGCCGGAGCCGAGCACCGCGATGAAGAGCTCGACGGCCAGCAGCGTCGCGAAGACGATGCTCGCGACCCGCAGGCCCGGGCCGCCCGCGGGACGCACCGGCTCGTCCTGGCTGCCGACGTAGGCCACCACGAACACGTAGAGCACCATGACGGCGCCCGCGTAGACGACGACCTGCGCCGCGGCGATGAACTCGGCGCGCAGCAGCAGGAAGAGCGCGGCCAGCGACAGCAGGTGGCAGACCAGCGCCAGCACGGCGTAGAAGGGGTTGCGCACGGTGGCGACGCCGATCGCACCCGCGATCGCGCCGATCCCTGCGATGAAGAAGAAGACAGCAGCCATGAGGAAACGGTGGGCCGACCGCCCGGCGCCGAGGCTACTCGCCCTCGCCGCGCAGCGGCGTCCGCTCGAAGGGCTCGGCCAACAACATCTCCTTGGTGAAGATGAGGTCGTTGCGGTTGTAGTCGCTCATCTCGAAGTCATTGCCCATGGTGATCGCGTCGAACGGGCACGCGACCTCGCAGTAGCCGCAGAAGATGCAACGGCTGAGGTTGATCTCATAGACCGCGGCGTAGCGCTCACCGGCCGAGACGCGGTTCTCGGGCGTGTTCTCGGCGGCGACGACGCGGATGCAGTCCGACGGGCAGGCGGCGGCGCACAGCGAGCAGCCGACGCACTTCTCCAGGCCGGTGTCCTCGAACTTGTGGAGCCGATGGCGCCCGCGAAAGCGCGGGTAGACCGGGATCTTCTCCTCGGGGTAGGCGACCGTCTCGATCGGCGCGACGGACTGGCGCAGCGTCGTCTTCAGGCCGCGCAGCGTCTCGCCGAACGCGCGGTAGAAGCCGCCGGCGCCGCCCGGGTCGGGCCCGTCGACGACGTGCAGCTCATCCGCTGAGGGAGGCCAGGGGGCCATTAGTCGGTCACCACCACGATGATCGCGGTCACGAGGGCGTTGAGGGTGGCCAGCGGGAGCAGCGCCTTCCACCCCAAGGACATCAACTGGTCGTAGCGCAGGCGCGGAAACGACGCGCGGGCCCAGACGAAGACGAAGATCAAGACCAAGGTCTTGCCGATCACGACGAACGGGTCGACCCAGCCGGGCGGGTGGATGCCGAAGGGCAGCCACCAGCCGCCGAGGAAGACCGTGACCATGATGAACGAGGCCACGATCATGTTGAGGTACTCGGCGAAGTAGTACGTGGCGAAGCGGCCGCCGCCGTACTCGGTGTTGTAGCCGCCGACCAGCTCGCCGTCGGCCTCGACGAGGTCGAACGGTGGGCGGTTGGTCTCGGCGAACGACGCCACCAGGAAGACGATGAAGCCGACGAACTGGGGCACGATGTACCACATGCCCGCCTGGGCCTTGACGATGTCCACCAGCGAGAGCGACTGCGCGGTCATGACCACGCCGACCAGCGCCAGCCCCTGGGCGACCTCGTAGGAGATCAGCTGCGCGGCGGCGCGCATCGCGCCCAAGAACGAGTACTTGGAGCCCGAGGACCAGCCGCCGAGCATGATCCCGTAGAACGCGATCGAGCCGAAGGCGAAGAGGTAGAGCGGGCCGATCGAGGCATCGACGCCGTAGAGCCCCGTCGGGGTCCCGAAGATGTCCTGGACGTCGCCGAAGGGCACGATCGCCAGCGCGGCGACCGCGGTGACGATCGAGATCAGCGGCGCGATCGCAAAGAGCCAGCCGATCGACGTCTTGGGCCGGAACTGCTGCTTGAACAGCAGCTTGCCGATGTCGGCGATCGGCGTCAGCGCGCCGAACGGCCCGACGCGGTTGGGGCCGTAGCGGTTCTGCATCCGGCCCATGACCTTGCGGTCGGCCATCAGCGCGACGGGGACGATCTGCAGGCCGACGGCGAAGATGACGATCGCCTTGGCGATCTGCATCCACCAGGGCTCGTAGTAGGTGACGTTCGCGAGGATCAAACTGGTCTCAGCTCAGGGCGACGGGTTCGGGGCCGGTCGGCTCGGTGGCCGGCCGCTTGCGGACGTCGACGAGGGGTCCGTCGACGCCGTTGCCCTCCAGGAAGGCGCTGCCGGTCGGGATCGCCGCGCGGAGGCTGACGGTCGCGTCGATCGCTTCGCCGTCCCCGTCGCCGACGGTGACCTTGTCACCGTCGAACAGGCCGAGGCGCTGCGCGTCGTGGGGCGACAGCTCGACCCGCGTGCGCGCGCGGAGGAAGTGCAGGGCGGGGGAGGCCGCGACCTCGGGGCCGGCCCAGACGGAGCGGTAGGTGCCCAGGCGCAGGCGGCCGTCGTCGGCGTCGGCGGCAGGCGCACGCAGCTCGGGAGCGCCGGGCGTCGCGGCCGGCGCGGGCCAGGTCGCGGCCGCGGTTGCGTCGGCCGGCCAGCGCAGCCCTGTGCCGCCGATGGCGTCCAGGCTCAGGTCGGCGTAGAACGGCACCGCGGCGAAGAGCTGCGTCGAGGCCATCGGGCCCGTGAGGACGCGGACGTCGACGTCCAGGCGCTTGGCCAGCTCGGACAGGATCCACCAGCCCGCGCGGACCTCGCCCGGGCGGGCGATCGCCTGGCGCAGGCGCTGCACGCGGCCGTCGGGGTGCACCACGGTGCCCTCGTGCTCGGCGTGCGACTCGGCGGGGAAAACGACGGTCGCGTGCTCCAGCACGCCCGCGGTCAGGTAGCCCGCGTGGGCGATGACGGTCGAGGCGCGCTCCAGGCCCGCGTCCCAGGTCGACCGCTCGGGGTGGGTCTCCAGCGGGTCGGTGCCGACGAGCCACAGCGCGGCGAGCTCGCCCGCCGCCGCGGCCGCGGCGATCTCGGCGGTGCTGCGGCCGGGTTGGTCGACGGACGCCAGGCCGGGGCCGGCGAAGGGCAGGACGCCGGCCTCGCGCAGCCCGCGCGCGTTGGCGGTCGACGGCACGCCGAGCAGGCCCGCGCCGTCGCGGCCACGAAGGCCCAGCGCGTCGGCGATGGCGACGAGCGCGGCGGCGCCCGTCGCATCGGCCAGCACGCGCTCGCCGTAGAGGATCACGACGTCCTCGCCGCCGTCGCGCAGTTGCGCGACCAGGTCGGCAAGTTCATCAGGAACGCCGGTGCCGCCGCCGAGCGCGCCCGCGATCAGCGCCGCGGCCCGCGCCTCGTCGCCCGGCGCGAAGCGCACGACCTGCTTGGCGTTGGCGTCCAGCGACGACGGCCGCGCGGTTGCGACCGCGAGGTTGACGCGGTGGCGGCGCACGCCCTTGCGGATCCGCAGGTCGAGGATCGGCATGTCGTCGACCGGCTCGACCCCGAGCACCAGGACGGTGTGGGCGAACTCCAGATCGGCGACGGTCGCCTGCAGCGCCGGGTCGTGCAGCGCCAGCGTCGCGTCGCGGTCGCTGACGTCGAAGGTGCGCGAGTCGAGGTCGTTGGTGCCCAGGCCGTCGCGGACGATCTTCTGCAGGAGGAAGCCCTCCTCGTTGCTCGTCGCACCGCCGGCGAGCACGCCGACCTTCCCGGCCGCGCGGCGCAGGCCGGCCGCGGCGTCGTCCAGCGCGCGCTCCCAGGAGACGGGGCGCAGCTCGCCGCCGTCGCGGACCAGCGGCTGGGTGATGCGCTCGTCGACGTGGATCGCCTGGTAGGCGAAGCGGCCGCGATCGCAGAGCCAGCCGTCGTCGACCTCGGCGTTGTCGCGACCCAGCACGCGCAGGACGCGCTCGTCGCGGACCGTGAAGGTGATGTTGCACTGGCCCGGGCAGAGGGTGCAGATGCCACCCGAGCCCTCGATGTCCCACGGCCGCGCGCGGAAGCGATAGGGCTGCGAGGTCAGCGCGCCCACCGGGCAGAGCTCGATGATGTTGCCGCTGAACGGCGCGACGTAGGGGTGGCCGTCGAAGGTGCCGACGAACGTGTGCGCGCCGCGCTCCTGGAAGACCAGCTGATAGTCCTCGCTGACCTCCTGGCTGAAGCGCACGCAGCGGTAGCAGAGGATGCAGCGCTCGCGGTCGATCGCGACCAGCGGCGAGAGCTCCAGCGGCTTCTCGAAGTGGCGCTTGGGCTCGATGAAGCGCGACCGGCCGCCGCCCCAGCCGAAGGAGATGTCCTGCAGCGGGCACTCGCCGCCCTTGTCACAGACCGGGCAGTCGAGCGGGTGGTTGATCAGCAGGAACTCGACGACCGCCTGCTGCGCGGTCTTGACGCGGTCGGTCTGGGTGTGGACGACCATGCCGTCCTTGACCGGCGTGGAGCAGCCGGTCTGCAGCTTCGGAATGCCCTCGATCTCCACCAGGCACATGCGGCAGGCGCCGACGGGCTGGCCGAGCTTGGGCTCGTAGCAGAAGACGGGGATCTCGACGTCGCCGTACTTGGCGCCGTCGACCAACATGATGTTCTCGGGTGCGGTGACCTCTCGACCGTCGATCGAGAAGGTGACCATGCGCTGCTCGGGGCGAGGCACTTAGAGGACGGCCTGGGTTGGGAGGGACAGGTTCAGGGCCAGTTCAGGGGCGGGCTCGTCGCCCACGGTGTCGACGTTGGCCGCCCGCGCGGCCTCGATGTGGGCCTCGAACTCGTCGCGGAACTTCGCGACCATCGAGCCGACGGGCATCGCCATCGCGTCGCCCAGCACACAGAGGCAGTTGCCGATGATCTGCTCCTGGACCGAGGCCATGATGTCGAGGTCCATCGGCGTGGCGAGGCCCGACTGGATGCGCTCGAGCATCTTCACGGTCCAGTTGGTGCCCTCGCGACACGGCGTGCACTTGCCGCAGGACTCGTGGCGGTAGAACTCGGCGAGCCAGAGGCAGACGTCGACGACCGAGTTGCTGTCGTCGACGATGATGATCGCGCCGGAGCCGAGCATCGACCCCGCCTTGGCCATGGAGTTGAAGTCGTAGGGGAGGTCGAGGTCGTCGGCGGTCAGCACCGGCGACGACGAGCCGCCCGGGAACCAGAGCTTGATCTCACGGCCCTCGTCGGGGCCGCCGGCGAGGCCGTAGATGATGTCCCTGCTGGACATCCCCAGCTCGATCTCGTAGTTGCCCGGGCGCTGGACGTTGCCCGAGATCGAGATCAGCTTCGTGCCGGTCGAGCCCTCGGCGCCGATCTTGGCGTACTCCGCGCCACCCATCTCGACGATCAGCGGCACGGTCGCCAGCGTCTCGACGTTGTTGATGAGCGTCGGGCCTTGGTATAGGCCTTGGTTGGCGGGGAACGGCGGCTTGAGGCGCGGGTTGCCGCGCTTGCCCTCCAAGGAGTCGAGCAGGCCCGTCTCCTCGCCGCAGATGTAGGCGCCTGCGCCGCGGTGGACGGCGAGCGACAGGCCGAAGCTGGTGCCGAGGATGTTCTCGCCGAGCAGGCCGGCGTCGTAGGCCTCGGCCACAGCGGCGTCGAGGATGTCGGCCTGCTGGACGTACTCGCCGCGGATGAAGATGAAGGCCCGGTTGGCGCCCGCCGCATAGGCGGCGATGATCATGCCCTCGATCAGCAGGTGCGGGATCTTCTGCATGAGCTCGCGGTCCTTGAAGGTCCCGGGCTCGGACTCATCCGCGTTGCAGACCAAGTACTTGTCCATGGTCCCCTTGGGCATGAAGGAGGCCTTCATGCCCATCGAGAAGCCGGCGCCGCCACGGCCGCGCAGACCGGAGGCCTTGAGCTCTTCGACCAGCGCCTCGGACGGCATCGTCAGCGCCTTGCGCAGGCGCTCGCCGTAGCCGCCGCGGCGCTTGAACACGTCGATCGTGTTGAGGCCGGGCTCGTCGATCTCGCTGAAGATGAGGGGCTGCTGGGTGCTCACTCGGAGCCCTCCTGGGACGCGCGGGTGTTGGCGTGCGGGTCGGCCGAAGGGCGCTTGAGCAACTGCTTGGCCGGCAGCGGGTCGGCGCCGTCGCGTACCTGCTGGGCCAGCTCGGCGATCTCGCCGTCCTCGATCGGCCCGACGAAGACGCCGTTGATCGAGGCCATCGGGGCGATGTCGCAGGCGCCGAGGCACTCGAAGCCGCGGACCTGGACGTCGGGGTCGTCGCCGATAGCGTCGGACAGGTCGGTCAGCAGCCTGCGGCCGCCGCGGAGGGAGCACGAGATGTTGGTGCACACGTAGACGCGCTTGTGGCCCACCGGCCGCGTGTCCAACATGTCGTAGAACGAGGCGACGGCGATCAGGTAGGCCGGCGTCAGGCGCATCACGCACGCGACCTGGATGAAGGCCTCGGGCGAGCACCAGCCGTGCAGCTCTTGGGCGGCGGCCAGCGCCGGGATCGCCGCGCTGCGGCGGTCGGGGTACTTGGCGATGTGCGCCTCGATGGTGGCGCGCAGCTCCTCGGGCACCGGCGTGGTCGCCGGGTCCGGGATCTCCTGTGGGGCCTTGGTGAGGTCGACCGCGTCGTCCCATCCGGGGACGCGGGAGCCGTGCGAGAAGCGCTTGACGTCGGGCATCGACATGGGGCTAGCGATCCACCCCGCCCAGGACCGGGTCCATCATCGCCAGCGTGGTGATGAGGTCGGCGATGTAGGCGTCCTTGACCATCGGCAGCGTCGCCTGCAGGTTCACGAACGAGGGGTCGCGCATGTGCACGCGCGCGGGCTTGCTCGACCCGTCGGAGCGGATGAACATGCCGTACTCGCCGCGCGGGCCCTCGATCGGGTAGTAGACCTCGCCCGGCGGGACGCGGAAGCCCTCGGTGACCAGCTTGAAGTGATGGATCAACGCCTCCATCGACGTCGCCAGCTCGTGGCGCGGCGGCAGCGCGACCTTGCGGTCCTCGGTGATGTAGGGGCCCTCGGGCAGGCCGTCGAGCGCCTGCTCGATGATCTTCACCGACTCCTTCATCTCCTGCATGCGGACGGCGAAACGGTCGTAGTTGTCGCCGCGGGTGCCGACCGGGATCTTGAAGTCGAAGTCCTCGTAGGAGGAGTAGGGCATGGCCTTGCGCAGATCCCACGGGTTGCCCGAGGCGCGCAGCAGCGGGCCGGTGACGCCGAGGTCCAGCAGCGTCTGCTCGTCCAGCGGGCAGGTGTTGCGCAGCCGGCGCAGCGCGATCTCGTTGCGGTTGAGCAGGTCGAGGTACTGGTCGACGGCCCACGGCATCTTCTTCAGGAACTGACGCAGCTTGGCGTCCCAGCCGGCGGGGACGTCCTCCATCACGCCGCCGACCTGGAAGTAGCGCGTGTGCATGCGCTGGCCGGAGGACTGCTCGAAGAGATCGAGGATCTGCTCGCGCTCGCGGAAGCAGTACCACCAGACCGAGACGGCGCCGAGGTCCAGCATCGAGGTGCCCAGCCACACCAGGTGGCTCATGATGCGGTTGAGCTCCATGTGGATCACGCGCAGGTACTGGGCGCGCTTGGGGACCTCGACGTCGAGCAGCGTCTCGGTCGCCCCGCAGAAGGCCATGGCGTTGAAGTAGTAGGCCAGGTAGTCCATCCGCTCGACGACGGGGATGGCCTTCCAATAGGACTTGTCCTCGGCCGTCTTCTCGATGCCGGTGTGGACGTAGCCGATGATCGGCTTGAGGTCGCGGACGATCTCGGCCTCAAGTGTGACGAGCAGGCGCAGCACCCCGTGCGTGGCGGGGTGGTGCGGACCCATGTTGAGGGTCAGCAGCTCCTGGTCGGGCGCCGGACTCGGCAGCGGCTGCACCTGCTGGAAGACGTCGACGCGGTCCTCGGTGGCGCGGTAGTCGGTGACGTCGGTCATGTGGGGTTCCCGCCCGTTCCCTTGGTGTAGTCCTTGCCCTGGGCCTCGTCGTGGGTGAACAGCACGGGCTCGCCGCCGAGCGGGAAGTCACGGCGCTGGGGGAAGCCCTCATAGTCCTCGGGCATGAGGATGCGGCGCAGGTCCGGGTGGCCGTCGAAGACGACGCCGAACATGTCGTAGACCTCGCGCTCCTGGTGGTTGGCGGTCGGCCACTTGGTCGTCACCGAGGGCACGTTGGGCGCGTCGAGCGAGACGCGGAGCTTGACCGTGAGGCGGTCCAGCGCGTCGCGGTCCAGCAGCTCGTACTGGACGCCGAGGCGCGGCTCGGTGGGGAAGTAGTCGACCCCGTGAACGCTCATGAGGTGCTGGAAGCCCTTGGCGCGCAAGGACTCCAGGATCTCGCCGATGGCCTCGGGGGCGATGATGATCGCGCCCTTGTCGCGGAAGAACTCGGTGCCGAGGACGGCCTCGGGGTGCGCCTCGCGCAGCTCCTGGGCCAGCAGCTCTGTGCCGGGTGCGTCAGGCACCGTCGGTGTCCCCGGCCAGTGGCACGTTGACGGCATTGGCGGCGTCGGCCGCCTCGCGGGCGAGCAGCTCGTCGCCCTCGTCGGGCAGCACCTCGACCGTGCGCTCGGCGCCGTAGCGCTCGCGCCAGCCCATCGCCGGGTCGCTGTGGACCATCGAGCGGAGCTTGAGGATGCCGTGCATCAGCGCCTCCGGGCGCGGCGGGCAGCCGGGCACGTGGACGTCGACCGGCAGGAACTTGTCCGCCGGGACGATGGCGTAGTTGTTGAAGACGCCCATCGAGCTGCTGCACGCGCCCATGGCGATGGCGTACTTCGGGTCGAGCATCTGGTCGTAGATGCGGCGGACGATCGGCGCCATCTTGATCGAGACGCGGCCCGAGAGGATCAGCAGATCGGCCTGGCGCGGCGAGGCGCGGAAGGCCTCGAAGCCGAAGCGGGCGATGTCCAGGCGCGCGCCGACCACCGACATCATCTCGATGGCGCAGCAGGCCAGGCCGAAGGTGGCGGGGAAGAGCGAGTTGCCCCGGGCCCAGTTGGCCGCGCGGTCCAGCGTCGTCGTGATGACACGCTCCTGGACGTACTGCTCGAGGTCGTCGCCCTCGAGGTCGCCGCGCAGCATGTCGCGCGCTTGCAGCTGGCGGATGCGGAAGTCGCCCGCCTCGCCTGCCTTCTCCCGCTTGATGATCTCCATGAGGCTCTTACCGTCCTAGCGCCACTCGAGGGCGCCGCGTCGCCAGACGTAGACGAACGCGACCACGAGCAGTCCGATGAAGACCACCGTCTCGATCAGCGCGAACGTCCCGAAGGACCGCAACTGCACCGCGATCGGGTAGAGGAAGACCACCTCGATGTCGAACAAGATGAACAACATCGCGATCAGGTAGAAGCTGATCCCGAAGCGGAATCCCTGATGGACCTCCGAGGGCATGCCGCTCTCGTAGGGGTCCGCTTGATAGGTCGTGGGGGTCTTCGGCTTCGGACCGAGGAAGCTGCCGGCGGTCACGAACAACGCGCCGACGAGGCCTCCGAGTCCGAGGAAGACGATGGCTGGAAGGTACGTCCGGAGCACTCGGCCTCCCGTTGTATCACCAACTTGTAACTTGCTGCCACAAAGTGGCGCTCCGCACTTGCGAACAACCCTTGTGACCGATGTTGCACACGTCCTCGCTCTCCTGGTGGCGATCTCGAACGGGATCGCCGGGATCGTGTGCGCCTGGCTGTGGTGGCGGGTGGAGCCCCATTCCTTTGCATGGCTGCTCATTCGCGCCGGTCAGGCGGCGGCCGTGGCGCAGGCGATCGGGGCCGGGGTGCTGGCCGTCGGAGGACTGCAGCCGGCCGACGACCTCTACTGGTTGTACGCCTTGCTGCCCGTCGCGGTGGGCTTCGTGGCCGAGCAGCTGCGGCTGACCTCGGCGCAGATGGTCCTCGACGCGCGCGACCTCGAGGACGCCCAGGCGGTGGGCCGGCTGCCGGCCGAGGACCAGCGCTCGATCGTCCTGCAGATCGTCCGTCGCGAGATGGGCGTCATGGCGGCGGCGGCGCTGGTGATCGCGTTCCTGGCGCTGCGGGCGCTGGGGACGGTCTAGCGCTGGGCGTCAGGGATCTGACGCGGGGCGGCCAGGCTTGCGAAGCCGCCGCGGAAGAAGAGCAGCGGCTGGTTGGCGGCGGCCGGCCCGTCGTCGGCGCTCATGTGGGTGACGCGGCCGATGCCGATCGTGTGGTCGCCGGCGGGGGTCAGCGACTCGAGGTCGCACGCGATCCAGGCGAGCGCGTCGTCGAGCACGGGGACGCCGTGGGCGACGGTGTGGGTCGCGGCGTCGAACTTCTCCTCGGCGACGCGCTTGGAGGCAAAGACGCGGGCGAGGTCCTGCTGGCCGGCGTGCAGGACGTTGACGGCGAAGCGGCCTGCTTTCTGCACGATCGGCAGCGTGCGCGACGCGTTGTCGAAGCAGACCAGCAATAGCAGCGGATCGAGGCTCAGGCTCGTGACGGCGTTGGTCGTCAGGCCCGCGGGCCCGTCGTCGCTCTGGGCGGTGACGATCGCGACACCGGTCGCAAAGCTCCCGATGACCTCGCGGTAGCGGGCCGGATCGACTGCGGGCGTCGCCATGGCCGCGGAGGTTAGTCAGGACGCGGGCGCCGACCAGGTTGCCGCCGTATCGAGAGCGATCGCGTGAACGTCGTTATGAAGCGATCGAATCGAGGTCGGCGCCCGCGTCGGGGTTTCAGTTCGCGGCAGACGCCACGATCCCTTCGCCGGGTTGGTGGCGCCACCGCCGCTGCGGCCGCGGCCGACACCTCGACGACATAAAACCCGCGCATACCGCGGGCTACATGTCGTCGAGCGGTACTGCGTCCAGGAGCGCGCGAAGCTCGCGGGCGATTCCCGCGCGATCGGTGAGGATCTGGCGGTCGGTGAAGCGGGCGACGCGCCAGCCTTCGCGCAGCAGAACTCGGTCGCGTGCGCGGTCGCCTTCGAAAGCGCGGCGAGTGCGGCCGTGAAAGGTCCAGCTGTCGACTTCGACGATGAGGCGGTGGGTTGGCCAGCGGAAGTCGCTCTCCCGGACGCCGTCGTAGCGGTTGACCTGTGGCCGCGGGAGCCCTTGATCGATGCAGATCTGCAACATGATGGCCTCGAGATCGCTGCGCGTGACCGTGTCCCCGTTGTCTCGATAGTCGGCCAGCAGCGCTGTGAGCGCACGCCGACCTGGCCGCCCCGGATGGGCGTCGAGAACCCGCTGGACTTCGGTGAGGTCAAACAACTCGGCCTGATCTGAACGCTCGACGGCGCGTCGCAGGTGATGGGCCGGAACCACAGCCGCGAGATCGAGGAGCGTTCGAGCGAGTGTCGTCGTCGGAACGCCGCGCTCGATGGCGATCTCGTCGTCTGGCAGGTCGATGCAGCGGTGGATGAGCCGGCCCCGCTGCTTGGTTGTCCCGCCGGGGCCGCGTCGCGTGATCTCGACGAAGGCTCCGCTCCATGGTCGGATGCCCCACATCGCAGCAGCGCTGCGATGGCTCGCCGCCGCGCCGGCGTCGTATCGCAGGATCGCGGCGAGGAGGGTTGCCTCACGACGTAGCTCGGCGTGGCCCAGGGCATAGACGCCGCGATCGACCTTCACCAGCCTCCCGTTGCGCAGCCGGTGGTCGATCGCGTCTTCCCCCAGGCCGACGCGCAACAATTGCCACCGCGCGGTCAAGCCGTGTTGGCCTGCTGCCAACGCATGGATCGCTTCCTCAACGACATCTAACCCGCGCATACCGCGGGTTAGGCGTCGTCGAGTGTGGATTCGCCTCCGCGGACGCCCGGGGGCGTCCGCGGAGCGACTTACTTGCGGGCCACCACCTTGAGCTCCCCGTACTGGCCGAGGTCGTCGTGGTTGCCGATCGTGCAGGTGAGTCGGTACTTGCCCGGCTTCAGGACGATCGGCTTCTGCTCGGATCCGGACTGGCCGGGATGGAGCGTGTCGGTGCGGCCGTAGAGGGTCGGCTCCTCGCCGTCCTCGTGGTCGAAGGACTCGATCGCGAGGTTGTGGGTGAGGCGGCCGGAGTTGGTCGCCTGGAGGTGGATCGGGCCGGCCGGAACCTCGATGTTCTCGGGCCGGAGGCGGTACTCGTCGAGGTTGATCTTCAGCACGCCGTCCCGCACGTGGGTGTACGGACGGTCCGCCGCCACACCCCACGAGGGTCGTCGCGCCCAGAAGGAAGAGGGCGGCAAGCCTGCGCATGAAAGGGTCCCGTATGATGCCCGGCCGCATGACTCGCCGTCCTCTCATCGCCCTCGCCGCACTTTCGATCGCCGCCGCCGGCGCCGTCGGCTGCGGTCAGGAGAAGGGCGACGTCAAGCAGCCGAACGCGACGATCTCGACGGTCGAGCCGCAGTACGAGGCCGGCGCGAAGCTCTTCGTCGAGCGCTGCTCGGGCTGCCACAGCCTCGGTGTCGTCGGCGCCGAGGGCGGCGCGCTGAAGGTCAAGGACCGCGAGCGCGTCGACGGTCCGAACTTCAACGTCCGCAAGGAGGATCGCGACGAGCATCCTCTACGCGATCCGCAACGGCGGCTTCTCCGGCGCGATCATGCCCCAGGACATCGTGGTCGGCAAGGAAGCCGATCAGGTCGCCGACTTCCTGGCGAAGTACGCCGGGTACGGCAAGTCCAAGAACGCCCGCAACTAGTACGCGCGGCGCGGCGCGCCCCAGGTACGCAAGTCCAAGACGCCCGCGACTGGTCCGCGCGCGCCGCCGTAGGCTCCGGCCCGTGCTCGACATCAGGCTCATCCGTCGCGATCCCGACGCCGTGCGCGCCGCCTTGGCGCGCCGCGGGGACGCCGACGTCAGCGTCCTGGACCAGGTGCTCGCGCTCGACGTCCGGCGCCGGGAGATCCTGCCGCGCCTCGAGGGACTGCGCGCCGAGCAGAACGCCGCCAACCAGGCGATCGCGGCCGCCAAGAAGTCCGGCGAGGGCGCCGACGAGGCGATCGCGAAGATGCGCGCGGTCGCCGCGCGAGGCCAAGGCGCTGGGCGAGGAGCTCGCGCAGGTCGACGCCGAGCTGACCCCGGCGCTCGCGCAGCTGCCAAACCTGCCCGAGGCGTCGGCGGCACCGCAGGACACGGTGATCAAGGAGGTCGGCGAGGCCTGGGTGCCGGAGTACGAGGTCCGTGATCACCTCACGCTCGCCGGCGACCGCATCGACATGGAGCGCGGCGCACGCCTGTCGGGCTCGCGCTTCGCCTACCTGCGCGGCGGCCTCGTGCGGCTGGAGCTCTCGCTCGTCTCCTGGGTGCTGGACCACCTCGCCGAGCAGGGCTTCGAGCCGGTGATCCCGCCGGTCCTCGTCCGCGAGGAGGCGCTCTACGGCACCGGCTTCCTGCCCGACACCGAGCAGCAGATCTACAAGCTGGCCGACGACGACCTCTACCTCGCGGGGACCTCCGAGGTCGCGCTGGCCTCGCTGCACGCCGGCGAGATCCTCGACGGCGAGACGCTGCCGCGTCGCTATGCCGGCTTCTCGCCCTGCTTCCGTCGCGAGGCGGGCGCCGCCGGCAAGGACACGCGCGGCATCTTTCGCGTGCACCAGTTCGACAAGGTCGAGATGTTCAGCTTCGTCGATCCCGAGACCTCACGCGACGAGCACGAGCGGCTGCTGGCCATCGAGGAGTCGATCCTGCAGGCGCTCAACATTCCCTACCGCGTGGTGAACATCGCAGTCGACGACCTCGGCGCCAGCGCCGCCAAGAAGTACGACTGCGAGGCGTGGCTGCCCAGCCAGCAGCGCTACCGCGAGCTGACGTCGACGTCGAACACCACCGACTACCAGGCGCGGCGTCTCGACATTCGCCATCGGCCGGCCGGATCGTCGAAGCCCGAGATCCTCCACACGCTCAACGGCACCGCCGTCGCGGTCGGCCGCACGCTGATCGCGATGCTCGAGAACGGCCAGCAGGAGGACGGCTCGGTCGCTCTCCCCGAGGTGCTGCCGCGCCTACGGCGCGCCGGCCTCGCTGCCGCCCGCCGCGGCCTGAACCAGCGCCAGCGCCGGCTCGAGCTCGGCGTGGATGTCGAAGGTCGTGTCGAGCCGCGTGATCTCGAAGAGGCGCAGAACCGTCGGGTTCGAGCAGACGACCGCCATCTGACCGCCCGCGTGGGTGACCTGCCGCAGCGCGCTCAGCAGGACGCTCAGGCCGGTCGAGTCGATGAACATCACGTCGGTGAGGTCCAGCACGAGCGACGTGCGGCCGCCGTCGACGGTCGCGCTGAGCATTGCGCTGAACTCCGGAGCTGTGCTGACGTGGATCTCGCCCTCGACGGCGACGATCGTCGTCCGGTCGTCGACGGCACGCTCTTGGATCCGGAACTTGGGCTCGGCGAAGGACACGATCTCCGCCTACCCTCTTCCTTCTCGACGCACCCTGTCAACTTGGGCGTTAAACAACCAAGGCCGCGGTGGTTAGCTCGCGGCCTTGGCGCAATCGCATCGGCTCAGAGACCGAAGATCTCCAACCGCGATGAGGCCAAGATTCCACGCGCGTGGAAATTTGTCCAGAGCCAATCAGGCAAGTTTCGCGAAGTTGTGCAGAAGTTGACACGTACGCGGTCGGAGTGGGCGGCGGTTGCGCCGGTGAGCTCGTGCCGAGAGTTGGCTAAGTGAGCAGCACTTAGCGATAAGCTTGCTTTTAGAAGATTTACGTCTTTAGCGAGAGGGCGCTCCCAGCTTCGGGGGACGTTGCGGTACGTGGCCTTGACGGGCGGCTTCGGGCCTGAGTACGCTGCCAAAAGACAGCGTCGTTTTCGGGCGCAACGCAGCAAATCGCATCGATCAGAGCCCACGCCTCGCCGTCGGATATCGGCGACGGTCTCCGGGTGGTGCCCGGGGGCCACGAGGCATCCAACCGTGAAAGGTGAGACTGCCCGAGTTCTAGATTCCGGAACACCGCAAGCCTGGCGCTTGCGAAACCAGCATGGCGATGGTGTTGGTTGCTGCCCATCCAGATGGCAGCGGCCTCGTCGCCTTGATCACCAAACGAAGGATTCGGTCATGGAATGCGGACCGCTGGTCGCCGTGCCGTCATCTTTATGTCGTACATCTCCCCACATCTGATTGGGCTGCTGAGGGCGATCAAGCACCCCATCCGCCTCCCCATCCTGCTCGCGCTCGTCCAGGACGAGGCCGGTGCCACCGAGCTGGCCCGGCGCTTCGACGTCTCGTTCGACACCGTCAACCACGCGCTGGCCGAATTGCGCAAGGCCGGCTTCATCGAGCTGGTCCGCGTCGAGCCGATCATCGGCAGCAGCCTCGAGCGACGCATCTACCGCAGCGTGCGCTCCGACTGGCCGCAGCTGGTGGAGGAGCTGGAGGACTTCGCGAGGCGCTGAGTCCGGGCGAAGCCGATAGGCCTACGGCAATTGAGCAGGGAGCACGTCGAGGCCCTCGCCGACGGCTGCGGCGTGGAGCCGCTGGTCCCACGTCGCAACGGTCAGGTCCGGCCCGGGAAGGACCATCGCGGCGGCGAGGTGGAGCGCATCGAGGCTGCGCAGTCCACGGCCGAGGGCCAGTGAGGCGGCATGCTCGGTGAGACGCTCGTCGACTTCGACGACCCCGAAGGCCGGCCACTCCTGACGTACGGCCCGCGTGGCGGCGGCGCCGGCGCTCAGCCCCACCGCTCGGATCGTCTCGACGAATCCGATGCGACAGATGAACCACCCGTCGGCATCGTGCATCGCCTTGCGCACGAGCTCGCTGCCGTCCTCCTCGACGTAGCGCTTGACCAGTGCGCCGGCGTCCAGGTAGAGGTTCAACGCTCTGCGTCTCGCTCGGCCAGAACCAGCGCAGAGGCGCTCGTGGTGCTCTTGGTCAAGCGTGGCGCGCGTGTCGGCCGAGATCGGGAAGGCGGGACGACGCGACCCTGCGCGACCAGCTCACGGAGCCGATCGTCACCCGCGACGCCTGCAGGGACGATGTCGGCAACTGCCCTGCCCCGGACCGTCACCCGGACCTGTTCTCCGCGCCCGACGGCCTTCAGCGTCTCGCTCAATGACTGCTTCAGCTCACGCACGCCGATCTCACGCATGTGTCCACATTAGCATCGAGGTGGCCACAACTCACGGTCCGGAGCGGAGGGGGCGGGATTCGAACCCGCGAACGACTTGCGCCGTCTCCGGTTTTCAAGACCGGTGCATTCAACCGCTCTGCCACCCCTCCGGAACCTCGAAGGCTACCCGTGGTGCTTGGGTGCGCGTCGGGCCTTCGGGACGAGCCTGACGCTCGGCGGCACCGGGAGCGCGCGTGGTACCTGCGCGTCGAGCGCGCACGGCGGGTGGTAGACCACGACCGGCGGGCGTGGCGCGGACGTGCGTCGCGCGGGCACGGGCGGTGCCGGGAGGATGACGGCCGGCGAGCGGGAGTAGTGGTCGCAGAACCCCGCGTCGTCGGGGGAGACGGTCGGCGGCCGACGGTCGACGGGCGGCGCGCAGCGCACGCGGCCCAGGAAGATCGGTGCGGCAAGCGGCTGCACGTGCGGGGTTCCGTCACCGCCGGTCCAGACCACGTAGCGCTGTTCGGCCCGGTCGGCGCGCGGGACCACGAAGGCGTAGGCGTTGTCCTTGACGTCGGCACGGACCGCGGTGCCGTCCGGGCTGGTCAGGAACGCTGCGCCCACGCCGTCGGGCACGATGCCGGAGACCGAGAGCATGTCGCGGTTGGGGCCGCCGCAGGGATCGATCGCGACGTTCTCGCGGCCGCGGACGAGATCCTCCAGGCGGCCGCCGGCCCCGGCGGGTGCGCCGCCGAGCGCGACGACTGCGAGGCCGGGGTGAGGCGCGGGCTTGTTGGTGGTGTTGGGTGCGGCGGGGGCCGTGGGGCCCGGGACCGGTGTCGTGGGGACGGGTGCGGGCTCGGTGGCCGGGGGCGCGGCGGCCCGTCCCGGAGCGACGGGAGCCGCCGGCATGCGTCGCGTGCCGGGCCGTGCGCGACGTGCTTGCCGCCGGTGCGCTCGCATCACCTGGGCGAGCTCCTGGCGCTGGCGGCTCAGCCTGCGCACCACACAGCGCAGCTCGAAGACCGTGCCGGTCTCGGCCCGCACGTCGCGCACCGGGACGACCCATGCGCGGCCGCCATCGTCGGTCTGGCGCAGCAGGCGCGCGGCGGAGGGGTCGAAGGGCTCGAGGCCGCGTTGGCGCAGGGCCTGCAGCGCGGCTGCGGGCAAGTCGTCGGCGTCGGCGCGCTCACGACGCAGGACGCCGAAGGCGTCGAGCAGGTTCTGGGGGACGGGTGCTGCGGCGGGCGGCTTGTCGTCGACCGGACACGGTCCGGCGGGCACCGCGGCACGCAGGAAGGGGTCGCCGCCCGAGGCGACCACGATCCCCGCGGTCGGGGGCCCAGGTCGGGCTGCAGGTGCTGCGAGGACGACCCGTGGCGGCGATGGGCGCGCAGCGGCGCGATGCTTCTCGCCATCGCGCCCGTCGGCCAGGGCAGCAACCACGCCGAGCGCCAGCGAAGCGATGGCCAGGACGGCGACGGCGGGAAACGTGAGGCGACGGGACGGCACGGGGAGGGACCTCCGGAAGGTCTGGGGATCGTCGTCGGGGGAGAGGTGATCAGGGGAGCTCATCGGTCGCAGCGCCCGCCTTCGCAGGTCATCAACAGCGCGCCCGCGCTGTCGCTGACCCGGACGTGGGCGACGTCGCGCCCGCCGGCCAGCGCGACCACGAAGACGCGCACGCCGCCCGGCAGGTGGCCCTGCTCGATTGCCCGCTCGTCCACGGCCGTGGCGGCGATCCGCTCGGTGACGGGCGTCCCGCCGCCATAGGGGCGCGAGGTCACCTCGACCACACGGGCACCGGCCGGCAGCGCACCGAAGGCCCACGTCAGGTTGGAGGCGGGGTCGTAGTAGGTCTGCACGCGGCGCGCGGCGAGTGCCGCGGGTGAGGAGCCCGGAGCGCGCGCGGCGACGTCGCACCGCGCGCCCGCGCCGCCGCCCGGCACGCTGAGAAAGAGGCCGACGGCCTCGATCGTCCCGTAGCGACAGACCGTCGCGCTCAGCCGCCACGCGACGCCGCTCTGGGTGCCGGCGCCGACGTACACCGGCGTGCCGGCCGTCCCGGGCGCGACCGCGTCGTGCGGGCGCAACTGCGCGGGCAGCGGCGGTGGGTCCGGCGCCCAGACGGCCTCGCGCGTCGCGATCGCGGTGGGCACGAGCGCCATCGCGACGGCTGCCGCGGCGATCAGCCCGCGCCGGCCGGCGCGCGGGCGCGGCAAGGCGACGTGGAGCGCGAGCGGACGACGGCGGCGCGCACCGTCGCGCGCCCAGGCGCCCTCCAGGGCGCTGCCGAGCTCGTCGAGGATCGCGTCGGGATCGCGGCCGCTCATGCGCCCGGAGCCTCCATCGACAGCGCCAGCGTGCGCAGGCCGCGTGAGACGCGGGCACGCACCGCCTCCTCGGAGATGCCGAGCCGGCGGGCGACGGCCGGATAGTCGAGCTCGTCGACGACGCGCAGGCGCACGGCGTCGCGCTGCTCGGGGGAGAGATCCTCGAGCGCGACCGCGAGCGTCGCCCGGAGGCTGCCGAGCTCGGCGAGCTCCTCCAGCCGCACGATCTCGTCGGCCGCCAGCTGCGGCGGCTCGACATGAAGGCGTTGCATCGCCGTGCGCTCGGAGCGCCCACGGCGCAGCGCGTCGGCGAGGACGTGGCGGGCGATCCCAAAGGTCCACGCGGCAAGAGCCTCGGCGTCGGCCGGGTCGCCGCGGAAGCGGCGCCGTGACTCCCACGCGCGGGCGTAGGTCTCGCCGACGAGGTCGACGGCGACCTGGCCGTCGTAGGTCCGGCGCGTCAGCCAGATCAGCAGGCGCCGCGCATCGCGGCGATACGCGGCGGCGAGGTGCTGATCGTCGAGGGTCTGCGGACGGGCCACGCGAAGATCTTCGCGTGGCCCTCCGTTCTGTGACGCAGGTGGCCCTTACGAGGCGTCCGCGGACGCGGCGGGCACGCCGGCGCCGATCGGGCAGCTGACGCCCGTCCCGCTCATCGAGCAGTAGCCGCCGGGGTTCTTGCTGTCTGACAGGTACTGCTGGTGGTGGTCCTCGGCGTAGTAGAACGGTCCGGCGGGCGCGATCTCGGTCGTGATCTCGCCCTTGCCCGCGCGCGCGAGCGCGTCGCCGTAGCGACGGGCCGAGAGGTCGGCCGTCTTGGCCTGCTCCTCACCCACCGTGTAGATGGCGGAGCGGTACTGGGTGCCGACGTCGTTGCCCTGGCGCATGCCCTGCGTCGGGTTGTGGGCCTCCCAGAACGTCTTGAGGAGGTCGTCGTAGGAGATCTTGGTGGGGTCGAACGCGACCAGGACGGCCTCCGTGTGGCCGGTGCGGCCGGAGCAGACCTCGTCGTAGGTCGGGTTCGGCGTCGCCCCACCCTGATAGCCGACGGCCGTCGTGTACACGCCGGGCAGCGACCAGAAGGCCCGCTCGGCGCCCCAGAAGCAGCCGAGGCCGAAGTAGGCGACCTCGATGCCGCCCGGGAACGGCGGGGTCAGCGGGGTGCCCAGAACCGTGTGGACGGAGGGCACCGGCATCGTCGTGTCGCGACCCGGGAGCGCGCTCTCCGCGCTGGGCAGGGTCGCCTTGTTGCGGGTCGAGAAGAGCATCTGCATCACCGTATCTGCCGGGTGGCAGAACGTTACGCGGCCTTTGCGGGCCGAAGCCTTACACTTTCGCGATCCCTTGGAGAGGTGGCCGAGTGGCTGAAGGCGCTCCCCTGCTAAGGGAGTATGGGGTTTAGAGCCCCATCGAGGGTTCGAATCCCTCCCTCTCCGTCTCCCTGACCGTCCGACCCTCAGCGCACCACGCGCGAGGCCGGGCTAGACTGGGAACTGCTGCGCCCATAGCTCAGCTGGATAGAGCGTCGGTCTACGGAACCGAAGGTCAGAGGTTCGAATCCTCTTGGGCGCGTCACGGAAAGCCCCGCAACTGCGGGGTTTTCGTGTTTGTGGGCGCGGTTCGTGAGCGACCTTGTGGTGAGACCTTGTGGTCTGCGTGTCCAACGCTTGGCCGCAGTTGGCTTCCAGAAGTTCGTGCGTGGGCGGGTCGTCGGTCCTTGTGGTCCCAGAGGCATCCATCCCCGGCGCCCGCCGGGGAGTGACGCCCAGGAGTCGCTTCGATGACCGACCACGTCACCCTGACCGTACCGGCGACCGGCGACCGGCGGTCCGAACGGCGCCCCGTGGCCTACGGCGTCTGAGACAGGTGAGGGGTCCCATGTGGAGCCTGACCGAGACGCTAGTAATACCTGTTAGTCTTACCGTATGCGCGTTACGCAGAAGGGCCAGGTCACGATCCCGCTCGACGTCCGCCGCGCGTTGGGTATCGAGACGGGCACGGACGTCTCCTTCGAACTGGATCAGCGCGGAGCGCGTTTAGTCGTGGAGCCCGCTCGCGCTGCGCGGGAGATCCGGCGCATGCGTGGCGCCGGCGATGTCGCGATGACCACGGACGAGATCCTCGCGCTCACCCGCAAGTGACGCGAGCGGGTACCGTCGTCGACAGCAGCGTCCTGCTCGACGTCTTCACCGAGGATCGCCGATGGCTGCCATGGTCGGAGAAGCACCTGACCGAAGCGCTGCAACGAGGGGCCCTGATCCTCAACGCCGTGGTGCTCGCCGAGATCGCCCCGCGCTTCTCACGCATCGAGACGCTGCGAGACGCGCTGCCGCCGATGGTCGTGCTGGAAGAGATCCCGCCTGAAGCCTCATTCCTGGCCGGACACGCCCATGCCGCCTACCGACGAGCTGGCGGCGCACGCCAGGCCGTGCTTCCCGACTTCCTCATCGGCGCACACGCTGCCGTCACCGGCCGTCCGCTGCTGACTCGTGATCCGCGTCGTGTCGCGACCTACATCCCCGGCGCAGAGCTGATCAGCCCCTAGCGCTGCTCGGGCCCGGTACGAACGGCGGGACACCGTAAGGACACGCTAGGACCCTCCGGATTCACCCCGCAAATCCACCACGAGAACCCCGCGGATCCACCACGACGATCCCGCAAATCCACCGCGTCAGGGGCGCGGATCCGCCACCGGGACGCCGCCGCGGTGCGCGCTCACGGGCTCACGCACCTAGCGGGACTCAACGAGACGACGCCCAAGCACTCTACGGAACCGAAGGTCAGAGGTTCGAATCCTCTCGGGCGCGCTGTCGGAGACCCTGCTAATCGCGGGGTTTTTGTGTTGTGGTCGACCCTTCGCAGCGACCTTGTGCTCACCCGGCGCGGCGGTATCGGATGTGCGTGGCCAGCGGCGAGTGGAGCACCTCGACGGGCTCCAGCCCGAAGGACTCGACGCCGTCGAAGATCCGCTCGCCTGACCCGAGCAGGATGGGAGCGATGTCGAGCGTCAACTCGTCGATGACCCCGGCGATGAGTGCTTGCCGCACGGTCGCGGCGCCGCCGGCGATGTCGACGCCGTCCTCGCCGGCCGTCTCGCGCGCCTGCGCGTAGGCGACGTCGAAGCCGTCGGTGACGAAGTGGAAGGTTGTCCCGCCCTCCATCTCGATCGGCTCGTGGGCGTGATGGGTGAGCACGAACACCGGAGCGTGGTACGGCGGCTCGGGCCCCCACCAGCCGCGCCAGTCCTCGTCCCACGCACCGCGGATCGGCCCGAACATGTTGCGGCCCATGACGTAGGCGCCGCGCGGGCGCATGAGCCGGCCGGCCGCTGTTTCGTTGGCTTCGTTGGCGCGAGCGTCGCCGAGGTGCCAACGGTGGATCTCCTTCCCGCGCTTGCCGAGCGGGTCCTCGCGACTCTGCTGCGGCCCGGCGACGAAGCCGTCGAGCGACATGGACATGTGGCAGGTGGTGTCCAACGTGGGCGTCCTTCCTATTCGCCGTGTACTACGCCGCAGGCGCGCCGTCGCGCGCGACCAACGGGACGCGGACGCCCTCGCCGAAGGCCTCGAGCTCGCCGCCGCGCTTGAGGCGGTTGATCGTCGCGGCGACGATCGTGCGCTTGATCCCGGTCAGCTCGGCGATCTCCGGGGCGCCGATGCCGGGGCGCTCGAGGATCGTCTGCAGGATCAATTGCTTGTTGGCGCCCTGTGGCGCCCGGCCGTCGCGGCCGCGCTTGGTGCCGCGGCGCCCACGCCGGATCATGGGGCGGGGGAGCGCGCCGATCGCGTCGCCGCCGGCCGAGGCGTGACCGAGCAGAAGCGTGAGGTCAGACGTGACCGTGCCCTGGCCGGAGGCCTCCAGCGTCTCCACGACCTCGCGCAGCTGCTGCAAGCGCTGCAACTCCATGACCACCGGCTCCAGCTCGACGAGCCGCGCGTCGATGGTCGCGCGGATGTTGTTCAGCACGGAGTGCTCGTCGGTGTTCGATACGTGAACTGCGGCCATGCCCGACAAGTATGAGGCATGACGCGGCGAAACGCTTCATCGTGTTCACGAGCTGTTCACAAGGGAACACGCGGGTGTTCACGGCCTCCGTTCCGGGGCCCGCTCGGACCCCGCCCGGGCGCGGGCCGCACGGCAGCTCGCGACGCCGCCCAGCGAGCAGTCGGCGACGGCCTCCCCGGCCGGGCGTGGCAGGACCGTCGCGGCGGCGGCGCGCCCGCGCGGGACGGCAGGGAAGGCGATCGAGAACCAGCGCAGGTCGCGCGCGGCGCCCGGGCCGCCGGCGGACCGCGTCACGGCCGCGCGCACCAGCGTGCCGATCTGGACGCGGACGCTCGTCACCTCGGAGCCGGTGAGGCCGGCGACGACGCGGGCGTCGGCCGTCGCGGCGCTCAGCGGTGCGATGCCGCGGCCCGACGGCGTCCCCGCGCAGCGGCTGGCGACGCCGTTGGCGTCGGAGATGTCGAGGCAGAGCCGACCCTGGTAGCGGCGCAGCGTCAGCTCGTGGGCGCCCGCGTGCTCCAAGACGACCGACGCGGAGGCCGGATCGTGCCCGACGACCGAGCGCGTCGCCAACGCGGTCGCGCCGACGGCGCCGGCCAGCGCGCCGGCCAGTGCGGCGCGGCTGAGGATCCGGCGGCCGGTGGCGATGGGAAGGCGGCGGCGGGGCGGGAGCGCGGGCGGTGGTGGTGCGAGCGGACGGGCAGGCAGCGCGGCGCGCGTCGGCGTGTAGGCCTCGGCCACCAGCGCGCGGAACTCGACCTCGAGCTCGGCGAGGATCGGGACGTCGCGCGGCTCCGGCTCGCTCATCGGTTGGCCTTCCAGTCGCTGTGCTGACGCCGGATCCGGTCGGCGAGGATCCGGAGGCCGCGCGACACGCGCGTGCGCGCGCCCGAGGGCGTGATCCCCAGCCGGTCGGCGATCTCCACGTAGCTCATGTCCTCCAACACCCGCAGGGCGACGGCGTCGCGATGGTCGGGCGGCAGGTCGGCCATGCCCTCCGCCACGGCGTTGCGCAGCTCGCTCAAGCCCGCCAGCTCCTCGATCCGCTCGATCTCGCGATCGGTGAGCGAGCGGCGGTCGTGCCCGAGCCGTCGCGCTGTTCGGCGCACCGTCTTGACGTGACGCTCGTGATCGCGCAGCAGCGAGAGGGCGATCGCCCAGAGCCAGCCCGACAGCTCGTCGTCGCTCGCGCCGCGGTACTGGTCGCGGCGCTCGAGCGCGAGCGTGAACGTGTCGGCGGTCAGGTCGGTGGCCAGCTCGGCATCGTGCACCCGCCGCTGGAAGAACACCAACAACGGGCCCGCGAGGCGGTGGTAGAGCCGGAGGAAGTCGTCCTCGCCGAGGGTCACCGCGGGCCGCGCCGCGTCCGTGCTGGCAATGAGCATCGCAAGGGGACCCCCGGCGGTCGCCGCCCTCAGCGCGGGTCGACGGTCCCGCGCCGGCGTGCGTCGAGGTCGCGGTCCTGGATGACGATGCTCTCCAGATCGACGGGGATGATGGTCGAGAGGACGGCGTCGAGGCCGACGCCGGAGAGCGTCTCGTGCTCGACGAGCGAGCGTGCGGTCTCCTCGACCGTCTTCCAGTTGCGGTCCAGCACGTGGCGGGCGCGGGCCTTGGCCTCTTCGACGATGCGCTCGGTCTCCTCGTCGATGATGTCGAGGGTGCTCGGCCCGACCGCGCCGAGGTCCTGGAGCGCGGCGCCGAGGAAGACCTCGCCGCCGGCCTCGCCGATCGTGACCGAGCCCAGGCGCGGGCTCATGCCGTAGGAGGTGACCATCGACCGCGCGAGCTTGGTCGCGGCGTGCAGGTCGTCTGACGCGCCGGTCGAGCTCTCGCCGAACTCGATCAGTTCGGCGGTCGTGCCGGCCATGATCGCGATGAGGTGGCGTTCGAGATCGGAGCGGGAGTGCATGACCGCGTCGCGGTCGGTGAGCATGTGGGCGGCGGTGCCGAGCTGGCGGCCGCGGGCGACGATCGAGAGCTTCTGGGCGCTGACGGTCTGGCCGATGGCGCGGGTCGCGACGGCGTGGCCGGCCTCGTGGATGGCGATAGTCCACTGCTCGTCGATGCTGAGCACGTGCAGCTTGGCGGGTCCGGCGACGACGCGGTCGATGGCCTCCTCCAGCGTGGCCTGGTCGAGCTCGACGCGGCCTTCGCGCACGGTCAGCAGGGCGGCCTCGTTGACGAGGTTGGCCAGCTCGGCGCCCGAGAAGCCGGGGCACAGGCGCGCGACGTGGGCGAGGTCGACGTCGGGCGCGAAGCTGCGTCCGCGGGCGTGGAGTTGGAGGATCTCCAGCCGGCCGTGGACGTCGGGGACGTCGATGACGACCTGGCGGTCGAAGCGCCCGGGGCGCAGCAGGGCGGGGTCGAGGATGTCGGGGCGGTTGGTGGCGCCCATGACCACGACACCCGCGTCGCCGCCGAAGCCGTCCATCTCCACCAACAACTGGTTGAGGGTCTGCTCGCGCTCGTCGTTGCCCTGACCGACCCCGGCGCCGCGCTTGCGCCCGGCGGCGTCGAGCTCGTCGATGAAGATGATCGCCGGCGCGTTCTTGCGCGCGGTGGCGAACAGGCTGCGGATACGGGCGGCGCCGACACCGACCAAGGACTCGACGAACTCGGCGCCGCTGGCCGAGTAGAACGTGGCGGCGGCCTCGCCGGCGGTGGCGCGCGCCAGCAGCGTCTTGCCGGTGCCGGGAGGGCCGACGAGCAGCACGCCCTTGGGTGCGGCGGCACCGGCGTCCAGGTACTTGGTCGGGTCGTCGAGGAAGTCACGGATCTCGCGCAGCTCGGCCAACGCCTCGCCGGCGCCGGCGACCGAGTCGAACGTGATCGCCGCCGCACCCTTCTTCTTCTTGCGGCCCTTGCCCCGGAAGTTGGAGAACGAGGCGATGCCGCCGGAGCCGTCGCCGGTCTGGCGGGTGAAGAAGGCGAACAGGCACACGAGGAGGAGGATCGGGAGCAGGAACTGGACGACGATCGCGCGGGCCGGCTTGCCCGACTGCGCGTCGACGGTCACCTGCGCGCCGCCCTGGATCAGGTTGCGGTAGATCTGCAGCGTCGCCGCGTCAGAGGCGGGGTAGGTCGCGTAGAGCTGCAGACCGGTGTCGGTGTGGGCGACGACCTGATGGTCATGGTCGAGCAGCACCGCGCTCTGCAGCCGCTGGGCGCCGGCCAGCGCGGTGAGGTTCGACAGCGCGACGCGCTTGCCCTCGGCCTGCGGGCCGAGGCTGCCGAGGAGGGAGAAGAAGGTGAGGGCGAGGAGGATCGCCGCCGTCGCCAGGAGGGTGGAGAGCGGGTCCTTGGCGAGGATGTTCAGGATGCCGACCGCGACCTCCCGGGCCCGTGTGCCGGCTGCGCGCAGGGGCGACTGTCGACCGTAGGACTGGGTGAGGCGAGGATTCGACATGAGCGCTCCTGAGCGGTGAATGGCCATGGCGGCGACCGCGTCAAGGTCGGCGCGCCGACCGCGCACCCTCCCGCTTCAGGGCAACGAGGTTGTGAACAGTTCGGGAACACAGCGGCAACACCGTTGCGTGTCGCACGAAGACCACGCGGGGTTCACCGCTCGGCGACATCGTCGGCGAGGTGGTGCCTAGACTCGGGCCCGTGCCTCGCGGGGAGTCACGTGTCGGACGGGCGTTGTGGCCGGCCTTGATCCTGGTGCTGCTGGCCCATGCGGTCTCCGATGTCTTGCATCACCCGTTCTTGGGGGACACCGGCGACGCGGCCATCGTCGACGCGCATCTGACGCTGTGGGTGCCCGGCACGGAGTCCGGCGGCCCGGCCGAGGCGGTGGCCCGCGAGGCCGCCGCGTCGCTGCAGCTCACTGGACGGCCCGCGACGGTGAAGGTCGTGCGGAGCGGGGGAGCCGCGGGGGCGGTCGGGGGGTTCCTGGCGGGTGGCGCTGCCGGGGCCGTCACTGCCCGGGCCTCCGACCTGCTCGTCGTCAGCTCGGCCACGGTGGCCGATCTCGCGCGGGACCGCTCGGACCCGCTCTTCGGGGATCAGGCGACTGCCGCGGCCGACGCGGAGGCGCTGCTGCGCCGCGCGCGACCGCTGGCGATCCTGGCCCAGGACTCGCTGCAGTTGGCGGTGCGCCGGTCGTCGCGGTTGGACACGGGCGACGAGTTGGTGCGCGAGCTCCGCGCCAACCCGCGGAGCCACCTGTTGGCGGTCGAGGGCGACGCGTGGACGAAGATGCAGCTCGGGCGACTGGTCCAGCGCGCCGATGTGCCGGGGCGGGTGCCCTACCGGGCCTACCCGAGTGGTGGTGAGGCCGCGCTGGGACTGGAGTCCGGAGATGCCGATGTGGTGTTGGCACCGAGCAGCGAGCTGCGCGACGAGGTGGGCGGCGGGCGGCTGCGGGTGTTGAAGTGGCCGCGGGGCGCCGCGGCACCGCGCGCCTGGACCGCGGTGCTCGAGGCACCGGGCGTCCGGCCCGGCCAGCACGCGCGGTTGCACGACGAGCTGGCGCGGCTGGCCGCCGACCCGCACTGGCGGGCGACGCTGCACGGCGCCGGTCGTTTCGCCGCGCTGCGCGTCGGGGTGCCTGCGGGCTTCCTGGCCGACCGCCTCGACGAGGCGTCGTGGCTGCAGCGCGTGACGGCGCCTGTCGAGCGGGACTGACGGCCGTCT
Organism: uncultured Conexibacteraceae bacterium; assembly: GCA_963731005.1. Classification (GTDB taxonomy): domain Bacteria; phylum Actinomycetota; class Thermoleophilia; order Solirubrobacterales; family Solirubrobacteraceae; genus Baekduia. The sequence goes on along the minus strand of CAVSTZ010000002.1, from coordinate 215,031 downwards.
CGCGCCACCGCTGGGTCTGTCTTCAGGCCTGGTGAACATACCGATAACTCTTGTTCGACCGGGTACGTGGCTGTGTATCGTGCCGCGAGCAACCCGGCCGCCGGTGTTTCTCGGCGCGGCTGGACGACTACAGGAGTGCCTTGTACATGTTGGATCTCCGCCGTTCCGCGGCGCTGTCAGGTGCTGCCCGCCTGGCCGCGTTCGCCATCCTGACCATCCTTTGCGCCTGGGCATCGGCCTCCTCCGCGCGGGCCGCGACCGGTGAGCTCTTCCAGTTCGGCGTCGGTCAGGTCCCGGCCGGCGACCCAGGCACCTTCTACTCCGCGGGACCGATTGCCATGGACCCGGCGAACCACGACCTGTTCATCGCCTCGCGCGATGAGAACGACGCGCCGGTGCTGCAGGAGTTCGCCGCCGACGGCACGCCGAAGACCGTGGCACTCTCGGTGCCGGCCGACAACCCCAGCGGCGGGCCGATGTACATCACCGCCCTCGCGCTGGACACCACCAGGCACCGCCTCTACGTCCTGCTGGGGGCCGATGACCACGGCACCGCGCAGGCGCGTGAGATCCTCGCCTACTCGACCACGCCGGACTGCTCGACCACGCCGTGCACGTTGGTCTCGGACCCGGACCTGACCGACGGCGTGCTGGTCGACTTCCGTGCCGGGGGCTTCACCGGGGGCGCGGTCGACGCCGCGTCCGGCCTGGCGGTCGACCCCGGCACCGGCAAGGTTGTCGTGCTCGGCGTGCAGGACAGCTCCGCCTCGGATCCCACCGGCGTGCTGCAGTACGTGACCTCGGCGGGCGCGCTTTCGACGCGCGTGAGCGGCCTGGGCGCTGGGCTGGACCCGAACGGCTCGACGGTCGCCAACCCGGCCGGGCTGGCCATCGCGTCCAACGGCACCGTGTACGTCTCCACGACGCTGCCGGATGGCAGCAATCTCACCGTCGACCCTGCGGTCGTCTACACGCTCCCGCGTGAGACCGGCACCTCGGCGCTCCTGCTCACCGACACCAACGAGCCGGAGGTCCGGACCGGCTTCGCCAGCTTCTTCGGTTCCTCCTGGGGCATCGGCAGCTCGATCGCCCTGTCGTCGGACGACCGTGTCGTCTACCTCGCCGAGGGCGACGGCGGTGGAGCGCGTGCCCGCGGCTACGACGCGACGACCGCTGAGCCGCTGGTGGTCTACGGCTTCATCGAGGGCAACCGCACCGACGGCGCCTGCTTCATCCCGAACCAGGCCGGCGCCGTCGGCCTGTCGGCGGGGGCCGGCCTGGACCTGGCGGCAACGAGCTTCGACAACACCGGCAGGCCCGGCCACCTCGTGCATGTCTTCGGCGACGGAGGCACCGACTGCCCGCGCACGCAGGGGCTGTTCACGGTCAACAGCCAGGGCACCGGCACGGTGACGGTGACCAAGGGTCAGACGGTGAGCTTCGACGCCTCGGCCTCGGAGCTCCTCGGCGGCACCGCAACGCAGGCCGACTGGGACTTCGACGGCTCCGGTGCGTTCGCCACGCACGTGACGGGCGCGGCCCCGGGTGTGCTGAGCACGACTCATCGGTTCGTGACGGCCGGCACCTACCAGGTCGGCGTGCGAATCCACACCGACGGCGCGCCGACGACCGATCCGGTGTTCCATCAGATCAAGGTGGACTCGCCGAAGCCGAGCGCGTCGTTTCAGCCGTCGGTCCGCAGCATCGCCGCGGGCGGCTCGGTGACCTTCGACGCCAGTGGCTCGGCCGACCCGGCGGGCGGCCCCGACGCCGGCCTCACGCACGACCTGGCCACGTACCGCTGGGACTTCGGTGACGGCCAGACGCAGGAGGCGACGACCAAGACGATCGCCCACGCGTTCGCCAACCCGGGCACCGCGCCGATCACGCGTACGGTGAAGCTGACGGTCGTCACCGCCGACGGCATCGTCAGTGACGCGGTGCAGCAGTCGGTCACGGTCTCCGGCACGCCTGCGGTGCAGCCGCCCGGCCCGACTGACGACAACCGGCAGAAGCCCCCGGGCGACGGCGGGAACGGCACCCCCACGATCCCGACGGTCGTCGTCCCGACGCCGGGCGTCTCGGCGACGAGCGTCGATGCCAAGGGGACCGTCAGCCTGAAGGTCACCTGCCCGGTCGGCGGCGTGACGTGCGCCGGCAAGGTCGAGCTGACGATCAAGGTCAAGCAGAAGGTCAAGGGCAAGACCAAGACGGTCACGGTCAAGCTCGGGACGGCGACGTTCAGCGTCGTCGCGGGCAAGAGCGCGACGGTCAAGCTGAAGCTCTCCTCACTGGGCAAGTCGCTATTGGCCAAGCAGAAGAAGCTCAAGGCGACCGCTGCCGTCGCGGTGACCGCCGGCGGCAAGACGGCGACCGCGAGCAAGACGCTCACGCTCAAGGCGCCCGCCAAGAAGAAGCCGAAGAAGTAAGCCGTCACCAGGCGTTCTCCAGCCGCTCGACGACGCCAACCTCCCCTGTGACCCCGACTCGCCTCCTCCGTCGCACGCCGGCGCTGCTTGCCCTCGCAGCGCTGGCGTGGCCTTCCCACGCGCTCGCGCTCGTCGCGCTTCCCGTCACGATCGACGGGCCCAGCGCCGACATCATCGACGCGGGCGGCTCCGCCCTCGCCTCCGACGGCACCGGCGGCATCGCCTACATCAAGCTCGACCAGGGCGTGCCGCACGTCTTCGCCGCTCGGCGCCTGCACGACGCCTGGACGGCCCCGACACGCGTCGACTACGCCTTGCCCTACGACGCGCGGCAGGCGCGGATCGCCGCGTCCGAGCATGGCCGGCTGCTCGTCGTGTGGGTGAGCCAGATCGCGACCGTGCACGGACAGATTCGCTACGCGCTCTACTCGGCTGAGCTTCCTGCCGGTGGCGCGACGTTCAGCCCGCCGCTGATCGTCGACCCGGACGTCGAGGACGGGGCAGAGGTCGACCCCGCGTTGGCCGGGACGCAGGCGGGGCGGGCGATCGTCGCGTACCGCGTGACGACCTACGACTTCGGGCCCAACTCGGGCCGCCGGCCCGACAAGGTGCAGATCCGGCCGGCCGACGTGATGGCCGACGTGCGCATCGCCCGCTATCAAGGGACGCGCTGGTCGCGTCTGGGCGCGATCAACCGCAACCCCGACGCCTCGATGCCGGCGCCCGACACGGCCAACGCGCCGCGCGTCGGCCTCGCCGACGATGGCGGTGCGGTCGTGGCCTGGCAGGAGCGCGACCAGAACGGGATCGCCCGGCTGTGGGCCAAACGCGTCTTCGGCACGGCGCTCGGTCCGACGCTCCCGGCGTCGCCCCCGGCCGTGACCGACGACGTCGACGCGCTCGCCCTCGCGGTCACCCCGCTGGGCATGGCGCAGGTCGTCGCGCGCGTCCCGGCGCAGGACGGCACCACGCGGGTGTACGGCAACCGCCTGCCGGTGAGTCTCGACAGCCACGCGGGCACCTTCGCGGGCGCGACCCCGGTCGACGGCGGCCCGCTGAGCGGCCCGGTCGGCGCCCCGGCGGTGGCGGTGGTCGACGGCGGCCAGGACGGCGGCGGTCTCGTCGGCTTCGCCGTCGGCGGCGCGCTGCGTGTCTCCGCGTTGGGCGCCGCTCACTGGACGGGCGATCCGGTGCCTGCCCCGGCGCCCGACGCGGACGCCGACTCCGCGCTCGCCCTGGCCACGACGGGCGCCACGGTCGCCGCCTGGGAGACCACGGGCGCCGACGGTCTGCCGGCCGTCGCGGTACGCCAGCAGCACGCCGACGGTGGCGTCCAGAGCGGCGTCCTGGCGGGCGCCGCGGCGGGTGACGTCTCGGGCCTCAGCCTCGCCGCCGACGGCGAGGGGGACGCGATCCTCAGCTTCCTCCAGGGCTCCAGCGCCGCGCGCGGGATCGTGGCCGAGGGCGTGACCGCCGCCCCCGCACGATTCACCGTGACCCCGCCGTCCGGCTGGGTGCGCCCGAAGGCCGCGCGGTTGCGGTGGGGCGCCGCGCCGTCGACCGCTCGGCGTGTCACCTACACCGTCCTGCTCGACGGCGAGCCTGTGGTCCAGGGCGTGGTGGCTCGCGCGCTGGTGCCGCCGCCGGCGACGCTCGGCACGGGCGTCCGCCGGGTGCAGGTCGTCGCCACCGACTCCCAGGGCCAGACGGTCGCCAGCGACCCGGTGGCCTTGAAGGTCGACGCCCGGCCGCCGATCGCGAAGGCCGCCGCCGCGCCGCGGCGCACGTACGGTCGCCACGCGATCGCCGTCGCGTTGACCGACAACGCGTCGGGCGTGGTGGCGGCCAAGAGCACGTGTCTGTTCGGCGACGCCAGCAAGAAGCAGAAGGGGCATCGCACGTTCCGCCATCGATACGAGAAGGCCGGCCGCTACGTCGTGCGCGTCGTCACGCGCGACAAGGCCGGCAACGCCACCACCCGGCGCCTGCGGGTGCAGGTCCGATGAGGGCTCCGGCGTGGATCATCCCCGCGGCGGTGCTCGCCGCGATCGGGCTCGCCGCGGCTGCGCCCGGCGCGGCCCAAGCGGAGTGGACGGCGCCCGAGCTGCTCACGATCTCCCCGCTGGAGCAGGCCGACGGGATCAGCTCCTCGGCGCTGTCGGCGGACGGGCGCTACCTCGTCTTCGCCGGCTCGTTGGACGGCGTCAAGGGCATCCTGCGCCGGGACCTGCAGACCGGGCTGACCGAGGTGGTCGCCGCCGCCGGGGCCTACGATCGCGGGCCGCTGCTCGACGCCGGCAACCCGTCGATCAGCGCCGACGGACGCTTCGTGAGCTTCACGACCGTCGCGGCGCTGGACCCGGCCGACGACGTCAACACGCTGCCCGACGTCTACGTGCGTGACATGGACGCCGCAGTGCCGTCCGACGGCGCGCCGTGTGCCGCCGACGGCGGGCCCTGTGCCTACACCTTGGTCTCAGCGATCGACGGCGGCACGGTCGGCCTCACCTATCAGCCGTTCTCGCCCGGGCCGAACATCCCGCCGGGCGCCGCCGCCGCGCCGCGCCAGGCGATCAGCGCCGACGGGCGCCGTGTGGCCTTCGTCGTGCGCTCGCCGTCCGATCTCGCCGGCCCGGACACGCCCGCCTTCCAGGTCGCCGTTCGCGACCTCGACACCCGACGCACGACGTTGGTCAGCGCTGTCCGCGACGCGACGACCGGCGCGATGACCGACCGGCCGGTGCCCGGTGGCGCGGTCGTCGCGTCCTCGTGGGCGGCGCTGAGCGCCGACGGCACGACCGTCGCCTGGTCGGGCCAGAACGTCAGCCTCCAGGCCGCGACGGTCGGTGGCGATCCCGCCGCGCGGACCATCGATCCTTACAACGAGCCACTCTGGCGGCGGGTCGCCGACGGCCCGGTCGCGCCCATCCGCCGTGTCGCCGGCGCGGGCGACCCCGAGGCCCCCGGCTGCCCGCCGGGCGGGACGATCGAGAACCCCGCCTGCGCTGGGCCTTATCCGGACCTGGGCGCCAACGCGGAGTCCTCCGCCGGCCTTCAGGGTGGGTGGCTGATACGGCCAGTCGACGTCCTGGCGATGCCGTCGCTGAGCGCCGACGGCCGCACGGTCGCGTTCCTCGGCGGCCCGCCGTTTGCGCCCGACTCCACCTCCGACGAGTCCGCCGACGTGTTCGTCGCCGACATGCGCGGCGGGCTCGCACGACGCGACGCGGTCCGACGGCTCACCTCCTCGCCGGCGTCATCGGAGCGCCCGCACGGCGACGCGACGGAGCTCGTGTCCGACCTCGCGCTCTCGCCCGACGGCCGGCGTGTCGCCTTCGCCACCAGCCGGCTCGTCTTCGCCGGCTCGCCGCTGTTCCTTGCCGACCCGCCGCCGGCGCAGTCCGGGCTCCAGGAGCTGTGGCTTGCCGACCTCGACGGCAAGACGCTCAGCCGCCTCAGCCGCACGGTGGGGGGCGGACCCGCCTCGCTCTCCTCATCGGCCACCGGCCTCGCCGGCGGTGTCGCGTCGCCATCGTTCGGCGCCGCGGGGCGGATGGTCGCCTTCGACTCGCCCGCCGCGAACTTCGTCACCGGCGACACCAACGACGCCACCGACGCCTTCTTGGTGCAGGAGCACACGGTCTCGCCGGGGACGGCCGGCCGCGTCGACATCACGCCGCCGCCGGTGGTCCCGCCGATCGCCCGCACCTGGCGCTTCTCGCTGCGCGCGGTCGCCCAGAAGGACGGCACAGTCCGGCTCGACGCCGACGTGCCGGGCCCCGGGCGTGCTGCGCGCGACGGTCAAGGCGACGGTGCCCGTGTACAAGAACGTGAAGGTCAAGAAGCGCGGCGGCGGGCACCGGACGGTGCGCCGGCGGATGCTCACCAAGCGTCAGGTGGCGGTGGGGTCCCGAGTCGTCCGCGACGCGGGCGTCAATCGCCTGTCGCTGAAGGTCACCAACGCCTACAAGACGCTGGTCACCGCGAAGGCCGGACTGGACGCGGTCGTGAGCGTGACATTCGCCGCGCCGTCGCGCACGAGGCTGCACGAGGCGCTCGACGTGCGGTTCCGGGTCGTCAAGACCAAGACCACCAAGAAGACGAAAGCCAAGCGATGATCGCCCGACTCGCCTCCGCGCTCGCCGCGCTGGCCTTGGCTGCCTCGGCGTTCGCCGCCACCGCAGCCGCCGACGACTGGCACAGCGAGCAGCCGCTGATCTCCGGCGCGCGCGTTCCGGCCGCCATCGGTCGCGTCTACGACATCAAGTTCTGGGCCCCCAACCGCGGCACGCTGATCACGGCCAAGGGGCTGTGGGCCTACGACGGCGCCGGCTGGCACCAGCTCTCGACGGTGTGCGGCGGGACCGACGGCCGGATCGCCTGGGCCGGCCCGCTCGACTTCTGGACGATCAGCGACCAGCCGGTCGGCCAGGCCGGCCCGGACGACATCAGCCCCGTTCGCCGCTCGCTGTGCCACTTTCTCGACGGAGCGGTCGTCGCGTCCTATGCGCAGCCGGTCGGTCAGGCGGGCTCGTACCTCCCGATGAACGCGGCCGCCTGCCTGGCGCCTGACGACTGCTGGTTCGGTGGCGAGCGCCTGCCCGGCACGGTCAACAGTGGGGCTTTCCATCTGCACTGGAACGGCACCTCGCTGACCGCGTTCCCGTCGTTGACCGTCCATGACACCTCGGTCACCGATCCCGATCGCGCGGTCGCCGACATGGCGGTCCACCAGGGCACGCTCTACGAGTCGGTGCGCGTGGACGGCAACACGGTGGCCGACGAGTCCGGCGACCAGCCGGTCCTGCTGCACCAGATCTTCGGTGGGACACCGCCGTCGTTCGTGTCGCAGTTCACCGACAGCCCGATCGACTACGACGACAAGCCGGCGAGCACGCTCGGCCCATTGCGGCTCTCCAGCGACGGCGACGCGCTGTGGGCGGCCGCGGGGACGGTCGACCCCAACAACAAGCCGTTGCCGGTCACGGTCCTGCGCGGCGGCTCCGGCGGCATCGCGCCGCTGACGCTCACCGATGCCGGCGGCCTCCTGCTCCCGACGGTGTCGGTCAGCGCAATCGCCGCCGAGCCGGGCACCGGCTCGGCGTGGGTGGCCTATGTCCCCGCCACGGAAGTTGGCGTCGGCTCGTCGCCGGCCCGGCTCGCGCGCGTCCACGCCGATGGCACGGTTGACGACGGGACCGTGCTCCCGTCCGTCGCCGATGGCATCGCGCGCAAGCGGCAGGCCGACCAGCTCGCCTGCCCGGCCGCCGGCCAATGCTGGATGTCGACGTTGACCGGGTGGCTCTTTCACCTCGGCGGGAGCCTGCCGCGCGACGACGCGCCGGAGCTGCACACGCTGATCACCTACCGGCCGCCCGACGCGGCGACGCCGGTCCTGCCGCCCGACACGCTGCCCGACGACGACTCCGGGATCGCACCGCCCGTCATCTTCCAGCCGCCGCCGATCCAAGGCGCGGCGCCGCAGGAGAAGGCACGTAAGACGACCAAGGCCAAGCCGCTGATCACCGGCGTCAAGCGCCGCACGATCAAGCGCACGACGCTCGAGATGACGTTCACGCTCACCGCCAAGGCGCGCGTGCAGCTGGTGGCCAAGCGCAAGAAGACGGTCGTGGCCAAGACGAAGCTGTCGACGCTGGCCAAGGGCAAGCACCGGCTGCGGCTGAAGCTGAGCGCAAAGCGCTGGCCGACGTCGCTGGACCTGCGCGCCAAGCCCTACACGACCATCGCGAGCCTGCGCCGGAGCCTCGGTCGATGACGGTCGCCGCGCGCGTTCGCCGCCGACGTCGACTGACCGCGCCCCTACTGCTGGCCGTCGCCGCGGCGCTCTTTGCGCTGGGGCACACGACCCGCGGGACGGGCGCCGAGGCGCCTGGCACGCCCTCGGCGCAGCCCTGGCTCGGCGTCGTCGGCTACGGCCCCGGCCATGACCACGGGCCGACGCTGCTCGGCGCCGCGCCCGACGAGGCGGCGGGCGAGATCTGGTCGGCCGGCAACGATCACGTGTTCCGGTACACCGATGCGGGCGGCTGGACGTCGGTCGACGCGCCGTTGGACGCCGACGGCAAGCCCTACGACCACCTCACGCCGGCCGCCGGCCCGCTCGCCGGTCGCGTCTCGCCCGACGGCGGCGTCGCGCTGCTGGCCAATGACACGCTGCTGGTCCGCGACCCCGGCGGCCGTTTCCACGCCGCGTCCCCCGCGGACACGCTGCCGCCCGGCACGGTCCCGTCGAGCACGACCGATCCGGCAACAACGGCCACGCCCGGGACGACCAGCGCGCCGGGGAGCACGGGCACGCCGGCGTCGACCAGCGCGCCCGGGTCCGGCACCACGCCGGCCGACACCGCGACGGCGCCGCTGCACGATGGCGAGAAGCTCTACGCCTCCGACGCGCCGCTGATCGCACCGCTCGCGCAGGACGGCCACGCCGGCGCGTTCGTCGTCCCGACGGCCGGCGACGACGGCCGGCGCGACGCGGTCCTGCGCTTCGACGGGACGGCATGGACGCGCGAGCCGATCTGCCTCGGGACCGCCCCTGCCTGCGACACGCCGAGCACGACCTTCGAGGTCGAGGCGATCGCCGCAGCGGGCTCGTCGCACGCCTGGCTGCTGGCGACCGGCACGACGAGCGCCGCCGGGGTGGTGCTCCTGCACCGTGGCGTCGAGGACGGCGATCCCGTCTGGCGGCCGGTGTCGCTCGGGAGCTCGCCCTTCGCCCAGCGCAGCTTCGCGCTGCCCTCAGGGGGTAGCGCCCGCCTCGCGCCGCGAACCGCGGGCGAGCCGCTGTCGGCCACCGCGCACGGCGTCTGGGTCGACGCGGCGATCACGATCGGCGCGAACAAGCCACAGGACGCGACGCTGTTCTACGACGAGGCCGCCGGCCGGGTCGACGACGCGTGGTGTGACGCCGACGCCGCACTGTGCACCCGGCCGCTGGGCTCCGACTTGGCCGCCAAGGGCGGGCGGAGCTTCGTCTGGGACGACGGGTCCACCTACGGCACGCGGGTGATCACGGGCCTGAACCAGGGCGCGATGCTGCGCCTGTCCGGCACCGGGTTCCGGCGGATCCCGACGGCGGGCGAAGGCGTCGGCGGTGACTTCGGGGCGGCCTTCGCGGCGCCCGACGACGGCTGGCTCGGCAGTCAGCTTGTCCCGGTCCGCTACAACGCGGCGCCCGAGGCCAACCAGCTGCGGCAGTGGCCGGTGCCGTTCCGTCACCCGTTGACCGCGATCGCGCCGCAGCCCGGCAAGCCGGTCGGTGCGATCGACGCCCAGGCGCTCGCGGTCGGTGACCAGGGTGAGGTGGCGCGCTACACACCGGGCCAGGGCTGGTCGCCGGAGTCGCTGATCGGTCCGACCGGCGCGCGTGTCGCGCCGCGGCTGCGCGGCGTCGCCTGGCCCACGGCCGACCGCGCCTATGCCGTCGGGGACAAGTCGGAGATGTGGCTGTGGCGCGCCGCCACCGACCTCTGGGAGCCCGATCCGGCCAAGCCCCCGAACCTCGCCACAGCGAACTTCACCGGCATCGCCTTCGACCCTACGAACCCGGACCGCGGCTACGCGATCGGCAAGCAGGGCGTCCTGCTGCGCTATGACCGGCAGTGGACGCAGGAGCCACTGCCCGGTGGGCTGGGCGACGCGAACTTCACGTCGATGGCCTTCGCCGGTCATCAGGCGATCGTCACCTACAAGACGCCGGTCGAGACGGCCGGGGGGCTCGGCTACCGGGGCGGCATCATCGTCAACGACGGCTCCGGCTGGCGTGAGGACACATCGATCGCCGCGCAGCTGCCGGCGCCCGGCCAGCCCCGCAGCGGGGCGAACGTCGCCGGTCAGGCCGGCGTGCCCGAGCGCGTCGCGGGCCTGCCCGACGGCAGCGCGGTCGTCGCCACGATGGACGGGCACACCGCCGAGCGCGACGGTACGGGCGGCGCGTGGCAGGCAACCGGTCTCGAGGCGCCCGGCTACCCGGTCGCGCTGAGCGCGTTCCACGAGGACGCGGCGGTCCGGGCGCTGATGTCGGTCGAGCCGTTCTTCCCCGGGAACTCCTTGCTGCAGACCGACGTGGACACGATCCTCAACCCGGCGCCCCCCGGTCAGGCGCCCGTGCTCCTCGACCCGTACCCGATCCCCGACGACGGGTACGTCCTGCGCCAGACCGCGCGCGGCTGGCACGACGAAGAGCACATGGCCTGGCCGGTGATCGGCCTCGGCGGCGATTTGCCCGAGCAGCCCGACGCGGTGCTCGCGTTCCTGACCGACCCGTTCGGCCGCTCGGGCTGGGCGGTCGGCGGCGACAACGGTGTCCAAACCGCCGCCGTCGCGCGGTACCCCGACGACGGCCAGGCCGCGCCCGGCGTCGCCACCGCGCTGCCGAGCGCGGAGGGCGAGCCGGCGACATTCGCGGTCGGTGGCGGTGCTGCCTGCCTCGGCGGCTGCGCCGACCTCGAGCCGGTCGGCGCAGCCCCGTGGCGCTGGCTGCCCGCCGCGGTGTCGCGCGCCGCGCAGATCAAGGGCGTGCGCGCGTTTCTGGACACCGGGCCCGGAACGGCCGGCCCGTCGGCCACCGACGACTTCTCGCACGAGCAGGCCGCCGCCGCGCAGCGGCTCACCGACGCGGCGGGGCCGCTTCCGGTGTACACGGCGCCGGGCCCGACCGACCGCGACGGCAACGGGTCGCTCGACACGTTCCTCGGCGCGTTCGCGTCGGCGAGCACGCCGCTCGGCGCCGGCGTGGCGGACGGCATCACGCCGGCCGGCGCCCACGCCGGGTCGGGCCATGCCTACTACGCCTTTGACTCGACCGGCACGCAAGGCACCGTGCGCGTCGCGGTCCTCGACCTCTCGGGGTCCGGCGCGGGCGACGACCAGCGCTGCTGGCTGGCGACGCAGCTGACGGCCGCGGCGTCGCAATCGGTCCCCGCCATCGTGCTCGGCAGCCGTGCGATCTCCGAGCTCGACGACTCCGAGGCGCTCACCGCGACGCTGCTGTCCGGTGCGGCGCCGCCCAACTGCCTGTCGGCCGCGCTGCCGGACAACGTCACCTCCGCGGGCGCATCGGCGTACTTCTACGACGACCCCGAGCACAACACGCGGACGACGCTCGGTGCGGGCCGGCTTCCGGCGTTCGGCACCGGCTCGCTCGGCTACATCGCGCCGCCCCAGCCGTTGCAGACCGACGCGCCGCCCAACAGCGGGTTCTTGCTCGCGCAGGTCGACGTCGGACACCGCGATACGTCCACCAACGTCGCGCCGGTGACCGCCCGGCTGATCCCCAACATCGCCGAGCTGGCGATCGACGCGACCGACGGCACGCTGCTGCGCCGCAGCCAAGTCGCGCTGTTCGACGGCCTGGCCCGCCGGCCCCGTGCCGGCCAGGCCTGCGGCGAGAGCGTCAGCGGCTGCCTGCTGATCCCCAACCCCTACACGCCGATCCCCTTCGACTGCGTCGGCGCGAGCTGCGACCAGGTCATCCCGCCCGAGTACACGTTCAGCTCCTCCGATCCGTCGGTGGCGAACTTCGTCGCCCACGACCCGACCTCCACCAACCCGCGTCGCACGCTCGTCGGCGCCGACGGCGATCCGGTTCCCGACCCGACGAGCGGCCTCCTCTGTGCCTACAACCCGGGCACAACGACGATCACGCTGACCAGCGGCGGACTCTCCTACTCACAGAGGGTCACCGTTCAGGCCGGCTCCGTCCGCCGCCCATGCGGGACCGTGCCCGCCAACGCCCCGGCCCAGACGGTGCCGCCGATCGACAACAGCCGCGTGGGGGAGAGGCTCCCGCCGGAGACGCCCGACACGTCGAGCCCCGCCGGTGGTGGTGGCTTGCTGGCTCCGCCGCCCGTGCCCGCGGCCCACAAGGCGCACAAGCCCAAGCCCAAGTCGCCGTTCATGGAGGCCGGTATCCCGTTCCTGCCGGTCGCCTCCGGGCTGACGCAGATCGTCGCCGCCCCGCCGCCGCCTGCCCCGACCGCCGCGCGGCCGTCGCCGCCGAGTGGCAGCGCCTCGTCGCAGGTCTATCAGTCGGCGGTCGCGCCGGAGAAGCAGCGCGAAGAGGAGCCGTCGGTGGAGACCGCGTCGAACAGCATGGTGCGCTACGAGGCCGGCGGACCGTTGCCCGCGACGTTGAGCCGCGGCGGCGCGGTGCTGCTGCTCGTGCTCGCCGGCTTCGCGCTGACCGACCTGCGCCCGCGCCCGCGACGGCGCCTGGCCTTCATCACCACCAACCACGACGACGACCGTCGAGACCCGAGGACGCCGAGATGACCCCGCAGCCCGCCGCCGCCGATCCCCTGACCCGCATGCTCGCCGCCGCGGCGCTGGCCGTCGCGCTGATCGCGCTGTTCGTGTCGCTGGGCGGTAGCTCGTCGGCGGCGCCGCAGAGCGCGTCGGCGCAAGCGGCCAAGACCAAGGCGAAGAAGAAGGCCACCAAGAAGCTCCCCACGGCGTCGCTCACGCCCAAGCCCTATGGGTTGCTCCGGCTGACCAAGGCCAAGAAGTTCCCGGCCAAGGTCATTCCGAAGGTCGCGGCGGCCAAGGCGGCCGACACGCTCGGCGGCGCCAAGCGCGCCGACCTCGCGCTCAACTGCCCCGGCGACACCGCCGACCTGGGCACATGGTGCCTGCAGACGGCGACCTACACCGTCCCCAACGACCAGATCGGCAAGAACGACTTCGCCTACGCCGCGCGCACCTGCGTCGAGCAAGGTGGCTGGCTGCCGTCGGCCGCGCAGCTGATCGGCGCGGCGCCGCGGATCAAGCTCTCCTCGACGATCGACGACAACGAGTCGACCGCCTCGATCGACATCGGCCCCGGCGACGGCCTGAAGGACCAGCGCGAGATGTCCTCCACCTTGTTCACGACCACCGCCGGCGACAGCGCCGCGGGCAGCGAGGGCGTGACCTCCGGCTCACTCGGCGACCCGCGCCAGTCCGAGCCCAACCCCGTGCCGCAGCCCGCCGACCCGATGCCCGGCGGTCTGGACTACGTGACGGTCTATGACAACCGCGACCTCGGCGGCTTCGCCGGCGGCGAATCGGTCGGTAAGGCCGAGCGCTTCCGCTGCGCCTTCAACAAGGCGCAGGGCGCGGTGGCCGACGTGGACTAGGCTCACCAGCCATGACCGTCGTCCTCTGGCACATCGAGGTCTCGCACTACAACGAGAAGGCGCGTTGGGCGTTGGACTACAAGTCGATCGCCCATGAGCTGCGGGTGCCGATGCCCGGACTCCACGCCGTGCGGGCGCGCGTGCTCACGCGGGGCAAGCACGGGCGGCTGCCGGTCATGGAGCTGGAAGGGCGTCGGATCGGCGACTCGACGGCGATCATCGCGGCCTTGGAGGCCTACCGGCCGCAGCCCGCGCTCTATCCGGCCGACCCGGCGCAGAAGGCGCGTGCGCTGGAGCTCGAGGACTTCTTCGACGAGCGGCTCGCCCCGCAGATGCGCCGGCTCGTCTGGCATCAGGTGTTGCAGGACACCGACGCGATCGCGGACTCGCTGTTCGGCGACCGAGCGCCGGGCCGGGCGCGCTTCCTGCGTGCGACCGCGCCGGTGGTGCGTCCGTTCGTACGGCGCGACTACGATGTCTCGGCGGCGTCGGCGGAGGTCGCCCACGGCGCCGTGCTCGCCGCGATGGATCGCATCGAGGCCGAGCTGCAGCCCTCGGGCTACCTCGTCGGCGATGGCTTCTCGGTGGCCGACCTGACCGCCGCGGCGCTGTTCACGCCGCTGATCGCTCCGCCGAATCGCCCGTACATGCCGGCCACGTTCCCGGCCGCGCTGCAGCCCCTGCGCGAGGAGCTCACCGGCCGTCCCGGCGGCCGCTGGATCCATGAGATGTACGAGCGCCATCGCGTCGCCGGCCGCGCGGTCGCGCCCGCCGTCTGACCGCCGCGCTCTAGGCGATCGCGGCGTCCGGGAGCAACCCCCGGAGCGCCTCCAGTCCACGCTGCCACAGCACCACGATGTCGGCGCCCGGCGGAAAGCGGTCGCTGAGCTCGAGTTGCACCATGCCGTGCATGAACGCCCAGATGACGCGCGCGCCCACCACATCGCCACCACACAGCGTCCACATCGGCTCGGCGGCCGAGCGCTCGGCGGCGGCGACGGCCGGGTCCTCGCGATCGAGGTCACGCACGTAGATCAGCCGGTAGACGTGAGGATGCTTCAGCGCCCATTCGCGCCAAACGCCCGTCATCTCCGTCAGCGGGTCCGCCGAGGAGCTCAGCGCCCCGGCCAGTGCGTCGCCCTGCTCGCTCAGGCCGGCGGCGATGATCGCGCTCTCCAGCGCGCGCTTGTCGGCGATGTGCTCGTAGAGCGAGGGCGCTCGGATCCCGATCTCCGCCGCCACGTTGCGCATCGACAGCGCTTCGGGACCCTGATCTTCGAGGATGCGGCGAGCAGCTTCGATGATCTGCACGCGGCGGGAGGTGGGTACGGCGGCGGACATGACCTGGTGATCATCTCAGTGTGTCACCTCCCGCGCACGAATTTTCATCACATTGTCAAGAAGTGGGCTAGGCACGTCCCGTGTCGTCGCGATAGGCGCGGGCGGCCAGCACGATCAGCACGACGCTCCACACGGCCACGACGATCCAGCCACGGCTGCCCCAGCTCGTACCGCCGAGCGCCACGCGGTTGGCCTGCACGAGCCAGTAGGAGGGCAGATACTGCGCCACGTCGTGCAGAAAGCCCGTCTTGGCCAGCGGAAACCACGTGCCGCTGAGCAACGCGAGCAGCGCGGTCCCGCCGCCGATGAACGGGCCGACCGAGTCCACCGTCAGCTTGTGACCCAAAAAGATCCCGAGCGCGGCGAACGGCACCAGGCCGACCAGGATCAGCCCGGTCATCTGCAACCATTCACCTGCGGGCAGTCGTACACCGAGGATCGTGCCCGCGACATACAGCAAGATAAGTGACAACGCTGCCATCAAGTAAGAGATGGCGACCTTCGCACGCAGGTAAGCGAACGCTGACAGCGGGCTGATCCGCAGCTGGCGGTTCCATCCGACCTGCCGCTCGCCGGCGATCCGCGCGCCGGTGCCGAGCATCGCGGTCATCGTCCCCCACGAAGCCATCGACACCATGAAGTACAGCGGCGCGCTCAGCCCGGTGCCCTGCAGGTCGGTGTCGTTCTGGTTGGGCCCGGCGGTCAGGAAGTACAGGGCCAGCGGGAAGCCGAGCGAGAACACGAAGAAGCGCTTGTTGCGAAACGCGCGCAGCAACTCGTAGCGCGTGTAGGCCATGGCGCTCACGCCGCCACCGTCCGATCGTCGTCGTCCTCGTCCTCGCCGCCGGTCAGCTCGAGGAACGCCTCCTCCAGTCCCGCCCCGCTGATCTCCAGATCGCTCGCCGCCGGATAGGTGGCCAGCAGCGCGCGGATCGCCGCGTCGGAGTCGGCGCAGCGCAGCGTGATCGCCTCACCGCGACGCTCAGCCGTCGCGACGCCGGCGAGGGCCAGCAGCGCCGCGTCCGGCACGCCCGGCAGCGTCGCCCGGATCGTGCGCGACCCGACGCGCGCCTTGATCTCGGTCGTCGGACCGTCGGCCACGACGCGCCCATGGGCCATCAGCACGGCGCGGTCGGCGAAGTCGTCGGCCTCTTCGAGGTAGTGGGTGGCGAAGACGATCGTCGTGCCGCGCGAGGCGAACTCGCGCATCGTCGTCCAGAACGCGTGGCGGCCCTCGACGTCCATCGCGACCGTCGGCTCGTCGAGCACCAGCAGGTCAGGGTTGCTGACCAGCGCACAGGCGAAGCGTACGCGCTGGGCCTGGCCGCCGGAGAGCTTCTCGGTGCGCTGCGCCGCGGTGCCCTGCAGGCCGGTCAGCTCCAGCACCTCGTCGACCCCCAGCGGCCGCGGGTAGAGCGCGGCCATCATCGCGACCAGCTCGCGCACGGTGAGATCGCGCAGCAGACCGCCGGTCTGGAGCATCGCCCCGACGCGGCCCGACGCGATCGCGTCGGCGGGCGTGCCACCGAAGAGCGACACCGTCCCCGCGTCCGGCTCGGCGAGCCCGAGCAGCATGTCGATGGTGGTGGACTTGCCGGCGCCGTTGGGGCCGAGCAGCGCGACCGTCTCGCCCGGCGCGATCGCGATGTCGACGCCGCGCACCGCGCGGACCGGCCCGTTGGGCGTGCGGAACGTCTTGACGAGCCCTTGGAGATCGATCCCGCTCTGGATCGCCGTGGTTGATGCCATGGCCGAGACGATGCCCGATGCCGCGGCGGGCAACCATGCGGCCACCTCCCGGTGCGCGCGTGACGTCTGTCACGACGCTCCGGGGAACGGTGTCATGTCAGGCCGTGGGCGCGGCCTCGGGCTGCTGCTCGAGCTCTGCCGTCCGCGCGCTCATCGAGCGGCCGAGCGGGAGGACCTTCTGGTCCATCAACGGCACGACCTCCGGCGCTCGCCGGGCCGTCTCGCGCTCGCCGATCACGGTCGTCAGCGCGGGCTTGAGCCAGCGGACGGCGTTGACCCAGCCGGGAACGCTGACGCGCGTCTTGCGCTTGGCGATGCCCTCGACGAACGCGTCGGCGCACGTCTCGACGGAGACCGTCCTGCCCAAGGGGCCGGGCATGGCCTCCAACATCTTGCCGAAGGCCTTGAGGTCCTTCTTGGCGTCCTGGACCAGCGGCGTGTCGATCCAGCCCATGTGGGCGCTGCCGACCTTGGCGCCCTTGCCGACCAGCCGGCGCGCCGTCTCGGCGCCGATGCCGCGCGCACCGCCGGTGATCAACACCACCTTGCCTTGAGCTTGCTCATGACCGCTACGCCACCGCGGCGGCCGGGCTCGCCTGCGTCCCCGCGCGAGTCGCGAACTCGGCGATCGACGTCGCGAACAGGCCCGGGTCGTCCCACATCGGCGTATGGCCGACGCCCGGCGTGACGCGGAACTCGAGGTCGCGGATCTCCTCGCGCAGCCGTGGCGCGTGCACGTCCATCGGCAGGATCCGGTCCTTCTCGGCCCAGGTGACCAGGACCGGGACGTCGATCTTGTCCAGGTCGCGCACCATCGCCTCGCCCGCGCGTAGGAGTGCGAAGACGTCCTCGACGACGTCGCAGCGGACCGAGGAGCGCGCGAGCGCGATGGCCTCGGCGGCGGGCACCTGATGGCCGCGCGTCATCACGTCGCGCAGCGCGAGCCGCCGCAGGCCGGGCCGCGCCATCACCTTCGGGAGCAAGCCCAAGGACTTGCTCGTGGTCTTCTGCATCCGCGCGAAGACCTTGATGACCTGCTTGGCCCCGGCCTCGTCGCCGGGGCGCAGGCCGCCGGCGGGTGAGATGCCGACGACGCTGCGGGCGCGACCGCGCTTGGCGAGCTCGAGCGCCAGCGCGCCGCCCATCGAGTTGCCCACCAGGTGCGCGGTGCCGACGCCGAGCGCGTCGAGGTGCTCCTCGAGCAGGTCGGCCGCGCGCGCGACGTCGAACGGCTGATCGTGGGGCGGGATCGCCGAGCCGCCGTCGTGGCCGTGCAATGTCGGGGCGATCACCTCGAAGCGCGGGACCAGTTCACCGAGTAGGGGCAACCAGCAGCGCCACGTGGCGGTGAAGCCGTGGATGAGGACGAGCGGCTCGCCCTCGCCGGCGCGATACAGGGCAGGGGAGATCGTTGGCTCGGGCATCGTCCACAGATCGTACGCGTTCAGACAAGGCCGCGCCGCCGGTTCGGCGGCACGATTGAGCTCAGGAGGCCGCCGCCGGATCGTGGTGCTCACCGAACGGATCGGCGATGACATCGCGGAACCGCTCGTCGTCGCGGAGCAGGTCGATGAACGCGGCGCCGAAGCTGGTCAGTCCCAGCTCCTCGGTTTCGGGCACGTGCGGCTCGGGGTCGGTCTTGTCGCGCCGGAGCCGCGCGCCACAGCGATCGTCACGTCGGTGGGCCATGCCCTATATGACGCACTTCGGGTGAAGCTGTGACCGACGCCCCGGCCCTCAACGCAACCCGTACACGTCGAGGGCCGTGCGTCCCACTTGGGGGTGTCTTCAGAAAAAGTGCAGTTTCTTAAGCGGTCCGCCGGCGTGGCTTGCGCGGCTTCTGGGTCGGCTCCGGTCGGCCGGCGCTGGGGTCCGGTGCGCCGACGGCGTCGAAGAGCATCGCGACCAGCGCGGTGTCCGAGGCCGAGTCGCTGCCGTTTCCGACGCGCTTGGTCGCGGCTTCCTGGATCTTGAGCGCCTCGGCGACGAGCTTGGCCACCGCCTTGGAGAGCTGCTCGACACCCTTGGCGTCCAGCGAGAGGCGTAGGCGCTCGAGGCGCGCGTGGTCGCTGTCGAACCCGCCGACGCCCGCGGCGCGGCTCGCGACCTCCGTCGTCTGGGCCAATTCGGCGCCGATGACGGCCTGCTTGGCGATCACCGAGACGCTGTCCCAGGAGGCGCCGCCGCTCTTGGGGCGGGGCTTCGCGCGGTAGTGATGTTCGATGGCGCCACGGCGTGGTGTCTCGCGCACGAGCTCCAAGAGCCCGAGCTCGTTGAGCTGGCGCACGTGGTAGGAGATCGTGCCCAGCGTTGCGTCGAGCACCTGGCTGAGCTCGACGGGGCTCGCGGGCTGCTCCTCCAGGATCCCCAGGATGCGGACCCGAAGGGGATGGGAAAGCGCCTTGACGTATCGCTGGTCGTCGACGTTTGTGATGGTTGGCATGGGGTTCCTCGGATGTCAGGGAGTGATGCTCTGCATATCATCGCTCAGAATCGTGAACCGTGCGAGCCTTCTGGTCACGTTGCTGTCCTTTCAACAGTCGTTACGCAGCAATTTGCAAGTTCTTCAGAAGCAAGTGGTACATGTGGAACCTGGATCGTTCCGGATGCTGCAATTGCCGTCCCACAATAAGATGCGCCGGTGTCCCGAACGCTCGTAGGAAAGACCCTGTTCATCTCCGGCGCCTCGCGGGGCATCGGACTGGCCATCGCCGTGCGCGCAGCGCGCGACGGCGCGAACGTCGCGCTCATCGCCAAGACCGCTGAGCCGCACCCAAAGCTCGAGGGGACCGTCTACACGGCCGCCGAGGAGATCGAGAAGGCCGGCGGCAAGGCGCTGCCGATCGTCGGCGACATCCGTGACGACCAACAGGTCGCCGACGCCGTCGCCGCCACCGTCGAGAAGTTCGGCGGCATCGATATCTGCATCAACAACGCCAGCGCGATCAATCTGTCGGGCACCGAGGCCATGGACATGAAGCGCTATGACTTGATGCAGTCAATAAACACACGCGGCACATATATGGTGAGCAAGGCGTGTATTCCGCATCTGAAAGCGTCTGAAAACGCACACGTGTTGACCTTGTCGCCGCCGATCAGCCTGCAGCCGCGGTGGCTGGGCGGCCACATCGGCTACACGATCGCCAAGTACGGGATGAGCCTCTGCACCCTCGGTATGGCCGAGGAGTTCAAGGGTGAGGGCATCGCGTTCAACGCGCTGTGGCCCAAGACGCTGGTCGCGACCGCCGCGGTCCAGAACCTGCTCGGCGGCGATGCCGCGATGGCCAAGTCGCGCAAGCCCGAGATCGTCGCCGACGCGGCCTACGTGATCCTCACGCGCGACAGCCGTGAGTACACGGCCAACCTTGCGCTGGTGGAGGACGTGCTGGCCGAGGAAGGCGTGACCGATCTCAGCCAGTACTCCTACGGTGGCGACGACGCGGAGTTGCAGGCCGACCTCTTCGTCGACTGAGGGCGCTCGCCGCCGCCGTCAGATGACGCCGACCAACGCCGCGCACACCCAGTTGGATGCGCCCGCGCCGTTGTTCCACAACTTGCCGGCCAGGCGATCCTGCTCGGCCTTCGACGCCTTGTAGGCATCGGAGGTCGAGCCGCCGAGGCCGGCCCAGGTGGCGGGCATCATCTGGTAGTAGCCCGAGGCCCCGGCGCTGTTGGGCGGCAGGTTCTGGCCGCCGGACTCGCACTGGACGATCGCCCACGGGATCGCCCATGGGCCGCCGGGACCGGCCTTGTCGACCGCCGCGTGGGCGCGGTCGGCGAGCAGCTTGCGCAACGTGCGCTCCGCGGAGCGGCGGCCGGTGCGGGTGGCGCGCAGGGCGGCGAGACGTGCGGCACGGGCCCGGGCGAGCGCGTTGCGGCGCGCTTGGGCGGCGGCCTCGATGCCGGCCAGCGCATCGCGCTCGCGCTGCACGGCGATCGTCTGCGCCTGGCGACGGCTCTCCAGCTTGGTGAGCACGACGGTCTCGTGGCCGGCGTCGCGCCGGGCGGCGCGGACGACGTCGACGATCGCGGTGTCGGAGTCCTCGACGCGCTGGAGGAACTCCATGCGCTCCAGCAGGTCGGCGAAGCCGTGGGCGTCGAGCACGACCGAGACGATGTCCGGGCGCGTCGCCATGTAGCGCTGGCGCAGCAGGTCGGTCAGCAGCGCACGCGACTGGGTCAGGCGCTTGCGCAGCCGCGCCAACCGCTGCCGCTCGGCCGCGAGCGCGGTCTGCGTGGTCGTCAGCCGCGCTTGGGCCGCGTCGAGGTCGGCCTGCGCGTCGGCGAGCCGCCCCTCGATGATCGCGACCTCGCGCGCGCTCGCGCGCTCCAGCCGGCCCAGGTGCGCGGCGGCGTCGCCCAGCGCCTGCTCACGGACCTTGCCGCTGTGGATCTTCGAGCGCAGCGACCCTTCGGAGGCGCCGCGGGCGGTCACGGCCAGGCCGAGGCCGACCGCGAGCAGGGCGGCGAGCACGAGCACGGCTCGGTGGAGAGGAAGGCGGCGAGACGTCATGCAGCAGGACGGCGGCCCGTCACGCTAGCGCCGCGAACCCCGCGATCTGCAGGGTGAATTGCAGCGGACGTCGCGCCCGACGGTGACCGTGTTAGGGTTCCCTAAGTCAAAGCCAACCAGCACGGTGGGAGTTACGAGTGGGACGCTGCACGGGGCCGGTCGAGCGGCTCTCCCGGCGCGAGGGCGTCGAGTTGTACTTGAAGGGCCTGCGGGCGATCAACGGCAAGTCGGCGCTCGTGCGCCGCGGGCCGCTGCCGCCCGGCCAGCACGGTCAGCGGCGCGCCAATAAGCCGTCGGTCTTCAGCACGCAGCTGCGCGCCAAGCAGCTGGCCAAGCGTTACTACGGCGTCCGCGAGAAGCAGTTCCGGCGCTACATCGCGGCGGCCGAGCGGCGCGGCGGCCGCACCGGCGAGGAGTTGTTGATCGCCTTGGAGCGCCGGCTCGACAACGTCGTCTACCGCCTCGGCTTCGCGTCGACCCGCGCGCAGGCACGGCAGTTCGTCGGCCACGGCCACTTCCTGGTCGACGGCAAGCGCGTGGACATCGCCTCCTTCGCCGTCAGGCCCGGGCAGGTCGTGACGCTGCGCGAGGGCGCGCCGATCGAGCCGCTGGTGCGCGAGGCGACCGAGCTGACCGCGGGCATCGGCCCGTGGCTGCAGGCCGACTTCGACGGCCTCGCGGGCAAGATCCTGCGCCTCCCCGAGCGGCGGGAGATCCCGGCGCCGATCGAGGAGCAGCTGATCGTCGAGTTCTACTCGCGCCGATGAGCGCGGCGCAGTCGGCGATGCACCAACGCCTCCTGTCGCGGCTCAACTGACGCCGGAGGCGTACCGTGGTGGGCATGGACCGCACCCCCACCTGGCCCGTCGCCGCCGGCTCGCTGGCCCTCGGCTTCGCCGTCGCGCAGGCGACCGGCGTCCGGCCGTTGGGCGGGGTCGTGCTGCTCGCTGGCGCCGGGTGGTGCGCGCTGCGCTGGAAGGAGCAGGTGGGGATCGGCCGCACGGCCGGCCTGGTCGGGCTCTACGCTGCGGCCTTCGTCGGCTCCCATGTGCTGGCGCATGCGATCGGTGCGTGGCCGTCCGTGGCTGTGGTCAGCGCCGTCGTCGCCGTCGGCAGCTATGCCGTCGCCGACGCCGCGCCGGCGCGGCGTGCCGTCAGCGCTTGATCACGCACGTACCGCTTCAGTGGGCGCTCGAGGACGACCAGAGATTGATGCCGGCGTCCACGGCGTGCTGGTCGATCGTGGCGAGCTCGTCGTCGGTGAACTCGAGGTTGTCGAGCGCGGCGAGGTTCTCGTCGAGTTGCCCGACGCTGGAGGCGCCGATCAGCGACGAGGTGACGCGTGGGTCGCGCAGCGTCCAGGCGATCGCCATCTGCGCCAGCGACTGCCCGCGCTCGGCGGCCATCTTGTTGAGGGCCTCGATGTGGGCCAGCGCCTCGGGCGTCAACATGTCGCGCTTGAGGAAGTGGTCCTGGGCGGCGCGTGAGTCGGCCGGGATGCTGCCGCCGAGGTACTTGTCGGTGAGCATGCCTTGGGCCAGCGGGGAGAAGGCGATGCAGCCGATGCCCTCGCGTTCGAGCACGTCGAGGAGGTCCTCTTCGACCCAGCGGTTCAGCAGCGAGTAGGACGGCTGGTGGATCAGCACCGGCGTGCCGAGATCGCGGAGGATCTGCGCGGCCTCCTCGGTGCGATGGCCCGAGTAGGAGGAGATGCCGACATACAGCGCCTTGCCCTGGCGCACGGCGGAGTCCAGCGCGCCCATGGTCTCCTGCAGCGGCGTGTCGGGATCGAAGCGGTGGCTGTAGAAGATGTCGACGTAGTCCAGGCCCATCCGCTGCAGGCTCTGGTCGAGGCTGGAGAGCAGGTACTTGCGCGAGCCCCACTCCCCGTAGGGCCCGGGCCACATGTCGTAGCCGGCCTTGCTGGAGATGACCAGCTCGTCGCGGTAGGGCTTGAGGTCGGTGGCCAGCAGGCGGCCGAAGTTCTCCTCGGCGCTGCCGACGGGCGGGCCGTAGTTGTTGGCCAAGTCGAAGTGCGTGACGCCGCGGTCAAACGCGCGGCGGACGATCGCGCGCTGGCTGTCGAAGGGGCGGTCGTGGCCGAAGTTGTGCCAGAGGCCGAGCGAGACCGCGGGCAGCTTGAGCCCGGACCGGCCGCTGCGGCGGTAGGGCATCGACGCGTAGCGGTCCTCAGCAGGCAGGTAGTTCATGGGCATACGATGCCGTAATGCCCATCACCACCACCGACGACTACTCCGTCGCACACCTCTCTGACCTCGGCGACGGCCCGGGGATGCGCAAGATCCGCGTTCCGCTCGGCGTGACGGCGTTCGGCGTCAACGCGATCGTGCTGCCCGGCGGCTACGAGACCGGCGTGCACGCCCACGAGCGCCAGGAGGAGCTGTACTTCGTGCACTCCGGCCGCATCGAGATCCGCTTCGGCGACGGCACCGGCCACGTCCTGGAGCCCGGTGGCTTCGCCCGCGTCGCCGCCGCGACGCCGCGCGCACTCAAGAACCTCGACGACAGCGAGTCGGTCTACGTCTGCGTCGGCGGCGCCGACGGCTACGTGGGTCGCGACGGCGTGCAGGCGTCGTTTGACGCCGACGGCACCGCGTAGGGCGCGGGCGCGTCGCGCCGGTCGCGGGCGGGCGCTTGTGTTGCGAGCGCCTTCGTGGCGCGTGTTGTTGTTGGCGTTCCGTGCAGTCGCCCGCCGGGGCCGGGGCGTCTGGCCCCTCATATGCGAGGGCCAACGGCCCGGTGCGGGGCGTCTGGTGGTGAGCTATTCACCACGAAGCGACCCGGAGCCTGCCCGAGTGCCGCGACGGGGCCACACCCGCCACGAAGTCGTAACGGCCTCAACGGCTTCGTGACGGTCTCGGGCACGTTGACCGGGATGTCCCGGTCAAGGCCAAGGCGCGGCGACAGCGCTCCGCACAACCCGCGTCTGCGGCGCGAGCGCGTGGGGAGGGCGGTGATCCGAGATGTCGCCATCCGCGCGGCGCTCGTTCGGTGCCCACACAAACGCGCGCCGAACCACGCCCCAACACTTTCACCCCACGCCCCAGACCACCCGAGCGTGGTGGCGATCGTCACGGAGCGCCGCCCATCCAACCCACCCCGGGAGCGGCCCGCGTGAGATTGCCCAGCGGTTGGAACTGATGTGGCTCTAGGCTCGACGGCGTGAAACTGCTGTTCATCTGCATGGGGAACATCTGCCGCTCGCCGCGCTAGACCGCGGTGGGAACGGGCTGCGGGACAGTATGCGGGATGGTCGAGACCTCTTCGGCCCCGATTTCGCGGACGAGGTATGCCTCGAATAGACCCATCGCCTCCCCTTCGGAACCGGGCATCAGGTGGCCGTACAAGTCGAAGGTGATCGCGATCGTCGCGTGGCCGAGATAGCTCGAGATGGTCTTGGCGTTGAGCCGGGCCGCGATGCAGGTTGACGCGTAGGTGTGTCGGCACTCGTGAAGCGTCAGGATTGGGAGTTCCGCCTCGGCCCAGACCTTCGCTGCGCGGATACCGGCGTCGTAGACCCACCGTTGATCGGAGAAGACGCGACCGTCACCGCCGGTTGCCAACCGGTGTTGATCGAGGTAGTCACGAAGAACAGCTGGGATCGGCACGCGTCTTCGTCCCTGCCGCGACTTCGGCTCGATCGCGCCCTCGATGTCATCCCATCCGGCGACGACATCGATGAAGCCGGCGGCGAGATCAACCGAGGACCACTCCAAGGCCGTCAGCTCGCCACGGCGTAGCCCTGTGTAGAACGCTGCTGCCCACAGCACCGCGTCGGCTCCGGATAGCGCGTCGATCATCTTGGCGGCGATCGCCGGTGGCACGATGCGCTTATTGGCGCGTTCGATGGCGGGTTTCTCGAGCCCGACACACGGATTCGATCGGGCCTCACCTCGCGTGAGTGCTCGCCGATAGAACGAGCGCAGCGCCGTGAGGCTGGTATCGATCGTGGCAGGGGCAAGGCGGTCGGCGACCATGCCATCGATCCACGCCTGCACTTGGGCAGCGGCGAGATCGTCGACGCGGATCTCTCCAAACGCCGGCAACACGCGAAGACGGATTGCTCGCTCGTAGGCGCGGATCGCCGCAGGCTTGAATCGCCGTCCGGAGCTGTTACGTGCCTGACCCGATCGCATTCCATCGAGCCACGCCGGTATGGCGTCCTTCAACTTCGGGCCGCGATCGGCGGAGAGCGTTCCAGCGCGGGTCGCGACCTGTGCGTCTGCGCGCCAGAGCTTCGCTGCCGCTTTGGTCGGAAACGTCTTCTTGATCGCCTTGCCGGCCTTCGCGTCCCAGACCTGTGCTCTATAGCTCGGCGTGCAGTTGCAGCGTCCCGCTGGCGCTGCGCACGAACGGGCGTGTCGCTCTTCAACGCCAGCGGGTAGCTTGGCCTTGTTCATCAGGGTTACCTCCTGTGGGCCACGGCCGGGGGCGTTGGCGCGCCGCCCGGCCACTTTGATGACTGTTGGAGCGTATCCAGAACGCTCATCTGCGATCCGTCTTCCGTGCGCGCCTGCGGTCTCGCTCGGCCTTGACCATCAAGGCAAAGCGCTGCGCCTTTGCGTATTCCTCGGCCCGGCCGTCTCGGTGCGCCTTCGTGATTTCGGCGCGCTCTTCCGCCGTCGTCTGTCCTTCGCCAAACTGCCATCTGGTCTTGTTCATGTGCTTGCTTTCCCCATAGCTCGACCTTCCCCCGGCATCCCATGCCGGGTGGCTGCGCTGCGCGCTTTAGCGCTCACCTGAGGGGGTCAGCGATGTGGCCCGGCACCTGAGTTCTTCACTAGCCGACCTGCGGGGAGCCGCCTTCGACGTGTTGCGGTCTGGCGCTGTCACTCCTCGGGTCGCGAATCCCTTGCCTTTGGGCAGGCGGTCTCCACTCGCTGCCCCTCGCGGGGCGTTGTCGGTCGGCGGCGCTAAGCTCGGCCCACCTCCTCACTGGAGCTAGAGGTGCCACGCCAAGTCACGCCCGGGCGTCGATGCACCCGGCACACGGGCTGGCTGACCTGGCTCACGGCAGGGTCGCCTCGCCGGCCTGCTCAGCCCAGCGGTGGAGCTCGCTGAGAGCAACCAGCCGGAGCTTCCCCCGGCGAATGAGCCGCAGTTCTGGCTGCACGTGCCGCTCGAAGCTGTCGAGGCTCATGCCCAGCGCAGCAGCGGCCTCGGTCCGGGTGAGCGTGACGCGCGGGACGGGTGCGATGCCGTCCGCGCTCATGCCGCGCCCTCGGTCGTGCGAGGGCGCGGCGGTAATCCTGCTGGGTCGTCGCCGTCGGGTCCGCGGGCGCGGTCACGGCGAGCAGCCGTGGAGCGATGCTGACGAGCGCGAGGCCGAACGCGGCGACGGCGGCCAGACCTGCTGTTCATCCGTTTGGTGCTGACGTGTGGCGAGGGCTTCGACGCCTGATGAGGCACGTAGCCAGTCCAGCGGCCGCCTGGATCAGCACCAACGCCAGGCGAAAACGGTGAGGTTCCTTCGGTGCCGTCGTCTTCGGCGTGTACGTTGTGCATGTAGTTCTTCCGTAAGACGAATGCGCGCTCTCTCATGTCGGGATGGCGCGCTTCGTCGTTTCTGGGCGGCAACGAGGATCGCTCTCTGCTCGGACGGAAGCATGTTGGTGTCCATCTTGTTAGCTCGCCGCTGAACCGCCTACGCCGCTTCGGGGAGGCGGTTGAGTCTCGTCCTCGGAATCGTCGCGCCAGAGGGGTAGGTCCCTGAGCGCGGCATCTAGCGCCGCTAGGTCGGGGATCTCGAATCCGAAGGCCGTTCCGAGAACGCGAGCCATGTCACGGCAGTGCCCCGCCGTCATAGAGGCCGCGGTTCCGCTGACCTGCACACGCCGCTCCGGCATGATGAGTAGACCGTGCGTGCCGTCCTCCTGGGTGACCGCGTACCAGTTCTCGACGGCGCGATAGTCGGCGTGGGACTGATGGGACATGAGCTTCCAAAGGTCATCTGCGTCGACCTTGCTAAACGCTGACGATGGCTTGCCCGCCTTGCCTTCTAGCCACGACTTCGCGTAGGTGCCGGATGGGTCGTTCTCAACTGACTGTGCCCGACTGCTCGCTTCGATGATGGTCCGCATGTGGGTCACAGCCTCGGCCTCGTAGCCCGAGCCGAGCAGAGCGAGCACAGCTCGCGTCTCACGAAGCGTCATCACGGCGAGATACAGCAGTGCTCGCTGGCGAAAATAGAGCGGTGGTGGGTCTCCCTCGCCTGCCGGGATTTCGGCGTGTTCCAGCGCCCATGTCAGGGCGTCAGTGGCGGCATCCGCAATCCGGTAGGCCGGAAGCTCCATCCAGACGCCTGCCCGCAGCGCACCCTCGAACCTAACGTGTCGCATCGCACGAGGATCAACTCGCCGCCGGACACCAGCGTGGCTTTCGCTCGTCGAGAGCGAACGGTGTACTCGCCCACGGCGCGGCGATCCCGCAGCGATCCTCCACCTTGGAGGCATTCAGCAGGTGCTTCATAGACGAAAAGGACAGAAATTGGCCGAATCGGTTATAACCGGGTTGTGCTCAATCGCTTAGTGGTTCTCTGTGCAGCGTCGGCGGCGATGACCCTGCTCGGATGCGGCGGCAACGACGAGTCCGCAGCTGAGATGACCGTCAAGGACTACCTCGGCTCTCTGGCCGACGGGAACGGCAAGGCGGCGTGCGACAAGCTCACGGGCGACGCCAAGCGCCAAGCGGTGGACTACGTTGCAAGCAACGTTCCTGAGTTGGCTGCGACCTCGTGCACGGAGGCGCTGGGGGGACTGAGTGATCAACTCGGGGGTGACGAGCTGGGTACGCTCCGAGATGCCGACGTGGAGTCTTCGACGGTGACCGGGGACACCGCGACCGTACGGATGAAGGGTGCATCCAGTACGGCCGACCTACGCAAGGTGGACGGCACTTGGTACATCTCGGGTGGCCTGTTCGAGTAGGAGCTGATGTCCGCCCACGGATCCGTGGCGTCGCGCATTTGCCCTCAAGGACGATTGGCCCGTGACGGGACCGTTGAGTGCGCGCTGGGTCCTGTCACCGCGAGGGCTGGGGCGCGACGAAATATTCAAATGCGCGTTGCTGGTCGGGGAAGCGCAAGCGGCGGACCATCGCTGCGAACGCGATGAAACGCTCATGCTCGGGGTACCCGACGAAGTAGGACAAGAAGTAGCTCATTGCACCCAGCACCGGATCGTGGCCGAGGGTGGTGAGCGTCGGCGGGAGGCGCTTGGTCTCGTCGACCAAAGCCTGAAATGCCGAGCGCGGCATTCCCTGCGTCTCGTCTCCGAGGCCCCAGGCCATCAGCAACGTCGTGTTCAGGAACCATGATGGCGCGAGCGGAGGGGACGCGGCGTGCGCCGCCTGTAGGGCTCCCTGCACCCAGAGCCGAAACCTCTCCGGTCGCTTGTCATGCACTACCGCGAAAAACGCGACCATGTCCCGCCAGCGTTCTGCCGGCCGTGCACGCCAGGTCGCTCGGTCGGTTATCGCACCCGCGAGCGTGGGCGACACCTCGAACTCTGAAACGCGTGCCTCGTCGATCATCTCGGTGGCTGTCAATGCGACGCCCCATGCGCCGCGGGCCGCTAGGGCTCGTCGCCCCTCGCTGCGTGTCTGGGCGTCGATCATCTCGCGCTCGGTCAAGGCGTCGAGCAGTGCCAAGGTCCCGAAGGCTGGCACGCCCTGCGCTCGGGCATATTCGCGGATCCAGCGGTCGTCCGAGTAGACGGGGCGGTCGTTGCGTTGGGCGGCCAGAATTGTCCCGAGCAAGACGAGTAACTCGGGGCGGTTGTCGGGCTCTTCGTACTCAGCCAGCAGCTCTCGTGATGCGCTTTCGCCCAGGCTCGGACGAACATCCAGCCGCTTAGCGAGCGCCAGCGATGCTGCCAGGCGCTCGGCATCGGTCTCGCGTTCATGCTCTCCGATTGTGCGCATAACGAAGCCGCCGTCGCCGTCTCGAAGGCCCTCGGCAACCCCGTGTCCTTCGAACACCGGGTCGGCATCGACGTCCTCCAGCGTGTCGGGCACGATGAAGGATCCGGGTAACGCCCCGACGATGGCCTCGCGTACGTCCCTGCCGAGCGCGGTCGCGACGACGGTTAGGCTCGACGGGTCCCAAATTGCCGCCCCGCCGATTGCTGCTAGTGCGGCTTGTCGATCGGTGGCGTCGATCTCGGGTACGGCAAATCCCAGCGGCAAAGCCTCGAGGCGCGCCCACACTGTGGCAACGGTGCCCGGCAAGACGGCCGCCATGGTGTTGACAGGACCGTGACCGTCTCGGACCGCGGCGGCGGTCTGTCGCTGAAGCTCCGGCCCGTCGCCTGCGAGTTCGCGCATCAACGCCTGGAGTTCGTCTGCCGTACCGGGCAGGCGGATCGTGCGGAACGCGGTCGAATCAGGGAACCGAGTCTCGAACGTTGTCAACGTCTCGCGAACGCGTGCGACCAGGGCGGGGTCGGTGATCGTCTCTCCGGTCTGATCGGCTGCCAGCATCGCGGCGATGATGAGTCCTTCGAGCGGCTCGAGCTCCCGGACGAATCGGTCCGACAACGCTGCGATGAGCCGGATGGCTTCGACTCGTGGTGCGGCCCGGTAGTAGATCTCGGCCAGCAACGTCGCTTGCTGAGACGTCTTGGGTTCTAGGTCGGCCTCCCGCACCAACTCATATGCCTTCTGATGCTCGCTCAGCCGCGCAAGTCCGAACACGAGGTTCCAACGTGCGTCGATGCTGTCGGGGAGTTCTTGGCTCCACTCCGCTGAAAGGTCGCGGATGCTCGCGTAGTCCCGATCGCGACCGACGACCTCGACTGCGCTGAGGAACGCGGCACCGCGCAGGTACTCGGTGACGTCTCTATCGCGCGCGACGCGGAGCAACTCGATCAGAGCCTCGTCACGCCCGCCAACGTGCCCTAGCGAGACACCCAGAGCCAGACGGTCGCTCGGGTCGTCACCCGCTCGCACGAGCTGTCGCGAGCGATCTGCTGCCTTGTCCCACTGGCCGCGTTCGGCCGCGAGGTCACGCAAGCGTCGGAGCATCGGGATGCGCTGGGCGTGCGAAAGGAGGAGACGCTCGGCGGCCTCGTCATCGCCGAGCAAGTGATGGCGCTCGGCTCGGAGGCCGGCCTCGGTCTCCGGCTTGAAGCAACGCACGACGGTCGCGACGTCTTCGTCCCAAGGCAGTCTCTCGTCGAACGCCGCCGAGACCAAGAGCGCAAAGGCCGCCTGTTGTCGAATTTCGACTCGATTGTGGGTCAGCAGATCGCGCAGCACGCCTCGTGCCTGGGCCGAGTCCTCGTCGCCCCCCTTGATGGCCTGCGCTTCTGCTCGCACCAACCGGAGCTCGACGTTGTCGGCGTCGGCGGGCGCGTACAGCAACACGATGTCGGGGCATTGGCAGACCATGGCCGCACGCGCGATTGCGATTGCGATGTCTTCCCGAAGCAAGTCCGGCGATGGCATGGTGGCCATCAGCGCCTGGGCTTCCTCCACGCGGCCCGCGAGCATGAGGCACTCCGAGGCTTGCGCGCGACACCACGCGGTCTCGTTGGGCCGTCGTTGCTCGGCCATCTCGTCGGCGAGCGCCGCGAACCGAGCGCCGGCATCAGCCGCTTCGGCACGGTCGGGTCCGTTGCCCTGTGCGATCCGTGCCTGCACTCGCCCCAGTAGTCGGGTCGCCTCAAACTCGCGAATGGCAACGTGATCTGGGTCGGCGGCGCGCGCGAGCTCAACCTCACCGTCGGCCGCAGCTTCGTCGTTGAGGTTCAAGTGGGCCAACGCGCGCGTCTGGTGCAGCACCGCCCGCTCGTCGTCGTCCTGGGGCTCGACATCTCGCAGCTGACTGAGCACCGCCGCCGAGTCATGAAGCGCGCGCGCTTCGGTGATTACCACCGCTGGCAGGTTGGGCGACAACTGTCGAGCCGCGTCGAGATGTTCATCGGCCCGCTCTGGGGCGGAGCCCATCGATGCCGCCCGTGTAGCGCGAATGAGCTGACGTGCACGCAGCGCGTCCGACAGATCGAGACGAGACGCTTGTAGGTAAGCCTCTTCGGCGTCTGCGAACCGTCCTTCGAACGCGACAATCCGTCCGACGGTGATGAGCAGCGCCAATGGGCCTGTCTCTAGGTCACCCGCTCGGATTGCTGTGACGAGAGCGGATACACCGCCGCCGCCCACCACGGCGTCGATCCGTGCTGCTGCGTCGGCGTCCTCGCGACGCAGCAATTCGAGCTGCTCGCGCTGGAACGGCTTCTCAAGTGCGACGTCCGTCGCCGCGGGCGGACGCGACGCCTGTAGACCTCCGCCCGGCTCATGCACGTTCGTGGTGCGCTCGAGCATTTCCTCGAGGCGGGACTCGATGACCTGCGCCGTGGCGTGCTCGCGTCCTGCCAGCCGCCGTTCCAACTCCTTGATCTGTTCGCGAAGTGCTGCCGTGTCCCCCTGTCGGGCCGCCTCGTTCACGGCCATCTCGACCTGGATGTTCTCGACGCGCTCATGCGTAGCCGCTTGCTGCTCCGAAAGCGCTCGCGCTGCTCGATCGATGGCGGCGATCACCAGCTGCGAGTTTGCGAGCTCGGCCTTACGGTCGGAGGCGACGGCAGTATTGGCAGCCACTCGCGCCGCGGCGTTTACACGCGTGATGATCTGTTCTCGAGTCTCGCGTGCTCTCGGCGGCGGCTCGATGAACTTCGCGAAATGTCCCTCCATGGCGATGCGTGCACTGTCATCGCCGCCCATATAGGCAATGGCCCACCCGACGAAGTCGGGCTGCAAGTATGAGCGCGAACGGATTTCGTCCCACGGGATGTCGTGTTCGTTGACGAGCTGGTTCTCAAAGATCTTCCAGAACCGGCCGTACTCCGGCATGGCCCGACGGAGTCGGCTGACGGCATCGCCACCCATCGCCAACAGCTGCGCGACCGACGCGCTAACGCTCAGCGGGTCCACATCACCCGCCGCTGGCTTTGAGACTCCATGCGCCGCGCAGCCTAACTGTCCTCGGACCGATCAGTTGGCCACACCGAGGGTCTGGATACGCAGTATCGGTGGCTCGAAGATGCTCCTTCGCTCCGCCGTACGCGAAGCGATATTTCGCTCGCCGAGGTTGGCGGCCAACCACTTGTACGTCCTCGAGACGCGCGTGGCTAGCCTGCGGCCCGTGTCTGTGCCCGCCGCTTCGACCCGGGAGTGGGGCACAGTCACAAAGCCGCGCCGTCCCGGCTCTAGGTGGGAGTGATTGATACGGAAGAACACCGTTCCGTTGCGAGTCCTCGCAGAGAGACGTGCGCAGGTGATGGGTCGACGCCGTCCGCAGAGGTCGCGACTATGCTCGCAGTGATGATGACGACGGCCTCCAACACGACGAAACGGCCGATCGAAACCGACGACGTGATCGTCCTTTTGCTCGGTGCACCCGGCGGCCCTGCGCCCAGCGGCTACCTCGAGGGAGTTACCCGCTTGGAGAAGCTGGTCTTCCTCCTAGAGCATGAAACGCCGGCAGGTAGCTGGACCACCGAGTCGGCGGACTTCCGCTCGCACAAGTTCGGCCCATTCTCGGCGAAGATCTACAAGGCCGCCGACACGCTTCATGCTTACGGCCTCATCCTCGACTCGGCACGCGCGTCCGACAGCACCGAGGACCGCTGGGAGGCCGTCAACGTCGTCGGTGACGAACTGGACCCCTACACGACACGCACGTTCAAGCTCACGTCGCGGGGACGCAGCTACTACGACGCGCTTATCCAGGAGTTGCCACGCGGTGCCGAAGACGTGCTGCGCGCGTTTAAGGATCGCTTCGCCAACCTGCCGCTCCGGCAGCTCGTGCGCTACGTCTACGAGCGCTACCCGGAGTTCACCGACAAATCCGAGATTCGCGACCAGATCCTTCGATGAGCTTGGCCGCTGGCGACCAGGCTCAGATCATCGGGGTGGGGCTGGCCGCAGTCTTCGCTCTCGGCGCTGCGATTTGGAAGACCGCGAGCCTGCGCGGGGATGTCAATGCGCGCTGGGCGCGTCGCGTTGACTTCGCAGCTGCGGCGCTCGACGTGAAAACCATCCGCGAACTCGAGCGCTTGCGGGATGAGGTTGACCAAGTCCTTCCCGCTGAACGACGGCCGGAAGATCTCGCGGAAGATCCTGCGCGGCCTCCGTTTGATCCGGCCAGAGTGATCGCCGACCCCTCACCCTTGAGCAAACGCGCGGAGAAGGCCGCACACTTCCACCGGGTCCGCACACGCATGGAGGCTGCGGTTGCAGGACTCATGCGCGTGGGACGTGCAGCCGTGGGGACGCTCGGGGTGATGGCCTTAGGATGCTGCGGTACAACAGTCCACTACGCCGAACTCGTGACCTGGCGTCTCATCGGTCCGGTCAGCCTGGCGCTGTGCGGAATCTCGCTGTGCGTGTTGGTTGCGATCGGAGCGACGTATGTCGTGCTCCAGGATCGCCTTGCAAGCGCAGAAGAACTCGCTGGAACCGCGGGTCGCGCGGAACAGGGAACACCATGAGCCCCGAAACCGAACTGTTGGTGCGCCATCACGTTGACGGTCTCGGCGACGTCGGGGACGGGGAGGCAGCGCTCCTGCCTCATCTCATGCACTGGCTCATCGCCACGGGTCGTGTCCGCGATCGCACCGCCGTTGCGTATGAGGTGCCGTGGTTGGGGCGTCGCGTGGACGTCGCCGTCCTCACGGGCCGCGGTGTAGCCAGTGCTTTTGAGCTCAAGCTTGGCCGGCTGCAACGTGTCCTCGAACAGGCCACCTACAACAGCTCGAGTTTCCACCGCAGTTGGGTGGTGACCGGCAATCAGCCACAGACAGAGGGATTCGAGTGGGCGCAGCGCCTCGGTCTTGGCTTGATCGTGATCCAGCCTCCGGCCGTCACGTTGCTGCTCTCACCCGTCGACCGCTGTCCTGACCAGGCCGTCGTCCGTCGGTTACGCGCGGCGATCACGACCCGTGTCGAGCACGTTGCGGTGCCCGTGATCTGATGCCGCTCTTCGACACCTTCTCCCACTACCTCGCGTATCTCGCCACCGACCAGGAGACCTTTCGAGACCTTCGCGGCTCTTACAACGGTGTGCTTGTACCCGGCACGATCGCGGCATGGCAACGGCAGGGCACGGGCGGCTTCGTGCTCAGCCTGTCCGCGTCCGAGTCGGCTGCGAGCTACGTGATCGATCCCCGCTTCCCGCTCTTCCAGCAGGCGCTTCCCGAGGCCAAGCAGTCTCACACCGCGCTCGCTGACATCTGCGGCGACCCGTCTCTCGTCCAAGGCGCGGAACCGCTGCCGGCGCAGTTCTCCGACGAGCGTTTACGGCGGATCGCCAGTGCATGGGTGGAGTTCAATACGGCCTACGGTGCCGGTACCACGAACAAGACGTTCGACAAGTACGCTGCCCGCCTCGGCGAAGATCCACCCGCGCAGTCGATCGACGCACGTGCTCCCGAGGCAATCCTTGCGCCGTACTTTGTTGCGCAGGCCGTTACGGACGATTGGTGGGGCAGGTCCAAGCAGCTCTTCGAAGCGACATGTGCGATCGCTCAGGACACAACTTGCCTTCGAGTGGTCTGCGCCGCACACCCTGGGATCCTGGCGGAGTTGCTCGACGACGTCACTGATTCCGAACTCGTCGTCTGGGTCTCCGGACTTGACGAGCACAAGGCATCGGTACCCGACCTGTCCGCCTATCGTCTCGCGCTCGCGGCTGCCGCTTCGCGTAACCAAGCGATTTTTGCGCTTTACGGCGGGTTCTTCAGCGTGCTCCTGTCGGGTGTCGGTCTGGACGGCGCGGCTCACGGCGTGGGTTTTAGCGAGCACCGAAACTGGCGCGAGTTGCCGCAGTCGGGTGCCCCGCCTGCGCGTTTCTACGTGCGACGCTGGCACCGCTACGTGTCTCAGGACCTCGCGCAGATCTTGTGGGCGGCCGATCACACCTTGGTGCAGTGCTCATGCCCGCACTGCGCAGGTCGCGCGCCCAACAACTTGTCCTATCACGACTTGATGAAGCACTCCGTCTGGTGCCGACAGGACGAGATCGATCACTGGGCGGACCAGCCGCACACGACAGTCGCTCGTCTGCTCACCGACGAGTACGCCGCCAGTCTTCAGCAGATCACCGCCCTGTCGCTACTTCCGACACTGCGCAATCGTGCTGTCGAGGCAATCGCGCATCTCCCACGCTGGGCCGCCGCACTGGTGGCGTGACCACATCATCTGTGCCGCGCGCGTCGAGGCCTCTCATACTGCCACCCGGTGGACGGTGCTGCTGGACTAGGCGCGGGACAAATGTGGGACAGCTGAGCTGATCTCGTGAGCGGTTCCGTGCGGTTGCCCAGCGGTCGAAATTCGCTCGGCTCTACCCTGCGGCCCGTGAAGCTGCTGTTCATCTGCATGGGGAACATCTGCCGCTCGCCGACCGCCGAGGCGGTCATGCGGGCGCTGGTCGCGCAGGAGGGGCTGCAGGACCAGATCGAGATCGACAGCGCGGGGACCGGCTCGTGGCATGTCGGCCATCCGCCGGATCGGCGCTCGACGGCCGCGGCGAAGCTGCGCGGGATCGTGATGGAGGGTGCGGCGCGGCAGGTGACGGTCGCCGACTTCGAGGACTATGACTTGCTCCTCGCCGCCGATGCCGACAACGTCGCCGCGCTGCGCGCGCTCGCGCCCGACGACGCAGCGGCGGCGAAGATCCACCTGCTGCGCGAGTACGACCCCGCGGCCGACGGCGATCTCGCGGTTCCGGACCCCTATTACGGCGGGCCCGACGGCTTCGAGCATGTGATCGATCTGGTCGACGCAGCATGCCGTGGGCTGCTCGAGACCTTGCGCGCCGAGCGCTTCGTCTGAGCGCTCTCGGGTACGGTCACGCCATGGGCAACATCACGGGAGAGCGGTCGGTCGAGATCGACGCGCCGATCCAACGCGTCTTCGACATCGCAGCCGACATCGAGAACGCCCCTGCGTGGCAGGGATCACTCAAGGACGTCGAGGTGCTCGAGCGCGACGGCGACGGGCGTGCGTCGCTCGTCGACACCGTCAACGACGCCAAGGTCAAGACGGTGAAGAACAAGCTGAGCTTCACCTATGAGTCGCCGACCGCGATCCGCTGGCGCCAGGAGAAGGGCGACGTCAAGTCCCTGGTCGGCTGGTGGAAGCTCGAGGATCTCGGCGGTGACCGCACCCGCGCGACCTATGCGCTGGAGGTCGACCCGGGGCGCATGCTCGGGATGCTCATCCGCGGCCCGGTCGAGGGCCAGGTGCGGGATTTCCTGTTGGGCAACGCCGCCGACGGCCTGAAGCGCACGGCCGAGAGCTGAGCGTCCGGCGCGCCGGGTCGGCGCGCAGGCGTTCGCTAGCGTCGCTGATCGATGGCCTCATCGCCACCCGCACCGCCCGCCGACCACGGGATCGATCTCACGACGCTGTTTCTCAGCGCGGTTGCCTCGGCGTCTGCGGCGTACATCACCTCCAAGATCTGGGCGGCCGGAACGCTGTTCAGCGCCGCGATGTCGCCGGTCATCGTCGCGCTGGTCAAGGAGGGATTGCGCAAGCCGACCGAGGCGGTGGCCAACGTCGCACCGAAGGTCGTCCCGTCGCCGACGCGCTGGTCGCGAGCGAGCGCCGACGAGCCCGGGCTTGTCGTGGACGGCGAGCCGGAGCCCGCGCCCCGCGTCGATCCCGATGCCCCGCACGTCGTCCTGCCGGCGGTCGTCGCCGCCGAGACCGGCCCGGTCCGCGTCTACTCCACGCGCGGGCGGAAGCTGCGCTGGCGCCTGGCGGTGCTCACCGGCCTGCTCGGCTTCGCCATCTGCGTCGTCCTCTACACGGTGCCCGAGCTGATCTCGGGCAAGTCGATCGGTCGCGGCAGCGACGCGACGACGCTCTGGGGCGGGCATCGCAAGCACACCAAGAAGTCCACGACGACGCAGACCACCACCACGCCGACGTCGACGAGCACGGCCACGACGCCGACCACGACCGACGAGACCAAGACGGTCACCCAGACCCAGACGGTGACGACGCCGGCCCCGGCGCCGAGCCAGGCCACACCCGCGCCGTCGACCGCGACGCCGGCTCCCACGTCGTCGACGGCCACGCCGCCGACGACGACCACGCCCTAGTTCAGCTCAGGCGCGGAGGATCGTCGCCGGCGCCGCGGTCGGCCTGCTCGGCCTCGGCGGACTTGTCGTACAGGTAGACGGCCCTGTCGCCGCGGCGGAGAGCCATCTCGGTCCGGTGATACCCGGCCAGGATGTCGGCAACCGCCGTTGCGTGGTCGTAGGTGGCGGCGGAGAGCATGGGCGAAAACCTAGGCACGATCGCCCTCTTTTCCAGTATCACCCTGGTCTCACCGAGGCCAATTGGCATGGTGGCCGTACCTCACGACGGGCGGGTAGCCGTACCTCGGCTGAGCCGGTCGTAGAATCCGGCCTCTGCCGTCCAGCGCCATCACGATCCGCCGTGCCGACCCCGGCGACGCCGAGCGCATCGCGACGATCTACAACGAGGGGATCGCCGAGCGCCAGGCGACGTTCGAGACGCGCCCGCGGGGCACGGCCGAGGTCGCGGGGTGGACGGTCCGGCCGCTGCCGGTGATCGTCGCCGAGGCCGAGGGCCGGATCGTCGGCTTCGCGAAGATCGTGCCCTACTCCGAGCGCGAGGTCTACGCCGGGATCGGCGAGCACGGCGTCTACGTCGCGGGCGACGCGCGGCGCCTCGGTGTCGGCAAGGCGTTGTTGGAGGCCTTGGCCGGCGTGGCGCAGGAGGCCGGGCTCCACAAGCTCACCTCACGGATCTTCGCGACCAACGCGGCGTCGATCGCGCTGCACGAGACGGCGGGCTTCACGATCGTCGGCGTCCAGCGCCATCACGGCCGGCTGGAAGGCGCCTGGCGCGACTGCGTGCTCGTCGAGCGGCTGCTCGGCGACGCCGCAAGCCCGGACGGCTCCTAGCCCGCGAGCGCGAGCGTCACGCGGTCGGCCAGCAGCCGGCCGCGCACGGTCAGCACGACGCGCCCGTCCTCCAACGGCGCGCGCTCGACGAGGCCGTCGTCGGCGAACTGCGTCGCGGTGGCGCGGGCGCCTTCGTCGAGCGTGTCGAGTGCGAGACCTTCCTCGAGCCGCACCGCGAGCATCACCCGCTCCAGCCGCGCGCCGTCGCGGTCTGGCTGCTCGCGGCCCGCGGCGGGCGAGCGACCCTCTTCGAGCAGCGCCGTCCAGCGCGTCGGGTGCAGGACGTTCCACCAGCGCACGCCGCCGACGTGGGAGTGCGCGCCCGGCCCGACGCCCCACCAGTCGCCGCCCGCCCAGTAGCCCATGTTGTGGTGGCAGCGGTCGGCGTCGGTCCGGGTCCAGTTGGCGACCTCGTACCAGTGCAGGCCCGCAGCGCCGAGCACGGCTTCGGTCGTCTCGTAGCGATCGGCGAGCACGTCGTCGTCGGGCGCCGGCAGCTCGCCGCGGCGGACCCGCGCGGCCAGCGCGGTGCCCGGCTCGACGATCAGCGAGTAGGCCGAGACGTGATCGGGCTCGGCCTCCAGGGCGGTCTCCAGCGACAGCCGCCAGTCGGCCGCGCTCTCGCCCGGCGTGCCGTAGATCAGGTCGAGGCTGACGTGCTCGAAGCCCGCCGCCCGCGCCTCGCGCGCCGCGGCGACCGCGCGGCCCGGCGTGTGATGGCGATCGAGCGTCTTCAGGACGTGCGGTGCCGCGCTCTGCATGCCGAGCGAGATCCGGGTGAAGCCGGCCTCGCGCAGCGCGGCGAGCGCGACGGGGTCGACGGACTCCGGGTTGGCCTCGGTCGTCATCTCGGCGCCGGGCGCCAGGCCGAAGCGCGAGCGGATCGCCTCCAGGATCCGCGCCAGCTCGGCGGGGGCCAGCAGCGTGGGCGTGCCGCCGCCGAAAAAGACGGTCTGCGCCAGCGGCGCAGCGTCGCCGAGGACCCGGCGCGCGAGGTCGAGCTCGGTCTCGACCACGGCCGCGAAGCCCGCCGGTCCGACCCCGCCCGGGATGTAGGTGTTGTAGTCGCAGTAGCCGCAGACCGAGGCGCAGTAGGGCACGTGTACGTAGACGCCGAACGGCCGCTCGGGGGCGCCGAGGCCGTGGAGGGCCGCCGGCGGCAGGGTGCCGTCGGCGGGCGGACGTTCGCCGTCGGGCAGCCGGGCCATGGAGGCGTCGAGCTTAGGCGGTCGCGGCCGGGCCGCCAGCTAAGGTCGCTGCCGTATGCGCGCCCGCGCGGGAGTCCTGCTCGCCCTCATCTTGGCCGTCGTCGTCGCCGGCTGTGGCGGCGACAAGGATCGCGACGCCTACGTCAAGGCCCTCAACAAGGCCCAGACGGGGCTGGCGCAGCGGTTCACGACGCTGCAGTCGCGCATCACGCCGACCAGCAACGCCGCACAGGACATCAAGACGCTGCGTGCATACGAGGCCGCGGTCGGGACGACCGTCAGTGATCTCCGTGCCGTCGACCCGCCCGACGGTCTCGCGCCGCTGCATCGCCGCTTCGTGGCCGAGGTCGCCGCCTACGGGAACGCGCTGCGTCAGGCGCGCGCCGAGCTGGACCGCGACGACCCGCAGGCGATCCTCGCGGCCCAAGGTCGGCTGCGCAGCGCGGTGACCGCCACGGGCCGCCGGCTCGACGCCACCATCCAGGCGATCAACCAGAAGCTCCAGGGGTAACGGTGCCGGCCCGGCTGCGCGCAGCGCCCATCACGGCGCCGACCCTCGTCGCCGTGGCCGTCTTCCTGGCCTGGGTGCCGCTGGACGGCGGCCAGCCGATCACGCGTTGGGCGCCGGGGGCGATCGTCCTGCTCGTCCTGCTCGGGCTCGCGGTGGTCGCGCTGCCGCCGCCGCGCTGGACCGAGCTGCCACGCGCCGTCGGTGTCGCCACGCTCGCGCTCGCCGCGTTCACCGCGTGGTCCTTCCTGTCGATCGCCTGGGCCGACGACGGCGGCGTCGCGCTGGAGGGCGCGGATCGGACGCTGCTCTACCTGGTGGCCTTTCTGCTCTTCGCGCTGTGGCCGCAGCGGCCGGTGACGGCGGCCTGGGTGCTCGGGCTGTGGACGTTCGGCGTGGGGACCATCGCGGTGATCACGCTCGTGCGGATCGGCGCGGTCGCCGATCCGGCCACGCTCTTTGACGGCGATCGGCTGACCGCGCCGGTCGGCTATGCCAACGCCGAGGCCGCGATGTGGCTGATGGCGCTCTGGCCGGCGGTGACGCTCGCCGCGAGCGGTCGCGTCCCGTGGCCGCTGCGCGGGGTCGCCGCTGCGCTGGCAGTCGTCCTGCTCGACGTCGCCCTGCTCAGCCAGAGCCGCGGGTCGATCCTGGCGCTGCCGGTCTGCGCGGTGGTCCTGGTCGCGATCGTGCCGGGGCGGCTGCGTACGATCGCTGTGCTCGTGCCGGTGCTCGGCGCCGCGGCGGCGGCGCTGCCCAAGGTGCTCGACGTCGGCGATGCGCTGGACGGGACCGACGCCGGCGCGGTGCAGGACGCGGCCGGTGCGGTCACCTCGACGGTCCTGCTGCTCGCGCTGGCCGCGGGCGTCGTGGTCGCGCTCGTCGCCGCGTGGGAGACGCTGCGTCCACCGACGGCCACGACGGCGGCGCGGGTGCGAAAGGGGTGGACGGCCGTGGTCGTGGCGGGGGCGATCCTCGGTGCGGCGGGCGGCCTGGTCGCGATCGGCGAGCCGGTCGACCGGCTCGACAACGCGTGGCATTCGTTCAAGGGCGGCTATGACGACAACGCTGTAGGCGGAAGCCGCCTGGCGTCCGGGCTCGGATCCAACCGCTATGACTTCTACCGCGTCGCGCTCGACGTCTTCGCCGACCACCCGGTCGCGGGCGTCGGGGCCGACAACTTCTTCCAGGACTACCTCCAGCGCGGACACAGCGACGAGACGCCGCGCAACCCGCACAACCTCGCGTTGCGAACGCTGGCGCAGACCGGGCTCGTGGGGACGCTGCTGCTGCTCACGGCCTTGCTCGCCGCGTTGGCCGCGGGGTGGCGGGCGATGCGCGGCGCCGACCCCCTGTCTGCCGCGGTCGCCGGGGGCGCGGTGCTCGGCTTCCTGTACTGGGTCGTGCACGGGATGACCGACTGGTTCTGGGAGTGGGCGGGCCTCGGCGCGCCGGCGTTTGCCCTGTTGGGACTGGCGTGCGCGCTCGCGCCGCGGCGGGTGGGGGAGGGCGCGGGCAACGCGGCGCCCACGCCGCGCAGGACCGTTCCCATCGTCCTCGCCGGCGCCGCGCTGGTCCTCGGCGCGCCGGCCATCGCCGGCCCGTGGCAGGCCGAGCGCGACATCGAGCGGGCGGGCGCGGTCTTCACGCAGCGGCCGTTCGAGGCCTACTCGCGCCTGGACCGCGCCGCCGACCTCGATCCCGTCAGCGATCGCCCGGCGCTGATCGAGGGCTCGATCGCGCTGCGCTACGGCGACCTGGCGCGGGCGCGTGCGGCGTTCGAGCGGGCGCTGGACCGCAACCCGCGCGGGCAGTACGCCACGCTGGAGCTCGGGGCGATCGCCTCGGTCCAGGGCGACCGCGCGCGGGCGCTGACGCTGTTGCGACGAGTCGTTGCGCTCGCGCCCCGCGACGGCACCGCGCAGGAAGCGCTCGCGATCGTCCGTGACGGCGCGACGGTGGACATCGCGGCCCTCAACCGGCGCATCCTCAACGCCGGCCGGCGCATCACGCAAGGGTGAGATATCTCACCCACTCCGGTCCTTGGACGGACCGCCAGATGCTTATCGGGGCGGCAGGTTGG
Source organism: uncultured Conexibacteraceae bacterium (assembly GCA_963731005.1). GTDB lineage: Bacteria > Actinomycetota > Thermoleophilia > Solirubrobacterales > Solirubrobacteraceae > Baekduia. The sequence continues at coordinate 173,110 of CAVSTZ010000002.1, read as the reverse complement.
GGTGGTACGTTCAAAGTCCGGTTGACCCGCCGCGCCATGCCCGCTCGCTCCTCGCTCATCGCCTTCCTGATCCTGCTGTTGCTTCCCGCCGCGGGCCACGCGTCGGACCCCCTGCTCAGCGGCTACGCCGGCCCCGGCGGCGGCGAGCAGGTCGTGCTCGGCGGCGGCATGGTGGGCGGCGGCGGGGGAGCCTCAGGAGGCAGTGGCGGGGCGGCCGTGACAGGCGACGAGAGCCTGCGGGCGACGGTCCCGAGCGCGGCCGCGCCAAATGCGTCGAGCAAGCTCACGGGTACGCCCCAGAAGCGCAAGAGCCCGTCGTCTTCTGCGTCTCAGTCGGAGACGATGCCCAGCACCTCGACCGCCACCGCGACGACCTCCGTCGGCGCCCCTCGGCCCGTCGCCTATCCGACCCGGGCGGGCGAGGTCGGCGGGCTGCCGATCTCGGCCGGCGGCGTGCTCGTGCTGGTGGCCGCCGTCGCCCTGTTCGTCCTGGCGGCCCTTGGCCTCCGGCGCCTGTCGGTGGGGTCAGAAGACGCCCCGCCGAGGCCTCAAGTGTCGTCATCGTGACGCCGACATCTTGGGATAGCCGGTACCACACGTGAATCGCATCGAGTTCAGCCGCCAGACCGCCGAGGCCGTGCCATTGCACGCGCCGGTCACCGGGCTGCCCGCGACCGCTCCCGACGTCCCGATCCTCCTGCCGCGCCACGAGGTCTCGGGCCTGCGGCGGACCGTCCAATGGCGCTTCCTACGGCCGATCGTCGATGCCGTCGGCCTTGTCGGCGCGCTCGTCCTCGCCCTGCGCTGGCCGCACGAGCCGGTGCCGCTCAGCGAGGGCTGGCCGCTGCTGCTCTTCCCGCCGCTGGTCATGCTCCTGCTGCTCATCCGTGGCATGTACGAGCGGCGCCTGCGGCCCACGATCCTCGACGGCGTCGTGCCGATCGCCGGCTCGGTGTCGATCGCGGCGATGTTCGTCGTCGTCCTGCAGGTCTACGCCGGCGGCACCGCCACCGTCTCCTCCGTCGCAGCCCACCTCTGGGCCGCCGCGATGCTCGGCGTCGGCGGCGCGCGCGTCGGCGCTGCTCGGCCTCCAGCGCGTGGCCCGTGCCCGCGGGCTCGACGGCGCGTCCGACCCTGATCGTCGGCGCCGGCAACGTCGGCATGCGCCTGGCGCGCCGGCTGGTGGCCAGCCCCGAGTACGGCCTGTCGCCCGTCGGCTTCCTCGACGCCAACCCGCTGGAGGGCGACGGACGATCCCGGGCATCCCGGTCCTCGGCTCGCCCGACGAGCTCGACTGGGTCGCCCAGCTGACCGGTGCCGAGCACGTCGTCATCGCGTTCTCCTCCGAGCCCGACGAGCGGCTCGTCGACCTCGTTCGCCGCTGCGAGGCGCTGGGCCTCGAGGTCTCGCTCGTCCCGCGGCTGTTCGAGTCGCTCAACCACCGCTGCGACCTACGAGCCGCTGGGCGGCACGCCGCTGCATGGGCCTGCGCTCGCGTGCACCCCAAGGGCTGGCAGTTCGCCGTCAAGCACGCGTTCGACCGCATCGGCGCGGCGCTGCTGATCCTGCTCTTCGCGCCGCTGATGGCGGCGATCGCGCTCGCGGTCCGCATCAGCTCGCCGGGCCCGGTCGTCTTCCGTCAGCGCCGCGTCGGCCGCGACGGCACGGTCTTCGACCTCTTCAAGTTCCGCTCGATGCGGATGCCGCGAGCCGGCGACCGACGGGCTTCCAGCCCGGCCGCGACAGCGCCCCGGGCGGCGTCGAGGGCACCGACCGCCGCACGCGCATCGGGCGCCTCCTGCGCCGCACGTCGCTCGACGAGCTGCCGCAGCTGTTCAACGTCCTGCGCGGCGACATGAGCCTCGTCGGCCCGCGGCCCGAGCGCCCGGAGTTCGTCGAGCTCTTCGAGCGCGACATCCGCCGCTACGGCGACCGCCACCGCGTGAAGTCCGGCATCACCGGCTGGGCGCAGGTGCACGGGCTGCGCGGGCCAGACCTCGCTGAGCGACCGGGTCGAGTGGGACAACTACTACATCGAGCACTGGACGCTGCGGCTGGACGTCAAGATCCTGGCCCTGACGATGCTCGTCGTGCTGCGCCCCGCCGAGTAGCGCGCCTGTAGGATGCGGGGCGTGAGCCCGTTCTGGATCTGGATGCAGGCGCATCATCGTCGTCTGCGTGATCGCCGAGCATGATCATCGCGATCGATCAAGCTGGTGTAGCGCTTAGACTTCGCCGCCATGTTCCGGTCGATCGTGGTGGGCACCGACGGATCCGAGACGGCGGGCGAGGCGGTCGCGCCAGGCGACCGAGCTGGCGCCAGCGCTCGGCGCGCGGCTGCTGATCGTGTCAGCGCCTACGAGCCCGTGTCCCGACGCGCGCCTGCGCGAGGAGGCCGCCGCAGGTGCCCGCACGACCTGCAGTGGATGGTCAACCCGCGCGAGGACGTCGACGCGACGCTCGCAGCGACGCGGCCGAGCGTGGCTGCGCGAGCGCGGGCGTCGAGGTCGAGACCTTCGCGCGCCAGGGCGACCCGGCCGACGCGATCCTCGACGTCGCCGAGGAGCAGCGGCGCCGACCTGATCGTCGTCGGCAACAAGGGCATGACCGGCGCCAAGCGCTTCCTGCTCGGCTCGGTGCCGAACAAGGTCTCGCCACCACGCGCCCTGCTCGGTGCTGATCATCCGCACGACCTAGCGCGATCGGCGGGACCGGCGGGGTCGGGTCGGTCGCGGCGCGCCGGCGTTGATCAGGCCCGCAGCCGTAGTGCGTGTCGTAGCCGGGCGCGCCGAGGTCGCGCGCGGTCGTCTCCAGGCGGCGCTCGATCGGCGTCGGGCGTCGGGTGCGGCGCCGAGGACGCCGCTGGCGATGACCAGCGCGGCGGTCGCCGCGACGTGCGGCGCGGCCATCGACGTGCCGTCGTAGCCGCGCGGGAGGCCGAACGTCGTGCGGTGCGATCGCCGACGAGCGTCATCTGGAAGATGTCGCGCCCGGCCGGGCCGGCGGGCGGCAGTTCGGGTCGTCGGGCAGGTCGGCGTCGGCGCCGCCGCCGGGGGCGACGAGGTCGAGGTCCGTGCCCTGCGTTGGAGTAGTCGGACAGGCAGCCGTGCTCGGTCGTCGCGCCGACCGACAGCACGTTGCCGTCGCGCGGCCGGGTAGGCGACGCGCGGTGCGCGGCCTCGTTGCCGGAGGCGCCGACGACGAGCGCGCCCTTGCGGCGGGCGTAGGCGATCGCGTCGAGGAGCTCGGGGATCTGCCGGCGCGTGACGTCGGCGGTGAACTCGAGCGACAGGTTGATGACCTTGCGCGCCGTGGTCGGCGGCGAAGCGGATGCCGCGCGGCGATCGTCGGCGCGTCGCCCTCGCCGGCGTCGTCGAGCACCCGGACCGGCATGATGCGTCGCGCCGTAGGCCAGGCCGGTGAGCGCCGATGCCGTTGTTGGTGCGCCTCGGCGATCGTCGCCGGCGACGTGCGTGCCGTGGCCGTTGTGGTCGTTCGGGTAGGGGTCGTCGTCGACGAAGTCGTAGCCGCGGACGAAGCGCGTGCCGCGCGAAGTCGGGCGAGCGGCGGAAGCCGCCGCGGTTGCGCGTAGGCGACGCCGGTGTCGAGCACGGCGATCGTCGACGCCCTTGCCGCCCGGGCGGCCGGCGGCGATCAGGTGGTCCCAGGCGTCGGGCGCGTTGACGCCGGCCGGCCCGGCGAAGTTCCACTGCAGCGCCTGCCAGCCGCCGGGCGCGCCGCGGCCCGGGTCGTTGGGCAGGAACGGCGCCCGACGCGTGGGCGATGACGTTGGGCGCCGCGTAGCGGACGTCGCGGCGCGCGCGCAGTGCGGCGCAGGGCGCGCGGACGTCGCGCAGCTGGAGCACCCGCGGCGTGCGCGCCGGGCCGCGGCGCGCGCGGCGTGCGCGGTGCGCGTAGCGGACGACGACCTCGCCGGGCGACGCGGCGCCGGCGTGCGCGGCGGCGGGCGCCGACGCGCAGCGCGGCCGCGGCGAGCACGAGACGCCGGCAGGAGGCGGCGGGCAGGAGGGCGGACGAGGCGGAGAGGGCACGTGCCGGCGAAGGAACCCTCGACGGTCGAGCGAGAAGTTCCACCACGATGACGGCGTCGATGACACATCGGACATGACGAGCGCTGGATGCGGCGCCGCGATCGCCGAGGCGCGCGCGGCGCTCGCGCACGACGACGTCCCGATCGGCGCGGTCGTCGTCCGCGACGCGGGCGAGGTGATCGGCGCCGGGCACAACGAGCGCGAGCTGCGCGAGGACCCGACCGCGCACGCCGAGATGCTCGCGCTGCGCGAGGCCGCCGCGGCGCTCGGCTCCTGGCGGCTGCTCGACAGCACGCTCTACGTGACGCTCGAGCCGTGCGCGATGTGCGCGGGCGCGATCGTCCTCGCGCGCGTCCCGCGCGTCGTCTACGGCACGCGCCGACCCGAAGGCCGGCGCCGCCGGCAGCGTCCTCGACGTCCTCGCCGAGCCGCGCCTCAACCACCGCCCGGAGGTCGATCGGCGGCGTCCTGGCCGACGAGTGCGCCGACGCTGCTGCGCGTACTTCTTCGCCGCCCGCCGCGAGGCTGAGTCGCTACCCTGCACTGTCGCCCTCGGAGGGGTGCGAGAGTGGTTGAATCGGGCGGTCTCGAAAACCGTTGTGCGGGTAACCCCGGTACCGAGGGTTCGAATCCCTCCCCCTCCGTCAGGGTCCGAAGGCCGCCGATCGGCGGCCTTCGGACGTTCGCGGTGACGCTGCTGGACGCCGGCTAGGTCGAGGAGGACTTCTTGGCCTTCGACTTCTTGGTCACGCTGCCCTTGCCGTGGGCGCCGATGACCCGGAAGGAGCCGCGCATGAAGGGGTGGACGCGGCAGAAGTAGGTGTAGGTGCCGGACGCCAAGCTCTTGGGCGTCTTCCACGTGTTGCGCTGCGCGGCGGGGGTGAACTTGCCGCCGAGGGCCGGGACGTCGGGGCCGTAGCCGAGCTCGCCGGAGTCGAACTGCACGTTGCCGTTGGCGATCGGATAGGCGATGCCCGTGCGTGCGATCGCAGGGCTGCTTGCAGGCGGTGATCGTGTGGTAGGCCGATGCCTGGGCCGTCATCAGCTCGCGTCGCGTCGAGGTTGGTGAACGTCAGCGAGTGGCCGGCCTGGACGGTCGGCGGGCGCCCGTTGACGCCGGTCAGGCTGAGGTCGCCACGGCCGTAGATGTAGCCCTTGATGTCGATGTTGGTCGGCATCGAGCCGTCGAGCATGTCGCGGGCGTCGGGCAGCCCCGAGTAGGGCGCGCCGCCGTGGTTGTCGTTCTCCTTGAGGTGGCCGTGGGTCACCAGGCCGCGCGTGTCGATCGGCTGGGTGAACGGGTCCTTGGCGCCGTTGACGATGCCGTCGGCGTAGAACACCACCATGATGCCCATCGACTCGTACCAGGAGGCCTGGCTGGTGTCGTAGGTGACGGTCGTGTTGATCTGATCGCCGGGATGCAGGGCGACGCGCCAGTCCGGCTTGGTGCCGGTCATCGAGACGTCCCACGACACCGCACCGGCCGGCTCGTAGTACTTGGCCTCGGAGCGGAAGAGCTCCTTGGTCGTGCCGGATCGGGTGGCGGTCAGGTCGTTGTAGAGCCCGCCCGGGTGGAGGTGGCCGGCGGTGGAGATCAAGGTCATGTCCTTGGGCACCGTCCACTGATGGGCGACGCCGATGTCCTTCTTCTGCGCGGCTGCCGCCTGCGTCGGGAAGGTGAACTTGCCCTTGGTGCCCTTGCCCTTGAGCGCGTCGAAGACGGGGTAGGGCTTGATGCCCGCGACGTCCATCCACAGCGGCTTGACCTCGGTGATGCCCGCCGCCGCCGGCTCGCTGTCGGGGACGAAGTCGATCGTCGTACGTGATGTACACCGAGTCGGCGTTCGGCGTGAGGTTGTGGATCATGTAGTTCATGATCCAGCCGTCGCTCGGGTTGTAGTGGTACCCGAAGCCCTGGGGCATGGAGAAGATCGTCTTCTCCTCGCCGGCGGCGAACGTCGGGTAGATCGTTCCGCCACGCGCGACGAGCCAGACGCCGTGGTGCAGGTGGATGACGTCGACCCGCGGCGTGTCGTGGCCGCCCTGCTTGTTGACCTTGGCGTAGACCAGGTCGGGCTGGAAGCGCGTGATGTAGCCGGGGACCTGCGGCTTCTCGGAGTTGGGCTGCGCCTCGATCGTGTTCTGCCCCGGGGCGATCTTGACCGGCCCGTAGAGGTAGGTCAGGCGCTGCATGCCCGGATAGGTCGCCTCGGGAACGGTCTGGACCGCCGAGATGTGGGCGCCGGGCAGCTGCGTCGCGGCGGAGGCGGTGCCGCACAGCGCGGTCAGCGAGAGCAGGGCGACCAGCGCGGTCAGGGCGCGGATCGAGGACGACAGGCGGGACTGCATGGGACTGGGACAGGTCCTTGGATGCGGCCGGAGCTGGCGCCCGGCGGGTCGGCGAGTGCAGGAGCGAGGGTAACAGCCGCGTGTCTGGTTGCGGGCCGCTTGGCCCCTGCGAACACCCACGTCTTCAACGCCACGTAGCGGGTGACGGTGGCGGCCAGGCTCGCGGCGATGAGCACCGCCAGCTCGACGGCACGCGAAGGGCCCGGATCCCGCCCGCCGACCGCGTGCAGCACGCCGAGCGCGCCGGCCGTCAGCCCGAGCGTGATCGCGTAGACCGCCGCCCCCGCCGCGTGCTGACGCAGCAGGCCGCGGCGGCCGATGAGCCCGAAGGTGAGGCGGCGGTTGGCCGCGGTGTTGGCCACCGCGGTGATTGCCAGCGCCACCGCGTTGGCCGGGTCCGCGCCGAGGCCGCCCGCACGGAAGGCGAGGAAGATCAAGGCATAGGCGATGGTCGAGGCGAGCCCGACGGCGGCGAAGCGCGCGACCGGCGTCGCGAACGCGAGCCGCGCCACGCCCTTGAGGTCCTCGATCGCCGTGCGGCACGATGTCCACGCGCGAGTCGGGGTCATCGACCCAGTCGACCGGCACCTCGTGGATCCGCAGGCCGTCGCGGCCGGCGAGCACGAGCAGCTCGGTGTCGAAGAACCAGCCGTCGTCGCGGATCTGCGGGAGCAGCCGCGCCGCCGCGTCGCGCGTGACCGCCTTGAACCCGCACTGCGCATCGGTGAAGCGGACGCGCAGCGTCGCGTGCAAGATGGTGTTGTAGGTGCGCGAGATCAACTCACGCTTGGGCCCGCGGACCACCTCGGCGCCGCGCGCCAGCCGCGAGCCGATCGCCACGTCGCTGTGGCCCGACAGCAGCGGCGCGACCAGCGGCGACAGCCCGCGCAGGTCGGTCGACAGGTCGACGTCCATGTAGGAGACGACGCGGGCGTCGCTGCGCGACCACGCCTCCCGGAGCGCGAGGCCGCGACCCTTGCGGTCCAGCCGCAGGTGCGTGACGCTCGGCAGCTCGTCGGCCAGCGCGGCGGCGATGAACGGCGTGCCGTCGGTGCTCGCGTTGTCGGCGACGACGATCCGCCACGTGAAGGGGAAGCTCTCGGTCAGGAAGCCGTGGAGGCGGCGGATGCTGTCCGCCAGGGCGGCCTGTTCGTTGTGGACCGGGACGACGACGTCGACCTCGACGCGGTCGCGGCTGTCGGGGTGGGGCATGGGCAAGAAGATCGGCGGCGCCGCCGGGAGCGCGGTGAGATCTGCCTGAGACCTGGCTGAGAGAGCGGAGGCTCAGCGAGCTCCCAGCAAGCCTGCGGGAGGCGCTCAGGGCCGGCGCCGATCCTGCCGGCATGTCGACCGCGACCTCCTCTGCCGACGTGCGCGCCCCGCGCACCTCCATCCCTTCCCTCCGTGACCGCGTGCGCGCCGTCCGGATCCCCCGTCCCGCCCCCGAGCTGTTGGGGTTGTTGCTCGTCGCCGCGCTGCTCGACCTGTGGGCGCTAGACCGCAACGGCTGGGCCAACACCTATTACTCGGCCGCCGTGCGGTCGATGTCGACCAACTGGCACAACTTCTTCTACAACTCGTTTGACTCGGCCGGGGTCATGACGGTGGACAAGCCGCCGCTGGCGCTGTGGGTCCAGGCGCTGTCGGTCCGCGTGTTCGGCTTCAGCTCGTGGAGCATGCTCGTGCCCCAGGCGCTGATGGGCGTCGGCACGGTCGCGTTGGCCTATGACCTGACGCGGCGCGTCTTCGGCCGGCCCGCGGGCTTCGTCGCCGGCCTCGTGCTCGCGCTGACGCCGATCACGGTCGCGATCTCGCGCCACAACAACCCGGACGCGCTCGTCGTGCTGTGCTCCACCGCCGCGCTGTGGTTCACGGTGCGCGCGCTGCTGGACGGCCGGACGCGGTGGCTGGTGTGGGCGGGGGTGATGGTCGGCCTCGGCTTCGAGACCAAGATGGGCGCGGCGCTGCTCGTGCTGCCCGCGCTGGTCGCGGCCTACCTCTGGGTGGCGCCGCGCGGGCGGCTGATCGCCGTGCGTCAACTGCTGACCGGCGGCGCCGCGATGGCGATCGTCGGGCTGGCGTGGCCGATGGTGATGTGGTTGACGCCGGCGTCCTCACGGCCGTGGATCTCGGGCACGTCGGACAACTCGATCTGGTCGTTGATCCTCAACTACAACGGCGTGGGGCGGCTGGACGGGCAGGCGGGCGGGCCGGGCGGCACAGCGGGCGGACCGGGTGGCGGTGGTGGCGCGGGCGGCGGCATGGGGTCGGTCTTCGGCGGCGACACCGGGATCACGCGGCTCGTCGACGCCTCGCTGGGCGGTCAGGCCGGCTGGCTGATCGGCATGGCGCTGGCCGGCGGTCTGGCGGTCGCGGTGCTCACGCGCCTGCGCCGCGGTGACGCGCGGACCGGCTGGATCATCGCCGCCGGCGGTGCCTTCCTGACCACCGCGGTCGCGTTCTCCTTCGCCAAGGGCATCTTCCACCCCTACTACGTCTCGATGCTCGCGCCGTTCACCGCCGCCCTGATCGGCGCGACGGCCGGCACGATCCTCAAGGGCGGCGTCGCGGCCCGGGTCATCGCGCCGATCGCGATCGTCGGCGGGCTCGTCACCGAGGTGATGGTCATCCACCGGGCCGCGACCGGCAGCGAAGGCCTGGTCCCGTTGGCCATTGTCGGCGGGCTGGGCGGCGCAGTGGTGCTGGCCGCGCAGGTTCCCGCCAAGGTGCGCGGGATCGCGCTGGCCGTCGCGCTCGGCGCGCTGCTGATCGCGCCGGCGAGTTGGGCCACGCAGACGCTCGGCCACGCCACGAGCGGGACGTTCCCCGCCGGCGGCCCGGCGTCGCAGGGCATGGGCGGCGGCGGCCCGGGCGGTGGTGGGCCCGTCGGCATGCGCGGCGGGCCGGGCGGCGGCTTCGGTGGCGCCAACGGCGGCGCTCCGCCGCAGCTGCCGGGTGGCACGGGCGCCGGCTCCTCGTCCTCGGCCCAGGCCGCTCCGCCCGCGGGCGCCGGCTCCTCCTCGGCCCAGGCCGCTCCGCCCGCGGGCGCCGGCTCCTCCTCCGCCCAGGCCGCTCCGCCCGCGGGCTTCTCGCTCGGCGGTGGCGGCAACACCACCAACAACGCACCGGGCGTCGGCGGCGGCGCGGGCGCGGGCGCGGGCGGCGGCATGTTCGGCGGCAATACCAACCTGACCGCGGCGCTCGCCTACGCCAAGAGCCACGGTGGCGGGACGGTCGGCGTCTCCTCCCAGCAGGGCGCGTCGGACGCGATCATCCGATCCGGCAGCGACGTCGCCGCGCTCGGCGGCTTCTCGGGTCGCGAGAGCGAGGTGTCGGCCACGTGGCTCGCCCAGGCGGTCAAGGACGGTCGCATCCGCTACGTCCTGACCGACGGCACCAGCAGCGGCATGGGCAACGACGGCCGCGTGGGCTCCAGCGCGCTGATGGCGGTCGTCCAGAAGGTCGGCAAGCAGACCTCCGTCAGCGGCCTCTACGACCTCCAGGGCACGGCGGCGGCGATCGCCGCGGCCACGGCGTAGCGCCCTCGCTGGACGGGTGGGCCTGTTTGGCGTGATCAGGTCGCGCTCGACAGGCCCACCCCGCCGTGGAGGTCAGGCCCGACTTGCCCTTCCCGGCGCTGTCGGCGACGATCGGGTCCATGGCCCCTGTGGACTACGTCGTCGTCGGCGCCGGCTCAGCCGGCTGCGTGCTCGCCAACCGCCTCACGGAGGACCCGAGCGTGCGCGTCCTGCTCGTCGAGGCGGGTGGCAAGGACCGCAGCCCCAACATCAAGATCCCGGCGGGCTTCGCCAAGCAGTTCCACACCAAGTTGGACTGGGACTTCGCGACCGAGCCCGAGCCCCACTGCAACGGTCGCTCGCTCTACATCCCGCGCGGCAAGTCGCTGGGCGGGTCGAGCTCGATGAACGCCATGCTCTACGTCCGCGGCCGGCCGTTGGACTATGACCTGTGGGAGGGCGAGGGCGCCGCGGGCTGGGGCTGGGACGACGTCCGGCCCTACTTCCTCAAGGCCGAGCACAACGAGCGCGGCGCCTCCGAGCACCACGCGGTCGGCGGGCCGCTCAACGTCATGGACGAGCGCTCGCCGCGCCCGCTGACCAAGCGCTTCCTCGATGCCGCCGAGCGCGTCGGCATCCCCAAGATCTCCGACTACAACGGCCCCGAGCAGGACGGCGCCGCGCTGGCGCAGGTCACCCAGCGCAACGGCCGTCGCTGGTCGGCGGCCGACGCCTACCTGCGGCCCGCCCAGGATCGCCCGAACCTCGAGGTCCGCACCGGCGTTCACGTCGCCCGCATCGCGCTCGACGGCGATCGCGCCGTCGGCGTCGTGCTGCGCGACGGGCGCGGTCGGGAGGAGACCGTGCTCGCCGAGCGCGAGGTGCTGCTCAGCGCGGGGGCGATCGGCTCGCCGCAGATCCTGATGCTGTCGGGTATCGGCCCGGCCGACCATCTGCGCGAGGTCGGCATCGACGTCGCGCTCGACAGCCCGAACGTCGGCGCCAACCTGATGGATCACCCCTACGTGGTGTGCGTGTGGGAGTCGACCGTCGCCGAGTCGCTCTACGGCGCCGACAAGCCCAAGCCGCTGCTGGAGTGGCTGCTGCGGCGCTCGGGACCGCTGACGTCGTCGGTCGCCGAGGCGCTCGCGTTCGTGCGCAGCCGTCCCGGGCTGCCGGCGGCCGATCTGCAGTACCACTTCGCGCCCGCGTACTTCGTCGACCACGGCGCCGAGGAGTTCGACGGCCACGCGTTCACGCTCGGCCCGGTCCTGATCAGCCCCAAGAGCCGCGGTGAGGTCCGCCTCGCCGCCTCCGATCCGGTCGCCAAGCCGCGGATCTTGACCAACTCCCTGTCGGAGCCCGAGGATCTCGCGGCGCTGGTCACCGGCGTCGAGCTGGCCCGTGAGATCGCCGCCGCCGAGCCGCTGCGGTCCGCCGCCGGGCGCGAGATCTACCCGGGCGCGGCCGCGCGCGACGACGCCGACGTGGAGGACTTCGTGCGCCGCAACCTCGAGCTGCTCTACCACCCGTCGGGTACCTGCCGCATGGGCGGCGCCGACGCGGTGCTCGACCCCGAGTTGCGCGTCCGCGGGATCGACGGACTGCGCGTCGTCGACGCCTCCGTCTTCCCGGTCATCCCCGGCGGCAACACCAACGCGCCGACGATCATGGTCGCCGAGCGGGCCGCGGACCTCGTCAAGGGCCGCGTCGCGGCGCCGGCGGCGCAGGTGTGAGTGGGCAAACCCGGCGGGTACGTCGACCGGGCGATTCCCGTCGACGTACCGGCTGTGTTACGAGCCGGGCGCGTCGATCTCGCGCAGCGACCCGTCTTCGGGATCGAAGATGAAGCCGCGGATGTGGTCGCGGTGCGGGAGCTCGCGCGCGGAGCGGAGGCGTTCGAGCGAGTGGTGAAGGGTCGACTCGAGGTTGCTGAAGGCGCCGAGGCGCCAGTTGGGCAGGACGCCGTCGTCGGCGAGCTGGCGGCGGAAGTCGTCCTCGGAGGCGTTGCACAGTCCACAGCCCTCGTGCATGACCACCACGATGTCCTCGGTGCCCAGCAGCCGCTGCGATGCGCTGAGCGAGCGCATGGCGTCGTCGGTGACCAAGCCGCCGGCGTTGCGGATGATGTGGGCGTCGCCGCGGTGCAGGCCGAGCATCGGGAAGAGGTCGATGCGCGTGTCCATGCAGGACAGCACGGCGACCTTGCGCTGGGGGCGGGGGCTGAGCCCTGGCGCTGCGAGCTCGGCGGAGCGGGCAGCGGCGAACTCGAGCATCTCGTCGGCGTTCTTGGACATCGCGGCGGATCGTAGGGGCTCAGACGCACGACGGGCCGCCCGGGAGAAACCCGGACGGCCCGTGCGAACGACGCTTGCCGACTGTGGCTAGGCGGCGACCGGCGCCGCGGCGTCGGTGTAGGTCTCGCCGCGCTCGGCCTTCTCGACCAGCGAGGCCGGCGGCTCGAAGCGCTCGCCGTACTGCTCGGCCAGCTCGCGGGCGCGGGCGACGAAGCCGGCGACGCCGCCCGCGTAGCCGTTGATGTACTGCAGCACGCCGCCGGTCCAGGCCGGGAAGCCGATGCCCATGATCGAGCCGATGTTGGCGTCGGCGACCGACTCGATCACGCCCTCGTCGAGGCACTTGACCGTCTCGAGCGCCTCGATGAACAGCATCCGCTCCTCGAGGTCCTTGCAGCGACGATCGTGCGACGGGTCGGCGACCGGCGGGAACGCGTCGCGCAGGCCCGGCCACAGGCCGGTGCGCTTGCCGTCCGCGTAGTCGTAGAAGCCGGCGCCGCGCAGCTTGCCCGCGCCGACCCTCGTCGAGCATGCGGTCGATGACCGCGTCGGCCGGGTGGTCGCGCCACGTCGCCGCCCGCGGCCTCGATCGCCGCGCGGGTCGCCTTGCGGATCTTGGCCATCAGCTTCAGGTTGAGCTCGTCGGAGAGCTGCAGCACCGGCGCCGGGTAGCCGGCCTGCGAGGAGGCCTGCTCGATCGACGGCGCCGGGACGCCCTCGGCGAGCATCGCGATGCCCTCGTTGATGAACGTGCCGATCACGCGGCGAGGTGAAGAAGCCGCGGGTGTCGTTGACGACGATCGGCGTCTTGCTGATCTGCTTGGCGAAGTCGAGCGCGCGGTAGAGCGTCTCGTCGCTGGTCTGCTCGCCCTTGATGATCTCCAGCAGCGGCATCTTGTCCACCGGGCGAGAAGAAGTGCAGCCCGATGAAGTCGGCCGGGCGCGAGACGCCCTCGGCCAGGCCGGTGATCGGCAGCGTCGAGGTGTTCGAGCCGAGCAGCGCGCCGGCGGCGAGGTGCGGCTCGATCTCGGCGAAGACCTGCGCCTTGACGGCCGGGTCCTCGAAGACGGCCTCGATCACGAGGTCGGCGCCGGCGGCGTCGGCCGGCGTCGGTCGGTCGGCGGTGATCCGGCGCGAGCAGCGCGTCGCCCTTCTCCTGCGTGGTGCGGCCGCGCGCGACGCGCCTTGGCGACGAGCTTCTCGCGAGTAGCCCTTGCCGCGGTCGGCGGCCTCCTGCGACGACGTCCTTGAGCACGACCTCGATGCCGGCCTTCGCGCAGACGTAGGCGATCGCGGCGCCCATCATGCCGGCGCCGAGCACGACGACCTTCGTGGCCGCGAACGGCTCGATGTCCGTCGGGCCGCGCCGCGGTCGCCGTTGACCGCTGCAGGTCGAAGAAGAACGCCTGGATCATGTTCTTCGCGACCTGGCCGGTGGCGAGGTCGACGAAGTAGCGGCCCTCGATCTCGAGCGCGGTGTCGAAGTCGACCTGCGCGCCCTCGACCGCCGCGGCCATGATGTGGTGCGGCGCCGGGTAGTTCGCGCCCTTGAGCTGCTTGCGCAGGTTGGCCGGGAACGCCGGCAGGTTCGCCGCGAGCGTCGGGTTGCGACGGCGTGCCGCCGGGGATCTTGTAGCCCTTGACGTCCCACGGCTGGACGGCCTCGGGGTTGGCCGCGATCCACGCCTTGGCGGCCGGGATGCAGGTCGTCGCGCGTGGCGACGACCTCGTCGACCAGGCCCGAGCTCCTTGCGCCTGCGGCCGGGCGCTGCGCGCTGGCCCTGCAGCAGCAGCTGCATCAGCGCGTCGGCGATGCCGAGCATGCGCACCGTGCGGGTGACGCCGCCGGCGCCGGGCAGCAGGCCGAGCTTGACCTCGGGGAAGCCGAGACTGGCCTTCGGGTCGTCGACGACGATGCGGTGGTGGCGTGGCGAGCGCGATCTCCAGGCCGCCGCCGAGCGCGGCGCCGTTGATCGCGGCGACGACCGGCTTGCCGAGCGTCTCCAGCCGGCGCAGCTGGGCCTTGACCTCGCGCACGACCGGCGGCGAACTCGGTCGGCGTGCTCCGTGCGTGACGGCTTGAGGTCGTTGAGGTCGCCGCCGGCGAAGAACGTCTTCTTGGCCGAGGTGATGATGACGCCGGTGATGTCGTCCTTCTCGGCCTCGAGGCGGTCGACGGTCGCGCGCCATCGACGTCGACGTAGGCCGCGTTCATCGTGTTGGCCGACTGGTTCGGGTCGTCGAGGGTCAGGACGACGATGCCGTCGGCGCCCTTGCTCCCAGCGGATGGTCGTGGACTCAGCCATGCTTAGATCGCCTCGACGATGGTCGCGATGCCCATGCCGCCGCCGACGCACAGCGTGGCGAGGCCGTAGCGGCCGCCGGTGCGGTCCAGCTCGTCGATCAGCGTGCCGAGGATCATGCCGCCGGTCGCGCCGAGCGGGTGGCCCATGGCGATCGCGCCGCCGTTGACGTTGACCTTCTCCATGTCGAGGTCCATGTCGCGCGACGAAGCGCAGGACGACGGCGGCGAACGCCTCGTTGATCTCGACCAGGTCGATGTCGTCGACGGTCAGGCCGGCCTTGGCCAGCGCCTTGCGCGAGGCGGGCGCGGGGCCGGTGAGCATGATCGTCGGGTCGGCGCCGGAGACCGCGGTGGCGAGGATGCGCGCGCGCGGCGTCGAGGCCCAGCTCGTTGCCGGTCTGCTCGTTGCCGATCGCGACCAGCGAGGCGCCGTCGACGATGCCCGACGAGTTGCCGGGCGTGTGGACGTGGTCGATCTTCTCGACCCAGTGGTACTTCTGCAGCGCGACGGCGTCGAAGCCGCCCATCTCGCCCATCGCCGCGAACGACGGCTTGAGCTTGCCGAGCGTCTCGACCGTCGTGCCGGGGCGGATGAACTCGTCGTGGTCGAGGACGACGTTGTCGTTGAGGTCGTGCACCGGGACGACCGAGTCGTCGAAGCGGCCGTCGGCCTGCGCGGCGGCGGCGCGCTCCTGCGAGCGGGCGGCGTAGGCGTCGACGTCGTCGCGGGTGAAGCCCTCGATCGTGGCGATCAGGTCGGCGCCGATGCCCTGCGGGACGAAGGACGTGTCGTAGTTGGTCTCCGGGTCCATCGCCCAGGCGCCGCCGTCGGAGCCCATCGGCACGCGCGACATCGACTCGACGCCGCCGGCGAAGACGAGGTCCTCCCAGCCGGAGGCGACCTTCTGCGCGGCGATGTTGACGGCCTCCAGGCCGGAGGCGCAGAAGCGGTTGAGCTGCACGCCGGCGACCGTGTCGGGCAGGCCGGCCTTGATCGCGGCGGTCTTGGCGATGTCGGCGCCCTGGTCGCCGACCGGCGAGACGCAGCCGAGGACGACGTCGTCGACCCGGTTGGGATCGAGCTCGCCGTTGCGGCACGAGCATCTCGTGCATCAGGCCGACGACGAGGTCGACCGGCTTGGTCGCGTGCAGCGAGCCGTTGCTCTTGCCCTTGCCGCGCGGGGTGCGGATCGCGTCGAAGACCAACGCTTCGGTGGCTGCCATTCCCTCGTACTCCTCAAGTCGAATTCGGGCTCGGGAAGCTACCACAGAAACATTCAGTCGTGAACGCAAGTAGCATGGTCATCACATGGCCGTTACGAAGTCGACGCAGAGCGCGCCCCGGCGCAACCAGGCCGAGCGCTCCGCCACCACCCGTCAGGCCCTGCTCGACGCGACGCTCGAGTGCCTCGTCCAAGACGGCTATGCCAATACCACGACCGCGCGCGTGGCCGAGCGCGCAGGCGTCTCGCGGGGCGCGCACCTGCATCACTTCCAGACGCGTGACGCGCTCCTGGCCGCCGCCGCCGAGCACCTCACGCTGCGCCGCGGCGAGAAGCTGCTGGAGGCCGCCGACGCGCTGCCGGCCGGCCCCGATCGCGTCGCGCGCGGGCTCGACCTGCTGTGGGAGAGCTACGCCAACCCGCTCTACCAGGCGACGCTCGATCTGTGGACGCACGGTCGCACCGACGAGGAGCTGCGCCGCCACCTGATCCCGATCGAGCGTCAGCTGGACCGCCAGACGATGGAGCTCTCGCGCCACCTCTTCCCGGCGTTGGCCGGACGTCCGGACTTCGAGCGCCTCGTCGAGCTGGCGCTGGCGACGATCCGCGGACTCGTGGTCCTCGACACGCTCCACGTGGGCGGGACGCGCGCGGCCAAGCAGTGGGGCTCCTGCCGTGGCCAGCTCGTCGCGCTGTTCGAGGACGCCGGCGCGGCCACCGACCGCCCTGCGGCATCACCGTAGGATGGCGCCCATGATCGCCCTCATCACCGGCGCGTCGAGCGGCATCGGCGAGGCGACCGCGCGGCGTCTGGCCCAGGAGCCGGGCGCGCAACTGGTCCTCGTCGCTCGCCGCGAAGATCGCCTCCAGGCGCTGGCCACCCAGCTCGGCGGCGACGTCCTGGTGCTCGCCGAGGATCTGACCGACGACGGCGCCGGGGTGCGCATCGCCGATGCCGTGCGCGCACGCCACGGTCGCCTCGACCTGCTGGTCAACAACGCCGGCGCAGGGTGGCGCGGCGCGTTTGCCGACGTCGGCACCGCCAACCTGCGTCAGACGCTGGAGCTCAACCTCTTCGCCCAGGCCGCGCTGACCGAGGCGCTGCTCCCGCTCCTGCGCGAGAGCGCGCCGAGCGCGATCGTCAACGTCGCGAGCACCGCCGGCCGCGTCGCCCGCGCGGGCGCCGGCGCCTACAGCGCCTCGAAGTTCGCGTTCATCGGCTGGAGCGATGCCTTGCACTTGGAGGAGCGGCCCAACGGCGTCCACGTCGGGATCGTCAACCCGGGCTTCGTGGCGACCGAGGGCTTCCCGCAGGCCGAGCTGGTCGCCAAGGCCGCGACCCGCTGGATGGTCTCGACGCCCGAGAAGGTGGCGGCGGCGATCGTGGCGGCCGGTCCAGGTGGCAAGGCCGAGCGCTACGCGCCGCGGCCCTACGCGCTCGCCGCGGCTGCCCGCATCCTGCTGCCAGGGCTCACGCGCAAGGTCCTGGGCGGGGGCGGTGCGACGGCGCTCGCGACCACCACCGTCGTCGATGCGCCGAGCCGCACCCGCGACGCCTGAAAACCGGTCATGACGTGGTCGCCGGCGGTCTTGCCGGACTGGCACTAGCAACTCCAGCGGGCGCCATTCGAAGCTGCGATGTTCCACCCCATGATGTGGTGGGCACGAGGCGGCAGCCTCAAAAAGCGCAGGATCTTGGCCTGCTCGATCCTCCTCGCCGTGCTCGCTTGCGCGACCGTGCCGAGCGCCTCGCAGGCGGCGAGCCGCAAGATCCGCGGCGTCGGCTTCTCGACGCTCGTTCCGGGCAACTGGAAGACCGGCAAGAGCAAGACGGGCAACTCACACGTCTACGGTGCGGCATCGCCGAAGAGCAAGCGCAGCGCCACGGTCAACTTGATGCAGGTCGGCATCAGCGTGATTCCGGTGGTGGATCTGGAGCGGCAGCTGGGCCGGAAGCTCCCGGCATCGCCCGAGGAGCTTCTGGGGCTGGTGATGTCTCCGCCGCAACAGGCGCAGAACGTGCAGCTCACGGCTCCTTTCCGTGCGTCGACCCTGGACGGTCGTCGTGCAGCCTCCGGCGCGGTGCAGTTCAACTACAACGGGGCGTTGCTGTTGCAGAGCAACACGGTCGCCGTGCGTCGAGGCCTGGTGTATGTCATCGAGTTCGACCTCGACATGGCGCTGCAGTTCCAGGGCCTTCCCGTCCTGGCCGGCATCCACCGCCACTGGCGCTGGCACTAGGCGCCGAGATCAGCCCGCGCGGGCCCGCAGCTTGGCGAGGACGTCCTCGGAGAACTGCTGGATGAACCGCGACTGGTCGGGCCCCGGAGCGTGGAGCAGGAGGTCGTCGAAGCCGAGGTCGACGTAGACGCCGATCTTCTCGACGACCTCGTCGGGATCGTCGGAGACGATGAAGCGGGTGTGGGCCTGGTCGAGGTGCTCGTCGGCGACGCGCTCCATCTCGATCGGGTCCTCGATGCCCTCCTTCTGCTCCGGCGTCAGCGCCAGCGGGGCCCAGAAGTGACAGTTGTCATAGGCCTTCTCGCGTGTCGCGGTCGTAGGAGACCTTGATCTCGATCATGCGCCGGATCTGCGCGTGGTCGCGCCCGGCGGCCTCGGCGCCCTCGCGCGACCTTCTCGAGCAGGTCGAGGTAGAGCTGCGGGTCCTTGCCGCTGGTGCAGATGAAGCCGTCGCCGACGCGGCCGGCGAGCTTGGCCGCCAGCGGGCCCGACGCGGCGACGAAGATCGGCACCTCGCTCGTCGGGGCGGTCGTAGATCGTGGCCTGCGACGTCTTGTAGTACTCGCCGTCGAAGTCGACGCGCTCCTCGCGCCACAGCCGCCGGATCAGCTCGATCGCCTCGGCCATCCGCAGCCGCCGCTCCTTGCGCCCCGGGAACTCCGCGCCGGTCGCGGGCGTCTCGTTCATCGCCTCGCCCGTGCCGACGCCGAGGAACACGCGGCCGGGCGCCAGGCACCCGAGCGTGGCGAACGCCTGGGCGACGATCGCGGGCTCGTAGCGCAGCGTCGGCGTCAGGACGCTGGTGCCCAGCACCGCGGTCGTGGTCGCGACCGACGCCGCGCCCAGCCACGGCAGCGCCGCCGGCGAATGGCCACCGCGATGGCGCCATGGCTGGAAGTGGTCGGAGGTCGCCGACGAGCTCCAGCCCGACGGCCTCTGCCTGTCGCGCGTACTCCAGCAACGTCGCGCGGGTCGAACTGCTCTGCCGAGGCCTTGTACCCGATGCGTACGCCCATGCCTCGCACCCTAGCGAGGCGGCGCAGCGGTCAATTCTCGTGCCGGTGGTCGACCTCATCGTGTCGGAGTTCCGACCGGCGGTCCGTGGTGAGGCTCACAGGTGGGGAGGACCATCGGACCATGTTCCCCACGCGTACCGATGCAGTTCTGCTGACCGGCGTCACGGGCTTCGTCGGAACAGCCGTCATGCTCCGTATCTTGGAGCGATCAGCACGTCCGGTCGTCGCGCTGGTGCGCGCGGCCGATGTGGCGGAGGCGACCGCGCGCCTGCGCGGCGCGCTCGCCGAGGTCGCGCCGCCCGAGCGCATCGATGCCTACATGTCGCGCTGCAGCGCCGTGCCGGCCGACCTGCTGGTCGACGGCCTCGGTCTCCGCCATGCCGATCGCGAGCGGCTCGCGCGCGCGTGTGACGAGATCATCCACTGCGCCGCGTCGGTGAGCTTCGACCTGCCGCTCGACGAGGCGCGGGCCGTCAACACCGCCGGCGCCGCGCGCGTCGCCGAGCTCGCCTCGCGCGCCGCCGTGCGGGGCAACGGCCTGCGGCGGATCGTGCACGTCTCCACCGCCTACGTCGCCGGTCGGCGTACCGGCACCTTCGGCGAGGACGAGATGACGATCGGCCTGCCGTTTCGCAACACCTACGAGCAGACCAAGCACGAGGCCGAGCAACTGCTGCGTGGATGGTCGCCGCGGCTGCCGCTGCAGATCGTGCGCCCGAGCATCGTCGTCGGCGATCGCACCACGGGGTGGACGCGATCGTTCAACGTCCTGTACTGGCCGCTGAAGATGTTCGCGCGCGGCCGCCTGCCGGTCATCCCGGCGCTGGCCGACTCGCCGGTCGACGTCGTCCCGGTCGACTACGTCGCCGACACGATCCTGGGCCTCGCCGACGCGCCGACTGGGACCTACCACGCGGTGGCCGGCAAGCACGCAAGCACCGTCGCCGAGGTCATCGAGCTGGCCGCCGCGCGCTTCGGCGTCCCGGCACCGGCGGTCGTCGACCCCAGCGTGCTCGACGAGGCGCTCGGGCGGCCGATGACCGCCGCGCAGCGCACGGCGCTCGATCGTGCGCGGATCTTCTTCCCCTACTTCGCGCTCGGCGTGCGCTTCGACGATCGCTGGGCGCGCTCCATCCTCGAGCCGGCCGGCGTCTCCGCCGAGCCGTTGGGCGGGTACTTCGGCAACTTGATGGACTACGCCGAGCACGCGGCGTGGGGCGGACGCTCGCGCTTGACCGCGACATCATCCGGCGTCACGGTGGCTGTATGACGCAGACCGCGATCGCTGCACGGCGCCTGTCAGGGAGGTGACTGGCTCGCGAGGCGGTTAGGCTTCGCGCCGTGAGTGGCATCGGGCCAGAGCCCTTCTCCGTGACGGTCGATCGGAACGACACCCAAGCGGTGGTCGTCGTGCGCGGCGAGCTCGATCTCGCGACGGCCCCGCAACTCGAGGCGGCGCTGCTGCCGGGGTTGCGCGACGGAGGCTCTGCGGTGCTCGACCTCCGTGGCCTGGAGTTCATGGACTCCACCGGCGTGCGGGTGATCGTGGCGGCCCATCACGCCGCTCAGGAGCACGGCGGGAGCCTTGCGCTCGTGCGCACCGAGCCCGACGGGCCGGTCGCCCGGGTGCTGGAGATCTCCGGGCTCGACGCGGTCCTGAAGCTCGTCGACGACGTCTGAGCCCGGCCGGGCTCAGACGCTCACCAAAGACGCCCACCCCCGCCGATAGGGTGGGGTGATGACCTCCGGCAAGCGTGCGGCCTTCGACGATCCCGAGATCGTGGAGCGGTTCGCCGACCTCGTCATCAAGACCGCGGCCAACCTCCAGCCCGGGCAGTTGCTCGCGATCGGCTCGGAGATCGGCAAGGAGACGGTCACCCGGGCGCTGGCCGCCGCCGGCTATCGCCATGGCGCGAAGTTCGTCGACGTCGCCTACTTCGATCTGCACGTCAAGCGCGCCCGGCTGCAGTACGCGCCCGACGACACGCTCGACTTCGTGCCGTCCTGGTACGGCGAGCGGATCCTGGAGCTGGGGCGCGCGCGTGCCGCGCGCGTCGGGCTGACCGGCCCTGCGCACCCCGGACTGCTCAGCGATCTCGAACCGTCACGGGTCGGTCGCGACCAACTGCCCGCCGTGCGCGAGACCGGCAAGGTGGTCAACGAGCGCACGACCAACTGGACGGCCGTCCCCTGCCCGACCCGCCCGTGGGCGGAACTGGTCCATCCCGATCTGGATCCCGAGGACGCGTGGGTCAAGCTCTGCGACCAGATCCTGCACGTGTGCCGCCTGGACACCGACGATCCGATCGCGGCCTGGGGCGAGCGCGCCGAGGTGCTGGTCAGCGCTGCTGCTCGCGTGACCGAGCGCCGCTTCGACGCGCTGCGCTTCGTCGGTCCCGGAACCGACCTCACGGTCGGGCTGCTGCCGACGTCGAGGTTCCTGGCCGCCCGCTTCGAGACCGTCGACGGGATCACGCACCTGCCGAACCTCCCGTCGGAGGAGATCTTCACCTCGCCGGACCCGCTGCGCGCCGAGGGCGTCGTGCGCGCCACCAAGCCGCTGGTGCTCGGCGGCTCGATCATCCGTGGGCTCGAGGTCGAGTTCCGTGACGGTCGCGCCGTGCGGATCGACGCCGAGGAGAACGCCGAGGTCCTGCGCTCCTACGCGGCGCGCGACGAGAACGCCAACCGGCTGGGGGAGACCGCGCTGGTCGACGGCGACGGCCGCATCGGCGCGCTG
Organism: uncultured Conexibacteraceae bacterium; assembly: GCA_963731005.1. Lineage (GTDB taxonomy): Bacteria > Actinomycetota > Thermoleophilia > Solirubrobacterales > Solirubrobacteraceae > Baekduia. Next base: position 151,368 of record CAVSTZ010000002.1, on the reverse strand, counting down.
GACACCGTCTTCTTCGACACGCTGCTGGACGAGAACGCGGCGAGCCACATCGCGCTCGGACACGCCTACGAGATGTGCGTCGAGGGTCCCGACGTCGAGAAGGTCAACGACTCGACCATCCATGTGGACTTCATGATCGGCTCGCCCGAGGTCCGCGTCCTCGGCCTCGACGCCTCAGGCACCGAGACGCCGATCCTCGTCGACGGCGCCTGGCAGGTCTGAGCCGCCGTCGATCGCTATCCTCGCCCCCTTCTGGGAGAGGTGCCGGAGCGGCTGAACGGGCACGACTGGAAATCGTGTGTGGGCTTTACGGTCCACCGAGGGTTCGAATCCCTCTCTCTCCGTGCGGCCCCGGTGCTCAGCCCGAGCCGGCGGGCGGCATCGCCGCCGTCGCCGCGTCGAGCGCCCCGTCCTCGGGCAGCTCGGGGATGGCGATGACGACGTGGTGGCGGGAGACCGCGAGGAAGTCGTGGTGGGTGCCGGGCCCCTCGTGGCCCACCAGCTCCACGGTCACGTCGGTGAGCGGGATGAAGTCGCGCTCCGACGCGTTGAGGACGTCGGACACCCGGCTGCGGTAGCCGTCGCGGGCCAGCGTCAGGGTTCCCGCGATCCGATGTCGCGGGGTCTCCAGGTACACGCGCTCCTGCCGGGTCTGCATCACGACGCTGGAGTATGGGCGATTCTGGCGCGATCGGTGAGCTGCTGGCCGGACGTCTGACCGCCGTTCGCCAGAATGCAGGCGTGGATCCGCACGCCGTCCTCGGCCTGGACCCCGGCGCGTCGCCGGAGGAGGTCCAGCGCGCCTATCGCGCGCTGGCCAAGCGGTTTCACCCCGACCGGGCAGGGGAGGCGGCCGGCGAGCTGATGATCTCCATCAACGCCGCCCACGACCTGCTGCTCGGTCGCCTGGAGGAGGGACACGGCGGCGCCAACGGCGCCACCCCGACGCCCGAGCCCGAGCCCGACCCGCCCGTCGAGCTCGCCGGCGACTGGCTCGCACCCGCCGTCCGGCGCGTCCTGGCCCGCGAGCTGCTCGCCACGCTGGAGCCCGGCGAGCAGGTCGACGAGGTCGTCCTGACCGCTACGACCGACAGCCACGACGTCCAGCTCGCCGTGACCGACCGGCGGCTGCTGTGGCTGCGCGACGACGCGATCATGGGCCGCGTGCGCTACCTGCGCCACCGCGACGTCGCCGGTGTGCAGGAGCGCCCCGCCGGCCGCCTGCGTCGCCACGGCCAGCTGCGCGTGCAGCCCGTTGCCGGCGGCCGCCCGCTGCGCTTCTTCGAGCTGGCCCCCGACGTCCTGTCGCGGCTGGCCGCACGCATCGCCATGCGTGCCGGTGCGTGATCTGGGTACGTCGGTCTCGAAGCACCCAACGCACACCGCCGAAAGGAGCCCGTCATGGGCGATGGGACCACAGACGACCTCAAGGGTCGCGCCAAGCAAGCCGCAGGCGACCTCACCGACGACGACAGCCTGAAGAACGAGGGCAAGGTCGATCGGGCGTCCGGCAGCGTCAAGGACAAGGTCGGCGACGCCGCCGACAAGGTCAAGGACGCCCTGCGCAAGGATTGAACCGGGCCAACCGGTTCGGGCCCGAATCGATCTCGCTCGCGACCGGCGAACGCTCCGTAGGGCCCCTCGTCTAGGCTGCGGCCCTCTGTTTGCCGTCGATACAGGAGCATCCGCATGAACAAGACCGAGCTCGTCGAGGCCATCGCCAAGGACAGCGGTCTCACGAACGCCGACGCGCGCAAGGCCGTCGAGTCGTTCATCACCACCGTTGAGAAGTCCCTCAAGAAGGGCGAGGACATCGCCCTGACCGGCTTCGGCAAGTTCTCCGTCGTCAAGCGCAGCGCTCGTACCGGTCGTAACCCGCAGACGGGTGAGACCGTGAAGATCAAGGCGAGCAAGGCGCCGAAGTTCACGGCGGGGGCCGGCCTCAAGACGGCCGTCAACGGCCCCAAGAAGAAGTAGCACCCGCACCACCGGCTTGACCCGAGGGCCTCGCGCGAGCGGGGCCCTCGGCGTCTCTCCACGCGCCCGCGGCCGGGCGCGGCCGTCAGCTCAGGACGCCGAGGCGCTGGGCGCGAACGACGGCGTCGGCGCGGTTGCGCGCGCCGAGCTTGCGAAACATGGAGCTCGCGTGCTCCTTGACCGTGTTGGGCGACAGCCGCAGCTCGGCGGCGATCTCGGCGTTGGTCAGGCCTGCGGCCACCAGTTGGAGGACCTCGTTCTCGCGACCCGTGAGGCGCTGGTGGGCGGGCCCGCCGGGGGTGGTCGCGGCTGCTCCGCCGGTCGGACTCGGAGGTGCGTCGAAGACGTCCTCGCCGGCGCCGATGCGGCGGATCGCCTCGACGATCTCCGCGGCGCTGCGGTCCTTGGTGACGAAGCCCGCGGCGCCGGCGGCGCGCGCGGCCGTGGCCGAGATCCGCCCGGCGCCCGAGATCAGCAGGACGCGCGTCGACGGGTGGGCGGCGCGCACGCGGCGGGCGATGTCGGTGCCCGACTCGTCGCCGACGAAGAGGTCGACGAGCGCGACGTTCGGTTGGTAGCGCCGGGCGCGGTCCTCGGCCTCGTCGCCGGTGGTCGCCGGCACGCAGCGCTCGACCCAGTCCTGCTGGACGAGGACGAGGCGCATGCCCCAGTGGACGATGTCGTGATCGTCGACGACCAGCACGCTGAGGCGGCGCGATGCGGTGGAGGTGCTCATGGATGGCTCGGCAGTGGGAGGACGAGACGGACGTGCCAACGATCGGGGGGCGTGAGCCCGAAGTCGACGGCGGCGCCGAACTCCAGCGCCTCGAAAGCCGCCAGACGCAGCCCGACGCCGGCGCCCGCCGGCGCCCCGGCGCCGACCCCGTCGTTGACGATCGCGATTGTGACGGTGTCCTGGGCGTGCTCGACGCGGATGTCGATCCACGTCGGCTCGGCGTGCTTGCGCGCGTTGCGCATCGCCTCGGCGACGACGTTCTGGGCCAGCGGCTCCATCGCCGGCGGAAGCTCGACGTCGGGCTCCCAGAAGACCCGCACGTCGACGTCGGCGTGCTCGGCCGCCAGTTGTGAGAGCTCGACGCGCAGCGTGGTCTGGACCGGATGGTCGCGACCCGGCCGCGCCGGCGGGCGCTGGATCGCCAGCCGCAGCTCCTCGGTGGCGGCCTGCAGCTCCTCGGCACAGCGCTCGCGCTGGGGCGCGGTCAGGTCGCCGGGCGCTCCGAGCGCGAGCGTCACGCCGAAGAGGCGCTGGATCACGCGCTCGTGCACGTCGCGCGCGAGGTCGAGCCGATCCCCGAGGTGGCGCGCGCGCTCCTGCTGGCGCGTGGCCGCGCGCGCGGAGGCCGCCAGCGCACAGACCTTGCCGATCGTCCACAGTCCCTGGCGCTCGGCGGCGCTCAACGTCCCGCCGTCCCCGCGTTCGGCGAGCACGACGCCGTAGTGACGGCCGCCCGCCGACATCGGGATGCAGGTGACGTCGGAGAGCGCGAGCCGCGCGACGTCGTTGGCCGGCAGCACGCTGACGACGTCGGCGGTGACCTCGAGCACCTCGTCGCGTTCCAGCGCGCGCATCGCGAACGGGATCGCCTGGACGGGGCCGTCGGCCAGCAGCGCGAGGTCGATGCCGTGGCTGCCCGCGGCCCACACGTGTCGGCGCATGTCGTCGGACATGTAGACCGCGGCACGGCGCATCGAGCCCAGCCGGCAGACGGTCTCGGCGAGCCGGTCATAGAACGACGAGCCCGGCGTCATCATCTCCCGGTCGCCGAGCATCGCGACGAGCAGGTGCAACGCCGGCAGCGTCGAGGAGCCCGCAGCCGCGGCGGCGGTTGCGGTCACGCTGCCGGGCGACGGGTCGTCGGTCATCACAGAAGGGTCAACGGGTCGAGCGCCAGGGGAAGCGCCCGACCCGTTGGGAGAAGGACCAGCTCGCGTACGCTCGGTCTCTAGCTCTGCGTCAGCGGTCGCTCGCCCCCTGTCCCGAGGGAGTGAGACGACTGGTCGACCAACAGCATGCCCCATGAGAACGGCAACGTACAGTCCAAACACACTCCTGACCACCCGAATTGGTGGCCAGGGTGCGTTGGCCTTCAGACCGCCTGCGTCAGGCGCTCTCGGTCGCGGGCCGGCCGGCCGGCCCGGGCCCCGTCGCCTCCGGCGGCGCGGGCTCTGACGTCGACGAAGCCTGACCCTCGACGTTGAGGCGCGGCACGATGCGCTCCAGCCACGACGGCAGCCACCAGTTCGCCTTGCCGACGGTGAGCATGAGTCCCGGCACGAGGATCGATCGCACGATCAGCGCGTCGAGGAAGACCGCGCCGGCCAGGCCGACGCCGAACAGCTTGATCACCCGCTCGCCGCCGAGGATGAAGGCGCCGAAGACCAGCACCATGATCGCGGCGGCCGCCGTGATCGTCCGGCCGGTCGCGGCCAGGCCGTGCTTGATGGCCTCGGTGTTGTCACCGCGCTTGTGCCACTCCTCGTAGATGCGGCTGACGAGGAAGACCTCGTAGTCCATCGACAACCCGAAGAGGATCGCGAAGACCATCACGGGCAGGAACGCCTCGATCGGGCCGGTGCGGTCGACGCCGATCAGCTCGGCGCCCCAGCCGTGCTGGAAGACCGCGACCACGACGCCGAAGGCCGCGACGACCGACAACAGGTTCATGACCGCGGCCATCGCGGGGATCACCAGGCTGCGGAAGACGGCCATCAACAACAGGAACGACAGCAGGACGACGATGCCGATGAACAACGGCAGCTTGTCGCCCAGGACCTTGGAGAAGTCGATCCCGATCGCGGTCGAGCCGCCGACCAGCACGTCGACCTGTCCCTGCTCGGCCGGTGGCACCACGCTGGTGCGCAGGTGCTTGACCAGGTCACTGGTCGCCGCGTCCTGCGGTGAGTGCTGTGGGTAGACCTGGGCCAAGGCAATGTTCTTGCCGACGACGACCGGCGCGGTCGCGGCGACGACGCCGTGGGTCTTGCGCACGGCGTCGACCACTCGCGTGAACGCCGCCTTGCCACTGGCGCCGTCGACCTCGGCGACGAGCTGTAGCGGCCCGTTGAAGCCGGGCCCGAAGCCCTGGGCGAGCAGGTCATAGGCCTTGAACGTCGTCGAGCCCGCCGGGTCGTTGCCGGCGTCTGAAGAGCCCAGGCGCATCGACAGCGCGGGCGCGGCGAGCAGCAGCATGACGACGGCCGCCGACACGGCGAGGACGACCGGCCGCTTCTGCAGGATGTCGGCCCACCGCGCCCACGCGGGCGACTCGTCGGTGGTCGTCAGCTCGCCCGCCGCGACGGCGCGGCGCTGCTTGCCGGTCAGCACCCGCTTGCCGAACAGCGCCAGCAGCGCGGGCAGCAGGGTCAACGCGGCGAGCACGGTGAAGGCCACGACGATCGACGCGGCGGTCGCGACCCCGTAGAGGAACGACACGCCCAGCGCGAACATGCCCAGCAGCGCGATGCAGACCGTGATGCCGGCGAACAGGACCGCGCGCCCCGACGTGTCGAGCGAGTTGACCGCGGCGTCTTCGGGCGTCGCGCCGCGCATGATCTCCTGGCGGTATCGGGTCACGATGAACAGCGCGTAGTCGACGCCGACGCCGAGGCCGATCAGCAGCGAGAGCTCGGAGCTGAACGACGCCATCGTGAGCACGTGCGACAGCAGCCCGATGACCGCGACGCCGACGCCCAGCGCGAAGGCCGCGGTCAGCAGCGGCAGGATCGCCGCCAGGAACGAGCCGAAGACCACCATCAAGATGACCAGCGCCGCGACGAAGCCGATGCCGACGCCACCGCCGCCCTGCTGGCGGGCCTGCTCGATCGCCTGGCCGCCGATCTCGACCTGGAGCCCGTCCTTGCTGAAGCTCTGGACCTTGGAGACGATGTCCTTGCTCGCGTCGATCGGCACGCCGACGACGTCATCGTCCAGCGTGACCGTCGCGAAGGCGATGCGGCCGTCCTTGGAGACCTGGGCCTCGTTGCCGGCGGCAAACGGTGACGCGACCGACGCGACGTGCGGCATCTTGGCGACGGCGTCCAGCGCCGTCTCGACGCGGGCCTTGGTCTGCGCGTCGGTGATCTTGCCGTCCTTGACGGCGACGACGAGCTGCTCTTGGTCGCCCGAGGCCTTCGGGGCGGACTTCTGCAGCAGGTGCAGGGCATCGAAGCTGTCGGTGCCGCTGAGCTTGAACTCGTCCTTGTAGTCCGAGCCCGCGCCGGCGTGGATGGCGGAGAGGCCGACGAGGGCGACGATCCAGCCGGCGAGGACGATCCAGCGGTGCCGGAAGCACCAACGGGCAAGTGTGCGCATGGGGGAAAGAGGCTCCGGTGGGTTGGGGAGAGGGAGCAAGATGCTCACGGCGAGCATCACCTCAGGAACCTTAGACCGACTCAGCCCGGAGAACTCATCTCGTGTCGGCGCGCGTGAGGCCGCGCAGCCGCTCGAGCACCTGCTCGCGCAGCGCGCCGGGGGGCGGGGCGAGCCCCAGCAGCTCGCAGAACCACAGGCCGTCGGCGGCCAGCCGGACGATCGTGGCGTCGACGGCGTCGATGCCGTCGTCGGTGATGCGCTCCTGCCAGCCTTCGTAGCGGGCGCGGACGGCCTCCAGCCGCTCGGGCTGCAGCGCGAGGACGGCGAGGATGCCGCTGTCGACCTCGCGCGTGTGCGCGTCGTCGAGGTCGCGGGCCGAGACGTCGGCATACGCGCGTGTCCAGCCGCCGGGCTCGCCGTCGGCGGCGGCGTCGATGTCGGCCTGAAACGAGGCCTCCCAGCGGTCGACGACCGCGTCGAGCAGCTGGGCCTTGGAGGAGAAGTGGTAGAGCAGGCCGCCCTTGGAGACGCCCGCCTCCTGGGCGACGGCGTCGAGCGTGAGCTTCGACGGATCGCGCAACAGGAGGCGTGCGGCGGCGTCCAGGAGCCTGTCGCGGGTGTCGCCCGCGGCGCGCCGGGGCACCTAGTGCGCCCCGCCGGCCGCGCTGAGGCCGGCGACGCCGAGGACGATGATCGCGAGGCTGGCGAGCTTCATGACGTTCATCGTCTCACCGAAGGCGACGACGCCGGCGACGGCGACCAGCGCGGTGCCGACACCCGACCAGATCGCGTAGGTCAGCGAGACGGGGATGTCCTTCAGCGCGAGCGCGAGCAACCAGAACGAGATCCCGTAGCCGGCCACGACGATCGCCGACGGCATGGGTTTGGAGAACCCGTCGGAGACGCGCAGCGCAAGGGTGGCGCCGACCTCGGAGAGGATCGCGAGGGAGAGGAGGAGGAAGGCGGGCATGACCGTTACTATACCGTCTGGACGGTATAGTTGGCGAGGCGATGTCCGGCGGCGGCGCTTCGGGGGCGCTCGCGGCGAGCGCTAAAGACATGTTCTCGTTTGCAAAGCACGACTCACTGCCCTAGCGTCCCCAGTCATGTTCCGGGTCGGAGTTGGAGTCCTCGTTGCCGTGGCGTTGCTCGGCGTTGCCGCGCTCGCCTTCGGGCAAGACATCGTGCCGATCAAGGTCACGGCGGTCGTCAAGGTGACGCCCAACAAGGCCGGGACGCCGAGCCACCCGCAGGGCGTCCACGTCGACGTGCGGGCGAAGATCGACATCCCGCACGACTACGACCCGCCGCTCGTCCAGTCCGTCTCGATCTGGACCTCTAAGGCCGGCGTCTACAACGGCGGCAAGTTCCCGACCTGCAGCTTCAAGGCGATGGAGCACAGCGGGGTGCGGACCTGTCCTGCGCGCTCGATCGTGGGTCACGCGACGGCGGTCGCCGATGCTGACGGCGTCACGAGCTATCCGAAGATCACGATCGTCAACGGCGGCGCGCACTTCATCTACTTCTATGTCGTGCTGTCGGTCCCCGCACGCGTCCAGCAGCCGATCGCCGCGAGGATCACCAAGCTGACCTCGGGGCGCTGGCAGTACCGGGTGGACTTCAACATCCCGCGCAACCTCCAGATCGTCGCCGGCATCCCGCTGCGGGCGGAGGGCCTGCACGCCATGTTCGGTCGCGAGGACTGGATCGCGAGCACCTACTGCCCGCCGGATCACAAGTGGCGCTGGCACGCCGAGGGGCACTACAGCTCCGGTCAGGTCGTGCCTGCTGACGGCACGATCGCCTGTCGCAGCTAGGCTCCTTCGGTGCTCAGCGCAGTCCACGCCTGGATCGGTCGCCACCGCATCCCGGTGCTGATCGCCTGGGCGGTCGTGATCGCCGCCGCGGTTCCGGCCGCGCTCGGGCAGTCCGACCACCTGACGGGCGGCGGCTTCCAGGTGCCGGGCTCGGCCTCGGAGCGCGTCGAGAAGGAGGTCCAGTCCGACGTTCCGATCGACTACCGGCCGACCGAGTTGGCCGCCGTGCTCGTCGCGCCCAAGGGCACGCCGCTGCGCGACTACCGCGCGGCGATCGCCGCGCTGGGCAAGGGGGCGCGCGAGACGCCGCGCGTCGATCTCGTGCCGCAGCTCGCCGAGACCGGGATCTATCTCGCGCGCACGCGACCCGGCCGTCCGGTCGTCATCCCGCTCAAGCTCAACGCCGACGAGTTCCACGCGCCCGATGTCGCCAAGGCGCTGCGCAAGAGGCTCGCGCTCAACGAGGGCCGCCAGTACGGGGCGGTGAAGCTGCATCTTGTCGGCGCCGGCGCGCTGTGGGCCGGGATGGTCGACCTGACCAAGGACGACCTCAAGGGCGCCGAGCGCGTCGGCTTCCCCGTCATCGCGCTGATCCTGCTGGCGATCTTCGGGTCCTTGGCCGCGGCCGCGCTGCCGCTGGCGATCGGCGGTGTCTCGGTCCTGCTGACGATGGCGCTGATCGGGCTGCTCGCGCGCCACACGACGATGAGCTTCTACGTCCCGAACATGGCGTCGATGATCGGGATCGGCGTCGCGGTCGACTACTCGCTGTTCGTCGTCGTGCGCTTCCGCGAGGAGTTGCGCGACGGCGCGACGCTCGCCGCCGCGCGCGCGACGGCGATGGCGACGTCCGGCATGGCGGTGCTCTTCAGTGGCGCGGGCGTGGTCATCGCGCTGGCCGGGCTGCTGCTGGTCCCGACGCCGGCGATCCGCTCGATGGCCTTCGGGGCCATCGTGGTGGTGATGGTCGCGATGCTCGCCTGCGCGCTGCTGCTGCCCGCGTTGCTGGCGGTGCTCGGTTCGCGGATCGGGCCGGCGAAGAAGGACTCTGGGCTGTTCCGACGCTGGAGCGAGCGCGTCACGGCGCGGCCCGCCTTGTCGCTCGTGGCGGTGGTCATCGTCTTGCTGGCGCTCGCCGCCCCGGTGCTCGGGCTGCGCACCGGCGACGGCGCGCTGCGCCAGTTCCCGAAGGACAACGAGACCCGCCAGGGCTTCGAGGCCGCGGTCTCGGTCCGTGGTGACGGCGATGGCTCGCCGCTGAAGATCCTGGTCCGTCCGAAGGCCCTGAACCCCGCGGTCAAGCTGCTGCGCGCCGATCCGGAGGTGGTCAAGACCGGCGTGCGCACGCTCACCGACGACAAGCGCTGGATCTTCATCGTCGTGCAGACGCGCCACAACGCCGATGCGCCGGAGGTCAAGGACCTGATCAAGCGCCTGCATGCCGGGCTGCCAGCGGGCAGCCTGGTCGGCGGCAACAGCGCGGCGCAGGTCGACTTCAACCACGCGATCACCGGGTCGCTGTGGAAGATCGCGCTGTGGACGCTGGTGGCGACGTTCATCTTGCTCTTGCTCATGTTGCGTGCCGTGCCGTTGGCGCTGCAGGCCGTGGCGGCCAACGTGCTCAGCGTCGGCGCGAGCTTCGGGATCCTCACCGCGGTGCAGACATGGGGCCGGCCCGACGGCTACATCGACACCGTGACCATCCCCATCATCTTGGCGGTGGTCTTCGGGTTGTCGATGGACTACGAGGTCTTCCTGCTGAGCCGGATCCGCGAGCGCCGCGAGGCGGGCAGCGACACGCGCACCGCGGTGATCGAGGGGATCGCGACCAGCGGCCGGACGATCAGCGCCGCCGCGTTGATCATGGTCGCGGTCTTCGCCTGCTTCGCGGTCACGGGCGTGCCGGTGATCACCGAGCTCGGGTTCGGGGCGGCGATCGCGATCGCGATCGACGCGACGCTGGTGCGGTTGATCCTGGTGCCGGCGGCGATGGTGTTGCTGGGTGAGCGGTGCTGGTGGAGCCCGAAGCTCGGCGGCTCGCGGCGGGCGCGGGAAGCGCAGGCGGTGGGGCCGGGCTGATCGGTGCCGTGGCGCGGCCGGCACCTGGACGTTGGGATGCAACGTCCAGGTGCCGGCCGTCATCGACTCGCCCGCCGAACCACCGCTACTCGGGGGTTAACCCCCGTAGGAGTCGCCCGCGCGCCCCAGGGACACACGCGCCCGCGCGAGGGAGGCTGATGACATGACCCCGTCTGGCATCGCCGCGCCCGCGCGTCCGCCTGCGTCCGAGCCGCCCGCGCCCGGCGCGTCGTCGATCGGCCCGACCGCCGAGGACGTTCAGCCGACCGCGAACGAGGCGCTGGACCGCTTCCTCACCGGCACCATCACCGTCCTGCCGTTCCTGGCACTCGGCGTCGTGTGCTGGCAGCTGTGGAACAGCCTGCTGCACTGGTCAGACATCGCGGTCTTCGGGATCACCTATGCCTTGTGCGCGGTCGGCATCACCGTCGGCTTCCATCGCCACTTCACCCATCGCAGCTTCAAGGCCAAGCCGTGGGTGCGCGGGATGCTGGCGATCTTCGGCTCCGCCGCGATCGAGGGGCCGATCATCTCCTGGGTCGCCGACCATCGCAAGCACCATGCCTTCTCCGACAAGGAGGGCGACCCGCACAGCCCGCACGGCCACGAAGGTCCGCTGCGCGGTCTGTTGCACGCTCACGTCGGCTGGCTGTTCATCCACACCCAGCGCGCCAACCGCGAGCGCTACACGCCGGATCTGCTCAAGGACCCGTTCATCGCCTACGTCGACCGGACCTTCCTGCTCTGGGTCCTCGCCGGCCTCGCGTTCCCGTTCGGCCTCGGCTGGCTGATCGGCGGCTCGATCGACACCGCGCTCACCGGCCTGCTGTGGGGCGGCGCGGTGCGGATGCTCGTCCTGCACCACGTGACCTACTCCATCAACTCGCTCTGTCACTTCTTCGGGCGCAAGCGCTTCGACGTCGACGACGAGTCGCGCAACCTCGCGTGGCTGTCGCTCTTCTCACTGGGCGAGTCCTGGCATCACAATCACCATGCCTTCCCGACCTCGGCCCACCACGGCCTACGTTGGTACGAGGTCGACGTGTCGTCCTTGGTCATCCGCGGGCTGCGTCGCGCGGGCCTGGTCTGGGATGTCGTCGAGATCTCGCCCGCGCGCCAGGCCAAGAAGCTCGTGGAGCAGCGCCAGAGCTAGGGCGGCACCGGCACCGGTGCGGGAGCCGGTGCCGCGCGCGCCGGCCGCGGCAGGGCGAGCGCGTCGCCGAGGTCGGGCAGCCATGCGCCGAACTCGTGGCCGTATGATAAGAATGAGTCTTATCTGATGCGACGTCTTGTCCTGCTCTCCGTTCCGCTCCTCGCCGCTGCCGTCCTGGTGGCCGGCTGCGGCTCGAACGATGCTTCGTCGGCGCCCGGGGCAATGGATGTGGTCGTCACGACCACGCAGCTCGGTGACGTCGTGCGCGCGATCGGCGGTGATGCCGTCGCGGTCCATCAGATCCTTAAGGCCAACACCGATCCGCATGATTATGAGCCACGGCCCAAGGACATCGAGGAGACGGCGGGCGCGAAGCTGGTCGTCACCAGCGGTGACAATCTCGACAAGTGGATGGGCGAGGTGCTCGACAACGCCGGCGGCGATCCGGTGCTGCTGGACGCCGGCGCCGGGCGGCCGGTCACGCGGCCGGGTGAGGACATCGGGCCCGAGGCCTCGCGCTTCGATCCTCACTGGTGGCACGATCCGCGCAACGTCGAGTACGCGACATCGCGCATCCGCGACGCGCTCGCCAAGGCCGACCCGAAGGCGGCGGCGAAGATCGACGCCGGCGCCGAGACCTACCTCGCCAAGCTCCGCGCGCTCGACGCCGGGATCGCCAAGTGCATGGCCAAGGTCCCCGCCGACCGGCGCAAGCTGGTCACCGACCACGACGCCTTCGGCTACTTCGCCCACCGCTACGGCATCGACGTCGTCGGTGCCGTCATCCCGTCTCAGACCACGCAGGCCCAGCCGTCGGCCGGCGATCTCGCCAAGCTCACGAAGACCATCACGCGCGAGCACGTGCAGGCGATCTTCCCCGAGTCCTCCATCAACCCGAAGCTCGCCGACGCGATCGCGCGTGAGACCGGCGCCTCCGCCGATCACACGCTCTACGGCGACACGCTCGGCCCCGCCGGCTCGGCCGGCGCGACCTACCTCGGCATGGAGGCCGCCAACGCCGACGCCATGGTCCGCGGCTTCACGGGCGGAGCGCAGGGCTGCACCATCGCGGGGCTCTGAGCAGGGTCGCGGGCGGTCGGCCGGCCTAACGAACCGGGGCGTTCATCGCCGCACGCGCAGCGGCGAGCAGCAAGCCATCTGGCCCGCCACGTCCACGGCTGGCGATGAAATCGATCAGCGGAGGATCGCCTTCCGCTTGCTTGAGTTGCCGGAAGGCCAACACAGCTGCCGCGAATCCGCGCCTGCCGTGGCGGTCGCCGATCAGGATCGAGTGAAACTGCCCGCGCGTCCTCTCGACGGCGACGTGCGTTTGCCACGCGAGCTTGTGCGCGATGAGCCCGTAGGCGACGCAACATGCGAGAAGCGTGACGATGGCGAGGTGCGGGACGCCATGGTCGTCGGCCTGCTTGCAGCCGATGCCGTCCTCCATCAGCGCGACGTAGCCCAGGCGTTTGCTGATGGCGACGACGTCCATCTCGCCCTGGTTCTTGTCCGGTGGTGTCGGATAGCGGCGCGAGAGGTCCGCGACGATCTGCAGGTCTGCTGCCTCGTCGGCGCGGACGATCTTCAGCCAAGGGTGCCCTGTTACGTATCCGGCTGCATCTGTGGTGTGGCCGTGCCATTCACCCACGACGCTCACGGGCACGGATGCGCTGCCGTCCTGCGTGCACATCACCTCAAGGAGTGGCAGCGCGCCTGCCGCCTCGAAGTGGATCAGCGCAGTGGTGTCGAGGCAGAGCGTGCGCGACAACTACTCGTCGTCCTCGTCGGCGTCGAAGGCTTCCGTCGCCGCGGCAATGGCTGCGAGGTCGATCCCGGCATCTGCCAGCGCCTGTTCGCCGGCGGCGGCCGCGTCGCGGCTGCGATCCTCACGCTCGATGTTCCAGGTGGTCATCTTCGCGAGCGCTGTCTCGACGTCGACGTCGAGGATCTGTGCCAGCCGCTCATCGGTCAGGTGCCACTGCGCCCAGAGCTGCGCGGCATCGACCGCGAGGCTTGTCGGCACGGCGGGCCCATGCAGCGCGTAGTGATGGTCGTTGATGCCGTTCTGGGCGAGCGTTGCCGTTCGGTTGACCCCCATCAACTGTTCACGGTCGCTGCTGCGAATGAGGTTCTCGTTGTAGAGGCGCCAGCACGTCATCTCCCATGAGACACGGAAGCGCCGGACGAGATCGACGATGTCGGCGATCGTCACCTGCCGGTTGCGCCTCGTGCCGAGCGCCTGCGTGAGCGCAGTGCGCGGCAGGAGGAGGTGCGCGGCAAAGGCATTGGCGGCGACTTCATCTGGATCTTTGATGCCGTCGGCGGCGTGGTTGTCCAGGGCGTCGACATCGATGATGTGCATCGGTCCGCGGACTCGATGCAGCTCGTGGTGTCCGAGCTCATGGGCGAGGGTGAAGCGCTGGCGCTGGGCGGGCTTTGACGCGTTGACGACGATCAAGGCGTGCCGGCCGTCGTAGATGTACATGCCGTCCGGCGCCGTGTCGCCGAAGGGGTGGCGAAAGACGAGTGCGTCGCGTTGGGCGGCGACGTCCTCGAGATCGACTGCGTCGTTGCCGAGCCCGAGCCGTTGGCGGAGGGCCAGGGCAGCGTTCTCACCGTCCTGGCGAGAGCTGCCGATCATGTCCCGGTGTGTTGCTCGCGGACGAAGCGCAGCTCGCTGAGCTTGCGCTGCGCCCAACGGGCCATCTCCTCGACCCCCGGGAGATCGCCGCTGGTATCTCGCGCCTTGATGACCAGCCCGGTGTCGACTTCCTCGAAGAGCGCGTCCATCGGGACTTCGTACAGCCCTGCAGCCTGTCGCAGAAGGACGGAGTCAAGTCCACGCTCGCCGTTCTCGATCCGCGAGAGCACGGACTTGTGGACGCCGAGTTCGTCGGCAGCCGCTTCAAGGCTGAGTCGGCAGCGCGTGCGCTCCTCTCGGAGTCGCCGGCCGACCAGCTCCAGTGTCGTGCTCTGACCCATTTCGCTCACCCTTCGACCTTAACACCGCGTTGCTGAGATGGCAACCGAAGTTCGGTGTCTCGTTGCGGCATGACTGCACTTGTATACTAGTACGCGAGATGCGGTCAGCCTTCCGTGAGCGCCCGCCCGGAACGTCTGCGCGTGAGCAGGCATACGCCGCGCTGCGCAAGGCGATCGTCGGCGCGGAGCTGGAGCCGGGGCGGCGGCTGTCGGAGAACCAGCTCGCCGAGTTGATCGGCGTCAGCCGCACGCCCGTCCGTGACGCGCTGGCCCGTCTGCGCGATGAGCGGCTCGTCGCGATCGTCCCGCAGCTCGGCACGTTCGTCACCTACATCGACGAGCAGGCCATCGCCGACGCCCACTTCGTCCGCGAGGCGCTGGAGGTCGGTGCGATCAGGATCGCGGCGCGCGACGCTCGCCCTGAGCAGCTGGCCGATCTGCACCAGAACCTCGAGGCCCAGGAGCGCGCGGTCGCCGACGACGACAGCGAGGTGTTCGCGCGCCTCGACGATCACCTGCATCAGCTGCTCTGCGATCTGTCGGGGCGCGAGGTCGCGTGGCGGTTGAGCGAGCGTACGCGCGGGCAGCTCGATCGTGTGCGTCTGCTCAGCCTGCCCGAGGCCGGCTACCGCGGCCAGATGCTCGCCGAGCACCGGGCCGTCGTCCGCGCGGTCGCCGACCATGACGCCGTCGCCGCCGAGCGCGAGCTGCGCCACCACCTGCGGATGGTCCTCTCCAGCCTGCCCGCCATCCGCGAGACTCACCCCGAGTACTTCCAGGAGGACTAGAGATGGCGCTCCACCCAGACATCGATCCGATCGAGACCGCCGAGTGGGTCGACGCCCTGGAGGCCGTCATCCGCAACGACGGTCCTGACCGCGCTCGGCAGCTCCTGGAAGAGGTCTTCGCCGACGCGCGCCTGCGCGGCCTGCACCCGGCCGAGGACCTGAGCACCCCCTACGTCAACACGATCGCGGCCGAGCTCGAGGTCCCCGTCCCGGGCGATCCCGAGCTCGAGCACCGAGTGCGGTCGCTCGTGCGCTGGAACGCGATCGCGACGGTGCTCGGTGCCAACAAGGAATCCTCCGAGCTGGGCGGCCACATCGCCAGCTTCCAGTCGGCGGCGACGCTGTACGAGATCGGCTTCAACCACTTCTGGCACGCGCCGTCAGCCGATCACGGCGGCGACCTCGTCTTCATCCAGGGCCACTCCTCACCGGGCATCTACGCGCGCGCGTTCCTGGAGGGCCGGATCTCCGAGGAGCAGATGAAGCGCTTCCGGACCGAGACCGACGCGAGCACTCCCGGCCTCTCCTCCTACCCACATCCCTGGCTGATGCCGGGCTTTTGGCAGTTCCCCACCGTCTCGATGGGCCTCGGCCCGCTGATGGCGATCTACCAAGCGCGGTTCATGAAGTACTTGACCGGTCGCGGGATGAGCGACACGACCGGACGCAAGGTCTGGGCCTTCATGGGCGACGGCGAGATGGACGAGCCCGAGTCGATGGGCGCGATCTCGCTGGCCGGCCGCGAGCACCTCGACAACCTCGTCTTCGTCGTCAACTGCAACCTGCAGCGCCTCGACGGCCCGGTCCGCGGCAACGGCAAGATCATCCAGGAGCTGGAGACCAACTTCCGCGGCGCGGGCTGGAACGTCATCAAGACGATCTGGGGCCGGCGCTGGGATCCGCTGCTGGCCGCCGACACCGAGGGCCGGCTGGTCAAGCGGATGGAGGCGGCCGTCGACGGCGAATACCAGGTGTTCAAGTCGCGCGACGGCGCCTACGTCCGCGAGCACTTCTTCGGTGCCGACCCCGAGCTCGCGCGGATGGTCGAGGACTGGAGCGACGCCGAGATCTTCTCGCTCAACCGCGGCGGCCACGACCCGCAGAAGGTCTACAACGCCTATGCCCAGGCGGTCGCCCACACCGGGCAGCCGACCGTGATCCTCGCCAAGACGATCAAGGGCTATGGGATGGGCGAGTCCGGCGAGGGCCAGAACATCACCCACCAGGCCAAGAAGATGAACGAGAAGGCGCTGTTCGCCTTCCGCGACCGCTTCGGCCTGGACCTCACCGACGACGAGGTCCGCGACGTCAGCTTCCACAAGCCGCCCGACGACGCACCCGAGATGGCGTACTTGCGTGCGCGGCGCGCGCAGCTGGGCGGCTCGCTGCCCCAGCGCCGCACCGAGGCGCCGCCGCTGCCGGTCCCGGAGCTGAGCGCGTTCAAGGCCCAGCTCGACGGCACCGGCGACCGTGAGATCTCCACCACGATGGCGTTCGTGCGGATCTTGTCCACCTTGGTCCGCGACAAGCAGCTCGGCCCGCACGTCGTGCCGATCGTCCCCGACGAGTCGCGCACCTTCGGCATGGAGGGGATGTTCCGCCAGCTGGGGATCTTCAGCCAGGTCGGCCAGCTCTACACGCCGCAGGACGCCGACCAGTTGATGTCCTACCGCGAGGACAAGTCCGGCCAGATCCTGCAGGAGGGGATCAACGAGCCGGGCGCGTTCTCCTCGTGGATCGCCGCGGCGACGTCGTATGCCAACCACGACGTCTCGATGCTGCCGTTCTACATCTACTACTCGATGTTCGGCTTCCAGCGCGTCGGCGATCTCGCGTGGGCCGCGGGCGACTCACGCGCGCGCGGGTTCCTGATCGGCGGCACCGCGGGGCGCACGACGCTCAACGGCGAAGGGCTGCAGCACGAAGACGGGCATTCGCCACATCCAGGCCGGCCTGATTCCCAACTGCATTGCCTACGACCCGGCCTACGCCTACGAGCTGGCCGTGATCGTCCACGACGGGATGCGCCGGATGCTCACCGAGCACGAGGACGTCTTCTACTACCTGACGGTCATGAACGAGAACTACGCGCAGCCGGCGATGCCGGAGGGCGCGGAGGCAGGGCATCCTGCGCGGGATGCACGTCGTCGCCGAGGGGCGACGAGGCCAAGGTGCAGCTGCTGGGCTCCGGGCACGATCCTGCGCGAGGTGCTCGCCGGCGCCGAGCTGCTGCGCGAGGACTTCGGTGTCGAGTCCGACGTCTGGTCGGTCACGTCCTACACCGAGCTGCGCCGCGACGGGATGGAGGTCGAGCGCCACAACCGGCTGCATCCGACCGCCGAGCCGCGACGCTCGTTCGTGGAGGAGTCGCTGGGCGGGCGGTCCGGTCCGGTGGTCGCCGCGACCGACTACATCCGCGCGCTGCCGGACTCCATCCGGCCGTGGGTGGACGCTCCCTTCACCGTGCTCGGGACCGACGGCTTCGGCCGCAGCGACTACCGCAAGGCCTTGCGCCGGTTCTTCGAGGTCGACCGCCACCACGTCGCCGTCGCCGCGCTGCACGCGCTCGGCCGCGACGAGGACGCCAAGGCCGCGATCGAGCAGTACGGCATCGACCCCGAGACGGAGGCCCCATGGCGGATCTGAAGCAGGTGACCGTCCCCGACATCGGCGACTTCGCCGATGTCGCCGTTGTTGAAGTCCATGTCGCCCAGGGCGACGAGGTCGCCGAGAACGACCCGCTGGTCACGCTGGAGACCGACAAGGCGACGATGGACGTGCCGGCGCCGTTCGGCGGCGTTGTCGCCGAGGTGCTGCTGAAGGTCGGCGACGTGGCGTCGGAGGGGACGCCCGTGGTCTCGCTGAGCGCGAGCGTCGAGGCGGCCGCGTCCGCGGAGGCCGCCGCGCCGAGCGCGGTGCGCACCGCCGTGGCGGCCGAGGCCTCGGCGCGTCCGCCCGCGGCCGAGAAGGAGCCGCCGGCGCCCAAGGCGCCGGCGTCGTCGTCGGGCAACGGCGGCGATCCGGCCTACGCGAGCCCGTCGGTGCGCCGCCTGGCGCGCGAGCTGGGTGTCGGGCTGGACGGTGTCGAGGGCAGCGGGCGCAAGGGGCGGATCGTCGTCGAGGACGTGCGTGCGGTGGCCGACGGCGGAGCGCCGGCGGGTGGCGCGGCCGCGGGCGCGTCCGGCGGCGACGGCGGCCTCGGCCTCCTGCCCTGGCCGAAGGTCGACTTCGCCAAGTACGGCGAGATCGAGCGCGTGGAGCTGTCGAAGATCCGCAGGATCTCGGCGGCCAACCTGTCGCGCAACTGGGTCCGGATCCCGCACGTCACCCACAACGACGAGGCCGACGTCACCGACCTGGAGGCCTTCCGCAAGCAGCTCAACAGCG
The DNA here is from genome assembly GCA_963731005.1 of uncultured Conexibacteraceae bacterium. Classification (GTDB taxonomy): domain Bacteria; phylum Actinomycetota; class Thermoleophilia; order Solirubrobacterales; family Solirubrobacteraceae; genus Baekduia. The sequence continues at coordinate 132,849 of CAVSTZ010000002.1, read as the reverse complement.
AGCAGTCAGACGTCAAGGTGACGATGGTCGCCCTGCTGCTCAAGGCGGTCGTCGCGTCGCTGAAGGCGTTCCCGGACATGAACTCGTCGCTCGAGGGCGACGGGATCGACGCGCTGATCCGCAAGAAGTACTACCACTTGGGCTTTGCCGCCGACACGCCCAACGGGCTCGTCGTGCCGGTCGTCAAGGACGTCGACAAGAAGGGGCTGCTCGACGTCGCCGGCGAGCTGACCGAGCTGTCGGGCAAGGCCCGCGCGGGCAAGCTCGGCCCGGCCGAGATGGCGGGCGCGACGTTCACGATCTCCTCGCTGGGCGGTATCGGCGGGACGTCGTTCACGCCGATCGTCAACGCGCCCGAGGTGGCGATCCTCGGCGTCGTGCGCTCGGCGATCAAGCCGGTGTGGGACGGCAACGAGTTCGTGCCCCGGCTGATGCTGCCGTTGTCGTTGTCCTACGACCATCGCGTCATCGACGGCGCCGCGGCCGCGCGCTTCGTCGCGCACCTGTCCGGCGTGCTTGACCGATCTGCGGAGGGTTCTCCTGTGAGCACGCTCGACGTCCTGGTCCCCGACATCGGGGACTTCACCGACGTGCCCGTCGCCGAGATCCTCGTCGCGGTCGGCGATGCGGTCGCCGCCGAGGATCCGCTGGTCGTCCTGGAGTCCGACAAGTCCTCGATGGAGATCCCGGCCCCACAGGCCGGGACCGTCAAGGAGCTGAAGGTCGCCGTCGGCGACGCGGTCTCCGAGGGCAGCGCGCTGGTCGTGCTGGAGGTCGCGGCCGCGGCACCGACCGCGAGCGATGGCGGCGGTGCGCCCGCGGAGGCCGTGGCGTCGCCGGCCGAGCCGGTCGCGACCGGGAAGGACACCGATGCTGCCGCCGAGGTGGAGCGCGGCGATGTCCACGCCGGCGTCCTCGTGCTGGGCTCCGGCCCCGGCGGCTATGCCGCGGCGTTCCGCGCCGCCGACCTCGGTCTCGACGTCGTGATGGTCGAGCGCTACCCGATCCTGGGTGGCGTCTGCCTCAACGTCGGCTGCATCCCGTCCAAGGCGCTGCTGCACGTCGCCAAGGTCATCGCGGAGGCCGAGACCGCCGGCGCCCACGGCATCTCCTACGACAAGCCGGAGATCGACCTCGACGCGCTGCGCTCCTGGAAGGACGGCGTGGTCGCCAAGCTCACCGGGGGCCTGAAGCAGATGGCCAAGGGCCGCAAGGTGCAGGTCGTCATCGGCGAGGCGCGTTTCACCGGCCCGAACATGCTGGCCGTGCTCGGCGCCGACGGCGAGACCACGACGGTGTCGTTCGACCACGCGATCGTCGCCGCCGGCTCACGCTCGGTCCAGCTCGACGGCATCCCGCACGACGACCCGCGCGTCATGGACTCCACCGGCGCGCTGGAGCTCGCCGACGTCCCCGAGCGCCTGCTCGTCGTCGGCGGCGGGATCATCGGCCTGGAGATGGCGACGGTCTACGACGCGCTGGGATCGCAGGTGACCGTGGTCGAGCTGGCCGACGGGCTGATCCCCGGCGCCGATCGCGATCTGGTCAAGCCGCTGGCCAAGCGCATCGGTCAGCGTTACGCGGCCATCCACCTGGAGACCAAGGTGGACAAGATCGAGGCCAAGGACGATGGGTTGCATGCCACGTTCTCCGGCGAGGTGGCCGACGCCGTCTTCGATCGCGTGCTCGTCGCGGTCGGCCGCATCCCCAACGGCGCGTCGCTGGGCCTGGAGCACGCGGGCGTGCACGTCGACGAGCGCGGCTTCATCGGCGTCGACGCTCAGCAGCGGACCGATGTGTCGCACATCTTCGCGATCGGCGACGTCGCCGGCGGGCCGATGCTCGCCCACAAGGCGACGGCCGAGGGACATGTCGCGGCCGAGGTGATCGCCGGCCACGCGGCGGCCTTCGAGCCGCGCGGTATCCCGTCGGTCGCCTACACCGATCCCGAGGTCGCGTGGGTCGGCTTGACCGAGACGGAGGCCGCCGAGCAGTCGATCGCCTACGAGAAGTCGGTGTTCCCGTGGTCGGCCTCCGGCCGCGCGCTGGCCATCGACGGCGCCGACGGCCTGACCAAGCTCCTGCGCGATCCGCAGACCGGCCGTATCCTGGGCGCCGGCATCGTCGGACCGCACGCCGGGGACCTGATCGCCGAGCCGGGCTTCGCGCTGGAGATGGGCGCCGACGTCGCCGACCTCGGCCTGACGATCCACGCGCACCCGACGCTGAGCGAGACCATCATGTTGGCGGCCGAGATCGCCGACGGTACGATCACCGATCTCCCGAACAAAGCCGCGATCCGCGCGGCGAAGGCCAAGGCCAAGACCTAGGACATGCGCGTCAACCGCACCTTCTGCTTCCTCGATCTCTGTGGCTTCACGGCGTTCACCGACGAGCACGGTGATCAGGAGGCCGTGGCGGTGCTCGGCCACCTGCGCGCGGTCCTGCGGGCCGAGGCCGAGGACGCCGGGGTGCGCGTGACCAAGTGGCTGGGTGATGGCGCGATGCTGTCGGGTGTCGATGCGACCGCGGTGATCGGCTGCGCGGCGAGTGTCCGCGACGTCCTGCTGACCGATGGACGGCTCGCGCTGCGTGGTGGCATCTGCGAGGGCAAGGTCATCATGTTCGAGGGCGACGACTACATCGGCGCCGCCGTGAACGTCGCAGCGCGCCTGTGCTCGGAGGCGGCGGCCGGGCAGGTGCTGATCAACGGCGGCGCCGTCGCCGCGGCGCCCGCGCACCTGGCCCCCGTCGCGCTGGGCGCGATCACCGTGCCGGGCGTCTCGCAGCCGATCGACGTCTACGCGCTGGACCCGGACGCCGTCGCCGCCCGTCCCGGCGACTGATCGACCGGCTCCAGCCGGATGACCACCGACTTGGAGGTCGGCGTGTTGCTGACGTCGGCGGTGCTCTCCAACGGGACGAGCGCGTTGGTCTCGGGGTAGTAGGCCGCCGCGCAGCCGCGCGCGGTCGGGTAGGCGACGATCCGGAAGCGCTCGGCGCGGCGCTCCTCGTCGTGCCACTCGGAGACGAGGTCGACGATCTGGCCGTCGGCGAGGCCGAGCGCGGCGAGGTCGTCGGGGTTGACCAGCACCACGCGGCGGCCGGACTTGATGCCGCGGTAGCGGTCGTTGAGGCCGTAGATGGTGGTGTTGTACTGGTCGTGGGAGCGGATCGTCTGCAGCAACAGGCGACCCGGCGGCGTGCGCACGACCTCCAGCGCATTGGCGGTCAGCCGCGCGCGACCGGTCGCGGTGGTGAAGCGGCGCTCGTCGCGCGGCGGATGGGGGAGCGCGAAGCCGCCGTCGTGGTCCAGGCGCGTCTCGAAGTCCTCGAAGCCTTCGATCGTGCGGGCGATCGCCGCGCGGATCAGCCGGTAGTCGCCGGCGAAGGCGGCCCACGGGATGCGCTGCGCCGCAGCGCTGCGCAGGCGCGCGCCGAGTCGCGCGACGATCGCGACCTCCGAGCAGCAGGTGCGGCGAGCCGGGCGCCAGCGTGCCGCGCCGAGGCGTGCACGACGCCCATCGAGTCCTCGACCGTGACGCGCTGCGGGCCGGTGGCCTGCTCGTCGCGCTCGGTGCGCCCGAGCGTCGGGAGGATCAGCGCGCGGCGACCGGTCACGAGATGCGAGCGGTTGAGCTTGGTCGAGATCTGCACCGTGAGCCGCTGGCGCGCGGAGTCGCCTCGGCGGTCGCGTGCGTGTCGGGGGCGGCGGCGAGGAAGTTGCCGCCCAGCGCGAAGAAGACCTGGGTCCGGCCGTCGCGCATCGCGCGGATCGCGTCGACGACGTCGAGGCCGTGCTCGCGCGGCGGCGTGAACGCAGAACTCGGCGCCGAGGGCGTCCAGGAAGGCGGGTGCAGGCTTCTCGGAGATGCCCATCGTGCGGTCGCCCTGGACGTTGCTGTGACCGCGGACCGGGCAGAGGCCGGCGCCCTGGCGCCGATGTTGCCGCGCAGCAGCAGGAAGTTGACGATCTCGCGGATCGTCGCGACCGAGTTGCTTGTGCTGGGTCAGGCCCATCGCCCAGCAGACGATCGTGCGCTGCGAGATCGCGGCGAGGTCGACGACCGCCTCGATCTCGGCGCGCGTCCAGGCCCGGTGGCCTCGGCCACCAGCTCACCGTCGAGCCCGGCGATCTCCGCCGCCCATGCCTCGAAGCCCTCGCACGAGCGACTCGATGAACGCGTGATCGAGCGCGTCGCGCTCCAGCAGCGACTTGTTCATCGCCTTGAACAGCGCGAGGTCGCCGTTGACGCGGATCTGCAGGAAGTGGTCGGCCAGCGCGGTGCCGCGCCCGACGATGCCGCGCGGCACCTGCGGGTTCTTGAAGCGCAGCAGCCCCGCCTCGGGCAGCGGGTTGACCGCGACGATCTTCGCCCCGCGGCGCTTGGCCTCCTCCAGCGCGGAGAGCATCCGCGGGTGGTTGGTCCCCGGGTTCTGACCGACGACGAGGATCAGGTCGGCCGCGTGGACATCGTCGAGCGTGACACTGCCCTTGCCGATCCCGATCGTCTCGGTCAGCGCCGAGCCCGAGGACTCGTGGCACATGTTCGAGCAGTCGGGCAGGTTGTTGGTGCCGAACGCGCGGACGAGCAACTGGTACAGGAACGCGGCCTCGTTGCTCGTGCGGCCCGAGGTGTAGAAGACGGCCTCGTCGGGCGAGTCGAGCGCGTGAAGCTCCTCGGCGACGAGGTCGAGCGCCGTCGTCCCAGCCGATCGGCCGGTAGTGGGTGGCGCCGGCGTCGAGCAGCATCGGCTCGGTCAGGCGCCCCTGGCTGGCCGAGCCAGAAGTCGGGCTGCTCGGCCAGCTCGGCGACGCTGTGGCGGGCGAAGAAGGCGGGCGTGCAGCGCGGCCTTGGTCGCCTCCTCGGCGACGGCCTTGGCGCCGTTCTCGCAGAACTCGGCGATGTGCGGATGGCCGGGCTCGGGCCACGCGCAGCCGGGGCAGTCGAAGCCCTGGGGCTGGTTGATCCGGCGCAGCGTCTGGGCGGTGCGCACCGGGCCCATCTGCTGCAGCGCGAGCTTCGCGGCGTAGGCGACGGCCGGCACCCCGGCGGCGGTGCGCTCGGGCGCCTCGACCTCCAGCTCCGGCTCGTCGCCGGCGGGCGCGACATCGTGGCGGCTCATGCGATCGGCTCCAGGGTATCGCCGGCGCTAGGCGCGCGAGCCGCTGCGGCGTAGGGTCCGCGGCGTGAGCGACGGTGCGGCAGCGCAGGCCACGGGCGTCAGCGAGCTGAGCGCGGGGCGGACCGCGTGGGCGCGCAACCTCGCCGCGCCGATCCGCGGCTTCCTGCACGCCGAGACGGGCGGCGCGATCGCGCTCGTCGTCGCGACGATCGTGGCGCTGCTGTGGGCCAACTCGCCGTCGAGCGACTCCTACACCTCGGTCTGGGAGACGCGGCTGGCGGTCGCGCTCGGCGACCACGGGCTCGCGACCGGACCTGCGCGAGCTGGGTCAACGAGGGCCTGATGACGCTGTTCTTCCTCGTCGTCGGGCTGGAGGCCAAGCGCGAGCTCGACCTCGGCGAGCTGCGCGAGCGTCAGCGGCTGGCGATCCCGGTCATGGCCGGCGCTCGGCGGCATGGTGGCGGCGGCGGGCGTCTACCTGGCGATCAACGCCGGCGGCGACGGGCGCCGGCGGCTGGGGCGCGGCGATCTCGACCGACACCGCGCTGGCGCTCGGCGCGCTGGCCCTGGTCACCCGCGGGCGCGCGATCCGGCTGCGCGTCTTCCTGCTGACCGTGGTCGTCATCGACGACCTCGTCGCGCTGCTGGTGATCGCGATCGTCTACACCGAGCACGATCGACGTCGTGGCGCTCGCGGTCGCCGCTCGGCTTCTTCGCGGCGCTCTTCGGCGCTGCGCTGGGCCGGGCTCGTGGCGCACGCCGGTCGCGGCGATGCGTCGGCGTCGGGATCTGGCTGGCGATGTTCGAGTCCGGCGATCGACCCGGTGATCGCCGGGCTCGCGATCGGCCTGGTCACCAGCGCCTACCCGCCGTCGCGCGACGACCTCGAGCGCAGCACCGAGCTGACGCGCTCCGTTCCGCGAGCAGCCGACGCCGGAGCTCGCCTACTCGGCGCGCGCGAGCCTGACGTCGGCGATCTCGCCCAACGAGCGCCTGCAGTACCGGCTGCATCCGTGGACGAGCCAGGTGATCGTGCCGCTGTTCGCGCTGGCCAACGCGGGCATCCACTTCGACGGCGGACCTGCTGTCGGACGCCGTGACCTCGCCGATCACGCTCGGCATCGTGCGCGGCCTACGTCGTCGGCAAGCCGCTCGGGATCCTCGGCGCCGCGTGGCTGGCGCACGCGCCGGTGGTTCGGCGGCGGGCGGCTGACGGTCACGTGGCCGGCGCTGGTCGGCGACCGCGGCTTCGGCGGGCATCGGCTTCACGGTCTCGCTGCTGGTCGCCTCGCTCGCGTTCAACGGCGGGCTGCTCGACCAGGCCAAGATCGGCGTGCTGGCGACCGCGGTGCTCGTCGCCGGCGCTCGCGTGGCTGGCCTTCAAGGTGATGGCGCGCCTGCCCGCCGAGACGCGCGCCCGCCAGCTCGGCGCGACGGCCGAGCACGATCATCGACCTCGCCGACGACGTCGACCCCGAGCGCGACCACATCCGCGGCGCCGCTCGACGCGCCCGTGACGCTGGTCGAGTACGGCGACTTCGAGTGCCCGTACTGCGCGGCGCGCGGCGCCGATGATCGCCAAGCTGCTCGAGCACTTCGGCGACGAGCTGCGCTACGTCTGGCGCCACCTGCCGCTGACCGACGTGCACCCGGACGCGCAGGTCGCCGCCGAGGCGGCCGAGGCGGCGGGCGCCCAGGGTCGCTTCTGGGAGATGCACGACCTGCTGCTCGGCGATCAGGACGAGCTTGGCGATCGTGACCTCTACCGCCACGCCGACGTCGCTCGGACCTCGACCTCGACGCGCTTCTCCGAGGACGTGCGCCATCGCCGCCACGCGCGACGCGTGGCGCGAGGACGTCCAGAGCGCCGACGCCAGCGGCGTCTCCGGCACGCCGACGTTCTTCATCAACGGCCGCCGCCACCAGGGCGTCTACGACGTCGACACGCTCACGCGCGAGCTCAAGGCGGCGGCGCGGAGCCCGCGCGCTCAGCGCCCGACGATCAGCTCGACGTAGCCGTCGGCGATCTCGGCGGCGCTCAGGCGGCCGCGCGGTCGGTACCACTGCGCCGTGTGGTTGACCATGCCCAGCAGGGCGGCGAGCGAGAGCCGCGCGTCGGCCAGGCGGGCGTCGCCATCGCCGTGGACCCGCTCCAGGACCGACTCGACGAGGCGCTCGAACTCCTTGCGCCGATCGCGGACCTGGCGCCACTGATCACCGTGGTCGATGACGTGGCGCTCCTGCTGGAAGACGAGCATCTGGTTGCGGCGCTCGATGACGTGGGCGACCCAGAGGTGGACGAGCGCGCGGAGCTGCTGGTCCGGGTCGTCGTCCTTGCTGGCGATGATCGCGCGCGCCTCGTCGAGCAGCGGGTCCATCAGCTGGTCGCAGATCGCGATCAGCAGCTGCTCCTTGGAGCCGAAGTAGTGGTACAGGCTGCCGGCCGCCAGCCCGAGCTCGTCGGCGAGCTGGGGCACCGAGGTCTGGTCGTAGCCGTGGACGGCGAAGACGCGGGCGGCGTCGAGCACGACCTGGGCCTGGCGGCGGTCGTAGCGCTCCCGCAGGGCGGTGCGGTCGGGCTTGGGCGGCATGCGTGGCCGATGATAGCGAGCGTGTCGAATGATCATTCGAAATCCGAACGATCATTCGGTATGCTCGCCGACATGCTGTTCGATCTCGACGATGACACCCAGCTGCTGCAGCGCACCGTCCGCGACTTCGCGGTGAGCGAGGTGGCGCCCGTGGCCGAGGAGCTCGACCACACCAAGGCGTTCCCCTATGAGTTGGTGAGCAAGATGGGGGCCTTGGGCTGGATGGGCATCCCGTTCCCCGAGGAAGTCGGGGGCGCCGGCGGCACGTCGCTGCAGTACGCGATCGCCGTCGAGGAGCTGACGCGTATCGACTCGTCGGTCGCGATCACGATGTGCGCCCACACCTCGCTGGGCACGCAGCCGATCTACCTCTTCGGCTCCGAGGAGCAGAAGGCGCGGCTGCTGCCCGACCTCTGCGCGGGGCGCAAGCTCGGCGCCTTCGGGCTGACCGAGCCCGAGGCGGGGTCCGACGCGGGCAACGTCAAGACGCGGGCGACGCTCGACGGTGACGGCTGGACGGTCGACGGCGCCAAGCAGTTCATCACCAACGCGGGCACCGAGATCTCCGGTCACGTCGCGATCACGGCGAAGACCGGCGAGCGCGAGATCTCCAACCTCATCGTCGAGAACGGCACCGCCGGCTACGAGCAGGGCACGCCGTATCGCAAGATGGGGTGGAACGCGTCGGACACGCGGCCGTTGGTCTTCGAGGGCTGTCGCGTCCCCGAGGACAATCTGCTCGGCCCGCGCGGCAACGGCTTCAAGCAGTTCCTGCACATCCTGGACATCGGGCGCATCGGCGTCGCGGCGATGGGCGTCGGCCTGGCCCAGGGCGCGCTGGACGAGGCGCTGAAGTACGCCAAGGAGCGCAAGGCGTTCGGCCAGTCGATCTCGAAGTTCCAGGCGATCCAGGGCAAGTTGTCCGACATGGCCACCGAGATCGAGGCGGCGCGGCTGCTGACCTACAAGGCCGCGTGGCTCAAGGACCAGGGTCGCAACTTCTCGCTGACCGCCGCGCAGGCCAAGCTGAAGACGGGACGCCTGGCGGTGCGGTGCACCGAGGAGGCCGTGCAGATCCACGGCGGCTACGGCTTCATCGAGGAGTACCCGGTCTGCCGCTTCTACCGTGACGCCAAGATCCTCACGATCGGTGAGGGCACCGACGAGGTCCAGCAGATGGTCATCGCCCGCGCGCTCGGCGCGTAGCGGTAGGACATCATGTCGCTCCCGGCGTCGGTCAGGATCCGCGAGGTGGGGCCGCGCGACGGCTTCCAGAACGAGCCCGAGGTGATCGGGACGGCGGACAAGGTGGCGCTCGTCGACCTGCTGGCGCGCACGGGCGTCCCGCGGCTGGAGGTGACGTCGTTCGTGCGCGCCGACGTCATCCCGCAGCTGGCCGACGGCGTCGAGGTGCTCTCGCGCATGGATGTCCCGGATGAGGTCGACGTCACCGTGCTGGTCCCCAACGAGCGCGGCTTCGACAATGCGCTGGCGTTGCGGGATCGGTTCTCTGAGGTCAACTGCTTTTTGAGCGCGAGCGAGTCCCACAACAAGGCGAACGTCAACCGCTCGATCGAGGAGTCACTTTCTGGGCTGGAGCGCGTGATCGGGCGCGCTGTAGCCGAAGGGCTACGGGCCGAGGGCGTCATCAGCGTCGCGTTCGGCTGTCCGTACGAGGGGCATGTGCCGCCGGAGCGCGTCTTCGCGATCGCCGAGCGGCTGATCGCGGCGGGCGCGGCGGAGATCGCGTTCGGCGACACGACGGGGATGGCCAACCCGGTGCAGGTGCGCTCGTTCTTCGCCGACGCGCGCGCCGCGCTCGGTGACGACGTCGAGCTGACCGCGCACTTCCACAACACACGTGGCCAGGGGCTGGCCAACGTCTACGCCGCGCTGGAGGCGGGGTGCGCGTCGTTCGAGTCGAGCTTCGGCGAACTGGGCGGCTGTCCCGTGCCCGCCGGCGCGACCGGCAACATCGCGACCGAGGACCTCGTGTCGATGCTGCACGAGATGGGGATCGCGACGGGGATCGACTTGGGGTTGTTGCTGGAGGCCGCGCGCGCGGCACGCGACGTCCTGGGGCGCCCATTGGGCAGCCACACGCTCGTCGCGGGTCCCGTGGATTGGCATGACAAGCATGCATGAGCTGAGCCCGGTCCTGATCGCCAACCGCGGCGAGATCGCGATCCGCGTCGCGCGGACGGTCCACGCGCTGGGGCTGACGAGTGTGGGGGTGGTCACGGAGGCAGACGTCGGAGCTGCCCACGCCGACGCGAGCGACATGGTGGTGTCGATCGACTCGTACCTCGATGCGTCCGAGGTGCTGCGCGCGGCGCGGTTGTCGGGCGCGCGCTCGGTGCACCCGGGCTATGGCTTCCTGAGCGAGAACGCGGCCTTTGCGCGCGCCGTCGTCGCGGCGGGGCTGGTGTGGATCGGCCCGCCGCCCGCGGCGATCGAGCTGATGGGCGACAAGGGGGCGGCCAAGGACGCGGCCGCCGCCGCGGGCGTTCCGGTCGTGCCGGCCGGTGACGACGGTGGGTTCCCGGTCGTCGTCAAGGCGGTCGCGGGCGGTGGCGGCAAGGGCATGCGCGTGGTCCGCGCCGCCGAGGAGCTGGAGGATGCGACGGCCGCCGCGCAGCGCGAGGCGCTCGCCGCGTTCGGCGACGATCGTGTGATCGTCGAGCGCTACCTGGAGCGGCCGCGACACATCGAGATCCAGGTGCTGGCCGACGCGCACGGCGCGTGCGTCCACCTCGGCGAGCGCGAGTGCTCGCTGCAGCGGCGCCACCAGAAGGTCGTCGAGGAGGCGCCGTCGCCGGTCGTCGACGCGGCGCTGCGGGCACGCATGGGCGAGGCGGCGGTCACGCTCGCGCGCGCGTGCGGGTACGTCGGGGTCGGGACCGTTGAGTTCATCGCCGCGGGCGACGATCCGACCGACTTCGCCTTCTTGGAGATGAACACGCGGTTGCAGGTCGAGCATCCGGTGACCGAGCTGGTCTACGGCGTCGATCTGGTCGAGCAGCAGCTGCGGGTCGCGGCGGGGGAGCCGTTGACGCTGGAGCAGGGCTCGCTGCAACCTGTAGGCCATGCGGTCGAGGCACGGCTGTACGCCGAGGATCCGGCGGCCGGCTTCCTGCCCGCGGTCGGCACGGTGCGCGTCTACGGCGAGCCGGACGGCCCGGGTGTGCGGGTCGACTCCGGCATCCGCGCCGGCAGCGTGATCGGCACGTCGTATGACCCGATGCTGGCCAAGGTGATCGCCCACGGGCCGGATCGCGCGACCGCGCTGGCCCGCCTGGACCGTGCGTTGGCGCAGTACGCGATCGCGGGCGTGACGACCAACGCCGCGTTCTCACGCGCGCTGCTGGCGCGCGCGGACGTGCGCGCGGGTGAGCAGGACACGGGGCTGCTGGAGCGCGTCCTGGCCGAGTTGGCCGTGGCGCCGCCGGAGGATCTGGTGGCGGCGGCGATGGTCGTCGCGGCGGGGAGCGCCTCGCCTGCGGGCCCGTGGCGCCGGGCGCTGGACGGGCACGGCGAGGCGCGGGTCGGCGGCGGGCGCGTCAGCGTCGGCGAGCGCTCGTGGGCGGCGGCCGGACCGCGGGTCGGCGATGCCGGCGGCGAGTGCTTCGTCACCCTCGACGGCGTCCAGCGCCGCTACGCGGTCGCGGTCTCCGACGACGCCGTCTGGATCGCCCGCGATGGCCATCATGTTGAAGTCCGCACCGAGCGCCACACGCGCGCCGGCGCCGGCGCGGCGGCCGGCTCGCTGGAGGCGCCGATGCCCGGCACCGTTCTGCTGGTCCATGTCGCCGACGGCGACACCGTCGCCGAGGGCGACGTCCTGCTCGTCCTGGAGTCGATGAAGATGGAGCTGTCGATCACCGCGCCGCACGCGGGCACGGTCGCGGGCCTCGCGCTGGCGCCCGGCGACCGCGTCGCGCTCAAGCAGCCGCTCGTGGCGGTCGTCGCCCAGGAGGTCGCGGCATGACCGACACCACCACCTACCGCGACGGCCATCTGACGCTGCTCGCCGACCTGCAGGAGCGCCTGGAGCGGGTGCGGGCGGGCGGCGGCGAACGGGCACGCGAGCGCCACCTCTCCCGCGACAAGCTGCTGCCGCGCGATCGCGTCGAGCGGCTCTGCGACCCGGGCGCGCCGTTCCTGGAGCTGTCGGCCCTGGCGGCGGAGGACCTCTACGACGGCGACGCTCCCGGCGCGGGCATCGTGACGGGCATCGGCACGGTCTGCGGGCGCCATGTCGTCGTGGTGGCCAACGACGCGACCGTCAAGGGCGGGACCTACTACCCCATGACGGTCAAGAAGCACCTGCGCGCGCAGGAGATCGCGCTGACCAACCGGCTGCCGTGCGTCTACCTGGTGGACTCCGGCGGCGCGTTCCTGCCGATGCAGGACGAGGTCTTCCCCGACCGCGAGCACTTCGGGCGGATCTTCTACAACCAGGCCCAGATGTCGGCGCGGGCGATCCCGCAGATCGCCTGCGTCATGGGCTCCTGCACCGCCGGCGGCGCGTATGTCCCGGCGATGAGCGACGAGACGGTCATCGTCCGCGAGCAGGGCACGATCTTCCTCGGCGGACCGCCGCTGGTGAAGGCCGCGACCGGCGAGATCGTCACCGCTGAAGAGCTCGGTGGCGGCGACGTGCACGCCCGGACCTCGGGCGTCGTCGACCACCTGGCCGACGACGACGAGCACGCGCTGGAGATCGTGCGACGGATCGTCGACACGCTGCCCGCCGAGCCTTCGGCGCCCTGGGCGCGGCGTGCCCCGCGGCCACCGCTGGAGGATCCGGCCACGATCCTCGACGTCGTCCCGACCGACAGTCGCACCCCGTACGACGTCCGCGAGATCATGAAGCGCTTGGTCGACGGCGGCGAGCTGCAGGAGTTCAAGGAGCTCTACGGGACGACGGTCGTCTGCGCCTTCGGCCATCTCGACGGCCACCCGATCGGCATCATCGGCAACAACGGGATCCTGTTCAGCGAGTCGTCGCTGAAGGCCGCGCACTTCGTCGAGCTCTGCGACCGGCGTGAGATCCCGCTGCTGTTCTTGCAGAACATCTCGGGCTTCATGGTCGGCAAGGACTACGAGGCCGGCGGCATCGCCAAGGACGGCGCGAAGCTCGTGACCGCGGTCTCGTGCGCCCGCGTCCCGAAGCTCACCGTCGTCGTCGGCGGCTCCTTCGGCGCCGGCAACTACGGCATGTGTGGCCGCGCCTACTCGCCGCGCTTCCTGTTCATGTGGCCCAACGCCCGGATCTCGGTGATGGGCGGCGAGCAGGCCGCGACGGTCATGACCGAGGTCGGTCAGCCCGAGACCGGCGCGGCGCTGCGCGAGCAGTACGAGCGCCAGGGGCGCCCGACCTACTCCACGGCGCGGTTGTGGGACGACGGCATCATCGATCCTCGTGACACGCGGGCGGTCCTCGCCCAGTGCCTGGCGGCTTGTGCCAACGCGCCGCTGGAGGACGTGCGCAACGGGATCTTCCGGATGTGAACATCGCGCCCGGGGCGGTTGCCGGGCGTGGTAGGCACCAATAGGGTCGGCTCCTTGACGCCATTCACGACAGGAGACGATCATGGACATGAAGCTCGAGGTCGTGCAGGTCCCGGTCACCGACGTCGACCGGGCCAAGCGCTTCTACGAGGCCGCGGGATTCCGGCTTGATGCGGACTTCCCGGTTGGTGACGACTTTCGCGTGGTGCAGCTGACGCCACCCGGCTCGGACGCGTCGATCATCATCGGCGACGGCGTGACGACGGCGCAGCCGGGCTCGACCGAGGGCCTGCAGCTCGTCGTCTCTGACATCGAGGCGGCGCGCGCCGAGCTCATCGGTCGCGGCGTCGAGGTCAGCGAGGTCTTCCACGACGTGGGCGGGATCTATCACCATGGCGGGACCGAAGGGCGCGTGCCGGGCCCGGCGCCCGAGCGCGGCAGCTACGGCTCGTTTGCGTCCTTCAGCGATCCGGACGGCAATGGCTGGGTGCTCCAAGAGGTCACGGTGCGCCTGCCGGGACGGGTGACCGGCCCGACCAGCTACGGCTCCAGCGCCGATCTGGCCGAGGCCCTGCGACGCGCGGCGGCCGCCCATGGCGAGCACGAGGCGCGGACCGGTGAGGAGGACGCGAACTGGCCGGACTGGTATGCGGAGTACATGGTGCGCGAGCAGGCCGGGGAGGAGCTGCCGACGTGAGCGACTACGACGTCATCGTGCTCGGTGGCGGCTCGCCGGGCGAGCACTGCGCCGGCGCGCTGGCCGAGGGTGGCCTGCGGGTGGCGGTCGTCGAGCGCGAGCTGGTCGGTGGCGAGTGCTCCTACTGGGCGTGCATCCCGTCCAAGACCTTGCTGCGACCGGGCGAGGCGGTGCACGGAGCGCGGGAGGCGGTGAGCAAGGCCGAGGTCGACGTCGAGGCGGCGTTGGCCTGGCGCGACTTCATGGTGTCCAACTACTCCGACGCCGGCCAGGAGCGCTGGTTGGCGGGGGCGGGCATCACGCTGCTGCGGGGCAGCGGCCGCCTGGCCGGGGTGGGGGCGGTCGAGGTCGACGGCGCCCGCCACACCGCCGAGCACGTCGTCTTGGCCAACGGCGCGGAGCCGATCATCCCGCCGATCCCGGGTCTGCGCGAGCTGGACGGGATCTGGACCAACCGCGAGGCGACCGGCATGAAGGCCGTCCCGCGCCGTCTGATCGTCCTGGGCGGCGGGCCGGTGGGCGTCGAGCTGTCGCAGGCGGTGCGTCGGTTCGGCGGCGAGGTGGTGCTGATCGAAGGCTCCGGCCACGTGCTGTCCCGTGAGGCTGCGCCGCTGGGCGAGGCGCTCGCAGAGGTCTTGCGCCGCGAGGGGATCGAGATCGTTCTCGGCGTGCACGCGACGGCGGCGCGGCGGGAGGGCGAGGACTACATCTTGGAGCTCGACGACGGTCGCGAGTTGCGGGGCGACCGCCTGCTCGTCGCGACCGGGCGCCGTCCGCGCGTCAACGGGATCGGGCTCGAGACGGTCGGCGTCGAGGCCGCCGAGCACGGGATTCCTGTCGACGCGAACCTGCGCGCCGCCGAGCGGCTGTGGGCGATCGGTGACGTCAACGGCGCCTGGCCGTTGACCCATGTCGGCAAGTACCAGGGGGAGGTCGTGGCCGCCAACATCCTGGGCGAACCCCGTGAGGCCAACTACGAGGCCGTGCCGCGGGTGGTCTTCACCGATCCGCAGGCCGCAGCGGTGGGGGCGGTCGAGGCGCGGTTCGGCGGGACCGCCGCGATGTCGTCGGTGGCCAAGATGGAGACCTACTCGCGCGCGTACGCCGAGTCCAATGGCTTCCTGACCTTGCTCAGCGACGGTGAGCGATTGACCGGCGCCTACGCGCTGGGCCCGGAGGCGGGCGAGTGGCTGCAGCAGGCGACGCTGGCCATCCGCGCCCGCGTGCCGCTGGAGATCCTGCGCGACACCATCCAGCCGTTCCCGACGTTCTCGGAGATCTTCGTCGATGCGCTCAAGGCGCTGCGCGCGCGTCTCGGAGCCTAATCCTGCACTCTCTCCTCGAGAGTGGCGCTATTGAAGTGGGCAAGTGGGGGATCAGCCTGACTGCCTGTTCTCTGCTAATCCTCTACTACGTTGCCCGAGAGTGCTAGATTCCGACGTCAGGGTGCGGGATTCACTCGCGCTGGGTATATGCACACCTTTCGTAGTCTTCCGCAGCAAATCGGGCTCATTCCCGGACCCATGGCGGTCGCCCTCGGCCACATCGACACCGCCCGCGGACGCGAGCAGGCCTTCCGCGGCCAGCACCCCCAGTCGCTGAAGACGCTCATCGAGATCGCGCGCATCCAGAGCACGGAGGCGTCGAACGCCATCGAGCGGATCACCGCCCCCGCCAAGCGCATCAGGGCGCTCGTCGCCGACAAGACGACACCGGAGAACCGGTCGGAAGCCGAGATCGCCGGCTACCGCGTGGTGCTCGACACGATCCACGCGAACGCCGACGCCATCTCCTTCAAGCCCTCCGTGGTGGAGCAACTGCACCGCGACCTCTACCAGTTCACCGGCGTGCCGGCAGGTCGATGGAAGAGCGTCGACAACTCGATCACCGAGCGGGAAGCGGACGGGACCGAGACGCTCCGGTTTCGGACGGTTTCGGCGGTCGAGACCCCAGCTGCGATGCGCGAGCTCCACCAGAGCTTCGCCGCCGCGCGCGATGGACATCAACATCATCCGCTGCTGCTGGTCGGCGCCTACGTCTTCGACTTCCTCGCGATCCATCCGTTCCGCGACGGCAATGGCCGCATGAGCCGACTCCTGACGCTGCTCGCGCTGTACCAGGCGGGGTACGAAGTCGGTCGGTTCATCAGCCTCGAGCGCCTCGTCAACGAGAGCAAGGAGACGTACTACGACGCGCTCCAGGCCGCCGGCCACGGATGGCACGAGAGCAAGCACGACATCAGCCCCTGGCTGAACTACTTCCTCGGCGTGATGGCGGCCGCCTACAACGAGTTCGAGGAACGGGCAGGGGTCGTCGGGGGACGCGGTGCCAAACGCGCGTCCATCGAGCAGCACATCCGCTCGTCGGTGTCCAGCGAGTTCACGGTGTCTGAGGTCCGTCAAGCGTCAGCAGGGACCAGCGACTCCTACATCAACAAGGTGTTCGCAGAGCTTCGCGACGCCGGTGTCATCGAGCGGATCGGTAGCGGTCGCGGCACCAGATGGCGTCGGCTGCGGGCGGACTTTTAGGATGTAGACGCCCGCAGCCCGCTCTTGCTACGGGTGGCTGGGCCGCTGCGCCTCGAGCGCGGATTTGACCTTGGTGGCGTCGAGCCCGAGTTCTTTGGCCAGTGCCGTGGCCATCTCGTCGTCCCGGTCGCCCTTGTTGCCGTGCGCGGTGTCGAGCGCGGCCTGGGCCTTGTCCTGAGAGATCCCGAACTTGGCGGCGAGCGCCTTGGCCAGCGCCGAGTCATCCGGCTTGGCGGGGCGCTGCTGCGGCGTACTGCCGGCCGCCGGCGGCGGCGTGGGGCGGTTGGCGTCGAGGACGGCCTGGACGTCGGCGGTCGACTGGCCCAGCGCCTTGGCGAGGGCGGCGGTCCACTCGGTCCGCTTGTCATCGCGGTTGCCGTCGGCGGGTCGGGTCTTGTCGAGCGCGGCTTGGAGCTTGTCCTCGGTGACGCCGAGCGTCTTGGCCAGCGCGGCGGTGTCGAAGTGCCCGCCGCCGCCCGGGCCACCGTGGCCGCGACCGCCCGGACCGCCGGCGGGTCGGGCGTCCACCGAGGTGACCACGAAGTCCTTGTCGACGTGGACCTCGGCCTCGGTGCCGTCGGACTTGAGGACATGTGCCTCGTACACGCCGCCCTCGTCGGTCTCGACGCGGAGGATCGTCGCGCCGGGCACCTTCGCGAGCGCGGCGGCCTTCACTTGCTCGGCGGTGTTGCCGGTGAGCGCCTGCTCGTTGGGGTTGCCGGGCGGCGCAGACGAGTTGGACTGGGAGGCGGCGGTCGCATACGCGGCGCCGCCGAGGGACAGGCCGATCGCCGAGGCGACGATGGCGGTGCGGGTCTTGATGTTGGGCATGGCCGCAGCATCGGGTCCGAGGCTGAGCCGACCCCCGGTCTAGGCTGAGCGGCAGCTGGGAATGTGGCTCGGTCGAGCGGTCTGGTAACCGTCTAAAACGACACGGGTGGATATTGAGATACATCTTCAGGCCACGATCTGTCCCAAGGTCAGAAACGTTCATGATCGGCTTAGCCCCTTGTGTTGAAGACGATCAGACGACTCGGGAGACACCGTTGTCCGCCTTCAAAAAGGACACTAGTTGACTTAGAGATTTGACTTTCAGGACCCAGGGAGTCTATGTTCCCATTCACCGTCGAGATGGCGGTGCTGGAGAGAGGTCATCGGAGCGGTCGTCAGCCGGTCCGAGACGCACAACAGACGTTGGGTCGAACGCCCTTTCGCCGGCGCGCGAGGCACGGATCGCCGTGCCGTCGTTCGCTGCGGCGCGAGTCGCTGGTCGCTGCCCGACGTCAGGTCGCTGTGGGGCGATCGGGTTGAGGTGGGAGGAGCCGAGTCGAATGTGGATGAAGCACCGAGAGAAGGTGTCGCGTTGAGCACGCAGGCCCAGAGCGTGGTGCGATGCGACGGAGGTCGCACGACGGCCGGCACGACCGGCGCCGGCCAGCGTCAGCGGCTCGTGGCCGCCATGGCCGATGTCGTGGCCGAGCACGGTCGTGACCGTGCGACGGTCGAGCTCGTCTGCAAGCAGGCCGGCATGTCGCGGCGGACGTTCTATGAGCTGTTCACCGACGTCGAGCAGTGCTTCATCAGTGCTGTCGGCCAGGCCTTCGCGCGGTTGCTGAGCGCGATCGACGACAGCGTGGCCGCGGCCGGCGGGCAGTGGGAGGACCGGACGGTCGCCGCGATCGTCGCCCTGCTGGAGACGCTGGAGCGCGATCCGGTCATGGCGCGCCTGTGCCTGATCGAGCCGCTGTCGGGCAACCCGGTGGCCTTGAGCCTGCGCAACGCCGCCGTCCACCGCGTCGCCACGGTCGTGACCGCGGGCGCGGCGATGGAGGACGAGACGCTGCGCGACATCGCCGCCCGCGGTGCCGTCGGCGCCGTCCTGCAGCTCGCCGGCGACCGTCTGCTGGACGGCGGCTCGCTGCGCGACCTCGCCGCACCGGCGGTCTACACGACCATGGCGCCGTTCACCGGACGACGCACGGCTGCCTCCTACGCCGAGCGGATTCCCGACCCCGTGCCGTTCGAGCCTGCCGTCCGACCGCAACCCGCGCTCGGCCATGTGCTGATGACGGAGTTGACGCGGGTGACGCTCCTGCATCTCGAGCAGCACCCCGGCGCCTGCAACGTCGACATCGCCCGCGCGATCGGGGTGCGCCACGAGAGCCAGATGAGTCGGCACCTGCGTCGCCTCGAGCGGGCCGGTGTCCTGCACTGCCGCCGCCACGGCCGCATCAACGCCTGGCAGCTCACGGGACTCGGCCAAGAGGCCGCCGACCAGGTTCGCCATCGGGGCGAGTCGGTCGCCGCCGAGTACCCCACGCACGCGGACTGCTGATCGATGTCCCATACGCCTTACGACGGAGCCGCTGACCGCGGCGCCGCGCCGACCGCAGCCTTCGTCCCGACGGCTCCCCCTTTCTCGCATCTTCGCCACGACCAAGGACACGCACGTATGACCATGGCTTCCGGTTGCGCTCCCGCTCGTCGCTCCAGTGCTCGTGCGCTGGTCGCGGCAGTGAGTGCTGTCTTGATCCTGTCGCTTGCGGTGACGGGTTCGGCGTTGGCGACGACGGGGCATGGCTTTGCGGGGGCGATCGGTGCGGCCGGGAATGATCCTGGTCAGTTCGCCGGTGGGGGGCCTTCGGGCGTGGCGGTTGATCCGGTCTCGGGTGATGTGCTGGTGGTCGATGCGGGGCATGTTGGTGGCGATGGGTCGCCGGCGCCGCGGGTCGAGCGGTTCGCGGCTGATGGCACGTATGCGTCGTCGATTGCTGTTGATGGTGTGGCTTATGGGCAGGTCGGCGGGGTTGCGGTGAACGCGACGGGTGCGGTGTATGTGTCGGCGTTTGACAATGTTGCGCAGGTCGGGACGGTGGTGAAGTACAGCGCGGGGGGCACGTTCACCTATGCCTTGAGCACTGGGGTGTCGGGGACGGTGCTGGTCGCGGGTGGGGCGATCGCGGTCGATCCGAGCGACGGCACGGTCTACGCGGTGGCGACCGATACGACGTCGGGTGCGCCGGTGATCGATCGCTTCAGCGGTTCGACCGGAGCGTTCGTTTCGTCGTTTGACGGCACCGATGGTGGCGGTTCGTTTACCTGTCCGTCGGGGTTGGCCGTTGATGGCAGCCACCGTGTCTACGTGGTCGACCTGGCCTGTTTTGGTGGCGGGTTCGTGAACCGGTACTCGGCGACCGGCACCTTCGGTGCGACGCTGGATTCGGCCGGGGGCTCTGCGGCGGCCGTGGCGGTCGATCCGGTGAGCGACGAGGTGCTGGTCGGTATGAATCCGTTCAGCGGTGCCTCACCGCAGGTCCAGGGGTATGTCGCCGGCGGTGGTGCGTTGGGCCAGGTGTTCGGTCCGCCGCAGATCGGTGGCTTCGGTGGTGTGGCGGTCAACGGGACGTCGGGCGCGGTGTATGTGGCCGACAACGCCAACACCGTCGTCCAGCACTACACGACCTTCGAAGGACCGACGGTGACGACGACGGCGGCGTCGTCGGTGACCACGAGCTCGGCGACGTTGAACGGCACGATCGATCCGGGTGGGGTGTCGTCGACCTATCACTTCGAGTACGGGACCGACACCAACTACGGCTCGCAGACCACCGAGTCCGACCCGATCGGTGGCACGGGTGCGGTCGCAGCGACCGGTGCGGTGACGGGGTTGTCGCCCAACACGACCTATCACTTCCGGATCGTCGGCCACAACGGTTCGGGGTCGATCACCGGCAACGACCAGACCGTGACGACCGCCCCGGTGCCGCCGACCTTGGATGGCTCACCGGCGTTCGTCTCGGCGATCACCACGACCGGGGTGACGCTCAACGCGACGTTGAATCCCAACAACTCCGATACGAGCTTTCATTTCGAGTACGGGCCCGACACCACTTACGGCACCAGCACCCCGGCCACCGACGCAGGAGCGGGGTTCGGTGACCAGCCTGTCACCGCCGACCTGACCGCCCTGACGGCCGGGACGACCTACCACTACCGACTCGTGGCCGACAACGACACCGGCGGTGTCCAACACGGTGCCGACGGTGTGTTCTCGACCGCGCCCGCCACGCCGGTCAGCGCCTCGGACGTCTCGGTGTTCGGCGCCACGTTGCACGGGACCATCAACCCCCACGGCGCGGCGGCGACCTACCACTTCGACTACGGCACCACCACCGACTACGGCCTCAGCACCCCCGAGTCCGACGGTGGGTCGGGCAACGTCGATCTGGCAGTTAGCGGGCCCACGGGTCGGTTGACGCCGGGCGAGACGTATCACGTGCGGTTGGTCGCGACGATCAACGGCCAGACGACCACGAGCGACGATGCGACGTTCATCTCCGGAGCGATGCCGGTGGCCGTCGCGGCGACTCCGGCCGGGATCACGACCACCCAAGCCACCCTGGCGGGCACGGTCAACACCTACGGCAACGACGGGACCTACCGGTTCTCGGTCGATGCGCTCGACGGCTCCTACACGACGACCACCGACGCCCAGCCCGCACCGGCCGGCGACGGCCCGCACAGCGTTGGTGCGGCGCTGGCCAGCTTGCCTGCAGGCGAGAGCTTCCGGGTCGTGCTCTCGGTGACCAGCAACGGCGCCACTGCAGTCAGCGACCAAGTCGTGTTCGCCACCGCGGCGCTGCAGGCCCCACCCGCACCGCCGGCGGTCAGCCCCAATGGCCCCTACGGCTGCGCCGCACCGACCATCAACGCCTACAACCAGCATCCGCACCCGGGCGACACCATCAAGATCACCGGCAGCGACCTCGGCGTCGGTGGCACGGCAGCCCTGGGGGACACCCCGATCACCGCGACGGGCTGGTCGGCCGGCGGGTTCGCGCTGCAGATCCCCGACAACGCCACCGGGACCCTCCCGCTGACCGTCAACTGCGGCCACGCCTCCAACACGATCGCCATCGCGATCTACCAAGCCCCCGACAACCGGTTCACGATCACCAAGAGCTCGGTCAAGGCAAGCACGGCGACGTTGACGCTCAAGCTCCCCGGCGTCGGCAAGGTCGCCACCTCCGCCACTCACACGGCGAGCAAGACCACCAAGATCACCAAGGCCGGGACCCGCACCCTCAAGGTCTCGCTCACCAAGGCCGGCAAGAAAGCTCTCGAGAACGCCAAGAGCCGAAAGCTCAAGGTCACCGTCCGCGTCACCTACACGCCCGCCGGTGGCACCGCCGCCACCGTGACCAAGACGCTCACCTTCACGCGTGGGGCCGGTCGCTGATGAGCGACCCAAGCCCTCGCGATCACTTCTCGCCGTTACGGCGAGAGACACAACACGCAGCACCCTGTCGCGTTCGGCCTGAGGGTCGGGGCTTGGGGCTGTCCATTTTGTCTCGGCTCATCCCGAGACACACCAAGGAGCAAGTCCGATGAAGAAGTCTGTACGGAAGAGCGCACTGCTCTTCACCTCGACGATGGCGCTCGCCGCCTTCGCCATGCCCGCCGCGGCCTCCGCACTCGCGTGGGGCCCGATCAACACCACCGGAGCCCTCGACGGGCAGGTCAGCACGCAGAATGCCGGGCTGAACTACGGCTTCACGTGTGACCAGCACCTCGCGCTCCACACGCGTGTACCGGCGTCGGCGACGATGGATGTGACGAGCGTGACGTACTCGAATTGCGTTGGGCAATTCGGTATCAGCTCTTGCACGGTCACGCCGGTTGCGCAGGGGCTCCCCTGGACTGTGAACGCACTGAGCACCAACAATGTGAGGATCGTCGGGTTTAACGTGACCGTGACGTTGAGCGGAGCCGCTCCGTGCCCCGGCTACTTGCTCTCATGGGGGCCCAACTCACCCGGCGTCGGCGCCACCGTGGCCAGCGGCGTCTGGAACGCGACCACGCACAGCGTGGCGTACGCCTCGGCCACGGGGTTGAAGTTCGACTACACCTACGGGGCGCCGTACAACGGCACGCTGAGGAACCCGACGCAGAACCTAACGCTCTCCTAGCGAGAGTCGATGACGGTCACCGGGGTCGGCCGCCGCTGTGGCGGCGGGCCTCGGTGACCGGGATTCGGTTCGTCGCTCGGCGACCCAGCACCCACGCTCGCATTGGCTCCACACGATCTCCTCCGCACCCACGTCTTGCCTTCAAAGGATCCTTCCATGCGTCAACGCGCCCTGGTCAGTGACCGTTCCGCCCGCGGTTCACGCCGCCGCCCCCGCGCCGCGTGCGCGGCCACCGCACTGACCGCGCTCGCCGCGGCAGCAGTCGCGGCGTTCGGCGCAGCGGCCCCCGCGATGGCCGACGACTGCCCCAACACCGCGGTCAGGGCCCAGAGCAACTCGGCCGGCCTTCCTGACTGCCGGGCTTATGAGCTCGTGTCGAACCCGTTCAAGCAGGGCTTTGAGCCCTTGCCTCTTGCGTTCACCGACAGCGGCTCGGTGGCTTACTACTCCATCGGCAGCTTCGCCGACAACGGCCTCGGGACGAACACCAGCCCCTATCTCGCGACCCGGACATCGACGAACTGGGCCACGCTCGCCGTGTCCCCGTCCGGGCCGGAATGGGCCGGGGCCTATGGTGCGGCGGCCCGGTCGGCCGATCTGCGCTCGACGCTCTTCCGGATGCGTCGAGCCGAGCAATCGGCGGAGGTTGCCGACTTCTATGTGCGGGGTCCTGATGGTGTCTTCAGAGAGGTCGGGCCTGCCGTGAATCCGGCGTCCCTGACGCCGAGCTCACCGGGGACATGGCCCAGCACCGCGACGAACCTCACCATCGATGGTGCTTCGGCAGACCTGTCGCACATCGTCTGGGCCCGCGTTGGTGGCCAGAAGTTCTCGGGAACGACGGACGCTAGTCAGGTCTATGAATACGTGGGCGTGGGTGCGAGCGCTCCTCGCGCAGTCGGGCTCGACAATAGCGGTGATGAGATCACGCAGTGCGGGCCGGTCTTCACGGGCTCACCGGAGATGACGCGCAATCGCGCGGTCTCCACGGATGGTCGAGTGATCTTCGTCACAGCTGACACGAGCTGCAGCGGCGGGGCCAAGCAGTTGTGGGCGCGCGTCGACGGCTCTGTGAGCTATGAGGTGTCGGAGACGCACTGTGCCCGGTCTGTTGGTGACCCGGGCGGGGCGTGTAACGATCCGGCCAACGCCCAGTTCGAGGGCGCCAACGCCGAAGGTACGCGCGTGTATTTCACCACCAGTCAGCAGCTGGTCAACGGCGACACCGATCAGACCAAGGATCTGTACGCGTGTGACCTTCCCGCCGGTGTGCAGGCGCCGGTCGGACGGGCGAATCCGTGCTCGTCGTTCAGCGAGGTCTCCGGAGCCGCGACGGACGCCGACGTGCAGGGCGTGGTCCGTGTCTCTGACGATGGCTCTCGCGTGTACTTCGTTGCACACGGTGTGCTGGCGGCCAACCGCGGCGCCAACGACCTCGCCGCCGTGGCGGGCGAGGACAACCTGTACGTGTGGCAGAAGAACGCCGCGCACCCGGCCGGCACGACGACGTTCGTCGGCAAGCTCGAAGCGGGCGACCACAAGGCCTGGGAGCAAGAGACCGTCGGTAACCCCGGGCGCGAGGCAGAGAGCACCGACGATGGCCGCGTCCTGGTCATCGCGACCTCCGCGCAGCTCGTCGCCGCCGACACCGACACCGCCCGCGACATCTACCGCTATGACGCCGACTCCGGAGCGATCGATCGCGTGTCGACCGGACCCCAAGGCGGTAACACCGACGGCTTCGACGCGGTGATCGCGACCTTCGGTAGTTACTCGACCGCGGACCCGACGTCGCGGCCGCGATACGTGATGACGGCGGACGGCGGGCTGATCGTCTTCACGACCTCCGAAGCGCTGGTGGCCGGCGACGTCAACACCTCGGCTGACGCGTACGCGTGGCAGGACGGGCACGTGTCGCTGATCTCCAGCGGACGCCCGCCGCGTGCTGCGGTGGCCTTCCTCCCGGTGGCGTGGGTCTCGTCCTCGGGGCGCGACATCTACTTCAACACCAGGGATCAGCTCACGCCGGCCGATGGCGACACGCTCCCGGACATGTACGACGCGCGAGTCGATGGCGGCTTTGCCTTCGCTCAGCCTGTCCCGTGCTCGGGTGAGGCGTGTCAGACGCCGAGCGGGCCGGCGCCTCCCGCATCGACGACGACGAGTGGGCAGAGCGGGGCGGCCCCGGTCCTCCCGGTGTTCTCGCTGGCCGCGGTCACCGCGGCGCAGCGCGGCAAGCTCGCAAAGACCGGCACGCTCACGCTCAAGGTGACGTCCAACACGCCCGCCTTCTTGTCGGCCATCGCGACCGCGATGGTTGCCCACCGACAGTCGCGGGTCGCATCAGCGCGGCGCACGGCGGCGCCCGGACTTTCGTCGCTGGCGCTGAAATTGTCCACGAAGGCTCGTGCTCAGCTGGTCGCTGACGGGAAGCTGACGGTCAAGGTCGTGGTCAGCAGCTCCAAGGTCGCGGCGACTACCTCGACCACGCTCAAGCTCACTCACACCAAGACCAAGAAGAAGGCCGAACGAGCCACCTCCAAGCGTCGGTCGCCTCAGCGGCCGGCAAACACGATGCGTGAAGCGAAGTCATGAACCACTCCCACACCCACTCCACATCTGTCCAGGCCTCGACAGGAATGGCGCTGCCCATGCTCTCCGGTCTCGCTCGCCGTGCGCTCCTCGTCGCTTGCGCGATCGTCGTCTTCGGATGCGCGGCCGCGACCGCGCAGGCCGCCGCCCCGGAGCTCACCGTGGCCGTGACGCACCTCTCACCGATTCAGCGGCTGGATCAAGGCGCCAGATTCTCGGTCAAGATCACCAATACCGGCGATGCCGACACGGTTGGGCTTGTGTCGGTGACGGTCGTCCTCCCGCCGTCGCTCAAGGTCCGTAATCTCAACACCGGCCTTGGCGCATCCGCCTGCCCCTCAGAGGCGGCGGTCAATTCAGGCGTCCCATTGACCTGTACGAGCAGCCTCTCGCTGTCGGCCGGCGCCACGACCTCCGTCGTCGAGATCGCTGCGCTTGTCACGGAAGACGCACCGGACATCGTCACGCCCACCGCGACGGTCTCTGGAGGGGGTGCGCCTGATGCCTCGGGCAGTGATCCGACCGTCGTCGTGGACCGTCCGGCCTTCCGGGTCAACGACTTCGTCGCGCGGGCCCTGGACTCCAGCGGAGACGACTACGCCGCCGCCGGCGGCCATGCATACGACGCTGTCACGTCGTTCTCGTTTCCCACGTATTCGCTGAGTCCCCAGGACGGAAACCGGGCTCCAGTGGAGGACGTCAAGGACATCTACACCGAGCTGCCCGCGGGGTTCGTCGGCAACGCCGGCGCCGCCAAGCGCTGCGAGCTGGCCCAGTTCAGCCTCCCGGGATTTTTCGTCAACTGTCCGCCCGAGAGCAAGATCGGGGAGATGGTGCTCGGGCTCGACGGGGGGCACGGCTTCGGCTTCCCAACGCCGATCTACAACGTGTATCCGGAGAAGGGCTACCCGGCGGCGTTCGCGTTCCGAGCAGGGCAGAACCCCAGCGTGCTCTATCCCAAGCTGCGTCCGCGCACCGGTGATTACGGCCTGACGATCTCGGTCCCCGGCGCCGCACGCATCGGCATCACCAGTATCGACTTGAAGTTCTACGGCGTTCCGTCGCAGCGCAACGGCACGGGCGGGCCCGCGATCCCGTTTCTGTCCAACCAGTCGGATTGCTTGGTCGCCCAGCCCGCCACGAAGATGATCGTGGATTCTTGGCAGCATCCGGCGCGCAAGCTCGACGACGGGTCCCCGGACCTGAGCGACCCGAACTGGACGTCGACGACCGCGCCGGCCCCACCGGTGACCGGGTGTGACAATCCGTTGCTGGCCGATCAGTTCGTGCCGACGATCAAGGCGGGGCCCGCTCCCGAGACGGGCAGTAGCGCGGCGGACACGCCGTCGGGCTACAAGGTCGATCTGGCGTTTCCGCAGACCAACGACGTCACCGACCCGAGCACCACGTTCGATCCGTCGGTGCCGCAGGTGCCGCAGCTCAAGGACGCGACGGTGACGTTGCCGGCCGGTGTGGCGATCTCGCCGTCGGCGGCGGACGGGTTGGACGGCTGCTCGGATGTGCCGGGTGATGATCTGGTGCGGCTGGACAGCACGGTGCCTGTGACGTGTCCGGATGCGTCGAAGATCGGGTCGGTGGTCGCGACCTCGCCGCTGTTGGCGTCCCATGATCCCGACACCGATGCGATCACCGGTGCGGAGCCGATCAGTGGTGACGTGTATCTGGTCAAGCCGCATCCGGGTGATCTGAGCCCTGCCGGTGATCAGGACGGCACGTTCCGGTTGCTGATCCAGGTTGAGAGCCAGAAGTTCGGGCTCAATGTCAAGTTGCCGGGGATCGTCACGGCCGACAAGGCGACGGGACGGTTGACCGCGCGGTTCACCAATAACCCGCAGTTGCCGGTGAAGTCGTTGAGCCTGAAGTTCAAGGACGGGGCGCGTGCGCCGTTGGTCAACCCGCAGACCTGCACGTCGGCTGCGACGACGTCGGCGACGTTTGTGCCGTGGTCGCGGGGTGGCAAGCGTTCTGATGGGGTTGATGTGCTCGGGACGTTGCCGGTGACCTCGTCCTCGTCGTTTGCGATTGACAAGGGCGCCGATGGTGGTGTGTGTGCTTCGTCGGTCAAGGATCTGCCGTTCGGCCCGGGCTTCTCGGCGGGGGTTGTCGACTCGCAGGCGGGTGGCAGCTCGTCGTTCGTGTTGCGGTTCACCCGTAAGGATGGTGAGCAGGAGTTGGGATCGATCGACACGACGCTGCCTGCGGGGTTGCTGGGCAAGATCGCGGCGGTTCCGCGTTGTCCCGAGGATCGGGCGGCGGCGGGGAGGTGTGATGGTGCTTCTCAGGTCGGGACGACGACCGTTGGTGCGGGTGCGGGCTCCAGTCCGTTGTTCGTGCCGCAGCCGGGCAAGCCACCGACGGCGGTCTATCTCGCGGGCCCCTACAAGGACGCGCCGTTCAGCCTCTCGATCGTGGTGCCGGCGCAGGCGGGTCCGTTCGATCTCGGCAGCGTGGTCGTGCGGGCGGCGATCTTCGTCGATCCGCTCGACGGGCATGTGACGGTCAAGTCCGACCCGTTGCCCACGATGCGTGACGGTGTCCCGCTGCGGGTGCGTGATGTGCGGGTGAGCATCGATCGTCCGGGGTTCATGGTCTTGCCGACCAGCTGTTCGGCGATGGCGATCGGCGGCGACATCCACTCCGCGACCGGTGCCACGGCCCAGGGCTCGCAGTCCTTCCAGGCCACCAACTGCGGTGTGTTGGATCTCAACCCCAAGCTCGATCTGACGTTGAGTGGCAAGGGCCAGACCACCGACAACAAGCACCCCGCGATCACCGCGAACCTCACGCAGCGGTCGGGGCAGGCCAACCTCAAGAAGGTTCAGGTGGCGCTGCCGCTGTCGCTGGCCCTCGATCCTGACAACGCCAACGGGCTCTGTGAGTTCGCAGACGGCTCCAAGGTCACGCCCACGTGCCCGCGGTCCAGTGTGGTCGGGACGGCGACGGCGAGGACGCCGATTCTCGATCAGCCGTTGAGCGGTCCGGTGTACTTCGTCAAGAACATCCGCAAGGACCCCAAGTCGGGTCGTGAGATCCGGACGTTGCCCAAGCTGGTGATCCCGCTCACGGGCGAGAACGGCCTCAAGCTGACCCTGACCGGGACCAGCAACGTCGAGGACGATCACCTGGTCACGACGTTTGACAACATCCCCGATGCGCCGGTGTCGAGCTTCCAGCTCAACATCAACGGCGGCAAGCACGGCATCCTCGTCATCTCCGACGCCGACATCTGCGCCGCGACCCAGCTCGCCGATCAGGGCGTCGAGGGTCAGAACGTCAAGCAACAGCACGTCGACGTCGCGATCAAGACCCCGTCCTGCCCGGTCAAGGTCATCACCAAGAAGGTCGGCAAGACCACGGTGACGGTCAAGGTCGGCGGACTCGGCGCGGGCAAGGTCACGGTGACCGGCAAGGGCATCAAGAAGACCACCAAGACCATCGCCACCGCCACGGTCGCGACGATCACGGCCAGGCGCACCAAGGGCATCCCGGGCAAGGTCACGGTCTCCTTTGACCCGACCGGCCCCGCCAAGGCCCGCAAGACCACCAAGTAGGCGGGACGGTCGGCACTTGGACGTTGGATTCCAACGTCTGGGTGCCGGCCGTCTCGCGGGGCCTCCGGGTCCTGGCCGGGCTAGGTGGTGATCGTGTCGCCGTAGGCGTCGAAGACCTTGTTGAGTGCTTCGACGCCGTGGCGGTTGGCGTGGATCTCGGACATCACGATTGCGTTGACCTGGTTGTCGGCGCCGATGTCGGTCAGCAGGTCGAGGTTGGTGTCCAGGAGATCGGCGCGGCGGAGGTGGAGTTGCTCGATGTGGCTGCGCGTCATCGGCACCTCGACGCTGTCGCGTCGCAGGCTGATGTCCGGGTCCCAGCCCAGCGCGTCGATGACCGCTGTCGCGTCGCGGAAGATGTCGGCGAGCTCGAGCTGCTTGACCGGGACGTAGTCGAGGAAGTCCTCGAACGGCTCGTGATTGAACATCAAGACCTTCTTGGCCTCGACGCGCAGCACGTCGGCGGTCGACGGGTCGACGGCGATACGGCAGCCGAAGCTACCCTGCGGGGTACTCATGGAGATGCTGTCTCCTTGGGTCATGCCCCCGGCCTGCTTCAACAGGTGCGGGGGTGCTGTTTTGGATGAGCGACGGACCTTAGCCGGCGGGGCGGATGGAGCGATCAGACGAGGCTGAGCGTCACCTGACCGTCATCGGTCCGGCCGGCGCGGACGCGGGCCGTCATGCGGGTCACGGCCGGCGGCACGCCTTGCGCCGTCGTGTGGCGAGCGGGCTTCGGAACGTGGGCCACATGGGCCGGATGCAGCTGGCCGGAAACGGTGGACGCGGGCGCCAGGGCGGCGAGCGCGACGTATGCGTGGAGCAGGAGGTTGGACGGCATGCCGCAGAGCCTGCCGCCCGATCCGTAGGACCTCCTGAGCGCTCCCTGGATCGTTGCTGGGCGTCAGTCAGTCTGCCGTGACGTCGCTGAAGCCCTTGCCGGCGGTCTTCTCGAGCCCGCTTGCCAGCTTCCACCTCGCCTGAATGGCCGGCATGAGCGTCTTGCAGTTGTCAGTCTTGCGGCATGCCACCCAGGCGCTAGTCGCGCTGTAGTTGTGAAGCAGCGCGCCGCCGGTGGGCGCGCTGACGAACTTCAGACAGGTTGTGCTCGGGACCCTGTCGCTGGTGAAGCCGGCCATGTCGTCGATCAGCTCGCTCATCTCGGCGGCGTAGGGCTTGTACCTCAGGGTGCCATCGACAGCGGATTGGGCCTTGTCGAGCTTGGCCAGGATCGGATCGAACGTCGCGTGGCACTTCGCCAGGACCGCCGCGTTCTGGCTGGGCGTGGCAGCACCAGCCGTCGTTGTCTCCGTGCTCGGCGCGGCGGCCGGCGTCGCCGTCTGCGTACTCGCCGCCGCCGGCTTCTTGGTGGTCGTCGACCCTCCCGAGTCATTCGAGCCGCAAGCGGCCATGACCGTCACGGCGAGGACGAGGAAGACAGCAGCTGATCGGTGCACGGCGGCAGACTACGCCCTCGCTTGATACCACCAGGCGTCAGCCCCTGCCAGAACGTCATGATCTGGAGCGATGGGCACGGCCCAGTGGGCCGTTGGGGGTCCCGATAGTCCATGCGGATAACGTTGCCGCATGGCAAGAGCGGATGACATCGTTCGTGCACGGCTCGCGACGCAATCGCAGGATCGGGCCCAGCAGCAGGAGCGCGCACGAGACGAGCAGATCACGGCGCTGCGAGTGCATCTCGCCACCGCCATCCCCCGGCTTCTGGAGCTGCTCGAGAAGCACGACTATCCAGGAGCCCGTTTGGTTTCCGTGCCGGCTCCGCGGCGGAGGTTCGGGAAGCAATTCCCGGTTGAGGAGAAAGCCGCATGGCTGCTGGATGAGGATCGCAACTCGGACGGTTCGCGACCCCTTTGGTTGCTTTCGGACGGCCGGATGCTGGCCCACAACGGCCCCATGTCTGGATCGAGCGGACCCTACGACGTCGAGGAGATCGTGGCCGGCTTCAGCCCCGAAGGTGCTCTGCGGATGCTGCAGCGCGCGGCGCCTGAGATCGATCGGCTGATCGCGCGGTACGAGGCTTAGTCAAGCGCACTCGCGCGGAGCCATAACACGACGTGTATGCATTACGCATCTGAAGATGCACGCACTGGTCCGTGTACGGGCTGCCTAGCAGGCGACGGAGGCGGCTGATACGGGCACGCACCAGGCGTCGTGCAGTGCCCGTATCAGCCATCGGCACGAGGCGGCGGCAAGGGAATCGTGGGTTCCGCGAGCGGTGGCGGTTCGCACCGCGTGGCGGATCTGCTCGCAGTTGGGTTGGTTCTCGGCGTTCGGCAAGAAGCGCGGCCGCAACGGCAAGAGGCCCGGCCCGCCGGTTCACGACGACCTCTGCGTCGTCATCGACGACGACGGCCGGCTATGTCATCGCTTCACCGCGACGGCGGCCAACGAGCTGTGGCTGGCCGACATCACCGAGCACCGCACCGGCGAAGGCAAGTTGTACGTCTGCGCGATCAAGGACGTCTACTCCAACCGGATCGTCGGGTACTCGATCGACACCAGGATGAAGTCCCGGATCGCCGTCGCGGCGCTCAACAACGCGGTCGCCCGGCGCGGCGATGTCGCCAGCTGCGTCCTACACACCGACCGCGGCTCGCAGTTCCGCAGCCGCAAACTCGTCGGCGCCCTCAACCGCCATCACATGGTCGGATCGATGGGCCGCGTCGGCTCGGCCGGCGACAACGCCGCCATGGAGAGCTTCTTCTCGCTACTGCAGAAGAACGTTCTCGACCGCCGCGCCTGGGCCACTCGCGAGGAGCTGCGGATCGCGATCGTGACCTGGATCGAGAGGACCTACCACCGGCGTCGTCGCCAAGCCACACTCGGCCGATTGACCCCGATCGAGTTCGAGACCATTATGACCACACCGGCCCTTCAGGCCGCGTAACCCAACCTGTCACCAACTCGTGCAGCAGACCCTATCGGTGCCTCGATTCGGCTCTGGTCGTAGTTTGAGGCACGCGTTGGGGTTCTGGCCGTCGAAGGATTTGAAGATCGCCTTCCGTGACTCCAGGACGACCACATGGGTGATGCTGGCTCCCGGGTGGCGCGTCTCGATCTCGGAGTGGGTCCTGATGCCTTCGTGCAGAAGAAGCTGCTCGATCGGCGCGCCGTGTGCGGTCGCTTCCTGCAAGCGGACGAGCCGCTCGTGCATGGTCGTCATTGGGCGCCTCCTTCGAGGCTTGTGCCGGGGCCGCGGGAACAGCTTCCGGCTGGTTGGAGAAAGCTGGTGCAGGATTTCACGCGTGGCGGACGCTCCCTACCGCTGGAGATCTCTGAAGTAATGACGGGCCGCGCGGTTCCCGCCGCGCGGCCCATCGGATGCATGCCAGTCCAACCAGACGTTGTGCATGCTGACGTCAGGAGCGGACGGGCTACGTGTAGAGCTTCGCGCGCCAGTTCGTCTTCGAGTCGATCGACGCTTCTTCGCGGCGTCCGTCAGCGTGGGTGGGCGAGAACAAAGCGGACGCAGCTGCAAGCACGGATCAACGCGATGACCGTCGTGCCCTTCGACGAGATCGTCATCGGCGCCTACGTCGAGACCACGGCCTGGGCCGTCGCCCACGGACACCCGCTCGGTCAAGCGGTCCACAGCAACGATGCGTGGATCGCCGCCACCGCGCGAGCAGATCAGTCGTGGTCTGGCGGCGGGGCTGACGTTGCGGGCCATCGCCCGGCAGCTCGGGCGGTCGGCCTCGACGATCAGCCGCGAGGTCAACGCCAATGGTGGGTGCCGGCGGTATCGGGCGTTGGCCGGCGAGCGCAGGGCGATCCGTTGTGCCAAGCGGCCCCGGGCGGGCATGCTCGAGCTCTCTGCGCGGCTGCGAGCAGAGGTTCAGGCGGGTCTTGTGCGGCGGTGGTCGCCGCAGCAGATCTCGGCCAGACTGCTGGTGTCGTTCCCCGACGATCCGGAGATGCGCATCAGTCACGAGACGATCTATCAGGCGGTCTATGTCCAGTCGCGTGGCGAGCTGCGCCGCCAGCTGACGGGGTATCTGCGGACCGCGAGGACCAAGCGCCGCGCCCAGGGCGCTCGTAGTGGGCGTGGCCACATCAAGGACATGGTCTTGATCTCTGAGCGTCCGGCCCAGATCGAAGACCGTGCCGTCCCGGGCCATTGGGAAGGCGATCTGATCCTCGGCGCTCACGGCCGTTCGAGCATCGCGACCTTGGTCGAGCGTCAGACCCGGTTTGTGATGCTCGCCCGGCTGGGCAACCAGCGCGACACCGAGCACGTCACCAACGCGCTCAAGCAGCGCATCGCCGAACTGCCCGCAGAGCTCATCCGCGTTGACGTGGCGCGACGTCAACCTGGACAAGCGCCGCCTGGACGTCACCGACGCCAAGACGCCAACCGGCGTGCGCGAGGTCGAGCTGTCGCCGTGGCTGGTCGACGAGCTGCGGACCTTCCGCGCCGCCATCACCGACCTGACGCCCGACTCTCCTGTGCTGCCGTCGGCGGCCGGCACCGCGCGCGACCGCAAGGGCGTGTGCAACAACGTCGTCAAGAAGGCCGTCGCGCGGGCCGACAAGATCCGCGTGGCGGCGGGCGGCTCGCCGCTGCCGCGGGGCATCACGCCCCACGCGCTGCGCTGCACCTACATCTCGCTGTTGCTGGAGTCGGGGCATCCGCTGCCGTACGTGATGGCGCAGGTCGGCCACGCCGACGAGAGCACGACGCTGCAGATCTACGCGCGAGTGATGAAGCGCCGCCCGCGCGAGGCGCAGCACGCCGCGTTCGACGCGCTCATCGTCGGCGAGCGATCATGATCGGCACGGCTGGAACAAAAGCTGCACATAGAGTCAGCTCATGTATAGGATTTGTTCCAATGGCTTCAGGTGTCGAGATCTTGCGGGAGCGGTTCGGCGAGCAGCCGTTCCGCGTCTCTGAGGCCGTAGCCGCCGGTGTGGGCCGCACCACGCTGCATCGGATGCGAGAGGCCGGCGAGTTGGTCGCGGTCGGGCGTGGCGTCGTGCAGCTCCCGGGCGCCGGGATGGGTATGTCGTCCGGGTTGGCGGTGGTATCGGCGCGGGTGCCGCGCGGGACCATCTGCCTGAACTCCGCGCTGGCGTTCTGGGACCTGAGTGACGAGGTCCCGGAGCGGATCCACGTTGCGGTTCCTCGCGGGGCTCACCGGCCGTCGATCGCCGAGCCCGCGACCCAAGTGCATGTCTTTGATGTCCGAACGTTCGACGTCGAGCGCAAACAGCAACGCACCGACGCTGACGAGATGTTCTGGATCTACTCCGCCGAGCGATCGGTCGTCGACGCGATCCGGATGTCGCGCTGGGTGGGACGGGACGTTGGGCTGCATGCGCTGCGTCGATACATGGACCGCGGAGACGCGAAGCCCGCGGGGCTGGCCGAGATCGCGCGGGAAATCGGCGGGAGCAGTCAGCTACGGCCCGCGCTGGAGGCACTGCTCAGTTGAGCGACCGTGCCGCCACGGCGTTCCGGAGCTTGCAGGCCAGGGCTCGCGCCGAGCACGCGGGGAACACACAGCCGCTGCTCGTCGTCTACGCGGTCGAGTCCTTCCTGCGGCGGTTGGCTCTGTCGGATTACGCCGAGCGGATGGTGCTCAAGGGCGGGATGCTGATGGCGGCAAGCGGCGTGCGTCGCATGACCCAGGACGCGGACCTCTCGACCCACGGCGTCACCAACGACGCTGAGCACGTGCGGGAGATCGTCGCCGAGATCTGCTCATTGGCTCCGGACCCGCACGACGGGGTCGTGATCGATCCCGCGAGCATCCGGACCGAGGTCATGCGCGAGGGCGATGAGTACCAAGGCGTGCGCTGCAAGCTCGTCGCCGGTCTGGGCCGAGCGCGGATCCCGTTCGCGCTGGACATCTCCTTCGGCGACCCCGGAACGTCGACGACGATCGAACTGGCGTCGGTCATCGACCAGCCGGACGTGTCGCTCCGTGCGTATCCGCTGGCGCTTAACCTGGCGGAGAAGATCGTCACCGCCATGCAGCGTCGCGAGACCAGCACCCGGGACCGTGACTTCGCCGATCTGTGGGTATGCAGCCGTCGCTTCGACTTCGAGGCCGCCGAGCTGCTGGGTCACATCCGCGACGTGGCGGAGCATCGGGGGCAGGCGGTCATGCCCCTGGCCGAGGCGCTGGAGAACATGCCGGATCGCCAGCAGCCCTACGCGGCGATGGTGCGGCGGATGTCGTACCTCGCGGCGCCGCCCGAAGACTGGACCGATCTCATCGCCGACGTGATCGCGTTCGTCGATCCGCTCCTGGTCGACGAGGCCGCGGCGCTGTCGCGGTGGAGTTCCGACGACGGGAGTTGGCGCTGACCGCCGTCGGACATCGTGGGGGCGAGTTCTGCGTCCTCGGGTCCTACAGGGTTCGGAGAGGTCTCTCTCCGACAACTAAAAAGCGCCCCTGCGCCGCGCTAACGGCCGGGGGCATGGCCCAAGGAGCTGCACTCCATGAGCAACCTGGACGCTATCCCGTCCTGGGGCGACGCTGTCGTCGTCCCTGTCTCTCTGCGCGACACGCGCACTCCGGCGCCCCCGCCCGACCGCCGCGGCGGCCGGCCGTTCACCGACGACCTCGACGCGATGGAGGCACGGCGATGAAGGTCACCGGAACGGGCAACCCGCGTCGCTGACGTTGCGTCTGCGTGAGCGTGAGGTCGCCGGGCTGAAGGAGGAGCTTGGTCACCGAGCGTCGGTTGCCGATGATGCGGCGACGAGTCCGTCGGGGCAGGGCGTCGCGGGCGACGGCCACCCCGGTCCCGACGACATCCTGGCCGCGGTGACGGCGATGCTGGATCAGCTCGCGGCGACCTCGGCCAACGAGCAGGGTCGCGTCGTGGTGTCGGGGCCGACCTGGCTGCTGGCACCCGCGATCCGTGGCGCGACCGCCGAGGCCGCCGAGC
Source organism: uncultured Conexibacteraceae bacterium (assembly GCA_963731005.1). Lineage (GTDB taxonomy): Bacteria > Actinomycetota > Thermoleophilia > Solirubrobacterales > Solirubrobacteraceae > Baekduia. The sequence goes on along the minus strand of CAVSTZ010000002.1, from coordinate 97,341 downwards.
AGCTCGTCTCGGTACTGCGCCGGTTCACGCGCGACGGCGACGCCGCGCCTGAGGAGCTTCGCGATGCGATCTCTGCCGCGTCGGCTTGGAGCGAGACGTTGATGGGCTGCGAGCACGTGCAGAGGCACGGGCTCCCGGCCTGATTCGACCTCCGCCGGCACTCGCGCGTGTGTCCCTTGGGGACGCTCGCGCGGTGCCGGCTCGGTCAAGCCACCGCTTCAGAGGTCGAGCCCGACGTCGTCGAGACCCGCGGGTTCGACGGACGGACTCGGCGCTGAGGCGTCGCGCCCGATCAACGCCACCGCCTCGCGCGTCCACGCCTCACGGGCGCCGAACGACGCGGGCCGACCGCCCAACTCGTGGCGATGCGGCGCGTCCGGGTCGAGCACGGCGACGCGAGCAGCGTCAGGATCGAGCAGCCACGGCGCTTCGTGCTCGATCCGCGGCGGCGCCACGTCCAGGACGGGAGCGGCGGCGATCTGCTCGGCCTCGGTGGACCACCGCTCCATCGCCTCTTCCTGCCGCGCGATGTCCTGCTCGATCGCCGCACGGCGCGAGCGTCGCAGGCGCCCCAAGCTCGGCCTGCTCGGCGCGCATCGCTTCGATCCGCTGGCGGGCCGCCGCGATCTCTCGTTGTGCTTCGTCGCGGGCGCGCTGTGCGCGACCGTGACCGGCCCGGTCGACGACGTCGAGCGCGAGTTCCTTGCGCCGGCTCGGCGAGAGCATGGCGACGACTTGTTCGCCGAGGGCGTCGTGCTGGGGTTCGAGACCGGGCAGCGCACGTTCAACGGAGCCGGGGGAGACGACGTAGAAGCGTGCCTTGTCGCGGTGGCGGCTGAGCGCGGTGTATCCCCACTCGCGGCACAGCTCGTCGGATCCCAGGACGAACGATCGGTCGACCGTCGCTCCTTGCGCGGCGTGCGCGGTCAAGGCATAGGCATGGTCCAGCCAGCCCTCATCGAGGTACGCGGAGGAAAGGGTGCGCTCGGTGCCGTCGGCGACGCGGACCGCGACGCTCCGCGCGTCCATATCAACCCCTACAACTTCTCCGCGGGTGCCGTTGACGACGCCGGCACGACGGTCGTTGCGACGCGCGATCACGCGATCGCCGACCGCGAACGCTCGCCTGTCGGTCATCAGCGCCTCCTCGCCGAGTCGGCCGTCGCGGGCCATGCGCTCGCGCGCCAGCGCGTTGAGGTCGGCGACATCGGAACGCCGGTGGGCGATCATGACCGCATCGACCGCATCGACGGCATCGGGCCGGCGGGCCGCCTCCCACCAGTCTTCGACCAGCGTCGCACGCAGCTCGTCGGCGGTCGGCCGGGCGACGAGGCGCCCGTGATCGCGATACGCCTCGCTCCATGCCTGGACCTCGCCCTGGCGCAGTTGCGCGAGCGCCTCGCGATCCCACGCCTCCGCCTGCCGATGGACCTGGTGCAGCTCGATCGCTCCGAGATCCCGCGCGAGCCGGCGGAACGCCCCGCCGGCATCGATCTCCGGGAGCTGGCGGTCGTCGCCGACCAGGACGAGCTTGGACTCCGTGTCGGCGGCGTGCTGGGCGAGCCGGTCGATCGTGCGCGAGCCGACCATTCCCCCCTCATCGACGACCAGCACCCAACCCCGAGCAAGACCATTGCCTTGGTCGATGTCAATGAGCAGCCGGGCGATCGTCGTGCTGTCGATGCCCGCAAGCGACTCCATCTCGACCGCGGCCCGTGCGGCCAGCGCGCACCCGAAGACGCGCACGCCGGCGGCTTCCCAGGCGTCGCGCGCGGCGGCGAGTCCTCGCGTCTTGCCGGTGCCCGCCGCCGCGCGAACGATCTGCACTCCATCGCCGGAGATCGTCAGCGAGCGCGCCATCGCGGCCTGCTCGTCCGCGATGTCGCGGCGGGCCGCGAGCAGGTCGTCGACCCTGCCCGCATCCAGCTGGGCCACTCCTGCGTCCTGGCGGCGAGCGGCATCGGTCAGGACCCGATCCTCGACCGCCAGCATCTCAGGCGTCGAGTATCGGACGCCGCCGAGCTGTGAGCGCGTTCCGTCCCGTTCGAGCTGGACGGCCTGCGGGGACGCCAGCCAGCGATCGGCCAGCGCTTCGAGCCGCTCGACGCTCGCGCCCTCACGGTGAGCCTCGGCCCAGTCACGGAGCACGTCGCGGCGATCGAAGGTCGACGCCTGCTCGGTGACCCCGCCGAGCGCGCCCAGATCCTCGGCTACAGCGCGGAGGTCCGGCTGGAGCGCCGGTCCTGGTGTCCGGCGATCGAGGACGAGGTCGAGCGTCCGACGATCGAGCCCGAGCTCTGCCGCGCGCGCTCGCCACTCCTCCCGAAGCCGATCGGCGGGCACGTTGTAGTCCTTGGCCCTGCGCGTCTCCAACGCGGCGACCTCCGCCGCGCGAGCTGACCGCGCGCCGAGTTGTCCGAGGCGTTCGCGGATCTCTCGGCTGCGGCGTGAGAAGTGCTTGAGGACCTGGTCGTCGATGCCGCTGATCTCGGCTGCGCCGTTACGGACCGGCTCCCACTCCACGCCCAGCGTCTCGGTGAGGTTCTTACGCAGCGCCGCTTGGTAGAGGAAGCCGGCGGTGCGCTGGTGCGCGTAGAGAGCGCGCCCGTCGAGCGCGGTCTCTCGGCCCTCGGCGGCGGTCGTGTTGGCGACGACGGCATGCGTGTGCAGCTGCGGATCGCCAGCACGCGAGGTGCGATGACGAAACGCCGCGACCGTGAGGCCGTCGCCGCGGAGGAGGTGCTTGCCGTTGGCGCCGCGGCGCGTCCAGGTGGCGTGGCGTTCGAGGTACCCGAGCGCTTCTCGAACCGCTTCGTCGTGGGCGGCGCGGACGACGGGGAAGACCGTGTGGTCACCGATGCCGTAGACGACCGAGACCGACTTCGGAGCCGAGAACGTCAAGTCATAGGCCAAGACCGTCTTCGGTCTGGTGGCGGTCGTGCTGGGCTCGGTGAGGAGGCTGAGGAACTGCTCGTCCTCGATGCCGCCGGCCAGACCTCGGCCTTCGGCGCCGCGGCCTTCCCACTGGCCTTGGGCCTCGCCGTGGCCGGTGTAGTAGTCGTCCTTGCCCGTGGCGACGTTGTCGATGTAGTAGCGCGGATCGCCTTCTCCGCCGCCGACCTTGCCGATTGAGAGCACGTCCCTTAGTCGACGAGGCGACGAGATCACCCTCGGGCGCATTCGGAGAATGCAGGTGTGTGCCGGTCCTGGTGGTGTGAGCCACCAGAATCGTTTGGGCTAACTGGTCAGTCACTGCTGTGAACTAGCTGGAGGCGGCGCCGGGAGTGGAAGAACTAGGGCCGTTGACGGAGCAGTCGCTGACATAGCGGCCGGAGGCGATCTCGTCGGAGGAGTGGTCGTTGACGAAGAGGACGAGGATTCGTCGCTGGTGAGCCAGGGGCTGTTCATGTCGTCCAAGAGCAGTCGCATGTCGTTGGCGCGCCCGGCCGTCGTCGCGACGTCGTCGGTCAGCGGGTGCTAGTTCTCGCAGACTGGGGACAGCGAACGGGCGCTTGTTGCCACGTCGGCCTGTCACGCTGCGACAGGGGCGATCTCACCGTCGCGTAGCAGCGCGAAGACCCTCCTAACGCCGCGCATAAGCGCAGCTGCGCCCGCCGGGAGACGTCAGTCCGACGTCGGATCCTCGAACATCTCGTCAAGGGCCGCGTTCAAGTCGGCCACCTCGGCAAACGCCTGAAGGGCTTCGAGCTGTCGGCGGTCTGCACCGTCAGGAAGGGTCGTCGGATCCACCCTGGTAACAAGGTCGACCATCTGACTGGGGGACAGGCCAAGCATGGCATTGAGCTTCGGGATGGCGAACAGGTGGAACTCGACAACAAGCTCCGCCGCGTCGATCGCCAGACGTTCCAGGTGCCGCACCGAGGTCTCCAGCGAAGGTCCACCTCCGAAGGCGCGCACGAAGTCGGCGTCCTCCATCATGTGGTGGACCAACCGGTTGCGCCGGTCGATGACCGCTCCGATCCGTCGATCCAGTTCGTCGGGGATGCCGAGCTCGCGCAGGCGCTTGAGCAGCCGGCCTCCGGTCAGGTGATCGAGCGTCGACAATTGCTCATCCAGAGGCCGCCCGCCAATCGCAGGATCGCTTGCGTGGCGCGCCACGAGCAGTCGACTCGCCTCGACCTGTAACGCCTTCTCGAGGCTCGCAACGGCGAATACAACTTTTCCGATCGCGGTGAGCAGCGAAGCAGCGACGTCGTCCAGCTCGTCCCACGACCCCGTGACCCGCGGGCGCTCGCTCTCGTCTGGCACATTGGCAGCGTAGATGACACACCCGGCGGGTTCGGGATTGGTCGAGAGGTCACGGGCGGAGTCGCCGGTGGGCGTCTGAGGCACGACACGACGCTATGCCGCGTCTTGTTGCCGGCCTCTGGCGCTCGCGCCGCTTAGCGTTCAGCATCGGCGACGAGCTCCCGCGCCGTAGACGCCGGCGCCAAGCAGCACGTACAACAGGTCGAGCGCCGGATCTCGCTCGTAAGCGTCGCCAGAGTGGACGTACTAACGAATGGCGAGGCCGGCGACCACTGTGCGGGGTTCGATCCGGAAACGCCCGCGGCAGCTGGTAGCGTCGCTGGGGGCGTGCGCATTGTGCTTCCGCGTATCTCGAATGTCGTGACCGAATCGCCACACAAGAAGCATGCAGCTCCACCTTTCACGACCGGCGGGGGTGGCTTCAAGATCGAAGATCGCGCTGGAACGTGGGTCGTCGCAGGGTTGCTGGCTGGCCGGGAGCCGATCCCGGGCCTGGGCGTTCCGGCGCGCGTTGAGTTCCAGCAGAAGGAGCCTCCGGCGTCGCTCGACGACATCGTCGTGGTCGGCGCCGGAGAAGGTACAGCGCGTCGCTGGTATGCGTCGATCAAGGCCTACAACATGCTCACCGGCGCCGCGCTCGCGGAGTTCGCCGGGGCGGCTTGGCTGCAGCTGCTCGATGGTAGCTTTGACCGTGGGCGCGACTACATTGGGCTGGTCACGGGAGAGTCCTCCGATGCCGATTGGCGAAGCCTTCTCAAGCTCGTCGATACCGCGCGCCACGACACGCCCGAGCGGATCGCCGCGCGCATCGGTTCTGTCGGCGTCTATAACGAGACCGACCGGGGGATCTGGGCGGCGCTCAAGTGCCCCGCCGTATTGGCGGTCACGGCCGGCACCGAGGTCGACTCATCGCCCGCCATCCTGCTTGGCCGGCTTGTTCCTCTCCGGCTCGACCTGCGCGAGCCTGACTCGACCGCCCAGATCGAAGCGTTGGAGTGGTGCCGGGCCGCGCTCGCCGAGGGCCATGCTGCCGACGGCGATGATCTCTACAACGCGATCTATTCGCTCGTGGCGCGCACGATCCCGGCCGGGGGTTCCATCGACTGGGCGCGCATCCAGCGCGCGCTCGGCGGGCGGTTCGCGCTGCGATTGCGTCCGGATGCGGGTCCGGATTGGGAGCTGCTGGATCGCTATACGCGGGAGCGCGTGGACGCGGTGAGCGACACGCTGGGTGGGGGCCTGCGCCTTCCGCGAGGCGAAGCGCGGGCCGAGTTGGAGAAGGCGGGCGACGCCGCGTTCATGTACCTCAGCGGCCCGTCGGGCTGCGGCAAGACGGCGCTGGCCAAGGCGTGGTTGGCCGAGGCGAGCGGGAGCCGGATCTGGCTGTCGGCGCGCGACCTCGCCGATGGGCTCTTCGACCTCGGGCGACGTATGGGTCTGCGCCTGCCGCTCGTCGACGTGCTGGCGCTTGGCGAAGCCGAGGTGCGCATCGTGGTCGATGGGTTGGACCGGCGCTACGCGGGCGAGGCTTACGCCGCCGTGGCGGCCCTCGCGCGCGTCGCTAGCGGAAGCGACGGGGCTGTCAAGCTCCTCGTCACGTCCCAGGCGTTCAGCCTCGACCGCCTCGTCGTTGCGGTCGGGCGAGCGGGCGCTCCCACACATGAGATCGTCCCCATGGGTGACTTCGACGATCAAGACGTGGCGGCTGCCCTGCGTGATCGCCCTGATCTTCAACGGCTCGCCTACCAAGGGGAGCTGCGCGGGGTGTTGCGGCGTCCCAAGATCCTGGAGGTCCTCTTCGATGCGCTGCCGAAGGCGACCGACGAGACGCTTGCAGCGGTTGACGATGAGGCGGCGGTCGCAGATCTCTGGTGGGATCAGCTGGCTCTCGGGGCGGCCGAGCGCACCGCCCGCGGCGAGTTCTTGCGCGGGTTGGCACATTGGACAGGCAGGGAACTCACGGATGGCCTGCCCGGTGGTGAGCTCGCGGCGGCGGGGCTCAGCGCGTACGCCGGGGCTGTAGACGGGCTGAAGGCCGAGGAGATCCTCGGTGCCGACGACGACGCCTACATCTTCGCGCACGACCTCTTCGCCGATTGGACGCGCTACCGCGCGCTGGGCGAAGGGGCCAGCGGGTTGGCAGCGGTTGCCGAGAACGAGCATCTTCCCCCGTGGCATCGAGCGATCCGCATCTACGCCCTGCGAACGCTGCGGCGGGATGGCATCGAGCGCTGGTCGCAGCAGCATGAGCAGCTCCGCGCTGACGGGCACACGATCGCTGCCGACCTGTATCTAGACGCGCCGCTTTTCGGGGCGGACGCTGCGGCGCAGATTGGCACGCTGTGGCCGACGCTCGTCTCCGACGACGGCGTCCTGCTGGTTCGGATGCTGAACCGCTTCTCCCACATCGCGACGGTGCCGGACCCCCGGGCGGCCCTCGTCACCATGGGCGGCGACCCCGAGCTTCAGACGTACATGGCCGCGACCTGGCGCGTGCCGATCTGGGGCCTTTGGCCGCCAGTCCTCGGAGCGTTGGCGCTTCGGGTGGAGGAGGCTGTGGCGGCTGCGCCCAAGCAAGTTGCTGTGATCGCCGAGAAGTGGTTGACGCTCACACCCCAGGGCTACATGGCTCGCGCGGACGCCGCACGGCTCGGCTACGCCGTCGGCGTGTTCCTCGGCTCTGCTTACGACCGGGGCTTCTACTTCGCCGAGGACGACCGGGTGAAGCTGTGGCGGGCGTTCCTCGCAGCGGGTGCGGAGTTGCCGGAGCAGATCACCGACGCGGTTGTTGGGGCACTTGCCGCGTGAAGGCCGGACAAGATGGGAGGACGATTGACCGTCTGGCGCCGCGTTGACACAACCCTGTTGCGCCGGGCAGTGCTCGATGCCACGGCGCTCATCCCACTGATCCAGTCCGATCCCGAACGCGCGGCCGAGGTCGTTCTCGCCGCCATGCTCGAGAAGCCACGCGCTGATCGCCACGGCTTGGACATGAACATCGGAATCGTCGAGCGCGTCGGCATCACGCGCGCGCTGCCGGAGAGCGGGCCGATGCTGGCCTTCTTGATGCATGCCCCTGACACGGCGGTCCGGACGATCCTCCAGATCATCGACCATGCGACGCGCGGCTGGGAGAGGTCTGACTGGACCGGTGTCGCCGACGACGGGATCACAACGTCGTTCGAGATCATCCTCGACGGTGAGCCAGTTGCGCTCACGGGCAACGGCAACGTCATGCACTGGTACCGCGGAGACGCACGCGTCGCCGTACCTCTGGCCAGCACGCTGATGGCGCTTGAGCAGTATCTCTACCGCAAACTTGACGCGGAGGAGGACATCGGCTCGACCTTGACCACCCTGATGACCTCGCGATCGGTCGCCGTGTTCGGCGTTCTCGTCAGCGTCGCTTGTTACCGGCCTGCGCTCCTCGACGGGCCGCTGGCGCCGCTGGCGACCAGCGCCGGCCTGATCCTGGCGGACCGGCTGTACAAGGCGAGGGATCACGGCTACCTGATGATGGCCGTCAGCGCGGTGGAAGGAGCCCGGCTTCGGGCGTGGCATACCATGCCGCACCGCAAACTCCCGATCGAGTACTACATCATGCAGCTCGTGGTCGGCGACGGGTCGCTCGCAGGGCTCGTTGCGAGCGCCCGTCGTCGATGGGCGCTCGAGGAGAACGGTCGATGGCGATTCGTCATTGCGCAAATGGATCCCGCGAACTTCCGGCCCGTTGAGCTCGATGGAGGCGCGATTGCGTGGGGGTTCGTGCCGCCCGAGGACCTCAAGCGTGAGGACGCGGCCGACCAGGCCGAACGCGACGATCGAGTCTGGTGGCTGACTGCGCCGACGCGGTTCGCGCAGCTGCTCGATGCCGCAGAGGCTTTGGACGACGAGGACGCCGCCGCGTTCTGGGCCGATGTCGAGCGGCACGTTCTTCGTGATCCCCCAAGCGATCTTTTCGAGGACGGGGTGCTGCACCGATCGGACGTCGAGTGTGGGGCCGCGGCGGTCCTTCTGACGCTTGCCCCGAGCTGGGTCGGGGGTCGGACCGACGTCCTGGAATTCTGCGTCCGGGCCGTCCTCCGGCCCTTCCTAAAGCCCCCACCCGTCCACGAGTTCGACTCGCCCGTAGCGCTGACGGACATCACCTGGGACGGCTTCGCGGCTGTCGCCGTACCGGCGCTTTGGCGTCGTGACCCAGGTGACACCGATCTGCGTCAGGCGGCCGTTCGCTTGGCCATCCATCCCCATCTGGGCGCGGTCCGACGCCTCTACGCCAACGCCGAGCAGTACCCGGAGCTGGCCGACGACGTGCGTCGGCTCGAGGTCGTCGCGATGCATTGGGCGCGGTTCATCAGTTGGCGGCATGCACGCCGAGACCGCGAGCGGTTCGCTGAGTTCTCGCCCGGCCACGGCGGGACCGCCGCAGACCTCCCCGACCTCCAAACCCCGACGGAAGAGATCCTAAATGCGTTCGTTGGCGGAACACTGACGCTCGAAGCCTCGCCGCTGGCTGAGTTCATCGAATCTACACCCGATGGCCTCATCCCGGATGGGGCCATCGGCATGACGCGGATCGCCCATGCGTTCAGCGTAAGTCATCTCGTGGCCGCATGGGGGCATGTCCTGACGCTTTCCGAGGATCTCCGTACCGAAGAGCGTGCACGACGTCTCGCGGTTGCCGCCCAGTTCGCCCAGGTCTTCTCGGCCGCGCTCGTCCCTGATGAACATGGCTCCGTGGACGGAACGCCCTCCGAAGAGGAACGTGCCCTCTACACGCTGCTGGCGAGCATGACGGTGCGCGCAGATGCTGAGTCAGCGCGGACGATCTGGGAGCCGATCCTGGCGGCTGGGGCGCCCGCCCACTACTGGGTCGACAACTTCATCGACGACGTGTGGATCACGGCGCTCGCCGACGATGTCGCGCCGACGGGCTTCGTCCCGCTGATCAAGGCGATGATGGCCTTCGCTGACAGCGAGGAGTCGTGGAGGGCCGGCGGGGACCGAGAATCGTTGGAGCTTGCCCTGCTGTGCGTGGGTCGCTTCGGCTACCCGCGGATGGCGGACCGGCATCGCCCGCTGCTGGACGCGCTTCAGCCGGAGTGGTCTGAGCTGGCCGCCGCGAACATGCGCTCGGCGTATGGGGCCCGCCCGATCGTCGCGTTCCTCGGAGAGCCGGTCGCCGCAGGTCTTGTCGACGCGGGCCTCGGGTGGCTGGCCAAGCGCGAGCGTGCGGAGGTGAGGCCGGACGCCGATCTCGACGAGGCCATCGCCGAGCTTCTCTCAAAGCTCGCTGGCCGTGAACCTGGGCTCTTCCGGCGACTCGAAGTCGCCCGCGAGGTTCTCGCCGCGCTTGTTGCGCGGCAGAACCCTGTCGCGCTCCAGCTCAGTGCTCGTCTCGGCGGCTCGGGGTAGGGAACGACTCCGGTCGCCTTGCTCGGTCGGGGCTGTCGGCTCTGGGGCCGGATCTGATCTCCGAGAAGTCAGTTGTCCGTCAGCGGTTCACATCTGCCGGAAAGCTTCATGTAGGACAACGAGCTCTCCTCTATGTGGAATTTCGCGTATCGGGGCGAGTTCCAGGTCGTAGGAGGTCAACTAATCGCAGTACTGCGGGGTCGCGTGGGAAGTAAGGGCCGTAGAACTTCAGACGGTCCGGCAGCGGCGGGCGTGTCCCATTGGCGTCCTCGACCTGAAGGTTGGTGACGAACAGCACCACGTTCGTTGCGCCTTCGGACTGAGTTGACGGGTAGGCGATTCCGTCGATTGCGCGGCCGTCTTCGAAGCGGTGTACGCCGCGGAAGTAATCGCAGACAACTTGGGTCGGGACGTAGCCGACGTGCTCGTAGCCGTCGCGACGGACTGGCTGTGCGAGTTCATCGACGAACCCACGCAGGAACGCCAGTGCTGCGCGTAGGTGGCCACGGTCAGGGTCGAATTGGCTCGGAACGTCAATGCCGTGGCTGAGATCGAGGATCTGCAGCGGCCGTACCGGGGAGAAGTGTCCGAGGGTGGTGAGCCTGCCGTCTGGGGCGGCCTCGGCGCTCACCGCTTCCGCGATCGCGCCATCGGCATCGAGGGCGCCGTAGAACATCGGCACTCCCGGCGCCGACATGCGATTCGCCGCGGCCCGGTCGGCGAGTTCTTCGGGCAGCGTGGCGAGGTGCCATGAGTTGGTGACCACGTCAGTAGGGTCATGTACCCGCGCCCGGTAGATGATGGTGGTGTCGGTCGACCATTCCGCCAGCAGGCCGGCCGCTTCTGCCGCGCGCCCCAGCGCTTCTAGGACGGCGAGTGGGGACATCGAGTCGGGATCCTCGGGGTCGCCGTGCTCAAGAGGGAAGAAGAACCGGTTGTGATGCTTGACGAGGTCCGTGAAGCTGCGCCAGTTGGCGACGAGACGGTCATGCTCGCTGAGGACGAAGAAGTCACGCTGAACCCAGCCGTAGTCGGGCAGGGCCGCGGCGAGCGCGTCGGCGAGTTCGGACTCGTCGGTCACCTCCTCCTCGTAGAGCATCTCGAGCGTCGTTCGTGTGCTGTCATAGCCGATGCCGGGAGGCAGCTCGTTCGCGGCGTCGGTCCAGTCGCGCTCGAACCCCTCGAAGATGAACAGCGCGAGCTCGCCGAGGTCTGCGGAGAACGCGGCATCCGAGGTGCGGTCGCAGAAATCGCAACGCATCCCGACCGGGTTGTCGCCAATCCACTCACGGAGGTGGTCGTCGGTGACGTGGTCATGGCAGACCAGCGTTCCGCCGGCTCGGTAGGCGATCTGCTGCTCCTGATCCACGCGGACACGGTAGGCGTTCGGCTCGAGTCACGTTGCGCGCAACGCTCCGCGGCCGCGACGTCCAGCGACTGGACCGATCGCGTGGGTGCTATCGGTCCACTTGAGGTCGGACATGGCGAGGAGGCCGAACGCCTGCGTCCATGCGTATCGCAGGCTACGGGGGCGTTCGGGCGCGTCAGACGAAGCGGGTACGCTTCTCGCATGACCCGAGTTTCGGCCAACGTTTCGGCCAAAGCAGGGGATTTCGCCTCCGCGAGCGTGGACGCCCAAACGCGGAAGGCCCCGCAGAGCAGGGCCTTCCAGGATGGGCGCGGCGGGTTTCGAACCTGCGACCTCTCGCGTGTGAAGCGAGCGCTCTCCCACTGAGCTACGCGCCCTTCTGTCCTGTGGCCCGAGAGTTTAGCCGCGGTCGGTCTCGGGCGTTCGGCCGTCCACAGGTGCGGGATTCGGTGCGGCCGCGGTCAGCGTAGCCAGCCGCTGACGAAGTACTCGCGGTCGGCGCGCCGCCAGGTGGCGCCCAGGCGGCCGTCGTGGCGACGCAGTGTCCAGATGCCGTCGTCCGTGCAGGTGCCTGACGTGATGTGCTCGCGGTAGCGGAGCACCGGCCCGGCGGCGTCCACGAAGGTCAGCGATCCCGAGCAAGCCGGGATGCCGTAGGTGACGTTGCCGCTGCGTCCGCTGCCGGAGAACGTCAGGGTGGTCGGGATCTGCTTGTTGAGCGACGGCGTCTTGGCGCTGGTCTGGCGCAGGTCGGCGGAGAACACGCTGCCGGCGAGGTCGGCGGGGCCGGCTTCGCCGGTGTCAGGGTGCAGCGCACGCACGAAGCCGTCGTTGACGCCGCCGTCGCGGGCAGCGCGTGCGACCCGGCGGCCCTCGGCGCGGTCGAGCGGGCCGGCGAGCACGACGTAGAAGTCGGGAATGAGGTCGGCCACCGTGTCGGAGCCGACGACCTGCGCGTCGATGCCGGCCTTGGTCGCCAGCTGTGCGGCGAGCGTCTCCGCGGCCGACCGGGTGCGGAAGCTGCCGAGCTGGACGTAGTTGCCGATGGCGAAGGAGGACGCGGCATTCGCGCTCGCGCTCGCGCCGGCGTCGACAGCGGCCGCGGCCTGCGGCTTGGTGACGGTGACGGTCTTGACCTGGTCGACGGTTGAGAGGCGGTCAACGGTCTCGGCGCCCGCGGCGGTCGTGCGGGCCCCGGCGTTGGCCGTGTCGTCGGCGCTGCTGCCGCGGCCGAGCAGCAAGACCAGCGCGCCGGCGATCACGATCGCGGCCACCACGACCGCGGCGGCGACGAGGGCCGCGCCGCGGCGAGGCTCGTGCGTCGGTTCCGGCGCGAGCGGCGGTGGGCCGGCCGGCGGCACGCGCGGTGGCCGCGGCGTGCGCGCACGACGTGCCTGGATCGTCTCGGCGTCCTCCGTGCTTGCGCCGGTCAGCAACCCGGTCAGGGCGGTCCCGGTCGCGACCGTCCGTTCGACGGCGACGACCGGCCGGCCACGTATCGCTGCGGCCAGTGCGCGGCCGAGGTCGCCCGCGGAGGGATGACGATCCTCGGGACGCTTTGCGGTCGCGCGGGCCAGGACGGTGTCGATCGCGTCGCGCCCGCGCACACCGGGTCCGACGGACGGCAGCGGCTCGGTGGTATGGCCCGCGACCTTGCGGCCCAGGCCGCCCTGGTAGGGGATGTGACCGGTGAGCGCCTCGAACAGGAGGCAGGCCATCGAGTAGACATCGCTGCGTGCGCTGACGACGCCGCCGGCCTCGAGCTGCTCCGGGGGTGCGTAGTCGATGGTCCCCATCCACTGACCGGTGTTCGTCAGGCCCGTGTCCGACGCCGTCTCGCGGGCAAGGCCGAAGTCGGTCAGGAAGACGTGGTCGTCACCGTTGGGCGAGGTCTTGAGCAGCACGTTCGCGGGCTTGACGTCGCGGTGCACGAGGCCGGCGGCGTGCGCGGCGTCCAGCCCGGCCGCCAGTTGCAGCGCGATCGTCGCGACGCGCTCGGGCGGCAGCCCGCCGTGCCGGCGGATCGCGGCGCGGAGATCCTCGCCCTCGACGTAGCGCGTCGCGAGGTACAGATGATGGTCTGTCTCGCCGGCGTCATACACGGGCACGATGTTGGGGTGCTCGAGTGCGCCGGCCAGCCGCATCTCGCGCAGGAACCGCTGTCGGAACTCCTCGTCGTCGGCGAGTGCGGTGGCCAACACCTTCACTGCGACCGACCGGTGCAGCAGCTCGTCGTGAGCATGGAAGACCATCCCCATCCCGCCCCGGCCGATCTCGCGATCGAGGCGATACCGGCCGAGCACCGTGCCGAGCTTGGGTTCGGTCATCGGCTGGAGACGGTCACGCGCATCCCTCGATGAAGCGGATCGCGTCGTGACGTCCGGCGTAGAACGAGGTCACGGTTCCGTTCTCGTCGGTTTCAAACCGGAAGCCGCGGTTCGCGTAGTGGCCGGTTCGCCAGCCGACCGTGAGGTAGCTGCCGACGACGTAGACGTGCGGTGTCTCGGTGACCTTCGGGCCGTAGATGCGCCGCACGTCGGCTTCGGTGTCACCGCGCCGGATCCCGCCCATCGCGTGCACCGGCGAGTCCTTCAGGACGTCGATCCGCGAGACGCGGTAGTCGAGGAACATGATCGCGATGCGCAGGCTCGGCACAGAGGTGTAGCCACAAGACGGCAGGAACGCCGTCTCGAGGGCGGTCATCCGCCGCCGTCCGAGCGCGACCCTCGCCTGCTGTGGCGACATGCCGAGCTTGAGCTTGCCGAGCCCGTTCGGGGTCAGTGTCAACCCCGCGGCATCAGCCGGCGCGGCGGCCACCCCGATTGCCAGCGCGCTCATGCAGGCGACGATGAACTTCGCATACGACGGAATTTCGGCCAGTCCTCCTCAGCGGTTGGACGAAGTCTTAGTGGGTTCCCGGCCCTCGCGCCATGAACGTAGGACGACACTGGACCTTTGGTCGGGTCGGCCGGCGCCGCCGGTCCGCTTGTTGATGGCGTCCGTGACGACAGATACAAACACACTCTTGCGTTCAGCTCATCTTCCGGGACGCCTCACCGTGCGCCGCGCCCTGGGCTCGGTGATCGTCGTGTTGTGCGCCGGTGCGTTGGCCGCCGGGTTGACCACCGTAGGCGGTGAGCACGGCGGGGCTGCTGACGCCGCCGTGGCCAAGACGCTGCCGCCGGGGCAACCCTTGACGGTCATCTGGGGCGGCGACGTGACCCTGGGCTCGTCCTACGGGCAGCCGCCTGACCGCGCCCGGGGAATGCTCGCCAGGGTCTCGGCGACGATGCGCAAGGCCGACCTGACGACCGTCAACCTCGAAGGCACGCTGGGGTCGGGAGGTGCCTCGAAGTGCCCGAAGCCGACGCCGAACTGCTTCGCCTTCCAGGCCCCGGCCGCCAACGCCACCGGGCTGACCCGCGCGGGGGTCGACGCTGTCAACTTGGCCAACAACCACGCCTGGGACTTCGGCGCGACCGGCATGGGCCAGACGGTGCTGGCCCTGCGGCGGGTCAAGGTCGCTTACACCGGTCGGCCCGGTGAGATCCGCTACCTGACCATCGGCGAGAGCCGTGTGGCGTTGCTCGGCTTCTCGGCCTACACGTGGACGTCGCCGATCCGCGATCTGGTCGCCGTGCACCGCCTCGTCGCCCAGGCCGCGGAGCGCGCCAACGTGGTGATCGTGTTCATGCACGGTGGGGCGGAGGGCGTCGGGCAGACCCGGGTGCCGCTGGGCGATGAGCAGGCCTTCGGCGAGCTGCGTGGCAACCTGCGCGCGTTCTCGCACACCGCCGTCGACGCGGGCGCCGATCTGGTGTTGGGGTCCGGCCCGCACGTGCTGCGTGGCATCGAGATCTACCGCAAGCGCACGATCGCCTATTCGCTGGGCAACCTGGCCGGCTACAAGAACTTCGCCCGCGGCGGCAACCTGAGCCTCAGCGGTCTGCTGCGCGTCGACCTCAACGTCGACGGGGCCCTGACCGGCGGACGGTTCGTGCCGCTCAAGCTCGTCGGCCCCGGCCTGCCGGCCATCGACGCCGGACACGCGGCCGCACGGTTGGTCGCCGGCGTCTCGCGCCTGGACTTCAGCTCACGCGCGATCCGCCTCTCGCCGTCCGGCCGGATCCTCAACGCCCCGGCCAAGCCGCCGACGTCGCCCGGGCCCGACAACTCCGAGCCGACGACCCCGACGACCACGACGCCGACGAGCACAACACCGGCGCCGACGTCGCCGGCGCCGCCGAGTACCACGTCCCCCGCGACCACCACCGCCCCGCCGCCGTCGGGCTGACCGCGGTCAGCGCCCGGCCGCCGGCTTGGCCGGCGCCGTCGCCAGCAGCGCCTCGCCGTCGGCGCGTCGCATGACCCGCAGCCAGCGGCCGTGGCCAGTGCGCCGCCAGTCATAGGTCCGCCAACCCGCGGGCGGACGCAGCAACGGACTGCGTGCGAGTTCACGCGCCCGCGCACACGACAGGATCCGATGGCCGCGCACGACGAACACCGCGCTGTGCCGCCCGGTCCTGGTCACGGTGCCGCAGGCGGTCGAGGAGGTGGTGTGGCGCGGCAGCTTGAGCCGCCTGACCGGCGGGAAGGTATAGGGGTCGATGCGGCGGCGGATCAGCCGGGCGAAGGCGTCGGCGCCGGGCCCACCGACATGCAGGCCGTCACCGCCGAACCAACTGCCATGGCCGGCGCTGTAGGCGGCCCAGTCGATCAGCAGCACCCGGTCAGGATGCGAGGCGGCCGCCGCGCGGATGGTGGCGTCACCGCCGCCGGACCTGGGGGCGGTGACGAGCGCCAGGATCCGCGAACGCCCCAGGATCCGCAACGCGGCCGAGATCTGAGGGCGGGAGACCCCGGCGTTGGCGACCAGCGCCATGACGACCACCCCGGGCAGCGTTTGCGCGTGGCGACGGGACGAGATGATCCCCAGGCCCTGACCGAAAGTACGACAGCCGTGTGCGTCGGCTTCGATGCCCATCCTTCCTAGGACCGGCGCGGCGAAGATCGAGGTGGAGTCGCCGACCTCCAGCGGGGCACGCCCGGCGGCGGCGGGGACGCTGTGGGCGGCGGCGGCCCGCCGTCCCTCGTCGCACCCCCAGGCCGGGCCGGCCGAGGACAAGGGGATCAGGACGGCCGCCACGGTCGCGAGCAGGGTGCGTGTCATGGTTGTCGAAGCCTCTCCGCCCCGTCGGGCGCTCGTGACCGGACAGCGTTTAGGCTGACCCAATGATGATGAACATGATGTCGCGCGTGGCGGTGCCGTCGCTGGCGGTTCTCGGGGCAGGCCTGGTGATGTGCGTTGGCGCGCACGCCGCCGCCCCGATGGCCTCCACGGCCGCCACGTGTGACGTGTCCAAGGACGGGCGCAAGCTCGGCGCGACCTACGTCACGTCCCTGTCGGCGACCAAGGTCAGCTGCGCCAAGGCCAAGAAGCTGGTCAAGTCCTTCAACAAGTGCAGACGCTCTCACGGCGGGGCCGACGGCAAGTGCGCGTCGTTCTCGGGCTACACGTGCACCGAGACGCGCAAGTCGATCCCGACCGAGTTCTCGGCGAAGGCCCGCTGTCAGGCCTCGGGTGGCCGGCGCTTGACGTTCTCCTACAGCCAGTTCACCTAGATCGCGACGGTCGCTCACGGCGCCGGCACCTCGTCGCGCGGCCAGTCGACGCGCATGCGGTCCAGGACGGCGCGCAGCGCGATCCGCGCCCCGGCCGGGTTGAGGTGCACGCCGTCGTGCTCGCGCACGAGCCGGCCGCCGACGGCGTCGCGGTAGCGTCCGCCGGGGGTCAACGGCGGGTCGAGGTCGACAACGCGCACCTGGCCGGGCCACGGCTGGGCGGCGACCTTGATCGCGGCGTTGACCGCGCGACCGACGGTCTGCCGGCGTGGGTCGCGAGGGGCGGGCAGCGTCAGCCAGTAGACCCGGGCGACACCGGCACGGCGGTAGGTGGCCATCATCTGCCGCGCGCGGTTGGCGTAGGCGGCTGCCCACGCGGACGAGCAGCAGTCCACGTCACGCCCGGCGACCGGGAGCGGGAAGCCTTCGTTGGCGCCGAGGAACATGACCACGGCCTCAGGCTTGTCGGCGCGGACCTGGGCGACGGCCTCGCTCCCCCAATTCAGCAGGTCGGTCTGGGAGATCCCGGTGCCGATGTGCGGGTCCCGGATGACCTTGGCCGCTGCGTCGGCCTTGGCGAAGGCACGGGCCAGCTCGGCGTCCAGTGGTTGGCTCATCGAGTCGCCCGTCACCAGCACCGTGTGCAGCGGGGCCGGGGCGACGGGCTCGGCGCCGAGCGCCCGGGGGTCGATGGCATCGGGGGAGACCGGCGCTGGTGCCCGGCGGGCGCCGGCGCCGGCGTCCGCGTCAAAGCCGCCCTGACGCGCGCCGACGCCACGGTCGGTGCGCTCCCACGCCAGGACGCGGTCCTTGACCGCACCCAGGCCGCTCTGGTCCGACAGCCACCCTGCCGGGGTTCCGACCACCAGGACCAGGGAGCGCTGCCAACCTCGGTGCATGTCCTGTCCCGTCCGCCTGATCGACGCGCCCTCGAAGGCGATCAGCAGCAGGACGCAGACACCGACGCAGATCAGTGCGTCGCGGGAGCGGCGCAATCGGCCCAGAGGCGGGGCGGAGATCTCGTGCAGCGCCCCGGTGTCGGGGCTGTCGTCGCCGAGGGCATGAAGGTCGTCGGCGAGGTCGTCGCGGTGGTGGACGTCGGTCACGGCGCTAGAACTGGAAGTAGATGAACGGGGGCACGGCGCCGTCAGGCACCGCGGCGGCCACGACCATGACCGTGACGGCCATCGCCGCCCCGAGCACCGCGGGGCGCGCCGCGCTGATGCGCCCGGTGACCGACGCGACCGTGCCTTGAGGCAGCAACTGGACGGCCAACACGCAGACGATCGCCAGGGCGATGCCGGGGCTGATGACGGTGACCGGTCCGGGGGCGACCAACCGTTGGGCGAACGCCCAGGTGTCAGCGAGCTGCGGGGCGCGGAAGGGGATCCAGGCCAAGAACACGAACATGGTGGTGGCCACCCAGGCCACAGGGCGCGGGGGAGCGGGCATGCGGCCCTTGGCCAGATGCTGGACCGACAGCGCGGCGCCGTGCAGCGCGCCCCACAGCACGAACCCCCAGGCGGCGCCGTGCCACAAGCCGCCGAGCACCATGGTGACCATGAGGTTCCTGATCTGGCGGGCCCGGCCCTTGCGGTTACCACCCAGTGGGATGTAGATGAAGTCGCGCAGGTAGCGCGACAGCGTCATGTGCCAGCGCCGCCAGAACTCCTGCGGGCTCGCCGACCGGTAGGGCGCATCGAAGTTCTGCGGGAACACGAACCCCATCAACAACGCGAGGCCGATGGCGATGTCGGTGTAGCCGGAGAAGTCGCAGTAGATCTGCACCGCGTAGGCGACCACCGCGGTCCAGGCGTCCGGCGCGCCGTAGGCCTCCGGGACGGCGAAGACGGGATCGACGGCGTTCCGGGCCAAGAAGTCGGCGATGACGACCTTCTT
The DNA here is from genome assembly GCA_963731005.1 of uncultured Conexibacteraceae bacterium. GTDB lineage: Bacteria > Actinomycetota > Thermoleophilia > Solirubrobacterales > Solirubrobacteraceae > Baekduia. The sequence continues at coordinate 78,767 of CAVSTZ010000002.1, read as the reverse complement.
GATCAGCCCGAAGCAGATCAACGTCACGCCGGCGCCGACGGCGACCGTGCGCGGATCCCGCGGCCGGGTCAGCTGCGGCAGGAACTCGCGGGCTCTGACGATCGGCCCCGCGATCAGGTGGGGAAAGAACGACAGGTAGATCGCGAGGTCCACGATGGACGCCTTCTCGCACAGCCCGCGGTAGACGTCGACGACGTAGCTGATGGCCTGGAAGGTGAAGAACGACAAGCCGACGGGCAGCGCGACGTTCAGTAGCGGCAGCGGCGCGCCCAGTCCGAGCCCGTCGAGGAGGTCGTCGACATCAGAGACGAAGAACCCGTAGTACTTGAAGTAGGCGAGGGCGCCGATGTCGGCGATCACCGTTGCGGCCACCGCGATGCGGGCCGGCCGCCGGTCGTCGACGCTGCGCACCACCGCCCAGGCGCCGAGCTGGTTGACGAGCGTGACCGCGGCCAGCAGCAAGCAGAAGCGGGGCGCGGCGGCGGCGTAGAAGACGTAGCTGACCACCAGGATGTAGGGCTTCCACACCTTGGGTGCGGGCATCAGCAGCCACGACACGGCCAGGACGGCCGGAAAGAACACGGCGAAGGGTACGGAGGGAAAGACCATGCAGCGGCAGCGAAACGATCAGCGCGGCGGACCGGGGCGCGGACCGTAGCCCATTTTGCGTGCCTCACACCAGCTGCGTCGACCGGTTCGTGGCAAAGTGCGCGATCGCATGCGTGTCCTGCTCGCCGCGATCGCCGCGGCCTTCCTCACCCTTGCCGTGCCCGCCGCCGCCGAGGCGCCGCCCGTGCTGACGCTGTCGGTGAGCGCCGGGGAGACCGGCTGGATCGCCGCGACCATCACCGCCGTGCCGGGTCAGACGGTGCTGCTCTCCGATGCGGGGGCCGGCGCGCCACGTGCGCTGGGCCCGGTCACCGTCGGTGGCGACGGCCGTGCCGTCGTGCCGCGCGCGGCGCCCTGGTCGTGCACGACGGCGCGGACGCTGCGCGTCGCCGCGGCCGCCGCCGACGGCAGCTCGGTGCAGGCCGACGCGTCGATCACCACGCCATCCTGCAAGGGCCGGATCGCGGTCATCCTGCGGCCCGCTCACCCCCGGGCCGGGCGCATGGCTGCCATAGAGCTCGCAGACCGCTGGCGTGTCGGCGACCTGCGGGCCAAGATCTGCACCGGCGAGCCGGGCCGGGACGCCACCAGCTGCGCGCGGGTGACGCTCAAGGCCGGAGGGATCCGGGCCGCGGCCCGCTTCCGGGTCAAGCGCCCGGGCCGCCATCCGGTGGCGGTGAGCTTCGCTGCCCAGAAGCTCTCGGCCACGCTGAGGGTTTTGCCGCGGTCGCGACGGCTGTCGGTGCTGGCCGCCGGGGACTCGATGATGCAGATCCTCGATGACGATCTGCACCGCCGGCTGGCCGTGCGGGGTCCGGTGCGCGTGACCGACGACGCTCACATCTCCACCGGCATCAGCAAGCCCTTCATGTTGGACTGGGTCGCGCACGCCAAGGCGACGGCGGCGAGCCTCAAGCCCGACGTCAGCGTGGTGTTCCTGGGCGCCAATGACGGCTTCGGCATCGGCGACGCCGCCTGTTGTACGGGCGTGTGGCAGGCCCGCTACGCCAAGCGCGCCGGGCGGATGATGCGCGCCTACGCCCGCGGCGGCCAGGGCACCGTGTACTGGCTCTTGCTGCCCACGCCGCGCCGCAAGGCGTTCGTGCCCATCTACGCCGCGGTCAACCGGGCGTTGCGCCAGGCCGCCGAGCGCTTCCCCGGCGTCGTGCACCTGGTCGACCTGGGCAAGGTCTTCACACCCGGCGGCCGGTTTCGCCAGACGATGACCTGGCGGGGCGCGCGCCTGACCGTCCGTCAGTCCGACGGCGTGCATCTCTCGGTCGCCGGCGCCGGGATCGCCGCCCAGGTCGTCATGCGCCGCATGCGCGCCGACGGTCTGATCTCCTAGGAGCCGTCCATGCGCGCGATCGGTCTCCTGGTGGTGCTCGCCGCGATCGCCGTGACCGGTTGCGGCAGCGACGGCGCCGTGCGCGTCCACACCGCCCCGGCGGCCCGAGCCCGACCGCCCGCTGACCCCGCCGGCAGCGCCGTGAAGCTCGACTCGCCCTCGTCCGACAGCACGCTGCGCGCCGTGCGCGCTCCCGACGGCAGCCTGCGCACCACCGTGCCGGTCAGGGGCACGGCGGTTGCGTCGCAGACGCTGCGGGTGCAGCTGTCCTGCCCCGATCGCTCATGCAACCGGTTCGTGCTCACCGACAGCGCCGGCGTGTTCTCGGCGCGGATGGTGGTCACGCTGCCCGCGACCCTCAGCCGGCTGACCGTCGACGCCGACTACGCGACGATCCCCGATCCCCGAACCGCCGCGTCGGTCAAGGTCAGCGTCCATCGTCCTCGCACGCCTGCTCGCCACGCCGACAGCTCGACATCGGGCACGTCGCAGCGGTCGCCGGACCCGTCGGATCAGACCACGACGATCCCGGCGCCCGCGCCCGCGGCCGCCACGCCGACCGTCCCCGCGCCGGCCACCTCCGGGCAAGCCACACCCGCGGGCACGCGCCGGACGATGGTGGTCATCGGCGACAGCCTCGCGGTGGGCATGCAGCCCTACCTGGGCGCGCTGTTGCCGGGATGGACCGTGAGCGTCGACGGCCGTGTCGGTCGTCCGCTGGCCGAGGGCATGGGGATCGTGCGTGCAACCAACCTGCCGGCGGCCGGCTCGTCGGTGCTGGCCATCAGCCTGTTCACCAACGACGACCCGCGTGCCACCAGCCTGCTGTCGGCCGCCGTCGACCAGACGCTGGCCGAGGTCGGCTCGGGCGGCTGCGTGATCTGGGCGACGATCGCCCGCAGCCCCGTCGGCGGCGTCAGCTACGCCGCCGCCAACGCGCTCCTGGCCCGCAAGGCCGGTGCCAACCCGCGGCTGCGGCTCGTTGACTGGGCGGCCTACGTCGACGATCACCCGGGCACGCTGACCGCGGGCAACGTGCATCCGGGACCCGCCGGGTACCGAGCGCGCGCCGGCCTGTACGCCCAAGCGGCCGCCGGCTGTCCGTGAGGCTCAGCGCCCGCTGGAGACGATGATCCCCACCCTGCTGCGCGGCGAGAGCTTGACGCCTCGCGGCTTGCCCAGTGCGATCACGCGTCCACGATGGACGCGTCGGCTATGGCGGTGGCCGACCCGACCGATGGTGCATCCCGACTGGCTCAGCCGCCGCTTGACGGCCGACAACGTCCGGCTACGGGGGATCGACGGGACGATGCACGGCGCCCCCGAGGAGACCCAGAGGTTCACCGCGGCGGCGTTCGCCAGGCTGGTTCCGGCGACCGGCGCCACCTTGAACACGGACCCACGTGCATAGCGGGCGCTGGCCAGATAGCGCACGCGACCCACCGTGCAGGACGCAGCCGCCAGCCGGGACTTGGTCTGGGCCAACGGCTCGTCCTTGACCACGGCGGGAACCACGCACGGCGGAGGCGGCGGAGGGGGTGCCACACCGGTGAAGGACGCTGATGCCGTCGCCTCGGGCGCCTCGCTCGAGTCGTAGGAGCGGTTGATGTAGCCGCAGACCAACAGCGCCCCGGCCGTGTCGACGTCGTCGTTGGTCGCCACGGTTGTCGGGCCGCCGACGATCGACTGTTCGTTGATGATCGTGTCGTGGGTTTGTGAGGCCGCCGCCGAGGCGTTGGCCGGGCAGCCGCGGCCGGAGTCGACCAGCACATAGACCCAGAGATAACGGTTGGTCTCGACCTGGGTGGTCGTGATGACCTGGAAGGTCTGGCCGGTCGTCACCGCCGCCGGGACGCCCAGCGTCAACATCAGATGCGGGAGGCGCACCGTGATCGTCTTGGTGTCGGCGACCACGACGGTGTTGGGTCCGCTGGGCTGGAACTGCATGAGCCACGCGCAGACCAGATACGAACCCGCGGCCTGGAACGTCACGTTGTTCTGCTTGGCGTAGGACCCGGCAGGCAGGTTATTGCTGTCGAGGCCCACGTTGGTGCCGTTGTCGGCGTCGGGGTTGGCGCCGCAGGCCGAGCCGCCCGATGGCTTGTAGTGCTCGACGACGTACTGCTGGGCGTCGGTCACCGACCCGGAGGCTCCGAGCTGGGTGGCGATGCTCTCCACCGGATCGACGCCGACGGTGACTGCGACGGTGCCCGCCGCCCGGGCCGTTCCCGCCCATAGGCAGCAGACGGCCAGCAGCATCCCGACGGCGCACGTCGTGGCGCGGGCGCGGCGAAGGTTCAAGGCGAGGTCCATGTGCATCTGCTCTCCGTGGTTCGTCGACGCCCCACCCCACGGGGCGAAGGCATCTAACCACGCCCTGGCGTTCAGGAGCACACTGCTCGCGGGACCTGACCTTTCGACCAGTCTTGCGTGCGCGTTCCGGGCCGGCGCTACGATGCCGATCGCTCAGCTGCTGCCAACACGCGCAGCGATGCTGATCCTCCCACCAGTCCGAGGTACAGGATGACCGACGCACCCCCCGAGGCCTCCCACGCAACGGCACCCGACAGCGCCCAGCCCACGGCGGCGCTGCCGCCCGCTCGGCCGGCGCGCTCGGGCAGGCCCTCTTGGCTGCCGTTTGCCCTCGGCGCACTGGTGGTCATCGGGATCGCCGTCGTGGTGATCCTGACGGTGTTCTCCGGCGGCGGCGATGACAAGTCCGCCGCCTACCGCGACAAGGTCTCCGAGGTCCTGGCGCCGGTCATCACCGCCAACAAGCAGCTTTCGACGTCCCTGACCGCGCTGCACGGCACCGGCACGAGGAGCGCCCAGCGCAAGGTCGCCAGGGCGGAGTCGGCGACCATCGCCGCCCGCGGAGGCCTGACGGCGTTGACGGTGCCGTCCGGAGCCACGCAGACCGCGCTGAACGCCCGTCAGACGCTGACGCGCGAGGCCGCCTACCTGCAGGCCGTCAAGGTCGTGCTCGCCAGCCCGTCCTCCGACGCCGCCCAGACCCAGACGCTGGCGGCCAACCTCACGGGGGCGCTGGACACCATCGCCCCCGCCGGCAAGGACTGGTCCCAGAGCGTCCAGGGTGCCGACACGCTGACCGCCTGGGCGCCCAAGGCAGCCTCGACGATCCGTGCGCACCAGCGCGCCGCCGCCCGCAAGCGTGCGGCCGCGCGCCGTGCGCGATCGGGTTCGTCGACCACGTCGTCGCGCACCTCGCCGGCGCCCTCGGCGCTCTCGGGCGGCAGCGAGTGTGGCGGTGGTCTGCACGCGGGCCCCAACACCACCTGCGCATTTGCCCAGAACGTCCGCAGCGCGTGGGCCGCGGCGCCCGGCTCGACCAACACGCTGCGCGTCTACAGCCCCGTGACCGGGCAGACCTACACCATGAACTGCGCGCCGGCCGGCGGTGGCATCACCTGCTCGGGTGCCAACAACGCCTCGGTGAGTTGGGACTGACGCGGCGGCGGGCGTCCGGCGGCGCCATCGCGGCGTTGGCCACCCTGCTGCTGGTCGGCTGCGGCAGCTCGACCGCCGCCGACCAGCGGCCGTTGCCGCCCGCCTATCCCACCACCAAGACCGCGACGACCGCCACGGCCACCGACGCGCAGGCGCAAGCGCCCGACGACACGGCGACCGACACCACCAACAACCCCACGCCCACGCCCACGCCGTCGCCGGTGGCTTCCAAGGACATCCTGTCGCCCGCCGACAAGAGCAGCTTCGCCACCCTGCAGCGCACCATCGGATCGCCGATCGGCGTCGCGGTGTCCGGGCTGGGCCTTGGCCAGAAGGTCCAGGTCACCGGCGGTTTGCGCGACGCCGTCGCCTGGTCGACCAGCAAGGTCCCGGTGGCCATGGCCGTCTACGCCGCCGGGATGGCCGGCAGCCAAAAGGCCAACCTGCACGCTGCGATCACCGCCTCCGACAACGCCGCTGCCGAACGGTTGTGGTCGGCCTTGGGTGGCGGCCAGACCGCCGCCCGCGCCGCCGACGCCCAACTGCAAGCCGCCGGCGACACGCACACCGCGATGGAGTCGCGCAGCCTGCGCTCCGGGTTCACGCCGTTCGGGCAGACCGACTGGAAGCTCACCGACCAAGTGCGCTTCACCGCCGGGATGGTCTGCACCGACGCGGGCATCCAGGTGCTGGGCCTGATGAACCAGACGATCGCCGCCCAGCGCTGGGGCCTGGGCTCGGCCGGCGTCGAAGCCCAGATGAAGGGCGGCTGGGGGCCGGGCACCCGCCCCGGGGTTGGCGGTGGCTACCTGGATCGCCAGATGGGCGTGCTGGTCATCAAGGGCAAGCCGATCGCGGTCACGGTCGCCGCGCTGCCCGGGGATGGCCAACACACCACCGGCACCGCGCAGCTGACGCGGATCGCCAAGTGGGTGGTCGCTCACGCCGACGTGCGCAAGCTTCCCGCTCGTCCACGCTGTGATTGATGTTCGAGGCGGCCCAGCCTTTTGGGTGGTCTGTGACGCCACCGACACAAGATGACGCCCCCGTCAGGAATACTGACGGGTATGTCCGCGACTCCTGCTCCGTCCGTCCAGACGGTCACCGCTCCTGGCGGCAACGTCTACGTCGGCCCGTCGCTGGCCAGCTCGCTGTTGCGCTTCGCGGCGGCCCTTGCCGCCGCGCAGCGATAGACTCCCTGACGGACCGTGCTAGGCGGGGAGGTAGCGGTGCCCTGTCGCTCGCAATCCGCTCTAGCGAGGCCGAATCCCCGATCGAGGGGTGATGGCCAACGGGGTCTGCGCGCCGTGGCGGCGCTGATGGCCCGGGTCCCGCGCGACGTCGGCTCGTGAACCAGGTCAGGTCCGGAAGGAAGCAGCCTTAAGCGATCACCGGCGGGCGCAGCGGGAGTTCCCGGTGCCGGAGCCGTCCTCCGACGTGGCGCCCGTGGGCCGCATCGACAAGTTCGGGTGCACGGTCCACTTCTTCAGCACGAAGGCCCCGCCAGAACCGGCGGGGCCTTCGTCGCTTCTCTGCACTGCTGTCGCGGGATCGGTCAGGCGGCCTCGGTGGCCAGCACCGGCGCCGGCGCGTCGACGCTCGCGGACTTGCGCGCCGCATTGCCCGGGACCAGCAGCGCCAGCAACGCGCCCGCCGCCGAGCACCGCGGCGCCGATCGGCAGCGCCGCCGTCATGCCGTCGACGAACGCCTGCGGCGACGCGTAGCCGCCGTGCGCGGTGAACACCGAGGCGAGCACCGCGACGCCCAGCACGCCGCCGAGCTCGCGGATCGCGTTGGTCGCGCCCGAGGCCTGGCCGGCCTCCTCCGGCCGCGACCGAGCTCAGGACCGCGTTGGCGGCCGGCGCGAAGACCAGCGCCATGCCGGTGCCGGCCGAGCACGAACGGGCACCACCAGCGCGCTGTAGGCGACGTCGGCGTCGACGACGCTCGGCCAGCCAGCCGATCGCGATCGCCTGCAGCGCCAGGCCGGTCGCCATCAGCGGCCGCGAGCCGATCCGGTCGCTCAGGATGCCCGGCGATCGGCGCGACGAGCATCGGCATCGCCGTCCACGGCAGCGTGCGCAGCCCGGCCTCGCAGCGGCGAGTAGGCCCTGCGCGGTCTGGAAGAACTGCGACGAGCAGGAAGATCGAGCCGAAGACGCCGAAGAACATCGCGAGCGACGACGCCGTTGGTCGCCGCTGAAGGCGCGCGAGCGGAAGAAGCGCAGCGGCAGCATCGGCGCCGGGGCGCGCAGCTCCCAGGCCAGGAAGGCGGCCAGCAGCACGACGCCGACGGCGATCGAGGCGACGATCGACGTCGAGGTCCAGCCCAGCGCCTCGCCGCGGACGATCCCGTAGACGACGCCGAGCAGGCCGGCGCCGGCGAGCCCGAGGCCCGGCAGGTCGAGGCGGCCGGCGGGGCCGTGCGACTCGCTCAGGCGGCGGCGCGGCGAGCGGCACCAGCACGAGGCCGATCGGCACGTTGAGCCAGAAGATCCAGTGCCACGAGATGCCGTCGACGACGGCGCCGCCGACGACCGGGCCCGAGCGCGACGCCGAGGCCGGAGATGCCCGACCAGACGCCGAGCGCGAGGCCGCGCTTGCTCGGCCGGGCACGGCCTCGGAGAGCAGCGTCAGCGTGAGCGGCAGTGACGATCGCGGCGCCGAGCGCCCTGGACCGCGCGAGCGGCGACCAGCGCGTCGGTGCGCGGCGCCAGCGCGGCGAGCGCGCTGAGGCGAGCGTGAAGAGCGCCGAGGCCGATGCACGAACATGCGGCGCCGGCCGAAGCGGTCGCCGAGCGCGGCGCCGGTGAGCAGCAGGACGGCGAACGCCAGCGTGTAGGCGTTGACCGTCCACTCCAGCGACTCGAGCGAGGCGCCGAGGTCGACGCGGATCGATCGGCAGCGCGGTCGCTGACGACGAGGTTGTCGAGCGTGACCATGAAGAGCGCGACGCTGACGATCGCGAAGGTCCAGCCGGCGCGCGGGCGGCGGGACGGCGGTGCGGGGCAGAGGGTCATCTCGGCCTCCTGGACCGTGGGATTGAAGAGTGAGCGCTCACTCACTCGATGGCGAAAAAGGGGAGCGCGGACATGGCTGATCAGCAGACCCGCAGGGTCGTGGCCCACGGGCCGTGCTCGTCGGTCGGCGCCGATGGCGGCCATGACGTTCAGCAGCATGCCGGGGCGAAGAACTGGCTGGATCTCCTCGGGCGTCGGCGCCGGTCTCGCGCTCGACGAGCGCGTACGAGCTCGGCGAACCAGGCGCGCGAGACGGCGGCGACCTCGGGCATCGAGGCGGCGGCCGCGTGCTGGTGGATCTGGGTCAGCAGCAGTCGAGCGGTCGGCGAGCAGCTCGCTGTAGGCGTCGCCCATCGCCTCCGTGGCGATCCTCGCCGGCCGCGCGCGCCTTGCGCGGCGGCGCGCGACGAACGCCTCGTAGATGCGCTCGTTGGAGCGCTCGATCGACCGCGAGGACGAGGTCGCTCTTGGTCGGGAAGAGGCGGAAGAGGTAGGCCTGCGAGATGCCGGCCGCCTTGGCGATCTCCGATGGTCGGCGTACCGAGGAAACCGCGCTCGGCGAAGGCCGCCATCGCCGGCCTCGAGCACCGTCCTCGCGCCGCTCCTCGGCGGTCGAGAGGGTGCGCTTGGTGGGGGCGGCGGCGGGGGTCATGCAGGTGTGAGTATGCACTCACTCACACTTGGTGTCAAGCGATCATTGCCGCGCCGCGCAATTGAGCGGCCCGGTGATCCACGGGCTGTACAGCAGCCAGTAGCGGCCACGGACCTGGGGCAGGCCGGGCGGCGGCGGGCGGCAGCGTCCGGTCGGCGTCGCTGGTGTCGAGGACGAACTGCCGCGCGACGGCCGGCGAGGCCGGGACGAACGACGCGTCGCCGTAGCGGTCGCTCTTCCTGCGCGGAGTGGATGTCGCGCGCGCGCCGGTCGGTCCACAGCGCCAGCTGCGGGACCGCGCGGCGGTTGGGGACCCACACCGGGCACGGCGCCGGCCGCAGACGCGCGGTGGCGAGATCGTGGAGCTCGTCCAGGATGTGGGTCTGGGTGACGAGCGCGGAGCGGGTGTTGCGCAGGCGGTCGACCTGCGACGGGATGAACGCGACGCAGCCCAGCGCGGTGATCAGCGCCCAGCGCGGCCCAGCGCAGTCGCCACGGGTCCTCGCGCGGCAGCGTGGTCCAGCCGCAGATCGCGGCGGCGGCGAAGATCGCGAGGATCGTGGCGGGCAGCAGCAGGTAGCGCGTGAGGATCGAGCAGGCCCGCGGTGGCCAGGACGCAGAAGGCCGCGACCGCCAGGACGCCGGCGGCGGCGCCCAGCAGCGGGCCGCGCGTGCGCAGTCGCCACAGCGACAGCACGCCGCCGACCGCCGCGCCGAAGAGCACCGGCTCGCGCAGGATCTCGCCGAGGCGGCGCGGCAGCGTGGTCGGGACGTGCTGGAGGCCCGTGACGCGCCCGAGATCCTCCGCGGTCGAGCGTGTGCCGGTCAGCGAGTGCAGGGGGTCGCCGGTGACGGCGAGATCGCTCAAGGCCCACGCCAACGGCGCACCGATGAGCAACGCCACGTGGGTCCGGGTGAGCACTCCGCCACGCCAGAGCCAGATCACGTAGGCGAACGCGAACAGCCACGCCTCCGGACGCAGCAGCCCGGCCAAGGCCACCAACACCAAGACGGGCGTCCCGGCGCGCGGGCGCCGCGTCTCCACCAGCAACGCCCCCAACAACAGGCAGATGTAGGGGATGTCGACGTACGCGCGGACGCCGTAGCTGAAGACCGGCTCGCGCGTCAGCACGATCAGCGCGGCGACGACGCCGGTCGCGCCGTTGAACCACGCGCGCCCCAGCGCGTAGACCAACCACCCCAAGATGCCCAGCGCGAGGAAGGCGAGAACCTCGAAGAGGCCTTCGCCGAAGCCGGTCCCGAAGAGCGAGCCGATCGCGCCCACCAGCGTCGCCAGCGGATGCGGCGTCGGGGCGAAGGCCACGGTGTAGTCCGGCGTCCGGCCGTGGACGAGGTCGTGGCCCCACAGCAGGGCGTACTCGGTGTCGTAGTTCAGGAAGCGCGCCGGCGCGGCGACCAGTGCGACGAGCGCCGCGAGGGCGATCGACACGGCGGCGGGGATGGACAGGGAGCGCAGCCGCATCGGCGGCCGGGAAGCTACTCGGCCTTGAGGTCGGCCAGGCCGGTCAGCAGCTCGCGCGCGCTCTTGTACCCCAGCTCCAGCCCGCGCAGCGAGAACGACTCGTTGGGCGCGTGGAACGGGTCGTCGGGCAGGACGAAGCCGGTGACGATCGTCGGGATGCCCTTGGCGCCGAAGTCGGCGACGATCGGGATCGAGCCGCCGGAGCGCACGAACGCGGGCGCCACGCCGCAGGCGCGCTCCAGCGCCGCGGCGGCCAGCACGATCGCCGGCGTGTCGAGCCGGAAAGAGCGCCGGTTGTGCGCTGTGGGACGAGACGACCTCGAGCTCGGCGCCCTCCGGCAGCGCCGGCGCGCAGCAGACGCTCCAGCTCGGCGCCCATCGCCTCGGGGTCCTGGCCCGGGCGCGAGGCGGATCGACACCGTCGCGCGGGCGACCGCCGGGATCACCGTGCGCGGCGTCGCCGGCGACGATCTGGTTGACGTCGACCGCGGTCGTCCGCGCCGTTGCGCTCGACGTACTCGGCGCGCCGCGCCCGGGTAGGCGGGCCGCGCGCCGGCGGCGGCGAGCGCCTCGTCGCCCGACGGCAGCGCGCTTCCAGGACTCGCGCTCGGCGTCGGCGACCGGCGCGATCCCGACGCGCAGCTCGTCGCGGACGCGCCCGTCGGCGTCGGGGAGGACCTGCGCCAGCACGCGATGCAGCGCGTGCAGCGAGTTCAGCGCGCTGCCGCCGTACATGCCGGAGTGCAGGTCGCGCGCGCCGGCGCGGACATCGAAGGTCAGCAGGACGACGCCGCGCAGGCCGACGGTGATCGCGGGCAGGTCGGGCCCGGCCATGCCGCTGTCGTAGACGATCGCGGCATCGGCGCCGCGCTCGTCGGCGCCAGCCAGGCGGCGATCGACGTCGCCGCCGGCCTCCTCCTCGCCCTCGACGGCGACACGGACGTTGACCGGCAGCTCGCCGGCGCGCGCCAGCTCGCAGGCGGCGTGCAGCAGCGGCAGGAAGTTGCCCTTGTCGTCGGCCGCGCCGCGCGCGTAGACGCGGCCGTCGCGGATCGTCGGGCTCGAACGGCGGGCGCGTCCACAGGTCCAGCGGCTCGGCGCCCTGGACGTCGTAGTGGCCGTAGATCAGAACCGTGGGCGCGTCGGCATCGGTCGAGGCGCGCAGCTCGCCGACGACCAGCGGGTTGCCGCCGTCGATCGTGACCAGCTCGGCCTCGCCGCCCGCGTCGCGGACCTTCGCGGCGGCCCACTCGGCGGCGCGCGCGAGGTCGGCGGGGTCGCCGCCGCCCGTGGAGATGCTGGGGATGCGCAGCCAGTGCAACGAGCTCGTCGAGCAAGGGGTCGGCCATGGCTCGGAGCCTACGAGGGCGCCGCCCCTCGCGCCTCTACACTGACTGGTCCGTGTCTGCCGGACCTTCGCTCTACCGCCGCCATCGCCCGCGGACGTTCGCCGACGTCATCGGCCAGGAGCACGTCGTGCGCACGCTCCGCCACGCCATCGAACGGGACGCGGTGCATCACGCGTACCTGTTCGTCGGCTCGCGCGGGACGGGCAAGACGTCGATGGCCAAGATGCTCGCCGCGTGCCTGAACTGCGTCGACGGCCCGACGATCGAGCCGTGCGGCGTCTGCGAGTCGTGCGTGTCGATCGCCAGCGCCACGTCGATGGACGTCATCGAGATGGACGCCGCGTCCAACAACTCGGTCGACGACATCCGTGAGCTGCGCGACTCGGTCCAGTACGCGCCCGTCACCGGTCGCTACAAGGTGTACATCTTGGACGAGGCGCACATGCTCTCCTCGGCCGCGTGGAACGCGTTCCTGAAGACCTTGGAAGAGCCGCCGCCGTCGACGATCTTCGTGCTGGCCACGACCGAGGCGCACAAGATCATGGACACGGTCGTCGACCGCTGCCATCGCTTCGACTTCCGCCGGCCGACCGTCGAGCAGCTCGCGACGGTGGTGCAGCGGGTGGCGGGCAAGGAGTCGATCGAGATCGCGCCCGAGGCGGTCGCGCTGGTCGCCCGCAACGCGACGGGCTCCTACCGCGACGCGCTCGGCACGCTGGAGCAGTTCGTCACCTACTCGGGCGCGGCGATCGCGACCGAGGACGTGCTGGCGGTGCTCGGCGTCGCCGACGACGACCTGCTGTTCGGCGCGCTGGACGCGATCGCCGGCGCACGACGCGCGCGCGGCCTGGCAGGTGGCGGCGCGCCTGGCCGACTCCGGTCGCGAGCCCGCGCAGTTCCTGAAGGACTTGGAGACCCACGCGCGCGACGTGCTCGTGACCCAGACGCTCGGCGAGGTCCCGTCGCAGCTGGCGATCACCGCCGAGCGCGACGCGCGGCTGGCCGACCAGGCCGCACGGATGTCGGGCGCGGACTCGGTCCGGCTGCTCGACCTGCTCGCCGCGGCCATGCGGCTGGCCAAGGACGGGGCGGACGCCCAGACCCAGCTGGAGGTCGCGCTGGTCAAGGCGGCCACGCCGGAGGTCGATCCCTCGACGCGCGCGCTGCTGGCGCGGATGGAGCGGATGGAGGCGGCGCTGCGCGGTGGCGCGCCGGTGGCCGCCGCGCCGGCTGCAGCCGCGCCTCCGGCGCCTGCGCCGTCCGCCGCGGCTGCTGTCGCTCCCGCCGTCACGCCACCGCCCGCGCCGGTGGGCCCGTCTGGCGCGGACCAGTCGCGCTCCGCAGGCCCACCGCCGGCCGCGCAGCCGTCTTCGATGGACGTGGGCCCGGACGCCGCGGTCGCATCGCGCTCAACGGGCCCACCCGCCCAGGCGCCGGCGCCGCCTGTTGCGGAGGTCGCTGCGCCCGAGTCCGTCCACGAGCCCTCCGCCGTCGCGGTCGCCGATCCGCCGGCGCCGATCGGCGAGCTCGACCTCACGATGGTCCAGGAGCTCTGGCCCGCGGTCCTGCAGAACCTCGCCGAGTCCAATCAGCTGCTGGCCGGCTGTCTGGCCGAGGCGCGGCCGATCGCCGTCTCGGGCCGCGAGATCACGCTGGCGTTCACGCCCGACTGCGGCTTTCAGAAGAAAAAGGCCGAGGGCGCGGCCGAGCGCCAGATGTTGACCGCCGCGTTCAAGGAGCTCACCGGCATCGCGCCGCGGCTGCTGCTCGAGACGCGTGACGCCGAGGAGCTGGGCGCCGAGCCCGAGGTGCTCGGCGAGGATGACTTCATCGCCCGGTTGCGAGCAGAATTCGATGCTGTCGATCACCAGCCCGACCAGGAAGACCAGGAGCAGGCCTGATGCCGCAGCCCAACATCCAGAACATGCTCAAGCAGGCCCAAGAGGTCATGGCCGCCCAGCAGGAGGCCCAGGAGGCGCTCAAGGAGCAGAAGGTCGAGGCCTCGGCCGGCGGCGGCATGGTCAAGGTCGTCGTCTCCGGTGACCTGCGCCTGGAGTCGCTGACGATCGACCCCGACGCGGTCGATCCCGAAGACGTCGAGATGCTCCAGGACCTCGTCCTGGCCGCGACCAACGAGGCGCTGCGCCAGGCCGTCGAGCTGCAGGAGAAGGCGATGGCCGGCGCGTCGGGCGCCGGTGGCTTCGATCCGATGGAGGCGCTCGCAGGGCCTCGGCCTGGGCGACGCGCTCGGCGGTCTGGGCGGCCGGCGGTGGCGGCGCGCCCGGTCTCCCCGGTGGTGCCCCCGGCATGAACCGCGCGGCCCGTCGCGCCGCCGCGAAGAAGAACCGCTAGCTTGTTCGCGCCGCCCGTCCAGCGTCTGGTCACCGAGCTGGGCAAGCTGCCGGGCATCGGCCAGCGCACGGCGCAGCGGCTCGCGTTCCACCTCCTCGCGCACCGATCCCGAGGACGCCAACGCGCTGGCCGCGGCGATCCGCGAGGTCAAGGAGAAGATCCGCCCGTGCGAGATCTGCTTCAACCTCGCCGACGAGGCGCGCTGCCGGATCTGCCAGGACGAGCGCCGCGACCCCGCGATCATCTGCGTCGTCGAGGAGCCCGGGCGACATCGTCCCGATCGAGCGCACCCACGAGTTCCGCGGTCGCTACCACGTGCTCGGCGGCGCGCTGTCGCCGATCGACGGCGTCGATCCCGAGGACCTCAAGGTCGTCGAGCTCTACCGTCGCGTCGAAGGCGGCGAGGTCCGCGAGGTGGTCATCGCCACCAACCCGACGACGACCGGCGAGGCGACCGCGCACCACATCGCCGCGGCGCTGCACGAGCGCACGCCCGACGTCGCCGTCACGCGCCTGGCCTCCGGCCTGCCGGTCGGCGGTGACCTGGAGTACGCCGACGAGGTCACCCTCGGTCGCGCGTTCGCCGGTCGCCGTGAGATCGCCTGAGCGGTCGGCCGCCTCGTAGGCTCCGGTCAATGGCCGAGCCTGACATCGCGTTCACCACGATCAAGACCAACGGCGCTGATCGCTTCCAGCCGCTGCGCCGCGAGCTGGGTGTGACCAGCTTCGGGATGAACCTCGTCACGCTGACGCCCCGCCAGCGTGGCCGGATCCACGACCACGAGCACCAGGAGGAGGTCTACCTCGTGATCGAGGGCGAGCTGACGTTGGGCGTCGAGGGCGAGGAGCACACGGTCGCGCGCGGCGGGCTCGTCCGTGTGGCGCCGGGTGTGCGGCGTCAGCTCGTCAATCGCGGGACGACGAACGTCGTGCTGGTCGCGCTCGGAGGATCGGGCGAGCACGTCGGCCGCGACGGCCGCGCCTGGGAGTCCTGGGACGAGGACGGCGACGGCCGCGCGCCGCAGGACGTGCCATTGCCGGCCGATCTCCCGGTGTAGGAAGGCGCCCCGGATCGATGCAGGGCGGCTCGTGGTGAACTATTCACCATGAGCCGACCCGGACCTTGGTCTAGGAGGTCGTTACCGTGTCGCCGGCGCCGAGGCGCTCGGGCGCGGTGGGCGGTGGGAGCGTGCGGGGCGTGCCGGGCTTCGTGGGCGGGCGTGGTCTGCGCGGCGGCAGGAAGAGACGGACGTTGCGCGCGGCGGGCGGACCGGCCGCGTGCGCAGGACGGCCGCCTTGGGGGTCCAGGAACGCGAGGTCGCGGGCGATCCCGGCGAGCGAGTCCTCGTCGTTGGGGCGGCCGGTGTGATCGACCATCCAGGTCTCCAGCGCGACGCCGCCGCCCGCGGTCGCCACGAGGCGCAGCGCGCGCCACTGCTGGGGCCAGTCGACGATCGATGCGGTGGTGATCAGCCAGTAGCCGCCGACCGGTGAGCGGCGCGGCGTGATCGCATTGCGGTGGGTGTGGCCGGCGAGGACGGCGATCACGCGCGGGTCGACGTCGAGCAGGTCGAAGATAGCGTCGCCGCCCGCGGTCTGGTCCAGCGGCTGGTGGACGGCGACCAAGATGTAGCGGTCGCCCGCGGCGGCCAGCTCGCGCTGCAGTGAGGCGAGCGTCGCGGCGGTGACCAGGCCGCCGGAGCCCGCGTCGCGGCGGACGAGGTCGCAGACGATGACGCGGAGGTGGTCGCCGACGTCGACGGCGTAGTCGAGGCGGTCGGCGGTCGGCGGTCGTTGCGCGCCGCCGCCGTTCGTGGCGCGCTCCGGGGTTGCCCGCGGGTGCAGGTCGCGCAGTCGCGCGACGACGTCGGGCGCGTCGAGCTGGGTCCGATCCGGGTCGGGCGCGACGCGGATCGCATCGCCCTGCAGACCGGCGCGCAGGAGCTGGTCGATCTGCGCGCGCGTCGGCTGGGCACCTTGGAGCTGCTGCAGGAGCTCCGGCGCCGGCGTGACGAGCAGGCGGTCGCCGGTCGCCGCCGCGCGGGTCGCGGCGGTGGGCGCGATCTCGCCGGCGACCAAGATGTCGTGGTTGCCCAGCACCGGGTACCAGGGCGCGCGCAGGCCGGCGCTGCGGATGGGCTGCACCGCGCGGGCGAGCAGGTCGGGATGGCGCGGCGCGTCGACCGCGGGGCGGTAGTACAAGGGGTCGGGGATCGAGGCGGCCTGGACGCCCTGATAGCCGCGGCGGCCTGAGTCGGTCCGAAGCGTTCCGCCGCGCAGCAGCGTCAGAGCCCACAGCAGTTCGTTGCGCTGCGCGGTGTCGACGAGGTCGCCGGTGACGAGCACGGCGTCCGGATGCGCGGCGTTGACGGCATCGACGGTCGCGGCGACGGTCTGCGCGGTGAGCGTCTCGTGCCAGCGAAACGCCGAGCCGAGCCGCGGGCCGAGCCGATCCAGGAACGCGACGCGCCCGGGCGACTGCGCGTCGCGGACGTGGAGGTCGGAGAGCTGGGCGAGCGTGGCCAGCGTCGCGCCGATCCGGCGCGCGCGGTGCGAGGTCGGTGCGGTCGCGCAGCGCGAGGCCGGGGCCGGCTGCGAGGAGGCCGTCGCCGTCCGGGTCGACGAGCGTGCGCTTCAGGGTCGAGCCGGGCGCGGCGGCGTCGCCGCCGCAACCAGGGCAGGAGCACAACGGCGGTCGCCGCCCCGGCGGCGACGAGGATCTCGCGGCGGGTCCTCACGCCTCCTCCCGCAGTCCCGCCACGACCGGCTCGCGCACGAGGCGGCGGCCGGTCACCACGGCGGCGGCCCTGGAGAGCAGCGAGCAGGCCGCCGGCGACGAGCGCGATCTGGCCGGCCGTCGCGCCGAGCGGCAGGTCGGCGTAGCCCGCGGCGAGGTGCGCGACGAGCGGCGAGAGCACCGTCGCCTCCAGGACGATCGCCACGACCGATCGGCGGGGAGCGACGACCGCGAGCGCCGCGCCGCCGAGCAGCCGGCGCAGCGCGCGACCGTCGGCGCCGGCCGCGCGCAGGGTCGCGACCGCGCCGCGCCGCTCGCGGGCCGTCAGCGCCAGCGCGCTGACCAGCGCGTGCAGGCACACGAGCGCGACCGTCACGGCAACGATCCGCAGCAGCCCGGCGAGGACGTCGAGGAACGCGCTGCTGTCGCCGGTCGCGCCGCGCACGGCGTCGGCGTGGGCGCCGAGCGCGTCGAGCCCCTCGGCGATCCGCGCGCGGTCGGCGCCGGGCCTCAGCCGCAGGACCATCGGCCCGTCGAGCGCCGACGCCCGCGGCCAGCAGGCGGTCGGGCGCGACGTAGGCGACACGTCCCTCGTCCTGCAGCGCGCGCACGACGCCGACGACGCGGAAGCGCACCTCGCGCTGCGCGAGCGGCTGGATGGCGAGCGTCGATCCGGGCCGCAGGCCGAGCGCGTCGGCCAGCCCGAGCCCGACCTCCGCCTCGCCGGCCCCGTGCGCCCGCCGCCCCGAGGCCAGCGGCGGCGCCTCGAAGCGCGTGTGATCGCCCGACGAGTAGGCGATCACCTTGAGTGGCGAGCCCAGCGAGAGCGCGCTGACCGCGTCGGTCGAGTAGCGCACCGCCGCGGCCTCCACGCCCGGGATCGCCTCGACGGCATCGGTCTCCGAGTCGGGCAGCCGCGTCGTCAGCTGGTAGCGCTTGCCGAGCGTGGCGGGGTCGTCGCGCAGCGCCTGCAGCAGCGACGCGAGCGCGAGCAGCAGCAGGACGACGCTCGCCGCCGCGCCGAGCACGGCGACGACCGAGGCGAAGCGCAAGCGCCGAGCCACGACCAGGCGCGCGCCGAGCGCGGTCAGGCCGCCGCGGCGCGTCGCACCTCCGCGGCGACGTGGCGCCGCCACGTCGCCCCCGCGCAGCAGCGCCGCGGGCGCGCGGCGTGCCGCGCGCCAGGCCGGCAGCGCCGAGGCGCCCGCGACCAGTGCGACCGCGCAGAGCCACACGAGCGTCAGCAGCATCAGGAGCCGGCCGGTGCTCGGCGGCAGCTCGTTGAGCGACGCCAGAACGCGCTCGGTCGGCACCCGGCCCGCCAGCGCACCGGCCACCAGCCCGAACGCCGCGGCCGGCGCCGCCACCAAGGCACCCCGCGTCGCGTGCACGGCGACCACGGCACCGGGCGTCACGCCGAGCGCCCGCTGCAGCCCGATCCGGTCCAGCGCCCGCTGGACCTCGGACTGCGCGCCCGCACCCAGGAGCACGCCCGCCAGCCCCGTCGCCACCACGCCGAAGGCCACCAACAACGCAACCACGATCCCGGCCGCCTGGCCGACGAGCGCCTCGACGCCGCTGCGCGTGAGGAAGCGCAGCCCGCGCAGGCCGAAGGACGACTGGCGCGCGGCCGACACGAGGACGTCGGAGCGCGACGGATCCTGCGCCCACAGCAGCGCGGTGTTGACCGGGAAGTGCTGTCCCGGCGGCGCTCCGAAGCGCTCCAGCAGCGGGCCCTCGCCGACCATCACCCGCGCGGTCTTGGCCAGCGGATAGGCGACGTTGTCGGGCGCGACCGAGATCCCGACGATCGGCACCGCGCCCAGCTCGTCCCACCTCCAGCAACGCGCCGACGTGCAACCCCCACTGCGTCGCCAGCCCGCGCTCGACGACCGCCTCCAGCGGTGCGCCCGCCGTAGACCGCACGTCGCGCCCGGCGACGATCGCGTAGCCGCGCCGCCCACCGCCCACGACCTCCAGCACGCCCTGGCCGAGCGTGTGATCGCCGGCCGCCAGCCGCACGCGCGTGCGCTCGAAGCGATAGGACGCCGCCGCGAGGTTCGGGAGATCGCGGACCGCCGCGTCGACCGTGGAGCGATCCTCATCGTCGAAGCGCGCGACGATCGTCGGCAGGTCCGCGCGATCGGCGGCACGATCGAAGCCGGTCGACAGCGCGTAGGCGACGGTCAGCGCGACGCCGAGCACCAGCCCCGCCGCCGCCACCCCGACCGCGGTCAGCGCCGCGCGCCCCGGCCGGCCGCGCAGCGAGGCCCACGCCGTGCGCAGCGCGAACCGGCTCATCCCGCCGCAGACGGCCGGCCGTCGAACGGGCGACGGCGTTCTGGGTCGCCCTCGCCCTCGCCCGCGGCATGGACCTGGTCGTCCTCGCGCCCCACGCCGACCTCGATCAGCAGACCATCCTCCAGCCGCAGGACGCGATCGGCGCGCGCGGTCGCCTCGGCCTGGTGGGTGACCATGACGACCGCGCGACCCTGGTCGGCGACCCCGCGCAGCAGGTCGAGCACGACCTCGCCGGCGGCCACGTCGAGGTTGCCGATCGGCTCGTCGGCCAGGACCAGCGACGGGTCGCCGACCAGCGCCCGCGCCAGCGCGAAGCGCTGCTGCTCGCCGCCCGACAGTTGATGCGGTCGCAACCCGGCGACGTCGCTCAACCCCAGTTGCGCGATCAGCGCGCGCCCGCGGGCCGCCCCGGCGCGGTCGGCGCCCGGCAGCACCGTCGGCAGCAGGACGTTGGCCTCGCCGTCGAGCTCGGCCAACAGGTGGAAGAACTGAAAGACGAACCCGATCTCCTCGCGGCGCAGCGCGCTGAGGTGACGCTCCGACGGCGCCGGCGACCCGGCGACGCTACGGCCCGCCACCGCGACGGCGCCCGCGTCGGCGCGGTCCAGGCCACCGAGGATCTGCAGCAGCGTCGACTTCCCGCTGCCCGAGCGGCCGACGATCGCGACCAGCTCGCCGGCGCCGACGTCGAGGTCGACCCCGTCGAGGATGCGCCGCTCGCCGCGGCCGGAGCCATGGACCTTCACGAGCCCTCGCGCCTGCAGCACCGGATCGGGGGTCGGGTCAAGTGCCATCACGCCGGCCCAGTGTGACCGCTCGCCTCGCGCCGCACGCCGGGTTGGCGTGCCGGCAGGCATCTCGGCGCGCGCTACCGCACGCCGTAGTCGGCGCGCAGCTTGCTGACGTGCGCCAGCGCGTCGGCCACGCGCGAGGCCGGGATCGTCCCGTCGCGCAGCGCCCGCACGACGGCGCGCCACGCCGCATCCTGGGCCGCCGCGTCGCCGGGGATCCAGACCAGGTCGACGCCCGCGTTGATCGCCCGGACGGCGAGCTCGGCGACCGACTGGCCGCCGGCCAGCGAGGCCGCGGCAAGGTCGCCGCTGACGATCACGCCGCCGAAGCCGAGCTCGCCGCGCAGGAGCGCGACGACCTCGGGCAGGAGCGTCGCGGGGGTAACGCCGTCGAACGCGACGTAGGTCGCCGCGCTGAGCTGGATCGCGGGCGCGTGCTTGGCGATCGCCGCGAACGGCTGGAGGTCGCGGGCCTTCAGCTCGTCGAGTGAGAGGCCGACGGTCGCCGCCTCCAGCGACGGATCGCTCGACGCGGCGCCCTCGCCGGGGAAGTGCCCGGGTGCCGGCGCGACCCGTCCGGCCTTCCAGCCGGCGACGGCCGCCACGACCATCGCCGACGCCGTCGCCGGATCGTCGGAGAACGCCAGCCCCTCCCACGGGCCGCCGCCGACGGCGATGTCGGCGTCGGGGGCCAGCACCATCCGGACGCCCAGCGGCAGCAGCGCCTTGGCGGCGCCCAGCGCAGCGGCCTGGGCGTGCGCGGGGTCGGGCGCGGCGGCCTGCGGGGGCGAGCCGATCGGCACGGCGTCGCGCTCGCCGCCGAGCTGGGAGGCCGCGATCAGCGGGGCCAGGTGGCCGGCGCCGCGCGCGGTCCCTTGGATCGCGCCGATGAGGTCGGCGACCTGCTGGGGCGACACCCCGTTGCCCGGCTCCAGGACGACGCCGCCCCACTCGTGCTGCGCGAAGCTCTGCAGGAGCTCCGGCCGGGCCTCCGTTCCGCCGAGGCCGACCAGGAACAGGCGCGCCGCCGCGCGGGCCCGCGCGACGGGCAGCCGGTCGCCCCCCGTCGAGACCGGGGTCGCCGGGGCGCTCGTCGTCGCCGGCGCCGTGGCGCTCGGGGCGTCCTGGCCCTGCACGGTCGCGGTTCTCGTCCCGCTCGTGAGCACCGCATGGCCCTTGCCGCCACAGCCGAGCGCCAAGACGAGCACCACGATGCCAATCGTCAGGCACGAGGCCAGGCCGATGATCCGGCGTCGGGTCATGGCTTGACGCATCGAGCCTCTAGCATTGCCCGTCCATGCCGGGCACCGTCGTCATGAAGTTCGGAGGCACGTCCGTCGCCGACGCGGGGCGGCTCAAGCGCGCCGCGCAGCGCATCGTCGCCAAGCGCGAGGAGGGCACGCGCGTCGTCGCCGTGCTCAGCGCGCGCGGCAAGGAGACCGACCGCCTGATCGCCGACGCGTTCGAGGTCTCCGCCGCAACCCGACCCGCGCGAGATGGACATGCTGCTCTCCACAGGCGAGCGGGTTTCGTGTGCGCTGTGTGCCATGGCCATCAACGATCTCGGTCATCGAGCGATCTCGCTGACGGGATCGCAGGCCGGGCATCGTCACAGACACGAGCCACACGAAGGCGCGCATCCTCGAAGTCCGCGCCGATCGCATCCGCGCGGCGCTCGACGAGGACTCCATCGTCCTCGTCGCCGGCTTCCAGGGCGTGAGCACCGCCAAGGACGTCACGACGCTCGGCCGCGGCGGCTCGGACACCACCGCCGTCGCGCTGGCGGCCGCCATCGGCGCCGACGAGTGCGAGATCTACACCGACGTGCCCGGCGTGTTCAGCGCCGACCCGCGCATCGTTCCCGACGCCCGCAAGCTCGACATCGTCACCTTCGACGAGATGCTCGAGATGGCGGCCTCCGGCGCGGGCGTGCTGCAGCTGCGCAGCGTCGAGTACGCGCGCAACCACGGCGTGCGCATCCACTGCCGATCGAGCTTCGACGACTCCCCGGGACCCTCGTCGTCTCCGACGAAGACGCCAAGGACAAGCACATGGAGCACCCCCTCATCACCGCCGTCACCCACTCCCGCGGCGAGGCGCGCGTGACGCTGATCGGCCTGCCCGACACGCCCGGCGTCGCGGGGCGCGTCACGACGGCGCTGGCCGACGCCAACGTCAACATCGACATGATCATCCAGAACGAGCCCGCGCTCGGCGGGCGCGCTGGCCGAGATGTCGTTCACGGTCCCGCGCGACGACGCGGCCGCGGCGCGCGCCGCGCTGGAGCCGATCGCCGACCGAGCTGGGGATCGAGCGTCGAGACCGACGAGGCGATGGGCAAGGTGTCGATCGTCGGCGCCGGGATGAAGTCGCACCCGGGCGTCGCGGCCAAGGTCTTCACGCGTCCTCGGCGACAACGACATCAACATCGAGATGATCTCGACCTCGCCGATCCGGATCTCCTGCGTCGTCCCGGTCGACCGACGTCGAGACCGCGGTCAAGGCGCTGCACACGCGCGTTCGACCTGCAGGGGGCGGACACGATCCGCCCGGAGCAGCCGTTCGGGGAGTTCGCCTCATGAGCAGATCGTCATGAGTCGCCTGATGTCGACCGCGTTGCCGTCGTCGGCGCCACCGGCGCCGTCGGCACCGAGATGCGCCGCCTGCTGCGCGACCGCGCCTATCCGGCCGCCGAGATCGTCCCGTTCGCCTCCGAGCGCTCGGCGG
Source organism: uncultured Conexibacteraceae bacterium (assembly GCA_963731005.1). Lineage (GTDB taxonomy): Bacteria > Actinomycetota > Thermoleophilia > Solirubrobacterales > Solirubrobacteraceae > Baekduia. The sequence continues at coordinate 55,929 of CAVSTZ010000002.1, read as the reverse complement.
GCAAGCGAGCTCGACGACGGCCTCGTCGTCCAGGGCCTGGCCGACGACGAGCGCCTCGACGGCTTCGACGTCGCGATCTTCAGCGCCGGCGGCTCGATCTCCCGCGAGTGGGCGCCGCGCTTCGCCGCCGCGCGGCGCGATCGTGGTCGACAACTCGTCGCGCCTTCCGCATGGACCCCGACGTCCCGCTCGTCGTCTCCGAGGTCAACCCGGACGCGCTCGACCACATCGACAAGGGCATCGTCGCCAACCCGAACTGCACGACGATGGCGATCATGCTGCCGCTGCACGCGCTGCACGATCGAGTTCGGCCTGACCGGCGATCGTCGCGACGAGCTTCCAGGCCGCCGGCGGCGCCGGGCAGAAGGGCATGGACGAGCTCGATCGCCCAGGTCCCGGGCCTGCTCGCCGACCCCGACGCCTCGTCAGACGACGGCGCGAGCGCCGCCGCCAAGGTCGGCGCGACGCCCGTCTTCGGCAAGCCGCTGGCCTTCAACGTCGTGCCGCTGCTGGGCACGCGACACCGGCAACGGCTACACCGACGAGGAGATGAAGCTCCAGAACGAGTCGCGCAAGATCCTCGGGATCCCCGAGCTCGCGGTCTCGCCGACGTGCGTGCGCGTCCCGGTGATGGTCGGCCACGCGATCGAGGTGCGCGCGACGTTCGAGCGCGAGCCGTCGGTCGCCGCGGCGCTGGAGGTCATGGGCGCGCACGCCGGCGTCGAGCTCGACGACGTCCCGACGCCGCTGGAGTGGGCGGGCAAGGACCCGGTCGCCGTCGGCCGCGTGCGCCAGGACCTCGAGCGACCCCTATGCCTTGAACCTCTTCGTCGTCGGCGACAACCTGCTCAAGGGCGCCGCGCTGAACACGGTGCAGATCGCCGAGCTGCTGCACGAGCGCGGCCTGCTCGGCACCCGCGCGGCGGCTTAGCGGCGCGGCGCGGCGCGGCGCGTTGCGCCGTGGCGCTCAGCCCACGGCGTCGGTCGGAGGCGCGCAGCGGGGTCTGTTTGGCGGCGAAGGAGTGAAGCGGGCCCGCACATCGAGGCGTGGGCCTGTCGTCCGCCGGCGCCCGGGAGGGTGGGCCTGTTGAGCGCGATGTGCTCGCGCTCAACAGGCCCACCTCAAGCTCGCGACGCCGATCGCGCGTAGCCCGCGCATATCGCGGGTTCGGCGTGTTTGATGGTGGAGGTCCGAGGTCCGGGGCGGCGAGTGTCCCTATGTGGGACACCAGACGACACGGATCCCGCGCGCCGGCGGTACGGCCGCGAATCTCACCCCGCACCGCCACGACGGCCGGTCACACCGGCCACGGTCGCGCCACCACAAGCGCTTCTCGCCCTCGGTGCAGACAGACCCGCTGCGCACCACCGACCATCGCCTCGCACTGCGCGCCAATGACGCTTGCACCGTCCGCGCCTGCGAGCCCGCCGCGGCTTAGACGGCCGCAGGCGTCCAGCGCAGCGCCAGCAAGCAGACGTCGTCGGTCGTCCGCTGCCCCGCGAGCGCGGCTTGGGTCATCGCTTCGGCCAGCTCGTGGGCGGGCTTGCCGTCGTGCTCGTCGAGATCGGTGAGCACGCGGTCGAGCCCCGCTTGCAACGGCCGGTCGATGCGCTCGAAGAGGCCGTCGGTGAAGAGGATGACGCTCGCGCCGGGCGCCAGCGTCACCGTCGCCTCGGGCCGCGCGGAGGGCTCAGTGGCGGCATCCAGTGGCGTCGACCGCCCGTCCCAGAGGAAGTGGGCCGGATCGTCGGGCGCCACGACCGCGGGCGGCGGATGGCCCGCGCACGCCAGCGTCAGCAGACCGAGGTCGAGGTCGAGCTCGGCATAGGCGAGCGTCGTCATCTGGCCGACCCCGTGGCGCCGCGCGTAGCCGTCGAGCGCGTCCAGCAGCGGACCGGGCGTCAGGCCGGTCGAGGCCAGCGCGCGGACCGCGCTGCGCAGCTGTCCCATCGTCGCGGCGGCGACGATCCCGCGGCCGACGACGTCGCCGACGACCAGCGCGAGCGTGCCGCTCGTCGAGCCAGAACGCGTCGTACCAGTCGCCGCCGACCTCCAGGCCGGCCGACGGCCGGCCGGTAGGCTGACGGCGAGGTCGAGCGCGGCGTCCTGCGGCAGCCCGCCGGAGAGCAGGCTCGCGCTGCAGCTCGGCGGCGACCGCGTGCTCGCGGTCGCGCGCCGCGCAGCAGCTCCTGCTCGTAGCGGCGCCGGTCGGTGGCGTCGAAGACGCGTCGTGCGGATCGACAGCGCGGCGCGCCGTCGTCGTCGCGCTGCAGCACCGAGTTGACCAGCGCCGGCAGCCGGCGCGCCGTCGGCGCGCGACGAGGTCGACGGCGATCTCGCGCACCGCAGCCCTGCATCTGCAGCAGCGGCGCGTAGTGCGTCTCGTGGTAGATCCGGCCGCCGGCGGTCAGCAGGTCCTGGAAGCGGCGCCGGCCGACCAGCTCGTCGCGCGCGTAGCCCGTCCAGCGCCTGCGAACGTCGCGGTTGACCCGGACGATCGTGCCGTCCAGCGCGCGTCGACAGGTAGCCGCAGGGCGCGTGCTCGAAGAGCTCCTCGGCGCGTCCTCGCGCGAGCAGCTCGCGCGCCGTTCACGGCGTCGCGAGGAACGCCCGGATCGCCGCGATCGTCTCGTCCGGGCGCGCTGAGGTTCGGGCAGTGGCCGGTCGCGTCGAGGATGCACGAGCGTCGCTGTCGGGCAGCTGCGTCGTGCGACGTAGCTCGCCGACGGCCGCGGGCGCGATCACGTCGTCGCGAGCACTGCAGCACGAGCGTCGGGCATCGCGACGCGCGCCAGGTCGGCGCGGTTGTCGGAGAGGAACGTCACGCGCGCGAAGTGCGCGCGATCTCGGGGTCGGTGCGGCAGAAGCTGTTCGGTCAGCTCCTCGCCGAGCTCGGGCCGGTCCGCGTTGCCCATGATCACCGGCGCCATCGCGCTCGACCAGCCGAGGTAGTTGCTGTCCAGCGACTCGAGCAGCTCGTCGATGTCCTCGCGCGCTGAAGCCGCCGACGTAGCCGTCGTCGTCGATGTAGCGCGGCGACGGGCCGACCAGCACCAGCCGCGCGAAGCGCTCCGGCTCGCGCGACCGCGGCCAGCACGCCGATCATCGCGCTGACCGAGTGGCCGACGAAGATCGACGTCGCTGCAGGCCGAGCTCGCGGCAGATCGTCGAGGACGTCCTCGGCGTAGCCGTCGAGCGATCGCGTAGCGCGCGGGGTCGTAGGCCGCGTGGTCGGAGCCGCCGGCGCCGACGTGGTCGAACAGGACGACGCGGTAGTCGCTCGGCGAAGGCCGGCGCGACGAAGCGCCACATGTTCTGGTCGCAGCCGAAGCCGTGGGCGAAGACCATCGGCGGGCCGTCGGGCCGTCCGTGGACGGTCACGTTGTGGCGAAGGAGAGCGTCCATGCGCGAACGATCCTACGCCCGCACGACTACTCGTCGTCGGCGACGGGCGGGATCGCGCGGCGCAGCCGCTCGCGGGCGGCATCGAGGTCACGCGCCAGCGGCGTGGCCGTCTCGTCGACGATCGGGATGATCGTCTTGGGCCCGTCGGGGCGCACGGCGCGCCGACGGCGGCGAGGCCCGAGCCTCGCGCGCCGTCGGCGCCCCACGCAGGAGCTTGGAGAGCTTCACCAGCCGCCGCTGCCCGCGCCGACGCCCGCGACGACCGACGTCGTCCAGTCGATCACCGCGGTGGGCTTGACGACGTGGCTGCTGCGAGGCCGAGCTCCTTGGGCTCCAGGCCGAGGGCCAGGCCGACGAGCTGGGGCAGGTGCAGGACCGGCATCTTGAGCTCACGGCCGACCTGGCGCTCGGCCAGCGGCTGCTGGAGGTCCAGGTTGAGGTGGCACAGCGGGCACGGCGTCACCAGGCAGTCGGCGTCGGCGTCGACCGCGTCGCCGAGGTGGCGGCCGGCCTGCGTCAGCGACGCCGTCTTGTTCATGGTGATGATCGGGAAGCCGCAGCACTTGTGCGAGCCGGCGTAGTCGATGACCGTGCCGCCCAGCGCCTCGATGACGAGCCCGAGGTAGGTGTCGCGCGGGTTCTCCTCGTCGATGCCCAGCCGGTCGGTCGGGCGGACGATGTAGCACCCGTAGAAGGGGCCGACCTTGAGGTTGGTCAGCGGGCGCGCGACCGCGCTCGCGCAGGTTGTCGAGGCCGAGCTCCTCCACCAGCACCCAGAGGAAGTTCTTGTTGGCGAGGCCCGGCGCGGTACTCGAGGTTGTACTTGGCCAGCGTCTGGTTGATGTGCGCCGCGGTACTCCTCGCGAGGCGTCCAGGCGCTCCTGGCACTCGCCCTGCGCGCCCTGGCAGGTCGAGCAGATGTTCATCATCAGCTCGGCGCCCTCGACCTGCTGGGCCAGGGCGAACGTCCGCGCGTTGAGCGTGTCGGCCAGCTCCTGGTTGTGCTCGGCGATGACGCCGGCGCCGGTGCAGCAGGCGCGGTCGAGCTCGACGAGCTCGATGTCGAGCATCGGCGCGACCTTGGCCATCGAGCCGTGCAGCTCCGGGGTGAAGCCGCGGCTCACGCAGCCGGGCCAGTAGGCGACCTTCATGCGTTGTCCTCCGGCTTGACGTTCTCCGCGTTGTCCTCGTCGGTCCCGGAGATGTACAGGTTGAACTCGATCGCGCTCGCTCGCGGCCCTCGATCTCGTCGTAGATCTCCTGGACCTGCTTGAGGTCGGCGGCGGGGATCTTGTGCGGCTTGAGCGCGCCCATCGGCGTCACCTTGCGGCGCAGGATGGCCTTGGTGATCGCCGGCAGCGAGCCGAGCAGCTCCTGGCCGGCGGCCGGGTGGAACTTGCCGAACCACGAGTTGCCGCCGTAGGAGCGCGGCAGCAGCTCGGCCTCCCAGCAGCAGGCCGTAGTCCTTGATCAGCGTGACGAACGCCGCCTCGTGGCGCTCGCCGTTGTTGCGGTCGACGATGTGGTGGTCGTTGCCGGCGCGGCGGCGCAGGCGCATGATCTGGTTCATCGGGGCGACGCCCTTGGGGCAGGCCTCGATGCACTTGAAGCAGTGCGTGCAGTCGTAGATGCCGTGCGGGTCCTCGGCGAGGTCCTTGAGGCGCTCGTACTGCTCGGCGTCACGCGGGTCGCCGACGAAGCGGTAGGACTTGGCCAGGGCGGCCGGGCCGATGAAGAGCGGGTCGACCTCCATCGCCAGGCAGTCCGAGACGCAGGCGCCGCACTGGATGCAGGCCATCGTCTGCGTGATGTCGACCATCGACTCGCGGTCGACGATGTACTCGCGCTCGGGGATCGGCTCCTTGTTGATGCAGCCACGGCGTGACGCGCTGGATCTTCTTCCAGTGGACCGCGTCCATGTCGACGATCAGGTCCTTGATGACGGGCATGTTGCCCATCGGCTCGATCTCGATGACGCCGTCCTTGGACGTGCGCTTGGCCTTGTCGAGGTGCGTGTGGCAGGCGAGGCCGGGCTGGCCGTTGACGCGCACGCCGCACGAGCCGCAGATCGCGGCCTTGCACGAGCAGCGGATGCCGATCGAGCCGTCGAAGCGGCCCTTGGCCTGGAGGATCCCCTCGAGCACGGAGCGGTGGGGCTCCAGCTCGATCGTGTGCTCGACCCAGTACGGCGCCTCGCCGGACTCCGGGTCGTAGCGGCGGATGCGGAGCGTGAAGCTCTCGGAGTTGTCGACGTGCGCCGGGTTGGGGCGTCCGTCTCTTCGGGGGTGAGGGGTTCGGCGGCCATGGCTAGTACTTCCTCTCCTCGGGCTGCCACTGGGTGATGGTCACTGGCGAGTAGGCCACGCTGGGCTCGTCGCTGCCGTTGCGCGAGAGGGTGATGTGCTTCTGCCACTCCTCGTCGTTGCGCTCGGGGAAGTCGGTGCGGAACTGCGCACCGCGCGACTCCTTGCGCTCGATCGCGCCGACGACCGTGCACTCGGCGCAGTCGAGCATGTACCCCAGCTCGATCGCCCCGAGGACGTCCTGGTTGAAGACCGTGCCCTTGTCGTCGACGTAGGCCGTCTTGGCCTCGTCCTTGAGCCGGCGGACGACCTCGAGCGCGTGCTCGAGGCCGGCCTGCGTCGCGGAAGACCGCGACGTTGCGGTTCATCTCGGTGCCGAGCTCGTCCTTGATCTCCGAGATCCGGCGGCCGGTCTTGGGCCGGTCGATGATCGCGTCGATCATGGCCTGCTCGTCGTCGAGGCGGGCCTGGCTCGGCCGCGGTGGGCATCGCCATCCCGGCGGCGCGGTGCGGCGGCGTGCTCGCCGGCGCGGCGGCCGAAGATCAGCGTGTCCAGCAGCGAGTTGGCGCCGAGGCGGTTGCCGCCGTGGACCGAGACGCAGGCGACCTCGCCGGCGGCGTAGAGGCCCTCGATCGGCGTCGCGCCGTCGATGTCGGTCTTGACGCCGCCCATGATGTAGTGCTGGCCGGGGCGGATCAGGATCGGCTCGCGCGGTGATGTCGACGCCGGCGAAGTCCTTGCCGATGTTGACGATCTCGCGCAGCGCCTCGAGCGTGCGCTTCTTGGGGACGACGGTGATGTCGAGGTAGATGCCGACGCCGCCGGGGCCGACGCCGCGGCCCTCGTTGATCTCGGTCTGCTCGGCGCGCGAGACGACGTCGCGCGAGGCGAGCTCCATCTTGTTGGGCGCGTACTTCTGCATGAAGCGCTCGCCCTCGGAGTTGAGCAGGTGCGCGCCCTCGCCGCGGGCGCCCTCGGTGATGAGAAAGCCGTTCTCGACCAGGCAGGTCGGGTGGTACTGGACCATCTCCATGTCCATCAGCGGCGCGCCGAGGCGGTAGGCCTGGGCGATGCCGTCGCCGGTGCAGATCAGGCCGTTGGTGGTCGGCTTGAAGCACTGGCCGGCGCCGCCGGTGGCGAGGATCACGTTCTTGGCGGTGAAGATCTCCAGCTTGCCCGTGCGGATGTCGCGGGCGATGCAGCCCGAGACCGCGCCGGACTCGTCCTGGAGCAGCGAGGTGGTGAACCACTCCTCGTAGCGGTCGACGCGCTCGTGGTACTTCATCAGCTGCTCGTAGAGCACGTGCAGGATCGCCTGGCCGGTGATGTCGGCGACGTAGGCGGTGCGCTTCATCGAGGCGCCGCCGAACGCGCGGAGGTCCATCTGGCCGGTCTCGTTGCGGTGGAACGTCACGCCGATGTGCTCGAGGTGCATGACCTCGTGCGGCGCCTCGCGACACATCACCTCGATCGCGTCCTGGTCGCCGATGAAGTCGGAGCCCTTGACGGTGTCGTAGGCGTGCGAGCGCCAGTCGTCGGCGGGGTTGATGGCGGCGTTGATGCCACCGGCGGCAGCGACCGAGTGGGAGCGGACCGGGTGGACCTTGCTCATGATCGCGACCGACGCTCCAGCGTCCGCGGCGGCCAGCGCGGCCCGTTGTCCGGCGAGGCCGGCGCCGAGGATGAGGACGTCATGTGCAGGCATGTATGCGGCTCTTCGTCTCGAAGTTCGGGGGCTGGGACTCTATAGGTCGGGCCCTTTTAGGCCCGCCTACGTCGAGGGTCCGTCCGGCGCCGGCGCGGCGTCTTCGATGGCCGCTGCCAAGGCGGCAACCGCCGCGGCGGCACCGGCCTCCGGCAGGTTGGCGTAGCCGACGACGAGGCCCGGGCGGCCGGCGGCGCGCAGCGGCTCCAGCGCGACGCCGCGCGCCAGGGCGGCCGCGGCGATCGCGTGCTCGTCGGCGTCGACCGGGAGCGCCAGGACGGCGAAGAGCCCAGCAGCCGCACCGCGGACGGCGAGCCCGGGTAACTGCAGCGCGAGCGCCTCCAAGAGCGCGTCGCGGCGCTTGCGGTAGCGGTGGCGCTGGCGGCGCAGATGGCGGTCGAGCTCTCCGCGCTCGATCAGATCGGCGAGCGCGAGCTGGTCGATCGTGGGCGGGGTGCCGGGCGGCGAGGTCGCGTCGTCGGCGTGCAATTGTGCGACCAGGCCGGACGGAAGGACGAGCCAGCCGAGCCGCAGGGCGGGCGCGAGCGTCTTGGAGCAGGAGCCGCCGTAGGCGACGAGGTCGGGCGCGAGGCCCTGCAGCGATCCGACCGGCTGGCGGTCGTAGCGGAACTCCGCGTCGTAGTCGTCTTCGAGGATCAGCGCGCCGCGGTCGCGGGCCCAGGCGACGAGCCGGGCGCGTCGCTCGGGCGGCAGGACGGCGCCGGTCGGGAACTGGTGGGCGGGCGTGACGGCGAGGGCGTCGAGGTCGAGGTCGGCGAGGCGGGCGGGATCGAGGCCGTGACCGTCGGTCGGGATCGGGACGGGGATGAGGCCGGCCTCGGTCAGCGAGCGCCCGATCCGCCACCAGCCCGGCTCCTCGATGCCGACGCGCTTGGCCCCGCGGGCCTTGACCAGCCGCCACAGCAGCGGGAGCGCGTCGCGCAGGCCGCCGGTGATCAGCACCTGCTCCTCGCCCGCGCGCACGCCGCGCGTGCGCGCGAGGGAGGCGGCGAGCGCGGCCCGCAGCTCGGGCTCGCCCTGGCGGTCGCCGTAGCCCAGGCGCGCGTCGGGGATCGTGCGCAGGACGCGCGTCAGCGCGGCCAGCCACGCGGTGCGGGGGAACCCGTCGACCGCCGGCAGCGACGGGCGTAGGTCATGGCGCGGCGCCGGTGGCACCACCGGCGCCTCCGCGACCCCGGCCCCTGGCCCTGCCCCTGCCCCTGGCCGTCGAGGGACGACTGATGGTCCGTCACGGACCGTCAGTCGTCCCTCGACGCCGCTGGTGGAGGTCGGCGGCGGCGCCGGCTGCTCGGCGACGCGGGTGCCGCCGCCGCGACGGGTGTCGAGGTAGCCCTCGGCGGCGAGCTGGGCGTAGGCCTCGACGACCACGCCGCGGGAGACCCCGAGCTGGGCGGCGAGTGCGCGCGTGGCCGGCAGACGCGCGCCCGGGGCGAGGCGGCCGCCGCGCACGGCCTCGCGCAGCGCGTGCTCGGCGCGGGCGCGCAGCGTGCGGCCGGGGGCGCCGTCGAGGTCGAGGTGCAGCTCCACTTGGCCCCATGATGCCAGACCTGTTTGGTCCTGGAACGCGGGCCAAATCGTCCGTACGGTGGCGTCCATGGCCTCCTCCGCTCCGTCCGAACGCGCCCGGGTGCGCCGGGCGCCGGCCCGTGCCGACTACGATCGCGCGACGATCGACGCGATCCTCGACGAGGCGCTGGTCGCCCATCTCGGCTTCACCGTCGACGGCCAGCCCTACGTGATCCCGACGCTGCACGCACGCAGCGGCGACGAGGTCTACCTGCACGGCTCGGCCGCCTCGCGGATGGTGACGATGCTCGGCGCCGGCATCCCCGCCTGTCTCACGGTCACGCTGATCGACGGGCTCGTGCTCGCGCGATCGGCGTTCCATCACTCCATGAACTACCGGTCGGTGGTGGTCCTCGGACGGGCCCGGATGGTCGAGGGCCCGGAGGAGCGCGAGGCCGCGCTGGAGGCGTTCACCGAGCGCCTGGTGCCCGGCCGCTGGGCCGAGGTGCGCCCACCGTCACGCCAGGAACTCAAGGGCACGCGCGTGCTCGCGCTCTCCCTCGACGAGGCCTCGGCCAAGCTGCGCACCGGCGGGCCGGTCGACGACGACGAGGACCACGCCTCCGACGCCTGGGCCGGCACCGTGCCGCTGCGCCTACGACCCGACGCGATCGAGCCCGACCCGCTCCTGCGGGCCGACGTGCCGCTGTCGCCGGCGGTCGCCGCGTGGGTCGACGGTGCGGCGTAGGCGCGCCGGCGCGCTCAGGTCGAGCCGACGCTCGCCGCCAGCGCGCGACGCACGCGGTCCAGCGTCAACACCCCGCACAACCGGCCGTCGCCGTCGACCACCGCCAGCGCCCCGAAGCGCCGCAGCGGCTCGGAGCCCAGCAGGGTCTCCAACGGCGTGTCGCGCGTGACGCTGGCCTCGTCGCCCTCGTCACCCTCCAGCAGCTCGTCGGCGGTCAGCGTCGGTCGGCCGTCGGCGACCGCGACGTCGACGCGCTCCTGGCGCAGCAGGCCGACCAACCGTCCCGAGGCCGCGTCGATCACCGGAAACCACGGCAGGTGGTAACGCAGGAAGTACTCGTCCTGGGCCGCGAGCGCGGTCGTCTCGCGCGGGACCGCGACCGGCTCGTCGTCCATCAGGTCGGCCGCCGTGACGCCCTCGATGCGCTCGGCGAACTGCGACGAGACGACCGCGCCGCGCGCTCCCTGGCTCAGGAACCACCCGAGGATCGCCAGCCAGATGCCGTCGGCGACGTCGCCCGAGGCGAGCAGGAAGAGGCCGAGGCCGATCAAGATGTAGGCGAAGGCCTGGCCGAGGCGCCCGGCGAAGCGCGTCGCGCGATGGCGGTCGCCCGTGGCCTTCCACGCGATCGCCCGCGCGATCCGGCCGCCGTCGAGCGGGAAGCCCGGCACGAGATTGAACACCAACAACCCGGCGTTGACCAGCGCGAGCCAGCTCAGCAGCGCCAGCACCGGGGTGGTGTCGTCGGTGTCGTCGAAGAGGCTCACGCTCCAGTCCGGATGGGAGAGCAGCGCCACGCCGAGCGTCGCCAGCGCGGTGATCAGGAGCGTCACGGCGGGACCCGCCGCGGCGATCCGGAACTCCTCGCCCGGCGACCGCGAGTCGCGCGAGAGCTTGGCCAGCCCGCCGAAGACCCACAGATCGATGCCGAGCACCTCGATGCCGTTGCGGCGCGCGACGACCGCATGGCCGAGCTCGTGCAGGGCGATCGACAAGAAGAACAACAGCGCGCCCGCGACCGCCGTCACGTAGGTGGTGGTGTTGGACGCGTCGGGCACCGCGGTGGCAAACAGGTCCGACAGCCACCAGATCATCAAGAACAGGAAGATGAACCAACCTGGGCTGGCCCCGATGCGGATGCCGAACACCCGCGCGAGCTGCATCGATCCACCACCGCCGAACATCGGGCACAGTGTGACGGGTGGAACGGGCCACCATCCTCGGTCTCTACGCCCAGGGCCTCTTCCCGATGGACGAGCCGGGCGCCGGCGGGCAGGATGCCCCGGCCCAGCTGCCGTGGTGGATCGCCGATCCGCGCACGATCTTCGAGCTCGACGAGGACGCGCGCGCCGTGGTGCGCCGCCGCGTGCGCCGCTCGCTGCGGGCGCGCGAGGACTGGGCGTTGCGGATCTCGACGGCCTTCGACGCCGTCATCGAGCACTGCGCCCAGCCGCGCGGCCCGGGTGATGGCGTCTGGCTGACGCCGCGCATGCGGCAGCTCTATCGGCTCCTGCACGAAGGCGGCCACGCGCACACGTTCGAGATCTGGGTCGACGACGAGCTCGCGGCCGGCCTGATCGCGGTGACCCTGGGGCGGGCGGCGATGCTCGAGTCGATGTGGCACCGCGTCCCGCACGCGGGCAACGTCCTGGTGTCGCGGACGCTCGACGCGCTGGCCGGCGGCGGAGCGGAGCTGTGCGACATCCAGACCGCGACCCCGCACACGCTGCGGCTCGGCGCGGTCCAGATCTCGCGCGCCGACTATGAGGAGCGGCTACGCGCCGCGCTTGCTCCGGGTGATCGAGCTCACCCCCGAACCGAACAGGCGTAGGCCTACAATTGTCAGCCGATGGACACCGGCGACCGCCTCACTTGGACGCAGCGTCGCGAGCTGGAGCGCGAGCTCTGGCTCGATGATCATCTGCGCGTCCTGGCCGAGGTCACGCCGGAGGATCTGGACGATCCGGAGCTGCTGCGCGCGGTCGAGTCCCGTGCCCGCGCGCTCGCCGAGACGATCGCCAAGCTGCGCCAGATGCGTGGCGACGACCTCGCGGTCGAGCGCGAGATCGTCGCCTTCCGTGGCGCCCTCGAGCACCTCGGCTAGGCGCTAACCCGCCTTCAGCCCCGCGGCCTCGACCTTCGGCCCCATCGCCTGGGCCAGCGCGATCAGGCCCGACAGCGGCCGGACCATCACCGTGAAGTCGGCGATCAGCCCGTCGGGGCCGATGCGCAGCAGGTCCATGCCCTCCAGCGTGCGATCGCCGACGCGTGCGCGGAAGATCAGCGCGTGGACCGGGGCGTCGCCGTCGCCGGCCAGCTCGTCGGTGTAGGTGAAGTCCTCGAAGGTCTCGAAGACGAGGCGCAGCAGGCCGCTGACCGTCTCGACCCCGCGGTACTCCTGGAAGACCGCCGGGCTGTGGAAGGTGATGTCCGGCGCCAGCGTGGCCAGCGCCGCCTCGATGTCTCCCGCCTCGACCGCGGCGCGAAACCGCTGCGGGGCGCTCATGCCGCCACCGGGGCGTGGCGGTCGAGGATCGCGTCGACGTCGGTTCCGGGCGGCAGCGTCCCGTAGTGCACGCCGCCACCGCCGGCCAGCCGCGTGGCGACGAACGCGTCGGCGACCGCGGCGGGCGCGTGGCGCAGCAGCTGGGAGGCCTGCAGCGCGAGCGCCAGCTCCTCCACGACCAGGCGCGCACGGTGCTCGAGCTCGGCCGGTCGGGAGAACTCATCGCGCACGGTCTGCACGTAGGCGTCGTAGCGCGGGTCCTGCCCGGTGGCGGCGTCGAGCTCCTCCAGGAAGACGTCGAGCGACTCGGGGGAGCGCGACAGCGCACGCAGCACGTCCAAGGCCATCACGTTGCCCGAGCCCTCCCAGATCGAGCAGAGCGGGGCCTCGCGGTAGAGGCGCGGCATGCCCGAAGCCTCGACGTAGCCGTTGCCGCCGAGGCACTCCAGCGCCTCGAAGGCGTGGTTGGGGACGCGCTTGCAGACGTGGTACTTGGCCACGGCGGTGGCCAGCCGCTTGAAGAGGTCGGCGCGCCCGTCGCCGGCGGCGGCCTCGTCGTAGGCGCGGCAGAGTCGCAGCGTCAGCGCCGTCGCGGCCTCGCTCTCGACGGCGAGGTCGGCGAGCACGTTGCGCATCAGCGGCTGGTCGATCAGCGTCTTGCCGAACGCGGCGCGGTGCATCGCGTGCCACGTCGCGAGCGAGACCGCGGTGCGCATGCCGCCGGCGCCGCCCATCACGCAGTCCAGCCGCGTGTGGCCGACCATCTCGATGATCGTGGGGACGCCACGGCCGGGCTCGCCGAGCATCTGGCCCCAGGCGCCCTTGAACTCGACCTCGGAGGACGCGTTGGACTTGTTCCCCAACTTGTCCTTGAGCCGCTGGAGCTGGAAGCCCGCGTTCTTGGTGCCGTCGGGCAGGAAGCGCGGGACCGCGAAGCACGAGAGGCCTTCGTCGGTCTGGGCGAGGACAAGGAACAGATCGCTCATCGGTGCCGAGCAGAACCACTTGTGGCCGACCAGCTGGTACTCGGCGCCCTCGCCGCCACCGTTGAGCGGGGTGGCGACCGTCGTGTTGGCGCGGACGTCGGAGCCGCCCTGCTTCTCGGTCATCGCCATGCCGCAGATCGCGCCGGGCTTCTCGGAGGCGGGCTTCAGCGCGCCGTCATAGCCGCGCGCGGTCAGCCGCGGGATCCACTCGTCGGCGATCGCCTGGGTGGCGCGCAAGGCCGGCACGGCGGCGAAGGTCATGGTGATCGGGCAGCCGAAGCCGGCGTCGGCCTGGGTGCCGCACATGTAGACCGCCGCGCGCGCGACCTGCGCTCCCGGCTGCGGGTCGTTCCACGGCAACGCGTGCATCTCGTCGGCGACGCCGCGCGCCATCAGCTGATGCCAGGCGGGGTGGAACTCGACGGCGTCGAGGCGGTTGCCGAAGCGGTCGTGGGTGTGCAGCACCGGCGGGTTGGCGTTGGCCTGCTCGCCCCACGCCAGCGGCTCGCCGCCCCAGAAGGCGCCGACCTCGACGGCGCGATCGTGGGCCCAGCCGCCGCCCTCGCGGGCAAGTCCTTCAACAAGGGCCGTGTGGTCGAGGAAGAGGTTGCGGCCCTCCATCGGCGGGACCTGGTTGCGGACCTCGTGGGTGGCGTACGTCTCGGCTTCAGGCCGCGCGACGGTGGACATCTTCAGACAGCTCCTGATCGGTGGTGGAACGCAGGCAGAACGTGATGAGGTGGGCGACGAGCGCGTCGACGTCGGTGCCCGAGTGGGTGGGGGAGAGCGGCCCGACGAGCGCCTCGCCGATCGCGCCGACGAGCGCGGTGGCGGTGAAGGCGACGTCCTGCTCGGGCAGCTCGCCGCGCGCGATGCCCTCGGCGATCGTGGTCGCGAAGACCTCGGCGTAGGCGCGACGGAACTGCAGCCGCTCGGCCTCGACGGCGGGATCGACCGGCTCGGCGAGCAGCGCCCAGGCCAGCCGCCGACCCTGCAGCGCACGACGGGCGAACGTGTCGACGGCCGTGGCGATCCGCTCCTGGGCGGTCTCGCCGCCCGCCTGGGCGACCGCGTCGACCTCGTGCTGGGAGGCGACCCGGAAGACCTCGGTCAGCAGGTCGGCCTTCGACGGGAAGTGGCGATAGACCGTGCCGGTGGCCACCCCGGCGCGCTTGGCGACCGCGGCGACCTGTGCCTCGCGATAGCCGCCCTGCGCGACGAGCGCGAGCGTGGCGCGCACGATCCTGTCGCGCGTCTGCGCGCGGCGGGCCTCGGTGCGCTCGGTGGGGCGGTAGGGCATCGGCGGTCATCAAGAAGTGAACCACCGTTCATGCCTTGACGCAACCTCGGGTCCTGCCCACCCACGGCACGTTGACCGGGCCATTCCCGGTCGACGTGCCCGGCTATGTCACAGGACTGCGCCGCGCGCGGCGGCGCCGGCGGGCGCCGGTCAGCGCCATCCCCACGAACCCCACGGAGGTCGCGACGAACGACGTGCCGGTGATCGCGCGGTAGACGGGGTGCTTGTCGACCTCCGGCGCGAAGGCGAGCGGGAGGAAGGCCATGGCATTGGTCCACGCCCCGAGGCCGAGCGGCACCGACGCCCAGCGCGGTGCGTCGGGGACGGCGGTGCCGACGGCGACCGTCAGGCCGCCGAGCATCGCGAGGTCCAGGTGCCACTGGCGGATCCGGGCGCCGGACTTGATCCCGAGCCGGCGCGCGGCCTCGGGATCCTGGCGCACGAGCGTGTAGGGCCAACCGGCGAGGGCGCCCGCCGCGACCTCGGCGAGGCCGGAGACGACGAGTGCGCTGGGAACGTGCGTGGTGGCCATCGCCGGGATCTTGACAGAGTGTCAAGTAGTGGCGACTCGATAGCGTGCGGCGCCCCCATGAAGATCATCTACACCCACACCGACGAGGCGCCGGCGCTCGCCACGCACGTCGCTGCTGCCGATCGTCGAGGCGTTCGCCGCCACGGCCGACGTCGAGCTCGAGCTGCGCGACATCTCGCTGGCGGGTCGGATCCTGGCGCACTTCCCCGAGCAGCTCGACGCCCGAGCAGCGGGTCCCCGACGCGCTGGCCGAGCTCGGCGAGCTGGCCAAGACGCCCGAGGCCAACATCATCAAGCTGCCGAACGTCAGCGCCTCGATGCCGCAGCTGAAGGCCGCGATCGCCGAGCTGCAGGGTCAGGGCTACGCGATCCCCGACTACCCCGAGGATCCCGCGACCGACCAGGAGCGCGACGTCCGCGCCCGCTACGACGCGGTCAAGGGCAGCGCGGTCAACCCGGTGCTGCGCGAGGGCAACTCCGACCGCCGCGCGCCCGCGTCGGTCAAGGCGTTCGCGCGCAAGCACCCGCACTCGATGGGCGCGTGGTCGTCGGACTCCAAGACCCACGTCGCGACGATGGGCGGCGGCGACTTCCGCTCCACCGAGCGCTCGGTCACGGTCGCGCAGCCGACCGACGTGCGCATCGAGCACGTCGCCGCCGACGGCACCGTCACCGTCCTCAAGGCGTCCACGCCGCTGCTCGCGGGCGAGGTCATCGACGCGGCCGTCATGCGCCGCGCCGCGCTGCGAGGCGTTCCTCGCCGAGCAGATCGCCGACGCCAAGGCCCAGGGCGTGCTCTTCTCGGTGCACCTCAAGGCCACGATGATGAAGGTCTCCGACCCGATCATCTTCGGCCACGCCGTCCGCGCGTTCGTCGGCGACGACGTCTTCGCCGGGCTGGGCGACGTGCGCCCCAACGACGGCCTGGCCAGCCTGCTGAGCGCGCACCCCGAGGCCCAGGGCGCCGTCGACGCCGCGATCGCCGCCGGGCCCGACGCTCGCATGGTCGACTCCGACCGCGGCATCACGAACCTGCACGTGCCGTCGCGACGTGATCATCGACGCGTCGATGCCGGCGCTGATCCGCGCGTCCGGCCAGATGTGGAACGCCGCACGGCGACCAGCAGGACACCAAGTGCGTCATCCCCGACTCCTGCTACGCCGCGCTCTACGCCGAGACGATCGACGCACTGCCGCGAGCACGGCGCGTTCGACCCGGCGACGATGGGCACGACGCCGAACGTCGGCCTGATGGCGCAGAAGGCCGAGGAGTACGGCTCGCACGACAAGACGTTCGAGATCGCGGCGGCGGGCGCGGTGCGCGTCGTCGACGCCGCCGGCGCGACGCTGCTCGAGCACGACGTCGACGCGCGGCGACATCTGGCGCATGTGCCAGACCAAGGACGCGCCGATCCAGGACTGGGTCGGCCTCGCCGTCGCGCGCGCCCGGGCGACCGGCGCGCCCGCCGTGTTCTGGCTCGACGAGACCCGCGCCGCACGACGCGCGAGCTGCTGAAGAAGGTCCGCCCGGCCCTGGACGGCGCAGGACACCGACGGCCTGCAGATCGAGATCCTGCCGGTCGCCGAGGCGACGCGCTTCACGCTCGAGCGCGCCCGCGCGCGGCGAGGACACGATCTCGGTCACCGGCAACGTCCTGCGCGACTACCTCACCGACCTGTTCCCGATCCTCGAGCTGGGCACGAGCGCGAAGATGCTCTCGATCGTGCCGCTGATGAACGGCGGCGGCCTGTTCGAGACCGGCGCGGGCGGCTCGGCGCCCAAGCACGTCCAGCAGTTCCTGAAGGAGAACCACCTGCGCTGGGACTCGCTCGGCGAGTTCCTCGCGCTGGCGGTGTCGCTGGAGATGCTCGCCGAGAAGACCGGCAACGCGCGCGCGCAGCTGCTCGGCCGACACGCTCGACCGCGCCACCGGCAGCGTGCTGGAGAACGGCCGCTCGCCGTCGCGCAAGGTCGGCGAGCTCGACAACCGCGGCAGCCACTTCTACCTCGCGCTGTACTGGGCGCAGGAGCTCGCGGCCCAGACCGAGGACGCCGGGCTCGCCGCGCGCTTCGCGCCGCTGGCGCGAGCGGCTGGCCGACGACGAGGAGACGATCGTCGCCGAGCTCGACGGCGTCCAGGGCGAGCCGGTCGACCTCGGCGGCTACTACCGGCCCGACCGCGACACGCGCCGAGGCGGCCATGCGCCCGAGCGCGACGCTCAACGAGGCGCTGACCACGCTGGCGTGAGCCACCACGCGGCAAGCGTTCGGCACCGATAGGTTTTGGGCCATGCCCAAGACTGTCACGGTGACCGGCGCGGCCGGCGCCATCGGATACGCCCTCCTCTTCCGCATCGCCTCAGGCCAGCTGCTCGGCCCCGACGAGAAGATCCGGCTGCGGCTGCTGGAGATCGAGCCCGCGCTGAAGGCCGCTGAAGGCACCGCGATGGAGCTCGTCGACTGCGCCTTCCCGTTGCTGGAGGCCATCGACATCACCTCCGATCCCAACGAGGCCTTCGACGGTGCCAACGTCGGCCTGCTCGTCGGCGCCCGCCCGCGGACCGCCGGCATGGAGCGCGCGGACCTGCTCGAGGCCAACGGCGCGATCTTCAAGCCCCAGGGCAAGGCCATCAACGACCATGCCGCCGACGACATCAAGATCCTGGTCGTCGGCAACCCGGCCAACACCAACGCGCTGATCGCCATGAGCAACGCGCCGGACGTGCCGAACGAGCGCTTCACCGCGATGACGCGGTTGGACCAGAACCGCGCCTACGGCCAGCTCGCCAGCAAGCTCGGCGTGGCCCTGACCGACATCGAGGATCTCGTCATCTGGGGCAATCACTCACCGACGATGTTTCCCGACTTGTTCAACGCCAAGGTCAATGGCAAGTCGGCCGTCGAGGCCGTCGACGACATGGCCTGGTACGAGAACGAGTACCTGCCCAACGTCGGCAAGCGCGGCGCGGCGATCATCGAGGCGCGCGGCGCCTCCAGCGCGGCGAGCGCGGCCAACGCGGCCATCGACCATGTCCACGATTGGGCGCTGGGCGCCGAGGGCCTGGTCTCGATGGCCGTGCCGTCGGGCGGTCAGTACGGCGTCGACGAGGGCCTGATCTCCAGCTTCCCGGTCCGGGTGAGCGGTGGCAGCTACGAGATCGTCGAGGGCCTGGAGGTCGGCGAGTTCGCCCAGTCCAAGATCGACATCACCGTCAACGAGCTCAAGGGCGAGCGCGACGCGGTGAAGGGACTCGGCCTCATCGGCTGAGCGGCCCCCTTGCGGGAATGGCCTCCGGGCCATTCCCGCCCAGCCGTGCGGCTAGGCCGCGTCCATCGAGTGCCAGCCACGCCCCTCCTTGCGGATGAGCCCCTCCTTCTGGAGGCCGGGAAGCACCCGATAGAGGTAGTTCTGCTGAATGCCCATCTTCTGCGCAATCTCCGGGATGGTGATGCCGGGATTGCCCTTCACGAGCTCCAGTGCCTGCTTGCCGCGGGTGCCCGAGCCACGCGGACGCCCACGGCGTCCATTGCTCGAACTGGTCGCCGGCGCTCCACCGGTAGAGCTCTTGGACCGACGACGCGGCGTCGGGGTCGCGGCGGCGGCGTCGTCACCGACGCCGTCCAGCGCGGAGACTGCGGCCTCCAACCGGTGGAACTCGTCCACCAACGGGCGAAGCTCCTTGAGACGCTCCTGCATCTCGCGTCGCTTCTCGTCCAGGAAATCTGCCATGACGTGGGTCGCTGCCTTCGTGAGAGTTACTATTAGTGGAAGTGAGTGTCACATGGAAGTAGGTGAAGGTCAATGCGAAGCAAGGTGACGTGCACCGCTCAGACATTCACGGGGGAGCTTATTGCACTCTTGATCGCCCAACTCGATCTCAGTGCTTTGGTCCTGCTCGGCGGTCGCGAAGGCCTGGCCGATGACCTCGTGGGCGCGGCCGCGTCACAGGGCTATGAGCCCCGCGTGCGCGCCGGAACATGGTCCGATGCAGCCGGTTCTGATCTGGTGGTCCTCGACATGGCTACGGACGAGGCCGGGCGGGAGATCGCCCAGCGCTGTGCCGGCGCGGTCGTGATCGTCGCGACCGCGACACCGGTGACCGACGTGCAGCGGGTGCTCGACGCCACGCTCCTGCCTCGGGCCCGGATCATCGGCGCGGCCGTCGAGGGCGCGGGCCCGATCACGGCCGCCGCCCGTGCGGCAGAGATCGCCGACGCGGTCCTGCGCGACCGCCGCCGCACGCTGCAGGCCGCCGTCCTGGCCCTCGACGAGGGCGTCGCGCTCCGCGAGGCGCGCATCGGAGCGGGAGGGATCCAGGCGATCTTCTAGAGCGTCGGGCGCGTCAGAGCGTCAGGGCGGCGCGTCGGCGCGCGCCTCAGCGTCGCTCGCGCTCGACCAGCGCCTTGAGCTTGCGCAGCGACGCGTCGGCCTCCTTGGCCGGCAGGCCGCCGACCAGCGCGTGGCTGGCGAAGGCGCCGAGCGGGCCGAGCGGGGCCCGGAACTCGTTGCGGTAGTCGAAGTGCGTGCCGCCGTCGGCGTTGCCGGCCAGGCGGTACTCGGTCTCGGCGTGCGAGCGTGCCGGGCCGCGCCCCTTCCAGGTCGCGTGGTGGGGCGCGCGGCTGGAGTCGAGGTGCCACTTGACCTTGAAGTTGGCGCCGCGGAGATGCAAGACCTGCTCCATCTCGTCCTCGGAGTAGGAGACGAGCTTGCGATGGATGGTCACCCACTCGCCGAGGCGCGTCGGGTCCATGACGGTGCGCCAGACGTCCTCGGGGGACGCGTCGATGTCGATGCTCGTGGCCACGGCGCTCACGTGGGAAGACCCTAGACGGTGCGGGCGCGCCTCAGCGGGCCCGCAGCTCCTCGGTCGCCTCCCAGTCGCGCAGGGCGCGCTCGATCGCCGCGTCGAGGCGGTGCAGCCGGACCCCGAGGAGCGGCGCGGCACGGTCGTCGCGCGGCAGTAGGTCGCCCTCAAGCCCTTCCATCAGTGGGCCGATCAGCGCATGGTCCTCACCGGCGATCGCCGCCGCGACGCGGCTGGCGACCGGCGTCAGGCTGAAGCCCAGGCGGATCGGCGGGCGCCCTACGAGCAGCGCATCGCGGATCCGGGTGACCAGCTCGCCGTAGGTGACGACGTCGGGCCCGGCGATGTCCAGCGACAACGGGCCGTCGACCGCCCGCGAGCGGCCGCCGGCGACCAGCAGCGACAGCACGTCGCGGCCGTCGATCGGCTGCGTGCGGTTCTCCCGCCATGACGGCAGCGGCATGACCGGCACGCGCTCGACCAGGCGCACGAGGAAGCGGAACGAGCGCGAGCGGGCACCGATGACGATCGAGGCGCGCAGCGCGAGCACCTCGGGCGCCGACTCCAGCAGCGTCTGCTCGACCTCCAGCCGGCTGGCGAGATGGGCCGAGGCGGTGCCGGTCTCGGGGACGAGCCCGCTGAGGTAGACGACCCGCTGCACGCCCGCGCGGCGGGCGGCGTCGGCGAAGCGCTCCGCCGCGCGGCGGTCGCGCGAGCGGAAGCCGTCGGCGGTCGGCGCGCCGCTCTCCATCGAGTGGATCAGGAAGTAGGCGAGCTCGACGCCGTCCAGCGCGGCGTCGAGCCCGGCGCCGCTGACGGCGTCGCCGGTGGCGATCTCGAGGCCCGTGACATCGACCCCGGCCGCGGCGACGCGCGCGGGGTCGCGGGCGAACGCGCGCACCGTCTCGCCCGCGGCCTGCAGGTGGGGGATGAGCGCCGCGCCGACGTAGCCGCTGGCGCCGGTGACGAGGACACGCGGCATCGCGTCCATCAAGATATAGGACTTCGATAGCAGGTCGCCCGTGGTCGCGTGGGCGGCTGCGCCATCCTCGCCGCAAACACCGGTAAACGGCGCGAAATTCCCGCTCTTAGCAGGTATTTCGGCGTTTGTCGGCATTTGCGGGAAGGCCCGTTGCAGGGGTCGGGCCGGACGTGGTTCGATGGCTCCGTCGTGAACGAGCTGGTCGAGCAGAAGGAGTCGGGACCACGGATGTCGAAGGCGCGCGTCAAGGGCAAGAAGCCGAGTTGCGAGGAGTGCTACTTCCGCTGCAACATGCTCTGCGCGCTGGACCTTGACGAGCCGTGCTCGACGTTTCGGCCCGACCATCCGGAGGGGCTGCGCCCGGCGCGTCAGCTGCGCTTCCACTTCCGCCAGCAGGGTCGCACCACCGCCGCCTGGGCGTTCCCCAACGCCCAGGAGCAGGCGGCGCTCCACAGCTGAACGCGGCGCGCGCGTTAGGGTCGCGCCATGAAGATCCGCGCCGCCGTCCTCGAGGAGTTCGCCCAGCCGCTGGTCGTCCAGGAGATCGACCTCGACGGTCCCGGACCGGGCGAGGTGCTGGTCCGGCTCCACGCGTGCGGCGTCTGCCACACCGACATGTACACGGCCTCGGGCGCCGACCCGTCGGGCTATGCGCCGACGGTGCTCGGCCACGAGGGCGCCGGCGTCGTCGAGGCGCTGGGGGAGGGTGTCACCGACCTCGCGGTCGGCGATCACGTCGTCACGCTCTTCTCGCCGCAGTGTCGCGAGTGCCTGCACTGCCGCAGCGACAAGACCAACCTCTGCCTGGCGATCCGCGAGCAGCAGAACCTCGGCTATCTGCCCGACGCGACGACGCGCCTGCACCGCGGCGACGAGCGCATCCGCCACTTCATGGGCACCTCGACGTTCGCCGAGGCGACCGTCATGCCGTCGATCGCCTTGGCCAAGATCAACCCGGAGGCGCCGCTGGACGTCGTCGCGACGCTCGCCTGTGGCGCGACCACGGGCATCGGCGCCGCGCTGTACGTCGCCAAGGTGGAGCGCGGCTCGACGTGCGCGGTCTTCGGTGCGGGCCTCGTCGGCCTGGGTGCCGTCGCGGGCGCGCGGCTCGCCGGTGCGGAGCGGATCATCTGCGTGGACCTGGACGAGGGGCGGCTGGAGCAGGCGCGCGCGCACGGCGCGACCGACACGTTCATCGGTGGGCCCGATGCGGTCCAGCGGATCCTCGACATGACCGACGGCTTCGGCGCCGACTACACCTTCGAGGCGACCGGCAACGTGAAGGTCATGCGCCAGGCGGTCGAGGCGGCGCGGATGGGGTGGGGGCTGGCGACGGTCGCCGGCGTGGCCGGCAGGGGCGAGGTGCTGGAGGTCGTGCCGCGCTTCCTGATCACCGGTCGCCGCATCGCGGGCGCGTCGTTCGGCGGCGCCAAGGGTCGCGACCGGGTACCCGAGCTGGTCGAGCTCTACCTCGCGGGTGACCTCGACCTCGAGGCCTTCGTGACCAATCGCATCGCGCTGGACGGCGTCAACGATGCCTTCGCGGCGATGGATCGTCACGAGGGCGTGCGGACGGTCATCACGTCCTTCTGAGCCCCGGACTTGCCGGATTGGATCAAGTCCGTTGATGACTTGACCTGGCTGGGATCATGGTTCGTGATGCTCGATCTCAAGCTCCTGACGACGTTTCGTGAGGTCGCGCTGCGGCGTTCGTTCAGCGACGCGGCCACCGTCTTGGGCTACACGCAGCCCGCGGTCTCCCAGCACGTCGCGCGCCTGGAGGCGGTCGTCGGCGTCCGCCTCTTGGACCGTGACGCACGGGGCGTGCATCCCACGCCCGCCGGTGAGGTGCTGCTGACCCGGGCGGCCGAGCTGCTCGACGCCGCGCGCCGTGCCGAGGAGGAGGTTCGCGAGGCGGCGGGCGCCGGCCGCCCGACCGTGCGCATCGGCGCCTTCGCGACCCTGGCCGCGGGCCTGTTGCCGGGCGCTACTCGCGACTTGCGCGCGCGCCGTCCCGACCTGCGCGTGGAGGTCAAGGTCATCGAGCCCGAGGACGCGATCGACGCGATGCTCTCGGACCGTCTCGACCTCGCGACGATCATCGACTCCGAGCTGTTGCCGATGGGCGTGCGACCGGGCGTCGAGCACGTCCACCTCTGCGAGGACCCGCTGCTGCTCGTGATGGCCAGCGACCATCCGATGGCCAACCGCGCGTCGGTCGGCCTCGAGGAGCTCTCCGGCGAGGGCTGGCTGATGCCCGAGCTCGGCGGGACCTGCCCCGACTCCAACATCGTGCTCCGCGCGTGCCGCGACGCGGGCTTCGAGCCCGACGTCCGCCTGGCCTTCGACGACTACCCGGCGCTGCAGGGGATGGCCGCCGCCGGTGTCGGCGTCGCGCTGATCCCGAGCCTCGCCACGGCGAACATCCGCACCGACGTCGCGATCATCCCGCTGCGCGGCCGGCCACCGGCCCGCCGCATCCAGGCCGCCGTCCGCGTCGGCGACATCGACCCCCTCGTCGACCACGTCATCGAAGCACTCCGCGCCGCGGCCCGCGCACTGCCGACCGGCCGCGCGCTCGCGGCCGCCGCCTAGCGCCGCAGGCGTTTACGCTCCCGCCCAGCGGACAGAAGGGGGTGCAGGGTGCGTATCACCGTGCTGGGCAAATCGCCCTCCTGGCAGGACGCCGGTGGGGCATGTAGTGGCTACCTCGTCGAGGAGGCGGGGACGTTCCTGCTGCTCGATTGCGGCAACGGGGTCTTCAGCAAGCTGCGCCGCCATCGCGACTACGTGGCGGTCGACGCGATCGTGGTCTCGCATCTGCATGCCGATCACTTCCTCGACCTCGTCCCCTACGCCTATGCCTTGACCTACGCGCCGCGCCAGCAGCCGGTGCCGGTCGATCGCTGGCCGGGCACGGCGCGGCCGGCCAAGCCCAAGCTCTTCGCGCCGCAGGGTGCGCGGCAGGTCTTCCGCCAGATCGTCGGCGCGTGGGGCGCCGAGGATCTGTTCGACAACGCCTTCGACATCCACGAGTACGCGCCCGGCGACGAGCTGACGGTCGGCTCCCTGGCGCTGCGCTTCCAGGAGGTGCCGCACTGGCTGCCGACCTGCGCCATCCAGGTACGCGCCACCACCGCGGATCCCGCCTCGCTGCGGGCGGGACTGTTCACCTATGGCGCCGACTCCGCGCCGACCGACGAGCTCGTGCGCTTCGCCGAGGGCTCGGACCTGCTGATGATCGAGGCGACGCTCCCTCGCCCCGAGCGCGACGGCGCCCGCGGGCACCTGACGCCCGCCGAGGCCGGCGAGCACGGCAGCCGCGCCAAGGTCGGTCGCCTGGTCATCACGCACTTCTCCGACGAGATGGACGAGCTGTGGGCGCGCCGCGAGGCCGAGCGCACCTTCCAGGGGCCGGTGTCCGTCGCCCGCGAGGGCGCCGTCTACGAGGTCTGAGCCGCGACGCGTGCGCGGTACATTCCACGCGTGGCCCCCGAGCGCGACCTCTTCGCCAACTTCGAGCGGATGCGCCGCGAGATGGACGAGCTGTTCGGCGACGTCTTCGGCGCAGGCGTCCTGGGCCCCCGCCACCGCGGCGGCTTCTCGCCCGCCGTCGACGTCTTCTACGAAGGCGAGCCGCCCCGCGCCGTCGTCCATGCCGAGCTGGCCGGGATCGACCCCGACGAGATCGGGCTGGAGATCGAGGGCCGCGAGCTGGTCATCGCCGGCCATCGCCGCCCCGCCGACAGCGAGGGCCGCGTCTATCAGCAGCTCGAGATCGACTTCGGCCCGTTTCGGCGCGTGATCCCGCTCGGCGCCGACGTCGTCGCCGAGGAGGCCCGCGCCACCTACCGCGACGGGATCCTGCGCGTCGAGCTGCCGCTGCTGCGGCCCGACCCGCGCTCGCGGCGCGTGCCGATCGAAGTCGCCGACGACGTCGCCTAGGTCGGCGTAAGGTCCGAACTCGTGATCGAGATCAGCGCCGAGGGCGGCGGTCGCCCGGTCGAGGTGGGGACGCGCAGCCGCGTGCCCGAGACGTTGCCGGTGCTGCCGCTGCGCGAGACGGTCCCGTTGCCCGACACGCTCACGCCGCTGGCCATCGGGCAGGAGCGCTCGATCCAACTGGTCAACGACGTCCTGGCCGGCGACCGCCTCCTGGTCATGGTCGCCTCGCGCAGCCCGGAGCTGGAGACCCCGGGGCCCGACGAGCTGCACGACGTCGGCGTCATCGGCGCGGTCGCTCGGATGATCAAGGTTCCCGATGGGTCACTGAGGATCCTCGTTCAGGGGGCCCAACGGGTGACGCTCACCGACTGGGTGGGCGAGCTCCCCTATCTCGTCGCGCACGTGCAGGAGCTGCCCGACGTCGTCCGCGAGTCGCCCGAGCTGACCGCGTTGACGCGCAACGTCCAGGAGACCTTCACCCGGATCGTCGAGTTGGTGCCCTACCTGCCCGAGGAGCTGCAGCTGGCCGTCGCCAACATCGACGACCCCTCGACGCTCAGCCACCTGATCGCCGGCTCGCTGCGGCTCCCGACCGAGGAGAAGCAGGCGCTGCTGGAGGAGGTCGACGTCGGCCGCCGGCTGCGCCGCCTCGCCGAGGTGCTCGCGCGCGAGTTGGAGGTCATCTCGATCGGCTCCGAGATCCAGTCCCAGGTGCAGTCCGAGATCGACAAGGGCCAGCGCGAGTACGTCCTGCGCCAGCAGCTCAAGGCGATCCAGGACGAGCTCGGCGAGTTCGACGAGTCCGCCGAGGAGGCGCGCGAGCTGCGCGACCAACTCGCCGACGTCCAACTGCCCGCCGACGTGCGCAAGCAGGTCGATCGTGAGCTGCACCGTCTGGAGCAGCTGCCCGCCCAGGCCGCCGAGCACGGCGTGATCCGCAGCTACCTGGAGTGGATCGCGATGCTGCCGTGGTCGATCAGCACCGAGGACGACCTCGACCTCGTCCACGCGCGCGAGGTGCTCGACACCGACCACTACGACATCGAGCAGGTCAAGGACCGCATCCTCGAGTTCCTCGCCGTGCGCAAGCTCAAGCCGGACGCGCGAGGGACCATCCTCTGCTTCGCCGGTCCGCCCGGCGTCGGCAAGACCTCGCTGGGCAAGTCGGTCGCCCGCGCGCTGGGGCGCAAGTTCGAGCGCATCAGCGTCGGCGGCGTGCGCGACGAGGCCGAGATCCGCGGCCATCGCCGTACCTACATCGGCGCGATGCCGGGGACGATCATCCGCGCGCTGCGCGACGCGGGCTCCGACAACCCGCTGTTCATGATCGACGAGATCGACAAGATGGGCGCCGACTTCCGCGGCGATCCGTCCAGCGCGATGTTGGAGGTGCTTGGACCCCGAGCAGAACGCGACCTTCCGCGATCACTACCTCGACGTGCCCTTCGACCTGTCCAAGGTCATGTTCATCTGCACGGCCAACGACCTGGACCGCGTGCCGGGCCCGCTGCGCGACCGCATGGAGATCATCCAGCTCGCCGGCTACACCGAGGACGAGAAGCTGCAGATCGCCAAGCGCTACCTCGTGCCGCGCCAGGTCGAGCGCAACGGTCTGAAGAAGTCGTGGATCAGCTTCGGCGACAAGGCGCTGCGCCGGATCATCTCCGACTACACGCGCGAGGCGGGCGTGCGCGGGCTGGAGCGCGAGATCGGGACGATCTGTCGCAAGGTCGCGCGCGGGGTGGCCGAAGGGGCACCGACCGGCCCGCAAGGCTCGTCGACCGCCAACGGTGGTCGCCGGTTGGTCGGGTCGGCTAGGCCGCAGAAGACGACGATCACGCCCGAGCGGGTCCGCGAGCTGCTCGGCCGCGCCAAGGTCCACGCCGAGGCCAAGCGCCGCACCGCGACGCCGGGCGTGGCGACCGGCCTGGCGTGGACGCCGGTCGGCGGCGACGTCCTGTTCATCGAGGCCAGCGCCACGCCGGGGACCGGCAAGCTGCTGCTCACCGGCCAGCTCGGCGACGTCATGAAGGAGTCCGCGCAGGCCGCGCTGACGTGGGTCAAGGCCAACGCCGCACCAGATCGCGCCCGGGCTCGGCGACGCCTGGTTCGCCGACCACGACGTCCACGTCCACGTACCCGCCGGCGCGACGCCCAAGGACGGCCCGAGCGCGGGCATCACGATGGCGACCGCGCTCGCCTCGCTGATCTCCGGGCGCACCGTCCGCGAGGACGTGGCGATGACCGGCGAGATCACGCTGACCGGGCAGGTCCTGCCGATCGGCGGCCTCAAGGAGAAGGCACTCGCCGCGCAGCGCAACGGCGTCAAGACGATCATCGCGCCGGCGCTCAACGAGGCCGACGCCGAGGACATCCCCGAGCACCTGCGCAAGCGGCTGCGGTTCATCTGGGTCGCGGAGATCGGCGACGTGCTGGACGCCGCCCTCCAAAGCCCTGCGTGACGAACCGCGAGCGGCGGGTATGCTCGGCCCAGAGCCACGACCCCGAACCAAAAGAGGGAAGCTGCATGGCCAAGAAGAAGCAGAAGGCGGCCGTTGCCGCCGGCGCCGTCGAGGCGGCCCGCCAGAACCCCTACGTCCAGCGCGTCATCGAGGACGATGACCTGCGCGACAACGTCCGTGTCGCCTTCGAGGCCGCACGGGATGCCTACGAGCGCCTGTCGCACGGCAAGGCCCCCACGAAGGTCCTCACCGACGACAAGAAGTTCCACAAGGACCTCCACACCGCGGCCGAGGCGTTGAAGGACGCCGGCTCGTCGCTGCGCGAGGGTCCCAAGAAGCAGAAGCGCAAAGGCGGCCTCGGCCGCAAGCTGCTGGTGCTCACGATCGCCGGTGGCCTGGCCATCGCGCTCAGCGCCGACCTGCGCTCCAAGGTCCTCGACGCGCTCTTCGGCGCCGAGGAGGAGTTCGACTACACCTCCACGACCGCGCCGGCCGCTCCGCCCGCGGCGTAAGCGCACCGACATCTGTTGCGTTGAGAGGGCGTCCCTGACGGGGCGCCCTTTCCGTTGCCCGTTGACGGGTTGGCCGGCCAGCTAGGATCGCCGGATGGAGGCGATCGAGCAACGGTCCCAGCTCAGCGGCGACAAGGCCCAGCGGATCGTCGACGCGATGCGCGCGTCGGTGGCGCTGCGCGGCGTGGCGGGCTCGACGTTCGACCACGTCGCGCGCGAGGCCGGCGTCTCACGCGGGTTGTTGCACTACTACTTCGGCTCCAAGGAGCGGCTGCTGGCCGAGGTCGTCAAGCGCGACACCGACCTGCGGATGGCCGCCTTGGACGAGCAGCTGGCGGCCGCCTCCAACGCCGCGGACTTCATCGCGATGCTGGGTCGCACGCTGGAGGCGATGCTCCGCGACGACACCGAGTTCCTCACGCTCTCCTTCGAGGTCTTCACGCTCTCGCGCCGCAACCCGGAGATCGCGGTCGAGTTCGGCGAGCTGGTGCGCCGCACCCGTCACCACGTCGCCGCGGTGCTGGCGGCCAAGCAGGCCGAAGGCGTCCTGGTGCTGCGCGCCGATCCGGAGGCGATCGCCGAGATCATCTTCGGCCTCGGCGACGGGCTCGCGCTGCGGATCCTCGCCGAGCCCGATCGCGACCACCGCGGGACGGTTGCGGCGGGTACGCTCGCCGTCGCGGCGCTGATCGGTTGAACGCACCGGGTTTTCGCGCCCGGAACTGCCCGAAGCTCCACATCTTGGCCCTGAACTTGCGCGCCGGGCAGGGGAATCCGTGCAGAGTCGTGCAGGTTGTGGACAACGGGGCCGTGCGCGGAGAGCCTGCGATCTCCCCGATGACCGATGGTGCCGACCCCTACCGGAGCGTCGCGCGCGAGCTGCTGTGCGTGCTCGCCGACGCCGGCCGTCCGATGAGCCTGCGCGAGCTCCAGGAGCCCGGCCGCTTCGCCGCGGCCGATGCCGCCTTCCAGCTCTCGGTCGCCCGCGTCGCCGGCTTCGTGCGCGCGGTGCCGAGCCTCGAGGAGCGGTCCGAGCCCAGCTACCAGCCGACGACGCTGGGCTGGATGATCGCGCGCCGCACTTCGCGTGCGGGAACGTTGGCCCGTCAGCTCCGCGCGGCCGACGACGCCCCCTGGGCCGCCGAGCCGCCTTCCCAGCTGCGCCGTCGCCGCACTGACGGCGCGCCGCGGGCCGCTTAGCTCGCCGACGCCTTCGGCGAGGACCACGGTCCGGCCAGGCGGGCCGACAGCAGCGCGCCGAGCTCGTCGATCGCGATGCGCTCCTGGGCCAGCGAGTCACGATCGCGCAGCGTGACCGTGCGGTCCTCCAAGGACTGGTGGTCGATGGTCACGCACCACGGCGTGCCGATCTCGTCCTGGCGGCGGTAGCGCTTGCCGATCGAGCCGCCCTCGTCGTACTCGGTCTGCATCCGCTTCTTGAGCAGTGACTGGACCTCGGCGGCCAGCTCGGGCTGGCCGTCCTTCTTGACCAGCGGCAGGATCGCGACCTTCACCGGCGCCAGGCGCGGGTGGAGCTTGAGGACGGTGCGGATGTCGCCATCGCCCAGATCCTCCTCGTCGTAGGCGTCGGCGAGGAAGGCCAGGACCGAGCGCCCGACGCCGGCGGCCGGCTCGATGACGTGCGGGACGTAGCGGGTGCCGTCCTGCTCGACGACCTCGATCGGCTTGCCCGAGCCGGCGGCGTGGGCCTTGAGGTCGAAGTCACCGCGGTTGGCGATGCCCTCCAGCTCCGACCAGCCGATCGGGAAGAGGTACTCCACGTCGGCGGTGCCGCTGGAGTAGTGCGACAACTCGTCGGGGTCGTGGTCGCGCAGGCGCAGGTGGTCGGGGCGCAGGCCGAGCTCGACGTACCAGTCGAAGCGCGCCTGCTTCCAGTGCCCGTACCACTGCTCGGCCTGGTCGGGCGGGACGAAGAACTCCATCTCCATCTGCTCGAACTCGAGCGTGCGGAAGATGAAGTTGCCGGGGGTGATCTCGTTGCGAAACGACTTGCCGACCTGCGCGATGCCGAACGGCGGCTTGCGGCGGACGAAGGTCAGGACGGTCTTGAAGTCCAGGAAGATGCCCTGCGCGGTCTCGGGCCGCAGGAAGACGCGCTGGCCGCCGCCCTGGACGGGGCCGATCGCCGTCTCGAACATGAGGTTGAACTCGCGCGGCTCGGTGAGCTCGCACTCGTCGGTGTTACCGGGGAGCTTGGACGGGCGCTTGCCGCAGCGGATCTCGGGTTGGGAGTCCGGGGTCTCGCGTGCCTCGGCCAGGTGGTCGGCGCGGAAGCGGCGGTTGCAGGTCTTGCAGTCGACCAGCGGATCGGTGAAGCCGGCGAGGTGGCCCGAGGACTCCCAGGTCTTGGGGTGCTGGATGATCGCCGAGTCCAAGGCGACGATGTCGTCGCGCTCCTGCAGCATCGCGTCCCACCAGGCGTCGACGACGTTGCGCTTGAGCAGCACGCCGTAGTGCCCGTAGTCATAGGTGTTGGCGATACCGCCGTAGATCTCGGAGGCGGGGAAGATCAGGCCGCGGCGCTTGCACAGCGCCACGATCTTGTCCATCGTCACAACGTCCTGGGTGGGCACGCGCGCCACTTTACCCAGGGGCTGGGCCGACGTTCCGCTGGCACTCCTATACTGAGAGTGCCAATGCCGATCTACGAATATCGACGCCCGGACGGCACGACCTTCGAGGTCATGCAGCGCATGACCGACGACCCGCTCACCAAGGATCCCGAGACCGGGGTCCCGCTCGAGCGCGTCTTCCATCCCGTCGCCGTCCACTTCAAGGGCAAGGGCTTCTACAACACCGACTACGGCACCAAGCGCCGCAACCGCGAGTTGCGCGAGTCCGCCGAGTCGGGGGCCGACAAGTACGAGGCCGGCCAGGCCGAGAAGAAGAAGGACAAGGAGAAGGCCGCCGCGTCGTCCTCTTCGGATGGGTCTTCGTCGGCCGCTGCGGCCAAGCCCAAGGCCGAGAAGAAGGCCGGCGAGAAGAAGTCGCCGCCGGCTTCGTCGTCCAAGAAGTAAGCCGCGGGTCTCGCCCTCTGGGCGAGCGTTCGCCTCCTAGCCCTTGAGGAACCGCGCGACGTCGCGCGCCTTCTCCGCGTCGGAGACGTGCAGCCCGGCGCCGCCGTCCGGGCGCGGTCTCCACGCCGTCGGGCTTGAGGATGCGCGGGGCCGGCGAGCCGCCGGTGGCCAGCGCGCCGAAGAGGCCGAGCAGCGTCGGGCCGGACATGTCGCGGCGGAGCGCCTTGGGCGTGTTCCAGGCGACCCACGGCAGCGCGGACGAAGGTCGAACGGCGAGATCAGCCGCGACTTCATCGCGCTGAGGATCTTCTGCTGGCGGCGCGCGCGGGTGAGGTCGGACTCCGTCGGGTTGCAGTCGTTGTGGCGGGTGCGGGCGAGCGCGAGCGCCTGCTTGCCGTTGATGTGCGTGCGTGCCGCGCCTTCAGGCGCAGCGTGTAGCCGCCGTTCTTGAAGCCGCCGTTGATCTTGGAGACGACGCAGCCGCCCTTGTAGGTGATGCCGCCGAGCGCGTCGATCAGCTGCGGGAAGTTGTCGAAGTTGACCTCGACGAGGTGGTTGACCTGGATGCCGAGGTACTGCTCGATCGTCTGGACGGCGAGCGCCGGGCCGCCGAAGGCGTAGGCGGCGTTGATCTTGTTGGGGCCGTGGCCGGGGATGTCGACGACCGTGTCGCGCGGGATCGAGAGCCGCGCGTTCTTGCCGCCGCCGACGCGCATCAGCAGGATCGAGTCCGAGCGCGCCGGCTGGCCGCTGGTCGCGCGCCCGGCTCCTTGCGAGCCCTTGGGCCGCGCGTCGGAGCCGAGCACGAGGATCGTGTTCGGGGCTGGTCAGCGGGAAGCCCGCGCCGCCGAGGTCGACCTTGCCGCTGAGGTCGCCCTGCTGGAGCTGGGCGGTGATCAGGAAGAGGACGAGCGAGAGCGCGACCCAGCCGATGGCGGCCAGCGACGAGCCACTTGACGACGCGTCCGACCGAGAGCGGGCCGCGCGGCGTGCGCGGTCGGCGCGGGAGCGGAGCGGCGAGGCGCCGTGGCGGCAGGCCGCGGTCGTCGCTCGCTCGGACCGCCGGGCAGTCCGGGGCCGCGTGGGCTGCCGGGGCGCCGGGCGCACGCGGCGGGGCGTCGCGCAGCTCGCCGCTCAGCGGCTCCCCGGCCTTGGGTCCACGGCGCAGGAAGCTCGGGCCCGATCGGTACTTCGTGTACTCGGGTGGGGGGTCGGAGGAGGGCGACATCCAGCGGATAGGGTGACGCGCATGGCCGCCGGGCTGCGTGATCGGCGTCGATCTCGGCGGCACGAAGCTGCTGGCGGGGGTCGTCGACCCCGACCTCAACGTCCGTCCATCGCGTGTTCCGTCACGCCCGCGAGGGCAAGGGCACCGAGCAGCTGCTCGACGCGCTGGTGGAGGCCGTCGAGGAGGTGCGCACGGCCGCCGGCGGCGAGCTGACGGCGGTCGGCTTCGGCATCCCGTCGCTGGTCGACGCGCGCAGACCGGCATGCGCCGTGCACGACCGTCCACCTGCCGCTGCGCGACGTGCCGTTCGCGCGACGTGATGGCCGAGCGGCTCGGGGTGCCGGTCGTGGTCGACAACGACGCCAACGCCGCGCTGATCGCCGAGCACCGGCGCGGCGCGGCGCGCGGGCGCGCAGACGGCGGCGCTGCTGACGCTCGGGACCGGGATCGGCGGCGGCATCGTCGTCGACGGGCGAGGTGCTGCCGCGGCGCGCGCGGCGGCGCGGGCGAGTGGGGCCACATGGTCGTCGACATCGACGGTCCGCCGTGCCCGTGCGACTGCCCGAACCGCGGCTGCCTGGAGATGCTGGTGTCGGGCACGGCGCTGGGCCGCGAGGCGCGCGGCGCGCCGCCGAGGAGCTGCCGGACTCGGGCTTCGGACGTGCGCTGAGCGCGGGGCGCGAGCTCACCGGGCTGCTCGTCACCGAGCTCGCCCACGACGGCGATCCGGTGGCGCGCGACGTCGTCGCGACGATCGGCCAGCACGCTCGGCGTCGGGATCGCGCAACCTCGTCAACATCCTCAACCCGGAGGTCGTCGTGATCGGCGGCGGCGTGATCGCCGCCGGCGAGCTGCTGCTGGAGCCCGCGCGCGAGGTCGTGGCCGAGCGGGCGCTGGCGCCGTCGCGCGACTCAGGTGCGGATCGTGCCGACGCGGTTCGGCGACGCGTCCGGGATGATCGGCGCGGCGCTGCTGGCGATGGATCTGCGTGGACGGCGCGATGAGCCGGCTCGCTGGTCGTCTGCCCGACGCCGATCGGCAACCTCGAGGACATCACGCTGCGCGTGCTGGCCGCGCTGCGCGAGGCCGACGTGGTCGCGTGCGAGGACACGCGCCGCACGCGGGTGCTGCTCGACCGCTACGGCGTCACGGCGCGGACGGTCAGCTACCACGAGCACAACGAGGCGTCGCGGGCCGGCGGAGCTGGTCGGGCGGATGCAGGCGGGGGAGACCGTGGCGCTGGTCAGCGACGCGGGGATGCCGCTGGTCAACGACCCGGGCTTCCTGCTGGTGCAGGCGTGCGTGGCGGCGGGGATCGCGCGTCGAGGTGCTGCCGGGGCCGAGCGCGGCGCTGACGGCGCTGGTGGTGTCGCGGGCTGCCGGCGGCGACGTGGCGCTTCGTCGGGTTCCTGCCGCGCAAGCGGGGCGAGCTGGAGACGCTGTTTCGCGGGCGCGGCCGAGACGCTGGTGGCGTTCGAGTCGCCGCGCCGGGTCGGCGCGTCGCTGGCGGTGCTGGCGGCGCGTCGACCCCGAGCGGCCGGTGGCGGTCTGCCGCGAGCTGACCAAGCTCCACGAGGAGATCGTGCGCGGGACGGCGGCCGAGCTGGCGGCGCGGTACGCGGCGAGGAGCCGCGCGGCGAGATCGTCGTGGTGATCGGCGGCGCGCCGGCCGAGGCGGCCGACCTGGCGCCGGCGCTGGACGCGCTCGCGCGGTTGGTCGACGCGGGCGCGCGAGCGCGGCCGGCGGCGGGCGTGGTCGCCGAGCTCACGGGCGTCTCGGCCAACACCTTGTACAAGGCGTTGCTCGAGCGATAGCCCGGGGTTCTCGCGCGGGTTGGTTGCGAGCCCGTGCCATGTTCGTGTCGATCCTGCGGCGGCCGCGGGCGTCGGGACGCGGTCGGCATACGGTGGCCGCCATGTCCCGTCTCGTGCTCGTGCTGCTCCTCGCTGCCGGTCTCTGCGTCGCCGGATGCGGGCGCCGCGGCGGCGCAGCGTTGGCGGATGCCGGTGCCGCGGGCCACGGTCGTCGGCGCGTTCAGCTTCGACCGGGCGGTGCCCTATGCGGGTGGGCGCCGTCGTGGCATCGACCTGCGTGGTGCGCCGGGGACGCGGGTGGTCGCGGCGTGTGCCGGTGTCGTGACCTACGCGGGTCACGTGCCGGGGTGGGGACGTGGCGTGAGCCTGCGCTGCGGTGGGCTGGTGGCGACCGAGCTGGGGCTGGCCTCGGCCTCGGTCGCGCCCGGCGCGCGCGTCGTGGTCGGGCGCGTCGGTGGGCCGGCTCGCGCGCGCGCGGTCTGCTGCGGTTGGGTGCGCGGCGGGCCGGCGTGCGTCAGGGCTACGTGGATCCGCTCGGCCTGCTCGGCCCTGGTGAGCGGTTCGCGCCGCCGGTGGTCGCTCCGCGCGGCGGGCCGGCTGTCCGGCCGGGGCCGCGGCCGCACGCCGCACCGTCGCCGGCGCTGGTGCCACACGGGCGCCCGGCGACCGCCGTTGTGCCTGCCGCGATCGCGCATCCGACGGCTGTCGTGGCACCCCGGGCGGCAGCGCTTTCGTGGCCTGCGTGGTCCGGTCTCGCCCTGCTGGTCGTGGGCGCCGGAGGCGGCGGCGCGGCGCGACGACACGGTCCCCGCCGGAGGCGCACCGGGATGGCGCTCGCGCAGCGGTAGCGTTAGGCCCAGATGTCCTTCTACATCACGACGCCCATCTACTACGTCAACGCGGCGCCCCACCTCGGGCACGCGTACACGACGATCGCCGCGGACGTGATGGCACGCCACATGCGTCAGCGCGGCGAGGACGTCTTCTTCCTCACCGGCACCGACGAGCACGGCGAGCCTGTCGCCCTGGCCGCCGAGGCGGCCGGCGTCACCCCGCGCGAGCTGGCCGACAAGAACGCCGAGCGCTTCAAGGCCCTCGCGCCGCTGCTCAACGCCACCAACGACTTCTTCATCCGGACCTCCGACGCCGAGCACATCAAGGCCGTCCAGGAGGTGCTGACCAAGGTGAAGGACAACGGCTTCGTCGAGCTGGGCACCTACCAGGGCTGGTACTGCCCGCGCTGCGCGGACTTCAAGTCCGAGCAGGAGATCGTCGACGGCAACCGCTGCCCGATCCACCTGATCGAGCTCACCTGGGAGGAGGAGGAGAACTACTTCTTCAAGTTGTCGCTGTTGCAGGAGCGGCTCGAGCAGCTCTACGCCGACAACCCCGGACTTCGTCACCCCGTCCTCGCGCTACAACGAGGCGTTGTCCTTCATCAAGGGCGGGCTGCAGGACGTCTCGCTCACGCGCGGCAAGCTGACCTGGGGCGTGCCGGTGCCGTGGGACGAGAGCCACGTGTTCTACGTGTGGTTCGACGCGTTGTTGAACTACTACACGGCGCTGACCTACGCCCGCCCGGGCGAGGACCTGCGCGAGGAGTTCTGGCCGGCGAGCTACCACCTGATCGCCAAGGACATCCTGAAGTTCCACTGCGTCTTCTGGCCGGCGCTGCTGATGGCCGCCGACCTGCCGCTGCCCGAGCACGTCTTCGTCCACGGCTACCTCCTGATGGAGGGCCACAAGATGTCCAAGTCGCTGGGCAACGTCCTGGATCCGTTCGCGGTCATCGAGACCTACGGCGCCGACGCGCTGCGCTTCTACCTGCTGCGCGACGTCAGCTTCGGGCAGGACGGCTCGGTCTCGACCGCCGACTTCGAGAAGCGCTACGAGTCCGAGCTGGCCAACGACTTCGGCAACCTCGCCAGCCGCACGATCAAGATGGTGCTGCGCTACCGCGACGGCGCGGTGCCGCAGGTCGACCTCGACCCGCGGGTCGTCGCCGAGTTCGACGGGCTGAGCGACCGCGTCGGCGAGCTGGTCGGCCGCGCCGAGCTGACGCCTGCCCTGGAGGAGATCTGGGTGCGCGTGCGTCGGCTCAACGCCTACGTCGGCGAGCAGGAGCCCTGGAAGATGGCCAAGGAGGAGGGGCGTGCCGGCGAGCTCGACCAGACGCTCGCCACGCTCGTCGAGGGCCTGCGGGTGCTGACCGTCCTGCTGCACGCCTGGATCCCCGACCGCGCGGGCATCCTGATGCAGGCGCTCGGCGCGCCCGAGGTCACGGGGGACACCGCTCCGGCCCTGGCGATCGACGGCGCGCGCCTCGGCGCCGCGGTGCCCACGCAGGTCACCGATCTCGACCCGCTCTTCCCCAAGCAGCAGCAGCCCCCGAAGGCCGCTTGATCGACTCCCACACCCATCTGGACTCCTGCGCACCCGACGACGCGGAGCTGGTCTCCGCGGCGACGCGCGCCGGCGTCAACCGGATCCTCACGATCGGCCAGGACGGCGCGACCGGTCGCGCGGCGCTGGCCGCCGCCGAGGCGTTCCCGCAGGTCTTCGCCGCGATCGGCCATCACCCCAACAAGGCGACCGGCTTCGACGACGGCCACCTCGTCGAGCTGCAGGCGCTCGCCGTCCACGAGCGCTGCCGGGCCATCGGCGAGACCGGGCTGGACTTCTTTCGCGACTACGCGCCGCGCGCCGATCAGGAGCGCGCCTTCCACGCCCAGATCCAGCTGGCGCGCGACACCGGCAAGCCGCTGGTCATCCACACCCGCGCGGCCGAGGACGACACGATCGCCACCCTGCGCTCGCGCGCCGAAGGCGTCGACGTGATCCTGCACTGCTTCTCGATGCCCGATCGGCTCGACGAGTGCCTGGCCGAGGGCTGGTGGATCTCGTTCGCCGGCAACGTCACCTACCCCAAGAACGAGGACTTGGCCGCCGCCGCGGCCCGCGTGCCCGACGACAAGCTGCTCGTGGAGACCGACGCGCCGTACCTCACCCCGCAGCCGATGCGCAAAGAGCGCAACCAGCCGGCCTACGTCACCGAGACCGCGCAGTTCGTCGCCGAGCAACGCGGACAGACCTACACGGAGCTCGAGGCGATCGTCGAGCGCAACGCCGCCGCGCTGTTTCACTGGTGACCGCGAAGACCTCGCCCAGGGGCTCGGCTTCCGAGCACGAGCTCGCCAAAGGCTCCCTCATGCGGTCGAGGAGGACTCGCATGCCATCTGAGCACCCGGCGCAGCCGAGCCTGCGCCGCATGCGCGCCTTCGACGTGCGGCCCAAGCGTGACCTCGGCCAGAACTTCCTGATCGACTCCAACATCCTGGGGGTCATCGAGCGGGCGGCGGAGCTGACGCCCGACGGATGTCGCGCTGGAGATCGGCGGTGGGCTCGGCGTGCTTGTCGGAGCATCTCGCCGCAGCGCACCGCGCACACGCACGTCGTCGAGATCGATCGCTCGCTGGAGCCCGCGCTGCGCGACGCGCTCGCGCCGCATCCCAACACGACGCTGCACCTCGGCGACGCGCTCGCGCTCGACCTCGCCGCGCTCGATCCCGCGCCGACCAAGGTGGTGGCCAACCTGCCCTACGGGATCGCGGCGACCGCGATCCTGCAGCACGGTCTTCGATCTGCCGTCGGTCACGCGCTGGGTCGCGATGGTGCAGAAGGAGGTCGGCGAGCGCTTCGCGGCACCGGCCGGCACCTCGGCCTACGGCGTGCCGAGCGTCCTGGCCCAGCTCGCCTGCGACGTCCGCGTCCACCGCTCCGTCTCGCGGACCGTCTTTCACCCGGTCCCCAACGTCGACTCGGTGCTCGTCGTGCTGCAGCGCACCGGCGACGCACCGCCACCCGCGCTGCGGTCGCTCGTCCACGGCGCGTTCGCCCATCGCCGCAAGACGCTCCCCAAGTCCCTGCAGCTCCACACCGGCGACAAGGCGCTCGGCGACCGCGCCCGCGCCGCGCTGGCCGAGATCGGCCTGCCCGAGGACGCGCGCGCCGAGCGGCTGACGCCCGAGCAGTTCCGCGCGCTGGGGGCGAGGATCGCGCCATGAGGCTCGAGACCCGGGCGCCGGGCAAGATCAACGTCTGCCTGTTCCTCGGGCCGACGCGCGCCGATGGCCGCCACGAGCTGGTGTCGATCATGCAGTCGGTCACGCTCGCCGACCGGCTGCGGCTGGAGGACGGTGACGGCGCCGACGCCGTCGACTGCCCCGGTGTCGACGGCGTCAACCTCGTCGCGACGACGATCGCTGCCTTCCGCGCGATGACCGGCTGGCAGGGTGACCCGGTCCGCATCAGCATCGACAAGCGGATCCCCGTCGCGGCCGGCATGGCCGGCGGATCGGCCGACGCGGGCGCCGCGCTGCGGCTGCTGGCCCGCGCGTCGGGGATCGAGGATCGCGAGATCCTGCACGAGATCGCCACCGGCCTCGGCGCCGACGTGCCCGCCCAGGTCAAGCCCGGGCGCGTGCTGGCCACCGGCGCCGGCGAGCGGATCGAGCGCGTGCCCGGCGTCCCGCGCTACGGCGTCCTGGTCGTGCCCGCCGCCGGCGCGCTGCTGACCGCCGACGTCTTCCGCGAGGCCGATCGGCTCGGCCTGCCCCGCGACGGCGCGGGCCTGGCCGCGGCGCTCGACGCCGTTCGCGACGGCCTGCCCGACCTGCCCGACGAGCTGTGCGTCAACGAGCTGGAGCCCGCGGCGCTCTCGCTGCGCCCCGAACTCGGCGACACGCTCGCGCGCGTCCGCGCCGCGGGCGCCGACGTCGCGATGGTCAGCGGCAGCGGCCCGACCGTGCTCGGGCTCTTTCACAACGTCAAGGCCGCCAAGGCGGCGCGCGAGCACTTCCCGGGCTCCAAGGTCGCCAAGCCGATCGGCCCGCACGGCGGCGAGGTCCTCGCCGCATGAAGATCGGCCCGCTGATCGCCGCGGTCCTCCTGGCCGCGTTCCTCGTCGTTCGCCGGCGCAAGCTCGAGCCGACGCTGCTGATCGGCGGCGCGATCTTCGTCGTCGGCCTGCTCGTCTACGGCAGCGGCCTCGTCGCGCTCCCGAACTTCAAGAAGATCGTCGAGGACGCCGGCAACACGCTCGGCAACTGGACCTACCTCGTCGTCGGCGTCATGGCGTTCTTCGAGACCGGCGCGTTCGTCGGCCTGATCGCACCCGGCGAGACGTTCCTGATCTTCGGCGGCGTCGTGGCGGGCCAGGGAACGATCTCGCTCGTCGCGCTGATCGCGATCGTGTGGGCCTGCGCGGTCCTCGGCGACCTCGCGAGCTTCTACGCCGGGCGTCGGCTCGGCCGCGCGTTCCTGATCAAGCACGGGCCGAAGGTGCAGATCACCGAGGAGCGCGTGCATCAGGTCGAGGGCTTCTTCGACCGCCACGGCGGCAAGGCGATCTTCCTCGGCCGCTTCGTCGGGCTCGTCCGCGCGGTCAATCCGTTCCTGGCGGGCTCGTCGGGGATGCCGCTCAAGCGCTTCCTGCCCTACGACATCGTCGGCGCCGGCGCCTGGGCGACGATGCTGCTGGTCCTCGGCTATGTCTTCTGGCAGAGCTTCGATCGCGTCCTGCACTACGCCGAGCAGGGAACGCTTGCCCTCGGGACGACGATCGTCGTCATCGCCGGCGGCATCTGGCTCTACCGCCATTTCCGTCACGAAGAGCACCGCGCCGCCGCGATGGCGTGGCTCGACACCCAGCTGGATCGGCCGGTGCTGCGGCCGTTGGCGCGCGTCCTGCGGCCGCTCGGGCGCTGGGCCCGCGGCCCGCTGAAGTTCTTCTGGAACCGGATCACGCCGGGCGAGCTCGGCCTCGAGCTGACGACGCTGCTGGCGGTCGCCGCCGTCGGCTCGTTCGCGTTTGCCGCCAACGCGATCACGCTCCACGACAAGACGCTCGTCACCGGCGACAGCACCGCGTTCACGTGGGCCGACAAGATCCGGACCGCCACGCTCGACGACATCGCGCGCGCCGTCACGCACCTCGGCAGCCTCGCGGTCGTCATCGCCGCCACCGTGGTGACCGTCGTCGTCCTCCTGATGCGCCGGCGGATCACCGAGTCGGTGACGCTGGTCGGCGGCCTCACCCTCACCTGGGCCGGCGTCCACATCGCCAAGGCGGCTGTCGATCGACCGCGCCCGGCCGACGCGCTCGTCGACACCGCCGGCCAGAGCTATCCGTCGGCGCACGCGGCCTACGCGTTCGCCTGGGTCGCGATCGCGTTCGTGCTCACCCGCACGCTGCCCGGCCTGGCCCGGACGACGGTGGCGATCGTGGCGGCCGTCGTGCTCGCCGTCGCCGTGGGGCTGACGCGCGTCTACCTGCGCGCGCACTACCTCTCCGACGTCGTCGGCGGGGCGGGCCTGGCGGCCGCGATCTTCGCGGTGGCGGGCATGGTGGGGCTGGTCGTCGTCCACCTTCGGCAGAATGGGAGGCGCGCGTGAGCAACACCGAGGTCACCTATCTCGTCGGGGCGTGCTGCACCGTCTTCGCCCTTGCCGCCTACGTGGCGTTCATCCTGGTCCCCGCCTGGACGGCGTACTCGCGGGTCTGGCAGCGCATGGCCGCCGCCGTCCTCAGCCTCTACGTCCTGGCCGCGTTCGTGGCGGTCGGCGTCGCGGGCGGGGCGGCGATCGTCTGGTTCTGGGACAGCATCGGGGTCTGACCCCGATCGCCTGACGCGGCCACCTTTCGGGTGGCCGTTCACATGCAGGGATGCTGCGAATTGGTTCGGGCCCGTAAACTCTGCGCCATGTCCAGCCCGGCTCCGAGGACGCCGGCCGGAATCGACCTCGAGGCCCTGGATGCCGTCACCGACGCCGTCGAGTCCGGTGCGGGCCTCCCCGAGGTGATCCGCGCGTCCGCTCGCGCGCTCGACGACGCGAGCCTGGCGCTGACCGATCGGTCCGGCGCGGTCCTCGCCGTGGCGGCGCGGTCGCCCGCCGACGAGCGTGGGCTGATGGGCGACGCCGCCGGGGTCGAGACCCACGACCTCCGGGTCGCCGACGAGCAGGTCGGCCGGCTGCGGGTGCGGTCGCGCTCTGACGGCGACCCGCCGTCGCCGATGGTCCTGCGGCTGATCCTGACGCTCGTCGCCTCCGAGGTCGCAGCGCCTGCGCGCGCCCGCCCGCGCCTCCGAGCTGGCCGTCGCCGAGTTCCTGCACGACCTGCTCGGGCGCCGCGTCGTCGCGTCCGACGAGATCGTCGCGCGCGCCGCAGGAGATCGGCGTCGACGTCGAGCGCCGGCGCGGCCATCGTCGTCGTGCGCGCCCAACTCCACGTGCCCACCGAGGAGGGCTGGCGCGAGCGCGTGGTCACCGTCGCCGAGCGCGGCGCGCGCGCCGCCGTGCCGACTGCCGTCGCGGCCTCTTCGGGCCGTCCCGACGCCATCGGCTCGGAGGTCGTGGTCCTGGTTCCCGGCGAGGATGCCTCCGCCGCCGAGCGCGTCGCCGAGGGCATGCTGCGCGAGCTCGGCGCCTCGCTGCCCGGCCACAGCTTCGCGCTGGGGCGCAGCCGCTTCGCCGCCGATGCGGCCGACCTCCCGCGCGCCGGCAACGAGGCGCTGCTGGCCGCCAACGTCGCCGAGGGCGACGCCACCGGCGAGGAAGGCCCGCGCGTCATGGCCTTCGACGACACCGGCGCCTACCGGCTGCTGCTGTCGGCGATGAGCGAGGACCCGGCCGAGCTGCAGCGCTTCTACGCCGAGACGATCGAGCCGCTCGTCGCCTACGACGAGCAGTACGAGACCGATCTCGTCATCACCGTCGAGGCGTTCCTCGACGCCGACGGCAACGTCGCGGGCACCGCCCAGCGGCTCTTCACCCACCGCCACACGATCCGCTATCGGCTCGAGCGCGTGCGCGAGCTGTCGGGCCTCGACGTCGGCTCCACCGACGGCCGCGAGAAGCTCAGCCTCGGGCTGAAGGCGATGCGGGTCCTCGGGATCGCCACACGGGGCGGGCCTGCCAGTGAGCAGGGGGCCGGCGGCGGCCGCGTGCCGCGCCGTACCTAGAGGATTGGGGAGGTTTGCGGCGGCGCGCGCTAGCGTCTACGCGCCAAGTCTGAGAGGCTCTGGCAGGCAGATGGGCCAGAACGGCTGAAGTCCCCGGAATTCCGACCGGACATGGGGTGCCGACCCCACTTGAGGACCAGGTGCCGGACGCCGAAACCTAGATGTGTGAGGGAGCATGTCCCCTCTCTCACCTCCCTCTGATGAAGCATCGCACCCACGATCACCTGTTCGCCGCCGCTGGTCTCACGGCTGCGCTGTCGCTGATCGGCACCGGCGCGACGGTCCTCAAGGGCTCGGTCTTCCACTTCGATCACTGGCCGTTGGTCGCCGGTGACACGCCGCGGAGCCTCGCGCTCCCGACCGCACCGATCGCCCAAGAGGCGTCCGCGGTCCAAAGCGTGCGCCAGGCGCTGCTGGCCGGCGCGACGCGCGTCGGTGGCACCGCAGCGCTGCTGCCGGGTCTCGGCGGCCCGTCGGGCATCGTCGCGATCGCCCTTACCGTTCCCGCGGGCGCGGTGGCCGGTGGCGAGACCGCCGACGGCACGAGCGCCGGGTCGGGCAGCCCCACCGGCGCGGTCGCCGGCGCCACCCGCGACGGCTTCGGCTTCTCCCTCGGCTCGGCGCCGAGCGGCTCGGTCGACGGCACGCGCGATCCCGCCACATCGACCGGCACCACCGGCAACATCCGCGTCGGCTCCGGCGTGGACACCGACGGCGACGGCATCCCGGACGCGTGGGAGAGCGACCACGGCGCCCCCGTCGCGCCCGCCGACCCCGCCACGACCGGTGCCAACGCCGACCGTCGCGACACGACCGTCGCCTCGGCCTTCACCGCCGACCCGCCGGCGGCGCCCGAGCAGGCACCGATCACGCCGACCCCCGAGCCGACGCCGATCCCGGACCCGCCGGTCGACCCGACGCCGGTGCCGACCGACCCGACCGAGACGCCTGCCCCGACCGAGAACCCGGTCCCGGCCGATCCTGCGCCGTCGTCGGATCCCGCGCCCGCCGATCCGGCCCCGTCCTCGGACCCGACCGCGCCCGCCGATCCCACGTCGCCCGCCGACCCGGCCCCGGCCGACCCCGCTCCGCCGTCCTCCGATCCGGCGCCCGCCGATCCCGCGCCGCCTGCTGATCCGGCCCCGCCTGCCGATCCGGCGCCTGCTGATCCTGCGCCGCCTGCCGATCCGGCCCCGCCGGCCGATCCGGCGCCCGCCGATCCCGCGCCGCCCGCCGATCCGGCCCCGGCAAGCGACCCCGCGCCGGCCTCCGACCCGGCGGCGGCCGCACCCGCATCCGAGAGCACCCCGGCCGCGGCCAACGCCGCGATCCCCTCCAGCGCGCAGT
This sequence comes from uncultured Conexibacteraceae bacterium, assembly GCA_963731005.1. Classification (GTDB taxonomy): domain Bacteria; phylum Actinomycetota; class Thermoleophilia; order Solirubrobacterales; family Solirubrobacteraceae; genus Baekduia. The sequence continues at coordinate 12,759 of CAVSTZ010000002.1, read as the reverse complement.
AGGTCCGCGGGAGTCCCGTCGTAGGATCCCGCTCCATGCGGATCGGGATCATCACCGGCTCGGGCACCTACGCGCTGCCGGACTTCGCCGGCGCGCAGGCCGTCGAGGTCGCGACCGAGTTCGGGTCCGCGACGATCACCGAGGGCCGCTTCGCCGGCGTCGACGTCCTGCACGTCTCGCGCCATCTCGCCGGCCACCCGCGGCTGTCGCATCAGGTCACCCACCAGGCCAACATCGCCGCGCTGCGCGACCGCGGCGCCGACGCGATCCTCGCCGTCACGGTCTGCGGCGCGGTCGACAAGACGGTCGGGCTCGGCTCGCTGATCGTCTTCGACGACCTGCACTTCCTCGTCAACCGCCTGGCCGACGGGTCGATCTGCACGCTGCACACCGAGCCCGGCCGCGCCGGTCGCGGGCACTGGATCTTCGAGCAGCCTTTTCACGCCGGGCTGCGCGCCGCGCTCCTGGCCGGGCGCGATCGAGGCGGGCCTCGAGGCCCGTGACGGTGGCTGCTACGGCCACGTCGACGGCCCGCGGTTCAACACCAAGGCCGAGATCCGCACGCTGGCCGCCGCCGGTGTGACCGCGGTCAGCCAGACGGCGGGGCCGGAGACCGTGCTGGCGGGCGAGGCGGAGATCCCGTTCGCGCTGCTGGGCTACGCGACCGACTACGCCAACGGCGTCGTGGACGAGGTGGCGCCGGTCGAGGATCTCGTGCGCCTCGTCCAGGCCAGCCCGCAGGCGTTCGCCGCGACGCTCGCCGCCGCGCTGCCGCATGTCGCGCGCGCCGATCTCACGCCGGTGGGATCGCATTTTCGCTTTGACTGAGCCCACGCCCCTCGTCGCCGTCCTCGATGCGCTGGCCGCGCCGACCGAGCCTGCGCTGCGCGCGTGGCTGGGCGCCGACGCCGACGACGCGCTGCGGGCCGCGCTGCGCGAGCACGCGCGGGATTGGGCGCGCATCGCCGGCGACGGCGCCGAGCCGCTGCAGCTCGCGACGGCCGCGGAACTGCCCACTGCCGTCGCCGGTCACGCCGGCCCGGTCATCCTCGTCGCGCCCGACGTCCCCGCGCTCTCGGCCGTCCACCTCGCCGCCGTCCGTGACGACCTCGCCGACGGCGTCCTGCTCAGCAGCGCGGCGACCGGCGACGGCACGCCGTTCTTGATTGCCTTGTCTCGCCCGGCGCCAGACCTGCTCGCGCTCGTCGGCGCCTCCTTCAACGACGTCCTGGCCACCGCGGCACGGCTCGGCGGCGCGCTGGGCATGCTGCGCGCCGAACGGCGCCTCTCCTCGATCGGCGACGTCCACGCGCTGCAGGTCGACCCGATCACCCCACCGGACCTCCGCGCGCTGCTCACACCTCGGGCGTGAGCCCGCTCGCCGTCCCTTCGTCGTCCCGCTCTCGCTCGTACTGCCGCACCCACTTGCGCACCGCGTTGCCGCTGACGCCATAGCGTCGCCCGACGCCTTCCCAACCGAGCGCATGGATCTCGCGTCGCAATTGGGGGTACGGCGGGCGGGTGACCTTGCGCGTGGCGGGCCGAGGTCCTGGCTTGCATGGCGCGTGACGTCCGCACTCCAATGAGCAATGACGCTGTGCGCTTGCCTTGGGCCGGAAGGTGGCGCCACACCGGATGCAATCTCGCTCCCATTGGTTCTGGCGGCCGCAGTGCGTGTCGAACGTCGCAGCGCAGTTCGGGCAGACGATGCGGAGGTTCTCCAGACGATTGTCGTCGCCGACGCCGTTGACGTGGTCGAGGATCAAGGACATGCGGTTGCCTCGCCAGGTCTCGTCTTGGCTGCACAATTCGCAGGCGCGGGCCTTGACGCCCTCGCGAAACAGACGCTCCTTCAGATGGCCCCGGCTGTAGGTCGAGTGCTCGACGAGGATCTCCGGCAGTGGGCGTGCTGTCGTGACCCGCAGACCGCCTTGGCGTTGCGACGCATAGGGGTCGAAATGCGCGACGGAGATGTCCCACAACGCGACGTACTTTCTCAGCGTTGCGTGGTTCCCACCGGCCGAGCGCAATCCGAGACGCCGCAGCGCCTCGCTGAAGGAGAGCGATGCCGCCACCGCGGCCCGCGCTTCGTCTTCCGTGAACCGAACCTCTCGTCCCATGATGCGAACATACGTTCGGGTTCGGACGGAATCGCCGAGCTGGGGAGCAGGGATTCGAACCCCGACTAGGCCAGCCAAAGTGGCCTGTGCTGCCATTACACCACTCCCCAGTGTATTGGTCCTTCAACTCCCATTGTGCCGCACCGCGAGGCCTCCCTCTAGCCTTCCGCCCCGTGACCTCCTTCACCGCCGTCGTGATGGCCGCCGGACAGGGGACGCGGATGCGCTCCGCGACACCCAAGGTCTTGCACGAGATCTGCGGCCGGCCGATGGTGGCGTGGCCGGTCATCGCCGCGCAGGAAGCCGGAGCGGAGCGCGTCGTGGTGGTGTCCTCGCCCGCGACAGACCTCGCCGCCGCGCTGCCCGACGGCACGCGCACCGCGACCCAGCCGGTCTCCGACGGCACCGGCGGCGCCGTGCTCGCGGCGCTGCCCGAGGTGGCGCCGGGCCTGCCGGTCGTCGTCCTCTCCGGCGACGTGCCGCTGGTGTCGGCACGAGCGATCCAGCAGCTCGTCGACGCCCACGTCGCCTCGGGCGCCGCGGCGACGATGGCGACCACGATCCTCGACGACGCCACCGGCTACGGCCGCGTCGTGCGCGACCGGGCGACCGGTCACGTCGAGCGCGTCGTCGAGACCAAGGCCCCCGGCGACGCGACCCCCGAGGAGCTGCAGATCCGCGAGATCAACACCGGGATCTTCTGCTTCGACCACGCCGCGCTCGCGGACGCGTTGCCGCGCGTCGGCACCGACAACGCCCAGGGCGAGAAGTACCTCCCGGAGGTCCTGACCGTGCTCAAGGACCAGGGCGACGTCGTCGCCGCCCACGTCGTCGACGACCACGCGCTCGTGCTCGGCATCAACGACCGCGTCGCGCTCGCCGACGTCACGGCGCTCGCCCAGCGCCGGATCCTCGAGGACCACATGCGCGCCGGCGTGACGATCGTCGATCCCGCCTCGACCCGCATCGACGTCGGCGTCACGATCGGCCAGGACACGACGATCGAGGCGGGCACGACCATCAAGGGCGCCACGACGATCGGCGAGCGCTGCTCGGTCAAGTGCTCCTACGTGGACGGCGCGACGATCGAGGACGGCGTCTCGGTCGGCCCCTTCGCCTACCTGCGTCCCGGCACCCGCCTGCGCGCCAACGCGAAGGCCGGCACGTTCGTCGAGATCAAGAACTCGGACATCGGCGAAGGCACGAAGGTCCCGCACCTGAGCTACATCGGCGACGCCGACGTCGGGCCCGACTGCAACCTCGGCGCCGCCACGATCACCGCCAACTACGACAGCAAGTCCAAAACCAAGTCGCGGACCACGATCGGCGCGGGCGTCAAGACCGGGGTCGACACGACGCTCGTCGCGCCGGTGTCGCTGGGCGACGGCGCTTACACTGCCGCGGGGTCGGTCGTCACGCAGGACGTGCCGGCCCGCGCGCTCGCCGTCGCGCGTGCGCGGCAGCGCAACGTCGAGGGCTACGCGGATCGCTAGCAGGAGAGAAGGACCGGGACATCAGGTGACCACCAGCATCCAGTTGCCGCTCAAGGCGTCGGCCCGGCCGATTACCATGGTCGACGACGTGAGCACCCCGCGGACGATGCCCGTGGCCACGAGCCTCCCGATCGACTACGACAAGCGGCTGATGCTGTTCTCGGGGCGCGCGAACCCCGAGCTGGCGGCCAAGATCGCGGTCGAAGCTCGGCGTCGACCTCGGGCCGATCACCCTCAAGACCTTCACGAACGGCGAGGTCTACTGCCGCTACGAGGAGTCGATCCGCGGCGCGGACGTCTTCATCATCCAGCCGATGTGCGGCAACCCGGAGACGGGCATCAGCGCCAACGACGCGCTGATGGAGCTGCTGGTGATGATCGACGCCGCGATCGGCGCCTCGGCGCACCGCGTCATCGCCGTCACGCCGTGGTACGGCTACAGCCGCCAGGACAAGAAGTCCGCCCCGCGCGAGCCGATCAGCGCCCGGCTCGTCGCCCGCATGCTCGAGGCGGCCGGCGCCGACCGCGTCCTGACGATGGACCTCCACGCCGGCCAGGTGCAGGGCTTCTTCAACATCCCGGTCGACCACATGACCGCGCTGATGATGCTCACCCAGCACTTCGACGACCTGCAGCCTCAACGACCTCGTCGTCGTCGCGCCGGACGCCGGCCGCGTGAAGCTCAACAAGAAGTTCGCGTCCAAGATCGGCGCCGAGCTGGCGATCCTCGACAAGGAGCGCCCGGCCCAGCAGGTCGCCGAGATCGGCTACGTGATCGGCGACGTCAAGGGCAAGACCGCGGTGATCGTCGACGACATGATCGACACGGCGGGCACGCTGAAGGCCGCGGCGCAGACGGTCCGCGACGAGGGCGCCGCGCGCGTCTTCGCCGCCGCGACGCACCCCGTGCTTCGCGGCAACGCCTACGAGAACCTCGCGGCCGCGGGCTTCGAGAAGATCGTCGTCACCGACACGATCCCGCTGCGACCGGGCGCGCCGGACAACATCCAGGTGCTCTCCTGCGCCGACCTGCTGACGGACTCGATCCGCCGGATCTTCACCGACGACTCGGTGTCCGAGGTCTTCGGCGGAGAGAACCAGCTCTTCTGAGGCTCTGCTGACCTCCACCGCCGCCGCCCTGCTGCAGGACCGGCTCGGCCTCTCCGACGACGAGCTGCTGGCGGTCCTCGACGCCGATCCGCTCAGCGTCCTCGGCGGCGAGCTCGACCACCAGCCGCAGCTGCCGATCCTGCTCACGCTGACCGAGGAGGCGGCCGAGCGCGCCGGCCCGGCCGTCGCTCAAGCGCTGGCTGCGCGCCGCCGGTCGCCACGGCCGCCCGATCGACCTGCTGCTCGGCCAGGACTTCGGCGCGCTTCGAGGACGCGCTCGAAGACCTCGGCGAGCGCGGCTTCGTCGTCCGCGCGGCGCGTTAGCGCACGGCTTCAGCGGCCTGCGACTTCTCCTGGCGCTTCTCGCCCGGCCAGACGCCGAAGAGGTGGTCCCAGCCCTTGGCGCCGGCACGGTCGACCGCGGCGCGCGTCACCTTGAAGGTCACGCCCTGCACCGCGGCGGCGGCCAGCACCTTCGGCCAGTCGGCGTCCTGCGTGGTCGGCCTTCGGCGGCTCCTCGTCGTCGAAGATCGCCCCAGACGACGTCGAACAGCTTCTTCGACAGCAGGCCGGCGAGGATGCCGAGCACGATCCCGAACGGCTTGTAGATGAGCTTCATGATCGCAACGTACCCGAGCGCGCAAGCACGGACGCCTGGCCCGAACTGCCGGAACGGCGATGGAGATTCCGACCATCTGTCCGATGAAATGCGGTAGGACTCGGTGCACCATCCAGCAACCGAGCGACAGGTGGGAGGCGCGGTGGACGACCAGCATCCAGACCGGCACGACGACCCGCCCGGCGAGGGCCTCGCCGACGAGCTGCTGCGCCGCGCGCTGCTGGACCCCAGGACGCCGCGGCGGTCGCGCTGAAGGTCCGCGGCCTCGCGCTCTCCGACGAGCTCACCGTCATCTTCCACGGCCGCCGCGACCTCGGCACGATCCAGACCTACGTCGCCAACGGCGGCCACGGCGAGGGCGAGCAGCTCGGCGCGCGCGACCTGCTGCGCGTGCCGGTCGACCTCGACCTCGGCGAGGCCGACACCCGCGAGGAGGCCGAGGACGCCTACGCCGCGCAGGCGCGGCACGCTGCGCGACGCGCTCCAGGCCGCCGACACCGTCCTGGCGATCTGGCGCGAGCCGCTGCGCGACGTCGCCGAGTCCGGCGTCGACGCTGGTGCGCTCGGTCGACCTCGACATCCCGCTGCCCGCCCATCGCCTGATGCCGGTCGCGCTCGTCGCGCCCGAGCGCCACCTCACGATCGTCCCGGTCTGCGGCGCCCGCACGCTGGCCGAGGGCCTGCCGCCGATGGGCATCGCCTGCGCCCAGCAGGACGTCGCCCACGTCTACCCGCTGCCCGACGACCCCGAGGCTGCCTCGAGGACTTCGTCGCCCGCGCCGCCGAGCACGCCCGCAGCATGGCCGAGCGGCTCGAGGCGCCAGGAGCGCAGCGTCCAGCGCTTCCTGGAGATCAACGGGCCCGACGACTTCCCTGCGACCGGCTGACCCGCGAGCCGATTAGGGTGCGGGCGCAGTGCTCGCCCGCCGTCCCAGCCGCCGCCTGGTCGCCATCGCCGTCCCCGTCACGCTCGTCGTGCTGGCCGTCGGCTTCTTCTCGCGCGCGCTTCCTGACGACCGAGAACCGCGAGCGCGACGCGATCTTCACGCTGCTGGCGCGCGAGGCCGCCGGCGACGACGCGCGGCGTCCTGGCGCACGCTGCACGGCTGCGACGCGGCCTGCGCCGCGAAGGTCCGCGCGTTCCTGCCGAAGGTCACCGGCACCGGTGCGGTCGAAGATCGCGCGCCTGGACTCCGGCACGTCGCTACACGCTGGGCACCAGCACGGGCGCGTCGCGCGTGGTCTGGGTGCACGGCGTCGACAGCCGGCCGATCGTGCAGTGCGTGACGCGTCAGACGCCACGGCGGGCCCGCTGACCGGACGCTCCGTTAGCCTGCTGCGCACTCAGCGCGCCGCTGGCCGACAACGAGGACTCCTGCTGACGCAGCTCTCGCTTCGTCGGACCGCATCGCGCCCCTGCCCCTGGTGTTCCCCCTCCCCGAGATGCTCCGACGCTGCCTTCTGCTGTCCCTCCTCGCCGTCCTCGCGCTGCCGTCGGCCGCCCTGGCCCGAGCCCGAGCGCCAACGCCGCTCAGGCCGACGGCCTCTCGAACAAGACCCTCTACAAGGACGGCGCCTCCGGGCGCTTCCTGATGGGCGGCAGTGGTGTTACCGCGCCGACACGGCCGGCAACGGCGCCGAGTCGGTCTTCGCCGGCGACCCGTCGACCGTGGGCTGGACGCCGGTCAGCGTCCCCAACGCGTGGAACGCCAAGGACTACTCCGACGCGTCGTTCGCCGGCGGCGTCGGCTGGTACCGCAAGAACTTCCACCTGCCGAGCGCCGTCAAGCGCGCTCGTCCTGGGTCGTGCGCTTCGAGTCGGTCAACTACCGCTCGCGGGTCTACCTCAACGGCAAGCTGATCGGCAAGAACACCGGCGCCTACCTGCCGTTCGAGATCCGCCTGCCGGCCGGCCTGCTCAAGCGCGGTGGCACGAACCTGCTGGTCGATCCGCGTCGACGACCGCCGCTTCCCGACCGACTTCCCGCCGTCGGGCCTGTCGACGACCGGCGTGCCGACCGGCGGCTGGTGGAACTACGGCGGCCTGCTGCGCGAGGTCTACCTGCGCAAGATCGACGCGCGTCGACTTCAACACCGTGGCGGTCCTGCCCGACCTGCCGTGCGGCACCTGCGATGCCGCACGTCACCTACAAGGCGACGCTGCGCAACTACGGCGACAAGGCGCAGCGGATGCGGGTCACCGCACGCCTGGGCGCGCGCAAGGTCGTCGCTCGGCACGGCGTCGGTCGGCGCCAAGAAGTTCGCGACGTTCACCAAGCGCATCGCCGTCAAGAACCCCAAGACGTGGTCACCGACCAGGCCCGTACCTCTACAACACGTCCTTGACCGTCAGCGACGGCAAGAAGACGCTGCAGACCTACCACGTGCAGACGGGCATCCGCTCGATCAAGGTCGTCGACGGCCATCTGATGCTCAACGGCAAGCCGCTGAACTTCCGCGGCTTCGGCACCCACGAGGACTCGCTCGACAAGGGCTTCGCGATCGACGACGCCCAGCGCGAGCAGCAGATCCAGTGGGCGCGCGAGGAGGGCGCGACGCTCTTCCGCAGCCACTATCCGCTGCACCCCTACTACTACGAGCGCCTCGACGAGCTCGGCATGCTGGCGTGGACCGAGGTCCCGGTCTACTCGGTCAAGACCAAGTACCTCAAGCAGCTCAAGGTCCGCCAGCTGGCGGCCCGGGAGCTGGCCAGCGCGGTGCAGACCAACATCAACCACCCGTCGATCATCGTGTGGTCGGCCGGCAACGAGCTGAGCGCGCGGCCGGGCCCGGTGCAGGGCTACTACATCCAACGCGCGGTCAAGCTCGCCAAGTCGCTGGACCCGACGCGCCCCGTGGGCCTCGCGGTCGCGGGCTACCCGTCGGCGGGCTGCCAGCCGGAGTACGCGCCGCTGGACGTCCTGGGCATCAACGAGTACTTCGGGTGGTACTCCGGCCCCAACGGTCAGATCGCCGACCAGACGACGCTCAGCGACTACCTCGACAGCGTCCGCCAGTGCTACCCCGGACAAGGCGATCGTGATCACCGAGACGGGCGCGGAGGCCAACCGCGACGGCCCGGTCGAGGAGCGCGGGACCTACCAGTTCCAGCAGGCCTTCGCCAACTACCACTACGGCGTCTACGCGACAAAGCCGTGGCTGTCGGGCGCGATCTGGTGGACCCTGGAGGAGTTCGCGGTCAAGCCCGGCTGGGAGGGCGGCAACCCGTGGCCGGCGCCGCCGATCCACCAGAAGGCGCCGATCACGATGGCGGGGGTCAAGAAGCCCGCCTTCTACGACCTCCAGCGGATCTACAAGGGCACCAAGCAATGGGGTCCTTAGGGACACTTATGTGTTCGGGTGCCGTTTCGAGGTAGATTCGGGGGCATGCCCCCGAAGCACTTCTCGACGTTGAGCATCGCCGCCGCCGGCTTGGCCGCTCTTGCGGTCGCCGGCTGCGGTTCCGACAAGCAGGACGGTGCGACCACGTCGGCCGCCGCGCAGGCGCCCGCCGCCACGGCGCCGGCGGCGACCACGCCGTCCGCGGCGACACCGTCTGCGACCACGCCGGCGGCGACGACGCCCTCGGGAACCACGCCCTCGGCCACCACGCCTTCCGCGACCACCCCGGCGCCGACACCCGCGGTCGCGGGCAAGAAGTCCGAGGCCGTCGCGCTGGCCGTCGCGACCACCGATCGCCGGCCCGGAGCGCTGGCGTTCGCCATGAAGGGGGCCGTGACGACCAACGGCCGGCGGGTGCCGCTGGCGATCCACGGCGCGATCGACCGCAAGGGTCAGCGCGGTGCGTTCACGTCCAAGACGACGTACGGCTCGAAGTCCTTCACCGTCAAGGAGATCACCGACCAGCAGCAGCTCTACCTGCGTAGCCCGCTCTTCGCCGGCAAGCTGCCCGGCGGGAAGTCGTGGCTGAAGGTCGACCTCGCCAAGGCCGCCCGCACGCCCGGCATCGACCTCGACGCGCTCGGTGCCAGCGGCCCGTCACAGGATCCGGCGCAGGGGCTGGACTACCTCCAGGGCGCGGGCGCCGCGAGACGGCTCGGGGCCGCGCAGATCAACGGCGTGGCGACGACGCACTACCAGGTCCAGGTCGATCTCAAGCGCGCCGCGAAGCGCAGCTCCGGGGCGACGGCGAAGCGCTCGATCAACCGGCTGATCGCCGCGCTGGGCGGTCCCACGTCGCTCCCGATCGACGTCTGGATCGACGGCGACCACCTGGTCCGCCGTCAACGGGTCGCCTACAACGCGACGGTCGCCGGTCAGCGCTCCACGTTCGACATCACGACCGACTACACCGACTTCGGTGCGAAGCTCGACGCCACCCCGCCCGCCGACGGCGACACGTTCAACGGCCTCGCGGCGCTCCAGGCGGCCGCCAAGGCGCGTGAGCAGGCCCAGCAGTCCCAGCAGACCCCATAGGGCCGAGGCCGAGCGAACCACGCGCGGGTTCGAACCGTTCGGGGCCGGAGGAGCCGCGCTTTTTGCGGCGCCTCCGCTACCATCGACCGCCGCCCATGGCCGACCAGACCACCAAGCTCGACGTCCACGCCCGCGAGGCAGCCCACTCCCGCGAGACCCGCCGCCTGCGCCGCTCCGGCCAGGTTCCCGGCGTCCTCTACGGCGGCGGCGAGGAGCCCGTCTCCTTCGCCGTCGCGAGCGCACCCTGCGCCACGCGCTGGCCGCGCAAGGGCGCCGTGCTCGAGCTGAGCGTCGACGGCGGCTCCGGCACGCCCGCCGTGCTCAAGGACGCCCAGCGCCACCCGGTGCGCGGCGAGCTCATGCACGTCGACCTGCTGCGCGTCGACCTCAACGTCGCCATCCAGGCGACGGTCGCCGTCCACCTCGTCGGCGACGAGAAGGCGCCCGGCGTCGTCGAGGGCGGCATCCTCGAGCACGTCACGCGCGAGCTGACGATCGAGGCGCTCCCGAACGAGATCCCCGAGTTCATCGAGGTCGACGTCTCCAAGATGGAGATGAACGCCACGATCCAGCTCTCGGAGATCACGGCGCCCGACGGGCATCACGCTGCTCGACGATCCCGACGCGACGGTGCTCGCCTCGATCACGCCCCCGAGCGTGTCGACCGAGTCCGACGACGGCGTCGAGACCGAGACCGAGGTCGTCGGTCGAGGCCGCGCCGGCCGCTGCCGCGGAGGCCGACGACTCGGCGTCCGAGGCCGCGGCGAGTAGCAGCCCGGGCGGGCTCCGCTGGCGCCCATGAAGCTTCCCGGGCGCAGTGCCGCGCCCGTCGATTGGCTGATCGTCGGGCTCGGCAATCCGGGCGCGCAGTACGCGCGCACGCCGCACAACGTGGGGTTCCTCGTCGCCGAGGCGCTGATCGCGCGCTGGGGGCTCGGCAAGCCGAACAAGGCGTTCGCCGGGCTCTACGCCGACGGGCGGACGATGCCCGGGCGCGCTCCGCGCGCGTCGGCGTCCTGCTGCCCCAGACCTTCATGAACGAGTCGGGCCGCTCGGCCGGCCCGGCGCGCGGCGCGCTGAAGGTCGAGCTCGACCACGTGATCGCCGTCCACGACGAGCTCGACCTGAAGTTCGGCGACATCCGCACCCGCCTGGGCGGCGGGCTGGCGGGCCACAACGGGCTGAAGTCGCTGAAGGCGGGCTTCGGCTCGCCGGACTTCGCCCGCGTCCGGATCGGCATCGGCCGTCCCGACACGACCGACCCGGAGATCGTCTCCGCCTACGTCCTGGGCCGCTGGCGCCAGTCCGCCGGCCGAGGTCACCGAGCTGGTCGACCGCGCGGCGGACGCCGTCGAGCGGATCGTCGACGGCCGCGACGCGCTGAGCTGACGAGCGCTGCCGGAGCGCCAAGGCGTCGCCGCGTGTCGCTCGACGCTCTAGGGTTGCCGACGATGCGTACCCGCTCCGTGCTGCTGATCACTCTTGTCGCCCTGATCGCCGCGACGCCGGCAGGCGCCGCCACGCCGGTCCTCGGGCCGGCCGACGGCGTGCAGGCGACGCGGACCGGCGCCACGCTGGTCGTGACGTTCGCCGGCGATCCGGCGAAGTGGACGCCGCTGGTCGGTCGGGAGGTCTCTGCCCTCTGCCGGCCCACCGCCGACGTGCGGAGCCTGCAGTTCGTCAAGGATTCGGCCGACGACCTCGCCAACATCGTCCGCGGCGGACAGGAGAAGGTCGGCACCGACGGGACGCTGCACTACACGCTGCACACCGACAAGCCGTTTGACGCCTGCTACCTGACGGGCTTCGGCGAGCACGGCGAGCCGGTGATCCTCGCGCAGGCGGCCGTGACCCCCGACGGTGCGATCTGGCTCGACGAGTCATCCCGCGCGAACGCGCTGCGCAGGTTGCTGGACCGCGCGGCCGATCCCGATGGCTATCGGCCCCTTGCCGCGCTGGGCGCGGGCATCGTCGCGTTGGACGGTCCTGCCGCTGCGCCCGCCGCGGGCGCGACGGGGTACTGGACCGACGGCGCTCGCCATGCGGTGGTGTCGACCTTCAGCGCCGCCGGACGGCTCCTGGTGATCGAGGACCTCGGCGACGGGATGCTGCGGACCAACGTGCTCGACCAGGGCGAGGTCTTGAGTGCGGCCTTCGGCGCAGCGCTCGGCGCGGCCTTCGGGAGCATCGAGAGTCGCGCCCCCGATCGCGACCCCGGCGGGCGCGCGTCGCCCTATCGGGGCAAGGGGGTCGACACCCGCGATGGCGTGCGTGGCGGGTTCAGCGGCACGCGCCTGACGGTGCGCTTCACCGGGCGCTCGGCGGCGGCCGTGCACAAGGTCGCGGGGCGACGCGTCCTGGTCAGCTGCGTCGTGCGTCCGCCACGGACGTTGTTCGGTGGCGCGCTGCGCTCGCCGTCCCCGCACACCGCGGTCGTCCGCGTTCCACGCCGCGGCTCCACCTTGACGGTGGCGTTGCGCGGTATCGGTGACGTCTGCGGGATCGTCGACGACGGCAAGGGGGTGGCCACGGTGTTGGCGACCGCCACCGGCCGGCGCTGGTGGGCCGACATCCAGGCCGTCAACCTGCTGGACCGGCTGCCCGACAGCTTCGCCGCGCCCGGCGGTCAGGCCTACCTCGCGCCCGCCGCGATCGTCGCCGGACGCAAGGGCCTGATGGCGATGACCGGCCCGGGCGCGACACCGCCACTCGGCCGCGTCGGGGTGTGGACCGATGGCGCTCGGCGTGCGGTGGTCACCATCAAGTCGGCATCCGGCCGCCGCCTGGTGATGGTCGACGAGGGCGAGGGCATGCTGCGGACCAACGTCTTCGTCGACCTGCTCGGTTCGGTCGTGTTGGGCTTCTGAGGGCGGGCGGAGGCCTCGCCGCGGTCAGCTCCTAGAATGGGGCACAGCACCCGGCCGCGCCCTCGCGCGGTCGCTGCGCATGTCCTACATGTCGCTTCGCCCCCTCCTCACCC